>NZ_JAIUZY010000006.1 GCF_020171625.1 Salipiger bermudensis
CCGTCAACGCCATCGCGCCGGGCTATATCGCGACCAACAACACCCAGGCCCTGCGCGACGATCCCGACCGCTCTGCCGCGATCCTCGACCGCATCCCCGCCGGGCGTTGGGGCGATCCCACGGATATCGGCGGGACGGCGGCCTTCCTCGCCTCCCCGGCGGCGACATACATCACCGGGGCCGTGCTCAACGTCGACGGCGGCTGGCTGGCGCGCTGAGTTTGTGTGATGCCGTGAAGGGGCCCCGTCGGATGCGACGGGGCCTTTTCGTTCGCGGTGCTGGCTCTTTTCTCGCGAAGGGGAGCTGACCCTTCAGGCTGGCCCGAGACATGCGCAGCCTCGTTGCAGTCTCCATTTGCCGCAGGCGCGCCCACGAGAACTGTCTGACAACCTTGTTCGCAGGCTGGCGCTACCTCAGACCTTCCCGACGCTGCTTGAACGCAGCAACGCCCGATAGCGCGCCTGGCTGCCCTTGAGATGCTGGCGCATGGTGGCGCGCGCCGCGTCTTCGTCGCCGTCGAGGATGGCGCCCACGATCTGCTGGTGCTCGGCGGAGATCACGTCGAGATACTCGCGCGCGACCGGCTCGGTCTCGGTGTCGGCGAGCGCCTTGCGCGGGATCAGGTTCGACCCGATCATCGACAGGAAGTCGCCGAACCGGGGGTTGTTGGTGGCCTCGGCAATGGCGAGGTGCAGCGCGAAGTCGGCATCTGCGGTGACCTCCCCGGCCTTGGCCGCGCGTTCGACCTCGCGCAGGCAGTCGATGATCTTCTCCTCCTGCGCCGGCGAGCGGCGCTGCGCGGCCAGCGCGGCGGCGTCTGCCTCGACCGCGGTGCGCAGCTCGAGCAGTTCGATCATCGAGGAGATGCGGACGAAATCGATGTTCTGGAACGGCAGCGCCACCGGGGCCGGGGGCGCGAGCACGAAGACGCCGGCACCCTGCCGCGGCTCGACCAAGCCGTCGGCGCGCAGCGAGGAGATCGCCTCGCGCACCACCGTGCGGCTGACGCCGAACTCCTGCGTCATCCGCGCTTCGCTCGGGAGGCGTGCGCCCGGTGGATAGCTGCCAGAGACGATCTGGTCGCGCAGCGCCTCGCGCACCGTCTCGACAAGCGTGCGCCCGGTTTCGGACCGGTCAGAGCGTCGCATCTTGGCTGGCATATCCATGGCTCGCGGGTTCACTTCTCAGACAGGAGGGTGCGCGCGAGTGTGGCATCTGTTCGATTCGTTGTCCATGCAGCGTGCATGAGGGGCGGGGGAGGAGATTGGCGTCGGATTGGTGCCGGGAACAACGGGTTTCAGGCGGCTCGGTGTGAATCTGTCGAACAAGCGCGTAGAAATGTATGACCGCAGGAAGGCTATCCTTCCCGGCGACGACGCGCCTGAACAGGCGGTAACCGCGTCTACCAAAGCCGCCCGCGCACCCCGCCCCATAACACCGGCCCTCCACCGGCGAGCAGAGGTGCCACAATCCGACCGTCTCGGTGGCCCCTCCGGCGCCGGTTTTGCACCGACTGCCCCTTGCGTCCGCCCCTCTAATCCGGTCTATCGCCCCGCACGGAGGAGGCCGGACGCTAGCGAGAGGCTCAGATGGCCGAGACACAGACAACCGGCGCCGCGATCAGCTTCGCGGCCCTTGGAAAGTCCTTTGAGAAAAAGGGCTCGGGTCAGGTCATGGCCCTTGAGGACGTGAGCCTCGAGGTGCCGGCCGGGACGATCACCGGAATCATCGGGCGCTCGGGCGCCGGCAAATCGACGCTTCTGCGCATGGTCAACGGGCTGGAACAGCCGACCACGGGCAGCGTGACGGTCGCCGGGCACGATGTCGGGCGCGCCAGCGCCGCCGAGCTGCGCCACATCCACCGCGATGTCGGGATGATCTTCCAGCACTTCAACCTGCTGAGCTCGCGCACCGTTTACGGCAACGTGGCGCTGCCGCTCGAGATTGCCGGCGTGCCGAGCGCCGAGATCAAGCCGCGGGTCGACGACCTGATCGCGCGCGTGGGTCTCGAGGAGCTGAGCCGGCGCTACCCGGCAGAGCTGTCGGGCGGGCAGAAGCAGCGCGTCGGCATCGCGCGGGCGCTGGCCACCCGGCCCAAGGTGCTGCTCTCGGACGAGGCCACCTCGGCGCTCGATCCCGAGACCACGCAGACGGTGCTGAAGCTGCTGGCCGACATCAACCGCGATCTCGGCCTGACCATCCTGCTGATCACCCACGAGATGGCGGTGGTGCGCGACATCGCCAGCCACGTGGCGGTGATCGACGGTGGCCGCATCGTCGAGCAGGGCACCACCTACGATGTCTTCGCCGAGCCCAAGCATCCGACCACGCGCTCGTTCCTGTCGGGCATCACCGGCGTGACCCTGCCGAGCTTCATCGCCGACCGGCTGCAGCCCGAGCGCCCGCAGGGCGCGGCGCAGGAGGTGATCCGCATCACCTTTGCCGGGCAGCACGCCACCGATCCGATGCTGGCCATGCTGACCTCTGAGCTGGGCATCGCCGTCAACATCCTTGCCGGCGCCATCGAGGAGATCGGGCCGCACCCGTTCGGCAACCTGCTGGTCTCGGTCGAGGCCGGGCGCGGCGCCGAGGCGCGCGCCTATCTGGAACGTCACGCGCTGCTCACGGAGGTGCTGGGCTATGTCGGCTAACCTGATCAACATGCTGCTCGAAGCAACGCTGCAGACGCTCTACATGGTGGCGATCTCCGGCGCGCTCGGCACGATTTTCGGCCTGCCCATCGGCGTCTACCTCGCCGTCTCGCAGCGCGGCGAGCTGCTGTCGTCTCCGGCGGTGAACAAGGTTCTGGGGCTCGTGGTCAACGCCACCCGCTCGGTGCCGTTCATCATCCTCGTGGTGGCGATCATCCCGTTCACGCGACTGATCGCCGGCACCTCCATCGGCACCACCGCCGCCATCGTGCCGCTGACCATCGCCGCGGTGCCGTTCATCGCGCGGCTGGTCGAGAACGCCATCCGCGAGGTCGACAGCGGCCTGATCGAGGCCGCCCGCGCCATGGGCGCCACGCCGCTGCAGATCATCCGCAAGGTGCTGATCCCCGAGGCGCTGCCCGGCATCACGCTGGGCCTGACCCTCGCGGCGGTGAGCCTCATCGGCTATTCCGCCATGGTCGGCGCGGTCGGTGGCGAGGGCTTGGGCGATCTCGGCATCCGCTACGGCTACCAGCGCTTCATGCCCGAGGTCATGCTGGCGGTGGTCGTCATCCTCATCGTGCTGGTCCAGCTCGTGCAGTCCCTCGGCGAGGGTCTGGCCAGACTGGTCGACAAACGCGCGCCGCGCAATCGCGGCCGCTGATCCCTAAATCAAGCATCAGAAGAATGCAGCAAGGAAGGAAAACCCCATGAAGCGACTGATCCCCGTCGTCTCCGCGCTGGCGCTCATCGCCGGCACCGCCTCTGCCGAGGACATCAAGGTCGGCGTCTCGCCCGGCGAACATGCCGAGATCATGGAAGAGGTGGCCAAGATCGCCGAACCAATGGGCCTGAACATCGACGTGGTCGAGTTCTCGGATTACGTGGTGCCGAACCAGGCGCTGGCCGATGGCGACATCGAGGCCAACTCGTTCCAGCACCAGCCCTATCTCGACAACCAGGTCAAGGACCGCGGCTTTGCGCTGGTGCCGGTGGCGACCACCATCACCACCCCGATGGGCGTCTACTCCGACAGTATCACCGACATGGAGGCCTTCCCCGAGGGCGGCTCCATGGGCATCCCGAACGACCCGACCAACGGTGGCCGCGCGCTGCTGGTGCTGCAGAGCCTCGGCCTGCTGAAGCTCGCCGAGGGCACCGGCCTCGTGCCGACGGTGCTCGACATCGTCGAGAACCCCAAGGGCATCAAGTTCCGCGAGCTCGACGCCGCGCAACTGCCGCGCTCGCTGGCCGATCTCGATGCGGCGCTGATCAACACCAACTACGCCATCGCCTCGGGCCTGAACCCGAAGGAAGATTCCATCGCGATGGAAAGCGCCGACAACCCCTACGTGAACATCATCGTGGTGCGCGAAGGCGACGAGGAGCAGCCCTGGGTGCAGCCGCTGATCGACGCCTATCACAGCCCCGAGATCAAGGCGTTCATCGACGAGAAGTACCAGGGCACCGTGCTGACCTCCTGGTAAGCGCAGTCCTCTTGTGACAGCGAAAGGGCGGCCCGTCGGGGCCGCCCTTTTTGCTTTGTGCTTGGGGGGGAATTGGCGCTGGCCCGATCCGGGGGAACGTTGCTGTGTCAGGCGCGGCACGGGCGACGAGGCCAGTGGCTTGTAGTGAAGAGCCACCGTGCGGCAGAGCGAAAGCGGCGCGCCACCGCCGTCGGCTCGTCCTGATCAGGGAAACCGCCCGCCGGAGGCCTCAGGCCTTGGCGACCGGGGCTGCGTCTGCCTCGAGACGGGCCTCGATCACGGCAAGCTCGGCCATCTTGAGGATCGCGTCGCGGCTCGAGGCCGCGGCGATGAAGCGCGCCTTGTGGCAGAACTTGGCCCCCGTCACGCCCGACGCCTGCTCGAGCTCCGCGCCCGACAGGCCTGCCCAGGCCGCCGGCAGGTCGGCCCGTTGCTCGAAGCCCTGATCGTGCTTGCGGATGCCGCCCAAGGTCCATTCGCCGGCGCCGCGCGGGGTCACCACGAAGAGCAGGTGCTCGGCACCCGCCTCGATCACCGCGGGCCGGAAGGGCATTCCCATCGGCAGCTCGAGGATCGGGCTGTCGCCCGCCGCGCGGATGGCCTCGGCGGCCAGCGTTTCGGCGCGCCGCTTGGCGGCGCTGCGCGCGACGCGGGCCTCGACGAACTGCCGCGCGATCTCGACCGCGGCGTGGAAGGCGCGGGTCTCGCTCTCGGGGTCGGTGTCGTCGAAGACCGGCTTGAGGGTCTCGATCAGCCCGGGCAGGGTCAGCGACGACAACGGGCCCCCCTCGGAGAGGCTCACCGTGCCGTTGTCGACCTGATCGACGGGCAGCACGAAGCTGCGGTCGAACGAGGCGTGGACCGTCTCGAGATCCGCCTCGGGAATGTCGAAGCTCCTCAGGAAGTCGAGGCCGAAATGCTTCCAGACAAGCCCGAACGAGCTGTAGGGGGTGCCGTCCTCGCGCAGCGGGCTTTCGCGCTGGTGATGGTCGAAGATCCCGCCCTCGGGGTCATAGGCGCCGCCGACGTCGTAGATCAGGCGGCCTTCGGCGGGCGTGATCCACTCGGGGGCGCGACTGCGCACGACCTCGGCCTCGGGATGCAGGCGGGTGAGGATGACGGTCGACAGCACTTCATCGGCATGGAAGCCGCCGGAATGAGTGACAAGGGTGCTGATGGTCATCTGGGTCGTCCTGCTGCTGGGAATGCCCGCCCCCTATGGCATCGCTCGCGGCGCCGCAAGATGCGAGGGCGGCTGGATCGGCGTGCAAGGGGGCCGGTTGGGGCGAGGAGATGATGGGGCTGGGCGACCGGTCTACGCGTCGGCGGGCGCCGCGACGCGGTGAGGCTTGCCGCCCGTCACGCCGGTGGCGGAGCCGCCGTCAAAGGGACGGGGGCCTGCCTTGGATCAGGTGAGCACCGCTGGCCGCCTCACGCGGCCAGCAGTCTTGACTGGGTGAGCGCGCGGCGCTCAGGGGCGCAGCATGACCTTTCCCGAACGGCCCGGGGTCAGCGCGGCTTTCATCGCATCGGCACATCGCGACAACGCGTAGCTGCCCTCGCTTTCGAGCGGCAGCTCGCCGCGTGTGGCCAGCTCGACCAGTTCGCCGATCAGGCGGCGGCGGGTCTCGGGGGCCATCTCCTTGCTGACGCGCGCGCCCCAGAAGCCCTTCACCGTGACATGCTTGGTGATCAGCTCGCCTGAGGACAGCGCCAGCGGCGCCCCGGTCGCGGTGCCGAAGACGACCAGCTCGCCATCGGTGCCGAGCAGGTCGACGAGGTGCGTGGCCATCTCTCCGCCCACCGAGTCGATGGCAGAGACCGCGCCGGCCTCGCCGATCAGCGCCCGGGCCTTCGATTTCCAGTCCGGATCGGCGGTGGAAAGCACGTTGGTCATGCCGGAGCGCAGCAACTCGTTGGCCGCCTCGTCGCGGCGCACGAGGTTCAGCAGGTGGATGCCGCGCGCCTTGGCGAGACCGGCCATGATCTTGCCGACCGCGCCGTTCGCGGCGGTCTGGACCAGCCATTCGCCCTTGCCGACCTTGAGCGTTTCGAGCAGCGACAGGGCGCTGAACGGCATCGCCACGAGCTGGGCGCCGGCGGTGTCCGAGATGGCCTCGGGCAGCGGCAGAAGCGTCGCGGCGGGGGCGGTGAAATACTCGGCCCACGCGCCGTGCACCCCGGCGACGGACACGCGTTTCCCGAGCAGATCGGGATCGACGCCCTCGCCAAGCGCCTCGACGATGCCGAGCGCTTCAGAGCCGCCGATGGCGCCGGGAAGCGGCGGCTTGTAGCCGTAGTTGCCGCGGATCGTCCACAGATCATGGTTGTGGATCGGCGACAGAACCATGCGGATCAGCGCCTCGCCGGCGGCCGGCTCGGGGCGCTCGATTTCGCGCGCGGCAAGTACATCGGCGGGCTCGCCGAAGGTGTCGTGGATGGCAGCGAACATGCTGGTTGGTCCTTTCGGTTGGTCAGGAGGCCCCGGTGGGGGCAAGCTGGGCAGAGGTTTCCTCGCGCGCCATGAGGAGAGCCGCGTCGCTCTGGGCGAGCTTGGCCAGCACCGCGGCGCCGAGCCACTTGGCGTAGAGCATCCGGGCCGTGGCCTCGGGATCGTCGACGCGGGCCACGGTGCCGTCTTCGGCGCCGTCCCGCAGCAGCCGGGCGATGCGGTCGACCACGGCGTCGACGCCCCGGTCGAGGATCTCGCGCATCGGCGCCGACAGGTCGGCCACCTCTGCGCCAAGCTTCACCACGAGACACTCTCCGGCGATGCCCGCCTGTCCGGCCTCGGTCAGCCACGCATCCCAGAACCGCATGAGCTTGCCGCCCGCCGGGCCGGGCGCGGCGATGAGGGCGTCGAACCGATCGAGATAGCCCGCGACGTACTCCTCGAGCAGCGCCGTGCCGAAGGCCTCCTTGGAGGCGAAGTAGTAGTAGAACGACCCCTTCGGTACGCCGCTTTCGGCGAGGATGCGCGACAGGCCCACTCCCGAGAACCCGTGCCGCAGCAGCAGGCTGCGCCCGGCGTCGAGAATGCGTTTCCGCGTGAGATCCGATTTGCTTTCCTCTGTCATGGGCGGTGAGTTAATCAGTAATAGACCGGTCGTCTAGTGCTGGTCGCGAAGCTGTGATGGGCTTGGCTGTCGCGCCGGATCTTGTCATGCGGAGGCAGGTGCGAGACCTGAGGCGAGGTCGCGGAGCGCTGCGCCGGGGAGGGCGTGCCCAAGAGAGGAGCTTGCGTGGCGGAGGAGCCGCTTTGGCCGCGCGCCGCAAGCGCGCTGGCTTTGCAGTGATGCGGAGCCGGGCCTGCGAGCCGCTTTGCCTCACCGGTCCTGATCCGCGCGACACCGGGCTGCGAGGGCTGCTCTGTCCGACGCGCGCAGCGTCCGAAACACCACGCCCCGACGCCCCACGCGCCACAACGCGGCGCGCCATGCCTCGCAAGCAGGCGCCCGTCGGTGTATCCAGCGCCGACACCCACGCGCGAGGCCCGTCATCAAACGCTACCCCTCCATCCAGGCGCTGCGCGCCATCGAAAGCGTTGCCCGCCATGGCGCGCTCTGGCGTGCCGCGGCCGAGCTCAACGTCACCCGCAGCGCGATCAGCCACCAGCTTCGGCTGCTCGAGGCTGATCTGGGCTTCAAGATCGTCGAGCGCAGCGGCAACAAGTCCGAGATCACGCCCCGCGCGCGGGCCTATGCCGAGGACGTGCGCCGCGCCCTGAGCATGATCGCCAGCTCGACCGCGCGGGTGGCGCAGGCGGGGCTGACCGGGTCGCTGACGATCAGCGCAACGCCCGGCTTCGCCGACGGCTGGCTCTGTCTGCATCTCGGCGATTTCGTCGCCGAGCATCCCGACGTGGTGGTCAGGGTGCTCAGCTCGCACAGGATGGCCGACACCACCAATCCCGAGATCGACACCTTCATCACCTTCGGCCACGAGCCGCGCCCCCATCTCAGAAGCACGCCGCTGTTCTCGGTCGAGTTCACGCCGCTGTGCAGCCCGGCCTATCTCAGCCGGTTCGAGAATTTCAACGACCTGCGCATTCTGCAGCAGGCCACGCTTCTGCACATGACCGATTTCAGCGACTGGGAAGACTGGATGACCCGCTCGGGGCTGCCCCCCGAGGAGGCCCGGCGCGGCATCTGTTACTCGGACATGAACATCGTGCACACGGCGGTGCTCGCGGGGGAGGGGATCGCCATCGGCGACACCGTCCTGTGGGGCAAGGACCTGCGCGCGGGGCGCCTGATGCGGCCCTTCGCGGCCTCCCTGCACAAGAAGACGGGGTATTTCATTTGCACGCCGGAGGAAAACATCGACAACCCCATTGTCGAGGCGTTCCACAAGCGGCTGTTGTCAAAGGTGGAATTCGAGCCTCTCTCACCGGATCGGACCGCGTGACAAATTTGGTTTGTCGCGCGCCTGAATAGGTTTCATTTGCAGTCCACCGCCTCACGCCGCAGTTTCGGGCCAACACGGACAGCAATGAAGAGCGAGGCGATTGTGGGCGACACAGCGCAGATCGAAGCCCGTTCGGTCGGACGGACATGCGGGGCCTCCCGTGCGCGGCGAGACACGTTTCAGCGTAACACCCGAGGCGCGGTGCTTGCCCTGCGGGGTCCTTTCGGCGCGGGAAAAACCCCCTGTCTCATACCGCCCGGCGGCAAAGCGCAGATGGCCGCGACACCCGCATCGATGACGTGACCGACGCCCCGCCGCGCTTACGTCGGCGCGTCTGACCCTCACCATCCCGGTGCTGCCCGCCAGTCGCGCCGTCAGGGGCGTGTGCCCGGCGTGACCCGATCCGCTCCGGACGTGCGCGGCTTCCCCCTGCAACCCACACACTCCCGACGCCAAGAAAAGGGTGACCCATGCATTTTGGACTGACCGAAGAACAGGAGATGATCGTCTCCACCGTGCGGAGCTTTGTCGAGAACGAGATCTATCCGCACGAGGCGCTTGTCGAGCGCACTGGCGAGGTCCCGGCGGAGATCGCGCAGGAGATCAAGCAGAAGTGCCTCGACCTCGGCTTCTACGCCTCGAACTTCCCCGAAAGCGTCGGCGGGCCGGGCCTGAGCCACGTCGATTTCGCGCTGGTCGAGCGCGAGCTTGGCCGTGGCTCTATGGCCCTGACCCACTTCTTCGGGCGCCCGCAGAACATCCTGATGGCCTGCGAGGGCGCGCAGGTTGAGAAATACCTGATGCCCGCCGTGCGCGGCGAGAAGATGGACGCACTTGCGATGACAGAGCCGGATGCGGGCTCGGACGTGCGCGGCATGAAGTGTCAGGCGGTGCGGGACGGGGGCGACTGGGTCATCAACGGCTCGAAGCACTTCATCTCGGGCGCCGAGCACGCCGATTTCGTCATCGTCTTCGTTGCCACCGGCGTCGACGAGACCCCGCGCGGCCCCAAGAAGCGGATCACCTGTTTCCTCGTGGATCGCGGCACGCCCGGCTTCGAGATCGCGCGCGGCTACAACTCGGTGTCCCATCGCGGTTACCAGAACTCGATCCTCTATTTCGACAATTGCCGCCTGTCGGATGCGCAGGTGCTGGGCGAGGTCGACGGCGGTTTCGAGGTGATGAACGAATGGCTCTATGCCACCCGCATCACCGTGGCGACCAACTCGGTGGGCCGCGCCCGCCGGGTCTATGATCACGCGGTCGCCTATGCCGCCGAGCGCAAGCAGTTCGGCCAGCCGATCGGCAGGTTCCAGGGCGTGAGCTTCCAGATAGCCGACATGATCACCGAGATCGACGCCGCCGACTGGCTCACCCTCGCCGCGGCATGGCGCCTCGATCAGGGGCTGCCCGCGAACCGCGAGATCGCCTCGGCCAAGCTCTATGCCTCGGAGATGCTGGCGCGGGTGACCGATGCGGCGCTGCAGATCCATGGCGGCATGGGCCTGATGGACGAGCTGCCGATCGAGCGGTTCTGGCGCGACGCGCGCGTCGAGCGGATCTGGGACGGCACCTCGGAGATCCAGCGCCACATCATCAGCCGCGAGATCTTCCGGCCGCTGGGGGCCTGAGCCATGTCGCCGCTGAGCCGTTTCTTCTCTCCGCAGGCTATCACCGTGATCGGCGGTGGCGCGTGGTGCGAGGCGGTGGTGCGCCAGTGCCGCGCCACCGGCTTCACCGGCCCGATCTGGCCGGTCCACCCGACGCGATCCGAGGTCGGGGGCGAGCCGGCCTATCCCGACCTCGCCGCGCTGCCGGGGGTGCCGGATGCTGCCTTCATCGGCGTCAACCGCGCGCTGACCGTCAGGATGGTGGGGGCGCTATCCGAGATGGGCTGCGGCGGCGCTGTGTGCTTCGCCGCCGGCTTCTCGGAGGCGGTGTCCGAGCTTGCCGACGGCGAGGAGCTGCAGGCGGAGCTGGTCGCCGCGGCGGGCGAGATGCGCGTGCTGGGGCCGAACTGCTACGGCATCGTCAACGCGCTTGACGGCGTGGCGCTCTGGCCCGACCGGCACGGCATGAGCCCGGTCGAAAGCGGCGTCGCGGTGATCGGTCAGTCGTCGAACGTGCTCATCAACCTGACCATGCAGCGCCGGGGCCTGCCGCTTGCCGCCGTGGTCGCGGCTGGCAATCAGGCGCAGACCTCGATGTCGGCTCTCGGCATCGCGCTGCTGGAGGACCCGCGCATCACCGCGCTTGGCCTGCATATCGAGGGCATCAGCGACCTGCGTGCCTTCGAGGCGCTTGCCGCCCGCGCCGCCGAGCTCGGCAAGCCCATCGTGGCGCTGCGGGTCGGCGCGTCCGAGCAGGCGCAGGCGGCGGCGGTCTCGCACACCGCCTCGCTCACCGGCTCGGATGCGGGCGCGCGGGCGCTGCTACGGCGGCTGGGGATCGCGCAGGTGGACACGCCCTCCGAGCTGGTCGAGACGCTGAAGATCCTGCACGTCACCGGCGGTCTGCTTTCGGCGCGCATCGCCTCGGCCTCGTGCTCCGGCGGTGAGGCCTCTCTGATGGCCGACATGGGCGCGCGCGCCGGGGTCGCATATCCCGCGCTCACCGACACGCAGGAGACCGGGTTGCGCGACGCGCTCGGCCCCAAGGTCGCGCTCGCCAACCCGTTGGATTACAACACCTATATCTGGGGCGACGAAGACGCGCTCACCGCCACGTTCACGGCGCTCTGTGATCCCGGGGCGGAGCTTGGCCTTGGCTGCGTGGTGGTGGATTATCCGCGTGACGACCGCTTCGACGCACCCGATTACGAGCAGGTTCTGCGCGCCGTGGCCAAGACCCGCGATGCCACCGGCACGCCGATGGCGGTGGTGTCGCTGCTGGCGGATGGGCTGCCCGAGGCCGTGGCGCAACGGGCGCTCGGGATGGGCATCGTGCCGCTCTGCGGCATGGGCGACGCGCTGACCGCGATCCGGGCCGCCGTCGCGGCGCCCTCGGGCGCCAACGCCCGCCCCGAGCCGGTGACCCTGCCGCTGAACGGCCAAGGCGCGGCGCGGGTGTTCTCGGAGGCCGAGGCGAAGACGCTGCTGCAACGCTTCGGTGTGCGCGTCCCCGGATCGGGACGCGCCGGTGAGGCCGGGGAGGCCGCCGAGACCGCGACGCAGATCGGCTTTCCGGTGGTGCTCAAGGGCGAGGGCATCGCCCACAAGACCGAGGCCGGGGCCGTGGTGCTCAACCTCGGCTCCGCGCAGCAGGTCAGCGACGCTGCGGCAGGGATGCCGGCGACGAGCTTCCTCGTCGAGGAGATGATCACCGACACCGTGGCCGAGCTGATCCTCGGGGTGACGCGCGATCCGGCGCATGGCTTCGTGCTGACGCTGGGCCTCGGGGGCATCCTCACCGAGCTGATCCGCGATACCGCCTCCGTGCTGATCCCGGCCAGCCGCGAGGACATCCGCGCGGCGCTCGAAAGCCTGCGCACCGCGCCGCTGCTCACCGGCTACCGCGGCCGACCCGGCGCCGATATTGACGCGGTCATCGAGACCGCGATGGCCGTGCAAACGCTGGTGCAGGACCACGCCAGCGCCCTGCACGAGATTGAAATCAATCCGCTGATCTGCCGTGCCACGGACGCGGTGGCGGCGGATGCCCTCATCAGGATGGAAGAATGACCCAGAACGTCTTGACGACCCGCCGCGGCGCGGTGCTCGAAGTCACCCTGAACCGGCCCAAGGCCAACGCCATCGACATGGCCACGAGCCGCGAGCTGGGCGAGATCTTCACCGAATTCCGGGACGATCCAGAGCTGCGCGTGGCGCTCCTCACCGCGCAGGGTGAGAAGTTCTTCTGCCCGGGCTGGGATCTCAAGGCCGCGGCCGAGGGGGAGGCGGCGGACGCAGATTACGGCGTCGGCGGCTTCGGCGGCCTGCAGGAGCTGCGCGGCCTCAACAAGCCGGTGATCGCCGCGGTCAACGGCATCGCCTGCGGCGGCGGGCTCGAGCTGGCGCTCGGCGCCGACATCATCCTCGCTGCTGATCATGCGAGCTTTGCGCTGCCCGAGATCAAGTCCGGCACCGTGGCCGATGCCGCGACGATCAAGCTGCCCAAGCGCATCCCCTACCACATCGCCATGGAGCTGCTCTTTACCGGGCGCTGGTTCGATGCCGAGGAGGGCCATCGCTGGGGTCTGATCAACCGCATCCTGCCCGCCGCCGAGCTGATGGCCGAGGCGCGCAAGATGGCCGACGAACTGGCCGCGGGCCCGCCGCTGGTCTTTGCCGCGATCAAGGAGATCGCCCGCGAGGCCGAGGACATGAAGTTCCAGGACGCGCTCAACCGCATCAACGCCAGCCAGTTCGAGACGGTGGAAAAGCTCTACCGCTCCGAGGACCAGAAGGAAGGCGCCCGCGCCTTTGCCGAGAAACGTGACCCGGTCTGGAAAGGCCGGTAAGGAGACCCCCATGACCCTCCAGATGAACCGCAAGCCCTTCATCACCGCCGCCATCACCGGCGCGGGTGCCACGCAGGACAAGAGCCGTCTGGTGCCGCGCTCCCCCGCCGAGATCGCCGATGCCGCCATCGACGCCGCCAAGGCCGGGGCCGCGGTGGTGCATTGCCACGTCCGCGATCCCGAAACCGGCGCGCCCTGCCGCGACCGGGCGCTGTTCCGCGAGGTGACCGACCGCATCCGCGCCTCCGATGTCGACGTGGTGCTGAACCTGACCGCCGGCACCGGAGGCGATCTGACCTTCGGCGATGTCGAGACCCCGATGGAGCTCGACGGTCCCAACACCGACATGCCCGGCGCCACCGAGCGCATGGCGCATATCCGCGACTGCCTGCCCGAGATCTGCACCCTCGATTGCGGCTCGATGAATTTCGGCGACGGCACCTACGTGATGACCAACACCACCGAGATGCTGCGCGCCATGGGCCGGATGATGACCGAGCTTGGCGTGAAGCCCGAGATCGAGGCCTTCGACACCGGCCACCTGTGGTTCGCCAAGCAACTGGTGAACGAGTGCGTGCTCGAGGATCCGGCGCTGGTACAGCTCTGCATGGGCATCCCGTGGGGCGCGCCGGGCGACATGAACACCTTCATGGCGATGGTGAACAACGTGCCTGCGGGCTGGACGTGGTCGGCCTTCAGCCTTGGTCGGGACGAGATGCCCTATGTCGCCGCCGCGGCGCTGGCGGGCGGCAACGTGCGCGTGGGGCTCGAGGACAACCTCTATCTCGAGCGCGGCGTGATGGCGACCAACGCGCAGCTTGTCGAGAAGGCGGCGAGCATCCTGTCCAACATGGGCGCCTCGCTGATGGGGCCTCAGGAAGTGCGCAACCAGCTCGGCCTCGTCAAGCGTGACATGCCGGTGCCTGCATGAGCCGGGCAGCCCTCATCGGCGGCGGCGTCATCGGCGGCGGCTGGGCGGCACGCTTCCTGCTCAACGGCTGGGACGTGGCGCTGTTCGACCCGGCCCCCGAGGCCGCGCGCAAGCTCGCGGCGGTGCTCGACCGCGCCCGTGCCTCGCTTCCGGCGCTCTACGACCGGCCTTTGCCGCCCGAAGGCGTGCTCCGCGTCTGCGACACGCTCGAAGAGGCCGTAGAGGGCGCCGACTGGGTGCAGGAGAGCGTCTCGGAGCGGCTGGATCTGAAGCAGGGGGTTTATGACCGGATCGCGGCGGTCCTGCCCGAGGGCGGCTTCATCGCGTCGTCGACCTCGGGCTTCAAGGCTTCCGACCTCGCCTCGAATGGTGCGCCCGTCGTGGTGGTGCACCCGTTCAACCCGGTCTACCTGCTGCCGCTGGTCGAGATCACCGGCGCGCCGGAGCTGCGCGCAAGGGCGCTGCCGGTGGTGCAGTCGCTCGGGATGGTCCCGCTCGAGATGCAGACCGAGATCGACGCCTTCATCGGCAACCGCTTCCAGGAGGCGATCTGGCGCGAGGCGCTGTGGATGATCCGCGATGGCATCGCCACCACGGCACAGATCGACGACGCCATCCGCATGGGATTTGGCCTGCGACTTGCGCAGATGGGCCTGTTCGAAACCTACCGCCTCGCCGGCGGCGAGGCCGGCATGGCCAGCTACATCGAGCAGTTCGGCCCCTCGCTGCACTGGCCGTGGTCGCGGCTCACCGACGTGCCCGAGCTCGACGCCGCGCTGATCGGGGCGATCGGCGACCAGTCCGACGCCCAGTCGGGGCACCTGAGCATCGCCGAGCTGGAGCAGCTCCGGGACGACAATCTCGTGGCCATCCTGCGCGGCCTGCGCCGCACCAAGAGCGGCGCCGGGGGCGTCATCGTCGCGCATGAGGCGCGGCTTGCGGCGGGCGGCGAGATCGACGGCCTGCCGATCACCTCGCGCCGCGCCGTGCCGGTCACATGGACCGACTACAACGGCCACATGAACGAGGCCGCCTATCTCGAGCTTGGCACCTGGGCGACCGATAGCCTGATGACGCTGGTGGGGGCCGACGAGGTCTATGTGGCCAGCGGCAAGAGCTTCTTCACCGTCGACACCCGCATCCGCTATCTCGACGAGGTGCACCGGGGCGCGCTGCTTACCGTGACCACGCAGGTGCTCGAGGGCGCCGGCAAGAAGATGAAGCTCTTCCATCGCGTCCTGAAGGAGGACGGCAGCCTTGCCGCCACCATCGAGACGCTGATGCTGCACACCGACCTCACCACCCGCCGGGCCTGCCCGCCCGAGCCGCAGGTGGCGCGGGCGCTCGAGGACCTTGCCGCCCGTCACGCCGGGCGCCCCGCCGAGGGCGCAGGCGGGGCGGTCGGCCAACGCAACTGACCAACGGAGATCGCCATGTCCCCCGAAGAGAAACAGACCCGCGAAGAACTGGCCGCCTGCTACCGGCTGGCGGCGCTGCACAGGTTCACCGACCTGATCTACACCCACATCACCGCCCGGGTGCCGGGCGAAGACGGGCACTTCCTCATCAACCCCTACGGCTGGCGCTGGGAAGAAATCACCGCCTCGTCGCTGGTCAAGATCGATGTCGACGGCAACAAGGTCGACGGCAGCCCGCACCGGGTGAACCCGGCGGGCTTCACCATCCATTCCGCCGTGCACATGCATCGCCATGACGCGGCGTGGATCATGCACACCCACACCCGCGCGGGCGTGGCGGTGTCGTGCATGGAAGACGGTCTGCTGCCGCTCAACCAGATCTCGCTGCAGTTCCACAACCGCATCGCCTATCACGACTTCGAGGGCATCGCGCTCGACCTCGCAGAGCGCGAGCGCATCGTGGCGGATTTCGGCGATCACCCGGTGCTGGTGCTGCGCAACCACGGGCTCATCGCCACGGGGCGCAGCGCGGCGGAGATGTTCAACAACATGTTCTACCTCGAGCGCGCCTGCGAAATTCAGGTCGCGGCAACGTCGTCGGGACAGAAGCTTCGGCTTGTGGATGACGAGACCGCCGGTCATGTCCATGCGCAATACGTGCAGATGAACGAGGAAGACGGCGACCTGCAGCTCGAATGGGAGGCGCACCTGCGCTCCATCGACGGGCTTGGCAGCGACTACCGCGCCTGACCTCGCGGAACGCCATCGCGCAGGGGGCGCGCCGGGATGGCCGCGCCCGCGGCGAAGGCTATGTCAGCGGCAATGCCCGCATCGTGGCGGGCTGAAACGACACAGGACGAAAGGCAGTCTCATGAAACAGGTCTCGATCAAGGCGCCCGGCGGGCTCGACAATCTGGTGGTGAGCGACGCGGCCGAGCCGGCCGCGCCGGGCCGCGGCGAGATCACCGTGCGCCTCCATGCCAGCTCGCTCAACTACCACGACTACCGCGTCTGCGCGGTCGAGGGCGCTCTGCCCGACGGGCGCATCCCGATGGCCGATGGCGCCGGCGTGGTCGAAGCGGTCGGCGCGGATGTCACCGACTTCGCCGAGGGCGATCACGTGGTGTCTGGGTTCTTCCCCGGCTGGCTGACCGGTGACGCGCGCCCCGTCGATTTCGCGACCACGCCCGGCGACGGCTGCGACGGCTTTGCCCGCGAGCGCGTCACCCTTCCGGCCACGAGCTTCACCCGCACGCCCGCAGGCTGGTCGCACGAGGAAGCCGCGACGATCACCACGGCGGGCCTGACCGCGTGGCGCGCACTGGTGGTGGATGCCGGCATCAAGGCGGGCGACGTGGTCGCGGTTCTGGGCACCGGCGGCGTCTCGATCTACGCGCTGCAACTGGCCAAGGCGATGGGGGCGACGGTGATCGCGACCTCGTCCTCGGATGCCAAGCTCGACCGTCTGCGCGAGCTCGGCGCGGACCACGTCATCAACTACCGCAGCACCCCGAAATGGGGCGAGGAAATGCGCCGCCTGACCGGCGGGCGCGGCGTCGACATCGTGGTCGAGGTCGGCGGACCGGCGACGCTGTCGCAGTCGATCGTCGCGGGCCGTCCCGGGGCGCATCTGGCGCTGATCGGCGTGCTGACGGGCGCCTCGGGAGAGATCCCCACGGCGCTGCTCATGGCGCGGCAACAGCGGCTTCAGGGGCTGATCGTCGGCTCGCGGGAGCATCAGCAGGACTTCGTGAAGGCGCTCGAGGTGCTTGACCTGCGCCCGGTCATCGACCGCAGCTTCCCGCTGGAAGAGCTGGCCGAGGCGTTCCGCTACCAGGAGAGCGGCGCGCATTTCGGCAAGATCTGCGTCACCATGTAAGCCCGCGCCGCAAGCTCGACGGCCCACCTTCGTGCGGGCCGTCGGATGCGCGGCGCGTCCCGACGTCGCAACGCTAGGGGCGGTGCCACCGCGTCGGTTGCGTGCCGGAGGCCGCGCCTGTCGGTGTTGGTTTGCCCCGCCCGATGGTGTTTGCCTCTAAGCCGCCGTTTCAGAGGGCTTGCCCTCCCCGCGGCGCGTGACCTCTTCCTGACGCGACGAGGGCTTTTGCCCACCCCCGTCCGCCGCGAGGCTGGTGAGCGTTAGTCCCACGGCCGACGGTTGTTCCAAGTTCCCCCGCGATCGAACACGGGGCGGTCAGACCCTGCGGAGAGGATCTATCGCCGCGCCACGCGCCAGACCAGCTCGCGCACCCAGCGATGCATGGCCGAGGCGTTGGTATGCGCGGCCCAGACCAGCGAGACGTCGAACCGCCCCGGGAACGGGCAGTCGGCCACCTTGAGCCGGTCGGCGTTCCATTCGCCCAACCGGCGCGGCACCGTGGCCACGAGGTCCGACTCGACGATCAGCGTCGCAAGCCCCGCGGGGCTCGGCGCCACCACGACCGGATCGATCCGGTGCCCCGCCGCCTCGAGTTCGCGCAGATAGGCGGATTGCCAGCCGCCGCCGTAGTCGATCAGCACGTGGTTGAGCCCGAGATAGCCCTCGATGTCGAGCGCGGTGTCGGCCAGCGGGTGTGCCGCATCCATCAGGCAGGCATATTCCTCGGCGTAAAGCCTGCGCGAGTGAAAGCCGGATTCCGAGCGCGCGAACGGCCCGATCAGCACATCGGCCTCCCGGTTGAGCAGGCGCAGATGTCCATCGCCAAGCGCGTTGATGACCTTCACCGTCATCCCCGGCGCAGCGCGGCGGATCTCGTTGACCAGCGCCGGGATCAGCAGCACGCGCTCGTAGTAGTTGCAGGCGATGGTGACATTCTGCGTCGCGCTCCCCGGATCGAAGGCATCGGGCTGCAGCATCTCGTCCAGCATCCCGAGGATCTGCAGCGACCGTGCGAGGATCTCCTCGCAGCGGTCGGTCGAGACCTGCCGGCCGCCCTCGCGCACGAAAAGCGGATCGTGAAAGCAGGCCCGCAGCTTGGCGATGGTGTAGCTGACCGCCGACTGGTTGACGTTGAGCTTTTCCGCCGCGGCGGTGAACGAGCCAAGCTCGTGTACCACCCGCAAAAGATTGAGCGCGGCAAAGTCGATGCTGGAGGGATCGGGGGTGGGCTGCGCCATGAAGTCACCTCGCGTCGGCTGGGCACTCATCGAATTTTTCGATGGCAGGTAATCATTCCATCGCATTGCTTGGCAAGGTCGCTTTTCCCTAGAGTGTCGGCAGAGGAGAACTTTGGGAGGAGTTCATGGCACTGGCACCGCTTGACGGGGCGATTACGCTCGATCAACTGAGTTCAGACCCCTATCCGATCTATCGCCGCCTGCGCGCCGAAAGCCCGGTGCTGCGGGTCGCCTCGACGGGCCGGACCCTGCTCACCAAGGCGGCGCTGACCAAGGCGGTCAAGGACAACCCCGAGCTGTTCAGCAGCGATGACCCGCAGACCCCGATGAAGCCGGCCTTCCGAGCGCACACGCTGATGCGCAAGGACGGTCGGGAGCACTTCGTCGAGCGCAAGGCCATCTCCAAGGCGCTCACGCCCACGCGGATCAAGACCGACTGGGGGCCGCTCTATGAACGGCTTGCCGAGGACTACATTGCCCGGCTGCCGCGCGGCGAGACGGTGGATCTCTTCACCGATCTCTGTGGTCCGCTGGCGGCACGTATCCTCGCGCATATCCTCGGCATCCCCGAGGCCAGCGACGAGCAGATGATGCGCTGGTCGCAGTTGCTCATCGACGGGGCGGGCAATTTCGGCTGGAAACCCGAGCCCTTCGCAGCCTCGGATGCGGCCAATGACGAGATGGATGCGCTGTTCGCCGAGCTTGAGCCGATCCGGCGCGTTGAGCCCGACGGCTCTGCCTATTCGCTGATGCTGACCGCCGACGATCCGATCCCGATGAGCCAGATCCACGCCAACATCAAGATCGCCATCGGCGGCGGCATCAACGAGCCGCGCGATGCGCTGGCGACGATCCTCTACGGCCTGCTGACCAACCCCGACCAGCTCGCCGAGGTGCGCGCGCAGGAAGCATGGGACAAGGCCTTCGAGGAGGGCATCCGCTGGGTCGCGCCGATCCAGGCCAGCTCGCGGCTGGTCACCGAGGACACCGAGCTGGGCGGGTTCGACATCCCCAAGGGCGACACGGTGATGACGATCCAGGCCTCGGCCAACCGCGACGAAGAGCTGTTCGAGGATGGCGAGTCGTTCTTCGTGTTCCGCGACAAGAACCCGCATCAGGCCTTCGGCAACGGCCCGCACCACTGCGCCGGGGCGCATGTGGCGCGCCGCACCGTCGGCAAGATCATCCTGCCGATGCTGTTCGACCGCTTCCCGAACATGTCGCTGCCAAACCCGGAGGAGGTGGTGTGGAAGGGCTTCGGCTTCCGCGGGCCGATCAACTTGCCGGTGGTGCTCAACTGAGCCCGTCGGGACGTGAGACAGACGAGGAGGAGAGGACGATGATCAGGGTGACCTACGTGGCCCATGACGGGGCCGAGACGGTGATCGAGGCCGAAGAGGGCACCAGCGTGATGCAGGCCGCGGTCTCGAACGATGTCGACGGCATCGTCGGCGAATGCGGCGGGTCGATGATGTGCGCCACCTGCCACTGCTATGTCGACGAGGCGTGGGAGGCCAAGACCGGCCAGCGCTCCGACGACGAGGACGAGATGCTCGAGGGCGCCGCCTCCGAGGTCACCGGGCGCTCGCGCCTGTCCTGCCAGATCAAGCTCGACCCGTCGCTCGACGGGCTGGTGGTGCACCTCCCGGAGGAGCAGTTGTGAGCCCATCGCGGGTGGTCATCGTCGGCGCGGGGCAGGGCGGTCTTCAGGCCGCGATCAGCCTGCGCCAGAGCGGCTTTGACGGTGCGATCACCCTGATCGGCGCCGAGCCGGGGCTGCCCTATCAGCGCCCGCCGCTGTCGAAGGCCTACCTGCTCGACGGCAAGGCCGAGGCGCTGACCCTGCGCCCCGAGAGCTTCTTCGAGAGCAAGCAGGTGGCCTATCTGCCCGACACGCGGGTGCTTGAAATCGACCGTCAGGCGCAAGAGGTGCATCTCGATGGCCCGGGAGAGGCGCGCCGTATGGGCTACGATCACCTGGTCCTCGCCACCGGCACCCGCAACCTGCGCCCGCCCATCGACGGGCTGGAGCACGCCTGCGACCTGCGCACGCTGGCTGATGCCGCGCGCCTGCGCGAGGCGCTGGCGGCCCCCCGGCGCATCGCGGTGATCGGCGGCGGCTTCATCGGCCTCGAGTTTGCCGCCGTGGCGCGCAAGCTCGGCCACGACGTGAGCGTGATGGAGGCCGCGCCGCGCCTGATGGCGCGGGCGGTGTCGCCGGCGATGTCGCGGCATTTCGAGGCGTGGCACCGGGCACAGGGCGTCGCGCTGCATCTCGGCCGCGCCGCGATCGGCGTCGATGCGGGGGGCGTGTCGCTCGATGATGGCGCGCGGGTCGAGGCCGATTTCGTCCTGCTGGCGGCGGGCGTACGCCCCAACACCGAACTGGCCGAGGCGGCGGGGCTGGAAACCGAGAACGGCGTCTGCGTGAACGCGCAGCTGCTCAGCTCGGACCCGGCGATCTCGGCGCTTGGCGACTGTGCCAGCTTCCCCGATCCGCGCAGCGGTGCCATGGTGCGGCTGGAAAGCGTTCAGGCCGCGACCGATCACGCCCGGCTGATCGCCGCCCGAATCGCCAAGGGCGCCTGTCCGGACTATGCTGCCGTGCCGTGGTTCTGGTCCGATCAGGGCGATCAGAAATTGCAGATCGCGGGCTTTGCCGGCCCAGGGGCGACGGAGGAGGTCGTCGCGGACGGGCTGGTCGCGCGGTTCGACGCGGGCGGCCTTGCGGCGGTGGAGACCGTCAACAATGCACGCGCCCACATGAAGGCGAGGCGGCTTCTGGCGCCGGGGGGATCGGCCGATCTCGCCGCGCTGAAAGAGGCCATCGCCGCCTGAGCGGGAGATTGTCTTGCGCCGCCCGAGAGGGCGGCCCAGGGTCCAAACAAGGGTTCAAACGGGAGGAGAACCATGAAGATCACGTCACTCGCAACGGCAGCAACGCTTGCCGTCTCGCTGGCCGCCTCGACCGAGGCGCAAGAGCTGAAATATGCCAACTGGGCGCCGCCGTTCCACACCATCACCGAAGCGCAGATCGAGCCGCTCGCCAGCGCCCTGGCCGAGGGATCGGCAGACGGCGCGAGCCTGCGCGCCTTCCATGGCGGCGAGCTCGGCGCGGGACCTGCGGACCAGTATGTCCGCATCGTTCAGGGCACCGCGGATATGGGCTGGGGCCTGCCGGGCTACACCTCGTCGCAATTCCCCAAGACGCTGATCGTCGAGCTGCCTGGCGCGCTGCCGCTCGAGGAGCCGGGCTATGCCGCGCTGTGGCGCGCCTACGAGTCCGAGCTCAAGGGCGAGTTCCCGATGACCGAGGCGATCGCGCTCTGGGGTGCCGAGCCCAACATCCTGATGATGAAGGACCGCGAGGTCCTGAGCCCCGGCGATCTCAGCGGTCTGAAGATCCGCGTCGCGGGCTCCATCGCCGCCGAGGCGATGGAGGCGCTTGGCGCGACGCCGGTGCAGCTGCCGATGACGCAGGTCTATAACGGCCTCCAGACCGGCCTGATCGACGGGCTGGTCAGCGGCGCCTCGGTGCTGTCGGACTTCAAGCTCAACGAGGTGGTGAGCTCCGTTACCACCGGGCCGAACCTTGGCCGTCTCACCTTCTACACGGTGATGAACAAGGGCGTCTACGACGGCCTGTCCGACGAGGCGCGCGCGGCGCTCGACGAGATCAAGGGCGAGCCGATCTCGAAGATGACCGAGGAGGCCTGGGTCGCGACCGCCGACAAGGCGCTCGAGGAAGCGCGCAGCTCGGACAGCATCACGGTCAACGATCTCGACGCCGACGCGAGCAAGGCGTTTGACGATGCGCTGGCCGAAGTGACCGATGCCTATGTCGCCGAGGTCGGCGGCGAGGCGGCGCTGGCGGCGATCCAGGGCCAGTGATGCGCGGTCTGCAAAACCTTGCGGAGGGGCTGATCCGCCTCTCCGCGATCATCGGCACGCTCGGCCTGCTCTTCGTGGTGGCCGTGATCGTGATCGACGTGGTCGGGCGCAATTTCGGGGCGCCGCTCTACGGGGCGCAGGATCTCGTGATGATGACGATGGTGATCGTGGTGTTCGGCGGCATGGCGCTTTGCGGTCGCGAGGACGGGCATATCGTCGTCGACATCCTCGAGCCGCGCTTCCCGCCGCGCCTGAACCGCGCCATCGATCTGGTCGCCGGCCTGCTGGGGGCGGCGATCTTCGTGACGATCGCCTACACCGTCTTCAAGAGCGCCCAGCTCAGCCAGATGCTGAACCTGTCGAGCAACCTGCTGCGCCTGCCCACGGCGTGGTTTCAATACGCGCTTTGCGCCCTGTCGCTGGTCGCCGCGCTGGCGCTGATCCTGCGCGCGCTGATCGCGCCGCGCCGCGCCCATCCGGAGCAGAACACACCATGAGCCCGGTTCTGATCGGCAGCGCCGGCTTCGTGCTGCTGCTTGCCCTGCTTCTGCTGCGTATCCCAGTGGCCTTTGCCATGTTCACCGTGGGCTTTGTCGGCATCTGGATCCTGAACGGGCTGCAGGCGGCCACCGGCTTGCTGGCCTCCGAGACCTTCGCGCTGGCCTCCAACTCCGAGCTGATCGTGGTGCCGCTGTTCATCCTGATGGGCAACGTGGCGAGCGTGACCGGCATGAGCCGGCGGCTCTACGAGGCCGCCTATGCCACCATCGGGCAGGTGCGCGGCGGGCTCGCCGCCGCCACGGTGATCGGCTGCGGCGGCTTTGCCGCGCTGTCGGGCTCTTCGGTGGCCTCTGCGCTGACCATGGGCCGCACCGCGCTGGCCGAGATGGACCGCTTCAACTACAGCCCGCGCCTCTCGACCGGGGTGGTCGCGGCGGGCGGCACGCTGGGCATCTTGATCCCGCCCTCCACCGGCTTCGTGATCTACGCCATCCTGACCGAGCAGAGCATCGGGCGGCTGTTCATGGCCGGTGTTCTGCCGGGCATCCTGCTGCTGACACTGTTCCTGCTGACGGTGCTGCTGCTCTGCGCGCTGAAACCCTCGCTCGGTCCGAAGGGCCCGGCCACGACGCTGTCGGAAAAGGGGCGGGCGTTTCTCGGCGCGATCCCGATCCTCGTGGTGATCCTGCTGACCATCGGTGGCATCTACACGGGCGTGTTCTCCCCCACCGAGGCGGCTGGCGTCGGCGCGGCTCTGGTCATCGTGATCGGCGCGGTGAGCCGCACGCTGGATCTGCGCAGCTTCTGGCAGGCGGCGCGCAGCAGTGTCGTCACCACCGCCTCGGTGATGCTGATCCTGATGGCGGCGCACCTGATCAACCCGTTCATCGCCCTGAGCCACCTGCCCGCCGAGGTCAGCCGGATGCTCGTGGCCTTCGATCTGGGCGCCTACGGCACGCTGATCCTGATCCTCGCGATCTACCTCGTGCTCGGCTGCTTTCTCGAGGGGCTGGCGATGCTGGTGCTGACGCTGCCGATCTTCATGCCGGTGATCCTGTCGCTCGGCATCGATCCGATCTGGTTCGGCGTGCTGGTGGTGCTGACGCTCGAGATGGGGCTGATCTCGCCGCCTGTGGGGATCAACGTCTTCATCGTGAAGTCGGTGGCCCGCGACGTGCCGCTGAGCGAGATCTTCTGGGGCGTGATCCCGTTCTGGTTCGCGATGCTGGTGACGCTCGCCCTGCTGGTGGCGCTGCCGCAGCTCTCGCTGTGGCTGCCGGGTATGATGTAGCGCCTGCTTCTGAGAGACCGCGGCCCTTGCGCTGTGTCGCGGTCTGGCGGGGCAGGACAGGGTTCGGCCAAAGCACGCTCGGTGCGGTTCACTTAAGACCTGAGGCGCAGGCCCTGCGCCTCAGGTCTTGGGCTTGGCGGGGAGGGGCGAGGGACGATGCGACGGTTTCGCTCCAGCGCGATCCGCCGACGACGGCACGGGGCTGTGGGGCAGGCCGCAGGCGTCGCGCCTCCCGATCCGCGCCTCTGCACGTCAGTTGAGCAGCCGGAAATACGCCCCCTGCCGGGCGGCGAGGGCGTCGTGGCTGCCGGTCTCGACGATGCGCCCGCCATCCATCACCACGATGCGGTCGGCGTGCCGGATCGTCTCGAGCCGGTGCGCGATGATCAGCGTGGTGCGCCCGACCGCCAGCCGCGCCAGTGCCGCCTGAACCTCGCGCTCGGTCGAGCGGTCGAGCGCCGAGGTCGCCTCGTCGAGCAGCAGGATCGGCGGGTTGCGCAGGAAGACTCGCGCAATCGCGACCCGCTGGCGCTGCCCGCCGGAGAGCATCACGCCGCGCTCGCCCACCATCGCGTCGAGACCGCCCGGCAGGCTCTCGACCAGCGCCCCGAGCTGGGCGTCGCGCACCGCCTCGAGGATCTCGTCGTCGCTGGCGCCGAGCCGGCCATAGGCGATGTTCTCGCGCAGGGTTCCGGCGAACAGGAACACGTCCTGCGACACCAGCCCCACCTGCCGGCGCAGGCTCTCGAGCGTCATCGAGGCCAGAGGCCGCCCGTCGATGCGGATCTCGCCGGCGGTGGGCTCGTAGAAGCGCGGCACCAGCGCCATCATCGTCGTTTTGCCGGCCCCCGAGGGCCCGACCAGCGCCACGGTCTCGCCGGGCTGCACCGTGAGCGACACGCCGTGCAGCACCCCGCGCGCGCCGTCATAGGTGAATTCGACATCGTCGAAGGTGATCTCGCCGCGCAACGCGGGCGCCTTGCGCGCCTCGGGGGCGTCTGCGATCTCGGGGTGCTGGTCCAGCAGCTCGAGATAGCGGCGGAAGCCCGCGATGCCGCGGGGATAGAGTTCGATCACCGCCGCGATCTTCTCGAGCGGGCGGAAGAACACGCCTACCAGAAGCAGGAAGGCGACGTAATCGCCAGTGCTCATCGCGCCCTCGAAGACGAAGCCCGCCCCGGCCACCATCACCACCACCTGAACCAGCCGCATTCCAGAGTATTGCAGCGCGCTCAGTGCCGCCATGATGCGGTAGGCCTCGAGCTTGGTGGTGCGGTAGCGGGCGTTGTCTTCTGCGAAGAGCGCGCGCTCATGCGCCTCGTTGGTGAAGGCCTGCACCACGCGGATGCCGCCGATGCTCTCTTCGAGCCGTACGTTGAAGGCGCCCACGCGGCGATAGATCGCCTGCCACGTCCGGGTCATTCGCCCGCCATAGACCGCCAGAAGCCAACCCATCGCGGGCACGATCACCAGCGTCATCAGCGCCAGCGGCGGGTGCAGCCAGAGCATCAGCCCGAAGGCGCCGGCAAAAGTCATGATCGCGATGAAGAGATCCTCGGGGCCGTGATGCGCGACCTCGCCGATCTCTTCGAGATCGCGGGTCACGCGGGCGACCAGCTTGCCGGTCTCGGCCCGGTCGAACCAGCCCCAGCCAAGCCGGGTGAGGTGGCCGAAGGCGCGAGCACGCATCTCGGTCTCGATATTGATGCCGAGCATGTGGCCCCAGTAGGTCACCACCAGCATCAGCCCGGCATTGACGATGTAGACGCAGACCAGCGCCACCGAGGCCAGCACGATCAGCCCCCAGTCGCCGCCCGGCAGCAGGTGGTCGATGAAGCCCGCGATGGCCAGCGGGAAGGCCAGCTCGAGCAGGCCGGACAGCACCGCCGAGCCGAAATCGAGCCAGAAGAGCCGCATGTGCGGGCGGTAGTAGTCGAAGAACTGTCGAAGCATCTCGGGGCCTTAAACGGGAAGGGCGACGGGGCATCCATCGGCGCGGGTCATGACCTCCATGCGCGCGCCATAGATGTCATGAAGACGGTCCGGCGTCATCAGATCGCCGGGGGCGCCCTCAAAAACCAGCCGCCCGGATTTGAGCGCGACGATATGGTCGCAGTAGCGCGCCGCCATGTTGAGATCGTGCAGTACCACCACCACCGAGCGCTCGCGCGCGTGGCAAAGGCTCTGCACCAGCGTGAGAACCTCGACCTGATGCGCGATGTCGAGCGCAGAGATCGGCTCGTCGAGCAGCAGCGTGCCGGCCGCCTGCGCGATCAGCATGGCGAGCCACGCCCGCTGCGCCTCGCCGCCCGAGAGCGTGTCGACGCGGCGCTCGGCAAGGCTCGCCAGCCCGCAGGCGGCGATGGCGGCGTCGGTGGCGGTGCGGTCCTCCGGGCCGGGACGGCCAAGCGCGCCGTGCCACGGATAGCGCCCGAGCGCGGCCAGCTCGCGCACGCTCAGCCCCTCGGCGGCGGGCGGATGCTGGGGCAGGTAGGCGAGATGGCGGGCGAGGGCCTTCGCCGGCCATTCGGACAGCGGGCGCCCGGCGAACGCGATGGTGCCTCGCGTGGGCCGGCTTTGGCGTGACAGCAGCTTCAGCAGGGTCGATTTGCCCGAGCCGTTGTGCCCGATCAGCCCGGTGACCTTGCCAGGCGGCAGGCACAGGTCGAGCCCGTGCAGCAGGGTGCGACCGGGCACGGTCAGGGTGACGTCGGACAGGGTGTAGAGCGCGGTCATGTTGGGCGCCTCAGCATCAGCCAGATTAGCCAGGGCGTGCCGAGAAGCGACGCGAAGAGGCCGAGCGTCAGGTCATAGGGAAAGCTCGCCATGCGGGCGCCGAAATCGGCGGCGAGCATGAGGGCCGCGCCGAGGCCGGCACTGCCAAGCAGGTGCGGCACCGCCTGCGCCAGCCCGATGCGTCGCGCGAGGTGCGGGGCCATCAGACCGACGAAGCTCAGCGGCCCGACGAGCACGGTGGCGGCGCCGGTGGCCAGAGCGGCCAGAGCGACGACGCCGAGGGTGGCGCCGCGCAGCGGCAGGCCGAGCGCGCGGGCGACCTCGGGGCCGAGCGGCAGGATGGTGAGCCACCGCGCCATCAGCACCGCCGCCGCGCAGGCAAGGGCGAGCAGGGCGACCAGCAGCGCCGCGCCGGACGCCGTGAGCGCCGAGGCCGAGCCCGACAGCCACGCCAGCACGGCAAAGCTCTTCATCGTGCCGGCGGCCATCAGGATCGACAGCAGCGCCGTCGCGAGAGACGAGACCGCGACGCCGGCGAGGAGCAGGCGCTCGGGGCGCGCATCGCGGCCCAGCACCACGCCGGTGAGCACCGCCATCGACAGCGCCCCGCCAAGCGCCGCGCCGCCGCTCAGCGCGAGCGCCGAGGGCGTGGCGGCGAGGAACAGCACCCCGGCATAGCCGATCGCGGCACCGCCCGAGACGCCCAGAACCTCCGGCGAGGCCAGCGGGTTGGCCGTCAGCCGTTGCAGCGCGGCCCCGGCCAGCGCCAGCAGGCCCCCGGCGGCAGCGGCTCCGGCGAGCCGTGGCAGGCGGTTCGGCAGGAACAGGGCGAGGCTGTCGCGGTCGAGCAGGCTCCAGCCCTCGGGCGTGCGCCCGAGCATCAGCAGCAGGCCCAGCAGCACGAACGTGATAAGCGCGATCAGCAACACGCGCCGCAGCGGGCGCGCGGCACGCGGAAGCTGCGCGTCGGGCGCGGGGGGCGGCGTGGCGCGCAGGCGCGGCAGCAGCCACAGCAGCAGCGGGCCACCGATCAGGCCGGTGACGGCGCCGGTCGGGAACATCTCGGCACCGTGACCGGCGGCGGTCAGCACCAGCCCATCGACCAGCGACAGCAGCGCTGCGCCGGTGAGCGGCGCCAGCGCGAGCATCTGCCCCGGGCGGCGCGCCCCCAGCGCGCGGGCCAGCGCCGGCGCGGCAAGGCCCACGAAGGCCACCAGCCCCACCGCGGCAGACACGCTCGCCGCCAGCACGCAGGCCAGCGTCACCGCCAGCGCCCGGACCCGGCCCACCGACAGGCCGAGCGAGCGGGCGCTTTCGGCCTCGAGCCCGAGCACCGACAGCGGCCGCACCATCAGCGCCGCCAGCCCGCCGCCAAGCGCCAGCACCAGCGCGAGGCTCAGCACCGGCCCCCAGCTTGTCTGCACCAGCGAGCCCCCGGTCCAGACCACCAGCGAGAACAGGTACTGCCCCTGCGCCAGTGTCAGCGCGCCCGCGAGCGAGGAGGCAAAGAGCGACACCAGCATCCCCGCGATCACCATGGTCACCGGGTGGAAGCCGCGCAGCGCCCCCATCCCCATGACCAGCGCCGCCGCCGCGAAAGCGCCCGCCAGTGCCACCGGCGCTCGTCCCCAGCCGAGCAAGCCGGGCGACAGCACCGTCACCGCGACCAGTGCGAGCTGCGCGCCGGACGAGATGCCAAGCGTCGAGGGGTCGGCGATCGGGTTGCGCAGCACCACCTGCAACAGCGCCCCCGAGAGGCCGAGGCACGCCCCCGCCACCAGCGCCATCGCCCCGCGTGGCATGTGGCCGTAGAGCATGAGCAACTCGTCAAGGCTCAGCGCGTCGGGCGCGATGCGTCCCGGCACCCCGGCGGGCGCGGCCAGGGCCCAGAGCAGGGCCGAGAGCAGGAGGGCGAGCGGCAGGACGAGCTTCACGCCATGCGCTCCAGCGCCTCGGTGGCAAGCCGGGCAAAGCGCAGCGCCGCGGGCACCGCGCCGAACGGGTTGACCGGCGGGAGGACCTCGAACCGGCCCGCGGCCACCGGTTCGAGCCGGTTCCACAGCACCGAACGCCGCAGTCCGGGTCTGGCCTCTGGCGGGATCTCTCCGACCGACAGGATGCCCGCCTCGGGACGGGCGGCGAGCCGCTCGAGCGGGGTGGGCGCGGCAAAGCTGAACTCGGTGGGCGCGGTCCATGCGTTCTCGAGGCCAAGCAGGGCTGCGACATTGCCGAACATGCTGTCCGGCCCGAAGGCGCGGAAGTGCCGCGCGTCGCCGATCTGGACGATATAGACCGGGCGCGCGCGCAGCGGCGCCAGCCGGGCGCGCAGGGCGTCGAGCGTCTCCATCGCTTCGCGCTCCGCTGCGCGCGCCGCATCCTCGCGGCCCAGCCGCTCGGCCAGCGCGGTCATCCCGGCGACGGCCAGCGGGAAGGGCGGGGCGCCCGTGTAGACCGCGTGCGAGAACACCGGCCCGATCGCCGCGAGCCGCGGCGCGATCTGGGCGTACCACGGTGAGGTCAGGATCAGCGACGGGCGGGTGAGCTGCAACAGCTCGAAATTCGGCGACCCGCGCAGGCCGAGATCGGTGACGCCCTCGGGCAGCTCCGGCTCGATGGCGTCGGCGCGGAAGCGGATCAGCTCGCAGGCCGCGACCGGTGTCACCCCGAGCGCCAGCGCCGTCTCGAGCATCGCCCAGTCGATCGCCGCCACACGCGCCTCTCCACCAGCCGCAAGACCGGGGGTCGCCGCGAGGGCCAGCGACGACAAAGCGCCGCGCAGGACCGCGCGGCGCTTCAGGGGTATTGCGCGCGGGCTCACCACTTCCAGGTCAGGCGGGCCTGAACGGTGCGTCCGTCGCCATAGTAGCAGCCGAAGCCGCCGCAATTGGCGACATAAGCCTCGTCGAACAGGTTCGACACGTTGACCGACATGCCGAGATCCTCGGTGAGCGCGTAGGAGGCCTGAAGGTCGACCAGCGTCACGTCCTCGAGATCGTAGCTGTTGGCCGCATCGCCGTAGCGCTCGCCGATGTAGCGCACGCCCCCGCCGAGCTGCAGCCCGTCGAGCGCGCTGGCCGAGGCGAACTCGTAGTTCAGCCACAGGCTCGCGTTGTGCGTGGGCGCGTTTTCCAGCGCGTTGCCAGCATTGTCGCCGCTCAGAACCTTGGTGTCGTTCCAGCTGTACTGGCCGCGGATGTTCCATCCCTGTGCCAGATCGGCGGAGCCTTCAAGCTCGATCCCGCGCGACAGCACCTCGCCCTCCTGCCTGTAATCGCCGATGCCGTTCGCGTCGGTATAGGCCGAGCGCACGTTCTCCTGACGGAGGTTGTAGACCGCCGCCGAGAAGAAGCCGTCGAAGCCGAGCGGCTGGTATTTGACCCCCGCCTCCCACTGCCGCCCGCGGGTCGGCTCGAAGGCGCTGCCGCTGTTGTCGGTGCCGATCTCGGGATCGAACGAGGTGGCATAGCTCAGGTATGGCGCGAGGCCGTTGTCGAAGACATAGGAGAGGCCGGCGCGGCCGGTGGTGGCCTCCTCGTCCTGACCCACGTCCGAGGGATTGCCATTGACCCATGTGGTGCCGGTCTGGCTGGTCCAGTCGTGGCGCAGCGCGAGGCTGGCGCGCCAGTTGCCGAGCGACATCTCGTCCTGCGCGTAGAGGCCGATCTGCTCGAGCGTCAGGTCGTCCGCCGAGACAAACGACGCATCGCCGAGATTGGCGCCATCATAGTCTGGGTCAGAATAGCTGATCGGGTCCGCGGAAAGGAAGCTGCTTCCGCTCTCGACCCCGTAGCGCCGGGCATCAAGGCCGACGACCAGCCGGTGCGCCACGGCACCGGTGTCGAAATACCCGTTGAGGCGCAGGTCGATGTTCTGGGTGTAGCTGTCCTCGGAGGTGTCGTTGGCGCCTCGGCTGATGGTATCACCATCCCCGTCGAGGCCGCTCACATAGAAGCCGGTATAGTCCCAGTCGAATTTCTGGTAGCGGAAATTCGCATCGATCGACCAGTCGGCGGTGAACTCGTGATGCGCCGAGAACCCGAGGTTCAGCATCTCGCGCTCGCTGTCGTCATCGCTCGGATCGCCGGCGTAGAAGCTGCGCAGATCGTCGTCATCGACCTCGCCGACAAGGCCGTAGGGCACGCCTGCGGGGGTGATCGGGCTGTCCTTCAGCCACGAGCCGAGGAACTCGATCTGGGTGGCGGCGGTGGGCGCCCAGCGGGTGGCGAGGCCGAGATACTTGCGCTCGTTGGTCAGCTCCTCAACGTCTTCCTCGCTGTCGCGGGCCACTGCGGTGACACGGGCGGCGAAGGTGTCCGAGAAGGCGTGGTTGTAATCGACGAAGCCCTCAGTCGCTTTGGGGTCACCGACGCCCACGCCAAGCTCGCCGAAGCTCAGGAACTGCGCGCGCTTCTGGATCTGGTTGATCACGCCGCCGGGAATGCCGGCGCCGTAAAGCGCCGAGGACGGGCCCTTGAGCACCTCGACCCGCTCGAGCGAATAGATCTCGAAGGCCGGAGCGCCAAGATCGCGGATCAGGCGCAGCCCGTTCAGATACTGGGCGTCGGCACCGTTGAAGCCACGAATGGTCGGCGCATCGAAGCGCGGGTCGGTGCCGTAGGGCTGCGCCGTCAGGCCGGCGGTGTAGCCCAGCGTGTCGCCGAGGGTGGTGGCGCCCTGATCCTCGATCTGCTCGCCGGTGATCACCGAGACGGACTGCTGCGTCTCGAGGATCGGCGTGCCGGTCTTGGTGGCGGTGGCGGCGGTTGTGGCGACGTAGCCGGGCACCGGGTCGGAGGGATCGGCAGAGCCGTCGACAACCAGCGTGCCGAGGTCGTAGAGGTCGGCGGTCGATTGCGCCGTGGCGGCGGTGGCCAGCGCTAGAAGGCTTGCGCCCGCGGCGAGGGCGGCACGATGGGGAAGGGTCATGTCACTGTCCGGAGGATTGTTGGTATTTCCCGATCAATTATCTCGGATATTGCCGGCCCGCTTGTACCCGACCGGCGGGCTTTGAAGCATCCGGGACAAATCTGCGCCGCCGCCATTCTCCGGGGGTTTCGCCGGTCTGCGCCCGGAACGCCCGTGTGAGGTGCGCCTGATCGGAAAAGCCGCAGGCGGCGGCGATCTCGGCAAGGCTGAGCTTTGCGTCGGGCATCATCGCCGCGGCGGCGTCGAGTCGGAGCGCCATCAGCCATTTCTGCGGCGTCTGCCCGCGGCTGGTGCGAAAGCCGCGGGTCAGCCAGCTTTCCGACAGCCCCGCCACCTCGGCCAGCTCGGCGCTGGTGATGCGCCGGTGCAGCGCCGCGCGGGCGTGGCTCTCGAGCCGCCGCAGCAGATGCGGGGGCAGACCGCCGCGCCCGTACCCGGGGGCGGGCGGGCCGAGATCGAGCACCTCCGACAGCAGCGCCGAGAGCAGGCCGTCGCTCGCGATATCGGGGCGGCCCGGGCGCTCGACCTCGTCCGCGATCATCGAGGCAAGCGTCGCGATGCGGGGCGTGGTGCGGGCGAGGCGGGGCCGTGCCAGCGCCTCGCGCGGCTGATCGCGCAGGCGCTGCTGCAGTGGGCCCGCGTCGAGATGCAGGTCGAGATGGGCGTACTCTCCGCCGGTCTCGAAGCGGCTCCAGAGCGGCACATGCGCCGGCACGTACATCACCGAGACATCACCCTGCCACGGGCTGGCATCGTCGGTGCGCAGCCGGAGACCCTCGCCACCGCCGAGGAACACCACCAGCCGCGGGTCCGGGGCGCTGTAGAACCCGCCTCCACCGGCCTCGCCGCGCACGTGCCACACATCCGCGATCACCCCCGGCCAGCGCCGCCAGCTGAGCGGGCGCAGCGTGCGGATGGCACGGGTTTCGGCGGTCATGCGGGGCATGAAGGTCATCGGGGAACGCTCGGCATAGAAGGGCGGAGGACAGCCTGGCGGGCCGTCCTCCGGCTTGCTGAGCGCCGCCTAACTCGCATTTCTGACAGGATTAGTCAATTAAGCGGAGCGGTGCGCCGAACCGCAGGTGCTTTGGGCCTTTGCAACAGGCACCGCGCGGGGGTTCATCGAATAAGCATTCCACGCCGCGCGGAGCGCGTCGCGCCCGAGCGCCCATGCGACGCGCTTCTGTCAGGGGAGCGGCGCAGCGTGCGGTCTTCTTATCGTCAGGGCCGTGTCCCGCTGCCAGGCTCGCGCCGAGTCACCCTGACCCATGTGGCCCGCGCCGAGGGCCGCGCGAGCTCGCGCCAGACAGATCCGCCGGTTCGGGAGGCAGGGGGCAAAACCGGACGGCGGGCAGAGCCCCCGCGCCGGCTCACCCGGCGGCGCGCGTCAGCATCCCAAAGAGATCGCGCGGGTCGTCGGGGTCGGCCAGCATGTCGAGCGGTTCGGCGAACTCGGTGCCGCGCACCTTGTCGCGGACGTAGCGCAGGGCCGAGAAATCCTCGATCGCGAAGCCCACGCTGTCGAACAGCGTGATCTGCTTTGCGTCCCGCCGCCCCGGCGCCTCGCCCCGCATCACCTGCCAGAGCTCGGTGACCGGGTGATCCGCGTCGAGCGCCTGGATCTCGCCCTCGATCCGGGTCTGCTCGGGGTATTCGACGAAGATGTCGGCTCGCAGCAGGATATCGCGGTGCAGCTCCGTCTTGCCGGGGCAGTCGCCGCCGATGGCGTTGATGTGCTGCCCGGCGCCGACCATGTTGTCGGTGAGGATGGTGGCGTACTGCTTGTCTGCGGTGCAGGTGGTGATGACCTGCGCGCCCTCCACGGCCTCCTGCCCCGAGCCGCAGCGCGTCACCTCGAAGCCCTGCGCGGTGAGGTTGCGGCTGGCTTTCTCGACGGCCTTCGGGTCGAGGTCGTAGAGCCGCAGCCGGTTGATGCCGCAGAGCGCGCGGAACGCCATGGCCTGGAACTCGCATTGCGCGCCGCAGCCGATCATCGCCATGACGCTGGCATCCTTCGGCGCGAGATGGCGCGCCACCAGCGCCGAGGTCGCCGCCGTGCGCAGCGCGGTCAGCACCGTCATCTCGCTCAGCAGCACCGGGTAGCCGGTGGCGACCTCCGAGAGCACGCCGAACGCGGTCACCGTCTGATGGCCGGTGCGGGTGTTCTTGGGGTGGCCGTTGACGTACTTGAAGCCGTAAAGTGCGTTGTCGGCGGTCGGCATCAGCTCGATCACGCCGCCGGGCACGTGCGAGGCGACGCGCGGCGTCTTGTCGAATTCGGGCCAGCGTTTGAAATCGGCCTCGATGTGGTGCGCGAGTTCGGTGAGGAAGGTCTCGATGCCGACATGGTGCACGAGGCGCATCATGTTCTCGACCGAGACGAAGGGCACGTAGGCCAGATCCGAGGGGGCGGGCTTGGCGGTGTCGGCGGTCATCAATAGGCACTCCGGGTCATGCGGTCCATGACGCGGCGGCCGAACAGGCTCGCGGTCAGGTCGCACATCAGCTTGGCGGTCTTGCCGCGCTCGTCGAGGAAGGGGTTCAGCTCGACCAGATCGAGCGAGCTGACCAGCTCGCTGTCGCAGAGCGTTTCCATGATCAGGTGCGCCTCGCGGAAGGTGGCGCCGCCGGGCACGGTGGTGCCCACCGCGGGGGCGATGGAGGGGTCGAGGAAATCCACGTCGAAGGAGACGTGCAGCATCCCATTGGCCGCGCGGACGCGGGAGAGGAAACGGCGCAGCGGCTCGAGCACGCCGGTCTCGTCGATGGCGCGCATGTCGTGCACCTCGACGCCCAGCTCGCGGATGCGGATCTGCTCGGCCGCATCGACCGAGCGGATGCCCATCATGCAGATGTTGGCCGGGTCGACCGGCGCGGCGGGCAGGGCCGGGTAGGCCTCGCAGCCCGGCTGGCCGGTGAAGTAGCCCACCGGCGTGCCGTGCAGGTTGCCGCTTTCGCTGGTGTCGAGGGTATGAAGGTCCGGGTGCGCGTCGAGCCAGAGCACGAAGAGCGGGCGGCCTGCCTCCTGCGCGCGGCGCGCCATGGCGGGCACGGTGCCCGCCGCCATCGAGTGATCGCCGCCCATGAAGATCGGCAGGTCGCAGGCGGCGCCCGCCTCATAGGCGGCCTCGTGCAGCGCGGCGAGCCAGGCCGAGGTTTCGGCAAGGTGATGCAGCGCGGGGTTGGCGTGCGGCTGCGGCCCCTGCGGGGGGATGCTCGCATCGCCCCGGTCCGCGACCTCCCAGCCAAGCCCGGCGAGGCCCTCGGCAAGGCCCGCGGTGCGCAGGCTGGCGGGCCCCATGATGCAGCCGCGCTGCGAGGCGCCGGTCTCGATGGGGGCTCCGAGCAGGGCACAGGTTCCGGGCATGTCGTTCGTCCTTTGCGCAAATTGGTCAGGTTTTAGGGCACTGTCCCACGACCCGTTGACTTTTCTGACCAAATTTATGATCAGTTCCCCAGTTAATCTGGTCAAGATGGGCAGTATATCTTGCAAAATGATCAGGCATCGGCGCACACGCCAACTCTTTCGGCGTCGGATCAGGCGCTGATCTCGGCGCTGCGCGACGACGCGCGCCGCTCGGTCACCGAGCTGGCCCATATCACCGGCCTGTCCCGCACTACCGTGCGCACGCGGCTCGACCAGCTGGTGCGCTCCGGTCGCATCCGGCGCTTCACCATCGAAACCGACGTCGATGTCGAGGGCGAGGTCCGCGCCATCACCATGGTCGAGCTTCAGGGGCAGATGTCGCATCAGGTGATCCGGGCGCTGGCGAAGATCCCCGGCGTGACGACGATCTGGTCGACCAACGGCGCGTGGGATCTGGTGGTCGACATCCGCACCGGCAGTCTCGTGGCGTTCGACACCGTCCTGCGCGAGATCCGGGGCGTGCCGGGGGTGGTGAATTCGGAGAGCAGCCTGCTGCTGGCGCACGCCGCCGGCATGGGCCGCCGCTGAGGTCGGTAAATGGCTGTCCGACAGGATGCAGAGCGCCCTGCAACGCCGCGACATCGCTGCAGGATCGCGGTTCCGCGCGCCGTCGAAGAGGGGCCGGACGGGGCCTTGAGCCCTGTCGCGCCGTCCTGCACAGCGCAGGGTTGCGGTGCTGTCGGAGCCACAACGAAAGGCTGCTCTCCGGTCCGATTTTGCAGCGTTGACCTCGGGTATCGCAGGGCGCAAGCCGCTTTGCTTGTGCCTTTCGCGCGCTAGAATTCCTTTCACTACGATCTTTTGGCGCGGCCAGCGACCGCCCGACAGACCCATGCGAGAGGAAGGATCTCTTATGAGCCCACCCATCGATTTCAAGCTGCGCCGCCGAACCCTGTTGGCCGGAACCGCCGCCGCTGCGGCCTTCGCGTCGGTCCCTCGTGGCGAGGCCGCGGCCCAGACGCAAAGCAAGCCCGCCGGGCCCGAAACCACCACCGTCACGCTCAACGTCAACGGAGAGGCGCGCAAGCTGACCGTCGACAACCGCACCACGCTGCTCGACGCGCTGCGCGAGCATCTGAAACTGACCGGCACCAAGAAGGGCTGCGATCACGGCCAGTGCGGCGCCTGCACCTGCACGGTCAACGGCGAGCGCATCAACTCGTGCCTGAGCCTTGCGGTGATGCACGATGGCGACGAGGTCCAGACCATCGAGGGCATCGGCCAGCCCGAGAGCATGGACCCGATGCAGGCGGCCTTCGTCGAGCATGACGGCTTCCAGTGCGGCTATTGCACGCCGGGACAGATCCAGTCGGCCCGCAAGGTCATCGAGGAGATCCGCGCCGGCATCCCCTCCCACGTCACCGGCGACCTGACCGCCGAGATCGCCATCACCGACGCCGAGATCCGCGAGCGCATGTCGGGCAACATCTGCCGCTGCGGCGCCTATGCCAACATCCTCGCGGCAATCACCCAGGTTGCGGAGGAAAGCGCATGAGGGCCTTCTCCTACGAAAAACCCGCCGATCCCGCCGCTGCCGCGGCGCGGGCCGCCGAGGTCGAGGGCGCCAAGTTCCTCGCCGGGGGCACCAACCTGCTCGACCTGATGAAGCTCGAGATCGAGACGCCCGTGCACGTGATCGACGTCAATGGGCTTGGCCTCGACGAGATCACCGAGACCGAGGAGGGCGGGCTGCGCATCGGCACGCTGGTGACCAACACCGCGCTCTCGGCCGACAGCCGCATCCGCCGCGACTATCCGCTGCTGACCCGCGCCATCGCCGCCGGTGCGACCGGCCAGCTGCGCAACAAGGCGACCACCGGCGGCAACCTGCTGCAGCGCACCCGGTGCCCGTATTTCTACGACACCAACATGCCCTGCAACAAGCGCAAGCCCGGCTCGGGATGCGGCGCGCTCACCGAAGGCGCGTTCTCGCGTCAGCTTGGCGTCATCGGCACCTCGGACGCCTGCATCGCGACGCACCCTTCGGACATGGCCGTGGCGATGCGCGCGCTCGACGCGGTGGTCGAGACGGTGACCCCTGCCGGCATGACCCGCGAGATCCCGATCGAGGAGTTCCACCTGCTTCCGGGCGACACGCCCGAGCAGGAAACCGCGCTGATGCCGGGCGAGCTGATCACCCATGTGCGGCTGCCCGCGCCGGTGGGCGGCACGCAGGAATATCACAAGGTTCGCGACCGTGCCTCCTATGCCTTCGCGCTGGTCTCGGTGGCGCTGGTCCGTCAGTCCGACGGGTCGGGCCGCGTGGCGCTTGGCGGCGTCGCACCGAAACCGTGGCGCTCGGACGCCGCGGATAAGGAGCTGCCCAACGGTGCCTCTGCGGTGATGTCGGTGCTGCTCGACGGCGCCCGCCCCACCGAGGAGAACGCCTTCAAGATCACCCTCGCCGAGCGCACGCTCGCCGCCATGCTCAAGGAGGCCTGAGATGAAGTTCACCCAACCGGTCGACAGCAATCTCTTCGACGACGCCAAGGTCGTGGGCAAGCCGATGCAGCGCATCGACGGCCCGCTCAAGGTCACCGGCACCGCGCCCTACGCATATGAGCGCAACGACGCGGCGCCGGACGCGCTCTATGGCTACCCGCTCGGGGCCGCCATCGGGCACGGCCGCATCACCCGCATGGATGCCGAGGCCGCGCGCAGCGCGCCCGGCGTGCGCGCCGTGGTCACCACGCTCGAGATCGACCCGCTCGAGAAAGGCATCAACAACGTTGCCCGCCTGTTCGGCGGCGCCGAGGTGCAGCATTACCATCAGGCCATCGCGGTGGTCGTGGCGGACACGTTCGAGCAGGCGCGCGCGGCGAGCGCCCTGATCGAGGTCGACTACGAGGAGGGCACGCCCGCCGATCTCGATCTCGACGCGGCCTTCGAGCGGATGCAGGGCACCGGCGAGCCCGACACGCTGGTGGGCGATGTCGAGGCCGCCTTCCGCGATGCCCCCCACGTCATCGACCAGATGTATCATACGCCCGCCGAGAGCCACACGATGATGGAGCCCCACGCCTCCACCGTCGACTGGTCCGATGGCGAGGACATGACAGTGTGGACCTCAAACCAGATGATCAACGTGAACCTCAAGTCGATCGCCGCCACCTTCGGCATCGACCGTGAGCGCATCCGGGTGGAAAGCCCCTATGTGGGCGGCGGGTTCGGGTCCAAGCTCTGGCTGCGCGCCGACGCGGTGCTGGCGGCGCTCGGCTCGCGCGCCGCGGGCGTGCCGGTGAAGCTGGCGCTGCCGCGTCCGATGGTGATGAACAACACCACCCACCGCTCGGCCACCGTGCAGCGCATTCGTCTCGCCGCCCGCGCGGACGGCCACCTCACCGGCATCTGGCACGAGGCCGCGGCCTATTGCCTGCCCGGCGGTCGGGGCGAGAACCCCACCGCGCAGACCCCGATCTTCTATGCCGGCGACACCCGTCGCGTGAAGAACCACGTGGTCGACATGCCGCTGCCCGAAACCGCCGACATGCGCGCTCCGGGCGAGGCCTCGGGCCTGATGGCGCTCGAGATCGCCATGGACGAGATGGCCGAGGCGCTCGACATGGACCCGGTGCAGTTCCGCATCATCAACGACACGCAGGTGGACCCCGCCAACCCCGACATCCCGTTCAGCGACCGGCATTTCGTCGAATGCCTCGAGCGCGGGGCCGAGGCCTTTGGCTGGTCGAAGCGCAACACCACCCCCGGTGAACAGCGCGACGGCGACTGGCTGATCGGACACGGCGTGGCCGGGGCCTACCGCGGCGCGCTGGTGCTGCCCTCGGGCGCGCGGGCGATCCTCGATGGCGGCAAGCTGATCATCGAGACCGACATGACCGATATCGGCACCGGCTCCTACACCATCCTCGCGCAGACCGCCGCCGAGACCATGGGGATGGACGTGGCAGACGTCGAGATGCGTCTGGCCAACAGCGCCTTCCCGGCCTCGTCCGGCTCTGGCGGGCAGTTCGGCGCCCCGAGCTCAGCCTCGGGCGTCTATGCCGCCTGCATGGCGTTGCGCGACAAGATCGCCGGCAATCTCGGCATCGAGGACGCCTCGTTCAACGGCGGACGCGTTACCGGCGGCGACACCGACATGGCGCTCTCGGAGATCAACGAGGAGGTCTCGACGGAGGACGCGATCCAGTGGGGCGACTTCCAGAAGGACTATGCCATGGGCACCTTCGGGGCGCATTTCGTCGAGGTGGGCGTGCACGCCTATACCGGCGAAACCCGCGTGCGGCGAATGCTCGCGGTCTGCGATGCGGGCCGCATCATCAACCCGATCACCGCGCGCAGCCAGGTCATCGGCGGCATGGTGATGGGCGTCGGCGCGGCGCTCTCCGAGGACATGGCGCTCGACCGGGGCCGGGGCTTCTTTGCCAATCACGACATGGCCAATTACGAGGTCGCCGTCCATGCCGATATCCCCGAGCAGGAGGTGATCTTCCTCGATACGCTCGACGGGGTGGCGACGCCGCTGAAGGCCAAGGGCGTCGGTGAGCTGGGCCTCTGCGGGGTCGCGGCGGCGATTGCCAACGGCCTCTACAATGCCACCGGCATCCGGGTCCGCGACTACCCTCTGACCATGGACAAGTTCATCGACCGCCTCCCGGCGATCTGAGCCGGATTAGATGACTTCGGCGGGGCGCCTCTTGAAAGGGGCGCCCCGTCGCGTTTCGCCGGGGGCGGGACCTGCGGCTTGGTTGGCCGTGAGTCTGTGAGGGCCAGCCCCGGCTTGCCGCCCGGCATTCTGCCGCTGCTGCCGCGACGCATCTCCAAACCCACCGCGCATCGAACCGTGAGGCCGTCCACAGACCGCTGAAAGGAGATGCCATTCTGTGTCTTCCTCGCAGCGCCCTCGGCGCGCATCTTTCGACGGCTTCCTGACGACCAAGCGGCCAACTGTCGCGGTTTGCGCCAGTATCCCGCCCGTCGACCTCCGGACTGTCCCACCCTCCTTCAGTGCACAAATCACGAGGCTGCCCCTATGCGGCACGCGCTGTCTCGGTTCCGGCGCGGTGCAAGTTCGGCCTGCCACGCACCCTTCTCCTCCGACACGAGACCCTCTCGAGACTGTGAGCCAATGCGCTTGCAGCGCTTTCCAGAACCTTGTAACGCATCTCCGACAAAAACACTCAGTAAAGTGGTCCTCGACATGATGAACATCTCGACCCTTGCCCTCACAGCCACCGCGCTGGTCCTCTCGGTCGCCTCGGCGCAGGCGGAGACGACCTACCCGCTGACGATCGAGAACTGCGGCCAGTCGGTGACTTTCGAGAAGGCGCCGCAAAATGCCGTGGCGCTTGGTCAGAACAGCGCCGAGATCATGCTGATGCTGGGGCTCGAGGACCGCATGGCGGCGACGGCCTTCTGGCCGAACGATGTGCTGCCCGAACTGGCCGAGGCCAATGACGAGGTGGAGCTTCTGACGGTCGAGTTCCCGACCCTCGAGTCGGTGCTGTCGAAGCAGCCGGATTTTGTCGCGGCCATGCTGGTGACGCTTCTCGGGCCGGACAGCAAGGTCGCCAAGCGCGAGGATTTCGAGCGCCTCGGCATTCCCACCTACCTGTCGCCGAGCGCCTGTTCGGTCACCGAGGTGTCCACCGACATCTACGGCGCCCGCGACGAGCTCTGGACCATGGATCAGCTCTACAAGGAGATCGATGACATGGCCCGGATCTTCGACGTCGCCGAGCGCGGCGAGGCGGTGATCGCGGACCTGAAGGGGCGCGAGGCGGCCCTGCGGGAGCGCTTCGAGGATCGCGAGGACCTGACCTTCCTGTTCTGGTTCTCGAGCCCCTCGCCCGAGGACGACGCCTACCTCGCGGGTGGCAACGGGCCCTCGACCTACATCGCCGACCTGCTGGGCGGGTCGAACGCCGTGAAGGCCGAATCGGAATGGCCGACCCTCGGCTGGGAAGGCATCATGGCCACCGACCCGACGGTGATCGTCGCGGCGCAGGTCGACCGTGAGCGCTGGAGCCTCGACGAGGCGGAGAACAAGATCGCGTTCCTGGAATCCGATCCCATCGTCAGCCAGATGGAGGCGGTGCAGAAGGGCCGCATCGTGGTGATGCCGGGTGCGGCGACGAATGCCAGCATCCAGACGCTGTACGGGGCCGAGATCGTGGCCGAGCAGATCGACGCGCTCGACCTGTCGGAATGAGCGTGGGCGTCCAGGACGGCAGCGGGGTGCGGCTCGCGCTTCTGACGCTGGTCTCGGCGGTGGTTCTGGTCTTCGCCATCGGCGTGGCCACCGCCATCGGCGACTACACGATCGGGCTGGGCAACGTGTTCCTCGCGATCGGCAACGGCCTTGGCCTGACCGGGGCCGAGCTGCCGCCGATCGAGGAGAGCGTGGTCTGGGACCTGCGGCTCAGCCGGGCGCTGGTGGCGGCGCTGGCCGGGGCGGGGCTGGCGCTGTGCGGGGCGATCCTGCAAGCGCTGCTGCGCAACCCGCTGGCCGAGCCCTTCGTGCTGGGGATCTCGGCGGGCGCCTCGACCGGGGGCGTCTGCGTCATCGTGCTGGGCCTCGGCGCGGGCAGCCTGTCGCTGTCGGCAGGCGCCTTTGCGGGCGCCTTTGCCGCCTTCGGCCTCGTGGCGCTGCTGTCGAACGGTGCGACCAGCGGGCCCAACCACACGATCCTCGCGGGCGTCGCCGCATCGCAGCTCTTCAACGCGCTGACCTCCTACATCGTGACGACCTCGGGCAATGCCGAGCAGGCGCGCAACGTCATGTTCTGGCTTCTGGGCAGCTTCGGTGGCGTGCGCTGGCCCGATTTCCACCTGCTGCTGGTGGTGGTGCCGATGGGGCTCGCGATCTGCATCTACCTGGCGCGCGCGCTCGACGCGTTCACCTTCGGGGACGAGGACGCCGCCGCGCTCGGGGTGCCGGTGGCGCGCATCCGGTTGGCACTGTTCGCGGTGACGGCGGTGATGACGGCGACGATCGTCAGCATGGTCGGCGCCATCGGCTTCGTCGGCCTCGTTGTGCCGCACGCGGCGCGCTACGTGGTGGGGCCGATGCACATGCGGCTTCTGCCCGCCTGTGCCGCCATCGGGGCGCTCTTCATGGTCGTCGCCGACATCGTCTCGCGGGTGATCGTGGCGCAGCAGACCATCCCCATCGGGGTCGTCACGGCGCTGGTCGGCGTGCCCTTCTTCGCGATCATTCTCTACCGCGCGAGGCCCCAGACATGAGCATCGTCGCCGAGAACCTGAGCTGGGGCGTGCGGCGACGGACCATCGTGTCCGACGTCTCGCTGAGCGTCGCGCCGGGAGAGACCCTTGGCCTCATCGGTCCCAACGGCTCGGGCAAGTCGTCGCTGCTGCGGCTTCTGGCCGGGCTGAAGCGCCCGGCCTCGGGCCGCGTCGAGATCAACGGCGAGGACATCGCAGCGGTGCCGCGCAAGACGCTGTCGCGGCAGGTGGCCTTCGTGCAGCAAAGCGCCGCCACCGACACCAACGTGTCGGTGAGCGATGTGGTGCGGCTTGGACGAACACCGCACCGCTCTGCGCTGGCGGGGTGGTCCGAAGGCGACGAGGCCGCGGTGCGCGATGCGCTCGAGCGCGTCGGCATGACGTCGCGCCGCAAGCAGGCGTGGCAGACGCTCTCCGGCGGGGAGCGGCAGCGCGTGCACATCGCGCGGGCGCTCGCGCAGGCCCCTCAGGTGATGTTCCTCGACGAGCCGACCAACCATCTCGACATCCATCACCAGATCGAGATCCTCCGCATGGTGCGCGACCTCGACCTGACCAGCGTGATCGCGCTGCATGACCTCAATCTGGCAGCGATGTATTGCGACCGGATCGTGGTGCTGCATGGCGGGCGCATCCACGCCTGCGGCTCGCCCGCAGAGGTGCTGACCCCGCGGCTTCTGAAGGACGTGTTCCGCGTCTTTGCCCATGTCGAGGCGACCGCCGACGCCGCGCGGCCGCATATCCGGTTCAGCGCAGACTGACTCTCACGCCCATGCACCGGCCCCGCAGGCGGTCCCGTCAATGACGGGACGGCGCGCGAAAAATTGCGACAACCCGCGACAGCCGGCCCCGGGAAGCGGCCGCCCGACAGGCCGGCGTCACCCGCCCCGCCAGCCTCTGCCGGGGATCGCGATGTCACCTCCCTCAGGGCGCGAGCAGCAGAAGCTCCGCGGTGATGCAGATTCGGTTCGCCCCGGACTGAAGGGTGCCGCTCAGGGGCACCCCATCGAACCCGACCGAACTGGCCTCGAGCCTCACCGCGCCATCCGAGATCTGCCCGTCGTGCAGCAGCACCTCGGTGGCATAGCTGTCCTGCGCGGCGCCCTCGAAGCGGGTGGCGATCAGGCTGCCGATGCCTTCGATCCGTGCCCCCGGCATAGCGCGGGCGGCCTCGGCGAGCAGGGCGTGGGGGTCTTCGTTCGGCGCCAGCTTGCAGAGCAGGGCATTGGGCTCGCGCTTCGGGCGCCCGTGCGGCACCGGAGTGAACAGGTCAAAGCCGGTCTCCGCGTCGGGGCGCACCTCGAAGCGCGCGCCGCTCAGGCCCCAGCCCTCGGCCACGACCGTCTCTGCCAGCACCGAGTCCGGCGCAAGCAGATGCCCCATGCGGCAAACGCCATCCTCGCCTGCCCAGAGGCCATGGCAATGGAGGAAGGGCGCGCCGTCCTTCCGTCCCAGATGCAGACCGGCCTCGATCAGCCGGCCCGGTTGCAGAACATGCGTGGCGCTGTACCACGCGGCGCGCCCATCGCCCGGCGCGGGGGTCGGGATGACGTAGGCCAGCCGCGCAAGCTCGGCGGCTGGCAGGCGCAGATAGGCCGCCTCGAAGCCCGCCTTCGCGGCGGCATCGACGATCGCCCGGTCAAGCGGGATCCCGGCCTCGAGCGACAGGGTAACCGGCTCGGCGTAGCAGGGCAGCGAGACGGCCCGCGCCTTCGCGCGCGGACCGGGATGGCTTAGGGGCGGCGGCAGGCTCATCCCGCGGGCGCCGCCTCGGGCAGATCGCCGCGCGCCGTCAGCTCCTCGCGGATCAGCTTCTTGGTGATCTTGCCATAGGCGCTCTTGGGCATCTCGTCCCAGAAGACCACGTGGCGCGGCATCTTGTAGCGCGCGACCTTCGGCCCGAGCCAGACCAGAAGCTCCTGCGCCTGCACGCCCTCGCCGCGCGGCACGCAGACCGCGACGCCGATCTCGCCCCAGACCGGGTCGGGCACGCCAAGCACCGCGACCTCCGAGATGCCGGGGTGTTGCAGGATCTTCTCCTCGATCTCGCGCGGGTAGATGTTCGAGCCGCCCGAGATGTACATGTCCGAGGCGCGCCCGGTCAGGTAAAAGAACCCGTCCGCGTCCATGTGACCGAGGTCGCCGGTCAGGAACCAGCCGTTGCGGAAACTCTTGGCGTTGGCCTCGGGGTTGTCGAAATAGCCCGCGAAGACCGCCGGGCCGATCACCGCGATCTCGCCGGTCTCACCCGGTGCGACCTCTGCGCCCTCGGCGTTCTGGATCTGCACCTGCATCCCCGTCCGGGCAAACCCGCACGAGCCGATGCGCATCGCCCCGTCGTCGGTGGAATGAAGCGCCGGTGGCAGCACGGTGATGTTGCCGGTGACCTCGCCAAGGCCGAAATACTGCACCAGCTTCGGGCCCAGAACCTCGAGCGCGCGCACCTGATCGGCGCGGTACATCGGGGCACCGGCATAGATCATGTAGCGCAGGCTGGAATGGTCATGCGCGTGCACCGAGGGGTGCTCGACCAGCAGCTTGACGATGGTGGGCACGGTGAAGAGGTTGCTCACCTTCCAGCGCGCCACCAGCCGCCAGATCTCGTCGGGGTCGAACTTGGCCCCGGCGGGCAAGATCGTCTTCACCCCGTGCGCCACCTGCGCAAGCTGGTGGATGCCCGCGCCATGCGATAGTGGCGCGACCACGACCGAGGCGTCCTCGGGCCCGGTGCCGGGCATCAGGTCGCACAGGTGGTTGGTCACCACGAAGGCCATCTGCCCGTGCGTCAGCACCGCCGCCTTGGGCCGCCCGGTGGTGCCGGAGGTGAAGAAGAACCAGCAGGGATGGTCGCGCCGGACCTCGGCCACCGCGGGGTGCTCGCCGAGATGCGCGGCAACGAGCGCCTCATAGCTCTCACCCAGCCCCTCGCCGATGCCGATGACGAACTCGAGCCCGTCGCAGGCGGCGGCGTGGTCGGGAAACTCGGCGCCGCAGAGCAGCCCCTTGGCCTGCGCGCTTTGCGCCTGATAGGCGAGGTCGTCGGGCGACTGGCGGTAGTTGGCCGGCACCCAGATCGCCCCGAGACGCCAGCAGGCGAACATCGCCTCGAACATCTGGTTGTTGTTGGCCGACTGCACCAGCAGCCGGTCGCCCTTGCCCAGCCAGAAGCGCTGCGACAGGGCAGCGGCGAAGGCGCTCGAGCGCGCCTCCATCTCGGCCCAGCTCCAGCTCTGCTCGCCCCAGACGAAGCCGATTTCGTCCGGATGCCGGCGGGCGCTCTCGGTGAGGAAATGCGACAGGTTCATCACCCGGGTCGAGACCGGTGCCAGCCCGGCGGAAAGGTCGATCGCGCCGGGCTGGCTCATTTCACCCGCTCCAGGATCGAGACGTAGTTGGTCACCGCGGCACCGCCCATGTTGAACACGCCGGCGAACTCGGCGCCGGGGATCTGCATGTCGCCGGCCTCATCTGCCAGTTGCATCGCCGCCATCACGTGCATCGACACGCCGGTGGCGCCGATCGGGTGGCCCTTGGATTTCAGCCCGCCCGAGGCGTTCACCGGCAGCTTGCCGTCCTTGGCGGTGATGCCGTCGCGGATGACGCGCCCGCCCTCGCCGCGCTCGGCGAGGCCCATGGCCTCGTATTCCAGCATCTCGGCGATGGTGAAGCAGTCATGCGTCTCGACCAGCGACAGGTCGTCGAGGCCAAGCCCCGAGGCCTCGAAGGCCTGCGCCCACGCGCGGCGGGCGCCGGCGAATTCCAGCACGTCGCGGCGCGACAGCGCCATGATCTCGTTGACGTGGCTGCGGGCGCGGAAGGCGATGGCGCGGCGCATCTCGGCCGCGGTCTCGGCATCGGCCAGCACCAGCACCGCCGCGCCATCCGAGACCAGCGAGCAGTCGGTGCGGCGCAGCGGACCGGCGACGATGGGGTTCTTCTCGGAGACGGTGTTGCAGAAGGCGGTGCCGAAATCCTTGCGCATATGCGCCAGCGGGTTGGCCATGCCGTTGGAGTGGTTCTTGGCGGCGATCATCGCCAGCTCTTCGCTCTTGTCGCCGTAGCGCTGGAAGTAGCTGCCGGCGATCTTGCCGAAGAGCCCGGCAAAGCCACCGCTGATGTCGGCCTCTTCCTTGCAGTAGCTGGCCCCGAGAAGGATGTCGCCGACCTCCGCCGTGGGCGTGGCGCTCATCTTCTCGGCGCCCACGACCAGCGCGATGCGGCCCCGTCCGGCGGCGATGAAGTCCATCGCGCCGTGCAGCGCCGCCGAGCCGGTGGCGCAGGCATTCTCGTAGCGCGTGGCGGGTGTGTGGGCGAAGCGTTCGTCGCCCATCGCCACGAGGGCCCCCTGGAAGTCCTGCTGCGAAAAGCCGTTGTTGAACACGCCGGTGAAGATGCCGTCGACATCCTCGGGGGTGATGCCGGCATGATCGAGCGCTTCGGCCACGGCGGCGGCCATCAGGCTCTCGGTGTCGGGGTGCTCGGATTTGCCGAACGGCGTGTGGCCCCAGCCGACGATCTGCGGATCTTGCATTCTGTCCTCCTCAGGTGCGGGTTGGCGCGGCGTGGAGCCGGGCCAGGATTGTCTCGATGCTGCGCGCGCCGGCCTGCAACTGCGCCACCAGCGCGTCGCGGCGGGGCGGTTGCATCCGGCTCTCGACCGCTGCCAGCGACAGCGCCCCGGCAAGGCTGCCATCGGGGCGGCGCAGCGCCACCCCAAGGCCCCATGAATCGGGCATCACGAGGCCGGGGTTGAGCGCGAAGCCGCTGTCACGGGTCTGCGCCACGCGGGCGCGGATCTCGTCCGGTTGCAGCAGCAGGTAATCGGCGGCGAGCCGTGCGGCGTTGAGCTCGAGCATGGCCTCGACCTCGTCGTCGGGCAGCGCGGCGAGCATGGCGAGCGAGCCGGCGCCCACCCCGAGCGGATGCATCCGCCCGGCAAGCAGCGCGTAGCTGCGAATCGGATAGGTGCCGTCTTCGCGATGCAGGCAAAGCGCCGAGGCGCCGCGCGGCACCGACAGGAAGGCGGCGTCGCCGGTCTCCTGCGCCAGCCGCTTGAGGGTCTCGAGCGACAGCTCCAGCAGGCCGTGCCGGCGGGCCGCGAAGGTGCCGAGGACATAGGCCTCTTCACCAAGGTAGTAGCGGCGGCTCTCGGGATTCTGCTCGACCATGCCGTTGCGCATCAGCGCCAGCAGGAGGCGGCGCAGGGTGGACTTGTTGAGCCCGCTCCGGGCGACCAGCTCGGTGAGGCTGGCGCCGTCCTCGGTCTGCCGTCCGACCATGCCCAAGAGCGCCAGCGCGCGATCGACGCTCTGGCTTCCTGCAGGGCCGGGCGCTGTGCCCTCCGTCGACTTTTGTTCCACATTATGGACCAGCTTGAGAGACCTTTCCGGCGATGTGTATCGAAAGTTTCGCAATACCTATTTGCTTCATTCCCAATATTGCAAGTTCTTGTTGCGCGTGGCAATGAAGGCATTCCACGATATGGACGCCGCGGGGGCAGGGAGGCCGCGCGCGGCAGGGTCAGACAGGCCCGGACTTTGGGAGGACGGATTTGATGTTCGCGAAATTTGGCAAGACTGCCCTGGCCACCATGCTGGCGGGCGCGATGACGGTCGGCGCAGCCTCGGCCGAGACGCTGCGGCTGTCGCACAACACCGGCGACACCACGACCTGGCAGAAGGGCGCGGACAAGTTCGCCGAGCTGCTCTCCGAAGCGACCGGCGGCGACGTCTCGGTCCGGGTGTTCCCCAACGCGCAGCTCGCCGGTGGCGACCAGATGCGCCAGGCCGAGATGGTCGGTCGCGGTGCGCTCGATCTGGTGGTGACCTCGGCGATCAACGTCACGCCGCTGGTGCCCGAGATGGCCGCCTTCTCGCTGCCCTATCTCTACTCCGATTACGATGAGGTCGATGCCACCACGCAGGGCGCGCCGGGCGAGCAGCTCGCCGAGATCCTCGCCGAGAAGGGCATCATCGTTCTGGCCTGGGGCGAGAACGGCTTCCGCGAGGTGACCAACAACACCCGCCCGGTGAAGACCCCGGAGGACATGCAGGGCCTCAACATGCGCGTCGCCGGCCCGATGTATATCGACGTGATGAACGCGCTCGGCGCCAACCCCCAGCAGATGCAGTGGGGCGAGACGCTGACCGCGCTGCAGCAGGGCGTGGTCGACGGTCAGGAAAACCCGATCGGCGCGGTGATCATCCCGCAGCAGGTCTACGAAGTGCAGAAGTACCTCACCACCTGGCACTATTCCTATGACCCGATCTTCATCGGCATCAGCCAGAAGAAGTGGGACAGCTACGACGCCGACATGCAGGCCACCCTCCGCGAGGCCGCGCAGGAGGCGATGAGCTACCAGCGCGAGATCAGCCGCGAGGCCACCGCCTCCGGAATCGAGTTCCTGCGCGAGAAGGGCATGGAGGTCTATGAGCCTTCCGCCGAAGAGCTTGCCGCCTTCAAGGAGGCCACCCAGCCGGCCTTCGACGAGTGGGCCGCCAAGGTCGGCCCCGAGCTGGTGAAGAGCTTTCAGGACGCCATCGCCGGCGCGAACTGAGCCACTGCCAAGACCGGCGTGTCCCCGCGGGGACACGCCTTTCGCGTCTGTCTGAGTATCGGGAGGCCTGATGTCCTTCATCCTGCGCGACGCCGAGAAGATCATCTGCTCGGTGCTCTTCCTGGCCATGACCTTTCTCGGGTTCGCCAACGTGGTGGTGCGCTACGGGACGCATTATTCTCTGGCCGCGACCGAGGAACTGCTGACCAACGGCTTTCTGCTGCTGACCATCTTCGGCGCCGCCATTGCCGCCCGCCGGGGCGAGCATCTGGCCGTCGGACTGGTGCACGACCTGCTGCCAAAGCCCGCGCGGCGCGTGGTCTTCGTGCTCTCGGTGGCGGCCTCGGTGTCGTTGCTGGCGCTGTCGGCGTGGTTCTCCTGGCAGGCGATGACCAACATGATGGGCAACGGGATGCGGTCCTACGGTCTGCAGATCCCGGCCTGGTACTATCAGGCGGCGGTGCCCTTCGGCTTTGCACTGGTCCTTGTGCGCTACCTGCAGCACGCGGTTCTGGTCTGGCGCACCGGCGCGGATGACGAGGTGATCCCGGATGTATGATCTTGTTCCCGGGCTGCCTGCGGGCACCGAGATGGTCATCCTGTTCTTCATCCTGCTGGCGCTGCGCGTGCCGGTGGCCTTCTCGCTCGGCCTCTCGGCGCTCTATGCGATGTGGCAGATCGGCTTCGGACTGGATCTGGCGGGCGACCTGATCGCCACCGGCATCACCAAGTTCTCGCTGCTCGCCATCCCGTTCTTCATCCTCGCGGGCACGCTGATGGGCTCGCTCGGCATCGCCGAGCGGATGATCCGCTTCTTCCGGGTGCTGATCGGCGCCACCCCCGGCGGCATGGGGGTCGTCGGCACCGTGGTCTGCCTGTTCTGGGGCGCGGTCAGCGGCTCTGGGCCGGCCTCGGTCGCCGCGATCGGGCCGATGATCATCAAGGGCATGGTCGAGGACGGCTATCCCAAGCCCTACGCCGCCGGGCTCGTCTGCACCGGCGCGGCGCTGAGCATCGTGATCCCGCCCTCGATCGGGCTGGTGATCTACGGGGTCATCGCCGAGACCTCGATCTCCAAGCTGTTCCTCGCCGCCATCCTTCCGGGGATCTTCATGGGCCTCATCATGCTGCTGACGCTGCCCTTCGCCAAACCAGGCGGCGGTGGCTCCGCGACGCTCGAGTCGCTGAGCCCGGCCCCCTACGCTGGTCGGCCCTACCTCGTGCAGCTCTGGCTGTCGTTCAAGGAGAGCTTCTGGGGCCTGATGACCCCGGTGGTGATCCTCGGCGGCATCTATTCCGGCATCTTCACCCCGACCGAGGCGGCGCTGGTCGCCACCGTCTACGCCCTGCTGGTCGGCGGTCTGATCTACCGCACGCTGACTTTACGGGGCCTTTACGACTCGCTCTCGAACGCTGCCGCGTCCTCGGCCACGGTGATGCTGGTGGTCGCCTATGCCAGCCTCTTCGGCTGGGTGGTGACCGTCGAGGACCTCGTGGGCACCTATTCCGGCGCGCTGCTGGGCCTCAGCGGCAACGAAATGACGATCCTGCTGGTGATCATGCTGATCCTGCTGGTCGCAGGCATGTTCATGGATGCGGTGACGGTGATGTTCATCTGCCTGCCGATCTTCCTGCCGGTGGTGCGCGAGCTGGGTTGGGACCCGGTGTGGTTCGGGGTGCTGGTGATGGTCAATCTTGCCATCGGCCTGATCACCCCGCCGGTCGGCATCAACCTCTACGTCGCCGCCAACGTCACCCGCCTGCCGATCGAGCGGGTGGCCAGAGGCGCCGTCCCGTTCCTGCTGGTCTGTATTGTCGGGCTGGCGGTGATCGCCTTCGTGCCGCAGCTGTCGCTTGTCCTGCTCGGCCCCGCCAACTGAGGAGACCTTTCCATGTCGCAGCAAACCGAGCAGAAGACCGCCATCGTCACCGGGGCCGCCCGTGGCATCGGCCTTGCCACCACCAAGCAGTTCCTCGCCGAGGGGCGCCGGGTGGCGATGATCGACCGCGACGCCGAAGCGCTGATGGCCGAGGCGGGCGCGCTCGAGAACGTGTTGCCGGTGGTCTGCGACGTCTCGCAGCCCGATCAGGTCGACGCGATGATCGCGGAGGTGGCCGGCGCCTTCGGCCGCATCGACGCGCTGGTCAACAATGCAGGCGTGGCGGATTTCGGCCCCATCGAAGAGACCACGTTCGAGCGCTGGCGCACCGTCATGGCGACCAATCTCGACGGCGTGTTCCTGTGCTCGCAGGCCGCGATCCCCGAACTGCGCAAGACCTCCGGCGCCATCGTCAACATCGCCTCGATCTCGGGGCTGCGCGCCTCGACGCTGCGGGTGGCCTACGGCACCTCGAAGGCCGGGGTGATCCAGCTGACGCAGCAACAGGCGGCAGAGCTTGGCGAGTATGGCATTCGGGCGAACTGCGTCGCCCCCGGCCCGGTGCGGACCAAGCTTGCCATGGCGGTGCACAGCCAGGAGATCATCGACGCCTATCACGATGCGATCCCGCTCAACCGGTATGGCTCCGAGGACGAGATCGCCTCGGTCATCGTCTTCCTGTGCTCGGACAAGGCTAGCTACGTGACCGGCCAGACCATCGCGTCGGACGGGGGCTTCCAGTCCACCGGCGTCGGCCTGCCGGCGCTGCGGACCTAAGCGACCCGCCCTGGGCGCGGAGCCTCCGCTGCCCGGGCTCAGGCGCTTTGCGCGCGGCGGATCCGATGCGATCCGCGTTTCGCGAGGGCCAACGCGGGCGCCGCGATGAGGGGGCCTTGCAGACTGCCGCCGCGCGGCGCATCGCCGGCGGCTATCCTCTTAGCAGCGCGACAGATATATATCTGCACGGCCCGGTGATCCGGCCCTTGAAGCCCGTCGCGGACATCGCCACCTGCCTCTTCGATGCGCCGGCTGGTCGGCGCCGGAGTTCAATATGATCGAGACATGGGTTCCGCTTATCGCGGGGTTTCTGCTGCTGGTGGCCGGCGGCGAATTGCTGGTGCGGGGGGCGGTTCAGGCCGCCGAGCGTCTCGGGGTCTCGCCCCTCGTCATCGGCCTGACGCTGGTCGGCTTCGGCACCTCGATGCCGGAGCTGGTGACCTCCGTGCAGGCCGGGCTGAACGGATCGCCGGGCATCGCCTATGGCAACATCGTCGGCTCCAATATTGCCAACATCCTGCTGATCGGCGGCATCTCGGCGCTGCTCTGCCCGGTGATCGTGGCCGAGTCCGCGCTGCGGCGCGATGCGGCGTTGATGCTCGGGGTGGCGCTGCTGTTCGCCGCGCTGGCCTTCGTGCTCCCCATGGGCCGCCTGCTTGGCGCGGTGTTCGTCGCGGGACTGGTGAGCTACATCGTCTTCGTCATCCGGCAGGAGCGGACTACGGAGGCCCGCGGCGCCATCCATGACAAGAGCGCGGCGCTGCTGCAGGTCGATCCGGGCCTGGCGAAACCGTCGCGGGGGCGCGGGCTGATCCTGCCGCTGCTGCTGGCGCTTGCCGGGCTTGGTTTCGTGGTGCTGGGCGGCGCGGCTCTGGTCGATGGCGCGACCGCGCTCGCGCGGGCCTTCGGCATCGGTGAGACGGTGATCGGCCTGACCATCGTCGCGGTCGGGACCTCGATGCCCGAGCTCGTGACGTCGGTGATCGCGGCGCTGAAGAGGCAGGGCGACGTGGCCTTCGGCAACATCGTCGGCTCCAACATCTACAACATCCTCGGCATCGGCGGCACCACGGCGCTGATCGCCCCGAGCGCCGTGCCCGCCGAGATCGTCGCCTTCGACGCGCCGCTGATGGTGGGGGTGAGCGCCGTGCTCGTGGTCTTCGCGGCCACCGCGCGCCGCATCGACCGCTGGGAAGGGCTGGCCCTGCTGGCGGGCTATGGCGGCTATCTCTACCTGCTCTGGCCCTGACCGCCTGACGACAGGTTCCGTCACCGCCTGAGTTTGGCGCCCCGAGACCTCGGGGCGCCGCGCCGGCCGTCCTCGGCCCCGCGTCAGGGCTGCAGCGGCCAGAACACCGGCGCGAGCAGCACTGTCACGATACCGGCCATTATGTTCATCGGCAGCCCGAGCCGGAGGAAGTCGGTGAAGCGGTAGCCGCCGGCGTTGTAGACCATCGTGTTGGTCTGGTAGCCGATCGGGGTGGCGAAGCTCGCGCTCGCTCCGAACATGACCACCACGACGAAGGCCCGCGGGTCGAGGCCGAGCGCCTGCGCCACGCCGACGGCAATCGGGGTCATGATCACCGCGACCGCGTTGTTGGTGACCACCTCGGTCAGCACCGAGGTCACCGCGTAGATCACCGCCAGCGCGAGGATCGGGCTGAGGGTGCCCAGCGGACCAGACAGCCCGTCCACGATCAGCGCCATGGCGCCGCTGCGCTCCATCGCGGTGCCCAGCACCAGCATGCTGACGATCAGCAGCAGCAGGCGGCCGTCGATGGCGCCGAGGCCTTCGTCGGGCTCGACGCAGCGCGTGAGCAGAACGACCGCCGCGCCGATGATGGCCAAGGGCAGGATCGGCGCCAGCTCCAGCGACGCGCCCAGCACCACGATGGCGAGCACCGCCAGCGCGATCGGTGCCTTGTTGCGCCGGAAGGCCCGGGCCTGCAGCGGGGCCAGCAGGATCAGGTCCTCGTCCCGTGCGAGGCGCGCAAGGTCCTCGGCGGGGCCGTCCAGAAGCACCGTGTCGCCGGGCTCGAGTTGCAGGCGCTGTTCGAGCAGGTCGCGCGAGCTGCCCTTGCGGTGCAGCGCGATGGGATAGACCCCGTGGCTGCGGCGCCAGCCCAGCTCTGCCACCGCGCCTTTGCGATCCTTCACAAGCGCTTCGACCACCTGGTGACGGCGCGCGTTTGCCGGCTCGAGCCCGGGAATGGCCAGCCCGCGAGAACCTTCGCCCCGGTAGCCCGCCAGCTCGGTCTCTGAGGTGTGGAGGACGACCCGGTCACCGGGCTGCAGCACCTCGGCCTGCAGCTTGCGCCGCAGCGAGACATCCTCGCGGATCAGGTCGACGAGCCGGGTGGCGCTGCGGCGGAAATCGGGGATGTCGCTCACCTTCCGCCCGATCAGCGGAGAGGTGGCGGGCACGAACAGCTCGACCCGCCACGACCGTCCGCTGCGCGGCGCCTGCGCCTCGGCCAGCGCCATCCGGTCGGGCAGCAGGCGCGGCGCGGCGACGGCCAGAAAGAGGCTGCCCAGCACCGCCAGCGCGATGCCGAGCGGGGCAATCTCGAAGAGAGAGAACGGCGCCAGATCGAGATCGCGCGCGACCCCGTCCACGAGGATGTTGGTCGAGGTGCCGATCAGCGTGCAGGTCCCGCCCATGATCACCACGAAACTCAGCGGCATGAGGAAGCGCGAGGCACTGGTGCCAAGCTGGCGGGCCAGCCCGAAGACCACCGGGATCAGGATCATCACCACCGGCGTGTTGTTCATGAAGGCCGAGGCAATGGCCGCCAGCGCAAAGAACATCAGGATGGTCCGCCGCGGATGCTGCTGCATTCCGCGACCCAGCCATTCCGCCACCGCCTCGAGCACGCCGGTGCGCACCAGCGCGGCACTCAGCACGAACATCGCCCCGATGGTGGCCGGGGCGGAGTTGCTCAGGGCCTTGAGCACGTCGTCGGTGCTCGCGAGGCCCAGCAAAAGCGCGAGGGCGACGCCGCCAAGGGCGGTGACCTCGGCGGCGAAGCGTTCGCTCAGGAACAGCGCAAAGACGGCAGCCACCAGAAGAAGGGCGCCCTGAGGCGCGTAGGAGCCAAGATCGAAAAGCATGGGATGCACCCCGAAAAAGCGCCGCGCTGCACATGCGCCGACGGCAAGGCGCAGGGGCGCGCGGGTCGTTGCCCGGCCACACCCTTTCGGGGCCGAATATGCCACCGGTTGCGCTCCGCGAGAATAGGGATTCTCGCGCGGTGCTGCGCGGGCGTTGCCGGTCGGCAAGGTTCGCAATGGCAGTTGTTTTACAAATGTGCAATAAGATGACCTGTTTTGCAAAGGGAGCCGCAACCATGCCCGAGCCATCCGCGATCACCGGCGTCTACCTCAGTGCGACGGCCGACCTCGACGCGCTTTACGGCGATGCGCTTCGCCGCACCGCAACAGATGTCGTGCTGCGCCATCCGGATCAGATCGAGCGGCCCGAGGAGGTGCGCTTCGCGATCTGCTGGGAGCCGGAAGAGGACGCCTTTGCGCCCTATCGCAATCTCGGCCTTGCCATGTCCGTAGCCGCGGGGGTGGACGCGCTTCTGGCGCATCCGGGCCTGCACGAGGATGTCGCCGTGGCGCGGGTGCGCGATCCGCATCAGGCCGCGCTCATGGCGGGCTACGCCGTACACGAGGTGCTGCATCACGAGCGCGGCTTCGGAGAGATGGCCCGCAATGCGGCGCAGGCGCGTTGGGCGCCGGTCCCGATGCGCGCTCCGGGCGCGGTGCAGGTGGCGGTGCTGGGTCACGGCACCATGGGGCGCGCCGTGGTGCGGGGGCTCCGGGCGATGGGCTTTGCCGTCCGCGTGGCCTGTCGCAACCTGCCCGAGGACCGGCTCGAGGGGGTGCACTACCTTTCCGGCCCCGGCGCGGTGGCGCTTGCCGCCGAGGGGGCGGATCACCTCGTCAACGTGCTGCCGCTGACCGCCGAGACCGAGAACGTGCTGAACCGGGCGCTGTTCGAGCGGCTCGCGCCGGGGGCCTCGCTGGTGCAGATCGGGCGCGGCGAGCATCTCGTCGAGGCCGATCTCGAGGCCGCGCTGGACAGCGGCCAGCTCGGGGGCGCGACGCTCGATGTGTTCCGCGAGGAGCCGCTGCCGGCAACGCACCGTTTCTGGCGCGACGCGCGGCTGCGGCTGACGCCGCACGTGGCCAGCGACTCGCTGCCGGAGGTGGTGGCCGCGCAGGTGGTCGAGACCGCGCGGGCGCTGCGCGACGGCCAGCCCTTGGCCTATGAAGTGGACCGGGCGCGCGGCTACTGACGGGCTTGGATCAGTTCGGGTTAAGCCAGACCGGGCGGGCCTAGTGCCCGCTCGGCACCCTGCCCTCGAGCCAGCGCAGCACGATCGTCAGCGTGCCGCTCAGGCACAGGTAGATGGCGATCAGCAACAGCAGCGGCTCGTAGGTCAGAAAGGTGTCCTGCCGCACGCGGGTGATCACCGCGTAGAGGTCGGTGACTGTGATCGTCGCCACCAGAGGCGTCGCCTTCAATTGCAGGATGATCTCGCCCGCCAGCGTCGGCAGCGCGCGGTGCACAGCGCGCGGGAACCAGACCCGGCGGAACACCATGAGCCGCGGCATCCCGAAGGCGCGTGCGGCCTCGAGCTCGCCGCGCGGCACCCCGGCAAAGGCGCCGCGCATGATCTCGCCCTGATAGGCGGCGAAGGACAGAGTCAGCGTCAGGAAGCCATAGGGCCAGGCCTGTCTCAGGTAGGGCCAGAGCCACGAGGCACGGATCTCCGGGTACTGCGCGAACAGCGCGCCGAGCCCGTAATAGATCAGCCAGAGCTGCAGCAACAGCGGCGTGCCGCGGATCACCGTGCAAAAGCCGTTGGCCAGCCAGCGCAGGGGCGCCGGCCCGGTCACCTGCACCGCGCCGAGCGGCAGCGCGAGGGCAAAGCCCGCGGCGACGCTGGAGCCCAGCAACACCAGCGTCACCAGCAGGCCGTGACCGATCTTGGGCAGGTAGACGGGGAGCCAGCTCCAGTTCATCTGGGTGACGATCGCCGCCAGCGCCGCGAGCGCCAGCGCGGCCATGACCAGACGATGCGGCATCAGCAGCGGCGCGAGGCGGGCGCGCAGGGGGAGGGCGGGCGCAGGGTGGATCGGGGTGACGATGTCGATATCGGGCATGTCGCGCTCCTCAGGCGGCGGCCGGCAGGCCGCGGCGCGCGCGCCGCTCGAGCCAGCGCAGGCCGAGGTTCGAGATCAGGGTGAGCGCGAGATAGAGCAGCCCGGCGGCAATGAAGAACAGGAAGTACTCGCGGGTCGCGGCGGCCGCCTGCTTGGTCACCAGCGTCAGCTCGGAGAAGCCGATGACGGCGAGCAGCGCCGTGTCCTTTGTGGCGATCATCCACAGGTTCGCCATGCCGGGAAGGGCGTGCGGCGCCATCGCCGGCAGGGTCACCCGGCGCAGCACCCTGAAGGGTGACATGCCGAAGGCCTGCGCCGCCTCGATCTGACCCGGCGGCACGGCCCGGATGGCGCCGCGGAAGACCTCGGTGGCATAGCCGCCCTGCACCAGCCCGATCACCAGAATGCCGGCGCTGAGGCCGTCGATGTCGATGCCCTCGCGCCCGAGAGACGCCATCAGGGTGTTCAGAAGGTCGGTGCCGACGTAGTAGAACAGCAGCATCAGCACGAGCTCGGGCACGGCGCGGATGAGCAGCGTGTAAAGCTCGGCGATGTCGCGCAGGATGCGCCCGCCGTAGATCTTGGCGGTGGCGCCGAGCAGGCCGATGACGATGCCGAGCAGATAGCCGCCTGCGGCCAGTTCGACCGAGCGCAGGAACCCGGCCAGAAGCGCGCCGCCCCAGCCCGGTGAGGTGAGGGCGAGCAGGCTGAAATCTATTGCCTCGATCATCGTGCGGCGGTGTCCTGTGTTGTTTCAGACATCGGGCCGCGACCTTTGTGTCGCGGCCCGGGAAGACGGCTCAGCCGCCGTAGATGTCGATGCCCTCGAAATAGGGCTCGGAGATTGCGTCGTAGGTGCCATTCTCGCGGATCGCCGCGATGCCGGAGTTCACCCGCTCCAGCAGCTCGGTGTCGTCCTTGCGGAGCCCCACGCCAACGCCGTTGCCGAGGATCGACGGGTCGCTCTCGACCGCGCCGCGATACTCGCAGCAGGCCGCGCCGGCCTCGCTCTCGAGGAACGGCTTGAGCGCCAGAATGTCGCCGACGACCGCATCGATGCGACCGGCGGACAGATCCTGCAGCTCTTCATCCACCGTGGGATAGCTGCGGATATCCGCGGCGGTCTCGGAGAAATGCGCGCGGGCATAGGTCTCGTGGATGGTGCCGACGGATACGCCAAGGTAGGCGCCCTCGACGCCGTCGGCGGTGGGCTGGACGTCGCTTTCCTTGAGGGCGATCACGCCGGTCGGCGTGTCGTAGTACTTGTCGGAGAAGGCGATCTGCTTGGCGCGCTCTTCGGTGATGCTCATCGAGGCGACGATCATGTCGATCTTGCCGGTGTTGAGTGCCGGGATGATGCCGTCCCATGCCACCGGCGTGATCACGCATTCGGCCTCGATCTCGTCGCAGAGCGCATTGGCGAAGTCGACCTCCCAGCCGCTCCACTCGCCGCTCGAGTCGGGGCTGTAGAAGGGCGGGTAGGGTTCCGCGGCGATGCCGACCTTGTAGGGCTCGGCGAGGGCCGGGGCGGCGAGCGCGGCGGCGGCTGTTGCGGCGAGCGCGAGTGACTTGAACATGGTGTCTCCTCTGTTTGGTGTCTTTTGGTATCTTGGAGGTCCGCGCGATCAGGCGATCGAGCGGATGAATTGCTGCAGATGCGGCGAGCGCGGATCGCCGAAGATCTGCTCGGGCGGGCCCTGTTCCTCGATGCGGCCGTCCTTCAGGTAGACGACGTGGCTGGCGACATCGCGGGCGAAGCCCATCTCGTGCGTCACGAGGATCATCGTGCGCTTCTCGGACGCGAGGTCGCGGATCACGTTCAGCACCTCGCCCACCAGCTCGGGGTCGAGCGCCGAGGTCGGCTCGTCGAAGAGCATGGCCAGCGGCTCGACCGCCAGCACCCGCGCAATGGCGCAGCGCTGTTGCTGGCCGCCGGACATCTGCGACGGGTAGGCATCCTCCTTGGCCGCCAGCCCGACGCGATCGAGCACCTGCCGGGCGCGGGCCACCGCCTCGTCTCGCGGCAGGCCCATCACCTGCACCGGAACCTCGATGACGTTGCCGAGGACGGTACGGTGCGGCCAGAGGTTGAAGCTCTGGAACACCATGCCGAGCTGCGCGCGGATGCGCTGAAGCTGCTTGCGGTCCGCCGGCTCGAGCCCGCCGTCCCGGGTGGCACGCATTTTATAGTCTTCGCCGTGGATCGCGATGTCGCCGGCGGTGGGGGTCTCGAGCATGTTGATGCAGCGCAGCATCGTCGACTTGCCCGACCCCGACCCGCCGATCACCGCCACCACGTCACCGGGGCGCGCGGTCAGCGAGATCCCCTTGAGCACCTCGAGGCGGCCGAAGCGCTTGTGGAGGTCGCGGATCTCTACCGCCGGCGTGGCATCGTTCATGGCTGTCCCTGTGCCAATTCCGGGTGGTTCCGGATGGCTCATCCCTTGCAATTTTTTCGCTGTTGTACGACTGTAAAACAAATCTCGGAGAGGAAGTCAAAGTGACCTTACGGAACGCCCAAAACATGACGCCCGTCGCGGCCGGTGGTCGGGCGTGACGAAGCGTGCCTACAGCCGTCTGTCGCAGGACCGCCGTCGCACCGACCTGATCGAGGCGACGCTGTCCTGCGTGGCCGATCTTGGTCTCGACAAGGCCGGGGCGCGGCAGATCGCCGAGCGCGCCGGGGTCTCGGCGGGCCTGATTCGGCACTACTTCTCCTCGAAGGAAGACATGGTGCGCTCGGCCTATGCCTACCTGATGGGCCAGATGACCGCCGCCGCCGAAGAGTCCGGCGCCGGGGAGGCGCTGCCCCCCGAGGTGGCGCTGGCAGAGGTCATCGCGGCCAACTTCGCATCGCCGAACCTCTCGGGCGTGAAGGTCTCGCTCTGGGCCACCTTCGTCGGCCGCGTGCGCGTCGATCCGGCCTATGCCGACATTCACCGCGAGGGCTATCGCGAATTCCTCGACCTGCTCGAGGCGCGAATCCACCCGGTTCTGGTGGCGCATGGCCGCCCGGCGGACCCGACACGGTGCAAGAGCCTCGCCATCGCGCTGAACGGCCTCATCGACGGTCTGTGGATCGAGGGCTCGCTGGGGCACGGGCTTTACGACGCGCGGCGGCTTCCGGGCCTCGCGCTTGCCGCCGCCGAGGGCATCCTGCGCCTGCCCGACACAACGCTGACGCGCCATCTGGCGCGCGAAGACGAAAGGAGCTGACATGCGGTATGCCGCGATCACCGAACGCCTGCGCACCCTCGGAGGGGACAAGTGGGCGGTGCACAACGCCGCGCGCGCCCGCCGCGATGCGGGCGAGGACATCATCGAGCTGACCATCGGCGAGCCCGACATCTCGCCCGCGCCGGAGCTGATCGAGCGCTGCGTCGCCTCGCTGCGCGCGGGCCGCACGCAGTACTCCAACGGGCGCGGCGAGCCGGGGCTGGTCGCTGCACTGGTCGAGGCCTACCGCCCGCGCGACCCGCAGATCGGCGCCGGGAACGTGCTGTGCTTTCCCGGCACCCAGACGGCGCTCTTCGCGGTGATGCTGGGGCTGGTCGGGCCGGGCGAGGGGGTGCTGATCGGCGATCCCTACTACGCCACCTACGAGGGCGTGGTGTCCGCCGCCGGTGGCCATGTGCAGCCGGTGCCGCTGCGCATGGAGCGCGACTTCGTCCTGCAGCCCGCCGACCTGCGCGCGGCGATCACGCCCGAGAGCCGGGTGCTGCTGCTCAACACGCCGCACAACCCGACCGGCGCCGTCATCGACCGGGTGACGATGGAAGAGCTGGGGGCGATCTGCGCCGAGCATGATCTATGGATCGTCTGCGACGAGGTCTATGCCGAGCTGATCTTCGAGGGCAGCTTCGTCTCGCCGCTGGAGATCGAGGCGCTGCGCGAGCGTGTCGTCGTGGTCTCCTCGATCTCGAAGAGCCACGCGGCCACGGGGTTCCGCAGCGGCTGGGCCATCGGCCCGGCGGCGTTCTGCGCCGCGCTGCTGCCGGTCTCGGAGACGATGCTGTTCGGCAACCAGCCCTTCATCGCCGATATGACCGAGGCGGCGCTGCGCGGCGACTTCGACACGTCGGCGCGGATGCGCGAGGCCTTCGGGCGGCGCGCGCGGATGCTCTGCGAGCGGCTGAACGCTGTGCCGGGCGTCTCGGCGCAGATGCCGCGCGGGGGCATGTTCCTGATGCTCGACGTGGCGGGCACCGGGCTGGATGGCGAGGCGTTCGCCTGGAAGCTGCTGGAGCAGCAGGGCGTGGCGGTGATGCCGGGCAATGCCTTCGGAGGCAATGGCGACGGGCTGGTGCGGATCGCGCTGACCGTCCCGGACGCGCAACTCGAAGAGGCGGCGCGGCGAGTGGAGGCGCTTTGCGCGGAGCTGACCGGGCACGTCGTGGCCTGACGGCGCATCCCACTGGCGGACGACGCGGCGCGCCGGTGTCGCCCATCGGGTCGGTTGCGCGGACCGAGAGGTCAGCCGACCTTGGGCAGCGCTTTGTCTGGCCGGAGCAGCGCCGCGTCAGGCCCGTCCCGCCGCGCGGCGCTGCTCCCGGATGATCCGGGGACGCCCCGGTCCAGCACGATGCTGGAACTGCAGAACCGCGCCCTGAGGGCGCCGTTGTGCGAGACCAGCAGCAGCCCGATCCGGCGCGTCCGGGCCAACCCGATCAGGGCGCGCAGAAGCAGGTCCTGTTCGATCGCATCCAGCTGGGCAGTGATCTCGTCGCAGATCAGGACCCGCAGGCCCGGATGGAACAGCCGCGCCAGCGAGACCCGCGCCAGCTGGCCGCCCGACAGCTGCGCGGGCCGTCGCTCCGCCCACTGCTCGGAGATGCCGAACGCCGCGAGGCACTCCGGGTCCGGCGCCCCGCCGTTTGCGAGGATCTTGCGCACGGGCCAGCGCGGATCGACCGCCAGTTCGGGGGATTGCGGGGCGTACTGAACCGGCGCCGGGTGGCCGCGTGAGGGCGTCTTGATCCGGTTTCCATCGAGCCTGACTTCGCCGCCGGAGGGCACGAGCTGACCCGCCAGCACCCGGCACAGGGTCGTCTTGCCCGAGCCGGAACTGCCGCCGAGGCCCAGCACCTCGCCCGGTTCAAGCGCGAGATCGACACCGTGCAGCACCGTGCGAGAGCCATACGCATGAGTCAGGGCGCGGGCGGTCAGCATTGCGCCTCCGGCGCAAGCTGGGCGGTCCAGAGCGCCCGGGAGAACCCGTCGCGGAGTGTGGCGCCCGCTCCGGTGAAGGCGGAGGCCGGCGCGGTCTCGATGTGCTTCCCCGCGCGCAGTATGACGATGCGCGAGGCGATCTTCGCCAGCCCGATCAGGTCGTGCGAGATGACGATCACGCCGCGCCCGGCGCGGGCGACGCCGGCCAGCAGGGACAGGACCCGCCCCGCGGCCTCGGGGTCCAGCCCCACCGTCGGCTCGTCGGCGACGATCCAGTCGGCCCCGGTGGCGAGGGCCGTGGCCAGAAGCACGCGGCGCGCCATGCCGCCGGAAAGTTCATGCGGATAAAGATCTGCGGTGTCGGGCGGCAGGCCGACGCCGACGAGCGCGGCGGGCACGTCGGCGGCAACACCGGCGAGGCGGGCAAAGCGTTTGATCTGACGGCCGACAGGCGCCAGCGGGTCGAGCGCATCGAGCCCCTGCGGCGCCAGTGCGACCGTCCGCGCAGCGACCGGCTGGCCCGCGATCTCGATCCTGCCGCTTCGGATGGCGTCGGGCGGCAATGCCCCCACCAACGCCTCGGCAATCAGGCTCTTGCCCGCGCCCGAGGTGCCGGTCAGCCCGACGAGCTCGCCCCGCGCGAGCGTCAGCGAGATCCCCTCGAGCACCGGCCCGGTCGGAAAGCGCACCGCGAGGTCTGTAATCGTCAGCGTCATGTGATGTGTCCCGCGGGGTCCGACACCTGCCGCAGGGCCTCGCCGAAGCGTTCGAAGGCGAGTGCGACCAGCATCAGGCCCAGACCGGGCGCGGCGGCGACCCACCAGTGCCCCGCCATGATCTCGCGCAGGCTTTCGGAGAGCATCACGCCGATCGACGGCAGGTGCGGCTCGATCCCGAGGCCGATGAAGCTCAGCCCGGCCTCGTGCAGGATCGCGTGCGGGAAGATCACGATGAACCCGGCGACGATCTGCGCCACCAGATGCGGTGCGAGGTGATGCCGGGCGACCCAGAGCCGCGATCGCCCGAGCGCGCGCGAGATCGCCACGTAGTCCGAGGCGGCGATGGTCTGTGCCTCGTGGCGCAGGACGCGGGCGAGGCGCGGCCAGTGGGTCAGCGCCACGGCGACGATCACGCCGGTCGTGCCGCCGCCCATGGCGAAGGCGATCATGATGAGCAGGACGAAATGCGGCAGGCCGAGCGCAAGCTCGGTCAGCACGCCCACCGCGTGATCCGCGAGGCGCCCGAAGGTCGCCCCCAGCCCGAGGATGACCGCCACGCCGGTCGATGCGCCCGCCGCGAGCAGCCCGATCTGCACGCTCTGGGCGAGTGCCGCGAGCGTCCGCGCGGCGATGTCGCGTCCCAGCAGATCGGTGCCCATCAGGTGGTCCGGCTGCGGCGGCAGCGCCCGGGCGGTGGCGTCGATCGCGAGCGCGTCGCCGGGCAGGAGCTGCGCGCCCAGCAGAATCGCGGCGAGCAGCGCCAGCGCGAGGGTGCCGCGGCGTGCCGCCCGTTTATAGGGTGTGCGCAGGCGGGCGGGCTGGGCGCCGATTGGCTCGGTCACGGCGCTCATGCAATGCGCCTGAGGCGCGGGTCGGCGAGCCGGGCGGCGATGTCGGCCAGCAGGTTGCCGGCGAAGACGAACAGCAGCGTCGCCAGCCCGATCCCCATCAGCAGCGGCGCGTCGGCCCCGGTGGCGGCGCGCACCGTCGCCTGTCCGAGCCCGGGCCAGGCGAAGACCGCCTCGGCCAGCACCGAGCCGCCGAAGAGCTCGCCGGCGCCGGCGAGGTGCAGGGTCAGCGCAACGCCCGCCGCATGGCGCAGGCCGGGGCCGAAGGCCAGCCGCAGGGGCGTCGCCCCGTGCGCCGAGAGGTGCCGCGCCGCGGGGCTGTCGAGAAAGGCGATCAGGCTCTGACGGGTGTGGAGCACCAGCGGCGCGATGCCCACCACCGACAGCGTCGCGACCGGCAGGACCATGTGACGCCAGCGATCCGCAGGCGTGACCTCCGAGGCCAGCTGCCCGGGCGGTGCGGCGCAGCAGGCGGGCAGCCAGCCCAGAGTGACGGCGAAGACCGCGACCAGCAGGATCGCCACCCAGAAGCCCGGGCTGGCGGCCAGCACCACAGCGAGGGTGCGGATCACGCGGTCAGGCCAGCGCCCGCGCGTGGCCCCTGCCACCAGCCCCAGCAGGGTGCCCAGCAGGAAGGACAGCGCAAAGGCAAGCCCGACCAGCGCCATGGAGGCCGGAAGGCGGGCCGCGATCACCTGCAGCACCGGCGCGTTGAAGGTGATGGACTGCCCCAGATCCCCCCCCGCCAGATCTCCGAGCCAGCTTGCGAAGCGCTCGGAGGCCGGACGGTCCAGCCCCCAGGCACTCGCGATGGCGTCGCGTTGCTCGGGGCCGATCTGCGAGGTGCGCCCGCCGACATAGGCCTGCACCGGGTCGATGGGCGCGAGCGAGATCAGCGCGAAAAGCCCGACCGCTGCCAGCGGCAACAGCCACGCCAGCCGGATCAGGCGCCCGGCCACGAGCCTCGCAAGCCATGCCGTCATTCGCAGGTCCAGCGCCAGGAGGGCAGATCATGGGTGATCGGGAAGCCATGCCCGTGCGGGTGTATCTGCAGCGACCCGAGATCGAGGCAGTCCGACGCCCAGTAGGCGTGCTCGAGGTTGACCAGCCACGCCCAGGCCGCATCTCCCTTCGGTCCGAACCCGGTCTCGCCGTCCCACGCGGCGGCCTGCCAGTGCGCCAGCGATGCGTCGAAACTGCCCGCCGCCTCAGCGCCCTCGAGATGGGCATCCACGGTCGGGTTCGCGTAATGGCCGGTGTTGTAGTAATCGACCCCGGCATAGTCGCCGTGATGCAGGGCGTAGATCTCGGACGGGTCATGTGCGCCCCAGCCCAGCACCACGACCTGTGAGTGCATCAAGGCGCCGATCTCGTCCCAGCTGCTGCCGGTGGGCTGCGCCTCGATGCCGATCGCGCGCAGTTGCTGTGACGCCCCGAGCGCCAGCGCCTGCCGCGTGCTGTCTCCGGCCGGGTAGAGCACCCGGAATGCCGCGCGCAGGCCGTCCTTCTCGCGGAGGCCGTCGCCATCGCTGTCGGTCCAGCCGGCGTCCTCCAGTGTCGCCATCGCAGCGGTCGGATCGTTGCCGGGGATCGCGGCCTCGGGGTTGTCCCACGGCAGGCCGTCGGCAGGCCCCATCGCAGGGCGGCCGTGCCCGTTCAGGGCCAGCGCCACCAGCGCCTCGCGGTCGAGCGCCTGATTGATCGCCACCCGGATCGCCCGGTCCGCCGTCACGTCGTTGCCGATGGGCGCCCCGGTCTCGGTGGTCTCGTCCCGCGCCGGACCCATCGGGAATGCCAGCCCGCGATTGTCCACCGTGTCGATCTTCAGCACCGCCATATCCGGCGGGGCCGCATCGGCCATCGACGGCGGCACGGCGACCAGATCCGCCGCGCCGGTGCGGGCCAGCGCCTGACCGGCCTCTTCCGAGCCAAAGACGAAGCTAACCCGGTCGAAGGCGATCTCGCCGCCATGCCAATAGGGGTTCGGCGCGACCACGAGTTGCTCGCCCTCGCGCCACTCGACGAGCTTGAAGGGGCCGGAGCCGATGGGCTGACGTGCATAGTCCGCGCCATAGCTGTGCGCGGGCACGATCCCGAGGGTGGCAAGGCGGGCCACGAAGGTGATCCGGGGCTCGGTCAGCTCCAGCTCGACGGTCGTATCGTCGAGGGCGCGCGCCTCCTTGAGGACGGTGAGGTCGGCAAGACCCCCGGCTGTGCTGGCAGCGGTGTAGGTAAAGACGACATCCTTGGCGGTCAGCGGCGTCCCGTCCGAGAACATGGCGTCCTCGCGCAGGCGGATCCGCCAGACGCGCCCGTCCTGCGAAAGGCGCCAGTCGGTCGCGAGATCCCCGACCAGATCCAGCTCGGCATCGTAGCGCAGCAGGGTCGACTGGAAGAGCGGGTTGCCATAGTGCCCCCAGCCCATGATCGGGTCGAAGCCGCCCTCGGGCTCGCCGCCGATGGCAAGCACGAGGGAACGCGCCTCGGCGTGTGCCGGTGAGAGCAGCGACAGGGCGAGGGCAGCGGTGGCAAGCGGGCGGAACATGAGATGTCTCGTCGTATGAATTCTTTGGCCGGATTTCATACGCGCCCCGTGGCGGGAGTAAAGCTCGGACCGGCTTGCAGCGGCTGTCGCGAACGTGGATGCTGAAATGGGCAGCACGGAGAAGGCCATGCAACGGATCACCATCGCCATCGAGGACGACCTTCTGGCGGAACTGGACAGGACGATGCAGCGCTCCGGGGCCACCAACCGGTCGGAGGCGATCCGCGATCTGCTCCGCCGGTCCCTCGCGCGGGAGGCGCCGCAGGAGGCCGACTGCGTCGGGGTGGTCAGCTACACGCTCGACCTGTCGTCCCGCGATCTGGGGCGCCGGGTGCCCGAGACCCGCCACGCGCGGCACGATCAGGCCGTCGCGGCGATGTCGGTGCCGCTCGACCATACCAGCGCGATGGAGGTGACGGTGATGCGCGGCAAGGTGGCGGATGTCGAGGATTACGCGCAGGCGCTGTTCTCCGAGCGGGGGATCCGGCACGGTCATGTGTCTCTGGTGCCGGTCGAGGATGTCCACGAAGTCCACCAGCACGGCGCAGGCGCGCCGCACGGGCACAGCCACCTGACCATCAAGGATACGTTCTGAGCCGCAGGCGGGATCGGCAGCTGCCCGATGACGCTGGCCCGGACAGGGGCGGAGCGCATACCCGGCGAGACAAGACCGCAACGCATTCTGGCGGGGCCATGCCGGAAACAAGAGTGATCGTTCATTGTGGCAGCACGCCGGCTCGGTGGTCGCCTCAGGTGGCGCGGTTTGAGAAATCGCGCGGCGCTTCGGTTGCTCGGACCGGTTCGCGCCAGCAGTTGTGCGAGGCTCAGACGCGGATGCCGTAGCGGCTGATCTTGTCGTTGAGCGTGCGTCGCGCCATCCCGAGCGCCTTGGCGGCGCGCTCGGTATTGCCGCGGCAGCGCTCGAGCGCGAGGCGGATCTCGCGCGCCTCAAAAGCGGCGACCCGCGCGGCAAGGCTCTCGGGTTCGGCACTTGCCGCAGTCGGCCCCTCGGGCAGGTCGAGCCCGAGCGCGAAGCGCTCGGCCAGCGCCTTGAGTTCGCGCACGTTGCCCGGCCACGCCCGGCGCATCAGCCGCTGGCGCAGCAGGTAGTCGACTTTGGGCGTCTCGCGTCCGTAGCGCGCCGCGGCGAGCGCCGCGTAATGGCTGAACAGCAGCGCGATGTCGTCGCCGAGGACGCGCAGCGGCTCGACCGCGATCTCGGCGCCGGCGAGGCGGTAGAACAGGTCGGCCCGGAAACTGCCATCGAGGGTCAGCGGCCCGAGATCGGTCTTCGAGGTGGCGATGATGCGCAGATCGAGCGGCCGCAGCCGGTTCTCGCCCAGCCGTTCGACGCTGCGCTCTTGCAGCGCGCGCAGGAGCTTGGGCTGGATCGCGGCGGGCATCGCCTCGACCTCGTCGAGCATCAGGGTGCCGCCCGAGGCGGCCTCGAGCTTGCCGGGCTTGTCCTGCGCGCCGGGAAAGGCGCCGGCGACATGGCCGAAGATCTCGATCTCGAACAGGCTCTCGGGCAGGGCGGCGCAGTTGACCGCCACGAACGGCCCACCGGCGCGCGGCCCGGCGGCGTGCAGGGCGCGGGCGACAAGCTCCTTGCCGGTGCCGGTCTCGCCGGTGACCACCACGTCGAGATCGGTGGGGCCGATGGCGGCAATTCGGGCGCGCAGCGCGGCCATCGCGGCGGACTGGCCCAAGAGCCCGCCCTCGTCGCGGCGGGTGATGCGCTCCTGCAGGCGGCCGATCTCGGCGCGGGCGGCTCGGTTGCGCAGGCCGCGCTCGATCACCGTCAGCAGGTGCATCCCGTCATAGGGCTTTTCGAGGAAATCCTCGGCACCGGCGCGCATCGCCTGCACCGCTTGCGCGAGATCGCCATGGCCCGAGATCAGCACCACCGGGCAGTCGGGGTCGCGGTCGCGCGCCGCCTCGAGCAGTTGCTGGCCGTCGATGCCGGGCATCCTCAGGTCGGTGAGGATCAGGTCGGGGCGGCTGGTCGCGGCCAGGGCCGCGGCGCCGTCGGCGAAGGCCTCGGCGCGGTACCCCGCGGCCTCGATCAGGTCGCAGAGCGCCACGCGGTGGTCGCGGTCGTCTTCCACGACGTGGATCAGCGGGCTCATTCGGCGGCCTCCTGCGTCTCGTCCCGTGCCAGCAGCGGCAGGATCACCGCCACCTCGGTGCCCGCGCCCGGGGCCGAGCGGATATCGAGCCGTCCGCCGAATTGCTGGACCACCTCGAAGCAGATCGCAAGCCCGAGACCCAGCCCCTCGCCGCCGACCTTGGTGGAGAAGAACGGCTCGGCGATGCGCGGCAGCACGTCGGGCGCGATGCCGGGGCCGTTGTCGCGCACCTGCAGCGTGACCTCCTCCGCGGTGGCAAGGATCGAGAGCGTGACCTCGCCCTCTCCGGGCACCACCGCCTCGACGGCGTTGTGCAGCAGGTTGACCAGAACCTGCTCGAGCCGGGCGTGCCCGGCCTCGACCTGCGGGGCGCCGTCCGGGGGCGCAAAGCGCAGCGCCACCCCCGCCGCGTCGGCGCGGGGCTGCGCCAATGCGAGTGCCGAGTGCGCCACCTCCACCACCCCGACCGGCGAGAGCGGGGCCACCTCGCGCCGGGAAAAGTTCTTCAGGTGCTTCGTCATGCGCTGCATCCGGCGGATCAGCCCGCGCGCCGATTGCAGCCGCGCGGCGGTCTGCTCGGGCGCCCGCGAGAGCCCAAACTCGGCGGCGGTGAGCGTCGCCTCCATCGCGGCAAGGGGCTGGCTGACCTCGTGCACGATGGCGGCGGACATGCGCCCGAGCGCGGCCATCTTCTCGGACTGCACAAGCGTCGCCTGCATGGCGCGCAGATCGGCCTCGACCTGCCGGCGGGCCTCGATCTCGTGCGCAAGCTCGGCGGTGCGCTGGCGCACCTTGCGCTCCATCACCTCGGTCTGGCGCAGCCGCAGCGCGATCAGCCGCCGCCGGTGCCTGCGCATGTCGGCGAGCCCGAGGCCCAGCATCCCCGCGAGAAGCACCAGCGCTGCGGTGGCGAGGCCGGCGGCGCGGGCGGGCCAGACCGGCGTCGCCGCAAGCAGGCGCCAGCCGGTCTCGAACGGCGTGCCGCGCAGCGTCGTGGCGCGGCCCTTGCCGTCGAGCGACAGCTCCGAGCCGTTGGGCAGCAGCGGTGTCGCGCTCGGCAGATCGGTGCGGGCGTAGAGGCGCGAGTCCGCGAGCCGGTCGAGGGTGGCCTCGGGCAGAGCGGTGAGCGGGCGGTAGCGCCAGCCGTCCACCGAGGACAGGAACACCACCTCGTCGCGGTCGGTGACGGCGATGTGCTGGCCGGTCTCGGCCCAGGCCCGTTCCAGCGGGCGCAGGTCGATCTTGACCACGATGACGCCCTGCACCTCGAGGCCGGGGTCGTCGATGCGGGTGGCGATGAAGTAACCCGGCTCGCCGGTGGTCACGCCGACGGCGTAGACCGTGCCGGTGCCGGTGTCGCGCGCCTCGGTGAAATAGGGGCGGAAGCTGTAGTCGTGGCCGACGAAGCTCCCCGGGGCGGCCCAGTTCGACGAGGCCAGCGTGCGCCCGGCGGCGCTCAGCAGGTAGAGCTGGCCCGAGCCGGTCTGGCTGGCGATCTTCTGCAGGTAGCGGTTGGCGGCATCGATGGTGGCGGGATCCTCCGGCGTGGCGAGCGCGGCGCGGATGCGGGCATCCTCGCCGGCGACGCGGGGCAGGGCGCGGAAGCGGTCGATCTCGGTCTGCAGGGCGCGGTGGCTGACCAGCAGACCCTGCTCGAGCCCCTGCCGCAGCTCGGCCATCACCAGCTGCCACGCCAGCGCGCCGCAGAGCAGCGCCCCGAGCGTCACCACGGCCAGCCGCAGGCGCCAGGCCGAGCGCAGCCGTGGCAGCAGGGAGGCGCGGCGCGGCATCAGCCGGCGTCGGGGCAGGGAACGAGGCGCACCGGCCGCCCGGCGCTGGCGCCGAGCTCTGTGCACTCGGCGCCGCACAGGGTCCAGGCCGAGGGAGTCTCGCCCGAGGCGGCGAGGACGAGCGAGGGCACCGGCGGCAGGTCCGGGGTCCAGACCCACCAGCCGTTCTCGAAGCGCCCGCCGGGGCCGGGCTCCATGCCGGCGCCCGAGCCCTTCACCGCGGCCTGCGTCAGGTGCAGGCGCTGGTCATCGGTGACCTCCCACGTCTCGCGCCAGTCCTGACGCTCGACCGAGTGGGTCCATTGCAGGGTGAAGCTGCCGCCGTCGGCGAGGGCGAGCATCAAGGCCCCCGCCAGAACGCAGCCGCTCATCCTGCTGACACCACCGCGCGCCGCCGCCACATCAGCAGCGCGAAGACCGCGGTGAGCGCGAAGCCGATCTCGTCGGTGATCGGCAGGGCCGCGACGAGGGTGAAGGCGGCGGCGACGGCGATCAGGCGCTCCCACATGGCCAGCGGGCGGCCCAGCCAGCCGATCACGCAGGCGCCCCAGAGGGCCAGCGCGATCAGTGCCTTGAGCACGATATAGGCAACCGCGGGCCAGTAGCCGATGGCGCCCGCGAGCGCGCCGCCATCCTGCAGCATCAGCGCCGGGGTGTAGACTGCCATGAACGGCACCACGAAGCCCGCGGCGGCGACCTTGATCGCCTCGAAGCTGATCTTCAGGCCGCTCTCCTTGGCGATCGGCGCGGCGGCGAAGCAGGCCAGAGCGACCGGCGGGGTCAGGTCCGCGAGGATGCCGAAGTAGAACACGAACATGTGGCTGACGATCAGCGGCACGCCCAGATCGAGCAGCGCGGGCCCGGCGATCGACGAGGTGATGATGTAGTTGGGGATGGTCGGGATGCCCATGCCGAGGATGATACAGGTAATCATCGTCAGCACCAAGGACAGGAACAGGCTGTCCTGCCCGACCGAGACGATGAATTGGCCAAAGGTGTTGGCCCCGCCGGTCAGGGTCATCACGCCGATGATCACGCCCACCAGCGCGCAGGCGATGCCCACGGGCAGGGCGGTCTTGGCGCCGTCGGCAAGGCTGTCGCGACAGATCGCCAGCGTCTCGCGCCCGCCGCGGAAGGCGGCGCAGGCGGCGATGAGCACCGTCAGCACCAGAAGCAGCGCGTGGATGCCGAACTTGAAGAAGGCCGAGGCGCAGAGCCCGAGCACGATCCAGAAGATCACCCTCACCGCGGTCGACGGCATCCCCACGGCGATGGCGGTGCCGAGGATCAGCATCCCGGTCAGCGCCAGCCCGATGGTGCCGGCAAACAGCGGCGTGTAGCCCGAGAACAGCAGCCAGACCAGCACCGCCAGCGGAAGGATCAGGTGCCAGCCCTCGCGCAGCGCCTTGCGGGCCGAGGGCATCTCTGCGGCGGACAAGCCGCGCAGGCCGCGCTTGCCGGCCTCGAGATGGACCATCCAGAAGGCGCCGGCGAAGTAGAGGATGGCCGGCACCAGCGCCGCCTTGACCACTTCGATGTACTGCACGCCGAGGGTCTCGGCCATGATGAAGGCCACCGCGCCCATCACCGGGGGCATGATCTGCCCGCCCATCGAGGACGTGGCCTCGACGCCGCCGGCAAAGGCCGGGCGATAGCCGAAGCGCTTCATCAGCGGGATGGTGAACTGGCCGGTGGTGACGACGTTGGCGACGCCGGAGCCCGAGATCGTGCCCATCAGCCCAGAGGATAGCACCGAGACCTTGGCGGCGCCCCCGGTGCGGTGGCCGACAAGGCCGAGCGAGACATCGGTGAACAGGCGGATCATCCCGGCCTTCTCGAGGAAGCTGCCGAACAGGATGAAGAGGAAGATGTAGGTGGCCGACACGTAGGTCGGGATGCCGTAGATGCCCTCGGTGCCGTAGGCGATCTGCTCGACCACCTGCTCGAAGGCGTAGCCGCGGTGATCGAAGGGCGGCGGCAGGTGCTGGCCGAAGAGCGCATAGGCCAGGAACAGCCCGCAGATGATCGGCAGGGCAGGGCCCATCAGCATCCACGCGGCAACGAAGACGGTGAGCACCGCGATGCAACCGAACACGAGATCGGGCAGGTTGGGATCACCGGCGCGGAACAGCAGCGGCGTGTACTCGATCCACTGGTAGGCGGCGACGGCGACGCCGGCGGCGGCGAACAGCCAGCACAGCGCCCGCAGCGGCGCGCCGAAATTGCGCCCGAGCGCCAGCAGCGGGTAGCCGAGCGCCAGCAGGAAGCCCACATGCACCGCGCGCATCACCTGGCTTGGCAGGTCGATGACATGGGCCGCGATGGCGATCTGGTAGAGCGAGAAGACCACCGCCAGCCAGAAAAGGAAGCGCCCCGTCAGGCTCGGCGGAAAGCTCTCGGCCAGCGGGTCATGCAGTTCGGCCAGTTCCTCGGCCCGGCCGGTTTCGGCCGCGTGTTGTCCGGTCATGTGATCCTCCCGTCATGCGGTCAGCCCGGCGCGGGCCGGGCTGACGCTGGGTCTGCTCAGAGCAGGCCCTGTTCCTTGTAGAACTTCTCGGCGCCCGGATGCAGCGGGATCGGCGCGTTCTTGATCGCGGTCTCCAGGTCGATGTCGCCCGCCGCCGCGTGCGCCGCCTTGAGCTGGTCGAGGTGCTCGAACAGCAGCTTGGTCATCTGGTAGGCCAGCTCGTCCGAGACGTCGGCGCTGGTCACGAGCACGTTGGTGATCGCCAGCGTCGGGATGTCCTCGTCCTGGCCCGGATAGGTGCCGGCGGGGATCACGCCCGCGGCGTAGGGCGCGCCGAGCGTGTCGGCGACCTCGGCGGGGACGGACACGTAGGTCACGTCCTGGGTCGAGGACAGGTCCTTGAGCGCCGCCGAGCCGAGGCCCGAGCTTTGCAGCGTGGCGTCGAGCTGGCGGTTCTTCATCAGCTCGACCGACTCCGCGAAGGGCAGGTACTCGACTTTGCCGAGATCGTCATAGCTCATGCCGAGCGCGTCGAGGATCTTGCGCGCGTTGACCTCGGTGCCGGACTTGGCGGCCCCGACCGAGACCGACTTTCCGGCAAGCTCGGTGGCGGTGGTCACGCCAGCGTCGGCGGAGGCGGCGATCTGGATGTAGTTGGGATAGATCGCGGCGATGGCGCGGAGCTTGTCGAGCGGCTGCGAGAAGCCGACCTCTTCGTTGCCCTCGTAGGCGTCCTTGACCGAGTCGCCGAGCGCGAAGCCGATCTCGCCACGGCCCTGCTGCAGCAGGTTCAGGTTCTCGACCGAGGCCTTGGTCGACTGCACCTGGGTGCGGGCGTCGGGGATGTTCTTGGCGTAGATGTCGGCGATGGCCACGCCGAGCGGGTAGTACACGCCCGAGGTGCCGCCGGTGAGCACGTTGATGAACTCCGCGGCCGAGGCGGCGGGGGCGGAAAGGGCGAGGCTGCCGGCGATCAGTGCGCCGAGCCCGTAGGTCTTGATCATGGTGGTCCTCCCAGACTCTCGTTCGGCGACGCAGGCCCGTCCGGCCCCGTCGCGCGGTGGGGGAACCATGTGCAGGCAGCCGGTTGCGGGCAAGCCGTGGCAGGGGCCGAAGCTGCGGATTCTTCGCACGATCCCGCCCGGCCCGTGGCAGATTTCCGCCCCGGCGCTCGGGGCGGGCCTTCGCTGCTGTCGCGGCTTGGTCGGCGCAGGCATGGAAGCGAGGGTTGGTGCGGGTTCCGATGGCTGGCATAGAGGGGAGCGCGCCGAGGTCGGGGCCGCATGACATCGCTCCGGTGCCGGACAACACCGACGTTTCGGACAACGCGCCGCCCCGGATTGCTTGGCCCAGGGAGTCGCTGCCGAACCTGCGGGAGTCCGGCGAAGGTCGTGAGCGAGCTGATCGCGACGCGCGCTCTTGATGGTGTCCGTCGGGGTCTGCTAGACATTTTCCATGAGCATCGAACCGGAAACAGTGACCCTCTGGCGGCCCGTCGGACCCGAAGAGCTGGCGCTGATTGAACAGTCAGACATGAAGGCCTTCCCGCCCCGGTTGCCGGAACAGCCCATTTTCTATCCGGTGCTGACCGAAGACTACGCCGTCAAGATCGCGCGGGACTGGAACGTGAAAGCGAGCGGTTCGGGATTCGTTACCCGCTTTGATGTCCTGAAGTCGTTCCTTGATGCTTATGAGGTTCAGGAGGCCGGGGGTCGTGCTCATCTGGAGTACTGGATACCGGCAGAACACATGACCGCGTTCAACGACGCGATCGTCGGCCGGATCGAGGTCACGAAACGCTTTCCGTGACGGCCTCAGTGTTCGTCGTGGGCTCCATCGACCTCCGGCCTGTCAAACCGCTTCGCAACGGGCATGCGTGAGGCCTCACTCCGGCAACAGCGCTCCTGGTGACCGGCAGACGTAGGGTCGGTTGGCGCGCATCCGGGAGGCGATGGCCCCCTTTGCAGGCGCGACGCCCTTGACGTCGGACGTCCAGAGGCTTTCATGCCCGGCATGACTGATCTCTCAACACTTCCGCTGGATGACCTCGATCTCGACGAGTCCGCGCGACCCAAGGCGCCGAAGGTTCCGGCGGCAACAGACAGGCACCGGCGGCAGGGCCGGCAACTGGCGGCAATCCACCGGCATTACCTGATGGAGATGGCCCAGATCGGCGCGGTGCTGGCGCGGATCGAAGCCGGAGACGCCCCGCCCAAGGACCTCAAGCAGATCGTCCTGTCCCTCGACATGGCCGAGAACTTCCGGGCGTTCGGAAACCTGTGCGGGCACGAATGCCGGATGCTCAAGATCCACCACGACATCGAGGGCGCCGACATGTTCCCCCGGATCGACGCCGCGGGGGGCGGGATGTTCCGCGAGGTCGTGGCCAAGCTGCTGTCGGAACACGAGGTGGTGCACGAGCTGATCATCCGCCTCGGGCGCGCCGCGGAGGCGCTGGTGGAGGATCCGAGCGAGGCGAATTTCGCCCATGCCGCGGCCACGTACCGCAAGCTCGAAGAGATCGTCCGCTCCCATTTCGGCTACGAGGAGACGGAACTGGTGGAGGCCATCGGCTATTACCTCGGCTCGGTCTGACGCCGCATCGGGGGCAGCCCTCTATCACAGGCCAACGTAGTTCCGGCGGCGCGGTCGCTCTCGTTCATGGCATTGAGACCTGTCCGGCTGAAGGAGCTTCGGCCACCGAACCGTCCGGACAGGCCTCCCGCGCGTGACCTCGCGCTTCGTCCGGATCAAGCCCTAGCCGTAGAGCCACACGATGCCGGCGCAGGCGGTGAGGGCGGCGACGATGTTCATCGCCAACCCGATCTTGAGGAAATCCGAGAATCGGTAGTTGCCCGCGCCGTAGACCAGCGTGTTGGTCTGGTAGCCGATCGGCGTGGCAAAGCTTGCGGAGGCGCCAAACATCACCGCCATGGTCAGGGCGCGCGGGTCGAGGCCGGTGCTCTCGGCGAGCCCGATGGCGATGGGCGTGAAGACCACGGCGACCGCGTTGTTGGTGACGGTCTCGGTGAGGGCCGAGGCCAGCATGTAGATCGCCAGCAGCGCGAAGTACGGTGGCAGCCCGGCGATGGGCGGCGTCAGCCAGCCGACCAGCAGGTCGACCGCGCCGGTGTTCTGCAGCCCCAGCCCGACCACCAGCATGGCGAAGATCAGCACGAGGATCGAGCCGTCGACCGCGCCCCACGCCTCGTCGGCGTCGATGCAGCGCAGCACGAGGATGGCCGCCACGGCGAGGATCGACAGCGTCGCGATGTCGATCCCCCCGATCGCCGCCAGCCCGACCACCGCCGCGAGCGCCGCCAGCACCACGGGCGCGCGGCCGCGGCGGAAGGCGCGCCCGGTGGGGCGGCTGACCGAGACCAGCTGGGCCTCGTCCTCGAGGCTTTCGAAGGCGTTTGGCGGGCCTTCGAGCAGGAGCTTGTCGGCCGGGCGCAGCCGCACGCTGCCGAGATCGGGGCCGGGGATGTGCTCGTGCCGATGGGCGCCCAGCACCCGCACCCCGAAGCGCCGGCCCAGCGACATGCTGCGCAGGGTGCGGCCGAGGCTGGGCTTGCGCGGCGAGACGATGACCTCGACAGTGACCAGCTCGCCATCGGGCTGCTCGCCGCGGCGCAGGCCGATCTTCAGCGCCGGATCGTCATGCAGGGTCAGCAGCTCGGAGGTAGGGGCGCGGAAGATCAGGGTGTCGCCGGTCTCGAGCACCTGCTCGGCCAGCGGACCGGGCAGGGCGCGGCCCTTGCGGCGCAGCCCGCTGACCTTGATGTTGCCGCGGTTGAACGGCGCCACCTCGGACAGCGCTTTGCCGGCATGGGTGTCATCGGCCAGCACCGCTTCCGACAGGAAGGTGGTCTCGCCCAGCATCTGGTCGGGGTTGCTGGCCTCGCGGTCGGGCAGCAGCCAGCGCCCGAGGATCACCAGCGTCACGCCGCCCGCCAGCGCCACGAGGAGGCCCACCGGGGTGATCTCGAAGATGCGGAACGGCTCGAGCCCCTGGCTGCGGGCGACGCCGTCGACCAGCAGGTTGGTCGAGGTCCCGATCAGCGTGCAGGTGCCGCCGAGGATGGCGACATAGCTCAGCGGGATCAGCAGGCGGGTGGCGGCCTTGCCGAGCGCCGAGGCGAGGCGGATGACCACCGGGATCAGCACCAGCACCACCGGCGTGTTGTTGACGAAGCCCGAGGCCAGCAGCGTGACACCGAAGATCACCGCCAGCGCCAGCGCCGGGCGCTCGCGCGCTTGCGCGATCACCATGCTCGAGACCGCTTCGAGCACCCCGGTCCGCACCAGCGCGCCGGAGAGCACGAACATCGCGCCGATGGTCAGCGGCGCGGGGTTGGAGAACACCGAGAGCAGCTCGTCCGGCCCGACATAGCCGAGCACTACGAACAGCGCCGCGAGCCCGGCGGCGGGCACCTCTGGCGGGTAGAGCTCGAGCATGAAGAGCGCGAACAGCGCCACGATCAGCGCGAGCGAGATGAGCGCGTCGTACCGCGCGATGAAATCGAGATAGTCTGCCATGTGTCGTTCACCCGTCCCTCGGGGATAACGCCTTTGGGTTCAGAAGGTTGCGCCGGGGTTCGGAAGAATTGCACGCGGCGGTGTTTGTCGGATGCAGAGCGGTGCGGGGGCGGCGTTATGGCGTGCGCGATGGTCTCGGCGATGCCGAGGAGACGCAACGCCGGACCCGGTGACAGGGCCGCCGGACCGGCGCCTTGCGTGCGGGCGAAACTGCGCGCTTGCGTTATGGGGCGGGTCGCATATGGTGCCCCCGTTCTCAGGGCGGGGTGAAATTCCCCACCGGCGGTGACAGCCCGCGAGCGCCCTTCCCAGCGAAGGGGTCAAGCAGATCCGGTGGAATTCCGGGGCCGACGGTGAAAGTCCGGATGGAAGAGACGTATCGTGCCGGGCGTTCGCGCGCCCTGTGCGTTCGAAAGCTCTGGGACCTTTTGTGATCAACGGAGGGTTCCGAAATGACCGATCAGACACAGACCCGTATCGCCTTCATCCGCGCGCGCTGGCACGCCGGCATCGTCGACCGCGCGCATGAGGGCTTCGTGGCCGAGGCCGCCCAGCTGCTGCCCGGCGCGGCCATCGAGGCCTATGACGTGCCCGGCGCGTTCGAGATGCCGCTGCTGGCCAAGCGGCTGGCCGAGACCGGGCGCTACGAGGCGGTGGTCGCCGCGGCCTTCGTGGTCGATGGCGGCATCTACCGCCACGACTTCGTCGCCGATGCGGTGGTGAAGGGGCTGATGGAGGCGCAGATGACCACCGGCGTGCCGGTGTTCTCGGTCTCGCTCACGCCGCACCAGTATCAGGAGACCGAGACCCACAACGCCTTCTTCGCCGAGCATTTCGTCAAGAAGGGCGCCGAGGCGGCCCATGCGGTGAAGGGCGTGCTGGACATCGAGCTGCCCACGGGCGCCGGGCTGTCGGTGGTCAACGGCTGATACCGGCGAGGACCTGCGGCCCGGATCGCATCCGGGCCGCGGGTTAGGTCTCCGGTTTGCCGCGCCGTGGTAGGGCGGGCCTGGCCGGGCCCGCCGAGGTTTCCCTGAACAGTCTTTCAAGATGCGTCCTGCGGGCCGGGGGCGGACCCGACGATATCCATGCCGGTCGGGCGCTAAGGGCAGCGTCCCCGAGGCGGTCGACGCCGGTGAATGGACGGCGTAGACGGGGGCATCCCCGCCCGGCGACCTCCGCCGGGCCTCCCCCGAGTTACGGACGTCCTGCCATGCTGACCCTGACCAACGACCGCCCAATCACCGCGCAGATCCTTCCCGCCTGCCTGCCCGGCGACGGGGTGGGGCGCATCATCGGTGCGCTTGCTCATGCCCTGCCCGCCATCGCCGCGCGGCTGGCGGCGGGCAAGCTGCCGGGCGACCCGGCGGCACTCGTGGGGAGCAACGAGAGCGGCGATGCGCAGAAGGCGCTCGACGTCGGCGCGCATGACCACATCCTCGCCGAGCTGCATGGCTGCGGCGTGCGGCACATGCTCTCGGAAGAGGCCGAAGAGGTCGAGACGCTGGATCCGGACGGGCTCTACGACATCGCCATCGACCCGATCGACGGCTCTGGCTCGATCGGCATCGGCGCGCCGCTGGGGATGCTCTTCGTGATCTATCCCACTGGCCCGCGCGATTTCGCCCGGCGCGGCTCCGAGGCGGTGGCGGCGGGCTATGCCTCGTTCGGGCATTCGCTGGATTTCGGCTACACCACGGGGCAGGGGGTGCAGATCGCCAGTTTCGACGGGCACGATTTCCGCATGAGCGCCCGCGACGTGACGCTCAAGCCCACCGCCTCGACCATCGCCTACAATGCCTCTAACGAGCGCCACTGGCCCGAGGGCCTTCAGGCCTGGGCACGCGACCTGCGCGCCGGGGCGGACGGGCCGCGCGGGCGCGACTTCAACATGCGCTGGCTGGCGGCGGCGGTGGGCGAGCTGCACCGGATACTGCTCAAGGGCGGGGCCTTCATCTACCCCGCCGACCGGCGCGAGGGCTACCGGCAGGGCCGACTGCGGCTGGCCTACGAAGCGGTGCCCATCGCGCTGATGATCGAGGCCGCCGGCGGCCGCGCCACCGACGGCACCACGCGCATCCTCGACCTGATCCCCGAGACGCCACACCAGAACGTGGCGCTGGCCTTTGGGGCTGCGGACGAGATCGACACCATCGCCCGATATTTGGCGGCGGCGGGCTGACACTTCGCGTCTGCTTGCGAAGGCGCGCTGTGTGGGCGCTTGGTGAGGGACGGGCGCTGGTAGATGCGGTGCGGCTCGGTGGCAGCAGGCGCTGCTCGGCCACGGAAGCGCACAGCTTTTTGTCGCCTTTCGGAATTGCTTTTCCTGAGGCCGGAAATAAGGGCGCGCTTTGATCCGGATGAATTTAATTCCGCGTTCTCTGGCGGAGATCCGGTCACTACCTCTCGAAAAGGCCGGAAGCGAAATCTAAATGGCGTTCGAATAAACCAGCGGCATCCTCCGATATACATTCCCGCCGCCCGCAATATGAGAAAGCCCGCTCACCGAATTGGTGAGCGGGCTTAGCCTTTTAAAGCTCGTCCGGATTACATGCCGGAGACTTCGATGCTCTGGTCGTCGTCAAGGCGCTGAGCGGAGGGGAAATCGAACCCGGAGGCGTTCTCGACTTCTTCTTCGCTCATGGTCTCCACGACCAGCACGTCGTTCTCGACCGAGACGCGGTCCATCGGCACCGGCACTTCCTTCGCACCAAGGCCGAGGAAGCCACCGCTGGTCAGCACCAGAACCGGCATGCCGTTCTCTTCAATGAAGCCGGCGGGGCGGCCGAGGTTCTCACCGTCCGAGGTCATCACGTCCTTTTCCATCAGCTCGCCGATGGTCATGGTCGTGGTGTTGCCGGCTTCGGCGTCTGCCATTTCGCCTTCGGCCATCTCGCCTTCGGCGCCTTCAGCGGCCTCGGTCCCTTCGGCGGGCTCGCCATCAGCGGTCAGCTGGGCCTGCTCATCGGTGGGCTGAGCGGTCTCGTCGCCCTGCGCCGGTGCCTGAGCCTGGGTCTGCTCCGAAAGACGCTGCTCGCGCTCTTCGGCGGTTTCGATGACCACGTTGGCCTCGCCACCCTGCTGCACGTCGACGGTCGGGTCGTTCGCCATCACAACCGAGATACGGGGCTCGGACTTCTCGTAGGCCACGGAGGCTTCGCCGCCCTGAACGCTGATTTCCGGCTCGCCTTCGGCCTGCTGGATGTCCACCTGCGGCTCCGAGTCATCGACCGAGGTGTTGCCGGCGACGCTCTGGGTGTCGTTGCCGTCGGTGTCGGCGGTTTCGGTCTCGTCAGCCTCTTCACCGGCCTCGACGCCCAGATCCACGTTCAGTTCCGGGTCGGCCTGCACGACCGAGATCGTCGGCTCGCCCTGCTCGACCTGCACCTGCGGATCATCGGTGGAAATCTGCACGTCCGGGTCGGAGCTGAGGATGTAGACGTCCGGCGCCGGAATGTCGACGCGCACGATGATCTCGGGGATCTCGACCTCGATGTTGGGCTGCTGCTGCGCGATCTGGATGTCGAGCGGGCTCTCGTTGACGGTCACGCGCGGCACTTGCTTCATCACGGTGACGTTCGGAGCAGGGACCTGCACGTCGACATCGGGCTCGGGGACTGTCACACGGGCCTGGCCTTCGATGGTGGCGCTTTCCGACAGGTTGACCTCCTCGGAGACGGTTTCGCTCTCTTCGGCTTGGGCCGTCGCGGTGTCTTCGTCCGTCTCGGTGGTTTCGTCGGTGGCGGTCTGCTCATCGCCCTGGGCGGCGATCGTCTCGGTGATCAGCGCGCATTCCTCGGGGTTGTCTTCGTCAACCGCGGCCATCACGTCGTTCATCGGAACAAGCGCCGGCAGTTCATCGCCGCGTGCGCTCTCGACGAGAGACTGGCATTCGGCGCTTTTGCCGCGAAGCTCTTCGTCCGAGATGGTGTCGAGGGTCTGGGCGGAGACAAAGCCGGCGAGCGGGAAGGAAAGCGCAGTGCTCAGCATCAGGGTGCGCGTGGCAAGTTTCATGTGGTTGATTCCAATCCTGGTAAAGAAAGAGCCGCTGTGTGCGTGCCATCTGAGAAAAGAACCGCCGATGCGGTTAACAGTTCCGAGAGAATTTTTTGGAAAATGCCGAAAAAGCGCGACCGGTCGCGCCGGTAATCAATTGAGACAGTGTATATATCTACGCAATTCTCGGAGAGGATGTGGTTGTCAAAGCGGGACTTACGCCGTTTCGCGACGCTTAGGGGGCATCGCAATTCGCGCGGTCGCGGGCTGGTCGCCGGCTCGTGAAATTAATTGAAAGCCGTAGGGTGCGGTCCCCGTTCCCCGCCAATTGCGGGCCCCGTTCAGGAGGGCTGGCGGTCCTGACCGCGTGTCTCGGCGTCGGTGAGCGAGAAGCAGTCCTTCGGCAGCTTGGCCCGCCATGCCACGCCGTCTGCGTCGTAGGTCAGGCTCGGACCGCTTCCGTCGGCCGCAAAGAACCCCGAGATCAGCGTGGTCCCGAGGCCCCGGCGCGTGGGCGCCTCGACCTGGGGGCCGCCGCTTTCGCGCCATGAAAGGTCAAGCGTGCCACTGTCCTCATCGGGCGACCACCCAACCTCGACCTTGCCGTCGGGCACGCTGAACGCGCCGTATTTCGCCGCGTTGGTGGCCAACTCATGGATGACGAGCGCGAGGTCGAATGCCACGGATTCCGTCAGCTCGACGGCGGGGCCATCCATCGCGATCTGCGCCCGGTCCGGCGCGTAGGGGGCGACGTGATCGCTCACCAGACGCGCGAGGGTGTTGTCGCCGCCTGTTTCGGTCGCGAGCCGGGTGTGGGCGTCGGAAAGGGTGCGCAGCCGCTCTCCGAACGCCAGGGTCAGCTCTTCGACGCTTTGCGAATTGCGCGCGGTCATCTTGAACAGCGAGCGCAGCACGGCGAGGCTGTTGCGGACGCGATGCCTCAACTCGCCGAGCAGGAAGGCGGTGCGCTTCTCTTCCTCCTCCAGACGCCGCACCAGATCACGCGTCCGGAACTGGCGCCTGCGGGTGCCGGCCAGCGTTCCGAGCAGCTTGCCAAGAACGGCGGGCGAGGCGGGGCGCTCGAGCAGCACGTAGGAGGCGGACTCGATGTCCCGGTCGAGCACAACACAGGCGGGCGGTGGCCGGACCGCGGCGCTTGCGAGGATGAGGATCGGCAGGCGCGACCATTCCGGTTCGGCGTTCAGTGCCTCGACAAGGATGCCGCCGACCTCCGCGTCAGCGGCCTCGTGGCTCAGCACCACGATGAGCGTCTCCGGCTGGTGCGGCGCGGCAAGACGCTCCGCGAGCTCGGACGCGCCGGACAGGCAGTGCGCAGGAAGCCCGCTCGCCTCGACGCATCGAGCGAGGGCGCTCGCATCGTTGCCCAGCGGGGCAAGGATGAGCACGGGGTGCGCCCCGTCGGTTCGCACTTCAGGATCCGCCAAGGTGCCCCGCCGACTTCGTCCGCGCCTCGGTCTCCTCCGAGATCTTGCGCACCTCGACCGCGCCGGGGCGGATCACCAGTTCTTGGATATTGCGCTTGTGATCGCCGTTGCGCTTCTTGACCACGGCGATGGATCTGCGGATGTCCGCGCCGCTTTCGTATTGCCGCAACAGGATGACCGTGTCGGCAATGAAGCTGCTGTCGATCTCGGTTTTGGGCTGCTCGCCGAGCAGGCCGTGCTGCGACAGGGTCACGATCACCAGCACCTGTCGCCGTGTCAGGTGCTGGATGAGGGTGTGCAGATGCGTGATCGCGTGCTTCTGGTCCGGCAGCGCCTCGAGATACCCGGTGATGCTGTCGATCACCACCACGCGCGCGCCTTCGTCGACCGACTTCAGAACCGCGTTGGAAAATTCGCCCGGCGACAGTTCGGCGGGATCGAAGTGATTGAGAAGGATCCGGCCCGCCGCCTCCTGATCGTCGATCTCCAGACCAATACCAGCAGAGCGGCCGCGCAGCACCTCGGGACGTTCCTCGAACAGGAACAGCGCCGCCGTAAGGCCGCGGTTCGCCGCATCTGCGCTCAGCACCGTCGCCATGGTGGACTTGCCGGTTCCCGACTGCCCGGCGATCAGCAGCGAAGAGCCGAATTCGATGCCGCCGCCAAGCAGGGTCGCCAGCGCGTCGTGATGGGGGACCAGCCTCTCCTCGAGGTGGACAGGCTCGGCCTCGTGCGGAATGACCCTCGGATAGACGACCAGCCCGCCGGTTGCGATCTTGAAATCGTGGTAGCCCTGCGTGAAGGCCGCGCCGCGCAGCTTGGTGACCGACAGGCGCTGCTGCGGCACGCCGATCGTCGGGGTCAGCGTCTCAAGCTTGATGACGCCGTGCACGATGCCCTCGGCGTTGCGCTCGCCGCCGGCCGGTTCGAGGTGGTCGACCAGCAGGGACGTGGCTTCGACCTCGCGAAGCTTGCGGCGCAGAGAGAGCAGTTCCCGCCGGTAATGCGTCGGCGCATCCGACAGCAGCCGCAGTTCCAGCAGGGAGTCGAACACGAAGAGGTCGGGTTTCGTCTCTTCCAGCGCCGCCCCGATCTGGTCCATGAGCTTCACCAGATCGGCTTGGTTGTTGTCCACCGAGAACACCCGTTCGTCGCCCGATGCGCCCAGCTCGGGGGTGTAGATGCAGATCTGATCGAGATCGAAGCCATGCGACCGGGCGATCATGTCGAGCTCTGAACGGGACTGCGCGATGCTGAAGAACACCCCGCGCTTTCCCTGCTTCGCGCCTTCCACGAGAAACTGCAGCGCCAGGGTCGTCTTGCCGGTTCCGGGAGCGCCCTCGACAAGCATGATACGGCCCGTCGGATATCCCCCGTGCAGAACACGATCCAGACCCGAGATCCCGGTCGCGACGGTTTCTGCGAAGTCGGCTTTTGGCATCCAGTGTTTCCCAATAGTGACATGCTGCAAATCTACCTGCGGACGCCGGCAGTCTGGGTGAACCCTAAAAGAGATTACCGGATTGATAAAGGCATCTCCCGGAAGGCGCCAAAACCGGGCGTTTCTGGTGCTTTGGGAGAGGCAGGGGGCCGCACCGCGTGGGGTGAAAACGCCCTCGCGGTCGGCCCCCTTCGTCCGGTCTCTTATATGGGTTGGTAGGACACGGGCCCGGGCATACGCCGCACGGCGGTTTGACAGAAGGTGGTACGGCCCCCGCGTTTCGCCACGCGCCTCAATCGCCCCTCATCGTTGCGCTCTGCCCCGTCGTTTCGGGGGCCGCTAGGCGCGCGCCTGAGTTTTTTCGGAACACGATCGCCAAGCGCATGGTTCTGGCTCTGGGAACGCCGCGCATCGTGCGGTTCGAAGCCACCTTCATAAAGGAGAGCCAAATGCGCACACGTTTCACAGTGAACGGTGAGCCCCGCGAGGTCGAGCACGACACGCGCGCCACCCTTCTCGACATCCTGAGGGACCAGCTTGGCCTGACCGGGACGAAGAAAGGCTGCGATCACGGCCAGTGCGGCGCCTGCACGGTGATGGTCAACGGCAAGCGGGTCAATTCCTGCCTTTGCCTCGCCGCCATGCATGAAGACGACGAGATGACGACGATCGAGGGGCTCGGCAGCCCCGAAGCGCTCAGCGCGCTGCAAAAGGCATTCGTGTCGCAGGACGGCTACCAGTGCGGCTTCTGCACGCCGGGCCAGATCGTGTCGGCCACCGCGATGCTGGAAGAGTTGCGCGCCGGCGACCCGTCCTACGCCTCGGCCTCGCTCGAGGGGGAGATGGCGCTCGATGACGCCGAGATCGCCGAGCGCATGAGCGGCAACCTCTGCCGCTGCTCGGCCTACCCGCTGATCCGCGAAGCCATCGCCATGGCCGCCGAGGTGAAATCATGAGGGAATTCGATTACACGCGCGCCGAGACCCTCTCCGGGGCCGCAGACCAGCTTGGCGAGGATGCGAGCGTCATCGCGGGCGGCACCAACCTGCTGGACCTGATGAAGATCCAGGTGATGACCCCGTCGCGGCTGGTCGACATCACCCGGATCGATGGCCTGAGCGATATTTGCGAGGACGGTGAGGGCCTGCGCATCGGCGCGCTCGTCACCAATTCCGAGCTGGCCGCGGACCCCCGCGTTCGGGACGGGTGGCCGCTGCTGTCGCGCGCCATCCTTGCCGGCGCCTCGGCCCAGATCCGCAACAAGGCGACCACGGGCGGCAATCTCCTGCAGCGCACGCGCTGTCCCTATTTCTACGACACCGCCATGCCCTGCAACAAGCGCAACCCCGGCGAGGGCTGCTCGGCGAAACAGGGCGACGGGCGGATGCTGGCGATCTTCGGCACCTCCGAGCACTGCCTTGCGGCGCACCCCTCGGACATGGCGGTGGCGCTGGCGGCGCTGAAGGCCGAGGTGGAAATCCGTTCGGCTGAGGGCGATGCCCGCCGCATTCCGATCGGCGAGCTTCACAAGCTGCCGGGCGACCGCCCGGACATCGAGACCGTTCTGGCCCCGGACGAGATCATCACCGCCGTGTATCTTCCCGCGCCGCAGGCTGACACGAAGCAGGTCTACAAGAAGGTGCGTGACCGCGCGTCCTATGCCTTCGCGCTGGTGTCGGTCGGCGTGGCCGTCGCGATGGACGACGACCGGATCGCTTCGGTCTCCTGCGCGATCGGCGGCGTCGCTCCGAAGCCGTGGACCGATCCGGAGCTCGAAAAGGCGCTTGTCGGTCAGGCCCCCTCCGACGAGGTTTTCGGTCAGGCCGCTGACAAGGCGCTGACGCAGGCCCGCTGCCAATCTGATACCGAGTTCAAGAAGCCGCTGCTGCGGCGCACCCTGATCGCCGCGCTGCGCGAGGCCACCGGCCTTGCCGTGTCAGCGCCCGGCGTCGAGACCGCGAGGATCCCGGCATGACCAAGACATTCCGCATGGACGAGGCGCAGCCGCGCCTTCTGGACGAAACCGGGCAGGGCATCGTCGGCGCGCCGCTCGACCGGCCCGAGGGGCCGAAGAAGGTGTCGGGCCGCGCGGCCTACGCCGCCGACGGGCTGCCCGAGAACGCCGCGCACGGCGTGCTGGTGCGCGCCACCATCGCGCAGGGCCGCGTCACCAAGATCGACGAGTCCTCGGTCTCGGACGTGTCGGGACTGCTGGGCGTGTTCCACGGCCCGAAGATGACCCGCAACCCGGCGCAGGGCATGGCGGGGGAAGCCCCGGTCCAGCCCGGCGACGAGGTGCATTATCACGGCCAGCCGATCGCGCTGGTGGTGGCCGAGAGCTTCGAGGCCGCACGCGACGCCGCGCAGCGGCTGGCGGTCAGCTACGACGCCGACACCGACGTGATCACAGACCCCTCCCGCAGTGAGACGCACGAGCAGGACGACCCCGAGACCGCGGGCGATTTCGAAGCGGCCTTCGCGGCGTCCGAGGTGACGCTCGATCGCACCTACACGACCCCGCCCCACGCGGCGGCGGCGATGGAGCCGCACGCGGCGGTCGCGGAATGGGAGGGCGATGCGGTCACGCTCCGCGGCGCGCTCCAGATGCTGCGCTTCAACAAGAAAGAGCTGGCGGACTCGCTGGGGATCGACCCCGATAAGGTGCGCATCCTTTCGCCCTATATCGGCGGCGGCTTCGGCTCGAAGCTGGGTATCGGCCCGGAGGCGGTCGCTGCCGCGCTGGCGGCGCGCGAGCTGGGGCGCCCGGTGCGGGTGGTGATGACCCGGCAGACCGTGTTCGACAGCGTGCTGCGCCGCACCGAGACCAGCCAGCGGCTGCGTCTGGGCGCCGACAAGGACGGCACGCTGCGCGCGCTCTCGCATGACGATCGCGTGTCGAACATCCGCGACGAAGGGTTCGCCGAGCCGGTGAGCCAGGCCTCGCAGTTCCTCTACGGTGCCGAGGGCCTCAGCTTCACCCAGACGCTCGCACGGATCTGTCGCACGCCGGCCGGTTCCGTCCGCGCGCCGGGCGAGGCGGTGGGGATGCTGGCGCTGGAACAGGCGATGGACGAGCTCGCGGAAGAGCTGGGCATGTGCCCGGTCGAGTTGCGCCTGAAGAACCTGCCGGACAAGAACCCGATGACCGACCAGCCGTTCAGCGCCACGCGTCTGGCCGACTGCCTGCGCGAAGGCGCCGAGCAGTTCGGCTGGGGCGAGCGCAAGCCGATGGGCGAGCGCCGCGAAGGCGACTGGTATGTCGGCATGGGGATGGCGTCTGCCGCGCGCTCGAACATGCTGATCAAGTCTGCCGCACGGGTGCGCCTGACCGGCGACGGCGCGGTGGTCGAGACCGACATGACCGATATCGGCACCGGCAGCTACGCCATCCTCGGCCAGATCACCGCCGAGATGCTCGGCCTTCCGATTGCGCAAGTCGAGGTGCGCCTCGGCGACACCAGCTTCCCCGGCGCCTCCGGGTCCGGCGGCTCCTTCGGGGCGAGCTCCGCCGGCTCGGCGACGTTCCTCGCCGCGAAGGCGATCCGGGAAACGCTGGCCGAGCGCATGGGGTGCAGCCTGTCCGAGCTGACCCTGCAGAACGGCATCGCGCGCGGCGGCAACCGCGAGGTTCCGCTCTCGCAGCTGGTCGACGGAGAGCTCGTCGAGGAAGCCAGCGTCGAGTCGGGCAGCACCGCCGACAGCCACTTCTCGGCCGGGTTCGGGGCACATTTCGCCGAGGTGGCGGTGCATGCCTACACCGGCGAGGTGCGGGTGCGGCGGATGCTTGGCGTGATGGCCATGGGCCGCATCCTCAACGAGAAAACCGCGCGCTCGCAGGCGCTTGGCGGGATGATCTGGGGCATCGGCTCGGCTCTGACCGAGAAGCTCACGCATGATCCGCGCACCGGCCATCTGGCGACGCGCGATCTTGCCAACTACCACGTGCCCGCCCATGCGGACGTGCCGGGCGACCTGAAGGTGGTGTTCCTCGAAGAGCGCGACGACATGGCGAACCCGATCCAGACCAAGGGGATCGGCGAGCTGGGTATTTCCGGCGCCGGCGCCGCGATCCTCAACGCGGTGCGCAATGCGTGCGGTGCGAGGGTCTACGACATGCCGGCGACGCCGGACCGCGTCATCACTGCGATGGACGCCGCGGGCTTCTGAGATACGGCCTCCCGCCGCTGCGGCGGCGGGAGGCACCTCGCGCCTCTGGCTTGAGAGGGCGGCGGGGCGCATTCTTCTATTTATTGAGACCTACTGCGCTCAGGGGGGCGGACGTGTTCCGACCTCCTGAGCGTATTTGCACGGCGATGAACCAGATCTAATGCGACGATTCCAAAGCGGCGACGATCTCGGTCCGCGCTTTGCCTGCAGCATCCAAGACCGGCCAGAATGAGCGAGGGGCGACCCGTGGGCCGATCGCTAGATTATTATATGGACGAGAGGTCGTTGGGCGCGCGCGCGGCGATGTTACACCAAGCTTCCAATGAAGGAAGGAGCGGTGCGGTCGATGGGCATCGCGAAGGCCGAGCCAGAATGATGTCTCGGTCCCACGCGACACGATCAATCGGCCAGTAGGGATGTGAAGATAGCAAGCGCGCGCGGTACTCTCGGCATCGCGCGTCGCCGAGTAGGAGATTGTTGGTTAAGGAAGGGGCGGTGATGTCAGATGCACCGCCAGGTCTTCGCTAGTCTCGGGATGCCTTTCCCCTGCTCACCCCGCACCCAGCAACAGGAAAAGGCCAATCGCCAGAACGGCCACGAGCACGATGACCACAACGATGCCGGGCCCGCGGGTGCGTTGCAGCTCGGCGGGGGTCTTCTTGGGTTCGCTGGAGTCCTGGGCAGCACGCTCGGCCTCGCGCGCGTCAGCCATTGCGGCGGGGTCCGTCGGGGTGCCACCGGCTTCGGCGTCGGTGCCCAGAGGCACGGCTGCGGGATCGGAGAAGGCGGCCTTTTCACCGGTGGCGCCCCGATCGATGTCGTCGCGAAGCTTTGCGGCTTCGGCGCCGCCACCGCGCGGCGTCGCGCGCTTGTCGTTGTCGACTGGCATAGGATGTCCTCCGGTTTGAGTGACGGTTCATGGGCCAACCCCCTGACAGCGCAATCGTTCCGCCCCCTGCTCGCAGCACTCCTACGCGGTGTGAGAGCGGGCTTGATCGCTCGACTGCGCTTGCGGATCAGGTCTGCCGGGCCCGTCGCCGAACTGGCAGGGCGCCATGCCACACCGCCCCTTAGGTGCGTCGGGCGTGTTTAGCCGTATTTGCCGATCCGGCATGGTCGCCTTCGAGGGAAAAGAGGCGAGCTCGCGCAGCGCTTCGACCGTAGAGAACCGGCTCCCGACATATTGGGGAAGCAACCTCTGCCGCCCCCGATCCGACACACCGCAAACCTGCCGATTGGACATCTGCACATATATAAGCACCCGCAACATCGTTGCGGGTGCTGGGGTCATACGAGAGGCGAAAAATCAGCTGCGGGGGCCGAGATCTTCCTTCGCGGCCTTGTCGCGGGCGGCGTCGGCCACGCGCTCAACCGCATCCTCGACGCGATCCACGGCGGCATCGGCTGCGGAGCCTTCGCCGGGCGTTTCGCGATCCGCCGCGTCCTTCATCTTGCGGCTGGCCTCATCCGCATCGCGGCGCAGTTCTTCACCCACGGTGCGCGCCTCGTCCAAGGCGGCCCCGGCCACGCGTTCGGCCTTCGCCCGCTCCTCGTGGTAGACGGCCTCGGCCTCGTCATAAAGCCGGTCGCTGTACTCGCCGAAATGCTCGTCCTCGAACTTGGTGCGCGGCAGGGCGCTGGCCGTGAGGGCCCCGGCGGCGAGCGCGAGCGCGCCGACGATCAGCGGGTTCTCTTCGAAGAAGTCGACGGCCTTGTCGGCGCCGTCGCGGGCGCGGCGATTGACGTGCCCGCCAGCGCGGCGCAGGCTCTCGCCGGCGAGGATCGCGCGTTCACGGGCCGCGATGACGCGTTCGCGGGCCTCGGCGTTCATCCGTTCGGTGCCTTCCGAAAGCTGGGCGGCGATCTCTTTCGAACGGTCCCGCACCCTGGCGCCACCACGTGCGGCCCCGTCCTTGGCAGCATCCGCATGGTCGGATGCGGTTTGTGCGCCGTGGTGCAGGTAGTTCTCGGTACGGTACCACTTGGCCTTGGCCTTTTGCGAGGCCGACAGACCCTGCGACGGCGGGCCGACTTCGCCGGCCGGAACCGGACCGCGCGGCGGGGTGAAGCTGGCATCGGTGGGATTGCCATAGCGCGGATCGTCCTCGCCTTTCGCCGAGACGCGGGTCGCGCTGTCGGCGATGCGGTCGGCCGAGGGGCCCTTGCCGATCATCAGCCAGCCGAGACCGACCGCGGTGACGCCGAGCGCCAGCGGGTTGGCACGGGCAGCCTCCATGGTCGACTTGCCGAAATCGCTGCCGTGACGACCGAGATTGTCGGTCAGGCTGCGGAAGAGGGTGTCGGGGGTGAAGGTCGATTCAAGCGAGCGGATGGTGCTCTGCAACTCAGCGCGGTTGCGTTCCAGCTCGTGTTCGATCTCGTCGGGGGTGCGTCTGTCAGTCATTGCTCATTTCCTTTACGACGACGTCGCGATCCCGCTCGAGGTTACGACGGGTCCGGGTCGGTGCGAGCGAGGCGAGCTTGAGGCTGCCCTGGCCCGATTTCACGAGGATCAGCGCGATGATGAACAGCACGCCTCCGACGATCACGGCCGACCACAGCGGCGAAAGACCGGCTTCCGCGATCGCGGCCACGGCGGCCCCGGCAAGCACGTTGAGTGCGACCAGCAGAAGGACAATGCCCCCTACCATCATGCCCACGGCGGTGCCGGCCTTTTTCACGTTCTGGTCAAGCTCGGCGCGGAACAGGTCCATCTCGCCGCGCATCAGCGCGATGATCTGCTGGATCGCTTGGCTGAGCAGGTTGCCCGTGTCGCGGATGTGGGTGCGCTCGCCCTGCGGCGTGCGGGTATCGGTGTCGGACATCAGTTGTCTCCCGGCGTGAGGTGATTGGCGGGGATCGCGGGCGTCGCCATGGCGTCATCGGTGCGGGTGCCCGGTGCGGTGGCGGGCGCCGCCGTCGGCGTGCGCGGCTGGGCCGGAGCCGGAGCCGAAAGCGCGTCGTCGTGCGCGGTTTCGTCGGGGCGGCCGTGGCTCGAGGCCCGGGCGAACCGCGTCGCGGCGAAGCCGGTCAGCGCGGCGCCTGCGAGGAACCCGAACGGGTTGCGGCGGGCGAAGGCGCTGACATCGGAGGCGAGATCGGCGAGATCCCGGTCGCGGATGGCGTCGGACATGCTGGAAAAGCTGGTCGCTGCTTTGCCGAAGGCCTGTTCCTGCGCCGAGCCGCCGCGGAGTTCCGAGGCCGCGGTGCTCAGGGCGTGCGCGATCGAGGACAGCTCGGAGGCAACACCCGTCTTGGCGCGATCGGCCTGGTGGCTGGCCTCTTCGCGTGCGCGGCTGCTCACGCTTTCGGCGGCGTCGCGGGCGTCCTGATGAAGGCGTTCGGCAGAGCGCTTCAGGTCGTCGCCTGCCTCCTTCCCGACATCGCGGGGAGTGTCATCGGTGTGTTGCATGTCGCTCTCAGTCTGTTTCTGGTTGCGGCGGGGAGCCGAAACCGGGTTGCCGTTTGAAGCCGGATCCGCCGCGCGAGCGTCTGGGCAAACCAAGGCCGTCCCGTCGACGCTGGGTCGATGGAGAAGCCGCGTATAAGCTTGGTAGGCGGCCGGGCCGCGATCCGTGTGGTTATGTTTCATTAACCCCGCGGCGGTCGGTGGGGTTCCTGAGGGGCAAGTGTTTTTTCGAGGCCCAACGCCGATGGGAGATGCGGTGGGAGCTTCCGATGGGGCCTGTGAGGAGGGTCGCGTCGGCGACGCGGGCGTTGGCGTGTCCTGTCGGACGGGCTGGCAGTACGAACAACGTTAGGTTGCGCCCTGCGCGCTTCCCTGTGTCGGAGGACCGGATCGCCTCCGCTTGGGTCCTGCGCATCGTCACGCCGCTCGGTGACTCGCTTCGCCGGGCGCCGGCTGCCGTTCGGGCGACTCGCGCGGGTGAAGGCGTGACGACGTGGCGGGGGAGGCCTCTCGGCAGCCTGGGAATGCGTAAGAAATTGAAAGGTAACGCAAGAGTTGTGCCGAGCTGCCTCTCGCGTCGGTGAGGGGCGATTTGTGCTGTGAGAATAACGCCCACTTTGCGCTGGAGCAAAGTCGACCGGCCAGAACGGGTGTCTTCTGCTCGCGAACCACAATCCTGCGGGAAAAGGAGACAGAAGATGCTGACCCGGAGAGCCGCCCTGATGGGCGCTGCGGGGATCGCCGCGATCCCAGTGCTGGCAAAGGCCGCGAAGGCCGAGGAAATCATGGACACCTCGATCGCGGAGTCGGCGGACGTGTCCAGCCTTCAACGCATCAAGCGCCGGCTGGTGCGGCCGCCGATGGTCCACGAGCACGAGCAGATCGCCCCGGCAGAGCCGCGCATCGTCGAGTTCGAGATGCAGATCGTCGAGAAGGAGGTCGAGGTCGACAGCGGCGCCTACCTGCAGGCGATGACCTTTAACGGCTCGATCCCGGGTCCGCTGATGGTGGTGCATGAAGGCGATTACGTCGAGCTGACGCTCTACAATTCGCCCGAGAACCTCATGCAGCACAATATCGACTTCCATTCCTCCACCGGGGCCCTCGGCGGCGGATCTCTGACGCTGGTGAACCCGGGCGAGAAGACCACGCTGCGATGGAAGGCCACGCGCCCCGGCACCTTCGTCTACCACTGCGCCCCCGGCGGCCCGATGATCCCGTGGCACGTGGTCAGCGGGATGTCGGGCGCCGTCATGGTTCTGCCCCGCGGCGGTCTCACCGATCACAAGGGCGATCCGGTGAGCTATGACAAGGTGTTCTACATCGGCGAGAACGACTTCTACATTCCGAAGGACGAGAATGGCGAATACAAGCGCTTCGCCGATGTGGGCGAGAGCTATCCCGACACGCTCGAGGTGATGAACGGCCTGATCCCCACCCACGTGGTGTTCAACGGCAAGGTCGGCGCGCTGACCGGCGACAACGCGCTGCACGCGCGTCAGGGCGAGAAGGTGCTGTTCGTGCACAGCCAGGCCAACCGCGACACCCGCCCGCACCTGATCGGCGGCCATGGCGACCTCGTCTGGGAGAGCGGCAAGTTCAACAACCCGCCGGAACGCGATCTCGAGACCTGGTTCATCCGAGGCGGCTCGGCCGGGGCGATGCTCTACGAATTCCTCCAGCCCGGGGTCTATGCCTACGTGAACCACAACCTGATCGAGGCGGTGAACCTTGGCGCGACGGCACACGTGGTGGTCGAGGGCGAGTGGAACAACGACCTGATGGAGCAGGTGCAGGCGCCGGTCGAATACGACGCGGCCTATGAGGGCAAGACAGCTCTGCCATAAGGCGCCGCGGCGCCCCTCGGTAGGGGCGCCGGGATAAGGAGACGCGGGGCGGTGGGCGCAGGCCGACCGCCCCGTCTGTGTCAGGAGGCTTGCCATGAAACCGTTTCTCTTCGTCGCAGGGGCCACCGCGCTGGCGCTGCTTGTGGCGGCTCCCCTGATGCTGGCAAGGCACGACGCGGCGGAGGCCCCCTTCGCCCCCGTCGCGCTTGTCGAGGTGCCGGGCGGGTCGATCGCGTATCGTCCGTTCGGGAGCTTTTCCCGCGCGGCCCGGAGCGTGGCGCCCGACCCGGTCGCGCGCGACATCGCAGGTTTCGAGATCATGAAGTATCAGGTCACCCGGGACCAATACGCGGCCTGCGTCGCGGCGGAGGCCTGCGCGAAGGTGTCCCCAACCGGCGGCGGGGTGCCTCAGACCGGGGTCAACTGGCAGGATGCCACGGATTTCGCGCGGTGGTATTCCAAGGTCAGCGGCGAAAGCTGGCGCTTGCCGACGGCGATGGAATGGCAGCACGCAGCAGCGGAGCGCTATGGCGATGCCACCGTGGCCGGGGGCGATCTCGATCCCGGCGAGCGGATGCTGGCGAACTACCGGGCCGGCGTCCTGTTGCGGGGCACCGCGAGCCCGGCGCTGCGGCCGACCGGCAGTTTCGGCGTGAATTCCCGGGGATTGGCGGACGTGTCGGGCAATGTCTGGGAGTGGACCGATACCTGCATGGAAAGGGGCACGCTGAACGACGACGGCTCGATCGCCGCGAGCGAGCCCTATTGCTGGGTCCGGATCGCGGGCGGCATCCACCGGGCCGCCATCGTCGACATCGTGCGCGATGCCAGCGTCGGCGGCTGCGCGGTCGGCCTGCCGCCGGATCACCTGGGCTTCCGGCTGGTGAGGGCGTCGGAGTAGCCACGACGGGCAAAGCGGCTTTGGCGGCGCCGAGGTAGCCCTCCCGGCGCCGCGGGTGCCTCACGATGCCTGACTGAAACGCGCCCCTTCGGGAACATGGGCATCGAACTGGCGCGCGATGATCCGGGTCAGGGCGCGTACCTCCGGCGGGATCGACACCATCGTACCGCTGCCCTCGACCATGTCGCCGAAGCGCTCGCGCAGCAGGGCAACCTCGGGGCGCAGCGCGTCCACAGCATCACCGTGGGCCTCCCGCAGAGCCTCGAGGTCCAGTCGGAAATCGCACATCAGCATCTCGATCGCGCGGGCCCGAAGGAGATCGTCCTCGGTCATCACGTGGCCCCGCGCGCCGGCCAGCTCTCCGGCCTCGATGCGCTGGACATAGGCCGGCGTGGCGGCGGCGTTCTGGATGTACTCGGTGGGCAGGCGCGAGATCGAAGAGGCCCCGAGGCCGATGAGCGTGGCGCAGCTGTCATCCACATAGCCCTGGAAATTTCGGCGCAGGCGACCGCTCTGCGCGGCCACGGCGAGGCCATCTTCGGGGCGGGCGAAGTGGTCGATGCCGATGCTCTCAAGCCCCGCCTCCACGAACCGGCGCGCCGCCCGCTCGGAAAGCCGATAGCGCTCGAGATCCTTGGGCAGGGCGTCCTCGTCAATCAGCTGCTGACGCTTCGACATCCACGGCACATGGGCGTAGCCGAAGAGCGCGATGCGGTCGGGCGACAGCTCCAGCACCTTGGACACGGTGTCATCCAGCCGCGCAAGGTCCTGATGCGGCAGGCCATAGACGAGGTCCGCGTTCAGCGAGCGGATGCCGGCTGCGCGCAGGTCCGCGACGCAGTCGCGCGTCATGTCGAAGGGCTGCAACCGGCCGATGGCTTGCTGCACCTCCGGGTCGAAATCCTGAATTCCGATGCTGGCGCGGTTCATGCCTTCGGCGGCCAGCGCGGCGACCTTGTCGCCATCCACCATGGTGGGGTCGATCTCGACCGAGAATTCCCAGTCATCCGTGTGCGGGATCACCGCCTTCACCGCGCGGGCCAGCCGGTGGATCAGGGAAGGCGGCAGGATCGTCGGCGTGCCGCCGCCCCAATGCATCCGGCCCATGCGCAGCCCGTCGGGCAGGGTGCTGGCGAGCAGGGCCAGCTCCTGTTCCAGCGTGCCGATGTAGCTTTCCACCGGGCTCAGGGTCTTGGTTCCCTGCGTGCGGCAGGCGCAGAACCAGCAGAGCCGCTCGCAGAACGGAATGTGGATATAGACCGACACGGGGTCTGCCGGGTTCAGCGCGGCAAGAGCCGTCGCCTGTACTGTGGCGCCCACGTTGGGCGAGAACACCGGAGCGGTGGGATAGGAGGTATAGCGGGGCACCCGGGTCTCGAAGAGGCCGAAGGATCTGAGGCGGTCGATCTGTTTCATGCGCCCGGTATGCAGCTTTCCGGCGCCCCGGACTTTGCGCCGGATCAAGGTCAGAGCGGGAAAGGCGACACGCCGATAACGAACGCGTGAAGATGCAGGAGCGCGACCCACAGCACCAGCCCGATGCCGGCCCGTATCGCCGTTCCGCGGGCATTGGCCCGCAGCCAGCCGCGGTTGATCAGCGGGGCGGGCGACAGGATCGCGGTCTTGGCAAAGAACGCCCCGGCGTCGCTGGCAAGCGCGCGGCGGGCGCGCGCATCGAAGGTGAAGATCGCGGCCAGCGCCATGACGAGGAAGCTGCCAAACAGGATCACCATGGCCAGATCGCCGTTCGGTGCCAGATGCGCCCCGGACCATAGCGCCAGCGCCAGAAACAGCGGATGGCGCGAGACCGCGGCAAAGCCCGGCCTTGCGGGGTCGAACGCGGCGCCGCGCCTTCCGCCGAGGGTGAAGGGCTGGCGAAGTCCGAGGCCGCAGGCCACGAGGATCAGGGCCAGCGGCATGGCGAGGTTCGGCACCCAGCGGGTCCAGGGCAGCTGCGGCCAGAGCTCGACATGCGGCGCGCGGATCGCGGCGGAGATCACCCAGACCAACAGCGCGATGGACAGTGTCCCGTAGGCGCTGAAATATACCCTCCGGCCGACCGCGCCGATCAGCCGCTCACGCAGACCGCCGAGGCGCGGCAGGAAATGGCTCGCCACGAACAGGGCCAGCGCGAGAGTGTATTCGGTCCATCCGGTCATGATCCCTCCGCCCGTTTCTTCAGCCGTTCGATGTGGCAGGCGAAGGCATAGGTGGCGGGTAGGCCGATGACCAGACCTCCGGCGGCAGCCTGCCACGGGGTCAGGACCGGCCAGCCCAGCCACGAGCCGATCAGCGAGGCGAAGAACAGGTTCACCCCCATTGCGCCGGCCCCGAACGGATACAGCGCGGCGACAAGTCTCACGGAGGGTCTCATCGCCGGCTGACCATCCATTGCACCGCCGCCAGCGCCACGACGAGCGCGATGGAGCCGATCAGGAACCAGAACTCCGCCGTGTCGGTCTGCGGCTGCGGGATGGGGCGGTCGAAGGCCTCGGCGAAGGCCGGGGCGGGAAGGATCGTGGCAAGGGCGAGAATGCGTTTCATGTCAGCTCTCCATGGTCAGGGTCTGGTAGATGTCGGGCAGGGCGCCGGGCAGGCGTTCCGGGTGCGGCAGCAGGGTAAAGCCGGCGCGGCCGAAGATGCGGGCGAACCAGTCCTGCCCGTCGGCATCGACGATCACGCCATGCACCGCCTGCCCGAGCGCGCGGGCCTCGCGAACCGCCATGCGGCTGTCCTCGATGCCGTGCTGGCCCTCGTAGTGGTCGAGGTCATTGGGCTTGCCGTCGGTCAGCACCAGCAGCAGACGGCGGGTGGCGCCCTCCTCGGCGAGCTGGGCCGAGACGTGCCGGATCGCGGTGCCGAGCCGCGTGTAGTGGCCCGGTGTCAGCCCGCCGATCCGCGCCGTGACCGCCGAGGACATCGGCTCCTCGAAGGTCTTGCAGCGGTGCACGAACACCCGGTCGCGGCGCAGAGAGGAAAAGCCCCAGATGCCCAGCCGGTCGCCGGCGGTGTCGATGCCCTGCGCGAGGGCGGCGAGCGCCTCGCGCGCGACCTCAATCACCGAGGTTTCGCCGATGGCGGCCTCGGTCGAGCGGGAGCAGTCCATCAGGATGGCCACGGACAGGTCACGCGCCATCGGGCGGCTCGATTGCCAGACCCGGTCGCTGCCCTCGTGGCCGCAGGCGATGTCGGTGCGCGAGGTGACGACCGCATCGAGGTCCAGATCGTCGCCGTCGACCTGCCGGGGCAGCATCACGCGGCGGGGATGCAGCGGCGCGAACTGGCGCTTCACCCGGGCAACGAGTTTCGGGTCCGGGGCATAGCTGTGGCGCGGTTTCGCCTCTGCCTCGAGCACGCGGGCATGGGCCGGCATGTAGGCGCCGCTGCGGCGGTTCCATTCGGGATAGACATAGGTGCCGGCGAGCCGCTCGTGCTCGGCGTCCTGCGGCGAGAGGTCCAGCGACAGCCGCAGCCGCGTCGCGGCGCGTTTCAGGGTCTGCGACAGGCTCAGGTGGTCCTGATCCTCGGCGGCCTTGGCGGCGTTGTCCTGATCGTCGTCATCCACCATCCGGTTCAGGTTGAGGCTCTCCGCCCAGGACATGATGGTCTCGAAGCGGTGGATGATGAAGCTGTCGTTGCGGTTGGCCTGGTCGCGCTCCTCGCGGCGGGCGTCCTTGCGGGTCGCCACCGCCATGGCGGCGCCCGGGTTCTGCGGGTCGTCGGGCGCGCCCTTGCCGGTCTTCAAGTCGTGCCGCAGGCGCAGCCAGATCGGCACCGGCGCATAGCTGCGATAGCCCCGCGGCGCCGGGCAGGTGACGCACTCGCGCGCGTCCGAGGGGCCTGCGAGCTGGTCGAGGATCAGGCGTTCGAGCCCCGCCTCGCAGCGCGGCAGGCCGCTGCGCCGGCGCGTCTGCACGATGTGGCGGCAGAGGCTGTCATGGACCGCGCGCAGCCCCGGGCAGGCGGCATAGGCGCGGTCCGAGGCGGCGGCCAGCGCCGCGATCTCGGCACGGTCGGCGGCCAGCGGATCGGCCTCGCGCGGCGGGATGTCGACGCAGGCGGCAAGGGCCGCCAGCCAGAGATAGCAGGCGCGGTTGAGCTCGCGCGACGGGAAGCTGTCGATCACCGGAGGCAGGCGCAGGCGATCGCCGTCGAAATCGGCCACATGCGCCTTCTCGCGCGGGGTGCCGATGCGGCGGATGCGGTCGGGGCGGTGATCCGAGGTGACGAGCGGGGCGGGGGTGACCTCCACCCCCGCGCTGCCGCCAAGCGCCCGGAAGAGCGTCGCGGCGGAGCGGTGCATCTCCGCGAAGGTCACGGCGCGGGCGGCATCGCCCCCCGCCGCGCCCCACCGCGAGGCCATGTCGTGCCAGAGATTGCCGACGGTTTCCTCCGGTTCCATCAGGTCGAGAACGTGCAGCATCGTCGTCACCCGTAGATCACGGCGGCGAGGTCGCGCAGCGCCTGTTGCGTGTCCGGCTCGTCGCTGAGAGGCTCGATGATCGCGGCCTCGAGCGCGCGGTCCACCGACATGCCCCCGGCGATCATCGTCGCGGCGTAGATCAGCAGGCGGGTCGAGACCCCTTCCTCGAGATCCATCCCCGACAGGCCGCGGATCTTGCCCGCGAGCCGCACCAGCGCGGTGGTGCGGGCCGCGTCGAGGCCGCTTTCGCGCGCCACCACCGGGATTTCCACCTCGGGCGACGGGAAGTCGAAGCCAATGGAGAGAAAGCGCTGCCGGGTTGAGGGCTTCAGCTTTTTCAGAATGTTCTGATAGCCGGGGTTGTAGCTCGCCACGAGCATGAAGGAGGCAGGCGCGTGCAGCTCCTCGCCGGTGCGGTCGATCACCAGACGACGGCGGTCGTCGGTGAGCGGGTGCAGCACGACGGTCACGTCCCTGCGGGCCTCGACCACCTCGTCGAGATAGCAGATCCCGCCCTCGCGCACGGCCCGGGTCAGGGGGCCGTCCACCCAGACGGTTTCGCCGCCCTTGAGCAGGTAGCGCCCGATCAGGTCGGCGGCGGAGAGGTCGTCATGGCAGGCCACGGTGTGCAAGGGCAGCTCGAGCCGCGCCGCCATGTGTTCGACGAAGCGCGTCTTGCCGCAGCCGGTGGGCCCCTTCAGAAGAAGGGGCAGACCGTTGGCATGGGCCGTCTCGAACACCGTGCACTCGTCGGCGGCGGCCTGGTAGAACGGCAGGCGGGGGGGTTGAATGTCTTTCATCGATCACTCTCCCGGAACGGCCGCGTCTTTGATCACGGGGCCGGGTTTGACCACCTCGCGGCGCACCACGAGCATGGCGTAGATGAACAGGATCGCGCCGATGACCACCGCGACACCCGAGCCGAAGCGCATCACGTAGAACAGGCCGAGCTGGTCCTGAACGTCCATGTAATAGTCGCCCACGATGCGCTGCATGTGCGTCTGGATGGTGCCGGCGAAGGTCAGCGTGAAGGTCATGAAGGCCATGCCGCCGGTCATCAGCCAGAAAGAGGCCATGTTGAGCACCTGGTTATACGGTGCGCGGCCCTTCAGCACCGGCATCGCGTAGCTGAACATCGCGAGGTTGAGCGCGACATAGGCCCCGTAGAAGGAGAGGTGTCCGTGCGCCGCGGTGATCTGCGTGCCGTGGGTGTAGAAGTTCACCCCGTGCAGCGTGTGCAGGAACCCCCAGACGCCCGCACCGAAGAACGCGACGGTGCTTGACCCGAGCGACCACAGCAGCGCGGCCTTGTTGGGGTGGTTCTTGCGCCCCTTCCACACCATGATGACGGCGAAGGACATCATCGCGAAGAACGGCACCACCTCGAAGGTCGAGAAGATCGAGCCGATCCACTGCCAGTATCCGGGCGTGCCGATCCAGTAGAAGTGGTGCCCGGTGCCGAGGATGCCCGAGAACAGCGCGGTGGCGACGATGACATAGAGCCACTTCTCGATCACCTCGCGGTCCACGCCCGTGAGTTTCAGCATCAGGAAGCCGAGGATCGCGGCCATCACGAGCTCCCAGGTCGCCTCGACCCAGAGGTGCACGACGAACCACCAGTACATCTTGTCGAGCGACAGGTTGTCGGGGTTGATGAAGGCGAAGACCCAGAGCAGGCAGAGCAGCCAGAGCCCCATCATCAGGATGTTGGTGATGGCGGTCTTGCGCCCGGCAAGGAAGGTCAGCGAGAGGTTTACGAGGAAGATCACCGCCGCCACGAGGATGCCGACCTTGACCCAGAGCGGCTGCTCGAGAAACTCGCGCCCGCCATGGATGCCCACGAGGTAGGACCCCACCGCCCCAAGCGTGCCGACCACGAGGATCGCCAGCTGGAGGTAGGCCAGCTTGACCGAGAATATCTCGCGCTCGCTTTCCTCGGGCACGAGGTAGTAGGCCGCGCCGAAGAAGCCCAGCAGCAGCCAGACGATCAACGCGTTGGTGTGGATCATCCGCACGATGTTGAAGGGCAGAACCTCGGACAGCGTGTTGGGCGAGACGTAGATCCAGCCCAGCAGCAGCCCGCCCAGCACCTGGATGGCGAACAGGCCCATCGCCGCGATGAAATAGGCGTAGGCCACCTTTTGCGATTGGTATTTCATTGATGTGTCTCCTGTTTCCCGATCAGCCGGCGTCGTTCGGCGGCCAGTTCTGGGTGTCGGTCTGATCGGCCCAGCGGAGGAATTCCGCGAGCGCGCGCATCTCCTCGTCGGTGATCTCGAAGGACGGCATCTGGCGGCGCCCCTCGATGCCGGAGGGTTGGGCCTTCATCCAGCCGTCGAGGATCTCGTAGGCCAGTTCGGGATCCTCGGTGGCGCCCCAGCGGGTCATCACGTTGCCGAGTTCCGGGGCGAAATAGGCGCCCTCGCCGTGAAGGGTGTGGCAGTTGATGCAGGAATGGCGTTCCCAGACGTGCTTGCCGTGGCGGACCTCGTCGGTGAGTTCCATCCCGGCGGTCGCGGTCTGGGTGATGTGGCGGTGGCTTTGCGCGGTCAGGGCCACGAACACGACCACGAAGAAGATGGATCCTCCGTAGAACACGTTCCTGGCCCGCGCTTTGGTGAGTATTTCTGACATGTCGCGGTCCCGACGATTTATTGCGGATACGCGAGACCTAAGGGGAGCTGTCCGGTCGCTTGTTGTGTCAGCGCAAAGAACTTGGCGAAAGCCGCGGGCAGGGTGGCGGGGAAAGGACTTCTTTATGCGCCGCCGACCGGACACCGATGATCCTGATCTGCCGCTGGCGGATCTCTTCGCGCTCTGGCCCGAGGTGGCACGCGCGTTTCTGGACCGGGGGATGCTCTGCCCCGGCTGCCCGATCGCGCCGTTTCACACGCTCACCGAGGCCTGCCTGGAATACGATCTCGACGAAGACACGTTCCGAAGCGCGATCGTCTGCCGGCCGGTGCGGTGAGAGTGCGCGCCAGCAGGGCGGTCTCAGTCGGTCGCGTTGCTGAGCACGACCAGCCGGTGCGGATCGGTGACGACGATGTGCTTTCGGGTCGACCGGACCATGCCCGCCTTCTCCCAGGCCGAGAGCAGCCGGCTCACGGTGTGGAGGGTGGTGCCGGTCATGTCCGAGATGTTCTGGCGCGTGACCGGAAAGGCGATCTCGAGCCCCTTGTCGGTCTTTCTCCCGCTCTGGTTGACCATGCGAAGCACCGCGGCGGCCACGCGCTTTTCCACCGCCTGCGTCGCCAGTTCGGTCAGGGTTTCCTGGATCTGGCCAAGCCGCGAGCCGAGCGTCTTGTAGCTTTCCGTGGCGAAGCCCTCGTATTTCGCAATGAACTCGGGCCAGAGCCGCACCGGCCAGGACAGCGCGATCGATTCGGCCGCCGCGACCGACGTGGCGGGGTAGGTGTCGCGCTCGAGCGCCGGGGCGATGCCGAAGAGCTGCCCGGGCGAGATATGCAGCACGATGATCTGGTCGCCGCCCGGGGTGGTGCGGATCACCCGCAGATAACCGTCCAGCAGCAGGAAGAAGCGATCGGCCTCATGGCCCTCGCGGAAAATGGCCGCGCCCTCCTCATAGCGGCGCGAACTGGCCTGATCGAGGATCTCTCGGATCTGCGATCTGCCGAGGCGCGAGAACGGCGGCAGGTCGCTCAGAAGGCTTTCATCGAGCTTCGACACGTTTTGGTCCGCGAGTTTGATCAAGAGCAATGTTCAGACGCCCGTCTTAGACCAGAAGGGTGGCAGGCGAAACAAGCGGACAACAAAGAAAGGATGTTCCGATGTTTGCGAAAATGATGATGGCCGCCGCCCTTGCTGCGAGCGCTACGGTTGCCGGTGCGGAGACCATCGAGATCGAGATGCTGAACCGCGGCGAGGCCGGTGCGATGGTCTTCGAGCCGGCCTTCGTGAAGGCGGAGGCCGGCGACGTGATCCGGTTCGTGCCCACCGACAAGGGGCACAATGCCGAGAGCATCGACGGGATGCTGCCCGAGGGGGCCGAAGCCTTCAAATCCAAGATGAACAAGGAGTTCGAATTCACCGCCACCGAGGAGGGGCTCTACGGCGTCAAGTGCACCCCGCACTACGCCATGGGCATGGTGGCCCTGATCCAGGTCGGGGATGCGGTGAACCTCGACGCCGCGGCTGACGTCAAACAGCGCGGAAAGTCGAAGGACCGCATGGCGGAGCTGCTTGAACAGGTCGAATGATCCCGCGTCCCTCGGGCGTTCGACCGATCCCGGGCGGTGCCGAGCGCACCGCCCGATTGTCTTCCGGAGCGGAGGAATTCCATGCCCCACCCTGAGCGTTACCGTGGCCCGGCGCTGCTGTCTTATGGCTTCCGGCCCTTCTTCCTGGCATCTGCGCTCTTCGCGCTTGTTGCGATCCCCGCTTGGTGGCTGATCTGGCGCGGAGAGATCGCAGGTGCCGGCCATTTCCTTCCCACCGACTGGCATGTGCACGAGATGGTCTTCGGCTATGGCGCCGCCGTCGTGGCCGGGTTCCTGTTCACCGCGGTGCCGAACTGGACCGGGCGCCTGCCCACCCGCGGCTGGCCGCTCGCGTTGCTTCTGGCGATCTGGCTGGCCGGACGCGTTGCGGTTGCCGGAGGTCTGAGGCTTGGTCCGATGGCGGTGGCAGCCGTCGACCAGACGTTCCTTCTCGCGGTCGCGGCGATGATCGCGCGGGAGATCGTCGCCGGCAGGAACTGGCGCAATCTCAAGGTCCTGCTGCCGGTGTCGCTCCTGTGGCTCGCCAACCTGCTGTTCCATGTCGAGGCGATGGCGGAGGGGAGCGCGGATCTCGGGCGCCGGCTGGGTCTTGCGCTGCTGATCTTCCTGATCCTGCTGATCGGCGGGCGGGTGGTGCCCAGCTTCACCCGCAACTGGCTGGTGCAGCGCGGCGCGCCCCGGTTGCCCGTGGCCTTCAACCGCTTCGATGCGCTCTGCCTCGTGTCCGGCGCGGCGGCTTTGATCGTCTGGGTGATCGCGCCTTACGGCACGGCCTGTGCGGCGCTTGGCGTGGCGGCGGCCCTCCTGCACCTGATCCGGCTTGGCCGCTGGCGGGGCGTGGCGACCTGGCGCTCACCGCTTCTGCTGATGCTGCACCTCGCCTACCTGATGGTGCCGCTCGGGTTCGCAGCGGCAGCGGCGGCGGCACTGGGTGTCGCCGGTCCGGCTGGCGCGGCGCATATCTTCGGGATCGGGGCCGTGGGCGGAATGACCGTCGCGGTGATGATGCGCGCGACGATGGGGCATACCGGGCGCCCGCTGACGGCGGGCCCGGCACTCACCGCCGCCTTCGCGCTCGTGGTCGCCGCCTGCGCCGCGCGCGTGGCCGGCCCGGTCGTGCGATTGGGGACGCTCGATGGGATCGACCTTGCGGCGGCGCTCTGGACCGCCGGGTTCGCCCTGCTCGTCTGGCGGATTGGTCCGTGGCTTGCCCGCCCACGACTGGCACGGAAGGTGCCGAGTTCACCTCCACGCTGAGGCCCTGTGCCTTGGACGACGGGGGAGCGAGCGCGGCGTATGTAATGCGCCCCCGGTACAGGCCGCCCGCTCCCCCGCGCAGCGCTTTCGAGCGCGGGCCTCTGGTCAGTCTGGCCGACCTCGGCGCAACAGCGCGCGAGGTCGGCCAAGCCGCCTCAGTGTCCCGAGGGGCCAAAGCTCACCCCCAGAGGCTCACCAGCCAGAAACTCAGCCCGGGCACCGCGATCAGCAGGCCGATGCGCGTGAACTCGGAGATGATGAACGGGATCGTGCCCTTAAAGATCGCCTTGGTGGGAATGTCCCGGGCGATGGCCGAGATGATGAACAGGTTCATGCCCACCGGCGGCGTGATCATTCCGACCTCGACCACCACGAGGGTGATGATCCCGAACCAGAGTGCCTGCTGTTCCGGAAGCAATCCGAAGTCGAGGCTCATCATCGTGGGAAAGAACACCGGCACCGTCAGGACGATCATCGACAGGCTGTCCATCACGCACCCCATCACGAGATAGAACAGGACGATGAGCAGCAGCACGGACATCGGCGCGATCTCTGCCGCCGAGAACCAGTCCGCGAGCGTCATGGGCAGACGGGAGAGCGCGACCGCAACGTTGAAGATGTCGGCGCCGAAGATGATGACGAAGATCATCGCGGTGGCACCGGCGGTGTCCACGAGGCTCTCGATCAGCGCGCCGAAGGTCAGCGTGCGGCTGCATATGCCGGCAAGCGCCGTGAGCACCACGCCGATGGAGGCGCCCTCCGCAGGCGTGAAGAACCCGCCGTAGATGCCCCCGAGGACGATGATGAAGATTCCGACGATATGCCAGATCTGCCGAAGGCTCGCCAACCGGGTCTTGAGCGGGGCACGGTCCTGTTTCGGGGCCGCATCCGGGAAGATCCTGACATAGACCGCGATCGCGATGATGAAGCCGAGGACGGCCAGAATTCCGGGAATGGTGGCCGCGAGGAACAGCTTCACGATGTTCTGCTCGGTCAGCAGGGCATAGATGATGAGGACGATCGACGGCGGGATGAGAATGCCCAGCGTGCCGCCTGCCGCCAGTGCGCCCGAGGACAGGGCAGGGCTGTACCTGTGCTTGCGCATCTCCGGCAGGGCGACCTTGGCCATGGTCGATGCAGTGGCGATCGAGGAGCCGGAAATCGAGCCGAACATCGCGCAGCCGGCGACCGCCGCCATGGCGAGGCCCCCGCGCCAATGCCCGATCCACGCGTTGGACGCCGCAAACAGCGCCGAGGAGATCCCGGTCCGCGTCGCAAGGTGCCCCATGAGGATGAAGAGGGGAACGATGGCCAGATCATAGGACAGGAACTTGTCCGGCCAGGCGGTGGAGAGATAGGCCTGCAGGCTGGCAAAGCTCGACAGCGACACGTAGCCGACCGCGCCGACCACGGCCATGGCGAGGCCGATCGGCGCGCGCAACACGATCGCGACCAGAAGCACCGCGAGGAGGAGAAGAGAAAGTGTGGTGGGGTCCAAGATTAGTCTCCTGATCCGGACTCGGCCATGGCCCTGGGCCAGGCGACTTGGGAAAGGGCGATGACGCACGAGATTGCCGACCCGAGCAGCGCCGGCAGGAAGGTCCACCAGAGCGGGAGCGACAGCAGCATGGTGCGGTCACCGTAGTCCCGGCTCTCCAGCATTCCGTGGAACGTCAGGAACGCGAGGCACGCCCAGCCGGCGGCGAAGAGCAGCAGCCAGAGCCAATCGAGCCCCCGCTGCGCGCGCGACGGCAGCCAGTTGGTGAACAGATCCACCATCACGTGGCCCCGGTTCAACTGACACAGCGGCAGGAAGAGACCGGCGGCAAACGCGCAGGACATCTCCACGAGTTCGAAGTCGCCGCGGATGCTGCCGAGGCCGAGGTTGCGCATCACGACAGAGATCGCGACCGTGATCGCCACGCCGAAAATGACAAGCCCGCCGAGGGCCGCCGGAACGCGCGAGATCCGGTCGAGCCAAACGGCCAAGGGGGAGCGAGCTCCCCCTTGGCGCGGCCAGATGTCTGACCAGTTGGACATGACCTCAGGCCCCCTGGTCGAGGAGTTCGTTCACGCGGGCGAGGATGGCCGTACCGTCATGGCCGGCCTCGTCGAGACGCGCGATCCAGTTGGCGTAGACGGGTTCTGCCGCCTCTTTCCAGGTGGCGATCTCGGCGGCGTCGATCTCGACGATTTCGTTGCCGGTCTCCTCCACCAGCTCTCGGCCCGCGGCCTCGAAGGACTCGTGCGTGACCTTGCCCATGTGGCACGACAGCTCGAGGCCGGAATTGTCGTCGATCAGCTTGCGCAGGTCGTCCGAGAGCGACTCGTAGGTCCGCTCGTTCATCAGCAGCGCATTGGTGTTGGCGTAGAGCCCGCGCGCACCGGCGGCGGCTTCGCTCGAGCTCTTGGTCAGTTCGTGCAGCTTGAACGGCGGGACGACCTCGTAGGGCAGGCAGCAGCCGTCGATGACCCCGTTGCTAAGGCCCACGACCATCTCGGTGACCGGGAAGAACACCGTCTCGGCACCCAGCGCGGTCAGAAGCTCGCCCATCCCGGCGTTGGGGCTGCGGATCTTCTTGCCCTGCAGGTCGGCTGCGGTCCGCACCGGCGCGTCGCGCATATGCAGCTTGCCGCCGTCATGGCTCCAGAAGGCCAGCGGCTTCATGCCACGGAACTCGCCTTCGCCGAACTCTTCCATCAGCTTGAACAGGGCGACCGAGGTTTCCTCGGCATCCTTGGCCATGAAGGGCAGCCCCATGGTCTCGGCCACCGGGTAGCGCCCGGTGGTGTAGGTCGGCAGAGCCCACGCGATGTCGGCCACGCCCTTTCTGACCTGATCCGCGAGCTGCGGCGGCTTGCCACCGAGCTGCATCGCCGGGAAGATCTGCACCTCGATCGCGCCGTCGGATTCCTCGGCGAGCTTCGCGGCCCATGGCAGGAAGACCTCGTTGTGCATCGGGGCGACGGCCGGCAGGAAGTGGTGCAGCCGCAGCGTGACTTCCGCGGCATGGGCACGGCCCATCAGCGCCGGGGTGGCCAGTGTCGCGCCGAGCCCTGCCAGAACATGGCGGCGGTTGAATGGAAGCTTGGACATGGGTTCCTCCCTTGTTTGGGTGTTGTGCGCACAGCCTGTCCGCTCCGTGCGCCGTAGTCTGGGGTTCGCGCGCCGAGATTGCGCGCGCGAACAAGCGCGTTGCGGGCCCCGGCCATCGTCACAGGTCTCCTCCCCTGACGCGCGGGCCCGCCTTTCGCCGTTACTCCGTCGGCAAGAGCTTTCCGGGGTTCATGAGGTTCGCGGGATCCAGGGCGGCCTTGATCGCCCGCATCGCGCAAAGCTGGCTCGGCTGCTTGTAGAGGCGCATCGCGTCCAGCTTGTCCTGACCGATGCCGTGCTCCGCCGAGAAAGATCCGCCGAGATCGCGCAGCTTTTCGTAGATGACATGCTTCGCACGCTCGAGAGGCAGGTCCGCCCACGCGGCCTCTCCCGATCCGAGAAGGGTGTAATGCAGGTTGCCGTCGCCGAGATGGCCAACCGTCGTCGGGCGGAAGCCGAGCGCCTGCATGGCCTCATCCATGCTGGTGACAAACTCGGGGATCTTCGCCAGCGGCAGGGAGACATCGGTGACGTAGATCGGACCCGAGGCCATCATCGCCTCGAGCGTGGCCTCGCGCAACTTCCAGAGGTCGAGCCTCTGCTGCTCGGACTGCGCGATCATCGCATCGAGTAGCATACCCTCGTCCATCAGGTCCTCGAGCGCGCTCAGGACCTCCGACTGCAACCGCGGCGCGCCATCCTCGTCGATCTCGGCGTCGACCTGACGGCTCGAGGCCACCTCGAAGAACACGCCGACCTCGGCGCGATCCTGCAGGGGCGGCTTGATCTCGGGGAAGGCGGCGCAGATCGTGTCCACCGCCTCACCGGACATGAACTCGAAGGCCTCGACATTGCCGCCGGTGCGATCCTGAAGCGCGTTCAGCGCGGGGGCGGCGGCCTCAAGGGATGACAGCGACAGGAAGGCCGCAGACCGCACCTTGGGCATGGGGAAGAGCTTGAACACGGCGGCGGTGATGATGCCGAGCGTCCCCTCCGCCCCGATGAGCAGGTGGCGCAGGTCGTATCCGGTGTTGTCTTTCCGCAATCCGGCCAGATCGTTCACGATCGACCCATCCGGCAGGACGGCTTCGATGCCGAGGCAAAGCTCCCTGGTCGTGCCGTAGCGAACCACGTTGGATCCGCCGGCATTCGTTGCCAGTGCGCCGCCGATCCGGCAACTGCCCTGCGCTCCGAATGTCAGCGGGAAGACCAGCTCGTGTTCCAGCGCGGTCTTCTGCATCAGCTCGAGAATGACGCCCGCTTCGACCGTGAGGGTGCGGGCTTGCGCATCGATGCCGCGAATGGCCGTCATCCTGTCCGTCGAGAGGACGACGCAGCGCCCCTCACCGGCGGGCACGCCACCCCCGCACAGGCCCGTTCGGCCCCCCTGAGGCACGATCGCGATGTTGTGCCGGGCACAAAGCGTCACGAGGTCCGAGACCTCCTGCGTGGAGGCCGGGCGCAGCACCGCGATGGCCCTGTCCCGCACCTTTCCCGTCCAGTCCTCGTGATACGGCTCGGTGGCGCTGGCCTCGGTGAGGACCCGCTCGGGACCGATCAAAGCCTCACATGCCCGAAGGAAAGCGTCATCGTCGGTCATGAGGGGGTCGGTCACGTGCTTCACAAGAATGCTCCAAAAAACGTCACGACGAGGGCCTGAAACCCGCCTTAAACTACCATGTTACACACTACCTAACGTTGTCAAGTGACATCTAACATGGTAGAATTTGACCGCTGGCGCGCGAAGGAGGGCAGGGCGATGGACCCGATTAAACCACCACAATCCCTCATGGAACTCACGGCGGAGCGGATCCGCGAAGCGATCATCCGGGGGGAATTGCCTCTGGGATCGAAGGTCTCGGAACAGAAGCTTGCCGACACGCTCAGGATCAGCCGCTCTCCGGTGCGCGAGGCCTTGGCGCTTCTACAGATCGAAGGCCTGATCCGGGTCCTGCCGAAACGGGGATCGTTCGTCTTCACGCCGGACGAGAAGACCGTCGATGACCTCTGTGACCATCGCTCCTGTCTGGAGCGGTCCTGTCTCGAGTTCGCGCTGGAACGGGACGCGGAGACGCTGCTCGTGCGGCTGCGCAAGGGGATCGACGAGATGCAGACGGCGATCTCGCGCAACGACTCGGTTGCGTACTCGATGGCCGATATGAGGTTTCACCGCGCCATCGTCGCGTGCAGCGGAAATCACTCGATGGCCAAGGTCTACGAGTCGACGATCGGGCCTCTGATGGCCCTTCGGACGCATCTGTTCACAGAGATGAAGGCGGATATCGACGTCTCAATGGCGCAGCATGTCGCCCTGCTCTCGGCCTGCGAGGCGCGCGACCTGGAGCTTGGGCAGGACATCATCAAGCAGCATGTGCGGAAGCTGACGGAGCATTATCGGGCCAGCGTGCAGGAGGAAACGCCGCGCGCGCCGCGCCGGGGGTCCTGACGCGACACCGCGCGCAATGCTCGCAGGCCGAAGGCCGGGCAACCTGATCCCGTGCACCCGGCCCGGGATGCGTTAGGGCGCCCTTCGCCGGTCGATGCCGCGTCGCCAAAGCGGCAGGGTCACCGGGGTCTCACCCTGCGATCACGAGGGTTCCGTCGACAACCGTCACCGGGACCGGGTCCAGACCGCAATCCGCGCCGTCGATCGCCTCGCCGCTCCCGAGGTCGAACCGCGCCCCATGGGCCGTGCAGAGCAGCATCTGCCCATCCGCGGACAGAAGCTGATCGCCGCGGTAATTCAGCGGTAGGTACTGGTGCGGGCAGGCGTTGACATAAGCGCGCACCTGCGCGCCATCGCGCGCCACGAGGAGGGGGAAGGCCCCCTTGTCGGTCTCGACCGTCAGCGCCGCGACGGCGCCCAGCGTCTCGAGATCGCAGACCCGCGTGCCCGGCGCAGGCGCGGTCGAATAATCCGTCCAGGCCATGAGGACCTCCGTAAGAAAACTGCGCGCCCCGAAGAGCGCGCAGCGACAGGATCGAACCGGAGTTACTCGGCCGGGCTGGCGCTCAGCACGCCGCGGCGCACCTGGTCTTCCTCGATCGACTCGAACAGGGCGCGGAAGTTGCCCTCGCCGAAGCCGTCATCCCCCTTGCGCTGAATGAATTCGAAGAAGATCGGCCCGATCACGGTTTTCGAGAAGATCTGCAGCAGGATCCGCGTCTCGCCGCCGCCGACGACCCCCTCGCCGTCGATCAGGATGCCATTTTTCTTCATCCGGTCAATCGGTTCCTCGTGGTCCTTCACGCGGCGGCGCGACATCTCGTAGTAGGTGTCAGGCGGGCCGGGCATGAAGTCCATCCCGGCGGCCTTGATCTGGTCCGTCGCGGTGTAGATGTCGTTGGAGGCAATGGCGATGTGCTGAATGCCTTCGCCCTTGTACTCCTTCAGGTACTCCTCGATCTGGCTGTGATCGTCGGTGGACTCGTTGATCGGGATCCGGATCTTGCCGTCGGGGCTGGTCAGCGCGCGGCTCACGAGACCGGTCTGCTTGCCCTTGATGTCGAAATACTTGATTTCGCGGAAATTGAAGGTCTCGTTGTAGAACTTGTACCACGTGTCCATGTTGCCGCGGATCACGTTGTGGGTCAGGTGGTCAAGGTAGAAGAAGCCGAAGCCCTCGGGGCGCGGGTCCGCGTCGCCCAGCCAATCGTAGTCGGCCTCGTAGGCGCTGCCCTCGTCACCGTAGGTGTCGATGAAATAAAGCAGCGACCCGCCGATGCCGTAGACCGCGGGCGCTTCGATGGACTTGCCGGAATCGGTGTATTCGGTTGCGCCCAGATCGAGCGCGCGCTTCAGGGCAACCTGCGCGTCGACCACGCGCCACGCCATCGCGGGGGCACAGGGGCCGTGCTCTTTGACGAACTCGGCGCCCTGGCTGTCGGGCTCGCCGTTCAGCAGGTAGTTGATGTCGCCCTGGCGGTAGAGCGTGATGTTCTTGGTCTTGTGCTTGGCGACCGGGACAAAGCCCATCTGGCGGAAGATCCGGTCGAGAACCTCCGGGTCTGGATGCGCATACTCGACGAACTCGAAGCCGTCGGTGCCTGCCGGGTTCGCGTCACTGATCGTGGCCTTGGGGGCGTCATGTGGGAAAGGACCCATGGTTTCCTCCGCTTGGTAGTGTCTATGTCCCCGCCATAGTGCCAGCGGAGCGGTGCACGGTGCTTGCAAAAGACACATTCATGAGGCAATTTTTACACGAAAGACGCACCGAATAGGGCGGGGGTGCACGAGATGGAGCTTGATAGCTTCGACATTGCGATACTTGGCGCATTGCAGCGGGACGGAAGCATGACCAACGCCGCCCTGTCGGATGTGGTGAAGCTCTCGGCCTCGCAATGCTCTCGCAGGCGGGCGGCGCTCGAAGCCGCGGGCATTATCGAAGGCTACATGGCCCGGCTGAATGCCGGAAAGCTGGGCTACGGCTTGCGCGCGATCACCCGCGTGAACCTGTCGAGCCATGGCCAGCAGAACGAAGGCAACTTCGCGCGCTTCGTTGAGCAACAGCCGCAGATCCGGGCGGCCTTCTCCGTGTCGGGCGATGCCGATTACATTCTCGATGTGCGGGTCCGGGATCTGGAGAGCTTTGCCGATTTCGTGCATCGCCACCTCCTGCCGCATCCGCAGGTGTCCCAGGTGCGCTCGGAGATCGTTCTGAAGACCCTGAAAGACGATCAGGGTCTCGCGCCGGCTTGAGGCGCATGGCGACCGTGCGCTTCTCCGGCTGTCCGGGGGTCATCCTGTTCGCGCGGCCGAGGGCCACCGGCGCGGTCCGATGGCCCTTGCTCACGGTCTCTCGTCAGACCCGCTCGCCACACGGGGCTGCGGCGCGATGAACCCGGTCGGGATGCGCCGCCGCAAAGGCAGGGTGGGCCGCACAGCTTGCCGCCACCGCCGCGATGCGGGGCAGGTGGGCATAGGCGATCCCCCACCGATCCGCGTTGTAGAGCTGGGGGATCAGGGCGCAATCGGCCATCGTGGGCCTGTCCGCATGGCAGAACGCCCCGGCAAAACCTGGGTGATCCAGCAGCGCCTCGAAAGCGTCCAGACCCGCCGCGATGGTCTCGCGGTTCCAGTCGGCGCGCGCCTCGGCGCCTGCCAGCGCCTCGACCCGGTTCAGCGTGCGCAGGTTCGACAGCGGATGGATCTCGCAGGCGATGGCCTGGCTCAGCCGGCGCACATGCGCCCGCTCGGCCGGCCGCTTGGGCAGAAGGGCAGGGGCCGGCCGGGTCTCCTCGAGATACTCGATGATCGCGAGGGACTGCGTCAGCACCAGCCCGTCGACCTCGAGCGCCGGAACCAGCCCCTGCGGGTTCAGCGCCAGATGGGCGCCGCTGCGCTGCGCCCCGGCGACCAGATCGACAGGCACCTGCTCGAAGCAGAGCCCCTTCAGGGCCAGCGCAATTCGTACCCGATAGGAGGCCGAGGAGCGCCAGAAGTCGTGCAGGATCATGCTCAGTCCCGGGCGGCGCGGATCGTGCCCGAACAGGGGCCGAAGCCGATGCTGTAGCCCTCGCCATGCGCCGTCGCGAACAGCGTGACCTCGTCGCCGTCCTCGAGGAAGGTCCGCGGCGCACCATCTACCGTCACCGGCGCCTTCCCACCCTGCGTCATCTCCAGCAGGGCGCCGGTCTGGTCGGGGGCCGGGCCGCTGATCGTGCCGGAGCCGAGCAGGTCGCCGACCCGCATCGGGCAGCCCGAGCTGGTGTGATGGGCCAACTGCTGGGCGCTGGAATAGTACATGACGTTGTAGTTCGTGCGCCCCATGACCTGACCGTTCATGCTCCAGCCGATCTCGAGGTCGTAGAGACCCGGGCGGCTCTCGTGCAGGTAGGGCAGGAGCGGGTTGACGCGGTCGGCGCCGGCGCTGCGGAACGGCTCGAGCGAGGCCTGCGTGACGATCCACGGGCTGATGGTGGTGCCGAGCGCCTTGGACTGGAACGGCCCCAGCGGCTGATACTCCCACGCCTGCACATCGCGGGCCGACCAGTCGTTCAGCAGGACATAGCCGAAGATCATCTCCTCGGCCTCGTCCACGCTGACGCGGCTTCCCATCGGGTTCGATCCGCCGACGATGGCGCCCAGCTCGAGCTCGAGATCCAGCCGTCGGCAGGGGGCCCATTCGGGGCCGGTCTCGCCCTTTAGCTGGCCCATGGGGCGGCGGATCGGGGTGCCGGAGACCACGACCGACGAGGCGCGACCGTTGTAGCCGATCGGCATGTGGGTCCATTGCGCGGGAAGCGCATCCTCGGGGCCGCGGAACAGCACGCCCACGTTGAACGCGTGGTTTTTCGAGGCGTAGAAGTCGGTGAATTCCGTCACCTGAATCGGCAGGTGCAACGTTGCATCGGACAGGGCTACCAGCGGCAGGTCACGGTTGCCATCCTCGGCGAGCAGCGCTGTCAGGCGCGCGCGCACCTGATCCCACATCGACCGGCCCAGAGCCATGAAGCCGTTCAGCCGGGGCTCTGCGAAGGTGCCCTTCGCATCGACGAGTCCCTGCGCCTCGCAGGCGGCAAGGTCGAGGATCCTGTCACCGATGGCCACCCCGCAGCGGGGGGCCTTGCTCGCTAGGGAAAACACGCCATAGGGCAGGTTGTTGAGGGGGAAGGGACACTCCGCGACGTTCGCGCTTTCGATCCAGGACCGCAGCAATGCCATGCGCCGTCTCCTTTGTCGTTCCGGGTATTGATGTCATCGACGGGAGAGAGGGGCCAGACGGCCCGCTCTCACGCTCACTTCTCGCCCGGCGTGCCGTCGAACTTCTTCTCGAGCCGCTGCCAGACGTCCGGGTAGTCCTCCTGGATCGGAGCTTCGCGGGCGGCGAACTCGGTCAGGTGCTGCGGGAAGCGGGTCTCGAACATGAAGGACATGGTGTTGTCCAGTTTCTCGGGCTTGAGCTCGGCGTTGCTGGCGTCCTCGAAGGCGTTGCGATCGGGGCCGTGCGGCAACATGCAGTTGTGGAGGCTGATCCCGCCCGGCGCGAAGCCCTGCGGCTTGGCGTCGTACTGGCCGTAGATGTTGCCCATCAGCTCGGACATGATGTTCTTGTGATACCACGGTGGGCGGAACGAATGCTCGGCCACCATCCAGCGTTCGCGGAACAGCACGAAGTCGATGTTGGCGGTGCCCTCCTGTCCCGACGGCGCGGTCAGGACGGTGAAGATCGACGGATCCGGATGGTCGAACAGGATCGCGCCGACAGGGCTGTAGGTGCGCAGGTCGTACTTGTAGGCGCAGTAGTTGCCGTGCCACGCGACCACGTCCAGCGGGCTGTGGTCGATCCAGCTTTCGTGGAACTGGCCGCACCATTTGATGACGACGCGCGAGCGGACCTCGCGATCCTCGAACGCCGCGACCGGCGACTTGAAGTCGCGCGGGTTCGCCATGCAGTTGGCGCCGATCGGGCCACGGCCCGGCAGATCGAACTTCTGCCCGTAATTCTCGCACACGAAGCCGCGGCACGGGCCGTCCAGAACCTCGACGCGGTACACCATGCCGCGCGGGATGATGGCGATCTCCTTCGGCTCGAGGTCGATCACGCCCAGCTCGGTGCAGAACCGCAGCCGTCCCTCCTGCGGGACCACCAGCAGCTCGCTGTCCGCCGAGAAGAAATACTCGTCCGTCATCGACTGCGTGACGAGGTAGACGTGGCTCGCCATGCCGACCTGGATGTTCACGTCGCCCGCGGTGGTGATCGTGCGCATCCCCGTGAGCCAGGTCAGGTCCTGCTCGGGCACCGGGATCGGATCCCAGCGATACTGGCCCAGCGACATGATGTTCTCGCCCTGCGGATCGAAGGGCGCGACGTTCGGCGCCGTCTTCCAATAGGGCAGATCTATGGGAGAGAACCGGCCCGTGTGATGCACCGACGGCCGGATGCGGTAGCACCAGGTCCGTTCGTTCTGGCCGCGCGGGGCGGTGAAGGCGGTGCCGGAGAGCTGTTCGGCATAAAGGCCGTAGTTCACCTTTTGCGGGCTGTTCTGCCCCTGCGGCAGGGCGCCGGGCAGCGCCTCGGTCTCGAAGTCGTTGCCGAAGCCGGGCATGTAGCCTTCGGTCGTGCCGGTCGTCGTGGCTGCACGGGTCATCTCGGCGGGCGAAGGGGTGGTCATGTACGTCCTCATGGCGAGTCGTTGCGGTTGCAACGACCCTATCGTTGCTGATGCAACGAAGTCAACGGTCGTTGCACCGGCAATGACATTCGGGCCATATGCGGTAATGGAGGCCCCGATGACGTTTCAGCTCGATCAATTCCTGCCCTACAGGCTCTCGGTCGCCGCGACGCAGGTCAGCCGCCGGTTCGCGGCGCGGTATGCGGCGGAAGCCGGGCTGACGATCCCCGAGTGGCGGGTGCTTGCGCATCTGGGACAATCCGGTGCGGTCAGCGTCCGCGATGTCACCGCCCGGGTGGCGCTCGACAAATCTATCGTCAGCCGCGCGGCCTCGCGTCTGGAAAAGGCGGGCTATGTCCGCAAATCGAGCCACGGCAAGGACCAGCGGCTGGTGGCGCTTGAACTCACCGAGGCGGGCCGGGAGCTGATGGCGCGCCTCGGCAAGATCGCCGAGACCTTCCAGGCGGAGCTGCTCGCCGAGCTCGGAGAGGACGGCCCGGCCTTCCGTCGCGCGCTGCTGCAGCTGTCCAAGGCGACCGCGCCATAACACGCTGCGCGGTGCGTCGAGGGGGCGGCGAGAGGTTCATGGTCCCCCGTCAGGGCGCCCAAGCGCGCCAATGGCGCGGACCTCCTCCGCGCCACCGAGGCCACGAAACGCGCTCGCCGACGGGTCAGACCGCCAGGAAGCCGCCATCCACCGGCAGCACCGCGCCGGTCGTCATCTTCGCGTCGTCCGAGAGCAGCATGGCGATGGTCTCAGCCACCTCGTCGGCCTCGGCGAACCGCTCCATCGGATGGCGCACCATCATCGGCTGCGACTTGGCCGGATCGGACCACGCCTCGGCGGCAAGCTCCGTGAGGGTGATCGTCGGCGCGACGCAATTGACCCGGATGCCGTGCGGGCCGAACTCCTTGGCCATGACCCGGCTCGCGCCTTCGAGCCCGGCCTTGGAGGCGGCATAGCACAGATGTTCGGCAAAGCCGCGATGCCCGGCGATCGAGGTGATGTTGACGATGGCCCCACCGCCCCCCGCTTCGATCCGCCGGCGCGCGAATTCCTGACAGGTGATCAGCGCGGCGCGCAGGTTGATGCCGAGGACCGCGTCGTAGCCCGCCTCAGACATCTCGAGACTGGACTCGAGCACGTTGATGCCGGCGCTGTTGATCAGCATGTCGGCCGGTCCGGCCTCGGCCATCGCGGCACGGGTGGCGGCGGCACTGCTCAGATCGGCCTGCACGGTGGTGCAGCCGATCTCGGTGGCGAGGCTGTCGAGGTCGGCCTGCGTGCGGGTGATTGCCACGACCTTGGCGCCCCGCGCGGCCATGACACGCGCGCAGGCGCGCCCGATCCCCTTGCCGGCGCCGGTGATGATGACGGTTCTGCCTGTGAAATCCATCGCGGATCTGTCCTTGTGTCTGCGTCTCTAGTCGGTGAGCTCTGCCATCCGCACGCGGCTCTCGCGTGCGAGCGTCTGGAAGGCGAGGAAGGTGTCGTAGCGCGCGCCGTGCAGCCTTGCCGTCCGCCCGCCCGAAGGGGCGGAGCGGGTCGCCACGCGCGACATCGCGGTCATCGCCTCGGGCAGGGTGGCAAAGGCGCCGGCGGCCACGGCGCCCAGCATGGCCGAGCCAAGCAGCACGGGCTCCTCGCAGTCGGTGATCTCGACCGCCCGACCGGTGGCATCGGCCAGCATCTGCCGTGTGAGAGGATGCGCCCCGGCACCCCCCGAGACCGAGATCGTCCGCGTGGGTGCGCCGTTGGCATCCTGCGTCTCGATGATCTGTCGCAGCCCGTAGCACAGCCCGCACAGCCCCGCGACATAGAGCGCCACGAGCGCGTCGAGGCCCTGCTCCATGCCCTGTCCCACGAGGATGGCGCGGGCCTCGGGGTCGGCAAACGGCGCGCGGTTGCCGAGGAACTCGGGCACCACGTGCAGATCGTCGGCCAGCCGCAGCGCGCCGCCTGCGTCTCCGCCAAGCGCCAGCGCGCGGTCGGCGAGAAACGGCATCAGCGCCTTGCCCTCGGCACGCGCCATCCGCTCTGCCTCGGCATGGGCGGGATGCAGCGTCACGAGATGGGCAAGTGCGGCCCCGGCGGCGCTCTGCCCGCCTTCGTTGAGCCACATGCCCGGGATCATCGCGGAATAATACGGCCCCCAGACCCCGGGCACGAAGGCCGGCTCGGCGGTGGTGGTCATGGTGCAGGACGAGGTGCCGAAGACGTAGCCGAGGCAGTCACTCGCCGTGCCTGTGCCGCCCTCGGCGGCGACCGTGCCGATCCCGCCCGCATGGGCGTCGATCAGGCCCGCCGCCACGGCGGTGCCGGGCCGCAGCCCCATCTGCGCTGCCGCCGCCTCGGTCAGCCCCTGCCCGAGCGCCGTGCCCGGCGTCACCACCGATGCCCCGATCCGGGCGAAGCTCTGCTCGGCGAGATCGCCGAGGCCGATGGCGTGGAAATAGTCGGGATCGAAGCGCCCCTCGTGGGCGAGGTAGGTCCATTTGCAGGTTAGCGTGCAGGACGACCGGTCCAACGCACCGCTCGCCTTCCAGGTCAGGAAATCGGTCAGGTCGAAGAAGTGCTCTGCGGCGGCATAGATGGCGGGCCGGTTCTCCCGGAGCCACAGCAGCTTCGGCGTCTGCATCTCGGGCGAGATCCGTCCGCCGACATATTTCAGTACGTCGTGCTGGCCCGCGTTGATCCGCGCCGCCTGCTCGGTGGCGCGGTGGTCCATCCAGACGATGATATCGCGCTCGGGGGCGGCGTCATCGCCGACCGGCAGGCCACCCTCCGGTCCCATCACCACGAGTGAGCAGGTGGCATCGAAGCCGATGCCCTTGACCCGCGCCGCATCGAAATCCGCCATCGCCGCGTGAACCGAGGCGCAGACCGTGTCCCAGACCTGCGCCGAGCTCTGTTCCACGAAGCCCGCGTCGTCGCGGTGCATGGCGATGTCGCGCTTGGCGGTAGCCAGAAGCGCCCCTGCGCGGTCGAAGACGCCGGCCCGGGCCGAGCCGGTGCCCACGTCGACGCCGATGAAGAGATCCGTCATGCTCGTTCCTTCCTCTCCGGTTTGCGGAAAAGACCTGATGCGGCGGCGCCCGTGGGAGGACGGGCGCCGCCGCGAGTTGCTCACATCCGCTCGAACGCCGACGGCATCACGATCACGTCGCGCACCGTCACCTGCCGCTTGCGGGTGAGCATGTATTCCAGCGCGTCGGCCACCTCTTCGGGGTCCATCAGCGCGCCGGCTTCCTTGGCCTTGCGCAGGTTTTCCTCCGGCCAGTCGGCCAGCAGCGCCGAGACCACCGGCCCGGGCGAGACCTGTGCCACCCGCACGCCGTAGGGGATCATCTGCCGCCGGACGCCCTGCATGAAGCTGGTGATCGCCCATTTCGAGGCGGAATAGACCGGCTCCCAGTAGGCCGGGTAATGCCCGGCGATGGAGTTCGTCACCACGATGTCACCGGTCTTGCGCTCCATCATGTGCGGCAGGACGGCGTGGATGTTCTTCATCACCGCGTTGACATTGAGGTTCAGCATCCGGTCGATAGTGGCCGGATCGCTCTCCCACAGGTCGCCGCCGATGTAGCTGCCCGCGTTGCAATAGAGGATGTCGATCTGCCCGGTCTTGGCGAGGATCTCTGGCACCATGGCGTCGCAGCTTTGCGGGTCCAGAAGGTCCGTCACCTGCGCCACGGCCTTGTCGCCGTACTTGGCCGTCAGCTCGGCCAGGGCGGCCTCGTTGCGGTCGGTCATGACCACGGTGCAGCCGTTCCTCAGCAGCATCTCGGTGGCGGCAAGGCCGATGCCGGAGGCCGCGCCTGTAACAACGGCGACCTTGCCGTTCAGCTTCTCGGACATGTCTGTCTCTCCTTGGTAGTCGGTGCGGTGGCGGCAAAGGTGAGGGCCTTGCGGCCCGTCACCATTCGCGGCCGATGTAGATGGCGAGCAGGATGATCAGGCCCTTGATGACATCCTGAAGGTACGGGTTGATCCCCATGAGGTTCAGACCGTTGTTGAGGATGCCCAGAAGCACCGCGCCGATCAGCGTGCCGAGGATCAGCCCGCGCCCGCCGGCGATGGCGGTGCCGCCCAGCACGACCGCCGCGATGGCGTCGAGCTCGAAGCCGACCCCGGCGTTGGGCTGGCCGGACATCAGGCGGCCGGTGAGGATCAGCGCGGCAAAGGCCGAGGTCAGGCCCGATATGGCGTAGACCGTGAGCTTGACCATCTGGGTCTTCACGCCGGAGAGCTTGGCCGCCAGTTCGTTGCCGCCGATGGCGTAGACGTGGCGCCCGAAGGGGGTGCGCTGCAGCAGGATCCAGGCGAGGGCGTAGACGATGACCATGGCGATGACCGGCACCGGCACGATGCCGATGCGGCCGATGCCGAACCACGAGATCCACGACGGGATGCCCGAGATCGGGTAGCCGCCCGAGTAGAGCAGCCCGAGGCCGCGGGCGATGCCCATGGTCGCCAGCGTCACGATGATGGCGGGCATCCGGCCCCAGGCCACCATGACCCCGTTGAAGATGCCGAGCCCGACGCCGACACCCAGGCCCGCCAGAAGACCGACCCATCCGGGCAGGCCCATGTTGACCATGAGCCCCGCCGCGATGGTGCCCGACAGCGCCATGACCGCGCCGACCGAGAGGTCGATGCCGCCGGTGAGGATCACGAAGGTCATGCCCACGGCGAGGATCGCCACGATGGACACCTGCCGCAGCACGTTCATGATGTTGCCCACCGAGAAGAAGTTCTCGGACGCGAAGCCCATCAGGATCGACACCACGATCAGGCCGATCAGCGGCAGCGCCAGCGGCGAATGCAGCACCCAGCGCAGGCTGAACCCGCGACCCTGCTTGCCGTCCTCTGCGGTGTTTGTTGCATTATGCGACATGACGAACCCTCCCGGTCGTGGCGTGTGTCATGATCTCCTCGGCATTGATCGCGTCGCCTTCGAGGGTGGCCGTGATGCCGCCCTGCCGGAACACGCAGACCCGGTCGGACATGCCGATGACCTCCGGCAGTTCCGAGGAAATCATGATGATGGCGTAGCCCTGCGCGGTGAACGCGCGCATCAGCTGGTAGATCTCGGCCTTGGCGCCGACGTCGATGCCCCGCGTGGGCTCGTCGAAGATCAGCACCTTCATCTGGTGGTTCAGCCAGCGGGCGATGACCACCTTCTGCTGGTTGCCGCCCGAGAGCGTGTCGACCCGTGCCATCGGCCCCTGCGCCTTGACCCGGACCTGCCCCATGGCGGTCTCGGTCGCCTCGCGCTCTTTCTGGAGGTCGATGAACCAGTGGCCCTTGCGGTACTTGCCGTAATTGTTGAGCGAGATGTTCTGCAGGATCGAGAAGCTGGTGATCAGCCCCTGTTCCTTGCGGCTTTCGGGCAGCAGGCCGATGCCGTGGGCCAGCGCTTCGGCGGGCTCGCGAAAGCGGGTCTCCTCGCCGTCGACCATGACCTTGCACCGGGCCGCCGGGTAGGCGCCGAGCATGGCCAGCGCCGTCTCGGTGCGTCCCGATCCGACCAGCCCGGCAAAGCCGAGGATCTCGCCCTCGCGCAGCACGAAATCGGAGACCGGCCCGCCCTTGCGCAGCTGCACCTCCTCGCATTCGAGCATCACCTTGGCGCCGGGGCGGGGGCCGGGCTTTCCGGGGAAGCTGTTCTCGATCCGGCGTCCGACCATCATCTCGACCAGCCGGTCGTTGTCGGTCTCGGACACGAGGCAGTCGCCGACATACTCGCCGTCCCGCAGCACGGTGATGCGGTCGCAGATCTCGAAGATCTCCTCGAGATGGTGCGAAATGAAGATGATCGCGACGCCCTGCTTGCGCAGCTCGCGCATGACCTTGAAGAGATGCGCGACCTCGGACGGGGTCAGCGTGGCGGTGGGTTCGTCCAGCACGAGGATCCGCGCGTTGAGCGACAGCGCCTTGGCGATCTCGACGAACTGCTGCTCGGCGACCGAGAGCTTGGCGATGGGCACGTCGAGCGGCACGTTGACCTCGAGCCGGGCGAGGATCTCCTTGGCGCGCTTGCGCATGGCCTTGCGGTCCAGCAGGCCGAAGCGGCCCCGGATCTCGCGGGCGAGGAACATGTTCTCGACCGCCGTCAGATAGGGGATGAGGCTGAATTCCTGAAAGACGATGCCGATGCCGGCCTCGATGGCCTCGTCGTAATTGGCGAACTGCCGGGTCTCGCCCTCGATGGTGATGGTCCCCTCGCTGGGCTGCAGGATGCCGGTGAGGATCTTCATCAGGGTCGACTTGCCGGCGCCGTTCTCGCCAAGAAGCGCGTGCACCTCGCCGGCGCGCACATCGAGGTCGACCCCGTGCAGCACCTGGATGGTGCCGAAGCGTTTCTTGATGCCGGTCAGTTGCAACATGGCAGCGGTCCTTGGTCCTGAGGGAAAGCCCGGGGGCTTGGTCCGGCCACCCCCGCGCGGGGGTGGCCGGGGCAGCGGCTTACCAGCTGAAGTCGGCGGCGTTCTCGGCGTCGATCACGCTGACATCGATCGGCACCTCGGAGGGCACCACGCGCGCGCCCCATTTCTGCGCCAGCGCCATGGCGAGGCCGACGCGCACCTGATCGCGCGGGAACTGGGCCGTGGTCTCGATGAACGGACCGCCCTCCGCGATGGCCGCCACCGCTTCGGGGGCGCCGTCGACCGAGGTCAGCTTGATGTCGCGGCCGGAGCCCTGGATCGCGGCCAGAGCGCCCATGGCACCGCCGTCGTTGACCGAGAAGATGCCCTTCAGATCCTGGTGCGACTGGATCATGTTCTCGACCACGCCAAGCGCGACCGAGCGGTCCTGACGACCGTTCTGCGTGTCGACGAGGGTCACGCCGTCGAACTCGTCCAGCGCCGCCTTGCAGCCCTCGACCCGCTCGAGGATCGGCACCACCGGGATGCCGTCGAGGATCGCCACGTCGCCTTCGCCACCGATGGCCTCGGCCAGATACTTGCAGGACTGGTAGCCGGCGTCGCGGTTCTTGGAGCCGACGAAGGTGTCGACCGGCCCGTTGGCGTTGGCGTCCACGGCGACGACGATCACGTCCTGCGCCTTGGCCATGTGCACAGCGCTCTCGATGCCGGCGCTGTCGGTCGGGTTGAGCAGCAGGATGTCGATGCCTTGGGTCAGCATATCCTCGACGTCCGAGATCTGCTTGGCCACGTCATGACCCGCGTCGGTCACCACGACCTCGGCGCCCAGATCCTCGGCGGCCTCCATCAGGGCCTCCTGCATCGAGACGAAGTAGGGGTTGTTCATTTCCTGAAAGGTCATGCCGATCTTCAGCGTATCGTCCTGGGCAGAGGCCGGGACGGCGATGGCAAGGGACAGTGCGGCCGCGGATGCGGCTCCGAGCAGATGTTTCATCAAAGGGTTCCTCCCGTTTAAATTGGGGCAGGCAAGGCCTGTCCGTGTCCGGACCGCAGCACGCCGTCCGAATTCCTGAAATCGCGATTGCCGTCCGGGGTCAGTCCGCTCCGGAGAACACTCCGTTGGCGGCAAAGGTCGCGCGGAACTGCGAGGGCGACATGCCCTTCAGCCGCACGAAATGTCGGTTGAAGTTCGAGAGGTTGGAGAAGCCGACATCGAAGCAGATCTCGGCCACCTTGGCCTCCGGTTGGGTCAGGAGCATCTGGCAGGCCAGATCCACCCGAAGCTGGTTCTTGTAGCGCACGAGGGTCGAGCCCGTGTGCCGCTTGAAGGCGCGCGAAAAGGCGCTCGGGCTTTGATTGACCATCTCGGCGAGGTCCTTTTCGTCGATGTTCTCGGTCAGGTTCTCGCGCAGATGCGCAATCGCCTTGTTCACGCCGCCATCCTTGAGCGCGTCGAGGTCGAGCTCGTAGCTGAGGCTGGCCAGCACCTCGGGCTCGGGCGCGGTGGCAAGCTGGTCGAGGATGTCCCAGAACAGCGCGAGACGGCGCAGCCCGCGGGCCTCGAACAGCTCGGTCATCAGCGGCTTGACCGCCTCGGCGGTGGCGGCGCTGAACAGCAACCCACGGTGGCTGCGCTCGAGCAGCGGGCGGATCGCGTCCATCTCCGGCATCGCGGCGGCGGCATCCTCGATGAACGTCTCGGGGAACTGGACCACGAACGAGCGCGTCGGCACGATCTCGTCCGGTGCGATGTCGGAAATCCAGTTCTGCGGCAGGTTCGGCCCGGTCATGATGAGCTGGCCGGGGCCGAACTCGCCGATATGGTCGCCGATGTAGAAGGTGCCGTGTGTGTCCACGACGAGATGGATTTCGTATTCGGGGTGATAGTGCCAGCGCACCGTGCGAAACGGGTACCCGTGCATCCAGGCGGCAAAACTCTCGCCCTTGCGGATATGGACCAGTTCCAGGTCGGGTTGCATGACAGTCTCTCCTCCATCGCGGTGCCCCTGCCGTCTCCACCCGGTCGGGCCGCTTTTCCCGAAGCTATCCGGGGCCGCCGTGGCGCACTACCTCAGATCGGAATTTTGACCGATACTTTTTTGACCTCATGCTCGCCAGGAGTGCGAAAATGCGGGTTTGAAAGGGTGGGCGGCGCGGGGAGGCCCGCGCCGCCCTGCAGCATCATTTGCCATGTATACGTGGATTCGCTTGGCCAAGCTTCGGGAATTGCTCAAAATTCCGTCGCTTTGAGAATGGCATATCCGCGCAAGGGAGTGTCATACTTTTTCACGTATGGGAGTGCGGGGATCGGGAGGGGCAGGGGCCGCTTCGCCCACCTCAGACCGCGCGGATATGGCGGTTCGGTGATCGCCCGGGACCACCAGCGAGGCGGGAAGCCCGGCGCCAAAAGCAGCGGCGCCCGCACCCGTATTCTAGACCCGGTCCCGCCGCCCCGGACTACCAGAACGGCGGGCTCGGTGCTCACTCGGGCATGACGATCTGCAGCTTCACGTCCGTTTCCCGGGCCTCGACGGCGCGGTCGAAGGCCGCGATGCTGTCGGCGAAAGGAATGCTGTCCGAGATCAGCGGCGTGAGATCCACCTTGCCCGACGCCATGAGCGCAATGGCGCGGTCGTAGACGTTGGCATAGCGGAACACGGTCTCGAGCCGCAGTTCCTTGGCCTGCAGGCCGACGATGTCCACCGGGACCGGATCGACCGGCATCCCGACCAGCACGATGGTGCCGCCGGGCCGTGCCAGCTGGGGCATCCCCAGAACCGCAGGCGCCGCGCCCGAGCATTCGAAGACCACGTCCGCGCCCCATCCGCCGGTGCGTTTGGCCACCGCCTCGGCGACTGGCGTCTCGCGGATGTTGACGACCTCGATGCCGTCGTACCCGGCGATGATGTCGAGCTTCTGCTGCGCCAGATCCGCGACGATCACCTTGGCGCATCCACCGGCAAGCGCCGCGAGCGCCACCATCATGCCGATCGGTCCGGCCCCCGTGACCACGGCGACATCGCCCGGCTGAATGCGGGCGCGCAGGGCGGCCTGCATCCCGATGGCGAAGGGCTCGACCATCGCGCCCTCGGCAAAGCTCACGTTGTCCGGCAGCTTGTAGGTGAAGGCGGCGGGATGGATGACCTCGGGCGTGAGGCAGCCATGCACCGGCGGTGTCGCCCAGAAGCGCACCGCCGGGTCGACGTTGTAGATGCCCAGCTTGCTGGCGCGGCTGTCGGGGTCGGGAATGCCGGGCTCCATGCAGACCCGGTCGCCGGGCTTGAGGTCGGTCACCTCGGCGCCGCACTCGATCACGATCCCCGACGCTTCGTGGCCGAGAACCATCGGCTCGTTCACGACGAAATGGCCGATCTTCCCGTGGGTGTAGTAATGCACGTCCGACCCGCAGATGCCGACCGTGTGCGTCTTGATCCGCACGTCGCGAGGCCTCAGCTCCCCGGGAATGTCGAACTCGCGCAGGGCAAGCTTGCCTTTCTCTTCCAGAACCAGCGCCTTCATCTCATGCTCCTCCATCGAATGACCGTTGGTCAGGCCTCCTCGGCCCGGTCACTGTGCTGTCCCTGCGCCACGCAGAAGTAAATCAAAACCTATGAGCCGGGGCCGTTTCGGCACCGCGGCGGAAAATTCGTATCGGCCTCATGGCGAGAACCGCCCGAACGCCACGATGCTCCGAGGCCAAAGCTGGATGTCGCGACGTGCTCTGCATCCGATTCGCGCGCCCCCATGGAGAGAGTGCCCGCGCTCTCCGTCCGTTCCAGTCGTGAAGCACCAACCGATCTTCCCGGCGCCCACCGAACGACAAGAGTAGGCCGCCTGTCGGCCTCAATCCGGACGTTCCGCTTCGCCCCAGAGCGGGCCAAGAAGACCAGCGCCGACCGCCACACCGCGGCACATCGCCTATCGTCTCAAGCGAGGCGTGAGGTCGTGCTGATATGTGGCGCTCTGCTCCCCACGTTTATGGTCAGGATCATAAGATGCGCATCCGGCGATGCCGCGCGCGTCAGAGCTTCGACAGCGCTTTCCCGGACGAATTTCGAGAGGCCGTTGGAGGTTAGAATCTCTGTCCAAGCGTCAGATAGAGCTGATGGTCACCTTGGTCATTCATCGCCCAGTCTGCAGCGTAGTCGAGTTTGAATTGGCGAGACAGGCGGAAGCGCAGCCCTAGACCTGCCGCAGCGCCACCGCGGTCCGACGAAAGGTCTGAAAAGCTGTCACCCCCAGCCCCTCCGCCAACAAAGGCGACATAGCCCCAGCGAGGGCTGAGCCGTCCACGATATTCAACCTGCGCAGCCTCGGAGTGACTTGAGAGATTTTCCAGGGACGCGAAGCCGCGCAATGAATCCGAATGGCCAACGCCGCACTGATCGAAGAACGGCGCATCGTCTCCGACCGCGCAGGCCGACGCGTTGGCCGCCAGAACGCCGTCCTCGCCGACAGCTCGATATCCGGAGAGAGAGGCGCTGGTCTTGATGTAGTCTCGATCTCCGATGTCGATATGACGATCAAAGAGAGAGTCCACCTCCGCGGCATGTGTCAAAGATGCGGAGGCCGCAATGCCGCCACTTGGGTAGAAGGTATCATCGCGGGTATCAAATTTCAGATCGAACGTCAGGCGTCGCAGCTCGACATTGAGATCGGGGCGTAGAGCCTCGGGAAGTCTCGAGAGGAATTCGGAGTCGATGCTTATGTCGGTGTCGAGATACCCCAAGGTGAAGGCAACCGAGAGGCTATCGGTAAATCCATATCCGAGCTGAACACCGCCAGCGGCTCCGGTCTCGTAGAGAGGGAAGTCGACCGTACCCAGCAGCGGCAATTCGAGCGGCAGATCGTATCGGAGCTCGGCTTCCCCGTAGAGCGCACCGAGGGTCCATCGCCCCTCGCCGAAGTTCACGCTGCCACCGAGTGCGTAGCCAGTGCTGCCGGCATCATCCCGGGGCTTTTGATGGCGGGCTCCATGCTTGCGGTGAGCATCTTTCTGGCATGGAAGAATGGCTTCCCGCAGCACGAGCCCACGGCAATTCTTGCCGCGATCATGGCCTTCCTGGTTTCCTTGCCGGCGCTGCTGGTCCCTGTCGTTATCCTCGGTGGCATCCTGTCGGGATTGACCACGGTCACTGAGGCATCGGCTTTCGCCGCGGTCTACACTCTGCTGGTCGGCATACTGCTGTATCGCCGGCTCACCTGGGCAAAGATCTGGGACGCTCTGGTCGTCACGATCCGGTTCTCCGGCGTGGTCTTCTTTCTGTTCGCAGCCTCTTCGGTGCTGTCCTGGTTCGTGGTGCGCTCCGGCCTTGCGCGTGACGCTGCCGACATCATCTCCGGGGTCTCCGATAGCCGGACCATTCAGCTGCTCCTCGTGATCGCCTTTCTGATCCTGCTGGGGACCGTGATGGACGTTCTTCCGGCGTTGGTTGTCGTCGGGCCGATCCTGCACCCCACCATGGTCGGACTGGGGTTCGACAGCCTGCATTTCGCGATCATAATGATCGTCACGCTGAACGTGTCTAACATCACTCCGCCGGTCGGCATGACGCTGCTGACCGCTGCAAAGATCGCCGAAGTGCCGACCGAGCGCGTCATCGTTGCCGCGGTGCCGTTCTTCATCGCGGTGATCGTCTCGATCCTTCTGCTGGCTTTCATCCCGTCACTGTCGCTTTGGGTGCCCACTCTGCTCGACTGACCCGAACGTACGGCTGAATATGGGCATCGCGTGCCATGGCGCTCGTAGCGATGCCTGGGCGCTTGCGTAGCCCGGGGCGACGACCAGTGGGCGATGGAGAACGGCGGACACCATTGGCGTTTAGCGCCGCCGGCCGCAGAAACGTCAGCTAATAGCGAGTGCAAGCCTAACGGATAATTACATAATCCGTATTCTGCGTATTTGGGGGGGGTGAGCGCGGCACGTGGCTTTGCCGCACAAGTCTTATGGCGGATTCATCTTGTGAACTCGGTATCGGTATCTGGCCCGCATTCGCAAGCCGACACCCCAGACCTAAAAGACCAGATCCCGGCCAGCCTGTAACGACGCGCTGACGCGCCGTGGCTCGCTGACGATCGAGTGCGATCCCGGGTTGAGCCCGGAGGTGCCCGACGTAGCGTCATCGCTGGCACCCGGCGGCATGAATCTGATCTGCGGGACCTACGCGTTGCGGGTCGCCCACAGGGGCGCCGACCGGGGGATCTGCTTTGACCGTGGAGAGGACGGCGAAGACGGCGCGCCGGAAGAACGTGTCACCCCGCCGAAGACCAATCGCAGCGCGCGTGTCCTGTCGCAGGCCACCGGCCACTGGCAGCCAGAGGGCGCCGATTGCGTTTCCCCCGCCGGGCGGATGGCCGCGCGCAGCCGGTCGGTTTGGTCTTGTCGAGATCCGGTCCGCCCCTTGATGCGACGGCCCGCCCCCGACCGAGCTTCCCGCCGCCAGGTCCGGGCGCGGCGTGCAACGAAAAGGGCCTCCTCGCCGGGGAGTGCGGCGAGGAGGCCCTGTTGCGGCCCGCGCGGTTCCCCTGTTCAGGCCGCGACGGCCCGCTTCGCGGTCGCCAGCTTGCCGGCGTAATCCAGCGCTGCCAGCATGTTGACGTGGTTGGCCTTGCCCGTGCCCGCGATGTCGAAGGCCGTGCCGTGATCGACCGAACAGCGGTCGATCGGCAGGCCCAGAGACACGTTCACCGCGGTGTCGAACGCGATGAGCTTGATCGGAATGTGGCCCTGATCATGATACTGCGCGATCACAAGGTCGAACGCGCCGGTATTGGCGCGGTGATAGACCGTGTCGGCCGAGATCGGCCCGGTCACATCGATGCCCTCGGCCTTGGCCATCTCGACACCCGGCGTGATCTGCAGATCGTCCTCGCGGCCGAAAAGCCCGCCCTCGCCGCAATGCGGGTTGATCCCCGCAACCGCGATGCGCGGACGCTCGATCCCCATGCGGCGCAGGTGGGTGTGGCCGGTGCGGATGGTCTCGAGCACGCGCTCGGGGGTGGCGCGGTCGATGGCGTCCTTCAGCGACACGTGGGTCGAGACGTGAAGCACGTTGAGCGTGGGCGAGGCCAGCAGCATCCACGACGACTTGCAGCCCGTGAGATGCGCAAGCATCCCGGTGTGGCCGTCATAGTGATGCCCGGCGGCATTCAGGGCTGCCTTGTTGATCGGTGCGGTGACGATGCACGAGGCCGCGCCGGAACTGGTCAGCTCGACGGCCTTCTTGATGTAGCGGAAGCAGGCCTCGCCGCAGGCATCTGACAACACACCGAAGTCTCCCGGCAGTCCCTCGGTCGGTACGTCGATGATCTGCAGCGCGGCGGCGTCGCCCGCGCCCTGCTCCCGCAGCGCGAGGTCGAGCCCGCAGGCCGTCACGGCGCGCGCCATGGTGTCGGCATCGCCGATCACCGCGTAGCGGGCGCGCTCTTTGGGCGACAGCGAGGCCATCGCCTTGACGGTGACTTCGGCGCCAACGCCGGACGGGTCGCCCATGGTGATGACGATGGGTTGCTCTGACATCTTTGTCTCTCCGGATTTGCGTGCCGCGCCCTCAGCGGGCGGCGAGCGCGTCTGCGTTCAACATGCGCGGCGGGGTCTCGCCCGCCAGCACCGCGTCGAGGCTTTCGATCACCATCAGCCCGACATTCTCGAGCGCTTCGCGTGTGTCGGCCCCGGAATGCGGGGTGAAGACGGCATTGGGATGCGAAAACACCGGGTGCGAGGTGTCGGGCGGCTCGGAGACATAGGCGTCGATGGCGACACCGCCGAGCTGACCGCTTTCCAGAGCTTTTGCCACCGCGTCGAGATCGACGACCTCGCCGCGCGCGAGGTTGATCAGCTTTGCGCCGTGCTTGATCTGTGCGAGGGTCGCCTCGTTGATCAGCGCAGCGTTGTCCGCCCCGCCGAAGACATGAAGCGAGAGGTAGTCGGATTGCGCCAGCAACGCCTCGAGCGGCAGAAACCGCACGCCATGCTCGGCGGCGAAGGCCTCATCGAGATACTTGTCGGTGGCGACCACCTGCATGCCCAGACCGCGCGCCAGCTTGGCCAGCCGCTTGCCGATATTGCCAAGCCCCACGATGCCGAGCGTCTTGCCGCCCAACTGTGTGCCGATGCGGCGATCCCAGCCGCCGGCGGTCACCGATGCGTGGCCCTGCGGGATCCAGCGCGCCATGGAAAACATCAGCCCCACCGCGAGTTCGGCAACCGCGTCGGCATTGGCCGCGGGGGTGTTGCAGACCGGCAACCCGGCGCCGGTGCAGGCGGGGATATCGATATTGTCGACCCCGACGCCATGCTTGACCACCGCGCGCAGCCTGCCGCCTTGCGCCAGCGTCTCGGGTGTCACCGGCACAAGGCCAACCACCAGCGCGTCGGCGCGAGCGATATGCTCCGAAAGGCCGCCATCGGGTTTGCCAGGATCGGCGCAGGTGATGAACTCCCAGCCGCGCTCGGCGATCAGGTCAGGCACCCGGCCATGCTTTCCGAAGCCCGGCGAGGTGCTGACGATGACGGGTTTGCCAGCCATCAGAGCAGCTCGTATGTCTTGAGGATCGCCTCGATCTGCTTGTCCTGCTCGGGATCGGGCAGCAGCGCCGGCTGGCGCGAGGCGCCGACCGACGGATCCATCACCCAAAGCGCCCGCTTCACCAGCGCCGGCGGGTATCCGAGCTTGTAGAGATCGGTGCGGAAGCTGCCATAGGTCTTCTGCGCCTTCGCGGCGCCCGCCTCGTCACCGGCATTGAAGCACGACACGATCTTGGCGAGCACCTCGGGCATGACGTTGCCAAGCCCGGAGATCGCGCCCTTGGCGCCGTTCTGGAAGGCCCAGTGCACGAGGTGGTCGGGGCCGGAATAGACGTCGAAGCCCTCTTCCTCGCGGCCCACCGCCATGTACTGCTCGAGGGTGTCCTGCGCGCCGCCCGAGTCCTTGATGCCAGCGATGTTCGGGTGCTTCGCCAGCACCCGCGCGGTCTCGGGCTCGATATGGTTCTGGGTGCGGGCGGGAATGTCATAGAGATAGACCGGCGTCGACACGGCGTCGGCGACTGTGGTGAAGTGGCGCACCAGCCCGTCCTGCGTGCAGGCGATGAAGAAAGGCGTGATCACCGCGATGCCATCCACGCCGATCCGGTCGAATTCCTTGGCCAGCGCCACGGTTTCGAAGGTGGCGGGCATGCCGGCGTTGACGATGACCTTGGCGCGGCCATCGACCTCGGCGACGACCTCCTCGGTCAGCCTCACCTTCTCATCAAAGGTCAGCGCCGAGAAATCGCCATTGGTGCCGGCGCACATGATGTTGTTGCCAGCGGCCACCTGGCGGCGCACCTGCGCGCGTGTGGCCTCGTAGTTGATCGTCTCGTCGTCGTTGAAACAGGTGACGAGGGCGACAAAGGCCTCTTTCTGCGAACTCATGCGAGGGCTCCTTGGTCAGATGTTTTGCGCGGCGCGCCGGCGCTGGATCGCGCGGGAGAGGAAAGGCCAGCCGGCGGAAAGCACGGTCAGGGCGAGGAACAGCAGCGTGATCGGCGTCGAGATGAAGGCGAGCACGTTGTCGTCGTTCTGCAGCAGACCGCGGCGAAGGTTGGATTCGAGCAACGGGCCGAGGATCAGCGCGATGCAAAGCGCCGCTTGGCTGAAGCCGAACTTGTTCATGCCCCACCCCAGTACGCCAAAGCCCACCATGGTGTAGAGATCGACCGGGTTCAGGTTGATCGAGAAAGCGCCGATGAAGCAGAAGACCACGATCGACATGGCCAGAAGGCGCCGCGGGATCATCAGGATGCGGCTGAACAGCGGGATCAGGGCCATGCCGAAGATGAACATGAAGATCGTCGCGATGAAGGTGCCGCCGAACATGCCCACGACCACGTCGGGGTTGGTCTGGAACAGCATCGGTCCCGGCGCGAGGCCCTGGATCAGCAGACCGCCCATCAGCACCGCGGTCACCACGTCACCGGGGATGCCGAGCGCCAGAAGCGGGATCAGGGCCGAAGCGCAGACCGCGTTGTTGGCGGATTCCGTGGCGGCGATGCCGGGCGCGTAGCCGGTGCCGAATTTCTCCGGCGTCTTCGACGCACGGCGCGTCTCGTTGTAGGAGATCCACGAGGCCGTGCCCGAGCCGGTGCCCGGAATGATGCCGATCAGCGTGCCGATGAGCGAGCCGCGGATCAGCGCACCGCGGCTCTCCTTCATGTCTGCGCGGCTTGGCCAACGGCCCGAGACGGTCTTGATCGGCTCCTCGTCGGCGGCGATGCGCTCCATCTGGGTGAAGACCTCCGAGAGCGCGAAGAGGCCGATGAGGGCGGGGGTGAAGGCGAAGCCCGAGGCAAAGCCCTGTATCCCGAACGTATAGCGCATTACCCCCGAGATCGGGTCGGCGCCGACGGTGGAGATCAGGATGCCCAGCAGTCCCGAGATCGCGCCCTTGAGCAGATCACCCGAGAGCGAGGCGATGATGGTCAGGCCGAAGAGCGCCAGCGCGAAATATTCCGGTGCGCCGAATTCGAGCGCGATCCCGGCAAGCTGCGGCGCCAGCGTGGCCAGCACGATGGCGGCGATCAGGCCGCCGATGGTCGATGCGATGGTCGCCATGCCGAGCGCCTTGCCGGCCTCGCCACGCTGCGCCATCGGGTAGCCGTCGAGCACCGTCGCCGCCGAGGCTGGGGTGCCCGGCGTGCGCAGCAGGATCGACGAGACGCAGCCGCCATAGATGCCGCCGATATAGATGCCGATCAGCATGTTCAGACCCATCACCGGGGTCATGCCGAAGGTCAGCGGGATCAGCAGCGCCACGCCCATGGTCGCGGTCAGGCCCGGCAACGCGCCGATGACGAGCCCGCCCAGCGTGCCGGCGGCGATGGTCAGCAGCACCTGCAGATCGAGAAGCGGGGTAAGAAAGGCGATGGAATCCATGACGGTCCTGAAGCTCTGTCCTGCGGCCGCGCGCGGCGGGCCATCCGTGTGTCAGAGCAGGGCGCCGTCGCGCCATGCCCCGGTGTGAGGCGCCCTAGGGCGCGCATGGGATCAGTTGTTCATGCCCAGCATGTCGAGCTTTTTGAGCACAGACTTGGTGGTCTCCATGTCCTTGCGGGCACGGGCCTCGAACTCTTCGCCATTCTCGTATGTGACGAACTCGCCCATGTCGGTCAGTGTCTTGACGAACTCCTCGTCGGTGGCGACCTTTTCGACCGCGTCACGCAGCCAGGCCACCGTCGCCTCGTCCATGCCCTTGGGGCCGATCAGGCCTTTCCACGACGACCAGGTGAAATCGACACCCTTCTCGACCGCGGTGGGGGTATCGGGGAACAGGTCGATGCGCTCGTCTTCCATGACGAAGAGCGGGGTCATCTGGCCGGCCTCGGAGGCGGCCTTTGCCTCGGCGGGCGATGCCACCATGGCGTCGATATGGCCGCCGATGCAGGCGGTGCGGGCCTCGGACGAGCCGTTGAACGGCACCGACTCGATGGAGATGCCGGCGGCGTCGGCAAAGGCTTCGGCCGAGATCTGGTTGGCCCCGCCGGCGCCCGAGTTGCCGACCTGCGGCGCATCGGACTTGGCGTATTCGATGAAGGCATCATAGTCCGCGAAAGGCGCGTCGGCACAGGCCACCATGACCTGCAGAGAGCGGGCGTAGAGACCGATGAACTCGACATCGTCGAGCTGGTAATCGGTGCCGCCGATCAGCGGTTTGATGACCAGCGGGCCCTGCGCGCCGGCGCCCAGAGTGTAGCCGTCGGGGCGGGCGTTGATCGCCGCCGAGGAACCGATGCCGCCGCCGCCGCCGGGCTGGTTGCGCACCACCATCTGGGCGTCGAAGGCGCGCTCAAAAGCGTCGGCCACGACCCGCATCGAAAGGTCGGTGGAGCCGCCGGCCGAATATGGCACGACCACCTGGATCGGGCGCTGCGGGTAGTCCGCCGCCAGCGCGCCAGTGGCTGCGATTGCCGCGGTTGCGGCGCCGAGAAGTGCTGTCTTGAACATGAAGTGTCCTCCCTTCAGATTGGTTAAACAGAACGTGAGATCAGGGCAGCCACACCGAGAGCAGCTCGGTGAAGCCGAAATAGATCGCGAGGGTCATGCCGACCGGGAACAAGACCACCAGCAGCCAGTTGCGCTCGCCCAGAAGCAGCAGGCCTAGGATGAAGGCCACGATGGTCGAGGGCAGGTAGCCCACCGGCATGAAGGCCGCGGCATAGCCGATCATCACCAGCGTGAAGGCGGCCATCGACAGCAGCACCGTCTTGCCCGGCAGCGTGATTTCGGTCTTCGGGTCGGCCTCGGCGCGCAGGGCGCGGATGATCAGAAGCACCGCCAGCAGCGCAATCAGCGCGGTGACGAGCCACGGGACAAAGCTCGGCCCGGCGACGCCCGGGTTGAAGCCCTGCTTGATATAGGTCGCGCGCCAGCCGGCAAAGCCGCACAGCGCCAGCAATCCGCCACCGATCCAAAGATCCGCCCTTGCTTCCCGAACGATCATCGCAGGTCCTCCTCGCGCCGGGGAAGGCAGACACGCCGCCTCCCGAGTCTTGTCGGCCAAGATGACGACAACTTGACAACCTGTCAATTGGCGAATCCATTTTCTTTGAGTTGCCGATATATCGGGCGTTGGTATGCAGGTCGCCCTCTGAGAGAGGGGGCCCACTTGCAGGTTTAAAGCGCTGATTTTGCTATACCTATAAGAGCACAGTACAAAATTGCTTACCGTCTGTCCGCGCATGTTGAGGCAGAAAGCAGTGTGACTTACCATTTGACAACTTGTAAATTTTGCATCAGTCCTGACGCTGAATTCGCGGTGCATGCCCCGGCTGCGCCGACCCAGACCAGCGGCGGGGCGCGGTTTTTGCCCCGAGGAGGATTTCGCGATGCACAACCTGACGACCCCCATCGAATTGCGCCGTCCGGCGCTTGTTCACTACGGCTGCGGCACGCTCGCGAAGCTCGCCGAGTGGGTCGCAGCCGAGGGCTACAGCACGCCCTTCGTGGTCGCCGACCCGATCAACGCCGCCCGCCTCGAGGCGCTCGGCCTCGGCGCCGTCTCCTGTTTCGGCGCGGTCGTGCCCGAGCCCGGCACCGACAACCTGAACCGGGCGGTCGCGGCAGCAGGCAATGCCGATCTGGTGATCGGTTTCGGCGGTGGCTCGGCGATGGACCTTGCCAAGCTCGTCGCGGTGATGATGGGACAGGACAAGCCGCTGTCCGAAATCAGCGGCCCCAACCGCGCCCCTGCTCGCAAGGTCGGGTTGGTGCAGATCCCGACCACGGCGGGCACCGGGTCAGAGGTCGGCACCCGCGCGCTGGTGACCGATCCGGAAACCAACAGCAAGATCGCCACGGAAAGTCCCCACATGCTCGCCGATCTGGCGATCATCGACCCCGATCTCACCATGACCGTGCCGCCGCATGTCACCGCCGCCACCGGTGTCGATGCCATGGCCCATTGCGCCGAGGCCTTCACCTCCAAGCGCGCGCATCCGCTGATCGACGCCTACGCGCTGCAGGGGATCGAACTGGTGGGAAAATACCTCAAGCGCGCTGTCGATGATGGCGATGATGCCGAGGCGCGCGCGGGCCTCTCGCTGGCGGCGTTCTACGGCGGCGTCTGCCTCGGCCCGGTGAACACCACCGCAGGCCACGCCCTGAGCTACCCGCTCGGCACCCGCTACAAGCTCCCGCATGGCATCGCCAACGCTTTGATCTTCCCTCATGTTCTGGCCGCCAACGCCGAGGTGCGCCCCGAGAAGACGGCCCGCATCGCCAGCGCGCTCGGATTCGACAGCGGCAGCGAGGATGCGGTCCGCGCCGGTGCCACTGCCTTCTGTGAAGCGCTCAGCCTCGACATGCGGCTGCGCGCGCACGGTGTGACCGAAGACAGCCTGCGCGCAATGGCCGAGGAGGCCCACGGCATCCGCCGGCTGTTGGACTGGAACCCGCGCGATCTCTCGGTGGACGAGATCGAGGCGATCTACCGCCGCGCGTTCTGAGCGCCATGCCGCCGCGCGTTCATATCGTTGCCGATGACCTGACCGGAGCGCTCGACAGCGCGGCGACATTCGCTCAGCGGGGTGCCCGGGTGCGGGTGGCCTGCACGCCTGCGGATTTCGCGACGGCGTTGGCCTCCGGGGCCGATGTGATCGCGGTGGCGACGGGCACACGTGACGGCAGCGAGGCGGACGCGGTCGCGAAAGCGCGCATCGTGGCGCAAGCGCTGGAGGGGCGCGACGGGCTGCTCTTCAAGAAGATCGACAGCCGGCTCAAGGGCCATATCGCCGCCGAGCTCGACGCGCTGGTCCCGGCCGGCGCCTCGCTTCTGGTCAACCCGTCCATTCCGGCGCTTGGACGCTTTTGCAGCGATGGCGCGGTCACCGGCGCCGGCGTCGAGGCGCGCATTGACGTGGCCGAGCGGATCGGCCGCGCGGTGACTGTGCCGGACACGCCCGACCAGGCGTCGATCGATGCGCAGTTGCCTGAAAAACTGGAAGAAACGACCTTTGTCGGTGCGGCGGGCCTGGCCGAGGCGCTCGCTCGCCGGCTCTGGCCGGCGCCGCAGATGCGCGCCCTGCCCCGCCCCGGGCTGCCGGCGCTGCTCGCCATCGGCTCGCGCGATCCGGTGACCTCGGCGCAGATCGACGCGCTTGGCGATGTGCCGCTGGCCGAGGCGCCGAACGGCGCCTGCCCGATTCTGCCCGACGTGCCTCTGCTGCTCCTGCGCATGACGCAAGGCGCCAAGGCCATCGATGGCGCACAGGCGGGGGCGGCCTTTGCCGAAACCGTCGCCCGCGCCCATGCCCAACTGCGTCCGGCTACGCTCTTTGCCTGTGGTGGAGAAAGTGCCGCGGCATTGCTGGCGCGGCTGCAGATCAGCGAGCTCGACGTCCTGGGAGAGATCCTCCCCGGCGTGCCGGTGGCGCGCTGCGCCAATGGCTCGCCGATGCTGCTGATCACCAAATCCGGCGGGTTCGGTCCGCCGGACACTCTTGTCAAACTTGTAAAATTCCTCGTCAATGGCTAAGCCCAGAGGGTGACAGGGAGCCAACCCCCAAAGATGCCGACCGGGAAGACGAAATCCAGAATGCCGCTGGCCGACAAGGTCTATCATTCGCTGCATACGCGCATCGCGAATGGCGACTACCCCGCCAATGTGAAACTGCCCGCCGAGGTCCAACTCGCCGAGGAGTTTGGCGTATCGCGCCCGGTGCTGCGCTCGGCGCTGGAGCGGCTGCGCGAGGACGGGCTGGTGGTGTCGCGCCAAGGCGCCGGCAGCTTCGTGCGCGCCACCCAGCCACAGGTGCCGCTTGGCTTTGCCAAGGTCGAGACGCTGGCCGACATACAGCGCTGCTACGAGTTCCGCATCAACCTCGAGACCGAGGCCGCCGCCCTTGCTGCCGAGCGGCGCAACGATACCGCGCTTGGCGAGATCGAGCAGGCGCTCGACCTGCTGCGCGCCGCCACCGGCACGCTGCAGCACCGCGAAGACGCGGATTTCATGTTCCACAGCGCCGTCTCGCAGGCCTCGAACAACCAGTATTTCGAGGCCACGTTCCGGGCGCTGCGGGACCACGTGAACGTGGGTATGAAGCTGCATGGCGAGTCGCTGATGAATGACGGTCGCAAGGGCCTCGAAGAGGTTCTGGCCGAGCACACGGCGATCTTCGAGGCGATCCGCGCGCGCGCCCCGGACGAGGCCCGCCGCGAAATGCGCAACCACCTGCAGCACTCGCGCGACCGCCTGTTCGGCGGCAGCGTGCTCGATCTCAGGATGCCCGAGGCTGGCTGAGAGTGGCGGCCAAGCGGATCATCTGCCTTGGTCGCCCTCGATCTACGGAGACCCTGTCAATATGACGCCTGTTCGCGCACTAAGCCTCCTTGTCGCACTCAGTGCGGTCAATCTGGCCCTGATGATCCCGGGTGGATTTGTCGAAACCCGAACGTTTCCGGGGTATAGCGTCGCGGTCCTTGCGGCCTTCAACATCTTCCTCACCTGCCTCGGCATCGGAAGTCTGGTGCTGAGCTATCGCATGCTTCGCACCGGCCATGCGGGGCTGTCCCCGGTCGTCGCAGGCGTTGCTTATGTCGCGGTCTATGCCCTCGATCTTGCCCATATCTTCCCGATCGCGAAGGAGCCTATGTCAACGACGTTGGCCGCGATGGAGTGGGTCGGGACCATACTCGGTCTGGCGGTGATTGGTATTGGCGTGTGGCTGGCGCTTTCGAATGATGAAGCGGCCGTGAGCGGACCGATCCCTTCGCGCGCCCTCTTGCTCACACTGGGCAGCGCTGGCGTGTTGATCGTTGTCTTCGCGACCCTGTCGGCGATGTAACCTCTGGATCGCAGACGCGCTGTCGCGTCAGTTCGCCGCCGAAATAGTCGCCGGGCCGGAATCCAGTTCGTCGATATTTCGCGAAGTCAGCGAAGGTCTCCAAGGACCCCTTAGTAACTCATGCTGCGCATGATTTGCCGCGTGGATGCAGCTGGCGCTTCAAGCGTTTCATGTGATCTGGGGCGCACCAATGTCTTTGGTCCGGATTTCGGAACAGGGCCTTTGGGAGCGATTTATGTGTTGCGAAGGACCGTTTCGCTAAGGCTTAATCACTTGAGGGCCTGCGGCGAAGTCGACAGCTCGGATCTGGCTTGGAGTGCCACTGTCCCCGGACGTCGTCTCTTTCCGGACCCGCAGCGGGTGTCGCTTGTTTGATGCGTGACGTCGCGATGCTGACGGTCTGCGTGATCGAGCGATCTAAGCCGCAGTCACGTCGCGAAAATGAAAGGATACCGAAGATGTCGTTCCGGACCTACTTTGCTATCGCTTTTTTTGCTATCGGTCTCGCGCTCCCGGTCGCCGCTCAGGAACCTGTTGTCGTCCAGCCCTTCGCGGGGTCGGAATTGGCCCGACCCCAATACGCCGTCGACTTTGATGTTTTGGGATACTTCACGGCCCTCGACGGCGACGTGGCTGAGACTGCCGAAATCGAGGGTCAGCTTCGGTCCGGCCTCTATTCCTGGCCCGAGGGCAAAGCTCCTATCGAGATCGAGCGCAGCTTCGAAACCGCGCTCGACGCGGCCGGCTTCGATATCCTCGTCGATACCGGCCTGCCGGAGTTTTCCGATGAGCAGAGCGCCATCAAGGCCCTGCAGGACACCAACCGGATCGGTCAGCGCGGCTTCAGCATCGCCGGGCAACAAGTGACCGTGTTTCCGGGGCATTACATCTCGGCCAAGCGGACAGAGGCGGGGCAGACGACCGTATTCACACTGACCATCAGCAGCAACCGACGCATCTACATGACCGAGGAAATCACGACCGCCGGCATGGAGGAAGGCACGGTAGATGTCAGCGCTAAGGCCCTGACCGCTGAAATCGAGGAAGCGGGAAAGGCGATCCTCTACGGCGTGCAGTTCGACACCGGCAGCGCGGTGATCCGGCCCTCATCGGCCGCTTCGCTCGAGGCCATCGCCGAGGTGCTTACGCAGCGCAATGGTCGCTTTTATGTCGTCGGCCACACGGATGACACCGGGGGATTCGATCTTAACATGACCCTCTCGGCCAACCGCGCGGCAGCCATCGTTTCGGCCCTGGTCCAGGACTATGGAATAGGCACGGGACGTCTTCAGGCCGGTGGCGTCGGCCCCCTCGCCCCGCTCGCCTCAAACGAAAACGAAGCGGGGCGCCAGTTGAACCGTCGGGTGGAGCTGGTGGAGATGTTGGCGGAGTAGCGGCCGCTGTCTCCTTTCCAATGCTCGACTGTACCGTCTGGACGTTTCGCAATACCCCTCACGAGCCCTGGCCGACTGAAGCGATCCCGCGACGGCGGCTTGCGTGAGCCCCAGCGCGAGGTCAGGCGCGGAGGTTCTCGATGACGACGCCGAGCATCTCGATCAGACGGGCGCGGTCCGTTTCGGACAGCCCCTCGGTCATCCGCGCCTCGTGCGCGGCGGCCTCGCGACTCAGCTCCTCGACAACCTGCCCCCCCTTCTCCGTCAGCCAGACCCCCTTGGCGCGGCGGTCCTCGGGGATCGGGCCGCGCTCGAGGATGCCGTCCTTTTCCAGCCGGTCCAGAATGGTGACGAGGCTGGACTTCTGCAGGCCGACCGCCTCGGCCAGTTTGTTCTGGGGCTGCCCTGGGTTCGCCGAGACGAGGCTCAGAAGCCCAAGATACCGCGGCGCAACGCCCTGATCCAGATGGGTTTCCTCGAAGTTCCGGTAGGCGAGGATCTGGGCGAGGCGCAGCCGATAGCCGAGGGAGCGATCCAGCGGACCCGATCGCAGGGGGCTGTCCTTTGCCTCGGCGGCCTCCGATGCAGAGCTATCGTGCATTCTCCCCACTCCTTTTGTTGACAGGCTTCGTCCTGCCTATATAGTTCGACATCGAACGATACTGCTTCGAACTATACGAAGCGGATCCTACTTTGCCCGGTCGGAGGGGGCCGGGCAAGCAGGGACTGGGAGGAGGACGCGATGTCAGATCGCGACGTTGCGTGGTGGCCCGCCATCGCCGGAGAGCCGTTGCTGGACACCACCCTTGGTGACTTTCTCGACGCGCAGGCCGCGCGCTTCGGGGACCGTCCCGCCGCGGTGGTGGTCGACACGGGTACGGGCACCGACATACACTGGAGCTATGCGCAGCTGGCCGCGTCCAGCGCCCGGCTGGCGCGGGGCCTCATGGGCTGGGGCGTGCGCCGCGGCGATCATGTGGCCGTGATGAGCCCCAACCGGGCGGAGTGGATTCAGCTCGAATACGCGCTGGCGCAGATCGGCGCCGTGCTGGTCACGGTCAACCCGGCGCTGCAGGAGCGCGAGCTGGCCTACCTGCTGTCACAGGGGCGGGTGACCCACCTGATCTACGCCGACGCCTTCCGCACCCAGGACATCGCGGGGCTCGTGACGACCCTGCTGGACGGGGCCGGGCCCTCCGGCCAGGGGCATCTCGTCAGCACGCACTTTCCTGATTTGCGCGGTCTTTGCGCCCTCGACCCCGACCGGCGCGGGCTTCGCGCCCGCGACCGTACGGCGGCCATCGCCCTGCCCTTCGACGCGCTCGAGGGGCTGGCGGACGAGGTCTCCGAAGTGGACTACAGAAGCCGTCGCGCAGCGTTGCGCCCGGACGACATTCTGCAGATCCAGTACACCAGCGGCACCACCGGCAAGCCCAAGGGGGCGACGCTCACGCATCGCTCGACGCTGAACAACGCGCGGCTCATGGCCGCGCGCGCCGGCTTCCGCGCTGAGGATGTTCTGCTGAGCGCGATGCCGCTGTTTCATACCGCGGGCTGCGTCTGCAACGTGATGGGGATGCTTGCGAGCGGTGGCTGCGTGGTGCTGCTCGACGGCTTCGAGCCGGGCGCGATGCTCGCGCAGTGGGAGCGCCACGGCGCGACGGTGATCAACGGCGTGCCGACGATGTATAGCCGCATGTTGGACCATCCGGAGTTCGCGCACCGCCGCACCGACAGCCTGCGTCTCGCCTTCATGGGCGGCACCGGCATTCCGCCGAGCCTGATGCAGCGGGTCTGCGAGGCGACCGGGGCCGAGCCGATGATCATCATGGGCATGACCGAATGCAGCCCGATCATCACGCAGACCGACCCCAGCGACCCGATCGCGCAACGCTATGCGACGGCGGGCACGCCGCTGCCGCACACCGAGATCCGCATCATCGACCCCGAGACCGGCGCCTCGGCCCGGTGGGGCGAGAAGGGCGAGCTCTGCATTCGCGGCTACCTGCTGACGGCGGGGTATTTCGACATGCCCGAAAAGACCGCCGAGACCATCGACGCCGAGGGCTGGCTGCACAGCGGCGATCTGGCCGTGCTGCAGCGCTCGGGGCACCTGCAGATCGTCGGCCGGCTGAAGGACATGATCATCCGCGGAGGCGAGAATGTCTTCCCCGTGGAGATCGAGGAGTTCCTGCTGGAGCATCCGGAGATCAGCCAGGCGCAGGTCGTGGGCGTGCCGGATCCCGACCTTGGCGAGGAGATCTTCGCCTTCGTGCTGCCCGCGCGCGACGCCGCGATCACCTGCGAGGACATCCAGACCCTCTGCCGGGCCAAGCTGGCCCGCCACAAACTGCCGAAATACGTGCATGTGCTTGACGCCTTCCCGATGACCCCGAACGGGAAGATTCAGAAATACACCCTGCGCGACATGGCGCGCGACCTGATCAAGGAGGACGCCCGGACATGAGTGCAGACATGCCCCTGCTGTTTAAAAAGACCGACGGGATAGCGGTGCTGACGTTCAACCGGCCGCAGGCCCGGAACGCGATCAGCCCCGAGCTCGCCTGCCGTCTGGCCGATGCCTTCGCCGAGATCGCCGAGGACGCCTCGGTCCGAGTGGTGATCCTCACCGGGGCAGGCGACAAGGCGTTCTGCAGCGGCGGCGATCTCGCGCTGACCCTGCCGCTGATGACCGGCGCGCGCCAGCCCGAGACCCCGTGGGATCACCGCCTGCTGAATGAGCCGGAGGTCATGGACCGCTCGGCGCTGCGCGGGTTCGAGCTCAACAAGCCGGTGATCGCGGCGATCAACGGCCCCTGCATGGCGGGGGGGGTGGAGACGGTGCTGGCCACCGATATCCGCATCGCCGCCGAGCAGGCGACCTTCGCGCTGCCGGAAGTGCGGCGCGGGCTCATTCCCTTTGCCGGCTCGCTGGTGCGCCTGCCCCGGCAGATCCCGCAGTGCCTTGCGATGGAGATGTTGCTGACCGGCGAGGCGATCTCGGCGGAGCAGGCCCTCGCTGCCGGGATGATCAACCGCATCGTGCCGCAGGAAGAGCTGATGGAAGCCGCCTGGGAACTGGCCCGGCGCATCGCCGCCAACGGCCCCGTGGCGGTGCAGGAGGTGAAGCGCACCGTGCTCGCGGCAAGCGGCGTGACGCTCGAGGAGGGCTACCGGATGGAAGACGCGGCCAAGGCGCGGGTCATGGCCTCGGAGGACGCGCGGGAGGGACCGCGCGCCTTCATGGAAAAGCGGCCCGCCGTGTTCCGGGGGGTCTGAGCATGTCGATCAGCCTTTCCGGACAGGTCTTCGTGGTCACCGGCGCCGGTCGGGGCATCGGCCGCGCGATCGCCATGGCCCTCGTCGCCGCCGGTGCCGCGGTGGTGGTCAACGATGTCGATGCCGACACCGCAGAGGCCGTGGTCGCCGAGATCCAAGCCGCCGGTGGCACAGCCGCCAGCGCCGTCGCCGCCATCGGCGATACCGACGCCGCCGAGCTGTGCCTCGCCACGGCGCTCGACCGCTTCGGGCGCATCGACGGGCTGGTGGCCAATGCCGGCGTGCTGCGCGACGCCATCCTGTGGAAGGTGACGGACGAGGATTTCGACCTCGTGCTGCGCACCCATCTGCGCGGCGCGGTGACCTGCGGTCGGGCCGTGGCGCGCCATTTCCGCGAGCGCGGCGCCGGCGGGGCGATCATCCTCGTCTCCTCGCTCGCCGGGCAGCGCGGCAATGTCGGCCAGACCGCCTACGCCGCCGCCAAGGCCGGCGTCGCGGCGCTGGCCCGCACGTGGTCGATGGAGCTGTCGCGCGCCGGGGTCAGCGTCAACGCCATCGTGCCAACCGCGCTGACCCGCATGGTGGCGACGATCCCCGGCCTCGGAGAGGCGGTCGAGGCCGCCGAGCGCGGCGAGCCGATCCCGCACCGTTTGCGCCACGAGCTCGGGCTCGGCACTGCCGAGGATGTCGCGCCGCTTGCGGTGTTCCTTGCCTCCGAGCAGGGCCGGACGATCACCGGCCAGTGCATCGGCATCGGCGGCGACCGGCTGTCGCTGTGGAGCCACCCGCAGGAGATCGCCCTCTGCCACAGGGACGGCGGCTGGAGCGCCGAGACCATCGCAGGGGCCTGGGACACAGAGCTCGCCCCGCACCGCCAATCGGTCGGGATCGCGCAGAAGACCTGATCCGGCCCTTGGCCGCACGAGAGTTTCAATGGGAGGAGAAACCATGACCCCGAAGACCACCGCCACGTTCGTCGCCTGCACCGCGCTCGTCGCGCTCGCGGGCGGCGCGCAAGCCGACACCGCCCTGCGTCTGGCCCACTGGCTGCCGCCCAGCCATTCGCTGCAGACCACCGGCTTCGAGCCCTGGACGCAATCGATCTCGGAGGCCTCGGGCGGCAAGATCAGCTTCTCGATTTTCCCGGCCCAGCAGCTCGGCTCGGCGACGGATCACTACGACCTCGCCCGCGACGGCATCGCTGACATCAGCTATGTCGCGCCGAGCTACCAGCCCGGTCGCTTCCCGATCATCTCGCTCGCCGAGCACCCGTTCATGGTGACCAATAGCATCGAGGGCTCTGCCGCCTTCAATGACTGGTACATGCAATACGCCGCGCAGGAGATGCCCGACGTGCACATCTGCATGGCCTTCATGCAGGACCCCGGCACGCTGCACACGGTCGAGCCGATGACCCTTCCGAGCGACCTGCAGGGCAAGAGCCTGCGCCCCGCCAACGCGGTCATGGGCTCGATGATCTCGCTGCTCGGCGGCGCCAGCGTTCAGGTTCCGGCGCCCGAGGCGCGCGAGGTCATCGCCCGCGGCGCCGCCGAAGGCATCACCTTCCCCTGGGACAGCGTCTACCTCTTCGGGATCGACAAGGAGACCAAGTTCCACGTCGATTTCCCGCTCTATACCACCGTCTTCGTGATGGCGATGAACAAGGGCAGCTACGAGGCGATGCCCGAGGACGAGCGCGCGGTGATCGATGCGCATTGCACCTCGGAATGGGCGCAGAAAATCGGCTCTGGCTGGTCAGAGCAGGAGCAGTCCGGCCGGGTCAAGGCGATGGAGGACACCGCGCACACGGTCCACACGCCCACCGAGGAGGAACTCGCGGCGTGGCGCGAGGCCACCGCGCCGCTGATGGACGCCTGGCGCGAGGAGGTCTCGGCCAAGGGTCACGACGCCGCCGCCATCGAGGCCAGCTTCCGAGACCACCTGAGCTCGGCCGACGCCCTGTTCGAATGACCTGCCCCCGCTCCGCGCGCAGAGCGCGGGGCGGCCCCCTCCCCTGCCCGGAGTTACGCCCATGCCCGCCACGAGCGCCCTGATGCGCCGCACGGCCGCGGCGGTCGAGACGGTTGCCGCGCTCTGTCTCGCCGCGGTGACGATCATCGTCTTCGTCTCGGCCCTCGGCAGATACCTGTTCGCGACCCCGATCCCGGACGCCTTCGACCTCTCGCGCCTGCTGCTCGGCCTCGCGGTGGCCTGGGGCTATGCCGTGCTCGGCTTCCGCGGCGGCCATATCTGCGTCGACCTGCTGGTCGAGGCGCTGCCCGCGCGCCCGCGCCGGCTGGTCGAGGCGTTCGCGCAGGCGATGCTGCTGCTCTTCACGGCGCTGCTGGCGTGGAAGGTCTTCGGGCGTGTCGCCAGTGCCTTTGCCTCGCAGGAGGCGACCTTCGATCTGCGGCTGCCGACCTGGCCGCTGCTCGGGGCGATCTGGCTCGGGCTTGCGGTGGCGGTGCTGACCACCTTCGCCGGGCTGGTCCGGCTGCTGGCCGGGCAGAACCTGCACGATCTCGATCCCGAGGAGCATGGCTATGAGTGAAGCCGATTTCGTCGCCGTCGCCGGCTTCGTGGCGCTGTTCGGGCTGATGGCCCTGCGCGTTCCGGTGGGCATCGCCATGGGGCTCGTCGGAGTGGGCGGATTCGCCCAGATCGCCGGCTGGGGCCCGGCCCTGAACCAGCTGGCGATCTCGCCGCTGCGCACGATCACCGATTACAACACCTCGCTGATCCCGATGTTCATCCTGATGGGGGTGTTCGCCACCCGCTCGGGGATCTCGGGCGAGCTCTTCGGCGCGGCCCGGGCCTGGGTCGGCCACCTGAGGGGCGGGCTCGGCCTTGCCACCATCTCTGCCTGCTCCGGGTTCGCGGCGATCTCGGGCTCTTCGGTTGCGACCGCGGCCACGATGAGCCGCGTCGCCCTGCCCGAGATGCGCCGCGCCGGTTACCGCGACGAGCTGGCGACCGGGGTCATCGCCTCGGGCGGGACGCTCGGCATCCTGATCCCGCCCTCGGTGGTTCTGGCGATCTACGGCTACATCACGCAGCAGGACATCGGCACGCTGTTCATCGCCGGCGTGGTGCCGGGCCTTCTCGCGGTGGCGATGTATCTCGGGGTGGTGTGGCTGATCGCCGGCAAGCAGGCCACGCGTGGCGCGCGCATGGATCTGCGCGCCCGCCTCGTCGCGCTGCGCGGCATCTGGGCCGTGGTGCTGCTGTTCGTCGCGGTGGTCGGCGGCATCTACGCCGGGGTCGTGACCCCGACCGAGGCCGCGGCGGCGGGCGCTTTCCTCACCGGGCTCATCGGGGTGCTGCGCGGCAAGCTCGGGCTGCGCGAGCTGCGCACCTGTCTGGTCGAGGCGCTGCGCACCGCCGTGTCGATCTACACCATCCTGATCGGCGCGATTCTGTTCAGCTATTTCCTCGCGATCACACAGACGCCGCAGAAGATCACCGCCTGGCTCACCGGGCTCGATCTCGGCGCCTATCCGACGCTCGCGCTGATCCTGCTGTTCTTCCTCTTCATGGGCTGCATCCTCGATGCCATGGCGATGATCATCCTGCTGGTGCCGATCGTCTACCCGGTCGTCATGTCGCTCGGCTTCGATCCGATCTGGTTCGGCATCATCATCGTCATGACGGTCGAGCTTGGCATGATCACCCCGCCCATCGGCATGAATGTCTACGTGATCAACGCGGTGATCCGCGACACTAAGCTCATCACGATCTTTCGTGGCGTGATGCCCTTCGTCGCCGTCGATCTCCTGCGGCTGGTGCTGCTCGCCGCGATCCCGGCGATCACGCTGTGGCTGCCGCAGACCATGAACTGACCCGCCGGAGACGGGAGCGGGCGGCGATGCGCCGCCTGCCCCCGGCCTGCGCCGCTATGACATGCGCCGGATATGTTTCCCGCGCCGAACCGGGCGGTGCGAGGGCTGGCGTGTCTGCGCGGGTCCGTGGAGAGAATAGCGCTCTAAAGCGTGGGTTGACTGCCGCGACACGCTTGAGTGTCTGGCACCTGTTGGCTCAGGTCACGCCCCTGATCTGCAACTCGGCGACCTCGTGCGCCATCGCCTCTTGGGTCTCGGGGCGTTCATCCGGGCGCGGGCGGTACCAGATCGCCATCCAGTTGACGGCCCCGAGAATGCCCTTCACCGCAAGAGAGACATCGGCGGTCTCGCGCACGCTTCCGTCGGCCTGCCCTTCACGGAAGACCTGCACGAAAAGCTGTTCGAACTGGTGCCGGACATCCATCAACTCGTTGAGAATGACCCGCTGCTCGGGGGTGGTGGCGCTTAGCCTGTGCAGGTGCACGCCCTGCACGACGACAGCCTCGTAGGCGACATTCTGCATCATGGTCAGGGCGTGGGCCTCGACCATCCGCTGAAGCTTTTCGCGGCCCGTGCCGCCTGCGTCGATCGCGGCGGTCACGGCATCCATCAGGCGCGTCATGCCCTCGCGATGAACCTCGAAGAAGAGGTCCGTCTTTGACCGGAAGTAGTGGTAGATCCGACCCTTCGTCGCGCCGAGACGGCGGGCCACATCGTCGATGCTGGTGCCTTGGAAACCCATCTCGGTGAAGCAAAGCGCTGCGCAATCAAGGATTTCGACGACGCTTTCGACAAGGTTGCCCGACTCTTCGTGGCCGCGGATCCTTGATGCCCACTCGCGATGAATGCCTTCGTTCGCCACCCGGTGCCCTCCGGTGAGTTCTTGGTTTTTATGTCATCCAAGCCATAAAACGGATCGCGAAATCAAACAACAATCTTCGCATCTCGGATCAGGCCTGGACAGTGTGCGGATAACATACTACGCAGTATGTCGTAGGTGTAAAGCCATGACTTCTCAAGGACACTCCCAATGCATGATGCGGCCGCTTCGTTCGCTTCCGACTGGATCACGGTCGACCAGGGCATGGTCGACCGGTTCGCCGACACCATCGACGATCACCAGTTCATCCATGTCGACCCGGACCGCGCGAAGGCCGAAAGCGCCTATGGCGGCACCATCGTGCACGGGTTCTTCGTGCTCTCGCTTCTGACCGCCTTCACGCGCACTGCCCTGCCCCCCACGGGAGCCGGCGCCGTCGAGGTGAACTGCGGCTTCGACAAGGTGCGGTTCCTCGCGCCGGTGCCGGTCGGGTCCCGCCTGCGGGGCCGCTTCAGCGTGGCGGGTGAAACGGCGAAAGCCGGGGGCGTCCTGCGCAGCTACGCGGTCAGCGTCGAGATCGAGGGCGCGGATCGCCCGGCGCTTGCCGCGGACTGGCTGGTGCTGGTGGTCGACGGCTGAGGCTGAAGGCGGCCGGACGCGGCCACAACTGGACATTCTCAAACGACAAACGGCTCGGAGGACATCGACATGCCGGTTTCATTCAAGGATCAAGTCGCGATCGTCACGGGTGCGGGCGGCGGTCTGGGCCGCTCTCACGCCCTGATGCTGGCGCGTCACGGTGCGGCGGTCGTGGTGAACGATTTCGGCGGCGGCCGGGACGGGAGCGGCGGCACCACCGAGGCCAGCGAGGCCGTGGTGCGCGAGATCACCGCCGAGGGCGGCCGGGCCATCGCCAATGCCGGCAACGTCACCTCCGAGGCCGACATGGCCGAGATGGTGGAGCAGACGCTGTCGGCGTTCGGGCGCATCGACGTGCTGATTAACAACGCCGGCATCCTGCGCGACAAGAGCTTCGCGAGGATGGAGATCGACGATTTCCGCCGCGTCGTCGATGTGCACCTGCTGGGCACGGCGATTGCCACCAAGGCAGTCTGGGCCCAGATGCGCGAACAGGGCTATGGCCGCATCCTCGTCACCTCCTCGACCTCCGGCAGCTATGGCAACTTCGGCCAGGCGAATTACGGCGCCGCCAAGATGGGGGTGCTCGGGCTGATGAACGTGCTGCATTTCGAGGGCGCGAAATACGGCATCCACCTGAACGCCATCCTTCCGACCGCGGCGACCCGGATGACCGGCGACATGATGGACCCGGCGATGCTCGACCTTCTGGCGCCGGAGCTCGTCTCGCCGGCGGCGGTCTGGCTCGTCAGCCGCGACGCGCCCTCGCGCACCGCCTTGCTGGCCGGGGCGGGCACCGTGGCCCGCCTGGCGCTGGTCGAAAGCCAGGGCGTATGCTTTGCCGGCACCGAGTTCACCCCCAGCACAGTCGGCGACCGCTTCGACGAGATCGCCAGTCTCGATGGCCAGATCGAGGTGATGGCAGGGCTCGACCATGTCGACCGGATCATCGCCAACGCCCGCGCGGCGCTGGCCGCGGAGGGCTGAGCGCATGTCCGAGCGTCTCGAGCCGCTGCCGCAGGACGCCTATGGCTGGCATTACGCCACCGCGCCGCAATGGGCCGATTCCGATCTCTACGGCCACGTCAACAACGTGGCCTACCTGCGCTATTTCGATACCGCCATGAACATGGCCCTGCTCAACTACGACGCGCTCGACCTCTCGGCTTCGGGCGCCGGGCCGATCGGGCTCGTGGTGCGCAACGGGGCCCAGTTCTTTCGCGAGATCACCTTTCCCGCAAGTCTCAGCGTCGGGGTGCGGATCGAGGCCGTCGGACGCACCAGCCTGACCTGGGGCTTCGGTCTCTTCGATCTCGCGGCGGGGGCCTGTGCCGCGCGGGGGCAGTTCGTTCATGTCTATGTCGACCGCGCCACCCGCCGCCCGGTGCCGCTCACCCCGGCGCTGCGGGCCTGTGCCGACGCGCTGTTCCGCGATCCTGCGACCGACCCCGCCACCGACAAAGAGGAGGCCCCGAAATGAGGGAAGCCGTCATCGTCTCGACCGCCCGCACTCCGATCGGAAAGGCCTATCGCGGCGCGTTTAACGCCACCACCGCGCCCCGGCTCATCGGCCATGCCATCGCGCACGCCGTCAGCCGCGCCGGGGTCGAGCCGGGTGAGATCGAGGATGTCGTCGTCGGGGCCGCCCTACAGCAGGGCACCACGCATATGAATATCGCGCGCACTGGTCTGCTGCGCGCGGGTCTGCCGGTGTCGGTGCCCGGCCAAAGCGTCGACCGGCAATGCGCCTCAGGACTGATGGCCATCGCCATCGCCGCCAAGCAGATCGTGGCGGACGGCATGACGGTGACCATCGGCGGCGGGGTCGAGCAGATCTCGCTGGTGCAGACCCCCGAGATGAACACCCGCCACTGGCAGGACCCGTGGCTGTCCGAGCATCTGCCCGCGACCTACATGTCGATGGTCGAAACCGCCGAGATCGTCGCGCGCGGTCATGGCGTCCGCCGCGAAGATCAGGATGCCTACGCCCTGCGCTCGCAGCAGTGCACCGCCGCGGCACAGGAGGCGGGCCGGTTCGATGACGAGATCGTGCCGATCACCACGCTCATGCAGGTCACGGACCGGCAGAGCGGCGCCACCTCGATGCAGGAGGTGACGCTGAGCCGGGACGAGGGCAATCGTCCGGGAACCACGCTGGAGGGGCTCGCGGGACTGTCGCCGGTGTTCAGGGACGGCCAGCAGATCGCTGAGGGCGCGTATGTCACCGCGGGCAATGCTTCGCAGCTCTCCGACGGCGCCTCTGCCGCGGTGCTGATGGAGCGGGCCGAGGCCGAGCGTCGCGGGCTCGCCCCGCTGGGCCTCTATCGGGGCATCGCCGTCGCGGGCGTGTCGCCGGACGAGATGGGCATGGGCCCGGTGCCGGCGGTGCGCAAGCTGCTGGCAACGCACGGGCTGCGCGTCGAGGATATCGGCCTGTGGGAGCTGAACGAGGCCTTTGCCGCGCAGGTCCTGCCCTCGCGCGATCAGCTGGGCATTCCCGACGAGCTGCTCAACGTCAATGGCGGCGCGATCTCGATCGGGCATCCCTACGGCATGTCAGGCGCGCGGATGGTCGGGCACGCGCTGATCGAAGGCAAGCGGCGCGGCGCGCGCTATGTCGTCGTCACCATGTGCGTCGGCGGGGGCATGGGCGCGGCCGGGCTGTTCGAAGTGCTCTGACAGCCCATCCCGCCCACGAATCCAGACGGCCGCCGGGTCCCCCGGCGGCCGTTTGCTCTTGGAGGCCTTGGGCAGGGAAAAACCCGCCCGTGTCGCCACGCGCGGGTCTATTGGCCTCGCTATCGAGGGCCTCAGCCGAGGCCGGTGCGCCGCTCGAGCCAGGCCGGGCGTTCGGCCTGCTGGAATTGGTCTGACAGGCGGGCCAGCCTCTCGGCGGTGGCGGGTGGAAACGGGGCGGCATGGGGCGTGCCCGTGTCGCGCGCCACATGCAGCAACACCTGTTCACACCACGCCAGCAGGGTGCGGTCCCCGGAGCGCATCTCCTGGTAGAGGTGCATCCGCTTGGCGTCTGCGTCCAGCACCCGCGTCTCGACCACAAGCGCGTCGCCTTCGTGGCATTCGCGCTGGTAGCCGATCCGCATTTCCAGCGTGTAGAGCGTCGCCCGTGCCGCGGTACGGTAGGCTTCGTCGAGGCCGATGTCTTCCATCACCGCGGTCACGCTGCGCGAGAAGGCGATGCCATAGGCGAAGTCCCCCATGTGGCCGTTGTAGTCGACCCAGTCGGACAGCACCCGGAACCGGCTGGGGGGGAGGTCGGGGGCGCTCATTTGCGCCTCCATGCGGGAAGCCGGTGACGCAGTTCCCCCACGATGCCACGGCGGAACAGCAGCACGCAGGCGATGAAGGTCGCGCCGAGAACCGTGGTCACCGGGAAGCCGGAGGTGGCGAGGTGGTTCTGCAGCGTGACGACGAGGCCCGCGCCGACGATCGGCCCGGCAATGCTGCCGATGCCGCCCAGCAGGGTCATCAGGATGACCTCACCGGACATGTGCCAGTTGACGTCCGTCAGGGTGGCGAACTGGAACAGCAGCGCCTTGAGGCTGCCGGCAAGACCGGCGAAGCCCGCCGACATCACGAAAGCCCCCAGCTTGTAGCGCTGCACCGAGTAGCCGAGCGAAATCGCGCGCTGCTCGTTCTCGCGGACCGCCTGCAGGATCATCCCGAAGGGCGAATGTACGATGCGCCAGATCGCGAAGAGGCTGGCCACGAACACCGCGGCGAAGACGTAATAGAGCGTCATGCTGTCGGCGAGGTCGAGGAGCCCGAACAGTTTGCCACGGGAAAAGCCCTGGATGCCGTCCTCGCCATGGGTGAACGGCGCCTGCAGGCAGAAGAAGTAGAACATCTGCGACAGGGCCAGCGTCACCATGGCGAAGTAGATGCCCTGACGGCGCACCGCGAGCAGCCCGATCACCAGCCCCAGACCCAGCGCCGCCCCGACACCGGCGAGGATGGCGAACTCGGGGTTGATCTCCCAGACCTTGAGGGCGTGGGCCGTGACATAGGCCGCCCCTCCAAAGAAGGCGGCGTGGCCGAAGGACAGCAGCCCTCCGTAGCCAAGCAGCAGGTTGAAGGCCGACGCGAAGAGCGCGAAGCACATCAGCTTCATCAGGAGCACCGGATAGATCCAGAGCGGAAGCAGCAGCAGCGCGCCGATCAGCGCCAGGACGAGGACCCGCTGGGCCGGGTGCGGTCGACGGGACTCCGCGACCGACTCGTAATCTTCGGCGACGATCATGTCAGTATTCCTTTCCGAACAGACCCGCCGGGCGCAGCATCAGCACCACGGCCATGATGATGAAGATCGCGATGTTCGCGGCCTCGGGGTAAAATACCTTGGTCAGCCCCTCGACGATGCCGAGAAGATAGCCGGTCGCGATGGCGCCGAGGATCGAGCCCATGCCGCCGACCACGACCACCGCGAAGATGATGATGATGAGGTTCGACCCCATCGTCGGGCTGACCTGAAAGACCGGCGCGGCCAGAACCCCGGCGATGCCCGCAAGGGCGCAGCCGAAGGCGTAGGTCAGCGTGAGCAGCAGGGGCACGTTGACGCCGAAGGCCTGCACCAGCGTGGCATCCTCGGTCGCCGCACGCAGATAGGCGCCGATCTTGGTCTTCTCGATCAGCGCCCATGTGCCGAGGCAGAGCACGAGCGACGCGATCACCACCCAGCCGCGATAGATCGGCACGGTCACGAAATCGGTCCTCACAACGCCCTTCATCGCGTCGGGCGCCGAGAACGGTTTGCCCGAGGCGCCGTAGACATGCTGGAACAGCCCCTCCAGAAGCAGGGCAAGCCCGAAGGTGAAAAGCAGCCCGTACAGGTGGTCGAGATCGTAGAGGCGCCGCAGCATGGTGCGTTCGACGACCGCGCCCACGAGGCCGACAATCAGCGGAGCCAGCAGCAGCGCGCCCCAGAACCCGATGCCCAGATACTGCCCCAGCATCCAGGCGGTGAAGGCGCCCAGCATGTAAAAGGCCCCGTGGGCAAAGTTCACCACGCGCAGCAGGCCGAAGATCACCGCGAGGCCCAGCGACAGCAGCGCGTAGAACGAGCCGTTGATCAGGCCGATGAGCAGCTGCCCGGTGAGGACAGGTAGCGGCATCCCGAGTATCATTGTCATATCAAACCCCCAGCGCCGTGTTCAGCGCCTCTCGCTTTTCGGGCAGCTCGGCCACGGCAAAGCTGTCGATCATCACGCCATGATCCATGACGTAGAAGTGGTCGGCGTTCCTTGCCGCGAACCGGAAATTCTGTTCGACCAGCAATACGCTCAGCCCGTGGGCCTTCAGCGCGGCCAGCATCTCGCCGATGCGGTTCACGATCACCGGGGCCAGCCCTTCGGTCGGCTCGTCGAGAAGGATCATGCTGACGCCGGTGCGCAGGATGCGGGCGATGGCCAGCATCTGCTGCTCGCCGCCGGAGAGCTTGGTGCCCGGGCTGTGCCGGCGCTCGAGCAGGTTCGGAAACAGCGTGTAGATCTCCTCGAGCGACATCTCCATGCCGCTGTTGGCCACCTTCGGCGGCAGCAGCAGGTTCTCCTCGACGGTGAGCGAGGCGAAGATGCCACGCTCCTCGGGAACGAACCCCATACCGGCGTGGGCGACCCGGTGCGGCGCCAGCCGCAGGATCGATCGCTGGTCAAAGTCGATCTCGCCACGGCGTTTGCGCAGGATGCCCATCAGGCTGCGCAGGGTGGTGGTCTTGCCGACCCCGTTGCGGCCGAGAAGTGTGACCGTCTCGCCCGGGTAGACATCGAGGTCGACCCCGTAGAGCGCCTGGCTTTCGCCGTACCAGGCTTCGAGCCCCCGGACCTTCAGCAGCGCCGGGCCGCGCGCCTCGCGCGGTGTCGCGGATCCGTCAGTCATCGTCCTCGGCTCCCATATAGGCTTCGCGCACGCGGGGATCGGCGCTGACCTCGGCATAGCTGCCATGGGTCAGGATCTCGCCGCGCTGAAGCACTGTGATGTCGTGACCGATATCGGCCACGACCTTGATGTTGTGTTCCACCATCAGCACCGCGCAGTCGCGGGCGACATCTGCGATCAGGCCCGCCATGGTCTCGACGTCCTCCTGCCCCATGCCCGCCAGCGGCTCGTCCAGCAGCAGCACCTTGGGATCGAGGGCCAGCGTCGTGGCGATCTCGAGCGCGCGCTTGCGCCCGTAGGACAGGTCCGCGGCGCGCCGGGCGGCCATGTCGGCAAGCCCGACGCGTCCCAGCAGCTCCATCGCGCGGGGGCGCAGCCGGGACAGGCTGCCGAGCGGACGCCAGAACTGCACCGCCAGCCCGTTGGGCCGCTGCAGCGCCACGCAGACGTTGTCGACCAGCGACATGTCTCCGAAGGTCGCCGAGATCTGGAATGAGCGCGCCACCCCGAGCCGGGCGACATGGGCCGGGTCCATGCGGGTGATTTCGGTCTCGCCGAACATGATCTTGCCCGCGGTCGGCTGCAGGAACTTGGTCAACAGGTTGAACACCGTGCTCTTGCCCGCGCCGTTCGGCCCGATCAGGGCGTGGATCCGGCCGTGATGAATGTCGATGTCGACGTCGTTCACCGCCTGGAAGTTTCCGAAGCTCTTGCTGAGACCCCGTGCCGACAATGCGGCACGGGACTCCGCCGGCGCGTACTGCGCCGGAACGGTAGCCATCGTCATGAACTCACCCTTCAGTCGTCGAGGAGCGGACAGGCGCTCTGCTCGATCGGACGGAAGGCCTCGTCGCCCGGGATGGTGCGCAGAACCTTGTAGTAGTCCCACGGGCCCTGCGACTCTTCGGGGGTCTTGACCTGCACGAGGTACATGTCGTGCACCACGCGGCCATCCTTGCGCAGATAGGCGTTGCGGTTGAAGAAGTCGTCGATATCCATGCCGCGCATGGTCTCCATGACCTGCGAGCCGCTGGTCGCCTGGCCCGAGGCCTCGGCTGCCTTGAGATAGTTCAGCACCGCCGAGTAGACGCCGGCATGCACCATGGTCGGCATCTTGCCGTCCATGCGCTCGGCAAAGCGTTGCGACCAGGCGCGGGTGTCCTCGTCCATGTCCCAGTAGAAGGCGGTGGTCAGCGTCAGGTTCTGCGCGATCTCGAGGCCGACGCCATGCACGTCGGTGAGGAACAGCAGCATCCCGGCGATGTCCTGACCGGCGGCGGTGATGCCGAACTCTTCGGCCTGCTTCAGCGCCGTCATCGTGTCGCCCGACGAATTCGCCAGCGCGATCACATCCGCGCCCGAGGCCTGAGCCTGCAGCAGGTAGGACGAGAAGTCCGAGGTTTCGCGCGGGTGGGTGACCTTGCCGACGACCGTGCCACCGGCGGCTTCCACCGCGGCGGTCGTGTCCGCCTCGAGCGCATGGCCGAAGGTGTAATCGACGGTCAGGAAGAACCAGTTCTTGTCGCCTTCCAGCGTCATCGCCCGGCCGGTGCCGTTCGCCAGCGCGTAGGTGTCCCACGTCCACTGCGCCGTCGAGGGCGAGCAGGACGCGCCGGTCAGCTCGGAGGAGCCGCCGGTCGAGATCAGCAGCGCGGTATCGCTCTGCCGGGTGATCTCCTGCACGGCAAGCGCGACCGACGAGGTCGGCAGGTCGATGATGGCGACGACGTTTTCCTCGTCGATCCAGCGGCGGGCGAGCGTCGAGCCGACATCCGGCTTGTTCTGGTGATCGCCGACGATCACCTCCACCTCTTCGCCAAGAAGCGTGCCGCCGAAATCCTCGACCGCCATGCGCGCGGCGACTTCCGAGCCCTTGCCCGACAGGTCGAAGTTCATGCCCGACATATCGGTGAGAACACCGAGCCGATAGGGCTCGGCCTGCGCCCCCGCCGCAAGCCCGATCGAGAATAGACACGCCAGAGCGGCCCTGTTCAGTTTCGTCATTGGTTTACTCCTCCCGTTTCGCACCGAAAGCGGTGCATGTTTGGCCGGCCGCCCCCTTGCCCCGGCCCTTGCTTCAGCCCGTGCGCCCGCCTTCGGCAAGCAGCCGGGCCAGAAGAAACTGGTCCCCCTCGGCGCCCTCGGCCCAGTTGCGCCGGGCGTGGGCGTCGATGGCGGATTTGGTCATGCGCAGCGACATCGCCGGGCTTTCGGCGATCGAGGCGGCCCAGCTTTGCGCGGCGTCGAAAGCGGTGCCCGCCGGGACCTTTCGGTCGGCCAACCCCAGCGCCAGCGCCTCGTCGGCGTCGATGGTCTCGTCACAGCACAGGATCCGTTTGGCCCGTCCGGCGCCGACCCGTTCGGTCAGCAGCGGCAGACCGCCCCAGCCCAGCGTCATGCCGAGACGGACCTCGGGAAAGCGCAGGTAGCCCTCTTCCGAGATGACGCGGAAATCGGCACAGAGCGCGAGGATGGCCCCGCCGCCAATCGCCGGCCCCTCAAGCGCGGCAATGACGATCTGCGGCAGGCGCCGCCACGCATTGCTCATCCGCGCGCCCGCATTCATCGACAGGTGACGGGCGACATCCCCGCCCTCGGGATTCCACAGCCGTTCGTCCTTCAGATCGACGCCGGCGGCGAAGATGCCTGGCGTGCCCGTGATCACGACGACAGACACATCGGGGTTGCGCGACAGCTCGATCGCGGTGGCCTCCAGACGGTCGATCAGCGCGTAATCCAGCGCATTGGCCTTGCCGCCACGGTCGAATCGTACCGCCGCGATGGCGCCCTGAATCTCGACTTCCACACCTGTCATTTCGGTCATTTTCCCTTGTCGTCGTCCCGCTATCGTGAGACATACTACCAAGTATGTTGCATGTCGAGTCGCGCCGATGCAATATGAAAATTGCGAGCGTGACGACCGGCGCGCCCGGAGATTGACCTTTTCTTGAGGAGGAAGAGATGGCCCAGACGTCCACGGATACGGCCCCCGAAAGCACCATGGGCGCCGATCCCGCGCTCGATCGGAACAGGTCTGTCCTGCGCTATATCCTTGACGGATACGCCGAGACCCAACCCGACGCGCCGTTCGTCCAGTTCTGGCCCGGGCCGCTGTGGAGCTATGGCGAGTTGCACCGTCGCGTGCGGCTGCGGGCGAGCGCGCTGGCGCGGGCCGGCGTCCGGCGCGGCGACCATGTGCTCTGCCTGATGGGCAACAGCCCCGACCTTCTGTGCACGTGGTTCGCGATCAACTACCTCGGCGCCGCCTATGTCCCGATCAACACCGGGGCGCGCGGGCAGATGCTCGAACATATTTTGGCGGATGCGGATGCCGCCGTGCTCGTTGCACAGGCCGAGCTGGTCGAGCGTCTGGCCGGGCTGAACGCCGGCGCGGTCACCAGCGTTCTGGTGGTCGAGGGCGAGGCCGCCGCCATCGACGGCTATGACATCGCGCCGCTGGTCGATCCGGAGGAAGAGAACCCCGAGGCGCTGGACCTGTCCCAGCCGATCGAGCCGTGGGACCTTCATGCGATCATGTACACCTCGGGCACCACGGGAAACGCCAAGGGGGTGATGAGCACCTATGCCCAGCACTATACCATTGGCCCGGACGCTTTCGAGGTCGCCGAGGACGACCGCTGCATGATCTGCGGTCCGATCTTTCACTGTGGCTCGACGCTTTACGTGAATGCCATGCTGGCGCGCGGCCTGTCGATCGGGATGATGCGCGAGTTCAAGACCGACACCTTCTGGCAGGCGGTGCGCGAGACCGGCTCGACCTATTGCCTCCTGCTCGGAGTGATGGCCGCCTTCCTGCTGAAGGCCCCTGCCCGCCCGGATGACCGAGACCACCCGTTGCGGCGCGCCTTCATCACGCCGTTCGGCGAAGACGGCCCGCTGTTCGCGCAGCGCTTCGGCGTGGAGGCCTGGACGATCTACAACATGACCGAGATTGCCAGCCCGATGCACGCGGGCCCCGGCATTACCACCAAGGGCATCGCCGGCAAACCGCGTCCATGGTGCGAGCTGCGGATCGTCGACGAAAACGATATCCCCCTGGGCGCCGGTGAAACCGGCGAGCTGATCATCCGCTCGCATCGGCCCTGGGCGCTGATGTCGGGCTATTACAACAACCCCGCCGCCACGGTGGAGGCGATGCGCAACGGATGGTTCCACACCGGCGACAGCTTTCGCCGCGACGCGGATGGCACCTATTACTTCGTCGACCGGCTGAAAGACGTGATCCGGCGGCGCGGCGAGAACATCTCGTCCTTCGCGCTGGAAAGCGAGGTGCTGAACCTCCCCGAGATTCGCGAATGCGCCGCTGTGGCGGTCCCGTCCGAGTTCTCGGAGGACGATGTCCTGATTGTCGTGGCCCCCGCCGAGGGGCAGAGGATCGACCCGGTTTCGGTCAGCGAACGCCTGTCGGCGACGCTTCCGCGCTTCATGGTGCCGCGCTACCTTCGGGTGCTGGACGACCTGCCAAAGACGGCCTCGGGCAAGGTGCAGAAGCACCTGCTGCGCAAGGCGGGTGTGACCGCAGACACCTGGGATCGCGAGGCGGACAAGCGCGCCCGTGCGCGCGCCTGAGGCGGCCCCCCCTTCCCCGCCGCCTGCCGCGGACCGGGCGCCAGCGCCCCCTGATCGGGATTTCACATGTCCCCCCGGAGGCCCCTGAATGACCCTACGCCGCTCCGGGATGCCGGCGTGAGAGACGGCGCCGTTCGGCGGGGTCGGACCAGCGGACCTCGGGCGTGGCAGCGCACGTCCCGGCCTCAGACCTTTTGCAGCGCGGCCTGATCGCCCTGCGCAATCTCAAGACAAGGACTTCCCCTATGACGGATGGCATTGCACCTTTCTCCTTCGACAGCCCCGGTTCGATCTGCGTCGATTGGGGCGGCGCGCGGCGGATCGGCGAGCTCCTTTCGGGCTGGTTCGCCGAGCGCACCCTGCTGATCGTGACGGACCGCTTCCTGCACGAGAGCGGCGCTCTCGATCCCGCTCTGGCCTCGCTGGCGGCGAATGGTTTCTCGGTCACCGTCTTCGACGAGGTGGTGGCGGATCCGCCGGAAGCGGTGCTTATGGCCTGCGTCGAACAGGGCAAGGCCGCCGGCGCGGACCTCGTGATGGGGCTTGGCGGCGGGTCGTCCATGGATATCGCAAAGCTGGCGGCGGTGCTGCTGGTCAGTGCGCAAGAGCTGTCCGATCTCTACGGCATCGGCAAGATCCGTGGGGAGCGCATGCCGCTGGTGCAGGTGCCCACCACCGCGGGCACCGGATCGGAGATGACCAACATCACCATCCTGACCACCGGCGAGACCACAAAGATGGGCATCGTCGGGCACCAGCTCTATGCGGATCGGGTGCTGCTCGATGCCGAACTGACCGTCGGCCTGCCCGGTGTGCAAACCGCCGCGACCGGGATCGACGCCATGGTCCATGCCATCGAGGCCTTCACCAGCCGTCACCGCAAGAACCCGCTGTCGGACGTCTTCGCGCGCGAAGCCATGCGCCTGATGGCGCCGAACCTCGTGACCGCCTGCACCGAGCCGGACAACCGTGCCGCGCGTGAGGCCATGCTTCTCGGGGCGGCGCTCTCGGGGCAGGCCTTTGCCAACAGCCCCGTGGCCGCGGTCCATGCGCTGGCCTATCCGCTTGGGGGCCACTACCACCTGCCGCACGGCCTGACCAATGCGCTGATGCTGGGGCCCGTACTGCGCTACAACATGCGCGCCGCGGCCCCGCTCTATGCAGAGCTTGCCGACGTGGTGCTTGGCGCGTCCGAGGAGGGCGTGCAGGCGCGCGCGGCCGGCTTCGTCGCGTTCATGGAGGACCTGATGGACCGCTCGGGGGCGCCCCGTCGCCTGCGCGACTGCGAGGTGTCCGAAGACAGCCTGCCCACGCTCGCCCGGGACGCCATGCTGCAGACCCGCCTGCTGGTCAACAACCCGGTCGAGGTCACCGAAGCGGATGCTCTGGCCCTGTACAGAGAAGCCTTCTAGGCGCCGGAGCGGGGAGCTTCCGGGCAGACGACCGGGCCGGACGTTCAGGTCGGAAAAGCACGGGTGCGGGGCGGTGAGGGGCTTGGCGAGAGACCTTCGGCCAGCCGTCTCGGGCACCCGGCCCCTGCACCACCGCACACCGATATGCGGTCACGTTCGTTCCGCTCGGCTCACGCCGTCATCGCCACAGAGCTCTGATAGAACCGCCCGTCGCAAGGCGATGATCTCGGTCCGCGGGAAGGGGGTTCTCTCCACAATCCCGATCTGGCCGGTGACCTGCGGAAGTCCAAAAAGCAGGTGGAAACTGCCGACGTCCTCGAGAGTTCCCAGCGCCACGTGCTGGACAACCGATAGGTCCAGGCCCCGCCGCACCCCCGTGACGATCAAGCCGACGGAGCTGTTCAGAACACGACGAGCCTCATCCTCGTGGCCCAGACCGTGGCCGTGGTTGTCGGCCCGACGCTGAAGAAGCGCCTGAGCAAGATTCGCAGGTCAAAGTGATCGCCGGCCCGTATCTCAGGGCAAGCGCGACGTGACATGCTCCGGCGCAGGAGGAGGCTCCTGCGCCGGGGCACTCTGTTTTGAGCTGAGAGGATCCTTTGACGGATCGGGTCAGGGCCCCGGCATGAGGAGGTTGACCACGCGTCGTGGCGGTGGCCTCGCCTAGCTCACAGCAGCCCGCCATCGGCGCGTATGGTGCGCCCGGTGATCCAGCCGGCCTCGGCAGAGACGAGGAAGGCCACCAGCCCCGAGATGTCGTCGGGCTGGCCGATCCGGCGGAGTGGGGTGGCAGCCTCGATGTCGGCGCGGCGGGTGCCGAGCGTCTCGGCGGTCATCTCGGTCTCGATCAGGCCGGGCGCCACGGCGTTGATGGTGATCCCGCGCGTGCCGAGCTCCTGACTGAGCGCCAGCACCATCGCGGAGACCGCGGCCTTCGAGGCGGCATAGACCGCCGTGCCGGGCATCGGCGTCTCGGCGAGGCGGGACCCGAAGTGCACGATGCGGCCACCTTGCGTCATTGCAGGCACGGCGGCGCGGGTCAGGCACAGGGCGCCGCGCACGTTGGTGCCGAAGACCGCCTCGTAATGATCCGGGTCCGCGTCTTCCAGCGCGCGATAGGGGCCGAGCCCCGCCGCGTTGACCAGTATGTCGAGGCGGCCGGCGATCCGGGCACAGTCCCCGACCAGGCGCTCGCAGTCCGAAGGCACCGAGATATCGGCGGCCATCGCCTGGGCCCCCTGCCCCAGCGTGGCCGCCAGCGCCTCGGCCTCCTCCAGCCTGCTGCGGCAGACGACGAAGACGCGCGCACCCTCGGCGGCGAGCCGGCGGGCAACCGCCGCGCCGATCCCGCGCGAGCCTCCGGTGACGATCGCGACCTTTCCGGTGAGATCCGTGCTCATGTCAGCCTCCTTCGTGCCGCTCTGCGATGGGGTCGGGGTCGCCGGGAGACCTGATCTAGAGCGGCCTTTTCCACGCGGCGTCGGGGCTCGCGGCAAGCGCGGTGCGCCAGTCGTCGCTGCGCTCGACCGGCAATGCCGCCATCTCCACCGCCGCCTTGGCAAAGGCGGCAAGATGGGCGCGGCGGGCCGCGTCGTCCGAGCGTGGGACGCCGTGGGCGACGTAATCCGGCGCCACCTCGTAGCCCATGTATTCCAGCGCCAGCCGCCGGACGGGCATCAGGATCGGCGCGATCGGGCCATAGACCCCGTCTTGGGAAAACCGCTCTTCGGTGCCCCCGGTGGTCACGCCGATCATCGCGCGCCGCCCCCTGAACACGCCGGTGTCGAACCGGCGCCCATCCACATAGGCGAAGCCGTAGGCCAGCACCCGGTCGATCCAGCCCTTGAGGATGGCGGGCGGCCCGCCCCACCAGAGGGGAAACTGCAGGATCAGGTTGTCGGCCTCGGCGACGCGGGCCTGTTCGCGCGCGATGTCCTCTGCGAACGCGCCCGTGCGCGCCGCCTCCGCCTGTTCGGCCTGCACCTGAAACCGGTCTGCATCGGCGACACTGCTCATGTCGTGCCGGCCGATATCGGCCCGGAACCCCTCGCCGCAGAGATCGGAGACCCGGACCGAGTGCCCCTCTGCCACGAGGGCCTGCGCCGCCGCCTCCGCCATCGCATGGTTGAACGATTGCGGCTCCGGATGCGCGACAACGATCAGGACGGATTTGCCGGTCACGATCAGAAGTCCACTTTGTCGCCGCCCTTGAGCGCGAGGATTTCCCGCGCCTCGTCGGGGGTCGCGACCTCGAAGCCCATGTGCTCGACCATCTCGCGCGCCAGCGTCACCTGCTCGGCGTTGCTCAGCGCAAGCTGCCCGCGCTTGGCGTAGAGCGAGTCCTCGAGCCCCACGCGCAGATGCCCGCCCAGCAGCAGCGAATGCATGGCCATCGGCATCTGATGCCGCCCGGCGCCCAGCACCGACCAGCGATAATCCTCGCCAAACAGCCGGTCCGCCGTCCGGCGCATGTGCTGCACGTCTTCGGGGTGCGCGCCGATTCCGCCGAGGATGCCGAACACGGATTGCACGAAGAACGGCGGCTTCACGAGGCCCCGCCGCACGAAATGCTGCAGCGTGTAGAGATGGCCGATATCGTAGCACTCGATCTCGAACCGGGTGTCGTTGCCGGCACAGGTCGTCAGGATTCCCTCGATATCGGCGAAGGTGTTGCGGAACACGCGGCTGCGCGAGCCCTCGATATAGGGCTCTTCCCAGTCGTGCTGGAACTCGGTCATCTTGTCGAGGATCGGGAAGAAGCCGAAATTCATCGACCCCATGTTGAGCGAGGCGATCTCGGGCTTGAACACCGCCGCGGGGCGCAGGCGCTCCTCGACGGTCATGCTCGGTGCGCCGCCGGTGGTGATGTTCACCACCACGTCCGAGCGCTGCTTGATCACCTTGAGGAAGGGCTCGTAGGCCTCGGGCGACTGATCCGGCGCACCGGTCTCGGGATCGCGGGCGTGCAGGTGCACGATCGAGGCCCCCGCCTCGCGCGCCCCGAGCGCCGCCTCGGCGATCTCGGAGGCGGTGACCGGCAGGTGCGGCGACATCGACGGCGTGTGGATCGACCCGGTTACGGCGCAGGTGATGATGATCTTGCGTGACATGAGAAGCCTCAGAACAGGGTGTTGGGGAGGGCGAGCGACAGGGCCGGGACCAGCGCGATCAGCGCGAGCACGGCGATGCAGATCCCGACCAGCGGCAACGCCTCGCGGATCACCCGCGTCACGGGTTCTCCGGAAATCGCCGATGCGATGAACAGCAGGATCCCGACCGGGGGCGTCGCCATGCCGATGACCACGTTCAGAACCACCACGGTGCCGAACTGAACCGGGTCCATGTCGATCATTGCCTGGAACTTCAGCAGGATGGGCATGGTCAGGATCAGGATCGAGATCGGCTCGAGGAACATCCCCAGCACCAGCAGAAGCAGGTTGAGCAGCAGCAGGATCAGCCAGGGGTCCTCGGTGATCGACAGAACCAGCTCGGCGATATGCTGGGGCACCTGCTCGAGGGTGAAGACGAAGGACACCACCGAGGCCATCGAGGTGATGAACAGGATCGAGGCCGACACCAGCGTGGTGGCGATCATCGCGTTCCACACCCGGCGCAGGGTCAGGTCACGGTAGATGAAGCCGATGACCAGCGCGTAGGCGACGGCAACGGCGGCGGCTTCGGTCGGGGTGAAGATGCCGGCCTTGATCCCAACGAGGATGATCGCCGGGAGCAGCAGCGCGGGCAGCGTGCGCACCGTGGCCTTCCAGCGCTCCTTGCCGTTGACCCGTTCGGTCATCGGAAATCCGTCCCGCTTGGCCCGCCAGGTCGCATAGGCCAGAAGGCCGCCGGCGATGGCGATGCCGGGCGCGATCCCGGCGAGGAACAGCTGTCCGATCGAGGTCCCCGACAGCACGCCGTAGATGATCATGGTGATCGACGGCGGAATGATCGGCCCCATCACCGACGACACCGCGATGAGCGCTGCGGCATAGGCCGCGGGCATACCCTGCTTCGACATGGTGGGAATGAGGATCGAGCCGAGCGCCGAGGCCTCGGCCGTGGCGCTGCCGGAGATGCCGGCGAAAAAGCCCGAGGACAGGATCGAGACCGACGACATGCCGCCGCGGCGGTGGCCCACCATGGCGCGGGCGAAATGCACGATCCGGTCGGTCACCCCGCCGACGTTCATCAGCGCGCCCGCGAGCAGGAACAGCGGGATCGTCAGCAGGACGAACTGGTCGATGCCCGCCATCATCCTTTGCGGCAGCATCAGCACCATCATGCCGTTGCCCGAGAGGTAGAGATACGCCGTTCCCGCCATGCCGAGGGTCAGAGCGATCGGGATGCCGGAGGCCAGCAGCCCGGCGAAGATCAGAAAGAACGCCCCCATCAGCCCTGCCTCCCTCCGGTTGAAGAGACCTCTTTGGTATCGTCGAGGCCGTCCTGTTTCGCGGCGGCGGTCATGTCGCCGTAGCCCGAGACGACATCGGCGATCACATGCAGGATCATGAGCGCCGATCCCACGGCGACGGAGTAATAGACATACTTGATGGAGATCCCCAGAGAGTGGCCCGTCAGCGAGCCCCAGATAAAGTCGAGCGCCGGTATGGTCTGGCTGGAGAAGCGCGACGCATAGTCGGCGCCGTAGTAGGTGACCACGGCGAGGAAGGCGACGATCGGCACCGCGCAAACCGCCTTGAGCACCCATCTTCCGCGCTCGGACAGCGCCGCCGGCAGGAAATCGAGCGACACGAATTCGCCGCGCGAATAGGCCAGCCCGAGCACCAGAAAGGTCTGCCACAGGAGCAGGTAGCGGCACAGCTCCTCTGCCCAGATGAGCGAGCCGCCCATCACGTAGCGCGCCCAGACCTGGGCAATCATGACGACGACGATGATGGCCATCGACAGTCCCGCGAGGCTTCGCAGGACGGCGACATAGGCTCTGACGCCGGCGCTAATGGCTGGGGGCAGTCGCATGGGTCGACCTTCCTTGTTGCGGACACGGCCCCCACCATTTTGGCTGGCGGAGGCCGCGGAGCTTACGCCGTCGCGCGCGCGGCTTCGACGAATTCGGCGATGAGGGGGTCTTTCTTGGCCCACTCATCGGTCAGCGGGGCGACCGATGCTTGCATTTCGGCGAGGTTGTCGAGCTCGAGGATCTCGACGCCCTTGGCCTTCAGCTCATCGCGCCCGGTGAGGTCCTGCTCCTTGGCATAGGCCAGCGTGGCCTTGACCGCGGCCTTGCCGGCCTCGCGCATGGCGGTCTTCTCTTCGTCGCTGAGCGTGTTCCAGAACCCGGTGGAGACCACGTTGGTGGCGTGCCACGGATAATGCCCGGTCAGCGTGAAGTTCTTGCCGACCTCCCAGAGGTTCTCGCCCAGCATGGAGGACACGTTGATCTCGACCGCGTCGATGACGCCGGTTTCGAGCGCGCCGTAGATCTCGCCGTAAGGCAGGCCGACCGGGGCGGCGCCAAGCGTCTCCCAGATCGCCTTGTGCAGCGGAACCGGGACGATGCGGGTCTTGAGGCCGCTCATGTCCGAGATCGTCTTGACCTGCGACTTGACCGACAGGAAGTGCCGCTGGCCGATGTCGGCGGTGCTGAGGCCGACGATGCCGGCCTGTTCGAGATCGTCCTGCAGCTTCAGACCGATCGGGCTGAGCGCCAGCTTCTCGAAGTGATCGTAGTCGCGCACGAGGAACGGCAGCTGCCACGCGTCGAAGGCCGGGCGCCCGGTGACCAGCGGGATCAGGACGCCAGAGACCATGGCCATCTCGACCGTCCCGGCGACGGCGGATTCAAGGCACTGCTTGTCGTCGCCAAGCTGACGGTTCGGAAAGATCTGCACGTTGAACGCGCCGGGCATCTGCTCTTCGAGCGCCTCCGCGAAGCTGGTGGCAAGCTTGTGCCCGGGATGGATCTCGTTCGAGGAATGGGCAAGCCGGATCATCTTGCCGGCGGCGCGGGCGATGCTCGGCGCGGCGAGGGTGGCCCCCATGGCGGCGCCGGACTGCAGCAGAAGTCTTCTGGTGATCATGTGGGTCTCCTCCCCCGTGATGGACCGGCTCTCACCGGTCCCAAGTTTTTGCGATCGAAATCGCGTCCTTCGTCATCGTGGCCTGCGGGTCATTCCGGCATCGGGTAATCCGCGGCATTCAGCACCCAGCCCGGCTTTTCCGAGAAATCGGTGCGGGGCGGGCAGAAGATGTCGACGAGCTGGTTGTGGCCCTCCCCCGAGGCGCGCGTGGTGTGCACGACGGGCGGCGGGATCACGAGCGCCGAGGGCGCTCCCATCGACACCTTCCGGTCGTCGCGCCAATCGGCCATGTCCGTGGTCCAGGTCCAGCGCAGGTGGTGATCGAACTGCCCCTCCAGCGCCAGGGAACACTGCTCGAAGTCGTCGTGGTGATGCGGCGACATCTTGGTGGCATCGCGCGGCCCCTCGAAGGGATCGAGCACGTTGACCATCATCGTGGTGCAGCGGAAGATGCGCCCGAAACGGCCGGTCTCCGGCTCAACGTCGAGGCTGTAGTGCCGCACCTTCCAGCCCCCAACGGGATCCGGCCACGCCTCGAAGGGCGGGATGTGGCTGCGCGGCGTGTCATAACCCCGCGCGTTCGAGCAGGCCTCTGCCAGATCGGTGGATCGGACGGTAAAGAGCCGTGTCAGGCGTCCGCCCTCGGGCAGAGTGATCTTGCTGTCACCGGCGGGCACGAAGGCGATCGACCAGCCCGGCACCTCGGTGGTGGTGCCGTTCCATTCGATGACCGCGCCGTTCTCGGGCAGCAGCACCGCGTATTCATCCGGCTGATCGGTGCGGGCAAATGTGCTGCCTTGCGCCGCCTCGGTCCAGGCGAGCACGAAGTTGTGGCCGCGCAGCATCCAGGTCTTGCCGGCCTCGTCACTGACCTGAGGGGCGTCGCGGTAGAAGTATGCCTCCTGCGGCTCGGCAACCAGGCCGGTTTTCGGCGCGGCGGGCGCGCTCTGCGGGGCCAGTGCGGCGCGGGGGTCCGACTTGTCGTACATGGTTCAATCCTTGCTTGCTTGCGCGACTGCATCCGACATCGTCGCATGAGCCTGTGTTGCCGCGGCCTTGAGGAACCCCTGATCCGAAGACAGGATGAAGACGCTCGCCCCGGCCTTTGCCAGCGCCGCCGCGTCCTCGCCCGAGCCCGGCAGAACGGCGACGGTGCGCCCGGCCTTTTTCGCCGCGGCCTGAACCGTCTGCGTGGCGTGGCGCACCCGCGCCGCCGGGTCCGGGTCGTCGGCGAAGGCGGCGCCAAGATCGCCGCGCCCGATGAACACCCCGTCGAGCCCTTCGACCGCGAGGATCTCGTCGATATTGTCGATGGCCTCGGGGTCCTCGATCATGGCGATGAGGGTCACGCGCTGATCCTCGGAGCGCATGTGCTCGGTCTGGCCGGCGCGCCCGAAGGCCCCGGCCCGCGTGGTCGGGGCAAAGCCGCGCTTGCCGCCGCGATACCGCCCCGCCGCAACGATCTTCCGCGCCGTGTCGGCGTCGGTCACATGCGGCACGAGGACGCCGTCGGCGCCGCAGTCCAGAACCGAGAGGATGGTGGCCGGGTCGGGGCTTTGCACCCGCACGACCGCGCCGATGCCCCAGGCGCGGCAGGCCAGAACGATGTGGTCGGTCGTCTCGCGATTGAAAGGAGAATGCTCTTCGTCGACCACGACGAAATCGTAGCCGATGCTTCCCAGAATTTCGGCCGGCATCGTCGCGGGGACCTTCAGGAAGGTCCCGTACATCACCTCGCCATCGAGAAATCTGGCGCGAAAGCCGCGGTTGTCGGACGTCACTGTATTCCTCCCTTGCGTTCTACCTAACAGAACGCTATCCTTATAAACGAAACATGAGTGAGGTCAGGCTTAAAGTCAACCCCCTCACCCGGCCGCGAAGGATGACTGTTTTGCCAAAGATCGCCTCAGAGAAAACCGAAGGAATCCAGAGTGTTGTTCTAGCCCTTTCGATCCTCGAGGCCCTGAGCGACGCGCGGGGTCACCTTGGCGTGACCGCCCTCGCCGAGTCACTGGGCACCACCAAGAGCCGCATTCACCGGCACCTGCAAACCCTTGTTCAGCAAGGTTATATCGTGCAGTCCCCCCTGACCGAGCGCTATCGGCTCGGCTCGAAACTCATCAAGCTCGGCAATGCCGCGATCAGCTCCTCGGACATCGCCAGCATCGCAAGCCAGCCCATGCGCGCCCTCAGGGATCGCTGCGATCAGGCGGTGATCCTCGGACAGGTCGAAGAGGGCGGCATCCGCATCGTCACGACCTTCAGCGGCAATGCCGCGGTCGAGGTCGGCGTCCGGCCGGGCTCGGCCCTCGAGTTCTCGACCTCGGCGCAGGGCAAGATGGCCATGGCCTTCATGTCCGAGGCGCATCGCGACCGCATCCTCGAGCGCCCGCTTCCCGAAGCCACCCCCTATTCCGTGACCGACCCCGACACGCTCAGGCAGCATCTTGCGGAGATCCGGGAGCGCGGGTGGGCCGATGCCCCGAACGAAACCGCCGTCGGTCTCAACGCCCTCGCCTTCCCGGTGCTCGGTGCCTCCGGTGAGCTTGCAGGCACTCTGGCGATCGTCGGCCTGACCCAGTTCATCCAGACCCCGCCGGACCCGGACCAGATCCGCGCGGTGGGCGCCACGGCGCAGGAGATCTCGACCGCGCTTGGCTATCAGGGGCCGCTGCCGGGCAACTGGCACTAGGCGCGCCCAGTCCGCGCCGCCCGGCAGCGTGTTCCGCGCCCTGACCGTCTCAGCCGGTCAGGCCGATCACCTCGGCGGCGTTGGTGGCCACCATCTTGTGGATCTGCTCGTCCGAGTAGCCCTGTTCGATGCAGATGGCGACGCCGCCCCGCATCCCCTCGAGCGGCAGCATGTTGCCAAGCTGGCCCATGTCCGAACACAGGATGGTGCGCTCCGGACCGACATGGTCGATGAATTCGCGCAGCTCTTCGTTGGTCCGGTTGCGGAATTTCGAGCCTTCGACGAAATAGGCCAGCGAGTGCTCGAGATAGGCGCCCATGTCCGCGATGGCTTTCATGTCCTCGACCGTCGCGCCGACGATGTCCTCGGGATGGGTGAAGATCAGCCGCTCGATGCCGCGCTTGCGCGCCTCCTCGAAGACGATGCGGGTTTCCGAGGCATGGATATGCCCGCTCGCGAGCGCCATGCCCGTGGCTGCCACGACATCCAGCACATCAAGGACCTCAGGCCGCAGCTTGCCGTCCTCGAACAGCGGAATGGCCTGCGCGGGCCGGATCTTCGCGGTCGAGGCCGGATGCACGGTGCCCGTCGCGTTGGCCCACTGCAGGTGGTTCTCGGCTGCAAGGGTCGGCAACCAGACGATCCGCCCGTCCGTGGCGGCGCAGTGTTCGACCGCAAAGGCGTTGAAGCCGCCGACCACGTTGTTGAGCACGATGCTCGAGAAGATCTGCGTCGTCAGGTCGGGATGGTGCGCGCGGATCAGCGCCGCGGTCATGGTCCCGGCATAGTCGTGATCCTTGGTCACGACCGCCGCAAACCCGGCCTCCGACAGCCCCTTGACCAGATCCAGATGATCGATCGCCCGCTGAGCGATGGACGGACCGCTGTGCACATGCGGGTCCACGGCGCCGGTCAGGATCTCGCTGATCCGGTCGGCCTGCTCGCGTTTGATCGTTTCGATGTCGGTCATGGGTGTCCTCCAGTTTGGTCCGTGGCAGCAGTAGTTTCGCACAGCGCACCCGAGTTCTGCTAAACGGAACATGCCCACGATTATTTTTAGCCCGGCGCATTGTCAAGCCTCGCCTTCCGCGCGGTGTGGCGCGCCCCGCCCCTACGCGCGTGTCCCTCCCCGCGCCTGCGAGGGATATGTCGAACCGAAGGCCGGTCCGAACGGCACCCGGACCGACGCTGCGCCTCTGGGCGGGCTTACGGCCGGCACCTGTTCATCCACATGACCGGGATGGCGATGCCGCCTGGCAGCGCACCCGCGAGGTCGGCGCGCATGTTTCGCTTTCCGTGCCGATCGAGATGCAGATGCGCCACGGGATGCCGCCGATCCGGAAGGCGCCCGACCTCGGCATCACACGCGCCACGGTCAGTGAGTATTTGCAGCGCCTGACATAACGCGGGGCCCCATCGCGCGGGCGTTCTCCACCGCTAAGACCGCCGCACCCGCAGTTCAGCTCACCACGCCCGCGCGCTTGAGGCGGTCGATCTCGGAGGAGACCGCCTTCGCGAAGGCCAGCCCCACCGCGCTCAGCGGGCGGTCGCGCGGCACGAACTGTGCGATGTCCCAGGTGATCGCCGGGAGCAGTTGGTGCGACGTGACCTTGGCGGGGTCGAGCAGCTGGCTGGCCACCGGATCGACGATCGCCACGCCGACGCCGCGCTCGACCAGACGCACCACGCCGTGCAGCGTGCGCAGCTCGGCCGCGATGGTGCGGTCGACGTTGATCGTCTCCATCATGTGATCGACGCGCTGGCGCAACGGGCTGCCCTCGGCGAGGTCGATGAACCACTCCTTGCGCAGACGCGGCAGCGGGATTTCCTCCACGTCGCCAAGGGGGTGCCCCTTGGGCAGGATGCAGCGCGCGGCGCAATGCGCCAGCGCGCGGGCATCTCCGCCGAACGCCTCGGCGTTGAGGGTGATCCCGAAGGCCAGATCGCAGCGCTGCTCGGAGATCATGCGCAGGAGCTCGGCCATGCCCACATCTACGATCTGCACGGTGGCCTGCGGATGGCTCTCGCGGAAGCGCTGCAGCGCGTCGAGCAGGAAGGTGTCGCAGAAGATCGGCTGGGCGGCGATCACGAGGTGGCCGACCTGCCCGTTGGAGATCGCCACCGCCTCCTGTTCAAGGCTGCGCAGCCCGGCGAGATGATGCACCACCGACTGGTGGAATCGGAACGCCTCGGGTGTCGGTGCAAGGCGATTTCGTTTGCGCAGAAACAACTCGAAGCCGGTCTTCTCCTCCAGCGACGACAGCAGCCGGCTGACCATCGGCTGGCTGGTCTCAAGATCTTCGGCGGCCATTTTGACCCCGCCGAGCCGCATATAGGCGTCAAAAGCCTCCAGTTCCCGTGTCTTGAACATCCCGCCCTCCCTCAGTATGCATTTTATGCAAACAGAACTGTTCTATTGTCAATCTTCGCATACTGTGAATGCTGCGGCGCATCCAACAGGCCGGCCCAGCCGGCACAGATGTGAGGTAAACATGAAAAAGCTACTCGGAACGATCGCCCTCGCCGTGATCGCAGCAACCGGGCCCGCCGCGGCCCAGGACTATCCCGATCAGGCGGTGACCCTCGTGGTGCCCTACGGCCCCGGCGGCGCCTCGGACCTCGCCGGACGTGCACTGGCAGAAACCGCGCAGCCCTTCCTCGGCCAGCCGGTCACCGTGATGAACAAGCCCGGCGCCGGCGGCATGAACGGCGCCCGCTCGGTCTCCGAGGCCGACGCTGACGGCTACACCCTGCTGCTCGCGCGCGTCGGCATGGCGCTGTCGCCCGCCGTGACCCCGGGCAACGCCGTGCCGTGGGATGCCTACACCTTCCTCGGCGCGCTCGAAGCCACGCCGATGATCCTCGCGGTGCGGGCCGATGCGCCCTATGACAGCGCCGAAGAGCTGGTGACCGCGATCAAGGACAGCAACGGCCGCATGACCTATGCCGCCTCGGGCGCCACCGCGATCGACGGCTTCACCACGCAGGCGCTGCTGGCCGACAACGATCTCGACCCGCTCACCGCCGCGACACTGGTGCCCTACAAGGGCGGCGGCGCGCTGGCCACCGCGCTGCTCGGCGGCCACGTCGACTTCGTCGCCATGGCGGCGGCCTCGCTGATGCCGCATATCGAAAGCGGCGACCTCAAGGCGCTGATGGTCTTCGCGCCCAAGCGCATGGACAGCCTGCCCGACGTCGCCACCGCGGCCGAGCTCGGCTACGAGAAGGCCGGCCAGATCGCCGGCTGGAGCGCGCTCTACGGTCCCAAGGACCTGCCCGAAGAGGTGACCGCCAAGTGGCAGGACGTGCTGGCCGAGGTCGCCACCGACGAGAAGTGGCTCGACCTCGCGGCGCGCCGCGGCTCGATCTCGACCATCGGCGACGTCGACATGAGCGACTACGCCCAGAGCCAGTACGAGCTGTTCCACGGCATGGCCGAGGAGTTCGGCTACCTGTCGAACTGAGCTCGGCGGGCCGCCCCTAGGCCCGGCTGACCTGACGACCGACCGGCGCGGCCCCCATGAGACGGGGCCGCGTCCCCGTCCCGCCCCGCGTCAGAGACCTGCCGCGCCGGGGCCCCTTCCTTCCCGGAGTGTCGTATGCCCAAGCCCGTTCTGCGGGGGCTGATCATTGTCGCCTTCTTCGCGCTGACCGCCTTCGCCCTCGTTCCCGCCTTCGTGCCGCGCCCCGCCTTCATTCCCGGCTTCGCCCCGCCGCCGGACATGTGGCCGCGGACCGTCTCGCTCGTGGGGATCGCGCTCGGCGCGCTGGCGCTGCTCTTCGCCGTCTTCCGTCCGCACCCCGACGAGGCCCCGATCGAGACCGACGGCAGCAGCCCCGCCCGCATGGCCGGGCGCTTCGCCGGGCTGATGCTGGCCTTCGTGCTGTTCCTCGTGGCCATTCCGCTGCTCGGATTCCTTGTCTCGACGATGATGCTCACGCTTTGCATCGTGCTGATGACCGGCGAGCGCGGCCACCGCATCTGGATCGCCCTGCTCGCCTTCGGCGCGCCGATCCTGCTGCAGCTCTTCTTCCATTCCGCGCTCGGCACGCAGTTCCCGAAGGGCGTGCTGACGAAGCCCTTCGGCTTCTGATCGGAGATTCCCATGCTCAATGAAATCCTCTCCGCCCTCGTGGCCGTGGCGACCCTGCAGAACCTGCTGATCATGATCGCGGGCATCTGGGGCGGTGTCATCGTCGGCGCCATCCCCGGCATGACCGGCACCATGGCCGTCACACTCGCGCTGCCCTTCACCTTCTACATGGACCCGGTGCCCTCGATCCTGCTGCTGGTCGCGCTCTACAAGGGTTCGACCTATGGTGGTTCGGTCTCGGCCATCCTGATCAAGACGCCGGGCACCGCCTCGGCCGCCTGCACCGCGCTCGACGGCTACCCGCTGGCGCAGCAGGGCAAGGCCGGCAAGGCGCTCAACATGGCGCTCTATTCCTCGGTCACCGGCGACTTCATCTCCAACCTGTCGCTGATCTTCTTCGCCGCGCCGCTCGCCGTTCTGGCGCTGCGCATCGGCCCGCCCGAGTTCTTCATGCTGATGCTGTTCGCGCTGACCACCGTGGCCGGCGTCTCGGGCAGCTCGCTGCTGATGGGGCTGGTCTCGGCGGCGCTGGGTCTGCTGCTGGCGACCGTGGGCGAGGACATGTACGGCTCGTTCCGCTTCGCCTTCACCCCCGACATGCAGGCCGGCCTGTCGATCGCGCCGGTGCTCATCGGCCTCTTCGCCCTGCCCGAGCTGATCAAGCTGGTGGTGATGCGCGCCAGCAAGCAGGAAGAGGCGGCCACGCTGGGGGCGCAGCACGTGACCCGCGCGGAGTTCATGGGCTCGCTCAAGACCATCCTTAAGGGCTCGGTGATCGGCTCGGTTCTGGGCGCCATTCCCGGCATCGGCCCGTCCTCGGCGGCGTTCTTCTCCTATGGCGAGGCGCAGCGCAGCTCCAAGAACGGCGGCAATTTCGGCAAGGGCGAGCTCGAGGGCATCGCCGCGTCGGAATCGGCCAACAACGGCGCCTGCGGCGCCACGATGATCCCGCTGCTGGCTCTTGGCGTGCCCGGCGACGTGATCACCGGGGTCATGCTGGGCGCCTTCATGATCCAGGGTCTCACCCCCGGGCCGCTGCTGTTCCAGACCAACATCCACGAGGTCTACATGCTGCTGATCGGGATGCTGGTCTCGTCGGTGCTGCTGTTCTTCGCCGGCAAGGCGACGATGCGGATGTTCGCCAAGGTCTCGCACATCCCGCCGACCCTGCTGACGCCGCTGGTGCTGCTGCTGTGCATCTTCGGCATCTACTCGATCGCCTCGAGCCCGTTCGACGTGGCGGTGCTGCTGGTGATGGGCGTGGTGGGCTTCGGGATGTTCCTGCTCAATATCCCGGCGGCACCCTTCCTCATCGCCTTCATTCTCGGCCCGATGCTGGAAGAGAACCTGCGCCGTGCGCTGGCGATTTCGCGCGGCGAGCCGTCCGTGCTGCTGTCCTCGCCGATCACATGGGTGTTTGCCGCGCTCATCGTGTTCGTCCTGATCCTCACGGTGCGCCGCGAAATCCTCAAATCCAAGACAGAAAGACGAGTTGCCCAATGACCCTGCAGAGCGAGACCCAGCCCGCCGCCCAAGACCGGCAGGCCAGCGCCGCGCAGCACCTTGCGGAGCTGATCGCCTTTGACACGGTGTCGCGCAACGGCAACCGCGCGCTGATCGATCACATGGCGGCCTATCTCGAAGGGCTGGGCGCGCGCATCACCATCCTGCCCGACGAGACCGGCGCCAAGGCCAATCTCGTTGCCGCCTTCGGCCCCGAGGGGGTCGCGGGCGTGGTCTGGTCGGGCCACACTGACGTGGTCCCGGCGGACGAGCCGGAATGGCAGAGCGATCCCTTCACCGCCGAGATCCGCGACCGCAAGCTCTACGGACGCGGCGCCTGCGACATGAAGGGCTTTGCCGCCTGCGCCATGGCCGTCGCGCCGCAGCTGGCTGCCGCGCAGCTCTCGCGCCCGGTGTATTTCTGCTTCTCCTATGACGAGGAAGTCGGCTGCCTTGGCGCGCCGGCGATCGCGCGGCATCTGGCGGCGCTGCCGGTGCCGCCCGAGTTCGCGATCATCGGCGAGCCGTCGATGATGGAACTGGTGACCGGCCAGAAGGGCAAGATCGCCATGCGCGCGCAGGTCACCGGCACGTCGGGGCACTCGTCCTTCGCGCCCGAGCATGTCAACGCCGTCGAATACGCCGCCCGCGCCATCGCTTTGATCTCGGAGCGCGGCCGGCGCTACGAGGCCGAAGGTCCGTTCGACCACGATTTCACCGTGCCGCACGCGACCATGCTGGCCACGATGATCGAGGGCGGGGTCGCGACCAACGTAACCCCCGAGAGCTGCAGCTTCACCTTCGAGCTGCGCTCGATCGCCGGCATGGACCCCGAGGCCGACATGGCCGAGCTGCTGGCACGGATCGAGTCCGAGGTCGGCGCCGAGATGGCCGCCAAGACCGCCGGGACCGGCATCGCCTTCGAGCGGATCTTTTCCTACCCGCCGATGGGCGAGGCACGCAACACGCCGGGCTTTGCCCGCTACGCCCGGCGCATGCCCGAGGCGTGGGGTGGCAAGGTCTCCTACGGCTCCGAGGGCGGCATCTTCGAGCTGACCGGCGGCATCCCGTCGGTGATCGTCGGGCCGGGCTCGATCGAGCAGGCGCACAAGCCGAACGAGTTCGTGGCGCTCGACCAGCTCGACGCCTGCGTCGCGTTCCTCGAGGGCTTCGTGGAAGAGCTGAGCGCGTCTCCGACCGAGGCGCGTGGCTGATCATTGACGTGCGGCCGGGGCGGGGAAATCCTCGCTCCGGCGTCTTCCCGTTGCCGCGCGCTGCGGAAAACGCTGGGCGGACGCGTCGGCCGGGCCTCTGCCCTCACGCACCGGGAGGAGTGGCGGCAAACCGGCGCAACTTGCCATCTTTGGCATATCTCCCCAAATACAACAAACCTGTTGTATATTGCTTATACTACATGAATGGCATATCTTGGGATTTCCACACGGATGGCGTAAAGGTGTTCCATGCAGGCGATCCCGTTCCGCGACGCGTCCTCGCTCGGCCACGCGATCCGCCGCCTCCGCAAGGAGAGAGGCTGGTCTCAGGCCGATCTCGCGCGTCTTGCGGGCACCGACGCGCGCCAGATCTCGCGCATTGAAACCGCCGCGCACGAGCCGAAGCTGAGCCTTCTGCTCGCGGTCATCGCCGCGCTCGACCTCGACCTCGCGCTCCTGCCCCGGCAAGGCGGCTCGCCCGGAACCGCCCGCCCCCGGCCCGAAGACATCTTCTGATGGGCCGCAAGCCTCTTGCCCGCACACTCGACGTTCATGTCAACGGACGGCTGGCCGGATACTACCGCTACCGTCCCTCCGCCGGCGCGAGTTTCCAGTACGCCGAAGACTGGCTCGGCTGGGCCTACGCCTTTCCGATCTCGCGCCGCCTGCCGCTCGGCCCCGATCTCCGCGCCGGCGATGAGGTGGACGCGGTGTTCGAGAACCTGCTGCCCGACGGGCCGGAGCTGCGAAAGAAGATCGCCGAGCGCACCGAGGCGCGCAGCGACCGCCCGCATGACCTTCTGGCCGCGATTGGCCAGGATTGCGTCGGCGCGATGCAGTTCCTGCCGCATGGCGCGTCCCCCTCCGACCCGTTTCGCATCGACGGCACGCCGCAATCCGACGCCGAGATCGCCGACACGCTCAGGTCGCTGAGCACCACCCCGCTGGGCATCGCGCCCGACGCGCCGTTTCGGATCTCGCTCGCCGGCGCGCAGGAGAAGACCGCCTATCTGCGCAAGGACGGCCTCTGGCTGCGCCCGATCGGCGCGACCCCGACGACGCATATCTTCAAGCGCCCCATGGGCCTTGTGGGCGGCGGTCTGGACCTGAGTGGCAGCGTCAAGAACGAGTATTTCTGCCTGTTGCTTGCCCGCGAGATGGGGCTGCCGGCGACCCGCGCCGAGATCCACCGCTTCGAGGACCAGACCGCGCTGGTGGTCGAGCGCTTCGACCGGCGACCAAGACGGGCCGGCGGTCTCGTGCGGGTGCCGCAGGAGGACTTTCTGCAGGCGATGGGCCGGTTCTCGGCCGAGAAGTACCAGCAGCACGGCGGGCCTTCGATGGCGGAGTGCTTCACGCTGCTGCAGCAGTCCGACACCCCGATCGACGATCAGACCGCGTTCCTCAAGGCGCAGATCTTCAACTGGATGATCGCGGCGATCGACGGCCACGCCAAGAACTACTCGATCTTTCTCGAGGGCGACGGCTTTCGCATGACGCCGCTCTACGACATCATGAGCGCGGCGCCCAAGCGCCTGAGCGCGGGGTTCCGGCACAAGGACCTGCAACTGGCCATGTCGGTCGGCAGGCGCGGCCACTATCGCCTCGACAAGATCCTGCCGCGGCATTTCGACGAGACCGCACATCGCGCCGGCGTGCCGCTCGAGGCGCGCCATCGTGCCGTGCACGAGATCCTGAGCGCCGCGCCCGGGGCGCTCCAGCGTGCCCTCGACCGCCTGCCCGACAGCGTGCCTGAGGACACCGCGCAGCAGATCGTCGACCATGCGGCGGACAGGCTCAAGCTCCTCGAGGCCTTCTCAGCGACACTGGACTGAGACGAGAGCGGGGCGACGCATGCAGGCGGCGCCCCGTCCCTGTCAAGGAACCGTCAGACCTCAGCCGACGGTCTCGCCGTCCTCGCGCCAGACCGCGATGACCGAGGAACGCGGCTTGCCTTCGCCGTCCGGCCACGCGCCGCCCGGATGCTGGATGCCCACGAACGCCACCTTGCGGTCGGCGGACCAGCACAGGCCCGTCACCTCGGCGCCGTTCGGCGCGGTCAGGAAGCGCGCGATGTCGCCGGTCTCGGTATTGCCGACCAGCATCTGGTTGTTGCCCATGCCCGCGAAGTCGCCCTCGTTGCTGTCGTCGCCATCGGTCTGGATCCACAGCATCCCGTTGCTGTCGAAGGCCATGCCGTCGGGCGAGTTGAACATGTTGCCCGCGGTGACGTTCTCGGAGCCGGCATAGGCATCGTCGTGCACCTCGGGGTTGCCCGCCATGACGTAGAGATCCCAGGTGAAGTCGATGGCGCCGTGATCGCCGTTCTCCGGCGTCCAGCGCACGATCTGGCCATAGTTGTTGGCCTCGCGCGGGTTGGGGCCGCCCACCGGGGTCTCGTCGCCGCCTTCATTGGGCTTGAGGCCGCGGTTCTTGTTGTTGGTCAGCGCGCAGTAGGTCTCGGCCTTGAGCGGGTTGCAGGCGATCCATTCGGGGCGGTCCATGGTGGTGGCCCCGACCTTCGAGCCTGCCATGCGCGAGAACACGAGAATCTCCTCCATCGACATGCCGGTGGCGTCCGGCGTCAGTGCCAGCCATTCGCCGGTCTGGTCGGGGTTGAACTTGGCCACGTAGAGAGTGCCGTCCGACAGCAGGCCATCGCCGGGCTCACCGTCCGACCAAGTGCCGTTGGAGACGAACTTGTAGATGAACTCGCCCCGCTCGTCGTCGCCCATATAGACCACCACGCGGCCATCCTCGGCCTGCACCATCTCGGCATTCTCGTGCTTGAAGCGGCCGAGCGCGGTGTGCTTCACGGGGGTGCTCTCCGGGTCCGAGGGATCGATCTCGGTGATCCAGCCGTGACGGTGCGGCTCGTTCGGCTCCTGCGAGAGGTCGTAGCGGGGGTCGTACTTCTCGTAGGCGTAGCGACCCTCGGCGCCGATGCCATATCGGCTGTAGCCCTCGCCCTCGGGCATCTCGCCGGTGGTGCCGAAGTAGCCGTTGAAGTTCTCTTCGCAGGTCAGGTAGGTGCCCCAGAGGGTCTTGCCCGAGCCGCAGTTGTTCATCGTGCCCTTGGGGTTCATGCCTTCGGGATCGGCGTTGGTCTTGACCAGATCGGACCCGGCGGCGGGGCCGTCCATGGTCATCTGGGTCTCGTGGGTGATGCGGCGGTTGAACGGACTGTCGAGCACGACCTCGTAGCCGCTGCCGTTATCTGCGATCTCCATGACCGTCACGCCCTGCATGTTCTTCAGCAGCATGACCTCGTCGGCATTGGCCGGCACGCCTTCGGAGCTGGCGGGGAGGTTGATCTTGGGGTTCACGTATTCCGAGTTGACCGCGACCAGCTCCTTGCCGTCGACCAAGAACAGCTCCATGCCGTCGGTATTCTCGCCAAAGACCTTGTCGGACATCTCGACCGGCACGCCGGTCTCGGGCGAATAGGCGCCCTCGGCCTCCGAGAACAGCGCCTGCCCCCATTTCACCAGCGGTTTCCACTGGTAGCCCTGCGGCACGTGGATCTCGAAATCGGTGGAAATGTCGATCGGCTCGAACGGGAAGGCGGCGGCCTGCGCGCGGGCCGAGGTGGCGCCCAGCATCCCGGACCCCATGGCGAGCGCGCCGGAGCCGAACGCGAGGACGCCGCCGAGAAAGCCGCGACGCGAGATCGCCTGTTCGACCACGGCGTCAAAGTCGTTGCTGTCCGGACGCGGATCGCGAAGCTCGTCGAAATCGTCCCACGAAAGATCGGTTGTTTTTTTGATGTCCACTGGGGTGGCTCCCTGGCTGGAAAAACGGGCGGCCTCACCGCGAGTCGGCGGCCGGATCGGGGCGATGTAACACCCCGACCTTGAAGCTCGTGTGACAGCGCGGCGGATGGGATTGATGTCGCGCGTTGGGTGCCTTCATAGTGGCCGCTTCAGCCCGCGCGGTCCCAGTGGGATGCGCCCGGAGTGCCGCCCTTTCGGGCGAAGTGCGTTCGGTGTCATAGCCTTACGCCCGACGTCCCAGCCGGGCGCAGGCCTCAGCGGCGCAGCAGGTAGGTATCCATGATCCAGCCATGCCGGGCGCGCGCTTCGGCCCGGCGCGCCTTGATGCGCGGCCCGGCCTCGGACAGCGGCCCGTGATCGAGCAGTTGCTCGGGCATCCCGAGAAACGCGCCCCACCAGATCCGCAGCCCCTCGGGCGGCAGCGTCTCGAAGCTGCACGCCCCGTCGAGCATCACCACCACGCTCTCGGCGCCCTCGGGCCAGCCACCGTCGCGCAGCCTGCGGCCGGTGGTCACCGTCACCGCGCCGTTGATCGTGTTGAACGGGATCGCGTGGGCGGCGGTCAGGGCCTGAAGCGCGGTGATCCCCGGCACCACCCGCAGCCTTACCGGCCCCGGCAGGCGTTCGGCGATGCGCAGGGTGGAATCGTAAAGCCCCGGATCGCCCCACACCAAGAGCGCCACCGGCCCCGCGGGCGCCCCTTCGAGCGCCGCCTGCCAACGCCCGGCGATGGCATCGTGCCAGCGTTCGACCCGCTCGGCATAGGGCAGCGCCTCGTCGCGCACCGGCATCTCGAAGGGGATCACCTCGGCGGCGCTGCCGCTCTCGGAAAGCATTGCCAGCCGCAGATGCGCGAGATCGTCCTTGCCCGGCCCCTTGCGCGGCAGCAGCACGCAGGCCGCCTCGCGCAGTGCCTGCCGACCCTCGAGCGTAAGATGCGCGGGGTTGCCGGTGCCGATGCCGATCAGCCAGAGCTCAGTCATCGAAGCCCACCCCGATCTCGGCCAGCGGGCCATAGAGGATCAGCGCCGGCGCGTCGGCAAAGCCCGCCCGAAGGCGCTCGGCCAGCGCCGCCATCGTGGTGCGGTGAAGCTGCTGCTCGGGGGTCGAGACCGCCTCGGCCAGAAGCGCCGGGGTCTCGGGCGGCAGGCCGCGCGCGAACAGCCTCTCGGCGAGCTTGGGAAAGGTGCGCTTGCCCATGAACACCACCGTCGAGGCGCTGGCATCGGCAAGCGCTGCGAGGTCGATGTCCTCGGGCAGCGCGCCGCTGGCGCCGTGGCCGGTGACGAACTGCACCCGCCGCGCGGTCAGCCGTCGGGTCAGAGGGATGCCGCAGGCCGCCGCCGCCGCCACCGCCGAGGGCACGCCGGGGATGATCTCGTAGCCGATGCCGGCCTCGCGCAGCGCCAGAAGCTCCTCTTCGAGCCGGCCGAACAGCCCGCTGTCGCCGGATTTGAGCCGCACCACGCGCTGTCCGGTGTGGGCATACTCGACCAGCAGCCGGCTGACATGGTGCTGCCGGGGCGAGGCCCGCCCGGCCCGCTTGCCGACCCCGACGAGATCCGCCTTCGGGTTGGCATGGGCGAGGATTGGCCCGGCGGAGAGGTCGTCGAACAGCACCGCCTCGGCGCGGCCCAGCCGGTCCACGGCCTTGAGGGTCAGCAGCTCCGGATCGCCCGGACCGGACCCAACGAAACTGACGAATCCGCTCATGTCGCGTGCGCCTCCTGCGAGATCAGGTGAAAGAAGGTGCCACTGACAGGACCGCGATGCGAGCCGGTTTCCGGCACCGGACCGCCATCAGCATCCGCGACCTCGGCCAGCGGCAGATCGGGCTGCTCGAGGATGGTCGAGTAGTGGAACTCGTGCCCGCGCAGGGCGGTGCCCGCCGCGAGGCCCGGCATCGGCGCTTGCAGCACCGCGCGGCGATAACCCAAGTGGAACTTGCGCCTCTCGTAGCTTGTCACCAGCCCCAGCAGGCCCGCCATCTCGTGGCGGGTGCCGTCCTTGTCGATCAGCCCCTGCCCCAGCACCATGTAACCGCCGCATTCGCCATGCACCGGGCGGGTCACGGCATGGGCGCGCAGCCCGGCGCGGAACCGCGACGCGGCGGCCAGACGTCCGGCGTGCAACTCCGGGTAGCCGCCGGGCAGCCAGACCAGATCGGAGTCCGCATCCGGGGCCTCGTCGGCCAGCGGTGAGAACGGCAGGATCTCGGCCCCCGCCGCGCGCCAGCCCTCGAGCAGGTGCGGATAGGTGAAGGAAAACGCCGCATCCTGCGCCAGCGCGATGCGCTGCGCGGGCGGCGCGGGCAGCGGCCCGGCCTCGCGCGGCGGATGGCCGGAGGCGGCGGCCCGGATCGCCGCAAGATCCACATGCTCGCGCAGGAAGGCGGCGTAGCCCGCGATCGCGGTCTCTAGATCGGGGTGCTCGACCGCCTGAATGAGGCCCAGATGGCGCTCGGGCAGGGTCAGGTCGCCCCGCCGCGGCAGCACGCCCAGCACCGGCAGGACGGCCCGCTCCATGCCCGCCCGAGTCAGCCGCTCATGCCGGGGCGAGGCCACGCGGTTGAGGATGACCCCGGCGAAGGGCAGATCGGGCATGTAGCTGCGAAATCCCAGCGCGGTGGCGGCGGCGCTCTGCGCCTGCCCGCCCACGTCGAGCACCAGCACCACCGGCCAGCCCATGCGCCGCGCGGTCTCGGCGCTGGTGCCAAAGCCGCTGAGGCCGCGAGTTGCCACCCCGTCGTAGAGGCCCATCGAGCCCTCGGCGACGCAAATATCGGCACCCGCCGCCTGCCCGGCGATGGCCGAGAGCAACTCCTCGCCCATGGCCCAGCTGTCGAGGTTGAACGAGGGGCGACCGCAGGCGGCGCGGTGGAAGGCCGGGTCGATATAGTCCGGTCCCGACTTGAACGCCTGCACGGCGAGCCCGTCCTCGGTGAGCGCGCGCAAGAGCCCCAGCATCACCGTGGTCTTGCCGGTGCCCGAGGACGGCGCGGAGATGATTACCCCGCGCATCAGTCTTCGCTCCAGCCCGACCACGGGCTGTCGGCGCTTTGCGGGCGGTAGCGCCGGTCGTAGTCGGGGGCGTAGAGGCAGCTTTCGTCGAAGCCCTCGCCCGCCAGTGCCGGCCCCACGAGGATCAGCGCCGTGCGGGTGATCTGCGGCTCCATCCGCGCCTCGATATCGGCAAGCGTGCCGCGCAGGATGCGCTCGTCGGGCCAGCTCGCCCGGAAGACCACCGCCACAGGACAGTCGGCGCCATAGACCGGCGCAAGCTCGGCCACCACGGTCGCGAGGTTCTGCACCGACAGGTGCAGCGCCAGCGTCGCGCCGGTGGCGGCGAAATTGGCCAGCGTCTCGCCCTCCGGCATCGAGCTGGCCCGCCCCGGTGTCCGGGTCAGGACGACCGACTGCGCCAGTCCCGGCAGCGTCAGTTCCGCCCCGAGCGCCGCGGCGGCGGCGGCAAAGGCCGGCACGCCGGGTGTGATCGAGACCGGGATGCCCTCGGCCCGCAGCCGCCGCAGCTGCTCGCCCATCGCCGACCAGACCGAGAGGTCTCCGGAATGCAGCCGCGCCACGTCATGGCCTGCGGCGTGCGCGGTTCGGATCTCGGCGATGATCGCGTCGAGGTCGAGCGCCGCGGTATTGACGATGTGCGCCCCTTCCGGGCAATGCGCGAGCACCGCCTCGGGCACCAGCGAGCCGGCATAGAGGCAGACCGGGCAGGCCGCGATCAGGTCGCGCCCGCGCAGGGTCAGCAGGTCGGGGGCGCCGGGGCCGGCGCCGATGAAGTGAACCGTCATTCGGGGTCTCCTGTCGCGATGGCGCATGTGGCCATCCTGTCGGGTGAGATCTGGCGCGGTGCACGCAGGCGCGCGCCGGGGCCCACCGCCGCGAGCGCCGCCGCCTCCGCAAGGCTGCCGGTGCCGCGCGCCGCGAGGGAGGCGGCGGAATGTGTGGCCGTCGGTTGGTCGAGCGCGGCGGCGGGCAGCGCGTGAACCGGCAGGTTCAGCGCCCGGGCGAGCGCGCGAAAGGCGGGGTGCGCGGCCTTGTCCTCGGCGGTGGCCAGCGCGTCGGGCGCCGCTCCGGTCAGCGCCAGCGCGTCGGCAAGGCTCTGCGCGCTGGCCCCTGCCCGGAATCCGAACCCCGCGACGATCACAGCGTGACGCTCCACTGCACCACGGGCCGCGACGCGGTCCAGCCACGAAGGCGCCCGAGCGGCGCCGCACGCGCCAGCTCGATGCGCAGCAGGTCTCCACCGCGCCGGCCCTGCGCCGCAAGCAGCAGCGCCTCGGTCTCGAGTGTCACCGCGTTGGCAACGAGGCGGGTGCCCGGCGCGAGCCGCGCCTCCAGCCAGTCGAGCAGCGCCCCATCGAGCCCGCCGCCGACGAACACCACATCCGGTGCCTCTAGCCCGTCGAGCGCCTGCGGGGCCGCCCCGGTGACGACCTTCAGCCGGTCGACGCCGAGCCGTTCGGCATTGCTGCGGATGCGGTCCGCCCGATCGGCGCGCGGCTCGATGGTGGTGGCGCTGAGCGAGGGATGCGTCAGGAGCCACTCGATGCCGATGCTGCCCGAGCCGCCGCCGATGTCCCAGAGATGCTCGCCCGGCCTCGGCGCCAGCGCCGACAGCGTCAGCGCCCGCACCGGGCGCTTGGTCATTTGGCCGTCGCTCTCGAACCACTCATCGCTGCGCCCCGAGGCGAGCGGCAGCGTCGCCCCCGGCCCAGCCACCTCGAGCGCGACACAGAGCGGATGCGCGAAATCGCCGGTCAGTGCATCGGCCCGTCCGCTCGTGACCCGCTCGCGCGGGCCTCCGAGCGCTTCCATCACCGTCACCCGCGAGGCGCCGAACCCCGCCTCGCACAAGACGCCCGCAAGCGCGGCCACCGCGTCCCCGTCGCGCAGCGTCAGCACCATTCGCGCTCCGGGGGCCAGATGCGGGCGCAGCCGGCTCAGCGGGGCCGCGTGCAGCCCGAGGCAGAGCACGCTTTCAAGCCCCCAGCCCATCCGGCTCGCCGCCAGCGAAAAGCACGACGGTCCGGGCAGCGCGCGCCACTCACCGGGATCGAAATGCCGCGCCAGCACCGTCCCGGCGCCGCACCAGAACGGATCGCCCGAGGCCAGCACCACCACCCGCCGCCCGCGCAAGGCCAGAAGCTGCGCAATGCCGTCGGCGAAGGGCACGGGCCAGGCGATGCGTTCCGCCTGCCCCTCCGGCAGCAGCGCGAGGTGGCGTGGCGGACCCATCACGACCTCCGCAGCCTCGAGCGCGGCAAGGCTTGCAGGCGGCAGCCCTTCCGCGCCATCTTCGCCCAACCCGACGATCGTCAGCCACGGATCCCCCATGATGGCCTCACCAGACATGCCGCGCCCCCTTCTGCTTGGCGGCACCACCGAGGCCTCGGCCCTCGCGACGCTGCTGGCCGGAGCCGGAATCCCGGCACGGCTGTCGCTCGCAGGGCGCACCAAGGCGCCCGCCGCGCAGCCGCTGCCGACCCGCATCGGCGGCTTCGGCGGGGCGGAGGGGCTGGCGCGCTACCTGCACGAGGAACGCATCACCCACGTGATCGACGCGACGCACCCGTTCGCCGCGCAGATGAGCCGCAACGCCGCGCAGGCCTGCGCCGCGCTGAACCTGCCGCTCCTCGCGCTCAGCCGGGCGCCGTGGCAGCTGCAGGCCGGGGATCGCTGGCAGCACGTGCCCGACATCGCCGGCGCGGTGGACGCGCTCGACCGGCCCGAGGCGCGGGTTTTTCTCGCCGTGGGCCGGATGCACCTCGAGGCCTTCGCCGCGCAGCCGCAGCATCACTACCTGCTCCGCCTCGTCGATGCGCCAGACGCGGTGCCGCTGCCGCGCAGCGAATGCGTGGTCGCGCGCGGCCCCTTCACGCTGGAGGGCGATCTGGCGCTGATGCGCGCACATGGCACCGAGCTCGTGGTCGCCAAGAATGCCGGCGGCTCCGGCGCGGTGGCCAAGATCGCCGCCGCGCGCACGCTTGGCCTGCCGGTGCTGATGATCGACCGGCCCACCCTGCCCGACCGGGCCGAGACCCACGATCCGCAGGCGGTGATGCGCTGGCTCGGTCATGCCGACCTCGGGGTGAAGACGTAAGGCGCGCCCGTCCGCGCGATCACCCGGGTCTGCGATGAGCCCACCAGCACCACCGTGCGCATGTCGGCCATCTCGGGGCGGCACTCGGGCAGCGGCACCACGCGCAGCGACTCCTCGGGGGTCGACACGGCACGGGCGAAGATAACCGGGCGAGCGTCCTTGCAGGCCTCCCGGAGCAGGTCGAGCGCGCGGACAAAGCCCTCGGGGCGTGCCTTGGAGCGCGGATTGTAGAGCGCCATCGCGAAATCCGCCTCGACCGCCAGCCGCAGCCGTTTCTCGATCAGCGCCCACGGCTTGAGATTGTCGCTGAGATTGATGGCGCAGAAATCATGCCCGAGCGGTGCCCCCGCCCGCGCCGCCGCCGCCAGCATGGCGGTGATCCCGGGCAGCACCTCGATGCGCAGATCCCGCCAGGCGCGCGGCCCGGCCTCCACCGCCTCGAACAGCGCCGAGGCCATGGCGAAGACGCCGGGATCGCCCGACGAGACCACCACCACGCGCCGCCCCTGCTCCGCCAGCTCGAGCGCATGGCGCGCCCGGTCAAGCTCGACCCGGTTGTCGGAGGCGTGCTTGACCAGTCCGGGCCGGTCGGCCACGCGGGCGACGTAAGGGATGTAGCCGATCACGTCGGTGGCCTCGGCCAGCGCCGCGCGCACCTCGGGCGTCACCAGCGCCTCGGCGCCGGGTCCGAGCCCGGCCACCACCACGCGCCCGGTCATGGCCGCCGCCCCTGTCCGTGCACCACGATGATGGAGAAATAGGGCGTCACCCGGCCCTCGGCCTCGGCGAGGCGTTGCACGCTCTGCCCCGGCATCGAGGCGAACTCCACCAGCCACGCGGCGTCGAACCGCCCGGCGCGGCGCAGGGCGCGGCGCACCTTGTCGAGATTGCGCCCGATCTTCATCACCACCAGCGCGTCGCTCTCGGCCATGCGCGCCGCCAGCATGTCCTCGGGCAGCGTGCCCATGAGCACGCTCAGCATGTCGTCGCCCCAGGTGATCGGGGCACCGGTCGCGGTCCAGGCCGCCGACATGCCGGTGATCGCCGGCACCACCTCGAGCGGCACCCGGTCGGCCAGCCGCATGTAGAGATGCATGAACGAGCCATAGAAGAACGGGTCGCCCTCGCAGAGCACCACCACGTCCTCGCCCGCCTCGGCCAGCGCCGCGAGCCGCTCGGTGCAGGCCTCGTAGAACTCCGCCAGAAGCCGGTTGTACTCGGGGTCGGTGAACGGGATCTCGGTGGTCACCGGGTATTCCATCGGCAGCTCCTGCGCGCCGTCCGGAAGCAGCCCCTCGACGATGCCGCGCGCCTGCCCCTTGCGCCCGGCCTTGCGGAAGAAGGCGACGTGGCGCGCGCCGCGCAGCAGGCGGTCGGCGCGCACGGTCATCAGATCCGGATCGCCCGGGCCGAGGCCGAGGCCGTAGACCGTTCCGGGAGAGACGGCGCCGCTCATTCGGCGCGGCTCGCGATGGCGTTGACCGCGGCCACCGTGATGGCGCTGCCGCCGAGCCGGCCCTCGACCACGCAGCAGGGCGTTGGCTGGTCGGCCCAGAGCGCCGCCTTGCTCTCGGCCGCGCCCACGAACCCCACCGGGCAGCCGATGATCGCCGCGGGGCGCGGGCAGCCGGGGTCCTGCAGCATGTTGAGCAGGTGGAAGAGCGCCGTCGGCGCGTTGCCGATCGCCACGAGAGCGCCCTCGAGATGCGGCCGCCACAACTCCAGCGCGGCGGCGGAGCGGGTGTTGCCCATTGCCTTGGCGAGCGCGGGCACTTCGGGGTCGTGCAGGGTGCAGATCACCCGGTTGTCCGCCGGCAGGCGTGCGCGGGTGATGCCCTCCGAGACCATGCGCGCGTCGCACAGGATCGGCGCCCCGGCCCCGAGCGCGGCCCGCGCGCGCTCGGTGAAGCCTTCCGAGAGACGCACATGCGCCTCGAGCCCGACCATGCCGGCGGCATGGATCATGCGCACCACGACGGGCTCATCCTCGGGGGCGAACCGCTCGAGCGCGGCTTCGGCGCGGATGGTGGCGAAGCTCTCGGCATAGATCGCCGCGCCGTCGGTCTGGTAGGTGTAGGTCATCGGCTAGATGGCTCCGGTCACAAGGTCTTCGGGGCTGAGCCCGGTTTGGCTGGGCGGATCCCCGGCGCCCCCGTTCTCGACGAGGTCGAACCGGCCGTCGCGTCCGACGAGGGTGCGGGCGGCGGGGCGCGCGCGGGCGCAGCCCTTGGCGCAGCCAGAGACGTGCAGCCCGCTCGGCCCCGCGGCGTTGGTGGCCAGTTGCACGGCCAGCTTTCGGGCCAATGGCCGCGTCTCGACACTGGCCGAGGCGCAGAACGGCGCGCCGGGGCAGGCATCGACGCCGAGCAGGGGATCGCCGGGCGTGGTGATGAAGGGGCCGGCAGGCAAATCGGTGACGTCTTCGAGCAGCAGCATTCGCCACGGCGTAACGCGGATCGCCGCGGCATCGCTGTCTTCCAGCAGGCGCGCCAGCTCGGCGGCATCAAACTGCCCGAAGGCGGCGCCGATCACCATGCCCGCGGCGTGCGGCCCCGGCTCCGGGAGCGGCCCGGCAGGCCTTGGCGCTTCCGTCTGCCAGCCCTCGGGCAAGGCTGCCTGTCCGACCACGGCGCGCATCCGTCGCGCACTGTCGCTGTGGTTTGCGTCGAACCAACGCGCCATCTCGAGCAGCGCCGGGATCGCGTCCTGCTCGGTCACCGGCCTGCCGCCCGCGGCCCCGTCGGCGCGCAGGATCAGGCCCGAAATTCCACGCTCGAGCCGGATATCTGCCGAGGCCCCGGCCAGCAGCGGCTCCGCGCCGGTGTCGATGGCAAAGCCCACCTTGGCCGGCAACTCCGGCAGCGCGGGCAGCGCCGCGAGCAGCGCCTGCGTAAGGCGCTCGGTCAGATCGCCGGGCTGCCAGAACGGCGTGACCAGCACGTTGCGGCGGCGTTCGAGACTGGCATCGGCATCGAGCAGGTCGAGCCGCGCCAGCTCCTGCAGCAGCGCCTCGTGATCGGCCTCGGCCACGCCGCGGATCTGCAGGTTGGCGCGGCTGGTAAGGTCGATCACGCCGCTGCCGAAGCGCTGCGCCAGTGCCGCCAGCCCCAGCGCCTGCGCCCGGTCGAGCCGCGCCAGCCTGGGCCGCACCCGCACCACCAGCCCATCGCCCGACATCATCGGGCGATGCGCGCCCGGACACCAGCCCTTCACCCGGCTCATGCCCCGTCCTCCATCGCAGCAAGGATCGAGTTGCGCCGGCTCTGCCACAGCCCGGCCTCCGCCAGCGCCCGGAACCGCGCCCTCAGCGCCTCGAGCGCCTGCGGATTGGCCTCGGCCATGAAACGCGCGATGTCGTCATCGCCCAGCGTGGCCTCGTAGTAGAGATCGAAGAGATGCGGCCCCACGACCCCGGCGAGATGCGCGAAGGCGGCCATATGATCCAGCGTCGCGGCGATCTCGGCGGCACCACGGAAGCCATGCGCCCGCATCCCCTGCATCCAGCCGCGCGAGCCCGCGCGGGCCTGCACCACGCGCGCGACTTCTTCGCTCAGGGCGCGGGCGCGGGGGCGGGCGGGATCGGTGTTGTCGAGATGGTAGAGCCGCGCCGCGCCGCCGGTGATCTCCTTGGCCGCCGCAAAGCCCGCCTCGTGCGCGGCATAGTCGGCGGCGAGCAGCAGGTCGCTTTCGGGCAGGTCCTGCGGGTGCACGAAGCCGTCCGCCGCGGCGACCTGTCCGCGCAGCCCGGCCGGATCATGCGCCGCAATCTCGCCGTCGAGCGCCCAGCTCGAGGCGGCCAGCCACGCCTCGCCGGCGCGACGGCGTCCGTCCTCGCTGTAATCCTCGAGCGCGTCCAGCATCCCCAGCCCGAAGCTGCCCGGGCGCGGCCCGTAGACGCGCGCGCCCGGGCGCAGCACGTAGGGGTTGAAATCCGCCGCCTCGTCGCGCGCCGCAAGCGCCCGCACCGCGCTAGCAAACAGCGCCGAGAGCGTCGGAAAGACATCGCGAAACAGCCCCGAGACCCGCAGCGTGACGTCGATGCGCGGGCGGTCGAGCTCGGCGATGGGGAGGACCTCGATGCCGCTCACCCGCTCGCTGCCCGCATCCCAGACCGGGCGGCAGCCCAGCAGGTGCAGCGCCATGGCGAACTCCTCGCCGGCGGTGCGCATGGTGGCCGAGCCCCAGAGATCCACCACCAGCCCGCGCGGCCAGTCGCCCTCGTCCTGCAGGTGCCGGCGGACAAGCTCGTCGGCGAGGCGCACGCCCTGGGCATGGGCGGCGCGCGTCGGCACCGCTCGCGGATCGGTGGTGAAGAGGTTGCGCCCGGTCGGCAGAACGTCGCCCCGGCCCCGATAGGGCGAACCGGACGGCCCCGGCGCGATCCACCGGCCTTCGAGTGCCGCGAGCAGCGCGGCGCGCTCCGCACCGACCGAGGGCGCGGTCTCGAACGGCGCGCCGGGGTGGGCCGGGCGGCCCCAGACATGCAGCCCCTCGCCGAACTGGCTTTCCTTCACGTCGCAGACGAAGCGGTCGATGCGGGTGATCGCCTCAGCGCTGCACCCGGCGGCCTTGAGCCCCAGAGCGTCCTCCACCCCGAGGCTGCGGGCTTCCGCCCGGATGTCGCCCTGCAGCCGGTCGCGGCGACGCGGGTCGAGCCCGTCGGCATTGGAGAACTCGTCCAGCAGCGCCTCGAGCCGGGCCAGCCGCTCCGGCGTGCCGGCCTGTTTCAGCGGCGGCGGGATGTGGCCCAGCGTGACCGCGCCGATGCGGCGCTTGGCCTGCGCGGCCTCGCCGGGATCGTTGACGATGAACGGGTAGATCACCGGCAGCGCTCCGGTCAGCGCCTCGGGCCAGCAGCGCTCGGACAGCGCCACCGACTTGCCCGGCAGCCATTCCAGCGTGCCATGCGCCCCGATATGAACCAGCGCGTCGGCCCGGCCCTGAAGCCAGAGATAGAACGCCACGTAGCCGTGGCGCGGCACGCGCTGCAGATCGTGGTAGTCGTCCTCGCGCCGCGCGGGCGTGCCGCGCTCGGGCTGCAGCGCCAGCAGCGCCGCGCCGAGTTGGACCGCCGGAAAACGGAAGGCACCGTCCTCGCAGGAGGGATCGTCCTCCGGTGCACCCCATGCAGCGGCAAGATCGTCGCGCAGGGTCTGCGGCAGGGCGGCCAGCGCGGCGCGGTACTCTTCCAGCGGCCAGCGCATCGCCGCTTCCTGCAGCCGGGTCGGCAGATCCCCCGTCGTTTCCGGAATATCATAGCCCGCCGCACGCAGATCCTCGAGCATCGCCACCGCCGAGGCCGGCGCGTCGAGCCCGACCGCGTGGCCCATCTGCCAGTCCTTGCCGGGATAGGTCGAGAGCACCAGCGCCACCCGCCGCGCGGCGGCGTCGGAGGAGGACAGGCGCAGCCAGCCCGCAACCCGCGCCACCAGCGCAGCCACCTGCCTCTCGTGCGGGCGGTGGACCATGCGCGCGAATTGCAGCGCCGGATCGCGCGCGCCCGGCTCCTTGAACGAGATCACCCCGCCGCTGAGCCGCCCGTCGACCTCGGGCAGCACCACGTGCATCGCGAGATCGGCTGGCGAAAGCCCGCGCTCGGCCTCCTCCCATGCGCTCCGGGTGGAGGTCGCGAGCGCGCCCTGAAACACCGGCACACCGGCTACGTCGAGTACCGAGCCGCCGCTCTTACCACGGCCCGAGAACGCCGTCAGGTTGACTATGGCGTCGGGGGCGAAATTCCGGATCGCGCCCTCCATCTCGTCGGCCAGCGCCGCGACCTTGAGCGAGGGCGCGAACAGCGCCAGCACCTCGGCCCCCTCGGCGCGGAACTGCGCAAACAGCGCCTCGACCGGGGCCATGTCGGCGGCCACGAGGTAGGAGCGGTAGAACACCACCAGCACCCGGCGCCCGGCCAGTGCGCCCAGCGTGTCGCCCTCAGAGCGCGGCACACTCTCGATCACGCCGTGTTCCGGCGTCCAAAGCCCCCACGGTGGCAACGCCTTGGAGCCCGGCACCGGCCCGGCATAGAGCCCCGCCGCCAGCGCCATCTGGGCCAGCGCCGCCTGCGCCGCCACCGCGCCGCCGGTGTCGCACAGATGCGCCAGCCGCCGCAGCGTCGAGACCGGCAGGGTCGAGACCGCATCAAGCTGCGCATCCTCGCGCCCGTCGGCGGGCAGCACCGCCAGCGCGATGCCGCGCTCTTGCGCCAGTGCCCGCACCTGCGCCAGCCCGTAGGACCAGTAGGGCATCCCGCCGATCAGCCGGATCAGGATGCCCTTCGCGCCCGCCAGAGTCTGCTCGACATAGGTGTCGACCGACAGCGGATGCTTCAGTGCCGCGAGATTGGCCAGCCGCAGCTCCGGCAGGCCGCCCGCGGCCCGGTGCCACGCTTCCGCGAAGGCCCCGAGATCGCTGTCGGAGAACGACAGCACCACCAGATCCGCCGGGCTCTGCCCGAGATCGGTGGGGGTCCCGCTCTCCTCGAGCCCGTGGCTTTCGCGGAAGATGACGTGCATGGCGGGCGGGCCTTACTCGGCGGGCTGGCGGGCGACGCCGAGCGCGGCCTCGATCACGTCGCGGCGGATGTCGTCATGCTCGGCGATCACCACGAGCCGGCCCTGCCGCGCCTCGCCCGCGCCCCAAGGCCGGTCGAACTGGTGGCGCACCCGCGCGCCGACCGCCTGCACCAGCAGGCGCATCGGCTTGCCCGCCACCGCGGCATAGCCCTTGACCCGCAGGATGTTGTGATCACGCGCAAGACCCTCGATGGCGCGGACGAGGGTGGCGGGCTCGGACAGCTCGGGGATCTCCACCGCGATCGAGTCGAACTCGTCGTGGTCGTGGTCATGCGGGGTGTCGTGGTGGCTCGGGCGCGCCGCCATGTCGTCCTCGGCCGCCGCCTCGAGCCCGAGGATGACGCGGGCATCGACCACGCCCTCGGCCACCTCGATCACCGGGATCGGGCGCGGCGCCTCGGCGGCGATGATCTCGCGGGCGCGCGCAACACCGTCAAGACCGGCGAGGTCGGGCTTGGTCAGCAGCACGATGTCGGCGCAGGAGATCTGGTCTTCGAACACTTCCGACAGCGGGGTCTCGTGATCGAGGCTGTCATCGGCGGCGCGCTGCGCGTCGACCCGCGCCACGTCGGGCGCGAAGCGCCCCGCCGCCACCGCCTCGGCATCGGCCAGCGCGATCACCCCGTCGACGGTGATCCGCGAGCGGATGTCGGGCCAGTCGAACGCCTTCAGGAGCGGCTTCGGCAGGGCCAGCCCCGAGGTCTCGATCAGGATGTGATCGGGGCGCGGCTCGAGCGCCATCAGCGCCTCGATGGTGGGGATGAAATCATCCGCGACAGTGCAGCAGATGCAGCCGTTCGACAGCTCCATGATGTTCTCGGCCGGGCAGTCGGGGATCGCGCAGCCCTTGAGGATCTCGCCGTCGACGCCCACGTCGCCGAACTCGTTGACCACCACGGCAAGGCGCCGGCCGCCGGGGTTCTTCATCAGCTCGGTGATCAGCGTGGTTTTGCCGGAGCCGAGAAAGCCGGTGATCACGGTGACGGGCAGCTTGCTGAGGTCGCTCATTGGTCGGTCTCCTGAAGGGGGTCTGCAAAATGTGCGGGCGGCACCCGCGCCACGCAGTTGCGCTTGAAATGCTCCGGGCGCTCGCGCCACGGGATCAGCCCGTCGGCGGTGGCGTGATAGCGGCCGGCGCCGTCGAGCAGCGTCTCGGCATGGGCCTCGTCGTCGAGTTGCCCGTAGACATAGGTCCACCGGCCCGCGCCGCGCAGCGCGACGGTGCAGCCCGCGTCGCAGTTCTGTAGGCACTCGACGGCGCGCAGCCGCACGCCCGCAGGTGCGCCGAGCGCGCAGAGCCGGTCGTAGAGGCGGCGCCCCGGACGGCGATCGTCGGCGGGCGCCTCGGTGCCGCGGCGGCACTTGACGCACACCAGAAGCTCGCTCTCGGCATGGATGTCGGAATCGTTCTGCACAGGCCTCTCCGCTGGTCTCGGCAAAGGCATGTGAGCAGGATCACCCCCGGCACGGACCGGCAGCATGAACCCGACCCCGGCACACCCCGTCCGGTCTTGGTGTCGTCTTGGGCTGGCAGGTCTCCCGGCTTGCGGATGCAGGATGGCAGGGCCATCCAGCGGCCCCCCGGCCTTCCCGGCGCAGGGCCAGTGGCGGTGGAGGACCTCTCCGGTCACGGTCGCGGGGGCGGCTGCGCTTGATCCGGTTGCCCGGGCTGGCGCATTCCCTTTTCACCTGTTTACACAGGCACCAGCGTGGTGCCAGATGCGCCGCAATTCCCGCCCTTGTCAAGCGAAGGAGCTTCCGGTGAGCGACGAGACCCCGACCGACGAAAACGCCCGTCACAAGGAAAAGATGAAGAAGATCAAGGCCGCCCGCGACAGGATGATGCAGGGAAAGACCGAGGAGAAGGGCCTGATCCTCGTCCATACCGGCCCCGGCAAGGGCAAGTCGTCCTCGGGCTTCGGGATGATCATGCGCTGCATCGGTCACGGGATGCCCTGCGCGGTGGTGCAGTTCATCAAGGGCAACTGGGTCACCGGCGAGGCCGAGTTCCTGCGCAACCGCTTCTCCGAGGAGTGCCGCTTCTTCATTTCCGGCGAGGGCTTCACCTGGGACACGCAGGACCGCGAGCGCGACATCGCCGCGGCGCGCAACGGCTGGGAGATCGCCAAGGCGCAGATCCGCGACCCCGAGATCCGCTTCGTGCTGCTCGACGAGATCAACATCGCGCTGCGCTATGACTACCTCGACATCGACGAGGTGGTCGACTTTCTGCTCACCGAGAAACCGCCGATGACGCATGTCTGCCTGACCGGGCGCAACGCCAAGCCCGAGCTGCTCGAGGCCGCCGACCTCGTCACCGAGATGACGCTGCTCAAGCACCCGTTCAAGGACGGGGTGAAGGCGCAGAAGGGTGTCGAGTACTGAAGGCCTGCGCCCCCTGCCTCCGTGGGGGTGCGGGGGGCGGTGGCTTGGTGTGGCTGGGGTTCGAGGGGTGCGGTTGCCGGTTGAGGGCGGTCGGTCGTACCGACGACCGACCCGCGCCAACGCAGGTCTGATCCGAAACAGACCTAACAGGCTACTGAAAACTTCGACCATTGCCATCTAGACGCGAAATTGCGTCATGTTTCCGGCTCTCTCGTTGATCTGATGAAAATCCAGCGCATCGGGCCTGATGAGCGAGCCGAGAAGCACGCTCGTACAACCTTTTTCATCGGCCTGCTAAGATACGGTAGGGAAGAAAGCGCCGGGCGGCGGACGAAAGCGCCCCTGTTTTCGGCTTGTATAGCCTCTGCCTCTACTCGACCGGTGTTCCGAACACCGTGATCGCGAGGCCCAGAAGCGCCATGACCCCGAAGAGCGCCACTCGCGGCAGGTCATTGCCCCGCCAAGCACGGATTGCCGCAATGCCCGCCTGCATCGCATAGTAGAGCGCAAAGGCCCGCGAGGCGTAGCTGATGATCTCGAAGATATTCGCGGTCCATGTCAGAACGATCCCGATGCCGACGAGGACCGTATACGCGACCCGCTCCGTCACCGCGCCTTTCGAGACCTCGGCAATCAGGCCACCTGATCCGCTGGTGTCCGCGATGGCCGCGCTGAACTGGGCGCTGAGCGCCGCCACCACCAGCAGCAGCGGCAGGATCGGCGCGACGACCTGCATCATGTCGATGATCGCCGTCTCGTCCAGGGACTGCGGATCACTCACGAACGCGTAGGTCAGAAGCACGATATAGAGGCCGTAGATTCCCGACGAGATCCATTGCGCCAGTCGCATCGACCGGATCCGCATCCGCGCATCGTAGGTCGACCCGAGGTATCGCGACGTCTCGAAGCCCTGCACGGTGACGATCAGCCCCGCCATCAGCGTCAGGCTCGCCCAACCGGTCACCCGGGGCGCATCGAACTGCAGCGCCCCTTGGCCGGTGGCCTCGCCGAAGTACACCACAAGACCCAGCAAGAGACCCGCAATGATCATCAGCTTCAGGCAAACAGACACCTGCTCCATGCGTTCAAGCGCGGAAAAGCCGCGCGTCAGCCCGGTGAACAGGATCAAGGTGAAGGCCGCCGTTGTGAGCAGCTTGGCGTGAAACCGGTCATCGAGGCCCGTCAGGCTGACGCCGAAGGCACCGAACAGGTTGAGGTAGTAGGCCACCGAGACAACGAACGCGAAGGCGAGCACGATAGAGGCCACGGTTTCGAGCCTCTCGGTTACGCGTGACGCGGCGGGGGACGCTTCCATGTCGGCGATGTTGTACCGGATCGCGCTTCCGAACAGGTAGGCCACCGCACACAGGCCAAGCATGACGAGCGGTGCGTACCCGCCGTAGCTGACGTCGAGGATCGGCCCGAGAACCAGAAACCCGCTGCCGATGATCGAGGCCAGAGGGGTCAGTGTCGCGCGCCAGAGCGTCGCATTCGCGACGCGGGGCCATATCAGTAGCGCCCCTGCAAGGGTGACGGTCGCGAGGATAACGGCGTTCAGCATCCGCGGAAAAAAGCAGATGGGATGCGGCGGCGCAACATCGGTCTGGCGTGACAGACGGGCACATATGTTGCAGGCCGTATCCGTGACTCTGGGCTCTCTTCTGCCCTACTTGGCGACCTGCGCGACCGTCCGTTTCCCGGTTCTGCTTTGCCTAGGACCTGGAGCGCACCGTCGCTCCGCCTCTTGCACCGACCCGAGCCCCCGTACACCAACCCCAGCCCCCTCTCAGTCGCCCGAGGGCGGCGGCAGCAGGTCCAGCGCCTCGCCGGTCAGCTCGCGGCGCATCATCTGCAGCGTCATGTTGCCGGGATTGCGGGCAAGCGCCTGCTCCAGCAGCCCGAGCGCCCCGTGCGAGTCGCCCTTCGCCGCAGCGATGCGGACCTGCATGACCCACGCGTCGACAAGCTGCGGATCGAGGCGCGTCGCTTCAGCAAACGCGCCGGAGGCGGCGGGCATGTTGCGCATCACCAGTGCCGTGCCGCCCATCTGAAGGTGGGTCTCGGGATAGTCGAGACGGCTGGCCATCGAGGCCTGCCACTCCGCGTAGGCTGCGCGCAGCGCCCGCTCGTAGCGGCCCGGCATACTGGCGATCTGCGCGTCGAGCATCGACTGCGCCGTCGCCATGCGCACCGCGCGCGCCGGGTCCGACAGCGACTGCATGAGCCGCGGCGCCCGTTCTATGGCGGGGGCGACGCGCTGCAGCTTGACCGCCGCGCTGCGTACCAGCGGATCGGGGTCCTGCAGGAGCGCCTCCAGCGCCATTGCATCGGACGGATCGCCGGCCTGCTCGAGCAGGTAGATCGCCGTGGCGCGCACGATGCCCGCCATGTCGTCATCGAGCGACAGGGCGCGCAGCTCCGGCGCGGCGCGCGCGGGATCGCGCCGCCCGTGGGCGAGCACCTCGCCGTAATGCGGTCCGCGATGGCGGCTGTCGGGGAACCACTCTTCGAGGGTGGCGGCGGCCCAGTCCGGGCTCTGATCCTCGTGGCAGGTCGTGCAGGCATCCGGCGCGCCGGTCTCGGCGGCGAGGTCCGGGCGCGGGATACGGAAGGAGTGATCGGCGCGCCAGTCATTGCCCATGTAGACCCGCTCGGTCATGTGGCAGGTCTTGCACAAGGCCCCGTCCGAGCCGTCGGGGTGGTGGGTGTGCTCGGGCCCGTCGAACACCTGCAGAGGCAGCGAGCGGAACTCGGGATTGCCCGCCGGGCTGTGGCACTGGGTGCAGACCGCGTTGCCCTCGGCGATCAGCTCGGCCTCGTGCGGCAGGTGGCAGTTCGAGCAGCTCACCCCCTGCGCGTACATCTTCGATTGCAGGAACGACCCGTAGACATAGACCTCGTCGAGGATCTGCCCGTCGGCCTCGTAGGCCCCTTCGCGCAGCAGCGAGAGGTTGTAGGTGTCGTGATAGGGTGTTCCGGGCACCGGGTTGCCGTCGAGAAACGGCTCGCGGCGGGAATGGCAGCTGGCGCATTGCTCGATCATCTCCGCGGGCTGCGACATGTCGACGGTGAAGCCATAGGCCGCGGGCGGCGCCTCCTGCGTCGTTCCATAGCGCTCGGCCCAGTCCAGATGCGCGCTGCCGGGGCCGTGGCAGGCCTCGCAGCCGACGCCGATCTCAACCTGCGTCGAGGCGAAGCTGCGGGTCCGGGCGTCGTAGTTGGCCTCGAAGCCGGTGGCGTGGCAGGCGGCGCAGCGGCTGTTCCATGTCTTGTAGGGGCCGGTCCAGTGCAGCCCGTCCTCCGGGGCATAGTTCTGCTCGGGATAGAGGTGAAACCAGTCGCCCCTCTCGGTGTCCCAGACCACGTCGAAGCTCTGCAGCCGGCCGGGCTCGGTCTCGAGGATGTATTGCTGCAGCGGCTCGACGCCGATCACCGAATGCACCTCGTACTCCGTGGTCACCTGATCGCGCTCGGTGACGCTGACCAGCGGCGTGCCCTCGGGAGAGAGCGAGAAGCGCGCGTGCATGTCCCCGAGGCGGAACGCGGTGCCGTCGAAATCCGCTTTGATGTTGTCGGCGGTGGGGGCGGTCCAGGCCAGCGCATGGTGCGAGCCCTCCCACGCCGCGCCGGCCTCGCTGTGGCACGCGATGCAGCGCTCCGAGCCGAGGTAGTCCTGCGCGGCGGCAGGCGCCGCGATCATCGCGAGTGCCGCCACGAGCAGCCAAAGCCCCGCGCGGGTCACGATTTCGGGCAGGCTTCCGCATCCTCCGGGCGTCGCAGGGATGGGTATCATGGGGCGGGACGGCGTCCCGACGCAGCGGTGGCGCGGGCGGAGGGGCTTGGGCACGATGTCATTTCAGCAGTATGTTCAACTTGAAGCGCAAAAGGAAGGCCATCATGCGCCTCGAGGGTTGAAAGGCGGCAGCGCGTCCGCCGCTCTGACCCGGCGCCCGTGGGGACGCGCCTCGTTGAGCGCACCCTGCAGGGCACTCCAAGCCTCGCCTTCCGGGGTCGCCGCGCCGCCGTAGCGCTGCGCCAAGAGCGCCAGCAGCGCCGCATCTGCGGCAGCGTCTCCTCGCCCGCCGAAAGCGGCAGGATCGGCACGCCGAAGCGGCGTTGCCAGTCGAACATCTCCGCCAGCCGCCCGCTCGACATCTCGACCAGCGCCCGGCGCGTGGCCTTGGCGCTGGTGTCGATCTCGGTCTGCAGCTCGCCATCTGTGACGACAAGGCGCATCCCGGCGGGCAGCTCTTCGGCGCCGGGATCGGTGACCGGCACGAGGATCAGGTCGTTGTGCCGCGCCAGCGCCGAGACGATGCGGTCGGTCCCGGCGTCGAGGCCGTCGAAATCGCTCAGCACGACGATCAGGTGATTGCGGCTGACAATCCGGGCCACGGCGCGCAGCACCTGCGTCAGCCCCACCGGCACCAGGTTCGGCGCCTCTGCGTGCAACAGGCCGTTGGCCTAGGACAGTGAGGTGAGAAAGCGGTTGAGCGCGCCGCGACTGCGCTGCGGGCGGATCTCGGCGATCAGTTCGTCGCCGAACGCGATGCCCCCCACCCGGTCGCCCTGATCGAGGATGCGGAATGCGATCATCGTGGCGGCCTCGGCGGCGGTGACCGATTTCATCGCCCGCCGCGTGCCGAAGAACATCGACATGCGCTGATCCACCACGATCAGCGCCGGGCGGTCGCGCTCTTCCGTCATCACCCGGACATGCGGGCGGGCGGTGCGGGCGGTGACCTTCCAGTCGATGCTGCGGATGTCATCGCCGGGCAGATAGTCGCGCAGTTCCTCGAAGTTCAGCTCGCGTCCGCGCAGGCGCGAGGCATGGCGCCCGTTCAGCACCGATTGCGCCGGCTGGCGCGGCAGGAAGCTGAGGCCGCGCGCCGGCCCCTCGAGGCTGCGCAGATGGGCCAGATCGGTGTGGATGCGCGGATCTCCCGAGACCTGCGCGGCCTTCGGCAGGGTGCCGGTGCGGATGCGGGCGGCGCGGTCCTTCATCGGTCCTCCCTCAGGGCAATGCCACCTGCCGCACGATCTCGGCCACCACCGCGTCGGGGTGGATGCCCTCGCCCTGCACCTCGTAGCTGAGACCCAGCCGGTGGCGCAGCACGTCGGCCACCACGGCACGGATGTCCTCGGGATCGACGTAGTCGCGCCCCGCGAGCCAGGCATGGGTGCGGCCGCACTTGTCGAGCGCCAGCGAGGCGCGCGGGCTGGCGCCCACTTCGATCCAGCGCGCGAGGTCTTCGCCGAAGGCCGAGGGCATGCGGGTGGCGCTGACCAGATCGGCGATGTAGCGCTCCATCTCGGGTGCCACGCGCAGCGCGGCGATCTCGCGGCGGGCGGCAAACGCCGCTTCCTGCGGGATCGGTGCCGGGCGCGCGGAGGCAGGACCGCCAGCCCCGGCTTGTGCCGCGGCTTCCTCGGCGCATACCAGCCGGATCACCTCGACCTTGTCCTCGACCGGCGGATAGGTGATGTTCACATGCATCAGGAACCGGTCCATCTGCGCCTCGGGCGGCGGATAGGTGCCCTCCTGCTCGATCGGGTTCTGGGTCGCCATCACCATGAACAGCGGCTCCATCCGGTGGGTGGTGCCCGCCACCGTCACCTGCCGCTCCTGCATCGCCTCGAGCAGCGCCGCCTGCACCTTGGCCGGTGCGCAGTTGATCTCGTCGGCGAGCACGAGGTTGGCAAAGATCGGCCCGGCTTCGAAGCGGAACGCGCCGCCACCTTCGCCCTGGTAATAGACCTCGGTGCCGGTGACGTCCGAAGGCAGCAGGTCGGGGGTGAACTGGATGCGCGAGAAGTCGCATTCGAGGTTGCGCGCCGGCGCCTTGATCGCGCGGGTCTTGGCAAGGCCCGGCAGGCCCTCGACCAGCAGGTTGCCATTGGCGAGCAGGCCGATCACCTCGCGCTGGCCGATGATCGCCTCGCCCGTCCGCGCCCGCAGCGCCTCGATCTGTGCCCGCGGGCCGCGTTCGGTCATGTCCTGCATTCCGGTTCTACCTTTCAGCGCGCCCGTCCGAGGGGAACACCTTGTCCCAGTCCTGCGCCATGTCGACGATGGTCCAGCCGCGCTCCGGCCCCTCGTCGAGGCCGCGGACCAGCTGTCCGATATCGCTGTCGCGGTCATAGGCGAACTCGCGCTCGGCGTCGGTGTGGTGCAGCAGCATCCCGAAGCGCGCGCCCTCGCCGGCGGTGGTGTATTCGAGCATGGCGAAATCGCCGTCCGAGTTGCCGGCGGAGAAGATCGGGCGCTGGCCGATATGGCGGATGATGCCCACCGGCTTGCCTTCCTTGTCGTCGATGAAGGTCACGCCGCCGTCCTTGCTGAGCTGCGGCACGCCGTCGACCACCTCGTACCGGGTGTTGCCCTCGGTGCCGACCACCTGCCACGGCGGGATGCCATAGGCCTCGTCGGCAAAGGCGCGGATGAAGTCGATGCCGCCGCCCGAGACGATGTAGGTGGTGAAGCCCTCGTCGCGCAGATAGGCCAGCAGCTCGAGCATCGGCTGGTAGACCATCTCGGCATAGGGCAGCCCGGTGGCGGGATGGGTCTCGGTGGTCAGCCAGTCATAGGCGTCGCTCTGGAAGGCGTCGACGGTGGTGTCGGCGTGGGAGACGTTGATCACCTCCAGAAGCCCCTCGACCCCGGCGGCCATGACGGCCTCCACATCCCCCTCCGCGGCGGATTTGAGCAGGTCCGAGCTCAGGATCGAGGGGTCCTCGGCGGCCTTCTCCTTCAGCACGTCGAGAGCGTAGAGCCCCTGGAAATAAACCGGCTGCTCGGTCCAGAGCGTGCCGTCATTGTCGAAGGTGGCGATGCGGTCGGGCGCCGGCACGAAGCTGTCTGAGGCCGGGTCTGTCACCGACTCGACGAAGTCGATGATGCTGGTCTTTGCGTCGCTGTCGCTCCACGACGGCAACGGATCGGCATGAGCCGTGGCGGAGATCAGCGCCAGACAGCTCGCGGTGGCAAGGATACGCATGGGCAGGGACCTTTCGATGACACCTCAGTTGGTCGAGATTGGCCGCCCCGGCGCATGTCGTATCGGAACAGCCGCCTGTTTCATGCCGCGCCAGCGCTCACCGCGCTCGGGGCTGATTCGATAGGGGGGGCATCCCGTTCTCGAGGCAGGAGGATGCGGCGTGTTGACGTGACGGATTGTCCTCGACGCTCTGGAGGAAGCGGGCCACGCCGGTCTGGGCCGGCACGGCCATGGAGGCGCGGAATCGCAAGGATCGCAGCCTCTGCGAACGATGATCCCCGTCGAACATCCGGCGACATGACTGCCTCCCTGTCCGGAGCGTTGGCTGGATGCGGCGCACTGCCAGCGCCCCCTTGAACCTTACAAGGTTGATACCTTGAAAGAAGTCATCCCGTCAAAGGCGATCACCTTTTGAGCGAATATATCTTTGGCCCGGGTCCCTGCTGAGCATCCGTGCCGCGCGAAAAGGCGCCCGGCCTCTCCCCCGAGATCGGCGCGGGAGATCGGCAGGGCCAGTGACACGCCGGCAGACAGGCCTGCCGGGTGCCGTCAGGATTGCTGCCCGAGATCACGAGGACACGCGGCTTTGGTCAGTCTTGCCGCAGCACCGAACCCGGTCTTGCCTTCCTCGATCCGCTGCAGCGACGCGGTGGGTGCGGTGCTTTCGTCGACGGGGAGGAACGAGGCCATCAGGTTCGATCCACCCGGCGATTGCTGAGACGCACCGTGCCGAGCCCGAGCATGGTCGGGCGCCAAAGCTCAAAGGGTGAAGGCTGCGACGAAGGCGTCGAGGGCGGCATCGCTGTCGGCGGCGGCGAAGGCCTCCATGGCCACGGGACCGCGGTATCCCAGCCGGTCCAGCGCCCTGGCGATGCGGTCATAGGCGATCTCGCCGGTGCCCGGCTCGCAGCGGCCGGGGTTGTCGGCCACCTGGATCTCGCCGATCCACGGCAGGCAGGCCTCGCACCAGCGGATCAGGTCGCCCTCGCCGATCTGCGTGTGATAGAGATCGAGGTTGATGCGCAGCTGCGGCCGGTCGACCGCCGAGACCAGCGCCAGCACCTCGGCGGTCGTGCCGAAGGGGCAGCCGGGATGATCGAGCGAGTTGAGGTTTTCCAGCGTGAAGACGACGCCTTCCTCCTCGGCCAGATCGCAGATCCGGTGCAGCGTGTCGCGCGCCCGCTGCACCATGCCGGGTGAGACCGCCCCGTGCTGCGGGATCGGAAGGCCGCCCGGCCCGAGCGCGGTGCCGTGCAGATTGAGCCGCGCCACCCCGAGCCGCTTGCCGACCTGCGCGGTCTCGCGCGCCGAGGCCAGCAGCATCTCGGCCCCCTCGGGGTCCGAGAGCCGCCCGCGCAGGTAGCCGTTCATGATGGTATAGCGCGCCCCGACCTTCTCGAGCGCGGCGAGGTCGTGGTCGCACCAGTTCCAAAGCCCGACCCCGAGCCCGCGCTCGGTCAGCCGCGCCGCGCGCCACTCTATGGGGCGTTCGGGCCAGAGCATCTCGGCACAGGCCGCGAGTTGAAACGGGGTGGGCATGACGCGAACTCCAGAGTGGTGGGACAGCTACATCAGGTGCGCGACGGGCGGTGCCGCAACGAAGCGCCACTTGCGCAGCGGTCCGGCCATGACGTTGAGGTAGTACATCTCGATCCCGTGCGGCGCGCCGCAGGGATGGTGGCCGCGCGGCACGCAGACCACGTCGTGATCGTGCACCGCCATGGTCTCGTCGAGCTGCCGGTCGTCGGTATAGACCCGCTGGAGCCCGAACCCGTCCGCCGGGTTGAGCCGGTGGTAATAGGTCTCTTCGAGATAGGTGACGCGCGGAAAATCATCCTCGTCATGGCGATGCGACGGATAGCTCGACCAGTTGCCCGCCGGGGTGAAGACCTCGGTCACCAAGAGGCGGTCGCAGTAATCCTCGTTTTCCATGGCGATGTTATTGATGTGGCGGGTGTTGCTGCCGTCGCCGCGCTGGGTGAGCGTGATCCCGTGCGGGCCGATGCGCCGTGCCGCGTGCCCGCCCTTGCCGGGTGCGGCGCAGACCGCGATCGTGCACTCTGTCGTGGCCTCGGCGCTCCACTCGCTGCCATTCGGCAGGTAGAGGCAATGCGGCGCGGTCTTCTCGAAGACGTTCATGCGCTCGCCCAGTTCGCCCCAGTCGCGGCCTGCGCCCGAGATCTTCGCCTTTCCCTCGACCATCACGAGGATGACCTCGTTGCTGCCGGTGGACTCGAAGACGCGCTCGCCCGCCCGCAGGCGGTAGAGGCCGAAGCCGACATAGCGCCAGCCCGCCGAGGCAGGGGTGATGTCGTGCACCTTGCCGTGGGTGCCGAAGGGGCGGTGTTGCAGATGGCTCATGTGTCGTCCTTCCTCTGGTCTCAGGCCCGGCCCGTCAGGCCGACCTCGCGGGCGATGCGGCGCAGCGTAGCAAGGCCGAGCGTCTGGTAGAGCAATGGGTTGCGGGCCTCGGGGTCCTGCTCGGCCTCGATGACGATCCAGCCGTCGTAGCCGTGCTCTGCCAGCACCCGCAGCAGCGGCGCGAAATCGACCGCCCCCTCCTGATCGCCGGGCACGGTGAACACCCCGGCGCGGATGCCGTCCATGAACGAGAGCCCCTCCTGTTCGACCCGCGCGCGGATCGCCGGCCTGACGTTCTTGGCGTGGAAATGGCCCACCCGCGCGATGTGGCGGCGCAGCACCGCCTCCGGGTCGGCGCCGCCGAAGAAACAATGCCCGGCATCGAAGAGCAGACGGGTGGCGGGCCCGGTCGCCGCCATGAAGGCATCGATGTCCTCGGGCGACTGCACCACCGTGCCCATGTGGTGGTGGTAGACCAGCGCGATGCCCTGATCGGCGCAGTGTTGCGCGATGGCCTCGACGCGGGCGCCGAAGTCTTTCATCTGCGCCGCATCGAGCACGACGCGCTCGCTCAGCGGCACATCCAGCCCCTGCACCGAGTTCGAGGTCTCGCAGGCGATGCAGACCGTGCAGCCGTTGTGCTTGAGCCGGTCGAGATGCGGCTGGATCGCGGCCTTCTCGTCCTCGACCGAATGGGCCAGCAGGTTCAGCGAATGCCAGCCCGAGATGAAGGCGAGCCCCGCCTCCTCCATCATCAGCCGCAGCTCCTCGGGATCGGCGGGCCAGCGGTGGCCGTTCTCGATGCCGTCGAAGCCGATCTGACGCCCGGCTTCGTCGAGGATGCGGTCGGTTGGGATGTGCGCGCCCAGCGACTGGTCATCGTCATTGGCCCAGGCGATGGGGTTTGTTCCGAAACGGATCATCTGGTTTCTCCTCGGCGCGCTCAGTTGACGAGGCGCTGGCGTTGCTGGTGGTCGAGATAGGCGGCGTAGGCTTTTTCGAGGCGGTCGCTGTCGCCGGTCTCCGGGACCGCGACGTCCCACCAGTGGCCGGCCTCGCCAAAGCCGGGGCCCTCGCCCGCGTCGGTCTCGATGACGATCACCGTGGGCAGATCGCGGCCGCGCGCCGCCGCCACCGCCTCCTCGAGATCGGCGATCGTGGCGGCCTTCACCGCGTGGGCCCCCATCGCGGCGGCATGCGCCACGTAGTCGATCTCGGGCTGCGCCGCGACGTTGCAATCGGCGTAGAGGTTGTTGAACGGCGCCCCGCCGCAGCCCTGCTGCAGCCGGTTGATGCAGCCGTAGCCGCGGTTGTCGGTCAGCACCACGGTGAAGGGAATGCGCCGCATCACCGCGGTCGCCAGCTCGGAATTGGCCATCATGTAAGAGCCGTCGCCCACAAAACAGATCACCTCGCGCTCGGGGCAGGCCAGCTTCAGGCCCATGGCACCGGCAATTTCGTAGCCCATGCAGGAGAAGCCGTATTCCATGTGGTAGCCGCCTTGGCTCGGTTGCCAGAGCAGTTTGAGCGCGCCCGGCATGGTGCCCGCGGCGCACATCGCCACCGCGTCCTCGCCGGTGGCACGCTGCACCGCACCGATCACCTCGGCATCGCTCGGGCGCTCCCCGGCGGGGCGCTTCCGGTCGCGGCAATGCTCGGTCACCGCCGCCAGCCATTGCGTGCGGGCGTCGGCACCGGCCCAGTGCGCGCGATGGTCGCGCAGCGCCTCCGAGACGCGCTCGAGCGTGACCCGCGCGTCGCCCGTCACCGCAAGCGCGCCGTGCTTTTCGGCGTCATAGGCCGCGACGTTGACCGAGACGAGCCGGCGCTCCGGGTTGGCAAACAGGGTGCGCGAGCCGGTGGTGAAATCCTGAAAGCGGGTGCCGATGCCGATCACCAGATCCGCCTCCGCCGCGAGCGCGTTGGCGGCGGCCGAGCCGTCGACGCCGCTCGCACCGAAGTTCATCGGGTGGCTTTGCGCCAAGGCGCCCTTGCCCGCCTGCGTCTCGATCACCGGGATTCCGTGGGTCTCCGCAAAGCGCGCCAGCGTCGCCTCGGCCTGCGCGTAGATCACCCCGCCGCCGGCCACGATGAGCGGCTTCTCCGCCGCCCTGATCCGGGTCACCATTTCCTCGACCTCGCGGCTGTCGGCCAGCGGGCGGCGGATATGCCAGACGCGGGGTTCGAAGAACGCCTCGGGATAGTCATAGGCCTCGCACTGCACGTCTTGGCAGAAGGCCAGCGTCGCGGGGCCGCACTCGGCCGGATCGGTCATCGTGCGCAGCGCCCGCGGCAGCGCGGTGAGCAGATGCTCGGGCCGGGTGATGCGGTCGAAATAGCGCGACACCGGGCGGAAGCAGTCATTGGCCGAGACGGTGCCGTCGCCAAAATCCTCGACCTGCTGCAGCACCGGGTCGGGCCGCCGGGTGGCGAACACGTCGCCCGCCACGATCAGGAGCGGCAGGCGGTTCACATGCGCCAGCGCCGCCGCGGTCACCACGTTGGTGGCGCCCGGCCCGATCGACGTCGTCACCGCCATGGCGCGGGTGCGCTTCTTGGCCTTGGCATAGGCGATGGCCGCATGGGCCATGGTCTGCTCGTTCTGCCCGCGCCACGTGGGGAACTCCTCGCGAAGCCCGTGCAGCGCCTCGCCCATGCCGGCCACGTTGCCATGCCCGAAGATCGCCCACATGCCGTCGACGTAGCGCTCCAGCTTTTGCGCACCTGCCGCGTCGCTGCTTGAGGCCGTGGGGGTCATCTGCACGCTCAGCCATTTCACCATGGCCTGCGCCGCCGTCAGCCTGATCGTGGTCATCTCGTACATCCTCCCAAGGGCGCCCTGCCCTTCTCTACGTTCCAAATACTCCGGGGGAGTCCGCGCCTGCGCGGACGGGGGCAGCGCCCCCGCGCCTCCCTCTCAGGCCGCATCGGGCCTTGCGGCGTCGCGTGCCGCGTCCCAGATGCGGCAGAGCCGCGCGAAGCGTCCGGCCATCTGCGCCACCGCCTCGGCATCACTCATCTCGCCGCGCATCCAAGCGCGCGCCGCATCGGCAAAGATCGTGCGCCCGACGGCAAAGCCCTTGACCAGCGGCTGCGTCGCGGCGAGCGCGAAGCTCTCCGCCAGCTCGGCCTCCGGCGCGTCGAGGCCCAGCACCACGATGCCGCGGGTGCGGGGATCGTTGCGCTCGATGGCGTCGACCGCCCTCTGCCAGGCCGCCTCGGTGCGGAACGGTTCGAGCTTCCACCAGTCCGGGTAGACGCCCGCGTCGTAGAACTGCTGGATCAGCACCGCGGTGGTGTCGTCCTCCACCGGGCCCACCTTCGACGGGATCACCTCGAGCAGGAATTCCAGCCCGCTGCGCCGCGCCGCGGTGAAAAGCCGCTTCACGCGCTCTTCCTGAAGCGCACGCATCGTTGCGTCGTCGTCGGGGTGGCAGAAGACCAGCAGCTTGACCACGTTCTCCCGCGGCCATTCGCGGAACTGGCCAAGATCCTCGCCAAGCTCGGGCTCGAACCGGATCGGGCGGGAACCGGGATCCTCGGTCGGTCGCCCGATCCACAGGCCGGAGCCGCTGGCCGAGTGCAGCGCCGCGCGTCCGATGCGGTTGTCGCAAAGGATGCCGTAGCCACCCTGCCCGCCCTGCACCTCGAGCGCCGCCTGCAGGCAAAGCTCCTTGAAAGCGCCGCCTTTCTCGGGCGTGTAGCCTGCCATCTCCTCGAGCTGCATCCGGTGGTCGAAGGCGAAGGTCCGCAGCGTCGACCAGTCGCCGTGACGGTTGGTGGCCCAGTGCACCTGCTCAAGCTCGGCATCGTTGCGCAGATCGGGGCGCACGATGCCGCGCTCGAAGAAGAACTGAAGCTCCTCCCAGCTTGGGTAGGCGGGGGTGCAGCCGTGGCGCGAGACCGCGAAGGCGCCGCAGGCATTGGCGTATTTCAGCGCCACCGGCCAGTCTTCGCCGTCGAGCCAGCCCTTGAGCAAGCCGGACATGAAGCCGTCGCCCGCCCCCAGCACGTTGAACACCTCGATGGGAAAGCCCGGCCCGGTCTGGCCGTCGTCGAGACTGTCGGGGATCGCGCCCTCGAAGGCCGCGGCCCCCATCGGCCCGCGCTTGCAGACCAGCGTCGCGTCCGAGAGAGCGCGCACCGCGCGCAACGCCTCGAGTGTGTCGGTGGTGCCGCCGGCGATATGAAACTCTTCCTCGGTTCCGACGATCAGGTCGAACAGGGGCAGCACCTCCTGCAGGCTTTCGGTCACCCGCGCGCTCTCGACAAAGCGGCTCTCGCCGTCGCCATGGCCCGCGACGCCCCAGAGGTTGGGGCGGTAGTCGATATCCAGCGCGGTGCGGCCGCCATGCGCCTTGGCGAGTCTCAGAGCCTTCAGCACCGCCGCGCGCGGCGTGGCGTGGGCGAGATGCGTGCCGGTGGCCACGACGGCGCGGGCCGAGGCCACGAAATCTTCGTCCACGTCGTCTTCGCAAAGCGCCATGTCGGCGCAGTTCTCGCGGTAGAAGATCAGCGGGAACTGCTCCTGATCGCGAATGCCGAGGATCACCAGCGCGCTCAGCCGGTCGGGGTCGGTCTTCACGCCGGCCACCTCGACCCCGTGGCGCACCAGCTCCTCGCGGATGAAGCGGCCCATGTGCTCGTCGCCCACGCGCGAGATCAGCGCCGAGCGCATCCCGAGCCGGGCGGTGCCGCAGGCCATGTTCGTGGGCGATCCGCCGATATACTTGTCGAACGAGCCCATGTCCTCGAGTCGCCCGCCGATCTGCGCGCCGTAGAGATCCACCCCCGCGCGGCCGATGGTGATGACGTCCAGTCTCTTGTTCATGTCGCGTCTCCAAGGCTGACAGGCTGGCCGCCCGAGGCCGCCATGGCGTGTATGATGCGCTCGATCTCGAGCCCGGCGGCGAAGTCGGGCCCGGCGGGCGCGGCGCCGGAGATGGCGGCGCAGAGGTCGCGCGCCTCGATGACCTTTTGCTCGTTGAAGCCGAAATTGTGCCCCGGCGCGGGGCAGAAGGCGGCAAAGCCGGGTTGCTCGGGTCCACTCAGATGCCGCGTGAAGCCGGGCTCTCCGGCGCGATGCACCCAGAGCTCGTTCATGTTTTCCTGATCGAACACGATCGTTCCGTCCGAGCCGTGCACCTCCCATTGCAGGCGGCATTTCCGGCCGCGCGCCACGCGGGAGGTCGCGAAGAATCCCTGCGCGCCGCTCTCGAAGCGCAGCAGCGCCAGAGCGCTGTCCTCGTTCTCGACCGTCCGCATCCCCTCGGGCGAGGGACGTTCGGGGATGGCGATCTGGGTCATCGCGGTCAACTCCGTGACCGGTCCCATGAGCGCCAGCATCTGGCTCACGAGGTGGCAGCCCAGATCGCCAAGCGCGCCCAGCCCGCCACCTTCATGAGTCATGCGCCACGACCACGGCAGCGCGGGATCGGCGGAATAGTCCTCGTCATAGACGCCACGGAAGCTGCGCAGCTCGCCGATCTCGCCGCGCGCGATCATCGCCTGCGCGGCGCGGAAGGACGGGTTGCGCAGGTAGTTGTAGCCCAGAAGCGTGTGCTGGTCGGGGCGCGCCAGCGCCAGTCCCGCCATCGCCTCGGCGTCGCTCAGCGTCAGCGCCATCGGCTTTTCCAGCCAGACATGCTTGCCCGCCTCGAGCGCGGCATCGGCCATGGCGCGGTGCAGCCCGTTGGGTGTGGTGATCGAGACCACGTCGACCCGCGGGTCGGCCACCGCCGCGCGCCAGTCGGTCATGGCGCGGTCAAAGCCGAACTGCGCGGCAAACGTCTCAGCTTGGCCCGCGTCGGCGTCGCAGAGAATCTCGAGCCGGGGGCGGGCGCCGCCGAAGACGGTGGCGACGTTGTTCCAGGCCATGGCGTGGCACTTGCCCATGAAGCCGGTCCCGATCAGGGCCACTCCGAGCGATGTCTGGGGCATGTCAGGCATGATCGCACCCGATGGTTCGGTGGGGAAAGGTGCGGACGGCACAGCAGCCGCCGCCCGCGGGGGGAGGACCTCAGATCGTGCCGCCGAGCGAGCCTTCGAGCTCGGCCAGCTCCTGTCCGCCGGCCATCAGATCCTGGAGCTCGGTCGAGCTGATCTCGCCCTTCACGGCGGTGCCGAGGGTCTGGCCGCGGTTGAGCACGGTGAAGCGGTCGCCGACCGCCATGGCGTGGCGCACGTTGTGGCTGATGAAGACCACGCCGACGCCCTGCTGGCGCACCCGGTCGATGGTTGAAAGCACGTTGGAGGTCTGCCGCACGCCGAGCGCCGAGGTCGGCTCGTCGAGGATCAGCACCTTGGCGCCGAAATGCACCGCGCGGGCGATGGCGACGGTCTGCCGTTCGCCCCCGGAGAGCGTGCCGACGGCCTGATCGGGCGCGCGCAGGTTGATGCCCATCTTACGCATCTCCTCCATGCAGATCTCGTTGGCGCGATCGACATCGAAGCGTTTCGCGATCCCTCGGCCCTTGGTGGGCTCGCGCCCCATGAAGAAATTGCGTGTCACGGACATCAGCGGGATCATCGCGAGATCCTGGAACACCGTGGCGATGCCGGCCTCCATGGCGTCGCGCGGGCTGTCGAAGGCCAGAGGCTTGCCCTCGAAGAAGATCTTGCCGGCGGTGGGCTTGTGCACCCCCGACATCGTCTTGATGAAGGTCGACTTGCCGGCGCCGTTGTCGCCCAGAAGGCAATGACATTCGCCGGGGGTCACATCGAAGGTCACGCCGTTCAGGGCGATGACATTGCCGAAGTGCTTCTTGATGTTCTCCATGTGGATGATGGGTTTGGCATCGGTGGGCACATCGCCGTGGTGAAATCTGCTATCGTGCGACATCTCAGCGTTCCCCCGTCACGCGCTTGCGGATCACGTTGTTGAAGACCACGGCCAGCAGCAGCATCCCGCCAAGGAAGATCTGGAACCAGTCCTGATCGAAATCGGTGTAGGTCAGGCCGATGGTGACCATGCCGAAGATGATCGCGCCGAAGAAGGCGCCGATGGCCGAGCCGTAGCCGCCGGTCAGAAGGCAGCCGCCGATCACCGCCGTGATGATCGCCTCGAACTCCTTCATGAAGCCGCGCCGGGCATCGGTGGAGCCGGCATCGATCACCGTGATCACGGCGACCAGCGCGGCGGCACAGGCGGTGAGCATGAACAGCGAGATCTTCACGTTGCGCACCGGCACGCCGGAGTTCTTGGCGGCGTTGGTGTCACCGCCGGTGGCGAAGACCCAGTTGCCTACGGGCGTGCGCAGCAGCACGTAGGTGGCGACCAGCGCGAAGGCGATGAACCAGAGGATCTCGACCGGGATGCCGGGAACCTTGGGGGTGCCCGACTTGAAGGTCTCGATCAGGCCGAGCGAGGCGAGCCAACCGAACAGCCCGGTGAAGGCATCGCCCGAGAAGACCGGCGCGAGCCAGTCGCCCTCGACGGCGTCGCGCACGCCGCGAAGCTGGGTCGATCCGCCGGTGAACAGCTTGAGCCCGACCAGCGAGGCGCCGCGCAGGATGAAGAGCCCGGCCAGCGTCACGATGAAGGAGGGAAGACCGGTGCGCAGCACGATCATGCCGTTCACCGCGCCGATGCAGGCCGCGAAGGCCAGGGTCAGCGGGATGGCGAGGATCAGCGGCAGGCCCGTATTGACCGTGAGCACCCCGAAGATCATCCCCGCGAAGGCCACCATCGAGCCGATCGAGAGGTCGAACTCGCCGCCGATCATCAGCATCGCCGCGGCGATGCCGAGAATGCCGAGCTGCGCCGCCGGGGTCATGAAGTTCATGATGCCCGAGAGGGTGAACATAGCGCTGTCCGCGGTGAACAGGAAGAACAGGGTGACGAGCACGACCCCGCCGATGGCCCCCAGTTCCGGCTTCTTCATGAGTTTGGTTGCAAAGGATTCCGCGCGAATGCGCTCATCCGGCTGCTCGATCATGTCGGCAGACATCGTCCCCTCCCGTGGCGGTGGTGCGTGGGCCGCGCGCCTCCCGCGCGACCCTTTGATCGGTGGTTCAGCGAATGCCCTGGGCGGACAGGTCGATCACCTGCGCGGCGCTGTCCTGGGTCACGAGGTTCGGACCCGAAGGCACGTCGCCGCCCGGCACCAGCCCGTAGGCTGCGTTCAGCGCCAGGAAGCTGACCGGCAGGTAGCCTTGCAGGAACTGCTGCTGGTCGATGGCGAAGGCCGCCTTGCCGTCGGCCACCGCCTCGAGGAACCCGGCCGAGAGATCGAAGCTCGCGATCAGCACGTCGTCGCGGCCAAGCGCCTCGACCGCCGCCACCGCCGGTTCGCCGACCAGCGAGGCGCCGAGGCCGAGCACGGTGTCGACATCGGGATCGGAGTCGAGCGCGGCCCGGACCTTGGATTCGACCTCGGTCGGATCGTTCATCGTCGGGATCACCGTGACCTCCTGGCCGAAGCCCTCGGCAAAGCCCTCGCAGCGCATGTCGAGCGAGACGTTGCCGACCTCCTGGTTGACGCAGATGCCCTTGGTGCCGCCCATCTCGGCCAGCTTCTCGCCGGCGGCGCGGCCCGCGTCATACTCGGACTGGCCGACATGCAGCAACGCGCCCAGCTCGTGGGCCACATCGGAGCCGGAGTTCATCGAGATCACCGGGATGCCGGCCTCGACGGCGCGCTGGATCGACGGCCCGAGCGCGTCGGCATCCGGGATCGAGACCACCAGCCCGTCGGGCTCCTGGTTCACCGCGGCATCGATCATCTGGCTCATCTGGACCATGTCGAAGGTCTCGGGCGAGCGGAACTCGACATTGGCGCCGGTGTCCTCGCCGGCCTTCTGGACGCCGTTCTTGACCACCGACCAGAACGGGTCGTTGGCCTGGCCATGCGCCACGACGATGATGTCGGCGGCAAGCGCGGGTGCGGCCACGGCAAGCGCGGTTGCGGTCGCGACGGATGCGAGCAATTTGTTCATGATGGTGTTTCCTCCCTGGAAATGTTGCGCGGCGACAGCGCGCCGCGCCTCGATACCCGGCACAATCGGGGCCGGCCCCGTTCGACCCGTGCGCGCGGCATCTCCTCTTGCCGGACGCACGGGAAACCTTGCGCCTCAGAGCGTCACGATCTCGCCGGCTCTGAGGGAGTGCGTCGCCGCCTCGGCGAGCTCGAGCGCCGCGATGCCATCCTCGAGCGTCACGGGCATCGGCGTGCCGTCGAGCACCGCGGAGACGAAGGCCTCCCACTCGGCGGCGAAGGCGGGCATGTAGCGCTCGAGGAAGAAGTAGGTCGGCTTGGCCGAGACGACCCCGGCGGTGGTCGACTTGACGACGCTGTTCTCAAGCATGTTGCCCGCCTGCAGCATCCCCTCGGAGCCCAGAAGCTCGATGCGCTGGTCGTAGCCATAGACCGCGCGGCGGCTGTTCTTGATCACCGCGATGCTGCCGTCGGCATAGGTCATGGTGACCACCGCGGTATCGACATCGCCCGCCGCCCCGATCTCGGGGTCGACGATGCTGCTGCCGGTGGCCCGCAGCGTGACCGGGCGCGCTCCCATCAGGAAGTTCGCCATGTCGAAATCGTGGATCATCATGTCCCGGAACAACCCGCCCGACACCTTGATGTAGCTCACCGGCGGCGGCGCCGGATCGAAGGAGGTCAGCGAGAGCAGCTCGGACTTGCCGATCTCGCCGGCCATCGAGGCCCGCTTGAGGACCGAGAAGTTCGGGTCGAAGCGACGGTTGAAGCCGATCATCACCGGCTGACCGGAGGCCGCGACCGCCTTTTGGCAGGCCCGCGCCCGCTCGAGCGAGAGGTCGACGGGCTTCTCGCACAGCACCGCCTTCCCGGCGGCGGTGGCGGCCTCGATCAGAGGGGAGTGGGTGTCGGTGGAGGTTGCCACGAGCACCGCGTCGATCTCGGGATCGGCGATGATCTCTTCCGAGCTGCGCGCTTGTGCGCCGTGACGGCCGGCGAGCTGTTCCGCCGCTTCGGCCTGGACATCCGAGACCGCGGCCAGCGTCGAGCGCGGGTTGTTAGCGATGTTGACCGCGTGCACCTGACCGATCCGGCCAGCGCCGAGCAAACCTACCTTGAGCATGATGTCCTCCCGTTGCGCGGCGCCTCCAACGCCGCTGTCGGGGAACAGGAATACGCCTTTTGCACGCGCGTGCAACACATTTTTGCACGCGCGTGCACACCGTATGGAGTAGTTGGCCTTCAACCCCTTGCACCCGCGTGCAAAACCGCGTGCAGATTTCCGACTTTCTTGCTAGAACCGAAGGGACGGCGCAGCCCTTGCGCCGCGAAAACCACGTCGGAAGGACATCCCATGAAGACAAGCGCCGGCCCGGCCAGCTTTCCCGCCAACGTAACGGCGGATGACGTGGCCGCCGCCGCCGGGGTGTCGCGCTGGACGGTGAACCGGGCCTTCAAGAAGGAGGCCTCGATCTCGCCCGCCACCCGCGAGAAGGTCATGACCGCAGCCAGATCGCTGGGCTATATCCCGGACCTCAGCGCCGCGGCGCTCGCCTCGGCGCGGTCCAACCTCGTGGCGCTGCTGGTCGACGATTTCGCCAACCCCCACAAGCTCGTGATGCTCGAGCGGCTGACGCGGGCCCTCCGCGGGCGCGGCTGGGACACCCTGCTGGTCAACACGCTCGATCGTGACGACACCGCCCCGGCGCTGCTCAACGCCAGCCAGAGGCGGGTCGACGCGACGATCCTGATTGGGATCCAGTTCGACGACGAGGTGCTCGAGGCCGCCCACAGCGCGCGCCGCTTCAAGAAACTGATCATCTTCGCGCGCACGTCGGAAAACCCCGACACCATCTCGATCGCGGTGGACGACGTCGCCGCGACCCGCGAGATCGCGCGATATGTCACCGATCGCGGCTATCGCCGTCCGCTCTATGTCGCCGGCCCGCGCACCGTTTCGGCGCACCTGATGCGCAAGGAGACCTTCCTCGAGTTCTGGCGTGGCCGCTTTGGCGTTGAGCCGGACAGCGTCAGCGTCGAGGCCTACGACCCGATCCTCTCCGCCGCCTGCAGCCTCGAGCTGCTCGAGACCCGGCCCCGCTCCGAGCATCCCGACATCATCGTGTGCGAAAACGATGCCCTCGCGCTTGGCGTCATCGACACCATCCGGCACCGGCTGAAGCTGCGCGTGCCCGAGGACATCGCGGTGATCGGCTTCGACGACGTGCCGCAATGCGAGAGCCCGAACTACCGGCTGACGACCTACCGCCAGCCGCTGACCGAGATGGCAAACTACCTCGTCGACGTGCTCGAGAGCACCGAGGCGGGCAACCTCGACCGCACCTTCGAGGGGCAGCTGATCGTGCGCGAGAGCGCCTGAGGCCGGGGCTCTCCAAGGCTCGTGATGCGGTCCGGATCTCGAAGACGTTGGCGGGATCTGTCCGGAGCATGGGAAGGCAGGCTTTGACCAGGCAGTGACTGTCGTTTGCGAAGTGGCGCCGCTGCGCAATCTTTGTCATGCTTGCCGCCGCGGTCGTGCCGCGCACGAGACCGCACGCGGAACGGAGAGAAAGCCGGCGTTTTCCGGCAAGGTCCCGCGTTGCCGAACGCTCTTACCCCTCGAAACCCAGCTCCGCGACGATCCCGGCGATGAGCCTGCGCAGCCACACGTGGCCCTCGTCGCGCCGCTGGCTCGGATGCCAGGCGATTTGGCTGGGAAAGGTGCCGAGGTCCACCGGCACCGGTTCGTTGCGCAGCCCGTACGGCCCGGCGGTCATCGCCGCCACCCGCGACGGCACCGTGGCGATCCCGCCAAGCCGGGCGACGGCCTGTGGCGCCGACAGGAAATGCGAGACCGAGATCACCGCGTTGCGCCGCAGCCCCGTGGCCTCCGTGCGCTTGTGCACCCCGGTGCGCCACTTGCCCGGCGGCGTCACCACCACATGCGGCAGCGCCTCGTATCTCTCGCGGTCGAGCGCTGCGCCGTCGGCAAGCACCTCGGGCGCCACAAGGCAGCGGAAGCCGTCGCGGAAGAGCTCGGACACAACGAGGTCGTCCGGCGGCGTGTGGAAGCGGCCCGCGGCGAGGTCGAAGGCCCGGCCGGCAAGCTGGCGGGGATCGAGGTCCGGGCCGATGGGCGCCACCTCGAGCGTGGCGTTCGGCGCCTGTCGGGCAAAGGCGGAGGCCAGCTCCGGCACCAGAACGATCTCGACATAGGGCCCCAGCAGCAGCCGGAACTTGCGGGTCGTGCGTTCGGGGTCGAATGGCTCGGCGGCACGGAATGCCTGTTCCAGCCGCTCGAGGCCCGCCGCGATGTCCGGGGCGATCTCCAGCGCCCGTTCGGTCGGCTCCACCCCGTAACGGGCGCGCAGGAACAGCTCGTCACCAAGTGCCTCGCGCAGACGCGCAAGCGCTGCGCTCACGGTGCTTTGCGATTGGCCGAGCCGTTGCGCGGCGGCGGTGACATTGCGTTCTTCCATGACGGCATGGAAGACGCGAAGAAGGGAGATATCTGGCGTCATATATCCAGAATATCGATTTCTGGCGTCCTGTGCATCAATTTCTCGCCGCGGAATTCCATCCTATATCATCGGCATGAGCGCTGACGATCCTGTCTGACCGGCAGCGCCCGTGCAGGACACAACACCCACAGGAGGCCGCATCCATGGCACGCATACTCATTCTTTCGACCGCATCCGACAGCCTCGGCGATACCGGCAAGCCCACGGGCGTCTGGTACGAAGAGCTGGCGGCCCCGTACTACGCCTTCCTCGACGCCGGCCACGAGGTCACACTCGTCACGCTGGGCGGCAAGGCGGTTCCGATCGACCCGAATTCCGATGTCACCGGCGACGACGCGCCGGCCTCGGTGACACGCTTCCGTGCAGATGACACCGCGCAAGCGCTGATTGAATCCCCCGCAACGCTCGAGGATGCGGACCTGACCGCCTATGACGCCCTCTATATCCCGGGCGGCCACGGGGCGATGTACGACCTCGCAGAGAGCGATCTGGTCGCCAAGGCGATCGGCTCGGTCTGGGACAGCGGCAAGGTCGTCGCGTCCGTCTGCCACGGCCCCGCGGCCTTTGCCAAGGTGGTGGACGCCAAGGGCGAGTCGATCGTGAAGGGGCGCAAGGTGACCGCCTTCACCGACAGCGAGGAGCGGGCCGTCGGGCTTGCGGATGAGGTGCCGTTCCTGCTCGAGACCAAGCTGCGCGAGCTGGGCGCGATCTTCGAGAACGTGGAGGACTGGCAGCCTCACGCGGTCACCGACGGCAAGCTGGTGACCGGCCAGAACCCCGCCTCTTCGGAAGCCGCGGCCAAGCAGGTGCTCGCGCTTCTGGGCTGAGCGAGAGCGGCGACGCCCCTTCGCTGGGGGGGCGTCGCCTGAGGCTTTAGCGTCAGGGCGTCCGGGACCTCCGGGCGCTCTGACGTTGCCTTTCACCAAGCAGGATTCGCCTCGCGCGGGCCGAAGGCAAGCGATGCGCCGACAGACGTCGCAAACGCCCGTTCCGGCCTTCGGGCCTGCGGTGGGACGGCGTTCCACCGGACCCCACTGCCGCCGAAACACCGGCCTTTTCGGAGCTGGCGGCATTGATCCCGCCCGGCTGCGGGAACACCTGAAGGCCTGAATCAACTGGAGTTCCCAAAATGCTCAGATCCATCGCCACCGCCCCGGTCCTTGCCGCGGCGATCACCGCCGGCTTTGCCGGAGCCGCGTCCGCTCAGGAAGCTCAGACGCTGCGTGTCGGCATGTCGGGCGGCTACTTCCCCTTCACCTTCGTCAAGCAGGACGAGCTTCAGGGCTTCGAGGTCGACGTGATGAACGCCGTGGGCGAGGAAGCCGGGCTCGACATCGACTTCGAGACCATGTCCTTTTCCGGCCTGATCGGGGCGCTCGACGCCGGGCGCATCGACACCGTTGCCAACCAGATCACCATCACCGCCGAGCGCGAGGCCAAGTTCGCCTTCACCCAGCCCTATGTCTATGACGGGGCACAGGTCGTGGTGCGCAAGGGCAACGAGGACATCACGGGCGTCGAGGATCTGGCCGGGCGCAGCGTCGCGGTCAATCTCGGTTCGAACTTCGAGCAACTGCTGCGCGAGCTGCCCTTTGCCGACGAGATCGAGGTGAAGACCTACGAATCCAACATCGCGCAGGACACAGCCCTTGGCCGGGTCGATGCCTTCGTGATGGACCGGGTCTCCTCCGCCCAGCTGATTCAGGAAAGCCCGCTGCCGCTCGAGCTGGCCGGCGCGCCCTTCTCGGAGATCCGCAACGCCCTGCCCTTCCGCAACGATGCCGAAGGCACCGAGCTGCGCGACAAGGTCGACGCGGCGCTGAGCGCGCTGCGCGAGGACGGCACCCTCGCCGAGATCTCGCAGAAGTGGTTCGGCACCGACATCACCAGCCCGGAGTAACCTCATGCAGGGTCTGGACCTCGAGTACATGCTGGGGCTGGTTCCGGTCATCCTCGGCTATGTCCCGCTGACCCTCGGGATGGCGGCGGCGGCGATGGTCCTGGCCCTGGTCCTCGCCGCGCTGCTCGCCGTCGAGCGGGTGTTCCGCGTGGCCTGGCTGGACTGGGCGGTGGTGCTGTTCATCAGCTTCTTTCGCGGCACCCCGCTGCTGGTCCAGCTGTTCCTGTTCTACTACGGCCTGCCGCAGGTGCTGAGCGTCCTGACGAGCATCGACGGCGTCACCGCCGCGATCATGGGGCTGACGCTGCATTTCTCGGCCTACATGGCCGAAACCATCCGCGCCGCCATCCTCGGCGTCGACCGCAGCCAGTGGGAGGCGGCGCAGTCGATCGGCATGACCCAGTCCCAGATGATGCGGCGCATCATCCTGCCGCAGGCGGCGCGGGTCGCCGCACCGACACTGGTCAACTACTTCATCGACATGATCAAGGGCACCTCGCTCGCCTTCACGCTCGGGGTCACCGAGATGATGGGCGCGGCCCAGAAGGAAGCCGCCGGCAGCTTCCTCTACTTCGAGGCCTTCCTCGTGGTGGCGCTGATCTACTGGGCGATGGTCGAGCTTCTGAGCCAGGGTCAGGCCTGGCTCGAGACGCAGCTGAACAAGGCGTATGCACGATGATCTCGATCCGCGGCCTCAGCAAGAGCTTCAACGGCACCGCCGTGCTCGACGGCATCGACCTCGACATCGCCGCGGGCGAGCGGGTGGTGGTGATCGGTCCGTCGGGCACCGGCAAGTCGACGCTGCTGCGCAGCCTCAACTTCCTCGACCGGCCAGAAGAGGGACTGATCCGCATCGGCGACGTGATGCTCGATGCCGCCGATGCCAGCAACGCCGAGATCCTCGCCCTACGACGCCGCACGGCCTTCGTGTTCCAGAACTACGCGCTCTTCGCCAACAGGACGGCGAAGGAGAACATCATGGAGGCGCTGGTCACCGTGCAGGGCGTGCCTAAGCCGGACGCCGAGCGCCGGGCGCTCGACGTGCTGGCCGAGACCGGGCTGGCCGACAAGGCCGACAGCTACCCCGCGAGCCTTTCGGGCGGCCAGCAGCAGCGCGTGGGCATCGGACGTGCGATGGCGCTCGGCGCCGAGCTGATGCTGTTCGACGAGCCGACCTCGGCGCTCGATCCCGAATGGGTCGGCGAAGTGCTCGATCTCATGCGCCGGGTCGCGGAACATCGGCAAACCATGCTGATCGTCACGCACGAGATGCAATTCGCCCGCGAGATCGCCGACCGGGTCCTGTTCATGGAGGGCGGCAGGATCGTCGAACAGGGCCCGCCCGAGCAGATCTTCGGCGCGCCAAGGGACCCTCGCCTGCAACGGTTCCTCAAGCGCCTGTCGCAGTAGGGGCGTGGCGTGGCGTCGCTCCGCCGATCGGAGGTCAGCGCGCTCATACCCACTCGTGTCCGAGCGCGTCTGCGTCGAGCCGGAACCACGGAGCGCGCATGAGGTCCACCTCCCGGGCGTCCGAATGCCTTGCAACCCGGGTCGGTGAACGGGCGCCGTGCACCGACGTCGCGGTCGGGGATGGCGCAGCCCGGAAGCGGGTCACGAGCGCGCGTGCCTCTGTCCCGGCGACCGCGCGGCCTCTGCTTGATTGGCGGAGAGACAGTCGCGCCCCTGTCTTCGCGGGCAGGTCTTCGGCGAAAGCCCGGACTGGCGACTTAGAGTTCCAGGTCCAGCAGGACCGATGCAAGGCACTTGCCGTGGGCATCGAGCGCCAGGGACCTTGTGACCCCGCCCTTCAGCGCGCCGCGGATCACGAAGTTGAGCGCGTGCAGCTGGGGCAGCACGTAGCGGGTCACATCCTCCGCCGCCACGCCGCCCATATGCGCCGCCACCCGGTCCGGGGTCAGAGCATCAACGATGCGCGGCCAGTCCTCGGGGCGGTAGGCGATCACCGAGATGTTCGACACATCGCCCTTGTCGCCGGTCCGCGCGTGGGCAATCTCGTGAAGCTTCATGGCCCTGTCCTTTGGCTGACGGAAATCACGAGACGCTCAGGCACCGAGCGTCTCGGAAAGCGCGCTTTGCACCGTGACCGATGCGGCGGGCAGCAGTGTGGAGGCGACCGCGATGATCTCGCGCTGCGCGCGGCTGACGCCGCCCCCGCCCGCCGGGCCGCAGAGATAGAGGCTCTCGACCTCTTCGCCGACCCGCTGCGCGGCCTCCTGATCGGCGCAGCGCGCGGCGACGCGCAGCCGGACCTCGGAGGGCTGCGCCGTGCCGCCGAGGCCCACCGCATCGAGGCCGATGAGATCGGCGCGCAGCTCGAGGATCCGGTCGCCGAGGTCCGACAGGCGCTGGCGCACCAGATCGGCGGCAAGCCGCCCCCGTGCCACGCAGTTCGCCCCGGCGTAGGAAATCTGTCCCTCGCCCCGCCAGCCGTCGCGGTAGCCGACCGAGACCTTGAGCTGACCGGTGGACGTATGCCCCGACCCGCCGGTGACCCGCACGCGGTCGGGGCCGATCTCCTCGAGCTCGACCCGCGAGAAATCGGCCACCACATCGGGCTGCAGGTAGCGGGCGGGATCGTGGATCTCGTAGAGCAGCTGCTCGGTGCAGGTGGCGCGGCTCACCAGCCCGCCGGTGCCGGGCAACTTGGTGATGACCGCGTTCCCGTCCTCGGAGACCTCCGCGAGCGGAAAGCCGACCTCTGCGAGGCCCGGCACGTCCTTGACGCCGGGATCGGCGAAGTAGCCGCCGGTGATCTGCGCCGAGCATTCGAGCAGGTGCCCGACAAGCGTGCCGCGCCCGAGGCGCTCCCAGTCGACCATGGCCCAGCCGAAACGGTACACCAGCGGCGCGAGAAACAGCGCCGGGTCCGAGGCGCGGCCACAGATCACGATGTCGGCCCCGGCCTCGAGCGCCTCGACGATGCCCGAGACGCCGATATAGGCGTTGGCCGAAATCAGCCGCGCCCCGAGCGCGCGCGCCGGGGCGCCGGTCTCGGTCAGGGTGCACTCGCCGATGCGGTCGAGCACGTCGTCGCCGGTCACCGCCGCGACGCTCAGCGTCAGGCCCAGCTCGCGCACCACGGCGCGGGTCCGCTCGGCGGCGGCGCGGGGGTTGGCCGCGCCCATGTTGGTGACGATGCGCGTGCCGTTGCGGGCGCAGGCGGGCAGCACCGCGCGCATCCGCCGCTCGAGCAGCGGGTCGAACCCCGCGCTTGGGTCGGCCAGCCGCGCCTGCTGCGCCAGCGCGATGGTGCGCTCGGCGAGGCATTCGAAGACGAGGAAATCCAGCGCGCCGCGCTCAGCGAGATCGACCGCCGGGCCGATGCGATCGCCCTGAAAGCCCGCGCCCGTTCCGATGCGAACCATGCTCATGCCAGGGCCCTCCGCTGTGCGCGGCCCACCGCGCGGGCGCCGAAGAAGAGCGCCAATGCCAGGAACGGGGTAATGAGCATCGGCCAGATCGCCAGCCCGATGATGACAAGCAGCAGCACCGAGTCGAGCGCGCGCCGGCCCGTCAGGGGCGTGCGGCTCAGCAGCGCGGGCACCGCCAAGACCAGCGCCATGCCCGCGGCCACCGCCTCGACGATCCCGACGATGCCGCCGGACATGGTCATGCCGGGGTAGAGCAGCAGCAGGAAGGGGACGAGGTAGGTCACCGCGCCAAGCCGCACCGCCTCGCCCGCGGCGGGGAGCCAGTTGGTGTTCGCGATGCCCGAGCCGACAAAGACCGCGACGCAGACCGGCGGGGTGATCACCGAGATCGTGGCGAAGTAGAAAACGAAGAGATGCGCGGCCAGCGGATCGACCCCTACGGCGGTCATCGCCGGGGCGAGCACCGCGGCCACCAGCACGTAGGCGGCGGTGGTCGGAAGCCCCATGCCCATGATCAGGCAGACCAGACCGACGATGATCGCCACCAGCACCACCGAGTCCCCGGCCATGGTGACGATCAGCGACGACAGCGTCACGCCGATGCCGGTCATGTTGATCATCGAGACAAGCACCTGCGCCCCGGCCAGCAGCACGCCGATGATGACCATGCCCTTGCCCGCGTCCTCGAGCCCGTCGATCACCCGCCCGGCCATCTTGCGCGGGCTCAGCCGTCCGGCCTGGGTGGCGACGAAGGCGATCAGCAGGCCAACGACCCCGTAGAAGGCGGCGGTGGCGATCGACCGGCCAAGCCAGATGCCGATCCCCAGCCCGCCGAGTGCGGCGAGGATGGGCAGCACCCGGCGCGGAGCGGTGATGGTTTTCCAGTCGGGCATCTCGTCCTCGGGCACCACGGCAAGCCCGCGCTGCTGCGCGACGAAATGCACGGTGACGAAGACCGAGACGTAGAACAGCACCGCCGGAAGGATCGCGCCAACGATGATGGTGGTGTAGGGCAGCCCGAGGATCTCGGCCATGACGAAGGCCGCGGCGCCCATGATCGGCGGCGCGATCTGCCCGCCGGTAGAGGCCACGGCTTCGACCGCCGCCGCGAAGGGGCGCGGGTAGCCGAGGCGGATCATCATCGGGATGGTGAAATTGCCAGTGGTGGCGACATTGGCCACCGCAGAGCCCGAGATCATCCCGAACAGGCCCGAGGCGATGGTGGCGATCTTCGCCGCGCCGCCGGGCTGGCGTCCGCCAAGGCGCATCGCGAGGTCCATGAAGGCCTGCCCGCCGCCGGAGTGCAGCAACAATGCCCCGAAGAGCACGAAGGCCGCGATCACCGTCGCCGCGACGCCGGTGAGCATCCCCCAGATGCCGAGGTCGCCGAGAAAGATGGTCTCGGTGACAAAGGCCGCGTCGAAGCCGCGGTGCCCCAGCGCGCCGGGCAGCAGGTCGCCGAACATCGCATAGCCGATGCCGATCAGCACCAGCACCGGGAAGATCAGGCCCACGGTGCGCCGCCCGAGCTCGAGCACCGACAGCACCAGGCCCACGGTCAGCGCCATGTCGAGCGCCGTGGCCCAGGGCAGCGAGGTCATGATCTCGTCGTAGTTCCAGACCACGTAGCCGCAGGCCCCCACCGTCACCGCGCAGAGCGCGAGGTCGATGGCGAGCCCGAGCGGGCGCCAGGATTTCCCGGCGCCCAGCGGGTAGAGCGCGAAGCCGAGGGAGGCCACGAGGGCGAGGAAGATCGCCCGCTGGATCAGCCCCTCGAAGGGGCCGGTGGCGGCGGTGTAGAAGACGAAGGCCCCGACGAGGATCGCCAGCCCCTTCTGGACGCGCTCCAGTGTCATGTCAGCTTCCCGGCTGCAGCTTCGCGGGGATCTCGAGCCCCTGCTCCTCGAACCAGCGCGCGGCACCCGGGTGAAGCGGAACAGTGCCGTAATCGAGGGTCATCTGGGCGAGGTCCGCGCCCTTCAGGCTGGCCATGGCATTGGCCTGCGCGCTGTCGTCGGCCATGATCGCCGAGACGATCTTGTAGGCGGTCTCGTCATCCATCGAGGCAGGCGCGGCCACGCCGACACCGAAGCTCCAGGTGGTGTAGGCGGGGATGCCGTCGGCGGCGCCCTCGGGGATGTCGATCACCGAGATATCGGGCATCTTCTCGCGCAGCGTGTCGGCCTCGGCCTCCGACAGCCCGACGACGGTGATGTCGGTCGAGGTGGCGATGTCCATGGTCGAGCCGTCGAGCTTCATGCCCGAGCCCGACTTCACGTAGCCGGCCACGCGGTTGTCCTTGATCGCGCCGACGATGTCGGTGGTCGAGCCGCGCACGTAATCGGCCTCGAGCCCCAGAGCGTCGAACACCGCCTCGGTGGTGGACTCGGTGCTCGAGCCCTTGATGCCGGGGTTGAAGCGCACACCCGCAAGCCCTTCGAGGCTGTCGACGCCCGCATCCTTGCGCAGGATGACGTTCTGCGGCGCGTTGGTGTAGACCCAGAGCAGGCGCAGGTCCTGTGCCTTGCCCTCGAAGGCGTTGGTGCCCGACACGGCGTGCTGCGCCGCGTTGGTGGTCACGAGGCCGAGATCGACCTGGCCGCGCGCCATGCGGCGGATATTGTCCATGGTGGCGCCGGTTTCGACCACCGAGGCCTTCAGGCCCTCGGCATTCTCGTTGATCAGCTGGCCAACCGCGACGAAGTAGCCGTAATGGCTCGACGAGGCCGAGGTCGAGCCGATCAGCAAGTCGGTCTCCTGCGCCAGCGCCGGACCGGCAAGCAGAGTTGCGCCCATGAGGGCGAAGAGCGTGTGTTTCATGATGTCCTCCCTTGGACCCCGTCTGCGGGATCGTGAAGGCGACAATGCCGCAGGATCTTTGTTGCTTGAAGTGCGATTTCTGACATTATTCGTGCATGGAACGCACCAATCCCAGCCTTGCCGATTTCAACGCCGTCCTCGTCCTGCTGCGCTGCGGCTCGTTCCGCGCCGCCGCCGAGGTGCTGGCCCTGTCGCCCTCGTCCCTGTCGCGGCAGATCACCGGGCTCGAGACCCGGCTGGGCGCCCGGCTCTTTGATCGCGACACCCGCAACGTCGCCCCCACCGCCTCGGGTCTGGCCTTCGGGCGCGTGGCCGAGCGGATGGTCAACACCGCCGAGGATGGCATGGCAGAGTTCGAGGCGCATCTGTCGGCCCGCAACGGACGGCTGACCATCGCCGGCCTGCCCTCGGTGACCGCGGGCCTGCTGCCCGGGCTGCTGCGCAGCTTCTCGGCGGGACACCCTGCGATCGACCTGCGCATTGTCGATGCGCTCTCGGGCAGCGTGATCGAAGCGGTCGAGGCGGGGGTCGCGGAGATCGGCTTTACCGCCGGCACGCTGTCGGCCCGCAGCCGGCTGACCTTCCAGCCGCTGATGGACGACCATTTCGTCGCCGTGGGCGCACCCGACGGGCCGCTGCGCGATGCGCGCGCCTACGCATGGGAGGAGCTGGTCGAGATGCCCTTCATCGCCATGGCGCAGGGCACCAGCGTCCGCGAGCTGATCGACGGCGCCTGCCTGCGGATCGGCCACGCGCTGGCGCCGCGCTTCGAGGTGGCGCATCTGGCGACCGCCGGGGCGCTCGTCGCCGAAGGTCTGGGCATCACCGCCCTGCCGACGCTGACCCTGCCGGTTCTGCGCACCGAGGCGCTGGTGCAACGCGAGATCACCGGTTTCGGGGCGCGGCGGCGCATCGGGCTGGTGTGGCGCTCGGGGCAGTCCCTGTCCCCCTCGGCGCAAGCCTTCCTGACCCATGTGCGGCAGCGGCTGGCGGTCAGGTCCGGGGCGCCGTGGCTGTCGGAGGGTGCGTCCGGGCCGGCGGTCTAGGAGCTGTGCGCGTCCGGGGGGAGCCATGTCGCTGCGCAGATCGGTGAGATTGCGCCGAGTCAACGGTCGCGACGGCGCCGTTTTCTGCGGTTCGCGGTGTGGCGCTGTAGGGACGTGCGTCGCCACCCTCCGTCGGGCTGCATCGAACCCAGAGGAATCGGGCGGACAGAGCTGCCCGCCCGGAAAGTGCGCCCCTCAGAAGGGGCTGTCGGGATAGTAGAACTGCTCGGCATTCTCAGGCGTGACCAGCACCGACCCGATGGTGAAGGTGCCCGAGACTGGCGCGTTCGACGTCAGCCCGACCGCCGTCAGCTCGATCGCAGTGGCGATCATCGACGGCGGGTAGGTGACGTCGGCCGGGATCATCTCGTCGCCGTCCATCACCCGCTTGACCAGCTCCTTCATGCCGGCGCCGCCGAGCACGAACTGCACGTCATCGCGCCCGGCCGCATCGATCGCCGCCAGCACGCCCACGGCCATGTCGTCGTCCGAGGCCCAGACCGCGTCGATCTGCGGGTGCTTCGACAGGAAGTCCTGCATCACGTTGAAGCTGTCGTCGCGGTTCCAGTTGCCGTGCTCCATGTCGATCACCTCGATGCCCGAGCCTTCGATGGCCTGCTCGAAGCCCTCGACGCGCTCGTTGTCGATGGTCGTGGGAATGCCGCGCAGGACGACGATCTTACCGCCGTCGGGCATCTGCGAGACCATGAATTCGCCCGAGACCTGCCCGAAGCCGGGGTTGTCACCCGCAACATAGAGGTCCTCGACGCCCTCCACCGACAGGCCGCGGTCGACCACAGTGACCCAGGCACCGCTCTCGGCCACAGACTGCACCGGCGGGGTCAGCGGGTCGGATTCGAAGGGCAGCACCACCAGCGCATCGATGCCGCGCGTGGCCACCATGTCCTCGATATCGTTGACTTGCTTGCCCGCGTCCGAGGCCGTGGCGAGCACGAAGTCGAGCTGCGGATAGACCTCCTCGAGCCGCTCGACCGTCTGCTGCGCGTGGAAGTTCATGCCGCCGGCCCAGCCATGGGTTGCCGCGGGGATCGAGACCCCGATCACCCGGGTCTCATCGTCCTGTGCCAGCGCCGCGCCGGTGCTCAGCGTCAGCGCCGTGCATCCGGCGAGCAGCGTCTTCATATAAGACATTTCGTTTCCTCCCTAAGATTGGCGAAGGGTTATCCCTTTGCCTTGGCTTCCCGCTGCAAGATCACCGCGAGAATGATGATGACCCCCTGGATCGCGCCGTTGAGATAGGGCGACACCAGATCGGTCAGATTCAGGATATTGTCGATCATGCTCAGGATCAGAACGCCGATCACCGTCCCCCAGACCCGGCCGAAGCCGCCCTTGAGGATGGTGCCGCCGATGATCACCGCCGCGATCGCCTCGAGCTCCCACAACACGCCGGTCGAGGCCGAGGCCGAGCCGAGCCGCGGCACGTACATGATCGTCGCAACGCCGACGAGCATTCCCAGCATGGCATAGGTCATCAGCCGGGTGCGGTTCACGTTGACGTTCGAATAATGCGCCACGCTCTCGTTCGATCCGATCGCCGCGCAGTGCCGGCCGAAGCGGGCGCGGCTCATCATCACCTCGCCGACGATGACCGTGAGCGCGAAGACGATGATCGGCCAGCTGATCCCGAAGAGCCCGCCAAAGTACACCGGCCGGTAGAAGGTGCGTAGCCCGAAGTCGAGGCTCAGCGTGCCGCCGTCCGCCAGCCAGGTGACGAGGCTGCGGTAGATGCCCATGCTGCCCAGCGTGACGATAAAGGCCTCGATCCCCAGCGTGGTGATCAGGAAACCGTTGAGCAACCCTGCGGCAATCCCAGCCAGCAGCGCAACGGCCATGCCCAGCAGGATGATCGGGATGCCGATCCCCAGCACCGGCAGCGCCGCGTTCATCACCAGGATCATCAATCCGGCGATGAAGGCCGCCATCGATCCCACTGACAGGTCGAGACCGCCGGCGGTGATCACGAAGGTCATGCCGACGGCGATGATGCCGATGAAGGCGGAGCGGGCCAGAACGTTGGTGATGTTGGCCGCGCTCAGGAAGTTGGAGTTCAGCGCGGTGCCCACCACGATCAGCACCAGAAGCGCGATCACCGGCCCCAGAACGCTCATCGAGGGAAGCGCCCTCCGAGGCTTGGTTGCCGCAGTTTCGCTCGTCATCATGCCACCCTTTCCGTGCTGCCCGCACCGACGCCCATGGCGTGGCGGACGATTGTGTCTTCGGTGATCTCGTCGCCGCTCAGGGTCTTGGCGATCCGGCCCGAGCGCATCACCATCACCCTGTCGGACAGGCCGATCACCTCCTGCATCTCGGACGAGATCACGACGATCCCGTGGCCTTCCGCGGCGAGCTTGCGCAGGAAGGCGTAGATCTGCTGCTTGGTGCCGATGTCGATGCCGCGGGTCGGCTCGTCGACGATCAGGATCACCGGCTCGGACTGCATCACCTTGGCCAGCAGGAGCTTCTGCTGGTTGCCGCCCGACAGGTTGCCGACGGCGATGGTGCGCGAACCGGCGCGGATGTCGAACTCTCCGATGGCCCGGTCGAGCGCGCGCTCTTCGGCGGCGGTGTCGATCAGGACGCGGCCATATTTGTGCAGCGCCTGCAAAGTCAGGTTCTCGCGCATCCCCTTGTCGAGCAGCAACCCGCGCAGCTTGCGGTCCTCGGTGAGGTAGCAAAGCCCCCGCTCCAGCGCGTCGCCGGGCCGGGTGATGCTCACCGGCTTGCCGCCGATCTCGATGCGCGTGCTGCTGCAGGCTCGCAGTCCGCACAGCCCCTCCATCGCCTCGGTCCGGCCCGAGCCGATGAGACCCGCGATCCCGAGGATCTCGCCCCGGTGCAGGTCGAACGAGATGTCCTGCGCGCGCCCCGGAACGCTCAGCCCCTCGACGCGCAGCAGGACCTCGCCCTCCGGCGCCTGTGCGGGCTTGTCGGGAAAGAGGTCCGAGACGTCGCGGCCCACCATAGCCGTGGCCATCTCGTCCTCGGTGATGTCGCGCGCCGGCCCGTCATGCACCAGCGTGCCGTCGCGCAGCACCGTCACCGTGTCGGCAATCTCGGCCACCTCGCCAAGCTTGTGCGAGGTGAAGAGGATCGCCGTTCCCTGCTCCCTGAGCGCCCGGACCTGCTCGAACAGGATGCGCGTCTCGGAGCCGGTGAGAACGGCGGTGGGCTCGTCCATCACCAGCACCCGCGCGTCGCGGCTGAGCGCCTTGGCGATCTCGACCATCTGCTTGTCCGAGTTCGTCAGCTTCGCCACCGGCGTGTCGGGATCGATGTGACAGTCGATGCGCGCGAGATACTCGCGCGTCAGCCTGCGCATCCGCGCCTTGTCGAGCAGCCAGCCCTTGCGCAGTTCGCGCCCAAGGAAGATGTTCTGCTCGACCGTGAGCTGCTCGGCGAGGTTGAATTCCTGGTGGATCATCACGATCCCGGCCTCTTCGGCGTCGTGCAGCGAGCCGAAGGACACCTCTTTCCCGTCCAGCAGGATCTGGCCCGAGCTCGGGGCCTCGATGCCGGCGAGGATCTTCATCGTGGTCGACTTGCCCGCGCCATTTTCACCGATCAGCGCCAGCACAGCTCCGGCCCGCAGATCGAGCGTCACCCCGTGGAGCACCTCCACGGGGCCGAAACTCTTGGTCACCTGACGCAGCGCGAGCACGGAGGGCGGGTTCATAGCCTGGTCCATGCCGCGTTGTCGCCAGCCGACGCGACGCAGGCCCTGATGAAGGCCATGCCCTCGCGCCCTGCCGCGATCCCGGGCAGCACGCCCATGACTGCCTCGCGGCTCTCACCGCCCTGCACCGCGCGGATCGCCTGGGCGGCCTCGGTGTAGATCGTGGCAAAGGCCTCGAGATAGCCTTCGGGATGCCCGCCCGGGATGCGGCTGACCGAGGTCGAGGCATCGATGGCCCCCGCACCGTTGCGGGTCAGGCGCCGGGTCGGCTCGCCATGCGGAGTGAACCACAGGTGGTTGGGGCTCTCCTGCGCCCATTCCAGCCCGCCTTTTTCACCGTAGACGCGCAGGCGCAGGCCGTTCTCGTTGCCCGGCGCGACCTGGCTGCACCAGAGCATCCCGCGCGCGCCGCCCTCGTAGCGCAGCAAGATATGGGCGTTGTCGTCGAGCGAGCGCCCGGTCCCGAAGCTCTGCAGATCGGCGGCCAGTTCCGCCCCCGAGAGCCCGGTCACGAAGCCCGCGAGATTGTAGGCATGGGTGCCGATGTCCCCGATCGAGCCCCCCGCCCCGGAGCGTTCGGGATCGGTGCGCCACTCGGCCTGCTTCACGCCCTCGGTCTCGACCGCATCGGTCAGCCAGTCCTGAGGGTATTCCACCTGCACGATGCGGATCTTTCCGATGGCCCCGTCCGCAACCATCTGCCGCGCCTGCCGGATCATCGGATAGCCGGTGTAGTTGTGGGTGAGGATGAACAGCGCCTTGCTTTCGGCGACCGCCCGTTCCATCGCCTCGGCGTCGTCAAAGGTGGCGGTCAGCGGCTTGTCGCAGATCACGTGGATGCCGCGTGACAGGAACGCCTTCGCCGCCGGGAAGTGCACGTGGTTCGGCGTGACGATGCTGACCGCCTCGATGCCATCCTCGCGCGCGGACTCGGCCTCGGCCATCTCCTCGAAGCTGCCGTAGGAGCGCGCCGGGTCGAGCCCCAGCGCCTCGGCGCTGGCGCGCGCCTTTTCCGGAGTCGAGGACAGCGCCCCCGCCACCAGATCGAAATGGCCGTCGATGCGGCTCGCGATGCGGTGCACCCCGCCGATGAAGGCGTCGTTGCCGCCGCCGACCATGCCCAGTCTGATGCGTGCCATGTCAGTCGATCCCCAGCAGTGTCTTGTTGGTTGCCTCGTCGATGTCGCCGCCTGCGAAATCGTCGAAGGCGTGCGGCGTGACGCGGATGATGTGATCCTTGACGAACTGCGCCCCCTCGCGCGCGCCGTCCTCGGGATGCTTGAGCGCGCATTCCCATTCGACCACGGCCCAGCCGTCGAAATCGATCGCGGCCATCTTGGCGAAGATCGCACCGAAATCGACCTGCCCGTCACCGAGGCTGCGGAAGCGCCCCGCCCGGTCGACCCAGGGCTGATAGCCGCCATAGACGCCCTGCCGGCCGGTCGGATTGAACTCGGCGTCCTTGACGTGGAACATCTTGATGCGCTCGGCATAGATGTCGATGTTGTCGAGATAATCGAGGCACTGCAGCACGTAATGCGACGGATCGTAGAGCATGTTGCAGCGCGCGTGCCCGTCGAGCTTCTCGAGGAACATCTCGAAGGTGATGCCGTCGTGCAGATCCTCCATCGGATGGATCTCGTAGCAGACGTCGACGCCGCACTCCTCGGCATGATCGAGGATCGGCCGCCAGCGCCGGGCCAGTTCGTCAAAAGCGGTGTCGACCATGCCTTGAGGGCGCTGCGGGAAGGGATAGACGAAGGGCCAGCACAGCCCGCCCGAGAACGTCACGTGCTGTCCGATGCCGAGGTTCTTCGAGGCGGTGAGCGCCTTCTTCACCTGCGCCACGGCCCATTCGGTGCGCTCTTTCGGCTTGCCCTGCACCTCGGGCGCGGCGAAGCCGTCGACCCAGGCATCATAGGCCGGGTGCACCGCGACGAGCTGGCCGAGGATGTGGGTCGACAGGTCAGTCACCTCGACGCCGTTGTCGCGCGCCTGTCCCGCCCATTCGTCGCAATAGGCCTGCGAGCTTGCCAGCTTGTCGAGATCGACCAGCCGCGCGTCCCAGACCGGCACCTGCACGCCCTTGTAGCCGCAATCCGCGGCCCACTTGGTGATCCCGTCCCAGCTGTCGAATGGCGCGGTGTCGCCGGCGAATTGTGCCAGGAACAGGCCCGGTCCCTTGATGGTCTTCATCGTCTCCTCCCTTTCACCGCCGGATCCCGGCGGCCTTCAATGACGTTCATGTGTCGGCAGCGCGCGGCGGGGCCTTTCCCGCAGCGTTTGCCACGGGGCGCGTCACCCCGCGCGCTCGAGCGCGCCTGCCGGCTCCTGCGGCAGGTTCTCCCGCACGAAAATTGTCGGCACGATCGGATCGGTGCGCAGCAGCGCGCGCCGGTCGGCCAGCAGCGTCAGGTGTTCGACCACCCGCGCCACCTCTTCCTCGGGCCGCTGGTCGATGATCACGTCGATCAGCCCGTCCTCGAGCGCGCGCCGCGAGTGCGGCACGAGCTCGTGCAGGAACACGTAAGGTCGCGCCGTCCCGGGCGGCAGCGCCTCGAGCACCCGGACAAGCCCCGCATTCCCCGCGCCCGCGCTGTAGATCGCGGTGATCTCGGGATCCCGGCTCAGCGCCTCGCGGACGAGGGTTTCGACCAGTTCGAAGCGGTCGCGGCCCTCGACCACGGGGGCAAGCTCAAACGCGCTGCCGAGAACCTCACGCATCCCCGAGAGCCGCTCGGCATGGTCGCGCGCCGAGGGCGCGCCGACCACCGGCAGCACCCTTCCCGCGCGGCCGCCATGCGCCATACCGATAAGCCGTCCGACGGTGCGGCCCGCGACGACATTGTCGATGCCGACATAGGCGTCGCGCTGAGAGCTCGGCACGTCCGAGACCAGCGTGACCACCGGGATGTTGCGGGCGCGTAGCTCCGCAATGGCCGCCGTGGTCCGCGGGTCATCGCTCGCGACCACCGCCACGCCATCCATGCGTGCCTCTGCCAGCGCGGCCATTTTCCCGGTGAGGGCCTGCGCGTCGAAGGCCTCGACGCTTTCGATGGAGAGGCTGATGCGGTCGGCCTTCAGCCTGGAGGCGGCCTCGTCGAAGAGCGCCTGCACGCGGCGGAAGAAGGCATTGGAGCCTGCCGGAAGGATGATGCCGAACCGATAGACCCGCTGTTGCGACAGGTTCGCCGCGGCGACATTGCGCACGTAGCCCAACGCCTCGATCGCGGCGTGAACGCTGCGAGAGGTCTTTTCGGACACTCCGGCGCGGCCGTTCACAACACGATCCGCCGTCGCATAGCTCACGCCAGCGCGACGGGCGACATCCGACAGAGTCGGTGGCCGTCTGGTCATTGCAGTCCTCCCTGCGGAAAAGGCTCGCAGGGAACGCGGGTCAGGTCAACGGGAATTTGATAGACGTCTATCACAATCTGTGGGCGGTCTTCCGTGCGGGGCGGCGCACTGCCCCTGCCCCATTCGGTGAAATCCCCCGCCGCGCCGGCGAAAATGCCTTCATTCCGAAGTCGCTACCTGCTAATCTCTCATAATCTGATTATCGTACGTCATTTATGCTACCCGGAGGCAACCCGCTGCGATGACCCGCCCTACCATTCACGATGTGGCCCGTGTGGCGGGCGTCAGCCTGTCGACCGTCGACCGGGTTCTGAACGACCGCGAGGGGGTTCGCGAGAAGACCCGCAGCCGCGTTCTCGAGGCGATCGGCAATCTCGGGTTCGAGCGCAACCTCGCCGCCGCCAACCTCTCGCGCAAGCGCCGCTACCGGCTTTGCTTCATCCTTCCCGAGGGTGAGAACAGCTTCATGCGCGCGCTCGAGGCGGACCTGGCGGAAGAGGCCGCCGCCGTCCTGCGCGATTTCACGGTGATCGAGACCCGCAAGGTTCCGGCCTTCGATGCGGGCGCGCTCGCCGATCTGCTGCGCGGCCTCGACCCCGAAGCGGTGGACGGGGTGGCCATGGTCGCCACGGACGCCACCGTCGTGCGCATCGCCGTGCGCGAGCTGCGTGCGCGCGGGATCGCCGTGGTCACGCTCGTGTCGGATCTGCCGGGGCCAGAAAAACAAGGCTTCGTGGGCATCGACAACGTTCAGGCCGGGCGCACCGCGGGCAGCTTGCTGGGGCGGTTCTGCCGTGGCCGAAGCGGTCGCATCGCGATGGTCAGCGGCTCGATGCTGGTGCGCGATCACGCCGAGCGGCGGCTTGGATTCGAACAGGTGCTGCGCACCGAGTTCCCCGATCAGACGCCCCTCGCGCCGATCGAGGGACGCGACGACAAGAACCGGGTCCGGGAGCAACTGTCCGCGCAGCTTGCCGAGTATCCCGATATCATCGGGGTCTACAGCATGGGCGCGGGAAACCGGGGCGCGGCCGAGGCGCTGGCCGACCTGCCGCCCGGGCGCGATGTCGCCGTCGTCGTGCACGAGCTGACACCCTATTCGCGCGAGGCGCTGCTCGACGGCACCTTCGATGCTGTTCTGCACCAGAACAGCCGGCGCGAGGTGCAGGGCGCGATCGCGCTGCTGCGCGGCCTGCTCGACGACCAGACTCCGCCGCCCGCGGTCGAGCCGATCCGCGTCGAGATCTACATGCGCGACAACCTGCCCTGAAAAACACGGGCGCAACTGACACGTTGCGCAGGGCAAATTTCTGACGTACGTTCGTCAGGAAATCGGATTCGCCGATAGCGGGTGGAGGACTCGCGGCGGATCAGCCAAGGGAGGATTTCATGAGACATACCGTTGCAATCGCGGCGCTGATGGGCGGGCTGGCTTCGGCCGGGGGCGCCATCGCGCAGACCGAGATCACCGTGCTGCGCGTCGCCGTCAACGACGAGCAGGAGGCCTATTACGAGCAGATCGCCGAGGCCTACGAGGCGGAGAACCCGGAGGTGAGCGTCACCTTCGAGTACATCGCCAACGAAGCCTACAAGTCGAAGCTGCCGACCCTGCTGCAATCCGATGCGCGGCCCGACATCTTCTACAGCTGGGGCGGGCAGACCCTCGTCGAGCAGGCCGAGGCGGGCTTCCTGAAGCCGATCAGCGACCTGCTTCCCGAGGGCGTTGCCGACACCCTCCCCGAGGCGGGGCTGACCGCCTATTCGGTCGACGGCACGCTCTACGGCCTGCCGCTCTACGGCACCGAGGTGGTGTTCTGGACCAACACCAAGCTCACCGATGAAGCCGGCATCGACCTCGACGCGATCAAGAGCTGGGACGATTTCCTCGGCGCGGTGAAGACCGTCAAGGAGACCGGCATTACCCCGATCGTGGTCGGCGGGCAGGACAAGTGGCCGCTGCACTTCTACTGGAGCTACCTCGCGCTGCGCGAAGGCGGCAAGGACATCATCACGCAGGCGATGGCGGGTGAGGATGGCGGCTTCGAGAACGAGGCCTTCGTGGCGGCCGGCGAGGATTTTCAGGAGCTGGTCGCTCTCGAGCCCTTCCAGCCCGGTTTCATGGGCACCACCTACGAGACTTCGAGCGGCATGTTCGCCGACGGCGGCGGCGCCTTCTACCTGATGGGCGACTGGGACTACCTGCCGATGCGCGAGCGCTCCACCAGCGGCGAGGGCCTGCCCGACGACCAGCTGGCGATCGTGAACTTCCCGGCGATCTCGGACCCGGTGGCCGAGGGCGGCGAGGCCGCGACGCTCGGCGGCATCAACGGCTGGGCCGTGTCGAACTCGGCAGAACCCGAGGCGGTGGAATTCCTCGCCTTCATGCTCAGCGCGGAGAACCAGCGTGAGGCCGCGCGCCAGCAGCTCTTCATCCCCATCGTCAAGGGCACCGGCGATGCGCTGGACAACCCGTTCTACGCCAAGGTCTCGAAGGACATCGAGGACAGCTCCTACCACCAGATCTTCCTCGACCAGTTCCTCGGAGCCTCGGTCGGTGCGACGGTGAACGACATCTCTGCCGATCTGGCGCAGGGCGCGATCACGCCGGAGGAGGCCGCAGCGCAGGTCCAGGAGGCCTGGAGCTTCCGCTGACGCGCCGCGCGCAGACCGCCGCGCGCCGTCACGGGCGCGCGGCCCTCATCCCGATCCCTTCCTGACACACCGGAGACTGGCATGGCCACCGCCGCCACCAGCCGCAGATTGCCGGCGTCCGAACGCCTGCGCCGCAGCCTTGGAAACGGGCGCGTCAGCGCCATCCTGATCCTGCTGCCGCCCGCGCTGATCCTCTTCACCCTGTTCGTGATCCTGCCGCTCGGCGAGTCCGGCTATTACTCGTTCTTCAACTGGAACGGCTACGGCGCGCCCAGCGACTTCGTCGGGCTGGAGAACTACGAGCGCATCGCGGGGCATTCGATCTTTCACAAGGCGGTGGGCAACACGGTCAAGATCGTCGCCGTCTCGCTGCTGATCCAGATGCCGCTGGCTCTGGCGCTGGCCCTGCTCATCTTCCGCAAGACGCCGACCAACGCCGTGTTCCGGCTGATCTTCTTCGTGCCCTACATCCTCGCCGAAGTGGCCGCCGGCCTGATCTGGAGCTTCGTCTTCGACGGCAATTACGGCATCACCGCCTCGGTCGCGCAGTCGCTGGGCATGGACAGCCTGTTCATCCTCGCCGACCGGGACTGGGCCTTCGTCGCGGTGATGACGGTGATCGTCTGGAAGTATTTCGGCTTTCACATGATGATCTACATCGCCGCGCTGCAATCGGTCCCCGAGGACCTGATCGAGTCGGGCCGGATCGAGGGCGCCAAGCGGCTGCAGATCGTGCGCTACGTGCAGATCCCGCACATCAAGCCGGCGATCATCGTCAGCGCCTTCTTCGCGATCATCGGCGCGCTGCAGGTCTTCGACGTCATCATCCCGCTGACAAATGGCGGCCCGTCGAACCAGACCCACACCATCGTCACATACCTCTACACCTTCGGCCTGACGCGGCTGAACATCGGCTTCGGCAGCGCCGTCGGGGTGATCCTCTTCGTCGCGGCGATCACCGTGGCGGTGTTCTACCAGCGCTTCTTCATGAAAGGCGACAAGGCATGACCCGCGGCCACCTGCTTCGCAACATCCTGCGCGTCGCCCTCCTATGCCTCGTGGCGAGCTTCGTGCTCGCGCCGATGGTGGCGACGGTGCTGGGCGGCTTCAAGACCAACGCCGAGATCCGCACCAACGCCTTCGCCCTGCCGGCAAGCTGGAACTGGGAGTTCTACGGCTCGATCGTCAGCGACCCGGCGTTCTGGCGCTACCTCGGCAACTCGATGCTGATCTCGTCGGTCGCGGTGACGCTGACGCTGATCGTGGGCGCGGCCGCCGCCTATGTCTTTGCGCAGATCAAGTTCTTCGGCTCGCGGATGCTGTTCTCGTATCTGCTGCTGGGCCTGATGTTCCCCTTCGCCACGGCGATCCTGCCGCTCTTCATCAAGGTGCGCGATGTCGGGCTGCTCGACACCTGGTGGGCGGTGATCCTGCCGCAGACCGCCTTTTCGCTGTCGCTCGCGATCCTGCTCTTCCGCACCTTCTTCGAGCAGCTTCCCAAGGAGCTTTTCGAGGCCGCCTATATCGACGGCTGCGGCTACGTGCGGTTCTTCTGGCGCTTCACTCTGCCGCTCTCGGCACCGATCCTTGCGACGGTGGGGGTCTTCGTCTTCGTGCAGAGCTGGAACAACTTCCTCCTGCCGCTGGTGGTGCTGAACTCGCGCGAGGTGTTCACCTGGCCGCTCGGCATGATGCAGTTCCGCGGTGAATACGTGACCGAATGGAACCGCACGCTTGCCTTCGTGACGCTCACGCTGGTGCCCGCCATCGTCTTCTTCCTCGCCGCGCAGAAATACATCGTCGCGGGGCTGACCGGCGGCGCCGTCAAAGGATGACTTCAATGACCGAGATCCGGAATCCGATCCTTCCGGGGTTCAACCCCGACCCGTCGATCGTGCGGGTGGGCGACGACTACTACATCGCCACCTCGACCTTCGAGTGGTACCCGGGCGTGCAGATCCACCACTCGCGCGACCTGCGCCACTGGCAGCTGGTGAAGCGCCCGCTGGAGCGCGCGGCACAGCTCGACCTGCGCGGCGACCCCGACTCCGGCGGGATCTGGGCGCCCTGCCTCACCCATGCCGACGGCCTCTTCTGGCTGATCTACACCGACGTGAAGCGCCGCGACGGGGCGTGGAAGGACAGCCACAACTACCTCGTCACCGCGCCGTCGGTGGAGGGGCCTTGGTCCGACCCGGTCTACCTCAATTCGTCGGGCTTCGACCCCTCGCTGTTCCACGACGAGGACGGGCGCAAGTGGCTGCTGAACATGATCTGGGACCACAACCAGACCGGCGGCGACCGGTTCGGCGGGATCGTGTGCCAGGAATACTCGGTCGAGGAGCAACGCCTCATCGGTGCGGTGCACAACATCTACCGCGGCACCGACCACAAGCTGACCGAAGGCCCGCATCTCTATCGCCGCGACGGCTGGTACTACCTGCTGACCGCCGAGGGCGGCACCGGCTACGACCACGCAGCGACCATGGCGCGCTCGCGCGACCTGCTCGGCCCCTACGAGACCGACCCGGCCAAGCACCTGCTCAGCTCGAAAGACGCGCCCGACGCATATTTGCAGCGCGCGGGGCACGCCGACATCGTCGAGACGCAGGACGGCGCGCATTACCTCGTGCACCTCTGCTCCCGACCGCTGGACGAGACCCGCAGCATCGAGACCGGTCGTGCGCAGGGCATCCACGCCGACGACGTCCGGCGCTCGCCGTTGGGCCGCGAGACGGCGATCCAGAAGCTGGTCTGGCCCGAGGGGGAGTTCCCGCGCCTCGCGCATGGCGGCTGCGTGCCCGCCCCGTCCGTCCCGGCGCCGGACCTTCCCGAGCACCGCTTCGCGCCCGAGCCCACCCGTCTGACCTTTGCCCCCGGCGCGCTGCCGCATCCGCTGCAATGGCTGCGCAGCCCCGATCCCGGGCGGCTCTTCTCGCTGACCGAGCGGCCCGGCGCCCTGCGCCTCTTTGGGCGCGAGGCCCCCGGCTCGCAGTTCGACCACGCGCTGGTGGCGCGGCGGCAGACTGACCTCGCCTTCACCGCCGAGACCGAGATCGACGTCGCGCCGGGCGACTACCAGCAGTTCGCCGGGCTGATCTCGTGGTACGGACGGTTCAAGTTCCATTACCTCGCGGTAACCGCTGACGCGGCGGGCAACCGGGTCCTCACGGTCTATAGCTGCGCCGCCGACTGGCCCGACGCGCGGGTGAGCTACCCGATCACGCCGATCGCCCTGCCCGCCTCCGGCACGGTCCGTCTTGGCATGGAGGTCAGCGGCGCCAGCCTGCGCTTCCGCTACGCCCTCGGCGAGGACGCAGAGTGGCAAGACCTCGGCATCTCGCTCGACCAGTCGGCGATCTCGGACGAGGCGGGCAACGGGCCGGGCAACAACTTCACCGGGGCCTTCGTGGGCATGTGCGCGCATGACACGTCGGGGCGCGGCCGCCCCGCCGATTTCCTGCACTTCACCTACGAGCCCAGCGAGCCCCGGACATGACGAACGCAAGGAGCCACACCCATGGCTGAAGTCCGCCTCAACAACATCACCAAGAAATTCGGCGCCGTGACCGTCATCCCCGACATGTCGCTGACCGTGCCCGACGGCTCCTTCACCGTGCTCGTCGGCCCCTCGGGCTGCGGCAAGTCCACGCTGCTGCGCATCATCTCGGGCCTCGAGATGCCGAGCGACGGCGAGGTCATGATCGGCGGCGAGGATGTTACCTTTGCCGAACCCTCGGACCGGGGCATATCGATGGTGTTCCAGAGCTACGCGCTCTATCCCCACATGACGGTGGCTCAGAACATCGACTTCGGGCTGCGACTGGCCAAGACCCCCGCCGCCGAACGCGAGGCACGGGTGGCCGAGGCGGCGCGGATCCTCGCGCTCGAGGACTACCTCGACCGCAAGCCCGGGCAGCTCTCGGGTGGGCAGCGCCAGCGCGTCGCCATCGGGCGATCGATCGTGCGCCAGCCGAAGGTCTTTCTCTTCGACGAGCCGCTGTCGAACCTCGACGCCGCCCTGCGCGGGCAGATGCGGGTGGAGCTGGCGCAGCTGCACCAGTCGCTCGACGCGACGATGATCTACGTCACCCACGATCAGGTCGAGGCGATGACCCTCGCCGACCAGATCGTGGTGATGAACCGCGGGCGCATCGAGCAGGTCGGCGCGCCGATGGACCTCTATGACCGCCCCATGACCGAGTTCGTCGCGGGCTTCATCGGCTCGCCGAAAATGAACCTGCTGCCGGGCGCGGCGATCGGGCGGGGCGACGTCAAGACCGTCGGCATCCGCCCCGAGCACCTGCGCGCCGATCCCGAGACGGGCGACTGGCCCGCAACGGCCAAGGTGGTCGAGACACTGGGCGCCGACACCGTGGTCTATGCCGACGCCGAGACCCTCGGCGAGATCACCGTGCGCCTGCCCGGCAAGATGCGCCTGAGCGCCGGCGAGCGGCTCTTCCTGAGCCCCGAGCCGGGCAACCTTCACCTTTTCGACGAGGACGGACACCGGATGGAGCAGACAGCATGAGCGCGTTGGGCGTGGGGGTCGTCGGCTGCGGCGTCATCAGCGAGATCTACCTGAAAAACGCCGCGCTGTTCCCGCAGCTCGAGATGCGGGCCGTGGCCGACCTCGACCCCGAGGCCGCGCGCGCCAAGGGCGAGGCCCATGGCCTCCCGGCGATGAGCCCTGCCGCGCTGATGGCGCGGGACGACATCGACATCGTGCTCAACCTCACCATCCCGGCGGCGCATGTCGAGGTCGGGCTGGCCGCGCTCGAGGCGGGCAAGCACGTCTATTCCGAGAAACCCCTCGCCGGCGGTACCGCCGAGGCGCGGCGGCTGCTCGAGGCGGCCGACGCACGCGGCCTGCGCGTGGGCTGCGCGCCCGACACCTTCCTCGGCGGCGCGCACCAGAGCGCCCGCGCCCTGCTCGATGCCGGGCGGATCGGCACGCCGACCGCCGGCACGGCGACGCTGATGCTCGCGGGGCACGAGCGCTGGCACCCCAATCCCGATTTCTACTACGCGGGGCCCGGCGCCGGGCCGCTTTTCGACATGGGCCCCTACTACATCACCGCCATGGTCGCGCTGCTCGGTCCGGTGCGCCGGGTCACCGCGCTTGCCGCGCGCGGACGCGACAGCCGGACCATCGCCACCGGCCCGCGCGCCGGCCAGTCGGTGCCGGTCGAGACCCCGACCCATGTGACCGGCGTGCTCGAGTTCGCGGGCGGCGCGCTGGTGCAGATCGTCACCAGCTTCGACGTGAAGGCGCATGGCCATGCCCCGCTCGAGCTTTACGGCACCGAGGGCTCGCTGGTCATTCCCGACCCGAACCGCTTCGACGGCACGGTGCGCCTCTATGGCGAGGATTGGCAGGACCAGCCCACCACCCACGCCCATGGCGACGACAACTATCGCGGGCTGGGTCTGGCGGAAATGGCTGCGGCGATCTCGGCCCAGAGGCCGCACCGCGCCAGCGGCGCACTGGCGCTGCACGTGCTCGAGGTGATCGAGGCGCTGCTGGCCTCGTCCGAGCGCGGGCAGGCCATCGCTCTGGAAACCACCTGCGACCGCCCGGCAGCCATGCGCCCGGGCGGCAGCATCGGAGACATCAGCGCAGCGGAGGCAGCATGAAGAAGAAGGCACTCATTTTCTGGGGCGGCTGGGAGGGGCACGAGCCCAAGGCCTGCTCCGCCATCGTCGAGGAGATGCTGCGGGCCGAGGGCTTCGAGACCCGGCGCGAAGAGGGCACCGCGGTGCTGGGCAAAGAGGGCCTCGGCCAGTACGACCTGATCGTGCCGGTGATGACGCAGGCCACGATCGGCAAGGACGAGCTGGCGAACCTGCTTGCGGCGGTCGAGGCGGGCACTGGGCTTGGCGGCTTCCATGGCGGTATGGGCGACACCTTCCGCAACGAGCCGGCCTATCAGTTCATGGTCGGCGGGCAATGGGTGGCCCACCCGGGCAACATCCTCGACTACCGCGTCGAGATCACCCGGCCCGACGATCCGCTGGTCGAAGGCATCGGCGGGTTCGACTACCGCTCGGAGCAGTATTACCTGCACGTCGATCCCGGCATCGAGGTTCTGGCGACCACGACGTTCAGCGGCGCGCATGCGCCTTGGACCAAGGGCACCGTCATGCCGGTGGTCTGGAAGCACCGCTATGGCGAAGCGCGGGTCTTCTATTCGGCCCTCGGCCATGTCGCCTCGGAATTCGAGGTTCCCCAGATGAAGGAAATCCTGCGTCGCGGCCTGCTCTGGGCCGCGCGCTGACGCAAGGTCGGCGCCTCCGCGCGCCCCACCCACCGAAATTTGCAGACCTCTCCCATCGGACGGGGAGGCGATGAAAGGACCGCATATGTCTGACTTCTTTGGCGACCTCAAACCGCTGCGCTTCGACCCCGAGGGCGAGGGGACCTGCTTCCGCCATTACGACCCCGACGAGATCGTCATGGGCAAGCGCATGGAGGACCACCTGCGCTTCGCCGTCGCCTACTGGCACAGCTTCGCCTACGAGGGTGGCGATCCCTTTGGCGGGCGCACCTTCGATCGGCCTTGGTTCGGCGAGGACATGGACGCGGCGCGCCGCAAGGCCGACGTCGCCTTCGAGATGTTCGATCTGCTCAACGTGCCCTTCTTCTGCTTCCACGATGCCGATATTCGCCCAGAGGGCGCGAACTTCTCCGAAAGCCTGCGCAACTTCGAGGAAATCGTCGACATCTTCGAGCGCAAGATGGAGAGCTCGAAGACCCGGCTGCTGTGGGGGACCGCCAACCTCTTCAGCAACCGCCGCTTCATGGCCGGGGCAGCCACCAACCCCGATCCCGACGTTTTTGCGTGGTCCGCCGCCACGGTGAAGGCGTGCCTCGACGCCACCCACCGGCTGAAGGGGGCGAACTACGTGCTCTGGGGCGGGCGCGAGGGCTACGAGACACTGCTCAACACCGACATGGGGCGCGAGCGCGAACATGCCGGGCGCTTCCTGTGCATGGTGGTCGACTACGCCAAGAAGATCGGCTTCGACGGCACCATCCTGATCGAGCCGAAGCCGCAGGAGCCGACCAAGCACCAATACGATTACGACGTCGCCACGATCTACGGCTTCCTAAAGGATTTCGGTCTGGAAAAGGAAGTGAAGCTGAACATCGAGCAGGGTCATGCCATCCTCGCCGGGCACAGCTTCGAGCACGAGCTGGCGCTGGCGCGTGAGCTGGGCGTGCTGGGCTCGATCGACATGAACCGCAACGACTACCAATCCGGCTGGGACACCGACCAGTTCCCCAACAACGTGCCCGAGTGCGCGCTGGCCTATTACGAGATCCTGCGTGACGGCGGCTTCACCACCGGCGGGACCAACTTCGATGCCCGGCTGCGGCGGCAATCCCTGGACCCCGAGGACCTGATCGCGGGCCATGCCGGTGCGATGGACGTCTGCGCGCGCGGCTTCAAGGCCGCCGCCCGGATGATCGAGGACGACGCCCTCGAGGCGCCCCGCCGCGAGCGCTACGCCGGGTGGGACACGGACGCGGCGCAGCAGATGCTCCGCAGCGATCTGGCCACGATCTCCGAGCGGGTGATCTCCGAAGGCATCGACCCGCAGCCGCGCTCGGGCCGGCAGGAGGTTCTCGAGAATATCGTCAACCGATACGTCTGACCTCGGGTCTTCGCCGCGAGCTCCCTAAGACTGCACGACGCGCTCTGCGAAGGAGCGCGTCGTCTTCCTCTGAGGTTGGGCTGTTGCGCCGGGCGGTTTCGGACGCACTCGCGTTTGCAACGGTTAACCTTCGGGCGCGCCCTGCACCGGGCGGCGCCGCAGACCGCGCCCCGCCTATGCCCAAGCGCGCCCGAGACGGAGCAACCCGCAGGGGTGGCCCCTGTTGCGCGGCGGTGCTGTGCCTCAACGCTTCCCTCGCCACCGTGCGCGACCGGTCACGACCTTTCCACCTCGCGAAACGCCATTTGCTGACACGGGGCAAAATCACCCTAGGTCGTGATCTCCGGAGGGACCAGTGCGTGACCTTCGGACCCGAAAACCGGCAGGAGGCTTAGCGCAGCCTGCCTGCGACCCTGAACCGGCACATGGAGACGACACGATGGCAGCCCCCAAAATCGCAGTGATCTTCTACTCGACCTACGGAACCAATTACCAAATCGCCCAGGCGGCCGCGGACGCCGCCAAGGAGGCCGGCGCCGAGGTGCGGCTGCTCCGCGTCCGCGAGACCGCGCCCGAAGAAGTGGTGAACGGCCAGGACGCCTGGAAGGAAGCCGCCGAGAAAATGGCGCATCTTCCGATCGTCACCCCCGAGGACATGGTCTGGGCCGACGGCTATTTCATCAGCGCGCCGACCCGCTTCGGCCAGTCCGCCTCGCAGCTTCGCGCGTTCATCGACACGCTGGGCGGCGTCTGGTCCGAAGGCAAGCTCGCGGGCAAGGCCATCACCGCGACAACCAGCGCGCAGAACCCGCATGGCGGCCAGGAGGCCACCACCCTAGGGCTTTACACCACGGCGATGCACTGGGGCGCGATCATCGTGCCGCCGGGCTACACCGACGACGTGATCTATGCCTCGGGCGGCAACCCGTACGGATACTCCGCCAAGGCGGGGGAGTTCGACGACGCCGGCAAGGCCTCCGTCACTCATCAGGCAAAGCTCCTGGTCGACGTCGCCAAGAAGCTGATCGCCTGACGCGCATTAGCTGAGGGTCTGAAGATGCGGGGCCGAATCGACGCCAGCCCCGGTCTGAGGTTCTGTTGAAGATGGCCCCCTGCACGGGATGAGGCCGGAGCGGGCCGCCGAGGTGTGGCCCCTTCGTCCATCTGCCGGCTGCTCTGAGGGACAGCCGCCGCCGGATCGTCTCGGCGGGCAACCGGCTCCTAGCGCTCGGCAGCGTCCGGACGGCGCGCGTTCAGACCAGCGCGGCGAAGACCATCAGTGCCGCAGCCTCCGCACGGCCAAAGAGCAGTGGGGCGCTGACAGGCGCCGCAGCGAAGAGCGTCATCAAGATCGACGCGCAACTGCCTGCGAAGAATACGCGCCGCTCGATAGAGAGCACCCCACGCCGCCGAGGCTCAGGCCTCTGCGGACACCGCGAACCGCGCCTTGCCCTGCTTGGCGATGTGATCCACGAACAGCCGGATCTTGGGGTCCTGCAGCTTCTTGTGCGGGAACAGGCAGCCGAAGATCGTCGGAAGGGGCGGCGTTTCGGGCAGGACCTCGACCAGTCGACCGCTGGCGAGGTGCTCCTGCACGTCGAAGCGCGGCTTGTTGACGATCCCGTGCCCCGCCAGCGCCCAGTCGGTCAGCACGTCGCCATCATCTGCATCGTAGCGGCCCCGGACCTCGAGCTTCTGCGGTCCGGTGGGGGTCTGTAGCGTCCAGAAATACTCGGGCGAGCGGGGATAGCGCAGCAGCAGGCAATTGTGCCCGCCATGCAGCAGCTCGTCCGGGGTCTTCGGGGTGCCGCGGCGTGCCAGGTAGCCGGGGGCTGCGCACAGCACCCGGTCGCAATCGGCGATCTTGCGCAGCTTCATGTTCGAGTCGCCGGGATCTCCGATGAAGAAGGCCACATCGAGCCCATCCGCCAGCATGTCGACCTTGCGGTCCGACAGGCGCATCCGCACCTCGGTTTCGGGGTAGGCGTCGGAAAAGGCGGGCACCAGAGGCGCCACGATCCGCCGCCCGACCCCCAGCGGCGCGGTCACGCGGATCGCACCGCGCGGCACCTGCGAGAAGCTGGCCACCCGCGCTTCGGCGTTCTCCAGCGCGGTGAGGACGGTCTTGGCCTCGTCATAGAACACATGCCCCGCCTCGGTGGGGGTGATCGACCGCGTGGTCCGGTTGAAGAGCCGCACGCCCAGGTGTTTCTCGAGCTCTTTCAGCCGCTTGCTGGCCACCGCCGGGGTCAGCCGCAGGTCGCGCCCGCCCGAGGTGATGCTACCCAATTCCAGCACTCGGACAAAGACCCGCAGGCTTTCGATATAGGACATGCGCGCCTCCCTCTGCGGCGCGGATGATGCGCCTGCGCGGCCTCTTTTTCAACATTCTGTTGAAAGTATTTGCCGTTTGGGGCGATTTTTCGACTCAATTGCCCGCCGTATGCTGCCTGTCATCCCGGAGCCTCCACCCCGGGATCATGGGAGGTGAGCATGACATATCGCGACGACATACGTTTCATCCTGAACGGGCGCGAGGTCTCGGCCCGCGATGTGGGCGCCAGCCGGACGCTGCTGGATTTCCTGCGGCTGGAGCGACGGCTGACCGGCACCAAGGAGGGCTGCGCCGAGGGCGACTGCGGCGCCTGCACCGTGCTGGTGGGCCGCCTGACCGAGGCGGGGCTGATCTATGCGCCGGTCAATGCCTGCATCCGGTTTCTTGCCTCGGTCGATGGCTGCCACGTCGTCACCGTCGAGCATGTCTCCGGCCCCGAGGGCGCGCTGCACCCTGTGCAGCAGGCGATGATCGACTTTCACGGCAGCCAGTGCGGCTTCTGCACGCCGGGCTTCGTCATGTCGCTCTATGCGTTGTGGATGCAAACCCCCGAGCCGACCGAGGCACAGGTCGAAACGGCGCTTCAGGGCAATCTCTGCCGCTGCACCGGCTATGCGCCGATCATCCGCGCCGCCGTCGCCGTCAGCCGCTACGGCACGCCCGCTGCCGACCACCTGACAGCCGAGCGCGAGGCGATGACGGCCCGCCTGCGCGCCCTGCGTGACGGACGCCGCGTGGTCACCGGCCCGGACGACAATCTGGCGATCCTGCCCGCCGACGTGGACGATCTGGCGCAGTGTCTTGTGGAAACTCCCGGCGCCACCATCGTCGCCGGCGCGACCGACGTCGGCCTCTGGGTCACGAAATTCCTGCGGCCCATCGGGCCGGCGATCTTCACCGGCCATCTCGAGGCGCTCAAGACCGTCGCGCGGGAGGCCGATCACCTCCTCATCGGCGCGGGTGCCAGCTACACCGACTGCCAGTCGCTACTGTCGCAGCACCTGCCGCACCTCGCGCCCTACTGGGACCGCATCGCGGGGTGGCAAGTGAGGAACATGGGCACCGTCGGCGGCAACATCGCCAACGGCTCTCCCATCGGGGACACGCCGCCGGTTCTGATTGCGCTGGGGGCCGAGATCACCCTGCGCCACGGGTCCGAGCGCCGCACCCTGCCGCTCGAGCGCTTCTTCCTCGACTACGGCAAGCAGGACCGCGCCGCGGGCGAGTTCGTCGAGAGCATCCGCATTCCGCTGCCCGGCGCGTCAGACCGCAACGCCGCCTACAAGATCTCGAAACGCCGGGACGAGGACATCTCGACCGTGGCCGCGGGCCTCAGCGTCACGGTCGAGCGGGGCCGGATCACCCGGGCCCGCCTCGCCTTTGGCGGCATGGCGGCGACACCGAAGCGCGCCGCGCAGGCCGAGGCCGCGCTCATCGGGCAGCCTTGGGCGCACGCGACCTTCGAGGCCGCCGCCGAGGCGCTGGCGGAGGATTTCTCTCCGCTCAGCGATTGGCGCGGCTCGGCCGGCTACCGGATGCTGAGCGCGCAGAACCTGCTGCGCCGCTTCTTCCTCGAGCAGGACGCCGACACCACCGCGCCCGCCCAACTCGCAACCGCCTGAGGGACTGGACCATGAAGGACACTCTGACCATCACCGGCGCCGCCCATAGCGACCACAATCACGACAGCGCGGTCAAGCACGTGACGGGCCGGGCCAATTACACCGACGACATCGCCATGCCCGAGGGCACCCTGCACGCCTATCTCGGCGTCTCGCACGTGGCCCACGCGACGCTGCACGGCCTCGACCTGAGCGAGGTGCTGGCGGTGCCCGGCGTGGTCGGCGTGCTCACCGCCGCGGACGTGCCCGGCGTCAACGACATCAGCCCCACGGGCCGCAATGACGAGCCGGTCTTTCCCACCGACCGGATCCAGTTCCACGGCCAGCCGCTGTTTGCCGTGGTGGCCGAAACCCGCGACATCGCCCGCCGCGCGGCGGAGCGGGCATGCATCGACTGCACCCCGCTGCCCCATGCGCTCGACCCCGTCGCCGCGCAGGAGGCCGGCTATCCGCATGTCACCGCGCCGCTGAAGCTCGAGCGTGGCGACCTCGACGCCGGCCTTGCCGCTGCGAAGAACCGGATCAAGGGCCGCATCACCGTGGGCGGTCAGGATCACATGTATCTCGAAGGGCACATCGCCTTTGCCATCCCGGGCGAGGATGACGACGTGATCGTGCATTGCTCGACCCAGCACCCCAGCGAGGCGCAGCACATGGTGGCGCATGTTCTCGGCGTGCCCTCGAACGCGGTGGTGGTGAACGTGCGCCGCATGGGTGGCGGGTTCGGCGGCAAGGAAAGCCAGATGAACCTGTTCGCCGCCGTCGCGGCCATGGCCGCGAAGAAGTGGGGACAGGCGGTCAAGATCCGCCCCGACCGCGATCAGGACATGACCGCCACCGGCAAGCGGCACGACTTCGTCATCGACTACGAGGTCGGCTTTGACGACACCGGGCGGATCGAGGCCGTCGGCGGCACCTTCGCCGCGCGCTGCGGGTTCTCCTCGGACCTCTCGGGTCCCGTGACCGACCGCGCGCTGTTCCATGCCGACAACGCCTATTTCTATCCCAATGTGCGCCTGACCAGCCGCCCGATGAAGACCAACACCGTGTCGAACACCGCCTTTCGCGGCTTCGGCGGCCCTCAGGGGGTCGTCGCCGCCGAGCGCATGATCGAGGAAATCGCCTATGCCACCGGGCAGGACCCGCTCGACGTGCGCAAGGCCAATTTCTACGGCAACGAGGGGCGCGATCTGACACCGTACCACCAGCAGGTGGAGGACAACATCCTCGACCGTCTGGTCTCGGAGCTGGAAGAGAGCGCCGACTACCGCGCCCGCCGGACCGAAATCCTCGCCTACAACGCGGGCTCGCCGGTCCTGAAGAAGGGCATCGCGCTTACGCCGGTGAAGTTCGGCATCTCCTTCACCGCGACGTGGTACAATCAGGCGGGCGCGCTGGTGCATGTCTATAACGACGGCTCCATCCACCTGAACCACGGCGGCACCGAGATGGGACAGGGCCTCAACACCAAGGTCGCGCAGGTCGTGGCCGAGGCCTTCCAGGTCGATTTCGAGCGCATCAAGATCACCAAGACCACCACCGAGAAGGTCCCCAACACCTCGGCCACTGCTGCCTCGTCCGGCACCGACCTGAACGGCATGGCGGCGCTGAACGCGGTCGAGCAGATCAAGGCGCGGCTGGTGGAGTTCGCCTGCGACCGCTGGGCCGTGCCGCCCGGGGCCGTGCGCTTCGAGGCCAACCGCGTGCTGATCGGCGACGAGGTGCTGAGCTTCGATGCCTTCATCAGGCAGGCCTACCTCGCCCGCGTCCAGCTGTCCGCGGCGGGCTTCTACAAGACGCCCAAGATCCACTGGGATCGCGACAAGGGTCAGGGCCGCCCCTTCTACTACTATGCCTACGGCGCCGCCTGTTCCGAGGTCACGATCGACACGCTGACCGGCGAATACCGGGTCGAGCGGACCGACATCCTGCACGACGTGGGCCGCTCGCTGAACCCGGCGCTCGACAAGGGGCAGGTCGAGGGCGCCTTCATCCAGGGCATGGGCTGGCTGACCACCGAAGAATTGTGGTGGGACGATGCGGGGCGCCTGCGCACCCATGCGCCGTCGACCTACAAGATCCCGCTCGCCTCGGACCGGCCGCGCGTGTTCAACGTCAACCTCGCAGACTGGTCGGAGAACCGCGAGCTGACGATCAAGCGCTCGAAAGCGGTCGGAGAGCCGCCCTTCATGCTGGGCATCTCGGTCTTCGAGGCGCTGTCGATGGCGGTGGCCTCGGTCGCGGACTACCGCGAATGCCCGCGGCTCGACGCGCCCGCCACGCCAGAGCGCGTGCTGATGGCGGTGGACCGCCTGCGCCGGGGCGCGGCGTGACTCTCGCGGCCTTTCTCGAGACCCACGGCGCGGTGATCCGCGTGGCGCTGACCCGCGTGCGCGGGTCCTCGCCCCGCGAGGCGGGCACCGAGATGTTCGTGGCCGGCGAGGCGCTCTACGGCACCATCGGCGGCGGCCAGCTGGAACATCGCGCCGTCGAGGCGGCGCGCGCCATGCTCCGCGACGGCGCCCTGAGCCGGGAGATGGACGTGCCGCTCGGGCCCGAGATCGGGCAATGCTGCGGCGGACGGGTGGAGCTGTCGCTGCAACGGATGCGCGCCTCGGACAAGGGCGCGGCGCTGGATCGGGCAGAGGCCGAGACCGCCGCCCTGCCGCATGTCTATGTCATGGGCGCGGGCCATGTGGGTCGGGCGCTGGCCGACCTGCTGCAACACCTGCCGATGCGCACCATCCTCGTCGATCCGCGCGCCGGCGAGATCGCCCTCTGCACGGCGGCTGTGGAGACACGGGTCTCCGCCATCCCCGAGGTCGAGGTGGCCAATGCGCCCGCCGGCAGCGCCTTCGTGGTGCTGACCCACGACCACGGGCTCGACTTTCTGCTGACCTCCGCGGCGCTCGAGAGGGGCGACGCCGCCTATGTCGGCATGATCGGCTCGGCCACCAAGCGCGCGAAGCTGCGCAGCTGGATGCGCCAGCATTGCGGCCCCTGCGATTTCGGCCAGCTCACCTGCCCCATCGGGGCGCAGGGCAGCGGCGACAAACGGCCCGCCCTGATCGCGGCCTTCGTCGTGGCCGAGGTTCTGGCCGAGCTGACCCGTGGGGAGCGGGTCACCGGCCGGGCCGGGTCAGGACAGACCCCCGAAAGGGGCCATCATCACGACCAGAAGGGAGCGTCGGCCCGATAGCGGGAGGCGGGGCTGGTCATTACGGAGGAGGAGACCGTCATGGACGGGACAAGCTACAACTACCGGTTGGTGTCGCGCGGCGACTCCAGCGCCTTCTGGGCGCTGTTCACCGACAACCTCGTGAACCTGCTGATCCTGTCGGGGATCTGCCAGTTCGTGTTCGACATGCCGGCCGAGATCGTCTTCGGACGCATCGTCCCCGGCGCCGCCATCGCCATTCTCGCCGGGGTGGCGGTCTACACCGTCATGGCGAAGGTGACCGCGAACCGCACGGGCCGCGACGTGACCGCCCTGCCCTACGGCCTCTCGACGCCGGTGATGTTCGTCTACCTCTTCGGCGTGATCGGCCCGATCTACTGGGCCACGCAGGACCCGCTCCTGGCGTGGCAGGTGGGGATCGGCGCGGGCTTCATGGGCGGCATCGTCGCCGCCCTCGGCGCCATCGTCGGCCCGCGGCTGAAGCGGATCACCCCGCGGGCCGGGATGCTGGGCACGCTGTGCGGCATTGCGCTCATGTTCATCGGCGCGGTGCCCCTCTCGCAGATCTTCGAGCAACCCGTGATCGGCTTCACCGCGCTGCTCTTCATCCTGTGGGGGCTGATCGGACGCTTCCGCCTGCCGGGCAACCTGCCCGCGGGCCTCGTCGCCATTCTGGCGGGCACGGTCATCGCCGTGTTTCTGGGCGAGTCGACCTTCGACACGTCAGGCCTCGGCTTCTATCCGCCCGTGCCGTATTTTGGCGACCTGATCGCGGGCGTTCAGTACCTCTTTGCCAATCCCGAGCTGTTCCTCGTGCTGGTGCCGGTGCAGATCTACAATTTCATCGAGACCATGAACAACGTCGAGAGCGCCGAGGCCGCGGGCGATAGCTACCCGGTGGGCGTGTGTCAGTTGACCGATGGCGCGGGCACCATGATCGGTGCGGTGTTCGGCTCTCCCTTCCCCACCACGGTCTATATCGGCCACCCGGCCTACAAGCGGCTGGACGCGCGGGCGGGCTACATAATCGGCGTGGCGCTCGTCATCGCGGCGGCGGCCTTTCTCGGCTTCCTGTCCTTGCTCGCCGGGCTGATCCCGGTGGCGGCGGCAGCACCGGTGCTGGTCTTCGTGGCCGTCAGCCTGATCACCAACACGGCCTGGGCGGTGAAGCCCGCGCATTTGGCTGCGGTGTCCTTCGCCATCCTCCCACATGTCTCGTCGTTGCTCATCACCAAGTGGGGTTCCTTGATGAACGCGCTCCGGGCGCAGGGGGTCGAGGGGCTGCCCTCGCTGGGCGATGCCGACCTGACCGCCGCGCTGCTGATGGAGGGGGCGCATTTCGAGGGCCACCTCGCGCTCAGCCAGGGGGCCATCCTGACCGGCCTGATCTGGGGCGCCATCGTGGCCGACGTGATCGACGGGCGGTTCCGCGCGGCGGGCGGCTTCGCGCTGGCCGCGGCCGCGATGTCCTCGGTGGGCATCATCCACGCGGCCTCGCTGCAGATGCCGCAGCTCGATGGCATCACCCTTGGCTACCTGATCATCGGCGGCTTCCTCTGCCTCTATCCCCTCGTAGCGCCGAAGGAGGACCTCGAGGAGCGGATCATCGTGCCGGACGAGCCCGACCTGATGGACGACGCAGTGCCGCAGCGCGCCTGACGCTTGCAGGGCGGCCCCCGCGCCGCCCCGCCCCTTTCCGAAACGGAGACCCGAAATGACCGAGACCCTGCTGCGCGGACGGCTTCTGACCTTTCACCGCGAACCGGCGGACCAGACCGACACCGAGGCCTATACCTATCTCGAGGATGCGGGCCTGCTGATCCGCGACGGAGTGATCGCGGCCACCGGCCCCTTTGCCGACGTCAGGGCGCAGGCCCCCGAAGCGCCCGTCACCGACCACCGCCCGCACCTGATGATGGCGGGCTTCGTCGACACGCATATTCACTTTCCGCAGGTGCAGGTTATCGCCTCGTGGGGGGCGCAACTGCTCGACTGGCTGAACGGCTACACCTTCCCCGAGGAAACCCGCTTTGCCGATCCGGCGCATTGCGCCCGCATGGCCTCGGCCTTTCTCGACCTGCTGATCGCGCACGGCACCACCACCGCCGTCAGCTTCTGCTCGGTGCATTCCGAAAGCGCCGAGGCGCTCTTTGCCGAGGCCGCGCGCCGCGACATGCGGATGCTGGCCGGCAAGGTGATGATGGACCGCAACGCGCCGGACGGGCTGCGCGACACGGCGCAATCGGGCTATGACGACAGCAAGGCCCTGATCGACCGCTGGCACGGGCGGGGGCGGAACGGCTATGTCATCACGCCCCGCTTCGCCATCACCTCGACGCCGGAACAGCTTCGGATGGCTGGGGCGCTGGCCGCCGAGCACCCGGAGTGCCACGTGCAGACCCACCTGTCGGAGAACCGGGCCGAGATCGCCTACACCGCCGAGCTCTACCCGGAGGCGCGCGATTATCTCGACGTCTACCAGCGCAACGGCTTGCTGGGTCCGAAAACACTTCTGGGCCATGCCATCCACCTCGAGCCGCGCGAGATCGACGCGCTAGCCGAGACCGGGGCGCATCCGGTGTTCTGCCCGACCTCGAACCTCTTCCTTGGCAGCGGGCTGTTCGACGACGCGGGCCTGCGCCAGCGCGGCATCGCCAGCGGCATCGCCACGGATGTGGGCGCGGGCACCAGCTATTCGATGCTCCAGACCTTGAACGAGGGCTACAAGGTCCTGCAGCTTCAGGGCCAGGCGCTGCATCCGATGCGCGCCTTTCACTGGGCCACCCGCGGCAATGCAGAGGTGCTGGGACTGGCGGACCGGATCGGCACGCTCGACGCAGGCTCCGAGGCCGATATCGTGGTGCTCGACTCTGCCGCCACCGAGGCGATGGCGCTCAGGACCGAACGGGCAGGCACTTTGGCCGAAGAGCTCTTCATCCTGCAGGTCATGGGCTGCGACCGCGCCGTCGCAGAGGTCTACGTGTCGGGCACCGCGCGCAAGCGCGCAGCGCGCCCTAAGGACCGCCATCTCATGCCCGAGCCGGCCTGACCGGACGCGCGCCGCCCGCGCCCGAAGGAGAGGCGCGGGCGCCTTCCGGCCTGCCGTTTCGCTTCGTGGTTCGCCGCGCGACCGGTCGGAGCCGGCCCGTCGAAACCCCGCACCCAAGCCGCTCACTTTCAAATTTTCCGGAAAAGACTTGTCCGATCATTGCGGGTTTCGGGGGAAATCGCTGCCGCGCATACTCTTGCCAATACGGCTTTCACGGAGACCCAGATGTCGCCCAAGTACTACGCCCCGACGGGCGGCCTGCCCGGGCAGGACCAGCTTCTGACCGACCGCGCCATCTTTACCGAGGCCTACGCGGTGATCCCCAAGGGCACGATGCGCGACATCGTCACGAGTTTCCTGCCGGGCTGGAGCGACACGCGGCTGTGGGTGATCGCCCGCCCGCTGTCGGGCTTTGCCGAGACCTTCAGCCAGTACATCATGGAAGTGCAGCCCGGTGGCGGCTCGGACATGCCCGAGACCGAAGAGGGCGCCCAGGGCGTGCTGTTCATCGTCGAGGGCGAGGCGACCCTGCAGGTCGATGGCCAAACCCATGTCCTGACCCCCGGCGGCTATGCCTACCTGCCGCCCAGTGCCGACTGGCAGCTGCACAATCGCGGCTCCGAGGTGCTGCGGTTCCACTGGGTGCGCAAGATCTGGGAACCGGCCCCGGGCCTTGACGAGCCGGACGTGCTGATCCTGAACGAGGCCGACATCGCGCCGACGCCGATGCCCGACACCAATGGCGCATGGGCCACCACGCGCTTCGTAGATCCCGCCGACCTGCGCCACGACATGCATGTGACCATCGTCACCCTGCAACCCGGCGGGGTCATCCCCTTCCTCGAAACGCATGTCATGGAACACGGGCTCTACGTGCTCGAGGGCAAGGCGGTCTACAAGCTGAACAATGACTGGGTCGAAGTTGAGGCGGGCGATTTCATGTGGCTGCGCGCGTTCTGCCCGCAGGCCTGCTACGCGGGTGGCCCCGGTCCGTTCCGCTACCTGCTCTACAAGGACGTCAACCGGCACATGAGCCTGCGCCCCGGCGCATTGGCCCAGCCCCGCGCAAAGAGGCTCAAGGCTGCCGAGTAACCTGCCCTCCGATGGCCTCCGTCAGGCTCCGGGCCGCCTCGATCACGGGGCGGCTCAGCCTGTCGAGCGCGTCCGCCGTCACCCGACTGGTCGGGCCGGAGACCGAGATCCCCGCCAGCGCTTCGCCCGCGGCGTCGAACACCGGGGCTGCGATGCAGCGCATCCCGAGATTGCGCTCCTCGTCATCGACCGAGTAGCCGCGCGCCCGGATCGCGGCGAGATCTTCCTGAAGCGCCATCGGGTCGGTGATCGTCCGGGGCGTGAAGGACTGCAATCCGCCCTTCAGCCGCCGCGACAGCCGATCTTCGTCCATCTGCGCCAGAAGCGCCTTGCCGATGCCCGAGGCGTGCATCGCCGACAGGGTGCCGGGCGGAAAGAAGGCGCGGATGTTGGCGTGCGTCTCGACCTGGCTGAGAAACAGCACCTGCCCCTCCTTCTCCACGCCGAGATTGGCGGTCTCTCCGGTCGCCTCCATCAGCCGTCGCATCACCGGGCGCGCGCGGTCGACGAGGCTGGTGCGCCGCAGGAACCGTGCCCCGATGGTGAACGCCCGCGCGCCGATGTGCCAGAGCTGTTCCTCGGCGTCGAATTCCACCAGTCCGCGCCCCTCGAGCGTAACCAGCACGCGATAGACCGTCGAGGGCGACTGCCCCATCTCATCCGAGATCGTGCTGAGGGCCATGCCCTGCCGTTCGCTCAGGAACTCGAAGACCTCCATGGCGCGGTCCAGCGACTTGATGGTGTTCTGGGCGGTCTTGTCGTTCCAGTCACGCGGTCGGCCACGGGCCTTGCGGCTTCCGCGCGGGCCATTTTCTTGCGAATCCATGAGATGTCTTTCGGTTTCCGTGAAATGCCGCTTCACGATATGAAAATTTCAAGCGCCTGTAAACGCTTCCATTTTCCCGCGCGCCGCAGAAATGAAAAATGCATTCAAAAAAATATCCCTGCGCTCCGGCCGCGCCTAAGCTGCCAGGCATGACGAAGGGAGACACGCCATGAGCTTTCAGAATCCGGTTTTCATTCCCGGCCCGACCAATATCCCCGAACGGCTGCGCAAGGCCTGCGACATGCCGACCATCGACCACCGCTCGCCGCTGTTCGGACAGATCCTGCACCCGGCGCGCGAGGGCGTGCGCAAGGTGCTCAAGAGCGACAGCGCCGAGATCTTCATCTTTCCCTCGACCGGCACCGGCGGTTGGGAAACCGCGCTGACGAACTGCCTGTCGGCGGGCGACACCGTTCTGGCGGCGCGCAACGGCATGTTCAGCCAGCGCTGGATCGACATGTGCCAACGCCACGGGCTCGAGGTCGAGGTGGTCGAGACGCCGTGGGGCCACGGCCTGCCCGCCGACCGCTACGAAGAGATCCTCACCGCCGACACCGGCCACCGAATCAAGGCGGTTCTGGCCACCCATAACGAGACGGCAACCGGCGTCAAATCCGACATCGCCGCGGTGCGCCGCGCGCTCGACGCCGCCGGCCACCCGGCGCTGCTCTTCGTGGACGGCGTCAGCTCCATCGCCTCGATGGACTTCCGCTTCGATGAATGGGGCGTGGATGTCGCCGTCGCGGGCTCGCAGAAGGGGTTCATGCTGCCGCCGGGTCTTGCGATCACCGGCTTCAGCGCCAAGGCGATGGAGGCCACGAAGACCGCGACCCTGCCGCGGACCTTCTTCGACGTGGCCGACATGGCCAAGGGCTATGCCAACAACGCCTATCCCTACACCCCCGCCGTGGGCCTACTGAACGGGCTGAACGAGGCCTGCGGGATGCTGCTCGACGAGGGGCTGGAGAACGTCTTTGCCCGCCACCACCGCATCGCCGAGGGCGTGCGTGCCGCCGTGGGCGCCTGGGGGCTGGAGCTCTGCGCCGTCTCCCCGGAGCTCTACTCCGACACCGTCAGCGCGATCCGCACGCCCGAGGGCTTCAACGCCACCCAGATCGTCGAGCACGCGGCGAGCGCCTATGGCGTCGCCTTTGGCACCGGGCTCGGCGAGGTCGCGGGCAAGGTCTTCCGCATCGGGCACCTTGGCTCGCTGACCGATGTGATGGCGCTCTCCGGCCTCGCCACGGCAGAGATGGTCATGGCCGATCTGGGTCTGGACATCCGGCTCGGCTCGGGGGTCGCCGCGGCTCAGGACTACTACCGCGCCAACCGCACGCCGCTGAGGGCCGCCGCATGAAGGACAGCGCCATGATCATCCCCACCTACGAGGACATGCTGGTCGCGCACGCGCGCATCAAGCCGCATGTCCGGCGGACCGAGCTGCGCCAATCTGCCTACCTCAACGAGCTCACCGGCGCGGACCTGTTCTTCAAGTGCGAGAACTTCCAGGAGCCGGGGGCCTTCAAGGTCCGAGGGGCCTGCAACGCGGTGTTCGGCCTCGCCGACGCGCAGGCGGCCAAGGGGGTGGCGACGCATTCGAGCGGCAACCACGCCTCTTGCCTCAGCTACGCGGCGATGCGCCGGGGCATCCCCTGCAACGTCGTCATGCCGCGCACCGCGCCGCAGGCCAAGAAGGACACCGTGCGCCGCTACGGCGGGAAGATCACCGAATGCGAGCCCTCGACCAGCTCGCGCGAGGCGGCCTTTGCCGAGGTTCAGGCGGCGACCGGCGGCGATTTCGTGCACCCCTATAACGACCCGCGGGTGATCGCGGGCCAAGGGACCTGCTCGAAGGAGTTCATGGAACAGACCGACGGGCTCGACATGGTCGTGGCCCCGATCGGCGGCGGCGGCATGATCTCGGGCACCTGCCTGACGCTGGCGACTTTGGCGCCGGAATGCCAGGTGATCGCGGCAGAGCCCGAGCAGGCGGACGACGCCTATCGCAGCTTCAAGGCCGGCCACATCATCGCCGACGATGCGCCCAAGACCATCGCCGACGGGCTGCTGGTGCCACTCAAGGATCTGACCTGGCACTTCGTGTCGAACCACGTGAGCGAGATCTACACCGCCTCGGAAACCGAGATCGTGGACGCGATGAAGCTGGTCTGGAAGCACCTCCGCGTGGTGATGGAGCCGTCCTCGGCCGTGCCGATGGCCTGCGTCCTGAAAAACCCCGACGCCTTCCGTGGCAAGCGCGTCGGCATCGTTCTCACCGGCGGCAACGTCGACCTCGACCGTCTGCCCTGGATGGTCTGAGCCGCACCGCCATGCCGTTGGCCGGGCCTCTGCCCGGCCCACCCCGACAAAGGAACACGAGATGAAAGACATGACCAACCTCGACGCTTATGAAGTCGGCTTCGACATTCCCGCCAAGCCCGGCATGGATGAGGCCTCCATCCAGACCCCTGCACTGGTGCTCGACCTCGACGCACTGGAGCGCAACGTCAAGAAGATGGGCGACTACGCGAAGGCGCACGGGATGCGCCACCGCGCCCACGGAAAGATGCACAAATCCGTCGACGTGCTGAAGCTGCAGATGGAGCTCGGCGGCGCGGCGGGCGTCTGCTGCCAGAAGGTGTCGGAGGCCGAGGTCTTCGTGCGTGCCGGCATCAAGGACGTGCTGGTCTCGAACCAGGTCCGCGACCCGGCCAAGATCGACCGCCTCGCGCAGCTGCCGAAGCACGGCTCCGAGATCACCGTCTGCGTCGACGACGTGGCGAACGTCGCCGAACTGTCCGAGGCGGCGCAAAAGCACGGCACCGAGCTTGGCATCTTCGTCGAGATCGACTGCGGCGCGGGCCGCTGCGGCGTCACCACGAACGCGGCGGTGGTCGAGATCGTGAAGGCCGTCGAGGCCGCGCCCGCCCTGTCCTACAAGGGCATCCAGGCCTACCAGGGCGCGATGCAGCACATGGACAGCTACGCCGACCGCAAGGCCAAGATCGACGCCGCCGTGGCGCAGGTCGGCGACGCGGTCGAGGCGCTGAAGGCCGAGGGTATCGACACCGGCCTCGTCTCCGGCGGCGGCACCGGCTCCTACTACTTCGAAGCGAACTCGGGCCTCTACAACGAGCTGCAATGCGGCAGCTACGCCTTCATGGATGCCGATTACGGCCGCATCCTGGACGAGGACGGCAAGCGCATCGACGCGGGCGAGTGGGAAAACGCCTTCTTTCTGCTCACCTCGGTCATGTCGCACGCCAAGGCCGACAAGGCGATCTGCGATGCCGGGCTCAAGGCCCAGTCCGTGGACAGCGGCCTGCCGTTCATCTTCGGGCGCGACGATGTGGAATACATCAAGTGCTCGGACGAGCACGGCGTGATCAGCGACCCCGACGGCGCGCTGAAGGTCGGCGACAAGCTTCGTCTCGTCCCCGGCCACTGCGACCCGACCGCCAACGTGCATGACTGGTACGTCGGCGTTCGCAACGGAAAGGTTGAAACCGTGTGGCCGGTCTCGGCGCGCGGCAAGGCATACTGACTTTTCGTGATTGGAGGACCCGGCCCCCGAGGGGCCGGGAAGTCGACTGTTCCGTATGCCCCTTCCTCCGGGCGGTGGCGGACAGACGCACGAAAAGGCAGATGGAATAACAATAACTTACCACTGTCTGAAAGGGAGAAGACAATGACCGATATCACGCAGGACGCCGCCTTGGGCGCAGATCCGGGGGCGCACACGGCGCTCGATCCCGTGACGCCGGAAGAAAAGACGTGGGGCTGGTTCGCCATCTTCAACATCTGGGCCAATGACGTGCAGTCGCTGTTCGGCTATTCGCTGGTGGCCTCGCTGTTCATTTCCTACGGCGTCAGCGGCTGGACCGCCTTTGCCGGGCTGATCGCGGCGGGCCTGTTCACCATGTGGATGGTCAACCTCTCCGGCGCGCCGGGCGAGAAATACGGCATCCCCTACCCCGTGCTCGCCCGCGCCAGCCTTGGCACCGAGGGCGCCAAGCTGCCCGCCATCCTGCGCGCCACGGTCGCGGTGTTCTGGTACGGGGTGCAGGTTTATTTCGCCTCGACCGCGCTTGCGCTGCTCATCCGCTCGCTCACCGGCGCGGAAAGCGGCACCGTGTTCCTCGGCCTGACCGGCATCGACTGGCTGTCCTTCGTGCTGGTCTGGGCGTTCCACATCGTCATCTTCTGGCGCGGCATGAACTGGGTCGAGACCTTCCTCAACATCGCCGGCCCCTTCGTCTACCTCGTGATGATCGGCCTCGTCATCGTGCTGTGGCAGAAGTCCGACGGAGAGCTGCTGAACGCCACCGCCACGATCTTTGCCAACCCCGAGGGCACCTTCCTGACCGAGTTCAACGGCTTCGTGGCCATCGTCGGCACCATGGTCGCCTACTTCGCCGCCGTGATGATCAACTTCTCGGACTTCTCACGCTACGCCAGAACCAAGAGCGCCATGAAGACCGGCAACCTCGCCGGGCTGCCCTTCAACATGATCCTGTTCTCGGCGCTCGCGCTGCTGACCACCGGCGGCGCGGCAGTCGTCTATGGCGAGGCGATCATCAACCCGACGGAAATCGTCGAGCGCACCGACAGCGTGCTGCTCAGCATCATCGCCGCCGTCACCTTCTTCGCGGCGACCGTGGGCATCAACCTCGTGGCCAACTTCATTCCCGCGGTGAACGGCATCGCGAACCTCGCGCCCCGGCGCATCAGTTTCCGCGTCGGCGGACTGATCACCTCGCTCTTCGCGCTGGTGATCGGCGGGCTGTGGACGAGCTTCATCAGCGCCTTCGGGATTGGGGGCTTCGTCAACACGCTGGGCGCCACGCTGGCCCCGATCTTCGGGATCATGATCGTGGACTACTACTGGCACCGCAAACAGACGCTGGACCGCGCCGCGCTCTACACCCTGAACAGCGGCGAGTACCACTATGGCAATGGCTGGAACGCCCCGGCGGTCAAGGCCTTCGCCATCGCCGCGGTGTTCTCCATCGCGACCGTCTGGCTGCCCGCTCTTGGCTTCCTGAACGGCTACGCGTGGGTGATCGGCGCGGTGCTGGGTGGCCTGCTTTACAACATCTTCACCGGCGGCCGCGTGCCGTCGAAGTGACCGACACCGGGGCCGCCCCGCGTGGCGGCCCCGTCCTCATTGCAAAGGAGAGTTCCACATGCTGATCGTGCCCGAACGCGAGATCGCCGCCCTGATGACCCGCGAGGCGGCCTTTGCCGCCGTGGAAAAGGTGTTCGCCGCCATGGCCTCGGAACAGGCGTACAACTTCCCGGTGGTGCGCGAGGCGATCGGCCATGAGGATGCGCTCTACGGCTTCAAGGGCGGTTTCGACCGCGCCGGCCTGACACTCGGACTGAAGGCGGGCGGCTACTGGCCGCACAACCTCGAAAAGCGCGGCGAGATCAATCACCAGTCGACGGTCTTCCTGTTCGATCCCGATACCGGCAAGGCCAGGGCCATGGTCGGCGGCAACCTGTTGACCGCGCTGCGCACCGCCGCGGCGTCGTCGGTCTCGATCCGGCATCTGGCGCGCGACGATGCCAAGGTGCTGGGCATGATCGGCGCCGGGCATCAGGCGACCTTCCAGTTGCGCGCCGCACTGGAGCAACGCGAATTCGAGAAGGTCGTGGGCTGGAACCTGCACCCCGAAATGCTGCCCAACCTCGAGAAAGTCGCGCAGGAGGCCGGCGTGCCGTTCGAGGCCGTCGACCTGCCCGGCATGAGCGAGGCCGATGTCATCATCACCATCACCTCGGCCTTCTCGCCATCGCTGATGGCCGAGCATGTCAGCCCCGGCACTCACATCGCCTGCATGGGCACCGACACCAAGGGCAAGCAGGAGGTGGAGGCGGCGCTTCTGTCCCGCGCCACCGTCTTCACCGACGAGGTCGCGCAGTCCGTCAGCATCGGCGAGGCGCAACACGCGGTGGCCGAGGGCGTTCTGAAGGCGGAAGACATCGCCCAGCTGGGCGCGGTGATCAACGGCAGCCATCCGGGGCGACAGTCGGCGGAGGAGATCACGCTGTTCGACGGCACCGGGGTCGGGCTTCAGGATCTGGCGGTCGCCGCGGCGGTGGTGGATCTGGCCGTCGAAAAGGGCGTTGCCATCGAGGTCGATTTCTGACCTGTCAGTTCTGCGCCGAAACGCGCGCGCCCGGGTGGACCGATGAGGGCACCCGGGTGTTCGCATGTCACCTGTTTGCCGTGTCAAAGGATCTGTCGATGTCCCTGTCTCTGTCGTTTGCCGCATTCCCGGTCCTGCCCGGACCAGCGCGCAGGCCCGCGTCTTCCGCGACCGCGCCAGAGGACGGGTTGCGCCCTTGCCGCCGGGCGCGGGCGGTCGCGGGGTTCCTGCCTCGCCCGGCAGTGACGTCGCAGCGTCCCGAGCGCCACCCGGACGAGGCGCGCGACCGTCTGCCGGTCCGCACGCTTCGGCAGGAAGGAGCGGTGGCATGACCCGCGTCTTCATCAACGGCTTCGGGCGCATCGGACGGACGCTGTTTCGCCAGCTCCTGCAGGATGACAGCGATCTCGAGATCGTCGGGATCAACGACATCGCGCCGCTGGAGATCTGCGCCTACCTTTTGCGGTACGACAGCGTCTATGGCCCGCTGTCCACGCCGGTGACCACCGGGCCGAACTGGATCGGCATCGGCCCGCGCCGCATCGCCTTCAGCCACGCACCGGACCTGCGGGCGCTCGATCTCAGCGGCGTCGACGTCGTGCTCGAATGCACCGGGCGGGCACAGACCCGCGCCGTCGCGGAGGCCGGGCTCGAGGCGGGCGCGCGCGCCGTCCTGATATCGGGTCCGTCCGAAGCGGCGGACAAGACCGTGGTGCTCGGCGCCAACGAACAGGAGTTGGGGGCCGCACGCATCGTCTCGAACGCGTCCTGCACCACCAATGCCATCGCGCCGCTTCTGCGGCTGCTCGACCTCGGGCTGGGGATCGACAAGGCGCATGTAACGACGATCCACTGCTACACCAGCAGCCAACCCACCACGGACGCACCTGGCGCCTCGCCGGAACGCTCGCGCGCCGCGGCGGTGTCGATGATCCCCACGACCACGAGCGCCACGGGTCAGGTGATCGGCGTGCTGCCGGACCTCGAGGGCCGCATCAGCATCGCCGCGGTCCGGGTGCCCTGCATCTCGGTCTCGGCGGTGGATGCGGTGATCCACACCTCCGAGGATATCGAGCAACCGGTGACGGAGTTCCTGCGCGAGGCGCTGGCCGGCTCGTCGCTGATCGGTCTGACCGAAGATCCCTGCGTGTCCACCGATTTCCGCGCACGACCCGAGTCGCTGGTGCTGTCGTTGCCCCAGACGATGACAACCGGCAGCCGGCAGATCCGGCTATTGGGCTGGTACGACAACGAATGGGGCTTCTCGGCCCGCATGATCGAGATGGCCCGCCGCATGGCGGCGCGGCCCGATCCTGCGGCCTGACCTCTCGGAGGGCCACAGTCGAGGGCGTCATTGCCCTCGCCCTCTAAGGGAAAGCCCCTGCCGAGGCGCGGCGCTCGAGCGGCGGGCTTCTCCGCGCTTAGAGCGCGCGCGGATCGTGCCTACTCATTCATCGCTCGGTCGTGCTTCGTCTCTCGACCGTCTGCCGCTCCTGCCGCAAGCACGTGTCCGGACGACGGCGTCGATAGACGCACGCACCCGCGAAAAGGGCGACGCAGTGCGCCGCCCTGTCCCGTGTCAATCTGCGGCCCCCTCAGAACCTCTCCCACGCCTCAGACGCGATCGTCCTTGGCGTAGGAGCCGCGTCCGTGGCCGGCCATGCCGCCCGAGACTTCCTCGGTCGCCTCGTCTGAGAGTTCCTCGGGCAGCAGCAGGTTCAGCACGATGGCGATCACCGCCGCCGGCAGGATGCCCGAGGTCGCGAGGACCTTCGCCGTGGAGGGCAGGTATTGCAGCGCGTCCGGTTCCAGTTGCAGGCCCAGACCCAGCGACAGGGCGATGGCGAAGATCACCATGTTGCGGCGGTTCCAGTGCACGTCCGACAGCATCGAGATGCCCGCCGCGACCACCATGCCGAACATGACGATCACGCCACCGCCCAGCACCTCGATCGGGACCGAGGAAATCACCGCGCCGATCTTGGGCAGCAGGCCGCACACGATCAGGAACACCGCGCCGATCGTTACCACCGTGCGGCTCATCACGCCGGTCATCGCGATCAGCCCGACATTCTGGCTGAACGAGGTGTTGGGCAGCGCGCCGAACAGGCCCGAGATCGCCGTCCCGATCCCGTCCGCGAAGGTCGCGCCCTGGATCTCGTCGTCGGTCGCTTCGCGGCCCGCGCCGCCCTTGGTGATGCCGCTGACATCCCCCACAGTCTCCACCGCCGAGACGAAGGACATCGCGCAGAAGCCGATGACCGCCGCCACCGAGAACTCCAGCCCGAAATGCAGAGGGTTCGGCAGCGCGAAGGGCGCGGCGGTGCCGACATTGGAAAGGTTGACCTGGCCCAGGGCAAAGGCCAGTGCATACCCCACCAGCAGGCCCACCAGAACCGCCGAGACCGACAGCATCCCGCGGGCGAAGAACTTCAGCCCCAGCGTCACCACGATCACGGTCCCGGCCATGAACCAGTTCACGCCCGACCCGTATTCCGGCGTACCGATGGCGGGCACCCCTCCGGCGGCGTACTGGATGCCGACCTCGACCAGCGCGAGGCCGATCATCGTGACCACGAGGCCGGTCACCAGCGGCGGCAGCGCGAAGCGCAGGCGCCCGATGAAGAGGCCGAGGAAGGCGTGGAACAGGCCGCCCACCAGGATGCCGCCCATCAGCACGGCGATGGCATCGACCCCCTTGCCGGCGACCAGCGGGATCATGATCGGGATGAAGGCGAAGGAGGTGCCCTGCACGATGGGCAGGCGGGCGCCCACGGGGCCCACCCCGATGGACTGAAACAGCGTCGCGATGCCGGCAAAGAACATCGACATCTGGATCATGTAGATCATCTCGGGAAAGTCCGGGCTGTTCGAGCCGAAGCCGAAGCCCGCCGCCCCGCAGACGATGATCGCGGGGGTCACGTTCGAGACGAACATGGCCAGCACGTGCTGGATGCCCAGCGGCACCGCCTTGATCATCGGCGGGGTGTAATTCGGGTCCCTGAGTTGCTCGGGTGTCCCGAGGGATGTGTCTGCCATGCGTCTTTCCTCCCTTTGGCGTGCGGGTGCCGGCTCCTCTTCCGACGGCCCATTTGGGTCTCGCCCGGTCAGGCGATGATCGTGTAGGGGTGCTCGAACCAGTGCTCCTGCAGGTTCTCGCCTGCGCCGATCCGGTCGATGACGGCAAAGAGGCCGGGACCGGAGAGCGGGGTCAAAACCCCGTGCCACGTGTTGCGATGAAAATTGATCCCCTGCCCCGCATCGGTGCGGAATGCGACCGGCGTGCCCGGCGTTCCGGCAGCATCCGGCGCGACGACGACCAGAAAGGCGTCCATCGACATCGGCAGAAAGGCCTGAGAGCCCAGCGGGTGCCGCTCCATCAGATCGAGCGTATAAGGCAGCGCGCGCAGCTCGGCCTCGAACAGGCTGATGCCCGCGGTGCCGCCCTCGGCGAACTCCAGCGTGGCGCGGTCATGGTATCGGCCGCAAAGGCCCTGATTGATCAGCTTGTCCGGCGCGCCCGCGGTATCCAAGACCTCGCCATAGGGCGCAAAGGCCTCTGCGGTCAGGGGTTGAATGCGGATCGTGCTCACGCGCCCAGCTTCTCGATCAGGCGAAGCTCGGCGATGCGTTCGACCTGACGGCAGGCCTCGGCAAACTCGGTGGCGCGGTCGTTGCCGATGCGGCGGTGGAAGGCGTCGAGGATACTGGCCTTGGTGTTGTCCTTCACCGCGATGATGAAGGGGAACCCGTGCCGCTCGACATATTCGCTGTTCAGCCGCTGGAAGGTCTCGCGCTCCTCGTCGGTCAGCAGGTCCAGCCCCGCGCCCGCCTGCTCCGCGGTCGACTCCGCCGTCAGCCGGCCGGCGGCGGCGAGCTTGCCCGCAAGGTCCGGGTGCGCGGTCAGCACGCTTAGCCTCTGTTCCTCCGAGGCCGACCGGAAGACCCGCGCGAGGGCGTTGTGCACCCCCGCCGCTCTGTCGCTGTAGGTGCCGAGTTCCAGCGCGTGTGCCCCCTGGGCGATCCACGGGCTGTGCTCGAAGATGCCGCCGAATTCGGCCACGAAATGCTCCCGGTCCATCTGCGAGGGCGTCACGCCCGAGGGCGCCGGATGCGTGGCGGCCCAGTGGTCGGCGATCTGCTCGCGCGTGGCGAACCAGACGCCCTCATGCCCCTGCATGTAGTCCATCACGCGCTTCAGCGCGGCCATCCGGCTGGGCCGCCCGATCAGGCGACAGTGCAGCCCGATCGACATCATCTTGGGCGCGCCCGCCTGACCTTCGGCGTAGAGCACATCGAAGGCGTCGCGGACCATCGCCTCGAAGTCGTCTCCCCGCGTGTACCCCGCCTGAATGGCGAAGCGCATGTCGTTGCAATCCATGGTGTAGGGCACGATCAGCTGGTCCTTGCCGCCGGCGCGCGTCCAGTACGGCAGGTCGTCGGAATAGCTGTCGGCGATATAGGCAAGCTCGCCCTCTTCCGCCGCCAGCGGGATCGTGTTCATCGAGCAGCGCCCGGTGTACCAGCCGCGCGGGGGCGCGCCCACCACTTCGGTGTGCAGGCGGATCGCCTCGCGGATCTGCGCGCGTTCCTCCTCGGCGGGCATGTCCTTGTGCTCGACCCACTTGAGGCCGTGCGACGCGATCTCCCAGCCCGCCTCCTTCATCGCCTTGACCTGCTCGGGCGCGCGGGCCAGCGCGGTGGCGACGCCGTAGACGGTGATGGGCACGTCCTTCAGCAAGGCGTGGACCCGCCAGAACCCGGCGCGGCTGCCGTATTCGTAGATCGTTTCCATGTTCCAGTGCCGCTGGCCGGGCCAGGGCTGTGCGCCGGTGATCTCGGAGAGGAAGCCCTCGGACGCCGCATCCCCGTGCAGGATGTTGTTCTCGCCGCCTTCTTCGTAGTTCAGGACGATCTGCACGGCGATTTTCGCACCCCCGGGCCAGTTCGCCTGCGGGATGCGCGGACCATAGCCCGCCAAGTCTCTGGGATAGCGCTGCACGTCTCTCACCTCCGGTTTATCATGTCATATTCCAGAAAAGTGCCGCGCATTATCAAAAAGAATGCGAAGGTGCCTCAAATGACAGCGCATTTGCGGCGCGCTGTGCGGCGGGTATGAAGAGGCAAAGCCAGCGGGAGATCGAAACATGAGCGGATATCTGACGACACACGTGCTTGATACGGCGCGGGGCTGCCCGGCAGAGGGCGTCCGCATCGCGCTCTATCGCGTCACGGGCGACACGCGCGAGAGGCTGGCCGAGACGGTGACGAACGCGGATGGCCGCACCGACGCCCCGATCCTGCCCGCCGAGCGCTTCGAGACCGGCACCTTCGAGCTGGTCTTCTTCGCGGGCGACTACCTGCGCGCGACCGGACAGGCGGAGGGCGACATCCTCTTCCTCGACGAGGTGCCGATCCGCTTCGGCATGTCGGAGGCCGAGGCCCACTACCACGTCCCCCTGCTGCTCTCGGCCTACGGGATGAGCACCTACCGGGGAAGCTGAGGGGCGTCAGACGCGGCTGCTCGCCTCACCACGGGGCGGCGAGGCAATGTCGAATGCCAGTCGAAAACGGCTCGAGCATAAGGACTTCCTGCGTCCCGACGGTGCGCTGCGCGAAGCGATCCCGCGCCAACCGCCGCGGATCTTCGCCTCAAACCGGCCCTGAAGGTAATCCGCAGGAAGGTCCGCAACGCGGACAAAGCGGGTTTTCGCTGCGGCTGCGCCAATGGGACTCGCGCATCGCCTTTGCCCTGCGGTAGGGGACATCAGGTGCCCTGCTGCAGTCTAATGATCGTGGTGATGCACCTTGCTGCGGGCGTGGCGAAGGGACGCGTCCAACACGCGCTCAGGGTCGTCGATAATGAGCCGGGCGCCCGTTTCGTCACTATCGCCGCCGGGGACGGCGGGCGCGGGCTGGACGCGGCCTTCAAGCACGGTTCCCCAAACACCGATGTCCGCCAGAGCCATGGGGTCCACCGTGAGAGGGTTCTCTTCGAGGATGGTGAAGTTTGCCAGCTTGCCGCGTTCGATGGACCCGATCTCGTCCTCCATCTGAATGGAATAGGCCGCGCCGAGCGTGATCCCCTTCAGGGCCTCCTCTGCGGTGATCCGCTGATCTGGACCAATGACCGAACCGCTCGTCGAGATCCGGTTGACCGCGGCCCACATGTATTTCAGTGGCTCCGCCGGGGCCATCGGCATGTCGGAGTGCATCGAAAACGGGATGCCGGCCCGGATCGCATCGCCAAGGGGCACCATACGCTCAGTGCGCTCTTTGCCGACATTTCCTTCCGCGTATCGGTCCGCGAGCGTCGGAGTGTAGACGGCGTTGGCGCTGACAATGGCGCCGAGATCCTTGATCCGCGCGATCTGATCCGGCTGGGCATAGCCGAAATGGACGACGACTGTGCGGTGATCATAGCGCGGACTTCGCTGCATGGCAGCCTCGAGCGTGTCGAGAAGGATGTCCAGACCGCCGTCGCCGAGGTTGTGGATATGAATCTGGAAGCCCGCGTCCCAATAGAGATCGAACACCTGCTTGAAGAACTCGGGCGTCATGATCCACTGGCCGTCATGCCCGTCGCGATAGCCGTCGCGCATGATCATGAGCTCACTGTAGATCGCGCCATCGAGCAAGAGCTTGATCTGTCCGGGCAGGAACTGCGTGCGTCCATCGCTGAGGGCCAGCATGGCTTCGGTCTCGGCCAGAACCTTCTCCGCGCCGCCGTTTTCCAGATGCATCACGCCGAGCGTACGCCCGTCGGGAATGAAGAAGAAGTTGAAGGGCGTGTCGTCCGGCCCGAAGGCTTTCGCCACCAAGGCCTGCGCCTTCGGATCGACGGGACCGGCCGGTTCGGCCAGCGTGGTAATACCGCTGCGGTGATAATAGTCTTCGGTGTATTCCAGGGACGCCATGACCTTGTCGATGGTCGCGAAGGCTGGCGCAAACTTCTCGAAGAAGACATGCTCCCAGAAGGCCGCCTCAAGGAAATGACCGTTCTCGAGATCGGCCTGGTGCCGCGCCAGAACGCTTGGCCAGCCCGCGATATAGTCCTCGGTAATCTCCAATTGTTCGAGCGCCACCGAGTTGAAGAACATCTCGTGGGTAGAGCGCTGCCAAACGGCGAGCGGGATATCGGGTGCGAGTTCGTCAAGGATCGCCCGGTTCATGTCGCCATGCCACGAGGCATGGTAGCCCCAGACCATCAATGGCCGACCGCTGGTTGCATCATAGGACGCGATCACCTCGGACAGTCGGGACCGGAACTCTTCCTCGCTGTTCGCAAGCGGAGAGAAGCCCGCAGGGGTTTGCCAGTCCTCGATCGAAATCACGGCATCCGACATCATCGTCAGCGCCCCCAGGAGCGGGTGCAGGTGCTGCTCGACAAAGCCCGGAACAATGACCTTGTCTTCAAATCTGCGATCGACCGCGTAGCTGCCGACGGGCAGGCGGTCCTCGATACCGTCCAAGGTCCCGACGTCGATGATCCGGCCATGCGCAACTGCCACTGCTTCGGCCGAGGGCGCATCCGGGTTCAATGTCAGAATTTCGCGGCCAACATAGACCATCGTGTCCGAAAGCTGAGGAAACCGATCAAATGCATCTTGAAGAGCGGCCGATTGTGCCGCGCCCTGAAGCGGGGCGAGAGCCAAAACAAGCGCTGGCAAGGCTTTGAGCAAACCCATTTGAGCCTCCGAATTCGCGTGGAAGTGGTATCAGAACACAGAAGGCAAGGCGCGGTGTCAATTGGAATATCGACGCGCAATGCTTTGGTTGCGGGAGCGCGGCCGCATATGCGTGACCGGCATAATTGAACATGGTCTACATCCTTGGAATGAGGGAAAAGCCGACGGGTCCGAAACAATTGAATTTCAGCCTTTGCCGTCTCGCAAGACCGGCACTGATCCCGATCTCGGCGTCAGAACTACGGTTCCCGCTTCGTCAAGCTCGAATGTCGAATTTGGGCTCTTTCCCGACCTTCGCCGCAATGCGCATGAACAACAGCGTCTGCTTGGTATATACGATCCGCGTCAGCGACCTGGCAGGAAAGTCGGTTTCGCCCGATACCTGACAGGCACCCGGGTCAGTGCGCCTTGCGCGGCACGCCCCTGTCTGTCTCAAGCGGCGGGCCCGTCGGTCTTGCCCCCCATTACCGCAGGGGCATCCCCCATCCGAGGTCAATGAAGGCGCGCCAAAGAGGCGGCCTTATCCTGCCTGCCAGAACGCCGCGCCGATGCGGTCGATCACGAATTCCATGAAGATCCGCGTCTTCGGATCCTGCCGCCGCCGGTGGGTGAAGAGGCACGCCATCTGCACCGGCACCGGCGGGGTCTTCTCCGCCACCGGCACGAGGGCGCCGGATTTCAGATGTTCGGCCACCTCGAAGACCGGCTTCAGCACGATGCCGTGCCCGCCAAGCGCCCAGTCGGTCAGCACGTCGCCGTCGTCGGACTCATAGCGCCCCGCGACGGCAAAGCGTCTCGGCCCCTCCGGCGTCTCGAGCCGCCACTGGAACTCCGCGGCCCCCGGAAAGCGCAGGTTGATGCATTCGTGGCGATCCGCCAGCAGCGCGTCGCCGTCCTCGGGCATCCCGCGCCGCGCCACGTAGTCGGGCGAGGCGCACAGGACTCGCGGCACGTCGGCGATCTTGCGAATGCGCAGGTTGCTGTCCTCGGGCTGGCCGAGGAAGAAGGCGAGGTCGAGCCCCTCTGTCGTGAGGTCCACCTTGCGGTCGGTGAGCCGCAGCCGCACCGAGACATCCGGGTACTGCGCCAGAAACAGGGGCACCTGCGGCGCGATCAAGCGCCGCCCGACGCCGAGCGGCGCCGCCACGTAGAGCGCGCCCTTGAGATGCTCGGTCACGTTGACGATCTGCGCCTCGGCGCTTTCCACCGCCGCGAGGATTTCGGTCGCGCCGCGGTAGAAGCTCTGGCCGTGCTCGGTCGGCGACAGGCTGCGCGTGGTGCGCTGGAACAGCCGCACGCCCAGATGCTCTTCGAGCTGGGAGATCCGCGAGGACGTCACCGCAGAGGAGATCCGCAGATCGCGCCCGGCCGCCGACATACTGCCCAATTCATAGACACGGACGAAGGTGCGGATGTTGTCGAAATAGGACATGTCGGCGTTTCCGGTTTCCTGTTTGGCGCGGGATCCCTCAGGGTCGGGCAGAGGACGGCCCAGCCCATTGTTCGGAATAATTTGATGGTGCTTGGTCTTTCCTGCGAATAGCAGGGAAAAACCGCCTCGGCTACTGTCACGGCGACCCGCAACGCCCCGGAGGACCCTATGTACGACTTTGCCATCATCTGGGACTGGATCGCCTTTTCCGTCCGCTGGCTGCACGTCATCACGGCCATGGCGTGGATCGGCGCCTCGTTCTACTTCATCGCGCTCGATCTCATGCTGAAGCCCAACCCCGCCCTGCCCGACGGCGCGTATGGCGAGGAATGGGAGGTGCACGGCGGCGGGTTCTACCACACGGTGAAATACCTCGTGGCGCCCTCCGAGATGCCCGAGCATCTCACCTGGCACAAATGGCAGAGCTACACGACGTGGCTCTCGGGCGCGGCGCTTTTGATGATCGTCTACTGGGTCGGCGGCAATCTGTTTCTGATCGATCCGAGCAAGGCGAATCTTGCCCTGTGGCAGGGCATCGTGATCTCGGGCGGCTCGCTGACCATCGGCTGGCTGGCCTATGACGCCATGTGCAAGTCGAAGCTGGCCGAAATGCCCACGCTGCTGATGCTGCTGCTGTTCGTCATCCTCGTGGCGATGTCGTGGGGCTATCACCAGATCTTCACCGGGCGCGCGGCGCTGCTGCACCTGGGCGCCTTCACCGCGACGATCATGACCGGCAATGTGTTCTTCCAGATCATGCCGAACCAGCGCATCGTCGTCGCCGACCTGAAGGCCGGGCGCAAGCCGGACCCCAAATACGGCAAGATCGCCAAGGTGCGCTCGACCCACAACAACTACCTGACGCTGCCCGTCGTCTTCCTGATGCTGGCCAACCACTACCCGCTGGCCTTCGGCACGCAGTATGCGTGGATCATCGCCTCGCTGATCTTCCTCACCGGGGTCACGATCCGGCACTACTTCAACACCATGCACCGCACCGGCAAGGGGCCGACCTGGACGTGGCCGGTGACCGTGGGGATCCTGATCCTCATCGCCTGGCTGTCGACCGTTCCCGGCATGGACAGCTACGAGGAAAGCGAAGCCCGCGCCCTGACGCCCTACGAAGAGAAGTTCGCCTCGGCGGAGACCTTCGAGGACGCCTATTTCGCCGTGGTCGGGAACTGTTCGATGTGCCACGGGCGGGAGCCGTCTTGGGAGGGGATGCACTGGCCTCCGAAGGGCGTTGTGCTGGAGACCGAGGCCGACGTTGCGCGCCATGCCAAGCAGATCTACCTGCAGGCCGGGCGCTCGCACGCCATGCCGCCGCCCAACGCCATCCAGATGGACCCCGACGCACGCCGCCAGATCGTCACGTGGTATCGAGACGCCACGCGCGGCGACGAGGGCTGAGGCGCGATATTCGACGGCTCAAAGGCGCAGGATCGAACCGGGGCCGGCATCGCCCCCCGTCTCCTGCGGGCGGCTTTAAGAGGGTCGCTCAGCGCCTCGCCGCCTCCGGAAACCCGCCTTCGAGCAACGCTCTGATCGAGGCGCGGAAGGTCTCGCCATGGCTCAGGCCCGGAAAGGTCGTCAGGCTGCCGGGAATGCCCGCGCCGCGCAGGGTCTCATCGAGCGCGCCGAGCGCGCCCTCCGGCAGGGCCGAGCGCATCCGCACCAGCTTTTGCGCCTCCGGATCGTCCGGCATGCTGGCCCGTGCGCGCTCCTGCCCGCCGTGGTGAAGATCGAGGGGCCGGTCCGGCCAGTGCCCGGCGGCCACCTGCGCCTCGATGCGCGGCAGCAGACTGCCGTTGTCCCACCAGAGCGAGGGGCTCGCGGTGACGTAGTGCGAAAACGGTGATGCGGGGTCTCCCGCCGCCCAGAGCACGAACAGCCCGCCGTAGGAATGGCCCCAGAGCGCGCTGCGCTGCATGTCGATGGGAGCGACGCGCTCGACGCGCGGCACGATCTCGCTCTGGATCAGCGCGAGGAACGCCCCTGCCCCGCCACCGGCCCGCCCGCGCGGATCAACGACCGGCGCGCCATCGCCGGACGGGGGCGTGTAGTCGCGCGTGCGCTGGTCTCCGGCGAACCGGCGCTCGGTATCGTAGCCGAGGGTGACGATCACCGGCAGCGTCGGCAGGGCCGCAAGGGCGTCGTCGGTCAGCAGCTCCAGCACCGCCTGCCCGTCGAGAGCGAAGATCACCGGAAAGCCGTCCTCGGGCGCCGGGCCTTTGGGCGTCAGGATGCCGATCTCGTAGGGCGTCCCGCCATCCGGGCCGGGGAAGGTGAGCCGGTCCGTGTCGACCACCTCGGAGCCGGTCTCGAGGATCGACGGACCGAGCGGCTCGTGCGATGGCTGCGCCGCGACGGGCAGCGGCCGCAGGAGCAGGGCCGCCAGCAGGGAGAGGGCGAGGATCGGGGAATAGCGCATGTCGTCTCCGGTCGTGGTCAGGGTGCCAAGCGCGAGGCCGGGCAGCACTGTGTGGGCGTGCACCGTGCGAGCGCCGCGCCGAGATGCGCCGCGGCAAGGCACACTTCCGCAGCAGCGAGGCGGCGCAGGCTGTGTCGCATCGATCTTTGCGGCAAAGGGATCGCGGCCCGGGGCATGAGGGCACCCCGGGCCGCGACGTGACGCTCGGATCAGAACGTCTTGGTCAGGCCGAAATAGTAGCCCCGGCCCGGTTCGTTGTAGGTGTTGGCGCCGTCGCCCGAGCGCAGGATCTCGGTGTCGAAGACGTTGGTCACGCCCGCCTTCAGATCGAAGCCGTTGTCGAACGTGTAGGTCATCCCGAGGTTCACCAGCGTATAGGGGTCGCGGTCCTCGTCGTCGCTGGCCTCGATGCCCACCGCGGCGCTGCTCTCGGCGGCGGAGATCTTGCCGTAATGGGTCAGCGACGGGATCAGGGTGAACCTGTCGTTCACGTCCCAGCTCATCGAGGCGTTGATGGTGTATTCGGGCACCAGCGACAGCGGCACTTCGATGCTGCGCGCCGGCAGGACGGTGCCGTCGCTGCGGACGCCGCCATCGATCTCGAGCTGCTGGCTGGATTCGATCATGTAGGTGCCGTTGATCGCGACATCGAGATCCTCCCGCACCTGCATGGCGAAGCTGCCCTCGAGACCCTGAACGCGGGATTCGGGGATGTTGTCCCACTGGAAAATGCGGGCCCGACTGCCGTCCACGAAGGCGGTGCCGACCTGATCGAGACCGGACTGGATCTTGTCGCGGTAGTCGTTGTGGAAATAGGTCAGCGTCGCGTTGATGCCGTTGTCGATCCCGGTGTACTGGACCCCGATTTCCTTGTTGATCGATGTCTCGGGCGACAGGTCCGGATTGCCGAGCACGTAGCACGGCCCGTCCCTGTTGTAGGGATAGGGGCAGCCGAAACCTCGGGTGACGTAGACGTAGGTCTCGGCCATCTGGTAGGCGGTCGGGGCCTTGTAGGCCTTGGCGACGCCGCCCTTGATGGTCCATTCCGAACTCAGCGCATAGGACGCGTTGAGGCCGCCGGACCATTCTCCGCCGAAGGTGTCGGAATGGTCGTAGCGCAGCGACGGGGTCAGGGTGAGCCGGTCGTTCACGAGGATGTTGTCCTCGAGGTAGATCCCGAAAGTCGTCTGCTCGGTGTAGGGATCGCCACCGGTGGAATCGATGCGGCCATCATCGGTGGTGATCGAGTAGAACGAGCTGTAATCCGTCAGGTCGAGCTTCTCCCAGCGCAGCTCCGCCCCGAGCGTCAGCTCTGCCGCGCTGCCGCCGATCATGTGCGAGATATCGGCCTCGGACTTGGCGGCGATCGCCTCGAGGATCGCGGTGTCGTAGTCGTCGGTGCTGTTGATCGCCCCTTCGCCACCACCGGCAGGGCCTTCGGTCAGACGGCGGTTGTCGGTGTGCTCGTACTGGATGAAGCTGTTGGTCTCACCCCAGCCGTAGGAGCCGAGATGCGTCAGCGCGAAGGTGCCGCGCTTCATCACGTTGGTCTCTTCGCCGTCCTTGGCCAGAGCTTCGATCTCGCTCCCGGGGGTCAGGCCGTTGCCAAGCTGGGTGTCGCCGGCAAAGAGGTTGCCCTGACGCGAATAGCCCAGCTCGACGTTGAACTGGTTCGCCGCACTCGGCATCCAGTCGAGGCGCAGGGTGTAGTCCTTGTTGACCACGCCTTCGACGCCGGCCTGCGTTGCGTCGCAGGATTGCACGCCGTCCTCGTCGACTTCGCAGTCGATCTCGTCTTCGTTGATGTCGTAGTCGTCGGGATCGGTCTTGTTGTAGTTGGCGCTGAAGCGCAGCGCGACCTCGTCCGTGAGACGCTTGGCCCAGAGCAGGTTATACCGCTGGGTCATGCCCTCCTTGCCGCTTTCGGGCAGGTCGAAGCTGGTGCCGATCTGCAGGAGGTCCTCGTCGGGGGCCTTGGTGATGATGTTCACCACGCCGCCGGCGGCGCCGGAACCGTAGCGCGCCGCGGCCGGGCCGCGGATCACCTCGATGCTCTCGACCATCTCCGGAGGCACCCAATTGGTGTCGCCGCGGGTGTCGCGTTCGCCGTTGCGGCCCTGCTTGACGGAGGTGCGCGAGAGCACCGGCTTGCCGTCGATCAGGATCAGCACGTTCTCGGGGCCCATGCCGCGAATGTCGACCTGGCGCTGGTTGCCGCGCTGGCCCGACGGCGAGGAGCCGGTGAGGTTGACGCCGGGCATCTTGCGGATGATCTCGGCCACGTCGTTGACGACGGGCTGTTCGGCGATGTCTTCCTCGGTGATCGTCGAGGCACCGAGCGCCTGCTTGATCTGTTCCTCGGCGGTCAGCACGAGGGTGCCGAGGTCGTATGCGGTGGCGGAAGGGGTGTCCTGTGCCCGGGCGACGGTCCCGGTCGCGAGGGAGCACAGAAGGATCGCTGACCCGCAGGCCAGCCTTGAGCGCGCAGACGTCATGCACGTTCCTCTCGGTTCAAAGATGAAAGGGAAGTGCTGGCAACTCGCTGGCGCGTGGGATGTGTAGGGCGTTTCGGACGCGGTCGGCCAGTCCCGACGGCGAAATCCGGTGCCCCGGGCGCCGGCGCGTTGCATTTTTGTCGTTCTCAGTGGCGGCTGGGACCTGGTCGCAGGGTGCCGTGTGCGGCACCCCTCGCGCAGGCGCGCCATCGGCCTTGGTCGCGTCGTCCGGTCATCCTCGCCCGGTGCTCAGGGCCTATCAGGAGGCCCGAGGATCGGAGTGGTTCAGAGTCGGTAGTGGTCGGAGCTGAGGTCGCCTCGCGTGCGGGATAATCGACGCGGGCCAGCCTAAAGGCCGCCGGAACCACTCCACTAGAGAACGCGCTGGGAAGAGCGTGCCCCGCCGAGACCGGCGCACGGCCTCAGGTCTGCGGGATGCCCTTGCTCGGCCCGAGCCGCTTTTGCGCCGCGATGCGGAACGGCGCGTTTGGACCGCCAAAGCCGGTGTAACCCGGCCCGCGCTGCACGATCTCGAAAAACATGCCACTGGCGAAGGCGCGCGAGTAGAGCTGGAAGAACTCCGCCTCGCCTTCGCGGTCGTAAAGGATGTTGGCCGCGCGCAGACGCTCGAGCAGGCCCTCGGGCATGTCGAACCGCGCGGCAAGGTCGTCGTAGTAGTTGGCCGGGATCGGCAGCGCCTCGAACCCCCTTTGCGCCATCTGCTCGGCGGTGGCGAAGATGTCGTCGCTTGCCAGCGCGATGTGCTGCACCGACGCCCCAAAGGTCGAGGCGAGGAACCGCCCCGCCAGCGTCCGGTGGGTCTCGGCGCCGTTCAGCGTGATCTTGAACCGCCCGTCCCGGCTCTCGACCACCTGGCTGCGCACCAGCCCGTCCGGGTCGATGACATCAACCATCGGGGACTTCTGCATGTCGAAGAGCGTGGTGTAGAACAGCGTCCAGCTCAGCATGTCCTCGTAGGACATGGTCTGCGCCAGGTGATCGATATGGAGGATGCCGGCCCCATCGGAGGGGGCGGTGTCGGTCCGGGCGAACTCGACATCCCAAACGCTGTCGAGCCCGCTGCCCGCGTCGATGAAATGCAGCACCGAGCCACCGAGGCCGCGGATCGCCGGGATCGCCAGTTCGCCCGGCCCGGTTGGCTGGGAAAAGGGCGTGGAGCCGAGCGCCTTGGCGCGGGTCACCGTATCGGCGGCCGACGAGACCTGAAGGCCGATGTCGCAGACCGACAGGCCGCGGGCGTTCCAGACATGGCTGGCATGGCCCTCGGTCTCGCAGTTGATGACGATGCGCACGTCGCCCTGCTGCCACAGCGCCACCTGCTTGTTGCGGTGCGTCGCGACCTTGGTGAAGCCCAACGTGCGCAGGAGCTGCGACAGGGTTTCGACCTCGGCGTCGCGGGCGGTGAACTCGATGAAGCTGACATCCTCGGCCCGGACCCGCGGCGGAAGCGCGGGCATATCGACCTTGCTCTCGGGCTCGGCGCGGCGCACGTCGTCCATCAGCGCCACCAGGGAGCGGTAGCCGTCCTGCGCGGTGTCCTTGGCGTTGGAGCCGCGGAACTGGTCGTTGAATATCTCGAGGCTGATCGGGCCGGCATAGCCCGCCGCCATCACCGCCTGCATGAAGCGGCGCACCTCGAGATCGCCCTCCCCCGGCATGTTGCGGAAGTGGCGCGACCAGTAGAGCAGGTCCATCTCGATTGCGGGCGCGTCGGCGAGCTGCACGAAGAAGATCTTGTCGCCGGGGATGGCGCGGATCGACTCCGGGTCGATCTTGCGCCCCAGCGTATGGAAGCTGTCGAGGATCAGCCCGACATGGTCATGATCGGCGCGGCGCACGATCTCCCACGCGTCGCGGTGATCGTTGATATGCCGCCCCCAGGCCAGCGCCTCGTAGCCCACCCGCAGGCCGCGTTCGGCGGCGATCTCGCCCAGTTCGGCGAGGTCATCGGCGGCCCGCTGGATGCCGCCAAGCGCGCGCGGATGCACAGAGGAGCAGATCAGGATCAGGTCGGTGCCAAGCTCCTGCATCACGTCGAACTTGCGCTTGGCCCGGTCGAACGCCTTGGCGCGCAGCGGCTCGGGCAGGCACTCGAAGTCGCGGAAGGGCTGGAACAGGGTGATCTCCAGCCCCTTGTCGCGGATCATCCGCCCGACCTCGCGCGCGCCGCCGTCATGGGCAATGAAATCCTGCTCGAAGATCTCGACCCCGTCGAACCCGGCGGCGGCGATGGCGTCGAGCTTCTCGGGCAGCGCGCCCGAGATCGAAACGGTGGCGATCGAGGTCTTCATTGCGAGGTCTCCCAAGGGGTGCGGATCAGAAGCCGAGCAGGGTCGGCAGCCACGTGACGGTCTGCGGGACGAAGGTGAGGATGATCAGCACCAGCACTTCGACGAGGAAGAAGGGCATGATCGAGCGGATCAGCCGTGCCATCCCGACATTGGCCACGCCCTCGGCCACGAACAGGCAGAGGCCGAGCGGCGGGGTGATCAGTCCGATCATCAGGTTGAAGATCACGAGGATGCCGAAATGGGTCGGGTCGACCCCCATGCTGACCGCGATCGGGTGCAGGATCGGCACCAGCACCAGCATCGCAGCGATGCCTTCGAGGAACAGTCCCACGAAGAGGAACAGGATGATGACGGCGATCAGGAAGGCGGTCTTGCTGTCGACATTGCCCAGCACCCAGTCGGTGAGCATGTTGGGGATGCGGTTGTAGGTCAGCAGCCAGTTCGCCGCCGCCACCGCCGCGATGATGATCAGGATCACCGCGCTGTCGCGCATCGCGCCCGAGAAGATCCGCGGCAGGGCCGAGAGCCTGATCTTGCGGTAGACAAACAGCCCAAGGATCAGCGCGTACCCCACGGCAAAGCTTGCGGCTTCGGTCGGCGTCACGACCCCGGCGAGGATCGAGCCCACGACAAGCACCGGCATCAGCAGCGGCAGGACGCCTTGCAGCAGGGCCTGTCCGTTCGAGGGCCCGTCGAGGTCTCCGGACTGGTCGCCGTGGTCGACCTTGACGGTCAGCATGACGTAGGCCGACAGGAACACCGCCAGCAGCAGCCCGGGGATCACCCCGCCGAGGAACAGCGCCGGCACCGACACGCCCGAGACGATCAGCGCGTAGATGATCACCGGGATCGAGGGCGGAATGATCGGGCCGATCACCGACGAGGCGGCGGTCAGGGCGGCGGCGAAGCTGCGGTCATAGCCGTGTTTCTCCATCTCGGGGATGAAGACGCGGCCGATGGCCGAGGTGTCGGCGACCGCCGAACCCGAGAGGCCGGCGAAGATCACCGAGGCCCAGATGTTGACCAGCGCGAGACCCGCGCGCAGGCGGCCCACCAGCACGTTGGCGAACGCGATGATGCGGCCGGTGATGCCGCTTTCGTTCATCAGTTCGCCGGCCAGCACGAACAGCGGGATGGCCAGCAGCGGGAAGGAGTTCAGGCCCTTGAAGATCTCGGTCGGCACGATGCGCAGGGTGTAGGGCGCGTCGCCCGTGGCCATGAAATAGAGCAGTGCGGCGATGATCGCGATGGCGATGGGCGCCCCGGCCAGAAGGCCGACAATGAGAATGGCGTAGACCATGGCTCAGACCTCCTCCGGTCTCTGGGTGAGGCGCTCGGCCAGCTTCAGGACGCCGGCGACCGCGAGCAGCGCACCGCCGAAGGCGATGGCGTATTGATAGGGGCCGACCTTGCCGATCCAGACCAGCCACTCGAGGCCGGTCGCGCTGGCGAGCCAGTCGGCGGTGCTCTTGAGGCCCGAGCTGTCGACATTGCCGCGGCGCAGCGCAAAGACATGCCCGGCATAGGCCAGCGTCAGACCCGAGACGATGGTGACGACGTCGGCGATCATGAACAGCACGTGGCGCACGCGGCGCGGCAGGGTGTCGGTGACCACGGTGAAGCGGATGTGCTGATCGGCAAGATAGGCCGCCGCCAGCCCGAACATGACGCCGTAGATCGTCAGGTAGATCGGCAGTTCCTCGCCCCACGGAACCGAGCGGCCCATGGTGTAGCGCCGCAGCGAATTGGCGAAGATAATCAGGAAGACGAGCGCCATGGACAGACCGGCTCCGAAGCCGAACAGCCGTTTCGCGGCGCGGGTAAGAGCGGTCATGTCGACTCCTCCGGAATTGAACAGGCGGGCGAAATTGGACAGGCGGGGCCGCCTCGCAGCGGCCCCGCCCCCGGCACGTGCCCCCCTTACTGGGTGGCGTCGCTCACGGCGGTTTGCAGGCGGTCGATCCACTCGGCATCATCGCCGAGCTCGCCGCGCAGGTACTCGATCACGGCGGGCTGCGCCTTTTCCGCGAAGGCGGCGATCTCGTCAGAGGTCGGAGCGTAGACTTCCATGCCCTCCTCCTGCACCTTGCCGACGCCTTCGGCGGTGTTCCACTGCTGGATCGCGCGGCCCATGTTGCCGGCGACGCGGGCGGCGCGCGCGACCACTTCCTGCTGCGCCGGCTCGAGCATGTCGTAGAACTCGTCCGAGATCAGGATGAAGTCGGCGGCGTAGACATGGCCGTCGAGGGTCATGTATTTCTGCAGCTTGTGCAGGCCGTTGTTGTAGATCACGCCGACCGGGTTCTCCTGCCCGTCGACCACGCCGGTCGAGAGCGCGTTCGGCAGCTCGGTCCAGGCGATCGGGGTCGGCTCACCGCCAAGGCCCTTGACCATCTCGACATAGAGCGGAATCGGCTGCACCCGGAACTTCAGGCCTTCCATGTGCTCGGGCTTGGTGATCGGACGCACGCCGTTGGTGAAGTTGCGGAAGCCGGTTTCGCCATAGGCCAGCGTGCGCAGGCCGGTCTGCTCAAGGCAGTGCTCGGCGAGCGCGTCGCCGAACTCACCGTCGAGCACATCCCACGCCACCGTGGCCGAGGAGAAGGTGTAGGGGATGTCGAGCACGGAGGCCGCCGGGCAGACCTTGGACATCGCGCCCGAGACCAGCACCACCTGCGTGAGGTTGTCCTGCGCCTGCGCGACCAGCTCGTCCTCGTTGCCGAGCGCGCCGGCCGGGAAGACCTCGACGGTCATGTCCGACTGGCCTTCGACGATGTTCTTGAAGATCTGCGCCGCGGCGCCTTTCTTGGAGCCGGTCCACTCGTCGGGGTCCACGTGCGCGACGCGGATGGTCTGGGCCGTGGCCGAGGTTGCTGCGAGGCTGCCGCAGAGCGCGGTGACGGCCAGCAGAGATTTGGTGATGGAACGCATGTTGTCCTCCCTTTGCGTTAGACGTTGCCCGCGGCTGCAGGCGCGGGCGGGGCCTTGTCGAAGGCCTCGAAGGTGGCCTTCATCCGGTTCGGGTCGGCGGGCCGGCCCGTGAAAAGCTCGAAGGCGCGCACCGCCTGAAACACCGCCATGCCCGAGCCGGGCAGCACGCGGCAGCCCTTGGCGCGCGCGGTCGCGATAAGCTGGGTCTCGAGCGGGAAATAGACGATGTCGGCGACCCAGAGATCGCCGGCGATGAGGTCCGCGTCGATCGCCATGCCGGGCAGCTTCGCCATGCCCATGGGCGTGGCGTTGACGACGCCGGTGGGACGATCCTCCGCGAAGAGTGCGGTGAGGTCGGACACCGCCTGCGTCTCGGTGCCGGGCCGGTTGGCTGCGACGAGCGCTGCCAGCCCCTCTGCGCGGGCCGGGTCGGTGTCGAAGATCGACAGCCTCGCGACGCCGCAATCGGCCAGCGCGTGGGCCACGGCAACGCCGGCGCCGCCCGCCCCGAGCAGGACCGCGTGGCGGGTGTCGGCGCCGGCAAGGCCGCGGCGGAAACTCTCGGCAAAACCCCAGAGGTCGGTGTTGTGCCCGATCCGCTTGCCGTTCTTCAGCACCACGGTGTTGACCGCGCCCACGGCGCGCGCGTTCTCGCTGAGCTCGTCGAGCAGCGAGATCACCTCGATCTTGAACGGGTAGGTGATGTTGAGCCCGTCAAAGCCCGCAGCCTCGGCGCCTGTCACCATGTCGGCGAGGGTCAGCGCGGCGCGCTCGGGCGCATCCATGTCGAGCTTTCGGTAGACCGTGAACATCCCCTGCGCCTGCGCTTCGCGCATCTGCATGAGGGGAGTGCGTGACAGCGTGATGCCGCGCCCGATCAGGCCGGCAAGCAGAGCGTCTTCGGATGTGGTGATGGTCTCCAAACCGTCCCCTCCCCTGGCGGTGTGTCGTTCTGTCGCCGACAATGGACCGCGCGGTTAATTTCGTCAAGACAATTGAACCGACGGGTTAAAAAGGTAGAATGACAAAGGAGAGGGAGGCAGGGGTATCCGATGGAAAAAGAAACAAAATCACGCCGATGGAAGCAGAATCCCGAGGCGGTGAAGTCGGATATCCTGCGCGTCGCGCGGTCGGAATTTGCCCGCAACGGGCTCTCGGGGACGAGAATCGAAGACATCGCGGCCGGCACCAAGACCTCGAAGCGGATGATCTTCTACTATTTCGGCGACAAGGAATCGCTCTACGAAGCGGTGCTCGAGGATTGCTATTCGGAGGTGCGGGCCGGTGAGGCCGAGCTTGATCTCGAGGGCCTCGATCCGGTGCAGGCCCTTCGACGGCTGATCGAATTCACCTTCGACCACCACCGCCGCAACCCGGATTTCATCCGTCTGGTGATGATCGAGAACATCCACGAGGCGCGCCACATGGAGCGGATGCAGCGCTTGCAGGAGCAAAATCTCGGCGCCATCGGCGTGATCGAGGGGATCTGCAAGTCAGGCCGCGCCGCCGGGCTGTTTCGCGATGATGTCGCCCCGGTGGCGCTGCACTGGCAGATTTCGGCCCTGAGCTTTTTCAACGTGGCCAACCGGGCGACCTTCTCGGCGAATTTTGGGGACGCGCTGTTCGACGAGGCGGGCCAGGCCCTGCTGCGCCGCAACGCCGTGCGCAGCATCCTCTGCTCGGTCCTCGCGCGCCCGGAGACTGTGGACCTGCGCTGACGCGCCCGGCGGGTCGCGCAGGCGCCCCTGCGCGGCAGGCCGGTCAGGCGTGGGCCGTCCGGGCGCCCTGCGGTGACGGCGAGGGCATCCGGGCGCCAGCCCCTCAGTCGGCTTCGGTCGCCAGCGACCGTTCCGCGCCGCTCACAACGTCGGGCAGCGCCGAAAGCAGCCGCTCAAGCTCGGCCAGGGTGTTGTAATGCACCATCGAGACCCGCACGACACCAGCATCGTGGTCTTCCCCGAGGTATTCGACCAACCGGCGCGAATGGAAATCGCCGAAGCGTATGGCGACCTTGTGGGCGTCCATCCCGCGCGCGACATCGCCCGAGTTCACCCCGTCGAACCGGAAAGCGATCGTCGGAACGCGCAGGTTGCGGTCATTGCGCGCGTCGCCGATCACCCGGCAGTCGTTGCGCGCGCCCAGCCACTCCAGAAGGCGGTCAGTCAGAACCTTCTCCTGACGCGCGATGGCCGCGAACCCCGCCTCGAACAGCGCCCGCCCCTCCGCGTCCGAGCCGGCCTTGCGACCCAGCGTCTGGATATAGTCCACCACCGCCGTCACCGAGTAGGCCAGCTCGTAGTTCGGGTTGCCCGGCTCGAGCTTTCCGGGGACCTTATCCTTGCCGTAGAAATAGTGATAAAGGCCGTCGAGCTCGGCCAGCAGCTCGTATTTGCCGTACATGATCGCGGTGTGCGGGCCGTAGCACTTGTAGAGGCTGAAGATGTAGTAATCGACATTCCAGCCGGTCACGTCGATGGCGCGGTGCGGCGCGTAGGCGACGCCGTCGACACAGATCTTCGCACCGCGCGCATGAACGAAGTCCGCGATCTCGCCCACCGGGTTGATCGAGCCGAGAATGTTCGAGACGTGATGCACGCAGACCAGCTTCGTGCGCGGCCCCATCAGCGGTGCGAGGTCCTCGAGGCGAAGCTGCATCGACGCGCGGTCGAGGGGCCAGACCTTGATCACCACGCCGAACTCGCGCAGCCGCTCCCACGGGCCGATGTTGGACTCATGGTCGGCATGGGACACGATGATCTCGTCGCCGGGTTCGAACTGGCTGCGCATCGCCGCCGCGAGGGTCTGGATCAGCACGGTGGTCGAGGGGCCGAAGACGATCTCTTCGGGTCGGGCGGCGTTCACGAAGGTCTGGGCGGCGCGGCGCCCGTCCATCAGTGCCTCCGCCGCGAGCTGAGAGATCTCGTAGCTGCCGCCGATCTGCACGTCGCGATGGGTAAGGAACTCGACGATCCGGTCCATGGCGGCCTGCAGCGTCTGCGAGCCGCCTGCGTTGTCGAAGAAGGCCCAGTCCTTGGCCAGCGCGGGAAACGCGCCGCGCACGAACTCCATGTCCAGTTGATCTGTGTGGTCTGACATCGGCTGTCCCTGTTGTCTGTCTTGAAGGGGTGTTCAGTGGTCCAGCACGGCGTGCAGGAAATTGCGGGTGCGCGTCTCGCGCGGGGCCGAGAAGAACTCGGCGGGCGGGGCGGCCTCGATCACCTCTCCCCCGTCCATGAAGATCACGCGGTCGGCGACCTGTCGGGCAAAGCCCATCTCGTGGGTCACCACCACCATGGTGACGCCGGTCTGCGCAAGGTCGCGCATCACGTCGAGCACCTCGCCCACCATCTCGGGATCGAGCGCCGAGGTGGGCTCGTCGAAGAGCAGCACCTGCGGCTCCATCGCCAGCGCCCGGGCAATCGCCACGCGCTGCTGCTGGCCGCCGGAGAGGCCGCTGGGGTACTTATCGGCCTGCGTTTCCAGACCCACCCGCGCGAGCAACTGATCCGCCTGCGCGGCCGCTGCGGCCTTGGTCGTGCCCCGCACGCGGCGCGGCGCGAGCATGATGTTCTCGCGCACGGTGAGGTGCGGAAACAGGTTGAAGCTCTGGAACACCATGCCGACCTCGGCACGCACCTTCGCTAGGGTGGAGCCGGGCAGCACCGGCACACCATCGACATGGATGGCACTGTCGTTCGAGAAATCCTCGAGCCGGTTGATGCAGCGGATCAGCGTCGACTTCCCCGAGCCCGAGGGGCCGACCACGCAAACCACTTCGCCGCGCGCAATCTCGAGGTCGATGCCGCGCAGGGCATGATAGTGACCGTAGAACTTCTGCAGGTTCCGGATGCTGATATAGCCCGACATCACACTCTCCCCCGGCTGAGCCGCCGCTCCAGACGCGACACCAGCAGCACCAGCGGCAACAGGAAGGCGAGGTAGATCGCCGCCGCGCCGATCAGCGGGCTGGGGTTCGCCGCGAGCGCCTGCGCCTGCGTCGCCTGTTTCAGCAGGTCCGGCATCGCCACGACCGAGGCCAGCGCCGTGTCCTTCACGACGTTGATCGAATTGTTGGTCAGCGGCGGGATCACCATGCGGATCGACTGCGGCAGGATCACGTCGATCATGGTTTGGCGATGACCGAGGCCCAGGGCCGCCGCAGCTTCGAACTGGCCCTTCGGGATCGCCTCGATCCCCGAGCGGAAGATCTCGGCCGTGTAAGCCCCTGAGACCATGGTCAGCGCGGTCATCGCGGATGCGAAGGGCGACAGCCGCACGCCCACGAAGGGCAGCGCGTAGTAGACGATGATGAGCAGAACCAGCAGCGGGATCGACCGGAAGACATCGATATAGATGCGCGTGAGGATCTGCACCGGGCGCGCCGAATAGAGCCGCATCATGCACAGCGCGAGGCCCAGCACCAGCCCGGCCAGAATGCTCGCGGCGCCCAGCTGAAGCGTGAGCCAGAGCCCCTTGAGAAGCATCGGAAAACTTCGGGCCAGCACCTCGAGATTGAAGAAGGTTTCGAACAAGTCCATCGGGATCCCCTGCAGGGACCCGGGCGCTTGCGCGCCCGGATCGCGCGCGTTTACTCTGCGCTCGGCATGTCGAGAACGGTCACCGTCGAGGTGCCGTCATCGGGCGCCGCGCCGAACCATGTCTCGTGCAGCTGCGCGAGCGTCCCGTCCTCCTTCAGACCGCTGATGATCTCGTTGACCTCGGTCGCCAGTTCCGCGTCCTTGGCGAACATGAAGGAGTATTTCTCGCCGGTCTCGATGCGCTGGACGACCTGCAGGGCGGGCTTGTCCTTGACGTAGTACTGAAGCGCCGGGATATCCGAGATGTAGCCGTCGATGCGGCCGGCGGTCAGGTCGAGCATGGCCGGCTGCAGGCCTTCGTAGCGGCGGATGTCGGCAAAGCCGTACTGCTCGGCGTGCTCGGTCGCCCACATGTCGCCGGTCGAGCCGGTGTCGACGCCGACGATCTTGTCGGTCATCTCGTCCAGCGAGGCAGGCCCGTCGGCGCCGACGGTGAGCGACTGGTCGCTGTCGTAATATGGTTGCGCAAAGCTCACCGACTGCAGGCGCTCGTCGGTGATGGTGATCGACGACATCGCCATGTCGATGCGGCCCGACTGGACCGCCGAGAACAGGCCGTTGAACGGGATGTTGACGATCTCGACCTCGCGGCCAAGCTTCTCCGCCACCGCATTGGCAAGATCGACCTCGAAGCCGACGAAGGCGCCGCTCTCGTCCTGAAACTCCCAAGGCACGTTGCCGATGTTCGCGCCGACGTTCAGCGCGTCCTGAGCCTGGGCGCTACCCGCGCCGGCGGCGGCTACCGCAAGCGGAATGAGGAACTTCCTGAGCATGTTTTTGTCTCCCTGTTTTTTATGACACCCGAATTGTTTCGGGCCTACCGGTCTGACCAGTCATACCGGTAGGATCACGCTGGCAAGATTCTTGCAACTGTGCAATCACCATTTTCAGCCCCGCGAGAGCCGTGGCAGACGCACCTGCTCAAAATAGGAACAGAGCGATGGACGAAGATTTCGGAAAGCTGCCCGTCACGGCGGTCGTGACCCGCCGGATTCAGGAGATGATCCGCAGCGGTGAATTCCCTCCCGATTCCAAGCTTCCCTCGCAGCGGGTCCTGTCGGAGCGGCTCGGCGTCTCGCGCGCCTCGCTGCGAGAGGCGCTCCTGACCCTCGAAACGCTCGGGCTGATCCGAACGCTACCGGCGCGCGGCACCTTCGTGGCCGGAGAGCGGACGCGCGCGCCGAAAGCCGGCCAGAACTGGCGCCACGATGCCCGCCATTCGATCACCGAGGTGTTCCAGACCCGGCTGGTGATCGAGAGCGAGATGTGTCGCCTCGCCGCCCCGGAGATGACCGACGCGGCGCTCACCGCCCTCGAAGCCGCCGCGCGCACCTTCGAAGAGGCGTGGCGCAACGGCGACCTGCTGGCGCATGTGGAGGCCGATCTCGCGTTTCACTCGCAGATCGCGGATGCCTGTCCGAACGGAATGCTGCGGCTGTTCTATCGCTCGATTCACGACGTGCTGACCGAAAGCCAGCGGGTGCCGATCCCGAACACCGAGGTCTCGAGAATGGAGACCTCGATCGCGGAGCATCACGCGATCCTCGCCGCGCTCAGGGCGCGCGATGCGACCGAGGCGGCGCGGGCGATGCGCACCCATATCGGCAACACCGCGGCGATTGCCGGGGCGCGTCTGGTGCAGGACGGCGAGGCGGACGGGGCGTAGCCCCATCGCGGAGCTCCTGCCCCCGAAGGCCCGAGGGTTTCGGACGTCGCGCCCTACCCCTGCAAACGCAAACGCAGCACCACTCACAGCCGCTTCAGCACCTCCTTTAGCACCCGCTCGGATGCACGCGACAGTTGCTGGCTGCGGTTGGAGAGCACGAAATACGGCGAGACCGTCATGTCGCAGGCCATCTCGAGCGCCACCAGCCGCGCCCCGAGCGCGCCGCCGGTCAGAATGTCGGCGACCTCCTTGGACTGCGGCGAGATCACGTCGGCCTGCGAGATGATCGAGAGCACGATCAGCAGCGACGAGGAGTTCGACACGTTCGCCGGCACCGGCGTGCCGGCCTCGAGAAAGGCCCGCTCCACCGCCTGACGGATCGGCGAGCCACGTTCCTGCATCACCCATTCGTAGCCGGCCACGGCCTCGAGCGGCAGATCCGGCCGGCCCGCCAGCGGGTGGGTGTCGCGCACCAGAAGCGTGACGCGCTCGGACCGGGCGGGGTAGACGTGAAACGCGCTGCTGTCCTGCTCCGGCGTCAGCCGGGCGATGATGAAATCGAGCCGCCCCTCCTGCAACCGGCGCACCAGTTGCACCGACGGCCCGACCTCGATGGTGGTCTCGATGTCGGGGCTCTCGCCCTTCACCTTGCGCAGGGCCGGCATCAGGCAGCCCACCGCCGGGCCCGTCACCGCGCCGACCCGCACCACGCCGGCCCGGCCGCCCGCGATGAGCGCCACCTCGGCCTCGAGCGTCTCGAGCTCCCACAGGACCACACGCACGTGGCGCAAGACCGCCTCCCCCGCCTGCGTAAGCTCCATCCAGCGGGGGTGCCGCACGAAGAGCGGCGTGCCCATATTGGCCTCGATATCCGCCAGCATCCGGCTTGCCGCCGGCTGCGAGATCGACAGCGCCTCGGCGGCGAGTTGCAGCTTCTGCTTCTTCGCGATCTCGTCGATCAGCATGAGGTGGCTCGGCTTCAGACGTCTGCTCAGATCCATCGGGGTGACATACCTAACGTGATATGGATTTCGTTCTGATTTGCATTTTACAGATATGCCGCGTTAGCGCTAGGCAGTCGATGGTTGAGGAGACCAGGAACTGATCAGCGGCCCCCAAGGCGTCAAGAGCCGAGCCGCGAATGTGGAGGAGTTCATGACTATCAAGTCCCTAGCGGCCGTTTCGGCCGCCGCTCTCATGCTGGCCACCGGCGCCTATGCCGATGGCCTGATCGGCATTGCGATGCCCACCAAGTCGTCCGCCCGCTGGATTTCCGACGGCAACTCGATGCAGGAGCAGCTTCAGGAAGCCGGCTACGAGACCATTCTGCAATACGCGGAAGACGATATCCCGAACCAGGTCAGCCAGATCGAGAACATGATCACCCGCGGCGTGGATGTGCTCGTAATCGCGGCAATCGACGGCACCACGCTCTCGAACGCGCTCGAAAACGCCTATTACGCCGACATCGAGGTGATCAGCTACGACCGCCTGATCCGCGACAGCCCGTATGTCAGCTATTACGCCACCTTCGACAACTTCCAGGTCGGCGTGCTGCAGGCGACCTCGCTGGTCGACGGCATGAAAGAGCGCTTCGGCGACGGCCCCTACAATGTCGAGCTGTTCGGCGGCTCGCCCGACGACAACAACGCCTATTTCTTCTACAACGGCGCGATGTCGGTCCTGCAACCGCTGATCGACGACGGCACCATCAACATCGTGTCGGGCCAGATGGGCATGGACACCGTTGGCACCCTGCGCTGGGATGGCGCGGTGGCGCAGGCGCGGATGGATAACCTGCTCTCGGCGCATTACACCGACGAGCGCGTGCACGGCGTTCTGTCTCCCTATGACGGGCTTTCGATCGGCATTCTCAGCTCGCTCAAGGGCGTGGGCTACGGCAATGGCGACCTGAAGATGCCCATCGTCACCGGTCAGGACGCGGAGCTGCCGTCGGTCAAGTCGATCATCGCGGGCGAGCAGTACTCGACGGTGTTCAAGGACACCCGCGAGCTGGCGGGCGTGGCGGTTGACATGGTCGAGGCGCTGCAGAACGGCACCGAGCCCGAGATCAACGACACCGAGACCTACGACAACGGCGAGAAGGTGGTTCCGTCCTATCTGCTCAAGCCGGTGCTGGTGGACAGCTCGAACTGGGAAGAGATCGTCGTCGAGAGCGGCTATCACGACGCCTCGGAGTTCTGAGCCAACGGATGTCCGGGGCCCATCTCCCCGGACGTCCGGACCCGGGCCGGCCTCAGGCGCCGACCCAGCGGGATCCGCCCCGGCCTCCCACGGGGGGCGCATGGTCGCCCGCGCGGATCCCACCCCTGATTACGAGAGGTCAACGGCATGACATCCCTGCTCGAGATGTGCGCCATCACCAAAGAATTCCCCGGCGTCAAGGCGCTCGACAACGTCAACTTGACGGTCGCCCGGGGCGAGATCCACGCCATCTGCGGCGAGAACGGCGCCGGCAAGTCGACCCTGATGAAGGTGCTCTCCGGGGTCTATCCCGCAGGTACCTATGACGGCGAGATCCGCTATGACGGCCAGACCGCGCAGTTCTCCGACATCAACGACAGCGAGGCGCTGGGGATCATCATCATCCACCAGGAGCTGGCGCTGGTGCCGCTGCTGTCGATCGCCGAGAACATCTTCCTCGGCAACGAGCGCGCCACCAAGGGCGTCGTCGACTGGCGCGAGACCTTCCGGATGACCACGGACCTGCTCGACAAGGTCGGGCTGAGCGAACCGCCGGGCACGCTGGTCGACAGCCTCGGCGTCGGCAAGCAGCAACTCGTCGAGATCGCCAAGGCGCTCTCCAAGGACGTGAAGCTGCTGATCCTCGACGAGCCGACCGCGGCCCTGTCGGAACATGACAGCCAGGCGCTGCTCGACCTGATGCTTGAGCTCAAGGCGCAGGGCGTCACCCAGATCATCATCAGCCACAAGCTCAACGAGGTGCGCCGCGTCGCCGACAGCGTGACGGTGATCCGCGACGGCGCGACCGTGTCGACGATGAACACCCACACCGACGACATCACCGAAGACCGCATCGTGCGCGACATGGTGGGCCGCGACCTGTCGAACCGCTATCCCCCGCGCCCGCACCGCGCCGGCGAGATGCTGATGGAGGTCGACGACTGGTCGGTCTGGCATCCAGAGCACAAGGACCGTCAGGTGATCCGCAACGCCTCGTTCCGGGTCCGCGCCGGAGAGGTGGTCGGCATCGCAGGCCTGATGGGCTCGGGCCGGACCGAGCTTGCGATGTCGATCTTCGGCCGCAGCTACGGGCAGAACATCTCGGGCCGGGTCAGGATGCACGGGCGCGAGGTCGACACCTCGACCGTCGGGCGCGCCATCGGGGCGGGCCTTGCGTATGTCACCGAGGACCGCAAGTCGCTGGGCCTGATCCTCGAGGAGACGATCCAGAAGAACACCACGCTGGCGAACCTGCCCAGCGTCTCGCGCCACGGCATCATCTCGGAGGGCGAGGAGACCCGCGTGGCCGAGCGCTACCGGCAGGCGATGAACATCCGTACCCCTTCGGTGTTCCAGAAGGTGATGAACCTCTCGGGCGGCAACCAGCAGAAGGTGGTGCTGTCGAAATGGCTGTTCTCGGAGCCCGAGGTGCTGATCCTCGATGAGCCCACGCGCGGCATCGACGTGGGCGCGAAATTTGAAATCTACAACATCATCAACAGCCTGTCCGAGCAGGGCAAGGGCGTGGTGATGATTTCGTCGGAGATGCCGGAGCTTCTGGGCATGTGCGACCGGATTTACGTGATGAACGAGGGCGCGCTGGTCGGCGAGCTGACGGCCGCCGAGGCGAGCCAGGAGCGCATCATGTCGATGATCGTGACCGACGTGGTCGACGAGCCCGCCTTGGGCGCGGCGGAATAGGGAGAGGGACAGTTGGAACTGGCTGAAAACAAACGCGCGAACGACGGCGGCAGCCTCGTTCAGTACCTGTCGAAGCACCTGCGCGAGTACGGGCTTCTGGTGGCGCTGATCGCGATCATGATCTTCTTTCAGGTGGTCACCGACGGAACGCTGCTGAAGCCCGTCAACATCACCAACCTGTTCCTGCAGAACAGCTATATCATCATCATGGCGCTCGGGATGCTGATCGTCATCGTGGCGGGGCATATCGACCTCTCGGTCGGCTCGGTGATGGGCTTCATCGGCGCGCTCGCGGCGGTGATGATGGTCAACTGGGGCTGGCCGGTCTGGGCCACGATCCTCGCCTCGCTCGGCGCCGGCATCCTGATCGGCGCCTGGCAGGGCTACTGGGTCGCCTACTGGAAGATCCCGGCCTTCATCGTGACGCTGGCAGGGATGCTCGTGTTCCGCGGCCTGTCGCTTTGGCTGCTCGAGGGCCAGTCCGTCGGCCCGTTCGAGCGCAGCTTCCAGGCGCTCTCGACCGGCTTCATTCCCGACTTCACCGGCCTTGGCCGGCCCAATGGCACGGCGCTCGTGGCCGGGGTGATCGCGGTGATGCTGATCGTCTGGCTCGGACTGCGCCAGCGCATCACCAACCGCAAGTACGGCATGGAGGAAGAGCCCGCCGCCTTCTTCTGGGCGCGCACCATCATTGTCAGCGGCGCGCTGTTCTACGTCATGTACAAGCTCGCGGGGTTCCGCGGCCTGCCCAACGTGATGATCTCGATGGTGGTCCTGACGCTGATCTATGCCTTCATCACCGAGAACACCACGCTCGGCCGCCGCATCTATGCGCTCGGCGGCAACGAGAAGGCGGCCAAGCTCTCGGGCATCAAGACCGAGCGGCTCACCTTCCTCGCCTTCGTGAACATGGGGATGCTCGCGGCGCTGGCCGGGCTGATCTTTGCCGCCCGCCTCAACACCGCGACGCCCAAGGCCGGCTTCGGCTTCGAGCTCGACGTGATCGCGGCGGTGTTCATCGGCGGCGCGTCGATGTCGGGTGGCTCAGGCAAGATCATCGGCGCGGTGGTCGGCGCCTTCATCATGGGCGTGCTCAACAACGGCATGTCGATCATGGGCATCGGCATCGACTACCAGCAGGTCATCAAGGGCTTGGTGCTGCTCGCCGCCGTGTTCTTCGACGTCTACCAGAAAAACAAGGCCTGAGGCGCCGCACGAGAGGCGCGGATGCCGCGCCCCCTGCCCGCCTCGCCCCGTTCACCCTAACAATGGATCGACCGACATGACCTTCAAACCTGCCCCCTGGCCCCGGCGCCTGCGCTCGCAGGAATGGTACGGCGGCAATTCCCGCGACACGATCTACCATCGCGGCTGGCTGAAGAACCAGGGCCACCCGCACGACCTCTTCGATGGCCGCCCGATCATCGGGATCATGAACACCTGGTCCGACCTGACCCCCTGCAACGGCCACCTGCGCGAGCTTGCCGAAAAGGTGAAGGCGGGCATCTGGGAGGCCGGCGGCTTCCCGGTCGAGGTCCCGGCCTTCTCGGCCTCCGAGAACACCTTCCGCCCGACGGCGATGATGTATCGCAACCTCGCGGCGCTCTCGATCGAGGAACAGCTGCGCGGCCAGCCCATCGACGGCGCCGTGCTGATGGTGGGCTGCGACAAGACCACGCCCTCGCTTCTGATGGCCGCCGCCTCCTGCGACGTGCCCTCGATCGTGGTCACCGGCGGGCCGATGCTGAACGGCTATTTCCGGGGCGAGCGCGTCGGCTCCGGCACCCACCTGTGGAAATTCTCCGAGGCCGTGAAGGCCGGCGAGATGACGCAGGAGGAGTTCCTCGAGGCCGAGGCCGGCATGTCGCGCTCGACCGGCACCTGCAACACCATGGGCACCGCCTCGACGATGGCGTCGATGGCCGAGGCGCTTGGCATGGCGCTCTCGGGCAACGCCGCGATCCCCGCGGTCGACAGCCGCCGCCGCGTCATGGCGCAGCTCTCGGGGCGGCGCATCGTGCAGATGGTCAAGGACGACCTCAAGCCCTCCGACATCATGACCAAGCAGGCGTTCGAAAACGCCATCCGCACCAACGGCGCCATCGGCGGCTCGACCAACGCGGTCATTCACCTGCTTGCCATCGCGGGCCGGGTCGAGGGCGTGGACCTGACCCTCGACGACTGGGACCGCTGCGGTCGCGATGTCGAGACCATCGTCAACCTGATGCCCTCGGGCGAGTACCTGATGGAAGAGTTCTTCTATGCCGGCGGCCTGCCGGTGGTGCTCAAGCGGCTCGGAGAGGCGGGCCTGCTGCACAAGGACGCACTCACGGTTTCCGGCGAGACCATCTGGGACGAGGTCCGCGACGTGATGAACCACAACGAGGACGTCATTCGCCCCGTGGGCAAGGGCCTCACCCCGCAGGGCGGCATCGCCGTGCTGCGCGGCAACCTCGCCCCGAACGGCGCGGTGCTGAAGCCCTCCGCCGCCTCGAAGCACCTGCTGCAGCACAAGGGCCGTGCCGTCGTCTTCGAGGATATCGACGACTACAAGGCCCGCATCAACGACCCCGATCTCGACATCGACGAGACCTGCGTGATGGTGCTGAAGAACTGCGGTCCGAAGGGCTACCCGGGCATGTCCGAGGTCGGCAACATGGGGCTGCCGCCGAAGATCCTGCAAAAGGGCATCACCGACATGGTCCGCATCTCGGACGCGCGCATGTCGGGCACCGCCTACGGCACGGTCGTGCTGCACACCTCGCCCGAGGCCGCCGCAGGCGGTCCGCTGGCGGTGGTGCGCAGCGGCGACATGATCGAGTTGGACGTGCCGGGCCGGCGCCTGCATCTCGATATCTCCGAGGCCGAGCTGGCCGAGCGCCTCGCCAACTGGACGCCGACCGCGGAAAGCTTCGAAAGCGGCTATGGCTGGCTGCACCAGCAGCATGTGGAGGGCGCCGATACCGGCGCGGACCTCGACTTCCTCAAGGGCTGCCGGGGCAACGCCGTCGGAAAGGACTCGCACTGATGCAGATCGCACTCGCAGGCATCGGCAAGATCGCCATCGACCAGCACGTCCCCGCCCTCTCGGCCTCCGAAGACTGGGAGCTTGCCGCCACGGTGTCGCGCTCCGGCACGGTCGACGGTGTCGACGCCTTCGACAGCCTCGACGCGATGCTCGAGGCCTGCCCCGAGATCCGGGTGGTGTCCCTGTGCCTGCCCCCGGTCCCGCGCTTCGAGTATGCCGCCAAGGCGCTGGCCGCCGGACGGCACGTGATGCTCGAGAAGCCGCCGGGCGCGACGCTCTCGGAATGCGCCGAGCTTGAGCGCATGGCGCGCGCGCGCGGTCTGTCGATCTATGCCACGTGGCACTCGCGCGAGGCGCAGCAGGTCGCTGCCGCCAAGGCGTGGCTCGCGGACAAATCGCTGAAATCGCTGCATATCACATGGCGCGAGGATGTCCGGCGCTGGCACCCCGGGCAGGACTGGATCTTCGAGCCCGGCGGGCTTGGCGTGTTCGATCCCGGCATCAACGCGCTGTCGATCCTGACCGAGATACTGCCCGACGCGATCCACCTGCGCGAGGCGGTGCTCTCCTTCCCCGACAACCGGCAGGCGCCGATTGCGGCGAAGCTCGGCTTTCGCCACCCCGGCGACGCGGCGATCAGCTGCGATTTCGACTTCCGGCAGGAGGGCGAGCAGACCTGGGAGATCGAGGCCGTCTGCGCCGAGGGCACACTCAAGCTCACCCATGGCGGCGCCCAGATGTTCGTCGACGGCGCCCCCGCGGGCGACGCGCTCACCGGGCTCGACGGGGAATACCCCCGGCTCTACGCCAAGATGGCCCAGCTCGTCCGCAACGGCCGGATCGACATGGACCTTTCGCCGATGCGCCACGTCGCCGATGCCTTCCTGCTGGGACGGCGCGAGACCGTCGCCCCCTTCCATTTCTGACGTCGAGGAGTTTCCGTGACAGACCTCAAGACAACCCCGCTCACCGGCATCCTGCCCGTCGCGCCCACGCCCTTCTTCGAGGACGGCTCGCTCGATCTTCAGGGCATGAAAAACACGCTCGACTGCCTGATCGATCAGGGCGTCGATGCGATCTGCATCCTTGCCAATTATTCCGAGCAGTTCGTGCTCTCCGACGAGGAGCGCCGCGTCCTCACCAAGCTCTGCCTCGAGCACGTCGCGGGCCGGGTACCGGTGATCGTCACGATCTCGCATTTCTCGACGCAGGTGGCGATCGAGCGCGCGACCCACGCGCAATCGCTGGGCGCCGCGATGCTGATGATGATGCCACCCTATCACGGCGTCGGACTGGTGCCCGCGGCGGAGGGCATCTTCGAGCATTTCGCCGCCGTCTCCGACGCCATCTCGATCCCGATCATGATCCAGGACGCGCCACTCTCGGGCGTCACGCTGCCGGTGCCGCTTCTGGCCAAGATGGCGAAAGAGATCGAGAATGTCTGTTATTTCAAGATGGAAACCCCGTTTGCGGCTGACAAGCTCGAGGCGTTGATCGCCGCGGGCGGCCGTGACATTATCGGCCCCTTCGACGGCGAAGAGGCGGTCACGCTGCTGGCCGATCTCGATGCCGGGGCCACCGGCACTATGACCTCGGGCATGTTCGCCGACAAGATCCGCCCGATCGTCAGCCACTACCTCGCCGGCGACAAGGCGGCGGCGCTCAAGCAGTGGCAGCTCTGCCTGCCGCTGATCAACCACGAAAACCGCCAGTGCGGCCTGCGCGCCTGCAAGGTGATCTACAAGGAAGGCGGCGTGATCGCGTCTGATCACGTGCGCCACCCGCTCAAACCCATGACGCCCCGCACCCGCAGCCGGCTTCTGGAGCTGGCCCGTGATCTCGACATCATGGCGCTGCGCTGGGGCAAGTAAGAGGAGCAACGATATGACTTTCCAAGGAAAACACCTGATTGCCGGCGACTGGGTCGGCAGCGACGAGACCTTTTCCTCGCAGCCGGTGACCGGCGCGCCGATCGCGGTCTCGAAAGGCACGTCGGCACAGGTCGACGCAGCCGCCGAGGCCGCCGAGGCGGCCTTTCCCGCCTATGCTGCCACCACGCGCGAGGAGCGCGCCGCGTTTCTTGAGGCCATCGCCGACGAGATCGACGCACGCGGCGACGCGCTCACCGAGATCGGCACCGCCGAGACCGGTCTGCCCGCCGGTCGTCTGGAAGGGGAGCGTGGCCGCACCACCGGCCAGCTTCGTCTCTTCGCGGCGCATATCCGCGACGGCGCCTATCTCGACCGCCGCCATGACGAAGCGCTGCCCGACCGCGCGCCGCTGCCGCGCCCGGACCTGCGGATGCTCCAGCGCCCGATCGGCCCGGTGGCGGTGTTCGGCGCCTCGAACTTCCCGCTGGCCTTCTCCACCGCCGGCGGTGACACCGCGTCGGCGCTTGCCGCCGGCTGCCCGGTCGTGGTGAAGGGCCACGAGGCCCATCCCGGCACCGCCGAGATCGTCGCCGAGGCGATCCACGCCGCCATCGAGGCCACCGGGATGCCCGCAGGCACCTTCTCGATGATCCATGGCGGCAGCCACGAGGTCGGCGGTGCGCTGGTCCGCCATCCGCTGATCAAGGCGGTGGGCTTCACCGGCTCGCTGCGCGGCGGCAAGGCGCTCTATGACCTCTGCGCGCAGCGCCCGGAGCCGATCCCGTTCTTCGGCGAGCTTGGCTCGATCAACCCGATGTTCCTCCTGCCCGCCGCGATGTCCGCGCGCGCCGAGGAGATGGCCAAGGGCTGGGCCGGCTCGCTCACCATGGGGGCTGGGCAGTTCTGCACCAATCCCGGGGCGCTTGTGCTGATCGAAGGCGCCGAGACCGAGGCCTTCCTCGCGGCCGCGAAAGAGGCGCTCGAGGCGACAGCGCCGCAGACCATGCTCACCGAGGGCATCGCAGATGCCTACCGCGCCGGGGCAAAGACATTGTCGTCCCAGAGCGGCGTGCAGGAGGTGATGACCTCGAGCTGCGATCAGCGCAACGCCGCGCCCTACCTGCTGCGCACCACCGGTTCGGCGTGGATGGAGAACGAGACGCTGGGTCACGAGGTCTTCGGCCCGCTCGGCATCGCCATCGTCGTCCGGGACGAGGACGAGATGCTCGCCGTCGCCAAGAGCTTCGCCGGCCAGCTCACCGCAACGCTGATGATGGACGAGGGCGACACCGCTCTGGGCCAGCGCCTGCTGCCGGTGCTCGAGCGCATGGCGGGGCGCGTGCTGGCCAACGGGTTCCCCACCGGGGTCGAGGTCTGCGATGCCATGGTTCATGGCGGCCCCTACCCCGCGTCGACCAACTTCGGCGCGACCTCGGTCGGGACCATGGCGATCCGCCGCTTCCTGCGTCCGGTCTGCTATCAGAACCTCCCCGAGGCGCTGCTGCCGCAGGATCTGAAGTGATCCCGGCAAAGCGCCCGGAAACCAAGAACAGCCCCACCCGCAGGTCGCCCCCGGCCTCTTGCGGGTGGGGGACCAAACCGGCCAAGGTGGCGGCAGACCCCCGAAGATCCGCCACGGAGGAGTAAGGCCATGACCGCGACGATCTGCGACACCCGCCCCTGCGAGCTGGGCGAGGGGGCCTTCTGGCACCCCGAACGGCAGCAGCTGTTCTGGTTCGACATCCTGAGCGCGCGGCTGCTGTCCTTCGACGCCTCGGGCGCGCTGGAATGGCAGTTCGACGAAATGCACTCCGCCGCCGGCTGGATCGACCGCGACACCCTGCTCATCGCCTCCGAAACCGGGCTCTGGCGCTTCGACATCGCCTCGGGCGCGCGCGAGCGGGTGGCGGAAATCGAGGCCGACAAGGCCGGCACCCGCTCGAACGATGGCCGGGCCGACCGGCATGGCGGCTTCTGGATCGGCACCATGGGCAAGCACGCCGAGGAGGAGGCCGGGGCGATCTATCGCTATTTCGACGGCAAGGTCACGCGCCTCTACGACAATATTTCGATCCCCAACGCCATCTGTTTCAACCCTGACGGCACCATCGCCTATTTCGCCGACACCTCCCGCCAGACCATCTGGCGCGTGGCGCTCGATGCGGATGGCTGGCCCGACGGCGAGCCCGAGGTCTTTCTGGACCTGCGCGCGGAGGGGCTGTTTCCCGACGGTGCCGTGACCGACGCCGAGGGCGGGCTGTGGAACGCCCAGTGGGGGGCAAACCGGGTCGCGCGCTACCTGCCGGACGGGCAGTTCGACCAGGAGATCCGCGTTGGCGGACGGCACAGCTCCTGTCCGGCCTTCGGCGGTCCGAACCTGCGGCGACTCTACGTCTCCACCGCGCGCGAGGGGATCGCCCAACCCGACGCGGCGCAGGGGTTGCTCTATCAGGCCGAAAGCCCCGTCGCCGGTCTGCCGGCACCAAGAGTGAGGGCCTGACATGGCGCGCGAACAGGTCTCCGTCTTCGGGACGCTCCCGGACGGCACGCAGGTCATGCAGGTCGAGATCGGCAGCGGCGCGCTGCGTGCCTCGCTGCTGACCCACGGCGCGCGCCTGCGCGACCTGCGGCTCGAGGGTGTGGCGCATCCGCTGGTGCTCGGCGCCTCGAGCCTCGCGCCGTATCTTGGCGACATGGTCTATTTCGGCGCCACGGTCGGTCGCTACGCCAACCGGATCGGCGGTGGGCGGTTCAGCCTCGACGGGCGCGAGTTCACTCTGGATCGCAACGAGGGCGGTCGCACCTGCCTGCATGGCGGCAGCGACGGCACCGGCGCGCTGGTCTGGGAGCTGGTCGACCACGGCGCCGACCACGCCACCTTCGCGCTCGAACTGCCCGACGGCCAAATGGGGTTCCCCGGAGACCTCGCCGTCACCACCACCTACCGCTGTCGAGACAACGCACTTGAGGTTGTCACCGAAGCCACGCCCTCGGCGCCCTGCCCGCTGTCTTTCGCGCATCATTCCTATTTCGCGCTGACCGACGACGGCGATATCGCCCGGTGCCGCCTTGAGATCGCGGCGGAGCGCTACCTGCCGGTGGACGCAGAGCAGATCCCGACCGGAGAACTCGCAGCCGTCGAAGGCACGCCTTTCGATTTCCGCAGCCCTCGGGAGCTCGCCAGCCAGAGCATCGATCACAATTTCTGCCTGCAACGCGGCGCGGCTCCCGTGGCGCGGGTCACGGCACCGTCGGGCCTGCAGCTCGAGGTCGAGACCGAGGCGCCGGGGCTGCAGGTCTATACCGCCGACCATATCGCCCCGCCGACCACCCCCGACCCCGAGATCCCCGCCTTCGGGCCGCGCTCTGCGATTGCGCTCGAAACACAGGAATGGCCCGACGCGCCGAACAGGCCGGACTTTCCGGACCCGGTGATCCGGCCCGGCCAGACCTATCGCAACGCGACGATATACCGGTTCCGCCAGACCTGAGCTGGCAACCGTCAGGTTTAGGGGCATTTGGTACTGTTTGCCCACCGCCCGGCGGGCGTGGCGGTCCCGGGGACGACGCGCGGCACTTGCCGCGCGTCGCTCTGGCGCCCCCGCCCGGCGAGACCGCGCCGCGTGGCTGCCTTTCCCGTGTCAGCCTGACGCCCTCCGCCGGATAAGCCCGCGAGACCGCTTCGCGAAGACGCTTTCCGCGGGTCGGCTCGAGCGGCCGCGCGGCACCGGCGGCGTTGCGCACCTCGTCTCGCGCATCGCGCGAGCGTCCTTTCCCTCGTCTCCCGCATAGCGTTGCACGACTGATCCGACGACCTCACGCAGGCCCTCCCGTCCTCAAGCGGACGTGACTGCGTACGAGGAACGTGTGCCAAGAACGCACGTTGGTGGGCAGATACCGAAATGGAAAGGACACGACATGAAGGACGCTCATAGTCCCGACCGCGCCATGACCACCACGAACCCGGCGACGGAAGACGTGATCGACACCTACCCCCTGATGAGCGACGACGAGATGACCTCCGCTCTTGAGGCCTGCCACAAGGCCTTCACCGACTGGCGGCTCGTTTCCCATGAGGAGCGCGGCAAGGTCCTGAAGGCCATCGGCGCGAAGCTGAGGGAGCGAAAGGAAGAGTTCGCCGCCCTGATGACCCGCGAGATGGGCAAGCGCCTGCAGGACAGCCGCGACGAGATCGATCTCTGCGCCGCCATCTGCGACTGGACCGCCAAGGCCGGCCCGGACGTGCTCGCCGACGAGACGCGTTCGCTTCAGGACGGCCGCAAGGGCGTGATCGCCAAATCGCCGATCGGCGTGATCTATGGCATCCAGCCGTGGAACTTCCCCGCCTATCAAGCCGTGCGCTACGCCATCGCCAACCTGATGGCCGGCAACGGTGTTCTTTTGAAGCACGCCGAGATCTGCACCGGCTCGGGCCTCATGCTGCGTGACATCTTCGAGGAGGCCGGCCTGCCGAAAAACCTCTTCACCGTGATGCTAATCGATCACGATCAATCCGACGATCTGATCGCCCACAAGCTCGTGCGTGGCGTGACCATGACCGGCAGCGCAAAGTCGGGCAGCATCATCGGCGCCAAGGCCGGCGAGCACCTGAAGAAGACGGTGCTGGAGCTTGGCTCGAACGACGCCTATCTCGTGCTCGAGGATGCCGATATCGACCTGGCCGTGAAAACCTGCGTGGCGGGGCGGATCTACAACAATGGCCAGACCTGCGTGAACGCCAAGCGTTTCGTGGTGGCGGACAAGGTGTACGACGCCTTCGTCGAGGGCTACGTCAAGGCGATGGGCGAGGTGACCTTGGGCGATCCGACCAAGGAAGACACCGGCCTCGGTCCGATGGCCCGCAAGGACCTGCGCAAAACGCTGCACGATCAGGTCGAGAAATCCGTCGCGAAGGGCGCCAAGATCGCCGTCGGCGGCGAGATGCCCGAGGGCACCGGCTACTACTACCCGGCCACCGTGCTGACCGACGTGAGCCCCGGCCAGCCCGCCTATGACGAAGAGCTCTTCGGCCCGGTGGCGTCGGTGATCCGCGCCAAGGACGACGAGGACGCCATGCGCATCGCCAATGACAGCCGGTTCGGCCTCGGCGGCGGCATCTTCAGCAAGGACGAAGACCGCGCGCTGGAACTGGCGAAGAAGCACTTCGACACCGGCATGGTCTTCATCAACCACTTCAACCTCGCCACGCCGGAGATGCCGTTTGGCGGCGTCAAGGACAGTGGCTATGGCCGCGAACATGGCGGCTTCGGGATGACCGAGTTCGTCAACGCCAAGGCCATCGCCCTGCCGGGCTGATTGGTCTACACAAGCGTTTGACGGGCGGGGTCTTCACGGCCCCGCCCGTTCTATTTGCCAGCGCCTCGAAGGACGGAGCGCCCACGCGATGCCGATGGCGCCGGGCACGTCGCACCCGCCCCGATCTCATCAAGACGGGCGGACGGCGTAATCTGCCGCCCCCCCCCCCCGACGGGGTGCTGCACATCCGCGCGAAACCCTGTATGCCCCTCTGCACATACCGCGCCTCCGTTGCGGCCCCCGAGACCCCCCGACCGCACGCGCAGAGACTGTCGCGGCGCGACTTCACCAAGGAACGACCATGCTGTCCTACCAGCACCTCTACCACGCCGGAAATCTTGCCGATGTGCAGAAGCACGCGCTCCTGGCGTGGATGCTCGACTACCTCACCCGGAAGGACAAGCCGCTCAGCTATATCGAGACCCATGCCGGGCGCGGGCTTTACGATCTCTCCGCCGCCGAGGCGGTGAGGACGGGGGAGGCGGCGCAGGGCATCGGCGCCTTGGCCGACGAGCTTTCCGGAAGCCACCCCTACACCCGCGCGCTTACCAAGATCCGCGCCGCGCATGGGCCGAACGCCTATCCCGGCTCGCCGCTGATTGCCCGGACACTGCTGCGCGACCAGGACCGGCTGCACCTCGCAGAGCTGCATCCGCAGGAGCACGTAGCCCTGCGCGGTGCGCTCGTGGCTCCAAACGTGGCCGTGCACCAGCAGGACGGGTTCGCGCTGGCCCAGAGCCTCTGCCCGCCCGAGCCGCGCCGCGGCTTGCTGCTGGTCGATCCCTCCTACGAGGTGAAGCAGGATTACGAGCGCATCCCGAAATTCTTCGCCAAACTGGCAAAGAAGTGGAATGTCGGCATCCTCGCGCTCTGGTATCCGATCCTGACCTCTAACCTGCACGCCCCGATGCTGGCGGCGCTCGAACGCGACCATCCCGGAGCGCTGCGCCACGAGCTGCGCTTCCCCCCGATCCGCGAGGGTCACCGCATGGTCGGCACCGGCATGTTCGTGATCAACCCGCCCTGGGGGATGCAGGAGGAGGCGAAACGGCTCGACCGGCTCTTCCAGCGCGCGAAAAAACGCTGACCGAACGCCCCTGCCGCGTGTATGCTGCGCGGTATGCGATGGCTTGCCCGCCTTTTCAGCCTTGTCTGCGCCGCCCCGGCGCGCGCCTGCGCGGCCCCCAACCGAGCGGACACAAGGGGGTTGCGCCGAGCGAGCGCGGTCGGCGGGACGCCGCTGCCCTTGCGGCAGGCACTCGCGCACCCGACGTGGCCGGGCCGGCCCCTTACGCATCACGAGCATTGCCCACGGCGCCCGCCTGCCCCAGTTTGGTGCGGCGCACCATGACCGAGGATCGCGATGCAGCACCCGCCGTCCGCAACGACCAGTACCACGCCTCAGGAACGGCCAGCTTGGGACGCAACCTGAGATTCTGGCTCGCCTCGCCTTTCGCGGCGCCCTTTGATCCCGGCGACGCCCCGCTGGCGCTGGGGGCCTTGCTTCTGCGCGCGGCGCGCACCGATCATGCGGGCCTGTTCGCCGATCCGACCACCTTCGAGGCGGTTCTGGCCCTGTGCTACGACCTGACCGCGCGCGAAGCCTCGGAAATGCGCGAGGCCTGCGAGCGGGTCGCGGCGGCGGCGCCGGACTGCGCCAGCTTTGCCGAGATCCTGCAGCGCGCCGTGGGGCTCAGCGACCGGCAGCGCTTTGCCCTGAGCCTGCATCAGGTGCTGATGGCTGTCGGCCCGTCGCAGGACGCGCAGCGCGAGGCGCTCTCGCAGCTGTTTCTTGGCGCTCATTCCGCAACAGACCCTGCGCCGTTGCGGGCCGGGTGACGAATCCCCCTGTTGCCACGCTGACGCTGCTGCCACACTGGCGCGACGACGCAGGAGGCCCCCCATGTTCGAGCGACTGAAATCGTTCTTTCATCACCGCGCAGCACCGGCAAAGCCGCTGCACGAGCTTGATGCCGCCCACGCCATGGGCGCGCTGCTGGTCAAGGTGGCGATGGCCGACCACACCTACCTCTTCGAGGAGGTCGAGCAGATCGACCGCATCCTGGCGGAGGCCTACAACCTGAAACCCTTGCAGGCCGCCAAGATGCGGGCGGAGTGCGAGCGGCTGGCCTTCGAAATGCCCGGCATCGAGGCGATGGCCGCCCGGATCCGAGACGGCGTCGATTACGAACATCGCCGGGCTGCGGTGGCGGCGATGTGGAAGCTGGCCGAGATCGACGGCATCAGCGATGCCGACGAGACCGCGCTGGTCGAGCTGATCGAGGATCACCTCGGGCTCGAGCGCGCCGACTCCGAGGACGCTCGCGCCAACGCCGCCCTCCCCTGAGGGACATGTCTCACGCGGGCGAGAGCGTCTCTTTCCCGGAGGGCATCCCGGCGCTATATCTCGATCCATGTTCGCAGATTTCCTGAAGCGGCTCGTTGAGCCCGGCCCGCAAACCCTTCCCGATGCCGACGCGCGTCTGGCGCTGACAGCGCTTCTCGTGCGTGTCGCCCGCGCCGACGAGACCTATGACGAGAGCGAGCGTCAGCGCATCGACCGGATCAACGTCGCGCGTTACGGGCTGTCGCCCTTCGAGGCCGCCAAGCTGCGCGGCGAGGGCGAGGCACTCGAGGCCGAGGCGCCCGACACCGTGCGCTTCACCCGCGCCATCAAGGATGCGGTCGATTACGATCACCGCATCGGCGTGATCGAGGCGCTGTGGGAGGTGGTGCTCGCCGACGGCGAACGCGACGCCGAGGAAGACGCGCTGCTGCGTCTGGTGTCGAACCTTCTGGGCATCAACGACCGCGATTCTGCCCTCGCCCGTCAGCGGGTTGACCGCGGAAGCTGAGCGGCTTCAGCACAGCGCAACCTCGCGACCCGATCTCCGGCGCATTCAAGGGCCGGATCGCCGCCTTGAATCGCGGCATTTGCTGATTGACGCGGCGAAAACCCCGGCTCCGCTCGCGTTTTGCGCATTGCAAATGGCGGCTGTTTGCGCCCATCCTCGCCCCTGATCGAAACCGCCGCCAGAGGTCAGGCTTGCCAAATCCCGCGCCCGTCATCGAAATCCGCAACCTTCACAAGGCCTATGGCGGCCTCGAGGTGCTCAAGGGCGTGGACGTCACCGCCCATCGCGGCGACGTGGTGTCGCTGATCGGGTCGTCGGGATCGGGCAAATCGACGCTGCTGCGGTGCTGCAACCTGCTCGAGGACAGCCAGCAGGGCGAGATCCTGTTCAAGGGCGAACCGGTGGACTGGAAGGGCACGGGCCATCACCGCCGCCCCGCCGATCCCAAGCAGGTGCTGCGCATCCGCACCAACCTGTCGATGGTGTTCCAGCAGTTCAATCTCTGGGCCCACATGACGATCCTGCAAAACGTCATGGAAGCCCCCCTCACCGTGCTGGCGCGCGACCGTGGCGCTGTCGAGAAGGCCGCCCGCGGCTATCTCGAGAAGGTCGGCATCGGCGACAAGTGCGATGCCTACCCGGCGCAGCTCTCGGGCGGCCAGCAACAGCGCGCCGCCATCGCGCGCGCGCTCTGCATGGAGCCCGAAGCGCTGCTCTTCGACGAGCCGACCTCGGCGCTCGACCCGGAGCTCGAGCAGGAGGTGGTCAAGGTCATCAAGGACCTCGCCTCCGAGGGCCGCACCATGATCATCGTGACGCATGACATGAAGATGGCCCACGACGTGAGCGATCACGTGGTGTTCCTGCATCAGGGCCTGATCGAAGAACAGGGACCGCCCGAGACGCTGTTCGGCGCCCCGAAATCCGAGCGCCTGCGGGGATTCCTGACCTCCACAACCCACGCCTGAAAGGCGAGGGCCATAAAAACCAACCAAGGGAGCAAACTTATGAAGACCATCCTTTTCGGCACCGCCGCACTGGCCATGACCGCCTCGATGGCGCTGGCGCAGGACGTCGTGCGTCTTGGCACCGAGGGCGGCTACCCTCCGTACAACTACATCGACGATTCCGGCGAGGTCGCGGGCTTCGAGCGCGTTCTGGGCGACGAGCTGTGCAAGCGCGCCGAACTGACCTGCGAGTGGGTCACGAACGAGTGGGATTCGATCATCCCCAACCTCGTCTCGGGCAATTACGACGCCATCATCGCCGGCATGTCGATCACGCCCGAGCGTGAGGAGGTCGTGGCCTTCACCCAGAACTACACCCCGCCCTCGCCCTCGGCCTTTGCCTCGATGATGGACGACGTGGATCTGGATTCGGCGGTGATCGCGGCGCAGACCGGCACCATCCAGGCGGCGCATGTCGCGACCATGGAAGGCGCGACCCTCGTGGAATACCCCACCCCCGACGAGACCGTCGCGGCGATGCGCGCCGGCGAGGCGGACGTGGTGCTGTCGGACAAGGACTACCTGATCCCGGTGGTCGAGGAATCCGGCGGCGAAGTGTCTTTCGTGGGTGACGACGTGCCGCTCGGCGGCGGCATCGGCATGGCCTTCCGCCAGTCCGACCCGGAGCTGCGTGACAAATTCGACGCCGCCGTGCAGTCGATGAAGGATGACGGCACGCTCAACGAGATGATCGTCGAATACCTCGGCGCGGACAGCCCGAAGTTCTGATGACCCTGCCCCGGCCCCTCGGGCCGGGGCGCTTCCCGGAGAGCCGCCATCTTTTCTGCCTGCGCCGATCCCTCCGCCCTGTCGGGCCTGAGCTGGCTTGCCTGCTACCTGACGACGGGCAAGCATTTTGCCTTCTACGCCTCCTTCGGGACGGTGCTGCTGCTGCTTGCGATCACCGCGCCGGTGGCGCTGGGGATGGGATTCCTCGGGGCGATCGGCGCGCGGTCGCGGATCGCCCCGATCCGCTGGCTCGGCCAGGGCTATATCGCGGTGGTGCGCGGTGTGCCGGACATCGCCTTCTTCCTGTTCTTCGTGATCGCGCTCGACCAAGGCTTCGAGTGGCTGCGCCATCAGGTGAAATGTCCCGACTGGCCGGATGAGATCTGGCAGGGCAACGACTTCGTCGTCTGCCCGGCGGCGAAACTGCCGCTGAGCGCCTCGCCGCAGATCTGGCACGAAGTCTACGGCTTCAGCCTCGCGGTGCTGACATTCGCCATCGTTTTCGGCGCCTTCGCGGCCAACGTGCTCTACGGCGCGATGCGGGCGGTGCCGCACGCGCAGCTCGAGACCGCCGAGGCCTATGGCATGAGCCACCGGCAGACCTTCTGGCGGATCCTGATCCCGCAGATGTGGGTCTATGCCCTGCCGGGGCTGTCGAACCTCTGGATGGTGCTGATCAAGGCCACGCCGCTGCTGTTCCTGCTGGGGGTCGAGGACATCGTCTACTGGGCGCGCGAACTTGGCGGGTCGAAGACGGCCCGCTTCACCGACTATCCGCATGGCGACTGGCGGGTCTGGTATTTCGCGGCCCTGCTGGTGTTCTACCTGTGCTTCACGCGCGTCTCCGAGATCGTTCTGGGCCGGCTGATGACCCGACTGACCCATGGCCAGGCGACGATGGGCGGCGAAGCGCAAAGGAAGGCGGCGTGATGCGCGGTTCAGGCGTTGCAGCGGGGCGCTGCCCCGCACCCCGGGATATTTCCGGCCAGAAGAAGGGCCTGCCGGGCGCAGGAGGACAGGCATGAGCTGCTGGGACGTGGTGGCGGATTACGGGCTGCGCTCGCTGGGCATCGGCGAGCGGCTGTTGCCGCGGGACGATTTCACCCTCTGCAAGCAGGCGGTGCTGATCGGCTCGGGGATGATCTGGAACATCTATTTCGGCACGGTGGCGCTGCTGGCGGGGTTCTTCCTCGCCACCGCGGTGGCCCTGGGCAAGGCCTCGAACAACCGGGTGGTGCGCAAGGCGTCGGAGTGGTTCATCTTCGTCTTCCGCGGGTCGCCGCTGTTCATCCAGTTCTTCTTTGCCTACTTCCTGTTCCTGTCGCTGAAATCGGTCTCGCCGATCTTCGACCCGCTGACGGCCGCGTGGCTGGGCGCACTGATCGTGCTGTTTCTCAACACCGCGGCCTATTCGGGAGAGATCTTCTACGGCGCGCTGCTGTCGGTCCCGAAGGGCGACATCGAGGCCGCCGACGCCTACGGGTTCAGTGGCTGGCCGCGCTTCCGGCGCATCGTCTGGCCGACGATGCTGCGCCTGGCGTGGCCCGCCTATACCAACGAGGCGATCTTCCTGTTCCACGCCACCACGCTGGTGTTCTTCTCGGGGTTCCCGGCCTGGCAACAGCGCGGCGATGCGCTCTACTATGCCAGCTATTTCGCCGACAAGACCTTCAACCCCTTCGTGGCCTACCCGATCCTCGCCGGCTATTTCATCCTGCTGACCCTGCTGATCATCTGGCTGTTCGGCGCGATCAACCGGCGGCTCAACCGGCACCTGCCGCAGGCGCGCCGATCGAAGGTGCGATACCGACCCACGCTGCTGCGCTGAGAATAGGCGAAATGGCTTTGCCGATCCGCCCGCCCGGTGCAGGATGGTCTTGCGGGCAGCGCCCGCACGGGCGCGTCGCTCCGCATCAGGGACCGGAGGGACGCAGCCATGCCGACACGCATCACCACAGCCATCTTCCTCGCCATCGCGGCCGAGTTCAGCGCCGCGCCGGCCGGAGCGCAGCAACCCGCGCGGGTGGCGTTCGAACCCGGCGCCTCAAGCGCCACGATCAGTGGCACGATCACGGGGCAGGACCACATTGACTACCTGCTCGGCGCCACCGAGGGTCAGACGCTCGAGGCCAGCATTGCGGTCGAGGGCAGCAATGGCGACGGCACGATCTATTTCAACATCATGCCGCCGGGCGCGACCTACGAGGCGATCTTCCTCGGTCAGAGAGACGGCCGCGAGGCGCGCGTGGTGCTCCCCGAGAGTGGCGATTACACCATCCGGGTCTACCTGATGGGCAACGATCGCGATGCCGGCAAGACGGTCGGCTTCCGGCTTCCCGTGGCGATCCGCTGAGCAGCGGAGGACGGCGACGTCAGGACATCGGGTTTTTTCTTGCCAGCCCCCCGTGTGGCACGGTATCCAGAATTTGATCAAATTCTACGGTGACCCATGAACGACCCCAAAAGCTGGCTGCGCAAGAACCCGCAGGTCCGCACCATCCGTGTGGCTGCAAGCGACCTCAACGGACAACCACGCGGCAAGCGTGTCCCCGCGCGCTTCGTCGACAAGGTGGTCGAGGACGGCACCCGCTTCCCGCTCTCGGTTCTCAATCTCGACATCTGGGGCGAGGACATCGACGACAGCCCGCTGGTCTTCGAGACCGGCGACCGCGACGGCGTGCTCTGGCCCACCGAGCGTGGCTTCGTGCCGATGCCCTGGCTCGAAGCGCCCACCGCGCTGCTGCCGATCTGGATGTACCGCGAAGACGGACGGCCCTTCGACGGCGACCCGCGCCACGCGCTCTCGGCGGTTCTCAAGCGCTACCGCAAGCTCGGCCTCACCCCGGTGGTGGCGATCGAGCTCGAGTTCTTCCTGATCGATGACAGCGGCAAGACGCTCCAGGTGCCGCTCTCGCCGCGCTCTCAGAAACGGCGCAAGGCGGCGGAGGTGATGTCGATCCGGGCGCTGGACGCGTTCGACATCTTCTTCACCGATCTCTACGACGCCTGCGAGGACATGGACATCCCCGCCGACACGGCGATCTCGGAGGCGGGGCTCGGGCAGTTCGAGCTCAACCTCATGCACCAGCCCGACGCGCTGCGCGCCGCCGACGACGCGTGGTTCTTCAAGATGCTGGTGCGCGGGCTGGCCCGGCGCCACGGCTTTGCCGCCTCGTTCATGGCGAAACCCTACGAGGACTACCCGGGCTCCGGGATGCACGTGCATTTCTCGGTGCTCGACGAGGAGGGCAACAACATCTTCGACGATGGCGGCCCCAAGGGCACCGACAAGATGCGCCACGCGGTGGGCGGGCTGATGGAGGCGATGCATGACAGCACGCTGATCTTCGCCCCGCACGGCAACAGCTACGACCGGCTGGTGCCCGAGAACCACGCACCCTGCGGCATCTCCTGGGCCTACGAGAACCGCACCTCGGCGATCCGCATTCCCGGCGGCAGCCCCAAGGGCCGGCGCATCGAGCACCGCGTGGCGGGGGGCGACGTGAACCCCTACCTGCTGCTCGCCACCCTGCTGGGCGCCGCGCTGAACGGCATCGAGGACGGCACCGAGCCGCCCGCGCCGATCACCGGCAACGCCTACGTGCAGGACCTGCCGCTGATTCCCGGCAGCTGGGAGAAGGCGATGGACGCCTTCGAGGCCAGCGAGGTGATGCCGCGCATCCTGCCCGAGGGCCTGATCCGCAACCTGCTGCTGACCAAGCGGCAGGAGCTGCATTTCATGTCCGAGCTTTCGCCACAGGAGCAGGCGGAAATCTATCTAGACACGGTCTGAGCCCCTCTTGCCGCGTCTCTGCGGCAGGACTACCCTTCGGCCATCAACGATATCGGTGCTTCATGAAAATCGGCATTCTGCAACCCGGGCTCGTCCCGGACGTGATCCTCGAAGAGGTCGGGGATTACGATACGCAATTCCACGCCCTGCTCGACGGGCACGGCTTCGAGTTCGAGACCTGGAAGGTGGTCAACGGCGACTTTCCCGAGGGGCCTGACGCCGCCGATGGCTGGCTGATCACCGGCTCGCGTCACGGTGCCTACGAGGACCACCCGTGGATGGCCCCGCTCGAAGAGCTGATCCGCGCGATCCACGCCTCGGGCAAGCCGCTGATCGGGGTCTGCTTCGGCCATCAGGTCATCGCGCAGGCGCTTGGCGGCAAGGTCGAGAAATCCGACAAGGGCTGGGTCATCGGGCCGACGCTCTACGAGTATGCCGACAGCCAGCGGCTGCTGAACGCCTGGCACCAGGACCAGGTTACCGAGCTGCCGCCCGGGGCCGAGGTCGTGGCGTCGTCGGACAAGTGCCGCTATGCCGCGATCCTCTATCCGCGGCACGCCTACACGGTCCAGCCGCACCCGGAATTCCGCCGCAACTATGTCGCCAGCCTGATCGAGCACCGCGCCCCGGGCGTGGTGCCGCCGGAGCTGATCGAAGACGCCAAGGGCAAGCTCGAGATGCCGCTCGACAGCGCCGATCTGGGGGCGCAATTCGCCCGGTTTTTCAAGGAGAAGCGGCTATGAGCACCGACTGGAGCGACAACCTGCCCGAGCCCGCCGCCGCCTATCTCGAGGGCCGCAGGCTCGACGAGGTCGAGTGCATCGTCTCCGACCTGCCGGGCATCGCGCGCGGCAAGGCGGTGCCGGCGTCGAAATTCGCCCGGCAGTCCTATTTCCACCTGCCAGACTCGATCTTCTTCCAGACCATAACGGGCGAATGGGGCGAGGCCGCCGGCGAGGAAGGCTTCATCGAGCGCGACATGATCCTCAAGCCCGACATGAGCACGGCCAGCGCCGCGCCCTGGACCGGGGACTGGACGCTGCAGGTGATCCACGACGCCTTCGACCGGCACGGCGATCCGATCGAATACGCGCCGCGCAACGTGCTCAAGCGCGTGGTGAAGCTCTACGAAGAGCAGGGCTGGAAGCCGATCGTGGCGCCGGAGATGGAATTCTTCATCGTCGCGCGCAACCTCGACCCCGCCAAGGACATCGAGCCGATGATGGGCCGCTCGGGTCGCCCTGCTGCGGCACGTCAGGCCTATTCGATGACCGCGGTGGACGAGTTCGGCCCGGTGATCGACGACATCTACGATTTTGCCGAGGCCCAGGGCTTCGAGATCGACGGCATTACCCAGGAGGGCGGCGCTGGCCAGCTCGAGATCAACCTGCTGCACGGCGATCCGGTCAAGCTGGCCGACGAGGTGTTCTACTTCAAGCGGCTGATCCGCGAGGCGGCGCTGCGGCATGACTGCTTCGCCACCTTCATGGCCAAGCCGATCGCCGACGAGCCGGGCTCGGCGATGCATATCCACCACTCGGTGATGGACTTCGAGACCGGGCGCAACATCTTCTCCGGCCCGCAGGGCGGCGAGACCGATGCGTTCTACCACTTCATCGGCGGGCTGCAGACCTACCTGCCGGCGGCGGTCGCCGTGATGGCGCCCTACGTGAACTCCTACCGCCGCTACGTGCGCGACCACGCGGCGCCGATCAACCTCGAATGGGGGCGCGACAACCGCACCACCGGCATCCGCATCCCGCTCTCGGGGGCCGAGAGCCGCCGCGTCGAGAACCGGCTCGCGGGGATGGACTGCAACCCCTATCTCGGCATCGCGGCGTCGCTGGCCTGCGGCTATCTCGGGCTGATGGAGGAGCGCCGCCCGTCGAAGCAGTTCCGCGGCGACGCCTACGAGGGCGAGGGCGACATCCCGCGCGTGCTGGGCACGGCGCTCGAGCTCTGGGACGAGGCCGAGGCGCTGCACGAGGTGATGGGCAAGGATTTCGCCCGGGTCTACTCGATCGTGAAGCGGGCGGAATACGAGGAATTCCTGTCGGTGATCAGCCCGTGGGAGCGGGAGCACCTGCTGCTCAACGTCTGAGCCCTCTGGCCGGGGGCGGG
>NZ_JAIUZY010000007.1 GCF_020171625.1 Salipiger bermudensis
GAATTCAGCGCCAGCGCGGCAGCTTCGAGGGCCCGCAAGGCCTGTTGCGTCTGGAATATCCGAACCGGAAGGGGGCGCTGCCGCTGTCGGACCGGAGGTGCAACTTTCAAAGAGAAGAGAGGGGGCTCTGCCCCCTCTTGGCGCTGTGCGCCAATTCACCCCCGAGGTATTTTTGAACCAAAGAAGCCAGAAGCGCTGCGCCCCTGGCTTCTCTTCGTCAAAAATACTCCCGCCGGAGGCAGGCCGGATGTCGCCTCTGTGTCCTTGTTCCCGGTCGCGGCAGCGGCGGCCACTGGGGGGGGCGCTCAGTGGTTGCGTAGCGCCTCGATGAGCTCGTCCTTGGTCATGTCGGAGCGGCCATCGATGCCGATCTCCTGCGCACGCTCGTAGAGATCGTCCTTCGTCCAGTCCTCGTAGGGTGGCGCCTTTCCGCCCTTTTCGGAGGGGTGCATCTTGTCGTTGGCCTGCGCGTTCGAGATGCGGGCGGCCTTTTCCTTGGACATGCCCTTGTCGCGCAGATCCTCGTACAGTTTCTCGTTCTTCAGGCTCGGGTCGGGCATGAGAGGTCCTCCTGTGCTGAAGCCGAAACCCGCGAGGCGCGGTCCGAGTTCCGCGCAGGCCGCTCTTCCCTTGGCGCATGGCCGGCGTTATATGCCCGCTCATGTTGGACACGCCCCAAAACCGCCCCGAGCTTCCCGCGGAAATCGCCCGCCGCCGCACCTTTGCGATCATCTCGCACCCGGATGCCGGCAAGACGACGCTGACGGAAAAATTCCTGCTCTATGGCGGCGCCATCCAGATGGCCGGACAGGTGCGCGCCAAGGGCGAAGCGCGGCGCACGCGGTCGGACTTTATGAAGATGGAGCAGGAGCGCGGGATCTCGGTCTCGGCCTCGGCGATGTCCTTCGATTACGGCAACTTCCGCTACAACCTCGTCGACACGCCGGGCCACTCGGACTTCTCGGAAGACACCTACCGCACGCTCACGGCGGTGGACGCGGCGATCATGGTGATCGACGGCGCCAAGGGCGTGGAAAGCCAGACCCAGAAGCTGTTCGAGGTCTGCCGCCTGCGCGACCTGCCGATCCTGACCTTCTGCAACAAGATGGACCGCGAGGCGCGCGACGTCTTCGAGATAATCGACGAGATCCAGGAAAACCTCGCCATCGACGTGACGCCGGCCTCGTGGCCGATCGGCATGGGTCGCGAGTTCGTGGGCTGCTACGACATGCTGCGCAACCGGCTCGAGCTGATGGACCGGGCCGACCGCAACAAGGTGGCGGAGTCGATCAAGATCGACGGGCTCGACGATCCCAAGCTGGCCGAGCATGTGCCCGGCGAGCTGCTCGAGCAGCTCAAGGAAGAGATCGAGATGGCCCGCGAGCTGCTGCCCGAGCTCGACCCGCAGGCGGTGCTCGAAGGGCACATGACGCCGATCTGGTTCGGCTCGGCGATCAACTCGTTCGGCGTGAAGGAGCTGATGGACGGCATCGGCAACCTCGCGCCCGAGCCGCAGCCCACCAGCGCCGAGCCGCGGCAGATCTCGCCGGAGGAGACGAAGGTCTCGGGCTTCGTCTTCAAAGTGCAGGCCAACATGGACCCCAAGCACCGCGACCGGGTGGCCTTTGTCCGGCTCAGCTCGGGCCATTTCAACCGCGGCATGAAGCTCACCCATGTGCGCACCAAGAAGCCGATGAGCATCACCGCGCCGGTGCTGTTCCTCGCCTCCGACCGCGAGCTTGCCGAAGAGGCCTGGGCCGGCGACATCATCGGCATCCCCAACCACGGCCAGCTGCGCATCGGCGACACGCTGACCGAGGGCGAGGCGCTGAAGGTGACGGGCATCCCCTCCTTCGCGCCGGAGCTTCTGCAGGGCGTGCGCGCGGGCGATCCGATGAAGGCCAAGCACCTCGAGAAGGCACTGTTCCAGTTCGCCGAGGAAGGCGCGGCCAAGGTCTTCAAGCCGAATATCGGCTCGGGCTACATCGTCGGCGTCGTGGGGGCGCTGCAGTTCGAGGTGCTGGGCGCGCGGATCGAGCAGGAATACGGCCTGCCGGTGCGCTTCGAGGCCTCGCAGTTCACCTCGGCGCGCTGGGTGCATGGCGACAAGGCGGCGGTGGAGAAATTTGTCAATGCCAACAAGCAGCACATCGCCCACGACAATGACGGCGACGTGGTCTACATGACCCGGCTGCAATGGGACATCGATCGCGTGGTGCGCGACTATCCCGACATCACCCTCTCGGCCACCAAGGAGATGATGGTGTAAACGCCGGTCCGGGCCCTTCTGGGGCCCGGCAAACGCTCCGGGGGAGCGTTTGAAGCGTTTACGGGCGGAGCCCTAGCCGGCTCGGGCCCTCTGGGCCTGGCAATCTCTCCGGGAGACCGGCTGCGGCGTCTACGGGCGAAGCCCATTCGGTCCGAGGCGAAGCGCGAGAAAATCACGGCCACCGCCCTGCCCGCCCTTACGCACATCGTCCTTCTCACAATACTTTCCGCTTGACCTGGAGTACACTCCAGCCCCTAGCAAGGGAGGCGTCGAACGGAGAGGAGCCCGGGTCATGCGGATCGCCGAGTTCGCGCGGGCCACCGGTTTCCCGGTGGACACGCTGCGCTATTACGAGAAAATCGGTCTCATCGACCCGCCGCTGCGCGACAGCGCCGGGCACCGGATCTATGGCGCGGCAGAGCTGCGCTGGGCGGAATTCCTGCACAGGCTCAGGACGACCGGCATGTCGATCTCGGAGATGCTGGCCTATGCGCGGGCACGGGCCGAGGGCGATGCCACCGCCCCCGAGCGCGCGGAGATGCTGCGGGCGCATCGCGCCGAGGTCGCCGCCCGCGTGGCAGAGCTGCAGGACTGCCTGTCCGTTCTCGACACCAAGATCGCCACCTACGAGGCGATGATGTCAGCAAAGAGAGGACCAGACCATGCCAGATCAGACACAAGAGACCCGGGCCGCGCGCGGCCGCAGGCTGCTGAATGAGATCGACGGCGCCGCCGGCGAGGCGGTGATCGCGGGATTGCAGGACATCGCGCCCGACTTTGCCGAGCTGCTGTTCGAGTTCCCCTTCGGCGACATCTACGCGCGCGACGGGCTCTCCCTGCGCGATCGCGAACTCGCCACCGTGGCGGCGCTCTCGGCCATGGGCACCGCGCCGAAGCAGTTGGGCGTGCATGTGCATGGCGCGCTGAATGTCGGCGTGACGCGCGAAGAGATCGTCGAGGTGATGATGCAGATGGCGGTCTATGCGGGCTTTCCCGCAGCGCTCAACGCGCTGGCCGTCGCGAAAGAGGTGTTCACGGCACGCGAAGGCGACGCCTCCGACTGACCCGCCCCACCAAAGGCAACGCGGCGCGCCTTTCAGCGCGCCGCGGTCCGTGTCTCAGGTCGTCATATCAGGCCCGGAGGTTCAGCTGCCCTGAAGCAGCGACGTGATGCGCCGCACCGCCGCGCGGCGGTTGGCGCGTTCGGAGGTCTGCGTCTCGACGGCGAGATCGCTCTCGCCATAGCCCTGCAGCACCATGTTCTCCGGCGGCACGTCGAAATACTCGGTCAGCGCGAGTGCCACGGATTCCGCACGACGATCCGAGAGCGCGAGGTTGTAGCCCCAGCCGCCGGTTGCGTCGGTGTGGCCCTCGATCAGGAACACCTCGGCGGGGTTGTCGGCGATCACCTTCTTCATCGCGTTGCCGAGCGCCGCGAGCGCCTGCGCTTCCTGCGGGCGGATCGCTGCGGAGCCGGTCTCGAAATTGATCGAGTCGACGCTGATCTCGGGCACCAGATGGCGCACGGTGTCGATGTTGCGGATCTGGTTCAGCGAGAAGGTCCGGCCCACGTCGGTCCCGTTATCGGCCGCCAGCGCTGCCGCAAGTTCGGCCTCGCCAACCTCGCGGATGTTCATCCGGCGCTGGGTCTGCTGCGTCTGCGGCAGTTCGTTGACAACCACCTGCCGCTCTTCCTGCGTGTCGTCGAAGAGCACGATCTGCTCCCCGTCCGGCAGGGTGCGGATGCGGCGCAGCACACGGCCGTCCGCCGCCTTCACGGTCTCGACCGCGTTGCCGTCCTGATACTCGACGACGGTGCGGGTGGAGCCATCGTCGTAGCGATAGGTCGTCACGTCCGAGCCGGGACGGCGCAGGAGCACGTCGTCATTGCGCAGCACGCGGTACTGGCCGTTCTCTTCCACCACGATGCGGTCGCCGCTGTTCTCCACCACCTTGGCGTCGTTCGAGAGGATCTTGCTCAGGGCAACGGCGCCGAGACCGGCCACCGCGGCGGTGCCGAGCTTGCGGATCATCTCGTCGCGGTTGTCGTCGTCATCGTCGTCGGCGCGATCCCGCTCTCGGTCCTGCGCGTTGGATTCGCCGATGCGGGTGCTGAAGTCCTCGTCCGAGCTGCGCACGTCCTCGTCCGACACCTCTTCCTCGACCACTTCGGGCTCGCCCGCCTCTTCGAGGCCGAGCGCCGCGGCTGCGGCCCCGAGCTGCTGTGACACGCGCGCGGCGGCATCGGCCTGCTCCTGGTCCGAGACCTCCTCGGGCTCTGCCTCAAGGCTCGACTCCTCGGCATTGGCCTCGGTCTGCGTCTCTGTCTGCGTATCGGCCTCTGCCGCGCTCTCGGCGTCGGCCTCGGGCGCCGCTCCTTCAGGCGCGTTCTGGGACCCGGCCTGCTCCAGAGCGTCGCGCAGTTCGTCGGCCCCTTCGGTTTCGGCAGACTGCGCGTCGGTGGATGGCGCGTCGCTCTCTGCGCCCTCGGCCTCGGCGGTCGGCGCTTCATCAGGTGCGGGCTGAGTTTCAGCCTCTTCGAGTGCCTCGCGCAGCTCGTCAGCCCCTTCGGTGTCGCCGGCCTGCTCGGTGTCGCCGGCCTGCGCGTCGGCTCCCGCTGCAGCGGCAGGTGCATCCTGCGCGCCTGCGCCTTCTGCGCTGGCGGGTGCGCCCTGAGCGTCGGCACCTGCTGCAGCGGCAGGTGCATCCTGCGCTTCGGCCTCTTCAGGTGCGTCGGTCAGTTCTTCGGTGCTCTCGGTCTCGGCGTTGGCAGCCGCGGAACCCGAAGCTGCGTTGGCAGCGCCCTGGGCCTCGCCAGACTGCGCTTCGGTCGCCGGTGCCTCGGCAGGCGCGTCCGACGCGTCTGCCTCAATGGGTGCCTCCGCCTCCTCCGCCGCGGATGTGTCCGCCTCGGCGGCAGGCGCGTCTGCCGTCGCATCCGGAACCTCGACCTCTGCCGTGGCATTGCCCTGCGCGCTCAGTTCCTGCGAGTCCTGCTCCTGAGCATCGGTCGCCTGGGCCTCTTCGGTCGCGGCGCCCTGTCCGTTGCCATTCAAGAGCGTTTCGGCGTCGGGCAGCTGGGCCACGCGCTCGCAGTTTACGCCCTCGGCGGTCTCACCGGTCTCGCACAGCGCCTGCAGCCGCTTCAGTTCGGCCACCACCTCTTGGCGGTTGAGGTTGTCCGTCTCGAACCCCACGTCGAGCGACCCGTCTCGGGCGCCTTTCAGGATCTCCTTCGGCGTCATGCCGTCGATCCCTTGCGCGACAGCCGGCAGTGTCAGGCTGGCCATCATCACCAGAGCCGTGGTGGTTCTCAGAAGCGGTTTAGTCATTGTGCGTCCTTTCCTCCGGACCGCCGTGAAGGGGGGCGGTTTGAAAGTCACAACGCGGAAGCACGGGTTTTGTTCAATGCGCAGGCAGAACGCCGCCGATCCGGGCAGTCGCCGGTCAGAGCGCCGCCATCAGGCGCGCCTTCTCGCCGGCATCGTCGAGGCGCGAGAGCGCCGCGGCCAACTCCTCGAGCGAGCGGATCGAATGCCCGGCGCGGAAGCTGTCGACATGGGGTAGCATGGCGCGAATGCCGGCGGCCTTTGGTGCGAAACCGTCCCAGCGCAGCAGCGGGTTCAGCCAGATCAGCCGACGCGCCGAAAGATGCAGCCGCTCCATCTCGTGGGCCAGCGCGCCGGCATCGTCGCGGTCGAGCCCGTCGGTGATCAGCAACACCACCGCGCCCTGCCCCATGACCCGGCGCGACCAGTCGCGGTTGAAGGCATGCAGGCACTGGCCGATGCGGGTACCGCCCTGCCAGTCCTGCGCCTCGGCCCCGGCGGATTTCAGCGCCGCATCCACGTCGCGCGTCGCGAGATGGCGGGTGATGTTGGTCAGCCGCGTGCCGAAGGTGAAGGCGTGGACCCTGGCCCAGCCGGCGCCCTTTTCGTTGGCCACCGCGTGCAGGAAATGCAGCACCATGCGGGAATATTGCGACATCGAGCCCGAGATGTCGCAGAGCACAACGAGGTTGGGCCAGCGCGGACGCGGCTTGAGATAGGACAGCTCACGCAGCTCTCCCCCCTGCCGCATGGAGCCGCGCAGGGTGCGGCGCCAGTCGATGCGCCGCCCGGCATGCGCCGCGATGCCCCGGCGGGAGGGGATCGGTTTCACCGGCAGCGTGAGCCGCGCGATCATGCGCTTGGCCTCGGCGATCTCCTCGGTCGACATCTGCTCGAAATCCAGCGTCTTGAGCTTTTCCTCGGCCGACAGGGTGAAGGAGCTGTCGACCTCGATCCTCGTCGCCTCCTCCTCGCCTTCGGGCTGCGGGATTTCGGGCATCTGGTCGCCCAGCAGCGCCTGCGCGGCACGCTTCTCGGCGGATTGAGCAACCTTCTCCTCCTGAACGCCGCGCACCGCCGGCAGCATCATCGACATCATGTGCTCGAGGTAGCGCGGATCGCGCCAGTACAGCCGGAAGACTTGGGCGAAGACAACGCGATGCTCGGGGCGGTTCACGAAGCAGGCGTGCAGCGTCCAGTAGAAGTCCATCCGGTCGGTGAAGCCCGCCGCCGCCACGGCGCGGATCGCGTCGATCACCCGGCCCGGCCCCACCGGCAGCCCGGCCCGCCGGAGCGCGCGGGCGAAATGGATGATGTTCTGCGCGAGCCGCGGGTTCTCCGGCAGCGCAATGGGCACGTATTCGGGCATCTCGCCTCTGCTCTCACCGGCATCGCGCGGGCGCCGGGGTCCTCTCCGTCGGGTCCGGCCAGCGAAGCGCATCGCGAGGCGCGGGGCAAGGGCTTCCTTGGTCGCGGACCCGGTCGGGTGTGCCGCTCGGTCACGCCGGAGAGAGGGGCCTCCCCGCCCGCGCGGCGCTCCTGGCCCTGACGCGGCACCGCGGTCATCGCGTGGCGCGCCCGGGCGTGGCACTTGAACCGCACGTCACTCAGCGGGCGCGCCTTTGCCGTCGCAGCCAAGGGCCGCGCCCGACCAAGACCGACCGGCAGTCCGCACTCGTTAGGCCGTCAACGCCGCGGGCTCACGGAAACCTCGGCGGTCCGTCGCTTCATATCGCGCTGCGTCAAGTCTCGGGCGCCGGCAGGGCGGCGTCGATGATATCGGCGGCGCGCGCGGTCATCTCGGTGAGCTTCTCGCGCAGCGCGTCGGGGCCGTCCGTCCCGGTCAGACGGGTCAGGAAGGCGCAGCCCCCGGCGCCAAGCTCGGTCGGGTCGAGCGCGCCCTCGGCAATCAGGCGGGCGCCGATCTGCAGGCTCCAGCACAGCCGGTAGGTGGCGGCGAGGTGGTCGGCATCCGCCTTGCTGAGCCAGCCCTCGCGCGCCGCCATGGCAAGCCCGCGCGTGGTGCGCCGCGGCGCCTGCCCCGAGAGCAGCGCCCCGGCCTGCGCGGTCAGCTCGATGTCCTGCATCCGGCCGCGCCCGATCTTGGGATCCCAGACCGCGCCCTGCCCCTTCGCCGCCGCGATGCGCGCCCGCATCGACGCAAGCTCTGCCAGCACCTTGTCGCGCGGCGGCGGGCCGGCGAGCAGCTTGGCGCGCAACGCCTCGACATCCTCGGCCAGCGCGGCGGGGCCGGCGACGACCCGGGCCCGGGTCAGCGCGAGATGCTCCCAGACCCACGCCTGGTCACTCTGGTAGCTGCGGAACGACTCCAGCGAGGTCGCCACCGGCCCCTGATTTCCCGAGGGCCGCAGACGCATGTCGATCTCGTAGAGCTTGCCCTCCGCCATCGGCGCGGTCATCGCGGTGATCGCGGCCTGTGTCAGCCGCGAGTAGTATTGCCGCGTGGGCAGCGGGCGCCGTCCGTCCGAGGCCTCGACCCCGTCGGGATCGTAAATCGAGATCAGGTCGAGATCCGAGAGCGCGTGCAGCCGCCGCGCCCCGAGCGAGCCCATGCCCACCACCACCGTGCCGCGCCCCGGCGCGGGGCCATGCTTGCGGGCGAACTCGGCCTGCACCACCGGCAGGACGGCGGCCAGCGACGCTTCGGCAAGGTCGGCGTAATGCTCGCCCGCCTCCTCCGGCTCGCTGAGGCCGCGCAGCAGGTGCACCCCGGCGCGGAAGTGCCATTCCTTCTGCCAGCGCCGCGCCATGTCGAGCCGGGTCTCGTAATCGTCCTCGCGCGCAAGCACGTCCTTCAGCTCGGCGGTGAGCGCGGCAGCCCCGGGCCACGGGCTGAAGAAATCGCCGCCGATCACCGCATCGAAGACGCTGGAATTGCGCGACAGGTGCCGCGCCAGATCCGGCGAGGTCGAGACGATGTCGATCAGCAGGTCGATGAGCTGCGGATTGGCCTCGAACAGCGAGAACAGCTGCACCCCCGCCGGAAGCCCTGCGAGGAAGCCGTCGAAGGCCGAAAGCGCCTCCTGCGGCTTTGCGGCCTTGGCCAGCCGTCCGAGGATCTCGGGCTTGAGCCGCTTGAAGATCTCGACCGCCCGGCCCGAGCGCAAGGCCGGGTAGTTCGGCCAGCGCGCCACCAGTTCGCTGCGCTCGATCTCGTCGGGCACGTCCGCCTCGCAGGGCGCGTCGGGTGCGAAGAACCCCTCGGTGAGCTCGTGCACCTCCTCGAGCCGGCGCTTCAGGTCCTGCTCGAGCTCGGCGCGGTCGCGGCCGCAAAGCGCCGCCAGCCGCTCGAACTCGGCCTCCGAGCTGGGCAGCTGGTGGGTCTGGGCGTCGCGCAGCATCTGCACCCGATGCTCGATCTCGCGATGGGCGCGGTAATGCTCGGTAAGTTTCTCGGTGACGCTCTGCGGCACCCAGCCGGTCTCGGTCAGCACCCGAAGCCCGTCGACCGTGCCACGCACCCGCAGCTCCGGATCGCGCCCGCCGGCGATGATCTGGCGGGTCTGGGTGAAGAACTCGATCTCGCGGATCCCGCCGCGGCCCAGCTTCATGTCGTGCCCCGGCAGGGTGATCGCCCCGTGCCCGTGCTTGTCGCGGTAGCGCAGCCGCATGTCATGCGCGTCTTGGATGGCGGCGAAATCCAGATGCCGGCGCCACACGAAGGGGCGCAGCGTCTCGAGAAAGCGCTCGCCCGCCGCGACGTCCCCGGCGCAGGGCCGCGCCTTGATATAGGCGGCGCGCTCCCAGGCCCGGCCAAGGCTTTCGTAGTAGCGCTCGGCCGCCTCCATCGAGATGCAGACCGGCGTCACCGCCGGGTCGGGGCGCAGCCGCAGGTCGGTGCGAAAGACGTAGCCCTCGCCGGTCAGATCGCCGAGGCTGCCAGACATGCGCCGCGTGGCGCGGACGAAGGCGCTGCGGGCCTCGTGGAAATCGTCGCGCTCGAAACGGGTCTCGTCGAACAGGCAGATCAGGTCGATATCGGAGCTGTAGTTGAGCTCGAACGCGCCCATCTTGCCCATCGCCAGAACCACCATGCCGCCGGCAGTCGGGATGTCGTCCTCGCTCGCGCCGGGCAGCTTGCCGCGCCGGATCTCGCGCGCGATCGCCGCCTGCAGCGCCTTCTGCACCGCGACATCGGCAAAGCGCGTCAGCGCGCCGGTCACCTCCTCAAGCGTCCAGACGCCTGCAAGGTCCGACAGCCCCGCCAGAAGCGCCACGCGGCGCTTGGCCTGCCGCAGCGCCCCGTCGACCTCATCGGGCACCCCGGCGTCGAGCTCTTCCAGAAGCGCCGGCAGCGCCGCGTCGGGATCGTCGAGCGCGGCTTGCAGCCAGCCGGCTTCCTTGCGGATGAGGCCCTGAAGATAGGGGCTGGTGCTGCCGGCGCCCTCGATCAGCGTGGCGATATCGCCCTCGGCCCAGGGCGTGGCGGCAAGCGCCTCGGCGCCAAGTTCTGGCTCGAAGGGGCGCGGCAGGCGGGTGATGCGGGAAGCAAAGGTCATGCCGCCTATATGGCGGAGCGCGGCGGGATTGCGCAATGCCCTGCGCTTGCAGCCCGGCGCGCGACGCGCTCTAACCGGCCCGTCAAGAACAGGAGACCCCCATGAGCAAGAGCCTCAAGCGCGTCCGCGCAGCACTGGAAGACGCGGGGCTGACCCCGGAGATCCGCGAGGTCGGACAGGCCCGTACCGCGCAGGAGGCCGCCGACAGCGTCGGCTGCGAGATCGACCAGATCGCCAAGTCGATCATCTTCCGCGCCGAAACCAGTGGCGAGGCGGTGCTGTTCCTGACCGCCGGCGGCAACAAGGTCTGCGCCGAGAAGGCCTCGGCGCTGGCGGGCGAGCCTCTGGGCAAGGCGGATGCGACGCTGATCCGGAGCCAGACCGGCTTTGCCATTGGCGGTGTCTCGCCGGTGGGGCATCTCAATCCGATCCGGGCGTGGATCGACCCGCGGCTGCTGGAGTTCACCACCATCTGGGCCGCCGCCGGAACCCCGCGCCACGTCTTCGCCCTCGAGGCGCACCGCCTGCCCGAGCTCACCGGCGCGGTCGCGGCGGAGTTCACGCTCTGAGCCGACGCCGAGCTTGGGTCTCTGGGGCTTGGCGCCGCCACGCAGCGGGCGGCGCGGGACGATGCGGGGGGCGGAGCAGTCGGTCGGCGATATCGCCCATAACGTCGCTGATCACGCCCCCGGGCGCGGTTACACGCCCCCGAGCAGGTCCACGGCGCTGCCCAGCGTGAGACATGGTCAGCCGCGAGGCATGAGCAACCGTGAGGAATGGGCGGCAGTGAGCCATGGCCAGGCGGCTGGTATCGTTCGACCGCGCCGAGCCCACCGGCCCTGCCAGCCGGGCGCGAAATGCTTGACCCCGGTGGCGGGAATGCTACGGAGAGCGTCACGGTGGGCCTGTAGCTCAATTGGTTAGAGCAGGGCGCTCATAACGCCTTGGTTGGGGGTTCGAGTCCCTCCGGGCCTACCAAAAATTGCAAAAAATGCAGTAAATTCAAGGACGATGTGGACCACGATACCTGCTCACTGGTCCATATGAAATCAACTACTTACAAGCGAACTGGACCCTCCGAATCCAGCCGACCAGCCGAACCGAACCTCCTCCGGTCGCCCTACCCGCCCGCACCTCGAGCACCGGAGCCGGGCCAGCGCTGCGTCGGTCATCACCCACCCGGTCGCGTCCCGATCCTCGCGCGGCAGGACGGCCATCATGATGGTGCTGTCGCGCCCGCAGGCGCAGGTTAGCAGCGCGTAGTGTCCGCGGCGCATGGCGCTTCTAACTTGACTGCTTCACAAGACGGAAATTTTGCCAGAGCCGCTCTGGTGCCGTGGCGGGCTCGATGCCGGCTGACAGTGCCAAGGCCGTCGCCGCGTCGATTAAGCTAGCAAAGGCCGCGACGGCATCCCCCTCACATTCAATCGCTGCCATTCTTGCCAGCCCAGAGACCCGCTTAGCGTGATTTTCTAAGATCGGCATTTCCCCTCCCCTCCTATTTAACACTTTCGATGAAGAACGCGGCCGCCGCCATGAAGATCAGTGCAATGACCACTATCCCGATAATCGCCCCTTGATCTTCTTCCGGAACATCCAGGACCAGACGCCCTCCACATTTCGTGCACGGCTTACTGCCGCGTTCCAGACGCCTTCTCGTCCTCCAACCGCAATTTGAACAGCGGAGGGGAGCTGCTCCTCTTGGCGCCATCGCCTAGCCCTCCTATTTGGCTTCTTGGATCTTCCAACGCGGCTCCCCCTGATCTACGGGGCGTTCCTTCCAGCACTCGAACAAAAGGCCGTCGCCAGCATCGCTGACCGTGAACCGCGAGAACGTGCCACCCTCGGCGTCCGCCTCTTTGGCGCGCAAATCAAACCAAGCCCACGAAGCCGCCTCGTCACCGACCACATATGGATCGAAAGTCTGGGCTATAAAAAATGGTTCGGTCATCGCCTTGCTCCTCAAACTCGCGCCTGGTGACCGGGCTCAGTTGATCTGCACATCGCCCCCACGCCGTCTCGGTCACCACGCTATCGTGCGGGCCGGATCGCGCTGCGCAGGGCGTCGAAGTCGTGAAGCATGGTTTGCGCCCTCGCGGCGTCACCGAACGTATGCAACCGGCATATTCACCGCGTAGAACTTTGGTCAGCATACCACGATGCAGAAGCGATCAGGAGAGCCTCACTCTGGAGCTTGCCTCTTCCGACGTGCTCTGTACCGGATTCATCTGAAATCGTGCATGACCAACGCTCAGCAGAACTTTCCAGAGGCCGTTCGACAATCTTGATCTCAGGCATCGTTCTCTCCTACCTCGCCCGCGCGCGGCAGAAATATCGAAACAGCGATAGAAATGCGGCTCCAGCGGCATCAGCCGCGCCCCAACCCACTCGAACACCGAAGCCGGCCAAGACCGCCACGGCAATAATTTCCCACGTATACAGCACTTCGTTACTCTCCTATTTGAACTCCGCCCACTCAAGCTCGCAGGAGACGATCTCGCCACCCTCGACCATGAGCCGGCCCCTCTGTTGAAATGCGGCCTCGGCCTCCTCTCGCGAGCCAAAGCCCGCACCGAAAGCGGCGACGTAGCTCCACCCGGTGCGGCCAAGCTGATCGTAGTCATCCATCCAGAATAGCCGCGCGCCGCCTGGACAGACGCACTCGATGATCCAGTAGGAGCCTGGCGGCCACGCTTCTCCGGTCGAACCGTAGTGCTTCGCAATCGTCGGCAGCATCGCCTCGCTCCCCTGTCAGATCTTACGCTTCTCGCGCTCGAAATCAGCGAACCCGCGCATACTTGGGGCGCCTTCCCGGCTGCGCTGGCGGTGCAGCTCCTCGACTTCCTCCTCCGAAGCCTTGCGAGCAGGCGCATCGTGCAAGCCATCGCCGTCCGGAGCATCATCGGTCATGTCGAGGTGCCAGAGATCGCCGTTGCGCGTGTCTCGGATGATCTCGGCGGTCCTCGTCGCGACCTCGGTCACAAACGGCGTGGACTTGTGGTCGTCGCCATGCGGATCAATGCCAGCATCGCGAAGTAGTTGAAAAAACGTCATATCGCGCTCCTGCGGCGGCACAGATCTGCTATCTCAGACTAGCCCGAAAAAGAAGGCCAACCCAGGGAGGACAAACAGCGCAAGGACTAACCCGAGCACCACGACAGGTCCACCTGTCCGTTTGCCAACCTCCCAAGCAATCATCCCCGCACCGATTATCAACCAGACCCAAACGAACATGCCAGCGCTCCTTTACTGGACATCCTCCCACGGCGCACCGCGGATCAGGGTTAGAATTGGCCGGTGGCGCGCGGCCAGCATCGACCATAGCCACCATTCATTCGGGAATTGGATCAGCCACGGCGCCACGCCTCGCTCCTATTTATGCTCGGCCGCGAATGCGACCGGGCCGGCGCACCACCAGGTTACCAGCCTGTTCCCCGCCGCATCCTCGCGGACCGGCTGGCCGATGCGCCAGAGCTTCGGGGTGGGGCAAAAAGGCTATCATTAACCACATACCCCCCGCCCGATGCTCCAGTACAGCTTGAAGGAATCTGAAAGGCGACCAGAGCGCACAGCCAGCAGTTGCAGATCACATCAGATTCGCGCTAGAGACGCTACGGATGGACCTTTTATGAAACTTGAATAGCGTTCCACTCCGAGCAATGTGGGGCGCAAACAATGGCCAATTGGCACATCGATGAAGTAGATGACCTACTAAGCCTGGATCAGCTTGACGTAAGTTTTCCTCCTAATAAGCGTGAAGATGTCCAAAATGCTAGGGTCATGGCATTCTTGCTGAGACGTAGAATTATTCGACCGATCTCCAGAAATGCCTCGGCACGCCAAAGGTCGGCATCTCGCGCGTCTAGAAGTCTTGCAAAACGCCTATCACGGCGCCTTATAGTTCAAGCAAAACGTGGTAGAGATACTGAGTACGACACTCAATCTCTCAAGCGCGCTCTGATTGCGCAAAGAAAGCCTTCGATACTTCTCGACAGCTTTGTCGCAGAGAGAAGCTCGAACTGGGTTCCGATGTTCCAGCGCATTAAGTACAAGCGAAAGTCCCAGGTGGAAGTGAAGGACTTCTCCTTCCTAACCAATCCTAACGGCACAATCGAGACGCTGCGAGAGATTGCGGAGCATGAAGCAAGCGTGTACTCGTCGCAAATTCACTTTCGAGATCTCGTATGCTGCGACATAGGCGCTTGGTTGATACTGGCTGTCATGCGGCAACAAATGGCAGCAATCTTCACTGGGGGTGCCATTTCCGATGAATTGATCGAGGTTATAACTGCACTAGAGATGACGAATGCTCTGCGAATGAGCTTACCAACGCCTGATCCGGATCGGATTTCATCGGAAGTCTGGGCGTTCCCTCTTCGCGCTCGTCGGCCAGCAGGAACTAGTACCTCGTCCACCCAGTTCCTCGATCCGCAGGATGCCGAAGAAGTCGCCACGGATCTCTGCGACGCGATCAACACTTGGCTGACTGAATGCGCACAACAGAACCTGAACCGTGATGGCCGGAGAAACGTGCTCAGATTGGTCGCAGAAACTCTGGACAACGCCGAGCGGCACGCGCGCCCAGACTACGAGAACGATGGCGACTGGATGATGACCGGCTTCATGTCCGTGACGGACACCGAATCAGAGCGGCGCTTCCAGTGCCAGATCGCCTTCCTTAGTGTTGGTTCGCCCATTTCCGAGACAGTACGTAACTGTGACGCTGCCACCAGAACAAAAATGGAAGAGTACGTAACGAAACATCAATCAACGTACCCTACCATGAAGCATGCCGATCAGCACTTGCGAACGGTCTATGCACTACAAGATTTTGTTAGCAGGGACCGGAAGGCACACGAGGAACAGCGTGGAGGCACCGGTTTTAGCGACATTATTGGCGTGTTTGCCGACCTAGCAGGCCATGAGAACCCGGACGTTTTCGCTAGACTGGCGGTTGTTTCTGGCCACACCTGCCTCCATTTGAGTAGGGACGAGTGTGACAGTGCAGTCACAGCCAGTGTAGGCAAGCCTTTCAATATCTGGTTGAATGATGAGCATAGTAGTGTCATGCCGCCGCGTAGCGAGTCCATTGTGGAACTTGAGACTGAGCTCGCCGGCACGCTTGTGACTATGTGCTTTGAGTTCGATCCTGACTACTTAGAGAGAACACATGATGGTAGAGATTGATCTAGGTTCGCTGACCAAGGCGAACTCGAAGGTACTCGCAGGCCATATCCGTGGCGTCGCGGCGAGTGAGTTCTACAAGCTGGATGAGCTGGAGGTTTCCGGAAGCGAGCCGCTGACGATCGTCGCTCCGCAGCACTTGGAGACGATCTCGCCGTCGTTTGTTCAGGGCTTTTTGGGTGAGACGATGAAGAGGATAGGCCCTGCCGCGCTTAGCGCGCGACTGGACTTCTCAAGGCTCAAGCCCTTTCTTCAGGATGACTTCGAAATCGGAATTCAACGTTTGACACTTCGATCCGAAGTAGAGAGACACTAATATCTGCGGCGAGTGTCAAACTCCTGGCTTAGACTGGGCAGCGATTGTATCCGCGATCTCTGCCCTTCTTGCTTTTGTTTTCTCTTTTGCGCAATGGCTCCTCTCTGAAAGACGTTCATCCGCCCGTGACAAGCGGGATCAGTTCTTCGAGACAGTAAAGAATCCGATTTCAAAGCACATCGACCGCCTCAAAGATTTGCAGATTGAAATATTTCGATGGGAATCAAACACTGTCGAAACTGACTTTTCATTCATGTTTGAGAGAACGGCCCGTTATGTGCAGGATCTAAACAGAGACCTAAACCATCTCAGAGATAGTGAGTTTGAGGATTGCTGGGACTGGCTATCCATTAACACAGATGACCTCGTTGAGTGCGTGGACGAGGTTTACTGGGAAACCAGGAACCTACATGTCCGCACGTTCACAAACAATCTGAACAGACTTGTCGAGACGCTGGATCAAGCTGTGTCATCAAGTCGGCCACGCTACAAGGCAAGAAGAACGAGATAGCGCCCATCCATCCGAACACGCGACCGAGAAGCCGCTTTTCACCCCAAGACATGACGCAGTATACTCCCCACTGCGCGCTTTGATCGTCTTCTTCGCCCTGCCCTCGCTCCTCAGTTGGATCCACTTTCCTGAGCCACCTCGCCCGAACTACCGTCCCGATCATTCCACCCCATCAGCTCTTGGAAGCCTGCGCTCGCGATGCCGATGACTGCAGAGAGCAGCGCCACGCCTATTGCCAACCGCCACTGCGCGTTGCGCTGGCGTCGTTGCAGAACTGCATGGATCTCACCGAATTCGGTCGGACTGTCAGTCACGATCTTAGGAACAACAGCAGCCTGCGCGAGACGCATGTGCAGCTTGCTGTCTGGCCACTTCGAGGCGTCACCCTTCTGATATTCAGCCATCTTCACCCCTCAGATCTTGTTCCGTGACTTGCGGACGTTCGCGGCGTTCTGCTCGGCAGCCACCATGTCGAGCAGGTCGGTGATATCGTCACCCTCGGCATAGAGCGCCGATCCGTTGCCGCGCACCGTGTGGACGTAGACCAGCATACCGCAAGACCAAAGCCGCTCAATCACTTGCCGCGCGTGAGCCGGTGAAAAGCCGATGCAGAGCGGCGTGGCGAAGAAAACTTGATCTCCAGCGGGTAGAAGCGCTCCCATCGTGTCGAGGAACGCAGCCCGCTCTTTCAGCAGCCCCGGCCAGTTGGTGGTGCGCTTGCCGGTCACGTCATCCACGATCAGCGCGGAAACGTCGCGCATCCCGAGCATCGATTCCGTAACGCCCCACGCGCGGGCGCGGGCGATCTGTTCGCCCCGAGACGGCAGGCGCTCGTTCACCGTGATGATGGCCCACTTCCCATTGAAGTGCCCTGCTTCCTTACCGTCGCTCATTCGCCGCCGCTTTCTGTCTGCTTTCTGTATTTGATAAGCAAACGTCTTACTTCGATCAATGCGCTCTCTTACTGTATTTGATAATTAAGTAGGTCCGGAGGCACCGATGCTGTTCGATAAGAGCGAGATCCCGCGCGACAGATTTCTTGTCCGCATGCGCGTCGTCGATGCTGGCGACGGGATGATCCGTTTTCAGTGTCGCGCCTGCGATCACGACACCGGCTGGATCGAGGATCGCTGGACCATAACCGAGAACCGGCGCGGACAACCGTGCCCGCGCTGCAACCCCAAGTCCAACTGATCCCAAGATCACCGGTTCGGTGATCCGGGCATTGCGGCGCGCAACCAGATTTATTTCTCCAAGAGCTGCGGAACTGGGTCGACGATCCGTGGCCGGTCGGGTTTCATGCGGCAGAGCAGTTTCAGAAAAAAGCCTGTACGGAGGAAGCGTTGCAGACCAACACCGAGCGAGAAGAGCCGATGGGCGAAAGCGCCTTCGAGGCGCTGTTCGTCAACAATGACGATCTCCATCAGCTCGAGGCGTATCTTAACCGGTTCAACCCGATCCGGGTGATGGGAATGCAGCACCAGGAGATCCGCCATTCAGCGATTCTTGCCTGGTTGCTAAATCCGCAGGAAAGCCACGGTTTTGGTGACAAGATACTTCGGGCCTTCCTATGCGCCGCTTTCCAAGGTCGCAGAGAAGACGGCCAGCCAAGCGCGCTGCAGATCGCCCAGGCGGATCTGCGCGATGCGGTAGTGCGGCGCGAGTGGCAAGACATCGACATCTTCATCCTTTTGCCCCGGCTGAGTTGCGCCGTCATAGTCGAGAACAAGTTTCACGCTCGGCAGCACGAGGGGCAGCTGGCGAAATACGCAGGGCGCGCGCGCGAGATCTACGAGGGGCATGACGAGATACCGCACGTGCGCGGGATCTTCCTCACACTGCACGACGAAGATCCGGCCGACCCCTCATTTGCGCCAATCCAATATCAGGCGCTCTGCGAGATACTGCCTGCGATCCTGGCCCGCGAAGCGCAAACCGTGGATGCCGACGTTGCAACTTTCGTGCGCCACTACATCGACATCATTCAGGAGGCCTCGGGCATGAGCAAGGAACGGACCGAGATGGAGAAGTTGGCGCGCGATCTCTATCGCACGCATCGCAAGGCGCTTGATTTCATCTGGGAGCACGGCGAAGAAACCGATTTCACGTTCGCCGTCGAAGCGGTGTTTGGAGAGCAGTCGGAGCGAGGCTCGGTGACCGAGGTCGAAGGGTTCGAGGTGCTTTTCTACTGGAACAGCACGGACACCGTCTGCTTCTTCCCGAAAGCCTGGTCCGACGCGATAGGGAAGGAAAATATACACCTGGAGGGTTGCGAGAACTATTGGTCTGGCCATCCGCTTGCCTGCTGGATGCAGCTCTTCACGAATGAAGATGGGGGCGGGACACTGCGCCTCTACTCCGAGGTCGGACCGATTAAGGATCGGAAAGCCAGAACCGCACTGATCGACAAGATCACGGCGGCGAAGCTACCGAAAACGGGCTTCCAGCGGACGGCGACAGCTCCAAACAAGCGCTATTCGAAATTCCTCAAGGGCAATATCGTCGAGATCAAGGATGCGCAGGACAGTGAAGAGATTGGGCGCGCCATGCGCACGCTGCTAAGTCGTTTTGCACCTGTGTTCGACGGGGTGGCAGATGTCCTGCCAGACTTTGCGTAATACAGCGTGATCGATGGGCAAACCGCCATTCTTTCGGCACATGGCATCAAGCAGCACATGGAACGCATGTCGCTAAAGCTCTCCGAGCGGTCGAACGGTTCCAGTCCAGAAAACGCCGGAGGCCGATATGGCATTCATCTTGAAGCGGCACGAGGTTCTGGTCGCTGGCTATGGCGCGGCCTTCTTCTACGCGAAGAACAAGAGCCAAGCGCGGGCGCGCGCCTTCCGGGCTATGCAGCCAGCAAACGCCGCGATCACCTTCAAGCGGTTCTTGCAGATGCGCCCCGCGATCACCGAAGTGAAGATGCCGGCCGGCTTCGGGCGAGAGATCGAGGTCAACGGCAAGCCCGCGCATTGGGTAGAGCATGCGGGCGGCAACAGCGTCCGCTTCGCGTATCCCGACAGCGACACCATCTTGCTCACGCACGAGGCTGATGTGCGCGAGATTGAACCGATCCAGTAACCCCGGCACGAAGGGCCGTGCGCAGACGTCGGCCTCGTATCGCTTCAAGGTCCGGAGTGCGGACGTTGCAGACATTCCGAGTGGCGGTGAACCTACGGCCTTGAGAGTAGCAGTCGGATGCCCGCATACCCGAAGATCGCTGCGAACATCCCCTCGATCACACGGCGCGCTTTTTGGTAAGCGCGCCCCATGACGCTGGTCGAGAAGATCAGGGCATAGCCAACATTGACGATCATACCCAACACAGCGCAGCCCGCCATCATGATTGGGATCGTGTAGGACGGCGCGTCAGGACGCAGCCCTAAGGACATAATTGCTATCCATCCCAACACGGCCTTCGGATTTGAGAGATGAAGCACCATGCCCTTGCAATAGAGCGCCCATTTTCCTGCCAAGGGGATCATAGCCGTCTGACCAGACCCACGCGCCAACGCTGAACGCGCAGATTTCCATGCTAGATAGAGCAGATACAGGCCGCCAGCGACCTTGATGGCGAAAATTGCTTCGGCGTAAGCGGTGAGCGCGGTGGAGATGCCACTCGCTGCAAGAACGGCCCAGAAGAGGCTGCCCGTTACCACGCCAAGGGCCAAAGCAACTGCACGTGGGCGTCCTTGGTGCATGGCAACCCCCATGATCGCCAATGTGCTCGGTCCAGGGCTTGCTATCGCGATCAAGTAGGCCGCGAAAACGGGCAGCAGATGGTAGATCTGATTGGTCATCATGAAAGTACCAGTCGCTTGATACAGCTCTACCAAGCATCTTAACGGCTAATTTTCGGTACGATAGGATTTGATGAGGGTCTAGGCGAACGTCCGCAACGGGCTCGAAGCGGTCATTCTCTGCGCTCCGCCCGAAGGTCCACAGACGGTAGCGAACGGTCGAACGGACCCAGTCCATGAAACGCCGGGAGGCCGGCACGGAACCCTGCCTTGATGCGCGTATTGGCGACGGAATCGTCAAATAATTTACCAATAGTGCTGGTCCCTATCCACTGGGATAGTGGTCGAGAATTTGCTCTATAAGCTGTCAGGTCGGCCGGCAAATTTCATGTACAATCGAGAGATTCCATAGAGTCAGGAAGCCCCACCCAAACCGAGGTTTCGAACCCCCGCTGGACAAAATCTATTGTGTCACTGCCGGGCCGGTCCGGGTTCGGAGGGTGCTCTCAGACCTCAAAGCCTGACCACCTAAGTTTAGCAACGTCGTCTGCAGTTTTCCAGGTTAATGGCGCGGGGCGGGAGAGGATCCCGCGCGGACGTCATCTCAGTTTCTGAGCGGAATCTGGACACCCACCGCCGAGCGTTCTGTACTGGAACTTCACCTACAACCTGGTCAGTAGCCGCTGCGCGGGACGAATCTACCCTCTGCGCACATACCCTCTGTTTCGCGCGAGACGTCGCGAGCGGTCCGGCCCAACCGCTTAGATGTCGTGTCCTAGAGCGATTCTTCGATAACAGGTCGCTCGCACGACCGGGATGATCCCACGATATCAGTCAACGCAAATCGGGGTGCCACCAGTGGTTAAGAGAGGCTCAGAGTACGGGCGGCCATTCGGATCAATCGCCTCGTAGACCGCGCAGTTCGACTCATCGTAGCCGATCCGGCTGTCTCTATAGTCCAAGCGCTGGTCCACCCTTTGAAACGCTGTAACCTCCGCACTGGGCAGCATATCGTTCTCGAGATTCCCGGTTGGTTCCATCGTCTCGCCCATTTGACACGCAGCGAGGGACCCTGCGAGAAGAATGGGAAGGAGTATTTTAATCATCAGTCATCTCCAAACTGCGTGGGGTGGTGTTAGTAAACTCGCGAACAGGCGGTCCGGCTCACGGGTTGCTGGCCCGCCGTCTCGACCGATCGGCTGCCGCAGCCTTTATTAGTGGCTTTGTTCTCGAATTTGAAGCGCAGAAACACTCTATTCAGTGTTTGCCGTCGGGGTCTGAACGACCGGTGTCGGACAGAAGCCCTCGCCAAAACTATCCGGCCAAAAACGGCGGCTTCTGCCCCTCTCTAAAAGGGCCGGTGATGCCCGGCCCGCCCACCGCCGGCACCGCGCCGGCGGATCTCGTCAGGCCCGTCGCCCGCCGGCGCTGCGCCGGCGGATCTGGCAAGACTCGAAACACTCGATGGCCTACCTGCGGGCGCGCGATGGCGTCGGATCGGCCGGGATCTGGAGGCCCGCGTGGGCCATCGCCTCGCGGTAGTAGCGCAGCACCAGCCTGTCGAGGACGCCATCGCCGGGCACGAGCTGCTCGATCTTCTCCGGAATGGAATGCTGGGCGTGATGGATCGCGAACGCCTTGACCTCCTCGAACCCCGCGTCCGTCCCGCGGGCGAGCGCAGCTTCAACGCCGCTCTTGATCGCGGAATGCAGCGCCTCGCGTGCATCACGCTCGATCGCGATCCCCGTGGCGGCGGTGAAGGCACTGGCGGCGCGGTTGATGATGATGGTCAGGATGATGCCGAAGAGGCCGAGCAGCGCTTCCTGCAGCCCCGCATCGGCGAGAAGAGATCTCAGAATGTCCATGAGGGTGTTCCTTGTTGGAGAGGCGGCACAGCGCCGCGGAGAGGACCAGCGCAAGACGCCAGTCGGTGACGGGGAGGATCATTCGCCGGCCAGCGCGCGGCTGGCGGTGTCTCGGATCTCGGCCAGGCGCCAGCGGAGCCTGCTCGCGGCGGTGTAGTCCGGGTCGGTCGCCGGATCAGCGTCGACCGGCGGCAGCGCCCCGGCGAGCCACTTCGCCAAATTAAAGCCCGGGCACGCCTTGGCCGCGTATTCGTTGTGGCCGCTGATCTTGAGGCCCGGCCCATAGGTGCTATCGAGATCCGCCAGCAGCTCGCGCAGCGCCGCATCCTGTGCCTCGGTGAAGTGATCCGAGAAGGCGTCCGTCTCCGCGCTGCCGTGGCCGCCGAACAGCGACACGCCGATGGTCCCGGTGTTGCGGCCTTTGACATGCGCCCCGGTGCGCTCGATCGGACGCCCGGTCGCCACCGTGCCGTCGCGATCGATCAGGAAGTGATAGCCGATATCAGACCAGCCGTTATCCTCGACGTGCCAGCGTTTGACCTCCGCCACCTTGTCCGCGGTCGGGCGGCCATCCATCCAGCCGGCCCGTGTCGCCGTCGCGTGAACAATGATCTCTGTGATGGTCCGCATCTTTATCTCCAAATAGAAAAGCCCGGCGCGATGGCCGGGCATTAGGGTTGTCTTCAACTTGTCGATCTGCTCATGTCCGCGAGCGAGTGCTGCGGTAGGCCTTCTTTCCCCAGGTCATGCCGCCTCCCCCAGGCGGACGCGGCGCTCGCGCTTAGCCTCACCAGAAATGGGTTCGGGTCAGGTATCGCTCGCCGCGGTAGCAGGAATGCAGAACATCGGCGAAGGTCTGGTCGATCATGAAATCGGGGATCGGGACGTAGAGGCGTCCCCATTCCTGCCGCCCCTCGCCACGCTCCTGTGGCCGGTCCTTGAAGTGCGCGCCCGGGATCCGAACCCCTTTGCCTCGAGCGCCGAGGAAGACCTCGATCCCACGATACTCACAATCGCCGCGCAGCTTGACCGCGCCACCCGCTAATTCGCTCGCGCCACCATCTTGGACCGATGTCAGGACCGTCCGCTCGAACGGCGTTGTCACCGGCCAAAACCGGGTCTCCGCCAACGGCGCGAAGAGATAAGCCAGCCCGAACAACAGAAAAGCCCCGACTAGTCCGCGGTACTGCCGCAGCGTTGCGCGTGTATGGGTCATTTCCCCAGACGCTCCCTGATGATGGATTTTACGAACTCCCGATCGGCCAGCACCGCGGCAACGATGTCGAGGAGCATGTATCCGAACGCGGTCAGCACCATGACGACAAGCGTCTCGCTCCGGCCGGTCCAGTCCGCGACCTCGGGCGTCTGGCTGTAGCCGATGCCCGCGCTGATCGCGGCGATGAAGACGCGCCCGACGAACGGACGCGCCCTGTTTCTCTCGATGACGATCAAGGCCCCGGCGGCAAGCGCGACCCAGAATTCAAGTGGTTTGCCGAGCACGTTGCCTCCGGTCATAAAAAATCCCGCCGGCGGCGGGTGGTGTCGTTCTAGCGGTAGCGCCAGAGGCTGACGGCGAGCCACATGACGAGGCGCCGTATCAGGCTGATGTCCTGCGTTCGCAGGATCTCGTGGAACACCGCGCCCGCAGTGATGCGGTCCCAGCCATCGACCAGCAGCCAGTCGTGCACGCAGGAGGCCTTGAGGTAGGTCGGGTCACAGGGGTCGAAGATCCACCGCACGCCGGCTGGGATCGAGACATCGAAGACGAAGCCGGCCGGCACCACGACCAATGCGCCCGAGCCCTCTCGACCGATCTCCCAACGTAGGGAAACCTCGTTCCGGAAGAACTGGTCAGGAAGGCCAGTGAACCGGGTCATCGTAATCCGCCGGGATGTTGCCGGCATCCTTGAGCGCCCAGCTCGCGGCCATGACCGCCTGCACCCACGCCATGCCGACCTCGGCCAGCTCCACCGCCTGCGCGCCGGTGAGCATGTGCTCGGTATTGGCGTCGTCGCGGAAGAGGATGTCGGCGCTGGTGTCGTTTGCCGCAACTCGTGCAGCCCCGCGCTGAAGAAGCGAGAGCATCACGGTCTGGTCGAAGGGCAGCCCGCGCACCGGCACGTCGCCAATGCCGGTGACGGTCACGGTGGTGCCGGCAGCGATGAGCTGGTCGCGGTGCGCGTGCAGGGCGTCCCGGCGGCGGCCCTGTTCCTGCGCCGCCTTGTCCTCGACGGTGATCATCTGGGAAAAATCGATGTTGGGCATCAGATAGACTCCTCGGTGGGCGCTTCTTCCGGCTCGGGCTCGGGTTCCGGCTCGGGTTCCGGGGTCTCGTAGATCGGGAGAACCACCGGCCCATCCGACACGTTTTCAAGCGTCGCCGGAAAGCGGGTTTCCTCGGGCGCGTTGTAGCCGTGCGGCAGGATCACCGGCACGGTCAACTCGCCTGCCTCGTCACGGGTCACGTCCCCAGCGAACCAGTAAGAATTGATCGCAGAGCGCGGCAGGGTCGCGCCGTTCGGCAGGTCGGTGAAGTCGAACACCTCATCGTTGAGGGTCAGCGCGTCACCGGCTTTCGAGAGAGTGAGCCGCTCGTCACGGCGCATGGGAGAGAGGGGGATATCCATGAGGTTACTCCTTTACTTCCAGCGCCCGACGGCATGGAGGTGCAGATATGTCGGGTATCCAGAACTGGGCGCATTGCTCGACGAGAGGCGGAATACCTGCATGTCGTTCGAGTAGTTGGCGGTTACATAGCGAGTCACTGCGGCATGACCGCGAAGCGTGCCACTAGCGTCAGTCTGACAAGCCCCCTGAACGCTTGGAGGCGCCGAAAATGAGGCCGGAAATGTCCAGTTGAGCGCGCCGCTTCTGTAGGGGTCGGCATAAGTTCCGGCGCCGTTTGCGCGGGTGTCGCCAGCGTCGATCACGTGCCAGCATTCCATCGTGCCGTCGGCGTATTTCGTGTAGTGGCCGTTGGCGTTGCTGCCGCGCTCGATCACAGCACCGGTCGGCGCGCCGCCGTCCCATGATACCGCGCCCAGCAGGTTCCCGTGGTGAACTACGCGGTGGCCGCCGGGGTTTTCGGTGTCACCCGGCAGGGAATTGGTGAAGATCTCGCTCCCAACGAGCAAGGACCCCCAAGGGTTGAGGTACATGCGCGGGTAGACCTGATCTGTCGAGGTCGTCGTGCCGGGGTAGCAGTAGAAGAGAAGGCCGACCCGGTTCGGTTCGTTGTCGTGCTGGACCGAACCGATAGCTGCCTTTCGCCGTCCTGACCCATCCGGGCGCCCAAAAGCAATGTGCCCACCGGGGAGACCGCTGAAAGCAGTGCCACCAGCGAAGGCGTTCACCTTTACTGTGCCCAACGCTTCGCCCGAGGCGGCGCCTGACGGATCGAACGCTTCTTTGGCGGCAATGACCTGACTTGCCTCGCTCCAAAGAGGCACGCTAATTGTCAGCGCAGAGGCCGAAAGCAGCATTCGACGAACACCGCCCGTTACGATCCCGATCTGGTTCTCTCCTGGCCGAAAGAACCCGGTATCCGGGTCGGAAAGCCAGGCGAGGGACGGCGCCGCCGCAGTTCCGTTCGTGAGTTCGGTCAGCAAGTCAGCTGGCGTAATCCCCTCCAGTTCGCTGATGAACGTGTTCACGAGCCACGAGAACAGGGCCAGCGTGCGGGGATTGAATGTGGCCGGATCATTGAGGCTTGGAAGCGCCGGCGCCGGGGTGAGTTCGATCGTCATGTGAGACCCTCGATTTCGAGCTGCACGATTGAGACCCCCGCCTTGCGGAGCGGGATCTCGTAGTCTTGAAAAAGGCCGTAGGTCATGGCGCCGAGGTCGCCGATCAGGCTTTCGTCGGCGTAGTAGACGGCGGGCGTGTCGCGGAGACTGTTCAGCACCCGCTTGACCCGGCCCGCCCCGGAAGCGGGCATGGCGAAGTCGAAGTTGACCGGATCAGATTTCGCGCGGGGCACGATGGTCCAGCTGCCAAACTCGTCGACCTGCTTGGTCGAGAAGCTCGTCAACCCGATGGTCGTCCCTTCGAGCGTGGCCCCGAGCTGCACCACCTTCCCGAGCACAATCTGACCTGCGCGCGCTAGGCCCACCCCGGAGCCGATGGTAATGTCGATCGTGTAGCCAGGGTATGCTGCCAGGCCCGTGAACAGCGCCTCGGTAACAAAGCCGTCGATGTCCGTGGTGAAGAACGTGAACCAGTCGACGATCTCGGTGGCATCCACGAGCGACTGTGTGACGTCGAAGGTCTCATTTGATGCTGCGTCCGTCACCTGAACCCGGACTTGCGCCGCGGCCATGTTGAAGAACGCGATACCGGTCACGAGGCTCGGCGCGGTCAAGCTGTAGGTGATAGTGCCAGCGTTCTGCACCTGGTCGCCGAGCCGCTGGTCGAAAGCCTTCCAGCGGTTCGTGGCGCCGACCTCGATCCACCACGTTCCATCGTCCGTGCTCGGATCATGGCCCTGGTTCGATCCTTGCGCGCTCTCGTAAACCTTGTGCGCGGACAGAACATTGACACGTGCACCCGCCGCGTAGGTCGTGCCGGCATTCCACGCTGGGTTGTCGTCCTCGCCCACATTGCTGTCGGCGAGAATCGCTTCAGTGATCGCAATCGGCGCTATCACTTTCATGCTTCGCTCCTTTCAGGGGGAGTGCCAATGATATCGGCCTTCTCCGCGAGCTTTCGCATCTTGGAGAGATCACGGCCCGAGCGCAGGCCGAGCTGGGTCGTCGTGTCGCGAAGGTCGGCCAGCTCCTTCCGGAGAAGCCGCAGCTCCGCCAACTCTTCGCTTCGACTGAGCATCCCCCGCGTCTGGGGCGCGCTGTAGTATCGAGCCGGGCCCGTCACTTCCAGTTCCGGGCCGTTCTCGCCGACGAGGCGCAAACCCCCAGCGTGCAGGCCGCCGGCCGCAAAAGCTGGCACCCCGCCAAGATCCCGGATCTGCTTGCGCAGGCTATTGAGCGTGCTGGAGCTGCTTTTGACCGAAGCGTTGTATTTTCCGATCTGCGCCTGCAGCCCATCCGCCCCGTAGAAGGTCGAACGGAAGCCCGCGAGATCGTCGCCTTTGCGATAGCTGTAATGGCTCGCGTCATACTCGATGCGTCCGTTCGATCCGACGCGCAGGATGGCGTCGCCGCTGCCTTTGCGCAGGCTGACGCCCGTCTGCCGCTCAAGCGCTTCGATCTGGTCGATGATCGCTCGCCCTTGCGAGGGCAAGGCGCTATTGGACTGGACCGCCGTCGAAAGGCTGTTTTGCAGCGACGTGATCCGGGCCGCCCGCTCTGCCGCCTCGGCCTGAGCAACCAGCTCTGCGCGGTGCTGATTGATAGCCATGCGCAGACTATCGAGTGAGTTCCGGACGGCCGCCATTGGCGATGCCATCTGGTCGCGTGTGGCGTTGACGTACCAGCTCGAAAACGCACTCGACGGGTCGAACACGAACGAGCCGCCGAGCCGAAGCGTCCCGACGCTGCCGCCTTGTATAGCCTCGAGCATAGAGCGCTGTGCCGCGGTCAGGCCCGACAGGTTGACGTGCCCGTTCAGAACCCGGTTGATCGCGCTGGAACCGGACGAAAGAAGGTTGACGAAGTTCCAGCCCGCCTGCCCGATACCGCTGCCGTTCATCTTCGCCACGATGGTGCGCGCCACGCCGCCTGCCCCAGCCAGAAGCTGGCCCAGATAGTCTGCACCGAGCCCTCTGATCGCACCCGTCAGTACCTCTGCTCGGACGTTGCGCGCGACCGCGCCACGGCCCGCCGCGATCTGCTTGAGGTAGTTCGAGGCGAAGCCACTGAGGGAGCCGAATTCGACGCCGCCCTTGACCGTGCGCCATGTCTCGCCATCTCCGCTGGCCAGCTGTCCGATGAAGGTCTTGCCGAGACCGTGGATCCCGCGGGTTTCGAGCCAGCCGGTGATCCCCAGAGAGCGATCGCCGCCGTTGGCGAGCTGGTCGAGAAAGAGCTGATCGAAGGCGGTGATCCCCTCTGGGTTCACCATGGCAGAGATCTTGCGCTGGATGTTGGCGCTCTGGGTCAGCAGCAACTTGCGCTGCGCCGTGGTGACCGAACCCGCGAAAGCCATCGCCACGGTCACTGCACGCGCCGCGCTGGTAGAGGCGTTGAGCAGCAGCCTACGGCGATTGTCCGGCATCCGGGACGCCAGCGTGGCTGAGATCGTCACCGCGTAGTTGCCCTGCCGTTGCAGCAGCACCCGGCGCTGATCGGCGGTCAGCTCGGCCGAGAACGCCGCTTCGATCATCGCAGAGTAACCACCGGCGCCGTCGAAGACGATTTTCCGGATCTCCTTCGAAGCGGACAGCGAGGCCCGCACCGCCACGGAGTAGCTGCCGGTATTGGCGAGAGCGAGCTTGATGGCATCCTGGTCCTCGCCCGACGCGAGCGCGACATTGACCACCCGCGCCAGTTCGCTGTTGCCGGCCAAGGCCACGGCGATCTCGTCGTGGTCGAGTTGCGAGCCCATCACCAGATTGATCGTTCGGGTCATCGCTTGGATGGTGTCGAGCGCGAGCCGCTTGCTGCGGATGTCGAGATCGTCCCCCAGCGCGAAATCGACCGTTTTCAGGTGCTCCGATGCTTGCGTGACTGCGAGCCAGCGTAGATCCGGGGTCAGGTCGGGAGCCCGAACCGCAAACTCGATGCTGCTCTCGATGCCGTTGGCCGCCGCCGCGATGAGCGCCTTCACATCGGAGGGTATGTTGGCCTCAGGCAGAAGATCCACGGTCACCTGCAGGCGTTCCTTCAGGTAGTCGTAGGAGAACATCTCAGCCTGCTCGATGGCGGCCTGCAGACTGCCGATCCGGTTCTCGAACCCCGCAAGATCCTCAGGCGCCAGGTTGTCGGTCGACTGCAGGTAGTCGTTGAGCTCGTTGAGCACGTCGACCTGCTGCTGAGCCAGGTGCTCGATGGCCGACTGCGCGGCCCCCTCAAGCTCGGAGACCCCCGCCAACAGGTTTGCCTGCGCCCGCACGTTGGCTTCGATCCGGCGATACTCGAGCGCGGAGGAAGCCTGCGCCCGGGCCGCATCCAGATAGCCATTCGCCACGCCACTGAAATCCCGCGCCGCATCGATGTCGCCGCCGCGCGCCGCCGAAAACGTCGCACTCAATTCCTTGGTGAGGGCCGCGAGCTGCTGCGCCGGCGAAAGCGCGCTACTGCTGGCCGAGGTCAGGTCCCGAAGGAAGTCGCGAAGCGTGTCCGCGGCCCGCAGCCAGTCGCCAGCCGCCTGGGCCGCCGAGGATGCCATGCTCGACGCTTCAGAGATCATCCCCGAGATCGCCGACGAGGTGCTGCCGACGAGACCCGAGAGCATCGCGGCAAAGTCGTTGACGGCCGGCAGGATCTTGTCGAGCGCACCCGACATGGAGATGAGTGCCGCGTAGGTCTCACGGCCCTTCTCAGTGGTCAGATCGAGCCCCTCGACCATGGAGCGGAACTGCTCGCGGGTCTCGGGCATAGCATAGCCCAGATCGGACAGCGCTTCAGTCGTCTGCCGCGTGAGGATCGCAAGCTGCTCGGCCTGCCCGTAGAACGCGGCGAAATAGGCCGACGTCGCTTCGGTGAAGGTTTCAAGGTCACCGAAGACCTGCACGAGCTTCGACGCGGTGTCGGCGCCCTGCAGCCCAATGTGGAAGACCGCCTGGCCGAGCGTGTCGAACACACCGTTTACCGTATAGAGGTGCTGGCTCAGTCGCTGCAGGGTTTCAAACGCCCCTTCCCCTTCGAGCTGCAGCTTGGCGAACTCCTCGTTCACGTGCTCGATCGTCTCGGTCGTCGTCCGCGGCATGAGCAGATCGAACGGGGTTTTCTTCTTGCCCAAGGCTTCAACCTTGCGGCCCCAGTCGGTCAGCACCACGACCTGTTCCGACCACGTGCCGATGATCGCACCCGCCGCCGCGTTGGCGAGGTTCAGCATCTGCTCCTCGATGAGCTTGGCGATGTCTTCTTCGGAGAGTCCCTTCGTCGACAGCTTGAACTGGTAATCAAAGCTGTCGAGAGCGTCAGTCGCGAGGTTCAGGCTCTCGGCCACAGAGCGCACGCTCTCCCCCACATCCAGCACTGCTGCAGTGATCGGGTCTGCGATCTCGGCGGAGGCCGCGTCGTAATCGGTGCTCTTGTTCTTCTTCATCCCCCAGAAGCGCGACGTCTCGGTCTTCGAGAAGGTCTCGACCAGAGCGTCCATGTCCTTGATCGTCACACGGATGCCGCGGTCCAGCTCCTTCGTCTTCTTCGAGAAGAACGACACGAGGCCGACCACCGCCGCCAACGGCGCGGCAATCGCTCCCACGGCGCCGGCGATGGCGGTCAGGCTCCCGGTGGCGGCCGCGCCGACTTGCGCACCGATGGTCCCGACAAGGCCGCTGATGCCGCCGCTCATGAAGCTGCCGACCGCGAGGCTGAACCCCTGACCCACCGAGCCGAGGATCGAGCCGACCGAACCGAGCAGGCCCAGACTTCCGCCACCACCAACGCCCGCGCCGCCGATACCGGCAGCGTTCGCGGCTGTGCCGAGCAAACCTCCGCTGCCGCCGAGGCCGAGGGACAGCATGATCTTGTTGCGCGCGGCGGTGGCGATCATATCGGTGAGCAGACGCTTGAAGCTCGACCAGATGCTCTGCGCGAAGCTCTCGAAGTCCTTGAGACCGCTGAAGAGGAAATCCGAGAATGCGCCGGTCAGGTCATCGACCAGCGGCAGACTGCTCGCCAGCTCATCGTTCAACTTCCCGACCGCCTTGTCATAGGCGCCCTGCGACAGCCCGTGATTAAGTAGCGTGTCGAGTTCGGCCAGCTCGGCGTTGTACTTCTTCACCGGATCGGCATCGAGTTCGAGTTGCTTAACCTGATCGCGCAACTTCTCGACAGCCTTGGCCGCCTTACCGGCAGCGCCGCCACTGCCATCACCGCCGGAGCCGCCAATACCAGAAACCTGCGCGACATAGTCGCCCGCTGCCGCTGCGCCAGCCGCCGTTTCGTCGGTAGTGGTGGACACGGCGTCCGAGAGCGCCGCAACCGCTGCACGAGCCGGGCCAAACGCCTCCGAGATTGTACCCGCCGCATCGCTGAAAGCGCCCTCGGCAGCATCGCCAGCCGCCGCACCCGCCGTGTAGAGCTTACCCGATGCCTCGCTTGCTGCAGTGGCGACACCCAGCAGGCTGTCACCGACGCCCTCGAAGCCTTCCGTTTGTTGGAGCGCGTTCCCGACGCGCCAAATGAAGTCGTGGAACGCAGTTGCCATCTCCGAGAGACGGATCAAGAAGCTCGACTTCATCGAAAGCCAGACACCGTCGAGACGCGACGGGATTGCCGCGGCAGAGGCGACGATCCCCTGCCAAACCCCAGCCGCCACATCGCCAAGCATACCGAGAGCTTTGCCAAAACCTCCCACAGCAGAGACAAGGCGTCCGAACCAGTAGATCGCCTCCCCGAGGCCGACGACCATAGCGCCAATAACGGTGCTTATCGCCACCCCCTTCAACGCCCGCAGCGCCGTCGTCAGCCCCTTGATGCCGACACTGGCAAGCGCCGCGCCGCGCGACGTCGCTCCGAGCGCCATCTCGAGCGCTACAGACTGACGCACGGCGGCCACCGCAGCGCTCACGTAGGTGGTGCCAACCGAGATCGCGAGGCGCGCACCGAAAATCACGGCGGCAGTCCCGGCGACCGTCGCAACTTGACCGAAGTATTGGCTGGCTTCTCCCAGCACCTGGACGACCGGCTGAAGTGCAACCGCGAGGTTGGCGCTCGCGCGCGCCGCAGCCTCGAGCGCAGGCGCGGCGGCTGCGCCGATCGTCTGGCCAAGGCCCGTCCATGCCGCAGCCGATTCCCCGAGCGCGATCCGCGCCTCATTCAGGGCGGCAATGGCCTCTTCGCTCATCACCGCGCCAAGCTCTTCCGCCCGCGTGCCGAGCCGCGCCATTTCTTCGCCGTTGTTGGACAGAAGCGGCAGCAGAGCAGTCGCATCCGAGGCCATAGCCTCAAGGTAGAAGGTCATCTCCTGCTGGCTTGCGCCGGCCTTCTCGAGGCTGCTCACATACAGTTGCAAAGCGTCGGGCCCCGAGAGCTTCTGGAACTGCTCGGCAGTCACCCCGACCTTCGGCGCAACCTTCTCGAAGAAGTCCGCCATCGGCCCGCCGCCGGTCTGGATGAAGTCGCCGACCCGGTCGTTCACATCCTTCAGGATGTCCGAGAGCTTATCCTGCTCGATACCCACGGAACGGGCGCCAAACGCCCATTTCTGGAAAACTTGAGAATTGGCGTTCGAGAGCCGCGAGAACGTCTGCACCTCTCTCGCCGCGTTTGCCGAGGACGTCGCAAGCGCGGTGATCCCCCCGGCCGCTGCGGCGATGCCCGCGGTCGCCGCAGCCACGCCACGCGCCAAGGAGGCGAAGCGATTCTGCATCCCGTCCGAGGTCGACATCGCGCGGCGCGCGCCCTGCTCGAATTGTGCGCTGTCGAGGCCGAGGTTTACCCTCAGCGATCCGATGACCGATTGCGACATCGACTGGCTCCCGCGTTGTCGGATTGAATTGAGGCGTGCCGGTGAGGCACGCCTTAGGGGCGCACTTTTGCGCCGCTGCGCATTGCGAGCCCGATGAAATAGCCGCGCACCTGTGCGTGCTGCAGCTCCTGCGAGACAGGCGGTTCGCCGGCCTTCTCGCCGCTCTTTGACCCGGTAACCGGCTCGTATTTTGGAAGCTTCTTCGGATCGTGAAACGAGTAGGAGACCAGAGCGGCCAGCTCATGACTGAGCTGGCGCTGCTCCTCGAACCTCATCCGGCGCGCCTTGGCGCAACCTTTGAGGATCCAGCCGATCTCCGCCGGCGTCAGGCGCCAGAAGCGCTCGTAGTCCTGACCCGCCGCGAGCCAGTGTTCGAGCAGAAGCGTCAGCTCGTCTTTGCCGCCTTGGTCGCCTTGCGTCCGTTTCCCGAGGTCGCACCCTCGTCCACTTCCGTGGCGGCGCCATCGCTTTCCGCCGCCGGGAACGCCGCCTGAACAGCCTTGCCGATCAGCTCGGAGGCCTTGCCGATGCCAAGATCGTCGATCATTTCGCCGACGTCCTTCTGGGTCAGGGTCTCATCGTGGTCGACGCCGACATAGAAGATGCGCAGGACGCTGCGGACATCGCCCGGGGTGTCATTCAGCTTCTGCACGCCCTGCACCAACGTCTCACCGTAGAGGTCCTGGTAGCGCACCAGAGCGTTGGTGTTGAGGTGCAGATGATGGGTCGCACCGAGAGCCGTGAAGCTGATCGCGCCGCGTTTCGAGTTGGTCATGTGGTATTCCTCAAAGTTCGGCCAGGCATTGGGCCAGAAACACGAAAGGCGGCGCCGGGTCGGCAGCCGCCTTTCGTCAGGTCATTTCAGAGGCTGGGATCAAGCCGCGGCGGTGCCGCGCGTCCAGGCCACGTCTCCGGTGGTGCGGATCGAGATGCTCATCCCGACGATCGCGCCGACGTCGTTCGCCTCGAGCTGCGGCGTCGGGAATCCCCGGAACTCGAAGACATCGCCCGAGGACTGGCTCGGGGCGGCCGGCAGCGTGGTCCGATAGTAAATCGAGTCGGATGCCGCCTGGTCCGCAAGCTGCTGCTCGTAGCCGGCGGGCGTATAACCGCACGGGATGGAAATCACGCCCGCGTCCTTCAGACCCTTGACGTATTCCTTGAACCCGTTGGGGCTGTCGAGCGAGGTGGCTTCCTGGTAGTCGGTCTCGACGGTCGGAACCGCGATCCCCTTGGCCTCGGGAATTGCTTCCCAGGTGGTGCCGTCGAGCGAGCGCTCGACCGTGGCACCATAGGCGATGAACTGATCGCTCATCTTTCTCTCCTTCAGGTGGTGGTGTGATGGACGAAAAAGTCCAGTGAAACGCGGAAGGGCCGGTCCGCTTCGTCTGTGCCGCCCTCACGTCCATTCCGCGCATTCGCGAAAAGAACGGCCTGGAAGAGCCCGCCGCGATAGCCGGTCAGGCTATTGCGCACAGCGCGGGCAAGGAGCTTCGCGGCGCCGTAGCTCTCCGCTTGGCAGTCGATCTGGACGCGCGCCGCTGAGACGCCGTTGCGCCCGTTGGTGGTGTGACCTTCGACATCGGAGATGACGCGTAAGATCACGGCAGGAAGCGGCTGACCTTGCGGATGCGCCCCCCAGTTCACCCGTGTCCCGGCGATATCGGCAACGGCAGGAAAGCCGCGCAAAAGCGCTCGAAGCTGTTTTTCCATCATTCCCACCCTGCCGCGCGTGCGGCCCGCGCTTGCGAGCGCTGCAGCGCGCTCGAGATCTCGAACCAGAGCTCTTTTTGCAGACGCTGAAGCATGGCCTTGTGGTCCTGATCCCAGGCTGGCCGCATGTAGGGGGTCGGCTCTACATTGACCGAGCCGAACTCCTGGACCCACACCTTGATGCCGTCCGCCTTCGTCTGCGCTTTCTCAGGGCCCATGAAGAGCTCGACATGTGGCGCCGCGCCGCCCTTCTTCGCAGCGCGCCTCGCAGACCGAAGCGCACTGGCCGCCTCGAGCCGCGTGCCCCCGCTCTTCATGACCTGCGCGAATTCGGCCTTGCCGATGTCCGCCGCCGCCCCCTTGGCCTTGGCGGAGACCTCGACGCTCTCGATCAGATCGCCGGTATCTTCTGGCGCGAGGCGTCGTGCAATTCGCGCCATGGGCTCCATAGCACTGATCCCCGCCCGGCGCAGCGCGGCCTTGCCCGTGGCCTTGGTCATCTTCTCGAGCTGCGTCTCAAGCTCGGCGAAGCCCTGCAACGTCACATTGCCCTTCACTGGTCGAGCCTCGCGCTGCCGGTGATCTCAATCCACTGCCGCCGCTTGACCTCTTTCAGCCCGACGATGTCGAACGTGAGCCCCTCGCTGGTCAGCCGATCCTTTGGCGTGATGCCCGCGATAAATGGCGACCAGCGCACCCGGAAACGCGACATGAGGCTCGACGCCACCTCACCGGCGCGCCATCGCTCGCCGTCCGAGACGTCCGAACGGCTGGCCGGCACGGGCTCACCGTGAACCTCGAACGATCCAGTCTCCGACGTGAAACCGTCATCGTCTCCATCGCGGCGCAGAAACTGCACCTCTCGGTCGAGATCGCTCCACCGAAGATCACTCACCATCCCGCCACCCGACGGTTTCCGAAGACCTTGCGCATCTCCCCCACGTCCATCGGCGTGCCTTGATCGTAGGCCACGCCGATCATGTGGATGATCGCGTTCTGATCGTCAGCCCGCGGCGCGAGCAAAGAGACCTCGTCGCCCCCCCCTAGCGGAAGATCGTATCCCGCCGAGAAGTCCACCCGCACCGGCGCGGGCCTGTCCGACAGCGCGGGCAGACCAGCATCACGATCAAGGCCGACAGACCAGAATGGCGCCGACTCGGTGACATACCAGGATGCGGCATCGTAGGTCTGCTCGACATGCTCCGCGTCAAGATAGGTGATCGCGGTGACCTCGCGGAGCGGCAGAACCGGCAGACGGGCCGGGAAGAGCCAGCCATCCAGCGCAATGCTGAAATCCGTGGGCTGCATCACGCGGCCAGTAAAATCCTCGTAGCGCGCCATCTCGGCGCGGACCAGATGCGTCAGCCGCGCGTCGTCTGCGTCGCCGCTGACACGCAACGCCGCCTTCAGGACGTCGAGCTCGACCACGAGACCTTGAGGATTGCTTCGCTTGACCAACATCCGGCTCACTTCGCCGCCTTGTTCTTCGGCGCCGTCACGGCCTTATTCTTCGGCGCCGGCTCTGCCTTCGCCTCAGACTTCGCTTTCTCAAGGACGCCACTATCGACGAGGTGCGCAACATCGCCCTCACGCGCCTCGCGCTCGTCACCTTCGTCATACCATTTGTCGCCCTGATGCGGGCGCAGGACCGTGAACTTCATGGGTCAATCCTCCATCGGCTTACTGAGAGGGCGGGGAACCCCGCCCTCCTGAGAAAGCCGAAGCCTTATGCGACGAAGCCGAGATCGCCGTAGATGAAGGCCTCGGGGCGGTAGACCGCCAGGGCGAGGCGCTCTTCGGCGAGCAGGGTCACCATGTTGTTGGTGAAATCCTTGTCGACGTAGCCGGCCTCGACCCGGGCATCCCAGCGGTCGAAAATCTGCGCGCCGAGCTTGAAGGCGCCGGTCAGGAACTTGTCGACGCCCATGGCCTGGGTCGGCACCACCGGCAGACCCCAGAGGGTCGGCGAGAGCGTGCCCTGCGGGTTGCCGATGATGTAGCGGCCCTCGCTGTCCTTGGTCAGCTCGATGCGCGCCCAGTCGATCGGGTTCATCACGTGGCCGGTCGCCGGATACTCGGCCAGCGCCGCCTGCAGCATTGCGAGACGCATGGTGTCGATGGCGGTCGCGCCGGCCGGCGTGAACGCCGCCGAGTATGCGGTCGCGTTGACCACCAGGCCAGACAGGTTCTGCCCACTGCCGTCTCCGTTCAGGAGCTGGTTCTCCTCGGCGTAGGACAGGCCGTAGATCAGGCGCTGGTCGATCATCGAGCGCAGGAAGGACACATCGTCGAGCGCCTGCCGGCTGGCCTTCATCCAGTGCGCGATCACCTTCGCGGACGAGCTCTTCAGGTCGAGCTTGATGTCCGACTGCGGCTTGGTCGCGCCCTCGGCCACCGGCGCTGCGTTGTTGTTAAAACCGGTCTCCTGCACGTACTCGATGGTGTTGCCATCCATACGGCCCTGCGAGAGCAGGTCGCGCACCGTCATGCGGCGCTGCGCCTGCTCCTGCACGCCCGGAAGGCGGGTCGGCGCGGCGCCGTCGCCGACGGAGCCATCGGCATCGGTGGTGAGCGTCGTGAGGTCTGCCTTGACCCGCAGATCGGCCTTGCCGCTGCTCGGACCGCTCTCGAGCCAGGCCTTGACCCGCTCATCCTCGACGAAGCGCTGGCCGAGCGACTTGCGCTCTTCCTGGTCACCATCGCCGCGGCGCGCCATCTTCTGCTCGAGCTCGGTCATCTGGCCGGTGATCTCGTTCATCTTCAGAAGCGCCTCGTCGGCGGTTTCCTTGATCTTGGAGCTCAGCTCTTCGCCGGACTTGGCCTTGCCAAGCGCTTCCTCGGCGATGGCCTTGACCTCGTTGATCGACTTCTCGTGCGTAGCCTTCATCTCGGCGGCAAGCTGCTCCGCCGTTTTCTTATCTCCCGACATGGGAACCTCCGATTTTTAGGGGTTGGCCTTCAGGCCGTCATGGCGCGCAGAAATGCGAGCCCATCATCCGCGTCGGCAGGTTCCCCCTGCCCTTTCAGGTGGACGCGCGCGGCACGCTCCGCCTGCGAGTTCGAGAGCCCCAAGGACCCCTTGAGCAGCTGCTCGAACTCCCGCTCAGTGAGCCGGTCCCCGGCCTTGAGCTTTTCCGTGATCTCGTGAACCGCTTTCGCGGCCTTGACGCTGGCGATGGTGGCGTTCTCGTTGGCGCCGATCGAGACCACCGACACCTCGAGCAGATCGAGCTTCTCCAGCGTCCAGACATGGGTGTCGGTATCGACCGAATACTCGCGGATCCGGTAGCCGATCGAGAGGCCGTCGATGTCGCCTTCCTTGAGAAGCGCATAGGCCTCTTTGGCCTGCTGCACGCCCATGTTCAGTTTGCCGACCATCAGCAGACCGTGGTCGTCCTCTTCGGCCTCGAGCCACTTGCCGATCGGGCGGCTGGCGTCGTGCTGCCAGAACATCTTCGGCATCGTGCCCTTCGCGCGGTGGTCGGCCAGGCTTTCAAGGAAGGCCCCCTCGGCGACGACATCGCCATAGCTGTCCGGCTCACCGCCGAAGGTCGAGCCGTACCCCTCGAACTCTCCGGTCTCCTTCAGCGCCTTGATCTCGAGGATCGGGTTGGCAACCTTATTGATCGGGTCCATCGCCTGTCTCCATGTTCGAACCTGCTTCGGTGATCGGCACGTTCTGCATCTGCAGCCGCGGCACATCCCCGCCCGCCACCGGGCCGAGGTTCTCGCGCTGGCGCACCTCGTTGATCGTCAGCCAGCCGTTGCTGAGGCCCGACTGGTAGAACTTCGAGCGGCTCGCGCTGTCCCCGCGCAGCAGCCCCTCAATATTGAATTCGACGTACATGCCCCGCGCCCGCTCCGCTGCCGTGAGCAGTTGCTTGTTCACCGCCTGCTCGATCCTCTTGAGGCGGCGGCGCAGGGTGAACTTCTGAAAGGCGAGCGTCTGCTGCTCGAGACCGGTGCCCCAGCTGCTGCTCTTCTCGGTGTGTCCGACCATGTGCGGCGGCACGCCGAAGAAGCGGCAGATCTCCTCGACCGAGAAGCGCCGACTTTCCAGCATCTGCGCGTCCTCGGGGTTGATGGTAAAGGGCACCCATTGGGTGTCGCCCTCGAGGACCATCGGGCGGCCAGCGTTCTGCGCACCGACGAACTTATCGACGAGCTTGGTCTCGGCAAGCTCGCGCTTCTCGGTGCTGAGCCAGTCCTTGAACGAGAGAGCGCCCGAGGGCCGCATGCCATTCTTGAAGGTGGTCGATGCCGCCCGGTCAACCGCGCGCGAGAGCCCGAAGGCCTGCCGCCCGAAGTGCAGCGTCGACATGCCGCCAAGGGGGTTTCCGCCGAAGCCTCGGATGTGCAGCACACCGTCATCCGTACGCTCATACTGCTGCCCCTGCTCGGTCCAGCGGTACTGCAGCGCCCCGTTCGCCAGGCGGCGTACCGTCACCAAGTCCGGGCGGATCGGCACGAGGGACAGTATCTTGCCTTGGTCGTTCACCTCCTTCGCCGCGTAGGCGTTGCCCCAGAGCTCGAGCGAGGCGGCGATGAACTCCCAGAAATCGAGCGCCGTCTGGTCGAAGTTCGGGCTGTCGTGCAGCAGCCGGAAGAGCGCGTGATCGCGCGCCACCTCCCGCCCTTCGCTACCCGCGCTGTAGGTCATCATCGGCAGCGAGCCGATCGTGCCCGCCAGCAGGTTCGTGCAGGCCCAGACCGCAGAGAGGCCAAGCACGGTGCTGTCGCTGACCACCTCGCCGCTGTCGGCGACCTGCGCTGAGGGGCGCCAGCTCTCGGCCTCGGTCAGCGACACCGGGCGCACGAGCGCCGACTTGATCCATTGCGTCAGTTTCAAGTCGAGGCCTCCAATGCGGCGAAATAGTCATCCATCCGCGCTGGCGCGGTCGGGTTCAGGCTCATAAGCCAGACAGCATTGAAGAGTGCCATCAGCGGGTCGATCTTGCCCGAGCCGCTGACCGCCTTGGTGACCACCACGGCGTTGCCCTTCATCTCGGTCTTCGCGTTCCCCACGCACCAGGTCATCAGCGCCTGCTCTGCGTGCTTCATTGAGCCGTCGTAGAGCTTGCGCTCTGTGCCCTTGATCGCCCCGTTAAGGCGGTAGCCCTGGCTAACCGGCACGAGCATCTCAGTCGGAATGCCGTCGAGCTCGAGCGCGTCGACGATCGCCGCCACCCCTTCCGGGTCGAGCCCGACAGCGGCCTTCTGCGGCAGCACCCCGGCGCGGTGCAGGTCGCCCACCAGCGCCACCAGTTCCTCGACGTCCTGCGTTGGCGTCTCGCAGATCACCATCTCGCCGGCCTTCTCGAAATCGCGCAGGATCGGTGCGATCTTCTTGCGCCGCTCGAGCGCCACCGGATGCACCCAAGCCTTTGACCAGCTGAGCCAGCGCCGCGTGTGCCGCTCGCGGCCGAGCACGGTCAGCCCCAGAAGGTCATCCATGCCGCCGCCGTCGATCCCGGCCACGCAGACCTCAGAGCGCCGGATCAGCTCGGCAAGCGTGAGACCAGGCAGCACCGCCTCCTCCCAGTGGTCGGCCCCGATCCACCGGTCATTATGCAGGCCCATCCCGATCTGGATGTTGAGGTGCTGCGAGGCCCAGATGATCTCGGCCTCGATGCCCTCCTGCCGCCGCGCGGCGTATTGGTCCTTAAGGATCGGCAGGTTCACCGAGAGCCCGAGGTTCGGCGTTACCATCGGCCAGAGCGCTGGGTCGCGCCAGGGCTTATCCTTGGCGAGCTGGATGCGCTCGGGGAACTCGTAAAGCACGGGCAGCATCCGGACACCCTCGGTGATCTGGCCATCACGGATGCCGCGGGCGAACTCGAGCTTGGTCTTGAACACGCCCATCGGCGGCACGTCCGACTGGGTCGTGATGTAGACCAGCAGCGCGTGCGGGTTCGTCACCATGCCGCCCGTGATCTGAGCGATCACTCGGTCGGCGTAGGATCGTGCGGCGATGATGTGCAGCTCGTCGATAATCGTGAGCGCCGGGATTTCGCCCGTGACCACGCCCATGTCGAAGGTCTTCACCGCCAGCGTCGCGCCGGTCTTGATCCGCGTGATCGTCTTCAGGTGCTCCTGCACGTGGAAGATCGCGGCGAGCTTGGGGTTCGCTTTGATCATCCCGTGCGCCTGGTCGAAGCACCGCTGCGCCACGTTTTGCGTTGGCCCGAGGATCAGCATCTGCGCGTTGGGTCGTTCCCAGAGCAGCAGCGCGGTGAGCCCCAGCGCCGCCGAGTATGTCGTCTTTGAGTTCTTCTTCGGCACCAGCGCGAAGACCTCGTTGACCAGCGGCAGGCCGGTCTCCGGATCCTCAGAGCCGAAGGAAGCGCGCACGATGTCGCGGAACCAGTCACCCGCGGCCTCGGCCAGCCGCGGCTGGCCCGGCACGTCCGGAAGCTGCAGCCCGTTGAAGAAGTTCACCGCACGGGTCGCCCGGGCCTTGTTCACCGGCAGCGCCGCGATCGGCGCCTCACCGCGCCGAAGCTTCTCCTCCCAGTCAGGACACGCGAAGTCGAACGCCATGGCTTAGTGCCTGGTCTCGTTGTCGAAGAGCGTGTCGAGCTCCTCCTCGGCCTGCATCGCCGCGGCGCGGGTGATTTCCTTCTTGCCCTTCGGCGCGGACCGTCCGGCAGCCTCGGCCTCACGCCGGTAGCGCGCGTCGAGTTCCGCCTGGTGCTCCCGCTCGAGGATCTGCCGCAACTCCTTCATTGCCGAAACGTTGCCGCCATCGGCGGCCTTCTGCAGCTGAAGCAGGTTCTTCGCCCTTGCCTCTGCCAGCGCCATCTCCCGCGCGTTGGCCCGGTTGATTTTGCCGTTTTGAAAATAATGCTTCCGAAGCGTCGGCGCCGAGATACCCATCTCCTCTGCGATCCGCGCAAGGCTCAAACCTGACAACAGCAACGTCCTGACTTTGTTCGCATTTTCCGCACTCGGCAGATGCTCATTGCGCCCCGGCTCTCCGCGTTTCGGGTTGATCGGATCACCGAGCAGATCAAATTCCAGAGCCATGAGAAAAAATCTCCGCGTGAGGGGAGCGCGGGTCTTCGGCCGCGCAGGTTCTAAACTTTTGCCTCACCCCCCCGATCAGTGGGGGCGGGCCCGGAGGCAGCACCGCTCTGGCCCACCCGAATGATCAGGCTGGACACGACGCGGTGCCGCCGCCCATCCTCACGCTGTTGGAATCAGTGAGGAAATCTTTGAATGACATCCGAATACACGCGCGAGCTTCACGCTCTGATCACCGACTCATCGCGTCTTGCGGCACAAACCCACGCGCAGGCGACGTTCAACGCCCACATTCTTCTTGTCAAAGCGCTGATGTCGAAGGGCATCCTGTCAAAGGAAGACGTGGCCGAGATGGCTGCGATTCTAACCGATGCCGCCGTCGAAACACCCGCCGAGCTCGAAGACAGGAAGGAAGCCTACCAGTCAGCCGCTATTGCCTTGCTTGAGCTTGAGTGAGGACTGCAACTCCCGGTCTCGACGTACCCGCTCCACCTCAGCTCTGAGGAACTCGGTGTCGCCACCTACATTCGTTTGGAGCAACCCAAGCGCGTCCGATGGCGCCCGGATCACAGCTTGGGCCCAGACCCTGAAGCCGTCCTTCTCCCAGAAACTGACCAGCAGCTTACCGTTGGCGAACTCGATGCGGCGCTGGTCAGGGGGGAGCGCCTTCGCGCCGTCGAAATCGCGCTCATCCAGACGCTCCACGAAGTCGATGCAGACCGGCACGGTCAGCACCCAACCTGCGAGCCGGATCAGCGCCATCGCCAGGCGCGTGCGCAGCGCGAAACCTCTGCCCACCGAGATGCGCAGTGATAGGTTCGACATCACATCACGTGATGTCAGGCTCAGTTGCCGGACGTCAGCCATTCTGCTTTCTCCTGTCTCTGCTTCTCGCTGTCGTGCCACGCCTTGCTGACCGCCTGCAGGTTCTCCGGATCGAAGAACAGGTCGGGGTCACCACGGTGCGGCGTCTTGTGATCGACCACCGGGCTGTTCGGCGCCGGGGCCTTGCCGGTCAATCGCACGCCCGTCTGCTGACACACGAAGCCGTCGCGCTTGAGCACCACAAGCCGAAGCCGCTTCCACCTCGCGGTGTTGTAGAGTGATCGGCCGGGCATGAGGTCTGCCCGCTGCTTCGATCGCTCAGCTTCGGTGACCGGCGCCGCCAGGCGCGTTGGCTGACGCCCAAGGCGCCCACCGACGCCTCGCCCGCTCAATCTTCCCATGGATTTACCCGCTGGACACAAAAGCGCCCGGCAGCAGGGTCTCTGCTCCGGGCGCGGTTCGGTTCGCTGGCAAGATGTCAACGATCCTACATTTGGTCAAGAGGATTTCCGCCAAGGCGCGGACGGGGGCATCTGATCCGTCACGTCGAAGCCCGTCAAATCGCAGCCCAAGAGGAAGGTGGACTGCAGCTCCAGGAGTGCAGACCACCACTGCAGCCACCCTCTCCGCATCCGCGCCTGCTCAGCCGCGGTGCCGGTGAAGACGACACGGCAGCAATACCCATCGTCACGGCCAAGCTGATGAGAAGGCCAACGACCGAGCCCGTCCCAGATCGACTTCTCTGCGAACCGGCCCCGCCAATGGCATTTCCACGCGACGGGCTCGCAACGAGAGACGACGCCCTGCCCCCAATCCGGGACGCGACCTTGCCGCGCCAACTCGGCGATCCAGACCGCCATGCGCCGCCCGCCGCAGCCCTCGGGCAAACTCGAAACCGCCGAGGCCACGAGGTCCGCATCCGGATGCGGCTCAGAGCGCCCGCCGCCATCGATCGAGCAGCCGAGGTTCGCCCGCTGCATCATCACCCATTCCATCGACACGCCAGGCCGCTCGCCCGCAGCACTGGCCAGCTCGTCGAAGTCCAGCGACACACGCTCCGACTGGAACGCCCAGACCAGCAGATCCCAGATCGCGACCGGCGTCTTGCCGGCCCTACCCGGACGCACGCGAGGAACTCGGAATTGCGCACCCATCACGCTCATGCCGCGCCCTGCCCTTGCTCAGGCAGCAGCCCCATCGCCCGCGCCTCGAGCTTGGCGTACCAAGCCAGCCACTGCCGATCGTCCTGGTCAGCCACGCCCCGGCGCACCCGATCCTCGCGCACCCGCTTGTCGCTTTCGTGCTCGGCGGCGCGTTCCCGAATCCGGCGCCAGTCACCATCGTGCAACGGCGGACGCTTGAGCGCGGTCAGGAACTGGAACTCCGCGACCAGCGTGCCCTCTTCCAGCGCCTGCGGCCCGCGGGCCGAACCGAACCAGCTTGCGATCACCGGGATCTCTTCGAGCGGGCGCGGAGCGACGGCCTCGGCCAGTGGCGTGATCGTCGCCATGCGCGGCCAGCCCCGGCGGTCCTTGCCCTCGCCCTTGGTCTTGAGGAACTCGCGGAGCCGCTCGAGCTGCTCGTCGCTGAGGTAGGCGAGCCCATCGGCGAGATCGACGAGGAACTTGCCATGCTTCTCCTCGGTCACGTTGCCCGGCTTGCGGAAGCCCCACTCGCTCAGTGGATGGATCAGGATGCGGCGCACGCGGTCACGCTTGGTCTCGGCCTTGGTGGTCTGCTCATCCGTCATGACCGGCCCCCTTCTCAGCAAAGCTGCGCGACGGACTTATCCACAGCCTGCACGGTCGGATCGAAGTGCGACGGTTTTCTCCTGTCTTTTTCTTTTTCATTTCTTTCTCCTTTCCTCTCATGCAGCCGACAGAATGTCGGCGGTTCTGTCCGCATTCCGTCCGAAACTGTCACGCGGACAGAACTGGACAGAACCGGACAGGAGTTCAGTTGCGCCAGGCAGTCACGCCGAGCGCTTCCATTCCTTCCATGATCCGCGCGACTGTGCGGTTGCCTGTTGGGTATGTGTCGCAGAGCCAGTGGTGCAACTGGACGATGAAGCGCGGGTTGCCGGAAAGGCGCTCGTCGCCGAGATCGGCCACGCTTTTGCGAAGGCGCGAGAGCGCCGTTCGCTCGCGCTCGGCGGCGGCTCGGTCCGCGCTCTTGTCCCGAGCGTCGATCGCGTCGAGCACGACCTCGACGACGACGTCGTGCATCAGCCTGACCTCGCCGGTCCCGGGGATGCGGCACAGATGCCAACCGTAGAGCGGGGAGATGTCGCGCCTAGACCAGCCCTGCCACGTCTCGACCGACATGCCGAGCAGACCCGCCAGAAGCGCGTCGTCGTTCGGCAAAGTTCCGATCGGGTTCTGGTATCGCGACTTGCACCAGAGCGCCTGCGCGATCGCAAGGACAGCCCATTCGTTGCGCTGCGTTGCGCGGGTGTAGAAATCGCTGTTCAGCCAGCGGTCATAGTGGAACTTGAAGTAGGAGTGCGCCTCGAGGCGCGTCCCGGAGGGCAGCGGGTAGTCCGGCAGGTCGGTGTTGTCCCGCGCGAGCGTGATCGTCGCCGTCGTCATGTCTTCCCCACTTCATTGGACCGGATCGCGCGCCCGGCCCAGTACCGCGCCAGCTCACGCCACAGGCGCATCTTGGCATCGTCGAAAACCGCCACGTCCCCCTCGAGACGCGCATCGCAGAGCGCGCGCCCGGCGCCCGCGATCTCGCGCAGATCATCATCCGGCCCGCCGCCAATCGACCGCAGAACGGCGTCGAGGCGCACCAACAGGTCCGGGCACAGATCCATGCCACCCCGAAACAGGGCGACAGCCGTCGCGATCGTCACAAGCCGCGCGCGCGGACCCGGATCGTTTCTCATTGCGCACCCCCGACATCTTCGATGAAGCCCCGAAGGAGTGCTGCGGCGACCTCGAGGTCGGCCAGAAAGGCCACGGCGGCGCGCCCGTCGAGCGTGCCGTTCACGACCGGCAGTATCTCCGCCGACTCGAAACCACGCGGCGGCAATGCCCAGCCGCGCGTGCCGCACTCAAGCTGGTGCATGCGCAGATCAAGGTGCCCGAATGGCGCCGTGACCGAGTGGACGATCGGCACCCGATGTGCGCCCTGCCCGCTCATGCTGCCCCCATGAAAGACCCCGGCGCCGCAAGCGACACCGGGGCAGGGTTCAACAGGGAGCTGCGTCGGGGCCCCGCGGCGCTCGGGATAAAAAAGGGTGCGCAGGACATGCTGGCAACTGGGGAGGAGACAACCAGCTCGGGGACAGCCCCGCGCACCAGTTGGCGAGGTTGGATCCTCGCCAGGCAGGCCCGAACAGGTCGGGCATTCGAATTCTGAAGAGGGGGTGTCACGTCGACACCTCCCACGGCGCCGACGGCATGGTGACCGGCGCGGTAACTCCTAAAGCGCTGCTGATCCCCACGCGCGGCACATACGCGATCGTCAGCCCGTCGCGGGTCTCACGGGCCAGCGGCTTGCGGTCCTCGCGCGGGCCGCGCTCGAACGGGCGCATCACCGGCGGGCGGCCGAGGAGGTCGGTCTCGAAGCTCATTTCGACGCCGCCCGCATCGGCACGGCCCCCTTGGCGCGCGCCTCGCAGAGATCCGCCATAGCGAGGTGCTTCTCGGCAGCTTCGCGGTGCTCGACGACGGCGCGGCTCCAGTCTTCTTCGCTGGACGACCGCGCCGCCTTGAGACCCGCCTCAACGGCCTCTCCATGTTCCTTGGAAATCTCGCCGATCAGGTCATAGGGGCAGGCATTGACCGGCGCGTCATGGGTCTGCGCCCGGTAGCTGTCGAAACAGGCGTTCTTGGTGGCGTCCTGCAGAGCCCACGCCCAGAGCAGCGGCACCTCGGCGTTGCCGTGCTCGATCCGGCTCAGCGTGCCGATGCTGATCGAATGACCGACCGCCGAGGTGATGACCGCAGCGGCAGCTTCCTTGCCACCCGCCTCGGTCACGAGGTTCTTGAACATCTGCGCGGCGACTTTGGGCTGCATCTGAAAGGCCTTTTCCTTCGGGTTGACAGGGAGTTGCGCCATGCAAGGAGCATGGAAGACGAACTAAGATCAGGCGCCGAGCGTCATCATGCAGCCCCACGCTCGCTCTCGAGCTTGTTCATTTCGGCGCGGATCGCGGCAACCTGTTCCTGCGTCTGCTCAAGCCGACGCACGAGACGCTCGTACATTCTCGGATTGCCGGTTGCCCGACGACAAACGGTGGAAGCCGAGACGCTGGTACGCGCTTCGAACTCTTTCAGCTCACGGAGGATTTCATGATGCTCAGCCATGCGGACAAAAGTGCCAATTGGCACATTATTAGTCAAGTGCCAAATGACACGTTGCGAGGAATGCCGAACGGCATTCTAAGCGGGCCCATGGCTGATGATTTTCGCAGCGCCCTCTTGTGGCACATGGACACTTACGAAACGACCATTTCCGACCTAGCATCAGCGACGGGCGTGTCCCGCGATGTCATCAATAAGCTGAAGGCCCGCGAGAACTCATCGACCACCGTTGAAAACGGGATGCTGATAGCCGCCTACTTCGGCAAAACTCTGAATGAGTTCATTACGAGACAGGAAGCGACAACTACTTCGAGACTCAACGCGCTCTTCTCTCTGCTTCAGCCAGAAGAGCGGCGACTTGTGGAAGCACAGATTCGCGGCCTGATCGCCGAACACCAAAGCAGATCGCAGCCTCCGCAAAACTGAGCACCTGCTCTTTTTCCGCACACTCTAGCCGCTGACACGCCTCGGCCATCCCGCTTGTCACGTCTGAACTCACGCCCTGAAATCCCCGTACTAATGCCTAATGGCATACTCGTTCACCATTCGTACCGCAATGGGCGACCATTATATGTGCCAAATGGCACTTATCCGTTGACCTAGTGCCAATTGGCACATATTGTCCCAACCATCCTCGCCGAAGACGCCTCAGGCCGATCGCGGGTTTTGACACCTCAGATGGGAGGGACGCATGTTCAAGACAGGGACTTTCACCGCCGTATCGCGCACGCTCTGCTCGCCCGGCGTCGTTCACTTGGCGCCCGCCGCCGCGCAGGATGCGTGGCTCGCCGCCAAGGAAGCACGCGGTCAGCCGCTGAGCGCCGCGCAGATGGCCCGGCTCGAGGCCATGCCGAGCCACTACCCCGGACACGCCGCGATCCCCGAGGCGCCGTTCGTCGAGGTAATCGACTTCGACGACCTCGACGACATCCCCGCTCCGGCACCTAGCGCGCCTGAGATCGGTCTGCGCCGCGCCATGCCGGCGATCCGCGCGGCGGTGGCAAAGCTCGCACGCGGCGGAGACGCGGCATGATGGATCGTTCGCATCTCGCCCGCCAATGCGAAACCTTCGAGCACCATACCGAAGACGCTCTTGTTTGGCGCCCGCCGCTACTCATCGTGTTCGCGGCGATCCTCGTCTGGGTATGGATCATTTTCGAGATCCACCAGGTCGTGCACCGCGCCCCCGGACTATTCGAATGACAGCGCCCGCCATCACTAACGGACCCGCCCCTGTCCCTCTGCCGGGCGACCACCTGTGGTATGCCCGGCAGCTGTCTCAAGCCACATCGCCCACCGTACGCGCATCTCGCGGCGCGTAGAATTCCCCCTTTCTGACGCGGAGCCTCAAGTGGGCGAAACAGACATGATTGAGCGAACAATGACCAAAAAAATCGATCTCCGGGCCGCCATCACGACGAGGCTATATCCCAGATTGAACATTGCGCAGAAAATTATGATTGCTATCATATACTTGAGGGCACGGATCACCACTCACAGAATCACTTCCCTCATGCTGCCGAGCGCGAAGTATCCCTGCGCTCGGCAGCGCCTCGCCGAGACAACGCAGCTCCTTCGAAGAGAAGCGCTCGGCTTCAGCATTATGGGACAAGCCGCACAGCCAATTGATGTCGGACTGCAGTCCGAGAGCGGAAATGTTCCTCTATTCGGAGACGAATTTACCGGAGGTGCCATCGCCCCCGGCCGAGGGCCGGCTTTGCCGGCCGGGCAAAGCGCTACGCTGCACTCCTACGGTCGACCACGACACGAGAAATCTGGTGAGAGGGGCGGCGCATTCCAGCCAACGCAGTTAAACAAAAGCAACGCTAACAAACAAACTAAAATCGAACCCGCTACATCCGCACCGCTGGCTGGAATGCAGCGCACTTGTGACAAGCCTGAGCGCTCGCATCAAGGCAGGCAACTTGAAAATCGTCGGCGCCCCCCTGCCAACTCACCAATAGTTTACTCGGCGTCATGCTGTGGCGTAAATCGCGCTAGCACACCCACAACCCTGGGACCTTTAGAGCAGCGTCCGCATCAACCTATTAAAGACAAAAGGGCTCGTCGACGCCGCGCGTCGCCGCAGGGTTCTCGAATCACAAAGCCCGCCATCACTCACGGACCCGCGCCTGTCCCGCGGCCGGGCGACCACCTGTGGTATGCCCGGCAGCTTCGGGCCCTACCCGGCTGGCAGCTTGGCGAGATCCCGGGCGACGTGATGCTCGAGGCCTGCAGCACCGTGATCGCGCTGTCGCACGCGCCCGACGAGATCGTCTCGGCGCGCAAGCTGGCCGCCGTCCTGATAGGAGAGATGGCCGGAGCCGGAGGTGAGCATGACAGCTTCTGACACCCCGCTTGCGCAGCGCGCCGGCATCCTTTGCAACGATGCGCAATTCCAGCGCTTCGCCGCGGCCCGCTCGGGCTTAGAGGATGGCCAGTTCAGCTCCAGCGCCGCCGCCGAGTTCCTGCGCACCTTCTGCCGGATCGAGAGCCGCCGCGCTCTCGACACCGACGAGAAAGCCCGCGCCCGCTTCAGCGTCCTGACCACCGAGTTCGACGCCTGGACAGGCCGGATCGCGACCCACCGATAACCGAATGCCGGGCATTCCGCCCGCATCCCCCTGCCGCACATATCTTGGCCGGTGCGCGCGGCAGGGGGCCACTCATCAGACGGAGGGCCTCATGCCACGCACTTCCGAGAAGACGAACGTTCTACCCTTCGCAGAGCAGGCGCCGCCCTCACCGGAGGCTCTCACAGCGGCCTTGGCTGTTGCTGCTGACGAGCACACCCACCGCGCGGCCGAGCTCGTGATCGAGACCAAGAAGGCCTCGACCAGCCTCCTGCAACGAAACCTTGTGATCGGCTACAACCGCGCCGCCCGGATCATGGAGGCCCTTGAAAGCCTGGGAATCGTCACGGCCGCCGATCATGTCGGCCAGCGGGACGTTGTCGCGACGGAGATCCCCGCCGCGCTCCGGATCGCAGAAGACGCGCGCCTTCTCACGTCGGACAAACCTCCGATGAAGGAGACCGAGGCCGACAAGGAGGTCCGGAGCAACGTCTACGGCGTGGCTGCCGGCGAGCTTAGAAGCTTCGTCAAGCGCTTTGAGCGCCTCGAGGCCGAGAAGAAAGAGATCGCAGACCAGCAGAAGGAGGTCATGGCCGAGGCCAAAGGCCGCGGCTACGACATCAAGGTGCTGCGCAAGGTGATCGCGCTACGCAAGCGCGACAAGGACGACATCGCCGAGGAAGAGGCGGTGCTCGAGATGTACAAAGCCGCCCTCGGGATGGAGTAGCGCGCGCCTGACCTCTGATGCCCATGTCAGCGCCCCAGTGATGGGGCGTTGCGATGTACACCAGACCGCCGTTGGATAGCACATGCCGACCACTCTCGACTTCGCACCGCGCCTGATGCCAGTAACGCAGGCCGCGCACTACATCGGCGTCAGCCCGTCAAAGCTCCGCTGCCTTCCGATCCCACGCAAGATCTTGGACGGAAAGCGCGTCTATGATCGCTTCGACCTTGACAGCTATGCCGACGGCCTCGTTACAGAGGGGGAGGTTGAACCTGACAATGGCGGCTGGTGACTTGAAACTGAAGTATCCGGGCCTGATCCCAAGGCGGAAGAACGGCAAGATCGTCGCGTGGCGTGTCCGAGTCGAGGGCGATGTAAACCGGAAGATCACTCTCCCGTTTGGCCCGGAGAACCCTGATTTCCACGCGCACTACCGATCGGCGCGCGCTGGCGTGAAGCTGGCGTCACCCGAGGACCTGTCCCCCGAGCGCGGAACTATGGGATGGCTGATGCAGGCCTACCTAGACCACCTCGAAAAGCAGGTGGCAGCAGGACAGGCCTCGCCACTGACACTGAAGGAACGCAGGAACCTCGCCGCCTTCATCCTCGGTCAAGAAAGCGAGCAGAGAAACTCTCGAGGCCGAGAATATCGCAGCCTACCCCTGACCATTCCGGCGGCCGAGCTCGAGGCATTCAAGGACCGCATGGCCAAGACGCCAGGAAAAGCCCGCAATGTCTGGAAGCTCCTGACCGCCGCATACGATTTCGGGATGTCTCCGGCGAGGAGGTATTGCTCTCTCAACCCGGCCCGCGCGGTGGCAAAGCCAGTCTATAGAAGCCAGGGCGGAGCGACAGCCTGGACGATCAACGATCTCGAGCGGTTTCGCGAGAAGCACGAGCCCGGCTCAGCCGCGCACCTCGCCCTCACGCTGTTCATGTTCACAGCGTGCAGGATCGGCGATGCGGTATGGATCGGGAGGGACCAAGAAGAGCGACATGGCGGCGCGATGTGGCTCGCTTGGCAGCCGACTAAGAAGGGGTCTCGGTTTGTGCGCCTTCCGGTTCTCAAACCTCTCGAGCGAGCCATCAAGGCCCAAAAGGTCGTCGGCCCGTCCTACCTGCTGACCGCTCACGGAAAGCCTTTCGCCAGCCCTGAGGCACTGCGGAACCGAATGAAGAAGTGGGTCATCGAGGCCGGCCTTCCGGCAGACCGCTCTTCCCATGGAATTCGGAAGGCAGCCGGGCACCTCCTAGCCCTTCACGGCGCGACCCAGTACGAAATCATGGCAGTTCACGGTCATGCCAATGCCGCCACCTCGCAGGTCTACACGGAGACGGTGGAGCGTATGCGCCTCGGAGAGATGGCCGTGTCGAAATTGGCCGGTATGGAATGGTGATGTGGACCACGCGAAATCCAGAACGCAGCTCATCCCGATTTATCGTTCAAAATCAACATCGTTTTAGCGCTATGCAAGTCCCTCCGGGCCTACCAAAAATGTTAACACAGAGCGGTGCTTCTCAGAATAACGGCACTCCGCTTCTCGCACCGCGGCCCAGCCCTGTTGGCGTCTTCTTTCACGCCCAGTCCTTGATTTGTCGGCCCCGCCTCTCGCTCGCCGACCCTGTTCCGTCGGCCCATCCCTTGGCGCGCCGCCCGTGACCTGCTCCTCCCATTTTTCACGTCCCGACCCCGCCCCAATAGTCGGCGACGCGCGCTTCGAACCTGCACCGTCGGTCACAACTTTCCGGCTCCAACTCTGGCCTGTTGGCCCCGCCCCGGGCACGTCCTGTCCCTAGGCTGTTGGACCCGCCACTCGCGACCGGCGCCTGCACCGTTGGTTCCGCCTCTTGCGCCATCCGCCTGCCCTGTCGAGCCTGCCGTTCGCCTCCCCGGAGCGCCGCTCTCGCCGCGCCGAAAGACCCCGCCCTCGTGCCGCCAATCGGCACTACCATCCGGCGTTGGCGACGCGCGGTTCGGGCTCTTGCTGAGGGGCCGGCTCAGGCGCTTCGTCGGCGATACGGAACACCCGCACGCCGTCCGAGAGGGTTCGGCTGTTGTGGCTCAGGCTGCGGATGGCGCTGGCGGTTTCGTTGACCATCGCGGCGTTCTGCTGGGTCACCGTATCGAGCTGCGAGATGGCGGTGTTGATTTCGCCCAGCGTCATGGTTTGCTCTTTCAGCCCGTGCACCACCTCGCGGATACGGTCCGAGATCCGGTCGACGCCGGAGAAGATGCTGCCGAGCTCGCCGCTGGCGCGGCCCACGAGTTCGACCCCGGCCTTCACGTGGGTGCCGCTTTCGCTGATCAGCGCCTTGATCTCCTGCGCCGATTCCGCCGAGCGCTGCGCCAGCGTGCGGACCTCGGAGGCCACCACCGCAAAGCCGCGCCCGGCCTCGCCGGCGCGCGCCGCCTCGACCCCGGCATTGAGCGCGAGAAGGTTGGTCTGAAAGGCGATGTCGTCGATCACCGAGATGATCTGCGAGATCGAATCCGACGAGGTCTCGATGCGCTTCATCGCATCTGTGACATCCTCGACCACCCGGCTGCTGCCTTCGGCGGCGGTCTTGGTCTCTTCCGCTTCGCGCCCGACCTCGGACGCGTATTCGGCGGCGGATTTGGCGTTGGCGTTGAGTTCTTCGACCGCGGCGGCGGTCTCTTCCAGCGTCGCGGCCTGAGTCTCGGTGCGCTGCGACAGCTCGTCGGAATTGTCGCCGATCTCGGAGGCGACGCTGTCGATCTCGCCCGAGACGCTTTGCACCTGGCGGATCAAGCCGGCGATATGATCGGAAGCGGCGTTGAAGGCATCGGCCAGCTCACTAAGACGATCCTGTGCCGAGAGCCTCACGCGATGCGACAGATCGCCGGCGCTCAGCGCCTCGAGCCCCTCGGCGAGGGCGCGGATCGCCTGACGCTGGCCGGTGATCTCGGTCGCGATCTTGGTGATGCGCACGACCTGCCCGGCCTCGTCGTAGACCGGCGCATAGGTGGCGGAGATCCAGATCACCTTGTCATCTTTGGTGATGCGCGGAAATTCATCCGAGAAAAACTTGCCGGCGCGAAGATCCTCCCAGAACGTCTGGTAGGCCTCGGTCTCGCGGTAGCGTTTCTGCACGAAGATGCTGTGATGCTGGCCGACGACCTCGCTTTCCTCGGTGTACCCGAGTGCCGAAAGGAAATTCTCGTTGGCGCGCAGGATGGTGCCGTCGGGCGCGAAATGGATCACCGCCTGCGTGCGTTCGACGATCTGCAAGATCGCCTCATCGCCGGTCACTTCGTGCTGGCTGTCTGTCTTCGACTTGCGGAAAAACCACATGCAAACGCTCCTTCAGGCGGTTCCTGAAGAAGCGGATACATCGAAAGACCTTTCCAGAGACTGAACAGGCGCGCAGTTTTACGCTGCGCGCGCGTCCAGCCCCCGAAGCGCATCCATCGCGATGGCGTAGCTCTTCTGCCGTGCCTTGGGGTCGTGCATCGCGCTCGACAGGATCAGCTCGTCCGGGCGGTAGCGCTCGATCAGCCGCGACAGACCCGCCGACACCTGCGCCGGGTCGCCGGTCGCGCTCACGCTCAGCGCCTGTTCGACCATCGCGACATGGCGCGCGTCGGCCACCTCGTGAATGTCGTCCACCGGGCGGGGCAGCTTGCCGGGGTGACCGATGCGCAGGTTGATGAAGGCCTGCTGCTGCGAGGTCTTGAGCCGCAAGGCCTCGGTCTCGGTCTCGGCCGCCCAGACATTCGCCGCCAGCATGAAGCGCGGTTCGTCGGTGATGCCGGGCTGAAAGCGGTCGCGATAGATCTCCACCGCCTGCTCCAGCGCGTCGGGGGCGAAATGCGAGGCGAAGGCATAGGGCAGCCCAAGATGCGCCGCGAGCTGCGCGCCATAGAGCGACGAGCCGAGGATCCACACCGGCACATGCGTGCCCTCGCCCGGCACCGCGCGCACCGGCTGGCCTTCGCGGGCTTCCTGGAACAGGCCGATGAGCTCGACCACGTCCTCGGGGAAGCGGTCCGACGAGGCGTGGTTGCGGCGCAGCGCCATGGCGGTGATCTGGTCCGAGCCCGGCGCCCGCCCGAGCCCGAGATCGATGCGATCCGGGAACAGCGTCGCCAGCGTGCCGAACTGCTCGGCGATGACGAGCGGCGAGTGGTTGGGCAGCATGACGCCGCCGGCGCCGACGCGGATCTTGCTGGTGGCGGCGGCCACCTGACCGATCACCACCGAGGTCGCGGCCGAGGCGATGCCCACCATGTTGTGGTGCTCGGCCAGCCAGAAGCGGTGATAGCCCAGACGCTCCACATGGCGCGCCAGATCGAGCGTGTTGTTCAGCGCGTCGCGCACGGTGCCGCCTTCGGGTACCGTGGAGAGATCGAGAACGGATGCGGGGATCATAGCGGGCCTTTCTGTAGCGTCGTCCTCCCGCATATAGGCATGAACCCCGGGACTTGAAGATGCAAAGACCCCCGGCCCTTGTCGGACCGGGGGTCATGTCACACGGGCGTGAGGCGGCTCAGGCGGCGGCCTTCACCGCGCGTTTGGTCAGCACCGCGATCAGGTGGGCGCGGTAGTCGCCCGAGCCGTGCAGGTCCGAGATCATGCCGTCGCCCGAGAGCGACAGACCCTCGAGCGCGTCGGCGCCGAAGGAGTTCGACAGCGCGTCCTCGGCCTCGGACCAGCGGAACACGCCGTCCTCGGAGGCGCCGGTCACCGCCACGCGCACGCCATCGGCGTATTTCGCCAGGAACACGCCAACCAGCGCAAAACGCGAGGCGGGCTGCTCGAACTTGATGTAGGCCGCGGCCTCCGGCACCGGGAATTTCACCGCGGTGACGATCTCGCCCTCTTCGAGCGCGGTGGTGAACATGCCCTCGAAATAGTCGTCCGCCGCGATCTCGCGGGTGTTGGTGACGATGGTCGCGCCCGAGGCCAGCGCCGCCGCCGGGTAGCAGGCGGAGGGGTCGTTGTTGGCGAGGCTGCCACCGATGGTGCCGCGGTTGCGCACCGCCGGGTCACCGATATTGATCGCGAGATAGGAGAGCGCCGGGTAGGCCTCGGCCACCTCTGCCGCCACCGTGGCATGGGTGGTGCCACCGCCGATGGTGACGGTGCCCCCCTCGATCGTGACGCCCTTGATCTCGTCGATCTGCGCGAGACTCACCAGCACCGACGGCGCCGCGAGGCGCGCTTTCAGCGAGGGGATCAGCGTCTGACCCCCGGCCAGCGGCTGCGCCTCGTCCTTGCCCAGCGCCGCCACCGCGTCGGCGACGGTGGTCGGGATCTCCAACTCGAAGCTGTACATCTTCCATCCTCCTGTCGAAGGGTCTGCGGGCGCAGCGCCCTGCCCTTCTTCACGGTCCAAATACTCAACGATCCGGGGGCGCCGTCAAGCGGTGCCGCCGGAAAGAGGCTCAGCCCTGCATCGCTTTCCACACACGGTGCGGCGAAACCGGCATATCCACATGATCGACATGGGTGTAGCCGCCCGAATGCAGCGCGTCGATCACCGCGTTGACCACCGCCGGCGGCGAGCCGATGGCCCCGGCCTCGCCGCAGCCCTTCACCCCGAGCGGGTTGTGGGTGCAGGGCGTGGCGCAGGAATGGTCCACGAGGTAGAACGGCAGGTCATCGGCGCGCGGCATGGCGTAGTCCATGTAGGACGCCGACAGGAGCTGGCCGTTCTCGTCGTAGACGCAGCTCTCGAGCAGCGCCTGCCCGATGCCCTGCGCCAGACCGCCATGCACCTGCCCTTCCACGATCATCGGGTTCACCACGTTGCCGAAATCGTCGGCGGCGGCAAAGCGCTCGATGGTCACGCGCCCGGTCTCGGGGTCGAGCTCCAGCTCGCAGGCATAGGCGCCAGAGGGATAGGTGAAGTTCGCCGGATCGTAGAACGCCGTCTCCTCCAGCCCCGGCTCGATATCCTCGAGCGGATAGTTGTGCGGCACGTAGGCGGCGAGCGTCACGTCGCCCCACGCCACCGACTTGTCGGTGCCCGCCACGGTGAACTGGCCGTCCTTGAGCTCGATATCCGCATCCGAGGCCTCGAGAAGGTGGCCCGCGATCTTCTTGGCCTTGTTGATGATCTTCTCGGTGGCGCGGACCATGGCCGAGCCGCAGACCGCGAGGCTGCGCGAACCGTAGGTGCCCATGCCGAAGGGGATCTTGGAGGTGTCGCCATGCACGATGTCGATCATGCTCTCGTCGATGCCGAGCATTTCGGCCACCACCTGCGGGAAGGCAGTCTCGTGGCCCTGCCCGTGCGAATGCGCGCCTACCATGACCGAGATCGACCCGGTGGCATTCACCCGCACCGTGGCGGCGTCGTAAAGGCCCGCACGCGCCCCGAGTTGGCCCACGAGGTTCGACGGCGCGATGCCGCAGGCCTCGATGTAGCAGTTGATGCCGAGACCGCGCAGCTTGCCGTTGGCCTCGCTCTCCTTGCGCCGGGCCTCAAAGCCCGCGCGGTCGATCATCTCCTCGAGCTTGTCCATCGTCGCGGTGTAGTCGCCGGTGTCGTATTCCACCGCCACCGGGGTCGCATAGGGGAAGCTGTCGATGAAGTTCTGCCGGCGCAGGGCGATCGGATCGACGCCCAGCTCGCGCGCCGCCTTGTCGACCAGCCGCTCGAGCTGGAACGTGGCCTCCGGGCGGCCCGCGCCGCGATAGGCATCGACCGGCACGGTGTTGGTGAAAACGGCCTTCACGTTCACCTGGATCGCCGGGGTCTTGTAGTTGCCCGCCATCAGCGTGCCGTGCAGCCACGTGGGCACCGACGACGAGAAGGTCGACAGATAGGCGCCCATGTTCGCCAGCGTATCGGTGCGCAGGCCGATGAAGTTGTTGTCGGCATCGAGCGCCAACTCGATCTTGGTCACGTGGTCGCGGCCATGGGCGTCGGACATGAACGCCTCGGATCGGGTCGAGGTCCACTTGACGGGGCGGTTGATCTGTCGCGACGCGAAGGTGACGAAAGCCTCCTCGGCGTAGTGGAAGATCTTGGTGCCGAAGCCGCCGCCCACATCGGGCGCCACCACGCGCAGCTTGTGCTCGGGGATGCCGAGCACGAAGGCGCCCATCAGCAGCCGGATCACGTGCGGGTTCTGCGAGGTGGTGTAGAGCGTACTTTCGTCATTGGCGCGGTTGTACTCGCCCAGCGCGACGCGCGGCTCCATCGGGTTGGCCACGAGACGGTTGTTGATCAGCTCGAGCGTGGTGACATGCGCGGCCTTCGAGAACGCCTCGTCGATGGCCGCCTGATCGGAGCCGAACTGCCAGTCGTAGCAGAGGTTGTCGTCGAGATCGTCATGCACCTTGGTGGCGCCGGCCTGAAGCGCGGCCTTCATGTCGACCACCGCCGGAAGCTCGTCGATATCGTAGACGATGGCCTCTGCGGCGTTGCGCGCCTCCTCGAGGCTCTCGGCCACCACCGCGGCGATGGGATCGCCCACGTGGCGCACCTTGCCCTGTGCCAGAACCGGGTGCGCGGGCTCCTTCATCGGCTTGCCGTTCTTGTCGGTCACTTCCCAGCCGCAGGGCAGACCGCCGATGCCCTCGAAATCCTTGCCGGTGAAGATCCGCACCACGCCGGGCATGGCCTCGGCCTCGCTGGCGTCGAGACCGGTGATGGTGCCATGCGCCACGTCCGAGCGCAGGAACACGCAATAGGTCTGGCCGTAAGTGCTGATATCGTCGGTGTACTGTCCCGTGCCTGTCAGGAAACGCACGTCCTCGCGGCGTTTCTGCGAGGCTCCGATGCCATGATCCTTGGGCATAGAAAACTCCTCCCTGGGTGTGGCGGGCAGCCCCCGCCTTGGCAGATCCCTCCCGGGGGCCGTGATCCGGCGGGTCCTCCTCCCGCCGGTCCGGCCTGTCCGGTCGTTGGTTCGCTCTATTCGGCGGCGATGCCGGTCACGTCCTGCCCGCTCGCGGCCAGGATCGCCTTGACGATGTTGTGGTAGCCGGTGCAGCGGCAGATGTTGCCCTTGAGATACTCGCGCACCTCGTGCTCGGTGGGCTTGGGGTTGTCCTTCAGCAGCGTCGCTGCGGACATCACCATGCCCGGGGTGCAGAACCCGCACTGAAGCCCGTGATAATCCTGGAACGCCTGCTGGATCACCGACAGCGAGCCGTCGGCATTCGCCATGCCCTCGATCGTCGTCACCGAGGCGCCCTCGGCCTCGGCCGCAAAGATGCTGCAGGCCTTCACGCTCTCACCGTCCACATGGATCACGCAGGCACCGCACTGGCTGGTGTCGCAGCCCACATGGGTGCCCGTCAGGTGCAGCTCGTCGCGCAGAAATTCGGTCATGAGCGTGTTGCCCGAGACCTCTTTCGAGACGGCCTTGCCATTCACCGTCATCGTCACCTTGGTCATCAAGTCCTCCCTGGGTGTTCCTGTCTGTTGTTCTTTGCTGGTCGCGGGCCACTTGCCGGCCCGCTGGATCGGATGATCGGGTCGCGCGTCGCGAGCTCAGCTCGAGACCATGCGCTTGAACCATCCCTTCTTCTTGCCCTCTTCCGCAGCCTCGCCCTCGGCCTCCGGCGCCTCCTCGGGATCGGTAGGCCCTTCGACCGCGTCCTGCAGGTTGGTGAAGAACTGGTCGGCCATCTTCTTGGCGAAGCCGTCGATGATGCGGCTGCCAAGCTGCGCCAGCTTGCCGCCGACCTTGGCATCTACCTCGTAATGCAGTTCGGTGAGCTCGTCGCCCTTGGCGGTCAGCGTCACGTCGGCGCTGCCCTTCGCAAAGCCCGCGGCGCCGCCCTTGCCCTCGCCCGACAGCGTCAGGCTCTCGGGCTCGTTGCGGTTCGACAGGACGACCTGCCCCTTGAAGGTCGCCTTCACCGGGCCGACCTTCTGCACCACCGTGGCCTCAAAGCCGTCTTCCGGCGAGCCGGTCATCTCGGTGCAGCCGGGCACGCATTGCTTGAGGACCTCCGGGTCGAGGATCGCGGCCCAGACAACCTCGCGGGGGGCCTTGATCTCGCGCGTGTCGCTCATCTGCATGGTGAGGTCCTCCCTTCTCTTGCTGGCCCCACAATACACGTTGCGTGCGGGGCGCATATAAGACCAATGGCGCAGACCAGTGGTGTGTTTCGGGCCGGACCCACCGGGGGACCGGCCATTGCCCGCAGCATGGACAATGCCCTCTTCGCTGCCAAGCATATTCGTCAGACGCCCCGGCGCGCGCGTCGGGGCGGGCGCCGTCAGCCGCCGGCGTAGACCTCGACCGTGGGCAGGTCGGTCAGCGGCGCCTCGATCAGGCGCATTGCGGCCAGCGAGATGCGGCTGCCGGCGGTGGCCGGTCCGTCGATGGGGGTCAGTGTCACCTGCGCCGATTTGCCAGAGCCAGGGAACACCACGCGGCCTTCCTGCTCGGCGCTGACCAGCGGCGTGTCGAGCCAGAAGCCCGGCTTCGAGGGATCGCCCAGCGACACCACGGTGGTGCCGAGCTTGCTTTCGCCGCCCGCGGAGGGCGCCGACGCGGCGGCGCGCTCTTCGGCGCTGGTGGTGTCGAACTGTTCCTCGGTGCGGGCGCCTGCTGGCGGCGCGATGCCGCTCGCGGGCCGCGCTTCGGGGCGCGCTGTCTGGGTTGCAGGGGTGGCGGGCTCTTTCTGCTGGGCCGGGAACATGGTCTGGCCACAGGCGGCGAGCAGCAGGACGGGGAGGAGGGAATACGCTTTCATACCGGCAGCCTAGGCCCAATCTTCAGGCCTGACAATCGCCTCTCTCCTTGCCGAGCGGCGCAATCGCGCCTAGGTTTCGCGGATGGAAAAGCTCATCGATCCCTTCGCGCGCCCGATCTCCTACCTGCGGGTCTCGGTCACCGACCGCTGCGATTTCCGCTGTGTCTACTGCATGTCAGAGAACATGAGCTTTCTTCCCAAGAAGGAGCTGCTGACTCTGGAAGAGCTCGATCGGCTGTGCTCGACCTTCATCGGGATGGGGGTGGAGAAGCTGCGCATCACCGGAGGCGAGCCTCTGGTGCGGCGCGATATCCTCAAGTTCTTCCAGTCGATGACCCGGCATCTCGATTCGGGCGCCCTGCGCGAGCTGACGCTCACCACCAACGGCTCGCAGCTCGAGAAATTCGCCAAGCCGCTTTACGAGGCCGGGGTGCGCCGGGTGAACATCTCCGCCGACACGCTCGACGAGGGCAAGTTTGCCGAGATCACCCGCTGGGGCCGCCTGCCGCAGGTGCTGCGCGGCATCGATGCGGCGCAGGCAGCGGGGATGCGCGTCAAGCTCAACGCCGTGGCGCTCAAGGGCTTCAACGAGGACGAGCTGTTCTCGATGACCGAATGGTGCGCGGCGCGCGACATGGACCTCACATGGATCGAGGTCATGCCGATGGGCGACATCGGCAACGAGGATCGGCTCGACCAGTACTGGAAGCTGAGCGACCTGCGGTCGCGTCTGGCGGAGCACTACACGCTGACCGACCTGCCCGAGAGCACCGGCGGCCCGGCGCGCTACGTGCGGCTTGAAGAGACCGGGCAGAAGATTGGGTTCATCACGCCGCTCACGCATAATTTCTGCGAAAGCTGCAACCGGGTGCGGCTGACCTGCACCGGCGAGCTTTTCATGTGTCTGGGTCAGGAAGACAATGCCGACCTGCGCAGCGCGCTGCGCAACCATCCCGGGAGCGACGCGCCGCTCGAGGAGGCGATCCGCGCCGCCATCGAGCGCAAGCCCAAGGGCCACGACTTCGACTATTCGCGCCAGAGCGTCGACGGTCGCGTGTCACGCCACATGAGCCACACCGGCGGCTGATTCCGACTCCCGCGAAAAATCTTCGTACGAAGATTTTTTCGCCTGACCGCTTCGCGCCGAAGATTTTTCCTACGAAAAATCTTACCGCCTGCCACGGTGACGGCAGGACGTCAGCTCGAGCCCCCGGCGCGTCAGCATACCCCAGCCCGCGCGGCAAAATCCGCCAGCGCTGCGGAAGAAAGTTGGGTCACGCGAGGCTTTGTGCCTATACTCGCGCCAATCGGGCCCGAGACCCGCGCAAGAGCAGTGATGGCAGAGGCAGGCAAGAGCAGCACATGACGAAGAACACCGTGACCGTGCGCCCGCTCCGGGCGGCAGACGAAGCGCGCTGGCGCGAGCTTTGGACGGGGTATCTCACCTTTTACGAAGCCTCCGTGAGCGAGGAGGTCTACAGGACCACCTTTGCCCGACTGCTCGACAGTGACGAGCGCGAGTTCAACGCACTGGTGGCCGAACGCGACGGCGACCTGATCGGCCTCGTACATTACCTTTTCCACCGCCATTGCTGGCGGGTCGAGAATGTCTGCTACCTGCAGGATCTTTTTGCCGCCCCCGAAGCGCGCGGCACCGGGGCTGGCCGAGCGCTGATCGAAGCGGTCTATGCCGAGGCCGACGCGGCCGGGGCGCCCAACGTCTACTGGCTGACGCAGGAGTTCAACCACACCGCCCGGCAGCTCTATGACCGGATCGGCACCCTGACCCCCTTCATCAAGTACCAACGGACGTGATGCGCCGACGGCTGTTTCCGGTGCTGATGTGGCTGGCCTCCTGTATGCCGGTCGCAACTCCGGAGACGGCGAGCCGCGCCGCCGCCGCGCTGGGAGATCTCGGCCCGCTGCCGGCGATGAAGACTTTCCCGCGCACGCAGCCCGCTCCGCCCGCCATCTCGAACGCGGATCTCGCGCGCGACGTGCTGGACCTGGCCTTCGCGCTGGAATCGGGGCGCCCGCTGGAACAGTTCTCGCGCTTCGAGACACCGATCACCGTCACGGTGCGGGGCGAAGCGCCGCCCACCCTGCTGCCGGACCTCGACCGGCTGCTGGCGCGTCTGCGCGGCGAGGCGGGGATCGACATCTCCCGCAAGGATGGCAGCACGGCCAACGTCACCCTCGTCGCCGTGCCGCGCCACGAGATCCGCCGCCACCTGCCTCAGGCGGCCTGCTTCGTGGTGCCCAATGTCAGCTCGCTCAAGGAGTATCTCTCCGCGCGCCACAGCCGCCGCGTCAGTTGGGCCGGTGTGGCGCGGCGCACGCGCGTGGCGATCTTCGTGCCTGCCGATGCCGCCCCGCAGGAACTGCGCGACTGCCTGCACGAGGAGATCGCGCAGGCGCTCGGGCCGCTCAACGATCTCTACCGGCTTGGCGACAGCGTGTTCAACGACGACAACGTCCACACCGTGCTGACCGGCTATGACATGATGGTGCTGCGGGTGTTCTACGATCCGGCCCTGCGCCCGGGGATGCGCCGCGACGAGGTGGCCGTGCGCCTGCCGTCGATCCTCGCCCGGCTCAACCCCGAGGGGCGCCTGCATCAGGCCCGCCGCCTTCCCGCCACTCCGCCGGACTGGGGCGCGGCGGTGCAGAGGGCGCTCGGCCCCGGCACGGGCCCAGACGCGCGCCGCAGGGCCGCGGCAATCGCATTGGGGATCGCCGAGCGCGAGGGCTGGCGCGACCACCGGCTGGGCTTTTCCCACTACGCCATGGGCCGGGTGCTTCAGGGCAGCGAGCCGGAGGCGGCGCGGCGTGCCTTCCTGCGGGCCAAAGACGCCTTCGAGCACGCACCGGGCACGGCGCTGCACCTTGCTTATGTCGACGCCCAGCTTGCCGCCTACGAGATCCACGCCAACCGCCCCGAGGCGGCGCTGGCCCTGACCGCGCCGCATCTCAAGACCGCCATGCGGCACGAGAACGCGGCGCTGCTCTCGACGCTGCTGATGTTGCGCAGCGAGGCGCTCGTTCTCGCCGGGCGGGCCTCCGAAAGCCGTCTGCTCAAGCTGGACTCCCTGGGCTGGGCACGATACGGCTTCGGCCCGGACTGGGCCGTGCGCGCCAAGGCGCGCGAGATCGGCTCGCTCAATCCGCTCAAGGGAGGCAGGGGCGCAGGATGATCGTGATCGCTGGGGTTCTCATCGGGGCCATCATCGGCGGGCTGACCGCCAAGCGCCGCAAGGGCGACCTTGCCGATATCGCGCAATTCGTGGTGGTCTATGCCATCGCCTTCGGGCTGGCCGGGCTGATCGCGACCATCGTGATCGAGAAGCTCGCAGCCTGAGCCGCGCGCCTTGCGGCAAAGTGAGGGAAGCAATCAGGGGCACTGCCCCTCTGGCGCCTGCGGCGCCATTCACCCCGGGATATTTTTGGCCAGAAGAAGACGGGGCCGCGCGCCAGCGTGCAAGCGGCCTGCGATTTTCCGCGGGGTCGCATCGGGGGTGGTTGCGACCGGGGCCGCTTCGCGTAAGGTGAGCGCACCCGCAGCGGAGCCCGCATGTTCGTACCGTTCTTCGAAACCCTTCGCGCCGCGCAGGTGCCTGTCTCGCTCCGCGAGTACCTGACCTTTCTCGAGGCCATGCGCGCGGGGCTTGCGACCTATGACGTCGAAGGGTTCTACTACCTCGCGCGCAGCGCCATGGTGAAGGACGAGCGCCATCTCGACCGCTTCGATCAGGCCTTCGCCCACGCGTTCAAAGGGCTCGACGAGATCGGGCTGGAGCAGATGCTCGAGGCGGTGGACCTGCCCGAGGAGTGGCTGCGCAAGATGGCCGAGAAGCACCTTTCCGAGGAGGAGAAGCGCGAGATCGAGGCGCTCGGCGGGTTCGAGAAGCTGATGGAGGCGCTGCAGGAGCGTCTGCGCGAGCAGCAGGGCCGGCACCAGGGCGGCAGCAAATGGGTCGGCACCGCCGGGACATCGCCTTTCGGCGCCTATGGCTACAATCCCGAGGGCGTGCGCATCGGCCAGAACGAGAGCCGGCACCGGCGGGCGGTCAAGGTCTGGGACAAGCGCGAGTTCCGCAATCTCGACGACAGCGTCGAGCTTGGCACCCGCAACATCAAGGTGGCGCTGAAGCGCCTGCGCCGCTGGGCCCGCGACGGGGCGCAGGACGAGCTCGATCTCGACGGCACCATCCGCGCCACCGCCGAGCACGGCTATCTCGACGTCAAGACCCGGCCCGAACGCCGCAACGCGGTGAAGCTGTTGTTGTTCTTCGACATCGGCGGCTCGATGGACCCGCATATCAAGGTGGTCGAGGAGCTGTTCTCGGCGGCGCGCTCGGAGTTCAAGCATCTCGAGCATTACTACTTCCACAACTGCCTCTACGAGGGCCTCTGGCGCGACAATCGGCGGCGCTGGGACCAGCAGACCGCGACCTGGGACGTGCTCAACACCTATGGCTCGGACTACAAGTGTATCTTCGTCGGCGACGCCTCGATGAGCCCCTACGAGATCGCCTATCCGGGCGGCGCCAACGAGCACTGGAACGAGGAGGCCGGGCAGGTCTGGCTCGAGCGTGCCCGAACGCAGTGGCCCGATCACCTGTGGATCAACCCGGTGCCCGAGCGGCACTGGCCCTACACCCAGAGCATTGGCATGATCCGCGAGATCTTCGACGACCGCATGGTGCCGATGACGCTGGACGGCATCGAGCGTGGCATGAAGGAGCTGTCGCGATGATCCTGGCGGTGGATGGCGGCGGGTCGACCTGCCGAGTGGCGCTCGAGCATGCTGGCAGCCGCCACGTGGTGAGCCTTGGCGCCGCCAACGTGACCAGTGATTTCGACGGCGCGGTGGCGCGCATCAGCGACGGTCTGAAGGCGGTGGCCGAGGCCGCCGGTCTGGGCGTCGAGGACCTGCGCGGCTGCCCGGCCTATCTCGGGCTGGCCGGGGTCACCGGGACGGCGCTGGCGGACGCGGTGGCGCGTGCCCTGCCCCTCGATCACGCGGTGGTCGAGGAGGATCGCCGCGCGGCGGTGGCGGGCGCGCTGGGGCCGGCGACCGGCTGCGTGGCCGGGCTTGGCACCGGCAGCTTCCTCGCCCGTCAGGACGGCGACGGCGTCCGCAGCATCGGCGGCTACGGGCTCGTGCTGGGCGACGAGGCGTCGGCGGCGTGGCTGGGGCGCGAGCTCTTGATCTACACGCTGCGCGCGCATGACCGGCTCGAGGCGCACACCCCGGTGTCGGAGGCCCTGCTCGCCGATCTGGGCGGCGCGCCCGGTCTGATCGCCTTTGCGGCGAGGGCGACGCCAGAGAGCTTCGGCCAGCTCGCACCGCGGGTGACGGAAGCCCCGGACGATCCGGCGGCGGCGATGCAGATGCGGCGTGGCACGGCCTACGTGGCGACCGGTCTCAACGCGCTCGGCTGGCGCCCCGAAGAGCCGATCTGCCTGATCGGCGGTGTGGCCGGCGCCTATGCCGACTGGCTGCCCAAGGAGATGGCCGAGGCGCTGCGGCCCGCCGAGGGCAGCGCGCTCGACGGCGCGCTGGCGCTGGCGCGGCGGCTGGCCCCGGAGGTCTGAGCAGCGGAGCATGTGAGTTTTGGCGGCTGATACGTACGGCTGATGGATCGCAAACGCGTGGCGAAATGATGTAGAGCGCGGCCCGGGTGATCCGCTTGAAGCCCGGCCACGGTCAACGCGCTGGCGCGGGCTACGTCGCGAGGCCGGGTCAAGCGCAGCGCGGCCACGCCCGCCCCCGGCGCGCTGCCGCGCTCGACCACGCTGTCGCGGAAAGGCGCCCGGCGAACCGGGCGCCAGAGAAGCCTCAGGCCAGCGCCCTGCGCCTCTGGCGAAAATGGACCACGATCTCGACCGCCACCAGCACCAGCATCGACAGGCCGACCAGCGGGAAGAACACCCCCGCGACGACCGCCATCAGCATCAGCGTGCGCGGGATGCGCCAGTCTGCCGGCACCTGCGGCACCCCGAGCGCCCCCGAGGGGCGGCGCTTCCACCACATCACGGCCCCGGAGACGCAGAGCCCGACCATCGCGACACAGGCCAGCAGCAGCATGATCTGGTTCAGCAACCCGAACTCCTGCCCCATGTGGACCGAGATCCCCCACTCGGCCCAGCGGCCCAGCGTGCCGAGATCGGCAAGCCCGGCATCGTAGAGCACCTCGCCGCTGTACTGGTCGAGGTGGATCACCCGCTCATCGGTGATGTCGTCGGGATAGACCGAGGCGGTAAAGACCCCCTCCGCCCCGCGCGGCATCGATACCGCGTAGCCCGGCACGAGGCCAAGCTCCTCGACCGTCGCGACCACCTGGTCGAGCGTCCGCGGCACGCCCTCCGCCGATCCGGATTGCGGCACCGGCTGCTGCTCGATGATCCAGGGCGCGCGGTCGGTGGCCTCGGAAAGCGGCACGCTCGAGAGCGGCAGCCCGGACCAGTAGCCCTCGGGCATTCCGAGGCCCAGCTCGTTGGCATACTCGTAGAACTTGCCCCCCCAGACCGCGGACCACGGCAGGCCGGTCATGGCGAGGAACACGATGAACCCGGCGGTATAGATCCCGGTGACCGCGTGCAGATCGCGCCACCACGGCCGGCCGCGGCTTGCCTTGATCGACACGGTACCGAGCTTCTTGTTGCGCGGCCACCAGAGGTAGGTGCCGGAGGCCACGAGCAGCACCATCCAGCCTGCGGCCATCTCGATCAACCGGTTGCCGAGCCAGCCAACATATTCCAGCGAGTGCAGCTTCCGCACGATGTACATCGCCGGGCTGCCGGCGGCGCCCGCGTCCCACAGCGTACCGAGCACCGTCCCGGTATAGGGATCGACATAGACCGTGTTCTTCAGTCCGCCGGGACCGAGGATATCGACCTCGGCGCTGCGGTTCTCCGCCGCCGGGGGCGTGTAGGCCTTGATCTCGCCGGGATGGGCGTCGAGCGCGGCGCCGGCGATCGCGGTGGGTGCGAGTTGGCTGGCCGCCGGCTGGACGAAGCGAAGCTTGCTGTGGGCGGCGTCGTTGATCTCGTCCTTGAAGAGATAGATCCCGCCGGTGAGCGCAAGGATCAGGACGAAGGGCAGGATCAGCAGACCCGCGATGAAATGCCAGCGCCAGACAGCGCGGTAGAGCGCGGCAGAGCCCGCGCGAGAGGTGGTTTCCGTCATGAGGCATATCCGATTGGCCCGGCGGCCTGCCGGGCACGTTAAACAAGGGCCGGGCGGACGCGCCGCCGCGGCGAGATGTCGGAAGGGAGGACGGCGTAGAGCCGTCAGACGGAGACCGGTGGCGCCCTCGTGGAATGACGCAGGTTGCGGGCCTGCGCGTTGCGATGCAGATCATCGCGGCGCTGCCACGCCTCGTGCGGCTCAAGCAGGGTGTGACGCTCGGGCCGGGCGCTCTCGGGGGCGTCGGGAAGGCCATGACACAGCGGACAGTGGTGATCGTGCCCGGCGTGCCCGTCGTGTTCGCTATGATCGCCGCAAAGATCGGCGGGGTCGTCCCCGTAGACGAGCGCGTATGCCTCGTAACCGGCGGAGGCGCGCTCAGGGCTCATGAGCATGGCGGAGAATACGCTCGACAGTGCCAGCAGCACGCCGAGAGAGAGACCCACCGAAAGAGACGCCCGTTCACGCATGACAGGCTTTTTGCACAGCCCAGGCCCGGACGGAAGCGGCGAAATGTCTCCCTGTCGGTGGGCCAACCAAGGTCGGTGTGCCAAGGCAGTGGTTGGAGCTGAGAACCCTCTCCTCCCGCCCATCTTCTGTGACACCGAACCGGCCACGCGCCCGGCGGGTGGCACGTGCTCCGAGAGATCCACTCGGCAACCAGCGCTCTTCTCGCGCAACGGACCCGGCCTCGCGCGACGGCTGTCGGCGCGTCCGAACCGCCCTCCCGCCAAGCGACCGAACTAGCCGCCATCCGCTTGCCCGTCGTCCGCATTCCGCGCACCGACCCCGCGACAGATCGCGCGCCATCCGAACGCCGCCATCTCGCAGTCGATCCATGCGCGGGTTTAACCCGTGCATCGGGGGTAGCGGCAGCACCCTTTCGGCCCTGTGACCCGAGGCGCATTTCGGTTAGGCCACGCAAATATGTGGAAATGCTGGTGGGTGATGAGAGACTCGAACTCCCGACATCTTCGGTGTAAACAAACCGACCGCTCGCCAAGCTATTGGCATTTGGTCATGTGAACACTTCGTAAAAAGGCGATGTTCTCGGTTTGGCCAAGGTTTTCAGGTTCACTCAGGTTCAATGAACTTTGGCGCGCTTCGTAAATCTCCGCCCGCCGACCAGCCGAACCGAACCTCATCCGGTCGCCCCACCCGCCCGCAGGCCGAGCACCTGAGACGGGCCAGCGCAGCGTCGGTCATCACCCACCCGGTCGCGTCCCTGTCGGAGCGCGGCAGGTCTGCCATCATCAGGACCGTGTGACGCCCGCAGGCGCAGCTGAGAAGGGCGTAGTGACCGCGGCGCATGGGGATCTCAGATCACCACCATCCAAGGGCCGACCTGCACCCAGAAGCCACCAAGCGCTTTGCTGACGCCCATGCCGATCGCCAGGGGCTCTGGGGACTTGAAGAACTTCATCGCCTGCGCTCCCAAGTCATACCGCGCTGACAGCGGTCAAACCGATCGCACTGCGCGCTTCCCTGACACTCACTTGGCCAGAATTGATTTTGAAGATCAGATCATCACTACCCAATGACGAGATGATCTCGCGACGATAGGCGTAGGCCTTCATGGCGAAGACTGGAGCCATGCCTTGCTGCACCATTCCTTCGACCGCAGCCACTGTACTTTCCGGGTAGGTGATCTTGGCGTTGCTTCCCCTGGCAATCGACGACCCACCCTTGTCGCGACCGAGCGCGGAAAGGACCTCTTCACCCAGGCAACGCTTTGAAAATACGGAGCTACATACCCCGACCCGTTTCGCAAATTCCGTTTGAGAAACCCTTTCCATCGCCTTCGCTCCTATTCGTGTTCGGCCGCAAATGCGAACGGCCCCGCGCACCACCAGGTCACCAGCCTGTTCCCCGCCGCGTCCTCACGGACCTGCTGGCCGATGCGCCAATGCTTTGGGTTGAGGCAAAACGCTATCATGATCCACATGGCTCTTCCTCCTGACTGGAATGTCGCGGGGCATGGCAATAGCGAACGCCGGTCAGGCTCTCGCCGCAATCCCCGCAGAACTTGTAGCGCCCCTCGGCGATCACCAGATGGTCGCCGCCGCCTCTAACCTCGCATCCTCCGCCGAGGCGGCGGCGGAGCTCTTCAATTTCGTCAGCGGCGCGGATCATGCATTCCCCGACGTGCGTCCCCGGCAGTGCCGAGGCGCGGAGCTCAGAAATCAGATCAATCGCCATCGCCTCGCTGATTTCGACACGTCCAAATAGACCGAAAGGAATAGGCATGGCACGACTCGAAACCGGCAAGGTCCAAGAGGGCGACGACTGGCCTGGCATTTTCATTCGCGGTGACAATGCGCTGATGGCCTTTTCCCCCGCCCTCAAGGCGCTGATAGACGGCAGCGCCAGTCCGATCGAGATGGCCTACTGCGAAAGCCTTCTGCGGCTCCTGAATAGCGCCGATGTTGCGGTTGGCGAAAACGCCGTCCAGCGCGTCACGATCACCCAGTCCGAACAACCCCGGTGATGCCCGGCCCGCCCACCGCCGGCACCGCGCCGTCGGATCTGGCGAGGCGCGGAAACACTCGATTGCCTACCTGCGGGCGCGCGAGGGCGTCGGATCTGCCGGGATCTGGAGGCCCGCGTGGGCCATCGCCTCGCGGTAGTAGCGCAGCACCAACCTGTCGAGGACGCCATCGCCGGGCACGAGCTGCTCGATCTTCTCCGGAATGGAATGCTGGGCGTGGTGGATCGCGAACGCCTTGATCTCTTCGAACCCCGCCTCCGGCCCGCGGGCGAGCGCAGCTTCAACACCGCTCTTGATCGCGGAATGCAGCGCCTCGCGTGCATCACGCTCGATTGCGATCCCTGTGGCGGCGGTGAAGGCACCGGCGGCGCGGTTGATGATGATGGTCAGGATGATGCCGAAGAGGCCGAGGAGCGCTTCCTGCAGCCCCGCATCGGCGAGGATCGACTTCAGGATGTCCATGAGGGTTTCCTTTTATGGAAAAGCGGCACAGCGCCGCGGAGAGGACCAGCGCGAGGCGCCAGTCGGTGATGGGGAGGATCATTCGCCGGCCAGCGCGCGGTTGGCGGTGTCGCGGATCTCGGCCAGGCGCCAGCGGAGCTTGGTCGCAGCGGTGCAGTCCGGGTCGACCGCCGGATCAGCCTCGGCCGGCGGCAGCGCGCCTGCGAGCCACTTCGCCACATTGAAGCCCGGGCAGGCCTTGGCCGCGTATTCGTTGTGGCCACTGATTTTGAGTTCCGGCCCGTAGGTGCTGTCGAGATCCGCAAGCAGCTCGCGCAGCGCCGCATCCTGCGCCTCGGTGAAATGATCCGAGAAATCGTCCGTCTCCGCGCTGCCGTGGCCACCGAACAGCGAGACGCCGATGGTCCCGGTGTTGTGGCCTTTGACATGCGCGCCAGTGCGCTCGATCGCGCGCCCGGTCGCCACCGTGCCGCCGCGATCGATCAGGAAGTGATAGCCGATGTCAGACCATCCGTTGTCCTCGACGTGCCAGCGTTTGACCTCCGCCACCTTGTCGGCGGTCGAGTGGCCATCCATCCAGTCGGCCCGTGTCGCCGTCGCGTGAACAATGATCTCTGTGATGGGGCGCATCTTCATCTCCAAATAGAAAAGCCCGGCGCGATGGCCGGGCATTAGGGTTGTCTTCAAGTTGTCGATCTGCTCATGTCCGCGGGCGAGTGCTGCGGTAGGCCTTCTTTCCCCAGGTCATGCCGCCTACCCCAGGCGGGCGCAGCGCTCGCGCCTAGCCTTACCAGCAAAGGGGTTAGGTCAGCGCCTGCGGAAGATCGAAGAGAGCCGGAACGGCTCGGGATAGGTCACGCAGGTCAGAAGGTTGTAGAACGGACGCTCGTTCTCGGGGATCGCAAGCAGCCGCGCACGCAGAACCATGAGCAGCCCGGCGATCAGGCATAGCTCGAAGGCGATGTTGAGGTTCAAACCGCCAAGGGCATCGCGCACCGCCGCCCAGTCCTCTCCGAGGAAGACACGACCGAAGCTCCAGTAGACAGCGCGCCCGATCGAGCCGAGGGCGAAGAAGAAGAACCCCCACGCGAGGGAGGCGGCCGGCGGGGTCATTTGCGCCAAGAGGTTCGGGATATAGGCACGGGCCACCCACAGCCCCAAGATCAGCGTCACCAGCGCCGAGATGTGGTGGAAGTCCATCGTCACTCGTTCCTCTTCGGCCGTGTAATTTCACCCAGAGCGAGGGCGAGCTCTTTCTCGACAGCCTCCCGCTTCAGACGCAATTCCGCGAGGGTGCGCTCACGCGCTGCGATCGCGGGCGCAGCTTCCCTCACCCGGTCCGGCGGCGGCGAGCAAGGCTTCTTGAACGGCCACAGCTGCATCAGGAACTCCCCCCGATCTTGCGCAGACCCTCGGTGATCCGCTCGAGCGCCGAGAGCGTGCTCACCTCGCGCTGGATCGCGCCATCGAGGTGCTTTTCGGATGCCTCGATGAGGCGGTCGGTGAGCTGGGCGGTCTTCTCGCGCTCTTCGGCCAACTCCTTCCGGATCAGCTTCCGATCGTAGATCAGCGCGCCCAGCATCAGGCCGAGCGCGCCGAACTGCTCGAAGAACCATTGGAGATCCACGATCTCTACCCCTCGTAATCCCGCACATCACTGCCCGCCTCGATCACGCCGTCTGTGACCGTCTGGTACGTGCGAATAATTGAGCCACCCGTCGCGCAGAGGTCGCTCTCGTTGTCACGTGAAATACAGGTGTCCAACCACATCAGGGAGGCGTCAGAACCGCCGGATGCGACACCGGCCCGGTAGCCACAGCCATTCTCCGGATCACCCCGGCTTGCAGAGGAAAGACACCCCAAATTCAGGGACTGGCTGTCGTTGATGTCGTGGACGTTGCGGATATTGAGCGGATAGCTGCACCCGACACGAACAACAGCCCCCTGATCGTGCATTGTGCTGCCGTTGTTCGCCGCCCCGCCATCATGACCGTTGTTTCTGCCGACGCAGCCCACTTCCAAGGCGTATGGGCTGCTGCCATGGTAGTTGAAGCCGTCGGCAATGTTGACCGCTGCAATGCAGTCCTTCAGGAGCCACGTCTGAGAGCCTGTTGCGCAGTTGAGACCATTGGCCTGCAACGTGCCGGCGCCGCTGCTGTACTTGACCGTGCAGCGATCTAGTACCGACGCTGCCCTCGCGCCCGTGGCCCTGACCCGGAGCGGCCCCGATCCTCCCTCAAAATCAACATCCTGCGCCCATAGCACCGGCGATGCCTTGTCGATAACCAGATTGTCCGCTTGCACTAACGCCAGGATGGCATCGTCGGCCGCGCGGCCGTCTACGGTATGGACGTAGAGAACATGGGTTGAACTGTCGTAGAAGTAGCTGCCAGCCGTCGCATCGCAGTCCGCCACGTCACTGGCAGCGGTTAGTCGGCGGTAGTCGCCACGATCATAGGCCGGACGCTTCATAGACAGTGTGTCGATATCGATCACCGATGCGTCGAGGATCGACAGAAGATCATAGCCGCTCGAAGGGCGATAATCGACCTCGACAGAAGCTTGGTAGACGCTGGTCTGGCCCGAGGTCTTGGTCCATGTCCGCGGGGGCATCCTCATGGACGAGACGATGCGCGCACCGTCCCATGAGCGGATCACCAGCGCATCGGCTGCGACCGTGGCCCCGGCGAAACTCAGCGCATGGGGATAGACACCGCCCTTGGCGATCACCATGACGTTGCCGGTGCGACCATCTACGGCAGCCGAAAGAGACTGTAGAGGCGCGGCCTTGGTGCCCGCGTCCGCATCACTTCCGGCCACCGGATCGACGTAGAGGACAGCGTCGGCGTCGGCCTTGGCGAAAGGCGCCGCCAGCGCAGGATCGAAGTCGCAAAGGAAAGACCCGTCATCTTGGCGATAGACGGAATACGGAATTACCCACCTGTTGAAGCTCGCAGGCACGCTTACGGCTGCGGATGCTACTGCGGATGCGGCCACGCCGGTCAGCGCCCCGATGCTGGCGTGCTGCACCGACTGAAATTCAACGATCTCTTGAACGCCTCCGGACCCGTTGCGCACCGCGCACCAGACCGGCCCAACGGGGATATCATCAAGATCGACCGTTTCACCCGTTGTGCTGATCGTCAATGTCCCCGTGCCATCAGCCTCACGGCGCAGTCGCATCGAGATAACATCGTCTTCGAGGATGGCTCGCTCGATAGCGGCAGCGAGCAGCTCTATCGAGTCAGAGCCTTGACCCTCGCCCTCGAAGCGCTGCACACGACCATCAGTCTGCCAGACATACATCTTGCGGCTTCGGTTGTCTTTGCCGCCGGGCCCCACACCGATGCCAATGCGGCCCGAGCCGGCGCCAAGCTTCTTGGCGGTAATGGTGACCTCCGAGGTGCGACCCTCCTCAAAGACAACATCTGACGCCCGCATGACATACCAGTTCTGACCGGAAGCCCCCAGAGCCACCCCTGTTTCAGTAAGCCTCGGTCGCGGATCGTAGGTGTCGTTTGCGATCGATCCGAAATCGATCACGACCCGAGGCATATCACGCAGATTCTCGGACAGGCCGCGTGCACGAGTTCGCTCAGCAGCTGCACGATCGGCATTTGTCGGGCGCGGCCCGGCGAGAGGCCCGGAAGCAACAACGAGGCCCGCAATCTTCATGGCGCCACCGTCACGTCGAACCCGGATGTCGATCCATTCGCAATCCGGGTGAAGAGAAATGCCTTCAACCCGGTATTCCCCGGGCGCATCTACGGCTGCCCCTGGAATTGCCACCTCGTCCACCTGCACCGAAACATCGTTATCCGACGCGGTTTGCCTGATCGCGAGGAACCGCTCCTCTGCCGGGTCGACTTCCTCCGCCGACAGCACGACCACCGAGGCCGACACAACACCCGCCGCCTCAAACAGATGGCGAGGGAAGCAGCGAAGAGACATGTAATTCCCACCACCCGGCGTCGGCTCAAGCAAAAGGGTGGCCTGACCGCCCTCGATCGAAACGGTTTGCGCCGACCCTACCGGGAAAACCATCTTGGCAAGGTCAGAAAACGCCGCTTCCGCCGGGGTCAACAGTGATACCCCAGACGGCTCAGAGAGCCGAAAACGCGTTTCAACATCAGCGGCAACGCGAGCCGTGGTCTCTGCCGCGTCATCCGACGCACGCGTTTCAGCTTCTGTTGCAACAGCCGCCGCCAAAGCATCATCAGCCTCAACACGCGCTTCGGCCTCTGTCGCGATCGTCGCCACAAGGTCTTCGGTGTTGGCCTTGCCGTCCAGCGCGGCCTGCTGCGCGGTGCTGACCGGCTTGTCGGCATCGGACGTATTGTCGACCGCACTCAGGCCAAGATCAGCTTTCGTAAGGCCTTCCTTTTCTTTCACCCAGAATGCGTCGAATGCTTGCTTCACCCGTAGCGCAGACCACGCGCGACGCTGATCCGCTGCGCCCTCTTCAGCTTCACCCTGAGGCACCGGCGTTAGCCTATCGGTCACGTCGCGCAGATCGATCACCGCCACGTCGGTTTCGTGGTCACCACCGTAGACGCGCAGATAAGGGAGCGCGTATCGCGCCGTCGCCGGGGCCCGATAGTCCGCGCCGACCTCGGTCGAGAAGGTGAAGCTCGCGCTCTGCACACCATCAGAAGCAACAATCGGGCCGAGATCTTCGATCCGCACGTTCGACACATTCGCACGCGCGGCCGAGAGGTTCTGCATCCTGATCTCGACCGTGTGCCCCGACGGGTCGGCCGGGTTCGTTGCGCGGATCAGGCTGAACCGCGCCTCGTAGGTACGGCCCGCCTCGAGCGCCACCTCATGGCGCGGCGCGATGTCCTGGTATCCGCCCACCGCGTCCGCGCCATCGAGACGCCAGACACCGCCAAGCGTCGGGTTGGTCGCAGCCGAGCCGGCCGTGATCGCGGCACGATCCGCGCCCGTCAGTGCCGACGAGAAGGCCCCGCTAAGCTCCGGTCGCGCAGGCTGGCGCTGCAGAAGCCGGCCAGCCTCCTCACCGAGCGCGCCCTGCGCCAAGCTGGCCTTCGCGTCGAGCGCCGCCTGCAGGCCAGAGACGGTGCTGATCGCCTGCGTGCCGGTGTGGTTCGAACGGCCAAGGAAAAAGGAGACGAACACCTTCTTCAGCGCGAACCCGTCGGCGCTGTCGGAGATCGGGATCACGTCCGCACCCACCGGGCTCGCCTTCGCGCCGCGGTTGCTCAGCGTGATGCCGAAGTTTTCCTGCACCCATGCATTGATTGCCTGCCAGACGCGAACGGCGGTCCAGGCGCGGCGTGTGGTCTCGGCCCCTCCCTCGGCCTCGACCTGCGAAACAGTTTCAAGATCGGCGATCGAGACCTTACCCGCGAGCTCGGCCGTCATGGTCGAGGCAAAGTTGGGGTCATCGCCAAGCGCCGACGCCAACTCGTTGAGCGTATCAAGCTGCCCGGGGGCCGCATCGATCAAAGCGGCGAGGGCCGACTGCACGAACGCCGTGGTCGCGATCTGCACGCTATCATCGCCAGCAGTGGCGGTCGGCGCAGTGGGGATACCCGTCAGCGCCGGGCTCAGAAGCGGTGCAAGGCTGGTGAGGCCAGTATCACCGATCCACACCCAGCGGCCCCAGCTGTCATTCCAGCTGTAGCGGCCCGCATTGCTGACCGAGGCGCCGTCATAGCCCGTCGCTGTCGCTGCGCTATGGGTGCCGCCATCGCTGTCGAGCACCTCGCCGCCGACGCCGTCCTCGGTCGGCGTGATCGCCTGAAGGTCGGCCCAGGTCGCCTTGGCGACATAGCCACCGGTGATCTGCGCCGTCAGCTCGGCAAACTTCTCCGCGACCGCGCCGCTCCCGGCCAGCTGGGTGGCAAGGCTGGCGATCAGGTAGAGACCGACCGTGCCGTCATGCACCGCAAGGAACGAGTCAGCCGAAGAGAGCGCAGCCTTGTCAGGCACGCGAATACCATCTGGCATGGTGAAGACCTCAGATAATGGTGGTGGTAAGAGCGCCAGAGACGCTGGATACGATGCTGTTCGCGCCGACAGCCGCGAAGCGGTATTCGTGCGCCCCCTGCGGCGCCGTGGCGGCGGTCCGCGCGTAGAGAACGACCTCGGTCGCCGAGCCGTCGAAGTCCGACGTCGCGACGATCTCGAGGCGGTCATTCCCGGAAATGGCCGTTAGACCGAACAGCGTCCGGCCGTCGGCGTCGATCGCGGCTGTCGCGACTGGCGTCCCGCCTGCCAGCTGAACCGTAATGCTGCCTGCTGTTCGCCCTGAGACCGTGACCGCGCCCCGGTAGGTCGTACCCACCGAAAGGCTCAGCGGCTGCGACATCGTGCTGGCCACCCCGGGCGCATGGGTCGCGGCGCCGCCGGAAATCATCCAGCCGCCTCCCGCCGCCCACTCGCCCGGGTCGCCCATGTCTCCGGCGCTCAGGAGGTCGGCGCGGGTTCGATCGCCGTCCGAGAAGGATGAGGTGACCCCGAGCTCGACCTCGAGATTCTTGATCAGGTCGGTCTTCGCGTCGAACGTGTCGCCCACCGAGGTTCGGAAGATCAGCACCGTGTCAGTGGCCGGGTCGCCGTTGGCATAGTCGATGCCGGCATATCCCAAACCGGAAGTCAGCAGGATGCTCTCGATATTGGGCGCGTCCGGAACGGTCTCGGTGTCTGCGACCGCATAGGTCAGGATCGAGCTCGTACCGCCGGCAGCACCGCCGACGCTGTAGGCCGTCAACCGAATCTCGATCTCGTCGCCGACCTCGTACTCAAGATCAACCGCCCCCTCGCGACCGTAGATCGTCGCACTGTCCCAGATGACCTCCCCATCGAGGCGATGCTGTACGAGGATCGAGCCGACCTGAACCGTCTCGGTGTCGGGCATCCGAGCCGAGACCCGCACAGCCCGGACAGTCGGATCTCTGTCCCCCCAACCGTCGATAATCGACAGGGAAAAGTCGACCGTGTCGTAGATCACGCTCACGCCGGAGAAGACCGGCGCGTTGGGCAGTCCCCCGGTGAGGATCGAGCCGACGATCGGGTTCCAGTCCGGCGGCACGTAGGCATCGGTGAGCGCGTCAATCTCCTCTGCGTCGTTGGTGAGCGTGAGCCGGCAGGAGAAGTTCTCGCCTGGCTCGATCAGAAGCACCCGGCACGGGAAGCTGACCTCTTCTGACGGGCCGAAGAGGACAAGATCCCCCGGCGCCGGCAGCGCATCACCCTGCACCAGGAGCGCCTGTGTCGTGCCAGGGGCCGTTGTGACGGTCGCGATAGCACTGTCGCCCACCGTGTTCGCCTCATCATAGGCCATCCAGCGCAACGCGTAGCTCTGGCCGGCTTCCATCGTAACCGGCTCGTCGATCACCACGCGCGAGCCATCGACGGTCAGAACCTTGCCCGAGACCTGCACCGAGGACAGCACGTCATGCGACAGGAGTACCTTGTCTCCGCGCGTGGCGGCTCGGATAGCCCCCTCCTGCATGACGCGAAAGGTGTCACGCCGCTGGATCACCTCCTGCATGCGCCGATAGGTCTCGCGCGCCACCTCGTCGGGATCAGTCTTTCCCGGCATCTCCCACTCTTCGAGCAGGTCGATCGCGCCCTCATTGCCCGGCCACGGATGGATCAGCTCGGCCTCGCTGTAGTTGTTGGTCTCATCGAGGAAACGGACGCGAATGCCATCCGGCGGCTTGATGTAGCTACGCTCTCCCTCGAAGCCCCAGCTGTTGCGCGGGGAGATGTGGTCGACGACAACGTCCTGCGGTCGGTCGATCACGACACCCCACTTCTCACCATCATGGCGCGGGGATGCCCGGCCCGCCGCAGCGATCTCCGCCAGCATTTCGCCGAAGCTCATCTGCGAGGTGATCGTGGCGTCGTAGCGAAGCCCCTTCTGGTCGCAGAACAGCCACCACTCCTCGAGCATGTCCCAGTCGATCTCGGCGTCTGGGACAGGTCGCGCCTGATAGGCACCGCGCAGCGCATCAGCGAAGATGTCGGCCGGGTTACGGCTCAGCGCCTCGGCCCATGTGTCGACCCCGTCGAAGGCATGGACGTAGCGCTCGACGAGGGCGTTTAGGCGCGAGATCGTCCCGTTGATCTGCTCGGTTGCCTTGACCCGGGCCTCGACAAGGGCCAGCGGCGCCGCATCGAAGTTGATCGGGTATTCCGGTCGGATCGACTGGAATGCGAAGAGAGTGGTGGCATCGCGGAACCGCGCGGCAGTCAGCGACTCGGACAGCCTGGTGATCTCAACCTCCCACGACCCGCGCGATGGTAGTGACCATCGGAACTGCCGGAAGAACGGGGTGATCGTCCTCTCCGAGTAGGTGACCTCTTGAACCTCATCCCACTCCGTTGCGCCGCTCTCGCGCTGACGAATTCGCAGCCGCACCGACCGACCATCCGGGTCGCCGTCGCTGTCGATCCTCGTCAGGCCCTGCGGGAAATGCACGATGATCGACGCCTCGGTGGCGTTCGCGCAGGTCTCATAGACACTCGTCTGCAGCTCTGCCGGATCGCCTGTCGGGTTCCCGTACTCATCCAGCGGCTCCTGCGGCCCCTTGAGCTCGACGTTGACGTTCTCCTCGAACACCTGCTGCGTCACGATCTCCATCGGGTCATCGCCAACAACACCCTCCCGCGTGCGGTAGAGCACGTTGGTGAACTCGTCGATCGACGTGTCGCCGATCCGGATGTCTGAGATCTTCAGCCGGCCATAGCCGAAGGTGAAGGCGGCGCAGACGTACTGCTCGCCGTTGATGATCTGGCTGTAGGGCAACGCGGCATAGACAGGCGCCATGCGCTTCTTGCCGAGCACCAGCGGGATCGGCTTGCCCGCGGGCAGATCGTTGCTCCAACCGTTGATCGAATAGCGGCTCTCCGGACCGTCAGGCGAGTTGAGGGACGGACGCGGGATCAGGGCATTCATTGCCGCACCGATCAGCAGCGTCGTAGCGACGGCAGTCCCGACCCAAATCGCGTTCAGAGCGAACGCTCCCAAGCTCGCGCCTGTGGCAAAGTAGAAGGACGTCCCGATGGCGCTCGACACCCACGTGGCGATGGAGATGGGATCCCCCTCCACCACGCGGATGATGACCGTGGTACCGGGGTGCGGGCGCACGTTCCCCCACCAGTCGCGCGGTATGATTTGGAATTTCCCATCGCGGCTGATCGCGACCCGGGTCCGGCTCAGCACCGCCTCGGACGCGCCGGGCAGCTGCGCCGCGACGATCTCGGCAACGGTCACGGTCGCCGCAAGGTCGAAACTCTTACGCGCCTCGGGCGCGACACCGCGCGTGATCAGAACAGGGATGGTCAAAGCATGGCCTCGTGTCGGTGGGCGCGGACGAAACGGTCGCGCCACATGGGGTCTTTGCGCGACACGATCACCGCGCTGGATCTGGCGTGGACGTGCAGCATTCGCGTCCGGTCCACCGCCACGGCGACGTGGCAGTCGTGCCGACCGACGCGGAACACCAGCGCATCGTAGGGCTGGATCTGATCGACCGGCGCCCACGGCCCGGCCATAGACTCCCCGGCCACCATAGCGGCCAGGCGGGCGTGCTCTGCGCAGGTGGCATAGCCCTCGGTGAAGCTCGGCAGGTCGATCCCGAGATCCTCGGCGTACACGAGGCGAAGAAGCCCGTAGCAGTCGACCCCGGCGCGGTCCCGACCGAGATCCGCATGAGGCAGGCCAACGAAGTCAGACCAGCTCAACGGTAGAGCCCCGGGAAACGGTGCTTTCCGACGACATGCATCGGCGCCCCCTCATCCTCGATCGGCTCGCGGCTCATCTGGACTGCGATTTGAGATCCGAACCGGGCGGTGACGACCTCGAGACCGAGCCAGGCTTGCTCTACCAAGTTAGGTGTCGACGCCATGACCACCGCCGCGTTTGCCTTCGCGCGGGTCTCGAAGCTCCGCAAAAGAGCCGGAAGCGTGGCGTCGAAGAGGTCGATGACGATGCGCATCTGCGCCGGCACGTCGTCTTCGTCGCCTGGCATCTCGAGGCCCATCGGAACCCACAGGAAGAACTCATTCTCCTGGTTTGCCCCGCGCCAGCTCGAGCGCGTGCCGCGGATCTGCGCCTCTGCGCTCTGCGAGATCAGATCAGCGTTGTCGCTGCTCAGGCGAACAGGCGCGTCGAGATCAGGGTGCGAGACCTCTAGAAGCACGACAGGAAGGTCATCGGCGAATGCAGCGTCCTGCTGCGCCCGCGCGTTCAGCGAAAGGACGCGGCTCATGTGGGTAGCTCCACAACGGAGAAGCTTACGACTTGCCGGCGCAGGACCGGGTTCGCCGCGACGGGTGGCGCATCGCCCCACTGGCACAGCATCATCTTCGCAGTGAGCAGCGGCGCGTCGTTCTCATCAAGGAGAGAAAGGCCGGCCTCGTCCAAAAGAAACGCGCCGTCGACCGCATAGTCCGGCATCCAGAAAAGACGGGAGCCCTCTGCGCAATCATCGATGTAAAACCGGTCGAACTTTGCCTTCTGCCAAAGTTCAAGAAGCACCTCCAATTGAACGGTCCGGGCGACCGCAGAATAGCGGCGCGAAACCTTCGGCGGCCCAGCATCGAAACTCGACTGACGCCGCCCATCCATGCGCTGCGATCGATAGCCCGAGAAACGAGGCGCAGGCAGATCTGCCGGGAATGTGGGGATCGTCATCGGCGGGGCCTCGGAGCTGCTGCGCCACGCGACTGCAGGAACCTCTTGCCAGGAGCTTGGCTGAGCGCCTGCACGGCCTCCTCAGACACACTGATTCGCGCCGAGACCTGCCCGCCATCCTGGACCCGCTCCACGTTCACGAAGCCCGCGGCCTCATTGATGATCGGCATGTTGACCACCGGCGCCGCTCCACCGATCTGGTGGTTTGGCACGACAAAGCCAGACGAGCCCGGAACCATCACCTCCGGCCCCCGCTCACCGACCACGTAGGCACGGCCCGCTGACACCGGCCCACCTGCGGCGCGGAAGCCACCGAAGACAGCCCGCAGGATGCCTCCGAACCCGCCGCCACCCGAAAGCCCGCTGAACAAGCTGGTGAAAATGTCCGAGACCCCGGACGAGATAAAGTCGCTCGCGATCCGCTGGAATACCCCGCGCATCGCCTCCCCGAAGTCTTGGCCCTGCGTGATCGCCCCGGACACAGCGCTGCCAATGTCGTCGAAAATGCCCGACACGCTTTGGCTGCCACTTTGCACAGCCTCGCCAGCCGCATCCGTGACCTGCTTTGCCGCACCGGCGGCGGCGTGCGCCGCCGCCTGGGCGTTGCCGGCGATGCCAATACCCAGACCAGACATGAGATCCGCGCCGATCTTCATGAACTCACGTGACGGCGATCGCGTGTCAGTCTCATCGCGGACAGCATCGATCGCACCGCGTGCGACATTCCGCCCCGCCGACGAAACCTTCGACCGGCCACCAAGAAGGCCCTCGACTAGACCGTCGATGATGTCGGACCCAGCCTGTCTCGCGGACTCCCAAACACGTCCTGGGATCGCCTTGATCCATTCGATCAGGCTGGTCACAAGCTCGTCTATCGCGCCGCCCACCGAGGCGATCTTTTCGCGAATGCCGGCGCAAATGGCCGAGATGATATCCCGCCCGGTCTGCACGGTATCTGTGAAAACCCGCGTGACGGTTTCGACGACGCCGGGGAAAGTGTCGCGGATGTAGGAAACGAAGGTGTCGGTGATCCGCTGCGAGGCCTCCAGCGCGCCCTTAAAATCACCCCGCATGAGCGCAGCGAAGACCTCGATATAGCTCACGGCGATGTCGAAGGCGGCTTTTCCGGTGTTGCTGAATACTTCCCAGACGCGTTTGGCCACTGAGCCGACCGTATCGAGGGCGGTCTGCAGGAACGGATATTTCTCGACCAAACTGTCCCACTTGAGCGCGACATAGGCCACTGCGCCGGCGACGGCGCCGAACGCCAAAACAGCAAGACCGATCGGCGAGGCGAGAGCCGCGAGACCGGTGGCAACAAAGCCAAGCGCCACCGCCATCGGACCGATCGCGACGGCAGCAGCCCCGACTGATGCCACGAAGGACTTCATGCGCGGCGACAATCCCGAGAACCACTCAGCGACATTGGCGATGCCTTCTGAGATCGACCTGAGCGCTGGCGCGAGCGCAACCGCCATCTGGTTGCCGAGCCCCTTGGTGACGAGCCCCAGCGCGCTCATCGCGTCGTTGGCCTCTTCGATCTTGTCCGCATCGACATCAGAAACGGACACGCCGAAGCGCTCGATTTCATCGGTCGCCTTGTCGATCGTGGCGGCGTCCAGGCGCAGCATCGCTAGACCGGTCTTGTCACCGAAGACCTGAGAGGCGACCGCGGCCTGCTCTGCCGCCGGCACCACCGCCGCGATGCGCTCCTGGATCAGCTTGATGCGCTCGGCCGCATCGAGCTCCGCCAGATCAGCCGCCTCGATACCGAGCCGCGCAAAGGCTTTCGCCCCAGCACCGGCCCCCTGCTCTGCAAGGCTGATCCGGCGGGTCATGCGGCGCAACGACCCCTCCAGATCACCCTGCGAAATGCCGGCCATATCGGCAGCGCGGGTCAGTGCCTGGATGCTGCTGGTGGTCGTTCCGAGCGACTGAGCAAATTTCGCCTGCGCGTCGACGGTCGAAAGCGACGAGCGAACGAGAAGACCGGTTGCGGCCACAAAAGGCGCAGTAACACGGGTGGACATCGTCTTGCCCACCTTACGCATGTGCCCCGCCGCCTTCGTCAGAGAGCGCTGTAGGCCATTCATGCTGGCCTGCGCGCGCTTGGCACCTTTTTCGAACGCCGCGCTATCGAGGCTGAGGAGGGCGCGCAGCGCGCCGATTTCAACTGCCATTTGCCGCCTTTCCGCTCACCGCACGCATCCAGGCACGCGCCTCAACGAGATCCGCCTCGCGGTTCTCGCCCTCTTGGCGCTCAAAGCCCGGCCTATCCGGCATGTCGTTTGGTTGGTGCACCGCGAAGCGGTGGTATTGCGCAGCCTGCCAGGCAAGGCGCGCATCACGGAGGGACGCAGCCTCGATGATCAGCTGCGCCTCTCGCATCGTGGTATTGGCCCACTGCTCGGGATCCCGCCCTGCCAGCGCCCACGCTCGAAGATGGGCAGCCCAGTCTACTTCGACCGGGCTGCCCTCTTCGCGTTTTTTCCTGCGCCACCATTCTTGGATTCGGGGAAAGCCGCTTCTGCAACCTCGCCGAGAAGCTCACCGGCCCCTTCTACGCCAAGGCCGTCGACAAGTTCCGCAGCCGCGTCGAGGTCGACCCCTTTGCCGTCGTCTGCGCATTCCGCGACGATCTTGACGAGGTCGCCGATGCGGAAGCCATCTTCGAGGTCACGCATCACGTCGACGATGCCCTTCCCGTAGATGTCCTCGATCGCCATCATGGCACGCGTCGTCATTCGGAAGGTCCGCGATCCACCGCCGATTTGCTTCGTGACACCACTGATCATGCGACGGTTGCCTCGGTGAAGGTCGGCGCACCGCTGGTACGCACCACCAGGTTCATGCCGATGATGGCACCGACCTCGTTCTGCTCCAACTGCGGGACCACGTAGCCGGTGAATTCGAAGATGTCTCCGGTTGTCTGCCCCCCTTCGAGCGGCATGGTGGTCCGGAAATAGACCAACGTGCCGGCGGCCATGTAGCCGTGCGCGGCAGCATAGCCGGCGCTCGAGTAGCCGCAGGGTATCGTGATCGAGCCCGCATCCTTCAGGCCTGCGACATATTCACGATAACCGCCCGGGCTCTGAAAATGCGTGGCATCTTGGTACTCGACTTCGACGGTCGGCACCCCGAGGCCCTTACACTCGGGCACGTTCTCCAAGTTGTTGCCGTCGGTGCCCCATTCGGTGGTGGCACCGTAGACAATACGCTGCTTTGTCGCCATGGCGATCACTCCTTTTCAGCGTTGGATGAATGCCGGTCGCCCGGCGGTTTAGTCGCGGTGCCAGACCGCGAACGTCAGGGAGACACGCTGCAGAAGCTGCGTATCTTCCGTGAACCCGTCGCGGGTCGCCTCAAGGAATGCTCCTTGGATCGGCCCGCCGCGGTAACCTTCAAGCACCGCCCGGATTTCAGCCTCGGCGGCATGGGCGTCTTCGACCGTCGCGCCGTAGCAGTCGATCTGCACACGCGTCTGCATCAGCCCCTTGCCTTGCAGGTGCATGTCGCGCACGCCGCTGGTCCGGTAGATCGAGGCCCGGGGCAGCCCGACGCCATCGCCGAGAGAGCCCCATGCGATGGTGAAGCTAACTGCGCCCGAGAGCAGTGAGTAAAGGTGCTCTTCCATCAGCAGACCGGATTCAGGCCGTGCCGGTTGAGCACGGCGAACAAGGAAGGGCCGGCCATGCACTCGAAAGCCTGCCGTTCTGCGTATACCTGGATGCCATCGTCAAGGGCCGCGACTAGTTCGATCCGGAGCGCTTCGATCTTGCCAGCGGGCCAACCCCGCACGGCCTCGGCCACATATTCGACCAAAGCGTCGAGATCTGTCATATCGATTTTCATCTCGAAGCAGGCCATTAAGCGGCGACCACCGCGATATGGCCGTCGACCCGACGGTGCTGAATGGAACCCTCGACAACGAGGATATCGCCCGTCTGGTCTCGGTCTATGACAATGGCGTATCCGGATTCATCATCAGCTTCGACAACGTCCTTGATTTCGACACCATCACACAATACGCGCACCGGCTTGCCGGCGAGACACGTGTTCTCAGGGGTGTACTTCGCCATCCCATCAACCCTTCGCCGCCCGCTTCGCGCGGCGCGCTATCGTCTTCTCGATCTCATCCCAGAGCCGAGCGCCGAGACCTTCGAGAAGACTTTGTTTGTGAATATCCCAAGCCGGCTGAAGCATTGGTTGTGGCGCCACCGACCCGGTGAACCGCCCGTTCTTCTGGAAACGCGGTCCGGTGCCGAACTCAACCAGATGCGCATGCGGTGTCCCATTTGCGCCCCCAGGAGACCCGACGAACATATTGATCACGCTGCGACCCCGCTTTGCGTAGCTATCGCCCAGCTGCCCGGCAGCAATGCGAGAGGTGATCTGAAAGACATCATCACGCGATCCCGGCCAGAACGCGTTCGCGGTGTCGGCAATCGGCTTCAGCTCTTTCTTCATCGCCCTGCGCGCCACCCCCTTTGCAGTCCCTGCTGGAAGTTGAGCAAGGGCCTTTTCAATCTCCCGGAATCCCGTCAATTTGAGCGACACTGACATCTGGACCACCCTCGATTAAGATTGGGATTTTTCGTTTATGACCGAACCGAAGAAGCAAAGCCTCGTTGATGAAGCTCGCGCTGATAACGCCGAAAGAGATCTGCTGATAGAAACCTACAAGGAAAGCACCGGCCTAACCTGGCTTTGGTCTCTACTCTTCGGACCAATCTATTTCTGGGTGCATGGATTCGTCGGAATGGGCTTTATCGTGCTCATCGTCAGCATTGCCACCTTCGGCATTGGCATCTTGGCGGCGCCTTTCCTAGCGTATTACGCTTGGAGAAAACGCGCAGAGAAAAAGGCCTCGAACATGGTCGCAGTATCAAAGTTGCGCCGCTAGGCGACCACCATCCCCTCAACCGTGAGATAGACCCACTCTCGGTCGGTGATGGCGTCCACCTCTTTCACATCCCACCGGTTGCCCGGCAGAGCGTCACCGCCAACACCGTCGGGCAGCCCGCGGCGCACATCGCGCATCCGGTAGGCCGTGGTGATCGCCCGCGTGGCAGCGCTGGACCGGACTTTGATCTTGAAGACATGGCGCCCCGCGAGGCGCGCGGCTTGAACAGCCTCATTGCCGCTCTGGTAGATCCACTGAGCCCGGCAAGCGTGGCGTTCCTCCCACGCGAACGTCGTGCCGCCGAGGCTGCCGGTGGTGCCGACGTTCTCGTCGAAGGCGACAGCTTCTCGCAAGTTGCCCGCCGGCCCCTTGAGGCGCGTCTCATCCCGCCGCCCGATCACACGCGCACCCACCGGTAGGGTGAGATCAGCCGATCATAGAAGGGCGCCGAAACAGAGACCCCTTCGCGCTCAACGTACTGGTGCGCGACCATCTGCATAATCGCGACCTTGAGTGCCTGCGGCACCGCATCGGCGCCACCGAACCCGCAGACGAAATCCACCCGGATCGCCGCGATCGAATCCGATGCGAGCGCGGGAAGGCCCCAGTTCTTCGGCAAGACCACCCGCGTACCTGCCGCAACAGGCGCGAGCTTGACCTCGGGTCCCAACTGCACCTCGCCGTCCGCATTCTCGTAGGAGATCGCGACCGAAGACACATCCGGCACCGGCAGAACGAAATCGCGCGACCAAGCATCGAGAACAAGACGCCATGTCTGATCCACAATCGCCCTCCCGAGAATGCCCCGGAAGCCGTCGAGGTGCGACACGCTCGCTTTGATCATCGTCTCGATAAGCGCATTGTCCTCATCGTGCTCCACGATCGCGTGAGCCTTGCACTCCGCGGCTGTCACCGGCAACTCTAACGGCGCCTCGATCAGGGTTGGCCGAAATGTCACTGGTCGGCCTTGTTGCTGGGCACCTGCCGCGCCTTGTTCTTGGCAGCGGGCTCAGCTTTCTTCTGCGGCTTCGCCTGCGCGAGAACGCCGCGCTCAACGAGGTGCGCAACATCCGCCTCGCGCGCCTCGCGCTCATCGCCTTCATCATACCATTTGTCGCCCTGATGCGGGCGCAGGACCGTGAACTTCATGGCTCAATCCTCCATCGGCTTACTGAGAGGGCGGGGAAGCCCGCCCTCCTGAGAAAACCGAAGCCTTATGCGACGAAGCCGAGGTCGCCGTAGATGAAGGCCTCGGGGCGGTAGACCGCCAGGGCGAGGCGCTCCTCGGCGAGCAACGTCACCATGTTGCGGGTGAAATCGTCGTTGACGTAGCCCGCCTCGACGCGCGCGTCCCAGCGATCGAAGATCTGGGCGCCGAGCTTGAAGGCGCCGGTCAGGAACTTGTCGACACCCATCGCTTGCGTCGCCACCACCGGAAGGTTCCAGAGGGTCGGCGAGAGCGTGCCCTGCGGGTTACCGATGATGTAACGCCCCTCCGAATCCTTGGTCAGCTCGATGCGCGCCCAGTCGACCGGGTTCATCACGTGACCGGTCGCCGGATACTCGGCCAGCGCCGCCTGCAGCATGGCCAGGCGCATGGTGTCGATGGCCGTCGCGGCCGCCGGCGCGAAGGGCTCCGAGTAGGCCGTAGCGTTGGTGATGAGACCCGAAAGGTTCTGGCCGGTGCCGTCACCGTTCAGCAGCTGATTTTCTTCGGCGTAGGAGAGGCCATAGATCAGGCGCTGGTCGATCATCGAACGCAGGAAGGACACGTCATCGAGCGCCTGCCGGCTTGCCTTCATCCAGTGCGCGATCACCTTGGCGGTCGAGCTCTTCAGGTCGAGCTGGATGTCGGACGACGGCTTGGCACTGCCCTCCGCGACGGGCGCGGCGTTGTTGTTGAAGCCGGTTTCCTGCACGTATTCGATGGTGTTGCCGTCCATGCGGCCCTGCGAGAGAAGATCGCGCACGGTCATGCGGCGCTGCGCCTGCTCCTGCACGCCCGGAAGGCGGGTCGGCGCGGCGCCGTCGCCGACCGAGCCATCGGCATCGGTGGTGAGCGTGGTGAGGTCTGCTTTGACCCGCAGATCGGCCTTGCCGCTGCTCGGACCGCTTTCGAGCCAGGCCTTGACCCGCTCGTCCTCGACGAAGCGCTGGCCCAGCGACTTGCGCTCCTCCTGGTCACCATCGCCGCGGCGCGCCATCTTCTGCTCGAGCTCGGTCATCTGGCCGGTGAGCTCGTTCATCTTCAGAAGCGCTTCGTCGGCGGTTTCCTTGATCTTGGAGGTCAGCTCTTCGCCGGACTTGGCCTTGCCAAGCGCCTCTTCCGCAATCTCCTTGACCGCGTTGATCGACTTCTCGTGCGCAGCTTTCATCTCGGCGGCAAGCTGCTCCGCCGTTTTCTTATCTCCCGACATGGGAACCTCCGATTTTTAGGGGTTGGCCTTCAGGCCGTCATGGCGCGCAGGAATGCGAGCCCGTCATCCGCTTCAGCAGGTTCCCCCTGCCCTTTCAGGTGGACGCGCGCGGCACGCTCCGCCTGCGAGTTCGAGAGCCCCAAGGACCCCTTGAGCAGCTGCTCGAACTCGCGCTCAGTCAGCCGGTCCCCGGCCTTGAGCTTTTCCGTGATCTCGTGAACCGCCTTCGCCGCCTTGACGCTGGCGATGGTGGCGTTCTCGTTGGCACCGATCGAGACCACCGACACCTCGAGCAGGTCGAGCTTCTCCAGCGTCCAGACATGGGTATCGGTATCGACCGAATACTCGCGGATCCGGTAGCCGATCGACAGCCCGTCGATGTCGCCTTCCTTGAGGAGCGCATAGGCCTCCTTCGCCTGCTGCACTCCCATGTTCAGCTTTCCGACCATCAACAGGCCATGATCGTCCTCTTCGGCCTCCAGCCACTTGCCGATCGGGCGGCTGGCGTCGTGCTGCCAGAACATCTTCGGCATCGTGCCCTTTGCCCGGTGATCAGCGAGGCTTTCCATAAACGCGCCGGCCGCCACGACATCGCCATAGCTGTCCGGCTCACCGCCGAAGGTCGAGCCGTACCCCTCGAACTCGCCGGTCTCCTTCAGCGCCTTGATCTCGAGGATCGGGTTGGCAACCTTATTGATCGGGTCCATCGCCAGTCTCCATGTTCGAACCTGCTTCGGTGATCGGCACGTTCTGCATCTGCAGCCGCGGCACATCTCCGCCCGCGACCGGGCTGAGGTTCTCCCGCTGGCGAACCTCGTTGATCGTCAGCCAGCCGTTGCTCAGACCGGACTGGTAGAAGGTCGAGCGGCTGGCGCTGTCACCGCGCAGCAGCCCCTCGATGTTGAACTCGACGTACATGCCCCGCGCCCGCTCCGCTGCCGTGAGCAGCTGCTTGTTGACCGCCTGCTCGATCCTCTTGAGGCGGCGGCGCAGGGTGAACTTCTGGAAGGCCAGCGTCTGCTGCTCGAGGCCGGTTCCCCAACTGCTGCTCTTCTCGGTGTGACCCACCATGTGCGGCGGCACTCCGAAGAACCGGCAGACCTCTTCCACCGAGAAGCGGCGGCTCTCCAGCATCTGCGCGTCTTCCGGGTTGATCGTGAATGGCACCCACTGTGTGTCACCCTCGAGCACCATCGGGCGGCCGGCGTTCTGCGCACCGATGAACTTCTCCGCGAGCCTGGTCTCAGCAAGCTCGCGCTGCTCGGGCGTCAGCCAATCCTTGAACTTCAGCCCCCCGGACGGGCGCAAACCGTTCTTGAACGTCGTGGCCGCGGAACGGTCGACCGCCCGCGCCAGTCCGAACGCCTGCCGCCCGAAATGCAGCGTCGACATGCCGCCGAGGGGATTCCCGCCGAATCCCCGGATGTGCAGCACCTCTGTATCTGTTCGGACGTGCGACTGGCCGCGCTCGGTCCAGCGATACTCCAGCGCGCCATCGCTCCGGCGGCGAACCGAGACGAGGTCGGGCCGGATCGGCACGAGCGCGCCCAACTTCCCCTGGCTATCCAGGTCTTTCGCCGCATAGGCATTGCCCCAGAGCTCCAGCGAAGCCGCGATGAACTCCCAGAAGTCGAGCGCCGTCTGATCATAGTTCGGGCTGTCGTGCAGCAGCCGGAAGAGCGGATGCCCCCGCTCCACCACCCGACCGTCCTGCCCTGCGCTGTAAACCATCATCGGCAGCGATCCGATGGTGCCTGCGAGCAGGTTGGTGCAAGCCCAGACAGCCGACAGACCGAGTACAGTGCTGTCGCTGACAACCTCTCCGCTGTCGGTCGCCTGCGCCGAGGGGCGCCAGGTCTCGGCCTCGGTGAGGGAGACCGGACGAACGAGTGCCGACTTGATCCATTGCTTCAGTTTCAAGTCGCGGCCTCCAATGCGGCGAAGTAATCGTTGATGCGACCATCGTCGCTCGGGACCGGGTTCCAGCTCATCAGCATGACCGCGTTAAACATCGCCATGAGCGGGTCGATCTTCGCGCTGCCGCTTTGCGCCTTGGTCACGATAACTGCGTTCCCGCGCGCCTCTGTCTTCGCGTTGCCAACGCACCAGGTCATGAGCCTCTGGCCACTGTGGACCATGCTGCCGTTCTTGAGCTTCACCGGCGCGGTCTTGATCGCTGCGTTCAGCTTGTAGCCCTGGCTGATTGCGCGGATGTCGTCGATCGCGAACCCCTCTGCGACCAGATCATCAATGATCGAGCCGACGCCCTCAGGGTCCATGCCGATCCCGTCCTGCGAGGGAAACAGTCCGGCATCCCTGATCCTCGCGCAGATCTCGACGATCTCCGGGTTCGCCTCCTCCTCGATGTTGTCGACGAGGATCAGCTCTCCGGCGGCCTCGAGGGCCTCCAGCTCGGGCGCGATCTGCTTTCGGAGCGTGAGCACGTCCCGATCCGCCCAAGCGCGGCCCCAGCCTTGCCAGCGACTCGTCTCGGCGTGGCGCCCCAGCACATAGAGCCCGAGGAGGTCGTCGAGACCTCCACCGTCGACGCCGACGACGCAGACCTCCGAGGTCGCGAGGATCTGCTCGAAATCGATCTCTTTGCGCTCGGCCTTCGCCCAGTAGTCGGCGCCGACCCAGCGGCCTGATTTCAGGCCAAGCCCGATCTGCACGTTCAGGTGCTGGCTGGCGAACAGCGCCAGCGCCTCGGGCCCGCCCTCTTCCGCCTTGCGCATCTCACGCTGCAGGTACTCGCGCGACACCGAGCGCTCGAGGTTCGGGTTGACCATGCCCCAGGTCTTCGGATCCCGCCACTTCTCGGCCTCGGCCATCTTCGTCGGCAGCTCGTAGAGGATGGCAAGCATTGGGAAATCGAGCTTGCCGTCGCGGACCGCGCGCGCGGTCTCGAGCTCTTTCTCCCACTGCCCGGTCGGCCGGTCCTTCGACTGGGTCGTGATCTGCAGCAGAAACCCCTCGGGCCTCGAAGCGAGCCCGCCGCGAAGCTCGACGAAGATGTCCGGGGCCTTCTGCTTCGTCCCGAGAACGTGGGTCTCATCGACCAGGATGAACGTGCCCTTCGAGCCGGTGACCACGTCACCGTCTGCCGACAGGATCATGATGACCGCGCCGGTGACGTGGTGGGTGATTTCCTTCTGGTGGTTCTGCACCCGAAAGAGCCGCACCAGGTCCTCGTCGAGCGCGATCATGTTCTTCGCCTGCTTGAACGCGATGCCGGCGATCTTCTGAGTCGGCGCGATCAGCAGCAGCTCGGCTTGCGGGCGCTCGTTCATGATCGCCGCGGTGACGATGATCGCCGCCGCGATCGCCGACTTCCCGTTCTTCTTCGGCACCAGCAGGAAAAACTCCTGCAGCATGCGCTTCTTCAGCTCGGGGTCGTAGCTCCCGAAGATGACCCTCACCAGGTCGAAGACCCATTCCTCGCAGACCTCGCCATAGGTCGGCGTGCCGATCAGGTCCGGCACCCGGAGCCGCTTGAAGATCCGAAGCGCCTTGTCCGCGACTGCGTCGAAGAGCGGCAGGTCCGGGATCAGCGAGCGACCCTCGACGATCCGCTGCTCCCAGTCCGGAATCGCGGTCGACCATGCGTCGTCGAGAAAGCCTGCGCCGCCGTCCATCAGTGATATTCGCCCGGGCTCAGGTCACCGCCCCAAAGATCTCCGCCGCCGGTCTTCGTGACCTCTTTGGCATCCCGACGCGCGCGCTCCTTTTTCCCGATCTGCTCATCCGCCTTGTCTTTCTCGGCCGCGCGGTTGACCCGCGCGGCGGCCAGGCGGCGCTCGTTGTCGTCGATCATCTGGCGCACTTGGCGGATCGCTCCCATGTCGCCTTCGATCGACTTCCGGACGGCTGTCGAGAAGATCAGCAGGCGCAGCCGGTCTGGCATCTGATCCCGCATCCGGAGCAGAGGCCCAAAATTCCGCTTCAGCGTCGAGACACCGACCCCCAGCGCATCGGCCACGCGCTGATTGCTCCAGCCCTGCATCAGGCCAGCTTCCAGCATATCCAGGTCTTTCGAGGTCAACTCCTTCGGAGGCCTCCCACGCTCGCCCTTACGGGCTCTCACTGGGTTGCCGAAAAGGTCCGTTTCGCGGGTGTCGTTCAAAAACCCGATCTCCAGAAAAAAATCTCTCGGTGGCGGTGTGACGGGTTTCCGCCCATCCACCCCCTGAACTTTCGACCGCCCCCCTGCTCGGGTCAGGCGAGGCCGCGCTTCTCGAGGCTCTGCTTGGTCCGGTCGTGCCAGACCTTGCTGACCGCCTGCAGGTTCTTCGGATCCCAGAAGAGCTTCGGGTCCCCGCGATGCGGCTTGATGTGGTCGACCACCGGGCTGTGCGGCGCCGGGTAGACGCCAACCAACAGCACGCCGGTCTGCCGACAGGTGAACTGATCGCGCTCGAGGATCTCCAACCGGAGCCGCCGCCACCGCGCGGTGTTCAGCCAGTCCTTCGAGCGCCTGCCGTCGTCGCTCGTCTTCGGAGCAGCGCGGCGCTCGAATCGGGGCTTGGCATGACCCAGCCTTGGCGGCAGTCCGCGCCCCTTCAGTTTGCCCATGTCGTGATGCTCCAAACGAGAAGCGCCCGGAAGCATCTCTGCTCCGGGCGCGGTTCGGTTCGCTGGCAATCTGTCAACGATCCTACATTTGGTCAAGAGGATTTCCGCCACGGCGCCGACGGCGGCATCTCATCGGTCACCGCGAAGGCCGTAAGATCGCACCCCAGACGGAAGGTGATCTGCAGCTCCAGGAGCGCAGACCACCACTGCAACCACCCTCTCCGCATCCGCGCCTGCTCAGCCACGGTGCCGGTGAAGACGACACGGCAGCAGTACCCATCGTCACGGCCAAGCTGATGGGAAGGCCAACGACCGAGACCGTCCCAGATCGACTTCTCCGCGAACCGGCCACGCCAATGGCTTTTCCACGCGACCGGCTCGCAACGAGAGACGACGCCCTGCCCCCAATCCGGAACGCGCCCTTGCCGCGCGAGCTCCGCAATCCAGACCGCCATGCGCCTACCGCCGCAGCCCTCGGGCAGACACGAGACAGCCGAAGCAACGAGGTCCGCATCCGGGTGCGGCTCAGAGCGCCCGCCGCCATCGATCGAGCAGCCGAGGTTCGCCCGCTGCATCATCACCCATTCCATCGACACGCCCGGCCGCTCGCCCGCCGCGCTGGCCAACTCGTCGAAGTCCAGCGACACGCGCTCGGACTGGAACGCCCAGACCAGCAGATCCCAGATCGCGACCGGCGTCTTGCCGGCGCGGCCCGGCCGCACACGGGGAACTCGGAATTGCGCACCCATCACACTCATGCCGCACCCCGCCCTTGCTCGGGCAACAGCGCCATCGCCCGCGCCTCGAGCTTGGCGTACCAGGCCAGCCATTGCCGATCATCTTCGTCAGCCACGCCGCGGCGCGCCCGATCCTCGCGCACCCGCTTGTTGCTGTCGTGCTCGGCGGCGCGCTGCCGGACCATTCGCCAGTCGCCATCATGCAGCGGCGGGCGCTTGAACTTCGTGACGAACTGGAACTCGGCGACGAGCGTGCCTTCCTCCAGCGCCTGCGGCCCGCGCGCCGAGCCGAACCAGCTTGCGATCACCGGGACCTCTTCGAGGGGGCGCGGCGCGACGGCCTCGGCCAGCGGCGTGATCGTCGCCATGCGCGGCCAGCCCCGGCGGTCCTTGCCCTCGCCCTTGGTCTTGAGGAACTCGCGCAGCCGCTCGAGCTGTTCGTCGCTGAGGTAGGCGAGCCCATCAGCGAGATCGACGAGGAACTTGCCGTGCTTCTCCTCGGTCACGTTGCCCGGCTTGCGGAAGCCCCACTCGGTCAGGGGATGGATCAGGATCCGGCGCACCCGGTCACGCTTGGTTTCGGTCTTCGTCGTCTGCTCGTCGGTCATGGCCTGTCCCTTCTCAGCAATCGGCGTTTTCGGCTTGCCCCAGCGCTTCGGCCCGGGGCGGTATCAGGGTGTTTTTTCTTGTTCTGTTTTTTCTTGTCTTGTCCTGTAGGGCAGTCACACTTCCGGCCTTTAAAAAAAGGCAGTTCACAGGTGTGACGCACTGTGCCGTCACAGTGACATCACTGTGACCGTCACACGCTGTCACACTCGGATCACAGATCGCCATCGGCACCTCCGGCGCTGCGCAATGTGGTGACCTCGCGAGGAATGCCGACAGCATCGGCCATGGCGATCCGCAGGTTCTCGTCGGTGCAGTAGAGCCCCGCCTGATCGAGGAAGTCGGCGACGGTCTCGACGATCTGCCGGCTGTCCCAGATGTGCTTCGGGTATTTCATCGAGTGCAGCTTGGCCCTCACGCGGCTCCGCAGGCTCGACATTCGACTCGCGGCGCGCGCCTGATCCCGGCCCTTCTTCCGCTTGTGCATGTCGAAGGCGATCTCGGCGATGACAGGGTGTGCAAGGCGCGCCGTGCGGCCCGGCTCCTCACCCTCGATCTCCGCCGAGCGCCACCCGTAGAGCGCCCCGGCTCGCGCTGCCCGCCAGCCATCCAGGTCAGCACCGAACCGCGCGATCTGCGCGAGCTGGATGTCGTCATCCGGGAGCGTTCCCGCCGGGTCCTGCTTGAAGCTCTCTGCCCAGAGCAGGAGAGCCGTGCCGAGATCGGCCCGCCGGCCTTCCGCAATCGCATGAGCCACGAACCGCGAGGTCAGCAGCCGGTTGATGTAGAGCGGAATCCAGTCGTGGTTCGACAGCGTGTCGCCGTAGCGAAGCGGATACCACCATGTGTCCGAGACCTTCGTCGTCTCCATTTCGTCCCTCACCTTCAGGTATTTGCGCAGACCTCCCCGCGCCGCCCGCACTGCGGCGGGCACTCAATTCGTTGCCGACATCCCCAGCGCGCGACCGGCCCAGTATCGGGCCAGCTCACGCCACAAGCGCATCTTGGCATCGTCGAAAGCCGCCACGTCGCCATCGAGGCGCGCATCGCACATCGCGCGACCGGCGCCCGCGATCTCGCTCAGATCATCATCCGGTCCGCCGCCCATCGACCGCAGAACGGCGTCGAGCCGCACCAACAGGTCCGGGCACAGATCCATGCCGCCGCGGAACAGGGCGACAGCCGTCGCGATCGTCACAAGCCGCGCGCGCGGCCCCGGGGCGCCGCTCATTCCGCACCCCCGACATCCTCGATGAAGCCCCGAAGCAGCGCCGCGGCGACCTCGAGGTCGGCCAGAAAAGACACGGCGGCGCGCCCGTCGAGCGTTCCATTCACGATCGGAAGCGCCTCCGCCTCATCGAACCCACTCGGACGCAGAGACCATCCGCGCGTGCCGCATTCGAGCTGGTTCATCCGAAGATCCAGATGCCCAAACTTCGTCTTAACCGAGTGCACGATCGGCACCCTCTTTGCGCCCGAGCCGCTCATGTGGCCCCCAGCGCGCCGACCGTCGCGGCTACCAGTTGAGACCGGCGCTGCGCCGCGCCCTTGGCACCCCGCATAGCGAAGAGGATGGTGGTGTGGTCGCGGCGGAAGAACCGCGCGACCTCTGAGGCCGAGAACTCCGCCCGGAGCATCAACTCATAGGCCTCGCGACGCGCCTCGACGAGCGCCGAGCGGCGGCAGTGCCCGCGCATGTCCTCGCTCGAAACGCGGTGGCGCGCCGCCACCTCCTCGCAAAGAAGCTCGAGCAGATCGGACGCGGTAACCGCCGCACTGCAAGCCTCAGCATCCGAATCCAGCAGGATGGTGCGCAGTAGTTCAACCCGCTCTCGCGCGTGGCGCTGCTGCTGTTCTGACCAGCTTTCGGCCATGAGCGTTGCTCCTTTCCTGAATTGCCCGGCGCCATCGGCCATAGACCGCCGCCGGATCGAGGCCCGCCAACAGGCAGACCGTCGCGAAATCATCGGAACCCATCCACTGCCGGGCCTGCTCGACCGCCAGCGCCTCGGTTCCCTTCCAGCTTGAGTAGCTGCGCGCGCCGAAGCTGTCCGACCAGGCGCGCTCAAGCACGGCCGCCCAGAGCGCGCGGCAGGCGGCGCCGAGGTCGTGGCCCCCTGACACGTCACATAACCCCGACGAAAGACCCCGGCGCCGAAAGCGACACCGGGGCAAGGTTCAACAGGGAGGTGCGCCGGGGCCCCGCGGCGCTCGGGATGAAAAAGGGTGCGCAGGACATGCTGACATCTGGGGAGGAGACAACCAGCTCGGGGACAGCCCCGCGCACCAGTTGGCGAGGTTGGACCCCCGCCAGGCAGGCCCGAACAGGTCGGGCATTCGAATTCTGAAGCGAGCGCGTCACGCCGAGACCTCCCACGGCGCCGTCGGCATCGTGATCGGCGCGGTAAGACCGACAGCGCTGGTGGTCCCGACGCGCGGGACATGCGCGATGGTCACGCCGTCGCGGGTTTCGCGCGGCAGCGGCCTGCGGTCCTCACGCGGGGCGCGCTCGAACGGGCGCATCATCGGCGGGCGGCCGAGGAGATCGCTCTCGAAGCTCATGCCGCCTTGCGCCCATTGACTTCGATATAGCTCTCCAGATGTTCTAGGAACCCGGGTAGCTCGAGAACGGCGATCATGATCTTGTCGGCAGACGGCCGGTTGGTTGCGAGCCACCAGTTGCAAGCCGTCTGAAACCGAACCTCAAAGAATGCCGCCACTGCCTCTTGGTTGCGAAAGTTCCGACGGAGGAAATCCGACCAGAGCTCGGCCGAAATTACTCTGACACGGCGCCGATCCAAAGTTTTGGTCCACGACGATGCAGGCTGTTCCAGCGCAGCGTTCAGACATGCGCCATTTGACACCACAAGCTTCGGAAACTCGCTCACGCTGCATTCCTCCCGTCTGCACTGCCATCGGGCCGCTTAAAGCTGAAGAGATACCGCGGGGTCTGAATTCCCTCCTCTTTGCAGAGCCTGTCGATTACCTCAAACCACGCGGCCGGGATCGCCCCTTTCGCAGCGTAGAGGGCGACGGTTTTGAAACCCTTCGCCTCGGATTCGTTACCCTCAAACGGGCCAAAGAGCGCCTCTCGCACCCTCGGGCGGCCCAAATGATCGAAGAGTTCTCTGACTGTCCATCTCTGCATGCAGTCATAAAATCCAGATTTTCTAGATTTCGTCAATGGCGCGATACTTAGATGGATGTAAAATTTTTTAGACTGGATAATGCGCGCATGAACGAAAACGCGTCATACCGCTTCGCGGACATCGGCAAACGCCTGAAGGCTGTCCGAAAATTCTACGACCTCGGCTCGAAAGAGTTCGCCGAGCAGGCAGACGTGTCCCCGAAGTCCTACTCGCAGTGGGAGCGCGGAAGTGGGCGCGTCTCGGTGGATGGAGCGATGAAGCTGCAAGCGCGGTATGGAATATCTTTAGATTTCATATACCTGGGCAGAGTTGACACATTGCCCAACAGCTTAGCAGAGGCGGTCTCATCGAGACCGTCCAGCAAGTGAACGAGAACATCGATCGGAACGCCGCTCATGCGCGCGGCCTCGATCACATCATCCAGATTTCCCTCTGTAAGCACTTTCCCCTCCGATAACTCACTCAACCAAGAGGGGACTGTTGCTCTTTCGCGTCATCCATGCAATTCAGAATGGGATGTATACAGTTTTCTGGATGTAGCATGTCGATACACACGCAGATTAAGTGCCTTATCGAAGCTTCGGGTCGATCGATGAGGGATGTCGCAAAGTCAGCGAACATTCCTTACACGCGCCTTCACGGCGCATTATCGAACGGCAGCAGCATGCGCTTTGAGGACGTCGCCAGCCTCTCGCTCACTCTAGGCGTAAGCCTCGACGACCTTGCACGAACACCCCCATCAGTTCGCGAACAAGAGGCCGCCAGGCGCATACTGTCACTCGCCCTCGAACTCGGTGACACCGCAAAGATCTACCAACCCACGATAGGGCTGGAGAGCTTTCTTGACTGGTGGCACGCCCACGGCGGACGCCTTGAGAACTGGGATTCCGTGAAGCTGAACGTCGACCTATTCGAGCCACCCCAAAGTGCAGCTCGCACGATACAACCGCTCAAATCGGGACCAAACAGCCTAGCCAGCGTCGCATTTCACGTGACTGACGCAGCGCAGCTTTCCAAGACCTTGGAAGGGTTTAGCGGTGAGTATAACGACGCGCTTATCGAAGCACATCTTCAAGCGTTTCGCGCCGGGGAGCCAATCCTGTCGCACACCGCGATCGACCAGACCCTACCAAACGGAGAGCGCTGCATCAGACGCTATCGCAGGGTCCTAGCCCCGGTCGTGAACGAGGCGGGGAAGAAGCTGATCATGAACTTTTCACAAGACCTTCGCGTCTAGAGAAAAAATGTGATCGAGCTCCTCTCGCGAAGCACCAACAAACCACTCTGACGACGAACGAACCGCTGGAACTGGAGATGCCCAGACTTGCGCAGAAGGTAAAGCGCGAGTGAAGCCGTAAACCAGATCGAGCCTCGCGCGCATGTGCCGCTCTGGTATGAATGCGTATGACCACGCCACGCGCCACTCCACCACCGCCATGCACTGCAACAGCCGCATGAAGTTCTGAAGAACTTCCCTTCGCCCCCGATGGCCGGTCGCGAACCGCAGTTCTCCGATGTAGGCAATGCGCCCGGTAATTGCGCTTAAGGGTTGCGCGACCGACTTAAGTGTCGGCCCGTCCTGTCGCGGAAATTGATGGCTTGCGGTACGCAGCAAATAGCGATCAAGAGGCTCACCCCCCAAGTCCTGAAGCTGCACTGCCGCCCCACCGACAGCCTCGCCACGGTGAATCAGGAAGAGCCAAAAGGCGCGACCGGCGGTCAGGTCCGTTCGCCCAATATCGAATTGAGGCATCTGGAAATCCCGACCGCTGAGCAATGCCAAATCAGGGATCCGCTCAAAGTCCGTGCACACCTTCACATCGTATCCAGCAGCCATGATGGCCGCGAGGTAGCGAGCCATGGCCAGATGCCGTGTCCAGTTTTCCATAAATCTCACCACGACCTGACGCCTTCGAAGGCACGTTAGCAAGCTACCGAGGCAGAGGCACGCACTTCCCCGGCGTTGATGGTCAGCAAAAATCTAGAAAATTTTCCAACGCGGATTGAAAATCTAAATTTACTAGATTATCGTCAGGCTATCAATCAACGGAGGCAACCATGCCGAACAAGTACGTTCTCCCCGAAGAGGCGGCCTTCCTGACAGACCCGGAAGCCGCCGCCGCCGATCGAGTGACCCGCCAAGACTTCTGGTTTCATGCGAAGCAGCGTCAGGGACACCCGATTTGCAACGAAGCAGGAAATCGACTGCATGATCTCGAAGCTCGTATCTCCGGGCGCCCTACTTTCATTCACGTTGTCACGGAAACCGACCCCGATCCGCTGCCGCCTGCGCCGGCACTGACAGAGGTTGAGGTTGGCCGTTTGCACGCCATGCCGGCGATCCGCGCGGCGGTGGCAAAGCTCGCTCGCGGCGGAGACGCGGCATGAGCAACCCCAGCATTGCCCTCGGACCAACCAGCGGCAGCCTCGAGATCCAGATGCACACGGATGCGCTGGTTCGCCTCGACGGTCCAGTCGAGGCCTCGCCCCCGATCGACCCCGCCCATACCGGACGCATGTGCCAAACCTTCGAGCCGGAGACCGGCGATGATCTCACCTGGCGCCCGACACTCGTCGTCGCGCTCGCAATCCTGCTGGTCTGGGTATGGATCGTTTTCGAGGCCTACCAGATGGTCCACCGCGCCCCCGGGCTTTTCGAATGACAGCGCCCACCATCACTCACGGACCCGCGCCTGTCCCGCTGCCGGGCGACCACCTGTGGTATGCTCGGCAGCTTCTGGCCCTGCCCGGCTGGCAGCTTGGCGAGATCCCGGACGACGTGATGCTCGAGGCCTGCAGCACGGTGATCGCGCTGTCGCACGCGCCCGAAGAGGTCGTCTCGGCGCGCAAGCTCGCCGCTGTCCTGATCGGAGAGATGGCCAGCGCCGGAGGCGAGCATGACAGCTTCTGACACCCCGCTCGCGCAGCGCGCCGGCATCCTCTGCAACGACGCGCGCTTCCAGCGCTTCGCCGCGGCCCGATCGGGCTTCGAGGATGGCCAGTTCTGCACCAGAGCCGCCGCCGAGTTCCTGCGCAGCTTCTGCCGCATCGAGAGCCGCCGCGAGCTCGACTCGAACGAGAAGGCCCGCGCCCGCTTCAGAGTGCTGAACACCGAGTTCGACGCCTGGACGGGGCGGATTGCGACCCACCGATAACCGAATGCCGGGCATCCCGCCCGCATCCCCCTGCCGCACATATCTTGGCCGGTGCGCGCGGCAGGGGGCCACTCATCAGACGGAGGGCCTCATGCTCCACCATCGCAAGGAAATGACAGCGACAAAGGCGAGTGCGACGATCCAGATCGACGCCCTCAAGCGCGCCACCAGAATCCTTAACAAGGTCGTTGAGCTCAGAAACACCATCCCGGTGCTGTCTTACGTCAAGATCACGATCGCATCCAACAGGGTCACCCTTGAGGCCACAGATCTGGACAACGCCCTGACCATGGAGCTTGAGGCGGAGACCACAGGCGATGCAACTTTCATGGTCGGGAAATCCGTGCTCGCCGGGCTCACCTCCATTGCATCGGGCGCCATCACGGTATCGATCACAGCGAATGACCCGAGGCGCGGCGTGAGCAGCGCAGATACGATCATTCTTACCGACGGCGAAACGCTGATCCGGCTGAATGTCCATATGCCGGTGGAGGATTTCCCTCGGCTTGAGGCGCCGGAGAGCCTTCAACGCGGCACCGCACACCTGAGCCTCAGCCAAGATCAAGTCGAACGGCTTCTCAGCCTGAGCAGACACTGCGTGAGCACTGAGCTGACGCGCTATTACCTGACTGGCATTTACCTCACCAACAGGCCGGAGGAGATCTCTCTGCGCGCGGTGTCGACGGACGGACATCGCATGGCGGTGATCGATTCAGAGGCCGAGGTCGACTTCAGCAGCACCGGCAGTCCGGGCCTGATCGTTGCCACCAAGACCGCAGACCTCCTCAGCCTGATCATCGAGAAGGGTTGCAACGAACCCGTCACCTTCAGGTTCGCGAAGACCTTCCTCTCCGCTGAGGTCGCCGGCGTTTCACTTCGCGCGAAGACGATCGACGGCACATATCCAGATTACACACGTGTCATCCCCCCTCAGAGCAAGGCTCTAGTGGCGCACCTGAGCGGCAGCGCACTTCGCCGGATGCATAAGGCGGCAAAGGCCATGAACAACAACTACCGGCCAGTCGCGGAAATGAACTTCGAGGAGGGAAAAATCAGCGCTCGAGGCCCGAGCATTACAGATGGCACCTCAATCACGATGCCCCTGCAAGCCAGTCGAGAGGAGGGCTGCACGCACCAGTGCGCAGGTTTCAACCTCAACTACTTGCGCGACCAGGGGGCTGTTACGCCAACTTTCACGCTTGCCACCATGAGCCCCGGTGATCCGGCAACGATCCAATCGGATGACCCCGACGCGCTCTGGGTCATCATGCCCATGCGCCTTTGAACGGAGAGATGAAATGCTGGACGAAATCGCAAACACCGCGGCAACCGAGATGCGCCGGGCCGACGAAGCCAGGAAGAAGAAGCGTGGTGCCCCGCCCATGAAATCCGACCCGGACTTCGAACAGGCCGCAACAAGCGCATACGGCGTGGCCGCCGGCGAACTTCGGAGCTTCGTCGAGCGCTTTGAGCGTCTCGAGGCCGAGAAGAAAGAGATCGCCGACCAGCAGAAGGAAGTCATGGCCGAGGCGAAAGGCCGCGGCTACGACGTCAAGGTGCTGCGCAAGGTGATCGCGCTGCGCAAGCGCGACAAGGAAGACATCGCCGAGGAAGAGGCCGTGCTCGAGATGTACAAAGCCGCTCTGGGGATGGAGTGAGCCATGCCCCTGCCCGACCTTGAACCGATCATCGAGAGCCCCGAACTCGCCCGCATTGGGAAGCCACAAGGCCCGGAGGCCCCGCCAGCCGGGGAAGCCATTCGCCTGGAGTTCATCCCCGTGTCGGCACTCACGGTGGATAGGCGATACCAGCGCCGAACCAGCGATGGCTCACGCTCGCGCATCCGCAAGATCGTGAGCGACTTCTCCTGGTCGAAGTTCGGTGCGATCGCCGTGACCGAGGTGCATGAGGGGCTCTATGCCATCATCGATGGCCAGCACCGCGCCCTCGCCGCCACGCTGATTGGGGCCGACGCCGTACCTGCCGTGATCGCGCGCGGAGATCTCGCCGCCCAAGCCAAGGATTTCGTCGGCATCAACTCGGTTCGCACCTCAGTGGCCGCGATCGACAAATTCCGCGCCCGGGTCGCTTCCGGCGACGTGGTTGCCATCGCCGTCGACGAGATGCTGAAGGAGCTCGAGATCAGCACCGACGTTCCGGCCGGCGCCGGGATCCGACACAAAGAGACGCGCGCGGTTAGCACACTAGAGAAGCTGCAGAAGCGCCTCGGCCGAGGCGTGGTCTTCACCACGCTCGAAACCATGCTCGACGCCCAGCCCGGCCAGAACAACCTGCTCACCGCCTTCGCGATCGACGCCACCGCTACGGTGGTCGGCAAGATGCTCGACGCGGGACGCGAGCTCTCGCGCCTGGACAGCGTTCTGGCCGAGACGGATTTCGAGACCCTCAAGGAGGAGGCCCAGCAGCTGCAGAAGCTCACCGGCGGGCAGACCTCAGCAAAGGGCGCGCAGCTGCTCCTGCAGAAGGTGAATAAGGGGCTTAGGGAGAAGATCGCATGACCATGACCCAATCCCGCCCGGTCACCCCTGAGATCCTGGCCGATCGCTGGCAATGCTCCGCGGAGACCGTCCGGCAGCTCTACAAGCGCGGCTCCTTGCGCGGCTTCCGCGTGGGCCGCATGATCCGAATCCCGTGGGAGGCCGTCGAGGAATACGAGAAATGTCAGCAATCAGCATCGGACGCCTGCGAGGCGGATACTGCGTCTATTGGGATGACGAGGCGACAGGGAAGCGGCCCCGTCATAAGCCTTCGACATGCTCCTGTCAGGAGGCGAAAGAGTGAGCAAACCAACAAGAACTGACCTAGCGCCAAATGAGGTCAAAGATCTGTTAAAGGCAGACTTCAAGACAGGCAAGCTGTACTGGCGGACACGTCCGATAGAAGCGTTCCCATCTGGCCTGAGGGCTTACAGATCATGGAACGCAAGGTTCGCAGGGGAGGAGGCATTCACGGCTACAAATAACCATGGCTATCGTGTTGGCTGCCTGTTCGGGAGGGTATACTCGGCACATCGCGTTCTCTGGTGCTTGGCAAAAGGTGGCTGGCCGGATGCCTCGTACCAGATCGACCACATCAACGGCAACCGAACAGACAACGCACTAGCCAACCTCCGCCTCGTGTCGAATATCGAGAACCACATGAACACGAAGCGCCCAACTAACAATACTAGCGGATGTGTCGGTGTTTTCCTCGAGCCTCGCACTGGCCGTTGGGTTGCCCAGATCTACGCACAAGGAAGAAGAAGACACCTCGGAACGTTCATTGAGAAAGAAGAGGCGATAAAAGCGAGAAATTTGGCGGAGCGCGCCCATGGATATCACATCAATCACGGGCGGGCGAATGGCTGAGATTACGATAGGACGACTTCGCGGCGGTTTTTGCGTCTACTGGAGGGACCCGAATACGGGAAATCGCGTTCGCTACCAATTGAAAAGCGGCACCAGAGCGGAAGCAGAAGCCGAGGGCCGCGACCGATACCTGAAGGAAACAGCCGGGCCGAGCGGCGCGACCGTCGAGCAAATCTGGACCGCCTACATCGTCCACCTCGGATCGAAGCCCACAGCCCAGACGATGGCCCACACCGGAAAAGCAGTTCTCGCGCACTTCGGCGCATTCCGACCGGACCAGATCACCGTCGCGGATTGCCGTGATTACATGGCGCAGCGCATGGCGGCAGGTCGGAAGGTCGGCAGCGTTCACACCGAACTCGGCCACCTCCGATCTGCGCTTCGCTGGGCAGCGAAGGTCCGACTGATCGACCAGGCACCCCACATCGAGCAACCACCGAAGCCCGCCAGCGACGTCCGCCCTCTCACCGATCGGCAGATCACTGCCCTGCTCGACGGATGCGGCGCCCCACACATCCGGCTCGCCGTCATCCTGCTACTGGCCACAGGTGCCCGGGTCGGCGCTGTTCTGGATCTGGAATGGAATCGAGTCGACTTTGACCGCGGCGTGATCGATCTCCGCCTGCCCGACGGCATCACGCGGAAAGGCCGCGCCGTGGTTCCGATGAACCGCATGGCGCGCGCGGCGCTGGAGACGGCCTACCAGGCGCGCCTGACCGATCATGTCGTGGAGTGGGCCGGGAAGCGGGTGAAGTCGATCCGGAAAGGCTATGCTGCGGCCCTTGATCGCGCGAAGCTCGAGGACGTCAACATCCACCAGATCCGGCATACGGTCGCGGTGCGGATGCTCAGCGCAGGCCAGCCCATCGAGGCGGTCGCGCAGTACCTCGGCCACTCGAACACCGCTATCACCTACAAGACCTATGCGCGGTTCATGCCAGAGCATCTGGCGGGCGCGGCGGAGGTTCTTGAGTTCAGCGAACTGAGGCGCACTTCGTAAATCGCGCCTCAGCAGATCAAAAATCTTTATATATCAATGATTTTCGTGGTGGGTGATGAGAGACTCGAACTCCCGACATCTTCGGTGTAAACGAAGCGCTCTACCAACTGAGCTAATCACCCGGCCCGCGCGGTTTAGCCAAGCGCGCGGCGCAGTTCAAGTCGCTTTGCGCACCCGGCGCTCACGCGCGATCCATGTGCGTGGCCCCGGCCCCTCACGGCCCTTGCTGTCACCGGGATTGTAGAGCGGGCAGGTCTCCATCGACAGGCAGCCACAGCCGATGCAGCCGTCGAGATCGTCGCGCAGCGCCTCGAGCCGGGCGATGCGCGCGTCGAGCTCGTGCCGCCAGTCCTCTGAGACCGCCTGCCACTCCGCCTTGTTGGGCGCCCTGCCCTTCGGCAGGCGCGCCAGCATGGCGCGGATCTCGGCCAGAGGGATGCCCAGCGACTGTGCCACCCGGATCACCGCCACCCGGCGCAGCTCGCGCCGGTCGTAGCGGCGGTGGTTGGCGGGCGTGCGCCAGCTCTCGATCAGGCCCTCCGATTCGTAGAAATGCAGTGTCGAGACAGCGACACCCGCGCGGGTGGCCATCTCTCCGACCGAGAGATCGTTCGGGCGCACGGGCGCGCCGCGGCGGGAAGGCGATGAAGACATGAGCGCTTGACCTCAAGTGAGCTTGAGGAAGCAGGCTGGCCGATATCGAGAGAATCTTCAAGGAGACGAGCCCATGTCGACCCCGACCCGCATCATCGGCGTGCGACCGATCCGGTCGCGCCTGCTCGCGCTGCTGCGCGACAGGTTGCGCGCCCGCCGCGCCCGCAAGCGTCTGGCGCAGCTGCGCCGAAACCCGGCGCTCGCGCGCGACCTCGGCCTTCCCGCCGAGCAGCCCCGGTGCGAATTGCCCCGCGCACCCCGAGGAGGCCTGTAATCCATGCGACGCATTCTGACATTTTTTGCGGGGATCTATCGCGCGCCCACACGCTGCGATGCGCTCTGCCGCGCGGTGGCGGAGGAAACCGCCCTGATCGGGCGGGAGGCCGCCCGCGACACCAAGTCCTAGAACGGAAAAAGGGCGCGCTCGATCCTATCGGAGAGCGCGCCCTTCAGAAGAATGGTGGGTGATAAGAGATTTGAACTCCTGACATCTTCGATGTGAACGAAGCGCTCTACCACTGAGCTAATCACCCGGTAGCGGGTCTAATAAGAGAAGCCGCCGAGAGGTGCAAGAGGGCATTCGCAGGATTTTCGACGAAATCCATGCCGCCCGCGCGCTGTCGTGGCGGCAGGCCCCCGGGCTCAGTCTTCGAGGGCCTCGGGCGCCCCATCGGAGCCTTCGGAAGGCGCCGCCGCGTTCTGTAGCAGCCGCGCGTGAACGACGCGCTTGTTGCCGCGGGGCTTGATCTTGCCCACCTTGAGTTTGCCGAAGGGCTCCAGTCGCAAGTCGCGGCCCTCGGCCAGCGCCTCGCCGAGAATCGCCAGCGCCGCCTCGATCGAGGGCTTGGCATCGCGCTTCTTGATCCCGCAGCGTGTGACGACGCGTTCGATCAGCTCTTTCTTGTCGAGTTCCCCTGGCGCCTCACCGGTGGGCGCATCGGGCACAAGGGCGAGATCCTCCGCGACCCCGGGGGACGGTGCTGGCGTGGCCTCCTGAACCTCGGCGGGGTCTATCGAAGGTGTCTCGGATGCGCTGCGCGGCGCCTTGGTGCTGTCTGTCATGGCGATCCGTTTCCGGTTGGGGGCGATACGTCCAGATAAATACCATTGTGATATTATTAACCAATTGAGCCGCGTCTGAACAGAGGGCCATGTCACGGGCACGCCACGGGGTCCGCGTCGCGCGCTCTGGTGCCCGGTGCAGCGCTCGGCTACACCGAGTGCAAGGGGAGCGACATGTCAGAGATCCAACTCGTCATCTTCGATTTCGACGGAGTTGTCGTCGACAGCGAGGTCATCAGCGCCCGTATGCTCGTGGCGGAGCTGGCCGAGTACGGGGTCACCATCGACCTGCCCTACGTGGCGCAGCATTTTCTCGGCCGCAGTTACCCGGTGGTGCTCGAGCAGATCCGGCGCGAGTTCGCGATCACCCTGCCCCGAGGCTTCGAGGCCGATTACCGCGCCCGGCTGGTGGCTGCCTTCCGCGGCGGACTGCGCGTGATGCCGGGGCTGATCGAGACGCTCGGGGCGCTCCGCGTGCCCTACGTGATCGCCACAAGCTCGAGCCCGGCGCGGGTGGCGCAGTCGATGGAGATCGCGGGCCTCACGCACTACTTCGACGGCCGCATCACCACCGCCGCCGAGGTGACGCGCGGCAAGCCGGCCCCCGACCTTCCCCTCAGGGCGGCGGAAAAGGCCGGCATCGCGCCGGAGAACTGCCTGCTGATCGAGGATTCGCTGGCCGGGATCCGCGCCGGGCTCGCGGCGGGAATGCAGGTCTGGCAGTTCACCGGCGGCAGCCATTTCGACGGCATCGTGCCCCCCGCGGCGCCGGATGCCGTGCCACATCGAGCATTTGCCAAATTCTCGGAGCTCGCGCATCTTGCCCCGCAGCTTCTCAGGGCGGCACAGACGGAGGGACCGGCGCATGGCTGACGACAGCGAGGCATCCACCGACGACATCGCGGCGCGGGCCGGCTGGCTCTACTACGTGGGCGGCCTGCGACAGGACCAGATCGCGCAGGAGCTGGGCATCTCGCGGCAGCGCGCCCAGCGTCTGGTGGCCCGCGCCATGGCCGAGGGGCTTGTGCGGGTACGTATCGACCATCCCATCGCCGATTGCCTTGAGCTCGAGCGCGCGCTGCGCCGCAGGTACGGGCTCGACCGGGTGCGTGTCGCGCCGGGGATCGGCACGGGACAGGATGCGCCGCGCGCCATCGCCCCCTTCGCCGCCCCCGAGCTGGAGCGCGTGTTTCGCGACCCCGAACCCAAGCTCGTGGCGCTCGGCACCGGGCGGATGCTGCGAGCGGTGATCGAGGAGATGCAGGTGCTCCCCGCCAGCCAGCACCGGGTCGTCTCGCTGATCGGCAATGTCTCGCCCGACGGGTCGGCCTCGTTCTACGAGGTCATCATGCGCATCGCCGACAAGACCGGCGCGCCGCACTACCCGATGTCGGTGCCGGTGATGGCCCGCGACGCCGAGCATTTCGAGATCTACCGCAGCCTGCCCCACGTCAAAAGCTCGCGCGCGCTCGGGGCACAGGCCGACCTGACCATCGTGGGGATCGGCCAGATGGCCGAGGACGCGCCGCTCTATCTCGACGGGTTCATCACCGCCGACGAGCTGCACGCGGTGCAGGAGGCCGGAGCGGCCGGAGAGATCTGCGGCCACATCTTCGACTCAGAGGGCCGCTATATCGACCACCCCGTTAACAATTTCATGGTCGGCTCGCGGGTGCCCGTGAATGACAACCCGGTGATCTGCATCGCCGGAGGCCCCAGCAAGATCAAGGCGTTGCGCGCCGCACTCAAGGGCCGCCTCATTCACGGCCTGATCACCGACGAACACACCGCCGCCGCTTTGCTCGGCAGTTGAGCCATGCATTGCACGCAAATCAGGCTTGACACGACTCGCGCTCGCATGTGAGCTTTTACTCACTTCTTGAGCATATGCTCACCTTGAAGGTTTGGGAGGACCACCATGTCTAATTCGATCCGCGCCCTCATGGGCGCGTGCGCCATTGGTGCGCTTGCAACTGCCGCATCGGCGGAGACGATCACCGTCGCGACCGTGAACAACGGCGACATGATCCGGATGCAGGGGCTGATGGATGAATTCAACGCCGAGTACCCCGACATCGAAGTCGAGTGGGTGACCCTCGAGGAAAACGTGCTGCGCCAGCGCGTGACGCAGGACGTGGCGGCGAAGGGCGGCCAGTTCGACGTGATGACCATCGGCACCTACGAGGTTCCGATCTGGGGCGCGCAGGGCTGGCTGGTGTCGCTCAACGACCTGCCCGAGGAATGGGACGCGGATGACATCCTGCCCGCGATCCGTGGCGGCCTCACCGTCGATGGCGAGCTCTATGCCGCGCCGTTCTACGGCGAAAGCTCGATGGTCATGTATCGCAAGGACCTGATGGAAAAGGCCGGCATGGAGATGCCCGAGGCACCCACCTGGGACGACATCTCCGCCGCCGCCGAAGCGATGACCGACAAGGACAACGAGATCTACGGCATCTGCCTGCGCGGCAAGGCCGGCTGGGGCGAGAACATGGCCTTCCTGAGCGCCATGGCGAACTCCTTCGGCGCGCGCTGGTTCGACGAGGACTGGAACGCGCAGTTCGACAGCGAGGCCTGGGCCAACACGCTCAACACCTACATGGATCTGATGACCAACTACGGTCCTCCGGGCGCCTCGACCAACGGCTTCAACGAGAACCTCTCGCTGTTCCAGCAGGGCAAGTGCGGCATGTGGATCGACGCCACCGTGGCGGCCTCCTTCGTGACCAACCCCAACGACTCTTCCGTGGCGGACCAGGTGGGCTTCGCCCTCGCCCCCGACAACGGCCTTGGAAAGCGCGGCAACTGGCTCTGGGCGTGGTCGCTGGGCATCCCCGCCGGCACCGACTCCGAGGAAGCCGCCAAGACCTTCGTCGCGTGGGCGACCTCGAAGGAATACACCGAGCTCGTGGCCGAGAAAGAAGGCTGGGCAAACGTGCCGCCGGGCACCCGCACCTCGCTCTACGAGAACGAGGAGTACCAGAAGGTGCCGTTCGCCGAGATGACCCTCAACAGCATCGAAGCGGCCGACCCGAACCAGCCGACCGTCGATCCGGTGCCCTATACCGGCGTGCAGTTCGTCGCGATCCCCGAGTTCGCAGGCATCGGCACTCAGGTCGGTCAGGAATTCTCCGCGGCCCTCGCAGGCCAGCAGTCGGTTGAGCAGGCGCTCGAGAACGCGCAGGCGATCACCACCGACGAGATGGAAGCTGCCGGCTACTGATCCTTCCGCAAGGTAGCCACAGACCGGGAGGCGGCATCCTTCAGCCGCCTCCCACCGATCCCCCAAGACACAATGACCGGCGCCCCCCTGCCGCGTCGCATCCCGGCGGAGACGGTCTCCGCGCTCCAAGGAGGTATGCCATGGCGACCCAGCACGCTCGATCTGCCGCCCGATTGATGTTGGCGCCCGCCGTGATCCTGCTGCTCGGCTGGATGCTGGTGCCGCTGACCATGACGCTGGTGTTCTCGTTCAAGCAGTACCTGCCCCTGCGCGGCGGCGACCTCGGATGGGTCGGGTTCGAGAATTACGTGCGCTTCGTCACCTCCTCGGCATTCTGGCCCAGCATCTGGGCGACGCTGATCATCGTCGGCGGAGTTCTGGTCATCACCATCGCCTTCGGCATCGCTCTGGCGCTGCTGCTCGATCAGCCGATGTGGGGACAGGGCATCGTCCGCATCCTCGTGATCGCGCCGTTCTTCGTCATGCCCACCGTCTCGGCGCTGGTCTGGAAGAACATGTTCATGGACCCGGTGAACGGCCTGTTCGCGCATCTGTGGCAGTTCTTCGGCGCCGAGCCGATCCAGTGGCTGAGCCAGGCCTCCCTGCCCTCGATCGTGCTGATCGTGTCGTGGCAGTGGCTGCCCTTCGCCACGCTGATCCTGCTGACCGCGATTCAGTCGCTCGACAGCGAGCAGATCGAAGCCGCCGAGATGGACGGCGCGCCGTGGCGCTCGCGCTTCATCCACATCATCCTGCCGCACCTGAGCCGGGCGATCACCATCGTGCTGCTGATCCAGACGATCTTCCTGCTGGGCATCTTCGCCGAGATCTTCGTCACCACCCAGGGCAGCTTCGGCACCCGCACCCTCACCTACCTGATCTACCAGCGCGTCCTCGAGAGCCAGAACGTGGGCCTCGGCAGCGCCGGCGGCATCTATGCCGTGATCCTCGCAAACATCATCGCGATCTTCCTGATGCGGATCGTCGGCAAGAACCTGGACGCCTGAGGAGGGACCAGACATGGCACGCGCAGTCACCACCCAACGCAAGGCGCTCAACACCCTCGCCGCATGGACCGTCGGTCTGCTGATCTTCTTCCCGATCCTGTGGACCATCCTGACGAGCTTCAAGACCGAGGCAGCCGCCATCGCCGATCCGCCGGTCTTCCTGTTCTTCGACTGGACCACCGAGAACTACTCGGCGGTGATGCAGCGCTCGGATTACGCGCAGTTCCTGTGGAACTCGATCGTCATCGCCGGCGGCTCGACCGTGCTCGGCCTGATCGTGGCGATCCCGGCGGCGTGGTCGATGGCCTTCGTGCCCTCGAAGCGGACCAAGGACATCCTGCTGTGGATGCTCAGCACCAAGATGCTGCCGGCGGTGGGCGTGCTCTACCCGATCTACCTGCTGTTCATCCGGCTGGGCCTGCTCGACACCAAGATAGGCCTGACGCTCGTGCTGATGCTGATCAACCTGCCGATCATCGTGTGGATGCTCTACACCTACTTCCGGGAAATCCCCGGCGAGATCCTCGAAGCAGCCCGCATGGACGGCGCCTCGCTGCGGGATGAGATCCTCTATGTCCTGACCCCGATGGCGGTCCCGGGCATTGCCTCGACCCTGCTGCTCAACTTCATCCTCGCCTGGAACGAAGCCTTCTGGACGCTCAACCTCACTGCCGCCAAGGCAGCACCACTCACGGCCTTCATCGCGTCCTACTCCAGCCCCGAGGGCCTGTTCTACGCCAAGCTCTCGGCGGCCTCCACAATGGCCATCGCGCCGATCCTCATCATGGGCTGGTTCAGCCAGAAACAACTCGTCCGCGGCCTGACCTTCGGCGCGGTGAAATAAGAAAACGGGAGGACCTCTCATGGGACGCATCACACTCGACAAGGTGACCAAGAGCTTCGGTGAGGTGAACGTCATCCCACCGCTCGACCTCACCATCAACGACGGCGAGTTCGTGGTCTTCGTCGGCCCCTCGGGCTGCGGCAAGTCCACGCTGCTGCGGCTGATCGCCGGGCTCGAGGATGTCACCTCCGGCCAGATCCGCATCGACGGCGAAGACGCCACGCGGATGCCGCCGGCGCAGCGCCGGCTGGCGATGGTGTTCCAGAGCTACGCGCTCTACCCGCACATGTCGGTGCGCAAGAACATCGCCTTCCCGATGAAGATGGCGGGTCTCCCCGAGGACGAGCAAAAGCGCCGCATCGACAGCGCCGCCAAGGCGCTCAACCTCACCGACTATCTCGACCGCCGCCCCGGCCAGCTCTCGGGCGGCCAGCGCCAGCGCGTCGCCATCGGCCGCGCCATCGTGCGCGAGCCCTCGGCCTTCCTGTTCGATGAGCCGCTGTCGAACCTCGACGCGGCACTGCGGGTGGGGATGCGGCTCGAGATCATGGAGCTGCACAAGCGCCTCGCAACCACGATGATCTACGTCACCCACGACCAGGTCGAGGCGATGACCATGGCCGACAAGATCGTGGTGCTGCGGGCTGGGAATATCGAGCAGGTGGGTAGTCCGCTGGAGCTCTACCGTGAACCGCGCAACGAGTTCGTGGCGGGCTTCATCGGCAGCCCCAAGATGAACATCTTCGGCGGCAACCCGGCGCAGCAGCACGGCGCCGCCAAGATCGGCGTCCGCCCCGAGCACATCGCCGCCTCGACCGAGACCGGCACCTGGGAGGGCGTGGTCGGCGTGGCCGAGCACCTGGGCTCCGACACCTTCCTGCACGTGCACGAGACCGGCCTTGCCGAAACCGTCACGGTGCGCGTCGACGGTGAACTGCCGGTCAAGCATGGCGACCGGATCTTCCTGACGCCCGAGGCCGACAAGATCCACCGCTTCAACGAGCAGGGCCTGCGGGCATGAGCCGACTCGCCGGCAAATGCGCGCTGATCACCGGCGCCGCACGCGGCATCGGGGCGGCCTTCGCCGAAGCCTACATCGCCGAGGGCGCCCGCGTGGCGATTGCCGACATCGATATCGCGCGCGCCCGCGACACCGCCGCCGCGCTCGGCAAGGCCGCCTTCGCGGTCGAGATGGACGTCACCCGGCAGGAGAGCATCGACGCCGCCGTGGCCGAAACCGTGGCGCGGCTCGGGCGCATCGACATCCTGGTGAACAATGCCGCGCTCTTCACCGCCGCGCCGATCACCGAGATCACCCGCGAGGACTATATCCGCGTCTTCGACATCAATGTCGGCGGCACGCTCTTCACCCTGCAGGCGGTGGCGCGCCACATGATCGCGCAGGGCATCAAGGGCCGGATCATCAACATGGCCTCGCAGGCCGGACGCCGCGGCGAGCCGCTGGTGGCGGTCTACTGCGCCACCAAGGCGTCGGTGATCTCGCTCACCCAGAGCGCTGCGCTCAACCTCATCGGGCACGGCATCAACGTCAACGCCATCGCCCCCGGCGTGGTCGATGGCGAGCACTGGGACGGCGTCGACGCCTTCTTCGCCAAGTACGAGGGCAAGGCGCCGGGACAGAAGAAACGGGAGGTCGGCGCAGCCGTCCCCTATGGCCGGATGGGCACCGCCCGCGACCTGACCGGCATGGCAATTTTCCTGGCCTCCGACGAGGCCGAGTACATCGTCGCCCAGTGCTACAACGTGGACGGCGGTCAGTGGATGAGCTGACGGAGGCGATCTGAATGAAACTCGATACCCAAACCCTCGGCACGCTGGACCAGCGTTTCGCCCGCCCCGGCTATGACCACAGCGCCCTGAGCCACGGCATCGTGCATGTGGGGCTGGGCAATTTCCACCGCGCGCATCAGGCGGTCTATCTCGACGATCTCTTCGCCACCGGGCGCGATCACGACTGGGCCATCACCGGCGCCGGCGTGCGCGCCCCGGACGCGCAGATGCGCGAGGCGCTCAAGGCGCAGGACTGCCTCTCGACGGTGATCGAGCGCGCGCCCGACGGCGACCGCCCGCGCATCATCGGCGCGATGATCGATTTCGTCGAGGTCGACCCGGCCAACGCGCCGCTGATCGCCAAGATGACGGATCCGGCCACCCGCATCGTCTCGCTCACCGTGACCGAGGGCGGCTATTACGTCGACCCGACCACCGAGACCTTCGACCCGAGCCATCCCGATATCGTCGCCGACGGCGAGTCCCCCGACGCGCCCAAAACCGTGTTCGGCGCCATCGTGGCGGCGCTCAGGGCGCGCCGGGCGGCCGGCCAGCCGCCCTTCACGGTGATGAGCTGCGACAACATCCCCGGCAATGGCGATGTCACCCGCGACGCGGTCACCGGCACCGCCCGCCGTTCGGACCCGGAGCTTGCCGAGTGGATCACCGCCAACGTGGCCTTCCCGAACTCCATGGTCGACCGCATCACCCCCGCCACCGGCGCGGCCGAGCGCGCGCTCGCCGCCTCCTTCGGGCTCGACGATCCGGTCCCGGTGACCTGCGAGCCGTTCCGGCAGTGGGTGCTCGAGGACAATTTCCCGCAGGGCCGTCCCGCGCTCGAGGAGGTCGGCGTCACCTTCACCGACAAGGTGCACGAGTACGAGCGGATGAAGATCCGCATTCTCAACGGCGGGCACGCCATCATCGCCTATTCCGGCGCGCTTCTGGGCTGCGAGCTGGTCGACGAGGCGATGGCGCATCCGCTGGTGCACGCTTTCCTGCGCAAGGTCGAGGAGCAGGAGGTGTTGCCCCACGTGCACCCGGTGCCCGACTTCACCCCCGCCGCCTATCTCGAGCTCATCGAAGAGCGCTTCTCCAATCCCGCGGTGAAGGACACCACGCGGCGGCTCTGCCTCGACGGCTCGAACCGTCAGCCCAAGTTCATCGTGCCCTCGATCCTCGACGGTCTCAAAACGGGCGCCTCCGTCACCGGACTGGCGCTCGAGTCCGCGCTCTGGTGCCGCTACTGCGCCGGGCAGTTCGAGGATGGCACGAAAATCGCCCCCAACGATCCCGACTGGGACCGTCTGGTCGCGCTCTCGGCCGAGGCCAAAACCCGCCCCGTCGCCTGGCTCGAGCAACGCACGGTCTACGGCGATCTCGCCTCGAACCCGCAATTCGCGGCGCTGTTCAGCGACTGGCTCGAACGCCTCTGGGCCGACGGCGTGCGGACAACCCTCGAAGCCTACCTCGCGGACTGACGGCCCGGCGCCACGGCCCGCCCGGTCTCCGGGCGGCGCTGTTCATCGGCAGGCCCGACCGTCTCCGGGCCAACGGCGTGCTGACGAGCCTAGAAGCCTAGCTCGCAGACTGACGGCCCCGTGCCACGGCCCGCCCCTTCTCTGGTTCAAAAATACCTCGGGGTGAATTGCCCCGGACACAGTCCGGGGCAAGAGGGGCAGCGCCCCTGCCCCGTTTCCCGCCGAGCTAGAGAGCGATCGGCACCAGGTGGTTGTCCCAGGCCGCCTCTGCCCGCGCCAGCGGGCGCGCGCCCTCCGGCCCGACCAGCAGCACGCCGCCCAGCCCGTCGCTCGCCATGTAGCCCCCGGCGTGGGGGGCGAGGCCGCAGACATCGGCGCGCGACACCGCGCCGAGGAAGCGCCCGGCGTCCGAGAAGCGGTGGATGCGCCCGCCACGCGGCGAGGTGATGGCGATCTCCGAGCCGTCGCCGGAGAACGCCACCGATCCGGCATAGCCGTCCATCGCCAGCTCGTCCCCGAGCGGGGCTTCGCAGATCACCGGCTCTTCGCCGCGCCGGTGCAGCGCCAGCAGCGGTGGGGCCATGCCCGGCTCGCCCTCCCACTGCATCGCGAAGCCCACCAGACCGTCACCGCGCAGCGCCAGATGGCGGATCGAGTTCTGGTGGAACTCCGGCAGCTCCTGCGCCTCCAGCAACTTGCCGTCGAGCGCGGTATAAACAAGGCTCGGGCGCATCGTGTCGGTGTTGAGCTTGGCGCGGTCCCACCGGTCGGTCTGAATGCCGCCATTGGCGATCACCAGCGTCTGGTGATCGGGCATCACCCGCAGGTCGTGCGGGCCGACCCCGTGGCTGGGGAACGCGCCGATGCGCGCGTAGCCCGCCGCCGCGTCCCAGATGCCGATATGGCCGGCGCTGTCCTCCACCGCCTGCTCGACGGTGTAGAGCAGGCTGCCGTCTGGCGAGAATGTGCCGTGTCCGTTGAATTGCCGGTCCGCCGGGGGCGTGAGCCGATGCAGCACCGCGCCGTCGCGGCAATCGATCACCAGCGCATAGGTGCCGGGCCGGCGGGCAAAGCCCACCGCCTCGGCGCGCTTCGGGTGGCCGCAGGCGGCGTGGCCCCTCGCCGGCAAGGGCACGCTGAAGGCGGTGGAGCCGTCCTCGCGCAGCCCCGCCAGCACGTAGCTGTCATCGGCGAGCCGCGCGGCGGCGAGGTAGGTCGGATCTCCCACCGCCGCCCAGCCCACCGCAGGCGTGGCCGAGGCGGCAAGCAGGCTGGCGAGGAAGGTGCGGCGGGTGGTCATGGGGTCAGTCTCCGTCCTGCGAGTTGAAGCCCGGCGTCAAGCCGAGCGGCACGCCGACCTCCTGCTCGATGGCGTCGTGCAGGGCGCGGACCTGCTGCTGCACGATCTCCAGCCGCAGGCGGGCCGAGGGGTCCTCGATGTCCTGCAGCGCCGGGTCCTCGACGCGGTCGGCGACATCGTGCAGCCGCGCCAGCGCATCCTCGGTGAGCGGCAGTTCGCGGTCGGCCAGCGCGCGCGCGAAGCCGCTCGCCGCATCCGCGTAGAGCCGGACATTGCGCAGCGCGCGCTCGGACCGCCACGCTTCCGCGCGGGTCGGACGCGGGCGCTCGAAGGTGCCGAGCGGACGGCCAAGCCGGCTGTCGGCGGTGAACTCGAGGCTCGAGAGCACCTGCGTATAAAGCGCGGTCAGCGCCTCGTCGCGGCTGAGATAGGCGGCGTTGCCCTCCTGCCCGGCGCTGCGCAGCACCTCGGCATAGCCCTCGCGCCAGCCGGCCTCGAGTGCCTGCGCCTGATTGGCGAGATCGGCGCTGATGGTCTGCACCAGCGTGCAGGCATAGCTGTCGGCCTCGTAGCCTGCGAAGTCCTCGTCATAGAGCATCTGCTCGAGCGCGAAGAGCCCGCGCGCGGCGATCGACACCTCGGCAAAGGTGACCGGATCGGTGCCGGCCTCTTCCTGCGAGGAGATCAGCCGCGACAGGGTCTTCGGCGTGAACCCCCGCGTGTCGGGCCAGAACGCCACCGACAGCGCCCCGGTCTCGGACGGGCCCATGCGGATATCGCCGATCTCGGTCCAGGCGTCGAAGGCGGCGTTCCACGGATCGCGCAGCGCCGCGGGCGTGCAATCGGCCTCGGCGGTCACCGCCAGCACCTCCGCCGCCTCGGCAAAGCCCGCATAGCCGGGCAGGATGTGATCGCTCAGCGCCTCTTCGACCCCGGCCACCGCTGGGGTGGCGGACAGGAGGGCGCAGCACAGCAGGGAATAACGCATTCAGAGACTTTCCAGGTAGCGGATCAGGTCGGCGCGGGCCGCGGGCGTCATCGAGACGACCGCATCGCGGGCCGCCTGCGCCTCGCCGCCATGCCAGAGAATGGCCTCGAGAAGCGACCGGGCGCGCCCGTCATGCAAGAACGTGGTATGCCCCGAGACCCGCTCGGTCAAGCCGATGCCCCAGAGCGGCGGCGTCTTCCACTCGCGCCCGGTGGCCCGGCCCTCGGGGCGGTGATCGGCAAGCCCCTCGCCCATGTCGTGCAGCAACAGGTCGGTATGGGGCCAGATCAGCTGGAAGCTGTGCTCGGGCCGGTCCTCGAGCCGGGCGGTGACGAATTTCGGTAGGTGGCAGCTGGCGCAGCCGCTGTCGTGGAACACCTGCTTGCCGCGCAGCACCTGAGGGTCGCCGATGTCGCGCCGGGCCGGCACACCGAGATTGGCGGTGTAATAGACCACCGTCTCGACGGCCTCGGCCGAGATCTCGAACCCGTCCATGTCGCCGCCGTGAGGCGCGCGGCGGCAGGCGCGCTGCGCCTCGGTGCAATCGCCCCAGAGCGCCGGGCGCAGCGGCGCGGCGATGCCGATATCGCTGGCAAAGGCCGAGGCGGTCTGCTCGCGCACCGTAGGCTCGCCGCCCTTCCAGCCGAACCGGCCCAGCATCGCGCGGTCATGCTCGCGCGACCAGACGATCGCCGGCCGGCCGGAGATGCCGTCACCGTCGGCATCGTCGGGGTCGGCACTGGCGAGGATGTCGGCGACCGGGATCGCCTCGAGCAGGCCAAGCCCGATCATCTGAGGTGCCACGCGCGGACTCAGCATCGCGCCCTCGGCCAGAGGGCCATAGCCCAGATCCGCGGCCTCGTAGCTGGGCTTGCGCAGCGAGACGGTCTCTCCGCCCGCGAGCGCCACCTCGATCTCCTGGTAGTCCACCTCGAGCCGGTATTCCGCCGGGCGCCCGACGGTGGCGATGTCCTGCAACTGCGCGCCGTAGACCGGGTCCGGCGCGGTGGCGATCCAGTCGGCGATGGCCGGCATCTCGGCCCCGGGATCGGCGGGCACCGAGACGCGCAGGAACATCGACAGCGCCGTGTCGTCGCGCCCGTCCGGGGCGTGGCCGCGCCCCTCGCGCACGTGACAGGCCTCGCAGCTGCGGGCGTTATAGAGCGGCCCCAGCCCGTCAGACGCCAGCGTCGAGGACGGCGACGAGGTCCAGAGCTTCTGGAACAGCGCCTCGCCCAGCGTGAACTCCATCCGACGCGCCTCGGGCAGGTTCGTCGCCGGCTGCGAAAAGCCGCGATCATCGCGGCGCACCGGCACGGTGCCGGCGCCGGCGGGCAGCGTTTCGTAGGGTTCGGAGGCGCTGAAATCACGCGGCGGAGCGGTCACATCGGCGATGCGGACGCGCTCGGCCTGCGTGCGAGGAACGAGGCGCAGATGCGGATCGCCAAGATCCTGCGGTTCCGTCTCGGCGGCGAGGCACGCGCCGCCCCAGATCAGGGCGACGCAGAGGGCAAGCTTACTCGGCCTCGTCCATCCGTGTGGCATTGATGACCGCATAGCGTTCGTCACCGACCCGTGCATAGAGTTCCAGTTGTGTCTCGAGGAAGTCGATATGGCCTTCCTCGTCGGCAATCAACTCCTCGAACAGGTTCTTGCTGACGTAGTCGGCGACCTTTTCACAATGCTCGCGGGCCTCGATATAGAGCGCGCGGGCCTCGTACTCGGCGGCCAGATCGGCCTCGAGCGTCTCTTTCGGGTTCTCCCCGATGCGCAGCGGGTCAAGCTTCTGAAGATTCGGGTGCCCGCCGAGAAAGATGATCCGGGTGATCAGCTTGTCCGCGTGGTTCATCTCCTCGATGCTCTCCTCGCGGCTTTTCTTCGCCATGTGGGCGAGGCCCCAGTCATCCTGAAGACGGTAGTGCAGCCAGTACTGGCTGACGGCGGTGAGCTCGGAGCGGAGTGCCCTGTTGAGGTACTCGATAACCTTTTCGTCACCCTTCATTGCGCTTTTCCTTTACGTTTCCGCGGCATCTAAGCCCACGAAGTTCCATGGGTACTTCGAGATTGTCGTTTGAGCGCATGGTTTGCAAGAAGAGCGGCATACAGCCTCCGCAATCGGCCGCTTTTCCGAGGGCATGATAGATCTTGCCGGGGGTGATGATCGTCCGCGCGTCAGACGCGCGCATCCAGTCGATCGCGGCGTGAATGTCACGATCCGAGATGCCCTGACAGCTGCAGACGATCATCGTCGAGTTCCCTTACTGGAAGACGGCGTTCGGGTCGTCGAGGCTGTCGGAGCCTTCGAAGTCGACACCCGACAGGTCCAGCGTCGAAACCACCCGCTCGATGCTGCGGGTCTGGTCGATGAGCCCGTCGACACCGCCCATGATCAGCGCCTCGCCCTTCTCGTCGCCGAGCGCGAGCATCTGGTCGTAGGCAAAGCCGCCCTCGGCCGCCTCCTTGATGTCGCCGAGCGCCGCCATGGTGGTGTCGAGCTTGGCCTTCATCTCCTCGTCGAGCGCGGCATCGGTCTCGGCCACGAGATCCGACAGCGACGCACCCTCGACGGTCGAGCCGTCGATGCGAGTGTAGGAGCCCAGATAGACGTTCTGGATGCCCTTGCCGTCGTAGTAATGCGAGTTGTGGGTGTTGTCCGAGAAGCAGTCGTGCTCTTCCTCGGGATCGTTGAGCATCAGGCCGAGGCGCATCCGCTCACCGGCCTGCTCGCCATAGGACAGCGAGCCCATGCCGGTCAGCATCGCCACGATGCCGGCATCCTCGTCTTCCATCACCGCCTCGCGCGCCTCGCCGCCCTCGCCCCAGGCTGCGACCATCTCTTCGAGGTCCGAGACCAGCAGGTCGGTGGCCGCCTTGAGGTAATCGGCGCGGCGGTCGCAATTGCCGCCGGTGCAGTCCTCGCCGGTCACGTAGTCGGTATAGGGGCGCTCACCGGCGCCGGGCTCGGTGCCGTTGAGGTCCTGCCCCCAAAGCAGGAACTCGATGGCGTGATAGCCGCGCGCCACGTTGGTCTCGATGCCGTCGGCCTCGTTCAGCGTGTCGGCGATCAGCTCGGGGGTGATCTCGGAGGCGTCGACCTCCTGCCCCGCCAGCGTCACGCTCGGGTTGGCGATGATGTTGAGCGCGGCGTATTCGTTTTCATCGGTGGCACCGCCGTACTCTTCGTCCACGTAGTCGATCAGCCCCTCGTCGAGCGGCCATGCGTTCACCTTGCCTTCCCACTCGTCGACGATCGGGTTGCCGAAGCGGTACACCTCGGTCTGCTGGTAGGGGTTGCGCGACTTCAGCCACGCCTCGCGGGCAGCGGACAGAGTCTCTTCCGACGGCTCTGCGATCAGCGCGTCGACGGCCTCGGCCAGCGCCTGCGCGGTGATCAGGCTGTCCTCGTAGCCGGCATGAGCGATGTCGGCATAGGTGTCGAGCACGGCGGATTTCTCGGTCGCGGCAAAGGCGGGCGCGGCGAGCAGCAGGGCAAGCGCGGTGGAGGTGGTGAACTTCATTATCTGTCCTCGTTGGCGTGTCGTTCTGAAACGGAGTCTTGTTGGCTTACGATGGCTTACTTGGTCAGGATCAGCTTGCCAGCCTTGGTGATCCGCAGCGTGTAGACCTGCCCGTCGAGTTCGATCTCGGCGATGTTGCCACCGTCGGTGAGCGACCGGGCGACGTGACGCGGCAGCGCGGGCACTGCGGACTCGGCGTTGAACTTGGTTTCCATCATTTTGAAAATTCCCTCGTTTCGATCTGATCGAGCAGCGTCTCGAGGCTTGCTTCCGCGGGCCAGAGCCCCGCGAACGCCAGAGAAATCAGGTCCTTGCGATCTTGGCACGAGGCTGGTGCCTCGGCGTTGGCTCGGGTCTGGGACATTCTCGCCTCGGTGTGTCGCTACTCTATCGGGCTGCCCCGACGCGAAAGCAGGGTGGCTGGACAGGACCTTTTCTGAGCAAAAGAATCGGATAAGTCAATCCGACAAATTAAGTCAGCTTTCGGAAGGCGGGAATTTTCTTGGATTTGCCGGAGGTTTGCGCGGAACCGTGAAGCCGCATGCCGGGGCCCGGACGTGCGAAGGGCGGAGCGCCGGTTTCCGACTGCTCCGCCCCTCAAAGATGGACCGGTCCGCTGATTAGCGCGTGTCCCTGTCGCGATCCCGCGTACTTGTGAGCGCGTAGATCAATACCGCTATCACCGTGAGACCGGCCATCGCCGCAACGAATATGTCTGCGGTCATGGCTGCCTCCATTCGATGTTCACGTCACCAACCCGTCATGGACGGAGTCGGTTCCGGAACATTTATTCCTCATCACGGGTTATTTAAGCGAATTGTAGCCGAAGCGGAGGCACCATGCTCTTCAGCCTGACCGACCTGCTCTCATGGCCCGTGCAGACGGGCGATCAGTCCGGGACCCTGAGCGACGTCCTGTTCGATCCCGAGACGCGCCAGCTCACCCATCTCGCGCTTCATACGCGCGGCGCATTAGACGGCGCGGCGCTTGCCAATGCGTCGCGGCTCGAGGCCCCCGACGCGGAGAACCGCAGGCTCGCGGTGGCGATCAGCGACGAAGAGCTGGCGGCAGCGCCGCATTGGCAGGGCGATACGCGGGAGCTCGACGCCCTGCTCACCGCCATGCCGCCGCTGGTGGTGGGCCCGTTCGGCGCCACCCATGCGCCCCTCGCACTCGGCGGCTTTCTCGGCACCCGGCCCGACGGCACCGAGACAGACCCGCGCGCCGAGGCGGTGATCGACCGCCACCAGCGGTTCAGCCGCTGGCGCGACCGCGCGGTGTTCACCCGCGACGCCGAGATCGGCACGCTGCGCGACATGCTCTACAACGCGGAGGCGAACCGGATCGATTATCTCGTGGTGGATGACGGGAAGTGGATCGGAGGCAAGAAGTACGCGCTGCCCTTCTCGTCGCTGGCGCACCGCGCGCCGGGCAACAAGGGCGGGCATCTGGTGCTTGATCTTGCCGAGCACGACCTTGTCGCCGCCCCTGCCCCCGAGGATCTGCTGGACCCGGCCCGCAGCTGAGGTGCGTGGCCGGCGTTCGGCTCCTATTCGACGCCGCCCCAGAGAGGCTCGTCCGCCTCGCGCGCTTCCTTCTCGGCCGCGGCGACCTGCGCGTCCTTGCCGCGTCCGGCCTTGGCCGCCGCCACGAGCGAGCGGAACAGGCGGCGATGGGCGCGCCGGTAGATCAGGTGTTCCGGGTGCCACTGCACCCCGAGCGCGAACGGGTCGCTCATGCGCTCGATCGCCTGCACCATGCCGCCCTCGTCACGCGCGGCCACCCGCAGCCCGTCACCCAAACGGTCGACGGACTGGCTGTGCAGGGCATTGACATAAAGACACTGCGCCTTGGCAGAGCGCGCCAGAAGCGTGTCGTTGCCGATCTCGACCTTCTTACGCGGCAGGATGGTGCGGTAATGGCGCGAGTCGTAGACCTGATAGGCGTCCTGATGCAGCGTCCCGCCGAGCACGATGTTGAGCATCTGCGAGCCGCGGCAGATGCCTAGGATTGGCAGGCTGCGCTCGAACGCGCCGCGCAGCACACCGGATTCGAGATCGTCGCGCGCAGGATCGAGCCGCACGCCGAGGCGCAGCTCGCCGCCGTAAAGCGTCGGCGCGATGTCGTCGCCGCCGCCGATCACCACGCCCTGCACCGCGCCCAGATCGACGTTGCGATACCCCGCCTGCCAACGCAACGCGCGTCCACCCGCGAGCCAGATGGCCAGCGCCATCAGCGGAAACACGCGCCAGCCAGAGCGGCGTGAAACGGTGACCCCGATCAGCGGCCTCAAGGCGACGCGCTCATGACCATGCTGGAAACGCGGCGGGCCCAGTCCGAGCGGATCGAGGTCAGCGAGTCGCGATGATCGCGCCACGCTTCCTTGAGCGCCTGCAAGAGCCCTTCATCGGCGGCGACACGTTCGACCAGCACCCAGCGGTTCCACTCCAGCGCCAGCGACCAGCCCGGCTCGTCTATGCGGCAATCAGGCAGGCGCCAGTGATAGGTCGGGCGGGGCTGGATCTGCTCCATGCTCATCACGCGCGCCACACGATCCTTGTCGATATGCGCGAAGAGGCAGAGCATATCGAGGCCGTGGTTCCGCGACGGCGCGAGCTTGAGATAGGTGTCGATGAGGCTGGTCATGTCGGAGGGCGCATCCTCCGCCGCGAGACGATCGATCAGGTTCCGCGGATACGGATCGACCCAGGGCAGCATCCGGCGCGAGATGTCGATGCCGGCGCTGCGGCGCAGGTGATCCTCGAGCAGCGCATAGGCGGTGAGCACCGGCGCGATGGCTTCGAAGGTCGGCGCCGAGACCTCGGGATTGAAATGTACCCCGAACCCCAGCAGCACGCCCCGGCTGGTACCGGTCGCCCCGGCCTTCGCCAGCGCCGCGAGCGCCTCGTCGAGCGCCGGGATCTGGTCGATCTCGACGGGATCGGTGACGATCTCGACAGGCACCACCGACCGGGCCAGCTCGCGCAGCGGTTTGCCGATGCCGTCGCGGTCCATCTTGTTGAGCGGCGCGCTGTCGAGATAGCATTCGAAATCGCCAAGGCCGGTGCCGGTCACGGACCACTCCCCCGGCTTCTCCTCGCTCGCGGCGCCGCCGAGCGTCTCGGCGAGCACACGCGCGGCCTTTTCCTCGGTCAGGCCTGAAAACTCCACCTCGACACCCACCCGCCGCGGGTTTCCCTCGGCGTTGCGGGGGTGCGGCAGCGGCATCAGTTCCGGCGGGGTCTCAGAAGTCTGGGACATCGGGCACCTTGGTCGGGACGGTCTCGTCGGCTTCGAAATCCTTCAGCACAAAAGACACGTGAACGCGGTAGATATCCGCCTCGCGCTTTTGCGACAGGACGCCTCCGAGCTGCGTCGTGAAGGCCTGGATCAAACGCGAGCCGAGCCCCTCGGGTTCCACCCGCATCTCGGGCTTCGACGGGCCGTCCGGTGCCACGCTGTTGCCGATCTCGAGCATCGCGCGTCCCCCGCCTTGGTAACGGAAATGGACCCACACCTCGGCCTGGCTTGCCCCGACTGGCGGAGACGCATATTTGAGCGCGTTGGTCAGCGCCTCGGCCGTGAGCAGAGACAGCGGCACCGCCTGATCCGGCACCGTCTCGATATGTTCCAGATCGGTGGTCACCTTGATCGGCTGGCCGGCAACCTCGGTCATGTCGGTCATCTGCCCGACCAGATCCACCAGCAGAGCGCCCGCGTCCACGTGGCCGAGATCCTCGGTCTGGTAGAGGTTGCGGTGAATCGTCGCGAGGCTGCGGATCCGGTCCTGAAGGCGCTGCAGCACGAACTTCGTTTCGGGTTCGCGCGCCTGTCGGATCTGCATGTTCATGATCGACGAGATGAGCTGAAGGTTGTTCTTCACCCGGTGATGGACTTCCTTCAACAGGATGGTCTTTTCACGCAGGGCGTTCTCCTGCTGCGCCTCGTCGCGCAGGATGGCGTCGGCCATGTCGAGGAAATCGTCCTCCATCTCGGCCAGTTCCGCCGGCATCTCGAGGTGAATGCGGTGCTCGGGAATACGGCGTGTGCGGGCAAAGATCCGCATCCGGCGCGACAGGCGCTTGATATGGCGGATCACCAGCCGGTTCACGGCAAGGAACGCCACGATCACCGACGCCGCCCACATCAGCAGCGGCAGCGCCTTGGCAATGCCGTTGACGGTGACGGTGATCGCCTCGGCCTCGGCATTGGTCGAGCTCCAGATACCAAGCGCGTAAACCAGCCCGGGCACCAGGGGCGCCGCCGCGAAGACACGGGTTTCCCCGTCCACGCTGCGCGCGGCAAAGCTCTGGGTCTTGCCGCCCGCCAGCGTCGCGAGATTGAGGTCTGCAGGCAGGTGCTCGGCCGCCTGCATCACCCCGCTGCGCGCCGTCAGGATTTCACCGTTCTGATTGAAGGTCACGATGTCTTCGAAGCCGTTGCGCCCGGTCGCGTCCCCATCCCTGTCGCCCGCGAATAGCTCAGCGGGGACCGAGAGAAGCACGTGGCCGGCAAGTTCTCCGCCAAGGAAGAAGGGCTCGGCCACCACGATCACGGGGCGCCGGCTCATCGGCCCGTTCGGGTTCAACCAGGCGCGCGAGCCGGGATTCTCTACGATGGCCTGCATCCGCGGGAAATTCTCGACCTCGAGATCCTCGTCACCCGAACGGCAAGGGATCTCTCCGTCGACGGTCAGAACGAGTCCGAAGGAATATCCCGGCGAGGCAGCAAGGTAGGAGGACAGTCGCGTCGAGCAGCTTTCAGGATCGCCACCAAGAATCGCTTCTTGCCCGATCGTGGCGCCAAGCGCCTGCGCGCCGCCTTGCGCTCGCAGAATCGTCTCGCGCTCGGCCAATGCGCCGGCCTCGGTCAGCGCCACCAGCGACAGCTGCGACCGTAGCCGGGTTTCCTCCTGCAGCTTGGCAGTCTGGAAATAGGCCACCACACCGATCGGCACCAGCGCAAGCGACAAAAACAGGATTATGCGCGCTGCCAGCCCCATCGGGCGCAGGCGTGGCGAAGCTTTGTCGATCATTCTGCCCGTTCGTCTTTTATTGTGCGCCCCGGCCAGAGCCCTCTGCCCGGGGAATTATTGCTCTAGCGGGCCGCCGGGCGAGCACCCGTCACGACAGCCATGGTCGCCTGATCGGTCATCTCGAGGTTGTCGTCATCGTCAAGCTTAAGCAGCTCGCTGAGCCGGGCACGTGCACGGTTGACGCGACTCTTGATGGTGCCGACGGCGACGCCGCAGGTCTCGGCAGCATCTTCATAGGAAAATCCCTGCGCGCCGACAAGGATCAGAGCCTCGCGCTGTTCGTCGGTCAGCTTCACGAAGGCACGCTGGAAATCTGCCATTTGGAGGCGGCCGTCATGGGCCGGCTTCTCCGACAGGCTCTCGGTGAACACGCCCTCGGCGTCCGAAACCTCGCGCCCCGCCTTGCGACGGTTCGAGTAATAGGTGTTGCGCAGAATCGTAAAGAGCCACGCGCGCATGTTGGTGCCGGGCTCGAAGCTGGAAATCTTGGACCACGCCTTGACCAGCGTATCCTGAACCATGTCGTCGGCGACCGCGCCGTTGCGCGTCAGCGACAGGGAAAACGCCCTGAGGGCCGGCAGGTGCTCGACGAGCTCGTCCCTTGGATCACCGGTCATTTGGCGTCTCCGCCAGCGGCACTGCCATCATCATCCTGTGACTTGAGCTGTGCGATAAGGTCGAGGAATCGGTCCGGCACCTTTTCGTCCAGCATATCCTGGTAGACCCGACGCAGGTTCTCATCGATGACCTCTGCCTCTTTGTCTTTACTCCGCGTATGACCCATGTGATCCTTGCTCTTTATTCTCTGACGCGCCGTGCATTATTTTAAGCTCATGCTGGAACCAATGCACCGATCAGACGTTTGGTTCCCGAAAAATCGAAAAAAAAGGACGTTCGATATGTCAAAAGGCGACCTGAGCCAGGCCATCGGAACAGCGCTTCCTTATCTCCGCCGCTACGCGCGTGCGTTGACGGGCAGCCAGACGACGGGCGACAATTACGCCGCTGCCACGCTCGAAGCGATCCTGACCGATCGCAGTGCCGCCTCCGATGCCAGCTCGCCCAAGGTCGGGCTGTTCAAGGTCTTCCACGGGATCTGGGTCAGCACCGGTGCCCCGGTGGTCGAAGAGAACACCGGCGCCCTTGCCAAGGCGCATGACCGACTCTCCAAGCTGACCACCAACAGCCGCGAGGCCCTGCTGCTTCACACGATCGAGGAATTCTCGATCCCCGAGCTGGCGGAGATCATGCAGATCGACAACAGCGAAGCCGAGCAGCTCGTGGCGCTTGCCCGTCAGGAAATGGCAGACGCGGTGTCTGGCCGCGTGCTGATCATCGAAGACGAGGCGATCATCGCCATGGACCTCGAGAGCATCGTCGCCGATCTTGGACATCGCGTGACCGGCGTGGCCCGCACCCGCGGCGCCGCAATCGACCTTGCGAAGAAAGAGACCCCCGATCTCGTGCTGGCCGATATCCAGCTGGCCGACAATTCCTCGGGCATCGACGCGGTCCACGACATCCTCAAGGAGCTGGGCGACCGTCCGGTCATCTTCATCACCGCCTTCCCCGAGCGGCTGCTGACCGGTGAACGTCCGGAGCCGGCCTTCCTGATTTCCAAGCCCTATTCCGAGGAACAGGTTCGCTCCGCTGTGAGCCAGGCGATGTTCTTCTCGTCGACCGAGACGCTCAAGGCCTGAGATTTCCCTCTCTCTTCGGCTTTATGGAAGCGCGCCCCCGTGGCGCGCTTTCTTCGTTTCATGCTTCCTTGCGCGCGCGCCCTGCCCGCCCTCGGGCTTTCGTTGGGCGAAGAAAAACCGCCGCGCCCGTGGGAAGGCACGGCGGCGTTTTCTCGGTCGGGACTGTATGCGCCGGAGGCGTCAGGCCTTTCGGACGAACTTCATCACGAGGGCGATCACGAAGAGCACCAGGAAGATGAAGAACAGAACCTGCGCGATGCCTGCGGAGGCGGAAGCGATACCCCCGAAACCGAACACGGCGGCGACGATGGCGACGACGAAGAACAGAATGGCCCAGTAAAGCATGGTAGAGTCCTATTATTGGAGATGGAGTTGGTTACGCGAAGATGAAAGTCAGGCGCTCACACCGCGGCGCGCGACGATTTCGGCCCGGCGACGAGCCAGATGATGAAGCCGAGGACCGGCAGGATGAGGACGAGCAGCGTCCACAGAACTTTCGACCCGGTGCTGGCACCCGACGTGAGGATCGACACGATCGCCCAGATGTCGAGTACGAGAATGATGAAGCCGCCAATGCCTGCGAATTCCATGATGAGGTCTCCTTTGCGTCTCAGATGCGGGAGACACACTCCCTCTGAGCGGTGGCCTTCTGCCTCCGCCGAAGCGCAACGCTCCGAGAGTTCGGGTCTTCCACTGATGTGTTGTGCGCGGAGGCAAAGCCGTCCGGTCGTTCTGCACGGTTAACGCGCAATTGATGAGATTGGTTCCGCGCGTGAAGACGCCGGGGTCAGCTCTTAGAATTTAAGAATTCCCTCGCGCCGCAGCATCGCCCAAGGTTAGCACAGCCCTCCTCTTGGGGCCTCTCCCTTCAGGCCGCCTCTTCCAAGCCCGGCCCGGGACAACGGCGCCGCCCGGTCCTTCCGGGCGGCGCCGCTATTGTTTGCGCTCAACCATAGAGGGTTCGGCTCAGGCCAGCGAGGGCAGCCACAGCACGATGGACGGGAAGGCCACCAGCAAACCGATCGTCACCGCGTCGGCGATGAAGAACGGTGTCACGCCGCGGAACACGTCCTGCACGCTCAGATCGGGACGGACGCCCGCCACCACGAAGCAGTTGAGCCCGATGGGCGGGCTGATCAGGCAGAACTCGGCCATCTTCACCACGAGAATGCCGAACCAGATCGCGCACATCTCGCCCGACATGCCGAAGGTGCTCTCGGCCGCAGCGACGGTTTCGCCCCCGTTGAGCGCCATCACCGCCGGGTAGACCACTGGCAGGGTGAGCAGCAGCATCCCGATGGCGTCCATGAACATGCCCAGCACCGCGTAGCCCAGTAGGATGCAGATCAGGATCACCATCGGCGGATACTGCAGCGACGAGATCCAGTCGGCGAAGGCCGAGGGCAGATCGGCGAAGCCGAGGAAGCGCACGTAGATCAGAACGCCCCAGATGATGGTGAAGATCATGATCGACAGCTTCGCGGTCTCGATCAGCGCGTCCTTCAGCTCGGCGCCCCGCATCCCGTGCAAAAGCGCCATCAAGAAGACAATGAACGCCCCCACCGCGCCGCCTTCGGTCGGCGTTCCCCACGCGTCGCCGAACGGGTTGTAGACGAAGAAGATGATGATCACGACCACCGCCACGATCGGCAGCGCCGGCGGCAGCGCGGCAAACCGCTGCGCCCATGTGAAGCCGCGCACCGGCGGCCCGAACCCCTTGATGGTGAGCGCGAGGCCGATGATCAGCGTGCCGTAGACCACCGCCGAGAAGGCGCCGGGAATGAAGCCCGCCAGCAGCAGCTTGCCCACATCCTGCTCGACGATGATGGCATAGATCACAAGGATCGCCGAGGGCGGGATCAGCGAGGCCAGCGTGCCCCCCGCCGCCACAACCCCTGCCGCGAAACGCTTGTCATAGCCGATCTTGAGCATCTCGGGGATGGCGATGCGGGCAAACACCGCGGAGGTCGCGACCGACGCCCCCGACACCGCCGCAAAGCCCGCCGTGGCAAACACGGTCGAGACCGCGAGCCCGCCCGGCACCCAGGCCATCCAGCGCTTGGCGGCCTCGAAAAGCGCTTTCGTCAGGCCTGCGTAATAGGCGAGGTAGCCGATCAGGATGAAGGTCGGGATCAGGCTCAGCGCCTGGTTGGCGACCTTGCCGTGCGGGATCTGCCCCGCGGTCTTGATCGCCACGCCGATGGCCCAGCCCAGCATCTCGGGGTCGTAGCCGCGCTTGTCCCAGAAGATCCAGACGAGCCCCACCAGCCCGGCCAGCCCCGCGGCAAAGGCCACGCGCATCCCGAGCACCACGATGACCAGCATCCCGCCGGTGACCCAGAGGCCGATTTCGATCGTGTCCATCAGTCGTCATGCCCCCGGATATGCGCGGCTTCTTCTGCCGCCTGTTCGGCGATGCTCTGTACCAGCGGCACCGCCACCGGATGCGCGAGCCCCAGCACCAGAGCCCGCGTGTAGCCCCAGAGCTGCAGCAGCAGCCGCAGGCTCATCACGGTGAACGCCACCGGCACGATGAGCTTGGCCGGCCACAGCGGCAGGCCGATGTCGATGGTGCTGTCGCGCGACCACATCGGCCGCGTCATGTCGAAGCTGCGGTCGAAATGCGCCCACGAGCCCCAGACCAGCGCCACGATCAGCACCAGAATGCCGAAGGTGGTCAGCCACTCCGCCGCCCAGAGCGCCCGCCCCTTCAGCTTGCCCACGACGATGTCCATCCGGATGTGACCGCCCTGCCGCTGCACATAGGAAATGCCGAGGATCGCAATCAGCGGCATCGCCGTCTCGATCCAGTCGACATAGCCGCGCAGCGGCTCGTTGAAGAGATTGCGCCCGCTCACCGAGATCACGGCCAGCATCATCAGCGCAAAGGCCCCGAGGCCCGAGAGGAAAGCGAACACCGTCTCGAGCTTCAGCAAACCGCGGTCGAGTCGGCTGAGGGTCGATGTGTCGCTCAGCACGGCGGAGGAACCAGCCATCGCAGCACCTTTCACAAGTCAAAGGCCCCCGGATCGAGGATCCGGAGGCAACAGGATCACCCCGTCACACGGTGCGGACCGGCTCAGTTCGTGGCGCGCGCCTCGTCGAGCGTGTCGTTGACCAGATCATACAGCTCCTGCCCCGGCAGACCCTGCGCGGTCATGTCATCGATCCACTGCTGGTGAATGGGCTTGGCGACGGTCTCGAACTCGGCAAGCTGCGCGTCCGAAATCATCACCTTCTCGACCTCTTTCTCCTCGAGCACCTCGTCCCAGCGCGCCAGAAGCTCGCCGTAGTTCTCGAGGTAGTAATCGATGGCCTCGGGCACCGAGCTGTTGAGCGCCTCGCGCTCTTCGTCACTCAGCGCCTCGTAGGCGTCGATGTTCACCACCACCGGGCAGTTCACCGTGCCGGGATTGAGGTTGGCGGTCCACCAATCAGCCTCGTTGATGGTGCCGAACGACAGATGTGCGTGCTGGGCGAAGGCCACGGTGTCGACGACGCCGGATTCCATCGCCTGATAGGCCTCGGACGAGGTCACCGAGGTCGGCACGCCGCCCACCGCCTCGAAGGCGCGACCGAGGCCGCCGGTGGCGCGCACCCGCATGCCGTCGAACTCGGCCAACTCATCGCGCGGCTCGCCGGTGCCGACGAGATTGTATTGCGGCATCGGGCTGGTCATCAGCATCCGCGCGTTCCACTGCGCCATCTCGTCGGCCACCGCCGGGTGATCATAAACCGCGTGGCTCACCGCGACCTCCTCGTCGAGATTGGAGACGCCGAGGAAAGGCAGTTCGAGCACGGTGATCGCGCGGTTCTTGTCGGGATGGTAGCCGGCGCAGAACTGGGCGACCTCGAAAGCGCCGATCGAAATGCCGTCGAGATTTTCGGTGTTCTTGGACAGGCCGCCATACGAGATGTTCATGGTGAACTCGCCGTTGGTCTTCTCCTCGACGAGCTCCGCCAGCTTGTGCAGATGCTCGGTAAAGGCGCGGCGCTTGCCCCAGACGGACACGTTCCATTCGGTCGCCATCGCCTCGGTGGCGAAGGCAAGAGTCAGCGCGGAGACGCACAGCGTCTTGGTGGTGGTCTTCATTTGGTATTTTCCTCCCGTTGTCCGGCGGCCCTCCAGCCGCCTTGGCACGCGAGGTTAGAGCATCAGGCACATGACGCAAGACGCATGGCCGACTCGATCCGCATCCGGGGCGCCGGCTGCCGTCCTGATACAAACGGTGGGGGATGCCTGAACAAGACGTTGCATCCTATGCGCGAACCCGTCCGGAGCGCTCGCGCCGATGAAACCTTTACAAGGAGTTAACACAAGCCCGTTGAAACCAGTCGAAATTTACCGTCTCTTGCGAATTACTTTACACAAACCGCGACGCTAACGAAAATAATTTACAAATAAAATCTGTGTTTTCGGTTACTTATTTATTTCTTTTCGCTCTCGCGTATGATCGGCGCAGGGATGGGAAATGCCGCAGTGCGGCGTTCTGGAAATACGGATCTAGGGAGGATCTCCATGAAAGACGATGCCCAAACCGCCGCCAGCGGCACCTACCCGCCGTCATCCGACTTCGTCAGCAAGGCGCATGTGGACGCTGCCAAGTATGACGAGATGTATGCCCGCTCGATCAGCGATCCGGAGGGGTTCTGGGCCGACGAGGCGCAGCGGCTCGACTGGATGGCCCGCCCGACCAAGATCAAGAACACCAACTTCGAGTTCGGCAAGGTCGATATCAAGTGGTTCGAGGATGGCGTGCTCAATGTCGCCTATAACTGCGTCGACCGCCACCTGAAGACCCGCGCCAACCAGACCGCGATCATCTTCGAGCCCGACAACCCCGACGATCCCGCCCAGCACATCACCTATGCCGAGCTCTACGACAAGGTGAACCGCATGGCCAACGTCCTGCTCAGCCAGGGCGTGATGCGCGGCGACCGCGTGGTGATCTACCTGCCGATGATCCCCGAGGCCGCCTACGCCATGCTGGCCTGCGCCCGGATCGGCGCCATTCATTCCATCGTCTTCGCCGGCTTCTCGCCCGACGCGCTGGCCAACCGCATCAACGATTGCGGCGCCAAGATCGTCATCACCGCCGACACCGCGCCCCGCGGCGGCCGCAAGACCGCGCTCAAGTCCAACACCGACGCCGCCCTGCTGCACTGCTCCGACAAGGTCCGCTGCCTCGTGGTCAAGCATACCGGCGACCAGACCACCTGGATCCAGGGCCGCGACGTCGACCTCAACTACCTCATGGAGCACGCGGCCCCCGACTGCCCGCCGCGCCCGATGAACGCCGAAGACCCGCTCTTCATCCTCTACACCTCGGGCTCCACCGGCAAGCCCAAGGGGGTTGTGCACGCAAGTGGTGGATATCTGGTTTACGCCGCCCTCACCCACGAGGTCGTGTTCGATTACCACGACGGCGACGTCTACTGGTGCACCGCCGATGTGGGCTGGGTCACCGGCCACAGCTACATCGTCTACGGGCCCCTCGCCAACGGCGCCACCACGCTGATGTTCGAGGGCGTGCCCACCTGGCCCGACGCCAGCCGCTTCTGGGAGGTTTGCGACAAGCACAAGGTCAACCAGTTCTACACCGCGCCGACCGCGCTCAGGGCGCTGATGGGCCAGGGCGACGCCTTCGTCGAGAAGTGCGACCTGAGCTCTCTCAAGCTACTCGGCACCGTCGGCGAGCCCATCAACCCCGAGGCCTGGAACTGGTACAACGACAAGATCGGCAAGGGAAACTGCCCGATCGTCGACACCTGGTGGCAGACCGAGACCGGCGGCCACCTGATGACCCCCCTGCCCGGCGCCCACGCGCTCAAGCCCGGCTCGGCGATGAAGCCGTTCTTCGGCATCAAGCCGGTGGTGCTCGAGCCCAGCTCCGGAGAGGAGATCCACGACGTCCCGACCGAGGGCGTTCTGGCGATCGCCGACAGCTGGCCGGGGCAGATGCGCACCGTCTGGGGCGATCACGAGCGCTTCGAGCAGACCTATTTCCAGCAGTACAAAGGCTACTATTTCTCCGGCGACGGCTGCCGCGTCGACGCCGATGGCGATTACTGGATCACCGGTCGGGTCGACGACGTGATCAACGTCTCGGGCCACCGCATGGGCACGGCCGAGGTCGAATCGGCGCTGGTGGCGCATGCCAAGGTCGCCGAGGCGGCGGTGGTGGGCTACCCGCACCCCGTCAAGGGCCAGGGGATCTATTGCTACGTCACGCTGATGAACGGCATCGAGCCTTCCGAGGAACTCAAGAAGGAACTGCGCGGCTGGGTCCGCACCGAGATCGGCCCGATCGCCTCGCCCGACCTCATCCAGTGGGCCCCGGGCCTGCCCAAGACGCGCTCGGGCAAGATCATGCGCCGCATCCTGCGCAAGATCGCCGAGAACGACTACGGCGCCCTTGGCGACACCTCGACCCTCGCCGATCCCTCGGTGGTCGACGACCTCATCGAAAACCGCGCGAACAAGGGGTAAGCCGAGATGGACGGACAAACCTTCACCGCTGCCCCCGTGCTCATCCTTCTCGGCCCTCCGGGGGCCGGGAAAGGCACGCAGGCGCGGATGCTCGAAGACACGTTCGGCCTGGTGCAGCTCTCCACTGGTGACCTGCTGCGCGCCGCCGTGGCGCGGGGGACCGAGGCCGGCAAGCAGGCCAAGGCCGTCATGGAGGCCGGCGGGCTGGTCTCGGACGAGATCGTCATCGCCATCCTGCGCGACCGAATGGCCGAGCCCGACTGCGCCAAGGGCGTCATCCTCGACGGCTTTCCGCGCACCACGGTTCAGGCCGATGCGCTCGACCGTCTGCTCGCCGAGAGCAACCAGAAGATCGACGCCGCGATCAGCCTCGAGGTGGATGACGCCGCGATGGTAACCCGGATCTCGGGCCGCTACACCTGCGGCGCCTGCGGTGAGGGCTACCACGACAGCTTCAAGCAGCCCGCTACCGACGGGGTCTGCGACAAGTGCGGCGGCACCGAGATGAAGCGGCGCGCCGACGACAAGGCCGAGACCGTGGCTAGCCGGCTCGAGGCGTATCACGCCCAGACCGCGCCGCTGATCGGCTACTACGAGGAGAAAGGTGCACTCACGCGGGTCGACGCGATGGGTGCCATCGACAAGATCGCCGCCGATCTCGGCGCGATCGTGGAGGACGCGACGGCCCGCTGAGGGCCGTTGCCGGGCGGCCTTCCGGGACGGGGGCCGCAGGAGATATCAAGGAGAGGAGGGACCCGCTCATGGCGGATCATACATCGAGCGGCGAGGCCTACTGGAAGGCCAACCTGCGCATCATCATCATAAGCCTCGTCATCTGGGCGGTCTGCTCTTTCGGCTTCGGCATCCTGCTGCGTCCGATGCTCTCGGGCATCCGCGTCGGCGGCACCGATCTGGGCTTCTGGTTCGCCCAGCAGGGCAGCATCCTGGTCTTCCTGGCGCTGATCTTTTTCTACGCCTTCCGGATGAACAAGCTGGATAAAGAATTCGGCGTGGACGAGGAATAAGGCTCATGGATCAGTTTACCATCAACCTGATGTTCGTGGGCGCGTCCTTTGCGCTCTACATCGGCATCGCGATCTGGGCCCGCGCGGGCACCACGTCGGAATTCTACGCCGCCGGTCGCGGCGTTCACCCGGTCACCAACGGCATGGCGACGGCAGCCGACTGGATGTCGGCGGCGTCGTTCCTGTCGATGGCGGGCCTCATCGCCTTCGTCGGCTATGACAACTCGGCCTACCTGATGGGCTGGACCGGCGGCTACGTGCTGCTGGCGCTTCTGCTTGCGCCCTACCTGCGCAAGTTCGGCAAGTTCACCGTCTCCGAGTTCATCGGCGACCGGTTTTACTCGCCCACCGCGCGCCTCGTCGCGGTGCTCTGCCTGATCATCGCATCGATCACCTACGTGATCGGCCAGATGACCGGCGTCGGCGTGGCCTTCGGCCGCTTCCTCGAGGTCGACACCACCACCGGTCTGCTGATCGGCGCCGTGGTCGTGTTCGCCTACGCGGTGTTCGGCGGCATGAAGGGCGTGACCTACACGCAGGTGGCGCAGTATGTCGTGCTGATCCTCGCCTACACCATCCCGGCGATCTTCATCTCGCTGCAGCTCACCGGCAACCCGATCCCGGCCCTGGGCCTGTTCGGCTCCACCGCCGACGGCACACCGCTGCTCGAGACGCTCGACGCGATCGTGACCGATCTCGGCTTCAACCAGTATACCGCCCACAATGGCGATACGCTGAACATGGTGCTCTTCACCCTGTCGCTGATGATCGGGACGGCCGGCCTGCCGCACGTGATCATGCGCTTCTTCACCGTGCCCCGCGTGGCCGACGCACGCTGGTCCGCCGGCTGGGCGCTGGTCTTCATCGCCCTGCTCTACCTGACCGCTCCGGCGGTGGGGGCCATGGCGCGCCTCAACATCACCCAGCAGTTCTGGCCGGAAGGCACGGACGCACAGGCGGTCTCGCTCGAGCAGATGGAGAGCGACCCGACCTATGACTGGATGGCCACGTGGCAGCAGACCGGTATGCTGGGCTGGGAAGACAAGAACGGCGACGGCCGCATCCAGTACTACAACGACGCCTCGCCCGAAATGCAGGAGCGGGCGGCCGCTGAAGGCTGGACCGGCAACGAGCTGACCAACTTCAACAACGACATCCTGGTTCTTGCGAACCCGGAGATCGCCAACCTGCCCTCCTGGGTGATCGGCCTGATCGCCGCCGGTGGTCTTGCCGCAGCGCTTTCGACCGCCGCCGGTCTCCTGCTCGCCATCTCTTCGGCGGTGAGCCACGACCTGATGAAAGGTCAGCTGACCCCGAACATCTCGGAGAAGGGCGAGCTTCTGGCGGCACGTATCGCCATGGCGGTGTCGATCGCGGTGGCCACCTGGCTGGGTCTGAACCCCCCGGGCTTCGCGGCGCAGACCGTGGCGCTGGCCTTCGGCATCGCGGCGGCCTCGATCTTCCCGGTGCTGATGATGGGCATCTTCTCGAAGGTGAACCGTCAGGGCGCCGTCGCAGGGATGCTCGCGGGCCTGCTGGTCACGCTGCTCTACATCTTCCTGCACAAGGGCTGGTTCTTCATCCCCGACACCAACAGCTACACCGACGCGGAGCCGCTTTTCCTGGGCATCAAGTCGACCTCGTTCGGTGCCGTCGGCGCGCTGATCAACTTCGTGGTGGCCTTCACCGTTTCGAAGATGACCGGTCCGATCCCGCGGCACATCAGCGAGCTGGTGGAAAGCGTGCGCGTGCCGCGTGGCGCGGGCGCAGCCCAAGACCACTAAGCCTCACGGGTCAGGCCGCGCCGCGGCCTTTCCCCTACCCTTTCATCCCGTCCCGCGCTACTCCGGGGCGGGATTTTCGTTTCCACCGTTCGCCTGACCGGGAGAGCCGCCATGCCGATCGCACCCGAAGAGCTGCTGCGCTTTCTCAGCGGCGTCCACCCGTATGACGCGCTCGAGGCGGATGCGCTCGAAAGCCTAGTGCCGCAATTCGTCCAGCGCCGCCTGCCGGCGGGCGAGCCGATCTACGCCTACGGCAACCCGCTCGAGGGGCTCTACCTGATCCATTCCGGACAGGTGGAGATCCGCGACGAGAACGAGGTGGTGGTCTCGCTGCTCGGGCCGCGCAACTCGTTCGGAGAACGCGGGCTGGCGCGCGATGGCATCGCCGCCACCTCGGCCCGCACGGTCGAGGACACGCTGCTCTTCATGCTGCCGGTCTACGCTTTCAACGAGCTTGTGCGCGAGCATCCCGCCGCGAAGCGCTTCTTCGACCGCTCGCGCGGGGCCAAGCCGCGCAAGACCGACCTCGCCCACAGCCGGGTCGAGACGCTGATGGCGGCAAGGCCGCTCACCCTGCCGCCCTCCGCCACCGTGCAGGAGGCCGCGAGCGCCATGGCCGAGCGCCACGTCTCCTCGGTCTGCGTGACCGAGGGCGATCGCCTGCTCGGCATTCTCACCATACGGGACGTGTCGGGCAAGGTGGTGGGCGCGGGCCTGCCCTTCGACACCCCGCTGGCCCACGTGATGACCGCCGATCCGATGACCCTGCCGCCCTCGGCCATCGGCTCGGACGTGCTGCACATGATGATGGAGCGCAATGTCAGCCACATCCCGGTCTGCGAGGCAGGCCGGCTGGTCGGCATGGTCACCCAGACCGACCTTACCCGCTTTCAGGCGGTGAGCTCCGCCGAGCTCGTGGCCGGGATCGCCCACGCCGAGAGCCCGGCCCGCATGGCCGAGATCACCGCCCGCATTCCGCAGCTCCTTGCGCAGCTGGTGGCCGGCGGCAACCGCCACGAGGTGGTGACGCGGCTGATCACCGACATCGCCGACACCGCCACCCGCCGCCTGCTGGCGCTTGGCGAGGAAAAGCTCGGCCCGGCCCCGGTGCCCTATCTGTGGCTGGCCTGCGGCTCGCAGGGGCGGCAGGAGCAGACCGGCATCTCGGATCAGGACAACTGCCTGTTTCTCGACAACGCCGCCACCGAGGACGACCTGCGCTACTTCGCCAAGCTGGCGGACTTCGTCAGCGACGGTCTGCACGCGGCGGGCTATTACCACTGCCCCGGCGACATGATGGCGACCAATCCGCAATGGTGCCAGCGGGTCGGCACGTGGCGGCAGTATTTCACCAACTGGATCAAGAAGCCCGATCCCAAGGCGCAGATGCTGGCCTCGGTGATGTTCGACCTGCGCCCCATCGGCGGCACCAAGTCGCTCTACGAGGAGCTGCAGGCCGAGACGCTGGCGGCGGCGGCGAAGAACTCGATCTTCGTAGCGCACATGATCTCGAATTCGCTCAAGCACACGCCGCCGCTGGGGCTGTTGCGCGGCTTTGCAACGATCCGCTCGGGCGAGCACAAGAACACGCTCGACCTCAAGCACAACGGCGTGGTGCCGGTGGTCGATCTGGCGCGGGTCTACGCGCTGCAGGGCCAGCTTGCCGAGGTCAACACCCGCGCCCGGCTCGAGGCGGCGGTGGCTGCGGGCAAACTTTCCGGCTCGGGCGGGCAGGATCTGCTCGACGCCTACGACCTGATCGCCGAAACCCGGCTCGAGCATCAGGCGGCACAGGTGAAGCGTGGCGAGGCGCCGGACAATTACCTCGCTCCCGCCGACCTGTCGGATTTCGAGCGCAGTCACCTGCGCGATGCCTTCGTGGTGATAAAGTCGCTGCAATCGGCCCTCGGGCACGGGCGCGGTATGCTGGGCTAGGCCCGCTCTCTGGGAGGAGGACAGATGTTTTTTGAACTGATCGCGGTTTTCGTGGCCGGCTTTGCTGGTGCCGGGGCCTTCATGCTGCTCAACAGGATCCTCGGTGGTCGCCTGCCGCGCTGGCTCGTCCCGGTGGCCGCGGGCGCCGCGATGATCGCCGCCACGATCTCGAGCGAATACGGCTGGTACGGGCGTACCGCCGAGGCCCTGCCCGAGGGCTTCACCGTGGCGTCGGTGCACGAGGCCCGCGCCTTCTACCGGCCCTGGACCTACGCCGCGCCGATGGTCGACCGCTTCATCGCCGTCGATCACGGCGCCCGCCGGGCCAATGCCGGGACCGAGGGGCTCTATATCGCCGATCTCTACTTCTTTGCCCGCTGGCAGCCGGTGCGGTCGGTCGAGATGATGGTGGATTGCGTCAACCACCGCCGCGCCGATCCGGCGGGCGGCGATGGCGGCGACCCGGTCTGGCGCGAGGCCGGTGAGGACGATCCGATCGTCGCGGCGGTCTGCGAGGCGCCGGGGGGCACCGCATGATCACCCGGCTCAGCCTGCGCCTGCGCATCTTCCTGTTCTTCGTGCTGCTGGGCCTCGGCGGCAGCGTGGCGGTGGGCGGCGCGCTGTGGCTCGGCTACGCCCGCGCGCTCGACACCACGCCCGCCAACGGCTTCGTCTTCGCCGCCATCCTGTCGGCGCTCGCCCTGCTCGCGCTGACCGCCGGGATCTGGCTGCTGTTCGACGAGAACGTCGCCAAGCCCATCGAGACGCTCGCCGCCGAGATGCGGGTGCGCGCCCATGCCGATGTCTCCCGTGAGGTCGATCTCAGCTCCGCCCGCTATCTCGGCGACCTCGCAGGCGCCGCCCACGCGGTGTCCGAGAAGCTCATCCTCGGCACCATGACCACCGCCCAGAAGGTCGCGCTCGAGACCGAGCGGCTGGCGCAGGAGAAGGAGCGCCTCACCGCGCTGCTGACCGAGATCCCGGTGGCGATGATCCTTGTCAATCCGCGCGGCCAGATCGTGCTCTATGACGGTCAGGCGGCCGAGGTGCTGACACAGCTGCACGTGCCGCGCCTGAACGCCCCGCTGTCTGATTTCTTCGAGGCCAAGGGCCTCGACGCCGCGGTGAAGCAACTGCACAAGACCGGTCGCGAGGTCAGCTTCGTGGCCGAAGGCATCGACGGCGCGCAGAGCTACTCGGCGCGGCTGAAACCGATGGAGGGCGGCGGCTACATGATGGTGATCGACGGCGCCCAGACCCATATGGCGCCCGAGGCCGAGCGCCCGCTGGTCTATGATTTCGACCTGCTCACGTTGGACGCCCCCGAGGCGGTCGAGGACACGCCGCTCGCGAAGCTCTGCTACACCGTCTTCGACACCGAGACGACGGGGCTGCTGCCGCACAAGGACGAAGTGGTGCAGATCGGCGCAGTGCGGGTGCTGAACGGGCGCATCGTGCCCGGCGAGGTAATGGACCAGCTCGTCGATCCCGGTATCCCGATCCCGCCCAGCTCTACCAAGGTGCATCAGGTCAGCGACGCCATGGTGCGCGGCCAGCCCGACATCGCCGAGGCCGGGCGGCGCTTTCACCGCTTTGCCAAGGACTCGGTGATCGTGGCGCATAACGCGCCCTTCGACATGGCCTTCCTGCGCCGCCACCGCGCCCGCATGGGGGTGGACTGGGATCACCCAATCCTCGACACGGTGCTGCTCTCGGCGGTGCTGTTCGGGGCTGGCCAGACCCATACCCTCGACGCGCTCTGCGAGCGGCTCGGCGTCGAGATCCCGGCGCGGCTGCGCCACACCGCGCTCGGCGACGCGCAGGCCACGGCGCAGGTGCTGGTGAAGATGCTGCCGATGCTGCAGGCGCGCGGCATCCACACCTTCGGCGATGTGATCGAACAGACCCGCAAGCACGGCCGCCTGCTCGCCGATCTGAACTGAGGCGGCCAGCGACCGCGCGTGCACTGCGGGTGGCGGCTACGGCACCTCAGCGGAACCCGCCATCCTCGCGGCGTCGCGTTTATTGCCAAGCCCCCTGCGGCTCGCCCGAGGGAGGGTCGTTCCGAGTTGCGAGCTGGACTCATTGCTGACGCCCTTCCGGCGCAAAACGGCGCCTCGTAGAGCGCGCTCGCGGCGCCTTGCCGAGCGAATGACGTCCAGAGCTGGGAGCCGCCCCACCGGCGCGGATCGGCGCCTCGGCAAAGCCGGTCCGCTCGCGATTGCCCGTCCACCCTTTGACGCGCCGCACGGCGCACCGCCATCGCGGTCGGCCAGCGTCGAATCGCCCGCGCCGACAACTCTTTCAGCCGCCCCTCAAATGCGTTGCGAGAGGCCTTGTCTGTGCAATCATAGAGATAGGGGCCTTCCCGGTGCGAGACCACGTAAGGCAGGGACCCCCTCTGACGCACGAAAATTGCGCCATGGAGGGTCGTCCCTATCCATGACGCTTGGTCAGCCATCGGCAATCTTGCCCTGTTTGCATCCGAGCGTAGATCTGGGCACTATCAACATTACGATTTCAATCAAGATCACAGGGAGTACGATCTGATGAAAACCACCCTCTTTGGCGCCGTCGTCACCGGCGCGCTCGTCATGGGCGCGGCTGCGAGCGCGCAGGACCAGCAGTTCATCTCCATCGGCACCGGCGGCGTGACCGGCGTCTACTACCCGACCGGTGGCGCGATCTGCCGCCTCGTGAACCGCGACCGCCGCGAGCACGGCATCCGCTGCGCGGTCGAATCGACCGGCGGCTCGGTGTACAACATCAACACCATCAAGGCCGGCGAGCTCGAGTTCGGCGTGGCCCAGTCCGACTGGCAGTACCACGCCTATAACGGCACCTCGCAGTTCGAAGGCGATGCCGCCTTCCCCGACATCCGCGCGGTGTTCTCGGTCCACCCCGAGCCCTTTACCCTGATCGCCCGTGCCGATGCCGGCATCGAGAGCTTCGAGGACCTCAAGGGCAAGCGCTTCAACGTGGGCAACGCCGGCTCGGGTCTGCGCGCCACCACCGAGGTGCTGATGGAAGAGTACGGCATGACGATGGACGATTTCGCGCTCGCCACCGAATACAAGGGCTCGGAAATGTCGCAGCAACTCTGTGACGGCAACATCGACGCCATGGTCTACGTGGTGGGCCACCCGGCCGCTGCCATCCAGGAAGCCGCGACCACCTGCGACGTGAGCCTCGTGAACGTCGACGGCCCGGTGATCGACAAGCTCATCGAAGAAAACCCCTACTACCGCGTCGCCACCGTTCCGGGCGGCATGTATGCTGGCAACGACGAAGACGTCACGACCTTCGGCGTCGGTGCGACGCTGGTGACCTCGGCAGACGTCTCCGAAGACGCGGTCTACGTGCTGTCCAAGGCGGTGATGGAGAACCTCGACGACTTCCGTCAGCTGCACCCGGCCTTCGCCAACCTCAAGGCCGAAGAAATGGTCTCCGACGGTCTTTCGGCCCCGCTGCACGCCGGTGCGGAAAAGGCCTATCGTGAGCTCGGCCTGATCGAGTAACGGCGCCCCGCGCCCGGAAGGCGCCCGCGCGGCGCCTTCCACCGAGCCTGCCCCGCTCGAGAACAACCCGGGCAAACCGATAAATAATAAAGATAATCCAGCACATGGGGGACACGGCGATGGTGGATCAGCCGTCTACGGAACGCACAGCCGACGACATGGTGGCCGAGGCCGATACCGGGGCGCGCAACCCGGCGAATTGGCAAGGCACGCTCATCCTGGGCACCTGTATCGCCTGGTCGCTGTTCCAGCTCTACATCGCCTCGCGCATTCCCGGGATGCTGGCCCAGGCGACCGGCGTGTCGTTCTTCGCCAACGTCGTCACCCAGGCGCGCTTTATCCACCTGGCCTTCGCCATGGGGCTCGCGACGCTGGCCTTCCCGCTGACCAAGTCCGCGCCGCGCGATCACATCCCCGCCTATGACTGGGTCCTGATGCTGCTGGGCGTGGCCTCCTGTCTCTATCTGGTGGTCTTCCGAAACGAGATCGCCACCCGCCCCGGGCTCTGGACGACCACGGACATCGTCATGTCGGCCATCGGCATGGTGACGCTGATGATCGCGGTCTGGCGCTCGCTCGGCCTGCCGCTGGTGATCATCGCCTTCATCTTCGTGGCCTTCGCCTTCTTCGGCGGCTACTCGGAATGGGCGCGCAACATCACCAATTACGGCGGCTCGTCGCTGAGCAAGGCGCTCGGGCATTACTGGATGCAGACCGAGGGCGTGTTCGGCGTGGCGCTTGGCGTGTCCACGACGATGATCTTCCTCTTCGTGCTGTTCGGCGCCATCCTCGACCGCGCCGGCGGCGGCAACTGGTTCATCCAGGTCGCCATCGCCCTGCTTGGCGCGCTGCGAGGCGGCCCGGCCAAGGCCTCGGTGCTGTCCTCGATGATGACCGGCATGATCTCGGGCTCTTCGATCGCCAACACCGTGACCACCGGCACCTTCACCATCCCGCTGATGAAGCGCATCGGCTTCCCCGCCGAGAAGGCCGGCGCGGTCGAGGTCGCCTCTTCGACCAATGGCCAGCTGACCCCGCCGGTGATGGGCGCCGCGGCCTTTCTGATGGTCGAATACGTCAACATTCCCTATATCGACGTGGTCAAGCACGCCTTCCTGCCGGCGGTGATCTCCTACATCGCGCTCCTCTACATCGTGCATCTCGAGAGCCTGAAGATGGGCCTCAAGGGGCTCGAGAAGCCGGGCCGGCGCATCGGCGTGCTGATGATCATGATCCTGTTCCTGTCGGGCTTCATCCTGCTTGGCGCGCTGACCTTCCTGATGATCGGCCTGCGCACCCTGCTCGAGCCGATCACCGGCAACTCGGTCTACGCCGCCGTGGCGCTGGTGGCGGTCCTCTACCTCGTGCTTCTGAAGATCTCGGCCAGCTTCCCCGAGATCAAGGAAGACAAGGACACCAACGCGCCGCCGACCGCGCCGCGCCTGACGCCGACGCTGATCGGCGGGCTCTACTTCGCCATTCCGATCTTCATCCTGGTCTGGAACCTGATGGTGCGCACCGACACGCTCGACCGGCTGTCGCCGGCGCTGTCGGCCTTCTGGGCGACCTTCTTCATGGTCATCATCGCGCTGACCCACCGCCCGATCAAGGCGGCCTTCCGCGGCCACGACGTGGGCACCGAGGCGCGTGCTGGCTGGGGCGATTTCGTGCAGGGCCTGATCCTCGGCGCGCGCAACATGATCGGCATCGGCGTCGCGACCGGGGCCGCCGGCATCATCGTGGGCACCATCTCGCTGACTGGTGCGCATCAGGTCATCGGCACGGTGATCGAGGTGATCTCGGGCGGCAACCTGATGGTGCTGCTGATCCTCGTGGCGGTGCTGTCGCTGATCCTCGGCATGGGGCTTCCGACCACCGCCAACTACATCGTGGTCTCGTCGCTGATGGCGCCGGTGATCATCAGCGTCGGCGCGCAGGTCGGCCTCGTGGTGCCGCTGATCGCGGTCCACATGTTCGTGTTCTACTTCGGCATCCTCGCCGATGACACGCCACCGGTGGGTCTTGCCGCCTATGCCGCGGCGGCGATCTCGCGCGGGGATCCGATCAAGACCGGTCTTCAGGGCTTCGGCTACGACATCCGCACCGCGCTGCTGCCGTTCCTGTTCATCTTCAACACCGACCTGCTGCTCATCGACGTGACCCTCGGACACGCGATCTTCGTGTTCTTCATATCGCTTCTGGCGATGTTGCTCTTCGCCGCCGCGACGCAGGGCTACTTCATCGCCAAGTCGCGGATCTGGGAAAGCGCGGTGCTGCTCTTCATCGCCTTCATGCTGTTCCGGCCGGGCTTCTTCCTCGACATGGTCGAAGAGCCCTATGTCTCGGCCTCCGGCGGCGCCGCGATCGAGCTGATGTCGGAAGAGCCCGACGGCGCCGACATCCGGGTGCTGATCGAGGGCCCCGACTTCGACACCGGGAAGGTGCGCCCGACCACCGTGGTGATCCCCGCGGTCGCCGGCGACGGCGAGACGGCGCTGGCCGATCAGGGCCTCACGGTGTTCGAAGAGGACGGCCGCCTGCTGCTCGACGAGCCCTTCCCCGGCACGCCGCTCTTCGACCAGATCGGGACCGAGTACGACTACTACGCGGACACCCCGGTGGTGATCTCTGCGGTCGAGGTCGAGAACGAGAGAATGGCGAAGGAATGGTTCTTCATTCCGGCGCTGCTGCTGCTGGCCGGGGTGGTGATGATTCAGCGCCCCCGCGCCAAGCAACCGGCCTTCTGAGGAGAACAGGCAATGTACCAGACGATCCTGCTGGCGGTCGACATCAACGATCTGCCCGAATCCGGCCACGTGGCCGAGGCGGCGGTGCGCATGGCAAAAGGCGAAGGCGCGACCCTGCACGTGGTCAACGTCATCCCCGGATCGGGAATGGCGATGGTGGGCTCCTTCCTTGGCCCCGACCAGGCCAACGCCATCCAGACCGAGGCGCGCGACAGGCTCGCCGCGTGGGCAAGTGAGGTGATCCCGGTCGATCTGCTCGGCAAGCTGAAGGTGACGCAGGGCACGATCTATCACGAGATCATCAAGGCGGCTCAGGACCTCGGCGCGGAGGCCATCGTGGTGGGCGCCCACCGCCCGGCGCTCAAGGACTACCTCGTCGGTCCCAACGCCGCGCGCGTCGTACGCCACGCGCCGAAGACCGTGCTCGTGGTGCGCTGAGGCGCACGGCCCCTGAAGCAGGTGGCGCGCCCGGTCAGATCCGGGCGACCACCACCGCGTAGTGGCAGGGCGCGTCGCTCTCGTTGACGAAGCTGCAACGCCGCGGCGCCCCCAGTGTCAGGCAATCATCCGGCCCCAGCCGCCACACCTTCTTACCTTCCTCGAAGGTCAGCTGCCCCGACTGCACCCAGATGCTCTCCATCAGGAAGCCGAAGCTCTGCGGCGGAAAGCTCACCCGCGCCCCCACCGGAAGCGTGACCTTGACGATCTCGAGCGAGCGGCCTCCGGGCTCGGACCGCGGCGTGAGAACCTCTCGGACATAGCCGGTCTCGGGGTCCTGCCAGACCTCGCGGTCCTGCGCCCGCGACAGGCGCGAGCCGCCGGTCACCGGCTCGGCCAGCATCTCGGACATGGTCATGCCGAACGCGCCCGCGAGTCGGCCGATCGTCGCGACGGTGGGGCTGCTCTCGTCGGCTTCGATGCGATGGATCATCGCGCGCGACACCCCTGCCCGTTCCGCAAGCTCTGTCAGCGACCAATCGCGCCGCTTTCGCTCGTTCTGTATCATTCGGGCTAGACCTGTGCTCATGGCGTCTAATATATTAGACAAATGCACGCAGATCCAAGCCTCTCCTTCGCCGCCCCGCAGATCGAAGACGCCTCCGAGGCGGATCTTCCGGGCATTCTCGAGATCTACAACGACGCAGTGCACAACACGCTGGCGATCTGGAACGAGACGCCGGTCGACCTTGGCAATCGCCGCGACTGGTGGCAGGCGCGACAGGCGCAAGGCTACCCGGTGCTGGTGGCGCGCGATGCGGATGGCGCGGTGCTGGGCTATGCGAGTTTCGGCGACTGGCGCCCGTTCGAGGGCTTCCGCCACACCGTCGAGCATTCGGTCTATATCCACCCCTCGGCGCGCGGACGCGGCGTGGCGCGCGCCCTAATGACAGCGCTGATCCTCCGGGCGCGGGCCTTGGACAAGCACGTCATGGTGGCCGGGGTCGAGAGCGGCAACGCCGCCTCTCTCGCGCTGCATCGCAAGCTGGGCTTCGTCGTCACCGCCGAGATGCCGCAGGTCGGCTGCAAGTTCGGACGCTGGCTCGACCTCACCTTCCTGCAGCTGACGCTCGACGCGCGGGAGGCGCCGGAATGACCCTGCTCGTGACCCTGCTGCTGCTGGCGACCGCGGGTAGCGCGCTTGTGCTGCAGAACGCGCTGATGCTCGAGGCGCGCACGGTGTCCGGCTCGATCTGGGTGGCGCTGTGGCTGAACTCGGCGGTGGGCCTCGTGGTGCTTAGCGTCACCGCGCTGGCGGTCGACGGCCCCGAGGCCTTTGCCCGGCTGGCGACGGGCCGCTGGTGGCTGTTCCTCGTGCCGGGGCTGCTCGGCACGCTCTTCGTCTTCGCGAGCCTGACCGGCTATGCGCAGGTGGGTGCCACGCTGACCATCTCGGCGCTGGTGGCCTCGCAGATCGTGGCGGGGCTGGGCTTCGACACGCTGCGCGGCATAACCGTGGCTCCCGCGCAGATCTTCGGACTGGTGCTGCTCGTCGCGGGCGTGGCACTGGTGGTCGGCGGACGAAGCTGACCCGACCACGCGACAGGCACCGGGCTCAGAGCAGCAGCAGCACAAGAAGCTGCGGCGCAAAGATCCTCAGGCCCATCACCAGCGGATAGACCGTGGCATAGGCCACCGAGGCCGCGGGCGACTCGCTCTGCGCATTGGCGAAGGCCAGCGCCGGCGGATCGGTCATCGACCCCGCGAGCACCCCGCAAAGCGACAGGTAGTTGAGCCCCAGCACGAAACGCCCGACCACGCCCACCGCGATCAGCGGCACCAGCGTGATGGTGGCGCCGTAAAGCACCCACGACAGGCCATCGCCGGTGATCAGCGTGTCGAGGAAACGGTCGCCGGCCTTCAGCCCCACCACGGCGAGGAACAGGATGATGCCGAACTCGCGCAGGGCATGGTTGGCCGCGGGCGGCATCACCCACGTAAACGGCCCCCAGCTGCCAAGTCGCCCCAGCAGGATCGCCACCACCAGAGGCCCCCCGGCAAGCCCCAGCTTCAAGGGGGCCGGCAAGCCGGGCGCGGCGATCGGAATGCTGCCCAAGATCACCCCCAGCACGATGCCGAGGAACACGCCGGGGAAATCCACCCGGTCGAGGCGGCGTGTCTCGTCGCCGAGGATGCCGCGCACCTTGTCGATCATCTCGCGCGGGCCGACCACCGTGACGATGTCGCCGAACTCGAGCGTGCCATCTGCCTGCGCCGGGATCTCGAGCCCGGCCCGCATGATCCGCGACACCGACACGCCGTAGCTCTCTTCGAGCCGCAGCGAGCGCAGCCGGTGCCCGGCGGCGGCGTTATCGGTGACGAGGACCCGCGCCCAGGACAGACCCGTGCCCTTAGTCGTCAGGCTAGTCTCCGATTCCACGCCAAGCACCAGCCGCATCCCCTGCAGCTTGTCGGCCGGGCCGACGAGGTGGAGGATGTCGCCCACCGCCAGCGCCGTGTCGCGCTGCGGCACCACCAGTTCGCCGCTCTTGCGCATCCGCGACGGTACCACGCCCGCGTCGAACAGCCCCGGCACCTCCCCCAGTGTCAGCCCGTCGAGGTTCTCGTTGCGCACCACCACGTCGAGCGAGGGCAGCGTGCCCGAGCCCTTGCGGCGATGTGCCTCGAAGCTGCGGGCCTCGGCTTCGGTGTCGACCCGGGCGGCGAAGCGCACCAGCAGCATCGCCAGCAGGATGCCGACGATGCCGAACGGATAGGCCACCGCGTAGCCCAGCGAGGGCGTGGCCACCGCGTCGGCCCCGGCGCCGATGTCGGACAGCGCCTGCGTCGCGGCGCCAAGCCCCGGCGTGTTGGTCACCGCGCCCGACATGATGCCCACCAGCGCCGGCACGGGGATGTCGAAGGCGTAATGCAGCGCCACGGTCACCGCCACGCCCAAGAGCACGATGGAAGCCGCAAGCGCGTTGAGCTGCAGGCCCGACTTGCGCAACGAGCCGAAGAACCCCGGCCCGACCTCGATGCCGATGGTGAAGACGAAGAGGATCAGGCCGAACTCGCGCACGAACTCCATCATCTCGGGGTTGAACTGGACCCCGGCGCGCGCCGCAACATCGCCAAGCGCGATGCCCGCGAACAGCACTCCGCCGATGCCGAGCCCGACGCCGCGGAGGGTGAGCCTGCCAAGGAGCAGCCCCAGCACCCCCGCAAGCGCCAGCGCGATGGTGGCCTGCGCCACCTCTCCCAGTCCGAACACCGTGCCGGTCATGCTCCTGTCCTCTCGCAATCGGCACTTTTCGCGGTGCCCTGGCCCCCTTCTCGCCCCTCGGGGCGCCTCCGGGCAATGCTCTGGATCAAAAACCGTCGTTTGCGCCAGCAGCAGAAACCGTTGAGTTTGGGCACATCCTATGGTGCGGAGAATGTCCGGAAAGGTGAAAGGTCTTCGATGCGGGCCGTGGTGCAAAAGTACCGCTTGGCGAGTGGTCTGTTGCGAAGCGGTGTGATTTGATCCCCAGCACGGTGTCGGATTGGAGGGGCTGGCGCGGCAAGCCAGAAACTGCGTGTCTTGGTGATCAGGATCGAAGCGCTCATCTTGATGCTGGTCATCGCAATATCCACGAAAAAGGCCGCCCGAAAGGGCGACCAAGATGAACTGGATCGGGTGGAGCTGGCGTCAGTCGCCGGAAGCGTAGAGCAATGCGATGTCACGGTGATGCAAAGCGCATTCGGGATCTTCGCGTACAAGGACTGCGGCCTCGGCCTCAAGGATGACATCGCAGCCGTTTTCAAAGCTGTATTGCCGCTGGCCGGTCGGCAGGACGCTTTGCACCGGGACTTCGTCCATCGGACGTTCGCCTTGGGGCGCGGGATCTGCGCAACCTGACACGAGTGCAAGGAATGGGAGTATCAGAAGGGCTGGTTTCATCATGAATCTCTCGTAATGCTGTCCGACCCAACTTGCGCTGCCGGGGTTTGGTTTCTTTCCAAGTCATGTTGACAACAGGCGGACCCAGAGGCGGATCGATGCGATGTCGACGAAGCCCAGGTCGCTTTCAGCGGTTTTGTCGTAGCGTGTGGCGACGGTGTGCGCCAAGAACGGTCGTTTGCGCAGGGCTCTGCGCACGGGCCTGCCCGATCTGCCCGAGCGCGGGGCGACCGACTGGCCCGGATCACAGGCCGCGCGCTCAATTTGATGGTTTCACCCGCCCCCGCGCTTCGCTATACGGAGCCCGTTTTGGATCTCCAAAAGGACAGGTGAGCTATGGCAAACGTGGTCGTCGTGGGCGCCCAGTGGGGCGACGAGGGCAAGGGCAAGATCGTGGACTGGCTGTCGAGCCGGGCCGACGTGATCGCCCGTTTCCAAGGGGGCCACAATGCAGGCCATACCCTGGTGATCGACGGCACCGTCTTCAAGCTCAACGCGCTGCCTTCGGGCGTGGTGCGGGGCGGCAAGATGTCGGTGATCGGCAATGGCGTGGTGCTCGATCCGTGGCACCTCGTGAAGGAGATCGCGACGATCCGCGAGCAGGGTGTCGAGATCACCCCCGAGACGCTGATGATCGCCGAGAACACGCCGCTGATCCTGCCGATCCACGGCGAGCTCGACCGCGCGCGCGAAGAAGCCGCGGCCAAGGGCGCCAAGATCGGCACCACCGGTCGCGGTATCGGCCCGGCCTACGAGGACAAGGTCGGTCGCCGCTCGGTACGTGTGGCAGACCTCGCCGACCGCGCCACGCTGGAAAGCCGCGTCGATCGCGCTCTGACCCACCACGACGCGCTGCGCAGGGGCCTCGGCATGGAGCCGGTCGACCGGGAGGCGCTGATCGCGCAGCTGCTCGAGATCGCCCCCGAGGTGCTGCAATATGCAGGCCCCGTGTGGAAGGTGCTCAACGAGAAGCGCCGCTCCGGCAAGCGCATCCTTTTCGAGGGGGCGCAGGGCGCGCTGCTCGACATCGATTTCGGCACCTATCCCTTCGTGACCTCGTCCAACGTGATCGCGGGGCAAGCGGCCACCGGCACCGGCATCGGTCCGGGCGCCATCGACTTCGTGCTCGGCATCGTCAAGGCCTACACCACCCGCGTCGGTGAAGGCCCGTTCCCGACCGAGCTTGACGACGAGGACGGCAACCGCCTCGGCACCCGCGGCCACGAGTTCGGCACCGTCACCGGGCGCAAGCGCCGCTGCGGCTGGTTCGACGCGGTTCTGGTGCGCCAGACCTGTGCCACCTCGGGCGTCAACGGCATCTCGCTGACCAAGCTCGACGTGCTGGACGGGTTCGAGAAGATCAAGATCTGCACCGGCTACGAGCTTGACGGCGAGGTGCTCGACCACCTGCCCATCGCCGCCGACCAGCAGGCCCGCTGCACCCCGATCTACGAAGAGATGGATGGCTGGAGCGAGTCGACCGAGGGCGCGCGCTCGTGGAACGACCTGCCCGGCCAGGCGATCAAGTACGTGCGCCGCGTCGAGGAACTGATCGGCTGCCCCGTCGCCATGCTCTCGACCTCGCCCGAGCGCGAGGACACCATCCTCGTCACTGACCCGTTCGAGGACTGATGGCGCTGTCTCACAAGACCCGCAAGCGCCTGTCGCTGCTGCTGCTGCTGGTCTGGCTGCCGCTCTACATCGTGGCGGCGGTCAGCATCGTCAACGCGCTCGACCGCCCGTCGATCGTGGTCGAGCTGCTGGTCTACGTCGTGCTGGGCTTTCTCTGGGCGCTGCCGTTCAAGTTCGTCTTCAAGGGCGTGGGCCAGCCCGACCCCGACGCGCCGCGCCCGCCTGAGGACAAGGGCTGACACCTGCAGTCACAGCTTGCGAGATATTGAACGCCGCCCTGCTGGGCGGCGTTTTGCCTTCCCCGGAAGACGCCGCTCTCTGTGAGCTAGATTAGCGGCAAACCAGCCCCGACACGGTCGCGCCGCCCAGTTTCCCCGCCCGGCCCCATCATCGATCGCATGAACCGGCGAAACCCTTCGCCGTGCAGGCCGGTGTGCGCATCGACGACAACCGCAGGCCCGGCCAAACGTGGCTCGCCCCGCTGTCAGACGACCCTCGTCACGTCCGGCGCACGAGTTCACGGTGAAAGCTGCGCGCCCTGCCACCGAGGGGCGGCCCGCCCGGCGGCCAGCCGGTGCGCCTTTCGCTCGGGATATGACGGACCTTGCCTCTGGAACATGGTGCGGGCGCAGCGTGAGGGGCCGTTTGCCAAAACGGATAGCCTGGGGGTCGTCTGCGAACTGCGCCCGCACCCGAAACCATGCCAGTTCCCGACGCCCGCGTCGCCAGCACGTTCGGACCACCCGCTCCGGCTTTTGTGACGGCGCCCTTTTGCGCAACGTCCTTGCTTGGGTCGTGTCTGGCGCGCAACCGCGTCACCGGCGCAGGCGACATGGCGAGCCGCCCCCTGTTTCGCACCAAGAGAGACCCAGTCAGGCGCCGATAAACGCCACGAGGCGCACCGCAGCGCGCCTCGCAAACGTGACGGTCCGGGCGAAGCCTAGAGAACCGCGCCGATCTTCCATGGCACGAACTCGTTGTCTCCGTAGCCGAACTCTTCCGACATGGTCTTCTTGCCCGACGCGGTGTCGAGCAGCAGGTCGTAGATCCGTTGGCCCATCTCGGTCAGCGACACGCCCTCCTCGACCACGCCGCCGCAATCGATGTCGATGTCCTCGGGCATCGAGCGCGCCAGATCCGAGTTCGACGCCAGCTTGATCGACGGCGCGGGCTTGGCACCGAAGCACGAGCCGCGCCCGGTGGTGAAGGCGATGAGGGTCGCCCCCGAGGCCACCTGTCCGGTCGCCGCCACCGGATCGTAGCCGGGGCTGTCCATGTAGACAAAGCCGTGCCGGTCGATCTTCTCGGAATAAGCGTAGGCCCCCGAGAGCGGCGCGAGACCGCCCTTGGCCACAGCCCCCAGTGATTTCTCGAGGATAGTGGTCAGACCGCCCTTCTTGTTGCCGGGGCTGGGGTTGTTGTCGAGCGAGGCGCCGTTCTTGCTGGCATAGTCGCGCCACCACGCGATCATGTCCTCGATCTTGTGGCCGGTCTCGTCCTCGGCGCGCGCGATGAGCAGGTGCTCGGCGCCGTAGATCTCGGGCGTCTCCGACAGGATCGAGGTGCCGCCCGCCGCGACCAGCATGTCCGACGCGACGCCGAGCGCGGGGTTGGCGGTGATGCCCGAGAAGCCATCCGAGCCACCGCATTGCATCCCGAGCGTCAGGGCCGAGACCGGCTGCTCGCTGCGCGCATCCCCGTTGGCCATAGCGGCGATCGGCTCGAGCAGCTCCAGCGCCCGCTTCACCGCCGAGCGCGAGCCGCCGACCTCCTGGATGTTGAAGGTCTTGAAGCGCTCCTTGGTCCATTCGGTCGGCTTGTAGAGTGTCAGCTGGTTGACCTCGCAGCCAAGGCCGATGATCAGCACGCCGCCGAAATTCGGATGGTCGCGATAGCCCTTGAGGGTGCGGACGAGCGCGTCGAACCCCTCGCCCTGGTTGGCCATGCCGCAGCCCTGATCGTGCACGATGGGTGCGAAGCCGTCGACGTTGGGAAATCTCGGCAACAGCGTGCGGTTGGCCTCGGCGGCGATGGCGTCACACACCGTGGTCGAGCAGTTCACCGAGGCGATCACCCCGATATAGTTGCGCGTGCCCACCCGCCCGTCTGGCCGGGCAAAGCCCTGAAACGTGGTGCGGCTCGGCACCTCCGGCAGGCGCGCCTGCACCGCACTGACACCGTGGCCGCCCTCGGGCAGCGCGCAGTTCTGCACGTGCACATGGTCCCCCACCGCGATGTCCCGGCTCGCCACCGCCATTACCTGCCCGTATTTCAGCACCGGATCGCCGGCGGCCATCGCCTTGCGGGCAATCTTGTGGCCACGCGGGATCGGCTCCCGCGCGGTCAGGCCGTCGCGGGTCTCACCGGCGTCCATGTCCGAGAGCACGACGGCCACGGTATCCATGGGGTCGAGCACCATGATCGTGGGCGCTGCCATGTCAGGCCTCCTCTCGTGTGCAAAGAGCGTCAAGCGTGGGCGCGGCATAATCCGGCTGCACCTCACGCACCCATGACAGGAAGGCGCCGATTCGGCGCTCGAGCTTCTGGTCGTGGTTCTGCGCGATATCGGCGATGCGGTGGTCGAGGAACGGGTTGGCGAAGCGCTCGAGCGTCACCGCCAGATAGGCCTCGGCCTTGTCGCCGAGCCCGCGCAGGGCGAACCCCGGCAGGACTTCCGTCTTCATCACGTCTTTCATCTTGTCCCCCACCTCGCCCGCGAGCAGGTCGCGCACGATGGCGTCGGGATCGGCCGCGCCCGCCATCCAGAACGCGGCCATCGCGGTGTGGCCGAGGTTGAGAATGTGCAGCTTCAGCCGCTCGATCTCCTCGAGGTCCTCGACCAGCTGAACCGAGGGGTGCACCACCGGCAGCGTGAGCCCGTCCTGCGCCTCGATGGCCCAGAGCGCGTAAGGTTCGGCCACCGCGCCCACCGGATCGATCGGCTCCGAAACGATGCGGTCGACGAGACTGTTCACCCACAGACAGGCGTTCAGCCACTCGATCAGCACCGGGTCGGCCTTCTTGCCGGCGGCGATCTCGAGCACGCGCGCCTTGAGAACCCTGCCGTTGTTGGGGATCAGCTCCATCGGGAAGATCGTGAGTGGCTGGCCCCCGCTCGCGTGACGCGCCGCCAGCAGGTGGAAGAGCTTGGCCGGGTACGACATCGCCTGATTGGGCCGTGCCTGATCGTCGGCAGGCTTGGGGTCGAACCCCGCATCGCCGGTGTTCGACAGGATGAGCTCCGCCTCCCCGGTGACGACGCGCGACAGCTCGGCCCAGTCGGAGGCGGTCGAGAGCGTCCGCCTGACCGAGGTCACGCGGCGCTCTTCGTCGACGACCTTGCCGTCCTGCTGGCCGCGCACGCGCACCGGGAAGCCGCCCTCCGCGGCCAGCGCCCCGAGCCGCGCCGCGCGGGCGGGATCTCCCGAGCTCTGCACCACGGTGATGGCACGGGCGGGCGAGCCTTCGGAAAAGAACAGGTCGGCATGGGCCTGCAGGAAGCGCGAGGTGCCGAACTGCACGATGGGGGTGGTCACACCGGTCATGCACGCACCTCGATCAGCGCCTTGACCACGCTGCCCCGGTCCTCGGCCCATTTCGGCAGATCCTCCACCGCGCCCTCGATCGTGGTGCGGTGGGTGCCGATCTTGTCGACCGGGACCAGCCCCTTGGCCATGCAGTCCATGACATGCTCGAAATCGGCCTTGAGCGCGTTGCGGCTGGCGAAGAGCGTGGTCTCGCGCTTGTGAAATTCCGGATCGGCGAAGCTCAGATCGCCCTTCACCACCGAGAGCAGCACGTAGTTGCCGCCATGGGCAAGGTAGCTCAGCCCTGCGTTCATCGCGCCGATATTGCCGGTGGCGTCGAAGACGGTGTCATAGACCGTGTCGGCCATCTCCGAGACAAGCTCGGTTTTGGCGGCGGGAATGATCTCCTTGGCCAGCGCAAGGCGGTCGGGCGAGGTATCGCGCAAGGTGACCTCGGCCCCGGCGATGTGGGCGAAGAGACCCGCTCCCACGCCGATCGGGCCTGCTCCGACGATCAGCGCCGTCACCCCGGCGCCCAGCCCCGAGCGGCGCACGCCGTGGGCGCCGATGGCAAGGAACTCGACCATCGCCGCCGCCGCCGGGCTGAGGTCTCCGGCCGGGTAGAGGTTGCCCTCGGGCACCACGATCTCCTCGCACATGCCGCCATCGGTGTGCACGCCCAGCACGGCGATGTTCTCGCAGCAGTTGGGCTTGCCGATGGTGCAGGCGCGGCACGTGCCGCAGGTGAGATAGGGGTTCACGACCACCAGATCGCCCTGCCGGATGCGGCCATCGGCGCTGTCGGCCATGGCGCGGGCCGAGAGCTCGTGGCCCATGACGCGCGGGTATTGCAGGAAGGGCTGGTTGCCGCCGTAGATGTGATAGTCGGTGCCGCAGATGCCGATGGCCTCGATGCGGATGCGCAGATGGCCCGGCCTGTCCTCGGGACGCGGGCGGGTCACGCAGCTCAGTTTGCCCGGCTCGTCGCAGAGCAGAGCCTTCATTTCGGTCGCGGTCATGGGAATCCTCCGTCGGCTGAGGGCACGCGAAAGCGGGGGAGTCGCGCGCCCCTTTACGGTTTTTTATAAATAAAATACATTCCACTCAAGTTGAAAGAGCGGTCAGCCGGAAAGGCGTGCCAGATGTCGCGACAGAACCAGACGTTCAAAGCCGCCGCCAACCAGGCGATGGACCTGTTTTCAGGCCTCGAGCCGGGCTGCGAGCTGGGCACCGAGGCCGAGCTCTGCGACCGGCTCGAAATCTCGCGCACCACAGCGCGCAACGTGCTGTCGCATCTGGCGAACCTCGGGATTCTCGAATGGGAGGGCCGCCGCAAGGTGCTCTTGCGGGCGCCCACGGTGGCGGACCGCTTTCCGCCCGAAGACGTGGCCCTGCCGGCGGAGCGCGCCGAGCACCAGTTCCACGAATGGATCCTGCGCACCGACCTGCCGCCCAACGCGCAGATCCACGAAAGCGAGCTGGCGCGCCAGCTCGGCATCTCCGTGGCGCTGGTCCGCGACCTGCTGCAGAACTTCCGGGTCAGCGGGCTGGTCGAGAAGAACCCCAACAAACATTGGACGTTTCGGGGCTTCACCCGCGACTACGCGCTCGAAATGTGCGACATGCGCGAGCTGATCGAGCGCGAGGCGATGCGCCGGCTCTGCGCCGATCCCGACCATCCCGCCCTGCCCCGCATGGTCGAGATGGAGCGGCTGCACATCAATCTTCTGGCCCGCGACGATTCGGCGATGACCGAGTTCCCGGCCCTTGATGCGCGGTTTCACCGGCTGGTCTGCAGTGCCGCGCGCAACCGCTTCTACGACGAATTCGCGCACCGGATTTCGATCATCGTCCACTACCACTACCAGTGGAACAAGCGCGACGAGACGGTGCGGAACCGCGAGGCGATCCGCGAGCATCTCGCTGTGATTCAAGCAGTTTTGCAGGGTCGCAGCGATGAGGCGCGCGACGCGTTCGACCAGCATCTGCAAACCGCCCGCGAGACCCTGCTCGCCTCTGTGAACTGGTCCTGAACCCGCCACTCTGTTTGCGCAAACAGGTTTGCGAGCGCTTGACGGCGCTTTTTCTGTGGCCCTATGGTCCAACCAAAGTCACGATCTGTGGGAGGAGCAGGTGGCCAAATCGACGGTGGAAGAGATCCGCGACGTACTGCGCCGCGAAATCGCCGAAAGCTATCGGCCCGGCGATCTCATGCCCAACGAGCGCGAGCTTGCGGAGCGGTTCGACGTGTCGCGCAACACCATCCGCGAGACGATGATCCATCTCGAGGCGCTTTCCCTGATCGAAAAGACGAAGCGCGGTGCCAAGGTACGGACGCCGGATTTCGGCATCATGTTCCAGGAACTGACCGATCATTTCGACACGTCGGCGCGCAGCTTCACCGATGTGCTGAACTTCCGCCGCATCAACGAAACCGGTGCGGCGCCGCTGATGATCTGCCACGTCACGCCCGCGCAGCTCGACGCGATCCGCGCCGCCAACGACCGCATGGTCGGCGCGCTGACCGCCGCCGAGGCCGCGCAGGCGGATTACGATTTTCATTACGGGCTGGTGCAGGCCGCCGGCAACACGGTGCTGAGCCGGATGTATGACGTGCTCTCCGTGCCGCTGAAATACTATCTCGAGGTCGGCAAGTCGCAGGAGCTCAACACCGCGACCGCCAAGGCCCAGCACGACCGCATCGTCGCGGCGCTCGAGGACCATGATGCCGCCGCGCTCGGCGCAGCCCTGTCCGACCATTTCCAGCATTCCGGCGAGGTTCTGGCCAGTTGGCTGACCTCCCGCGAGCAGCGTTCCGAACCGATCACCATCTGGCCGGTTCAGCGCGCGCCCCGACCGACCCAGCAACCGTGATACGGAGGAGACCCATGAAAACACTCACCAAGGCCCTGCTCGGCGCCACCACCGCGATGATGCTGGCGATGCCGGCGCTGGCGGAAACCACCGTGCGCATCGCCTACGAGAACAACCCGGGCGAGCCCGCGGACCTCGTTATGAACCGCTGGAAAGAACTGGTGGCCGAGGCCTCGGACGGCGAAGTGGTGCTGGAGCTCTACCCCTCCTCGCAGCTTGGCGCGAAGAAGGACGTGATCGAGCAGGGCATGCTCGGCGTCAACGTCATCACCATCGCCGATGTGGGCTTCCTGACCGACTATGATCCCGATCTCGGCATCCTCTTTGGCCCCTACCTCACCGAAGACGCGCAGAGCCTGTTCGACATCTACGAATCCGACTGGTTCAAGGAGAAAGAGGCCGCGCTGCAGGAGCAGGGCATCCACATCGTGATCAAGAACTACCTCTACGGCACCCGCCAGCTGCTCGCGACCAAGAAGGTCGAGACCCCGGCGGACCTCGAGGGCATGAAGATCCGCACGCCCAACAACATCATGCAGATCCGCGCCATCGAGGCGATGGGCGGCACGCCGACCCCGATGCCGCTGGGCGATGTCTACCCGGCACTGACCCAAGGCGTGATCGACGGTGTCGAGAACCCGCTCCCGGTGCTGTTCGGCCAGAAGCTGCACGAGCAGGCCAAGGAGCTGTCGATGATCTCCTACCTGCAGAACACCTCGCTTTGGCTTGGCGGTCAGGCCTATTTCGACACGCTCGACCCGGAGGTCGTCGAGATGCTGCACGAGACCGGCTACGAGGCAGGCCTCTACAGCCAGGAGCTCGCCGCGGAAGCCGACGAGAAGATCCTCGCCGACATGGAAGCCGCCGGCGTCACCGTGACCTACCCCGACATTGCCCCGTTCAAGGAAAAGGCCATGGCGGTCTACGACCAGTTCCCCGAGTGGTCCGAGGGTCTCTACGAAGAGATCCAGGAGCAGCTTGGCCAGTAATCCGATCCCGGCCCGCGCGATGCCTGTCGCGCGGGCCGCCCTCTAGTCCGAAGGTCCGTCGTGAAGCTTTCCTACAAATTCGTCTCGGCGCTGGCCGGCCTGCTGGTCTTCGCGCTGATCGCGATCACTGCCGCCGCCGTGATCGCCCGCTACCTGCTTGGCACCCCGATCCAGTGGACCGAGGAGATGTCGGCGTTCCTGCTGATCTGGATCGTGTTCCTCGGCGCCATCGCCTGCGAGATCGAGGACCAACACCTCAAGATCGATGTCATCACCCTGATGCTGCCCAAGGCGCTTGAACGCTGGCTCGGCGTGGTCGTCGGCCTCGCCTCGGTGGGGCTGCTGGGCTACATGGCTTGGCTTGGCTACCGGCTGGCCGAGAGCGCCGCGCTGAAGAAGACGCAGATCCTGCGCATGTCGTGGTATTGGATCGACATCGCCGTGACCGTGGGCGCCATCGGCATCGCGCTGGTGATGCTGTGGCGGATCGGGCTTCTGATCCTGAACCGCCCCGTGCCTTCCGTCGACGACACGTCCGAAGATCTGGGCTGAGGCGCGCGACATGGACTGGTTCATCATCATCCCCATCATGTTCCTGCTGTTTGCCCTGAACATGCGGATCTACCTCGCGATGTTCGCGGCGATCCTCGGCTACTTCCTGTTCTTCCAGCAGATCCCCATCCAGATCGCGGTGCAGCGCCTGATCGCGCCGACGCAGAACCCCTCGCTGCTGGCGATCCCGTTCTTCATTCTGCTGGGCACGCTTCTGGGCACCACCGGCATTGCCTCGCGGCTCTTGAAGGTCGCCGACCTGCTGGTCGGCAAGCTCACCGGCGGGCTCGGCCACACCAACATCATGCTCTCGACCCTGATGGGCGGGCTCTCGGCCTCGAACCTCGCGGATGCCGCGATGATGTGCCGGATGCTGGTGCCGGACATGCTCAAGGCCGGCTACAACCGCGGCACCGCCGCTGCCATCACCGCCGCCTCGGCGCTGATCACCCCGATCCTGCCGCCGGGCATCGCGCTGATCATCTACGGGCTGGTGGCCGATGTCTCGATCGGCTCGATGTTCGTGGCCGGCATCCTGCCCGGCCTGCTCTGCGCCGCCCTGCTGATCGCGGCAACCTACTGGGTCGCCAAGAAGGAGGGCTACAAGCCCTCGCGCACCAGCTGGCCCACCGCCAAGGAGACCACCAGCACGCTGGCCAACGCCTGGCCCGCCTTCCTGCTGATCCTCGTGATCATCGGCGGCATCCGGATGGCGATCTTCACGCCCACCGAGGCCGGTGCCATCGCCACCGTTGTGACCATCGTGATCGGGCTCTTCGTCTATCGCGAAATGCGGCTGCGCGACCTGACCGACGCCTTCAGCCAGACCGCGCGTCAGACCGCGGCGGTGCTCTTGGTCATCATGATGTCCTCGGCGCTCGGCTGGATCTTCTCGCTCGAGCAGGCCGGCGTGGCGCTGGCCGAGTGGATCATGTCGCTGACGCAGAACCCGTGGACGTTCCTGCTCATCGTGAACGTGATCCTGCTGGTGCTGGGCATGTTCATCGAGGGCAACGCGCTGCTCATCATCCTTGTGCCGCTGCTGAAGCCCGTGGTGATGCAGCTCGGCATCGACCCGGTGCATTTCGGCATCGTGATGATCCTCAACCTCGCGCTCGGCACGCTGACCCCGCCGGTCGGCACGGTGATGCTGCTGGTCTGCAACCTCACCGAGACCCCCTTCGGAGAGTTCGTCAAACGCGGCTGGCCGTTCCTGCTGGCCCTGCTGATCGCGCTGATGATGGTCACCTTCATCCCCGCGATTTCCCTCGCGCTGGTCTGATCTCCTCCCCGAGACCAGCCGAGAACGCCCGCATCCCCCTCCCTTGGGATGCGGGCGTTGTCATCTCTGGGCCGCTTCAACGAGATGCGATTTTGCGCGAGGCCGATCGCCTGCTATACTCCTCCGGTACTGGATCCGAACTCAGGGAGGAGACGATGCAGTCAGAACTGATGACCCGACGCCGGCTCCTGCACCTCACATATGAGCGCTATCTCAAGGCCGACCGCGCGTGGGCGCTCGCGCTTTCGGACATGCGGCAGTGGTTTCCGACCGGCGCGCGGCCCTACCGTGCGGCGATCGGCGATCCCGGCTCGCGGATGCGCGAACTCTACGAGGCCCGTGCCCGCGCGCTCCTCCGGCTCGAGACCGCGCGGGTGAAGTTCGCCACCGCCAAGCAGCGTCTGGCAGACCGCCAGACCGCGCCGCAGGGACGTCCCTCCGGATAACAGCCTGACCCAATGGCGGCGCAGGATCTGGCCGCGTGACGTCTGACCGAGGCCGGGTGTGGGCACACATATGGACATGCCAGAGTGGGCGATCTATATTTATTTTTATCAAATACTATCAGACTCCTAAGCCGCAAACTTCGCGCAGCATGTGAATGAACGACAGTCTTGCAAACGGGGTAAATCCGGATACATCTTGAGCTGAGTTTTTCACCTCAGCCCAGCCATGGTTCCCGTGCGATGACCCGCAAACCTTCCGGCCCATCCCGCCCTCACGCCAGACCCTCACCCGATCGGCACAAGGCTCCCGCGAAACCCAGCCCGAAACGGCTGTTCGGGTATGACGAGCTGCGGCTTCTGCTCCTCGCGATGATCGAGCAAAGCCCGCGCCACGGCTACGAGATCATCACCGCCATCGAAGAGCGCTTCAACGGCGGCTACCGTCCCAGCCCCGGCGTGATATATCCCTGCCTGTCGTGGCTAGAGGAGATGGGCTACATCGCTGTGGCACCTGACGAGGACGCGCTGAAGCTCGCGCGCATCACCCCCGAGGGCGAGGGCTTCGTCGCGGAGAACCGCTCCGCCGCCGATGCGTTGCTGACCCGCACCCTCCCGGCAGATCACCGTGCCAGCGCGCCCGAGGAAATCGTCACCGCGATGGACGACATAAAGCTGGCCCTGCGCCGGCGCCTCGCAGCCTGCGACCATGATCCCGCGGTGATCGAGGCCCTGACCGACACGCTGCGCAGGACCGCGCAGGAGATTTCAGAAAACATTAAGTAAGCGTCGTAAGAACCTTAATTCTAAGTATAGTTCTTCACTTTCCCAGATCGTTTCGAGGCATCGGAAAAGCTCAAACGGTGCACCCTCACGGCGCGTGAAGCGGGCCATCTTACGCCGCACATAATCCGCATCGTGCTTCACAACGACGAGCTTGCCGATGTCACCAGCCTTGGTGCGGAAGCCCACATCAAGCTGATCTTTCCCCGCGTCGCCGCGACGCCCGAGAGGCGAGAATACTCGCCGCGCCTTCGACGCAGAGCGCGGCAAACTGGTCCTCGGTGTCGCGTTGCACGGTGCCCGTCCGGGGCGATCGACGCGGCGTCCGTCCACACCTCACCCTTGGCAGGCCGCGCGGTTCGGAAGAGATCGCGCCGATGGTTGACTGGCGGCGGTAGCGCCCACGTTCGCGCGCGTCCAAGTGGGGGCGCAAACTGCACTTCCTGGACCGTCTCGGCAGGTGACATTTGAAAGACCGGGACCTGCCAAAAGCAGCGCCTTTCGATCACCGGTATTGCCTGAACGCACAATTTTAAGGATACTGATCCTTATTCGCCAACCGACCCTACGCTCGTATTCTCGTTGTCACCCGGGGAAGGTCCTATCCATGTTTCGCACCAAAACCCGCTTATTTCGTTTCGTTTTCCCTGTGTCCGTGGCCACTTCGCGCGTCCGTCCGAGCGCCGCCGCGCCTCAAGGCATTGCCCCGCTCAGGAGCGGCCCGTCGCTCCGCCTGACATGCACCCGACACCCATCCCGGCCCACGAGTACAACCGACGATTCAAGACCGACTGATTTTTACATATTCTGACAACGGCGCCCAAGCGCGACGTGGAGATTTAGACGTGGAGATTTACCGGCAACTCCCCTGCGAGGCCGATTTTACCATGGGCCAGGACCCGGCGGGCCGGGATCACCTGTCATTGGTGGTGAAGCGAACCTTCGATTTTCCCGACGCCGCTGGAGGCAGCCCCGTGCCCAGCAAGACACAGGCGCCGCTCGTCCATGCCGACCAGTATCACGGCGCGCCGGGATTTTCGGCCTGCCGCTGGGAGACCGACTTCGCCTTCCGCAAGGCGCGCTGCGACGTCATCGTGAACGGCGCGGCTCATGCCCCGCGCGGAGAGGTCGCCACGCAGCTCCGCGTCGGCATCCGGCTGGGCCAATGGTCGAAATCCTTCGATGTTTTCGGCGAACGGCACTGGCTGGCGGTGGGGCCTGCCTTCGTCGCCACCGATCCGGTCCCGTTCCGCCGCCAGCCGATCAGCTACGACCACGCCTTCGGCGGCACCGACAGGCTCGATCCCGACGATCCCGAGCCCGGCGTATATGATCCCAACCCGGCCGGCATCGGCTGGGCGGCGCGGCGCAACCACCTGCGGGTCAACGGCATGAGGCTGCCCCACACGCAGGCCTCCGACGAAGACGTCTCCTCGCCCTTCGGCACCTACACCCCCATGGCGCTCGGGCCCTATGGTCGCGGCTGGCCGCAGCGGCGGCGCTACGCAGGCACCTACGATCAGGCCTGGCAGGACAACGTCTTCCCGTTCCTGCCCGGCGACTTCGATGAGCGCTATTACCAGAGCGCGCCGCCCGACCAGCAGGTTCCGCCGCCGCGCACGGGCACCGAGGTTGTCCTGCTCAACCTCACCGACCGCGGGCGCGAGTCCTTCCGGCTCATCGACTGCGAGCTGCCGCTTTCGATCTTTCGCGGTGCGCAGCCAGCGCTCGACCGCGAGGTGCTGCCCGACACGGTGCTGTTCGACACCGATGCGCGCAAGTTCGCCCTGGTCTGGCGCGTCGATCTTCCGATGCGGCGCGGGTTTCTCGAGTTCTCCGAGGCCTGGGTCGGCCCGCCCACCGAGGCCATGGCGCGCGCGAAGCGCGAGGGCCGTCGCTATGTCCGGGCGGTGGCCTCCGGCGGTGGCGGGGAGGGTCCGGAATGACCGGCGCGGTGCAGATCCTGACCTCGGGCATGGTGACCGCCGTGGGGCTGGATGCGCCCTCCTCCTGCGCCGCCCTGCGTGCCCGGCTCGACGGTTTCCAGGAAACCCGCTTTCCGCGCGGCGGCGGCGGGTGGCTGGTCGGCGCGCCGGTGCCGATGCCGCGCAACTGGATCGGCACCAAGCGGCTGGCGCACATGTGCGCCGCGGCGATCTCCGAAGTCTTCCAGCGCGTGCCCGAGGCCGCGGAGAAGACCGACCTGATCCTCTGCCTCGCCGAGGACACCCGGCAGGGCCGCCTGATCCGCGACGGCGCCGCGTTCGTGCGGATGATCGCGGAGATCGTCCACCTGCCCGAGCGCCAGCGCGTCAGGCTGGTGATGCATGGCCGCCCCTCGGGCTTCGTGGCACTGCAGTCCGCGCGGGAGATGCTCTCGGATGGCGCGGAGTACGTGCTGATCCTCGGCGTCGACAGCTACCTCAGCGCGCCCGCGGTCGGCCAGTACCAGGCGCAGTCGCGGCTGCTCACCCCGACCACGCCCGACGGGTTCATCCCCGGCGAGGCGGCGGCGGCGGTGTTGTGCTCGGCCCGCCATCCGGGTGGGCTTGTGATCACCGGGCTCGGCCTCGCGCGCGAGCCGGCGCCAATCTACAACGGCATGGACAGCGACGGGTTCGATCTGCCGCTGCGCGGCGACGGCATGGTGCGCGCCTATTCCGAGGCCTTCGCCGAGGCGGGGCTGGCGCATTCCGACATCGTGCTCAAGATCGGCGACCTGCCGGGCGAGAGCTTCTGGTTCCGCCAGACCGCACTGGCGATGATGCGCACCCAGCGCGCACGCAGCGCGGTGCAGCCGATCTGGGCGGTGGGCGCGAGTCTCGGCAATATCGGCGCGGCGGTGGTGCCGCTGATGCTCGGCTGGGCGCTGGCGGCAGCAGAAAAGCGCTACGGGCCGCAGGGCCCGGTGCTGATCGAGGCCTCTGGCGATGACGGCGCCTGCGGCGCGCTCGTGGCGAGGGCGGCGGCATGACGGTCTTTGCCAATTCTCTGGAAATCTCGGCCAAGGCGCAGGGCTGCAGGATCATCGCGGCCTTCCCCGACACGTGTTTCACCCCGCCCCAGACCCCGGCGACCCCGCCGGGCGTGCCGCTCCCCTACCCCAATTTCGCCACCGACAGCGACCTCACATCCGGCACCGGCACGGTGAAGATCGGTGGCCAGGAGATCAGCCAGGAAAACAGCTCGTACTTTTCAAAGATCTCGGGCGACGAGGCCGGCTGCGCCCCGAAGAAGGGCATCATCACCTCGAAGAACATGGGCAAGGCCTATGCCCAGAAATGGTCGATGGACGTCAAGGCCGAGGGCAAGGGCGTGGTGCGCTTCACCGATCTCGCCACCACCAACCACCAGAGCAACACCGGCAACGATGCGCCTTGGATCATCGTGGGCAAGCCCAACCCAAACGCCAATCCCGACGGCAGCGCGTGCATCGTCGGCGAATACCGCCTGAAGCGCGACGACTGCAGCAAGAACAAGGACTCGAACGGCAAGCCCTACCAATTCCACCACGTGGTTCCGGACCGCACCTATCGCTGCGGGCGTTACAAGGCGCCGGGTCTCACGCCGATGGGCAATATTCGCCGCCGCGACGTGCGACAGTCGTTCGGGCCGTCACACGGTCAGGGCATCTGCATCTGCCTGCCACCCGACAACCATGTCGGCTCGAAGAAGAGCGCACCGGGCACGGCGGTGCACCAGGAACTGGACGACAAGCTCACCGCGCTGGGACAGAAGACCAAAAGCGCCACGAGCCCGGCAGGCTGCGCCCCGCTCAAGGAGGTGCGCTTGAAGTGCCTCATTGCGCTTCATAAGCTGGTTCCGAAAACCATCAGCATGAAGTGTTTCAAGCTCGCTCTGGAGGAGGTCATGAAGCAGACGGAACCCCACAAGGACAAACAGGTGCGCGCTGAGAAGAACCTCAAGAACCTGAGCCGGCGCGCGCGCGGCGTTCTGGCCCGCCAATGAGACGCGATCTTCTTCTCGGGGGTGGCATCCTCTCTCCCCAGGGCGGCATCTACCTCATGACGGTGCCGGTCGAGGCCGAGGACGACGAGGTCGTCATCTGCTCGGCACGGCGGGACAGCGCCACGCTTCGGCTCACGGCGCTTACAAACCTCGAAGAGATCCAGAGCATCATTGCCCTGATGGCCCCCTGGGACACGGTCGCCGAGGCCTGCGCGATGACCCCCGAGGGTGAGCTCTTCTTCCTGCGCCCGGACGAGGCAGAACTGCAAACCATCCCCGGTTCCGGCTACAGCCGGGACGATTCGAAAGGCATCGGGCGCATGACCACGCTTGCGCAGGTCGGCGTAGACCTCGTGGCCACCGGATATTCCGGTCAGGTCTACCGCTACTCACACGGTCGCCGAGGCTGGTCGGACATTTCCATCCCGGTCTCCCCCTCGGAGTCCCACAAGCCGGTCTTCTATGATGTCATCTCCGGTCGCGGCGACGCGCTCGTCTTCGGCGGCAGCGCGTTGTTCGACATGGCGATCACCCCGGACATGGAGGCGGCGAACGATGCCGGCGACATCGACGCCCTGATGGACCTGTTCTCCGAGAGTGAGGGTGAGGATGCAATGAGCCTGCGCCTTTACGATGGCGCGTGGCGCATCGCCGATACCGTTGGAGAACCCGGCGCGATCGTCGCGCTCCTGCCAATGAACACGGGCACGCTCCTCTTCTCCGACACCGGCATGATCTATCGCAGCTCGGATTTCGACGCCATCGAGGAGGTCTATCGCCCGGCTCAGCCCGAAGGGTTCGATGACATCAAGATCTGGCAGGGGCGCCCGCTGCTGCTGTCGGGCAACACGCTGTCGGTGTTTCGCGAGGGCGATCTCGATCCCTTCGATCCGCCGCTGCCGTCCGGCGAGACGTTCTGCCTGTCGGTGTCCCCGGTCGGCGATCGTATCCTCGCGGTGTTCCCCGACCACGTTCAGCTCTTCGAGGCCGGCAGCTGGACCCGGCTCGAGCCTGAGCTGCCCGAGGCCTAATCCCCGACCTGCCTCACGCCGGCAGCGAGCCCACCAGAAAGGCGCGCACCTTGTCGAGATCGAGCGCTGCCACGGTCAACCCGGTGGCGCTTGGCTGCAGCATTCGCACCACGAAGAGCTCGCCCGCCTCGGGGTACTCGATATAGCGCTCCTCGGCGACCTTCAGCCCTTCGGACCCCGCCACCCTCAGCCCGTCGATATGCGCCTCGAGCCGTTCCAGCAGCCGCGCAATGCGCTCGGCATCCATGTCGGGATTGTCGTCGGGGTTGAGCAGCGCGTGGTCGTAGACCGTCCACAGGAAGGCCGCCTGCTCGGCGTGCTGGCGCAGCATCTCGGGCAAGACGGGCGCCGGCATCAGTTCAGGTTCACCGATCCGCCGCGGATGCGGTTCGAGGCCGAGGCATGGCTGACGAGATAGCTGCCGCGAATGGTGATGTGGCCGTCGCTCTCCATCACGATCGAGGCCTTGCCGCAGCGCAGCTCGAGGCGGTCCTTGGCGGTGACCCGGACCCGCTCGCCGTCGCGCACCACCTCGGGTGCGTCCTCGCGCGGGCGCGGCGCGACGATCTTGCCCACGATCAGCGGCCGGGCGCTGTCGCCATCCTCGTAAAGCAGCGCCACCTCGGAGCCGGTATCCTCTGGCCCGAGATGGGCAAGGCTGCGCGCCGGCACCGCCCGGTCCTCGGGATTGCCGGCGAAAACCACCAGCGGCAGGCCGTCCTCGAAGCCGAGCAGCAGCCCGATGATCACGCCCTGAATACGCTCCGATACCTGCATCTGGCTGACCTCTCTCTCGACCCCGGTGTGGTGGCGCGGGCGGCGGGCCAAGCCCCGCCCGCGCAAGATCCTCAGCTCAGCGCCTGGAACTCGACGCGGCGGTTCTCGTCGGCGCGCGGGTCGGCCTCGTTGAACGGGAAACGCTCGCCCATGCCGACGGTCTCGAGCCGCGCCGGCGGTAGGCCGCAGTCCTCGATCAGGCGGCGGGCCACTTCCTTGGCGCGCAGCACCGAGAGCGCCTCGTTATAGGCATCGGAGCCGGCGGAATCGGTGTGGCCCACGATGCGGATCCTGTCGACATCCGCCGCCAGCAGCGCCGTGCAGACGGTCTGCAGCTTGGGCGCCTGGTCGTCCGCGATCGCGGCGCTGTCGAAGCCGAACTCGATATGCAGGTTGACCTGCAGCTCGGGCTCAAGCTGGCCGAACACCATCGGCGCATCGCTGGCCGCCGCCAGCAGCGGCCTGTTGGGATCGGCGGGGCGCTGCGGGGCGCCCTCGCTCGTGGCGGTGATCGACACGCCCTGCCCGTCCCGCGTCGGCGCGGCAAGCTCCGGCGCGGTGGTCGCAACCTCTGGCGCAATCTGCTGCGGCTCGGGTGCAGCGCTCGGGTCCGTGTTGGCCACGACGGGCGCCGCGCTCTCGGCGGTGACATCCTGCACGGTGATCAGCTTGAGGCCGCGGGTCTGGCCCAGGCCGCTGGTCTCGGCCTCTTCGAAGGCCTGCTTCTGGCGCTCGAAAATCTCGGTCAGATCGTCAACGGACAGCGCGTCCTGCGCGAGCGCCGGCATCGCCAGGGCGCCAAGACAGGACATGGAAAACAAACTCATTCTAAAAAGCATATTCAACCTCTCTGGGAAAAGGGTTTTTCGAATGCTGAAAAAAGAGTAGCATGGCGGGTGTTTGAATACAGCTATTTTCGGGGGAAGGCGGGGCTGGAAAACCCGCATTGACGCCGAGCCCCACCGGCATTCATCAAGGCGCGCGCATGTCCACGCCCCAGACCCGAAATCCCGTTCTGAGACCGATGCCGGCGCCCAGCTTTCAAGGGGCTGGCCTCACCCATACGGGCTGCGTCCGCGAGGAGAACGAGGACAGCATTCTCACCGATCCCGCCGGCCTGCTCTGGGCTGTGGCCGATGGCATGGGCGGCTACGGACACGGCGCCATGGCGTCGGACATGGTGATCGACCAGGTCGCGCTGGTGAGCGATTTCGCCCCGCCCGCACCGACCCTCCGCGCCCGCCTGCAAGCGGCCAACCGCGCCATCCACGCCAAGGCGCAGGCCCCCGGGATCGGCCAGATGGGCGCCACCGCCGTGGTCATGCTGATCCAGAACGCCACCGCCCATATCGCCTGGGCCGGCGATTGCCGGGCCTATCTGTTGCGGGCCGGGCAGCTACGGCTGCTGACCCGCGATCACACGGTGGTTCAGGAGATGGTCGATCAAGGCCTGCTGAAAGACACCGAGCGGGACCGCCACCCGCAGCGCCACGTGGTCACCCGTGCCGTGGGCGCCGAGCCCGATCTCGAGGTCGACGACACCGCCGTGCCGCTGGTGCCCGGAGACCGCCTCCTGCTTTGCAGCGACGGGCTCACCGCCGGTCTCGCCGATCAGAGCATCGCCAACCTCATGCATCGCGACCTGCCCCCGAACGAGATCTGCGCCGAGCTGGTGCGCGCCTGCCTCGAGGCCGGCGCACCGGACAACCTCTCGGTGATCAGCGTCTTCGCCTCGGAGGGTTGAGCGATGCGGGACGGCGCCCTCATCGGCCCCATCATCATCGCCATCGGCCTGATCGTGGCGGCGATCTGCTTTGCCGTGGTCGGCGCCCTCCTGCAGACCGCCGACGGCCGCACCGAGCTGCGGCTCGAGCGCGCCGAGGCCGAGATCGCGGACCTGCGCAGGGGCCTCGACACGCTGCGCTCCGAGCTGCGCGACGCCGAGGCCGAGGCCGAACGCCTCGAAGAAGAGGTCGCCCTCGCCGCCAGCCGCGCCCCCGCCGCGAGCGCCGCGCTGCCCGTGCCCGCGTTCGTCCCCGGTGTGGACGAGGTCATCGGCGCCGCTGAGGATGTGCCCGGGACAGAGGAGATGACCGAGGAAATGCGCACCGCCAAGTCGCGCTTCAACATGGGCATCACCCAGCCCGGCAACCGCGTCATGCTCGAGATCCTGGGCCACCCGCGCAGCACCTATTCGACCACATGTCAGGCGGTGACGCAGCCAAGGCTCAAGGCGCTGATGGAAACCCGGCAGGTCGGGCCGATCCGCGTCACCATGATCCGCCCGGCGCTCGACAGCCTCGCCCGCATCGTCGCCAAGCTCGAGGCGCAGGAACCCGACATCTACGCCGCGCTCGGCACCGCCGGCGCGATCTGCGCCCGGCTGATCCGCGGCTCGCGCAGCGCGGTCTCGAACCACAGCTGGGGCACCGCGATCGACGTCAAGCTGCAGGGCCAGCTCGACGGGTTCGGCGATGGCGGCACCCAGTTCGGGCTGCTGCTGCTGGCGGAACTCTTCAACGAGGAAGGCTGGTACTGGGGCGCGGGCTACCGGCGCGAGGACTCGATGCATTTCGAGGTCGGGGTCGAGACCCTGCGCAAATGGCAGGCCGAGGGCCTGCTCTGACCGATGGCCCCGTCCCCGCTCAGACAGACCGCCGCTCCGGTGCTCCGCTTCATCGAGGACCTCGACGGCAGGCAGGGCGAGCGCCGCATCCTCGACGAGGCGGCGCCGCTGCTCGACGGGTTCGAGACAGCCGCGCAGCGGGCCGGCGCGGCACCGGTGGCGATCAAGCCCGCGCGCTACGCGCTGGCGATGCTGATCGACCAGCGTGCGCGCCAACTCGAGGGCATCACGCTCAGCACATGGTCGGTGCTGGCACGGCGCAGGCTGTTCGAGGGGCGCGACATCCCGATGAGCCGGATCCGCGAATTCCGCGACACCGCCCGGCGCACCGGAATGGACGACCTCGAGGCGTTTCTTGGCGAGATGCTGGAGCGGGCCGAGGCCCTGCGCGGAGGGCCTCAGAGGCGCCACGGCGGCGGCTGGGGCTGGAAGGCGGCGGCGTTCACACTGCTGCTGGTCGGCGGTCTGGTGGCCTATGCCGCGCTGCTCGAGTACCGGTTCCAACGCCAGATCGGCGCCGATTTCGAGGCCGAGGCGCTCGCGATCGGGCTTGATCGTCCGCAGGAAGGCGCCGAACTGGTGCGCCGTCTCGACGCGCTGCGTGACGCCGCCGACCGGGTGTCACAGGTCGCGCAGCAGGCGCCGCTGCGCCGCGTGCTGCGGCTGCCCGTGATCGACAGCGAGACCCGCGCCGAGGCGGTCTATGCCGAGGCCGCGCGCCGTCAGGTACCGCCGGAGCTGGCACGCGGACTGGAGCAGGTCCTCGCCACCGAGGGCGACGGGCTGGCGCTCTACGACACTCTGCGCGCGTGGTCGGTGCTGACAGGCGATCAGGGCTGGCAGCCGGGCTGGCTTGCCGGCTGGCTCGAGGCTCACGGCGCGGCGGTGGGCCTCGACGGTCTGGCCCGGCATGTGGCACCGCTGGAAGGGCCGCTGGCGGTGCAGCCGCAGGACACGCAGATCATGGATCAGACACGCGCCTTCGCCGCCGAGGTGCCCGAGCCCGCGCGCGCCTGGCTCGAGCTGCTGCGCTCGGACGAGATGCGCGCCCTGCCCGACTGGGTCGCCCCAGCCGCGGTGCCCGGTGTCGAGACGGTGCTTCTGCGCCGCTCCGGTGCGCCGATCTCGCAGGGCCTCCCCGGCCTCTTCACGACGCAAGGCTGGCAGGCGGCGCGCCGCACCGGCGTGGGCCTCGCGGTGCAGACCGCCCGCGCCGTGGCTCCCGACATCACCGGCATGGCGCTGCCGCCCGAGAACCGCTCTCCCGACCTGCTGCTCGACCGGCTGCACCGCGAGACGGCGGCGGCGTGGAAGGACTGGCTGGCGGATCTGCGGGTGCGGCCCTTCGCCGACCGCGAAACCGCCATCGTGGTCTCCGGGCAGCTCGCACAGGCCGAGAACCCGCTCACCCGCCTGCTGCGCGAGGTCTGGGAACAGAGCGGCGGCAATGACCGCAGCCGCAGCCACCAGCAGCAACTCCTGCTCGCACGCGAGTTCGGGCCGATGATCCAGTATGTCGAGCAGGGAGGAATGGCAGAGATCGCGCGGCTGTTCTCGACCCTCAACGTGGCGCTCGGGGCCGTCGATATCGACGCCCGCCGCGCCAGCCGGCGCCTGATGACCTTTCAGGACCGCGCGCGCTCCATCGCTGCGCTGTCGAACGCGCCGCGCATCGTGGTGCAGATCGCCGAGGACGTGCTGGCGCAATCCGCCCGCCCCGCCGCCGAGGACGCGGCGCAGTATCCCCTTGCCCGGCAGTGGCAACAGCAGGTCTTCCCGCTCTGTCGCAACGCCGTGAGCGGGCGCTACCCGTTCCAGAACGGCGGCGATGCAAGCCTCGCCGAGGTCGCTGCCCTGCTCGGCCCGCAAGGCACGCTGACGTCGTTCCTGACCACCTTCGCCCGGCCGATGCTCGAGACCGGCGAGCGCCCGTGGCGCTGGAAGCCCGAGGCGCGCTTTGCCGGGATGCAACCCGAAAGCGCCGCGTTCCTCGAACGCGCGGCGCAGATCTCGCAGGCGCTGTTCACCGCCGACGGTCGGCTCGAGCACAGCCTGACGCTGGCGGCGCTGGCCGAGCGCGGCCAGACCCTCGTGGCGATCGGCGGCACCGCGGCGCCGGTGCGTGCCAGCGGCACGCCCGCGACGCTCGACTGGCCGGGCCCGCGCCCCGAGGCCGGGATCGAGGTGGCGTTCCGCGACAGCACCGATGCGGCGCGGCTGATCGAGACCGGCCCGTGGGGGCTTTACCGCCTGATCGACGGCACGCGGCTGCGGCTGCGCGACGACGGCGCGCGCGCCCTGCTCGATCTGCGCAACAGCGAGGGGCGCGTGTTCCTCGAGCTCGGGTTTCCGGCACCGCTCAACCCCGTGTCGATCCGACCGGTCCTGAGCGCCTTCGACTGCCCCGCGAGCCTGTAACCTTTTCAACCCACGGGGTGGGGAATCCCTGTATAGTCAACCGCGATTGCAGATCGTTATTTTGATCCGACCATTCCCGCTAGAGGGGACGCGCGATATGACAGACCGAATTGCCGAGCTGACAACCCCGATCACCACCGGCGGCGCCGGCGACCTGACCTTCTCGCGGATGACCGGGCACGACGCGATCAGCAGCTGCTTCCGCTACGAGGTGATCGCGCTCAGCGAAGATCCCGACATTCCGGCGAGCGAGCTGCTCGGACAGGTCTGCACCGTCGCGGCCCGCACCAACACGCTCGACGAGAGCCAGACCCGCCACTTCTGCGGCATCGTCGACCAGTTCGCCTTTCTCGGCACGGAAAGCGATGCCTTCGAGGTCGTCTACGGCTACCGGCTCGTGCTGCGCCCGGCGCTCTGGCTGCTCTCGAAAGCGAGCGACAACCGCATCTTTCAGGAAATGTCGGTGCCCGAGATCATCAGCCAGATTCTCGACGAGACCGGCTTCCCGGAGTACGAGCTGCGGCTGAACGGCAGCTACGATCCGCGGATCTACTGCGTGCAATACGGCGAGAGCACGCTCGATTTCCTGCAGCGCCTGATGGAGCACGAGGGGATCTTCTACTTTCACGAATTTCGCGAGCAGGGCCATACGCTCATCATCGCCGACAATCTGGACTCGCTCGTGCCGCAGGCCGATCTGCCGGTGTTGCGCTTCGAGCCCGACGCCACCGACGCGCATCGCGGCGCCGGCGTGATCACCAGCTGGCGGCGGCAGGCCACGGTGGTGACCGGCACCCATACGCAGACTGATTACGATTTCGAAAAACCCTCTGCCGATCTCAGCACCCAGCTGTCCGATCCCAAGAACCACAGCGCGAGCGAGATGGAGCGCTATGTCTATCCGGGCGTCTATACCGAGATTGGCGGCGGCCAGCGCCTGACCGATCTGCGTCTCGAGGCGGAACAGGGCAGCCATTTCGAGATGAGCGCCGACAGCACGGCGAGTTTGCTCTGGTCCGGCAACAGGTTCGACTTCACCGATTTCCCGCGGCAGGCAGAGAACGATGCCTATTTCATCCTGCGCGCCGAGTACGAGCTCTGGGACGGCCAGTATTTCGCCGGCGGCGCCGGCAGGCCTGGCGAAAGCCGCGACAGGGCGGGCGACGAGGCGATGGGCTTCAACGCCCGCTACCGGGTGCTGCCGGCGGCCTCGCGCTGGCGTCCGCCGCACGCGACCCCGCGCCCGGTGATGCGCGGCCCGCAGACCGCCGTTGTCGTGGGCCCGGGCGGCGAGGAGATCTACACCGACCAGTACAGCCGCGTGAAGGTGCAGTTCCATTGGGACCGGGTCGGCGCGCGAGACGAGAACGCGTCCTGCTGGGTGCGTGTGAGCGCGGCCTGGGCTGGCTCGGGCTGGGGCTTCATCCAGATCCCGCGCATCGGTCAGGAGGTGATCGTCGACTTCCTCGAGGGCGATCCGGACCGGCCGATCATCACCGGTCGGGTCTACAACGCCGAGCAGATGCCGCCCTATGGCCTGCCCGGAGAGGCCACGAAATCGGGCTGGAAATCGAACTCCTCGCCCGGTGGCGGTGGCTGGAACGAGTTGATGTTCGAGGACAAGGCCGGCTCGGAGCTGGTCTACTTTCAGGCCGAGAAGGACCATGACGAACTGGTCAAGAACAACGAGACCCGCCACATCGGCAACGACTGGTCCGAAGAGGTGGTACACGACGCGACGCAATGGGTCGGCAACAACCGCGACGAGACCGTCGACAACTGCAAGACCACCCATGTGAAGGTCGATCGCACCGTCAATATCGACCACGACGACACCGAGACCGTGGGCAACAACCGCGCTTTGACGGTGGGCGTGAACGAAACCATCAGGGTCGGCAGCAATTCGACCGAAACCATCGGCATCAACCACAGCCAGACCGTGGGCAGCAACCAGACGGTGAACGTCGGCGCCAACCGGGTCGACACCGTCGCGATCTCCGAGACCCGCACCGTGGGCGCGGCGCAGACCAACACCATCGGGGCGGCGCGTCAGGTCACCGTGGGGGCGAGCCAGGGGCACGGCATCGGCGGCTCGGATGCCTGGAAGATCGGCGCCAGCCAGTCGGTCTCGGTGGGCGCCGATCAGGTCACGCAGGTCGGCAGGAACCATTCGCTCAGCGTGGGCGAGATGAGCTCGATCTCGGTCGGCAAGGACGCCATTGTCGCGATCGGCGAGAACGGCGTGGTCTCGGTGGGCAAGGATCTCACCATCGCCGCCGAGGACAGCATCAGCCTGACCTGCGGCAAGGCCAGCATCCAGATGAAGAAGGACGGCACGATCACCATCAAGGGCAAGGACATCACCATCGATGGTTCTGGGAAGATCACCGCCAAGGCGGCGAGCGACATGACGCTGAAGGGCTCGAAGATCAACCAGAACTGATGAGCCGCGCCAGCGCTTCGAGGCCCTGCGGGTGGCGCCCGGGCGCCCAGACCAGCGGCGGGCGCAGCGCCGTGCCCCCGGCCTCGGGCGCGAGCGGCGCAAGCGCCGCGGCGAGCGTGTCCGGGTCGGTCTCTCCGGCCACCGCGCGATCGAGATGCACCAGAGCCTCGCGGCCCCAACGCTCGGCCGCGTCCTGCGCCACGCAGGGCACCGCGCAGACTGCCGCCAGCGGAAACGCCCGGCCCGCCGCGTCGACGCTCGGCACCACCAGCATCAGGAGCGCGTCCTCGCGCGTGCCCGCGAGCAGCGCCATCAGCCCTCGGGACGGCCAGCGTTCGGGGCAGGCCGCGAAGCCGCCAAGCTGGTGCGTCAGCCACGCATCGACGCACGCGCGCTGCCCCGGCCCGAGGCCACGGGCAACGAAATCACCCGCCAGAGGCAGCTTTCCGAACAGTCCGGTGGCCACGCTCAGAACCCGCGCGGGCAGGTGAAGCCCGAGAACATCTCGAGATCGAAGGGGTTCTCCACCGAGTTGGCGCGCAGGTTGAAGCTCGCCGAGTAGCCGCGCGCGCCGAGCCGCAGGCCGAACACCTCGGGCAGCGCCGTGGCCGAGAGTGCGCCCTTGCGCAGCATCCGCAGGATCGCCCAGCTTCCGGTCTCCGAGGTGATGACCTCGCCGCCGCCGTCCACCGGCGCGAAGCTCAGGGTGATCATGTTGGTCTGGTCGGGCCCCGGCCAAGTCATCGGCACCGGGCGTGCGGCGGCGTTGAAATACGACAGCACCTGCCCGTCGACATTCAGCGTCACCCGGCTGGCATTGGGCGACAGGTCGCGCGGCTCGAGGCTGAAGGCCATGACCGGCCCGGCGCCGCCGGGAAACAGTGCGTCGCGCATCGACCGGGCGTTCTCGAACGGCGCCAGCACCGCAGGTTCGAGCCCGAAATCGGCGCGCCACTGCCACGGCCGCACGGTGGTGTCGATATAGGCTGCGAGATGCGTGTCGATGAAGGCATCGATCAACCCGCCACGCCCGAAGAGCCGGGCGAAATCGAGCGTGTTCACGTCGATCGCCGAACTCTGGTCGAACGGGTAGCGGCCCGCCGTGGCCGAGACGCAGAACGGCAGCACATCGGCGCGCCAGCGCGCGTTGAGCTGCGCCAGAACCGCCTCGCGGGTGACGCTGATCGCGTCTCCGGCGAGGCCCGAGATCCAGTCGTCGATCGGGTCGGGCAGCGCCGCCGCCTCGTTGGCGATGGCCCCGGTGAGCTTTGGCAGACCGCCGCGCGCCAAGAGCGCGGCCTGCGGATCGGGGCTGGCCGAAACGGTCTGCAGCTCGTTCGACAGCGCGGTAAGGGCCGTGACCGCATCGCCCAGCAGCGGCGGCTGGCCGTCGACCTCCTCGACGGTGGCGCGGATCGGGGCGAAATGGTCCGAGACGGGGGTGCCCGGCGGTTCGGGCTCGGGCGCGTCCGGCCCGCCACCCGCGCTGGCGATGCGGGTGCCGGTCCTGACCAGCTTGCCAAGTTTGCCCAGCTTGGAAAGCGCCTTGGTGCCCTCGCGCTGCGCGGCGGCGTTGTCGGCGAGCCCGCCGCTCTCGTCAGCCTCGGGCCGTGCAAGATGGGTCTCGCTCACCACCGCGCTCAACAGCCGCTTCAGCGCGCTGTCCGCCGAGGCCAGATCCTTGAGGTTCTGGCGCGCCTGCTCGAGATCCGAGATCGGGGTCAGGCGGATGTCGCGCAGGAAGCCGTCCCACTGGGCGATGAAATCGTCGTAGTAGAGCTTGAGCACATCCGCTTCGAGCGTGTCGACCGAGGCCTCGGCGCTTTCGTTGCAGCCGCCCGCGAACACCGCCCGGTCAAGCTGCGCCTGCGCCGCCACCTCGGGCACCAGAGGCAGCACGCTCTCGTGGAAGCCCGCGAAGGTGAAGGCGCCGGGCAGGCCCACGCGCAGCGACTTCTCCGACAGCCGGGTCAGCACCCGCGCCCCGTTGGGGCCTGCGACCTCGGCGGGCACCCATTCGGGCAGCGAGGCCACCGTCGGGTCGCTGCGCAGGCTGCGGTAGGCGCGCACCGCGAGCGGAATGGTGCAGATGCTCTCGAGCGCGGTCGAGATCAGCGCCGCGTCGGGTTCGATCTTCTGCTCCTCGCCGCCCATGCGTTGCAGCGCCGCGATCTGGTGGTCGATGCTCTCTTCGGTGGGGAACACGTCGATCGGCGCGAAGTCGGGCAGCACCGTCTGCCACCAGACATTGAGGAACGCGGCATCGTAGGGCGCCTGCCCGGTCAACATCTGGTAGGCCTTGAGTCCGCCGAGCAGGAATTCCGGGTCGCGGGCATGACGCCACATCGTCGCCTCGAGCAGCGCCACCATGCGCGGCTCGAGCACATTGCGCAGCGTGTGGTCATAGGCGATCTCGTGCACCCGGGCGAGCTCGGGCTCGGCAGTCGGGCCCAACACCGTGAGCGGCGAGGATGGCAGCGTGGTGGCGGCGTTCACCGTCTCGTTGGCCGCGTCGAGCGCGAGGTCGAGATCGAGCGGATCGGTGGGCGCCTGCCGCGAGGCGACATTTGCCAACCGCGCCGAGAGGGCCGCGAGCTGGCGCTCCTGATCGGCGAGCGCCCCGTTGTAGCGCAGGTAGGAGAACAGGAAGGCGGTGCCCAGCAGAGCCGTCACCAGCACCGCCGCCGCCAGCGTGCCCCGCCACGCCCAGCGCCGGCGGTCCTCGGCGCGCGGATCGAAGCGGCCAAGCCCGGCCTCGGGGAAGATCAGCTCGCTCAGCAGGTTGCGTAGAAAGAAGCTGCGGGTGTCGCGATGGGCGCGCCGCTCGGGGCGCGGCGCATCCATGCCCAGCGCCGCGGCGGTGCCTGCCACCAGCCGGTCGATCGGCGAGCCCTCCTGCGTCGCCGAGCTGAAATAGACGCCGCGCAGCCACGGGCTGTCCTCGTAGCGGCTTTCCCCGAACGCCGCCTCGACCAGCACCTTGAGCGGTCGGGTCAGCGCCTCGACCTGCGCCGGGAAGCGGAAGATCTCGGCCCGCTCCTCAAGCGGCAGGTCGTCGGCGATACGCCCGTCGAGCCGTGCCTCGAGCGCTTCCTGAAGCACCTTCATCTCGCGCTCGACGGTGATCGCGTCGACCCGGTCGGCGGTGCCCAGCGTGGCGCCCCAGACCTGCTCGCGCTCGCGGGTGTTGAGGTCGCCGAAGAAGCTCTCGAAGCCGGGGATCAGATCGGCCTTGGTGATCATCAGGTAGACCGGCAGCTTCAGCCCGGTCTGCGCCGAGAGTTCCGCAAGGCGCTTGCGGATCTCGCGCCCGTGCTCGCGGATCGCGGTGTCGTCGCCGGCAAGCTCCTGCGTCGACAGCGTCAGGATCACGCCGTTGAGCGCCCGCCGCCCCCGGTGCCTGACCAGAAGCTCGACAAAGCCCTTCCACTCGGCAGCGTCGACCTCCGGGTCGGACTGCTGCTGCACGTAGCGCCCGGCGGTGTCGATCAGCACCGCGTCCTCGGTGAAGAACCAGTCGCAGTTGCGGGTGCCGCCGATGCCCTTGAGATCGTCCGACAGGTCGATGGGGAAATGCAGCCCCGACTGGCGCAGTGCCGTGGTCTTGCCGGTGCCCGGCGGGCCGATGAACACGTACCACGGCATGTCGCGCAGGAACTTGCGCCCACCAAGCTTGGAGCGCTTCATCTGCTCGAGCACGCCTTGGAACTTAGCGCTGACCTCGGCGAGGTTTCCCTCGCCCGGCGCCATCGCGCTCTCGGGTGGAGGCGCGGCCAGTTCCGACACGAAGGCGCGGTTGGCCTTGGCGGCGCGGATCTGGCGAACCAGCATCGACAGCAGCCAGAGGATCACGATCCCCCCGATCACGACGACCCGCACCAGCTCTGCTGCGAGCGGCTGGGTCGCGCCGATGCTGACCAGCGGCCCGTAGAACCAGATCAGCGTGCAGAGCACCGCGAGGCCGATCAGCGTCCACAGGACGCGGGAGAACAGGACCCGAATGATCGCCTTGAGAACCCCCATCGCCTCACACCTTCTTCTGCAGGATGACTTCGACGCGGCGGTTGCGCGCGCGCCCGTCACGGGTGGCGTTGTCGGCGATCGGGTCCTCGGCGGCGCGGCCCTCGGAGCTGACCAGCTCTGCCGGCACGCCCTGCGCGCGCAGCATGTCGGCAATGGTCTTGGCGCGCGCCTCGCTCAGCCCCTGATTGGAGCGGAACGGGTTCGAGGTCTGCACCGGGATGCTATCGGTATGCCCGACCACACGCACCGCGCCGATGAACTCGATATTGTCCCTGATGACCTGCGCGATGGAGCCCACCAGCGGACTGTAGACATCGTTGATCTCGGCCTTGGCCGAGCGGAACACTTCGGGCTGGGTTCCCTGCACCACCACCACGGCCAGCGACACGTCCTCGCGCCCGCTCAGTGCCCCGCCGGTGTCGGAGGGCGCCGCCTCGGCAAAGAGCGGCAGCAGTTCGAGCACCACCGGCTCGGCCGCGAACTGCGGGCTCTCGACGGTCTCGATCACCGGGCGGAAGATCTCGGCCCGCTCGGTCGGCGGCAGCAGCCCCGCCACCGAATACAGCTGCTCGCCGCGCTTCGACAGGCTCAGGCCCAGCGCCACGTAAATCCCCACCACGAGCGCCAGCGCGATGAGGCCGATGGACCAGAGCGGCACGATGAAGCCGCGATCCTCGTCCTCGGCTTGAACGCCCTGCCAATGCGGCGAGAGCGGCGCGTCCTCGCCGTCGCGGTCACGCAGGATGCGGGCCATCTGGCCGCGCAGCTGGCCCAGCGCCGCCGCGCCGGCCCCCGCCTCGATCCTGTGCTTGCCGCGAAAGCCCAGCGACAGGCAGAGGAACGCCAGCTCGAGCAGCTCCGGATCGCGCTCGGGGTAGCGCACCAGTCCCTCGGCCAGTTCGAAGAAGCGCTCGCCCGCGTCGATGTCGCCATACATCTGCACCACCAGCGGATGGCGCGGCCAGCCGCTCGCCCCGCCCCACGGCGTGTTGAGCGCGATGTCGTCGAGCAGCGCCGCCACGAACCATGCCCCCTGATCGGCGCGGGTCAGCGTGACCCCGGCGGTCACCGCCGCGTCGCGCGCGTAGGTGACGTTCTCGTGCAGGCGCAGGCGCAGGAGATCCGGGCTCTCGGGCGGCACCGCGCGTTCGAGCTCGGGTGCGAAGCCCAGCAGCGCGGCGTAGGAATTGACCAGCGGGTTGTCGCTCGCCCGCCCGCCGCGCAGCCGCACCGCGCCGCCTGCCTCGGAGAGGATCGCATGGTCCTGTCGCGGCGCGCTGTGGGGCTGCCGGGCCGCGGGGCGCGGCCGGATGCGGGTGCGCCCGGCGTCGTTCTCCAGCCCGAATGGATCTTCGTCGCTCATGTCACCGGCTCACCGCATAGCAATCGATCTCGGGCTCGCGCTCGAGCTTGCCCGCCACCCCCACCACGAAGCCCGGCGCCTCGGCCAGCGAGGCCCAGTGGGTCGAACTGCGGTCGAGCTCGAGGCAGAGCCGCTCGCCGTCATAGGGGATCTCTCGCGGCTGCGAGCCGAGCGGCTTGAGTGCGATGCCGGTCAGACGCGACTTCCACAGCGCATCGAAATCGTCCGCCGCGCCCACCGTCGCCTGATCGACGAACATCTTGCGCAAGAGCGCCTCCGACAGGTCGCCTCCGACGCGCAGCACGATGCGGCTGGTGCGGATGATCTCGGGATTGTCGATGCGCACCGTCCAGATGTTCTCGGAATGGCGCGTCACCCGCAGCGCGCGGCTCTTGGGCTCCACGTGGCGCAGCGACAGCACCAGCGAGCGCAACGTGTCGGCAAGCTCGCCAAAGCCCGGCTGCGGATCGGTATGATCATAGGGCGGCATCTCGCCCAGCCGCCGCGCCGAGGCGCCGTAGGTCGCCAGCCGCCCGGCGATGGCGGCCAGCTCCATGTAAAGCTCAGAGGGGTGGAAGTTGTCCTGCGCCAGCATGTGCGCCAGCCGCTGGCGTGCACTGTTGGCCGCCTCGAGGATCAGCAGGTTCTCCATCGAGGCCCCGGTGCCGCCCAACACCATGCCGCCATGGGCGTCGGCCACCCGGTCGATGCCGGTCACCAGCTCTTTCAGCAGCCGTCCGTACCACGGCACCGCTCCGGTGTTGAGCGCCGGTGGCAGGAACCCCGCATCCAGCAGCACCGAGCCGTCCGCGCTCAGCCCCTCGAGCCGGGCAATGGGCAGCGTGGCGTAGCCGCGGGTCTCGTCCTGCGGCAACAGGAGCTTCGGCGCGAGCTGTGCCACCTCGAGTTCGACCGGGTCCGCCCCCTCTCGGAGGTCGTCGCGCACGGTGACCATGCGTCCGCGATAGCGGGCGCCCGAGGCCGGGGAGTGGGCCGGGTCGATCTGCGGTGCGTCGGCCGCCACCGCGGGTACCGCCAGATGCACCAGCCCCGCCCCCGATTGCGAGACCACGCCGACCGGCGCGATCTCGAGGGTGTCATGCGGGATCGAGAAGAACGTGCCGTCCGGCATCACGCCCTGCGCCTCGGCAATGGCGATCTGCCCGGTCTCCAGCGCCACCGGGTCCAGCGCAAGGGCGGTGAACCCAAAGCTCTGCAGCGGCATCGCCTCGCGCGCCAGCCACAGCTGCCACGCCGCGTGCCGGTCCTGCTGCTGCAGGTGCTGGGTGCGAAGGAAAAGCCCCTCGGACCAGACGACCTTGTTCCTGTTTGCCATGCCGGTCCTTTCGTTCAGGCGGTGGTCACGCTCAGGCCGCCGCTGCCGACCGAGATCATCAGGCCGATATCCTCGGCGGGGGCGGCGATCTTGCGGCGCACGATCTTGCCCGCGGGGTCGCGGAAGCCGGCGGTGACGCCGATGGTGGTGACGCCGGTCTGCAACGTGATGGGGCGGGTGGCGGTGGCACCGGGCGCAAGCACGATCTGGTCCGACCGGACCAGTTCACCGCCAAGCGCCGTGGCCGGGTCCTGCAGCGCGAAGGGGTCCGCCGCGTCGAAGGCGCTGGAGCCCGAGAGCTGGAGCACGCTTACGGTGACCGGACGGTCGGCGCCGTCGGGGCCGGGGTTCATCCCGGCCGCGCCCGAAACCCGCACGGTCATCACCGGTGCTGCGGTCTCCATGCAGCCCGCCAGCGCCAGCCCGCAGCCTCCGGTGATAAGGAAATTGCGACGATGGATCAGCATGTCAGTCCCTCCTCTGGTTTTCATAGGCGTCGCGGAAATCCGCCCCGACCTCGCCGAGGAACTGCTCCTCGGCGGAGCGCGCGATTTCGCGGTAACGCTCCTCGTAAAGCTGCCACAGCTTGGCGCTGCGCCCGCCCGCGATCAGGCTCTCGAGCAGGCCGACAGTCTCCATCTCGCGAGAGATCTCGGCGGGATCGAACTTGTCGACCATGCGACGCAGCGCGGTCTGCAGCGCCGACCAGGTCCGCACCTGATGATCGGTGAGATCGCGGAACGCCTCGGCCAGCGCCGCTTCGGGCGCGAGATATCCACGCCCGCGCGGGCGGATCAGCGCCTCGAGCCCCTCCTCGGTGGTGGCGAGGAATTTCAGCGGGTTGACGTCCTGGCTGGCGATGATGGTCTGGGCCACGCGCACCTTCTGGCGCTCCTTGGCGCGGGTGCGCAGCAGCAGCATGACGCCCTCGACCATGGCGCGCATGGCCGCACCGATGCGCTCGATGTCGGCATCGCTCCAGTCGTCGCGGCCCCCGGGCTCGAGCCCCATGCCCCGCAACAGCGCCTCGAGCCGGTCGCCCTGCCCGCTCGCCGGTGACGGAGCGCTGGCTGCGGGCTGCCGGGGCTGGGCCGGCGGCACGGAGGCGGCAGGCGGATGGGTGCGCTCCACCGGTCGCGCGACGGCAGCCACGCACGGCTCGGCACGCGGCTCGGGCGCGCTCTCCGGCTCCGGCGCGGCTGGCGGGCCGAAAGAAACCTCTGCCGGCAGGATCGGCGTCTCATCCCCGTCCGGCTCTTCGGGTGGATCGACCTGCGCCACGGGCGGCGCAAGCCCTGCCGAGAGATCGGCGAACAGGCCGGACCGACGCGGCGACTGCTCCGGGTCGGGCGCGGCTTCAGTACCAGAGCGGCGCGCACCGATGTCCTCTTCGTCTGAGAAATAGCCCCGTCCGGGCCGCTCGCGCTGGCGCGGTGCCGCGTCCTCGCGCCGCGGCGCGCCCGGGGCCGCGCCACGCAGATCAAGCTCGAACGGGTCGGCCTGATCCAGCGGCCTCGGCGGTCTGGGCGCGTCCTTCTCCCAGCTCAGCGCCTCCTCCCCATCGCGGCGCAGACCGAAGGGATCGGGCAGCGAGGCCGGGCGCTCGGGCGGCAGGGCAACCTCCTCGGGCGGGCCGAAATCGAAACCGCCAGCCCCCCCCCTCTCGGGCGCCACGGCGCCACTGTTCGGCGCATCCAAAGCAGCACTGGCCGTCTCCACGCGCAGGGTGAAATCCCCCAGCCGCAGCCGCATCCCCGGCTCCAGCGGCACCGCGTTGCCGGTGCCCACCGGGTTGGCGGCGTTGTCGATGAACAGCCCGCCAGAGGAGGCATCGGTGACCATCACCCGTCCGTCCTCGTCCGACAGCACGCAATGCCGGCGCGACACGAACATCTCGGGATCGTCGAGCTGCCAGTCGGCATCGTCGCTGCGCCCGATGCTGAGCCGCCCGCCGTCAAAGACCATCTCGGTCACCGCCTGCGGGCGCGGGGCCGCCTCGATCACCAGTCGCAGGCTCATGATGCCCCTCCCGCCGCCGCTCCGGTGCGCTCGGTGAGGCTGCCGAAACAGAGCTCGTCGCCATCGCGCCCCGCCACCGGGTCGAGCCAAAGCGTTTGCCCCAGCCTCCCCGCGCCGAGGCGCGCCTCGGGCACCTCGTCGGCGCGCAGCACGAGGCGCAGGCCGAAATCGAGGTCGCGCCCCATGGCAAAGACCACCGCATGACGCAGCCGGTCCCACGCCGCTGTATCACCGAGGAAGGTGGTGAACTGCGCCAGCGACAGCGGCCCGAGCCGGACCTCGGCGCGAGACTGCCGGTCATAGCTGCGCGCGCCCACCACCGCCCCGGTGCCGAGGCCGCAATATTGCCGCCCCACGCGGGTCTGCAGCGGTTCGGGGATCTCGATCCAGTGGCCGCAGAACTCGGCGATGCGCACCGGCATCTCGAGCACCGTCTCGAGGAAGCGCGCCAACCGCTCGGGGCTGCGCACCTCCTGCGCCAGCGAGGTGGCGTGGTGCAGCTTGGAGCCGTCGAGCCGGCGGTCGCCGGTCAGCTCTCCGGGCAGCCCGATCCCCGCCAGGGCGCGCAGCATCGCGGTGATGCGCGCGCCGTCGCTCTGGGCGATGTGGATCTCGGGCCGGGTGTCGGCCCAGGCGCGCCAGTAAAGCGCGATCATCCGGTGCTGCAGCAGGTTGGCGAATTCAAGAAAGGAGGTGTCGGCGGTGACGCCCTCGCTCTCGCCCGAGAACCAGCGGTTCGACAGGCGCTGCAGGATCCAGCGCGTCATGTGCAGCGGCATCGGCCCCTCGGGCCCGATCAGCCCCAGCAGGTTGACCGTGACCTGCGCCGGGTGATCACCCCTCTCAGGCGTGAAGGCCGCGAGATCGGAGGTGGCAAAGCTCATCCGCGCCGACTGACCCAGCCGGGCAGGCTCGCGCCCGGCATCGCCGGAGCGTCCGAAGCGGCGGCCTCCGGTCTCGAGCTGGCGCAGCAACTCGAAGAAATCCATCTCGGCGATCTCCTCCGCCGAGGGGGGCGCGGCGCTCAGATCAGCGCGCGTGTGCCCGGCGTCATCGGCCATGTCACCTCCGTCTGCTGATGGGTCAGTTTCGTGCGGGTCCGGATGAAGGAATTGATCGCCGCGTGGCGCGCGAACAGCCGCGACAGCAGCGCTGAGAGCAGCAGGTCGCTGCCGCCCGAAAGCATCTGGTCGTTGACCAGCAGGGTGATCTCGGTGCCGCGCCCGAAGCAGATCGGCCCAGCGCGTTGCAACCGCTCGACGATCGAGCGCGCCTCGATGCCCTCGACGCTCTCGCCGTGGCGGCGCAGGCTCGGGTCGCCGCGATCGGCATAGAGCGCGATCAGCGCCTGCAGCGGCTCGGCACCGTCGCGGCTCTCGGTCAGCGAGATGTTGTTGAGGCCGAGCTGGCTGATCCAGCGCCATGTCAGGTGATCGAGCTGTCCCTCGCCGCCCGCGCCGTGCGGCAGGCTCGAGCGCAGCGAAGGGCGCGGCCGGCGCATGTTGCGCAGCAGGCGGATCTCCTGCACCGGATCGCCGGTCTCGAGGGTGAGCTTGGGCATGTCGTCGAGGATCGGCAGATCGCGGTTGGTGCAGAGGGCCCGCACATCGAGCCGGTGCAGCGGCTTGGTCGCCTCGCCCCCCGCCGGGCGAGCGATCGAGAGGTAGAAATCGTCGCCCGCATAGCTCGAGCGGGTCTGGCCACGGCGCACCTCTTCGGTGTCGGGCAGGCGCGGACGGCGCTCGGCGGAATAGACCGCGCCGCTGTCGGCGCTGACCTCGGTCGAGAACAGCGGCTTGACCCGTGCCCGAGGGCCGTCGGCTTCGGCGTCCTCGACCCGCAGCAGGCGGTAGATTTCGTAATCCTTGGGGCGGGTGCGGTCGGCCTGCACGATATGGGCCGAGCGGTTGCGGCGCAGCTCCACGAGGTTGCACTCGTGCTCGAAGAGGTTGACCACCGGGCTCACGAACAGGCTCAGGTCCTGCGCCGAGGTGCTGGCAAGCGCGCCGCGCGCCTCGCTCAACAGCACCACGATCTCGGCCTTGCCGGTGTCGCAGGCGCGGATCACCGGGGCGAGCCCGTCGAGCCGGAGATAGTGGAAGCGCTCGGGCATCAGGAAATACTCGCGCAGCAGCCGGTACCCCTCGAACGAGGGCCGCACCCGTGGCAGCAGCGCCTCGCCGTCGGAGAGGCCGACCATCTGCGGCGCGCCCACCCGGCGGAACGGGGTGCGTCCGTCGGCGGGCCGTGCCGCGGCCCCTGCCCCGAAGCCGAACACCGCGTCAAACAGCGCGCCGCCGCGAGCGCCGGTGCCGAGATAGACGTCGAGCCGGTCGAGCGACAGGTCCGACAGCGCCCCCGCCCCCTGCCGCTCGATCTCGACAAGCAGCCCGGCCGAGGCTTCGCGGGTCAGCGCCTGGCTCACCCCCGCCTGCGCCAGCGCGCCACGATCCGGCAGGTACCGCGCCGCGCCGAGCCTGATCGGCCAGAGATGCACCTCCTGTGCGGTGGTGTAGGTGCAGCGGGTCTGCAGACCCTCGCGCAGCCCCGAGACCAGCCGCGTGCCGCGCTTCATGCGATAGCCGTCGAGCATCCGCTCGACCTGCGGCCCCGGCCCCATGCGCGCCATCGACATCGCCGGGGACGGCCCGGCGAGATCGGGATAGAGCATGTCGAGCAGGTTGCGCACGTAGCGGCTCGCCTCGGCATCGACCTTGAGCCGGGTGCGCGCGGCAAGGAAGGCCACCCCCTCGAGCAGGCGCTCGACATACGGGTCAGGGCACGGCACCGCGTCGAGCGCGAGATTGCGCGCCACGTTGGGATGCAGCGCGGCGAATTCCTGCGCCAGCCCGCGGATATGGCCAAGCTCCTCTTCGTAGTAATCAAGGAAGACCGCGTCCATCAGCGCTCCTCCAGCGTGGTGCGGGCATTGCCGTTGTCGAGGTCGATCGTGGTCGACAGGCGCATTCGCTCGGGCACCGGCGAGAGCAGCAGCGTGCCCTCGATGTGGATCACCAGCCCGGCCTTCGCCGAGCGCTCGACTTTGACCCGGACGCTGTCGCGTTTGAGGCGCGGTTCGAAGGTGTTCATCACCAGCTTGAGTTCGCGTGCCAGCGCGTCGGCGTCGAAATCCAGCCCATTGCGCCCCGAGAACGACGGCACACCGTAATTGAGCACGCTGCGGCGCACCTCGGGAAACTCCGCAAGAAGCGCCCCGGGGCTCTGGTGGTCCAGCATTTCGCGCTCGGTCAGCAAGAAATCCGCCTCCAGCCGCTCGGTGTTGAACAGGATCTCGATGTCGCGCCGCACGGCCTCGCGCAGGACATCCGCGGTGACCACGATGCCGCTGTCCTCGAGCATCCTCTGCCGCGTGCGCAGCCCGAACAGGCGCCGCGCGAGAACGCGGGTCTCGTCGTCGAGGCCGTCGCGGCGCTCGATGCCGCGCAGGCCGCCCTCGAGCAGCACGCCGACCTCTTCGGCCGTGCCCAGCACCGCCGCGAGATCGCGCGACAGGGCATCGGCCTCGGCCGCAAGCCCCGGCAGGTCGTTGACCAACCGGTCCCAGAGGGACGGCTGGACAACTTCCTGCCGGGACACGGCCTGCGACTTGCTACTTTCGGGCATGGGGAGTGCTCATCGGCGCGCCTCAGGCCCCCATGGCGATGTCGAACTCGACCTCGTGCTCGTCTCCGGCAGAGTGATCCTCTTCCTGGACAACGTACTTGATCTTGATGTTCTCGAACGCGAAGCCGATCTTTTCCTGAAGCTCCTGACCTTCACGCTCGATGCCCTCGGAATCGGTGATCCGTCCGACGCCGTCGATCTCGTATCTCGAGATGATCGTGTTGGTCATGGTGATGGTGAGGTAGTCGAGATGGGCATCGCCCGAGTCCCGCCGCACCGTCACGATCACGTCCTTAAAGCTCTTCGCCTGCATCGCGGCGAGCGCGATATAGGGCGAAGAGGCATCGTAGACCTTCTTGCAGTAGAGCGACGAGACCTCCGCGCGCGAGCGCGCCCGGCCACGGCCGGTTTGGGCGGTGGCGGCCTGCTCGACCGACCACATGATGTCGGTGATGTCGATCTCGTCCTCATGGTCGGCGCGCTGCGACTCGCCGTCGATATCCGGGATTTTCAGATAGCCGGTAAATGCCATTCTACCTCTCCATTTGCTTCAAATTCAGTATTACGATTTCACGGAGGGCAGCTCGGAGACGAGCCTCAGGCTCGCGTTGATCCCCTCCAGCTGGTAATGCGGCCGAAGGTAGAAGCGGGCGTTGTAATACCCGGGACGTCCCTCGACGCTGTCCACCTGCACCTCGGCGGCGGCAAGCGGTCGTCGGGCCTTGGCCTTGTCATCGGCCATGGCCGGATTGGCGAGGACGTAGCGGTTAATCCACTCTCCCAGCCAAACCTGCATATCGGCGCGTTCCTTGAAGCTTCCGACTTTGTCGCGCGCGATGGCTTTGAGGTAATGGGCGAACCGGCTGACCGGAAACAGATAGGGAAGGTTCGCCGACAGGCGTTCGTTGGCCTGCGCATCCGGGTCGAGCAGCTTGCCGGCCCGCGTTTCGTCATCCTGCAAGGAGTGTGCCCCGATGAAGGCGGCCACGTCGGTGTTCTTGCGGTGCAGGATGGGCATCATGCCGAGCTTGGCGAGTTCCGCCTCGCGCCGGTCGTCGATGGCGATCTCGGTGGGGCATTTCATCGCCACCGAGCCGTCGTCGGTGGGGAAAGTGTGCACCGGCAGGTTCATCACCGTGCCGCCGGATTCCACGCCCCGGATCTGCGTCCCCCAGCCCGAGATCTTGTGGCTGCGGTTGATGTTCACGCCCATGGCGAAGGCCGCATTCATCCAGACGTAATGGTCGTGCTGGCCGTCGAGCTCTTCCTCGAAGTCGAAGCCCTTCACCGGCACCGTCTCGGCGCCATAGGGCAGACGCCCGAGCACCCGCGGCATGGTCAGGCCGATATAGCGCGCATCCTCGGATTCGCGCAGCGACTGCCAGCTGGCATATTCCGGGCTCGACACGATCTGCTCGAGATCCTGCGGGTTGGGCAGTTCCTGCCAGCTTTCCATGCGGAACAGCTGCGGCGCGGCGGCGGCGATGAACGGGGCGTGCGCCGAGGCGCAGATGCCACTGAGATTGCGCAACATGCCCACGTCCTTGGGCTTGTGGCTGAACTCGTAGGCCCCGACGATGGCGCCGAAGGGCTCGCCCCCGAACATCGAGTACTCGTCCGAGTAGATCTTCTTGAAGACCGCCGACTGGTCCCACATCTGGCCCTCGTAATCCTCGAGGTGATCGGCCAGCTCGTCCTTCTTCATGTTCATCACCCGGATCTTCAGCTTCTGATCCGTTTCGGTGTTGTTCACGAGGTAATGCAGCCCGCGCCAGGTGCCCTCGATCTCGCGCACCTCCGGGGCGTGCAGGATTTCGTTCATCTGCTTCGACAGCATCTGATCGATGCCCGCGATCAGCGACTTGATCGATTTCACCGCGTTGCCCGAAATCGTCGCGGTGCCCGACTTCTCCTTCGCCGCCACCGCAAGGTTGGCGACCAGCGACTGCAGCTTGTCGCTCTCGGCGTCCTTGACGCGGAAATCCTTCTCGAGCAGCGAGGAGAACTCCCCGAGGTCGAGCGCTTCGGCCTCGGTTGCGCCAGCGGCGTCGGTCTTCTGTTCCTGCGCCATGCGTCAGTCCTCCTTGCTGTCGGCCTGCGCGGCCATGGCCTGCTCGGCGGCCTGCGCCAGCAGCGGCTCGTTGTTGAGAAGCTGGGCGATGCGCTTTTCGGCATCGACCTTGCCATCCATGTAGCTGAGCAGTTCCTCGAGCTTGCGGCGCATCCCCAGAAGCTCGTTGAGCGCCGGCACCTGTTCGGCGACCTTGTCGGGGGCGAAATCGCTCATGCTCTTGAAGCTGAGATCGACGAACATCTCCTCGTCCGCCGCCTCGCCCTCGTCCGCCGGGAGGGTGTTCTTCACCCGTGCCTTCACCCGCGGAGCCAGCGCTTCCATGAACTTGTTGAAGCGTCCGGCATCGGTCTCGACGAAATTGCGCTCGCCGATCGGCTTCTTGGCCTCAGGGGTCTCGGAGGCCCCGGACAGGTCCGCCAGAACCCCCATCACGAAAGGCAGCTCGATGGTCGTGGGGCTGCCGTAATGCTCCACGTCATAGGCGATCTGAACCCGGGGGGCCCGGTTTCGTTCAATGACTTTCTGCTTGCTGTCGGCCATCCGAATACCTTTCCTGTGTCCCTATTTCTTCGTGTCGTCGACCCCGGCGATGTTGCGGAATTCCTTCAGTCCCGAGGGCGCGATCTCTTCCATCAGCTCCAAGAAATCCATCGCCACCATGCGCCGCATCCGCCGGGCGAGATGCGGGATCGGCGAGGAGGGCTCGGTGCGCTCGTAAAATGCGACGATGCGGTCGAGCGACGTCTCGACATCGGCGCGGTTGCGGATCGCGCCGTCGACCGCCGGCGCGGCCGGTGCGGCCGGTGCGGCGGCGGCAGGCGCGGGGCCGGCGACGGATGGCGCGACCGCATCATCCGGCGCGGGCGCGGCGGGTGGTGTCTCTGACGTGGACGCCCCTGCCACGGCGGCCCGCCCGGTCTCGAGGCTGGCGCGGCAGCGCTCGAGAAACGCGAGCAGCTCGGGCAGGATCAGGCCCTGCCCCTCTGGCAGCCCGGCGCGCTCATCGAACGCGGCGCACAGCGCCTTGAGGCCCGCCTCGCAGGCCACCAGATCCGCGATCATCGCGTCGGCGCGCGCACTCTCCTCCGTGGCGAGTGCGCGTGTCGCCGCAGTCACCCTGTTCACCCGCTGGCCGTGCTTCGAGAGCAGCGCGTCCTTCTCGGCCTGACTGAGGCCCGAGGCCGCGCGGTTGAGCATCTCGAAATCGCTCAGCCCCGCCTGCGCGAGGTCATCGCCGCTGATCGGGCCGATGCCGCGCGGGGTCAGGACGTAGCCCCAGCGCAAATCGCCAAGCAAGCCGTTGTCGTCATTCTCGAGCTGGCGCAGCGCGTTGGAGCGCGGCAGCACCGCCATCTTGGGATCGGGCCGGTCGCGCAGCGCCGGGTGCAGGCTGTCCCAATGCTCGGCCAGCGTCCGGGTCAGCAGCTCGAGCCCGTGGCGCAGCCCTTCGAAGCCCTCGGTGCCGTAGGCGGCCCGTACGAGGATGACCAAGAGTCGCAGATCGCGACCATCGGCAGAGAGCGCGCGGCCCTCGTCCATGATCTGTTGCCAAGGGACCGAGGCCGCCGCCTCGTTGATGGTACCGTCTTCCTTGAGGCGCACAGTTCTGTCGGAGACCTCGAGCAAACGCTCGATGGCGTGGAACCGACCATCATTTCTCAACTCGGCACCAGAAGGCTGATCGCCTTCTACGGGCGCCAGGAGCGAAACGAACTCCATGCGAAATGGCCTCTTAAAAATGAATTAACGAAACAAAGTGTTACAGAAGTACTTGATTCTGGCAACAATATTGGAGGTAAGGTTTTCAATGCCCGAAAAAGCGGCTCACTGAAAACAAAGACTGACGTTGGGTCAAGATTCACTCAATAGTTGCAGGTGCTTGGCTCGCCCGGAGCCTCGAAAGCGCCGGACAGCGACCCTAGTCGAACGCGTAGCCGAAGCCCGAGGGTCCGCCGGTCACGGTGACCCTGTGCAGCGCTTTATTCTCCATCTGATACGACAGGATGCGCCGGCTCAGCTCGGGCAGCAGGGTGTTGGTCAGGATGGCATCGATCATCCGTCCGCCGCTCTCGATCTCGGTGCAGCGGTCCTTGATCACCTGCATCGCGCCCTCGCCCATCACCAGATCGGCGCCGTATCCCTCGCCCAGCCGCTTGGCGATACCGCGCAGCTTGTGGCCGGCGATGGCCTCGATCATCGTGTCCGAGAGCGGGTAATACGGGATCGTCACCACCCGCCCCAGCAGCGCCGCCGGGAACACGTTGAGAAGCGGTGGGCGCAATGCGTCGGACAGCACCTGCTCTTCGACCGCCTCGGTGCCGTCCTTCGTCAGGCGCATGATCTCGTCCGAGCCAACATTCGAGGTCAGCAGGATCAGCGTGTTCTTGAAGTCGATCCGGCGCCCCTCGCTGTCATCCATCATGCCCTTGTCGAAGACCTGAAAGAAGATCTCGTGCACGTCCGGGTGGGCCTTCTCGACCTCGTCGAGCAGCACGACCGAATAGGGCCGGCGCCGCACCGCCTCGGTCAGCACCCCGCCCTTGCCGTAGCCAACATAGCCCGGAGGCGCCCCTTTCAGCGTCGAGACGGTATGCGCCTCCTGGTATTCGCTCATGTTAATCGAGATGAGGTTATCCTCGCCGCCATACATCAGCTCGGCCAGCGCCAGCGCGGTCTCGGTCTTGCCGACGCCCGAAGGGCCGCAGAGCAGGAACACGCCCACCGGCTTCTCGGGCGCCTTGAGGCCGGCGGCTGAGGTCTGGATGCGGTTCGCGATCATCTCCATGGCGTGATCCTGCCCGACCACCCGCTCGGCAAGGGTCCGCGCCAGGGACAAGGCGCGCTCGGTCTGACTTGCCAGCATCCGCCCCATGGGAATGCCGGTCCAGTCCTGCACCACCGCGGCCACGGCCATGGCATCGACCGCCGGCAGGATCAGCGGCGTCTCGCCCTGCGCCGCGCTCAGCGCCGCCATGCGCTCGCGCAGGCTGTCGAGTGCAGCAGTGCGGTCGAAGCGCTCGGCCACCGGCTCGGTTTCAGCCGGAGCCTCGGCCAACGCAAGGTCGCCTTCGACCACCTCCCACTCGGGCGGCGTCGCGGCGCCGATCTCGCCGGTTTCGTCGAGCTTGGCCCCGGCGCCGCGCAGCTGGGCGCGCAGGTCGAGGATCTGGGCCACGATGGCCTTTTCCTCCTCCCAGCGCGCGTTGGCGCGATCCAGACAGGACTGCGCATCGGCAAGCTGCGCCGCCACCTCGGCGGCGCGGGCCTCGACTTCGATGCCGATCGCCTCCTCGCGTTCGATGATGCCCGCCTCGATCTCGAGCGCCGCCAGACGACGCTCGCAATCCTCGACCTCGGCGGGGGTGGCATGCTGGCTCACCGCGACGCGGGCGCAGGCGGTGTCGAGCAGGCTGATCGCCTTGTCGGGAAGCTGCCGCGCCGGGATGTAACGATGCGACAGCTTCACCGCCGCTTCGATGCTCTCGTCGAGAAGCTCGACCTTGTGATGCTTTTCGAGCACCCCGGCCACGCCCCGGCACATCAGCACCGCCTTCTCCTCGTCGGGCTCGTCCACGATCACCGTCTGGAAGCGCCGGGTCAGCGCCGGGTCGGGCTCGATATGCTGCTTGTACTCGGCCCATGTGGTGGCGGCGATGGTGCGCAGCTCGCCGCGCGCCAGCGGCGGCTTGAGCAGGTTGGCGGCATCGCCGGTGCCGGCAGCCCCGCCCGCCCCGATCAGCGTGTGCGCCTCGTCGATGAACAGGATGATCGGGGTGTCCGAGCTCTGCACCTCTTCGATCACCGCCTTCAGGCGTTTCTCGAACTCGCCCTTCACCGAGGCACCGGCCTGCATCAGGCCGATGTCGAGCATATGCAGATCGACATTGCGCAGCTGCGGCGGCACGTCGCCACGCGCCAGCCGCTGGGCAAAGCCCTCGACCACCGCGGTCTTGCCGACCCCCGCCTCGCCGGTCAGGATCGGGTTGTTCTGCTTGCGCCGCTGCAGGATGTCGACGATCTGCCGGATTTCGGGGTCGCGGCCCACCACCGGGTCCATCTTGCCCGCCCGCGCGCGCTCGGTGAGATCGGTGGCGTATTGCGCCAGCGCCGATTTGCCGCCCGGCGCGGGCCTGGCCTTGGGCGCATCCTCGGGCGCGGTGGCGGGACGTTCGATGCTGTCGACCAGCAGCGTGTCGAGCTGGCCGGCCATCGCATTGGGATCGATCTTGTCGAATTCGAGGCTGATCTTGTAGAGCAGCCCTTCGAGCACCGGCACCTTCAGCGCCGCGATCAGCAGGTAGGCCGAGCGCACCGTGTCATCGCCATAATCCAGCGAGGCGAGGCTCCAGGCCTCCTGAATGGCGCGGAAGATGTGGTCGGAGAACTCCTCGACGGCGCTCGCACCATGCGGCAGTGCGTCGGTGGCCTTGAGGATATCACCGTCGAAGCGGTGGCGGTCGACCCCCGCCGCATCGAGCAGAATCGCCACGTCCGAGTACTCGGTATCGGCAAGCGCGGTAACGAAATGGACAAGTTCGACATACGGGTTGCCGCGCCGCTTGGCGGCCTGCGCGGCCTCGGAAAAGGCCTTGAGACAGGTGGGGTTGAGTTTGCCGACCAGTTCCTTGCGCTTGATCGTCTCCTGCGAGCCGCGGGTGGCCATGGTTCAATATCTCCGGCGAAAAACATTGTCCGGCGCAGCCGGTAGTGAAATAATCGTTCTCGTATTACGCGTTCAGACTAACCTAATTTCGCTTTAAAATCGACCGCTTTGGCGCTCGCCGGCCACGAGGGACTGATCGTGCTCAAGGACCCGCTCGCGACGGACATCTTTTCCAAGGGCCAGGTGCTCAACAACACATACGAGGTTCTGGGCGTTCTCGGACGCGGCGGCACCGGCGAGGTCTATCTCGCGCGCAACCAGATCTCTGAACGCAACGTGGCGATCAAGGCGCTCAACGCGCAGTTCTCGGGCCAGTCGGAATATATCGAGCTGATGAAGCGCGAAGAAGAGATGCGCAGCATCCTCAACGATGCGGTGGTGCGCTATTCAGACTGCTCGCGCTCGGATGACGGCCATGTCTTCCTGGTGATGGATTACGTCGACGGCATCTCGCTCAGCGACCTGATGGAGCAGCGCCGACTCGAGGATCGCGAGCTTCTGATCGTGGCGCATCGCGTGCTCGAGGGTCTGGTGGCGACCCATGCGCAGGGCATCGTGCACCGGGATCTCTCACCCGACAACATCATCCTGCGCGGCGGCGCGCCCGAACGGGCGACGATCATCGACTTCGGCATCGCCAAGGACACCGCCGCCGGCGCCCGCACCATCGTCGGCAAGCAGTTCGCGGGTAAATACGAATACGCCGCGCCCGAGCAGCTCGACGGCGATGCGGATTTCCGCGCCGATCTCTACGCGCTCGGCGCCTCGCTGCTGGCGGTGAAGCGGCGCGAGGTGCCCGCGGTGGGCACCAATCCCGGCGAGGTGGTGCGCACCAAGGCGCGCCCGCTCGACACCTCGGGGCTGGATGCCCCGCTGAAGGACCTGATCGACTGGCTCGCCGCGCCCGATTTGCGCAACCGCCCGCGCGATGCCACCGAGGCGCTGGTAAAGCTCGATGGATGGCTGAAACCTTTCTCGGGAAAGGCCGCCGCGAAGTCGACGAAGACGGCAGGCGGTCGCGGCGGGATGATCGCGGCGGCGCTGGTGGTGGGGGTGGCCGCAGCCGGGGTGGCGCTGTGGCAGGGCGGCGCCTTTGATGCGCTGTTCCCACAGCCCCTGCCCCATGCCGAGCCCTATCGCCTGAGCGCCGCCACGTCCGGCGCCACCCCGCATCTGAGCGGCAACGCCCCCGACGAGATGGCAGCGCAAGCGCTGAGCGCTGCCTTCGGCGAGGCATCCGGCGTGGCCGCGCCCGAGGATGCGCTGACACTCGCCAGCGGCCTTCCCTTCGACGGCTGGACCGACGAGGTTGCAACCTTGCTCACCAGCCTCGCACCTCTCGAAAGCTGGGATCTCGAGGTCAGCAGCAACACGGCGAAGCTCACCGGCCTCGCCCCCGACACCTCGACGCGCGACAGGCTGCGCGATGCCATCGTGGCGCGCGACGGCGCGCTCGCGGTCAGCGCCGACCTGCTGGCCGGACCAGAGAGGCTGCAGGCTTCTGCGCTTGTCCCGATGCTCGCGGACCACGCCGATTGCGGCCCGCTCGGCCTGCTCGAGGGCGACGGCGTGACCTATGCGCTCTTCGAGACGGTGACCGTCACCGGCGACATCTCTGACCCGGCGATCGCCGAGGCGCTCCGTGCCGACCTGAGCCCGGCCCTCGGCGATCGCAAGCTGCGCGTCGAGACCCGCACGCTGAACGAGGATCTTTGCGCCATCCGTTCGGTGATGCCCAACACCCCCTCCGGGCCGGTGTCGATCTGGCTCGGCGACGGCGGCACTGGAAAGCCGGTGCTCACCGGGGTCTACCGCACCGGCGAGAACCCGGTGGCCGAGATCCAGCTGCCCGCCGACCTGACCGGCGCCTCGCTCTGGGTGATGGTGGTCGACAACACCGGCAAGGTGTTCCACATCCTGCCCAACATGAATGCCGAGGAAACCTCCGTCGACGCGCTCGGCGTCGTGGATAACGGCATTCGCAAGATCCGTGTGCTGTGGCCGATCTCGTCGCTGAGCGAGGATCCGACGCGGCTCGCGGTGCAGGTGACCGAAGGCGATTACGGCAAATCCGAGGTGGTGGCGATCCTGTCACGCGAGCCGCTCTTCGGCATTCGCCGCCCGCGCGACGAGAGCGTGGCCTCGGTGGCCGAGGCACTGGCCGAGACGCTCGAGGGTCGCGAGGACGTGGTGCTCGGCATCGCGTCGCGGATCATCGACGCGCGGCCCTGAGCAAGGGACGACAAGGTCTGGGCTTGCACTGCGCCATGTCGTGAAGGTCGGCAGACCGCCGGCGCCCGCCCCCGGGCCACACCCGGGACCTTGGCGCCGAGAGGGATTACTCCGCGGCTTCGGCGGCCGTTTCGGCCTCGGCCTCGATCTGCGCCGCCTTCTTCTCGACCTCTTCTACGATGTGATCGATCATCTGGTCGTTGCTCATCTTGTGGCTGGCCTTGCCGGCGAGATAGACCATGCCGCTGCCGGCGCCGCCGCCGGTAAAGCCCACATCGGTCATCAGCGCCTCGCCGGGCCCGTTCACCACGCAGCCGATGATCGACAGCGACATCGGCGTCTTGATGTGCTCGAGCCGCTCTTCCAGCGCCTCGACCGTCTTGATCACGTCAAAGCCCTGACGGGCGCAGGACGGGCAGGAGATGATGTTGACGCCGCGATGGCGCAGGCCGAGCGACTTGAGGATCTCGTAACCGACCTTGATCTCCTCGACCGGATCGGCGGACAGCGAGACGCGCAGCGTGTCGCCGATCCCCATCCACAGCAGCTGACCAAGGCCGATGGCGCTCTTGATGGTGCCCGAGGTCAGGCCGCCCGCCTCGGTGATGCCGAGGTGGATCGGCTTGTCGGTCACCTCTGCGAGCCCCATGTAGGCGGCCGACGACAGGAACACGTCCGACGCCTTCACCGAGATCTTGAACTCGTGGAAATCGTTGTCCTCGAGGATGCGGATGTGATCGAGCGCGCTCTCGACCATCGCGTCGGGGCACGGCTCGCCGTATTTCTCGAGCAGGTGCTTCTCGAGCGAGCCCCCATTCACCCCGATCCGCATCGAGCAGCCATGGTCGCGGGCTGCGGCGATGACCTCGCGCACGCGGGCCTCGCTGCCGATATTGCCGGGGTTGATGCGCAGGCAGGCGGCGCCGGCCTCGGCGGCCTCGATGCCGCGCTTGTAGTGGAAATGGATGTCAGCGACGATCGGCACCGGGCTTTCGCGCACGATCTCCTTCAGCGCCTTGGCGCTGTCCTCGTCGGGCACCGAGACGCGCACGATGTCGGCCCCGGCCTCGGCGGCGCGCTGGACCTGGGCCACCGTCGCCTTGACGTCGGTGGTGATCGTGTTGGTCATGGTCTGGACAGAGATCGGGGCGTCGCCCCCCACCGGCACGTTGCCGACCATGATCCGGCGCGACTTGCGCCGCTCGATATTGCGCCAGGGACGGATCGGATTGTGGCTCATGCCGCAAGGCTCCTCGGGACAGGTGGTTCGCGTGCGGCCATACCTAATGCCGACCGGGCAATGAGACCAGAGACGATTGCGTGACACCTTTGCCGGTCACCGCACACCGGACTCGGCTCGCCAAGTCCGGGTACGACGTCGGGATCACTCGGTGACGGTCGTGCCGCTGTTGAGTTCGGCGACCACGCGCTCGAGATCGGCGTCCCGCGTGATGTCGGCGACCTGATAGCTCGAGGTCAGGTTGTCGACCGAGAGCGCGAGGTTCGAGGTCACCGAGCCGGTATCACCGGCCGGGCCGTAGGTCTGGCCGTTGACGGCGAAGTAGACCGCGCCGGATTCGCCCACGCGCAGGGTGGCCGGATCCTGAGTACTGGGCAGCTCGAACGTATCGCCGGCGCGCATCGTCGCCTCGTAGATCACCGAGCCGTCGGCAGCGCGCACCCGCACCCAGGCGGTGCGCACGGCGATCATCGTCACGCCGGGGGCGCTGTCCTCGAGCACCTTGGGTTGGCCGGGTTCGCCCTGCGGCTGCGCCGCTGCGAATTGCCTCAGGTCGTCCATGACGCGCTGCAGGTCCTTGTCGCTCACCGCGTCGGCCGGCGTGTAGGCCGCGGCGATCAGTTCGGGCTGCAGCGACAGGTCGCGGGTCACCGTGCCGGTGCGCCCGGCCGGGCCGTAGGTCTTGCCGTTGACCGCGAAGTAGACCGCGCCGGACTCGCCCACGTTGAGCTTCGGGTCGGTCTGCCCTGCCGGCACCGCCCATGTCTCGCCCGCGTCCATCACGCGCTCGAGCAGCACGCTGCCATCGTCGCCGCGCACGCGCACCCAGGCCGGGCGCACCGCCACGAGCGTCATCTGCGGGCCGGTGCCGATCTGCGGCGCAACGGATTGGAGCTGCGCCAGCTGGCGCTCGGAGCCGTCGGGGGCGGCGACCGGCCCCGGCGGCACGGTGCCACGCTGCGCGAAGACGCCGACCGTGGCCGGATCGAGCGAGGAAATCGGCGCATCGCGCGCGACCAGAACCGGCACGTCGAGCGCCTGCGGGCGGTAGAGACGATCCAGCGCATCCGCCCCCGGGGGCGAGAAGGCGCCGGCCCCAGCGGTCCGGGTGGCCCCGTCCCCTTCGCTGCCGTCTTCCGCGACCGGCGCCACCGCGCCGTCGAGCGGGTCTAGCTCGCTCAGCACCACCGGGGTCTGGTCGACCGGGGCCAGCTGCACGCGCTGCACCTCGCGCAGGACGGCCCAGCCGCCGTAACCGATGCCGCCGATCAGCGCGACCAGCACCAGCATCGAGGCCACGGCGCCGGGCTCGATCCGCGACAGCAGGCTGTCGCCTGCGGGCACGAAGGGCATCCGCGGCTCGGCGAAGGGGTCGCGCGCGGCGGGGCGCGGCGTCTCGGACTTGGTGTAGTTCGGCTTGCGGATGGTCGACGCGTTCTCGGACATGCCGTGGGCCACGGAAAAGCCGCTCTCGGCGCAGAATTCCTGGAAGCACTCGTCCGGGTCCATGCCAAGATAGCGCGCGTAGGAGCGCACGTAGCCAGCGATGAAGCCCGGGGTGTCGAAGGCGGAGGGATCGCAGTTCTCGATCGCGGCGATGTAGCTTGCCTTGATCCTCAGCTCGCGCTGAACGTCGAGCAGGGACTTGCCCATGGTGGCGCGTTCACCGCGCATGACATCGCCAAGCCGCAGTGCAAAATCATCAAATCCGCGCGGGCCATCATCTTCGACGACCTCGTCCGGCCTACGTGAGGATTTCCGCCCGATCATGCGTTCAACCTAAATATGATGCTGTCCCAGCTCGCCTGCCCACTCACGCTTTCGCGATTCGCGTCGCGCGTTTTATTAGGGCTACGTTAGCATATCACAACTGCAATTACAGAGATTCGACGGTCGATGAGCGTCGTTCTGCGCAAGTCCGCCCGTAGTTCGTGCAGTTTCCCCTAAGGCCTTGACCGCGCCGAAGCCCCTCTATCCACTCACGAATCCCGAAATCATCACTCCCGCTTGGCGCGAAATGCGCCGCCCGCAGATTGGGCAGAAGAGTCGAAAAACCCTCCCGTTCCTGCGAACGGAAGGGTCCCGAAAGATCACCGCTTTCTGAGAAATTGCGCCAAGATCAGGCGCTGAGTTCCTGACGGTTGAGGGCGCAATGCGACCACAGCGCATCGAGCGCGCGCACCAGATTGTCCATTTCCTTGGGTCCGTGCACCGGCGAGGGCGTGAAGCGCAGCCGTTCGGTGCCGCGCGGCACGGTGGGGAAGTTGATCGGCTGGACGTAGATGCCGTACCCGTCGAGCAGCATGTCCGAGAGCTTCTTGGTGTGCACCGGATCGCCGACGATCACTGGCACGATGTGACTGCCGTGATCGATGATCGGCAGGCCCATGCCCTTGAGTCGCGTCTTGAGGATCTTCGCCTGCGTCTGGTGCCTCTCGCGCAGGCCCTGGTCCTGCTTGAGATGGGCGATCGAGGCCGCCGCCCCGGCCGCAACCGCCGGCGGGATCGAGGTCGTGAAGATGAAGCCCGGCGCGTAGGAGCGCACCGCGTCGCACATCTTTTCGCTTGCCGCGATGTAGCCGCCGAACACGCCAAAGGCCTTGCCCAGCGTGCCGTTGATCATGTCGATGCGATGCGAGAGACGGTCGCGCTCGGCCACGCCCCCGCCGCGCGGGCCGTACATGCCGACCGCGTGCACCTCGTCGAGATAGGTCAGCGCGCCGACCTCCTCCGCCAGATCGCAGATCTCGGCGATGGGGCCGAAATCGCCATCCATCGAGTAGACCGATTCAAACGCGATGAGCTTCGGCGCGCGCGGGTCGTCGGCGGCGATCAGCTCGCGCAGGTGCGCGACGTCGTTGTGCCGGAAGATCCGCTTGGCGCCGCCGTTGCGCTTGATGCCCTCGATCATCGAAGCGTGGTTGAGCTCGTCGGAATAGATGATCAGGCCGGGAAACAGCTTCGGCAGGGTCGAGAGCGTGGCGTCATTGGCGATGTAGGCCGAGGAGAACACCAGCGCGGCCTCCTTGCCGTGCAGATCCGCCAGCTCGGCCTCGAGCCGCTTGTGATAGACCGTGGTGCCCGAGATGTTGCGCGTGCCGCCCGAGCCGGCGCCGGTGGCATCGATCGCCTCGTGCATCGCGGCCAGAACCGCCGGGTGCTGGCCCATGCCGAGGTAATCGTTGCCGCACCAGACGGTGATCGGCTGCTCGGAGCCATCGGACTTGCGCCATGTGGCGTGCGGAAACTGGCCCTTCTTGCGCTCGATGTCGATGAAGGTGCGATAGCGTCCTTCGTCGTGCAGTCGGTTCAGGGCTTCGTCGAGCTTCGCGGCGTAATCCACCGGGATCTCCTTCCTTCGCTATGGCCACGTCGTTGCTGGCTGCGCGGCGTCTCGTCAGCGGTTCCACCCGCATTCACGGTCGTGAATGGATAACGCTCACAGTGCATCCTGTCCACGGTTTAGAAAGAGACTAAGAGTCGCGGCCTTGATCTGCATCAAGACTTTCGGATCATGTTCCGGCGTCGTCTCTCGGGGCGCATCGGGATCGGGCGCATAGATACCGCCCAAATGCAGCAATTCAAGCGTTTTGCCCTGCCCTCCCGCAAGCGTGAGCCCCGCCGGGACAGCTTGTCGCAGCATCGAAATTTCTCGAAAAACTTCGCAAACGCCAACCTTGCGCCCCCCCGGATGCCGTTGCCCCCCACGCCCAGCGCGCGGAGTCTTGGGACCGTTTACGCCCCCTCTCCAACGTCGCCCTCTTACCGACCGGTCGCCCTCTCTTCGCCCTGTTCGCCCGCCCGAACTCTCTACTTACGCCTCTTAACCACGCTGTCGCGTGGCGATCCTGCCGGTCCGACAGAGCCCGCACTGGACAGTGCCCACGGCGCTGCTAGGGTCGCGACGAACCCATTTCCCGACACCCACAGGAGCCCATGGCATGTCCCTTGACGCCGTTCTCGCCCGCATCGACAGCGATCTTCCCGCCGCAACCGATCGTCTGCTCGAGCTTCTCCGCATCCAGTCGATCTCCACCGACCCGGCCTACAAGGCCGCGTGCGACAAGGCCGCCGACTGGCTGGTAGCGGATTTGCAGTCGCTGGGCGTCAGCGCGGAAAAGCGCGCCACGCCGGGCCACCCGATGGTGGTGGGCCATGTCGACGGCCCCGGCCCGCACGTGCTGTTCTATGGCCACTACGATGTGCAGCCGGTCGATCCGCTGAACCTCTGGAACCGCGATCCGTTCGACCCGGCCATCGAGGAGACCGCCAAGGGCAAGGTGATCCGCGGCCGCGGCGCCTCGGACGACAAGGGCCAGCTTATGACCTTCATCGAGGCCTGCCGGGCATGGAAGGCCGAGCATGGCTCCCTGCCCTGCAAGATCACCTTCTTCCTCGAGGGCGAGGAAGAGAGCGGTTCGCCCTCGCTGGTGCCGTTCATGAAAGAGAATGCCGACGAGCTGAAGGCCGAGATCGCGCTGATCTGCGACACCGGCCTGTTCCAGTCGAAGACCCCGGCGATCATGACCATGCTGCGCGGCCTGCTCGGTGAGGAGATGACCATCACCGGCCCCGACAAGGACCTGCACTCGGGCATGTATGGCGGCATCGCCATGAACCCCGCCCGCGTGCTGACCAAGATTCTCGGCGGGCTGTTCGACGACAACGGCGTCATCCAGGTGCCCGAGCTCTATGAGGGCGTGCCCGAGCTTTCGGACGAGATCAAAGCGCAGTGGGCGGGCCTTGGCTTCGACGCCGAAGGCTTTCTCGGCGATGTCGGCCTGTCGGTTCCCGCGGGCGAGAGCCACGTCACCCCGCTAGAGATGATCTGGGCCCGCCCCACCGCCGAGATCAACGGCATCTGGTCGGGCTATACCGGCGACGGCTTCAAGACCGTGCTGCCCTCCGAGGCCCACGCCAAGATCAGCTTCCGCCTCGTCGGCACGCAGGACCCGGAGGCGATCCGCAAGAACTTCCGCGCCTGGGTCGAGGCGCAGCTGCCGGCGGACTGCAAGGTCGCGTGGAAGGACCACAGCTGCTCGCCCGCCTCGCAGATGTCGACCGAGCACCCTGCCTTCGAAGCGGCGCGCAAGGCCCTGTCGGACGAGTGGCCCGACCCGGCGGCCTATGCCGGCTGCGGCGGCTCGATCCCGATCGCCGGCTACTTCAAGACCATCCTCGACATGGACGCGATGCTGGTCGGCTGGGGCAAGGATGACGACCAGATCCATTCGCCCAACGAGAAGTACGACCTCGAGAGCTATCACATGGGCATCCGCAGCTGGGCGCGGATCCTCGACGCCATCTCGTCCTGACGTATGTCCATGCTGGGGGGCGTTCGGGAATCGAACGTCCCCCAGCAGCGACGCCTGACCCGGGTTCCGCGCCACGGAACGTGGCAAAAAGCCCCTCTCGTCGCCGCAAAGCTGCCACTGTCCGGGCAGCGCCCTGCAAGATACCGAAAATACTCGGACAATCTTCATTTTCAGAACCCGTTGCAGCCCCATTCGCCGCACAAATCCGCCATGTTCTCCCTCTAGCCTGCCCATAAGGTTCGGTACGGCCCCCGGTCACCGCCTCCATCGCCAAGGCTCTCAGGCAAAGCGCCGAGAGGCCGGGCCGCCGGAGGCAAGACTGGAACAGCTTACCGGCAAGACGAACTGACGGGCCGGGACACGGGACATGAGAAACTACACGTTTCGCAAGTTGACACAGCAGGACTTCAAGGCACGGGTTGGCCGCGTCGACGCCAGCGTTTCGCGCCGTGGTGCTGCGACGACGACCTTCTCTTCGCCCGCACGCCCTCTCGTGTCGCTGATCCTTGGGTTCGGCTGGGCCTATCTGGTGATCGCGGTCTCCCGGAACCGCGGCCATATCGAGCACAGCCTGCTTCAGGGCTCCCTGCCTACCGAATACCACGACCATGTGCTCTTCATGCTGGCCGGTCTGCTCGCCATGTCGGCGGTGATGCTCGGGCTTCACCTCTTCCGCTTCCTGATGGCGCGGCGCACCAGCGCCGGAAAGCGCAACTCAGGTGGCCTTCTGGCCGGCGCCCTCGCAGCCGGGGCGCTGGTCTACACGCCGCCGAGTGTCTTCGATGCCGGACTGGGCCTGATCGATGAGAACTCGCGCGCCCTGTTCACCGCTGCGTCCTCCACGACGAAGATCGATTTCGCCGCGATTTCCCTCGCTGCCTCGAACAGCATGAACTGAGGCCGGCCCCCTGACCCTATCGTGACGCGCCGACCGATCGCGCTTCCCTCACGCATCGGAAACGCCCACGCGCGCTGATCGCCGTTCCTGGCGGTCAGCGCTGTTGCTGCCAAGGGTCACGCAGTCCCATACCGACCGCTCAGAATAGCCCGCTGAACCGCTCGGGCAGCAGGTATTGCTGGTCATACTCGGGGCGCTCGAACTGCCAATAGCCTGTCTCCCCCCGCGCCTTCCAGCTCCGCCTCATGCGCTTGCGCACCCAAGCGAGGTCGAACCCCTCCTGCATCGGCAGCTTCGCGAAGGCCTCGAACAGCGCCCGATCCTCGCCTCGCGCCTCCGCGAACCAGTGGCGCCCGATCGAGGCCTCCTTCACGCTCACGCCGATCTCGTCGGTCACGGCGTTGCGGCGGTCCATCGCTTCGACATAGGTGCCGAAATCGCAGAACTTCAGGTGAAACAGGTAGAGCGGCTCCGGCGTGAAGAGCTTGGACGCCTGCGTGAAATGCCCGCCGCGCGCGATCTTGGTGCCAAGCGAGATCACGCAGGGCTTGGAATAATGCGGCGCCAACCGCACGTGCCGGCGCGGCCCGAGGATCTGCCCTTCGATCGGCTTCTCTTCGATGTCGATGCGGTGGATCACCTCGAGGCCCAGCGGCGTCAGCACCCGCCGCAGCGGCTGCTCGGCGAGGTAATCGACCAGCCCGCGCCCCTCTTCGGGGTCGAGCACCACCAGCTCATCGACATCGCCCACGATGACATGGCTGTAGTACCCGCGCAGCCCCGCGACGAGGCCATTCAGCAGCCGCCAGCGCTTCATGTCGAAATTCGGATGCGGATCGCCCGGGATGCCGATCACGTTGCAGCCCTCGGCCAGCCGCGCCACCGCGTCGCCGCGCCCGTGGTTGACGATGTAGCAGTTCTCGCGCCCCAGCATCCCGCCGTAATGGCGCAGCCATGCCTTCAGGAAGAAGGCATCGTCCCGCATCATTGTCACCGCCGCCACGACCGATTGCATCCGTCCCATCCCTTTCTTGCCAGCTGCCCCGACGATAGCCTATCGGCAGGTCGTTCCGAAGAGAATCGCCATTGCCAGCCCGGCCCGACAGCGTTGCGGGCATATCACGCCGAGGCCCAGCCAGATGATCCCCGACGACTTCTCTGAGACCGGACTGCATTTCGCCCTGACCGGAGCCAGGATCACCCGCTATCAGGTCTTCGGCGAGCGCTCCTCGGGCACCAACTACGTCAAGCGGCTGATCGGGCGAAACACCGCCCTGGCCCCGAGCGACGAGTTCGGCTGGAAGCACGGCTTTCCGCAGATGACCGCGATCCCCGCCGACCTCGTGGTGATCTGCGTTATCCGCCATGCGGCCGAATGGGCGCTGTCGATGCACGCCAAACCCTGGCATTGCCCCCCCGAGATGCAGCGCCTGCCCTTCGCCGCCTTCCTGCGCGCAAAGTGGGCCACCATCGCCGACCGGCCGCGCTACTTCCCGCAGGTGCAGGCGCATGGCGGCGGCGGCGAGGCCTTGCAGCTCGACCGCCATCCGCTGACCGGGGCGCCCTTCGCCAACCTGTTCGATCTGCGCCGTGCCAAGCTCGAAGGGCTTCTGGGCTTCCTGAACCGCGGCTGCTCGGTGATCCTCTGCCGGCTGGAAACCGTGCAAGGACACCCCGAGAGCTTTCTGAAAACGCTGGAGAAACGCCTCTCGCTGCCGCCCGCGCCGCAGCCCTACCGCCCGGTGGTCAAGCGCCTCGGGTCGCGGTTCCTGCCGTCGGTCGAGGACCGCCCGGCCACCCCCAAGCGGCTTGCGCCCGACGATCTCACCTTCCTGCAAAGTCAGCTCGATCTCGGGCGCGAGGCGGATCTGGGCTACCGCTATTCGTGAGCCTCGCCGCCCTCGACCCGGGCACGGATGCGCCGGAGCCCGAGCCAGACCGCCAGCACCACCGGCGGCACCACGAGCGCCGTCATCAGGCCCTTGCTGATCCCCGCCATCCCCGCCACCGGGTAAAGCAGATAGGCCACCAGCGACACCGCGTAATAGCTGATCGCCACGACCGAGAGCCCTTCGACGGTGTGCTGCAGTCTCAGCTGCAGCCCGGCGCGCCGGTCCATGCTCTCGAGCAGGTCCTGGTTCTGCGCCGAGCGCTTCACCTCGACCCGCGTGCGCAGAAGGTCGCCCGCCCGCATCGCCCGCGCCGACATCGCCTCGAGCCGCTTCTCGGCGCTCTTCACCGTGCGCATGGCCGGATCGAAGCGCCGCGCCATGAACTCGCGAAAGGTCTGCCGCCCCTCGAAGCGCTCCTCGCGCAGCACCGCGATGCGCTGCGTCACCAGCGCCTCGTAGGCGCCGGTGGCCGAGAGCCGGAACGCAGTCTGCGCCGACAGGGTCTCGAGCTCCGACGACACCCGCAGCAGCGCCTGCAGCGTCTCCTCCTCGGGCGCGTTACCATGGGTCATGGCGGTCATCAGCCGGGTCAGCTCCTCGTCGATCTCGGTCATCCGCGGCTGGATCGCCCGCACCCGGGTGAAGCCCAGCATCGACATCGCCTTGTAGGTCTCGATCTCGCAGAGCCGCTGCACGATGCGCCCCACCCGGCGTACCCCCACATCGCTGCGCGGGAACACCGCGAAGCGCAAATGGCCGCCCTCGTCGATGCGGAAGTCGCCCGCCACCACGACGGCATCGTCGATCACCCGGCTCACCGCGAGGCTGTCCGCCACCATCCAGTCCCGCGTCAGATCGTTGATCCGGCTCTCGTCCTCGGGGCGCTCGCAGATCCGCAGCATCGCCGAGGTCACCCGCACGCCCGGCGCCTCGCGCAGCCAGTCTTCGGGAAAGACCTCGAAATCCGCCGGGTCGTAAGGCCGCTCGCCCAGCCCGTTGAGGAACACCGTGTAGGTGACGAACTCGGTATGCTGCTCCCATTTCAAGACGTGCTTGCCGATGGCCGCGGTGAAATGGGTGGCGCCGGGCTGGGGATGCTGGGTGCCGTAGCGGTCGAGCAGGTCGATCAGGTGATCGAGATCCTCCGAGCGGTCGCGCGAGGCCGCGTCCTGCGCCTTCTTGATGGCCAGATAGACCGCTCGCGCCGGCGCCTGCAGCGCGGGAAACGGGCGGGCGTGCAGCTCGTTGGCGAGCTGGTAGCGCAGCGGGTGATCCTCGATCGGGGGCATGGGGCGTCCTTGGGCAGTGATCTGGCGAAACCTACAAGGCCCCGCCCCGAAGTAAAGAAAATTTCACCAGCCCTTTCAAACCCTTAGCGGGATACAACCGTATACCCGGGCGCAAGCCTCGGAAATCTCACCGCTTTGCCGGCGGCAGCGGCCGGTAGTGCGAGACCATGACATAGTCCTTGCGCGGCCCCCGCACATGCCAGCGCGCCTGCCATTCGGGCCAGCGGCTGAAATCGTAGTGTACGTCGTACTGGTCGGGATCGCACCAATGCGCCGCCGCGCCGCCCTCCGCCGGGACCTGGTGAAAGAACCGCCCGTCCTCGAAGAACACCCGCAGGTCGCTGTCCCAGAGGTAGCGCCGCTCGGCCGCGAAGCGCCCCTGCCCCATGACAAGCTCGCCGCGCTCGACATAGACCGCGCCCGCACCCTCGGGCCGCCACTCGGCACCCCCTTCGAAGCGCGCCGCACTGCCATCGCCGTGGCTGATCTCCCGCGCGAGCTGCCATGTCCCGAGAAACCCCTCCAACCCGCGCATCGCCCAGCCCTTCTCTACGTCCAAAATACTCCGGGGGAGTCGCAGCTCTGCTGCGGCGGGGGCAGCGCCCCCCCTGCGCCCGGAGCCCCCGTCTTCCGGCCCCTTCCGCACAGCCCCGCCTGCCGCAAAGGCAGCCGACCCTTGCCGCCCAGCCCGCCACGCCCTATGACGCGCGCAACCCGCACGCAACCCCGAGGATAGCCGATGATCCCCCGTTATGCCCGCCCCGAGATGACCGCGATCTGGGAGCCCGCCACCAAGTTCCGCATCTGGTACGAGATCGAGGCCCATGCCTGCGACGCGCAGGCCGCGCTCGGCGTCATTCCCAAGGAGAATGCCGAGGCCGTCTGGAAAGCCAAGGATGTCGAGTTCGACGTCGCCCGCATCGACGAGATCGAGGCCGTGACCAAGCATGACGTCATCGCCTTCCTCACCCATCTCGCCGAGCATGTGGGCTCGGACGAGGCGCGCTTCGTGCACCAGGGCATGACCAGCTCCGACGTGCTCGACACCTGCCTCAACGTGCAGCTCGTGCGCGCCGCCGACATCCTGCTCGAGGGCGTCGACAAGGTGCTCGCGGCGCTGAAGAAGCGCGCGTTCGAGCACAAGATGACCGTGCGCGTCGGCCGCAGCCACGGCATCCACGCCGAGCCCACCACCATGGGCCTCACCTTCGCCCGCTTCTACGCCGAGATGGACCGCAACAAGAACCGTCTCGAGAAAGCCAAGTGGGAGATCGCCACGGGCGCGATCTCGGGCGCCGTCGGCACCTTCGCCAATATCGATCCGGCGGTCGAGGAGCATGTCTGCGAGCAGCTCGGCCTGCGCGCCGAGCCGATCTCGACCCAGGTGATCCCGCGAGACCGTCACGCCATGTTCTTCGCCACGCTCGGCGTGATCGCCTCGTCGATCGAGAACATCGCCATCGAGATCCGCCACATGCAGCGCACCGAGGTGCTGGAGGGCGCCGAGTTCTTCTCGATGGGCCAGAAGGGCTCTTCGGCGATGCCGCACAAGAAGAACCCGGTGCTGACCGAGAACCTCACCGGCCTCGCCCGCCTCGTGCGGATGACGGTGATCCCGGCGATGGAGAACGTGGCGCTCTGGCACGAGCGCGACATCTCGCACAGCTCGGTCGAGCGCGGCATCGGCCCCGACGCCACCATCACCCTCGACTTCGCCCTGAACCGCCTCGCGGGCGTGGTCGACAAGATGATCATCTACCCGCAGAACATGCTCGACAACATGAACAAGTTCCCCGGGCTGGTGATGTCCCAGCGCGTGCTGCTGGCGCTGACGCAGGCCGGCGTGAGCCGCGAGGACGCCTATTCCATGGTGCAGCGCAACGCGCTCAAGGTCTGGGAAGAGCGTCTCGATTTCCGCGAGCTGCTGCTGGCCGACGACGAGGTCGTGGCCGCGCTCGGTGTCGACGGCATCAACGAGAAGTTCGACATGGGCTACCACACCAAGCACGTCGACACGATCTTCAAGCGCGTCTTCGGCGAATAAGCCGCGCCTTACCATGGCCTCCGGCCGGGCGCGACGCGCTGCCGGCCGGAGGCAAGCTCCCCCGTGGCGCATCGCCGGCGCACCCCGGGGCTTTGCCCACCGCTGCGCCCGTCACGCCCCTGTGACAGCCGCCTCGATCCGGTTTCCTTTTGCCGCTACGTCACTCCATGCTAGCCTGCCTGCATTGCAACAGGAGGACACAAGATGACGATCAAGACAGTCCTGTCCGCCGCTGCCCTCGTGGTTGCGCCGGCCCTCGCCATGGCCTGCCCGGCGCATGATCAGGCCAAGATGAGTTGCGCCGACGGCATGGTTTACGATTCTGCCAGCCACAGCTGCAAGGTCATCTCGGGCTGAGAGCCCCTTGCAAATCTGACCGGGGCGGCCCGCCGGGCCGCCTTTTTTATTGCCCGGACCGCCCGTGCCGCATCTCTGGTGAGGCTTCGTTAACCCCGTCGCGCTACCTCTTACGGGGTCCCATCCGAAGCGGTGCAAGATGTCTCACGCCTCCTCTCTCGCCACCCTTCCCGGCCCCTCCTCGGGTCGCGGTCCTCTCACCCGGCGGGCCAAGGCCGCCATCGTGGTGCAGTTCCTGCTTAACGAAGGCGCCGATGTGCCGCTCTCGGCCCTGCCCGACGAGCTGCAGGCCGAGCTTACGGCGCAGCTTGGCCGGATGCGCTATATCGACCGCGAGACGCTCAACAGCGTGATAGAGGAATTCGCCAACGAGCTTGAACAGATCGGCCTGTCCTTTCCCGGCGACATGGCCGGGGCGCTCTCGGCGCTGGACGGGCGCATCAGCCACCGCACCGCCGCGCGCCTGCGCAAGGAGGCCGGGGTGCGCCAGACCGGCGACCCGTGGGAGCGGATCAACGCCCTCGACGAAGAGCGGCTCGAGGCACTGGTGCTGGGCGAGTCGACCGAGGTTGCGGCGGTGATGATGTCGAAGATCGAAACCGCCAAGGCCGCCAAGGTGCTCGCCCGCCTGCCCGGTGATCGCGCCAGGCGCATCAGCTATGCCATCTCGATGACCGCCGGTGTCAGCCCCGAGGCGGTCGATCGCATCGGCCTCAGCATCGCCGCGCAGCTCGATGCCGAACCGCTCCGCGCCTTCGAGAAAAAGCCCAATGAACGGGTCGGCGCGATCCTGAACTACGCCGCCAGCGCCAAGCGCGACGAGGTGCTCGAAGGTTTGGAAGAAACCGACAAGGCGTTCGCAGAGGCGGTGCGCAGGGCCATCTTCACCTTCGCCAACATCCCCGAGCGGCTGAAGCCCGAGGATGTCCCCAAAATCACCCGCGACGTGCCCGGCGACGTGCTGACCATCGCCATTGCCGCCGCCAGCAACGAAGACGATCTCAAGGCGGTCGAGTTCATCCTCGAGAGCGTCTCCAAGCGCATGTCCGGCTCGCTGCGCGAGGATGCCGCCGGGATGAGCGTCAGCGCCAAGAAGGGGGAGACCGCGATGAACGAGGTCGTCTCGGCGATCCGCGACCTGATCGCCACCGGAGAGATCGAGCTGCGCGATCCCGACGGCGACGACGACTGACCGTCCGGGCCGGACCGCGATGGCCCGGCCCGGCGCGAGGCCGCCGCGCAGCCCCCATCCCGGACCCGGCGCTTGTGCCGCGCCGCCGCGCGGCCTATCTCTTCGCCCGCAACGACAGGAGCGGACGCTTGGGCAAGAGCAAGGACACAGCGCGCGGCGGCTGGGCCGACTGGATGGCGGACCGCGCCCTGCGCGGTCTGATCGCACTCGCGCTCGCCCTGCCCCTGCGCGCCCGGTTGAGGGTCATGGGCTGGGCCGTGCGCCGGGTCATTGCCCCGCTCGCCGGCTATCGCTCGCGCGTGCTCGACAACCTCGCCCATGTCTGGCCCGACCTGCCCGAGGCCGAGCGCCAGCGCATCGCCGACGAGGTGACCGAGAATGCCGGTCGCACGATGATCGAGAATTACGACGTGGCCGGCCTGCTCGAGCGCATGAAGGAGGCCCCGGTCTCGGGCGACGGCCTCCCGGAGATCGAGCGCGCCCGCGCCGAGGGGCGCCCGGTGCTCTTCGTCACCGGCCATTACGGCAATTTCGAAGCCCCGCGCGCGGCATTGGTGGCGCGCGGCTGGCGCATCGGCGGGCTCTACCGTCCGATGGCCAACCCGTTCTTCAACGCCCATTACGCCGCCAACATGCACGCCCTGTCGGACCCGGTCTTCGAACAGGGCCGGCGCGGCACCATGGGGCTTTTGAAGCACATCCGCGGCGGCGGCATGGGCGTGCTGCTCTTCGATGTCTACAGCAGCGACGGCACGCCGATCGACTTCCTCGGCCAGCCCGCCCCCACCCTGACCTCGAGCGCCGAGATCGCGCTCAAGACCGGCGCGCTCTTCGTGCCGTTCTTCGGCATCCGCCAGCCCGACGGCGTCTCTTTCGAGGCAGTGTTCGAGGCGCCGATCCCGCACGGCGATCCGGTCGAGATGATGCGTGCAGCGACGCGCCGGCTCGAAGCACGGATCGAGGCGGACCCCGGACAATGGTTCTGGATTCACCGCCGCTGGAAACCGAAGCGGCAGGCCAAGCGTCAGCGCAAGCGCGCGGCGGCAAGAATGGCGCCGTGATCCTTTTCCTGAAGCATCACGACCACCGGGTCGGCCCCCTCAAGCGAAACACTCATTTCGAGCGCCTCTTCGCCGTTCCACACCCCCAGCACCTGCCAGCCATGCGCGACGTGGGTGTAGGTGATCTCGCGCCCGGCGTTTTCACCGTCGAGGATCTCGACCCGCTCGCGCGGTGAATAGCGCACCATCTGCACCACGGTTTCCGGAAGCGCCGCCAGCGGCTGGGCGGTGATCTGAAGCGTGTCACCGTCGCGGCTCAGACTGACCCGCGCCGGCGCCGGCGTCTCGCTGGCATGGCGGATCGCGTCCACCACCTTCATTGGGCGCGACCCCACCACGTCATAGACCCCGCCCACCATCATCTGGGGCGTGTAGATCGACCGGCGCCCGGCAGAGCGGGCATAGCCCTTCTGCCGCTGGGTGAAGGCCGGATCGGCGAAGTTGTCCTTCCAGCCGATATAGTCCCAGTAATCGACATGCAGCGCCAGCGGGATCACGTTCTCCTGCTCGCCAAGCTCGGCCAGGATCGCGTCGGCTGCAGGGCACGAGGCGCAGCCCTGCGAGGTGAACAGCTCGACCACGACGGGCCGCTCTTCTGCGCCTGCCACCGTCGCCGAAACGGCAAGACAGGCAGCAGCGATCCATTGGCGCCATCGGCTGTGTCGAAGCATCGGTCGTCTTTTCCCTGTATTTCCCCCGATCCGGCCTACCCAAACGCGTCTGAAATAACCAATCAAGGTTTTGCGAGAGCGGGTGAAGCGCCCTGACAGTGGCCCCGATGCAAATAATTGGTATCCTACGGTATACAATTTGGCGTAAAGCCCTTGAAGACTAGATGCTCATGCGCCAGTTATTCGAGAAGCACACGCTTTTCTCCAGCCATCATGCAAGGGAGCCAGACATGCCCATCACGGTCGGACACGACACATCCAAGACGCGCAAGACGCTTGAGGTGAACGGCAAGAGCTATGCCTATTATTCCATCCCCGCCGCCGAGGCGGCCGGGCTCGGCGATTTCTCCAAGCTGCCGGCGGCGCTGAAGGTCGTGCTCGAGAACATGCTCCGCTTCGAAGACGGCAAGACTGTCTCGGTGGATGACATCAAGGCGTTCTCCGACTGGGCCACCAATGGCGGCAAGGGCAACCGCGAGCTGTCCTATCGCCCCGCCCGCGTGCTGATGCAGGACTTCACCGGCGTGCCGGCGGTGGTCGACCTTGCTGCGATGCGCGACGGCATCAAGGCGCTTGGCGGCGACGCCCAGAAGATCAACCCGCTGAACCCGGTCGATCTTGTGATCGACCACTCGGTGATGATCGACGAGTTCGGCAACCCGCGCGCCTTCCAGATGAACGTGGATCGTGAATACGAGCGCAATATCGAGCGTTACGAGTTCCTCAAGTGGGGCCAGTCGGCGTTCAACAACTTCCGCGTCGTGCCCCCGGGCACCGGCATCTGCCACCAGGTGAACCTCGAATATCTTGCCCAGACCGTCTGGACCGACAAGGATCAGGACGGCCAGGAGGTCGCCTATCCCGACACGCTGGTCGGCACCGACAGCCACACCACCATGGTCAACGGCGCCGCCGTGCTGGGCTGGGGCGTGGGCGGCATCGAGGCCGAGGCCGCGATGCTCGGCCAGCCGATCTCGATGCTGATCCCCGAGGTGGTGGGCTTCAAGCTCACCGGCGAGATGGTCGAGGGCACCACCGGCACCGACCTCGTGCTCAAGGTCGTCGAGATGCTGCGCGAGAAGGGGGTGGTCGGCAAGTTCGTCGAATTCTACGGCTCCGGCCTCGACAACCTGCCGCTGGCGCAGCGCGCCACCATCGCCAACATGGCCCCCGAATACGGCGCCACCTGCGGCTTCTTCCCGATCGACGCCGAGACCATCCGCTATCTCGAGCAGACGGGCCGCGAGAAGGACCGCATCGCGCTGGTCGAGGCCTATGCCAAGGAGAACGGCTTCTGGCGCACGCCGGATTACGATCCGGTCTATACCGACACGCTCGAGCTCGACATGGGCACCATCGTGCCCGCGATCTCCGGCCCCAAGCGACCGCAGGACTACATCGCGCTCGACGGCGCAGCCCCGGCCTTTGCCAAGTTCGTCGAGGGCATCCGCTCCGGCAAGGACGCCTCCCAAAAGGAGGAAGTGCGCTGGGAAGGCGAAGGCGGCGCGCCCGAGCCCACCGAGATCCCCGGCGACGAGGGCCATCACAACAAGGGCTGGTACAAGACCGACGACGGCGCCTACCAGCTGCATGACGGCTCCATCGTGATCGCCTCGATCACGTCCTGCACCAACACCTCGAACCCCTACGTGATGATCGGCGCCGGGCTCGTCGCCCGCAAGGCGCGCGAGCTTGGCCTGAACCGCAAGCCGTGGGTCAAGACCTCGCTGGCGCCGGGCTCGCAGGTGGTCTCGGACTACCTCGAAGCCGCCGGCCTGCAGGAGGATCTCGACGCGGTGGGCTTCAACCTCGTGGGCTACGGCTGCACCACATGCATCGGCAACTCCGGCCCGCTCGACGAGCCGATCTCGAAGGCGATCAACGACTATGACCTGATCGCCACTTCGGTGCTGTCGGGCAACCGCAACTTCGAAGGCCGGATCTCGCCCGACGTGCGCGCCAACTACCTCGCCTCGCCGCCGCTGGTGGTGGCGTATGCGCTGGTGGGCGACATGAACGTCGACATCTCCAGCGATCCGATCGGTACCGACAAGGACGGCAACGACGTCTATCTCAAGGACATCTGGCCCTCGAATGCCGAGATCGCCGAGCTGGTCGAGAAGACGGTGACCCGCGAGTCGTTCCAGTCGAAATATGCCGACGTATTCAAGGGCGACGAGAAGTGGCAGTCCGTGGAAGTGAACGGCGGCGAGACCTATGACTGGCCGGCCACCTCGACCTACGTGCAGAACCCGCCCTACTTCCAGGGCATGTCCAAGGAGCCGGGCGAGATCACCAATATCGAGGGCGCCAAGGTGCTGGCCCTGCTGGGTGACATGATCACCACGGACCACATCTCGCCCGCCGGCTCGTTCAAGGAAAGCACGCCTGCCGGACAGTACCTGATCGAGCGTCAGGTGCCCGTGCGCGAGTTCAACTCCTATGGCTCGCGGCGCGGCAACCACGAGGTGATGATGCGCGGCACCTTCGCCAACATCCGCATCAAGAACGAGATGCTGGACGGCGTCGAGGGCGGCTACACCAAGGGCCCGGACGGCGAGCAGACCTCGATCTACGACGCCTCGATGGCCTATCAGGAGCAAGGCACCCCGCTGGTGATCTTCGGCGGCGAACAGTATGGCGCGGGCTCCTCGCGCGACTGGGCAGCCAAGGGCACGGCGTTGCTCGGCGTGAAGGCGGTCATCGCAGAGAGCTTCGAGCGCATCCACCGCTCGAACCTCGTCGGCATGGGCGTGATCCCGTTCGAGTTCACCGGCGGCGACACCCGCAAGACGCTGGAGCTGACCGGGGAGGAGACGGTGTCGATCACCGGTCTCGACACTATCACCCCGCTGGCCGAGGTGCCCTGCTCGATCACCTATGCGGATGGCTCCACCAAGGAGATCACGCTCAAGTGCCGCATCGATACGGCCATCGAGAAGGAATATGTCGAGCACGGCGGCGTGCTGCACTACGTGCTGCGCGACCTCGCCTCCGCTTGATATCTGATCGTGCCACCCGCGCTCCGGTGCGGGTGGCCTTAGCCCTATAGACAGAAAGCCCGCCAGTTTTGCCGGCGGGCTTTCTCATTTGGTGAACCCATACCGTTCAGCGGAACGGGCACCTGTTAGAAGATCTACAGACAGTCAGTGGCAGTGCACACGACCGACTGCGGTTTCCATATGACAGCACTGCCCCGGAGGCGACGCCTTCCGACACCCGCCGCCATGGGCCGCAGCCGGAAGAGAGGTTGCTGCGAAGGTCAGTGTCACGAGACTGAACGCGATAATACTCTTGAGCATCGGACCGGATCCCTTTTCGAATGGCGTCTAAAAAATAGAAAAGGTCAAACCGGTTCGCGCACGAGTTAACGGTTTGTTAACCTATCTTAAGACGCTAGCTCATAGGTCTGAACCGCGCAACGGGCGTGGTAACGAGCAGCCAAGTCTTGTCCCCTCTTCACCCGAACAGCCGTTTCGCCTCCTCCACCGAGTACCGCCCAAGCCGCACGTCTTCCTCGACGAGAGCGCGGTCGCGCGTCGTAGGGTCGCCGTAGCCGCCACCGCCGGGGGTTTTCACCCGCACCCGGTCGCCCGCCACCAGCGAGATATCCTGCGCCTTCGACAGGTGCTCGGGCGTAAAGTTCTCGCCACCGCGCGTCACCGTCACTTCGTTGACCGCCCCGTCGCTCCCGCCGAGCGCGCCCTGCGGACCGAAGCGGCCATGATCCATCACGAAGCTCGCCCGCGCCTGCCCCTTCAGGATCTCGACCTCGTAGTCGAGCCCGAATCCGCCGCGCTGCGCCCCCGCCCCGCCCGAGCCCTCACGCAGGGCGTAGCGGTGGTAGAGCACCGGGAACTGCTGCTCCATGATCTCGACCGGCGGCGCCTTGGAGATGCCGATGGTCGAGCAGCCGTTGGAGATGCCGTCGCCGCCCGCGTAGCCGCCGTACCCGCCGCCCGAGATCTGGTACATGACATAACTCTGCCCGGTCTCGGGCACCTCCCCCCCCAGCGCGAAGTTGCCCGAAGATCCGGCGGGGGATGCGCTCACCTTGTCGGGCAGCGCCTCGACCAGTGCCGCGAACACCGCCTCGGCGATGCGCTGGCTGACCTCCGCCGCGCAGCCCGAGACGGGGCGCGGGTATTGCGCGTCGAGGAAGGTGCCCTCGGGGCGCTTGACGGTGAGCGGCTCGAAGGCGCCGGCGCTGATCGGCACGTCGGGGAAGATGTGCCGCATGGCGAGGTAGACCGAACTCAGCGTGGTGGCGATGACCGAGTTCATCGGCCCCTGGCAAGGCGGGCTGGAGCCCGCGAAGTCGAAGGTCAGCCCTTCACCATCGGCGGTCACCGCGAGCCTGATCTCGAGCGGTTCGTTCACCACGCCGTCGCTGTCGATATAGGCGGTGGAGCGGTAGGTGCCCGGCGGGATCCGGGCGATCTGCGCCCGCATCTGCTCGGCGGCGCGGCTGCGCAGCTCGCCGATGGCCGCGCGCACGGTGTCGTCGCCGTAGCGATCGAGCAGCCGCGTGAGCCGCGCCTCGCCCACGTAGAGCGCCGCCGCCTGCGCCTTGACATCGCCGATGCGCTGATCGGCGACGCGGATGTTGGAGCAGATGATGGCGTAGATCTCCGGGTCGAGCTCGCCGTTCTTGAACAGCCGCACCGGCGGCAGGCGCAGCCCCTCCTGCTCGACCGCCGTGGCCGAGGCCGAGAACCCGCCGGGAACCGCGCCGCCTGTGTCGGGCCAGTGGCCGGTGTTGGACAGCCAACAGAAGATCTCGCCATTGCGCCAGACCGGCATGGCGAAGCGCACGTCCATCAGGTGGGTGCCGCCGAGATAGGGGTCGTTGACGATGTAGATGTCGCCGGGCTTCGGCGCGATCACCTTGCCCTCCGCGATCATCCGGATCAGCGTCCCGGTGGAATACTGCATGACGCCCACGAACACGGGCAGGCCTTGGGAGCCCTGGGCAATCAGGCTGCCATCCTCGGCGGAATAGATCCCGTCGGAGCGGTCGTTGGCCTCGGCGATCACCGGCGAGAAGGCGGCGCGGGAGAACGACAGGTCCATCTCGTCGCAGACCTGCTGCAGGCCCGACTGGATGACGGTGAGGGTGATGGGATCGAGCGTCATGTCAGACCTCCGAAGGCTGCGCGGGCGGAGAGGAAGGATGCCTCCGGCGGGAGTATTTTTGACGAAGAGAAGCCGGGGGACGCGCCTTTGTCGTCTCTTCGTCTGACATCCGCCACGGGGCGCGGATGGGCGCCAAGAAAAGCGTCCGGGGGACGGTTTCGCCCGGCCGCGGGCGGCGCCCAGGGGGCGGGGTGCGACACCCCCACTCCGGCACCGGAGTTCTCGATGCCGCCGGTCATCTGCGCGGCCCCACGGTCACGATGAGATTGCCGTCGGCATCCTGGGTGGCGACGTCGCCGGGTTCGAGCACCAGCGTGCAGTCCATCTGCTCGACGATCGCCGGGCCCGCGAGCGTGGCATCCGCCGGCAGGTGGTCGCGCCAGTAGACCGGCGTGTCGATCCACGCCTCGAAGAACACCGGGCGGGCGCCCGTGCGGGCCTCCTGAAGCGTCGCCTTGCGCCCCGAGGCATCGATCAGCGCCGAGAGGTCGATCTCGGGCCGGCGGCCGATCACCGAGGTGTTGACGTTGACCAGCGCCGCGCGGATCTCCGGCAGCTTGACCTGGAAGCGCCGGAAATACGCCTCTTCGAACAGCGCCTGCAATTCCTCCCGCGTGGGGGTCGCCGAGGGCAGCGGCACGCGCAGCAGGTGGGTCTGGCCGATGAAGCGCATCTCGACCGAGACGGCGATCTTCTCCTCGGCGATCTCGACGCGCTCGCGCCCGATGGCGGCGCGGCCCTCCTCGATCTGACGGACGAAAAGCGCGTGCACCTCGTCCATGTCGCAGGCATCCAGAGGCTGGTTCACCGTGGCCACGTAATCGTGGCGCAGATCGGCCACCACGCAGCCCAGCGCGTTGGTAATGCCGGGCCGTGCCGGCACCAGCACCCGCGGCACGCCCAGTTCGCGCGCGATGGCGCAGGCGTGCAGCGGTCCGGCCCCGCCAAAGGCGAAGAGCGCGAAGTCGCGCGGGTCCTCCCCGAGCGAGATCGACACCATGCGCACGGCGTCGGCCATCTTGGCGGTGGCGATGCGCAGCACCGCGGCGGCCGCCTCGGTGGCATCTAGCCCCAGCGCATCGCCGAGCCGCGACTGGAAGGCGGCGCGGATCGTCGCGAGAGAGACCGCGCCGGAGATGGTGTTGAGCTTGCCCGGGTCCATCCGCCCGAGCACCATGTTGGCGTCCGAGATGGTGGGCTCGACGCCGCCCTTACCGTAGCAGATCGGACCCGGCTCCGATCCGGCGCTGTCGGGGCCGACCTGCAGGAGCCCCGCCGCATCGACCCGCGCGATCGAGCCGCCGCCGGCGCCCACGGTGCGCACGTCGACCATCGGCACGTGGATCGGCATGGCGTACTCGATCTCGATCTCGTGCGAGACCGCCGGATCGGCGCCGCGGATCATCGCCACATCGGTGGAGGTGCCGCCCATGTCATAGGTCAGAAGGTCGGGGATGCCCGCGCGCCGCCCGGTATAGGCGGCGGCCATGACCCCGGAGGCGGGGCCGGACATCACCGTTTTGGCCGCCTCCTCGGCCACGACGCGGGCCGAGACCATGCCGCCATTGCCGTTCATAACCAGCAGATCGCGCTCGTAGCCGCGCTCCGACAGCCGGTCGGCCAGCCGCTCGACATAGCGCCGCAGTAAGGGCTGGACCGAGGCATTGACCGCCGCCGTGACGCCGCGCTCGTACTCGCGGCTTTCCGAGATCAGCGCGTGCCCGAGGGTGATGTTGCCGTTGGGCCAGACCTCGCGGGCGATCTCGCCGGCGCGGATCTCGTGGGCGGGGTTGGCATAGGCGTGCAGGAAATGGATCACCAGCGCCTCGCAGCCCTTGTCGCGCAGCTCTGCAAGCGCGGCGCGCAGGGCGTCTTCATCGAGGGCTGTGTATTCAGAGCCGTCCGCCAACATCCGCTCGGGGACCTCGAGCCGCAGATCGCGCGGGATGATCGGGCGGAACTGGCCGGTCATGCCATAGGCGTGCGGTCGGGTGCGGCGGCCAAGCTCGAGCACGTCGCGAAAGCCCAGTGTCGTCACCAGCCCGGTCTTGCAGAGCCGGCGTTCGAGCACCGCATTGGTGGTCGTGGTGGTGCCGTGCACGATCAGGTCGAGGGCCGCGGCATTCACCGAGGCCACATCGAGCGCCGCCAGCACCCCCTTCGACTGGTTGTCGAGCGTGGTGGGCACCTTGGCGAGCTTCACCACCCGCGCCTTGCTGTCGTAGAACACCAGATCGGTGAAGGTGCCGCCCACGTCGATCCCGGCGAAGCGGCCGGTGAGGGTCTTGTCGGTCATCTCGGGGGCCTTTCCTGCGGCATCTGCCGGGGGCATGTCGTCGCGCATCATGTGCCCGTCCCTGCGGCGCGGATGGCCGCGCGGACGGTGTCGGGCGTTGCGGGGAGGTGATGGACGCGGGCGCCGGTGGCGTGAGCGATGGCGTTGAGCACCGCCGGCGCGGTGGGGATCAGGCAGTGCTCACCGAGGCCCTTGGCACCATAGGGGCCATGGGCGTCGCCGCTCTCGATGACCAGGCTCTCGATCGGGGGCACGTCGCCGATGGTTGGGATGAGGTAGTCGTGCAGGTTCTCGGTGCGGCCCGGAAGGAACTCCTCCATCAGTGCGAGGCCAATGCCCTGCGCCACGCCGCCCTCGATCTGGCCCTCGACCAGCAAGGGATTGATCGCCCGGCCCACGTCATGCGCGGCGACGATGCGCAGCAGCCTGACCGTGCCCAGCGCCATGTCGACCTCGAGCTCGCAGATCTGCGCCGCGGTGCCGAAGACGGCATAGGGATCGCCCTGCCCGTTCTCGTCCAGCGGCGTGGTCGGCGGGTCGTAGCTCTCGACCGCCTCGATGGCGTAGCCTTCGGAGGGCTCCAGCTCGACCCGCACCGTGGTACCGGCATCCGACAGCGTGATGCCGCCGTCCTCGAGCGTGATGGTGGCCTCCTCGGAGACGTTGCCCAGCCGCAGGATCTTGGCCCGGAGCGCCGCGCCACAGAGCCGGGCGGCATTGCCCGAGATATAGGTCTGGCGGCTGGCCGAGGTCTTGCCGGCATCGGGGGTGATGTCGGTGTCGGGGCCGAGTATGGTGATCTGGCCGACCGGCACGCCCAGCGCCTCGGCAAAGATCTGCGCGATGACAGTGTTGGCCCCCTGCCCAATATCCACCGCGCCCTGATGCAGGCAGAGCGTGCCCTCGGGCGTGATCCCCGCGCGGATCGTGGACGGGTTCGAGATCGAGGTGTTGCCGCAGCCGTACCAGCCCGCCGCGATGCCCACGCCGCGCTTCTTCGCCGTGTTCGTGGCGTTAAAGGCCTCGGCCTCGGCCAATGCCTTGTCCCAATGCGGCTTGAGCGCATCGAAGCAGGCGTCGATGCCCATGCCGGTCTCGAAGACCTGCCCGGTCACGGTCGGATCCCCATTGCCGAGGCAGTTGAGGCGCCGGAACGCCAGACGGTCCATGTTCAGCTTCTCGGCCAGCAGGTCGTAGAGCTGCTCCTGCGCCACCGCCGATTGCGGCACGCCGAAGCCGCGGAAGGCCCCGGCGGGCGCGGTGTTGGTGTGGATGCCCGCGCTCTTCGCCTCGTAGTTCGGGGTCTTGTAGGGGCCGGAGGCGTGGATCGGCACGCGGTTGGCGACGGTCGGGCCCCAGCTGGCATAGGCGCCGGTGTTGAACACCCCGTCGAAGCGCACCGCGCTGATCCGGCCCTCGGCATCCGCGCCGATCTCCATGTGCACCTGGCTCGGATGCCGCTTGGTCGAGGTCGCGATGGATTCCGTGCGGGTGTAGGCAAGGCGCACGGGCCGATTCAGGATCCACGCCGCCAGCGCGACATAGGGCTGCGCGGTGAGGTCGAGCTTGGAGCCGAAGCCGCCGCCGGTCGCCGTGGGCAGGATGCGCACCTGCTCCGGTGCGAGCCCCATGATCCCGGCGATGCCGTCGCGGTTCATGAACGGCGCCTGCGTGCAGCACTGCACCTCGATGCGGTCGCCCACGCGCCGGGCCGAGGCGGCCTCGGGCTCGATATAGCCATGCTCGATGAAGCCGGTGGAGAAATCACCCGAGACCACGTGCGCGGCCCTGCCCATCGCCTCGGCGGCATTGCCGCGCGCCACGTAGCCGCGGCACATGACATTCGCGGCGCGGTCTTCATGCAGCAGAGCGGCGGTGTCGGCGCCCTCCGGGGTGAGGACCGAGGGCAATTCCTCCCACGTGACGGGAAACCGCCCCATCGCCGCGAGCGCCTCGCGGTTGCCGATCACGGCGGCCACCGCCTCGCCCCGGAAGCGAGTCTCACCTTCGGCAAAGACCGGCTGGTCCTCGAAGCCCGGAATGACGCCGAAGCGGTTCTCACCGGGCACGTTCTGCGCGGTGAGGATCAGCTCGAGAGCGTTCTCCTTACGGAAGGCCTCGAGATCGCCGAAGCGGAAGCTTGCCCGGTGGAATGGCGCGCGGATCACCTGCACGGTGAGCGCATCCGCCGGCGCCACGTCGTCGCCGAAGCGCTCGCTTCCGTTGACCTTGGGCCAGCCGTCGAGCCTTGCGATGGGCGCGCCAATGCCGCCCTCGGCCAGAGGCGCCGTCGTCGAGGCGTCGAGCACGGCGGCGATGATCTTGCGGTAGCCGGTGCAGCGGCAAAGCACGCCGCCCAGCGCGTCCGACACGCTGTCTTCGGTCAGCGCCTCGCCCGAGCGCAGGAGTGCGACCGCCGAGACCATCATGCCCGGCGTGCAGATGCCGCATTGCGCCGCCTGATGGCGCTGGAAGCTCTGCGCCAAGCGCTCGGCGTCGCGGTCGCGCGCCACCAGCCCGGCCTGTGTCTCGATCTCGCAGCCCTGCGCCTGACCGGCGGCGATCATGCAGGCGCAGACCGGCGCGCCGTCGAGCAGCACGGTACAGGCGCCGCAATCGCCGGCGTTGCAGCCGACCTTGACGTCACGCGCCCCGGCGCGCTCGCGCAGCACCTCCGAGAGGCGCGCGGTGGGATCGGCGGGCACCGTGATCTCGGCCCCGTTGAGCGTGAAGCCGATATGGCCCTGCGGCGCATCAAGCGACATGGGGCACCTCCTTGTCGGTGAGCGCCGCCTGCCCGATGGCGCGGGCGACGAGCGTGGCGACGGCCTCGCGGCGGTAGCCGGCCCCGGCGCGCACGTCGTCGATCGGGCTGAGCTCGGGGTAGTCGTATGTCAGCGCCGCCTGCCCGGCCTGCGAGATGGTCTTGCCGGCAAGCGCGGCCTCGAGCGCAGGAAGCCGCCGCGCCACCGGCGAGCACGCGCCCACCGCGAGCCGCGCGCTCTTTATGGCATCCCCCTCGGTCTCGACCACCGCCGAGACCATGGCGATGGAAATCACCAGGTAGCGCCGCGCGCCCAGCTTGAAGAAGGCGCCCCGCCCGTCCGCCTCGGGGATCAGCAGCGCGGTGAGGATCTCGCCCGGCGCCAAATGCGTGGCGCGCGGGCCGGTGATGAAGTCGCCGAGCGGCATCCGGCGCGTGCCCGAGGGGGCGGCCAGTTCGACCTCCGCGTCGAGCGCCAGCAGCGCCGGCACCCCATCCGCCGCCGGAGAGGCGTTGCAGAGGTTGCCGGCGACGGTGCCCGTGTTCTGGATCTGCACCGAGCCCACCTCGCGCGCGGCGGCCTTCAGCCCGTTGAAGAGCGGCGGCAGATCGGCCTTCAGCACCTGCGTCCAGGTGGTCGCGCCGCCGATGCGCCATCCCGTCTCGCTGCGGGAGATGCCGCGAAGACCGTCGACCCGCGTGAGATCGACCATCTCGGGCGGCGGGGTGCCGTCGCGCAGCGCCGGGTAGAGGTCGGTCCCGCCCGCCAGAGCGACCGCCCTGCCACCCTGCAGAAGCTCGAGCGCGGCCGAGAGCGATTCGGGGCGATGCAATGGCATTGGTCGTTCTCCTTGCTGGTCGCTGGGTTGGCCGGTCTGCGCCGCCTTCTTCGCCGCACTTCATTCGTGTGCGAACAATTTTAAGTGTTAGCGTAGGGGCGGTTTCCGATTTCTGTCAATCGCCATCATCGCGCCCGTCACCGGCATCGGGCAGAATGCTGAAAAACGCGACACAGGTCCATCTCGGCCCGCGCCGTCACACCATGCCGCTTGACAGAATGGCCGGGGCCATGCGTTCGTATACAAACAAATTACCCCGCAATGACGCCACAAGGCCAGCCAAGGAGCCCGCACGTGACCGTTGAGACGCCCCCGGTAAAACGCACGCAGGCGGACAAGCCCGAGAAGATCCGCTGCGATGCCTGCCCGGTGATGTGCTACATCGCCGAGGGCCGTGCCGGGGCCTGCGACCGCTACGCCAACGAGGGCGGCGCGCTGGTGCGTCTCGACCCGCTGACCATCCTCGAAAACCGCGAGGACGTGGCGCTTGTGCCCTTCCTCGAGCGCGAGTGGGACGGCGACATCGTGTCGGGAGACGAGGCCTTCGTCACCGCCGTTGGCTCGGGCACCACCTATCCCGATTACAAGCCCGCGCCGTTCATCGTTGCCTCGAAAGCGGCGGATGCCGACATGATCACCGTGGTGACCGAAGGGATCTTTTCCTATTGCGGCGCCAAGGTGAAGATCGACACCGACCGCCACCTCGGCAGCGAATGCGCCCCGGTGCGCGCCGAGGGCGAGGTCATCGGCCACGTGACGACGTCCGAGTATGGCTCGCAGATGCTGTCGCTCGGCGGCGTGAACCACCTCACCGGCGGCTCCAAGAAAGAGGGCCGCGCCACCTGCGCCGCCCTGCTGGCGCTCTGCAACGGCGAGCGCGTGGCGCTCAGCATCAACGATGGCGCCGAGCTCGAGATCACCGCCGGCAAGGCGCCGGTCGTCAATGGACAGACGGAAGAGCGGATGCGCGTCGGCTGCGGCTCGGCCACCATTGGCATGTTCGCCGCGCAGTGGCAGGGGCTGGTCGACGAGGTGGTGGTGGTCGACGACCATATCACCGGCGTCATGTCCGAGCATCAGGCCGGCAAGGTCATCGGCTGGCCCCCCACCGGCATCAAGATCAAGGGCCGCCGCTCGACCCCCGGGCGCTACTTTCAGGTCGCCGAGCCGGGCACCGGCTGGGGTGGCACCGATCTGTCGGACCCGCTCGCCATCCTCGATACGTTCAAGCCCGACGCGTGGCCGGGGCTGTCGATCCTCATGGTCTCGACCACCGGCGAGCACGCCGCGTATTACGAGCTTAACGACGATCTCGTGCCCGTGCAGAAGGAGATGCCCGCGCGGCTGCTGCCCTCGGTGCAGCGCATCGAGGAGAACTGCGAACCCTCGATGGCCTCGGTGCTGTTCATGGCCGGCGCCGGCGGGTCGCTGCGCTCGGGCGTGACCGAGAACCCGGTCTCGCTCACCCGTTCGGTGCAGTCGCGGCTCACCCGCGTCACCTGCGGCGGCGCCCCGGTGATGATGTGGCCGGGCGGTGGCATCACCTTCATGTCCGACGTCACGCAGATGCCGAAGAATGCCTTCGGCTACGTGCCCACCCCGGCGCTCGTCGCCCCCATCGAGTTCACCATGTCGCGCGCCGACTATCAGGCGCTTGGCGGCCACATGGACTACGTCATGCCGCTTGAGGATGCGCTCAAGGGCGTGCATCCGCGACAAAGCGATCACCGTCTCTCGGGCCAGCGCTCGGAGGGCCGCAAGAGCGGCGCCCCCTGGCCGGTGGGCAAGGAGCGCCGGACATGAGCTTTCGCGAGCGCCCGGTGGTGTGGTTTGCCCGCGACGGACGAATGCGGCTGACCCACGGCCCCATCGACCTGATCGTGACTGCCGAAGGCACGCCCGAGGCCACGAAAGCCGCCCTGCGCCGCGCACACGAGGCCTTCGAGCCGGTGCTGCCGGCGCTCTGCGAAGAGCTGCCCCGCCTGCGTGCGCCGCGAGGCGCCCGGCCCATCGGACCGGTGGCAAACCGCATGGTCTCGGCCGCAGACCCCTTCGCCGAACGCTTCGTCACGCCGATGGCGGCGGTGGCGGGCTCCGTGGCCGACCACGTGCTCGCCGCGATGCTGATGCCCGGCCACGGGCTCGACCGCGCCCATGTCAACAATGGCGGCGACATCGCGCTCTGGACCCGTGAAAGCCCGCTGCGGCTGGCGATCTGCGAAGACCCGGTCCTGCGCGCCCCCGGCGGCCGCGCCGTCATCGGCCTCACAGACGGCATCGGCGGCGTCGCCACCAGCGGCTGGCGCGGGCGCTCGCAGTCGATGGGCATCGCCGACGCGGTCACCGTGCTGGCCCGCGACGCCGCCACTGCCGACGTCGCCGCCACGCTCATCGCCAACGCCGTCGACCTGCCCGGCCACCCGTCCATCTCCCGTGTCCCCGCCAACGAGCTTGCGCCCGACAGCGATCTCGGCGCGCGGCGTGTCACCACCGCTGTCGGCCCGCTTGCGCCCGTCGAGGCGCGACAGGCGCTGGACGCCGGGCACGCGCTGGCCCAAGACTACATTCGCCGCGGCCTGATCCGCGCCGCCTGCCTTGCCGTGGCAGGCCAGCGCAGGGCGATTGGCGACGCCATTTCGCAGGAGGAACCCGAATATGCCTGAGGTGAAGGTCCGCAAGACGCTGGTCCAGGTCGAAACCATCTTCCACGAAGGCGGCCCCGCCCCCGATGCGCCGCAAAAGCGCGCCGCCGCCATCGCGGTGATCGAGAACCCCTATGCGGGCGGCTATGTCGAGGACATCCAGCCCTTCATGAAAGATCTCGAACCGCTCGGCGCCGAGATGGCCCGGATGTGCATCGACGCGCTTGGCGGCGACGCCTCCGTGGTGGAAGGCTACGGCAAGGGCGCCATCGTCGGCGTCAACGGCGAGATCGAGCACGGCGCGCTCTGGCACGTGCCCGGCGGCTACGCCATGCGCGACGCCATCGAGAAGAGCATGGCCATCGTGCCCTCGACCAAGAAGGTCGGCGCCGCGGGCACCCGGCTCGACGTGCCGGTGACCCACACCAATGCCTCCTACGTGCGCACCCATTACGACGCGGTCGAGGTCGGCGTGCCCGACGCGCCGCGCCCGAACGAGATCGCCCTGGTGCTGGTAATGACCACCGCGGGGCGCATCCACGCCCGCATCGGCGGCCTCACCAAGGATCAGGTCAAGGGCGAGGACGGGCTGCGTTGAAGCTGCGCAAGATCATCACGCAGGTCGAGGAGACCCGCTCGGAGATGGGCCAGGCGGTGTCGCCGCCCGCCCGCCGGGCGCTCGCCGCCGCGGTGATCGAGAACCCCTTCGCAGGCACCTATGCCGCGGATCTCTCGGAACTGATCGAGACCGGCGCTGAGCTTGGCACCCTGCTGGGCCATGAAGCGCTCTCGACGCTCGGCTGCGGCCCCGACGCCATCGAAGGCTACGGCAAGGCCGCGCTGGTGGGCGAGCTGGGGGAGCTCGAACACGCCGCGGCGCTGCTGCATCCCAAGCTGGGCGCGCCGCTGCGCGCGGTGATCGGCGGCGGCAAGGCGCTGGTGCCGTCGTCCAAGGCCATCGGCCGCGCCGGCGAGATCCTCGACGTGCCGCTTGGCCACAAGGACGCCGCCTATGTACGCAGCCATTTCGACGCCATGCGCCTGCGCCTTCCCGACGCGCCCCGCCCACGCGAGATCGTGGTGGCGGTGGCGCTGCAACAGACCGGACGACCGCTGCCCCGCGTGGGCGGCCTGAAACAGGACGAGATCGAGGGCGCCGACGGATTGCGCTGAACGGAACCGATAAATCGCAAGACCACCGAGCGCGTGAGCAAGGGAGTAGGACGATGACGAATTTCGTGAAGAACGCCTGGTATGTTGCTGGCTGGTCGACGGAAATCGACGACTCGCTGCGCCGCTTCACGATCCTTGGCGATCATGTCGTGATCTTCCGCACCTCCGACGGCACGGTCGCCGCGCTCGAGGATCGCTGCCCGCACCGCCTGCTGCCGCTCTCCAAGGGCAAGCGCATCGGCGACACCGTGCAATGCGGCTATCACGGCCTCACCTTCGACTGCTCCGGCGCCTGCGTCCGGGTGCCCGGCCAGACCAACCTGCCGAAATCGGCATACGTGATCTCCTACCCGATCGTCGAGAAACACGGCATCGTCTGGATCTGGATGGGCGACCCGGAAAGGGCCGACCCGGCCAAGGTCTTCGACATGCCCGAGTTCTCCGACCCGGGCTGGGCCGCGCATCACGGCGACGCGCTGCACCTGAGGTCGAACTACCTCAACGTGGCCGAGAACCTCGTCGACCCGGCGCATGTGAGCTTCGTGCACCCCACCACGCTGGGCAACGCGGCGTCCGAGAACGTGCCGGTCCATGTGCAGACCGAGGGCGAGGCCATCGTCGCCTGGCGCTGGATTCGCAACGCCGAGCCGATCGGCTTCTTCAAGGCCTTCGGCGGCTTCTCCGGCAATGTCGACCGCTGGCACTATTACTACCTCTACACGCCCTGCACCGCGGTGATCGATTTCGGCTCGATCGAGACCGAGAAGAACTGCGCCGAAGAGGATCGCGGCAAGGGCGTGCGCATCTTCGCGCTGCACTTCATGACGCCGGTCACCGAGACCTACACCATCGACCGCTGGATGCACCTGCGCAACACCGCCACCGACGATCCCGAGGCGGCCCATCGCATGGACGCCATGTTCCGCAAGGCCTTCGACGAGGACAAGGAGATCCTCGAGGCGGTGCAGGAGGAAGAGCTGCGCCCGCAGACGCGCCGCCCGATCCGCATCGCCATCGACAAGGGCCCCCTTGTCTATCGCAAGCGCATCAACGACCTTCTGGAACTGGAACGCACCGAAGATCTCGCCGCCGATCCGTCGCCGGCGTTTGTTTACCACGATTAACCGGCATAAGACCGGGACAGCAAAAGTTGCCGTCAGGGCAACGCCACCAACAGGAGAGACAACAGCAATGAACGTACTGAGACGTACCGTGCTTGCCACCGCCGCCGCCATGGCGCTGGTGCCCGCCGCAGGTTTTGCGCAGGACACCATCAAGGTCGGCGAGATCAACCACTACAAGCGCATGGCCGCCTTCGCCGAACCCTACAAGCTGGGCATCGAGCTGGCGCTGTCCGAAATCAACGAATCCGGCGGCGTGCTGGGCAAGGATCTCGAGTTCATCTTCCGCGACGATCAGGGCGACCCGGCCGAGGCGGTGAAGATCGCCGAAGAGCTGATGACCCGCGATGGCGCGGTGATGCTGACCGGCACCATCCTCAGCCATGTGGGCCTCGCGCTGTCGAGCTTCGCCGCGGAGAAGGGCTATCTCTACCTCGCTTCCGAACCGCTGGCCGACAGCCTGGTGTGGAAGTCGGGCAACCCCTACACCTTCCGCCTGCGCACCTCGACCTGGGTGCAGGCCGCGATGCTGGCCGAGGAGGCCGCCAAGACCGACGCGATCCGGTATGCCACCATCGCGCCCAACTACGCCTACGGGCAGGACGCAGTCGAGGCCTTCAAGGAGAACCTCAAGCGCCTGAAGCCCGAGGTCGAGTTCGTCGCCGAGCAGTGGCCGGCGCTGTTCAAGATCGATGCCGGCGCCGAGGTGCAGGCCATCGAGCGCGCCAAGCCCGATGCGATCTACAACGTCACTTTCGGCACCGACCTCGCCAAGTTCGTGCGCGACGGCGGCGACCGCGGCCTGTTCGACGGCCGCCATGTCTACGGCCTGCTGACCGGCGAGCCGGAATATCTCGAGCCGCTGGGCGACGAGGCCCCCGAGGGCTGGTTCGTCACCGGCTTCCCCTGGTACGGCCTCGAAGACGGCACGCCGGGCAAGACCTTCGTCGACGCCTATACCGAAGCCACCGGCGAGACCCCCAAGATCGGCAGCCTCGTGGGCTACATGACCGCCCAGTCGATCGCCGCCGCCATCGAAGCCGCCGGCAGCACCGACACCGAGGCGCTGGTCGCGGCCTTCGAAGGGCTCACGGTCGAGAACACCCCCATCGGCGCGCTGACCTACCGCGAGATCGACAACCAGTCGACGCTCGGCGCCTGGGTCGGCACCACCGCGGTCGAGGATGGCAAGGGCGTTATGGTGGACTGGGAATACAAGGACCCGGCCCCCTACATGCCGAGCGACGAGGACATCACCGCCATGCGTCCGGCCGAGTGACCGAACGGGGGCGCCGCCCGCGCCGCGCCCCCTGCTTCTCTATGTCGACAAATACTCCGGGGTGAATTGGCCCTCCGGGCCAAGAGGGGCAGCGCCCCTCCCCCCCCTGCCTCATCCGCACCCGAGCGCGGGCCAGCGCGCAGCCCTCATGCGCCCGCGTCCCACGGCGCCCTCACGCCTGACAGGAAAGCACCACCCGGACCATGGCCTTTCTCTTCGCCCAGTTCCTGACGGGTCTCGCCAATGCGGCGGCCCTGTTCCTCGTCGCCTCCGGGCTGTCGCTGATCTTCGGCGTGACCCGGATCGTCAACTTCGCGCATGGCTCGTTCTACATGCTCGGCGCCTTCATCGGCATCTACCTGATGGAAATCCTTCCCGGCGCGGTGGGCTTCTGGGGGGCCATCGTGCTCACCGGCCTCGCGGTCGGCCTGATCGGGGCCGTCGTCGAGATGGTGGTGCTGCGCCCGATCTACCGCGCCCCCGAGCTGTTCCAGCTCGTCGCCACATTCGGCGTGATCCTCGTCATTCAGGACCTCGCGCTGATGATCTGGGGCGCCGAGGACCGGCTCGGGCCGCGCGCGCCGGGCCTGCGCGGCGTCTGGCGCATCTTCGGCGAGCCGGTGCCCAAGTACGACATCATCCTGATCGCCATCACCCCCTTCATCCTCTTCGCGCTCTGGTATCTCATCACCAAGACGCGCCTCGGCGTGCTGGTGCGCGCCGCCACGCAGGACCGCGAGATGGTCGGCGCGCTCGGCGTCAACCAGGCCTGGCTCTTCACCGGCGTCTTCGCCCTCGGCTCGGCGCTCGCCGGTTGGGGCGGCGCGCTGCAGCTGCCCAAGGGCGGCGCCGATCTCCTGATGGACTTCAACATCATCGGCGCGGTCTTCGTGGTGGTGGTGATCGGCGGCATGGGTTCCCTGCCCGGCGCCTTCATCGCCTCGGTGCTGATCTCGGTCCTGAACGTCTTCGGCGTCACCTACCTGCCGCAATCGACGCTGGTGCTGATGTTCGTGGTCATGGCCGTGGTGCTGATTATCCGCCCCTACGGCCTCTTGGGCCGGGAAGAAGTCGCCGGCGAGCACGGACAGGTCGGCGCACCCGAGACGCCGATCCGCCCCTACGGCCCCGTGGGTCAGGCGCTGGTCGCGGCGCTGATGCTGGTGCTCGCGCTGCTGCCGCTCTTCGCCGACCAGTTCATGCTGATCCTGACCATCGACATGGTGATCTTCGCGCTCTTCGCCGCCTCGCTGCATTTCATCCTCGGCTCCGGCGGGCTGGTGAGCTTCGGCCACGCCGCCTTCTTCGGCGGCGGCGCCTATGCGGCGGCGCTGCTGGTGTTCCACACCGACACGCCGATGGAGCTGGCCTTCCTCTTCGCGCCGCTGGCCGCGGGCCTGTTGGCGCTCGGCATCGGCTGGTTCTGCATCCGCCTCACCGGGGTCTATTTCGCCATGCTGACACTGGCCTTCAGCCAGCTGGTCTGGAGCCTTGCCTTCCAGTGGCGCGCGGTGACGCGCGGCGATGACGGTCTGGTCAACATCTGGCCGGCCGAGTGGCTTTCGGGCACCGAAACCTACTACTATTTCGCCCTGATCCTCGGGGTGGGCGGCATCCTCTTCCTGCGCCACGTCATCCACTCGCCCTTCGGCTACGCGCTGCGCGCCGGGCGCGACAGCCCGCGTCAGGCCGAAGCCACCGGCATCGACGTCAAGCGCGTGCAGTTCGTGGCCTTCGCCCTCGCCGGCGCCATGGCCGGTCTGGCGGGCGGCATCTTCGTCTTCGCCAAGGGCTCGGTCTTCCCCACCGAGCTCGAGATTGCCAAGAGCTTCGACGCGCTGATCGTGGTCTTCCTCGGCGGTGTGAAGACGCTGGCCGGCGGGGTCGTCGGCGCGAGCTTCATGACCGTGGTCGAGGACTGGCTGACCCGGCTCGAATACTGGCGCCTGCTGCTGGGTCTGGTGATCATCGCGGTGGTGATCCTGATGCCCGAGGGCATCGTCGGCACCCTGCGCACGCTCTGGCGCCGCATCCGCAACACCGATGAGGAGAGGGTCTGATGTCCGAGATCCTGCGAGTCGAGAACCTCAAGAAGAGCTATGACGGCTTTGTCGCGGTCAACGGCGTGTCCTTCAGCGTCGCCAAGGGCGAGCTGAAGGCGCTGATCGGCCCCAACGGCGCCGGCAAGTCGACCTGCTTCAACATGCTGATGGGTCAGCTCAAACCGACCGAGGGCGAGGTGTTTTTCGAGGGCGAGCGGATCACCGGCCACAAGCCCCGCGACATCTGGCGCCGGGGCGTCGGGCGGACCTTCCAGATCACCGGCACCTACCAGTCGATGACGGTGATCGAGAACGTGCAGATGGCGCTGATGAGCCATCACTGCAGGATCTTCTCCTTCGGCGCCCGGGCGTGGAAGCTCTACCGCGAGGAGGCGTTCGAGTTCCTCGAGACCGTGGCGATGCAGGATCAGGCCGACCGACCCTGCTCGATCCTCGCCTATGGCGATCTCAAGCGGCTCGAGCTGGCCATCGCGCTCTGCCACCGGCCGCGCCTGCTGCTGATGGACGAGCCCACCGCCGGCATGGCCCCGAGCGCACGGGTCGCGCTGATGCAGCTGGTGGCCGACATCGTGCGCGACCAGGGCGTCTCGGTGCTGTTCACCGAGCACGACATGGACGTGGTCTTCGCCCATTCCCATCACATCATGGTGCTGAACCGCGGCGAGCTGATCGCCGATGGCGACGCCACCGCCGTGCGCAACAACCCGCAGGTCCAAGAGGTCTATCTGGGCGGCGGGACGCTCTTCATGGAGGAGACCCATGCTTAGCGTCGAGCGCATCCACAGCTATTACGGCAAGGCCCACATCCTCAACGACCTGAGCTTCGAGGTGCGGCGCGGCGAGGTGGTGGCGCTTCTGGGGCGCAACGGCGCCGGCAAGTCCACCACGATGAAATCGGTGATGCAGCTTGTCCGCCCGCGGCAGGGACAGGTGGTGTTTCAGGGCGAAAACCTCATCGGCCAGCCGGCCTTCCGCGTCGCCAAGCAGGGCATCGGCTACGTGCCAGAGGACCGGCGCATCTTCACCGACCTCACGGTGGTCGAGAACCTCGAGGTCGGGCGCCAGCCGCGGCGTCAGGACGCGCCGCACTGGACCGTCGAGCAGCTCTTCGAGATCTTCCCCAACCTCTCCGAGCGCCGCGCCAACCGCGGCAAGCATATGTCGGGCGGCGAGCAGCAGATGCTGACCATCGCGCGCACGCTGATGGGCAACCCCTCGCTGCTGTTGCTCGACGAGCCGTCCGAGGGCATCGCGCCGGTGATCGTCGAGCAGATGGCCGCGACGATCCTGAAGCTGAAGGCCGAGGGGCTGACGGTGATGATTTCCGAGCAAAACCTGCACTTCGCCCGCGCCGTGGCCGACCGGGCCATCATCATCGAGGGCGGCGAAAAGAAGTTCGACGGCAGTTTCAAGGAGTTGGAGGAGCACCCCGAGATCCGCGACGCTTATCTTTCCGTCTGAGATACAAGCGCCTATACTGCACTGCAGCATACTTGCCAAAGGGGCGCCTCGTCCAACGGACCGTGCGCGCGAGAGGAGACCGCAGCCCGTGGAAGACACGCCGAAAGCCCGCACCAGTGCCGAACATGGCTACCTGCTCGACGAACAGATCGGGTTCCTGCTCCGCAAGGCCTACCAGCGCAACTCGACCATCTTCGCCGAGCGCGTGCCGGGCAAACTGACGCCCACGCAGTTCTCGGTGATGCACCGGCTGGCCGAGGACGGCCCGACCTCGCAGAACCTGCTGGGGCGCTCGGTGGCGATGGACGGGGCGACGACCAAGGGCGTGGTCGACCGGCTGATCGCGCGCGGCCTGCTGAAGACCGAAGCCGACCCGGTGGACCGCCGCCGCCACCTCGTCTCGCTCACCGCCGAGGGCGTGGCGCTGATCGACGACGCTGTCGATGCCGCCATCGCGGTAAGCGCCGAGACGCTGACCCCCCTGCGCGAGCGCGAGAAGGAGACGCTGCTGCGCCTGCTCAAGAAGCTCGGCGGGGAGTGAGGGGCGAGACCTACTCAAGGACCCGCCCGGCCCCCGATCTCCCGGAGAGCCCTGGCGCGCCGCGACGGCCTCAGCGCCAGTCCAGAACCACCTTGCCCGAGCGCCCGCTGCGCATGATCTCGAACCCCTCGCGGAAGTCCTGTGCGGCGAAGCGGTGGGTGATGACGCGGCGCACATCGAGCCCGTTCTCCAGCATCGCGATCATCTTGTACCACGTCTCGAAGATCTCGCGGCCATAGATGCCCTTCAGCGTGATCGCCTTGAACACAATGCGCGACCAGTCGACCGGGCTCTTGCCCGGCGGAATGCCAAGCAGCGCGATGCGCCCGCCCATCACGAGGCTTTCGACCATCTGGTCGAGCGCCGCCTGATTGCCCGACATCTCGAGCCCGACATCGAAGCCCTGCTTCATCTTCAGCCGCGCCGCCACGTCGCGCAGATCCTCCTGCGCCACGTTGACCGGCACCACGTCGGTCACCTGTGCCGCAAGCTCGAGCCGCGCCGGGTTCACATCGGTGATGACCACGTGCCGCGCGCCCACGTGCCGGGCCACCGCCGCCGCCATGATGCCGATGGGGCCGGCGCCGGTAATGAGCACGTCCTCGCCCACCAGATCATAGCTCAGCGCCGTGTGCACCGCGTTGCCGAGCGGGTCGAGAATCGCGCCGATCTCGTCATCGACGGCGTCGGGCAGCGGCACCACGTTGAAGGCCGGAAGGCGCAGGTACTCGGCGAAGGCGCCCTGCTCGTTGACGCCGATCCCGCGCGTCTCGGGATCGAGATGAAAGCGCCCGGCGCGGCTCTGCCGGCTTTGCCGCCCGATCAGGTGCCCCTCGCCCGAGCAGCGCTGGCCGATCTCGAGGCCGGTCACGTCGCCGCCCAGCTCGACGATCTCGCCGGCGAACTCGTGGCCGGTGATCAGCGGCACCGGCACGGTGCGCTGCGCCCACTCGTCCCAGTTCCAGATATGAATGTCGGTGCCGCAGATGCCGGTCTTGTTGATGCGGATCAGCACGTCGTCATGGCCGATCTCGGGGACCGGCGCCTCGACCCGCCAGAGCCCGGTCTCGGGCTTCGATTTCTCCAGTGCGATCATCTGGTTGGTCATGTCAGCACCCCCGTGTCGCGGCCGGCCTGTTCAAACGCGGCGAGCGCCTCGTCGAGATCCGCGCGGGTCAGCGCGGCGTTCATCTGGGTGCGGATGCGGGCACGGCCCTTGGGCACCACAGGAAAGAAGAAGCCCGAGACATAGACGCCCAGCTCGTAGAGCCGCTGCGCCATCGCCTGCGCCTTGCGGGCATCGTAAAGCATCACCGGGATGATCGGATGCTCGCCCTCGAGCAGGTCGAAGCCCAAGTCGGTCAGGCCCTTGCGCCAGTAGCGGGCGTTCTCGAAGAGCTGCGCGCGCAGATCGTCGCCCTGCTCGACCAGATCGAGCGCCTTGAGCCCGGCGGCCACCACCGCTGGCGGCAGCGCGTTGGAGAAGAGATAGGGCCGCGCGCGCTGGCGCAGCAGGTCGATCACCGGCTGCGGCCCGGCGATATAGCCGCCAAGCGCGCCGCCGAGCGCCTTGCCAAGCGTGCCGGTGAGGAGGTCGGCGCGAACCCCGCAATGGGCCGGCGTGCCCTCCCCCTTCGGCCCCATGAAGCCCGTGGCGTGGCAATCATCGACCATCAGCAGCGCGTCGTAGCGGTCGGCCAGTGTGCGGATCTCGGCCAGCTTGGCGAGGTAGCCGTCCATCGAGAACACCCCGTCGGTGGCGATCATGATGTGGCGCGCGCCATCCGCCCGCGCCGCCTTCAGCTGCGCCTCGAGATCGGCCATGTCGGAATTGGCGTAGCGGTAGCGTTTGGCCTTGCACAGCCGGATGCCGTCGATGATCGATGCGTGGTTCAGCGCGTCCGAGATCACCGCGTCCTCCGGCCCCAGAAGCGGCTCGAAGAGCGCGCCGTTGGCGTCGAAACAGGCGGCGAAGAGGATGCTGTCCTCCGTGCCGAGGAAGGCCGCCAGCCGCTGCTCGAGCTCGCGGTGCAGATCCTGCGTGCCGCAGATGAAGCGCACCGAGGCCATGCCGTAGCCGTGATCGCGCATCGCCCCGGTCGCCGCCTCGACCAGCGCCGGATGATCGGCGAGCCCGAGGTAGTTGTTGGCGCAGAGATTGATCAGCTCGCGCCCGTCGACCCCCACGCGGGTGCCCTGAGGCGAGGTGATCAGTCGCTCGGTCTTCATCAGGCCATCGGCCTCGATGCCGGCGAGCGTATCGCGCATGTGGCTGAGAAAAGCATCGGACATGAGGGCACTCCCTGGATTGGATTGCGCCCACCTTCCGGCATTGCGGATTTCAGGTCAATATAAAAGATACGCTATCACGGATCATTGTCCGTTATTGCGTCACATGTCCCGCCGCTATGGTGTTTCCACGATCAGGAAGCAGCGGGCGCCCTGCTCGCCGGCGCGGATCGCGTGCGGGACGTCGGCCGCGTAGCGCGCCGTGTCGCCCGGCGCGAGGGTCTCCTGCGCGTCGCCGGAAACCACGCTGAGCGCACCCTCCAGCACCGTCAGATGCTCGCGCGCGCCCTGCCCGTGCGGCTCGCTCTCGAGCGCGCCACCGGGATCGAAGCGGATGTCGTAGATCTCGTAGATGCCCACCTTCTCCGGCTCGGAGAGGATGGTGATGTGGCAGCCCTTGCCGTGGCCGGTGATCGTCGGCGCCTGCGCGGCGCGGATCACCTCGATGCCGCGTGCGGGCTGGCCGAGGTCCAGCAGCCCGGCGAAATCCACCTGCAGCGCGCGGGTGAGGTTCCACAGCGTCGCCACGGTCGGGTTGCTCTCGCCCCGCTCGATCTGGCTGACCATCGAGCGGCTCACGCCCGACAGCTTCGCCACCGCGTCGAGCGACAGGCCACGGGCCTGCCGCGCGTCTTTCAGCCGTCCGGGAATGCGGCCGAGCACCGCCTCTGCATCATGATCCGTCATGACGGATGGCATGGCGCAAGGCGGCGCTGGCGTCAACGGTGTCGGCCGCCTCAGGAGAGGCGGCTGACCACGATGGTGACTTCCGGCTTTTTGCCGATCTCGTTCTGGGCGGTGTTTCGCACGATGCGGCGCATCCCCTCCTCGATCTTGTCGTCATCGGTGAGGGTCTTCTCGCCGGCACGGCCAAGGAACTGGCTCAGGTCCTCTTCCAGCACCTCGACCAGGGAGGCGTTCGAGCGCCCGGTCTCGGGCAGGCCCTTCAGCTCGCACCACGGCTCGCCCAGCGGCTCGTCATCCTCGTCGAGGATCACCGTCACGACGACATGGCCGTTCAGCGCCATGCGAATGCGGTCGCGCACGATGCCGTCCATCGCACCGATCTGCACCGAGCCGTCGAGATAGGTGCGGCCCGCGTCGATCCACTCGGCCACGGTCGGCTCGTTGCCGCTCAGGTCGATCATCATGCCGTTGACCGCCAGCACGCCGGCCCGGCCCTTGGCCTCGGCGAGTTTGACGTGCTCGCGCAGGTGGCGGTGCTCGCCATGCATGGGGATCACCATCTGCGGCGACACGATGTCGTGCAGCCGCTCGAGATCCGGCCGGTTGGCGTGGCCCGAGACGTGATACCGGCCGGCGCTGTCATCGACCACGTCGACGCCTTTCTCCGACAGGTTGTTCATGATCCGGATAACTTCTTTCTCGTTGCCCGGGATGGTCTTGGAGGAGAACAGGAACATGTCGCCCTCCTTCAGCTCGATGCCGTTATACTTCCCGCGCGACAGCTGCGCGCTGGCGGCGCGGCGCTCGCCCTGGCTGCCGGTGACGAGCAGCATGACGTTCTCGCGCGGGATCTGAACGGCATCCTCAGGCCCGATCACCGGCGGGAAATCGGTCAGCACGCCGGTCTCGATGGCGGCCTCGATCATCCGCCGCATGGCGCGACCCAGCAGGCAGATCGAACGGCCCGCCTTGGCGCCGGCCTCGGCCAGCGTCTTCACCCGCGCCACGTTGGAGGCGAAGGTGGTGGCGACCACCATGTTGGGCGCGCTCGCGACCAGCTCGGTGATGTTCGGGCCAAGCTCGAACTCCGAGCGCCCCGGATTGGGCGAGAACACGTTGGTCGAGTCGCAGATCAGCGCCTTGACGCCGCCGGCCGAAACCTCGGCGAAGAGCTCGGGATCGAAGGCCTCCCCGACGATCGGGGTCGGGTCGAGCTTGAAGTCGCCGGAATGGATCAGCCGCCCGCCGGGCGTGTCGATGACCAGCGCGGAGCTTTCCGGGATCGAGTGCGAGATCGGCAGGAAGCCGACCTTGAACGGCCCCGCCTCGACGGTCTCGGGCCATTTCGAGCAGGTCTGAACCGTGTCCTCGGAATAGCCGTACTCGGCCAGCTTCTGGCGCGCGAGGTTGGCGGTAAAGGCGCGGGCATGGATCCGCACGCCGAGCCGCTCGAAGAGATGGCCCACGGCGCCGATATGGTCCTCGTGGGCGTGGGTGATGAACACCGCCTCGATGCGGTCGCGGTTCTGCTCGAGCCAGGAGATGTCGGCGAAGATGATGTCGACGCCGGGGCTGCTGTCCATGTCGGGGAAGGCCACGCCGAGATCGACTACGATCAGCCGTTCCTTGCCCGGTTCGCCATATCCGTAGACATAGCAGTTCATGCCGATCTCGCCGGCGCCCCCCAGCGGGAGGTAGATAATACGGTCTTTGCTCATGCAGTTGCCTGCCTTTTGTTGTAGCTGTGTATGACGGTCAGACCATGCATGGTGAGTTCATCAACCCACTCGTCGAACAGGTCCTCGGATTGCTGGAAGAGAGGCGCCAGCCCGCCTGTCGAGATGACGCGCATCGGCCGCTCGCGTTCGGCCTTGATGCGGTCGCAAATTTCACGGACGAGGCCGACATAGCCCCAGAACACGCCCGATTGCATACAGGCCACCGTGTTCGTCCCCACCACGCTCTGCGGCTTGGTGATGTCCACATGCGGCAATGCCGCGGCGGCCTGGTGCAGGGCCTCGAGGCTGAGGTTCACGCCCGGCGCGATCACGCCGCCCACGTAAGCCCCGTCATGCGCGACCACGTCGAAGGTGGTGGCGGTGCCGAAGTCCACCACGATCAGGTCGCCCCCATAAAGATTGTATCCCGCCACCGTGTTTACAAGACGATCCGGCCCCACCGCGGTGCCGGCATCGACGCGCACGTCCACCGGCAGCAGGCAGTCGGGCTTGCCGACCACATAGGGCCGCGTGTTGAAATAGCGATCGGCGAGGACGCGCAGGTTGAACACCACCCGCGGCACCGTCGAGGAGATGATCATGTCGGTGATGTCGGCCTCGATCCCCTGGAACTCCATCAGGGTCGAGAGCCAGACGTAATACTGGTCGGCGGTGCGCTGGTGCTCTGTCGAAGTGCGCCAGGTGGCAAGGAAACGCGCGCCGTCCCAGATCGAGAAAACGGTGTTGGTGTTGCCGCAGTCGATGGCCAGAAGCATCGGCGCCCCCCTCAGAAAAACACGTCCGCCGCGGCGATCGCCTGCCGCCCGGCGCTGGTCTTCAACACCAGATTGCCGCCGGCGTCCACGGTCTCGAAGGTGCCGGTGATCTCGGCGGTGCCGGTGCGCGCGGTGATCACCTCGCCCAGACGCGCGGCCCGCGCCAGCCAGGCCTCCCGCAGCGGCGCGAAGCCATAGGTCACGAAGCGTGCCTCGTGCTCGGCATAGGCGCTGGCCAGCAGCTCGAGAAACGCCTCGGGCTCCACGTGAACCCCGGTCTCCGACAGCAGCGACACGGGCCGCAGCGCCCCGGGCTCGACCTCCTCGGCGCCGGGCGCGGCCACGAGGTTGACCCCGATGCCGATCGCCAGATGCGCCACGCCGCGGCGCTGGCCAAGGCTCTCGAGCAGGATGCCCGCCACCTTGCCGCCATTGAGCAGCACGTCGTTGGGCCATTTCAGTGCCAGCCCGTCGACGCGGCCGGTGGCCGCCGAGAAGGCATCGAACAGCGCCAGAGAGGCCACGAAGCTGCGCAGCGCCACCTGCTGCGGCGCCTCGCGCGGCATGGTCAGGAGTGTCGCGGCGAAATTGCCCTCGGGGTTGGCCCAGGCCCGCCCGCGCCGTCCGCGCGCGGCGGTCTGGTTCAGGGCGCAGATCCATTCCGGCCCCGCCAACGTCCCAGCCAGCCGCGCCGCCTCGGCATTGGTGCTGTCGATCTCCGCCAGCACCCGCTTGCCGTATCCCGCCGGCCAGCTCACGCCCGCGCTCCCTTGCGTTTCTTCTGGCCCGAAATATCCCCGCCGGAGGCAGACGCGCCGCAGGCGCCGCTAAAAAAGCGACGCGCCACTGGCGCGTCACCGTTTGCAGGGATCCGGCGCTGCGGCTCAGTTGACAAGCGTCGCCGCCGCGGCTGCCGCGGCGCCTTCGACGCCGAACAGGTTCACCACCCCTGCCACCATCAGGAAGGCCGAGACCATCAGGCAACCCCAGAGCACCGGCGAGCCGCCGGTGTCCAGCGCCTCTTCGCGCTCTTCGCCGAAATACATGAAGAAGACGATGCGCAGGTAGTAGTAGGCGCTGATCACCGAGGCGATCACGCCGGCCACCGCCAGCCAGGCCAGCCCGCCGCCATAGGCGGCCTGCAGCACGTAGAGCTTGCCGAAGAAGCCCACCAGCGGCGGCACCCCTGCGAGCGAGAACAGCAGCACCAGCATCGCCAACGCCTTGCCCGGCTCGCGCTTGGAGTACATCCCCAGCGCGCCGATATCGGTCACCGGCTGGCCCTCGCGGCTGAGCGACAGGATGAAGGCGAAGGTGCCGACGTTCATGGTGACGTAGATCGCCATGTAGACCAGCATCGCCTGCACGCCGAACGCGGTGCCCGCGGCAAGGCCCATCAGGGCAAAGCCCATATGCGTGATCGAGGAATAGGCCATCAGGCGCTTGATGTTGCGCTGGCCGATGGCGGCGATGGCGCCGAGGAACATCGACAGCAGCGACAGCAGCGCGACGACCTGGCTCCAGTCGGCGATGGCGCCGCCGAAGGCGTCGAACAGCAGCCGGGCGAAGAGACCCATGGCCGCGACCTTGGGCGCGGTGGCGAAGAACGCGGTGACCGGGGTCGGCGAGCCTTCGTAGACGTCCGGCGTCCACATGTGGAACGGCACCGCCGAGACCTTGAAGGCCAGCCCCGAGATCATCAGCACCAGCCCGATCAGCAGGCCGAGCGACATGTGCCCCTCGGTGGCCGCCGCGATCACGCCCGAGAACAGCGTGGTGCCGGCGAAGCCATAGACCAGCGAGGCCCCGTAGAGCAGCAGGCCCGAGCTCAGCGCGCCGAGCACGAAGTATTTCAGGCCGGCCTCGGTCGAGCGCTCGCTGTCGCGGCGCAGCGAGGCGACCACGTAGAGCGCCAGCGATTGCAGCTCGAGCCCCATGTAGAGCGTCATCAGGTCCCCGGCGGAGACCATGACCATCATGCCGACGACCGAAAGCAGCACCAGCACAGGGTACTCGAAGCGCAGCAGGCCGTGGCGCGACATGTAGCCTTCCGACATCAGCAGCACGACCGCCGCCGACAGCAGGATCGCCACCTTGGCGAAGCGCGCGAAGGCGTCGTCGGTGAACATGCCCCAGAACGCCGTCTGGTCCTGCCCGCCGGTGGTGCCGATCCAGATCGCCATGAGCAGCATCACTGCGGCGCTGGCCCAGACCAGCACCGGGGCGAGCTTGTCCTTGCCGGTATAGACCGCGCCGATCAGCGCCAGCATGGCAAAGACCGCCAGAACGATCTCCGGGAGGATGATGTTGAGATCAGCCGAGATCATGCCCCGCCCCCTTAGTGGTTCGCTTCGGCCATCGTCGGCCCGCCAAGATCGGCGGCCGCGACGGCGGTGTCATAATTGTCCACGAGCGCCTCGACCGAGGGCCCGATGATGTCCAGCGCCGCCGCCGGGTAGACCCCGAGCCAGAGCGTCATGACCACCAGCGGCGCAAAGATCCACTTCTCGCGCTTGGTCATGTCCTGGATGGTGCGCAGGCTCTCCTTGATCAGGTCGCCCAGCACCACGCGGCGGTAGAGCCAGAGCGCGTAGGCGGCCGAGAAGATCACCCCGGACGCCGCCACGGCAGCGACCCAGGTGTTGACCTGGAAGATGCCCATAAGCGTCAGGAATTCGCCCACGAAGCCCGAGGTCCCCGGCAGGCCGACATTGGCCATGGTGAAGAGCATGAAGATCAGCGCGTAGGCCGGCATCCGGTTCACCAGACCGCCATAGGCGTCGATGTCGCGGGTGTGCATCCGGTCGTAGATCACGCCCACGCAGAGGAACAGCGCGCCAGAGATGAAGCCATGGCTCAGCATCTGGAAGATGGCGCCGTCGACGCCCTGCTGGTTGGCCGCGAAGATGCCCATGGTCACGTAGCCCATATGCGCCACCGACGAATAGGCGATGAGCTTCTTCATATCGTCCTGCACCAGCGCCACGAGCGAGGTGTAGACGATGGCGATGGCCGACATCCAGAACACCAGCGGCGCCATCACCTCGGAGCCCACCGGGAACATCGGTAGCGAGAAGCGCAGGAAGCCGTAGCCGCCCATCTTCAGCAGGATCGCCGCCAGCACGACCGAGCCCGCGGTGGGCGCCTGCACGTGCGCATCCGGTAGCCAGGTGTGCACCGGCCACATCGGCATCTTCACCGCGAAGCTGGCGAAGAAGGCGAGCCAGAGCATGGTCTGCAGGCCACCGACGATATGGATGCCCAGCACCTCAAAATCGGCAAAGGCGAACTCGTGCGCCAAGAGCGTCGGGATGTCGGTGCTGCCGGCATCGGCATACATCGCCACCATCGCAACCAGCATCAGCACCGAGCCGAGGAAGGTGTAGAGGAAGAACTTGAAGCTGGCATAGATGCGGTTCTTGCCGCCCCAGATGCCGATGATCAGGAACATCGGGATCAGGCCCGCCTCGAAGAACAGGTAGAACAGCACCAGATCGAGCGCCATGAACACGCCAAGCATCAGCGTCTCGAGCAGCAGGAAGGCGATCATGTATTCCTTCACCCGCAGCTTGACGTCCCAGCTTGCGAGGATGGTCAGCGGCATCATGAAGGTGGTGAGCATGACGAACAGCACCGAGATGCCGTCGACGCCCATCTTGTAGTTCATCCCCATGATCCAGCTGCCCTCTTCCACCATCTGGAAGTCGGTGTTCGAGGCGTCGAACTGGAACAGGATGAACAGGGAGATCAGGAAGGTCGCCGAGCTGGCGATCATCGCCAGCCACTTGGCGTTGCGATCGGCAGCCGCATCCCCGCCGCGCAGGAACAGCGCCAGGATCAGCGCCGCCAGCGCGGGCAGGAAGGTGACGATGGACAGCAGGTTATCCATTAGTGTGCCCCTCCGAGGATCGACATCCAGGTCACCAGGATCGCGATCCCGATCACCATGGCAAAGGCGTAGGTGAAGATGTAGCCGGACTGCGCGCGTCCCGCGAGTTTGGTCAGGAAGGGGATGATCCCCATGGCGACGCCGTTGATGGTGCCGTCGATGACGTTGCCGTCGCCGCGCTTCCAGAAGAACCGGCCCACCGCCTTGGCGGGGCGGACGAACAGGAAGTCGTAGGCCTCGTCGAAATACCACTTGTTCAGCAGGAACAGGTAGAGCGGACGCTGGTTCTCGGCGAGCTTGCGCGGCAGTGTCGGGTTCACGATGTAGAACCAGTAGGCCACCACGAAGCCCAGAACCATGGCGATGAAGGGCGCGAGCTTGACCCAGACCGGGGCATGGTGCGCATCGTCCATCACCGTGTTGTCGGGCGACATGTAGATCGCGCCATACTCGAGCCCGGCGGCGGCGTGCGCCGTCTCGCCCTCTTCGCCATGCGCCTCGTCGGCGGCCACGGTCTCTTCGGCCTGGGGCGCTTGGCCCGCAGCCTCGCCGTCAGGAGCGGCCTCAGTTGCGGCGCCCTCCTCGTCGGCGACCACGGCGGCGGTCTCGTCACCTTCGGTGCCTTGAGCGGCGGTCTCACCTTCCGCGACGACGCCCTCTGCGGGCGCGGTCTCGTCGGCGGTGCCGGTCTCGGCCCCCTCCTGATCGGCGACCACGGCAGCGGTCTCGTCGCCCTCGGTCTCCTGTCCAATCGCTTCGGCTTCGGTGTCAGCGTCTTCTTCAGGCGCGGCCTCGTCCGTGGTGACGGCCTCGGCGGTCTCGGTGCCATGCTCGTCGCCGTGGCCACCCTCGGAGGCCTCGGCGTGATGCGCGGGCATTCCGAAGAAGCTCAGCACCTTGTCGTGGTCGCCGAAGAAGGACTTGTAGAACACCATGCCCGAGAACACCGCCCCGATGGCCAGAACGCCAAGCGGGATCAGCATGACCTTAGGGCTCTCATGGGCGTGCTCGTGGGTGTGCTTGTCGCCCCGGGCCTTGCCGAAGAAGGTCAGGAAGATCAGGCGCCAGCTGTAGAAGCTGGTGAACAGCGCCGCGATGACCAGCATCCAGAAGGCGTAGCCCCCGGCGGTGCCGGCCCAGGCGCTCTCGATGATGGCGTCCTTGGAGACGAAGCCCGCGAAGCCGAACCAGCCGGTGAGCGGGATGCCGACACCGGTGATGGCCAGCGTGCCGATCATCATCGCCCAGAAGGTCATCGGGATCTTGGTCCGGAGCGCGCCGTAATTGCGCATGTCCTGCTCGTGGTGCATGGCGTGGATCACCGAACCCGCCCCGAGGAACAGCATCGCCTTGAAGAAGGCGTGGGTCAGCAGGTGGAACATCGCCACCGAGTAGACGCCGACGCCCGCCGCCACAAACATGTAGCCGAGCTGCGAACAGGTCGAATAGGCGATGACGCGCTTGATGTCGTTCTGCACGAGGCCGACGGTGGCTGCAAAGAACGCCGTGGTCGCGCCGAGGAAGGTGATGAAGGCGGTGGCTTGCGGCGCGAACTCCATCAGCGGCGACATGCGGCAGACGAGGAACACGCCCGCGGTCACCATGGTGGCGGCGTGGATCAGCGCCGAAACCGGCGTCGGGCCTTCCATCGCGTCGGGCAGCCAGGTGTGCAGCAGAAGCTGCGCCGATTTGCCCATCGCGCCGATGAACAGCAGGAAGGCGATCAGGTTGGCCGCGTTCCAGTCGCGCCACAGGAAGTGGAGCTGGGTCTCGGCGATGTTCGGCACCTCGTTGAAGATGACGTCGAACTGGATGCTGTCGGTCAGGTAGAACAGCCCGAAGATCCCCAGCGCGAAACCGAAATCGCCCACCCGGTTGACCACGAAGGCCTTCATCGCGGCGGCGTTGGCCGAGGGTTTCTTGTAGTAGAAGCCGATCAGCAGGTACGAAGCCAGGCCCACGCCCTCCCAGCCGAAGAACATCTGCACGAGGTTGTCGGCGGTCACCAGCGCCAGCATCGCGAAGGTGAAGAGCGAGAGATAGGCGAAGAAGCGCGCCTTGTAGGGCGTGTGCTCGAACTGCGGGTCATGCGCCATGTAGCCGAAGCTGTAGAGGTGCACGAGCGCCGAGACCGTGGTCACCACGATCAGCATGATCGCGGTCAGTCGGTCGACGCGGATCGCCCAGTCGGTCGAGAGCGTGCCGCTCTCGATGAAGCGGAACAGCGTGACGGTGTGCGCCTCGCCCAGCGTCAGAAACACGATCCACGACAGCAGGCAGGCCAGGAACAGCAGGCCGGTGGTGGTCCACATCGCGGCGGTCTCGCCGATGATCTTCCAGCCGAAGCCACCGATGATGGCGCCCACGAGCGGCGCGAAGAGGATGATCGTCTCCATCTCGCTTTAGCCTTTCATCACGTTGACGTCTTCCACGGCGATCGTGCCGCGGTTGCGGAAGAAGCAGACGAGGATCGCGAGGCCGATCGCCGCCTCGGCGGCGGCCACGGTCAGCACAAAGAGCGTGAAGACCTGACCCGCGAGATCGCCAAGATGCGCCGAGAAGGCCACGAAGTTGATGTTCACCGAGAGCAGGATAAGCTCGATGCTCATCAGCAGGATGATGACGTTCTTCCGGTTCAGGAAGATCCCGAAGATGCCGGTGACGAACAGCACCGCCGCCACTGTGAGGTAATGCTCGACTCCGATCATGTGCGCTCTCCGTTCCGGCGCCGCGTCTGGCGCGCCCCGAGGACGACGGGAACGAAGATTCCCGCGAAAAAGATGGCTATCCAACTGGCTACGCTCATCGCTGTCCCTCTTCCGCCCCTTTTTGCGGAGCATTTGTCTTGCGTCGGGCCCGCGGGCCCCGTTCTGGTCGCTCGCCCGCGCGGGCGAGACGGACGGCGGCGCTTACA
>NZ_JAIUZY010000008.1 GCF_020171625.1 Salipiger bermudensis
TCCCCTCATCTAAAGGCACCTCTGGTGTGACGGGGAGCAGCGCCCCGCGCGCGCACTTAGGCCGTGCCGGTGCCGGGTGCGTCCGTGCCGCGGTCGCCGACCGCCTCGCGCCAGTGCTTGCGGCAGAGCGAGATATAGGTCTCGTTGCCGCCGATCTGCACCTGATCGCCGGCCGTGACCACCCGACCGTCGCCATCTTGCCGGATCACCATGGTCGCCTTGCGACCGCAATGGCAGATCGTGCGGACCTCGCGCATGGTGTCGGCCAGCGCCAGAAGCACCGCCGAGCCGGGAAACAGATGGCCGCGGAAATCCACCCGCAGTCCGTAGGCCATCACCGGGATCTTCAGATCGTCCGCCACGCGGGCGAGCTGCCAGACCTGCGCCTCGGTGAGGAACTGCGCCTCGTCGACGAAGATGCAGGCCAGCGCGCGGGCCTCCTGCTGCGCCAAGATGCGGGCGAAGAGATCATCCTCGGGGGTGAAGGTATCCGCCTCGCGCCCGAGCCCGATGCGCGAGCCGATGCGGCCCTCGCCGGCACGGGTGTCGAGCCGCGCGGTCAGCAGGTAAACCTCCATGCCGCGCTCGCCGTAGTTATGCGCGGCCTGCAGCAGCAAGGTCGACTTGCCGGCATTCATGGTGGAGTAGTTGAAATAGAGCTTCGCCATGACGCAGAGCCATGCCGCAGCGGCGCGGGCGGCGCAAGCGGGCAGGGCGCGGAAACACCCCGCGACGGCGCGGAAAGGAATGCCCCCGCAGAACGAGGGCATTCTCGGCACTGAAATGGTCGCGCAAAATCAATTTCTGAACGCCCGGTCTTCGGGGGGCGCAAGGATCGGACGGATCCGGATCCCGAGCCTCCCGGGGCAGCATCCGGGCGGTCCATCTGTCACTTTAACAATGTCCTGATCTTAGCATCGTGGCCGGGTTTCCCCTAGCGCAATCCGCTGTCTCGCGCCGGCTGAACTGGCCGCCGCAAAAGGTCCGAGAACTCCGCCCCTTACCGTGATCCGGGGGTGGCAGGGGCGCTCGGTCTCTCGCTATGCGTGTAGTGAGCCCGCGAATCACGGGCCCTGTCGGCGTCAGGTCAGGCGACCCCAGAGATCGTACTCCCCGGCCTCGTCGACCTCGACCGTCACGATGTCCCCCGGGGAGAGTGTCTCGTGGCCCTCGTCGATGAACAGGTTGCCGTCGATCTCAGGGGCGTCGGCCTTGGTGCGGCAGGTGGCGGCGTCGTCCTCCACGAGGTCGACGATCACCTCCATGCGTTTGCCGACCTTGGCGGCGAGCTTGGCCTCGGAGATTGCCTGCGCCTTCTCCATGAAGCGATCCCAGCGCTCCTGCTTGACCTCGGCGGGCACGTGGTCCGGCAGCGCGTTCGAGCGCGCGCCGGCGACATTCTCGTATTGGAAGCAGCCGACGCGATCGAGCTGCGCCTCGTCCATCCAGTCGAGCAGGGTCTGGAACTCGGCCTCGGTCTCGCCGGGATAGCCGACGATGAAGGTCGAGCGCAGCACGATCTCGGGGCAGGCGGCGCGCCAGGCGGCGATCTCGTCGAGCGTGCGCGCGGCGGCGGCGGGCCGGGCCATGCGCTTCAGCGTGTCCGGGTGGGCGTGCTGGAAGGGGATGTCGAGATAGGGCAGGATGCCACCCTCGGCCATCAGCGGGATCATCTCGCGCACATGCGGGTAGGGGTAGACGTAGTGCATCCGCACCCACGCGCCGAGCGATCCCAGATCGCGTGCGAGGCTCTGGATCGGCGCCTTCTCGGGGCGGTCCTTCCAGTCGGTGCCGTAGGCGGAGGTGTCCTGGCTGATCACCAGCAGTTCCTTCACGCCGGCCTCGACCAGCTTCTCGGCCTCGCGCATCACCGCGCGGTGCGGCCGCGAGGCAAGCTTGCCGCGCATGTCGGGAATGATGCAGAACTTGCAGGCGTGATTGCAGCCCTCGGAGATCTTGAGGTAGCTGTAATGCCGCGGCGTGAGCTTGACGCCCGACGACGGCAGCAGGTCGACGAAGGGATCGGGCGCGGGCGGCACCGCGCCATGCACCGCGTCGAGCACCTGCTCGTACTGGTGCGGGCCGGTGACGGCCAGCACCTTGGGGTGCGCGCCGGTGATGTAGTCGGGCTCGGCGCCGAGGCAGCCGGTGACGATGACCTTGCCGTTCTCGTTCAGCGCCTCTCCGATGGCCTCGAGGCTTTCCGCCTTGGCGCTGTCGAGGAAGCCGCAGGTGTTGACGATCACCGCGTCGGCGCCGGCATAATCGGGCGAGATGCCATAACCCTCGGCGCGCAGCCGGGTCAGGATGCGTTCGCTGTCGACCAGCGCTTTCGGGCAGCCCAGGGAGACCATGCCGATCGTCGGCTGGCCGTCGCGTTTGGTCTCGGAGATGCGGGCGCGCGCCAGATCGGGGCGCAGGTCGGGAGGATTCTGCATGGCGCGCATATAAGCGAGGGATTGCTTCGTGGGAAGCCTGTTGCGGTGATTGCTTGACCTTGCCGCCAGACGGACGAGTTTAGGGGGAGAACATACAAAAAAGCACCCATGCCGTGCCGGGCCGGGCGGGACCGTTTCTTCCTGAGCGGGCAGACCGCGTCCCAAAGCGCGATCGGTCACGGCAACGGGACGAGAGGACGAAAGACCACCCATGATCCCCCTGAAAAGCCTGAGACTGAAATGCCTGGCCCTGCTGGCCCTTCCTGCCCTGCTGGGCGCCTGCGCCGTAACGCCGCCGCCGAACCAGCTTGGCGCGATCAGTGACGAGACGCGCGCGATGTACGCCGCGACCGTCGACAACGGCTTCGAGGTCCCGGCCATCGAAGACAAGTACCTGAGCGAGTTCCGTAAGCGGCAGCTGGTGCCGTATCACGCGCCCTACAAGGCCGGCACTATCGTGGTCGATCCGGGCGGGCGGTTCCTCTACCATCTGCAGGGCAACGAGACCGCCATGCGCTACCTGATCGCGGTCGGCGCGCAGGGCTACGGTTTCTCGGGCGAGGCGACGATCCCGTTCCAGCGCGACTGGCCGTACTGGACCCCCACCGCGAACATGCTGCGCCGCGAGCCCGAGGAATACGGCCCGGTCAGGAACGGCCTGCCCGGCGGGCTCGAGAACCCGCTCGGCGCGCGGGCGCTCTATCTCTACAAGAATGGCCGCGACACGCTCTACCGCATCCACGGCACTCCGAGCCCGTGGACGGTGGGGCACGGAACCTCCTCGGGCTGCATCCGCCTGTTCAACCAGGATGTGATCCATCTCGCCGAGCGGGTCGAGAATGGCACCAAGGTGGTGGTGCTGACCAAGGACCAGGCCGGCAAGTGGACTGACGGCTCCGAAACGCCCCCGCTGGTGGCGATGGCGGGCGAAGACGCGACCGGTACGGCCCCGACCGAGGGCTGAGCGCGCGGCTTAAGCTTGGCTTAAGGCAGGACTGCTGACTCGGCGCCGTGGCCCGCAGAGGCCACGGCAGAAAAGGAGCAGTCCCCATGTCCACCCGATTGACCCGGCGCGCGGCGCTGACGCTTGGCGCCGCCGCGACCGGATCGCTGATGGTTCCGGCCATGGCGCGCGCGCAGGACGGCGCGCGCCGCAACATCTCGAGCTTTTCCATGCAGGATTGGCGCGATCACTTCGATACGCTGGGAAAGGCCTGCATCGTCTGCGACACCACCTCGCGGGCGCTGCATTTCTGGAGCGGAGACGGCAGCGATTACCGGATCTACCCGACCTCGGTGCCGCTGACCGAGGAACTGACCAAGCGCGGCTATACCAAGATCGTGCGCAAGAAGGTGGGGCCGTCGTGGACGCCCACGCCCTCGCAGCTCGAACGCTACCCGGACTGGAAGCCCATCGGGCCGGGCCCGGACAATCCGCTTGGCACGCACGCGATGTATCTCGGCTGGCCGGCCTATATCATCCACGGCACGCACGACACGCGCAAGATCGGGCGGAGGTCGTCGGACGGGTGCATCGGCCTTTACAACGAGAAGATCGAAGAGCTGTTCGCGATTGCCCCGATCGGCACGCAGGTGCGGGTGATCTGAGGCCGGTTCGGGCTCAGGGGCCGGGGTCGACCTTGCCGCGCAGCGCCTTGACCTCGCCGCGCTGCTTCTTGCCCTCTAGGCGCCGGCGTTTCGAGCCCAGCGTGGGCCGCGTGGGAATGCGCCGCTTGGGCTTTTCCAGCGCCTTGCGGATCAGCTCGGCGAGGCGCTCGCGCGCGATCTCGCGGTTGCGCGCCTGGCTGCGGGTCTCGTCGACCTGCAGCACCACCGCGCCCTCCTTGGTCCAGCGCCGCCCGGCCAGCTTGCGCAGACGGCTCTTCACCGCCGGCGGCAGGTTGGGCGAGCGCTCGGCCTCGAACCGCAGCTCCACCGCGCTCGAGACCTTGTTGACGTTCTGTCCGCCCGGCCCGGAGGCGCGGATGAACTGTTCCGTCATTTCCCAGTCTTCGATGCTGATGCGGTCGTTGATCTCAAGCATGGGCAGGACCTAGCACAAAAAGCGGGGGCCGCCACGGTTCCCCGGGCGGCCCCTGCATCGCGCTGCGCCCGAGAGTGCCGGGCGAGGCGGTCTGAAATGGGAAATGGGCCACTCTGCCTGTCGAGTGACCCATTCGAGACGTCAAGGAGGCGGGCCGGTTAGGCAATGCCAACCTCGATCGGAAGTCTTGCCAGGGATTGCCCTAGCAGGTCATCCTCCGGGCTGTTCCGACACCTCTCTCCAATGTTTCTCTAGACACTGGATCACCTCCTTTCAGCTGTTAAAAAACGCATCTTCAGGGTGGCACGAGACCGCCCAATCTCAAAACGTTTTTTTCAGCTCAGGCCAGGGAGCGCGATGCAAGTGCCTTCGAAACGATCATCCGGAACGGCACCAGCGCGAGGATGGCGAGGCTGAGCTTCACCAGCCAGTCGGCGGTGCCCAGCGACACCCAGAGCGGCACCATCGGGCCCGCGCCCAGCAGCGGCAGGGTCTCACCGGCCCAGCTCACGTCGTTGCCGGGCTCGAGGAAGCTCAGCGCGCCGGAGAAGGCGATGGTGAAGAAGATCGCGGTGTCGAGGGCGGAGCCGACCAGCGTCGAGGCCAGCGGCGCGCGCCACCACGAGCCGGTGCGCAGGCGGTCGAAGATCGCCACGTCGATCATCTGCGCGGTGAGGAAGGCGAGGCCCGAGCCGATGGCGACGCGGAGGGTCACGGCGGGGTAGGTGTAGCCGTCGCCCTGCAGGGTGATCTGGGTGCCGATCAGCGAGCAGATCACGCCGACCACGAAGCCCGCGAACACCACCTTGCGGGCGGCCTGCGCTCCGTAAAGGCGATTCATCACGTCGGTGACAAGGAAGGCGAGCGGGTAGGTGAAGGCCCCCCAGGTCAGCCACTGGCCGAACAGGAACTGCACCAGGATGTTGGAGGCCAGCACGATGGCGGCCATGGCAAGAATGCCGGGAAGATGTTTGCGTGTCATGTCTCTTGACCCGTTTTGACAAGGTTGCGGGGAACTTGGCCGCGCCGGGCGCGGCGGATTGGTCCCCTTAAGGCCTGTCCGGGCTTGAGGCAAGAGATTCCGGCACGATGTACTCGACCAGCTGGGTGCGCTGGAAGAAGTTGAAATTGTCGTCCGAGATCATCGTCAGTCGGATCGCGCCGGCCTCGTCGCGCCACACCGCGATGCCCTCGAGGTTGTCGTGGCGCAGCAGGTGGCTCTCGAACAGCGTGGTTTCCCCGCTCAGCGCGTCTTCGGCCATGTCGAAGCGGCGCACCCGGCTGCGGAAGCCGACGCCGGTGAACTCGCGTTCGAGCAGGTAGAAGCGCCCGTCGGGGCCGATGTCGGCGCCCACCGCGAGAAAGCCGCCGCGGCGCGGGATCTCGAAGGGCTGGGTCCAGCCTCCGTCGTCGTAGCGCCAGACCGGGAACGGCCGGGTAAGCTCGCCCGAGCGCTCGGGCAGCGTATAGAGCCGCCCTTTCGCGTCGACGGCCAGCGCCTCGAGGCTGGAATTGTTCTGCAGGCGCTTGAACGCATCGGCGCGGGGCAGGGGCATGGCGCGCTCGGGCGTGTCGTAGGCCCAGACGCGGCTGACGCCCTCGTAGGACACGAAGATGCGCCCGGTCCCGTCGATCGCAAGCCCCTCGGAATCGCCTTCCGCATGGCTCTGCCGCTGCCCGTTTTCGTCCATCAGGGGCACGATCGGGCCGGCGTGCACCGCCACGATGCGCCCGTCCTGCCGCTCGAGCGTGCCCGTCACGATGCGCGCGCGGTCGCTGATCGCGGTGAAGCGGCGGCCGTCTTCGGACAGCTCGATGCCGGAGAACCCGCCGAAGGCCGGGTCGTCCATCCTCCAGGTGTAGCTTGCGGTAAAACGCGCTTCGCCGCCGCTGGCCGCGGCGGCGATTGCGAGCGCGCCCACCAGTGCAGCGCCTATTGCGCCGCGAGTACGGTTGCGCATTGGGCCGGAAGGTCCCCCATGATGAGATCGCGCTTGGGCTTGGGCGCCGGCGCGTTCGGGTCGGGCGGCGGCGGGTTGATGATGTTGTTCACCCAGGCCTGCGCGTCGGCGCAGCCGTCACCCGGCGGCGGCGGCGTCTGGTTGACGCAGCCGGTGGCGCCCGGCGGGCAGTTCAGCCGCACGTGGAAATGGTAATGGTGCCCGTACCAGGGCCGGATCTTGCGCAGCCACGCGCGATCGCCGGTTTCGTCGTTGCACATCTTCACCTTGGCACCGGGGAAGACAAAGATCCGGGCCACGCGCGGGTCGCTCGCCGCGGCCTTCAGCAACTCGTGATGCGAGCGGGTCCATTTGTCGTTTGTATAGGCCCCCGAGGCGCGGCGCAGCGAGATCGACGAGAGGTTCTCGCGTTCGGTGGGGCTGAGCCGGAGATTGGTGGCCGGCAGCATCCAGATATCGGCATCGAGCCCGATCTGGTGGCTGGCATGGCCCGAGGTCATCGGGCCGCCGCGCGGCTGGCTCATGTCGCCCACGTAAAGCCCGTTCCAGCCCGGCAGCTGCGCCGCCTTGCGGCTCAGGTCCTGCACGTAGTCGATGGTCTCGGGATGGGCCCAGTTGCGGTTGCGGCTGAGCCGCATCGCCTGCCATGTCGGGCCGGTCTCGGCCAGTTGCTGCGCGCCGGCAAGGCAGCCCTTCGAATAGGAGCCGTAGGCGGCGGGGCTCTGCGGCGAGCCGGCCTGCTGGGCGCCGAACAGGCTCTTGGCGCTCTTGGTCGAGAGCACCCCGGTCACGCGGGGCAGATCCTCTTCGGTCACGGTGGAGGCGGGGCGGTCGCCGCCGCAGGCCGCAAGGGTCAGTGCGGCCACGGCGATGGCGGTCAGGGTGCGGATCATTCTGCTCGGTCTCCGTCTGGTTGCACCCAGCGTAGCAGGAAAAGGCCGACGACGAAAAGCCCGATGATGGGGGTGACCCCGATGCGCTGACTGCCGCTCACCGTCGTTGCCACTCCGATGAGCAGCGGCGCGAGGAACGATGTGGCCTTGCCGGACAGCGCGTAGAGGCCAAAGGCCTCGGTCATGCGCGCGGGGTTGGCCTGCCGGCACATCATGGTGCGCGAGGCGGCCTGGATCACCCCGCCCGCCGCACCGATGACGGCCCCGAAGAGCCAGAAGGCATAATCGGCGGCGCGCGAGCCCTCGGGCAGGGCGATGCCGAACAGCGCCGTGCGATCGACCGAGACGATGCCGACCGCCACGGCGGTCAGCACGAGGATGCAGACGGCGATCACCGGCTTGGGCCCGAAGCGGGTGTCGGCTTTGCCTCCGAGCCAGGCGAACAGCGCGCCGGAGATGATCGCGATGATGCCGAACAAGCCGGTATCGACCACCGACCAGCCCAGCACCCCGGCGGCGTAGATGCCGCCGAACGCATACATCCCGTTCAGCGCGTCGCGGTAGAACATCGACGAGGCGAGGAAGGCGAAGAGAGAGGGGGTGTCGGGCAGCCGCCTCAGGGTACCCCCGAGGCCCGTCAGCGCCCGTTTCACCGCGCCCCTCGGGGCCTGATGGCTGCGCGGGTCCCGCACCCAGAGGAAGAACGGCACCATGAAGATTGCGTACCAGATCGCGGTCAGCGGCCCCACGAAGCGCGTGCCCTCGCGCAGCTCCGGGTCGAGCCCGAGCGCCGGGGCGAGGCCGAGGAAGGTGGTCCCGGTGGTGGCGCTCTCGGCGAAGAAGGCGAGCATCAGCACCAGCGCGATCAGCCCGCCCACGTAGCCGAAGGCCCAGCCATTGCCCGAAATCCGCCCGATCTCCTCCCGGGGGCCGAGGTCGGGGAGCATGGCGTTGGTGAAGATCGTCGCGAACTCCATCCCGACGAGGCCGAGGGCGAAGAAGAACAGCGTCGAGAACAGGTTGAAGTCGCCCGGCGCGGCGAACCACAGCATCCCGGACCCCAGCACGTAGAGCCCCGAGAAGCCGCAGATCCAGCGCAGCCGGTTGCCGCCGGTATCGGCCAGCGCGCCGAGGATTGGCGCAAGGAGGGCGATGGCGAAACCCGCCGCCGCGATGCCGAAGCCCCACGCCGCCTGCGCGCGGCTGCCGTCGCCCATCAGCTCCTTGACATAGGGCGCGAAGATGAAGGTCAGCAGCAAGGTGTTGTAAGGCTGGCTGGCCCAATCGAAGAAGAACCAGCCCCAGATGCGTTTGCGTGTCACGTTCCCGGCCATGCTGCCCTCCTGTCCGCGGCGCGATAGAACAGCCGGGCGGGGCAGGGGGCAAGGCGAAAACGGCCGACGCGCGCTACATCTGCGGCGGCCAGGGCCGCTGGTCCTCGGCGGCGAGCCAGCTCTGTACCCAGTCGGGCAGCTCCGGGGACTCGGCCTCGTGGCCGAGCGCCTGCATGATCCGGTCGGTGGGCACGATGCCGTTCCGGTTGGTCACAGCGCCGCGATAGACCGCGTGGTTGGCGCATTCGCCATCGGCCTTCCACATGCTCTGCTCGAGATACATGAAGCGGGCGTCCCAGCCGATCAGCCGCGAGCGCATCTCGACCTTCTCCATCAGCCGGACCCGGCGGCGGTAGCGCACCACCGCGCCCGCCATGGTCAGCCCCCAGCGCTCGCGCCGCAGCACCTCGATGAGACCCGAGCGCCGCGCCAGCGGGATGCGGCCGAGATCGTAGAGCGTCAGGGTGCGGCCGTTGTTGAGCTCCTTCCACAGGTCGAGATCCCACGGCCAGCAGATGTGATGCGAGATGTGGCTCTCGCCCAGCTCGAGCGGCGGCTGGTTGCGCGAGATCCAAAGCTCCTTGGCCATGCGGATGAAGGGATACATGCGGGCGACTCCTTGAATTTGCGCCCAAAGGGCCGCGCCGCGGCGGGAACGTCAACCACAACCCTGCGGCACTATTGCCCTTGTCTGCGGGGATGCTTACCTGTGTGCGCGGACAGGCAAAGGAAACACACCACATGATGGCAATCTACGGCCCGCTGAAGCTGATCCTCGACGTGATCTTCTTCATCATGATCGTCCACATCATCATGAGCTGGTTGATCAATTTCAACGTGCTCAATCTGCGCCAGCCGCTGGTGGCGAGCATCTGGACCGGGCTCAACCGCCTGCTCGAGCCGATCTATATGCCGATCCGCCGCATCCTGCCCAACACCCACCCACTGGATCTGGCGCCGCTGGTGGTGTTCATCATCGTGATCTCGCTGCGCGACTACATTCTGCCGACGCTTCTGTTCGGGTGATTTCCGCCACGGGCGGGCTTGTTCACCTATTCTTAGTATGAGACTGTGCGGAATAGAGCAGATATAGCGTTCATTCCGCAGGTCCCGCCCATGCCACGCGACATCGCGCCCGGAGAGGCGCTGCTGAAAGAGATCTTCGGCTTCGATGCCTTCCGTCCCGGACAGGGCGAGATCGTTGATGCCGTGGCGCAGGGCGAGAATGTCCTCGCCATCATGCCCACCGGCGGCGGCAAATCCCTGTGCTACCAGCTTCCCGCCCTGATGCGCGGCGGCGTGACCGTGGTGATCTCGCCGCTCATCGCCCTGATGCGCGATCAGGTGCGCGGATTGCGCGAGGCGGGCGTTGCCGCCGGCGCGCTGACCTCCGGCAACACGCAGGAAGAGACCGACGCGGTCTGGGACATGCTCTCGCAGGGCACACTCAAGCTCTTGTACCTCGCGCCCGAGCGTCTTGCCTCGGGCGGGGCGCAGCGGATGCTGTCGGAGGCCGGCGTCAGCCTGATCGCCGTCGACGAGGCCCATTGCGTCAGCCAGTGGGGGCATGATTTCCGCCCCGACTACCTGCGCATCGGCGAGTTGCGCCGCAGCCTCGGCGTGCCGCTCGCGGCTTTCACCGCCACCGCCGATCAGGAGACGCAGGAAGAGATCGTCCGCCGCCTGTTCGACGGCGAGACGCCGCAGACCTTCCTGCGCGGCTTCGACCGGCCCAACATCCACCTCGCATTCCGCCCCAAGGACAGCCCGCGCGCGCAGATCCTGCGCTTTGCCGCCGCCCGCAAGGGCCGCTCGGGCATCGTCTATTGCGGCACCCGCGCCAAGACCGAGAGCATCGCGCAGGCGCTGCGGCAGGAGGGGCACAGCGCCTGTTACTACCACGGCGGCATGGAGGCGGACGACCGCCGCGCCGTCGAAGAGCGCTTCGCCAAGGAAGACGGGCTGATCGTGGTCGCCACGGTGGCCTTCGGCATGGGGGTCGACAAGCCCGACATCCGCTGGGTCGCCCATGCCGACCTGCCGAAATCGATCGAGGCCTATTACCAGGAGATCGGCCGCGCCGGACGCGACGCGGCGCCGGCGGAAACGCTGACGCTTTATGGCGCCGACGACATCCGCCTGCGCCGCGCCCAGATCGACGAGGGCATGGCCCCGCCCGAGCGGCGCAGCGCCGATCACGGCCGGCTGAACGCGCTGCTGGGTCTGGCCGAGGCGCTGGGGTGCCGCCGGCAGCAGCTTCTGCGCTACTTCGGCGAAAGCTCGGAACCTTGCGGCAATTGCGACCTCTGTGACAAGCCGCCCGAGCTGTTCGATGGCACCGAGGCGGTGCGCAAGGCGCTGTCGGCGGCGCTGCGCACCGACGAGAGCTTCGGCGCCGGGCACCTGATCGACATCCTGATCGGCAACGAGACCGACAAGGTGCGCCAGCGCCGCCACGACCAGCTGCCGACCTTCGGGGTCGGGCGCGACCTCAAGAAAGGGCAGTGGCAGGCGGTGTTCCGTCAGATGATGGGCTTCGACCTCGTGCGCCCCGATCCCGAGCGTCACGGCGCGCTGGTGATGACCGACGCGGCGCTGCCGATCCTCAAGGGCGAACAGTCCATCACCCTGCGCCGCGACGTTATCGACCGCGCCGCCGAGCGCCGCCCGCAGGTCAAGACGCTGGTCGCCGAGGAAGACGCGCCGCTGCTGTCGGCACTCAAGGCCAAGCGCCGGGCGCTGGCCGAGACGGCCTCGCTGCCGGCCTACATGATCTTTCCCGACAAGACCCTGATCGAGATGGCCGAGACCCGTCCGCAAAGCCTCGACGACATGGCCCGGATCGGTGGCGTGGGCGCCAAGAAGCTCGAACGCTACGGCGCCGAGTTCCTGTCGGTGATCACCGGTGCGACCGAGGAGATGCACCCGACCCGGCGCAAGCTTGCCGGGCGCGAGGCCGGGTCGCTCTACGACACGCTGATGGCGGTGCAGGCGGATCTGGTGCGCGGCATCGACGGCACGGAAAAGCCGCTCTCCTGCTCGGCCTCGCTGCTGGCCAAGGTGGCGCAGGCCCGGCCCGACAACGGCGAGGCGATGGAGCGGCTGCTGGGCGACCGGCGCTATGAGCGCTTCGGTCCGGCGTTTCTGGACGTTCTGGCCCGGGCAGACTAGATCGGCCCGGGGATTTGAATTCCCGAATATCCCGATGACGGACGAGACCGGGCGCCGCCCGGCAAAGGAGGTTTCGCGATGCTGGTAGTGGTGTCCCCCGCCAAGAAGCTGGACTGGTCGGAGCGCGACGTGACGATGACCGAGCCGCGCCTGCAGGATGAGGCCAAACGCCTCGCCGCGGTAGCGCGCGAGCTGAGCGTCGATGACCTCAAGTCGCTGATGAAGATTTCCGACGATCTCGCGAAGCTCAACCGCGACCGCTTTCGCAACTTCCGCGATGCCCCCGACGCCGACGATCTGCGCCCGGCGGCGCTGGGGTTTGCCGGCGACACCTATCAGGGGCTCGAGGCGGCCTCTCTGGATGAAGATGAGATGGACTGGGCGCAGAATCACCTGCGCATCCTGTCGGGTCTTTACGGCGTGCTGCGCCCGCGCGACGGCTTCCAGCAATACCGGCTCGAGATGGGCTCGCGGCTGAAGACCGAGCGCGGCAAGAACCTCTACGACTATTGGGGCGACCGGATCTCGACCTTGCTGAACGCCGATGCCGGGGAGGTCGGCGCGCAGGTGCTGGTAAACTGCGCCAGTCAGGAATATTTCGGCGCCGTCGACCGCGAAGCGCTGAAGCTGCGGGTGATCACGCCGCAATTCATGGAAGACAAGGGCGGGAAGCCGAAGATCGTCAGCTTCTATGCCAAGAAGGCGCGCGGCGCGATGGCGCGCTACATCGTGCAGCACCGGCTCAGCGATCCCGACGCCCTGCTCGATTTCGACAGCGGCGGCTATGCCTTCTCGGAAGAGCTGTCGCAGCCCGATCAGCCGGTCTTCGTCCGCCCCTACGGCGGCTGAGCCACGCGCCCGGCCCATGTGTCGATCAGCCGGGCAAGCTCCTGCTTGCGCAGCGGCTTGGTGAGATAGTCATCCAGCCCGGCCTCGAGGATGCCGTCGCGATCGCCGGTCATGGCATGGGCGGTGACCGCGATGATCGGGACACGCGCGCCCGGCGGCTCCAGCGCGCGGATCTGCTGCGTGGCCTGCTTGCCGTCCATGCGCGGCATCGAAATATCCATGAAGATCAGGTCCGGGCGGCGCTTGCGATAGGCCTCGACCGCCTCGAACCCGTTTCCGGCAAGGCGCAGCGAGAGCGGCCGGCCCAGCCCCTCGGCCATCTTGCGAAACACCATCTGGTTGGTGCGGTTGTCCTCGGCAAGGATCACGTCGAGCGGGCGGGCCGGAGTGGCCGCGGGCGCCCCGGCGCCCCCGCGGCGGCTGCGGAAGGTCGGCAGCGCGCTTGGCGGCGCGGGCGGTTGCGGCTGCGGCTGTGGCTCGGCGGGAGGCGGATCGGTCTCCATCGTCTCGAGCGCCTGCAACAGGGCCCGGCGCGGCGCGGGCTTGGGCAGCACCGCACGCACCCCGCAGGCCTGCGCCGACGCTTTCAGTGTTTTTGGCTCCGGCGACAGCAGCATCACCGGTAGCCCGGGCTGCACGCGCGAAAGCTGCCGTGCCAGGTCCAGCCCGCTCATGTCCGGCAGGTCCTGCTCGGCGATGATCAGGTCGGGCGGCTCGTCCATGCGGTCGAGCGCCTCTTCGGCGGTCCTGCAGACGCTGACCGTGAGGCCCACGGTCTCCATCTGCCGGGTCAGGATGGCCCGGTTGAGCACGTGATCGTCGACCACCAGAACCTCGCGCAGGCTGTCGGGAAGCGCCGCCGCCTCGATCTGCGCCGGCTCCTCGACCGGCAGCTCCACGCGCAGCCCGAAGCACGACCCGCGCCCCGGCTCGGAGTCGACCCAGATCTCGCCGCCCATCAGGTCGGTCAGCCGCTTGGTGATCGCAAGGCCCAGTCCGGTGCCCTCGAACTGGCGATTGCGGTCATCCTCGACCTGATTGAACTCGCCGAAGATGTGCTCGATCTTGTCGGGCGGAATGCCGATGCCGGTATCCTCGACCGTGATATGCACCGCCGCCCGCCGGTCTTCGAGCGCGCGCCCGGTGATGCGGATCAGCACGTGCCCCTCGTTGGTGAACTTGACCGCGTTGCCGACGAGGTTGGTGAAGATCTGCCGCACCCGTCCGGGATCGCCGATGAAACGGGTGGGCAGGAACATGTCGTAGTCGACCAGCAGCTCGAGGCCTTTCTCGCGCGCCGTGGGCTGCAGCAGCAAGAGCACCTCGTGCACGGTGCGTTCCAGATCGAAGGGCTCGGGCTTGAGCTGCAGGCGCTCGGCCTCGATCTTGGAATAGTCGAGGATGTCGTTGATGATCACCAGCAGCGCCTCGCCGGAGTTGCGTATGGTGTCGACATAGAGCGCCTGTTCGTCGCTGAGGGCGGAGTCGCGCAGCAGCTCGGCCATGCCGACGACGCCGTTCATCGGGGTGCGGATCTCGTGGCTCATGTTGGCGAGGAAGGCGGACTTGGCGTGGCTCGCCTGCTCGGCGCGGCGCTTGGCCTCGACCAGCTCCTGCTGGGTGCGCTTGGCCTCGGTGATGTCGATGCGCAGGCCGACGCGGCCGCCGTCGGTGAGCGCGCGTTCGTAGATCCGCAGCCAGCGGCCATCGCCGAGCTGCTGTTCCATCTCCTGCTCGGCGCTGCGATGCGCGGCGAGACGCTCTTCGAGCCAAGCCTCCTCGCGCCCCACCGCCTCGGCATACTGGCCCTGCGACAGGCCATAGCGCAGGATGTCCTCGAAGCTGGCGCCGGGGATGATGGCCGGGGCGCTGTCGTTGTAGAGCGTGCGGTAAGGCTCGTTGCACATCAGCAGGCGGTCTTCGGCGTCGTAGATGACGAAGCCGTCCGGCAGTTCTTCGATCGCCGACCACATGCGCATCAATTCGGTGATGTCGACGCATAGAGAGACCACGCCGCCATCGGGCATCCGCCGATCCTGGATCTTGAAGAACTGGCCGGTCCACAGGCGGATGATCTCGGGCGGGATCGGGTCCATCTCCCAGCGCGCCTGCATCCGGGCGAGCCACTGCCGCCGGCGTTCGCCCTGCAGATCGACGATGCCCTCCTCGACGAGCATCTCGAGCACATGGCGATAGCTCGCGCCGGGGCCAACCGAATCGATCCCCTCGAACGGGGCAAGGAAGGCAGGATTGGCCAGCTCGAGCCGTGCGTCGGAATTGTACATCGCGAAGCCGTCGCGCATCGTCTGCAGCGCCTTCCAGAGCTGTCCTTCGACCAGCTCGATCTTTTCGTGCGCAAGGCCGAGCTGCGATTTCACCAGCCGGTACTCGGAGCGCACCTCGGTGATCTCGGCGCGGGTTTCATGGATTTCGTTGCTCAGGGCGCGGGCGTGTTTTCCGAGCTTGCGATTGGCGGCGAACAGCTCGGCCTGCTTGAGTTCGAGCAGACGTTCGGCTGCGAGCCGCGCGCGCCGTTCCTCTGCCAGTCTTGCCGAGAGATTCATGCCTGTGCCGCCTTGTGAAAACGGGGCGAGAGTGGCGCGGTGTTGGTGAAGATCGTCTTAAGGAAGAACTCTGAAAGACGTCCGGAAGACATCTTGAAGGCGTCGGAAAATATTGCCATTCCCGCCTCGCGGGTCCACCATGCCCCTGCTTCCAGAAGGAGATTGCACCATGCGCCGGCTGATGCTCGCTTTCATCGCGGCGGCCTGCGCCGCAACGTCGTCCCCGTCGCAGGAGGCCGGGCCGTTGATGCCCGAGCGCCGCCTCGTGGTGAGTCGCGACACGGACTTCTTCGGCGGCGATCTGCAGCCACTCTTCGACACCACGCTCGAGGCGTGCCAGACGCTGTGCCTTGGCGATCCGGCCTGCGCGGCCTTCACCTTCAACACCCGCTCCAACGCCTGCTTCCCCAAGACCGGCGTGACCGAGCGCAAATCCTATGACGGCGCGGTTTCGGCCGAGGTCATCGTCGCCGGCGCCGGGGCGCTGTCGCGGGCGGAGGCGCGCGTGCGCGATCTCGGCTTCCTCGAGGCCGGCGACCTTGCGGCCGCCCGCGAGGAGGCCGGGGCCATCGGCGCGCGGCATTCCGGCGGGCAGTGGAGCGTCGGGGAGCTGGGCGATGCAGCCCGCAGCGCCGAGGCGCAGGGCAACCTGCGTGACGCGCTGAGCTGGACCGGGGCCGCGCTGGCCCAGAGCGACACGGCGGCGCTCTGGCTCGATTACGCGCGGCTGTCGCGGGCCTATGCCGCGGCGAGCAGCAATGGCGGCGAGACGCAGACCCACGAGCGCCGGGCGCTGCTGGCCGCGATCAACGCCTACCTGCGGGCCGGGCCCGAGGCGCAGCGCGCCACGGCGCTCCTGCAACTGGCCGAGGGGCTCGAGGGCACCGGGCAGGGCCGGCTCATGGTGCCGGCGCTGCGGCTCGCCGAGCGGCTGGCGCCACGCGACGAGATCGCGCAGGCGCTCGACCGGGCCATCGCGCAATACGGCTTTCGCATCACCGAGCACGTGGTCGAGGCCGACAGCGCGGCCCCGCGGATCTGCGCGGAATTCTCCGAAGATCTGATCCGCGCCGGGCAGGATTACGCGCCCTTCGTGCGGCTGCCGGACCCGAAACTCGCCGTGGTGTCGGACGACAGGCGCATCTGCATCACCGGTGTGCAGCATGGCGAGCGCTATGACCTGACCTTCCGGGCGGGCCTGCCCTCTGCGCAGGGCGACGCGCTGGTCCGCGACGTCCCGATCACCGCCTATGTGCGCGACCGGGCGCCCGCGCTCTCCTTCCCGGGGCGGGCCTACGTGCTGCCCAAGAGCGCCGATGCCGGGCTGCCGATCGAGACGGTGAACCTTGCGGAGGTCGATCTGACGCTGCGCCGGGTCTCGGACCGCAACCTGATCCGCGCCATGCAGGACGAGTATTTTGGCCGTCCGCTCTCGACCTGGGCCGAGGAGCGTTTTGCCGGGGAACTGGCCGAAGAGATCTGGACCGGCACGGGCGAGGTCGAGAACCGGCTCAACGCCGACGTCACCACGCGGCTGCCGATTGGCGAGGTGGTGGGCGATCTTCCTGCGGGGATCTACGCGCTGACCGCGCGGGTGCCGGGGGCCGATCCCTCCGAGGAGGCGGGCGCGACGCAGTGGTTCGTGCTCTCGGATATCGGCCTGACGACGCTGGCCGGAACGGACGGGCTCACGGTGATCGCCCGGGGGCTCTCGGATGCGGCGCCGCTCGAGGGGCTCGAGGTGACGCTGCTGTCGCGGGCCAACCGCCCGCTTGGCACGGCCACGACCGACGACGAGGGCGTAGCGCGCTTTGCCGGCGGGCTGACGCGGGGCACCGGCGGGGCCGCTCCGGCGCTGCTGACCGCCACGCGCGGCGAGGAGGACATCGCCTTCCTGTCCCTCACCGATCCCGCCTTCGATCTTTCCGATCGCGGCGTCGAGGGCCGCGCGCCCTCGGGGCCGCTCGATGCCTTCCTAACCACCGACCGGGGCGCCTACCGCGCGGGCGAGACCATCCACGCCACCGCTCTGCTGCGCGATGCCAAGGTGCGCGCGGTCGGGGATGTGCCGCTGACCGCGGTGCTGACGCGGCCCGACGGGGTCGAGCACGCCCGCCTCGTGTCAAACGAGGGGGTGGCGGGGGGCCATGTCTTCACCTTGCCGCTCGCGCCCTCGGTGCCGCGCGGCACGTGGCGGCTGGCGCTCTTCGCCGACCCCGACGCCCCGGCGCTGGTCTCGGAGACGGTGCTGGTCGAGGACTTCGTGCCCGAGCGCATCGACGTCGACCTGTCGCTGCCCGAGGGGCCGATCGCGCGCAACGCGCCGCCGCGGCTCGAGGTCGAGGCGCGCTATCTCTTCGGCGCGCCGGGGGCGGACCTGCCCATCGAAGGCGAGCTGACCCTGATCCCGCAGACCACGCTGGAGGCGCTGCCGGGCTACCGCTTCGGGCGCCACGACGGCGAGGCCAACCCGCAGACCCAGTCGTTCCCGCCGGATCTGCGCAGCGATGGCGAGGGGCGCGCGCAGCTGGCGCTGCCCTTGCCCGAGGGCACGGCTGGGCAGCCGCAGGAGGCGCGGGTGACGCTGCGGGTCTCCGAAGGCTCGGGCCGCCCGGTGGAGCGCTCGCTGAGCCGACCGGTCGCGCCCTCGGGGCCGATGATCGGCATCCGCCCGGAGTTCGACGGCACCCTGCCGGAGGGCACGGAGGCCAGCTTCCTGTTGCAGGCGGTCGGGCCGGATCTGGGGCCGGTGCCGATGCAGGTGGAGTGGCGGGTGAACCGGGTCGAGACGCGCTACCAGTGGTACGAGCTTTACGGCAACTGGAACTGGGAGCCGGTGACCACGCGCAGCACCGTTGCCAGCGGGTCCGCGACGCTGGGGGGCGAGCCTGTCCGGGTGAGCGCGGGTCTCGACTGGGGCGCCTACGAGCTGGTGGTTGAGCGCACGGGCGGCGACTATGTCGCCTCGTCGGTCGGCTTCGAGGCGGGCTGGTACGCGCCGGTGGGCGCGGTCGCCACGCCGGACATGCTCGAGCTGTCGCTCGACCGCGAAAGCTATGCTCCGGGCGACACCGCGCAACTCCGCGTCGTGCCGCGTTACGCGGGCGAGGCGCTGGTGACGGTGCTCTCGGACCGGGTGATCTCGATGCAGGCGATGGAGCTGCCCGAGGGCGAGAGCGTCATCGACCTGCCGGTGACCGAAGAGTGGGGCGCGGGCGCCTATGTCACCGCGCAACTGGTGCGCCCGATGGATGTCGCGGCGGGGCAGGCCCCGGCGCGTAGCCTCGGCCTTGCCCATGCCGCCATCGCGCCGGGCGCGCGGCAGCTGTCGGTCAGCTTCGACGCCCCTGAGCAGAGCGCCCCGCGTGCGCCGCTGAGCGCGGCCGTGCAGCTTGACGGCGTGGCCGAGGGCGAGACCGCCCATGTCACCGTCGCGGCGGTGGATCTGGGCATTCTCAACCTCACCGGCTTCGACAGCCCCGATCCGTCGGCGCATTACTTCGGGCAGCGCCGGCTGGGGGTGGAGATCCGCGACCTCTATGGCCGCCTGATCGACGGCATGAGCGGCGCCATGGGCGAGATCCGCTCGGGCGGCGACGCGGGGGCCTCCCTGCGCCTGCAATCGCCGCCGCCGACCGAGGCGCTGGTGGCGTTCTTCTCCGGCCCGGTGACCGTGGGGCCGGATGGCCGCGCCGAGATCAGCTTCGACATGCCGGATTTCAACGGCACGGTGCGGCTTATGGCCGTGGCATGGTCCGACAGCGCCGTGGGGCAGGCCGCAACGGATGTGTTGGTGCGCGACCCGGTGGTGCTGAGCGCCTCGCTGCCGCGCTTCCTTGCGCCCGGCGACGAGACGCGCCTGCTGCTCGAGCTGACCCACGCCACCGGCCCGACCGGGCAGATGCCGCTCGAGATCACCGCCAATGGCGTCGCGCTGGGCGACGCGCCTGCCGAGGTGAGCCTCCGCGAGGGGGAAACCCAGCGCCTGAGCCTGCCGTTGCGGGCCGATCTGGTGGGCGATCATGAGATCACGCTGGTTCTGACCACGCCGGAGGGGGCGCGGCTGACCAAGACGCTGACCCTCGGGGTGCGTGCCAACGACCCGCAGGTGGGCACCACCCGCCGCTTCACCCTCGATCCCGGCCAGACCTTCACGCTGGATCGCGCGGCTCTGGAGGGGCTGCGGTCCGAGAGCGCCGAGGTGATGGTCTCGGCAGGGCCGCTGGCGCGGTTCGATGTGCCGGGGCTGCTCGCTTCGCTCGAGCGCTACCCGTATGGCTGCACCGAGCAGGTGACCTCGCAGACCCTGCCGCTGCTCGCGCTCTCGTCGCTGACCGAGCCGCTGGGGCTGGGCAACGCGGAACAGATCGACGAGCGCATCGCGCGGGGGATCACGCAGGTGCTGACCCGGCAGGACGCGAACGGCGCCTTCGGGCTCTGGCGCGCGGGCTCGGGCGATTTCTGGCTCGACGCCTATGTCAGCGATTTCCTGACCCGCGCCCGCGCCGCCGGGCAGGAGGTGCCCGAGACCGCCCTGACCGCCGCGCTCGACAACCTCGCCAACCGCGTCGCTTATGCGCCGGACTTCGAGGAGGGCGGCGAGGACATCGCCTATGCGCTGATGGTGCTGGCCCGCGAGGGCCGCGCGGCGATCGGGGAGCTGCGCTACTACGCCGACCAGCGCGCCGATGCCTTCGCCACGCCGCTGGCGCAGGCCCAGCTCGGTGCTGCGCTGGCCAGCTATGGCGAGCAGGCTCGCGCCGACCGGATGTTCGCCAAGGCGGCGGCGCGTCTCGCCGTGCAGAAGGAGGCAGGACAGGTCTGGCGCGACGATTACGGCTCGTCCCTGCGCGATGCGGCGGCGGTGCTGTCGCTGGCCGCCGATGCCGGCTCGGAGGCGGTGGATCGCGATGCGCTGATCGCGCGGGTCACCGGCGCCGACCGTCCGCTCTCGACGCAGGAGCAGGCGTGGTCGCTGATGGCCGCCCATGCGCTGGTGGCCGATCCCGGCGCCTCGGGCATCGCGGTGGACGGCACGCCGGTCTCCGGCCCGTTCCTGAGGCGCATTCCCGGCGACGCGCTCGACCCGACCGGGATCACCAACACCGGCAGCGGCCCGACCCCGATCACCGTCACCGCGCTAGGCGTGCCCGAGGGCGACACCGAGGCGCAGGGCTACGGCTACACGATCAGCCGGGAGTACTTCACCCTCGAGGGTGCGCCGGTCAGCGGGCCGGTGGCGCAGGGCGACCGCATGGTCGCGGTGCTCACCGTGCGCCCGGCGGAAGACGGCGGCGCGCGTCTGATGATCAACGATGCGCTGCCCGCGGGGCTCGAGATCGACAACCCCAACCTGCTGCGCGCCGGAGATATCCGTGGGCTCGACTGGCTCGAGCCGAGCGAGACCGAGCGTGTCGAGTTCCGCACCGACCGGTTCCTCGCCGCGGTCAACCAGTCGGGCAACGCGCCGATCCGGCTGGCCTATGTCGTGCGGGCGGTCTCGCCCGGCACGTTCCACCACCCGGCGGCCCTCGTCGAGGACATGTACCGCCCCGAATACCGGGCGACCACGGCGTCCGGCAGACTGGAGATCCGATGACCGAGACCATTGCGACCACCCGCTGGCGCGCGCTCGACCGCGACGGCGAAGACAAGTGCCGGCTGGCGCATCACGACGGCGGCTACATGCTGGTGGGCCACGCCCGCTTCCGCGACGGGGCCGGCTGGGCGGCGCTCGACTACGTGGTGCGGATCGACGGCGACTGGCAGACCTGCTCGGCAGATGTCACCGGCACCCATGGTGGGGACGAAGTGGCGGTGAAGCTGCTGCGGGAGGACGGGGTGTGGCGCCTGAACGGCGAGGCGCAGCCGCAGCTCGACGGCTGCGAGGACGTGGATTTCGCCTTCACCCCGGCGACCAACCTGATGCCGCTGCGCCGCCTGCCCGATGTCGGCCGGCTGACCACCCGCGCCGCGTGGCTGCGGCTGCCGGGGCCGCAGGTCTCTCCGCTGGATCAGAGCTACACCCGCGAGCGCGGCGCGCTGGTCTCCTACCACGCCGAACAGAGCGACTACAGCACGCAGCTGGTGATCGATCCGTCCGGCTTCGTGGCGACCTATCCGGGACTGTGGGAGTCCGATGCCTAGGCTTGCCACCCTCGTCGTCCTGCTCTGGGCGGTGGCGCTGGGGCGCGATGCCGCCGAGGACTGGATCGCGGGCACCGAGCTGCCGGTGCTGGTCCACGCCACCGCGCCCGAGGTCCGCGACCGCGACGGGCGGCTCTTGCGAGCCTACACGGTGGAGGACGGCCTCTGGCGCATGGAGGTGACGCCCGACCGGGTCGATCCGTTGTTCTTCGAGATGCTGATCGCCTACGAGGACCGGCGGTTCTACAGCCATCACGGCGTCGATCCGGTGGCCGCCCTGCGGGCTGCGGGTCAGGGGCTGCGGGCCGGGCACATCGTCTCGGGCGCCTCGACGCTGACCATGCAGGTGGCGCGGCTGCTCGAGGATGGCGGCACCGGCGCGTGGGCGGGCAAGCTGCGGCAGCTTCGGCTGGCGCTGGCGCTCGAGCGGCGGCTGGACAAGGCCGAGATCGTGCAGCTCTACCTGCGGCTCGCGCCCTATGGCGGCAACCTCGAGGGGCTGCGCGCCGCGACACTGGCATGGTTCGGCAAGGAGCCGGCGCGGCTTACCCCTGCCGAGGCGGCGCTGCTGGTGGCGCTGCCGCAATCTCCCGAGGCGCGCCGCCCGGATCGCCACCCCGAGGCCGCGCGCGCCGCCCGCGACCGGGTTCTGACGCGCATGGAACGCGCCGGCGTGATCGATGCCGGGACCGCCCGCGCGGCGCGGCGCGAGCCCGCACCGGACCGCCGCCACCCTTTTCCGCAGATCGCGCCGCATCTCGCCGACCGGGCGCTGGCCGAGGGCACCGGGCGGCACCGCCTGACCCTCGACCGCGACCTGCAGGAAAGCCTCGAGCGGCTTGCGGCCACCTACATGCAGGGGCGCGACAGCCGGTTGTCGCTGGCGCTGATCGTGGCCGACCACCAGAGCGGCGAGGTGCTGGCCAGCGTCGGCTCGCCCTCCTACGCCGCCACGCGCGGGCAGGGCTTCGTCGACATGACGCGGGCGCTGCGCTCGCCGGGCTCGACGCTGAAGCCCCTTGTCTACGGACTCGCCTTCGATCACGGGCTGGCGCATCCCGAGACGCTGATCTCGGACACGCCGGTGCAGTTCGGCACCTATGCGCCGCAGAACTTCGATGGCCAGTTCCGCGGCGAGCTGCGGGTGTCGCGGGCGCTGCAGCTGTCGCTCAACATCCCGGTGGTGCGGCTGACCGACGCCATGGGCCCGGCGCATGTGATGGCCGCGCTCGAGACCGCCGGCCTCTCGCCCGAGCTGCCCGGCGGACAGCCGGGGCTGGCGCTGAGCCTTGGCGGGGTGGGGCTGTCGCTGTGGGACATGGTGACGCTTTACGCAGCACTTGCCGAGGGCGGGGCGGCACGGCCGTTGCGCTGGCAGATGGACGAGGCGGTGCCCGCCGCGCGGCGGGTGATAAGCCCGCGCGCGGCGTGGCAGGTGGGGCACGTGCTGGCAGGGCTGGCGCCGCCGCCGCAGGCCGGGCCGCCGGGGCGGGTGGCCTACAAGACCGGCACCTCCTACGGTCATCGCGATGCCTGGGCGCTGGGCTATGACGGGCGCTACGTGGCGGGCGTCTGGATCGGACGGCCCGACGGCACGCCGGTGCCCGGCGCCTTCGGCGGCGAGCTGGCCGCGCCGCTGTTGTTCGAGGCACTGGGCCGCGCACGGGCCGAACCGGTGCCGCTGCCCGCGCCACCGCCGAACACGCTGCTTGTCAGCAACGCCAAGCTGCCCGCCCCGCTGCGCCGCTTCGGGGCCAGCGCGGCGCAGGCGCCCTCGCTGCAGGTCACCTTCCCGCCCGAGGGTGCGCGGCTGGCGGCGGATGCGCGTGGCGTGCCGCTGAAGCTGCGCGGCGGCGTGCCGCCGTTCACGCTGCTGGCCGACGGCGCGGTGCTGGCGACGCAGCAACGCGGGCCGGAGTTCCTCGTGCCGCTGCGGGGGCCGGGCTTCACGACGCTGTCGGTGATCGACGCGACCGGGCAGGCCGGGCGGGTCTCGATCGAGCTGCGCTGATCCACGCATCATGTCGTGGCCGAAGGCCGAAATCATGTGTGCAGAAACGAAAAATCGGTCGACAACGCGGCCCTTGCGCGGTTGTCTGGCACCGGACCCCGACCTCCGGAGACGCCGATGCCCCTGCTTTTCGATACCGACGAATACCGCGCCCGCGTGGCCCGGACACAGGCCGCCATGCGAAACCGGGGGATCGACGTGCTGCTGGTCTCGAACCCGGCGAACCAGTTCTACCTGACGGGCTATGACGGCTGGTCCTTCTACACGCCGCAGATGGTGGTGGTCTCGGTCGATGCCGAGGAGCCGTTCTGGTTCGGTCGCAAGATGGACGCGGTGGGCGCCAAGTTCACCGCCTACCTGCGCGAAGACAACGTCATCCCCTATCCCGACGAATATGTCGGCAGTGATGAGCTGCACCCGATGGACTACCTCGTCGAGTTGCTGAAGGAGAAGGGCTGGGACAAGGGCCGCATCGCCGCCGAGCAGGACGATTACTACTACACCGCCAAGTGGAACCGCATCCTGGTGCAGGGCCTTGGACAGGGCGAGTTCAAGGACGGCTTCCTGCTGGTCAACCGCGTGCGCATGGTGAAATCCCCGCGCGAGCTCGAGTACATGTCGCAGGCCGGTCAGATCGCCACGCTGGCGATGGACAGCGCCCGTCGGCTCTGCAGGCCCGGCGTGCGGCAATGCGACGTGATGGCCGAGCTCTACCGCGTCACCACATCCGGAACACCCGAGTTCGGCGGCACCTTCCCCTGCAAGCCGCCCAACGCCATGGTGGGCGAGATCGCCTCGGCCCCGCACCTTAGCTGGACCGACGCGCCGCTCGAAGAGGGCGAGGTCTTCTATATCGAGATGGGCGGCATCCGGCACCGCTATCATTCGCCGCTGTCGCGCTGCGTGCATGTGGGGGACCCGCCCGCCGCGCTGGTCGAGACCACCAAGGTGATCCGCGAGGGGCTCGAGGCGGCGCTCGACGTGGTGAGACCGGGCATCGAGTGTCAGGTGATGGCCCATGCCTGGGAGGCGGTGATCCGCCGCCACGGCATCGAGAAGGACAGCCGCATCGGCTATCCGGTTGGCATCGGTTTCCCGCCCACATGGGGCGAGCTGACCTGTTCGCTGCGCGCCGGCGACACCACGGTGATGGAGGAGAACATGACCTTTCACTGTATCCCGGCGCTGTGGCTCGAGAATTACGGCCTCGTGGTGAGCGAGACCTTCGCGGTGACCGAGGGCGGGGCGCGCTGCTTCGCCAACTGCCCGCGCGAACTTCTGACCGCCTGAGGAGGGCAGACATGGCAGGCTTCACGACACGGCCCGAGATCCGCGGCACCTTCGGCATGGTGACCTCGACCCACTGGATTGCCTCGGCGGTCGGCATGGCGATCCTCGAGAAGGGCGGCAACGCGTTCGACGCCGCGGTGGCCACGGGCTTCGTCCTGCAGGTGGTCGAGCCGCATCTCAACGGGCCGGCGGGCGATCTGCCGGTGCTGTTCCACTCGGCGCGCGACGGGAAGCCCGGCGTGCTTTGCGCGCAGGGGGTGGCACCCGCCGCCGCCAGCATCGAGGCGATGCGGGCCGCGGGCATCGATGGGCTGATCCCCGGCTCGGGGCTGCTCGCCACCGTGGTGCCCGGCGCCTTCGACGGCTGGCTCCTGCTCCTGCGCGATCACGGCAGCATGGAGCTGTCTGAGGTTCTGGCGCCGGCCATCGGCTATCTCTCTGACGGTCACCCGATGCTGGCATCGGTGGCCGGGGCCATCGCAGGGCTCGAGCGTTTCTTCGCGGCGCACTGGCCCAGCTCGCACGCCGTGTGGTGCCCGGACGGCGCCGCGCCCGGGGCGCTGGCGCTGTTCCGCAACCCCGACCTCGCCGCGACGTACCGGCGGCTTGTCGAGGCCGCCCGGGGCGACACCCGCGTCGCTCGGATCGACGCCGCCCGCGCCGCGTGGCGCGACGGCTTCGTGGCCGACGCCATCGCCGATTACCTCGGCGATGCAAAGGTGATGGACGTGACCGGGGAGCGCCACGGCGCGTTGCTCACGCGCGCGGACCTGGCCGGCTGGGAGGCCTCCTACGAGGCCCCGGCCAGCGTCGCGTACCACGGCTGGACGGTCTGCAAGACGGGCCCGTGGGGGCAGGGACCGGTGCTGTTGCAGGCGCTGCAGATCCTGAAGAATTTCGACCTTTCGGCGATGGACCCGCTGGGCGAGGAATTCGCCCACACGGTGATCGAGGCGATCAAGCTCGCCTGGGCCGACCGCGAGGCCTATTACGGCGACCCCGATCACTACGACATCCCGCTCGAGACCCTGCTCTCCGAACGCTACGGGCGCGAGCGCGCGGCGCTGATCACGGACGAGGCATCGCAGGAACAGCGACCGGGGCGCATTCCAGGGCACGAGGCGCTGGCCGACGCCGCCATCGCCCGCGCCGCGCGGCGCATCGACGTGATGACGGACCCGGCCACCGGCGAGCCGACCATGGCGCACCTGACCGACACGAGGGGCGACACGGTGCATCTCGACATCGTCGACCGCTGGGGCAACATGGTCTCGGCCACGCCTTCGGGCGGCTGGCTGCAGTCGAGCCCGGTGGTGCCGGGGCTGGGCTTCCCGCTCAACAGCCGGGCGCAGATGTTCTGGCTCGACGAAGGTCTGCCCGCGTCGCTGACACCGGGCGCCCGGCCACGCACCACGCTGACGCCCTCCATCGCCTACGGGCCGAAGGGCGAGATCCTGTCCTTCGGCACACCCGGTGGCGACCAGCAGGACCAGTGGCAGCTGGTCTGGTTCCTGCGCTTCGTGCATCACGGCTTCGACCTGCAGCAGGGCATCGACGCGCCGCTGTTCCATTCGCAGCATTTCCAGACCTCGTTCTACCCGCGCGAGGCCAAGCCGGGCACGATGATGATCGAGGCCAGCATCGGCCCGGTGGTGATCGAGGCGCTGAAGGCGCGCGGCCATGACGTGGTGGTGGCCGAGCCCAACAGCGTCGGGCGGCTCACTGTCGCGCTGCGCCACGGCGACGGGATGCTGCAGGCGGCGGCGACGCCGCGCCTGATGCAGGCCTATGCGATCGGACGTTGAGAGAGGACAAGCGATGAGCGACATTACCCGCGTGCGCGGCCCCTACACGGGGCGCAATTCCGGCACCGCCTTCAACGGCGTGGGCTGGGCGGTGGCGACCACCCAGATCGAGACCGACGGCGTGCACGACCAGACCGCCAGCACGCTGGCCCGGATCGACGAGATCCTGACCGAGATGGGCAGCGACAGGACCCGCATCCTCAGCGCCACGGTCTACCTCACCGACATCGCCACCAAGGATGAGATGGACCGCGCCTGGTGCGACTGGATCGGCGCGGACCCGCAGCACTGGCCGCAGCGCGCCTGTGTCGAGACCGGGCTGGCCGCCGGACACCGGGTCGAGATCGTGGTGGTCGCGGCGCTCTGATCCCTGCCCGAGGGGGGGAGAGGTGAAAGGCGCGTGGCAGAGCCGATTGCCCCGGCGCTGCCTGCGATGCCCGGAACCGCGTCCCGCCGCGCTGACCTGACCGCGGTCGCGCGGATTGTCGCGAACCGCCAAACTGTTGCCCGAATCCTCGCATAGCTCCGGCGTAGGCCACGCGGTGGGGCCGACATGGTGTGTGTGAAGGAGTGGTAACATGCTGCGCAAATCCGGACTTCTGGCCCTGACCCTGGGTCTTCTCGCGGCGCCTCTCTCGGCGAGGGAGCATTCCGTCCTTCTGATGGGGCAGGGCTATTTCCCCAGCGAGGTTTATCCGGTGATCGGAGACACCGTGACGTTCGAGAACAGCTCGATCGTGGCAATGTCGGCCACCGCCTCGGACGGCAGCTGGGACACCGGCGTGTTGGAACCCGGCGAGAGCTACACGCTCGAGGTGACCGAGGGCATGACCCAAAGCTTCGGCGACACCGTGAACGAGGGCAGCATCGCCACGGGCCTCATCGCCTATGAACCGGCGCAAGCGGGCGACGCTCAGAACTGAGGCCGCCATCGCGCCCTCAGGCGCGCGCCGGTCTCAGATCGGTTCAATGAGCTGCGGGCCGCTGGCACGGTTCGAGTTCACCTCCCGGTCGACCCGGTGAAAGCGCAGCGTGCCCTTGGGGGCGGGCTGCATCAGCGTGGCCGCGCCACGGCCATCCTCGCCCAGCCAGAGCGCCCAGTCCGAGGCCGCGAGGGTCACCGGCATCCGGTGGTGGATCTGCGTCATCTCGCCCGCGGCAGCGGTGGTGACGATGGCGCAGGTGCGCAGCATCTCGCCGTCGCGCTCCCAGTCCTGCCAGATGCCGGCGAAGGCCAGACAATCGTCCTTGGTGGGGTGGATGTACCACGGCAGACGGGCGTCGTCCTCGCCCTTGGTCCACTCGTAGAAGCCGCTTGCCGGGATCAGGCAGCGACGCTCGCGGCAGGCGGTGCGGAAGGCCGGCTTCTCGGCGATGGTCTCGGCGCGGGCGTTGATCAGCAGCGGCCCGTCGCTCGGCGTCTTGTACCAGTGCGGGATGAAGCCCCAGCGCATCGCGGAGAGGCTGCGGGTGCCGTCGCTGCTGCGTACCGTGTGCACGGTGTTGGTCGGGCAGACGTTGAAGTTGGGCACCTCCGGCAGGTCGTTGCCGGGCACCGCCTCGAAGATCTGCGCCATCGCCTCCTTGGCCAGCGTGATGGCGTAGCGCCCGCACATCGACGCGCGCCGCCTAGCGCACCAGCGCCTTGATGGCGCGGCTGTGCTCGGGCGTCTGGCCCAGCGTGTCCGCGGCCAGCGCGCGGGCCTCGGTCATCAGCGCGTCGGGCGCGACGATGCGGTCGATTAGGCCCCATTGCAGCGCCTCCTCCGCCGGGATCTTCTGTCCGGCCATGAGGATCATCTTGGCCCGCGACGGCCCCACCAGCGCTGCGAGGCGTGCGGGATCGGAGGGCTGCGGCAGAAAGCCCAGCTTCATCACCGGGTAGAAGAATTTTGCGCTCTCCACGGCGATGCGCAGGTCGCAGGCCAGCGCCATGCCCATGGCGCCGCCGGCCAGCGTGCCGTTGAGCGCGCAGATGGTCAGCCCGGGAAGCCGCGCGATGGCGCCGGACAGCCGCTCCCAGAGCGGCGAGGTGGCGAGCCCCGCGCGCGCCGCCTCGAGATCGGCTCCGGCGGAGAACACCTTGCCCACGCCGGTCAGCACCAGCACCTGCGCCTCGCGGGCGGCCTCGGCGATCTCGCAGAGCCGTTCGAGCATCTCGGGGGTGAGGGAGTTGGCCTTGTCGGGGCGGTCGATCACCGCGATCCAGTAGCCGTTATCCCTCTCGAGCGAAATCACGCCACGCCCACCTTGCGCCGGATCTCCTCGTCGCGCAGCGAGATCTCGTCGCCGAGGAAGCCGTCGGCCTCGGGGCCGCACATCCACAGAAGGGTCTTGGCGACCCATTCGGGCGGGATGTGATCGGACCAGTCGAGCTGGCTCACCGCGTTGATGCCGCTTCCCTTGATGGTGCGCTGCATCTCGGTCGCCACGGTGCCGGGCGACAGCGAGATCGCGCGGATGCCGCGGTTGCGGTATTCCTCGTCGGTGGCGCGGGTGACCATCAGCGCGCCGGCCTTGGAGGTGCAATAGGCCGACCAGCCCTCGAGCGGGCGGTGCGCCGCACCCGAGCCGATGGTCAGGATGGTGCCGCCACCGGCGGCAAGCATCCCCGGCAGCGCCGCGCGCATCCCGTGGAACACGCCCTTGAGGTTCACGTCGATGAGCGCGCCCCAGCTCTCGGGGTCGGCCTCGGCCAGAGGCGCGATGGGCTCGATCACGCCGGCGTTGTTGATCACGATGTCGAGAGATCCGAACGCTTTGTGGCAGTTTTCCACCGCCTGCTCGACCTCCCAGTAGCGCGAGATTTCGCAGGGAATGGCGACAGCCTTGGGGCCGATTTCGCCGGCCAGTTCGGCGATGGCGTCGCGGCTGCGCGCCACCAGAGCCACATTGGCGCCTGCCTCGGCGAAGGCGCGCACGGCGGCCGCGCCGATGCCGCGGCTGGCGCCGGTGATCAGGGCGGTTTTCCCCGTCAGATCCATGGGATGCCTCGTCATTTTCGATTCCACTCTTTGGTAAAGGCTGGAATACCCGCGGTCCAGCCTCTTGACCCCACGGACGACGGGGCAGAAGTAGGCTACATTGATTTGAAGAACTCGAACGAAAGGGTTGATCCATGCGTGTCTCCAATTTTGCCTTGGCCGCCGCGAGCGCGGCGATCCTCGCCGCTCCGCCGGCATGGGCCGATGTGACAGCCGATCAGGTTTGGGCCGACCTCGAGGCCTATCTCACCAGCTTTGGCTACGAGGTGACGGCAGAGGAAAGCCGCTCCGGGAATACGCTGACGCTAACCGAGATGACCCTGCGCAAGCCTCTCCCCGAGGACGAGGGCGAGGTGACCTTCGTGATCGAGCAGCTGGCGCTGCGCGATCAGGGCGACGGCACCGTGGCGCTCGATATGCCGACCACCATGCCCGTGCAGGTCAACGTCGCCCCGTCCGATGACAAGTCCGTCGACATGACCCTCGACTATACGCTCGAGGACATGGAGATGATCATCGCCGGCGAGCCCGACGACATGACCTATGTCTACAGCGCAAGCTCGCTGGCGCTGGTCCTGAGCGATCTGGTCATCGATGGCGAGGCGGTGTCGCGCGACGACATGGCAGGCCAGCTCAGCGCCGGCCCCGTCGATGGCGAGACCCGCGTTTCCCTGGCCGACGGGATGCGCGAGATCCACCAGCAGCTTTCGCTCGGTACGGTGAGCTACGACTTTACCGGCGGCGACCCCGAGGGCGACGACGAGGGGATGATCACCGGCACGCTGGAAGGCGTGAGCTCGGACGCCACCACCGAACTGCCGCAGGACGTGAGCACCGACAACCCCAGCGAACTGCTGCAAGCCGGCATGATGGTCGACGGGGCCATTCGCTACACCGCCGGGCAGTCGCGCTTCGCCATGACCGAGGGTGGCAACACCACCTCGGGCGAAACCTCGAGCAAGGGCGGCAGCTTCGCGATGAAGATGTCGCAGGAGTCCCTCGATTACGACGTGCGCTCGATGGGCGTGAACATCGATGTCACCTCGCCCGACATGCCCCTGCCGATCTCGGCCCAGATGGATGAAATGCGGCTGCATTTCCTGACGCCGGTCGGCGCATCCGAGGAGCCGGTCGATGCGGCGGTGAACCTGACCCTCGCGGGCTTCACCACCTCTGACATGATCTGGTCGATCTTCGATCCGAAGGGCATCCTGCCGCGCGACCCGGCGACGGTGGTGATCGATCTGGCCGGCAAGGTCACGCCCAAGGTCGATATCCTCGATCCCAAGCAGATGGAGTCGCTCGACGGGTCGACCCCTCCGGGTGAGCTGAACGCGCTGACGCTCAACAACCTCACCATCGATGCGGCGGGTGCGCAGATCACCGGTCAGGGCGACTTTACCTTCGACAACACCGATCTGCAGAGCTTTGACGGAATGCCGCGTCCCGAGGGCGTGCTGAACCTGCAGATGAGCGGCGCGAACGGCCTGATCGACAAGCTGATCGAGATGGGCTTCGTCAGCGAGCAGGACGCGATGGGCGCGCGGATGATGATGAGCATGTTCGCCGTGCCGGGATCCGAGCCCGACACGCTGACCTCGAAGATCGAGGTCAACGAGCAGGGCCACGTGCTCGCCAACGGCCAGCGCATCAAGTAAGCGGCTGCGCTCTCAAAAGGTCAAGGAGGCCGGTCCGCTTTGCGGGCCGGCCTTTGCTTTTGTGCAGGCAGGGCACGCGGCGCCACGCCCTGTGGGAAACGGTGCTGCAGGGGGTCTTCGGCAGGACCGTATGACGGGCCGGCGGTTGTGCGCCCTGAGCCTGTCCTGCCGCTTCTGCGGCGCAGGTCGGGCGCGCCAGTCCCTGCGCCGCGCGCGGCGCAGGTTTGCGGTTGAGGGACAGGCCCCTTTCCCCCGATTTTGCGCCGCGTTCAAACCGCGCACGGTCGAGTGCCGTCCCCCGGCTCAGCGCCAGCCAAGCGCCGGGGCCACCTCGGTCAGGATGGTCTCGATCACGTGGGCGTTGTAGTCGACACCCAGCATGTTCGGCACCGTGAGCAGCAGGGTGTCGGCCTCGGCAATCGCCTCGTCCCGCTTCAGCTGCTCGATGAGCCGGTCCGGCTCGTCGGCATAGCCGCGCCCGAAGATCGAGCGCTGCTGCTCGATGAAGCCTACCTGATCGGTCTCCTTGCCGCCGCGCCCGAAATACATGCGGTCGGTGTCGTTGGTGATGGCAAAGATCGACCGGCTCACCGAGGTGCGCGGGGTGTGGGTGTGCCCGGCCTCTTTCCACGCCGCCTTGTAGGCCCGCAGCTGATCGGCCTGCTGAACGTGGAACGGCTCGCCGGTCTCGTCATCCTTCAGCGTCGAGCTTTGCAGGTGCATCCCGAGCTTGGCCGCCCATTCCGCCGTGGCATTCGAGCCGGCGCCCCACCAGATCCGGTCGCGCAGACCCTCGGAGTGCGGCTCTAGCCGCAGCAGGCCCGGCGGGTTGGGGAACATCGGGCGCGGGTTCGGCTCGGCAAAGCCCTTGCCCTCGAGCAGGTCGAGGAAGACCTGCGTGTGGCGCCGCGCCATGTCGGCCGGGCTTTCGCCCTCGGCGGGGCGGTAGCCGAAATGCTTCCAGCCGTCGATCACCTGCTCCGGCGAGCCGCGCGACAGGCCAAGCTGCAGCCGCCCGCCGGCGATCAGGTCCGCCGCGCCGGCATCCTCGGCCATGTAGAAGGGGTTCTCGTAGCGCATGTCGATCACGCCGGTGCCGATCTCGATCTTCGAGGTGCGCGCGCCTACGGCGGCGAGAAGCGGGAAGGGCGAGGCGAGCTGCCGGGCGAAATGGTGCACTCGGAAATAGGCCCCGTCGAGCCCCAGCTCCTCGGCGGCCACGGCCAGCTCGATCGACTGGGTCAGCACGTCGGCGGCGGTCTTCACTTCGCTGCCCTGTGTGGGCGACCAGTGTCCGAAGGACAGAAATCCGATAGTCTTCATGGGAACGGCTCCTTGATCCGTCGCAGCGCGCTGCGCCAAAATGGGCTGGCAGGCTGCGCCTAAGTGGCGCGTCGGGCTCTGCCGCCCTTGTCGACGAGATAGGAACGCGGCCGCACGCCGCACAAGGGCGCCGAGGGTTCGCCTCGGCGCAGGATCTGTGCATCGCTGCGGGGTGCGCGCTCAGTCGCGCATCAGCTCCGGCAGGTCTCCGGTGATGCCGGCGGCCTCGCGGATGAAGCCCCGGCGCAGCCCGGGCACCGCATTGATCGCCGCCATGCCGAGATCGCGGCCAAGCCGCAGCAGCGCGTTGTCGTTCGAGAACAGCCGGTTGAACAGGTCCGTCGCCGCGGCCAGCGAGGCGGTGTCGAAGCGCCGCCATTGCTGGTAGCGCGCCAGCACCAGCGGCGAGGCGATGTCCTCTCCGCGCCGCTGCGCGTGGCTCAGCACATCCGCCAGCGCCGCCACGTCGCGCAGCCCGGCATTCAGGCCCTGTCCGGCGATCGGGTGCATTCCGTGCGCCGCATCCCCCACCAGCGCCAGCCGCTCGGCGATGAAGCTGTTGGCCAGCGTCAGGTTCAGCGGGTAGACGAAACGCTTGCCGGCGAGGGAGATCTCGCCGAGGAAGTCGCCGAACCGCGGACGCAGGACCTCGAGATAGTCCTCATCCGGCAGTGCGTTGATGGCGCGGGCCTGCGCGTCGGTCTCGCTCCAGACGATGGAACTGCGGTTGCCCGGCAGTGGCAGGATGGCCAGCGGCCCCGGCGGCATGAAGAACTGGTGCGCGACGCCGTGATGCGGGGCGTCATGGGCAATGGCGCAGACCAGCGCGGTCTGGCCGTAGCCCCAGCCGGTGCGCCGGATGCCGGCCCGAGCCGCCGTTCCGCTCTGCCGCCCGTCGGCGCCCACCAGCAGCCGCGCCCGCAGCGTTTCGCCGCTGGCCAGTGTGACGCTGATGCCGCCCGGGCCGGTGTGCTGCGCGATCACCGTCTCGCCGGCGCGCTGGTCGACGTGCGGGTTGGCCTCCATCGCCTCGAGCAGGGCGCGGCGCAGGTAGCGGTCCTCGACCATCTGGCCCATCGGGCCTTCCTCGATCTCGGCGCTGTCGAAATGCAGTCCGAGAAAAACCTGCGCATCGCCGACGCGCCCGTCGGTTACCTTGATCTCGCGCATCGGCTGGGCGTTGGGCTCCAGCCGCTCCCACAGCCCGAGATTGTCGAGCATCCGCACCGAGGACAGCGCCAGCGCATAGCCGCGCCCGTCGAAATCCTCCTGCGTGCGCGCCGCCTCGGGCAGGGCGTCGATGACGATGCTCTTCAGCCCGGCCGTCGCCGCCGCCAGAGCCAGGGCCGGGCCGTTCAGCCCTCCGCCCACGATGAGGATGTCGCAATCATGTTCCATGCCCGCAAATATGCGGCCCCGCGCGGGATTGTCCATGCGCTGCGCTGTCGCTACCACTGCCGCAACGGCAAAACAGGAGGGACGGAGATGAGCGATCTGACAGGCATGAGCGCGGCGGCGCTGGGGCAGGGTATCGGCGCGGGCGAGATCGACCCGGTGGCGCTCACGCAGGCGTTCCTCGACAAGATCGCCGCGCATCCGCTGTCGGACCGGATCTATGCCCGCCTGACACCCGAGCGGGCGCTGGCTGAGGCCCATGCCGCCCGCCGCCGCGCCGAACTCAAGCAGCGCCGCTCGCCGCTCGACGGGGTCCCGGTGAGCTGGAAGGATCTCTTCGACACCGCGGGCACCGCCACCGAGGCCGGCTCGAAGCTGCTCGAGGGCCGGGTGCCGGCGCGCGACGCCGCGGTGCTCGAGATGGCGACTGCGATGGGGCTGGTCTGCCTCGGCAAGACCCACATGTCCGAGCTGGCCTTCTCGGGCCTCGGCCTCAACCCGATGACCGCCACGGCGCCTTGCGTGAACGATCCCGAGGCCGTGGCCGGCGGGTCTTCCTCCGGCGCCGCCGCCTCGGTGGCCTTCGGGCTGGCCGCCGCCGCCATCGGCTCGGACACCGGCGGCTCAGTGCGCATCCCGGCCTGCTGGAACGATCTGGTGGGGCTCAAAACCACCGCGGGCCGGCTCTCCCTGCAAGGGGTGGTGCCCCTCGCGCAGACGTTCGACACTGTGGGCCCGCTCTGCCGGACCGTCGAGGATGCCGCGCTGACCCTCGCCGCGCTCGAGGGCCGCGCCGCCCCGGACCTGCGCGGCGCCTCGCTGAAGGGCCGGCGCTTCGCCCGGCTCACCACCATCGTGCTCGACGACATGAGCCCCGAACCCGCCGCCGCGCACGAAGACGCGCTCGACAGGCTCGCGGAGGCCGGTGCCGAGATCGTCGATCTCGACGTGCCCGAGGTCGCCATCCCGATGCAGGATGCGGGCATTCTCTACACCACCGAGGCCTGGGCCGCCTGGGGCGAGGCCATCGCGGCGGCGCCCGACAAAATGTTCGCGCCGATCCGCGAGCGCTTCGAGGGCGGCACGCCGGTCACCGGCGCCGCCTACCTGCGCGCGCTCGATCGCATGGAGGGCGCCCGCGCCGCCTATGCCCGCGCCACCGCCAGCTTCGACGCGGTGCTCTGCCCGACCGCGCCGATCCTGCCGCCGAACATCGACAAGCTGATGGAGCAGGGGGAGTATTACGTCACCGCCAACCTTCTGGCGCTGCGCAACACCCGCGTCGGCAACGTGATCGGCGGATGCGCGCTCAGCCTGCCCACCGGCACGCCCTCCTGTGGCCTGTCGCTGATGGCGCCGCCGATGCAGGAAGACCGCCTCCTGCGTCTCGGCATCGCCGTCGAGCGCGCCCTGGCCTGACATTTCCCGCCAGCAGACCGCGCCCGGCTCTTCTCTGGTTCGAAAATACCTCGGGGGAGGCGCGGCGCAGCCGCGTCGGGGGCAGCGCCCCCACCGCCATCTCCGCAAGAGTGCCGGGCGTTATTCCGCAGCGATGGCCCCGTCCTCGTCGCGCTCGACGACGAGCGTACGGGTCGGGAACGGGATGTCGACCCCGTGCTGGTCGAGCGCTTCCTTCACCTTGCGTTTCATGTCGGCCTGGTACTGGAAGAAATCGGCGCTATCGACCCAGACCCGGACGAGGAAATCGACCGAGCTGTCGCCAAGCCCGTTGACCTGGATGAACGGCTCGGGGTCGGATTTCGAGCGGTCGTCTGCCATGATGGTGCTCAGGATCACCTCTTCGGCGGTCTTGAGATTGGCCCCGTACCCGACCCCGAAGGTCCATTCGGCGCGACGGGTGGTGTAGACCGAGAAGTTCTCGATCACGTTGCCCCAGATCGAGGCGTTGGGCACGATCACCTGCGTATTGCTGAGGGAGGCCAGTTCGGTGGTGTTGAGGCTGATGTCCTTCACCGTGCCCATCTCGCCGGACACCTCGATGAAATCGCCCAGCTTGAAGGGGCGGAACATGATGATCATCACCCCGGCAGCGACGTTCGACAGGGTGCCCTGCAGCGCGAGACCGACCGCAAGACCGGCCGCGCCGAGGGCGGCAATGATCGAGGTCGTCTGGATGCCGAGCGTGTTGAGAACGATCAGTCCGGTGAAGATCAGCACGAGATAGCGGGCGATCTGGCCGAGGAAGCCGAACAGCGTGTCGTCGAGCCGCGGCCGGCGTTTCGAGATCGCGACCACGCGGCGCCGCACCCATCCGGCGATGACGAAGCCGATGATCAGGATCAGCAGGCCGCCGACGACGTTGCCGAGCAGCCCGGCGAGGAAATCCAGAGTCAGAACGTCCGACAGGGACGTGCCGTTGTAGATCTCGGTGTTCATGATGTCGTTGATGGGTTCCATGGTCCCTCGCGCATTGTTCCTGCAATAGGCCCCTTTCCTGACCCGCACACGGGCGGCGCGCAATAGCCTAGGGCGGTTCCGCCCGTCCCCTCTGGCAAAGCGGCGCGCGAGGGTTTAAGAAGAGGACTCGAATTCACACGGAGCGCGCAGCCTTGAGACATGACACTGGCGGCCGCCTCACCCGGGACGGCATCCGCATTTACGACCCCGAAGATTTCGCCGGCATGCAGGCCGCCGGCGCCGTCGCCGCGAAAATCCTCGACGACGTGGCGCCGCATGTGCGCCCGGGCCAGACCACGGGCGGGCTCGAAGAGGTGATCCGCGCCGCGGTCGAGGCCTCCGGCTCGACCTCTGCCACGATCGGCTACCGGGGCTATCAGCACGCCAGCTGCATCTCGGTCAACCACGTGGTCTGCCACGGCATTCCCGGCAGCAAGATCCCAAAGTGGAAGAACGACAGCCACGCCCGCAACGACGACACGCTGCTCGACGGGGACATTCTGAACATCGACGTGACGGTGATCGTGGATGGCTGGTACGGCGACACCAGCCGCATGTATGTGGCCGGCGAGCCCAAGCCCTACGCCCAGCGGCTGGTGCAGGTGACCCATGACGCGCTGATGATCGGCATCGAGCAGGTGAAGCCCGGCAACACCTTCGGCGACATCGGCCACGCGATCCAGAGCTACGTGGAAAGCCACCGCATGTCGGTGGTGCGGGATTTCTGCGGCCATGGGCTTGGGCGGGTGTTCCACGCGGCGCCCAACGTCCTGCATTACGGTCGCGCCGGCAGCGGCGCGCGGCTCGAGGAAGGCATGTTCTTCACCATCGAGCCGATGGTGAATCTCGGCCGCCCGGAAACCAAGGTGCTCAAGGACGAGTGGACCGCGATCACCCGCGACAAGTCGCTCTCGGCCCAGTTCGAGCACTCGGTGGGCGTCACCGCCGACGGGGTCGAGATCTTCACCCTGTCGCCCGGCGGCAAGTTCCACCCGACCTGAGAAGGGCGCTCTGTTTCCTGTGGCACCGGAATGAGTGCTTTAAATAGACAGAGGGGCTCTGTCCCCTGTCGCACCGGAGGTGCGCGCTTGAAATAGAGAGGGGGCGCTGCCCCCTCTTGGCCTGCGGCCAATTCACCCCAGAGGTATTTTTGAACCAAAGAAGCCATGAGCGCTGTGCCCCTGGCTTCTCTTCGTCGAAAATACTCCCGCCGGAGGCAGGCCGATCCGTGCCTCCCGCTCAGGTTGGCGGCAAGGGCGCGCCGGGGCCAGATCCCCGGCGGTTTCATGATGCCGCGAGTGGTGCCTGCGCTTGTGACACGGACGGTGCGCCAAGCGCGACGCGGACCGCAAGGGTTGGTGCGGCGCATGGCAGGTCGTTTGTCAGCCGGGAGTGACGCCTCTCCTGCGCAGCCGCGCTCTCACCAGGAAACAATGAGGCGACCAGGATGTCGGCGCGCGCGGTTTCCAAGCTGCCGGAGCTACTCGCTCAAGCGGCGCGGAGAACCGTGACGTGGGTGTCGCCGTAGCGGCGGGTGTCGAGGAGGGCGAAGCCTTCGGGGGCCGGTTGCGGTGCGCTTTCCTCCCAGACGATCAGGGCCTCGGGCGCGATCCAGCCGCCGGCGCGGGCGGCGCTCAGGGCACGGGCGCCCAGATCCTTGCCATAGGGCGGATCGAGGAAGACCAGATCGCAGGCAGCCTCGGCCGGGGGCAGGCGGGTGGCGTCCCGGGCGATGAGGCGCGCGCGATCGCCGCAGCCCAGCAGCCGGATGTTGTCGCGCAGCAGCGACTGCGCCTTGCGCCCGTCATCGACGAAGGTGCAGGTCTCGGCCCCGCGCGACAGGGCCTCGAGTCCCAGCGCCCCGGTGCCCGCGAAGAGATCGAGGACCCGAGCGCCCTCGAAAGGCTCGCCGAAGCGGCCCCCGCCCAGCATGTTGAACAGGCTCTCGCGCACGCGGTCGGTGGTCGGGCGCAGATGCGCCCGCGGGTCGCCCTTGCCGACCGAGGTGAGCGGCCGTCCGCGCCAGTCTCCGGCGATGATCCTCACGCTGTCAACAGGGCCTTGAGGTCGGTCCCGGGGTCGGTCACGGCCTCGGGGTCGGGGGATATTCCGGCCTCGATCAGGCGCTTGCCCACCATGTAGGCGCGCGGATCGTTCATCGCGTCGAGCGCCAGCAGCGTGGCACCGGCGTAATACCAGTGCGACACGGCATCGCCCGTCTTGCGCACCACCACCCGGTCGTAGCCCGCGTTGAGCCCGGCGATCTGCAGCTTGACGTCGTACTGATCCGACCAGAACCACGGCTTGGCCTCGTAGGCGCGCCCGACGCCCATGATGTTGTCGGCCACCGTCTCGGCCTGATCGATGGCGTTGCCGACGCTCTCGAGACGGATCTGTTCGCCGCGATAGGGGAAGGAGGCGCAGTCACCGGCGGCCCAGACGTTGGGCGCCGAGGTGCGACCCGTCGCGTCGGTGCGGATGCCGTTCTCGATGTCGATGCCGGCGGATTCCGCCAGCTCGAGCGCGGGCAGGATGCCGACGCCGGCGATCACGAAATCGACGTCGAGCGTGGTGCCGTCGGTGAGCTCGGCGGCGGAGACGTTGCCGTCCTCGCCGGTCAGCTTGCCGAGGCCCACGCCCTCGCGGATCTCGACGCCCTTCGCGCGGTGCAGCTCGCGGAAGTAATCGGCGGTCTCGGGGGCGGCGACGCGCTGCAGGATGCGCTCGGCCATCTCGACCAGCGTCACCCGGAGGCCGAGCTTGGCGGCCACCGCCGCCGCCTCGAGCCCGATATAGCCGCCGCCGACGATCAGCACGCTGGCGCCCTCGGTGAAGCGCGGCTTCATGGCATCGACATCGCCGATGCCGCGGACGCAGAACACGCCGTCGAGATCGCCGCCGATGGCATCGGGCAGGCGGCGCGGATGCGAGCCTGTGCAGAACACGAGGTCGTCATAGGAGATCTTGCGCCCGTCGGCGATGATCGCCTTGCCCTCGGTGTCGATGGCGGTGACCGGCGCGTTCAGGACCAGCTCGATGTTCTGCTCGTCGTAGAAGGCGCGGGGGCGCAGGAAGAGCCGCTCCTCCTCCATCTCGCCCAGCAGGTAGGCCTTGGACAGCGGCGGGCGCTGGTAGGGCGGCACCGGCTCCGCGCCGATCAGGGTGATTGCGCCCTCGAACCCCTTCGAGCGCAGCCGCGCCACCAGCGAGGCGCCTGCCTGGCCGCCCCCGATCACCACCACGTCGCCCATATGCCTGCCCCCGGATTTTGCATTTGCCTCTTCGCGCGCAGCCTATATCCCTGAGGCTGGAAAACGCAATCAAGGGAGACGCGCGACATGGCCATTTCCAAAGGGGATACGTTGCCGGACGCAACGCTGGTGCAGTTCGGCGAGAACGGACCGGAAGCGGTCGAGCTCGGTGAGAAGCTCAAGGGCCGCAAGGTGGTGATCTTCGCGGTGCCCGGCGCCTTCACCCCGACCTGCCACTCGGCGCATGTGCCGAGCTTCATCCGCACCAAGAACGACTTCGCCGAAAAGGGCGTCGACGAGATCATCTGCGTGTCGGTCAACGACCCCTTCGTGCTGAAGGCCTGGGGCGAGACGACCGGCGCCAGCGAGGCCGGCATCACCATGCTGGGCGATCCCGAGAGCGCCTTCACCAAGGCCATCGGCATGGACTTCACCGCGCCGCCCGCGGGCCTGATCGCCCGTTCGAAGCGCTATGCGATGCTGGTCGAGGACGGCACCGTCACGCTGCTGCACGCCGAGGCGAACCCCGGCGCGTGCGAGATTTCCGCCGGCGAGGGCCTGCTCGAGGCGATGTGATGCATGATGCGGGCGCAGTATGGCTGCGCCCGCACAGGCTGCTGGCGGGCGCAAAATGCGACGATACCCGAAAATAGCGCCCTATCACTGCGGCCCGTACCGCGTTGCTGGGATATTGCAGGATCCCGGAACGATCTACGGGGCGGGGTGCAACGCGGTCAGAACCGGGGAGATCGGAGTCCTAAACGGAGATCCCACGGCAAATCTCCTCAAGATCGCGCTGGAGGCCAACGGAATTCCGCTGGCTGAATATCTGCCAATGAATGCGGTGCCTTGGTACGATGCGCCGGCGAGCCGTGGTGCGGCTATCCTGAGAGAGGGGGCGCGGTTTAATCGGGATCTCTTGCTTGCGCACGAAGTGAAACTGGTGCTCCTGATGGGCACGCAGGCTCATCGGTGCGAACGCTACCTCGAGCTTCCGAGCGATGTGGTCACGCGGCGTCTACCCCACCCAGGACGGCTGGGGCTGATCAATTTCAGGGTGGACGGCGTGCGGATCGGTGCGGAACGGTCGCGAGAAGTTCTTATCTCGGGATTTCGCCCGGTCGAAACTTAGCGCGCTCCGCCCCGTTGCGCGCCGGTCAGCCGGCGCGCTTGAGGTCCGCGATCATCGCGTCGATGTCGCCGCGGCGGCGGTCGAGCATGGCGCCGATCTCGGTCCGTTCGGTGAGCAGCATGTTCACCCCCTCGACATACATGTTGTAGAAGCGCCCCGACGCCTCGCCGACGAAGAAGGTCACGTCGAAGGGCGACTCCCCGCGCAGCAGGGCAGTGGTCGACACCTGGTAGGCGTTCTTGACCTTCTTGGTGCCTTCGATCTCAAGCTGGCCGCCGATGAACTTGCGGAACTGCTTGCCGTACTTGCGGCTGGCATAGCCCGCGAAGGCATCGGTGAAGGCCTTCTTCTGCGCCGGGGAAGCGCGCCGGCCGTCTGCGCCCATCGCGTAGGCCGCGATGTAGGGCATGTCGCCATAGGTGCGGAAGATGCGTTCGAAATCGGCGATCATCGCGGCTTCGGATTTGCCCGAGTCGATCACCCGGTTGATATCCGCGAGCATGCGCTCGACCAGATCCGCGGCCTGCGCGCTGCTCACGGCCAGCGCGGCGCCGGGGAGCAGGGCGCAGAGCGCCGCCGCCCCGCCGCCCGCGACAAGATCCCTGCGGGTCAGAAAGTGCCGGGTCATCAAAAGCCCTCCGTGTCCAGTGCTTCGGGATCGATATAGCCCGCCGCGCCGGTCTCGGTATCTCCGATCTGGTGACGGCGGTAGGCGAGATAGCTGTTGCGGGTCTGGGCGTAGCTGTCGGCGCTGTCGTAGAGCAGCGTGTCGAGCGTGTCGCCATAGGCCACCCGGTCGGCCACCTTGCCGGCGGTACGGATGCCCACCGAATAGTAGCGCTCGGGGGCGGGCAGGGTGAAATAGCCCAGCGGGTTCAGGGCCAGATCGACGACCTTGCCCACGGCCTCGCGCTCGGTGGCGGGGCCGATGAGCGGCAGCTCGATATAGGCGCCTTCCGGCACGCCCCAGACATAGAGCGTCTCGCCGAAATCGCTCTTGTCCTCGGGCAGGCCGATCCGGCTCGCGACATCGAACAGCCCGGCCAGACCGACGGTGGCGTTCACCCCGAAGCGCGCGGTGTTCAGCGCGGCGCGACCGGGGCGGGCCTGCAGCAGCTGGTTCACCACGGTCTGCGGCGTGCGGACCGTGTCGGCCACGTTCGAGACCCCCGCGAGCACCGGCGCGGGGATGGCGCTGGCGCCACCTGCGCCACCGCCGCCAAGCGCGGAATCAACGCGCTTGTTGAAGGCGTGAACGCGGCGGTTGCCGGGTTCCTGGGGGTCGAAGATGCCATCCGGCGCGTCGCCCGGGCCCGGAACGGCACAAGCCGTGAGCAACAGGGCCGCGATGACCGGGGCGAGGGGCTTCAGTGTCGGCATACCGCACTCACCCGCAATTAAAGTGCATTGGAAATTTCCGTTCTTGCTATAGAAGGACCCATAATTGCAGATTGAGCCGGCGCCACAAGCAAGCGGCGCTCAGGGAATTTCCCTGTGTCGGATTGGCGACAGGATGAAGATTAAGACTTCTCCGCGTACACTGCGGTAAACAAGTCGACTTAAGGAGAGCGCATTCCAGATGCTACCGCGTTCGAAAGACGCCGGGCGGGACGAGCTGATCGCCGCGCGACGGCAGAGCAGGCCTTACTATTGGTTCGTGGCGATCTTCAGTTTCTTCGTGAACCTGCTGATGCTGACCGGCCCGCTCTACATGCTGCAGGTCTACGACCGGGTGCTGGGATCGCGCTCGATCGCGACGCTCATCGCGCTGTCGGCCCTCGTGGTCTTTCTCTACGGCATGATGGGCATCCTCGACTATGCCCGCGGGCGCGTCATGGCGCGGGTCGCCGCGCGGTTCCAGGCGGCGATGGACGTGCGCGTGTTCGACGCGGTGATGCGCCGCGCCGCGGTCAAGCCGGATGAGCTCTCCGCCACCGGCCTCAAGGATCTCGAGGCGATCCAGCGGCTGATGTCCTCGCCGGTGCTGATGGCCTTCTTCGACATGCCGTGGACCCCGTTCTTCATCGCCGGCATCTTCGTCTTCCATCCGTGGCTCGGCTACCTTGCGCTGGCCGGCGGGGTGATCCTGATCTTCGTGACCGTGCTGAACCAGACGTTCAGCCGCGCGCCGACGCTGAAATCGAACCACGCGCTGCTGGTCGCCGAACGCAACTCGGACGAGATCCGCAACGAGGCCGAGATGGTGCAGTCCCTCGGGATGCGTCAGGATGCCTTCCGGCGCTGGAACACCGCGCGCTCGGACGCGCTGCGCGGCCAGATCGGCACCAGCGACATCATTGGCACCTTCACCGTCGCCACCAAGACCTTCCGCCTGTTCCTGCAATCGGCGATGCTCGGGCTCGGCGCCTATCTCGTGCTGCAGGGCGAACTGACGCCCGGTGCGATGATCGCGGGCTCGATCCTGATGGGGCGGGCCCTCGCACCGATCGAGCTTGCCATCGGCCAGTGGCCCGCGGTGACCCGCGCCCGCAAGGGCTGGGACAGCCTGGCACAGCTTCTGACCGAAGAACCCCCCGAGGCGCAGCGCCTGCCGCTGCCCAAGCCCGAGGCGCGGCTCGAGGTCACGCAGCTGACCATCGTGCCACCGGGTGAGCATCAGGCGTCGCTGCGGCTGGTGAGCTTCGATCTCGAACCCGGGCACGCGCTTGGCGTGATTGGCTCGTCCGGGGCCGGCAAGTCGACGCTGGCGCGCGCCCTGACCGGCACCTGGGCGCCCGCCGGCGGCAAGATCCGGCTCGACGGGGCCGCGCTCGACCAGTACGGCCAGTCGCTGGGCGAGCATATCGGCTACCTGCCGCAGCGGGTGACCCTGTTCAATGGCACCATCGCCGAGAACATCGCACGCCTGTCCCACACGCCCGACCCCGCCAAGATCGTCGAGGCCGCGCGCAAGGCCGACGCTCACGAGATGATCCTCAAGATGCCGCAGGGCTACGACACCAAGGTGTCCTCCACCGGCGGTCGCCTTTCGGGCGGGCAGATGCAGCGCATCGGTCTGGCCCGGGCGATGTATGGCGATCCGGTGCTGCTGGTGCTCGACGAACCCAACTCGAACCTCGACAACGAGGGCTCCGAGGCGGTGAACCAGGCGATCCGCAAGATGAAGGCCGAGGGCAAGACGGTGATCATCATGGCGCACCGGCCCTCGGCGATCCGCGAATGCGATCTGCTCCTGATGCTCGAGCATGGCACCCGCGCGGCGTTCGGCCCGAAGGAAGAGGTGCTGCGCTCGCGGGTCAGGAACCACGAGCAGATTGCCACGGCCGCCGGCCCGGGAGGTGTGAGATGAGCGACCCTTCTGATAGCTTTTCGCTGCGCACGCCGATGACCTTCGGCCTGATGGCGCTGGTGGTCCTTGTCGCCGGCTTCGGCACATGGGCCGCCACCACCGAGATCTCGGGCGCGATCATCGCCGGGGGGCAGATCCAGGTCGATCAGAACCGCCAGGTGGTGCAGCATGTCGACGGCGGCATCGTCGAGGAAATCCTCGTGCAGGAGGGCGATACCGTCGAGCAGGGCGAGGTGATGATCCGGCTCGATCCGACGCTGCTGCGCTCGGAGCTGAAGATCGTCGAGGGGCAGTATTTCGAGCTGCTGGCACGCCGCGCGCGGCTCGAGGCCGAGCGCGACAACAGCGACGAAATCGTCTTTCCCGATCTCGTCCTGGCCCGGGCCGAGACCGACGACGAGGTGGCGGAACTGATCGAGGGCCAGCGCAACCTGTTTTTCGCCCGCCGCGATTCGCGCGACCGCGAGGTCGAGCAGCTCAACAAGCGCAGCGACCAGATCGGTAACCAGATCGAGGGGGTCGAGGCGCAGGTCGAGGCGCTGGCAGCGCAGCTCTCCTTCGTCGACGAAGAGCTCGAGAGCCAGAAGTCGCTTCTGGCCCGCGGGCTGGCGCAGGCCAGCCGGGTGCTGTCGCTGCAACGCGAGGCGGCGCGTCTCGCCGGCGAACGCGGTGAGCTGGTCTCCACCAAGGCGCAGGCCGAGGGCCAGATCACCGAGACCGAAATCGAGATCATCAAGCTCGACACCGCCCGTCGGGAAGAGGCGATCACCACGCTGCGCGACATGCAGTATCGCAGCCGCGAACTTGCCGAACAACGGCTGGCGCTTCTCGAGCAGCTCAAACGGCTCGAGATCACCGCGCCGGTGGCCGGGGTGGTCTATGGCATGACAGTCTTCGCGCCGCGCTCGGTGATCCGCGCCGCCGACCCGGTGCTGTACCTCGTGCCGCAGGATCGTCCGCTGGTGATCGCGGCGCAGATCGAGCCGATCCACATCGACCAGACCCATGTCGGGCAGGAGGTGACGCTGCGCTTCTCGGCCCTCGATCAGCGCACCACGCCCGAGCTGTTCGGCACCGTGACGCAGATCTCGGCCGACGCCTTCACCAACGAGGAAACCTCGGCAAGCTACTACCGCGCCGAGATCATTCTCAACGAAGGCGAGGCCGATAAGCTGCCCGAGGGGAGCACGCTGATCCCGGGAATGCCGGTCGAGGCCTTCCTGCGCACCGCCGACAGAACGCCGCTCGCCTACCTCGTGAAGCCCTTCACCGACTACTTCTCGAAGGCGTTCCGCGAAAGCTGAGCCACGGCCCATGCGGCTATTTCCATTGCGGCGCGGGGCGGATAGCCTCGCGCCGACTCACATCCGGAGGTTCCCATGAGCGATATCGATACCCGCCTGAACGAGCTTGGCCTGACCTTGCCCGAGGCGCCGGCCCCCGCCGCCAACTACGTGCCGTTCGTGCAGACCGGCAACCTCGTCTTCGTCTCGGGCCAGATCAGCCAGAACCCCGACGGGCTGATCCTCGGCAAGCTGGGCGCCGACATGGAGACCGAGGCCGGCGCCAAGGCCGCGGCCACCTGCGCGCTGGGTCTTCTGGCGCAGGTCAAGGCGGCCTGCGGCGGCGACCTGTCCAAGCTCAAGCGCGTGGTGAAACTCACCGGTTTCGTCAACTCCACGCTCGAGTTCACCGAGCAGCCCAAGGTGGTCAACGGCGCCTCCGACCTGCTGGTCGAGGTGCTGGGCGAGGCCGGGCGCCACTCGCGCTCGGCGGTCTCTGCCGCGTCGCTGCCGCTCGGCGTCGCAGTCGAGATCGAAGGCATCTTCGAGATCGCCTGAGCCACATGCTTCCTGCAAACTTCCTCGACCGGCCCATCGCGCACCGTGCCTATCACGACATCGCGGCGGGCCGGCCCGAGAACTCGGTCGAGGCGGTGATCGCCGCGATCGAGGCCGGCTATGGCATCGAGATCGACCTGCAGCTGTCCTCGGACGGCGTGGCGATGGTGTTCCACGATGACGACCTCGACCGCCTGACCGCCGAGACCGGCCCGCTGCGCGCCCGCAGCGCCGCCGCGCTTGGCGCGATCCCGCTCCGGCACGGCTCGAAAGGCATCCCGACCTTCGCCGAGGTGCTGGCGCTGGTGGCGGGGCAGGTGCCGCTACTGGTCGAGATCAAGGATCAGGATGGCGCCATGGGCCCCGATGTCGGCACGCTAGAGGCCGCCGCCGTCGAGGCGCTCAAGGGCTATGCCGGCCCGGTCGCGCTGATGTCGTTCAACCCGCATTCGGTGGCTGCGCTGGCGCGACTGGCGCCCGACATTCCGCGCGGGATCACCACCTGCGCCTATTGGGCCGCCGACGCCGGGACACTGCCCGAGGCCCGGCTGGAGGACCTTCGCGCCATCGCGGATTTCGACCGCACCGGCGCCTGCTTCATCAGCCATGACTGGCGCGACCTGACCGCGCCGCGCGTGACCGAGCTGCGTGCCGCCGGCGTGCCGGTGCTGTGCTGGACGGTGCGTTCGCCCGAAGACGAGGCCGCCGCGCGCGCGGTCGCTCACAACATCACGTTCGAGGGATACCCGGCTTGATCCCGTCGCTTTGCAGGCCAGATAGTGGCCGGCAGGGAAGACAGATATGACCGATCAAAGCCCCGACGGCAGCATCGCCGTCAACATCCTCACATCGCTGGACCAGATCGCGCCGGGCGACTGGGATGCCTGCGCCTGTCCCGAGGTCGCCGATGGCGGTCGGCCCAACGACCCGTTCACCACCCATCGCTTCCTGCACGCGCTCGAGGCGTCGGGCTCGGTCGGGCGCGGCACCGGCTGGGAGCCGCGCTATCTCAGCGCCGAGCTTGACGGCGAGATCATCGCCGTGGCGCCGCTCTACGCCAAGGGTCACAGCCAGGGCGAATACATCTTCGATCACAACTGGGCCCATGCCTACGAGAGCGCGGGGGGCGACTATTACCCCAAGCTGCAGATCGCCGTGCCCTTCACCCCGGCCACCGGTCGGCGCTTCCTCACCAAGCCGGGGCATGAGGCGACCGGCATCTCGGCGCTGGTGCAAGGCGCGGTGCAGTTCGCGGCGCAGAACGAGCTCAGCTCGCTGCACGCCACCTTCTGCACCGAGGCCGAGGCGATCGCCGGCGAGCGCATGGGGCTCTTGCGCAGGGTCACGCAGCAGTTCCACTGGGAGAACCACGGCTACGCCGATTTCGACGCCTTCCTCGCCAGCCTCAGCTCGCGCAAGCGCAAGAACATCCGCAAGGAACGCCGCACCGCGCAGGACTTCGGCGGCGAGATCCGGATGCTCACGGGCGACGAGATCGAGGCAGAGCACTGGGACAGCTTCTGGCGGTTCTATCAGGACACCGGCGCGCGCAAATGGGGCACGCCTTACCTGACCCGCGCGTTCTTCGAGATCGCCCACGAGACCCTGCGCGACGACATCGCCATGGTGATCGCCACGCGCGAGGGCCGCGACGTGGCCGGCGCGCTGAACTTCATCGGCCGCGACGCGCTTTACGGGCGCTACTGGGGCTGCGTCGAGGATCATCCCTGCCTGCATTTCGAGGCCTGCTACTATCAGGCCATCGACTTCGCCATCCAACACGGGCTCGGGCGGGTCGAGGCCGGGGCGCAGGGCGAGCACAAGCTGGCCCGCGGATACCTGCCGACCCAGACCCACTCGCTGCACTGGATCGCCGACCGGGGTTTCGCTGACGCCGTGGCGCGTTATCTGGAAGAGGAGCGGCGGGCCATCGGTCAGGATATCGAGATCCTGACAGCCTACGGCCCGTTCCGGAAGGAAATCAGGGAAGAACAGGAATGACCGAGAAACTCTCCGACACCGCCCGCGACACCGTGCTCGCACCGCTTTTCGAAAGCGGCTGGCACATGGTCGAGGGACGCGACGCAATCCACAAGACCTTCGAGTTCGCGGATTTCACCGAGGCGTTCTCGTGGATGACCCGCGCCGCGCTCTGGGCCGAGAAATGGGACCACCATCCGGAATGGAGCAATGTCTACAAGACCGTCGAGGTGACGCTCTCGACCCATGACGTAGGCGGGCTGTCCTCGCTCGACGCCAAGCTGGCGCGCAAGCTCGATACGCTCTGACCGCTGGCCGGCGCCGCCAGTCCGGTCACCCAAATCAGGACCCCGGCGCGCTCAGGCCGGGGTTCTCTTTTTCCGGGGCTTCGGCTCGGCGGCCGCAATGATCGTGTCAGGGTCGACGCCGCGCTTCTCGGCGCTGGCGCGGACCGCCTCGCGCAGGGTCTCGCTGCGCTTCAGCAGGCGCCGGAACCGCGCCTCGTCGAGCACCAGAAGCGTGCTCGGCACGATGGCGCGCGATTCGAAACGGCGCGGCTTCTCGGTCAGGACAGCCAGCTGTCCGAACATCTCGCCCCGGCCAAGGCGCCAGGACTGACCGCCGCGCTCGAGCTCCACCGCGCCGGTGGCGATGAAATATACGCTGCGCGCGGTGCTGTCGGGGCGCAGGATCACCTCGCCGGGGTTGACGTACCGCGTCGACAGCGCCTTGGCGAGCTGCTTGACCGAGGGGGCGTCGAGATCCGAGAACAGCGGGAATTGCCGTACCAGCTCGGAACGTTGCAGGGCCACGTCGAGGCGCGGGCGCTTTTCGCTGGCGGCGCGGCGGGCGGAGATGTCCTGCATCAGCGAGGTGTGCAGCTCCTCGCCGATCAGCCCGTCGGCCAGCATGTTGTCGTACTCGCGTTCCTCCAGCCGCAACTGGGTGCGGCGGATGAAGTGGCGCTCGAGCGTTTCGGCATAGCCCGGATATTGCAGCCGCAGCCCTTCGAGCGCGGTGTTGACCGTCTCGACGCGGCGGCTCAGCAACTCTGTCAGAAGCTCCGACACCCGGCGCCCGTGGATGCGGCGGATGCGGCCATGGATGAAGCCGTCGAGGTCGCGCAGGATCAGCTTCTGCGACAGCAGCAGCTCGAACCGGTCGGAGGTCAGCCGCGACAGCGGGGCCGAGAAGCCAACGCGGTTGTGCAGCAGCGCCGCCAGCCGGAAGCCCTTGCCATAGGCGACGACGCGGCGCGCGGCACGGCGGTAGCCACTGCGTCCGCCGGTGCGAGTGGCCTCGATCATCCGGTCGGCATCCGACAGCAGGATTTCCGACAGGCGCGAGGAGATCGAGTGGTCGCGCACGCGCTCGATGATGGTGTCGCGCTCGGCCCCGGCCAGCGCGATCAGGCCCAGCGTCACGCGGTCCTTGTCGAGGATCTCGGTGTCTTCCTCGGCCTGTTTCACCGCGTCTTCGAGGCGTTCGCCGAAATGCTTGGCCTCGCTGCGGATGATGCGCTGGTCGAGATCGTAGTTCGCGGTGGTGCGCGAGACATCCTCGCGCACGGTCTGCAGCGACACCGCCACCACCTGCTTCGACAGCGCCTGATCGAGCGGCGAAAGCTGGTCGAGCCCGAGCTTGCCGATCACCCAGCGCAGCGTGGTGCCCTGCACCAGCAGCGTGAACAGCGTGAAGCCGGTGGCGAGGATGCCGACCTGGCGCTTGATCTCGACCGGGACGCGGAAGTTCTCGGTCACTGCCAGTGCCAGCGCCAGCGTGACGGCGCCGCGCAGTCCGCCCCAGAGGATCGCGCTGCGATAGGGCGGCTCGACCGGTGGCGACAGGCGCAGCCGGCCCATGATCGGCAGCACGAGGAACAGGATGAAGGCGCGGGCGGCGATGGCGGCGAGCACGACCACGAGCACCAGCCCGGCATCGGAGAGGCGGAACTCTTCGAGCATCCGCGGGATCAGCAGGGCGGCGAGGATAAAGATCAGCGCCCCGGCCCAGTGCGCCAGCAGGTCCCAGACCTCGCGCAGGTTGGTCCAGGCCTCGGGCGGCAGCCGTCCGGGACCGACGATGTTGAGCGTGAGGCCCGCGGCCACCACGGCGATCACGCCAGAGGCCCCGATGCTCTGCTCGGCGGTGATGTAGGCGAGGTAGGGCAGGGCGACCGAGATCGACTGCTGCGCCAGCTCGTAGCGCGCGAACAGTCCCATCAGCCGCACGGCGATGCGGGCCAAGAGCCAGCCGCACAGCGCGCCGCCGACGATCAGCTGCGGGAACTGGCTCAGCGCGTCCTCGAGCGTCGGGTCCGGGAGGCCCAGCATGACGAAGCCGAGGAAGAAGCCGAAGAGCGCGATGGCCGCGGCGTCGTTGAGCAGGCTCTCGCCCTCGATGATGCGCGCCAGACGGCGCGGCGCCGAGAGCGAGCGGAAGATCGAGATCACCGCGGAGGGGTCCGTGGTCGACACGATCGCGCCGATCAGCAGGCAGGCCGCCAGCGGCAGGGTCGAGAACCACGACAGCGCGTAGCCGACACTGAGCGTGGCGACCACCACCGCGCCCACGGCCATCAGCAGGATCGGCACCCAATCGTCGAGCATCCGGCGGATGTTGAGCCCGAGCGTCGCCTGAAACAGCAGCGTCGGAAGGAAGACATAGAGGAACACGTTGGCGCGGATCGGCAGGCCGAGAATGGCCTCGGCCACCGGGTTGAGCGCATCGGTGAGCGTGGTGCGCAGGAAGAAGATCGCACCGGCCGCGATCAGGATGCCTAGCACGGCGAGGATCACGCTGTAGGGCAGCCGCAATCGCGCCGCGAGCGGCTCGGCCAGACCAATAACAAGAAACAGCGACGCGATGACGGTCGTGATGACAACGATGTCCATGGCCCTCGCAATAGCGGGAAACACCCGGTCTTCGGAAGGTCTGAAAACGCCGAAACCGCTTTATATCACGCAACTGCGAGGGGTTTTGGGCGATTGGCCGCCGCCCGGGAGCGGGCCGAGCGCGTCCCGGGCGAGCTGCTTGCGTTCGATCTCTGTCATCCGGGCAAGCGCCGCGTCGGGATCGCCGCCGCTCAGTGTCAGGCTGCGCTGCCACGCCCGCTGCGCCGAGCGCGGCGACCACGGCAGCGCCGCCTGCGCCAGCCAGCGCCGCAGCGCCGGCGGCAGGCGGTCGAAGCGCTGCATCGGGTCGCCGCTTTGCCGGCGGCGGGGCAGGGCGCTCTGGCCGTTATGGGCCCCGGCGCGCGCCATCAGGCCGCCTCGCCGGCGCGGCGCCAGCCGGGGAACGGATCCTCGAGCGTGGTCCAAAGCTCGGGGGTGAAGCCGGTATCGGCCTTCAGCAGCGCCGCATCGAGCGCCTCGGTGATCGCGGCGTGATCCATGCCCGCGCCGATGAACACCAGCTCCTGCCGCCGGTCGCCCCACGGCTCCTGCCAGTGCTGCGCCAGGTAGGCCTGCGCCTGAGGGTGATCGGGGCGCCGGGCCTCGGGCACGGTGGCCCACCACATGCCCATCGGTCGGATGCTGCTCAGTGCGCCCGCCAGCGAGAACTCCGCCAGCCACTCGGGCCGGGTGGCGATCCAGAAATGCCCCTTTGCGCGGATCACGCCGGGCAGCGGACCGTTCAGCACGTCGTTGATGCGCTGCGGATGAAACGGCCGCCGGGCCCGGTAGACGAAGGACGAGACGCCGTATTCCTCGGTTTCCGGCACGTGATCGGCGAAGCCGTAGAGCTCCTTGGCCCAGAGCGGATGCTCGTGCGCGGTGGCGAAGTCGAACAGGCCGGTATCGAAGATGCGGTCCTGGGGCACCTGCCCGAAATCGGCCTCGAGGATCTGCGCATCCGGGTTCAGCGCCATCACGATCAGCCGCGCCGCATCGGTGCGGTCCTTGCCGGCGGCGCCCACCTTGTTGAGCACGACGACGTCGGCGAATTCGATCTGGTCCACCAGCAGATCGACCAGCGTGCGCTCGTCGGCCTCGCCCAGGCTCTCTTCGCGATCCCTGAGGAAATCGTGGCTGGCGTAGTTCTGCAGCAGGTTCACCGTGTCGACCACCGTCACCATGGTGTCGAGCCGCGCCACGTCCGAGAGGCTTTGCCCCAGCTCGTCGCGGAACTCGAAGGTGGCGGCGACGGGCAGCGGCTCGGAGATGCCGGTGCTCTCGATCAGCAGATAATCGAAGCGGTTCTCGGCGGCGAGGCGGCGGACCTCCTGCAGCAGGTCATCGCGCAGCGTGCAGCAGATGCAGCCGTTCGACATCTCGACCAGCGTCTCCTCTGTCTGGCTCAGGTCGGCGCCGCCGTCGCGCACCAGATCGGCATCGATGTTCACTTCCGACATGTCGTTGACGATCACCGCGACCCGGCGGCCTTCGCGGTTGTTGAGCACCTGATTGAGCAGCGTCGTCTTTCCGGCCCCGAGGAAGCCGGACAGGACGGTGACGGGGAGGCGAGGGTCTGGGGCGGACATCGTGGATCCTTCGGGTTCGATTCTGGCATGTTATAACATATCAATTACGTCGCGCGGCGGATCGGTTTCAAGCCCAAATTTCCGCACGTCGCTCATCGGCAGGAAGATGCGCTCAGGTGACGCGGCCGTGAAGCGGCGGCGCATTGCGTGGCGGGGCCGGCAGGGATAGTCTTGCCGGAACGATACAGGAGGCATCGGCATGGCAGGCAAGGCTCTCGGGCTTCTTCGCAACACGGCGCTCGCGCTGACGATGGTCGTGGGCGTGGCCGGACCGCTGACCGCCGAGAGCCTCGCGGGGGGCTACCTCGCGGCACGTCAGGCCAGCTTCAACGGCGATTTCAAGGCCGCGGCCGAGTATTACGGGCGCGCGGTGGCCTTCGATCCCGGCAATCCCTCGCTGCTCGAACGCGCCACGCTCGCCAACCTGTCGCTCGGCGACGTGGAGACCGCGGTGGCGCTGGCCGATCGTCTGTCCGAGCAGGGCTTCCAGAGCCAGATCGGGCACATGGCCCAGATCGCCAATCTCGCCCAGAACGGGGAGTATGACGCGATTCTCGACCGGATCGAGGATGAGGCCGCGATCGGCCCGCTGGTCGACGGTCTGGTCAGGGCGTGGTCGATCCTTGGCGAAGGCGAGATGAGCGGCGCGCTCAAGGCGTTCGATGCGGTCTCGGGCGAGCGTGGCCTCGCGCCCTTCGCCTACTACCACAAAGCCATGGCGCTTGCCTCGGTCGGCGATTTCGAGGGCGCAGAGGCGATCTTTGCCGAAGAGCGCGCCGGCAGTATGCAATACACCCGCCGCGCGGTGATGGCCCGCTCCGAGATCCTCAGCCAGCTCGACCGTCAGGACGAGGCTGTGGCGATGATCGACGAGGGCTTCCCGCCGCCGATGGACCCGGGCCTTGCCGAGATGCGGCAGCGGCTGGTCGAAGGCGAGCGTCTGCCCTTCACCTATGTGAACTCGCCCAAGGACGGCATCGCCGAGGTGTTCTACACCCTCGCAGGCGCGCTCGCCAACGAGGCCGAGGACGATTTCACCCTGCTCTATGCGCGCATCGCGCAATACCTGCGCCCGGACCATTCCGGCGCCATCCTGATGACGGCCTCTCTGCTCGAGCAGCTCCAGCAGTTCGACCTCGCCGTGGCCGCTTACAAGCAGGTCCCGCGCGACGATTCCTCCTACTACGCCGCCGAGCTGGGCCGCGCCGAGGCGCTGCGCTCGAGCGGCAAGGTCGATGCGGCGGTCGAGGTTCTGGAGCAGCTGGCGGAAACCCATGGCAGCCAGGCGACGGTGCAATCGGCGCTGGGGGACATGATGCGCCAGCTCGAGCGCTACGACGAAGCGGTCGATGCCTATGACGCGGCGCTCGCCACCTTCGAAGACGAGAACCCCTCGCTCTGGTTCCTGCATTACGCCCGCGGCATCAGCAACGAGCGGCTCGAGAAGTGGGACGCCGCCGAAAGCGATTTCCGCAAGGCGCTCGAGCTGAACCCGGGACAGCCGCAGGTGCTCAACTATCTCGGCTACTCGCTGGTCGAGCAGCACGAGAAGCTCGACGAGGCGCTTTCGATGATCGAAGAGGCGGTCGCCGCGCAGCCGCAGAGCGGCTACATCATCGACAGCCTCGGCTGGGCGCTCTACAAGCTCGGCCGCTACGAGGAGTCGGTGGTGCACATGGAGCGCGCCGCCGAACTGATGGCCGTCGACCCGGTGGTCAACGACCACCTCGGGGATGCCTACTGGGCGGTGGGGCGCAAGCTCGAGGCCGAGTTCCAGTGGAAGCGCGCCCTGAGCTTCATCGGCTGGGACGAGGCCTCGGACGAGGTCGACCCGGACCGCATCCGCCAGAAGCTGAAGGATGGCCTCGACGCCGTGCTCGCGCAGGAAGGCAAGCCGCCGCTCAAGATGGCCAATGGCGACTGAGGTCTTCGCGCCGGCGAAGATCAACCTGACCCTGCATGTGACCGGGCGCCGCGAGGATGGCTACCACATGCTGGATTCGCTTGTGAGCTTCGCGCCGGTGGGCGATCTTCTGACGATCTCGGACGGTGACGGCCTGTCGCTTCGGGTGGATGGGCCCGAGGCCGAAGGTGTTCCCGAGGATGGCAGAAACCTCGTCATCAGGGCGGCGGCGCTGCTCGGCGGGGATGCGGCTCTGCACCTGCACAAGGCGCTTCCCGCGGCCTCCGGCATCGGCGGCGGCTCGTCCGATGCCGCGGCCGCGTTGCGCGGCCTGTCGGCGCTCGGCGGGGGCGATGCCTCTGCCGCGGCGCTGCTTGCCGCGCATGGTCAAGAGATCCTCGCACTAGGGGCCGACGTGCCGATGTGCCTGCACGCCCGACCGCTGCGGGCGCAAGGGGTGGGCGAGGCGATCACGCCGGTGTCGCTGCCGCAGGTCGCCGCCGTTTTGGTCAATCCGCGCCTGCAGGTCTCGACCCCGGCGGTGTTCCGTGCGCTCGAGCAGCGCGACAACACGCCGATGCCGCCCGAGCTGCCGCCGATGCGGGACGCGGTGGAGTTGATCGCCTTCCTGTCAGAGATGCGCAACGATCTGCAGGCGCCGGCCTGCGCGGTGCAGCCGGTGATCCACGACGTGCTCGCCCGGATCGCCGCGCAGCCGGGCTGCGCGCTGGCCCGCATGTCGGGCTCGGGGGCCACGTGCTTCGGGCTGTTCCTGTCAGAGACCGAGGCCGCCGCATCCGCCCGCGCCATCGCCGCGGCAGAGCCGGGCTGGTGGGTGGCCAGCGGCGTGCTCGGCGATTGTTCCGCGCTGGCGACGCCGCGGGCTCAGTAGATCCGCGCCACCACGAAATCGGCGAGGTCGATCAGCAGGTCGCGCAGCTCGGATTGCGGCAGCGCCTGCATCGAGGCCTTGGCCTTGTCGGTCCAGGCCTGCGCATCGGCCCGCGTCGCATCGAGCGCGCCGTGGGCGTTGAGCAGCGAAAGCGCGTGTTCGAGATCGCCGTCCTGCTGGTCGCCCTTCTCGATGGTGCGCTTCCAGAAGGCGCGCTCCTCGTCATTGGCGGCGGCGATGGCCTTGATCACCGGCAGGGTCAGCTTGCGCTCGCGGAAATCGTCGCCGACATTCTTGCCGGTGGCCGAGCTGTCGCCCTGATAGTCGAGCAGGTCGTCGACGATCTGGAAGGCGATCCCCAGCGCGTCGCCGTAATCGAACAGCGCCTGAACCTGCGCCTCCTCGACGCCCGCGATCACGCCGCCGACCTCGGTCGCCGCCGAGAACAGAGCCGCGGTCTTGCCGCGCACGACCTGCAAATAAATGTCTTCGTCGGTGCGCAGATCCTGCGCCGCGGTCAGCTGCAGCACCTCGCCCTCGGCGATGGTCGCGGCGGCGTTGGACAGGATGTTGAGCACCCGCAGGTTGCCCGGCTCGACCATCAGCTGGAAGGCGCGGGCAAAGAGGTAGTCGCCCACCAGAACGCTCGACTTGTTGTCCCAGAGCAGGTTCGCGGTCGGGCGGCCCCGGCGCTGCTTGCTCTCGTCGACCACGTCGTCATGCAGAAGCGTGGCGGTGTGGATGAACTCGACCGTCGCGGCAAGATGCACGTGGAACGGCCCCTCGTAGCCGCAGAGCCGGGCCGAGGCGAGCGTCAGAAGCGGCCGCAGGCGCTTGCCACCGGCCTCAACGAGATGCGCGGTGACCTCGGGGATGCGCGGCGCGTGTTTGGACGCCATGCGCTCGCGGATCAGGGCGTTGACCCCGTCCATGTCCCCGGAAAGCAGCGTGGCGAGCCGGTCGTGCGGCTTCTGCATCGGCGTGTCCAAACTCATCAAACCCTCGGTATCGGCCTCGACAAGGAGGCGCCCCTGTCCTTACATCCACGGCATGGAAGAGCTTCTGCGCACAAACGACATCACGCTGATCCCGCTGGTCAAAACCCTTCTCGACGGGGAGGGTATAGACAGCTTCGAGCTGGACGTAAACATGAGCGTGCTCGAGGGCAGCTTGGGCATTCTGCCGCGGCGGCTGATGGTTCGCGCCGACCAGATCGACGCCGCCCGGCGCATTCTGCGCATGAACGGGGTGCGCTTTGAGGGCTGACCCCTTCGCCGAGGAGGAGCTGCAGCGCAGCGATTTTCTTGGCGGGCGGGTACGGCTCTGGCAACCTCGCGAGGGCTACCGGGCGGGCATCGATCCGGTGCTTCTGGCCGCGACCGTGCCCGCAAGACCCGGTCAGAGCGTGCTGGAGCTGGGCTGCGGCGCCGGGCCGGCGCTGTGCTGCCTTGGCGCGCGGGTGACGGGGCTGCGTCTTACCGGGCTTGAGATCCAGCCTGCCTACGCGGCGCTGGCGCGGCGCAACTTCGCGGAAAACCAGCTTGCGGGAGAGATCATCGAGGGCGACATTGCCGACCCTCCGCTCGCGCTCAAGGCGCTCACGGTCGATCACGTGGTCGCCAACCCGCCCTACTTCGAGATCGAGAGCCGCAGCGTCGCCTCCGATGTCGGGCGCGAGATGGCGCTGGCCGGTCCGGCGCCGCTGGCCGACTGGGTGCGGCTCGCGGCGAAACGCCTGCGCGCAAAGGGCACCGCCACCTTCATCCAGCGTGCCGAGCGCCTGCCCGAGCTTCTGTCGGCGATGGGAGACGGACTCGGCTCGCTCGAGCTCTGGCCGCTGGCGCCGCGGGAGGGCAGGGCGCCTCGGCTGATTCTCGCCCGCGGTCGCAAGGGGGGACGCGCGGCATTCCGCCTTCACGCGCCGCTGATCCTGCATTCGGGACCGACCCACGTTGAAGATGGCGAGGACTATACCGATGTCATTCGTACGGTGCTGCGGGGAGGCGACGCGCTCAATTTCCCGCCGTGACCGGTCGGTGTTGACGCATCGTAAGGCAATGTTGAGGACGTTCGCACCTGCAGCGTGACTTGAATCGCCGGATGTGCTGCACTGAAGGCTCGTACCCAGCAAAGGAGGACACTATGAGCTTGAGTTCGCATCTGCAGGAACTGAAGAAAAAGCACCACCACCTCTCGACCGCTGTTGAAGAAATGCAACGCAGTCCAGGCGTTGACGACCTGCACGTCGCCGAACTGAAGAAGCAGAAACTCCGCCTCAAGGAACAGATCAACAAGCTGAGCACCCAGCCGCATTGATCGCCTGAACTTTGCAACGCACCGGTCTGGTGGTCGATGACTGCCGGGCCGGCCCGGGACGCAACCGGAAGGCCCCGCACGTCCGCGGGATACGCAGCTCGTATCGGAGCTGACAGAGACTAATCATCCGAATGTAAAATCAGAGTGACGGCGCGGAGGGAAACGCCTGCGCCGTCACGTCTCGGAACACCGACGCTCAGTCGCTGATCGGCTCGAGCGAGGCTTCCAGCCGCTCGCGCAGATGCGCGTGCTGGTCGGGCAACTTCAGCGCCTCGCCGAGCGTGTCGCGCTCTTCGTCCCGGTCGAAGCCCGGCTCACCGGTCGCCACCTCGAACAGCACCCCGCCGGGGCTGCGGAAGTAGATCGCCCAGAAATAATCGCGGTCGATCTGCTCGGTCACCTGAAAACCCTCGTCCTCGAGCCCCTGCTGCACGTCCTTTTGCGCCGCACGGTCTGCGACGGCGAAGGCGACATGGTGCACGCTCCCGGCGCCCTGTCCCGCCTCCGGAGCATCGCTTTGCCGCAGATCGACGATGTCGGCGCCGTTGCCGTTCGACAGGGCGAAGCGGGTCAGCGTGCCCTCGGTGCCGGCCTCCTCGTAGCCCATGAAGCGCAGTAGCTCGGCGGTGGGGGCGATGTCGGAGACCGCCAGTTCGACCGAGTGAAAGCCGCGAATGGCGGTCTCTGCGTCGATGCCGCTGCCAGTCCACGGGGTGCGGTCGTCGTCGCTCTCGACCAGCGTCAGATCATCGCGGTCCGGGCCATCGAACCGCAGCCGCGTCTCGCCGAAGCGCCCCTCCCGCAAGCTCGGGCTGCGGCCTGCGAGACGCTCTTCCCAGAACGGCAGGCTGCCCTTGGGCACCGAGAAGGCGGTGGTCGAGACCTCGCCGCTGCCGGGCGTGCGGCGGGTGGCGTTGGGGAAGGGGAAGTAGGTCATCACCGTGCCGGGGGTGCCGATCTCATCCCCGTAATACAGGTGGTAGACGTCGGGCCGGTCGAAGTTTACCGTTTTCTTGACCCGCCTGAGACCCAGTGTGCGCGTGAAGAACGCGTTGTTCTGCTGCGCGCCGCTGGCCAGCGACGTGACGTGGTGAAGGCCTTGAATCTGGCTGAGCATGGCGGGTCTCCTCTGGTCGGTGTCAGCCCAGATATAGGGCGCATGACGCAACTGGCACCTCGATGTCGGCGCGCCGTTTCTGTGCGGGTCCGCACGGGATCGCGCAGACCGCAACGCAAAGCCCCGGCGCGGGGCGCGCCGGGGCTTGAGGGGTCGTTCTGAGGGTGGGGTCAGACGAAGAACTGGCCGCCATTGGCCGAGATCGTCGAGCCGTTGATGAAGCCCGCGTCGTCGGAGGCGAGGAACACCACGCAGCGCGCGATCTCTTCCGGCTCGCCGAGGCGGCCGGTGGGGATCTGGGCGACGATCGAATCGCGCACCTTCTCGGGCACTGCCATCACCATCTCGGTGGCGATGTAGCCGGGGCAGATCGCGTTCGCGGTGATACCGGCGCGGGCGCCTTCCTGGGCCAAAGACTTGATGATGCCGAGATCGCCGGCCTTGGTCGCGGCATAGTTCACCTGCGCGAACTGGCCCTTCTGACCGTTGATCGACGAGATCACGATGACACGGCCGAACTTGCGCTCGCGCATTCCGGGCCAGATCGGGTGCACGGTGTTGAACACGCCGGTCAGGTTGGTGTCGATCACCTCTTTCCACTGATCCGGGGTCATCTTGTGGAACGGTGCATCGCGGGTGATGCCGGCATTGGCGACCACCACGTCGATCGGTCCGAGATCGGCTTCGACCTGCGCGAGACCCTGCTTGGAGGCCTCGTAATCGGCCACGTTCCACTTGTAGGTCTTGATCCCGGTCTCTTCGGTGAACTTCGCGGCCTTCTCGTCATTGCCGGCATAGGTCGCCGCAACCTCGTAGCCTTCGGCCTTCAGCGCCTTGGAGATCGCCTCTCCGATGCCGCGGCTTCCTCCCGTGACCAGTGCAACTTTTGCCATCTTCATCCTCCAGTCGTGGCTAATATCTTTAGAAACATCGTTACTCATCAAAATCTCCTTACGCAACAATGTTGCGCTAACTCTTTAATTTTGGTCAAGCAGGCGCTGCGCGTCCCGCTCTCCCTGAGCCCAGGTATCCCGCAATTTCTGCGGGTTCGTGAAATCGATCTTGTCGGCGGCGGTTTCCTGCGCGGGCGCGACGTAATGCCGTCCCTCGACCTCGGGCAGGCGCGAATAGTCGCGGGTGAGCAGCACCATCGTGGTCCCCTCGTCGGGCTCGGGCAATGGCGCCTGGCTGGCCATGCCACCGTCGACGACGCGCCGGTCGTTCCACAGCGGCGGCTCGAACACCGGCGGGATCACCGCCGCGGCGCTGATCAGCTCGACCAGCTTGCCCTCGCGCGCCGCCTGGTTCGCATCGACGAGATGCGAGGTCAGCCCGAGCTTCTCGGCCCAGCTGAAATGCGGCGAGTTCACCATGTGCAGTTCGGCCTCGTAGGCCAGAGCCATGGCGCTCCCGGTCAGCGTGTGCAGGCCGGTGTCGGGCGGGTGGGCGATGAGGATCTGGAACTGCGGGCCTTCGGCGATCTTGCCGGCGGCCTCGTCATCGATGACTCGGTCCACGACCTCGCAATACAGCTCCTGATGCGGGGTGATGCCGTTCTCGTCGGGCTGGAACAGGTCGAGATTGCTGTCCTGCTTTTCGAACGCGGCGCACATCTCGTCGAGCAGGCGGCGTTCGTTGCCGGAGAGGAAGGCCGCTCCGGCAAGCGCGCCGCCGCTGACGCCGGTGACACGCTCGGGCGCGAGGCTGCGGTGCCGGAGCAACGTGGTCATGAAGCCGCCCTGCCAGAAGCAGCGCAGGCCACCGCCGGAAAAGACGATCTGGGCGGGGTCTTGGGGAAGTGCTGTCATTGCGTGGGCGACCGGGGGGCAGACCGCCCCCCGGCCTGTGCCTGTCAGTCGCGCTCGACGCAGAGGGCGACACCCATGCCGCCGCCGATGCAGAGCGTGGCGAGGCCTTTCTTGGCGTCGCGACGCTGCATCTCGAACAGCAGGGTGTTGAGGATGCGCGCACCGGAGGCGCCGATCGGGTGGCCGATTGCGATGGCGCCGCCGTTCACGTTCACGATCGACGGATCCCAGCCCATGTCCTTGTTCACGGCGCAGGCCTGCGCCGCGAAGGCTTCGTTGGCTTCCACGAGGTCGAGGTCGGACGGGCTCCAGCCGGCCTTTTCCAGCGCCTTGCGCGACGCGTAGATCGGGCCCACGCCCATGATCGACGGGTCGAGACCGGCGGTGGCGTAGGAGGCGATGCGTGCCAGCGGCTTGATGCCGCGCTTCTCGGCGTTCTCGGCCGACATCAGTAGCACGCCGGCCGCGCCGTCGTTGATGCCCGAGGCGTTGCCCGCGGTGACCGAGCCGTCCTTGGTGAAGGCCGGGCGCAGCTTCTGCATGTTCTCGAGGACCGCGCCGTGACGGATGTACTCGTCCTTGTCGACCACGGTCTCGCCCTTGCGGGACTTGATGGTGAAGGGGATCACCTCGTCATCGAACTTGCCGGCATTCTGCGCCGCCTCGGCCTTGTTCTGCGAGGCCACGGCGAACTCGTCCTGCTGCTCGCGGCTGATCTGCCACTTCTCGGCGACGTTCTCGGCGGTCTGGCCCATGTGGTATCCGTTGAACGCGTCCCACAGGCCGTCCTTGATCATGGTGTCGATGTATTGCACATCGCCCATCTTGTGAGCCACGCGCAGGTTCTGGGCATGGGGGCTCATCGACATGTTCTCCTGGCCGCCGGCGCAGACGATGTCGGCATCGCCGAGCATGATGTGCTGGGCCGCGAGCGCCACGGTGCGCAGGCCCGAGCCGCAGACCTGGTTGATGCTCCAGGCGGCGCTTTCCTGCGGGAGGCCGGCATTGATATGCGCCTGACGGGCGGGGTTCTGGCCCTGAGCCGCGGTCAGCACCTGGCCGAGGATGGTCTCGGAGACCTCCCCTTTCTCGATACCGGCGCGGGCAACCAGCGCTTCGAGCACGGCAGCGCCGAGATCGTGCGCGGGCGTGTTGGCGAACGAACCGCCGAAGCTGCCGACGGCGGTACGGGCCGCGGATGCGATGACGACATTGGTCATGGATGACTCCTCCAAGCAGAGCGTAAGGCGGGAGGCCGTGCCATCCGGCAAGACCCCCCTCATTGATCTTGCGCCTTGTTGATAACGTGCCGCTGCGGCGTGGGACAGGGGGAGTCTGCGGAATTCCTCGCATGGTAGCGCAAATGGTCGCGGAAATTTCGGGCAGTAGGGGCAACTTGCGCCGCGGCGCGGGGCGGCTTAGCCGTGGGCGCGCTTTGATGGCGGCGCGCGCCAGGCGGGCGTGACGGTTGGCGCGCCGAAGTAATAGCCCTGCAGGCAGTCGACCCCGATGCCGGTGAGCACCTGCGCGTCCTTAGCGCGCTCGACCGATTCTGCGACGGTGAACATGTCGAACTGGCGCGCGATCTCGACCATGGCGGTGGTCATCACCTGATTGTCAGGGTCCTGCGCGATGCCGCGGATGAACTGACCGTCGATCTTGAGGATGTCGAAGCTGAACTGCTTGAAGTGCCGAAGCGCCGTGTAGCCGGCGCCGAAATCGTCGATCGCGAAGGCGACGCCCCGGGCCTGCAGGTCCTCCATGAAGCCGATCACCAGCTCGGGCACCAGCATGGCGGAGGATTCGGTGATCTCGAGGATCAGGCGCTCGGCCACGGTGGGGCCGGCGCGCAGGCCGCGGGTCAGGGTGTCGAGCCAGTCGCCGTAGCCGATGGACCGGGCCGACATGTTGACCGAGAGCCGCAGGCCGGGCTCGCGCTCGAGCTCGCGCAGGCCCTGCTCGAGCGCGAGGCAGTCGAGAATCCGGCCATCCTCGGTTTCCTCCACGGTCGTGATGAAGTCGCGGGCAGGGACGACGCGCCCCGTCTCGTCGAGCACCCGGACAAGCCCCTCGTGAAAGGCGATGGCCGCGTGCATGCGGGCCTGCACCACGGGCTGGAAGGCCAGCATCACCTGGCGGTGGCGGATCGCCTCGCGCACCGTGCGCAGGATGGTGCTGTCGCGCTTGGCCAGCGCCAGCTCCAGCGCGTTTTGACCCTGTTCTGGCGGTGTCCCCGTCATGCGCCGGTGTCCTTCTGCTGTGTGCGCCCCGCGGCCCGGGCACTCTGGCGCAGGGCCTTTAATTGCAGGTAAACGCGACCCGGGGGCGGGGAACCGGCGGTTTCGCCTCCGCAGGGTGTTGACACGGGCGCAAAGGCGCATATAAGCGCCGCTTCATTGGTGTTGGTGGCCCCCGCAAGGGGATGCCCTGTCGCTTCGGCCACATCCGGAGAGAGGACAACGCCCTTCGAAACCTGACCGAAGGAGATCAGCCGTGACCAAACGCACGTCTGCCAAGTACAAAATCGACCGCCGTATGGGCGAAAACATCTGGGGCCGCGCAAAGTCCCCGGTCAATCGCCGCGAATACGGCCCCGGCCAGCACGGCCAGCGCCGCAAGGGCAAGCTGTCCGACTTCGGTCTTCAGCTCCGCGCCAAGCAGAAGCTCAAGGGCTACTACGGCGACCTGACCGAAAAGCAGTTCCGTCGCATCTTCAGCGACGCCGAGCGCCTCAAGGGCGACACCGGTGAGCTGCTCATCGGCCTGCTCGAGCGCCGCCTCGACGCCGTCGTCTACCGCGCCAAGTTCGTGCCGACCGTCTTCGCCGCCCGCCAGTTCGTCAACCACGGCCACGTGACGGTGAACGGCAAGCGCGTCAACATCCCCTCCTACCGTGTGAAAGAGGGTGACGTGATCGAGGTCCGCGAGAAGTCCAAGCAGCTCGCAGTGGTTCTCGAAGCCGCCCAGCTGCCCGAGCGCGACGTGCCCGACTACCTCGAGGTCGACCACTCCAAGATGACCGCATCCTTCGTGCGCACCCCCGGCCTTGCCGACGTGCCGTACCCGGTCCAGATGGAACCGAATCTCGTCATCGAATTCTACGCGCAGAACTGATCCGGTTCAGCGCTTCCGATTTGGAAAAGGCCGCTCCTTCGGGGCGGCCTTTTTCGTGGCGTGGTGCCTCTTCGGGCGGGGCGCCTCAAATTTGGGCGCCGGGCTTTTGCCGGGCTGGCCGCAGATATTTTACCGATTGATAAAAAAATCGACCTGTGGAACGCTTCTGTCAGACATCAGGCAGCGGGAGGCGACCCATGGACCCAAAGGCACTTGTTTCCGGCATAATGCCGGGACGGATGGACACGGCAGCGATCGAGGCGGCGTTTGGCGACCTTCACCCGCCGCTCGACGATCACGAGGCGCTGGTGGCCGCGGACCGCTGTTACTTCTGCCACGACGCGCCGTGCCAGACGGCCTGTCCCACCGAGATCGACATCCCGCTCTTCATCCGGCAAATCGCCACCGGCACGCCCGAGGCCGCGGCCCGGACCATCCTGTCGCAGAACATTCTCGGCGGCATGTGCGCCCGGGTCTGCCCGACAGAGACCCTTTGCGAAGAGGTCTGCGTACGCGAGGTGGCCGAGGGCAAACCCGTCGAGATCGGCCGCCTGCAGCGCTATGCCACCGACACGGTGATGGCGCAGAACGTGCATCCGTTCGAGCGTGACGCCGCGACCGGCAAGCGCATCGCGGTGGTGGGGGCGGGGCCTGCGGGGCTGGCCTGCGCGCACCGGCTGGCAATGATGGGCCATGACGTGGTGCTGATGGATGCGCGGCCGAAGCCGGGCGGGCTCAACGAGTACGGCATCGCCGCCTACAAGAGCACCGAGGATTTTGCCGCGCGCGAGGTCGCGTGGCTGATGCAGATCGGCGGCATCGAGCTGCGAAACGGCGTGGCGCTGGGGCGCGACGTGACGCTCGAGGCGCTGAAGGCCGAGTATGATGCGGTGTTCCTCGGGCTCGGGCTTGGCGGCGTGAACGCCCTGGGCGTCGATGGCGACGACCGCGAGGGCGTGGCCGACGCGGTATCGTTCATTGCCGACCTGCGGCAGGCCTCGGATCTCGCGACGCTGCCGGTGGGGCGGGACGTTGTGGTGATCGGCGGCGGCATGACCGCGGTCGACGCGGCGGTGCAGTCGAAGCTTCTGGGCGCGCTCAATGTCACCATCGTCTACCGCCGCTCGCAGGCGCGCATGGCCGCGTCTGTTTACGAGCAGGAGCTGGCGCAGTCCAAGGGCGTGCGGATCATCTGCAGCGCCTCGCCGGTTTCGGTGCATGGCAACGGCGCGGTGCGCGAGATCGAGTTCGAGTTCACCGACGACGCATTGGCGCGGACCGGCGAGCGGTTCCGCCTGCCCGCCGATCAGGTCTTCCGTGCCATCGGCCAGACGCTGACCGGAGAGGGGCTTCCGGCGCTCGAGGGGCGCAAGATCGCGGTGGACGGCACCGGTCGCACCTCGCTCGAGGGGGTCTGGGCCGGCGGAGACTGCGCCAGCGGCGGCGACGATCTGACGGTGACCGCCGTGGCCGAGGGCCGCGACGCCGCCGAGGACATCCACATGAGCCTGATGGGCTGAGGGAGGACGAGAACATGGCTGATCTGACGAGCAACTTCATCGGGATCAAATCTCCGAACCCGTTCTGGCTCGCCTCGGCGCCGCCGACCGACAAGGAGTACAACGTCCGCCGCGCCTTCGAGGCCGGCTGGGGCGGCGTGGTGTGGAAGACGCTGGGCGAGCAGGGCCCGCCGGTGGTCAACGTGAACGGCCCGCGCTACGGGGCGATCTGGGGGGCTGACCGGCGGCTCCTCGGGTTGAACAATATCGAACTCATCACCGACCGCCCGCTCGAGGTGAACCTGCGCGAGATGAAATCGGTGAAGCGGGACTATCCGGACCGCGCGCTCATCGCCTCGATCATGGTGCCCTGCACCGAGGAGGCGTGGAAGGCGATCCTGCCGCTGGTCGAGGAGACCGGCGCCGACGGGGTCGAGCTGAACTTCGGCTGCCCGCACGGCATGTCCGAGCGCGGCATGGGCTCGGCGGTGGGGCAGGTGCCCGAGTATATCGAGATGGTGACCCGCTGGGTGAAGCAGTACACGCGTATGCCCTGCATCGTGAAGCTGACACCCAACATCACCGACATTCGCAAGCCCGCCATGGCGGCCCACGCGGGCGGGGCGGATGCGGTGTCGCTGATCAACACGATCAATTCGATCACCTCGGTGGATCTCGACCTGTTCGCGCCGGAGCCGACGATCGACGGCAAGGGCGCGCATGGCGGCTATTGCGGCCCGGCGGTGAAGCCGATCGCGCTGAACATGGTGGCCGAGATCGCCCGCTCCCCGGAGATGCGCGGCCTGCCGATTTCTGGCATCGGTGGCGTGACCACGTGGAAGGACGCGGCCGAGTTCATGGCGCTCGGCGCGGGCAACGTGCAGGTGTGCACGGCAGCGATGACCTATGGCTTCAAGATCGTGCAGGAGATGATCTCGGGGCTGGCGCAGTATCTCGACGAGAAGGAGATCACGCTGCCGGATCTGGTGGGGCGCGCCGTCCCGAACGTGTCGGACTGGCAGAACCTGAACCTCAACTACATCAGCAAGGCGAAGATCGATCAGGACCTCTGTATCTCCTGCGGGCGTTGCTACGCGGCCTGCGAGGATACGTCTCATCAAGCGATCGACATGTCGGACGATCGTGTGTTCACCGTGAAGGACGACGAATGCGTGGCGTGCAACCTCTGCGTCAATGTGTGCCCGGTCGAAGATTGCATCACGATGGAGCAGATGGCGCCGGGGTCCGTGGATCCCCGGACCGGGAAGGTGGTCGAGGCGGCGCCTGCGGACTGGACGTCGCATCCGAACAACCCGATGTGCGCGACCGCAGCTGACTAAGATTTTTCGTACGAAAAATCTTGTCCGAAGAAAATTCGTACGGATTTTCTTCGGACACACGGCGCTCAGCAATGCACGCGCATCTGCCCGGCATTGCAGATGATCACGTACTGATTGCCGCATTCGATGAGGTGAAAGCCGCGCGCTTTCACTTCCGCCAGAAGTGCCTCGTATCCCACTTCCCGATGAACGTCCCGCTTCTTCCGCCGAACGATGCCGCCGCGTCCGACGGCCTTGGCAGAGAACAGCTGCGCCTGCCATGCCGGGTTGCGCGGCGCTGGCGCGTCTTCTTTCTTGGGCGGAGGGCGAATGGACACGTACTGCATACCTCACCCTGACGTGATTCTAGTTAACCAAGCGTTCCCGGGGACGCGAGCAATGTCCGGAACACCGACTCGACATGGGCATTGGCCGCGTCCCAGCCGGCCTCTTCATCGGCAACCAGAACCCGCACCTGCGCTTCGAAATCCGCGTAGTGCTGGGTGATTGCCCAGATCGTGAAGATGAGCTGCTGCGGATCGGTCGGCGGCAGACGCCCTTCCTCGATCCAGCGCCGGATCAGTTGGCATTTCTCGTCGAAAAGCGGCTTCAGCCCGGATTGCAGATGTGGCCCGATGCGCGGCGCGCCCTGGATGATCTCGTTGGCGAAGAGCCGGCTTTCGCGCGGGTACCTGCGGCTCATGTCCATCTTGCGCCGGACGTAGGTGAGGATCTCGTCAAGCGGCTCGCCGCTCTCGTCCAGCGCGGCGAGCGGCGCGAGCCACTCCTCCATCAGCGCGTTGAGAAGCGCCACGTGGATCGCCTCCTTGCCGTCGAAATAGTAGATCAGGTTCGGCTTCGACATGCCCGCCGCGTCCGCGATCTGGTCCAGCGTCGCGCCGCGATATCCGTGCTGAGAGAAGACTTCGAGCGCGGCATCCATGATGCGTCGGCGGTTGCGAATCTGGATCCGACTCGGCTTCTTCGCGGGCTTCCCGGCCATACACGCGTCTCCCCGCTCATTTTTCGGGCACAGGCGCCCGGACCATGCCAATTATCCGGGAGGGGCCCGGAACACAATTCTTGACTCGTTCCGGGGCGGTTGCAATCGTGCCTTTACCAAATGGTAAAAAACGAACGGCGCCCCGGACAGGGAACGCGCAACGAACCAGCGGCAGAGGGAGCGGACGAATGGCGGCACCGGGAGAGAACCTCCGGATCAATGGCGACCGGTTGTGGGACAGCCTGATGGAGATGGCCAGGATCGGCCCGGGCATCGCGGGCGGCAACAACCGCCAGACCCTCACCGACGAAGACGCCGAAGGCCGCGAACTTTTCAAGTCGTGGTGCGACGAGGCCGGGCTCGGCATGGGGGTCGACCGGATGGGCACGATGTTCATGACCCGCGAGGGCACCGATCCCGACGCGCTGCCGGTCTACGTGGGCAGCCACCTCGATACGCAGCCGACGGGCGGCAAGTATGACGGCGTGCTGGGCGTGCTCGGCGCGCTCGAGGCGGTGCGCACGATGAACGATCTGGGCATCCGGACCAGGCACCCGATCGTGGTGGTGAACTGGGCCAACGAGGAGGGTGCGCGCTTTGCCCCCGCCATGCTGGCGTCGGGGGTCTTCGCGGGCGTGCACAGCCTGGATTACGCCTACGGGCGCACGGACCTCGAGGGCAAGAGCTACGGTGAGGAACTGGCGCGCATCGGCTGGACCGGTGACGAGGAGCCCGGCGCCCGCGAGATGCACGCCTATTACGAGCTGCATATCGAGCAGGGGCCGATCCTCGAGGCCGAGGGCAAGGAGATCGGCGTCGTCACCCATTGCCAGGGGCTGTGGTGGCTCGAGTTCACCCTGACCGGGCGCGAGGCGCATACCGGCTCCACGCCGATGGAGATGCGGGTCAATGCCGGCCTCGCCATGGCGCGCATTCTGGAGATGGTGCAGGAAGTGGCGATGGCCGCCCAGCCCGGCGCCGTGGGCGGTGTCGGCCAGATGCAGTTCTCACCCAACTCGCGCAACGTGCTGCCGGGCACCGTGACCTTCACCGTCGATCTCCGCTCTCCGGATCAGGACAAGCTCGACGGGATGCGCGCCGAGGTCGAGAGACGCGCCGCGGCGATCTGCGAGGAGATCGGGGTCGGCTGCTCGGTCGAGCCAGTCGGGCATTTCGATCCGGTCACCTTCGCCCCCGAGCTCGTCGAGGCGGTGCGCAGGGCGGCCGAGACGCTGGGCCATTCGCATATGGATCTGATTTCCGGGGCCGGGCACGATGCCTGCTGGGCCGCCAAGGTGGCCCCGGCCACGATGGTGATGTGCCCCTGCGTGAACGGTCTGTCGCACAACGAGGCCGAGGACATCTCGAAGGACTGGGCCACCGCCGGGGCCGAGGTGTTGCTGCATGCCGTGCTCGAGACGGCGGAGATCGTCGAGTAGCCTCAGACGCAAGGACGTGGGGGCGCTGCCCCCACACCCCCGGGATATTTCCGGCCAGAAGAAGACCAGGGGGACCCCCTGGGACAGGGAGCAAGAGACATGACCACAGTCATCAAGAACGGAACCATCGTCACCGCGGATCTGACCTACGAGGCGGACGTGCTGGTCGAGGGCGGCAAGATCGTCGAGATCGGTCCGGACCTCGCGGGCGACGAGGTGCTCGACGCCACCGGCTGCTACGTGATGCCGGGCGGGATCGACCCGCACACCCATCTCGAGATGCCCTTCATGGGCACCTACAGCGCCGACGATTTCGAAAGCGGCACCCGCGCGGCTCTGGCGGGCGGCACCACCATGGTGGTGGATTTCGCCCTGCCGAGCCCGGGGCAGGGGCTGCTCGATGCGCTGCAGATGTGGGACAACAAGTCCACCCGGGCGCATTGCGACTATTCCTTCCACATGGCGATCACCTGGTGGTCGGAGCAGGTCTTCAACGAGATGGAGACCGTGGTGAAGGAGCGGGGCATCACCACCTTCAAGCACTTCATGGCCTACAAGGGCGCGCTGATGGTCAATGATGACGAGCTCTACGCGAGCTTTCAGCGCTGCGCGGAACTGGGCGCCATCCCGCTGGTCCATGCCGAGAACGGCGATGTCGTCGCGGAGCTTTCGGCCAAGCTTCTGGCGGCCGGCAACACCGGCCCCGAGGGCCATGCCTATTCGCGCCCGCCGCAGGTCGAGGGCGAGGCCACCAACCGCGCCATCATGATCGCGGACATGGCCGGCGTGCCGCTCTACGTGGTGCACGTCTCCTGCGAGGACAGCCACGAGGCCATCCGCCGCGCCCGGATGCTGGGCAAGCGGGTCTGGGGCGAGCCGCTGATTCAGCACCTGACCCTCGACGAGGGCGAGTATTTCGACAAGGACTGGGACCACGCCGCGCGTCGGGTGATGTCGCCGCCGTTCCGCAACAAGCAGCACCAGGACAGCCTGTGGAACGGGCTCGCCTCGGGCTCGCTGTCCTGCGTGGCCACCGATCACTGCGCCTTCACCACCGACCAGAAGCGCTTCGGCGTGGGCGATTTCACCAAGATCCCCAACGGCACCGGCGGTCTCGAGGATCGCATCCCGATGCTCTGGACCCATGGCGTCGCCACGGGCCGGCTGACGCCCAACGAGTTCGTCGCGGTGACCTCGACCAACATCGCCAAGATCCTCAACTGCTACCCGCAGAAAGGCGCGATCCTGGTGGGGGCGGATGCCGATATCCTGGTGCTCGACCCCGAGAAGTCCAAGACGATCAGCGCCGCCACCCAGCAATCGGCGATCGATTACAACGTCTTCGAGGGCAAGGAGGTCAAGGGCCTGCCGCGCTACGTGCTGACCCGCGGCCGCGTTGCGGTGAGCGATGGCGAGCTGCGGCCCGAGCCGGGACACGGCAAATACGTCCAGCGCACGCCCTCGGGATCGGTGAACAAGGCGCTGTCCTCGTGGAAGGAGCTGACCGCGCCGCGCCCGGTCGAGCGCAGCGGGATCCCCGCCAGCGGCGTCTGAGCGCCGCAGGCCGATGCGCAGGTCCGGCCTCATCCCCAAGCCGGGGCAGGGCCGGTCGATCTGCCGCATCGGCGGTGAAAGGTCCCACGTCAGGGTTGCCCCGGCATGTGCCGCCGGGCGATCCTGCGGGACATATCTGCGCAGCGTCGGGCCGTTTCCCGGCGCCGCGCCGGACATATCTGAGGAACTTCTCGTGTGACCAACGCCATGCCCCAGCCCGCCGAACCACCGGTGATCTCCGCCAAGGCACTCAACCTGATCTTCCAGACCAATGACGGGCCGGTGCACGCGCTGCGCGACGTGGACCTCGAGGTCGGGAAGGGCGATTTCGTCTCCTTCATCGGTCCCTCGGGCTGCGGCAAGACCACCTTCCTGCGGGTCATGGCCGATCTCGAACAGCCCACCTCCGGCGAGGTGCTGGTCAACGGCGTGAGCCCGGAGGCGGCGCGCAAGGCCCGTGCCTATGGCTACGTCTTCCAGGCGGCGGGGCTCTACCCGTGGCGCACCATCGGCGGCAACATCCGCCTGCCGCTCGAGATCATGGGCTATGACAAGGCCGCGCAGGCCGAGCGGGTGCGCGAGGTGCTCGAGCTGGTCGAGCTGGCGGGCTTCGAGAAAAAGTACCCTTGGCAGCTTTCAGGCGGGATGCAGCAGCGCGCCTCGATCGCGCGGGCGCTGGCCTTCGAGGCCGATCTTTTGCTGATGGACGAGCCCTTCGGCGCGCTCGACGAGATCGTGCGAGACCACCTCAACGAGCAGCTTCTGGCGCTCTGGGCGCGGACGCGAAAGACCATCTGCTTCGTCACCCACTCGATCCCCGAGGCGGTCTATCTCTCGACCAAGATCGTCGTGATGTCGCCGCGTCCGGGTCGGATCACCGACGTGATCGAGAGCCCGCTGCCGAAGGAGCGCCCGCTCGACATCCGCGACACGCCGGAGTTCCTCGAGATCGCGCACCGGGTGCGCGAGGGGCTGCGCGCGGGCCATGCCTATGACTGAGGTCTTCCCCCCGCGCCGCGCCGGTCCCGGGGACGTGCCGGGCATCGCCGCCGTGCTCAACGGCTGGATCGACGAGACCGACTGGATGCCGCGCCTCTACAGCCCCGACGAGCTCGCAGGCCTCATCGGCGCGGCCCTGCCTGACCGCATCATCTGGGTCGTGGGCGCGCCGATCGAGGGCTACCTGTCCCTCGACCCCGAGACCGCCAAGATCGGGGCGCTCTACTGTTCGCGCACCGGCGAAGGCTGCGGCAAGGCGCTGATCGGGGCCGCCAAGGAGGGGCGCGATTTTCTCTGGCTGCACACCCATGTGACGAACACCCGCGCGCAGGCCTTCTACCGCCGCGAGGGCTTTGTCGCGGTGGGCGGCGAGATCGCGCCCGAGCCGCCCGAGACCGTGCCCGAGCTGCGGATGGAGTGGCACCGATGAGAAACCTGATCCCCGTGCTGACCGTCGTCGCCGTGATCGTGGCGATCTGGTACGCCGCCGCGGTCTGGCTCAACGCGCAGTGGGTGCTGGACACCGCCGCGCGGCAGGACCGCGAGATTGGCACCTCCGAGCTGGTGCTCGAGACCTGGAGCCAGGACAAGCCGCGGCTGCCGGCGCCGCATCAGGTGGTGACCGAGCTGTGGGAGACCACGGTGGAAAAGAACATCACCTCCAAGCGCAGCCTGGTCTACCATGCCTGGGTCACGCTGAGCGCCACGCTGGCGGGCTTTGCCATGGGCACGGCGCTTGGCGTCGCGCTGGCGGTGGGCATCGTCTATGTCCGGGTCATGGACATGAGCGTGATGCCGTGGGTGATCGCGAGCCAGACCATCCCCATTCTCGCCATCGCGCCGATGATCATCGTGGTGCTGAACGCGATGGGGCTGTCGGGGCTGCTGCCCAAGGCGATGATCTCGATGTACCTGTCGTTCTTCCCGGTGGTCGTGGGCATGGTGAAGGGGCTGCGGGCGCCCTCGCGGATGCAGCTCGACCAGATGCGCACGTGGAATGCCACGCAGGGGCAGGAGTTCCTGCGGCTGCGGCTGCCCTCGTCAATGCCCTATCTCTTCGCCTCGCTGAAGATCGCCATGGCGGCGAGCCTCGTGGGCGCCATCGTCGGCGAGTTGCCGACCGGGGCCGTGGCGGGGCTTGGCGCCCGGCTTCTGGCGGGCAGCTACTATGGCCAGACCATTCAGATCTGGTCGGCGCTGTTCATGGCCGCGATCGTGGCCGCCACCATGGTCGGGCTGATCGGGCTGGTGCAGCGGCTCACGCTCAAGCGGATGGGGATGGCATGATGTGGATCCTGCTTGGCCTCGTCGCGTGGATCGCCGGCTCGGCGCTGAACGTCTGGCTCGCGCGGAGGCCGCGCAGCCGGGCCACCAGCCTCGCCGTGCCGGTGGTCTTCGGCGTCACCATCATCGTCGTCTGGGAGGCGGCGGTGCGCGGCTTCGGCATCTCGCCGGTGCTGCTGCCGGCGCCCTCGGTGATCGCGGCGCGCATGGCAAGCTCGGGATCGGTGCTGTGGGAGGATTTCGTGCAGACCGTGGTGAAGGGCGCGCTGACCGGCTACGTCATGGGCTGCCTTGCGGCCTTCGTCACCGCCATCGTGGTCGATCGCTTCGACTTCCTACGCCGAGGGTTGCTGCCGGTGGGCAATTTCGTCGCCGCCCTGCCGATCATCGGCACCGCGCCGATCCTCGTCATGTGGTTCGGTTTCGACTGGCAGTCGAAGGCGGCGGTGGTGGTCATCATGGTGTACTTCCCGATGCTGGTGAACACCGTCGAGGGGCTGCGTGACACCTCGGCGATGCAGCGTGACCTGATGCGGACCTATGCCGCCGGCTACTGGACGACGCTGCTCAAGCTGCGGCTGCCCGCCGCGATGCCGTTCATCTTCAACGGCCTCAAGATCGCCACGACGCTGGCGCTGATCGGGGCCATCGTGGCCGAGTTCTTCGGCTCGCCGATCCGGGGCATGGGGTTCCGGATCTCCACCAGCGTCGGGCTGCTGCAGCTCGATCTCGTCTGGGCCGAGATCGTCGTTGCGGCGATCGCGGGATCGGCCTTCTATGGAGGCATGGCGCTTCTCGAGAAGGCGATCACCTTCTGGCACCCGTCACAGCGGGGCTGACCAAAAATAACAAAGACCCAACAGGACCAACAAAGGCCAACAAGGAGGTTACGATGAAATCACTCACCAGACTGGGCACCGCCGCCGCGCTGACGCTGGCCGCCGGCACCGCCCACGCGACCGACGAGCTGTCGCTGCAGCTCAAATGGGTCACGCAGGCGCAGTTCGCGGGCTACTACGTGGCCGCCGACAAGGGCTTCTACGAGGAGGAAGACCTCGACGTGACGATCAAGCCGGGCGGCCCCGACATTGCGCCGGTGCAGGTGCTGCTGGGCGGTGGCGCCGATGTCATGGTTGACTGGCTCCCCTCGGCGCTGGCCGCGCGCGAGAACGGCGCGCCGATCGTCAACATCGCGCAGCCCTTCAAGTCGTCTGGCCTGATGCTGACCTGTCTCAAGGAACACGGCATCGAGAGCCCCGAGGACTTCCCCGGCCACACGCTCGGCACGTGGTTCTTCGGCAATGAGCTGCCGCTCTATTCGTGGATGTCCAAGCTCGGCTACGAGACCGACGGCTCCGAGGGCGGTGTGACGATCCAGAAGATCAACTTCAACGTCGATCCGCTGCTGCAGAAGCAGGTCGAGTGCGCCACCACCATGACCTACAACGAGTATTGGCAGGTGATCGACGCGGGCCTCGCACCCGAGGATCTGGTGGTCTTCAAGTACGAGGACGAGGGCATCTCGACGCTCGAGGATGGTCTCTACACCACCGAGGCCAACCTCGAAGACCCCGAGATGGTCGACAAGCTGACCCGCTTCGTGCGGGCCTCGATGAAGGGCTGGAAATACGCCGAGGAGAACCCGGACGAAGCTGCCGAGATCGTGCTTGAGAACGATGCCACCGGCGCCCAGACCGAGGAGCACCAGAAGCGGATGATGGGCGAGGTTGCCAAGCTCACCGCCGGTTCGAACGGCGCGCTGGACCCGGCGGATTTCGAGCGTACCGTGGAGGTGCTGCTCTCGGCCGGCGCAGAGCCGGTGATCACCGAGAACCCGGGCGACGCCGCGTGGACCCACGCGATCACCGACGAGGCGCTGCAGTAAGCCCCGGACCGGATCGCACCTTCGAGAGCGCGTCTTCGGGCGCGCTCTTTTGCGTTCGCGGCAATCCGATTCGCTTAACTGGCTGACCGGGACCGGTCTGCGGGCTTTGCAGAGCGGCTCTGTCGCTGATCGCCATGCCACGACGAAAAAGGGTGGCCGTGGCGACCAGCCTCACTCAACTCAAATGACTTGCAGGCATGACCGGGGCGCACCGATCTTCTGGGGGCAGGTCTGGTGGCGCGCAGGCAGCCTTCTGGAATGGCCCGAGTCCTAAGCCGTGCCTGTGACAGCCGCGTGACGCCCCCGCGAAACCCGCCTAGCGGGCGATCAATGCCAGCAGGTCGCGGGTTCGGAACGGGCGGTGCAGCACCTCGAACCCGTCCGCCTCGCCGTGCAGCTCGGCCTCGTGCCCCATCAGAACGATGCGGGCGCCGAGGTCGCGCAGCTTCTGCCCGAGGGGCGACGAGACCGCCTCCTTCGGGCTGAGCGACACCACCGCGATCTTCGGAGCCGGACCCTCCTCCAGCAACGCGAGCGCAGCTTCCCGGTCCGGCGCCGTGATCACTACGGCGTCGGGATGCGCGTCGCGCAGGATCGTCGAGATGTCGATGCCGACAAGCTGGTCGGTGACCGCGACGAAAAACGAGGGGGCTGGCAGGGTGCCGGTGGGAATGTTCATGTCATCCTTTGGGGGGTCCAGTTGTCCCGTCTATGGAACAAAGCGGAGCGTCGTGCATTAAACTGCGACATACTGAACCCGCGAGTTGCCCGATGAAAATGATTTCCTGCCGCAACTGCCCTCTTCAGGATTGCGGGCCGTTTCTTCCGCATACCGAAGAGGAAATGGAATTCCTTGAAGGGTTCAAGGCCGGTGAGATGGCCGTCGCGGCGGGTACGCAGATCCTCATGGAGGGGGCAAAGACGCCACAGCTTTTCACCGTGCTCGACGGGATGGGGCTACGTGAAAAGACGCTTGAGGACGGGCGCCGGCAGGTCATCAACTTCGTCCTGCCCGGCGATTTCATCGGCCTTCAGGCCGGCATCATGAATGAGATGAGCCACTCGGTCGAGGCGGTAACGCCGATGCGCTGCTGCGTGTTCCGCCGCGAGGATCTTTGGCTGCTCTACCGCAACCGCCCGGAACTGGCTTTCGACCTGACATGGATCGCCGCCGCAGAGGAGTATTTCCTTGGCGAGACGGTGGCGACGCTGGGCCAGCGCGACGGTACAGAGCGCATCGCCTGGGCGCTGGTCAAGCTCTTCGTGCGACTGCGGGGGCTGGGGCTCGAGAGCGAGCCCGGAATCGTGCCGCTGCCTTACCGCCAGCAGGACCTCGCGGATGCGCTCGGCCTGTCGCTGGTACATACCAACAAGACGCTGTCGCGCCTGCGGACCAAGAACGTGGTGGATTGGTCGGAGGGCAAACTCCGCGTGCCCGACCTCGAGGCACTGGCCGATCTGGCGATGACCGAGGTCGAGGCGCTGCCGCGCCGCCCGTTCCTGTAAGCGGCGCCAGACGGTCAGCGGCGCAGCGTGTCGCCGTAGCTGATCTTGGGCGTCATTTCGATGATCTTATCGAACGCTGCGGTCGGATCGTTGACCCGCGTCGCAATGACCTCCGCCGCCTTCCTGCCGATCTCGGCCCGGCAGGCATCCATGGTGGCAAGCTTGCGCGGCAGGCCCTGCAGCAGCTCGACCCCGTTGAAGCCGGCAAGACCGATCTCGCTGGGAATGTCGCGCCCCTGCTCAAGCAGGTAGAGCAGACCGCCGGCGCCAATCATGTCGTTCGAATAGTAGAGGAAATCCAGTTCCGGCTCGCGCTCCAGAATGGCCTGCGTCATCTCGCGCCCCTTGGCCAGCGCCGAGCCGCCGGAATAGAACTCCTGCTCGACCACCTCGACGCCGCCCTTGGCGAGCGCCTCGGTAAAGCCCTCGAAGCGTTTGCGCGCGCGGTAATCGAGCGGCATCTTGGTGCCGAGGAAGCCGATCTTCTGATAGCCCGCCCGCAGGATCGCCTTGGCCATTTCGCGCCCGGCGCGCCGGTGCGAGATACCGACCGCGGTGTCGATCGGGTTGCCGTCGGTGTCCATGATCTCGACCACCGGGATGCCGCTGGCCTGCATCATCGCCTTCGAGGCCTCGGTGTGCTCGATGCCGGCGATGATCACCCCCGAGGGGCGCCATGACAGCATCTCGTAGAGCACGCGCTCTTCCTTCTCCGGCTCGTAATCGGTGACGCCGACCACCGGCTGCAGCTCGGTATCCTCGAGCACCGCCGAAATCCCGGCCATCACCTCGGGGAACACCATGTTGCGCATCGAGGGGATGATGACGGCGACGAGGTTGACCCGCTGGCTGGCCAGCGCCCCGGCGATCTTGTTGGGCACGTAGCCGAGCGTCTTGGCCGCTTCGAGCACCTTGACGCGGGTGGCCTCGGACACATCGCCGCGATTTCGCAGGACGCGGCTGACGGTCATCTCGGAAACGCCGGAGGCCTCGGACACATCTCGCAGGGTGAGAGGGCGGGTATCATCATTTGCCACGGAAATGGCCTCCTAAACGCATTAATTGTCTGCGATGTTATCGTTTCTTCTGGGACAGGCAAGACGCGCGTGCCGGGTGTGCAAATTTCGCGCAGGTGGATGACAAAGCCAGCGGCAGGCGATAATGGGGGGCCAGCGGTCCCGTGGCTCAACTGGATAGAGCAGCCCCCTCCTAAGGGGCAGGTTGCAGGTTCGAATCCTGCCGGGATCGCCAGCGGCCTATTGAGCGCGCCAAATCCCCCCGGACAGACCCAGCCCAAGACCGGTCGGCGGCACAGAACGTGCCGCTTGCAAGCCCGCTGTCGCCGTTCAATGAAGGGGCGAGTGCAAACCGAAAGGGGCCGATGTGCTGATCCGGGAAGGCAACGAGCGCAACCAGAGCATCGATCTGCGCCTTGCGGCGATGCTCTCGCTGGTGGCCGGTGCGCTGAACGCCGCCGGCTTCGAGCTGGCGGGGCTGTTCTCGGCCAACATGACCGGCAACATCTCGGCGATGGCGGACAACCTTGCCAAGGGCGGCTGGGGGGCGGCTCTGCTGTTCGGGCTGATCGTCGTCGTGTTCATCTTCGGGGCGCTGATCGCGGGATTGCTGATCGAGGCCGGGCGGCAGCGGGGAAAGCGCCGGATCTACGCGGCGGTGGTTGCGCTCGAGGCGGGTCTGCTGATCCTCACCGGCCTTGCCGCCCTCGCGGGCCTGACCGGCGCGGACGGGGTCGAGGTCATCTGCCTGCTGGCGGTGGCGCTCGGGATGCAGAACGCCGTGAGCACGCGGATCTCGCGGGCGCGGGTGCGCACCACGCATGTGTCGGGGATGGCGACGGATATCGGCCTGTCGCTGGCGGGCCTGTGGCTGCGCAGCGCCGAGAGCGCGCGATATCGCGGGCTGCTGGCACTGCATGTCACCACGATCCTCGCGTTTCTCGGGGGCGGCGTGCTGGGCGTCGTGCTGCATCGCATCGCGGGGCCGGTGACCTTCCTGTGCTGCGGCCTCCTTCTGGCGCTGATCGCGCTGCCCGAGGTGTTCCGGCGGTAGCGGGCACACGATTCCGGTCAACCATGCGCCGGTGCCTCTGCTGTTGTCCGCCGATTGCTGCGAGCCGCCTTGTGGTCACGCCGCCGACACGACACAGTGAGCGCAAAGACAACACAGGGAGGAGCAGTCCCATGCAGGTTTCACGACGTCATCTTCTGGTCAGCGGCGGTGCGCTGGCGCTGCTTTCGGCTTGCGGCGGAGGCGCGATGGTCTCGTCCCCGTCCGGCGGGGGGCTGGATCCCGACCTGCTGCCGCAGCCGAACCCCGGCTATGACGCATGGGTCGCCGCCTTTCGGGGCCGGGCCGCGGCGCGCGGGATCAGTGCGGGCACGCTCGATGCCGCCTTCCGCAACGCGGGCTACCTTCCCGGGGTGGTCACCCGCGACCGCAGCCAGACCGAGTTTACCCGCACGCTCGAGGATTACCTCGCCATCGCGGCCTCGGAGAAGAAGGTCTCGGCCGGCCGCGCCGAGCTGAGCCGCAACATGTCGCTGCTGCGCGAGATCGAGGGCCGGTACGGCGTGCCGCCCGAGGTGGTCACCGCGGTCTGGGGCATGGAGAGCAACTACGGCACCCGCCGGGGCGACATCCCGGTGGTCTCGGCCACCTCGACGCTGGCCTATGACGGACGGCGGGGCGAGTTCTTCGAGTCACAGCTTATGTCGGCCCTGCGCATCCTCGAGCGCGGCGACACCACGCCCGCGCGCCTCACCGGAAGCTGGGCCGGGGCGATGGGCCATACCCAGTTCATCCCGACCACCTACCAGGAATACGCGGTGGATTTCCGCGGCGACGGGCGGCGCGACATCTGGTCCGACGATCCCACCGACGGGCTGGCATCGACGGCCAACTACCTCTCGCGCAGCGGCTGGCGCCGGGGCGAGCCCTGGGGCCTCGAGGTGCGCCTGCCGGCGGGCTTCAGCAGCGGACTAACCGGGCGCGGAGTGCGCAAGGCGTCGTCGGAATGGGCGGCCATGGGCGTGACCAACGCCAATGGCGGCGCGCTGCCGGGGGGCACAGGCTCGATCCTGGCGCTCTCGGGCGTGTCCGGGCCTGCCTTTCTTGTCTTCCAGAACTTCAACGTCATCCTGCGCTACAACAACGCCGAGAAATACGGCGTCGGCGTCGGGCACCTGTCGGACCGGCTGGCCGGGGCGGGTCCGGTGCGCGGCAGCTTCCCGCCCGACCGCTACGGCTTCACCATCGACGAGCGCAAGGAGCTGCAGGCGCTGCTCAACCGCGCGGGCTATGATGTCGGCACGCCGGACGGTGTGTTCGGCAGCAAGACCGAGGAGGGGATCCGCGGCTATCAGGCGCGGATGGGCCTTGCGGTGACCGGCGAGCCGTCGCAGTCGCTGCTCCAGCAGCTGCGACGGGGCTAGGGGCACGGCGCCGGCGGGCCGGTCTAGAAGAGCCAGCCGAAGAAGAACTTCCAGACCTCGGTGAACGCGCCGTCGTGCTCTGGGTCGTCGGTCTCTTCGTCCCCGTCCGGTTCCGGGCCTGTCTCGAAGAACCGGGCAAGGAAGTCGGCCAGCGACTCGTGGTCGCTGGCGTGACCATCGCCCTCCGCCGGCGCATCGTCGGGCGCCTCGTCCTCGGGCTCTTCGGTGTCGGGCGTGTCCCCGGGGCCGCTGGGTTCGGAGGGCGTGTCCTCCGGAGTGTCGTCGGGGGTGTCGTCAGGCCCCGCGTCGTCCTCCTCCCCGGCATCGGGCGTATCATCAGGGCCGGTCGGCTCGGAGGGGATGTCTTCCGGTGTGCCGTCGGGGGCATCGCCGGGCGCGCCGTCCTCCGGTTCCCCGGCATCGGGAAGATCCTCAGGGCCGGTCGGTTCGGCAGGGGTGTCCTCCGAGGTGCCGCCGTCGTCGTCGGGCGTGTCCTCAGGCGTGTCGCCGGGTGTCTCGTCCCCGAACCAGACCGTGTCGCCTTGAGCGAGGCTGACGTCGCCAATCTCTCCGCCCAAGGCGTTGCGCGTGTCGAGGACCGAGTCGCCAAGCAGAGCCGGGAGCCGGTCGACATCCGCCGGGACGACGCCGTCGCCCTCCACAAGGTTGAGGCCGTTCTTGTCGATATACATCTGCCCGGTCTCGTCGATCCCGACGCTCCAGGTCGCGGTTTCGCCGGCGACCAGCGACTCCTCGGCGACGATGTAATGCGTCTCGCCGTCCTGCACGATCTCGAAGATCATCGCCGAGCTCGGGCCGAGCTGGCCGAAGGTGATGGCGTTCGCGCCTCCGCCGCCATACTCGAACACCGTCTGGCCATTGCCCGAGAGGTCATCGACCCGGACAGTCGCCTCGAACTCGAAGGCGCCGTCGATCTGCGGTAGATCGGCGGTGTCCGCCGGGGGCGGCGCGTCGCTGTCTTCTCCGGTGTCGCCGTCGGTTCCGGTGCCGTCGTCGCGATCGTCGGGAGACTCGGGAACCGGCTCTTCCGGCGGCTCGGTGACGGGAGCCTCGGCGCTTGCGGCGGGAATGCCCAGGGCTTCGAGCTGCGCGGCAGTCTTCACCGCCTCGGCGCTCACCCCCAGCAGGGTGATCGCCTCGCCGCCGGGGAAGCTCAGCACCGCATCGCCGCTGCCGTCGCCGACCGTGTCGCTCACGATCACGTCGTCGGTGTCGACGGGCAGGCCGTCGAGATCGGTGAGGGCGGAGACGTCGAGCACATCATGCGCCAGATAGCTGCCATCGGGCTGCAGTTCGGGCGCGGCAAAGCCGCTGACGCTGTCGAGCCCGCCGAAATCGGCCAGCGCGATGGTGTCGTCGCCGGCGCCCAGAAGGATCTCTTCGACCTGCGTGAAAACCAGCGTCGAGCTGCCGTCGCTCACGCTGCCGCTTTCCGGGTCGGTCGCGGTCAGGTCGAGACGCAGCCCGTCGGTGACCGCCGTGAGGTCGAGCGTGTCGCCGTTGGTCTCGTCGACATCCTCGGCATCGACCGTGTCGTTGCCGAAGCCGTTCTCGATGTGGAAGGTGTCGTCGCCATACCCGCCCCAGAGGTAGTCGTCGCCGGCCCCGCCCCAGAGCGCGTCATTGTCGTAGGAGCCGCGCATCCAGTCGTTGCCGTCGCCCCCGATCAGGGTGTCCTTGCCTTCGTTGCCCTCGAGATGGTCGTCGCCGGCGCCGCCTTCGACGTAGTCGTCGCCATACTCGCCATAGATCTCGTCCGCGCCATCGCCTCCGAGCAGCGAATCGCCGCCCTCGTTGCCGTAGATCACGTCATCGCCGTCATCGCCGGTGACCGTGTCGGCGCCGCCGCCGCCGCGCAGCGTGTCGTCGCCCAGGCCCCCGGTCAGCACGTCGTCGCCGCCATAGCCCAGCACGCTGTCATCGCCCGCGCGGCCGTCGATCAGGTCGATCTCGTCGTTGCCGTCGATCACGTCGCCGCCGTCGCTGCCGGTCACCACCTCGAAGAGCCCGAAATCGCCGGGCGCGCCAAGGTAGGCATCGGCCCCGGCGCCGACGCTGTTGTCGCCGATCACGTAGCTCTCAGTGCCGTCAGAGACCGACAGGAAGGCGCCGTCGCGGGCGAAGCTGATGGTGAAGCTGTCGGGGAGGGCCGAGAAATCGAGCGCGTTCGACCCGGGAGCGGTGGTCACCATGGCCCAGAAGTCCGGGTCGTGCCATGTTTCGGTGGTTACATTGAAAATCGTCATCTGACCGCTCACTCACACACAAGACATGTCGCATCGACATGCGCACGCATTCTGAACACCGTTCTGGGTCGCGAATGAGCGCGAATGAGGGAGGAATTGCGCGGCAATTAAGGCAATATTAAGAGGGCATTGCCGGGTGCGTCCCGATGCCGCAGGGCAGGGGGCTCAGCGGGCCTTCTTCGCGCGGCGCAGCAGGATGTCGCGCTTCACCTTGCTCAGGTGGTCGAAGTACATCTTGCCGTTCAGGTGGTCGATCTGGTGCTGCACCGAGGTCGCCCAGAGGCCGACGAAATCGCGCTCCTCGATCTCGCCCGCCTCGTTCAGGAAGCGCACGGTGACGGCGCGCGGGCGCTCGATCTTGGCCCAGACGCCGGGCAGGTTGGGGCTGGCCTCGTCATGGCTGCGCAGCTTGACGCTGGCGTGCAGGATCTCGGGATTGGCCATGCGAACCGGCTGGCTGCGCTCCTCCGAGGCATCGACCACCGCGAGGCGCAGCATCACGCCGATCTGCGGCGCCCCGAGGCCGACGCCGGGCATCGCTTCCATCGTGTCGATCATGTCGGTCCAGATGGCGCGGATCTCGTCGGTGATCGCCTCGACCGGCGCGGCGGGGCTGCGCAGGCGCTTGTCGGGCCACGGGATGCAGGGGCGGGCGGTCATGCGCCGCGCTCGTAGGCGTGCATCAGGTCGGCGGCAGTGGCCGGGTCGAGCCGGTCGAAATGCACCAGACCGTCGAGATGGTCGTATTCGTGCTGCGCCACGATCGCCTCGTTGCCCTCGAACCGGCGCTCCTGCCGGTCGCCGTTGAGATCGGTATAGGCCATGCGCACCCAGACCGGGCGCCGCACGGACGCGGTGACCCCGGGGATCGACAGGCAGCCCTCGTCGCCGGAGGCGGTCTCGTTCGCCACGGCGAGGATCTGCGGATCGATGCAGACCACGGGAGTCATGTCGCCGTCCTTCCAGCCCGCATCCATCACGAAGACGCGCTTGAGCACGCCGACCTGAGGCGCCGCAAGGCCCCGACCGGGGGCATCGTACATGGTCTCGAGCATGTCGGTGACCAGCTCCGAGACCGCAGCCGGGTCGCCGACCTCGGCGCAGGGCTGCTTGAGCTTGGGGTCGGGCCAGAGAAGGATCTCGCGCAGGGCCATCGGGGTCTCCGCTTCGGGGGAATGTCTCAGAGGTAGGCGGAACCGGCGCGCCGGCCAGCGCGCGGCGCCGCGCTCATGCGCGGGCGCGGTCGCGCTTGAGCTTGACCATCTTGCGGGTGATCATCTGGCGCTTCAGCGGCTTGAGGTAGTCGATGAAGAGCTTGCCGTCGAGATGGTCGATCTCGTGCTGCACGCAGGTCGCCCAGAGCCCGTCGAAGGTGTCGCGCTGGAGATTCCCGTCGCGGTCGAGCCACTCGACATCGACGACCTTGGGGCGCTCGACCTCGGCATACTGGTCGGGGATCGACAGGCAGCCTTCCTCGTAGACGTTGCGCTCGTCCGAAGAGGCCACCACCTGCGGGTTGAACATCACCAGCGGACGCGGCGCCTCGCCATCGTCGGCCTTGGCGCAGTCGAGCACGATGAGCCGGTCGAGCACGCCGATCTGCGGCGCCGCCAGCCCGATACCGGGCGCGTCATACATGGTTTCGAGCATGTCGTCGGCGAGCACGCGGAGCTTGTCCGAAAGATCGGGCACCGGCGCGCAGGCCTTCTTGAGGCGCGGATCGGGGTGGATGAGGATCGGGCGTTTCATGCGCCTCATCTATGCACAACGGCGTGAGCGCGCAAGTCGGGCAAAAGCGCACACGTGCGGGGGGTTGCGCTCGGGGCCGGGCGCGGTAGCGTGCGGCGCGCCACCAAGAGCAAGGACCAAGCCGCATGACCAGCCCCTTCGACGAAGTGATCGACCGCGTCGGCACCCATTCCGCCAAATGGGACAAGATGGAAGACATCTATGGCGTCTCGCCCGAGGGCGGGCTTGCCATGTGGGTCGCGGACATGGATTTCCGCCCGCCGGCCTGCGTTCAGGAGGCGCTGCAGGGGATGCTCGATCACGGCATCTACGGCTATTTCGGCGACGAGAGCGATTATCTCGCCGCGATCCGCTGGTGGATGGCCGAGCGTCACGGCTGGGCGGTCGAGGACGATTGGATCACCACCACGCACGGTCTGGTCAACGGCACCGCGCTCTGCATCGACGCCTATACCGCGCCGGGCGACGGGGTGGTGCTGTTCACGCCGGTCTACCACGCCTTTCACCGGGTCATAAAATCCGCCGGGCGCGAGGTGGTCGAGTGCCCCCTGGTGTTGACCGACGGGCGTTACGAGATGGATTTTGCCGCCTATGACGCGCAGATGACCGGGCGCGAGAAGCTGGTGGTGCTGTGCTCGCCGCACAACCCCGGCGGCCGGGTCTGGAGCCGCGAGGAGCTGCAGCAGGTGGCCGATTTCGTCAAGCGCCACGACCTGATCCTGGTCTCGGACGAGATCCACCACGACCTCGTGATGCCGGGCCAGAAACATGTGCCGATGGCGCTGGTCGATGACAGCATCTCGGACCGGCTGGTGATGCTGAGCGCCACCACCAAGACCTTCAACATCGCGGGCTCGCATACCGGCAACGTGATCATTCCCGACCCGGACCTGCGCAAGCGCTTTACCCAACGCCTCGCCGCGCTGGGCCTGTCGCCGAACAGCTTCGGGCTAGTGATGGCGACCGCGGCCTATTCCCCCGAGGGCGCGGCCTGGGTCGACGAGCTCTGCGCCTATCTCGACGGCAACCGCAAGATCTTCGACGCGGCGGTGGCTGAGATCCCGGGGCTGCGCTCGATGCCGCTCGAGGCGACCTATCTGGCCTGGGTGGATTTCTCGGGCACCGGCATGACGACGGCGGAGTTCACCGCGCGTGTCGAGCGCGAGGCGCGCATCGCCGCCAATCACGGGCCGGTCTTCGGCACCGGGGGCGAGAGCTGGCTGCGCTTCAATCTCGCCACCCCGCGTGCGCGGGTGGAGGAGGCCTGCGACCGGCTCAAGGCAGCCTTTGCCGACCTGCAGTGAGGGATGGCTCGGGGAGAGGAGGGGCGCTGCCCCTCTGGCGCGCAGGCGCGCCATTCACCCCGAGGTATTTTTGAACCAGAGAAGGAGCGGGGGCGGCCTGGCGGTCTCTGCCCGTCTCAGGATAGCGTTCGCGTGGGGCCGGGTCAGCGCCGCGGCGGGCGGCCCTTGTAGATCGGGATGTGCCAGCCGAAGGCCAGCGCGGTGCCGCGCAGCACGAAGGTGAAGATCGCGCCGATCAGCGCCGCCTTGCCGGGCTCGATGCCCGACGCGTGGGCGGCGAGCAGGGCGCCGGCACCGCCGAGCGCGCAGGTCGCGTAGGGCTCGCCCTGTTTGAGCACCAGCGGCACCTCGTTGGCGACGACGTCGCGCATCAGCCCGCCGAAGCAGCCGGTCATCACCCCCATGACGAGGATCACCGGGACCGGGGCGCCCTCGGAAAGCGCGATGCCGGCGCCGGCGGGAACTGCCACCGACAGCGCCACGGCATCGAGCCAGAGAATGGCGCTCTGGCGACTTTCGAGCCGGTGGGCGGTGAAGAACACCGCGATCGCTGCCCCGCAGGCGACGGCGAGATAGGTCGGATCGGCGATCCACAGCACTTCGCGCCGCAGCAGCAGGTCGCGCAGCGTGCCGCCACCGACCCCGGTCAGGCAGGCGAGAAAGGCAAAGCCCACCACGTCGAGCTGGGCGCGGCTTGCGACCAGCGCGCCGGTCAGCGCGAAGATCAGGACGGAGGCGTAATCGAGGAGTTCGAGCGGGCTCATCGCGGCCCGCCCTCAGGCGCCCTTACCGGGCTTGAACGGCGCCATGCCGGCGCGGGCGAGCTCGTCGGCGCGCTCGTTCTCGGGGTGGCCGGCGTGGCCCTTGACCCATTGCCAGGTCACGTCGTGGCGGCGCTGCGCCTCGTCGAGGCGCTGCCACAGCTCGGCGTTCTTCACCGGCTTCTTGGCGGCGGTCTTCCAGCCGTTGCGCTTCCAGCCGTGGATCCAGCCGGTGACGCCGTTCTTCACGTAGGCGCTGTCGGTCACCACGGTGATGCGCGAGGCGCGGGTCAGCGATTCCAGCGCGTTGATCGCCGCCAGAAGCTCCATCCGGTTGTTGGTGGTGTCGGCCTCGCCGCCCTTCAGCTCGCGTTCCTTGACGATCTCCTCGCCATTTTTCGCGCGCATCAGGACGCCCCAGCCGCCGGGGCCGGGATTGCCGGAGCAGGCTCCGTCGGTATATGCAAAAAGATCAGTCATGGGCGAGGACCGATATCCATGTCGAGGCGCTGCCGTCAAGGCCTCGTCCCGTGCCGCGGGTCACGTCACGGAGGGTAAGGCCGACATCGGCCAGAAGGGCGTGCAGGTCGTCCTCGGTGCGGAAGCCGTGGCACCGGCCCGGCTGGTTGCGGCCTGCGCAGGTGGCGTGCTTCGGCGACGGGCCGAGCCGCCCGCCCGGTGCGAGGACGATGTCGGTCGAGAGGGGCTTGAGTTTCGCGTTTGGCGGAGGCTTGGCGCCGTCCCGGGCGCGCGTCTGGTGGTCGCTCACACGAGCACGCCCACCAGCAGGCAGGCGACCACGGCGGCGGTGACCGGCAGGCGCAGGTGCATCCACCATCGTGGCGCGAGCCCCCAGCGCCAGAACTGCCAGTCAAGCGCCAGCAAGCCGAGAAAGCCGAAGATCAGGTTCATCCCGGCAGAGACCGGTCCGCCGCCGGCCATGAAGAAGGCCCAGAGCGCCGGGATTACCGACAGCGCGTAGCACACCGGCGCCTGCCGCGGGTCGGCCTTGGTGGCGAAGCCCCAGAGCACGCCGGACATGAAGGCGAGGATCACCGTGCCGTAGGCCAGCTGCACGTAGGGGCCGACGAAGCGGCCGCCGATGGTGGTGAAGGCAAGCTGGTAGGCGCTGTCGGAGAGCAGGGTCAGCACGCCCCAGAGGAACGGCAGCACGCCCGCCGCGGTCAGCAGGGCGGCGCTGCGGGGGACGGGACCGATCATGCGCGCTCCATCGCGAGGCGCCCGGCGAGCAGGGCGAAGATCGCCGCGAAGGAACGGTTGAGCCAGCGCATGGCGCGTTCGCTGCCCAGCAGCCAGTCGCGGGCGCGGGCGGCGAAGAGGCCGTAGACCACGAAGACCGCGAAGGTCATCGCCATGAACACGCCGCCGAGCAGCATCATCTCGGCCTGCGCGGTGTCGGGCGCCCCGGACAGGAACGGCGGCAACAGCGCGAGGAAGAACAGTGAGAGCTTGGGGTTGAGGATGTTGAGCAGTGCGCCGCGGCGGGCGGTGCGGGGGCCGCTTTCGCGCGTGGGGGCGGCGGTGACCGACAGCGCTCCGGTGGCGCGCAGCGCCTGAAACGCCAGCCACAGCAGGTAGAGCGCGCCGGCGAGCTTGACGGTGGTGAAAAGCACGGTGGAGGTGTGCAGCAGGGCGGAGAGCCCGAGCATCGCGGCGGCGAGGTGCGGCACGATTCCGAAGGTGCAGCCGAGCGCCGCCCAGATCGCGGCGCGACGGCCCTGACCGAGCCCGATCGCGAGCATGTAGATCACCCCGGCACCGGGGGCGAGCACCACGACCAGCGCGGTGAGCAGGAATTGCAGGCTCAGCATGGGATCCTCCCTTGGACGGCGGAAGGGTTTCCCATTCGGGCCGGGCTGTCAACGCCCTGAAAACGCGCGGCTCAGGCCGGCTGCCGCAGCACGCGCGGCACCTTGAACTCGACATTCTCCTGCGCCGTCTCGACCATCTGCACGGTCACGTCGAACCGGTCGCGGAAGGCATCGATGACCTCGTCGATCAGCACCTCGGGGGCCGAGGCGCCCGCGGTGACGCCGACGGACGCGATGCCCTCGAGCGCGCGCCAGTCGATGTTCTCGGCCCGCTGGACCAGCTGGGCGTAGGAGCAGCCGGCCTTGCGGGCGACCTCGACCAGCCGCTTGGAGTTCGACGAGTTCGGCGCGCCCACCACGAGCAGCGCGTCGCAGTCAGGGGCGATGGCCTTGACCGCTTCCTGCCGGTTGGTGGTGGCGTAGCAGATGTCTTCCTTGTGCGGGCCGACGATGGCCGGGAAGCGCGCCTTCAGCGCCGCGACGATGTCGATCGTATCGTCGACCGACAGCGTGGTCTGGGTGACGAAGGCCAGCTGCTCGGGGTCGCGCACCTGCACATGGGCGACGTCCTCGACGGTTTCGACCAGAAGCACCTCGCCCTCGGGCAGCTGGCCCATGGTGCCGATGGTCTCGGGGTGGCCGGCATGGCCGATCATGATCATCTGCAGGCCGTTCTCGTGGTGCCGCGCGGCCTCGATATGGACCTTGGAGACCAGCGGGCAGGTGGCGTCGACATAGACCATCTCGCGCTGCGCGGCCTCGGCCGGGACCGCCTTGGGCACACCGTGGGCGGAGAAGATCACCGGCCGGTCCGGCGGGCAGTCCTCGAGCTCCTCGACGAAGACGGCGCCCTTGTCGCGCAGCCCGTCGACCACGAACTTGTTGTGCACGATCTCGTGCCGCACGTAGACCGGCGCGCCCCATTTCTCGAGCGCCATCTCGACGATCTTGATCGCCCGGTCGACACCGGCGCAAAAGCCGCGCGGGGCGGCGAGGTAGAGGGTGAGCGGATTCTTCATGGGCGTCTCCTGTTCCTCCCGAGGTAATGCCTGCAGGCGCCAACGTCGACCCCTTCGGCACGGCTGACGACGCTGTGACTTGATGCCGACCCGCACGGGTGGAAGAGTTGCGCGGCGTGACGGGGAGGATGAGATGAAGCGGATTGCAATCGGCGCGGGGGCGGTGGCGCTGCTGGCAGGCGGCTGGGCGTGGGCGCAGATGGCGGCAGAGCCGGCGGTCGGGCTGTTCCCCTACACCGACGCTGCGCGCGTCGCGAATGGCGAGCAGCTCTACGCCGAACACTGCGCCGCCTGTCACGGAACGCAGCTCGAGGGGCAACCTGACTGGACCGAGCGCGATGCCGACGGGTTCCTGCCGGCGCCGCCGCACGACGCCACCGGCCATACCTGGCACCACCCCGACGCACAGCTTCTGGCCATCGTCACGCATGGCTCCGAGGCGATGGTGGGCGGCGACTACCGCTCGAACATGATGGGGTTCGGAGACATCCTCAGCGAGACCGAGATCCTCGACGTGATGGCCTACATCAAGAGCACCTGGCCGGAGGAAGTGGTCGAGATCCACAACGACATCAACACCCGCGCCTCGGTTGACCGGTGACGCTCAGCCGCCGCCCATGGTCGCGGCGGTGGCCCATGCCAGCACGATGTAGCGCCCGGTCTTGGCAATGGTCACGAGCGTGAGAAACACCGCCCAGTTGGTCCGCATGACCCCGGCAATCACTGTAAAGGCGTCTCCCAGAGGGGCCCAGCTCAGCAGCAGGGTCCAGACCCCCCAGCGGGCATAGGCCCGCTGCGCCCGAGCCAGCTGCGCCTCGCTGACCGGAAACCAGCGGCGGTGGCGGTAATGTTCGAGCCAGATGCCGAGCACGTAGTTGAGCACCGCGCCGAGGACATTTCCGACGCTTGCGACAAGCACGATGAGCAGCACCGGCGCGGCGTTGCCGAGCTGCAGCCCGACAAAGACGACCTCGGACTGGAAGGGCAGGATCGTGGCGGCGCCGAAGGCCGCCAGAAACAGACCGCCGAGTGCGGCGGCGTCAGTCAGCATGATCGCGGGGCCTCATCCCCATCAGGTCCCGCGCTCACGCTGTCAGGTGCCGCTGCTTGCGACCTCGAAGTTGCGCTCCGCCTGCTGCTCGCGCGGCGGGCGGCCGATGACTTCGCGCAGTTCGTCAAGCTCGATGAAATTGTCGGCTTGGCGGCGAAGCTCGTCGGCGATCATCGGCGGCTGGCTGCGGATGGTCGAAACCACCGACACGCGCACACCCTGCCGTTGAAGGCTTTCCACCAGCGGGCGGAAATCACCGTCCCCCGAGAACAGCACGATATGGTCGACGCGCGGTGCCAGCTCCATGGCATCGACTGTCAGCTCGATATCCATGTTGCCCTTGACCTTCCGGCGGCCCTGGCTGTCGGTGTATTCCTTCGCCGGCTTGGTCACCATGGTGAAGCCGTTGTAGTGCAGCCAGTCCACCAGCGGGCGGATCGGCGAATATTCATCGTTTTCGAGAAGCGCGGTATAATAGAACGCGCGAACCATCTTGCCACGGCGTACAAATTCCTGTCGGAGGAGCTTGTAGTCGATGTCGAAGCCAAGCGCTTTCGCGGCGGCGTAGAGGTTCGACCCATCTATGAACAGCGCGAGCCGTTCGTCCTTGTAAAACATCAAATGTCCTTTCAGCAATGGAACGCACCAATGTCCGTGAGTGTGAATGTGAGTGGTCTGGCGCGCTCGGTCGTCAAAGATTAGGATATTTCGCAGTCAGTACAAGCCGTAACACATAATCCAAAAGGATAGCCCAAACGTGCGAATGGGACAAGAAAAGTTGATTGCCCTCGGCGCGAACCTATCGTCCGCGATTGGCTCTCCTGCGGAAACATTGCGTGCGGCGATCGAGGCACTGTCGGCCTCCGGCGAACGCGTCCTGCGGGTCAGCCGGTTCTTCGCAACGCCGTGCTTTCCGGCGGGGGCCGGGCCGGATTACGTCAACGCCTGCATCGCCGCGTCCGGAGAGGCCTCCGCCGCCGAGCTTCTCGCGCGGATGCATAGAATTGAACATGATTTTGGCCGGGAGCGCGAGCAGAGATGGGGCAGCCGCAGCCTCGACCTCGACCTGTTGGCGCACGGACAGGAGATCGCGCCTGACGCGGCATCGCAGTCGCAATGGCGCGGGCTGAGCCTCGACGAGCAGAAGGTGAGTGCGCCGGAGGAGTTGATACTGCCGCATCCGCGGATGCACGAGCGGGCCTTCGTGCTCGTCCCGTTGTGCGATATCGCACCGGACTGGCGCCATCCCCTGCTCGGGCAAACCGTGCGCGAGCTCTGCGCGGCATTGCCCCAGCAGGCCCGCGATGAGGTCAAGCCTTTATGACCGATCGCCGCTTGTCTTTTGGCCGATGACGCGATAGGGGTTCCCTTTCTGACGGCTAACCCGAATAGGTGATACGCATATGGCCCGCGTGACGGTAGAAGATTGCGTCGACAAGGTCCCGAATCGGTTCGAGCTGGTGATGCTCGCTGCGCACCGTGCGCGCGAAGTTGCATCCGGCAGCCCGATCACGGTCGACCGCGACAACGACAAGAACCCGGTGGTTGCCCTCCGCGAAATCGCCGAGGAAACCCAGTCGGCTGACGAGCTGCGTGAGCGTCTGATCGAGAGCCACCAGACCCAGATCGAGGTCGACGAGCCCGAGGATGACAGCATGGCGCTGCTCATGGGTGCCGAACAGGACAAGCCGGTCGAGGACGACATGTCCGAAGAAAAGCTCCTGCGCGCGCTCATGGAGGCCCAGGGCGAGGGCTGAGGCCCCTGGATGCGGGCCAGGTGAAGGATAGGCGCCCATGATCGCGGCGGAAGACCTGATTGCACTGGTCCGCAACTACAATCCCAAGACCAACGAAAAGCTCATCCGCGCGGCCTACGAGTTTGGCCGCGCGATGCATGACGGGCAGATGCGCCATTCCGGCGAGCCCTATTTCACGCATCCCGTCGCCGTTGCCGCGATTCTGACCGAGCAACAGCTCGACGATGCGACCATCATCACCGCCCTGCTGCACGACACCATCGAGGACACCCGCGCCTCGTGGTCCGACATCGCCGAGCGCTTCGGCGAGGATGTCGCCGATCTGGTCGACGGCGTCACCAAGCTGACCAACCTGCAGCTGTCCAGCTCCGAGACCAAGCAGGCCGAGAACTTCCGCAAGCTGTTCATGGCGATGTCCAAGGACCTGCGGGTGATCCTCGTGAAGCTCGCCGACCGACTGCACAACATGCGAACCATCAAGGCGATGCGCGCCGAGAAGCAGATCCAGAAGGCGCGCGAGACGATGGATATCTATGCGCCGCTGGCCGGTCGCATGGGGATGCAGTGGATGCGCGAGGAACTCGAGGATCTTGCGTTCCGGGTGCTCAACCCCGAGGGCCGCGCCTCGATCATCCGCCGCTTCATCACGCTGCAGAAAGAGGCCGGCGACGTGATCCACCGGATCACCGGCGACATGCGCCACGAGCTCGAGGAGGCCGGCATCGACGCCGAGGTTTTTGGCCGCGCCAAGAAGCCCTACTCGATCTGGCGCAAGATGCAGGAAAAAGGCATGGGCTTCTCCCGCCTGTCCGACATCTACGGCTTTCGCGTCATCACCCGCAACGACATGGACTGCTACGGCGCGCTCGGGGTGATCCACCAGCGCTGGCGCGCAGTGCCGGGGCGGTTCAAGGACTATGTCAGCCAGCCCAAGTCGAACGGCTACCGCTCGATCCACACCACCGTGTCGGGCCGCGACGGCAAGCGCGTCGAGGTGCAGATCCGCACCCGCCAGATGCACGAGGTCGCCGAGACCGGCGTCGCCGCGCACTGGTCCTATCGCGACGGTCAGCGCGCCGAGAACCCGTTCGCCGTCGATCCGGCTCGCTGGATCGCTTCGTTGACCGAACAGTTCGACAGCGAACAGGATCACGACGAGTTCCTCGAGGCGGTCAAGCTCGAGATGTACTCGGACAAGGTGTTCTGCTTCACGCCCAAGGGCGACGTGGTGAAGCTGCCGCGCGGCGCTACGCCGCTTGATTACGCCTATGCCATCCACACCCGCATCGGCTCGGCCTGCGTCGGCGCCAAGGTCGACGGCATCCGCGTGCCGCTCTGGACCCGGCTGAAGAACGGCCAGTCGGTCGAGATCATCACCGCCGAGGGTCAGACCCCGCAGGCGACATGGCTCGACATCGCCACCACCGGCAAGGCGCGCACCGCGATCCGCCGCGCCCTGCGCGAGGCCGGGCGCGAGCGCTTCGTGCGGCTCGGGCACGAGCTGGCGCGTTCGGCCTTCGAGCATGTCGGCAAGAAGGCCACCGACAAGGTGCTCGAGAAGGCGGCCCAGACCCTGCGGCTTGAGGACACGGACGAGCTTCTGGCCCGGCTGGGCAGCGCCGAGCTGACCTCGCGCGAGGTGGTGCACGCGGTCTATCCCGATCTCGGGCCGGCGGACGATGTCGAGGTCGACGCGCATCGCGCTGTGATCGGGCTCGAGCCCGGCACCGGCTTCACCCGGGCGCGCTGCTGCCAGCCCCTGCCCGGCGAGCGCATCATCGGCATCACGCAGCGCGGCAAGGGCGTGTTCGTGCACGCCATCGATTGCGAATCCCTTGCCGCCTACGAGGACCAGCCCGACCGCTGGGTCGATCTGCGCTGGGAGGAGGGCACGCACCCGGCCGCCTATGATGTGAGCCTCGAGCTGACCATCGGCAACGACGCCGGGGTATTGGGTCGGGTTTGCACCTTGATTGGCGAGCGGTTGGCCAATATCTCGGATCTTGTCTTCGTGGACCGGAAGCCGGATTACTTCCGTATCCGGATGGACGTGGAATTCCGCGATGCGGAGCACCTTCACTCGGTGATCTCCGCCCTCGAAGCCGAAAGCGATGTCGCCTCCGTGCACCGCCGGCGAGATTCCTCGCTGACGGCGCTTCCGACGGCGGCGCAGTAAGGGGACGCAACCGGCATCGGTTGTGACTGTAAGGAAACGCGGCCCCACGGGGCTGCGGAGGATTGGACGGGACGGGCCTTTGGTCTTCAAGCGCCGTGACAGACGACCTGTCTGGAGGATACTGGTCGAATTCTTCTGGCCGCGTGGCGGCTGGGGACGTGCGGCGCGGTATATCCAGTACCGCCTGCACCGGCTTCCAGATCCCCCGGAACGCATCGCGCGCGGCGTGTTCGCCGGCGTCTTCACCTCGTTTACCCCGTTCTACGGAATGCACTTCGTCGTCGCGGCGCTGATCGCCAAGACGCTGCGTGGCAACATCATCGCCTCGCTGCTGGGGACGTTCTTCGGCAACCCGCTGACATACGTGCCCATCGCCTTCAGCTCGCTCCAGACAGGCTACTGGTTTCTCGGCATCGACCGGCACGAACCCGACCACAAGTCGGTGCTCGACCGGTTTGCCTATGCCGCCGGCGACCTGTGGCACAACCTCGTGGCGTGGTTCACCGGGGAACCGACCAACTGGACCGAGTTGATCCTGTTCTACGACAAGGTGTTCTATCCCTACCTGATCGGATGCATCCTGCCGGGCATCGTCTCCGGGCTGGTCTGCTACTACCTCACGGTGCCGGTGATCCGCGCCTACCAGAGCCGGCGGCGCGGCGCGCTCAAGGCCAAGCTGGCGGCGCTGAAGAAGAAACAGGGCGACGCGGCGGGCGGCAGCCCCGAGGAGTGAGGCGCGCCCGAAAGACGGCGTGCAGCGGGAGGGGAGGCCCGTGGCCGATGCGACTGTTCCTGCTTGTGGCGCTCACCATGACCGCCTTCGCCGCCAATTCCGTGCTCAACCGCGCAGCTCTCGCCTCGGGCGGCATCGACGCGGTGAGCTTCGGCACGCTGCGTCTGCTCTCGGGCGCGCTGATGCTGGCGGCGCTGGTGTTGGCGCGTGAGGGGCGCCTTCAGCTGGGCGGCGCTGGACGGTTGGCCGGCGTGGCGGGGCTGTTTCTCTACATCTATGGGTTCTCGGCGGCCTATGCGGCGATGCCCGCAGGCCTCGGGGCGTTGCTGCTCTTCGGCATGGTGCAGGTGACGATGTTCGGCGGCAGCGTGGCCGGGGGCGAGCGGGTGCCCGCGCGGCGCTGGCTGGGGGCGGGGCTGGCCTTTGGTGGGCTGGTCTGGCTGCTCTGGCCGGGCGGTCAGGCGGCGCCCAGCCTGCCGCACGCGCTGGCCATGCTGCTCGCGGGCGTCGGCTGGGGCGTCTATTCGCTGGCCGGTCGCAAGGCCGAGGTGGCGCTGGTCTCGACCGCGGCCAATTTCGTGCTCGCGGCGGGGCTGGGGCTCGTGGTGTGGCTGGCGCTTCAGCTTGCGGGGGCGGGCGGCCCGTGGAGCCTTGGCGCGGTGGCGCTGGCAGTGCTCTCGGGCGCGGTGACCTCGGGTCTGGGCTACGCGCTCTGGTACGCGGTGCTGCCGCAGTTGCCGGGCTCGGTCGCCGCCGTGGCGCAGCTCACCGTGCCGGTGATCGCGATGGCGGGCGGCATGGTGTTTCTGGGCGAGGCGCTCACCACCCGCTTCGCGCTCGCCGCCCTGCTGGTGCTGGGCGGCGTGGCGGTCTCGGTGGCGCCGCTGCGGCGGGAGTGAGCGGCGCCGCGACGCCGCTCCGGGGCGGTCTCATGCCTTCCACCAAGCTCCCGCCCCACTGCAACATGTGAACCCGTGGCAACGCGCGCTCACTCCGTCCAGCGCACGCCGGTCAGGTCGGTGGCCTGTGTCGGCTGGTTCTGCCACAGCCCCTCGAGCCGGGCATCGGCCACCGTCGGGAAGGCGAGCTGGAACAGGTAGGCGTTGACGTGGTCTTCGGCGATCACCGTCTGCGCCTGCTTGATCAGCTCCGAGCGCTCTGCCGGGTCCGTGGTCGCGGAGAGGGTGCGCATCAGCTCCTGGAAGGCCGGGTTGTCGTACTGGAAGTAGTAATCGGGCCGGGCATAGATCCCGATGTCGAAGGGCTCGGTATGCGACACGATGGTCAGGCCGAAATCCTTGCCACGGAACACCTCCTCAAGCCACTGCGCCCATTCGAGGTTGGTGATCTGGGTCTCGATCCCCACCTCGCGCAGCTGCGCCGCGATGATCTCGCCGCCGCGCCGGGCATAGGAGGGCGGCGGCAGCTTCAGCGTGGTGGTGAAGCCCTCGGGATAGCCCGCATCCGCCAGCAGCGTCTTGGCAAGCTCCGGGTCGTAGGTCGAAAGCTCGGTGAGGTCTACGTAATCGGGATTGTGCGGCGCGAAGTGAGTGCCGATCGGCGTGCCGTAGCCGAACATCGCCCCGTCGATGATCGCCTGCCGGTCGATGGCGTGGGACAGCGCCTCGCGCACCTTGGGGTCGGAGAAATGCGTGTCGCCGTGGTTCATCGCGAGGATGGTCTCGCCCTCGGTCGAGCCGACAAGCACCTGAAAGCGCGGGTCGGCCTCGAACATCTCGAGGTTCTCGGGGGCCGGGAAGCCGGCAAAGGCGTCGATATCCTGCGCCATCATCGCCGCGAACGCCGCAGTCGGGTCCGAGATGAAGCGGAAGGTCACCGCCTCGAGCGACGGGGCCTCGCCCCAGTAGTCGGGGTTGCGGCTCATCTCGATGCGATCGCCGGTGACCCAGCGCTCGAAGGTGAAGGGGCCGGTGCCCACCGGGGTCTGCTGGATGCCCTCGATGCTCTCGGGGGCCACGATCACCGCGTCGCCCCAGGCCATGTTGGACAGGAACATGCCGTCGGGTTTCGACAGCGTCACCTCGACGGTGCGCGGATCGCCTACCGTCACCTCCGCGATGCCCTCGAACAGCGCTTTCTGGGCGTTGAGGCTGTCTTCCCCGCGCGCCCGGTCGAGGCTGAACTTCACGTCCTCGGCGTCCATCGTGGTGCCGTCATGGAAGGTGACACCGTCGCGCAGCCGGAAGGTGTAGGTCAGCCCGTCCTCCGAGATCTCCCAGCTTTCGGCAAGGCCCGGCACGACCTCGCCGGTCTCGGTGAACCGCGTCAGCCCTTCGAAGACATTGGCATAGAGCACGCTGTCAATGGCGCCGGCGGCGGCCGAGGTCGGGTCGAGATGCGGCGGCTCGAGCTGCAGCGCGATGGTCAGGTCGGTTTGCTGGGCCATCAGCGCCTGCGCCGACAGCAGCAACGCGGCGGCGGCCGGGGCGAGGTAGGACATGGGACGGGACATCTGGCTCTCCGTTGGCGGGCATCGTGTCGAAGTGTGCCCGAATTCCCCGGCGGTGCAAGCACATGCACACTGGAATATAGGGGGGCAGGCTGCTAGACCACGCCAGCCTTGTTGACGAGGAGGAGACGCCAATGAGCGCGACCGCGCGAAAGTCGGCCCCGCTGCCGGACGATATCCGCGCCCGCAAGGGCGGAGCGCCGCTGGTCAGCCTGACCGCCTACACCACGCCGATGGCGCAGATGATGGACGCGCATTGCGATTTCGTCCTCGTCGGTGACAGCGTCGGGATGGTGCTGCACGGGCTTCCCTCGACCCTCGGCGTGACGATGGAGATGATGATCCTGCACGCACAGGCGGTGAAACGCGGCCTCGACCGCGCCATGATGGTCGTCGACATGCCCTTCGGCTCCTACGAGGAAGGCCCCCAGCAGGCGTTCCGCAACGCCGCGCGGCTGATGGCCGAGACCGGCGCCGGGGCGGTGAAGCTCGAGGGCGGCGAGAGCATGGCCGAGACCATCGCCTTCCTGACCGCGCGCGGCATCCCGGTGATGGCGCATGTCGGTCTCACGCCGCAATCGATCAACACGCTCGGCGGCTACAAGGTGCAGGGGCGTGGCGCGGCTGGCGATCGGCTGATGGCGGATGCCCATGCGGTGGCCGGGGCAGGGGCCTTTGCCGTGGTGCTCGAGAAGGTGCCGCAGGGCCTGGCCGATCGGGTGACCGGGGAGCTGCCGATCCCGACCATCGGCATCGGCGCCTCGGCGGGCTGCGACGGGCAGATCCTCGTGGTCGACGACATGCTGGGGCTCTTCACCGCGTTCAAGCCGAAATTCGTCAAGCGCTACGCGAGTCTCGGCGAACAGGCTGAAGCCGCCATCGCGGCCTATGCTGCCGAGGTGCGCGCCCGGACCTTTCCCGCGGACGAGCACGTGTTTGCCGACACTGCCCCGGGAGCAAAGCCATGACCGAGATGCTGCGCACCAAGGCCGAGCTGCGCGACCGGCTCGCGGGCTGGAAGCGCGCCGGCGAGACGGTGGGCGTTGTGCCCACCATGGGCGCGCTTCACGCCGGGCACCTGAGCCTCGTCGAGGCCGCCAAGGCCGAGTGCGACCGGGTGATCGTGACGATCTTCGTGAACCCCAAGCAGTTCAACAGCGCCGCCGATCTCGAGAACTACCCGCGCACCGAGCACGCCGATGCCGAGAAGCTCGCGCCCCATGCGGTCGACGTGATCTACGTGCCCGGGCCCGAGCAGATCTATCCCGAGGGCTTTGCCACCTCGGTGGCGGTGTCGGGCCTGACCGAGGGGCTTTGCGGCGCCTTCCGCCCGGGCCATTTCGACGGCGTGACCACGGTGGTCTCGAAGCTCTTCCTGCAGACCGGCGCGGACCGCGCCTATTTCGGCGAGAAGGACTACCAGCAGCTTCAGGTGGTGCGCCGCATGGCCCGCGACCTCGACATCCCCGTCGAGGTGATCGGCTGCGAGACGGTGCGAGAACCAGACGGGCTGGCGCTGTCCTCGCGCAACGTGCTGCTGCCCGAGGCCACCCGCGCCGCCGCCCCGGTGCTCAACCGCGCCATGGTGGCGATGGCCGAGGGGCTGCGGGCCGGTGCCGATCTCGCGACGCTGACAGCGCAGGCCGAGGCGGCGATCCTCGAAGGTGGCTTCGAGCGGGTCGAGTATCTCGAGCTGCGCGCCGCCGACGGGCTTGCGCCGATGACCACGCTCGACCGCCCGGCGCGGCTGCTGGCCGCCGCATGGCTGGGCGGGGTGCGCCTGATCGACAATATCCCGGTGGGTTGAGGGGCGCCCGGCGCCTAGAGCAGCCGCTCGGCGATCTCGCCCGAGAGCCACGCGATGCGCCCGCCCGCCATGGTCAATACGATGCGGCGGCTGGCGCGATCCATCACCACCAGATCGGCGCGCAGGCCGGGCTCCAGCCTGCCGCGATCCTCGAGCCCCAGGAGCCGCGCCGGCCCCTCAGAGACCATCCGCCACGCCTGCGCCTCGTCGAGCAGGCCCAGCTCGACGCAGCGCCACGCGGCGCGCGCCGGGGCGGGGTAGTGGTAATCCGAGGCCAGCGCATCGCAGAGCCCGAGCCCGATGAGCGCGCTCGCCGCCACGTTGCCGGCATGGCTCGCGCCGCGCACCACGTTGGGCGCGCCGAGCACCACCGCGTCGCCGCCATCGTGCGCCGCCTGCGCCGCCTCCACCGTCTCGGGGAACTCCGACACGCGCACCCCGCGTGCCCGCCACGCCGCGCGCCCCTCGGCGCTGCGGTCGTCGTGGCTGCCCATCCGGCAGGCTCTGGCGGCGAGCCGCGCGCAGAGCGCGTCGAGCGCCTCGGGCACCTCGTCGCCGCGGGCGTGCAGCGCTTGCATCAGCGCCAAGTGCGTCTCGGGCGAGCGACCGGATTTCAGCGCCTGACCGGTGAGCCGCGGCGGCTTGCGCCCCTCGGCGAGCCGCGCGTGCGGCAGGTGGTCGTTGAACACCACGTAGCCGATGCCCCAGCGGTCGATCGCCGCCTCGGCTTGCGCGAAGGCGTCGAGAAAGTGGGTCTCGAGCCGCAGCTGCAGGCGCAGGTCCACCGGCACGGTCGGCGCCACCTCGGCCACCGAGGCGAACACCTCCTCGGCAAACTCCGGCCCGCGCATTCCGCCTTCCCACGACCAGAACTGGGCCAGCATCGCCGTGGTGATGCCGTTCGCGGCCAGCTCGGCGGCGCAGGCCACCATGCCGGCGTCGCGCTCGCGCAGCGCCCCGCGCCGCGGCGCCATGTGGCGCTCGAAGCCGTCGCCATGTGCGTCGACGATGCCCGGCAGGATGTCGTAGCCGCCAAGATCCACCCGCCGCCCCTCGGGCGCATCGCAGATCACGCCCGCGGCCACCGACAGGGGCGCATCACTCCAGCCGCCCGGGCGCATCACGCGGGCATTCTCGAATGTCAGCTCGATCATCGGCAGGCCCTCGTGGCGGGGCAGGGTGGCGGAACGGGTACGCGGGTCATGTGGCGGGGAATACGGCCTTCCCCCGCCGCGCGAAAGGTGCAAATCTCCGCCCCATGTCGACCTCACCCCGCCTCGCCACCCGCGCCGTCATCCTGCACGAAAACCGCCTGCTGCTGGTCAACGCCTGGCCGGGGCAGAAGAGCAATCTGTGGTGCGCCCCCGGTGGCGGTGTCGAGAAGGGCGCCTCGCTGCACGACAACCTCGCCCGCGAGGTGCATGAGGAGACCGGCCTTACCGTGCGCGTGGGCCTGCCCTGTCTCGTCAACGAGTACCATGCCCCCGAGGCCGGCTTTCACCAGGTCGAGCTGTTCTTCCGCTGCGAGATCACCGACGGCGCGCTGTCGGATGACTGGCGTGACCCGGAGGGCGTGGTGCACACCCGCCGCTTCGTCACCCGCGCCGAGATGGCGGGGCTGCGCTACAAGCCAGACAGCCTGCCGAAGGTGGCGTGGGAGACCGGCCCCGGCTACGATCCGCTGGAGCTTCTGGCCTCATGAGCGGCGCGCCCCGACCCGCCGCGGCGCCGTAGGCGCGCCATGCTGGCCTACGCCCTGAAACGGCTGCTCATCCTTGCGATCAGCCTCGCCATCGCCTCGCTGGTGATCTTCCTCGTGGTCGAGGTCGCGCCGGGCGATCCGGCGAGTTTCATGCTGGGGATCAATGCGCGGCCCGACACCGTCGCCGCGCTGCGCGCCGAGCTCGGGCTCGATCTGCCGGTGCACGAGCGCTACCTCGCGTGGGTCTCGGGCATGGTGCAGGGCGATTTCGGCACCTCCTACACCTACCGCGCGCCAGTGGCGCAGATGGTGGCCGAGCGGGTGCAGGTCTCGCTGCCGCTGGCGCTCTACGCGCTGCTGCTCTCGACGCTGATCGCCTTCCCGGCGGGCATCTTCGCCGCCGCACGGCGCGGCAGGGCCGGAGACATGGCGGTGATGGGGGCGACGCAGCTCGGCGTCGCGGTGCCGAATTTCTGGTTCGCCATGCTCCTCGTGCTGCTTTTCGCGCTGAAATTGCGCTGGTTCAGCGCCGGCGGCTTTCCCGGCTGGGAGGAGCCGCTGCAGGGGCTGAAGGCGCTGACCCTGCCGGCGGTGGCGCTGGCCCTGCCACAGGCGGCGATCCTCGCGCGCGTCATGCGCTCGGCGCTGATCGACATCCTGCATGAGGATTTCATCCGCACCGCCCGCGCCAAGGGGCTGTCGCGCCGGCAGGCGCTGTGGCGGCACGGGGTGCGCAACGCGCTCATCCCGGTGCTGACCATCATCGGGCTGCAATTCTCCTTCCTGCTCGCCGGGGCGATCATCATCGAACAGGTGTTCTTCCTGCCCGGCCTCGGGCGGCTAATCTTCCAGGCCATCACCCAGCGCGACCTGATCGTGGTCGAGTCGGTGGTGATGCTGCTGGTCTTCGCGGTGATCGTGGTCACCTTCCTCACCGATCTCGCCTACGCGGCGGTCGACCCGCGCCTGAGGCACCGCCGATGACCCGCAACCTGATCCTTGGCACGCTGCTCACCGCGTTCCTCGTCGGCGCCGCGCTGCTGTCCTTCGTCTGGACCCCGTACCCGACCGACACCGTCGCCATCGCCGAGCGCCTGCAGCCACCCTCGGCGTCGCACTGGCTCGGCACCGACCATTTCGGCCGCGACATGCTGAGCCTCGTGATGGTCGGCGCCCGCACCTCGATCGCCGTGGCGCTGGTGGCGGTGGGCATCGGGCTGGGGCTGGGCGTGCCTCTGGGCCTTGCCGCCGCGGCGCGTTCGGGGGGCTGGCTCGACGAGGCGATCATGCGGATGAACGACCTGATCTTCGCCTTCCCGAGCCTCGTCATCGCGATCCTGATCACGGCCATCTTCGGCCCCGGCGCCACCAACGCCATCATCGCCATCGGCATCTTCAACATCCCGGTCTTCGCCCGTCTGTCGCGCGGCGCCGCGCTGAGCCTGTGGCGGCGCGATTTCATCCTCGCCGCCCGCACTGCCGGCAAGTCGGCACCGCGGATCAGCGCCGAGCACATCCTGCCCAACATCGCCAACCTGCTGATCGTGCAGGGCACTATCCAGTTCTCGCTCGGCATCCTCGCCGAGGCCGGCCTCTCCTACGTGGGCCTCGGCGCGCAGCCCCCGATCCCCTCCTGGGGCCGGATGCTGGCCGACGCCCAGACCATGGTGGCGCTCGCCCCGCATGTGGCCATCATCCCGGGCCTCGCCATCGTCCTGAGCGTGCTCGGCCTCAACCTGCTGGGCGATGGCCTGCGCGACCGGCTCGACCCGAGGCTGGGAGCGGTGCGCAGATGACCCCTTCTCTGGTTTCCAAATACCTCGGGGAGCGCGAGGGGCAGCGCCCCTCGCCCCTGTCGGACCGGACGCAGTCCGGTTCGAAACCCCTGCTCGAACTCGACGCCCTCTCGGTCGCGATTCACGGCCAGCCCATCCTCCGGAACCTCGACCTAACCATCGCGCCCGGCGAGATCGTGGCGCTGACCGGCGAATCGGGCTCCGGCAAGTCGATGACCGCGCTCGCCGCCATGGGCCTGCTGCCACATGGCGCAGAGATGTCGGGCGCGCTGCGCCTCGACGGTCGCGATCACGGCCAGCTCTCCGAGCGCCGGCTCTGTGCCATCCGCGGTCGCGAGATCGGCATGATCTTCCAAGAGCCAATGACCGCGCTCAACCCGGTGCAGCGCATCGGACAGCAGGTGGCCGAGACCATCCTCGTGCACAGGGCCATGCCGCGCGCCGCCGCCCGCGCCCGCGCCGCCGAGGTGCTCGCCCGCGTCGGCCTGCCGCCCGATCGCGTGCCGCCCAGCCGCTACCCGCACGAGCTTTCGGGCGGGCAGCGCCAGCGCGTCGTCATCGCCATGGCCATCGCCCTGCGCCCGAAGCTCCTGATCGCCGACGAGCCCACCACCGCGCTCGACGTGACCACGCAGGCGCAGATCCTCGCGCTGCTGCGCGACCTCGTGCGCGAGGAGGGCATGGCGCTGATGATGATCACCCACGATCTCGCAGTGGTCGCCGAGATGGCCGACCGCATCGCGGTGATGAAGTCGGGCGAGATCGTCGAGCAGGGCGAAACCGCGCGCCTCTTCGCAGAGATGCGCCATCCCTACACCCGCCAGCTCTTCGAGGCCTCGCGCCACCGCGCCGATCTGCCCGCGCCGCGGCCCGACGGGCCGCTGCTGCGGGTCGAGGCCGTCACGCGCCACTATCCCGGCCCGCGCGCCGGGCTGTTCCGCCCCGGTCCGCCGCACGTCGCGGTGAACGGCGTCAGCTTCGAGGTCGCCCGGGGCGAGCGGGTCGGGCTGGTGGGCGAGTCGGGCTGCGGCAAGTCCACGTTGGCACGCACCATTCTCGGGCTCGAGCCGGTGCAGGCGGGCGCCATCACCCTCGACGGGGCGCCGGTCTATCGCCACGGCAAGCCCGACCGCGCCGTGCGCCGCCGGGTGCAGGTGGTGTTTCAGGACCCCTACGGCTCGTTCAACCCGCGCCACCGCGTGGGGCGCCTGATCGCCGAGCCGTTCCACCTGCTCGACGACCCGCCGCGCGGCCCGGAGCGCGCCGACGCCGTCGCGCGCGCGCTCATCGACGTTGGGCTGAAGCCCGAACATGCCGAGCAGCACATCCATGCCTTCTCGGGCGGCCAGCGCCAGCGCATCGCCATCGCCCGCGCCCTGATCATCCGACCCGAGCTGGTGATCTTCGACGAAGCGGTCTCGGCGCTCGACGTGCGGGTGCGGGCGCAGATCCTCGACCTGATCGCGGATCTGTCGCGGCAATATGGGCTGACCTACCTGTTCATCTCTCACGATCTCAGCGTGGTGCGCGGCATCACCGACCGGGTGCTCGTCATGCGCAATGGCGAGATCGTCGAGGCCGGGGCAACCGAGACGGTGTTTGACACCCCCGCTCACGGGTATACCAAATCCTTGCTGGCTGCCGCACCATCCCTGCCGCAGCCACCGGGAGGAGGACATGCGGATGACCGGGAGCCTGACGCGCGGTGACGCGCATCTGAACCTTGCGCGCGACAGCGCGCAGATGTTGATCGGCGGCGAGTGGCGCGACAGCGCCGGCACGCTGCCCATCGTGAACCCCTCGACCGGAGAGGAGATCGGCCGCATCGCCCGCGGCACTGCGACGGATATCGACGCGGCGGTCGCGGCTGCGCAGGCGGCGCTCGAGGGCGACTGGGGCCGCATGACGGCGCTCGAGCGCGGGCGGATCCTGACCCGGCTCTCGGCGCTGGTGCTCGAGCACGTGGACGCGCTGGCCGCGCTCGAGGCGATGGATGTCGGCAAGCCGCTGACGCAGGCCCGCGCCGACGCCGTGGCGCTGGCACGGTACTGCGAGTTCTACGGTGGTGCTGCCGACAAGGTACACGGCGCCACCATCCCCTATCTCGACGGCTACACGGTCTATACCCTGCGCGAGCCGCACGGGGTGACCGGCCATATCGTGCCGTGGAACTACCCGATGCAGATCATCGGGCGCTCGGTCGGGGCGGCGCTGACCATGGGCAACGCCTGCGTGCTGAAACCGGCCGAGGATGCCTGCCTCACGGCGCTGGCCTTTGCCCGGCTGGCGCAGCAGGCGGGGCTGCCGCCGGGTGCGCTCAACGTGGTGCCGGGGCTGGGGTCCGAGGCCGGTGCGGCGCTCTCGGCCCATCCCGGCATTCAGCATCTGAGCTTCACCGGCTCCGTCGGCACCGGCGCCGCCGTGCAACAGGCGGCGGGCGCCAACGTGGTGCCGGTCACGCTCGAGCTTGGCGGCAAGTCGCCGCAGCTCGTCTTCGCCGATGCCGACCTCGATGCCGCGCTGCCCTTCCTCGTCAATGCCGGGCTTCAGAACGCCGGGCAGACCTGTTCGGCCGCGTCGCGCATCCTTGTCGAGCGCCCGGTTCTTTCCGAGGTCAGCCGCCGCATGGCCGAGGCCTACGCGGGGAAACTAGTCGGCCCGGCGCTGGACGATCCCGATGTCGGCCCGCTGATCAACGCCACCCAGAAGGCGCGGGTCGAGGGCTATCTGGCGCAAGGCGCCGACCTGCCGCTGCTGGCCCGCGCCCGGCTCGCCGAGGGCCTGCCCGAGGGCGGCACCTACGTGCAGCCGGCGCTGTTCGGCCCGGTGCCCGCGGATCACGTTCTGGCGCAGGTCGAGGTGTTTGGCCCCGTGCAGGTCATCGTGCCCTTCGACAGCGAGGACGAGGCGGTGCGGATCGCCAACGGCACCGATTACGGCCTCGTGGCCAGCGTCTGGACCCGCGACGGAGCACGACAGATGCAGCTCGCCAAGAAGCTGCGCGCCGGGCAGGTGTTTCTCAACAATTACGGTGCGGGGGGCGGGGTGGAGCTGCCGTTCGGCGGCGTCGGCAAGTCGGGGCACGGGCGCGAGAAAGGCTTCGAGGCGCTCTACGGTTTCTCAGTGCTCAAGACCGTCGCCGCGCATCACGGCTGAGCGCGATTTTCAGGGAGGAGACAGGACATGAGACTTGAAGGCAAACGCGCCATCGTGACGGGCGCCGGATCGGGCTTTGGCGAGGGCATCGCCACGCGCTTCGCGGCCGAGGGCGCGCAGGTGATGGTGGCCGATATCAACGCAGAAGGCGCCGAGCGCGTGGCGGCGGCCTGCGGTGGCATCGCGCAGCGCGTCGACGTCGCGGATGGCGACAGCGTGGAGGAGATGGTCGCCCGCGCAATGGCCGAGATGGGTCGGGTCGACATCCTCGTGAACAACGCCGGCATCACTCACCTGCCGGCGCCGATGGAGGAGGTCTCGGAGGCGGATTTCGACCGCGTCTTCGCGGTGAACTGCAAGTCGGTCTACCTCACGGCGCGGGCGCTGGTGGGGCACATGAAGGAGCTGGGCGCGGGCGCGATCCTGAACGTGGCCTCGACCGCGGGCGTCTCGCCGCGACCACGGCTCAACTGGTACAACGCCTCGAAGGGCTGGATGAACACCGCCACCAAGGCGATGGCGATCGAGCTGGCGCCGGCGGGGGTGCGGGTCAACGCGCTGAACCCGGTGGCGGGCGACACGCCGCTGCTGGCGCGCTTCATGGGCGAGGATACGCCCGAGATGCGGGCCAAGTTCCTCTCCACCATTCCCATCGGGCGGTTCTCGACGCCGGAGGATCTGGCCAATGCGGCGCTGTTCCTGTGTTCGGACGAGGCGTCGATGGTCACCGGGGTCTGCATGGAAGTGGATGGCGGGCGCTGCATCTAGGAATGCGGTCGCGGGTGTCATAGCGGTGCGCGAGCGGAGAGGGGGCTGGGGGCGCTGCCCCCGTCCGCACTTCGCGCGTCCTCCCCCGGAGTATTTTTGACGAAGAGAAGGGCTGGGTTGGGCTGGTCTTGGTCGTATGGACCTGAGGCCGGGCCCTGTGTGATGCGCCGGGCCGGGTGGGGGCGCTGCCCCCGTTTGCACTTCGCGCGTCCTCCCCCGGAGTATTTTTGACGAAGAGAAGGGCGGGGGTGGGCTGGCTGGTCGTCCGGACCTGAGGTCGGGCGCTCTGTGACACGCCGGGGTTTTGGGGCACTGCGCGCGTCCTCCCCAAGTGGTTTTTGACGAAGAGATGGGTAGGGGCTGGCTGGTCTCGGGAGTCCGGTCTGATGTCGGCCCTTTTGTGATGCGCAGGGCGCTTGGGGGCGCTGCCCCCGGCCGCGCTGCGCGCGTCCTTCCCCGAGGTATTTTTGAACCAGAGAAGGGTGGGGGATTGCGCCTGGAGTGGCGGTTGGCGAGGGTGGCGGAGAGCAAGGGAGGGGCGCGATGCGGCCGGGCGAGAGAAACCTGATCACCGATGTCGAGGGGCTGCGGGTCGGCCATGCCGAGGATGCGGCCCTGAAATCGGGTGTCAGCGTGGTCACCGCGGAGGCGCCCTTCGTGGCCTCGGTGGCGGTGATGGGCGGGGCGCCCGGCACGCGCGAGACCGATCTGCTGGCGCCGGACAAGTCGGCGCCGGGGGTGGATGCGCTGGTGCTGTCCGGGGGCAGCGCCTTCGGGCTGGCGGCGGCGCAGGGCGTGATGGATATGCTGCACGAGGCCGGGCGCGGGTTCGAGGTGCTCTCGGCGCGGGTGCCGCTGGTGCCGGCGGCGATCCTCTTCGATCTGCTTAATGGCGGCGACAAGGACTGGGGCGTGAACCCGTACCCGGCGCTCGGGCGCACCGCGCTGGCGGCGGCCGGTCCGCGCTTTGCGCTTGGCAGCGTCGGGGCGGGCTGCGGGGCGCAGACCGCTATGCACAAGGGCGGGCTGGGCTCTGCGAGCCTCGTGCTCGAGGATGGCGTCACGGTAGGGGCACTTGTCGCGGTGAACCCGCTGGGCAGCGTCACCACGCCCTCGGGGCGGCATTTCTGGGCCGCGCCGCACGAGATCGACGGCGAGTTCGGCGCGCTGGGCGTCGACCCGACCAGCGGCGCGGCGCTGCCGCAGAGCCGCAAGAGCGCGGCGATGGCGGCGCAGGGCAACACCACCATCGCGGTGGTGGCGACCGATGCGGCCCTCGACAAGGCACAGTGTCACCGCGTCGCGGTGGCGGCGCATGACGGCATCGCCCGGGCCATCGTACCCGCGCACACGCCGATGGACGGCGATCTCGTGTTCTCGGCCGCCACGGGGCGTCGCGCGCTGGAGGCGCCGGCGCTGCAACTGGCGCAGATCGGCCACGCCGCCAGCGTCTGCCTCGCCCGGGCCATCGCCCGCGCGGTCTGGGAGGCGACGCCCGCGCCGGGAGACACGCTGCCGACGCTGCGCGGCGAGCTGGGGCTCTAGCGCAGGATCGGCGGGCTGTCCGGGTCGGAGCCGGGCGCGGCGCGCTCGGCGCGCTGCGGTTCGTGCAGCTCGGGCAGGTCGAAGCGCAGGCCGACCCGGGCCAGCAGCGCCGCCAGCGGCTCGTCATCGCGCACGAAGCTCACATCCAGAGACCCGGCCTCGATGCCGGAGAACACCAGCGCCTCGTTCACCGCACGGGCCAGAGCGTCCTCGGCGCCGGGGGTGGCCCCGCCGAAGGCCAGAAGATGGCTGCGGCTGCCATCGGCGTAGTGCACGCCCGCAAGCCAAGCGCAGCGCGCCAGCCCGGCGGCGGTGGCAAGCTTGGTGTCGAGCGCGGTGATCAGAACCTCGGGCAGGCCGCCCGGCGCGGTGACCTCCTCGATCCCGGCCTCGGCCTCCTGCGGGCCGTGGCCCAGCGTCTCCGAGAGCCAGTCCACCGCCTGTGGCGGCAGCAGGATCGAGGACGGCGCGACCTCGAGATTGACCGCCAGACCGATGCCCTGACCGGCCAGCATCGCGGCCACGTTGCGCCCCGAGAGCGCGGCGTAGGGCACCGGCTGGCCGACGAACTGCGACAGCCGCTCCTCGCGGTCGAAGACCAGCACGAAGCTGGCATCGGCGAGCTCGAACAGCTCGGGCTCGATCTGGTCGCCCTCGGCTTCCTTGGTCAGCAGGAGGAACAGCTCGCTGTCGGCGAGCCGTTCGTAGAAGCGCAGGCGCGCGGCATCATCCAGCGGCGCGGCCTCCATCGCCGCGTGGGCGGCGTCGAGCGGGGTCGTTTCGGTCATTCCATCACCTCGCGGACACGGGCGCGCAGAACGGGCAGCAGCTCGTCCTCGAACCACGGGTTGCGTTTCAACCATGCCGTATTGCGCCAGGACGGGTGCGGCAAGGGGATAGCGTCGGGAAGATGGTCGCGCCAGTTGCGCACCGTCTCGGTCACGCCGGTCTTCACGCCCAGATGGTAGCGGTGGGCGTAGCCGCCGATATAGAGCCGCAGACGGACCTCGCCGAGCGCCGCGAACAGGCGGTCATGCCAGGTGTGGCGGCAGATCGGCGGCGGCGGCAGGTCGCCCCCCTGCGCGTCGTAGCCCGGAAAGCAGAACGCCATCGGCATGATGGCCACGCGCGAGCGGTCCCAGAAGGTGGCCTCGTCCAGCCCGAGCCACGCCCGCAGCCGGACGCCGGAGGGGTCGTCGAAGGGGCGGGCGGCGTTGTGGGCGCGCATTCCGGGTGCCTGGCTGGCGATCAGAAGACGGGCGCCGGGGGCGAACCAGACCACCGGGCGCGGCGAATGCCGGGTGGCGGTGGCGGCGAACCGTTCGGCGCAGAGTCGGCAGCGCGACAACTCGTCGGCGAGGGCGGGGAGGGACTCGGTCATGCCCCTGAGCTAGGGCGCGGAGGGTCGGGAGGCCAGCCCCGCCATATTTCTAAAATTCTCGAAATAAAACTTGCCCGACTCAGTAATTTCGATAACTCTAGAAATATGAAAACAGATACCTCATCGCTCCGCACCGAAGAGATGGCGCTCGAAGTCGCTGCCTCGAAATTCGCCGCCCTCGGGTCCGAGCAGCGGCTCAACGTGCTGAAGGTGCTGGTGCGCTCCGGGCCTGCGGGGCTCAGCATCGGGGAGCTTGGCCAGCGGGCCGGGGTCACCGGCTCCACGCTGACGCATCACCTGCGCATCCTGACCCAGGCCGGGCTGGTGCAACAGGCCCGCGAGGGGCGCAGCATCATCTGCGCCGCCGCCGCCTATGGCGAGGTCCGGGCGCTGTCGGATTTCCTTCTCACCCAATGCTGCGCCGATTGCGGCGACACGGAGCACCATCATGGCTGACACCACCACCCCCACACGCCGCCTGCCAAAGATCGACAAGGCGTGGGCCGCGAGCGCCATGGTCCTTGCGGGCGTCGCGCTGGCAGAGCCGGCGCAGCTCTGGCCAACCGCGACCTTCGCGGGTGAGGCGCTTCTGGGCACCGCGCCGTTCATCCTCTTCGCGGTGCTGGCGGTGGCCTATGTGAAGGCCGCCGGGGCCGAGACGCTGCTGTCGCGCGCCTTCGAGGGGCGCGAGACCCGGATGATCGTGCTGGCGGCGCTGCTGGGCGGGCTCTCGCCCTTCTGCTCCTGCCAGGTGATCCCGTTCATCGCGGCGCTGCTGGCGGTGGGGGCACCGCTGAGTGCCGTGATGGCGTTCTGGCTGGCCTCGCCGCTGATGGACCCGGCGATGTTCCTGATCACCTCGGGCACGCTGGGCTGGGATTTTGCCATCGGCAAGACGCTGGCGGCGGTGGGCATCGGCCTTCTGGGCGGTGTCGGAACGATGGTGCTCAAGAACAGCCCGGTCTTTGCCGATCCGCTGCGCGAGAAGCCGCAGGTCGGCGGCTGCTGCGGCGTCAAGAAGCCGTTCCAGGGCAAGCCGGTCTGGCGCTTCTGGAACGAGGCCGGGCGCCGCGAGACCTTCCGCACCGAGGCCGCGACGAACCTTGTCTTCCTGCTCAAGTGGTTGCTGCTGGCCTACCTGCTCGAGGCGGTGATGCTGCGCCATATCCCCGCCGAGATGATCGCGACCCTGCTCGGCGGGTCGGGGATCGGGCCGGTGCTGCTCGGAGCCTTCGTCGGGGCGCCGGCCTATCTCAACGGCTATGCCGCGGTGCCGCTGGTCGACGCGCTGCTGACACAGGGCATGGCACCGGGGGCGGCGATGAGCTTCGTGGTTGCCGGCGGAGTGAGCTGCATTCCCGCCGCGGTCGCGGTCTGGGCACTGGTCAAGCCGCGGGTCTTCGTGGCCTACCTGGGCTACGCCATTCTGGGGGCGATGATCGCCGGGCTGCTCTGGGGCGCCTACGCCTGAGGCGGAGTCACGCGCGCGCCTTCATGGCATGGGTGAGGGCGCCTGAACTGAGGACAATCCACGCGCTATCTCGGCGGTGGATTGTTCTTTGTTTCCCATTCGGGACATACTATCACCTGATTTTGCACCTAGGGCATGATTAATGCGCCAACGGTGCAAAGAGTGGCGCCGGTGAGCCGAGGCACGGTGATGTTAGAGTTTGATATGGTCAGTAAGTCCTTTTGGACCGGCGTGCAGCGCAAGGTGATCCTTGACCGCGTGTCGTTCCGGGTGGAGCTCGGCCAGTCTCTCGGCATCCTCGCTCCCAACGGCACCGGCAAGACCACCCTCATCCGCATGATGGCCGGTCTCGAGAAACCCGATGAGGGCGAGATCCGGCAGAACTGCCGGGTGTCGTTTCCGCTGGGCTTCATGGGCGGGGTGGTGTCGAAGATCTCGGCGCGCGAGAACGCCCGCTTCATCGCGCGCATGTATGGCATTGATCCCGATTACGTCGAGAGCTTCTGCCGCTGGCTCTGCGGGCTGGGCGAGTATTTCGACCAGCCGATCGGCACCTATTCCAGCGGGATGCGGTCGCGGTTCACCTTTTCGCTGATGCTGGCGCTCGACTTCGACATCTACCTGATCGACGAGGGGATGCCGAACTCCACAGATGTCGAATTCAATCGCAAGGCGGGCGATATCCTGGCCGAGCGGCTGCGCACCACGACGATCATCATCGTCTCGCACCAGCCGCAGATCCTCGAGAAGTTCGCGCGCAAAGCGGCCGTGCTGATGGACGGCAAACTGCATATGTTTGAAACCTTGGAAGAAGCGAAGCAGCTCTATGACTACGAAACCCAAGGCTAGAAAATTCCGCGTCCGCCGTAGTACCGCCGTCTCTCCCGCAGGCGGAGAGGCCCGCGGCCCGAAGGACGTCGCTCAGCCGCCCCGGAGCGCGGCGGAGCCGGCCAGCGCGTTGTCGCAGCGCACGCGGGCTGCATCGGTGCCGCCCTCGTCGGAGGCGCCGCGTCCGCAATTCTCGCCCTCGCAGGAGGCGCCCACGTCCCGCGCGGACGAGGCCCGCGCGCCAGCTCAGGGCGCAGGCGATGCCGATATCGACGCGATCCGCCGCGAGGAGCTGACCGGGCGCCAGTTGCGCATGGCCCGGCGGGTGGCGCAGAAGCACGGGCTCGCCCCGACCTCGGATTTGGACGCGGTGCGCCTACTCCGCGCCCGCGGCATCGATCCGTTCCAGCGCGCCAACATGCTCGAACTGGTGGTGCCGGAGGCCGGCGGCGCTGGTGGGGCAGGGGCACTTCCGCCCGCCGGCACGGCCCCGGCTCAGCCGCCCGCGCCGCGCCCGGATGGCAAGGTGCAACTGCCGCAGACCGTTCCCGCCGGCGGCAACCGGATCCAGCTGCCCTCGACCGAAACCGCGAGCCCGGCCGAGCGTCGCGCCGCCGAGATCTTTAAGATCCAGCGCGAGCTTGCCGCGCGGCGTCGCAAGCGGTTGATGCTGCTGCTGACCCGGCTGGCCTTTTTCGTCATGCTGCCGACGCTGATCGCGGGGTATTACTTCTACGTCGTCGCCACGCCGATGTACGCCACGAAGTCGGAGTTCCTCATCCTCAAGGCCGAGAACGGGGGCTCTTCGATGGGCAGCCTGTTCTCGGGCACCCAGTTCGCCACCAATCAGGACGCCATCGCGGTGCAGAGCTACCTGCTCTCGAAGGATGCCATGCTGCGGCTCGACGGGGACGAGGGCTTCAAGGCGCATTACGAGCAGGACTGGATCGACCCGATCCAGCGGCTCGACCCCGGCGCCTCGAACGAGGAAGCCTACAAGCTCTACAAGCGCAATATCGAGATCGGCTACGACCCGACCGAAGGCGTTCTGAAGATGGAGATCATGGCCGCAGATCCCGAAACCGCCGCCCGGTTCAGCCGCGCGCTGATCGGATACGCCGAGGAGCGGGTCGACAACCTGTCGCTGCGCAAGCGGTCGAACGCGGTGACCGATGCCGAAGCGGGCCTTGCCGAGGCCGAGCAGGCCCGTGCCGCGGCGCAGGAGAAGCTCGTGCGGATGCAGCAGGAGGGCGCGGTGATCGACCCGCAGGGGCGCATCGCAGCCCTGCGCAGCCAGATCAACAATATCGAGATCCAGTTGCAGGAAAAGGAGCTCGCGCTGCAGGCCCAGCTCGACAACGCTCGGCCCAACTCGGCCCGCGTGCAGGGCGCCGAGGGCGAGGTGCGCCGGCTTGAGAACCTGCTGGCCGACCTCAACACGCAGATGACCACCGCCACCACGGGAGAGAACTCGCTGGCCGAGATCGCGGTGCAGGTGCAGCTTGCCGAGGCCGATCTGGCGACCCGCGACCTGATGCTGCAATCGGCGCTGGAGCGCCTCGAACAGGCGCGCCGCGATGCCGACAGCCAAGCGCGCTATCTGACCACCTCGGTGGTGCCGGTGGCGTCCGAGGATCCGAGCTACCCGCGCAGCTTCGAGAACACCATCCTCGCCTTTCTGATCTTCTCGGGCATCTACCTGATGATCTCGCTCACCGCCTCGATCCTTCGCGAGCAGGTCTCGAGCTGAGCATCCGGTGAGATGTGGTAAAGCGAAACGGGCGCCGGATCTCTCCGGCGCGCGTTCTTTGTCGTGATGTCTGTTAGGCTCAGCCGCGGGTCGGCTTGAGTGCCTCGGCCCAGACGTGAAGCTCGTCGAGGAGGCCGGCGGCGCCCTTCTGCACTTCTTCGTTCGGGCTCAGGGTCTGCTCTTCGGTGATGTCGCCGAAGACCATCGGGATCGGCACCACCTGCTTGAGCGGCATGACGTTCATGTTGGCCAGCAGCGCGCGCAGTTCCTGTGCACCGCGCATGCCGCCCGAGATGCCGCCGTAGGAGACGACGCCGGCGGGCTTGCGTGCCCATTCCAGCACCAGCGCTTGGATGCCGTTCACGATCGCGGCGGGCGGGAAGTAGTTGTATTCCGGGGTCACGAAGATGAACGCGTCGGCATCGGCGATGGCGGCGCTCCATTTCTTGGTGTGCTCGTGCTGGTAGTCCTGCATCGCCGGGTGGTTCGGCTCATCGAGCAGCGGCAGGTCGAACGAGTCGAGGTCGACGATCTCGACATCGAACTTGCCCTGGGCCTTCGCCTGCTCGGCGGTCCAGTTGCTGACGATCGGACCGATGCGGCCCGGGCGCGTGCTTGAGGTGACGATCTTGAGCTTCAGTGCCATGGTGTCAGTCCTTTCCAGCATGGGATTTGGCTGGATAGCTAACATGTTGCTGCGTCGCGGCAACGGCCGCGATCGCACACTGCCCCTGCGTCTTTGCACGGGCCCGAGTGCCTTGAAACGAGAAAGGCCCGCCGTTTCCGGCGGGCCTGATGCTGTGGTCCGGGGTGCGGCTCAGACCTTGTCGGTCAACTCGGGCACCGCTTCGAACAGGTCGGCGACGAGGCTGTAATCGGCGACCTGGAAGATCGGTGCCTCTTCGTCCTTGTTGATCGCGACGATGATCTTGCTGTCCTTCATCCCTGCGAGGTGCTGGATCGCGCCCGAGATGCCGCAGGCGATGTAGAGATCCGGTGCCACGACCTTGCCGGTCTGGCCCACCTGCCAGTCGTTCGGGGCAAAGCCCGAGTCGACCGCGGCGCGCGAGGCCCCGACGGCGGCGCCGAGCTTGTCTGCGAGCTTCTCGATGATCGCGAAATCCTCTTCCGAGCCCACGCCACGACCGCCGGAGACGACGATCTTGGCCGAGGTCAGCTCGGGACGATCGCTCTCGGCCATCTTGTCCGCGACCCATTCCGACAGCGCCGGGTCTTCGGCCGCGGCGATGTCCTCGACCGAGGCCGAGCCGCCGGTGCCGGCGGCGTCGAAGGTCGACGTGCGGAAGGTGATGACCTTCTTCTCGTCCTTCGATTTGACCGTCTGCACGGCGTTGCCGGCATAGACCGGGCGCTCGAACGTGTCGCCATCGACGACTGCGGTGACATCGGTCAGCACCATCACGTCCAGCAGCGCCGCAACGCGGGGCAGGATGTTCTTGGCGTCGGTGGTCGCCGGGGCCACGATGTGGCTGTAATCGCCCGCGAGTGACACGATCAGCGCCGCGGTGGGCTCTGCCAGGCGGTGGCCGTAGAGGGCATCCTCGGCCACCAGAACCTTGGACACACCCTCGATGGTGGCGGCCTCTGCGGCGGCATCCTTGGCGGTGGCGCCCACGGCCAGCACGGTCACGTCGCCCAGCGGCGCGGCGGCTGCCACGGTCTTGGCGGTGGCGTCCATGGCCAGCGTGCCGTCATTGATTTCTGCAATAAGAAGAACAGCCATCAGATCGCACCCTTTTCCTTGAGTTTCTCGACCAGCTCGTCGACCGAGCCGACCATGACGCCCGCAGCGCGTTCGGCCGGTTCGTCGGTCTTGACGATCTCGAGCCGCGGCGACACGTCGACGCCGTAATCGGCGGGGGTCTTCTCTTCGAGCGGCTTCTTCTTTGCCTTCATGATGTTGGGCAGCGAAGCGTAGCGCGGCTCGTTGAGACGCAGGTCGGTGGTGACGATGGCGGGCAGCTTGACCTTGATGGTCTGCAGGCCGCCGTCGACCTCGCGCGCCACGGTGGCGGCGTCGCCGTCCACCTCGAGGGAGTTGGCGTTGGTCGCCTGTGCGTAGCCGGTCAGCGCCGCCAGCATCTGGCCGGTGGCGTTGAGGTCGTTGTCGATGGCCTGCTTGCCGCAGATCACCAGACCCGGCTCTTCTTCCTTGACGATGGCGGCCAGCAGCTTGGCCACGGCCAGCGGCTCGATATCCTCGTGCACATCGTCGGCGGCGGTCACCAGGATGGCGCGGTCGGCCCCCATGGCGAGACCGGTGCGCAGGGTCTCCTGCGCCTGCTTGACGCCGACGGAGACAACGATCACTTCCTCGGCCTTGCCGGCCTCCTTGAGGCGGATCGCCTCTTCCACGGCGATCTCGTCGAACGGGTTCATCGACATCTTCACGTTGGCCAGATCGACGCCGCTTCCGTCCGCTTTGACACGAACCTTCACGTTGTAGTCGATCACACGCTTCACAGGCACAAGCACCTTCATCGGCGGTATCTCCCTTGAGTGTGTCGCGTCAGGCGCGACTTGGAAACTGTCTCACAGGGTGTGATAGCGAAGAGGACGCGATGGAAACAGGTCTAAAACGACATGTTGGCCCTAACAGACGCCGCGTTTTTCGCCGAAACCGGGTGGCTAGGGCTTTGAAAACAGCTCCGTGTCAGTCGCTGTCCCGTGTGTTGGCGCGAATGTCGCAAATGTCCTGCAGCGCGCGCCAGTCCTGCGGGCTCAGGGCGGGGCGGTGAGGTGAGTCGCCGGTCGAGGCCGCGCCGGCGGCCGCGATGCGGTCGCTGAGTCGCGGGTGGGAGGCGAAATGCGCCCCCGGGCCGTCGTCATCGCCGAATTTCTGCCGAAACCGCTCGAACATGTCGCCAAGCGCCGAGGGGGGCAGCCCCGCGCTGCGCAGCATGTCGAAGGCGAAGGCATCGGCCTTGGCCTCGGCGTTCCGGCTGTAGCTCGCGCTGATCATGCGCTCGCCCAGAAAGACCATCGCCGCGCCGCCGCTGAAATCGCCGAAGAGGAGTCCCAAAAGTCCGACCGAGCCCGCGGTGCGCAGGGCGTTGCGGGTCGGGTCGCGATGCACCACGTGGCCGATCTCGTGGGCCAGCACGGCGGCCACCATATCGGGCCCGTCGGCGCCCTCGAGCAGGCCGCGCATCACCACGATCTGGCCGCCGGGCATCGCGAAGGCGTTCATCATCTCGTGGTCGATGACGCTCACCTCGAGCGGGTAGCCGATCTCCTGTCCCTCGGTCAGCCGCGCGACCATCCGGTCGAGCGCCGCCAAGCCATCGGGGCCGGAACAGTCGAGCTCCCCGGCCTCGGTGGCACCGAAGACGCGCTCGATCTGGGCCTTCACGTCACGCCCGAAGGCAATCTCCTTCTCCATCGGGATCAGCCGCGACAGGGTCCCCGCGAGCGCCGGCAGGATGACGAAGATCATCAGCAGGACTGCCGCCAGCGCCCCGCCGGCCCGCAGCCCGATGCGCCGCCACGTGCCGGCGCGCAGATCGCGGCGGGCGAGGCGGGGCCGGGTGCGGCGCAGCCACGCGGCCATCTCGGGATCCTCGATCACCAGCCGGGCGGGGTCGCGCAGCGATTCGTCCCCGGTCTCGAGATGGCGGGTCAGGATCAGCTGGCCCTCATCGGCGTGGTCGTGCAGCTCGCGCAGGTCCTGCAGCGGCCAGACCAGCGGCGCCGCGTGGCCTGCGCCGGTGATGACCAGCGCCTGCCGTTCGCGGGACAGCACCACCTGAACCGGGTGTCGCGTCGCCGACTGGCCGTCGTAGAGATGCGCCGCGCCCTGCATGGCGCTCAGATCGCCCCGCCGATGTCGAGCGCGTCGGCAAAGCCCTCGGCGTCAGCACCGGTATCGGCAGCGCGCTGACGGATCTCGGCCAGCGCCGGGAGGTTGGTGACGCCGAGCGTGGTCACGTAGTGCTTCAGAATGGGCTGGGTGATCAGCGCCAGTGCACCGGCACGCGCCGCGATCAGCGTCAGGAGGTAGCCGGCAACCGTAATCAGCACCGGCGGGATCATCGCGGGCTGCAGGCCGCCACCGGTGGGGTCGATGTCGCGCCCGAAGAGCAGGAAGGCCGCGATGCCACCGAGGACCCCGGTGACGACGGAGAGGCCGAGACCCAGCAGAAGGGCGCCCAGCAGGTAGGTGCCGATCACCGTGCGGGTGCGGGGGGACGCCTCGAAGGCGACGGTGCCGCCCAGAACCTTGTGGCGCGACAGGTAGGCGAAGCTCTGCACCTGGTACGAGATCACCCCGATCACGAGCCACACCGCGCCCACCGGCAGCAGCAGCACCGCCAGCATCGGCGTGTCCAGCACGAGGCTGAGCGCGCCGCAGGCGAAAAGCGCCAGCCCGTTCAAGATATGCCACATACAGCCGTAGAGCGCCGTCCAGCGACCCTGCTGCACGAAGCGCGCGGTGCCGAACCAGCTTCGGTCGGTCATGTATTTCTCGAGCCGGAAGGTCATCAGCGGCGTCAGCAGCCCGAGCGAGAGCAGGGTGAGCGCCCAGTATCCCATCGCCCTGAACGCATAGCCCCAAGCGGCCTTCTCCATGCCGAAGCGGATGCCACGCCAGCGGGTGCGGGCCATCTTGTAGCGCCGTGCGCGATAGATCGCGAAGAAGATGAACGGCAGCACCGCCACCGCCGACAGCGAGAAACCGGCCATCTGCAAGAGTGCCTGCCCGGGGGTCTGCGGCTCGGCAAGGATCGTCAGGCCGAACCAGAACAGCAGGATCTGGATCAGGCCGAGATAGACCGCGAGGAACACCACCGCGAGCAGGAAGCCGAGGAACATCTCGAGACCGGTGCCGGTATACTCGAACCGCGAGCCCTCGAGCCGGGCAGAAGACCAGATGTAGCGGCGGATCCGCGTCTTGCCCCAGAACCGGTAGATCCCGAGGGTGAGCAGGGTCAGACACCCGGTGCGCAGCGCCAGCCAGAACAGTGCCTTGCCGTCACCGGTATATTCGCCTTGGCCAAAATTGCCGTCATTCATGCTAAAATCTTTCTGTCTTCGTAATGTGCAGGCACGCTGCACGCGCTGCCCCCGCGCAGAAATCGGCGGGGGCAGGGCGGTCTTCGATCAGGTGAAGGTGTTGTCGCGGGGGAAGCCGCGCGGCGCCATCCGGCCCGAGCCGGCGCGCTTGCCGATCCACTCGTCGAGCGCGGCCTCGGTGCGGGTGCGGCCGGCCGGATCCTTCCAGCTCAGGCCGAGAGCCAGCGTGAAGGTGGTGGCATCCGAGAGCCCGCCATCCTTGTACTTCTGCAGCCGAACGCCCTTGCCGCGGCCCATTTCGGGCAGCTCGTCGAGCATGAAGACCAGCACCTTGCGGTTCTCGCCGACCACGGCCACCGCATCGCCGGTGACCGGCTTGCAGACCTGCGTCTTGACGCCGTCCTTGACGTTGAGCACCTGCTTGCCGCTGCGGGTCTGCGCCACCACGTCGTTTTCGGGCACGATGAAGCCGTCGCCGGCCGAGGAGGCCACCAGCAGCTTGCGTCCGGGGGTGTGCACGAAGAGGTCGTGGATCTCGGCCTCGTTGGGCAGGTCGACCATGAGGCGCACCGGCTCGCCCATGCCGCGCCCGCCGGGCAGGTTGGCCGCCGACAGGGTGTAGAAGCGCCCGTTCGATCCCACGACCAGAAGTTTGTCGGTGGTCTCGGCGTGGAAGATGAAGCGCGGGCCGTCGCCATCCTTGAACTTCAGTTCGCGGTTGAGGTCGATATGGCCGGTCATGGCGCGGATCCAGCCCATCTGGCTGCACACCACGGTGATCGGCTCGCGCTCGATCATCGCCTCGAGCGGCACCTCCTCGACCTCCCCGGCCTCGGCAAAGGTGGTCAGGCGGGCGCCGCGGTCGAGATCCTTGGCGAAGGCCTTTTTGACCTCACGAAGCTGCTCGGAGACGCGCTTCCACTGCAGGTCTTCGCTGGCGAGCAGGTCCTCGAGACCGGCGCGCTCTTCCATCAGCTTGTCGCGCTCGTTGACCAGCTCGAGCTCCTCGAGCCGGCGCAGGCTGCGCAGGCGCATGTTGAGGATGGCCTCGGCCTGAACGTCCGAGAGGCCCTCGGACCGGCCGCCAAAGCGCTGCGGGATCTGCGTCGGCGTGCCTTCGGCGGCAAGTACGCCACGAGCCTCGGCCTCGGGATCGGCGCGCAGTTCGAGCGCCTTCACGTCGATGCCCGCGAGCGGCGAGCGGTAGTCGCGCTCGTCGGTGGCGCGGGCGATCGTCGCCTGATGCGGCTTCGACCAGTCCTCGTACATCAGCGCCGCCTTGGGATCGTCGTCGTAGCGGATGATGTCGATCACGCGGTCGAGGTTGAGGAAGGCGATGATCAGGCCTTCGAGCACCTCGAGCCGGTTGTCGATCTTGGCCATGCGGTGCCGGGCACGCCGGCACAGCACGTCGCGGCGGAAGTCGAGGAAGGCGCGCAGGACTTCCTTGAGCGAGCAGACCTTGGGCGTCACGCCGTCGATCAGCACATTCATGTTGAGCGAGAAGCGGGTCTCGAGGTCGCTGTTCTTGAACAGCATGTTCATCAGCAGGTCCGGGTCGACGTTCTTCGACTTCGGCTCCAGCACCATGCGAATGTCCTCAGCGCTCTCGTCGCGGATATCGGCGAGGATCGGCACCTTCTTGGTCTGGATCAGCTCGGCGAGCCGCTCGACCAGCTTGGACTTCTGCACCTGGTAGGGGATCTCGGTGACCACCGCCTGCCACTGGCCGCGGCCAAGGTCCTCGACCTCCCACTTGGCGCGCAGGCGGATCGAGCCACGCCCGGTGCGATAGGCCTGTGCGATGTTGTCACGCGGCTCGACGATCACCCCGCCGGTGGGGAAATCGGGGCCGGGCACGTATTGCAGCAGCGTGTCGTCGCCGGCGCCGGGCGCCTTGATGAGATGCAGACAGGCGTCGATCAGCTCGCCGATATTGTGCGGCGGGATGTTGGTCGCCATGCCCACCGCGATGCCGCTCGAGCCATTGGCGAGCAGGTTCGGGTAGGACGCCGGGAGCACCGACGGCTCTTCGAGGCGACCATCGTAGTTGGGGCGGAAATCGACCGAGTTCTCGTCGAGCCCGTCGAGCAGCGCCTCGGCCATGATCGTCATGCGCGCCTCGGTGTAGCGCGAGGCCGCCGGGTTGTCGCCGTCGATATTGCCGAAGTTGCCCTGACCGTCGACCAGCGGGTAGCGGATGGTGAAATCCTGCGCGAGTCGCGCCATGGCGTCGTAGATCGCCGCGTCGCCATGCGGGTGGAAGTCCCCCATGGTGTCGCCCGAGATTTTCGCGGACTTCAGGAAGCCCCCGTTGGAACTCAAACGCAGTCTGCGCATTGCATATAGGATACGACGATGAACGGGCTTGAGCCCGTCCCGGGCATCCGGGAGGGCGCGGTTCATAATCGTCGACAGCGCATAGGTCAGGTAGCGGTCGCCGATGGCGCGGCGCAGAGGCTCGGCCACGTCACGGGGGTTCATATTGGGGTCATCGACGATGTCATTCATAGATGCTGAAATATCTGCCGAGCGCGGGGCGGTAAAGCCGTCCGCGACCGCGCGGCGAAAATTTTCCGGCTCTGGCGCTCGTACGCGTCGGAAATCTGCTATGATGGTGCCATCCGCACCGGCGTCGCGTGCCACATTTATTGACTCTTTTTATGATCAGTTTTGCAAGGGGGGCCGTTCGTCATGATCCGGTTCGTTCTCATCGTCTCGACCTTCGGATTTCTCTCGCTGGCGTGGTACCAGATGTCCGGCGGCGCGGATTTCGAACCCGGCACGCAGACCGCAGGCCTGCCTTCGCTGAGCTTTCCGGACGATAGTGGCGCCACATCTGCCGACGCGGCCGCTCCGCAGGTGGCGCGGGCCGATCTCAGCGGTGCCGATCTGACCTCCGTTGCAAAGGTGGCCGGCGCATCCACGGGGTCTGCGGACTCCGATGTCATCGCGCCGAAACTCGACGTGACGCTCGCGGCCGCCGCTGGGAAGCCGAAGGCCGCCGTGGCGCCTGAGAAGGCCGTTGAAGTGGCTGCGCTCGATACCCGCACCGATGCGGTGGTCGCGACTTCGTCTTCGAACGCCGTCGTCCAGCGGGTCGTGTTCGGCGGCGCGGCTCAGGAACAGCCCGAGGCTGCGGATGCGGCGATGGATCTGCGTCTGGTGACCGGCAATGTCGTCAATGTTCGCAACGGTCCCGGCACCGGCTACTCGGTGGTCAACCAGCTTCGCCGTGGCGAAGAGGTCAAGGTGTTGACCGATCCGGGTGACGGCTGGGTGAAGCTGCAGGCGCTCGAGACCAAGCGGATTGGATGGATGTCCGCCCGTTTCCTCGACGCCGCCGACTGAGCGACGCTTGATCTGCCGCAGGGCTTGGCTTACCCGGCCCGCAGCAGGAAAGGGCGCGCATGACCGGCAAGACGATCCTCATCACCGGATGTTCCTCGGGCATCGGCTACGACGCCGCCCACGGCTTGCGCGCCCGCGGCTGGAGGGTTTTCGCCTCCTGCCGTCAGGAACATGACTGCGACAGGCTCCGCGACGAGGGGTTCGAGAGCCCGCAGCTCGATTACGGTGACGAGGCGAGCATCCATCGCGCCCTCGGCGAGGTGCTCGAGGCGACCGGCGGCGCGCTCGATGCGCTCTACAACAATGGCGCCCATGCGGTGCCCGGCGCGCTTGAGGATCTTCCGACCGGCGCGCTGCGCGAGATCTTCGAGGCCAACGTCTTTGGCTGGCACACGCTGACTCGCGCGGTGATCCCGGTCATGCGCGCGCAGGGCCACGGCCGCATCATCAACTGCTCCTCGGTCCTGGGGCTGGTGCCGATGCCGTGGCGCGGGGCCTATGTCTCGACCAAGTTCGCGCTTGAGGGGATGACGGATGTGCTGCGGATCGAGATGCGCGACACGCCGATCAAGGTGATCCTCATCGAACCCGGCCCGATCACCTCCCGCATTCGGGCGAACTCCGTGCCGCATTTCGAAACCTGGATCGACTGGCGCGCCTCGCCCCGGTCGAAGCAATACGAGGCCTCTCTGCTCAAGCGGCTCTATGCCGCGCCCTCGAAGGACCGGTTCGAACTGCCGCCCTCTGCGGTGACGGAGAAGCTTGCCCACGCGCTTGAGCACCCCCGGCCGAAGCCGCGCTATTACGTGACTTTCCCGACCCATCTGATGGGACGCCTGCGGCGTCTCCTGCCGACCCGTGCGCTCGATGCGCTGATCGACCGCGCCCGATAACCGGTTCGCTTTTTCCGCCCGACCGGCTATGTCTCGCACAAAGCCGCGGAGGAGCTGCCAATGAAAGACGATCCCCTGTTCATCGTGATGGCCATCGCCATGCTTGTGGTGGTCGGTATCCTGTTGTTCGGCATCGGCACCTTCGCCCGGGGCGGCGAGTTCAACAAGAAATACGCGAACAAGGCGATGCGCTGGCGCATCATCGCGCAGTTCCTCGCGGTGGTGCTGATCATCCTGTTCGTGCTGATCCGCGGAGGAAGCTGAGCATGGTCGTTCTGAGCAAGATCTACACCCGCACCGGCGACAAGGGCGACACCGCGCTGGTCGACGGCACCCGCGTGCCCAAGTTCAACGCCCGGGTCGAGGCCTATGGCACCGCGGACGAGCTGAACGCGGTGCTGGGGGTGACGCGGCTGCACGCCGATGCCGATCTCGACGCGGCTCTGTCGCGGATCCAGAACGACCTGTTCGATCTCGGCGCCGATCTGGGCCGGCCCGACGTGGCCAAGGACGCCGAGGCCGGTTACCCGGTGCTGCGCATGGTGGCGCGGCAGGTGGACCGGCTCGAGGAAGAAATCGACGCGATGAACGCCCGGCTCGAGCCCTTGCGCAGCTTCGTTCTGCCGGGTGGGTCGGCGGTCTCCGCGCATCTGCACCAGTGCCGCACCGTGGCCCGCCGCGCCGAACGCCGCGCGGTGGAGCTGGCCTCGGTCGAGGAGGTGAACGAGCACGCGGTGAAATACCTCAACCGCCTCAGCGACTGGTTCTTCGTCGCCTCGCGTATCGCCAATGACGACGGCAAGGCAGATGTCTTGTGGGTTCCGGGAGCGAACCGCTGACAAGCGGCGGGGCGTCCAGTGGACGGCCCGGCTCCCGGAAGCGCCGGCAGGCGCCGGCCCGGAGGGCGGGCGCGAACCGCTGACAAGCGGCGGGGCGTCCAGTGGACGGCCCGGCTCCCGGAAGCGCCGGCAGGCGCCGGCCCGGAGGGCGGGAGCGAACCGCTGACAAGCGGCGGGGCGTCCAGTGGACGGCCCGGCTCCCGGAAGCGCCGGCAGGCGCCGGCCCGGAGGGCGGGAGCGAACCGCTGACAAGCGGCGGGGCGTCCAGTGGACGGCCCGGCTGAGGCGGCAGACGGTTGAACAGGGCTATTTCGGCAACAACAACCGCTCGAGGCTCCGCCCCATCACCCGCGCGCTGTCGAGCATGTCGGTGACGCCGATCCATTCGTCGGGCTTGTGCGCCAGTTCCAGCACCCCGGGGCCATAGGCGATGCAGTTCCTCAGCTTGCCGATCCGGTCGATGTGCTTCTGGTCGTAGCTGCCGGGCGAGGCGACGTAGGTCGCCTCGGTGCCCAGTTCCTCGCGGATCGCCTCGGTCACCGTTGTCACCACCGGTGCGTCGCGGTCGGTCATCGAGGGGATGACGCGGTTGAGCTCGCGCAGTTCGTAGTCGAAGTTCTCGCGCCGCGCCTTAAGGTCCTCGAGCAGCGCCACCACCTCGTCGCGCACCCCGTCGGCGGTCTCCTCGATGAGGAAACGCCGGTCGATCACGATACGGCAGCTGTCCGGAACGCAATGGGCCGGCAGCCCGTCGAACTCCGGCGGATTTTCGGGCTGGCCGCCGTGGATCGCGTTGATGTTCATCGTCGACTGCCGGGCGCCTTCGGGCACCACCGGCATCTCGGTGTGCCGCGCCGCCATCGCCGGGAACAGCCGTTCCTCGAAGGCGGCCAGCACCGCACCCATGTGGCGCACCGCGCAGTCGCCGAGGAAGGGCATGGAGCCGTGGGCGATCTCGCCCTTGGTCTCGATCTCGGCCCACCAGCCGCCGCGGTGGCCGAGGCAGATGCGGTCCTTGTTGAGCGGCTCGGGAATGATCACGTGCTGCACCCGCTCGGGTGCGAACCAGCCTTTTTCCGCTAGGTAGGCCACGCCGCCATAGCCGCCGGATTCCTCGTCCGCCGTGGCGCTGATCTCGATGGCGCCGGCATAGTCGGGATGGGCCTCGATGAAAGCCTCGGCGGCGATCACCGAGGCAGCAAGGCCGCCCTTCATGTCACACGCGCCGCGCCCGAAGATGCGGTCGCCGTCGAGCTCCGCGCCGAACGGGTCGCGGGTCCAGCCGTGGCCGACCTCGACCACGTCGTGATGCGAGTTGAAATGCACGCAGTCGCCGGGGCGGGTGCCCTCGTGGCGGGCGACGAGGTTCCAGCGCGGGAAGCGCGCGCTGTCGCCGGGCGCGCCCTCGGCTCGGACCAGCTCGCAGGCTAAGCCGCGGGCGGCGAGCCGGGTCTTCAGGGCATCGCAAATCGCGCGGTAGTTCTCGCCGGGCGGGTTCAGGGTCGGGATGCGGATCAGCGCCTGCGTCAGCGCGATCAGCTCGTCGCGCTTGGCCTCGATCCGCCGGGAAAGGCTGTCACTCATGGCGCCACTGTTCCCGGGATTGGCGCCCGGCGCAAGGGTGATGCCGGTCGCACGGGTGCAAGGAATTTTCGGCGAAAATTCCTCTTCGCGGCGGGCGGGAGAAGAAAATTCGGACGAATTTTCTTGGGTGCCGAGCTCAGTGCATTTGCGGGGCGGCGCCGAGCGGCAGGATGCCGAGCCAGGTCCGGCGGTCGCGGAACTCGAAGGTGACGTCGATCGTGTCGCGCCGCCCGGACAGCCCGGCGAGCAGTTGGGTACCGCCCTCGATCAGCGCCAGTAGCTCCTCGGGCACGCGCCCGGCGCGGCGCTCGGTCTCGATGGCCTCGGCCACGTTCTCCACCCGCAGGGAGAGCTCGCCCTCGGGATAGCCGTCCTCGTCCACATCCATCTCGCCGGCGGCGGCGATGCGCAGCGCGTCCTTGCCGATCTCGGCGCGGGCGATCTCGATCCGCGTCGGCCGGGGCTCGCCGGCGGCGCCGAGCGACAGAGGCTCGGCCAGCGTCACCTGTGCCTCGAGCTCCAGACCGTCCTCGCTGCCGCCGGGCAGGGCGGCACCGCCGGTGGCGATGCCCTCGGCATTGACGGCAATGCGGTAGCGGCGGTCGCTGTCCTCGGTGCGGCCGATCGCGGCGGTCAGGTCGCGCAGCGCCAGCGGCGCCTCGCCCGAGATGTTGAGCAGCGCGGCCTCGGCATTGGCGCGCACCAGCAGCTCGCCGTCGCGCACGAGGCTGGCGCGCAAGCCCTCGGAGGTGACCTCGTGCCGCGCGCCGTCGCGTGTCAGGACCTGTGTCTCGGGAAAGGCCACGATGATGTGGTTGGGGTTGTAGACCACCTGAAGCACCTGCAGGACAGGCGCCTCCCAGACGGTTTCGGTCTCGGGGTCGGCCAGCAGTAGCCCGGTGAACGTGGTGTCGAGCCGGTTGGGAAAGCCGCGCACCGCCAGATCCTCGTAGGAGGCCGCCCAGCCGTCCGCGCGCTGCGCGTCGAACCACGCCTCTATGGCGCTGCGCTGCATCCAGGCCGACCAGCCCCAGAAGGCCGACCAGGCCAGCGCCGCCGCGATCACCACCAGTGTCAGACGTTTCACCGCAGCTCCCCCTTTTCCGGACACGCCCGATGGTGTTTACAGCCCGCCAAAGGAAAGGACCAGAACCATGGCGCTATGGGTCTTCGGCTACGGCTCGCTCTTGTGGAACCCCGGCTTCGAGGTGGCGGAGGCGGCGCAGGCCAGCCTGCCCGACTATCACCGCAGCTTCTGCATGCGCTCGATCCACCATCGCGGCAGCGAGGCCGAGCCCGGCCTCGTTCTGGCGCTCGACGAACAGCCCGGCGCGCTCTGCGAGGGGCTGGCCCTGCGGGCCGCCGAGGGCACCGAGGAGGCGACCCTCGCCTACCTGCGCGAGCGCGAGCTGATCTCGTCGGCCTATCTCGAGAAGCGGCTCGACGTCGATCTGCAGGACGGCCGCCGGGTCGAGGCGGTGACCTACGTGATCGATGCCGCCCACGTGCAATATTGCGGCGGCCTGCCGCTCGAGGAGCAGGCGGGCATCATCGCGCGCGCCGTGGGCGGACGCGGTCCGAACACCGAATACCTCTACAACACCGCCGCGCATCTCGACGAACTGGGCATACCCGATGCGGAACTGCACTGGTTGCGGGACCGTGTGCGGCAGCTTGTGGATAACGGCTTGGCTTGATGCGGCCCCCGCAATAGGGTCGGGCCAACGCGAATTACTCCGTCAGGGACTTAGATGCACAAGGCCGATTTCGAGGCAGAACCGCATTTCAGCCAGCCGTTCCGCCAGATCGCCATGATGCTGGCGGTGCTCGGGCTGTGCGGGGCCGGCGGCTTCGTGGCGCTGCCACGGGTGCTGCCGGTGATCGAGGCCAACCCTTGGCTCAACGGCTTCATCATCTTCGTGTTCTTCCTCGGGGTGATCGCCTGTTTCCTGCAGGTGGCGCAGCTGATCCAGTCGGTGCGCTGGATCGAGCAGTTCGTCACCGACCGCGATGCCGGCAACCAGCCGCCGCGCCTGCTGGCGCCGCTCGCCGCCCTGCTGCGCCGCCGCGACCGCCGGCTGCAGATCACCACCAGCTCGACCCGCTCGATCCTCGACTCGGTCGCCACGCGGATCGACGAGGCGCGCGAGATCACCCGCTATCTGGTCTCGCTCCTGATCTTCCTTGGCCTGCTCGGCACCTTCTACGGCCTCGCCACCACGGTGCCGGCGCTGGTCGACACGATCCGCAGCCTCGCGCCCAGCGAGGGCGAGACCAATATGGAGGTCTTCACCCGCCTGATGTCGGGGCTGGAAAGCCAGCTTGGCGGCATGGGCGTGGCCTTCGCCTCCTCGCTGCTGGGCCTTGCCGGCTCGCTGATCGTGGGGCTGCTCGAGCTGTTCGCCGGGCATGGCCAGAACCGGTTCTACCGTGAGCTCGAGGAATGGCTCAGCACGATCACCAAGCTCAGCTTCTCGAGCGACGGCGAACAGGCCGGCGACACAGGCATCGTCGAGCAGGTGCTTGACCAGATGACCGACCAGATGGAGCGGCTCACGCTGATGTTCTCTCGCGCGCAGGAGGGCCAGAACGAGGTCGACGCGCGGCTCGGGCAGCTGGCGGATTCCGTCGAGCGGATGACCGAGCGGCTCGAGGCCACGGCGCCGTCTGCGAACTCGCTGGCCCGCATCGCCGAGGGGCAGGAGCGGCTGGCCGAGGTGCTGGCCGAGCGCGAGACCTCCGAGGGGCTGGATGCCGAAAGCCGGATGCGCCTGCGCTCGATCGACGTGCAGATGCTGCGCCTGCTCGAGGAGGTCGCCGCCGGCCGGCAGGAGAGCATGGCCGAGCTGCGCACCGATCTCGCGGCGCTGAACCGGACCCTGACCAAGCTGTCGCACGCGCCTCAGGGGCAGCCGCAATCGGTGACCTTCCGCCCGTCGCGCCCCGGCGGCTCGGGTGGCGCCGGCGGCACGAGCGGGGCCTGAGCCATGTCGCTGTCGCGACGCACCGGGGCCCGCTTCCAGGCCAATATCTGGCCCGGCTTCGTCGATGCGATGACCGGCCTTTTGCTGGTGCTGATGTTCGTGCTCACCATCTTCATGGTGATCCAGTCGGTGCTGCGCGACACCATCAGTGGGCAGGAGGGCGAGCTTGACCGCCTTTCCTCGGAAATCGCCGAGCTGTCGCGCAGCCTCGGGCTGCAGGAGCGACGCAACACCTCGTTGACCTCCCGCATCGGCGAGCTCGAGACCACCATCGATGATGCCGAGACCCGGTTGAGCGAGCAGCAGAGCCTCATCGCCTCGCTCACCGCCACCCGCGACCGGCAGGCCGAGGACCTCACCGCCGCCGCGAGCCGGATTTCCAGCTTCGAGGAGCAGGTCGCCGCGTTGCTGGCCGACCGCGACGCCGCCGAAAGCGAGGTCGCGGCGCTCACCGCCTCGCAGGACGAGCTCGAAGCGGCCCGGGACGCGCTGACGTCCGAGCGCGACGCACTGGATCTGGCGCTGGTTCAGGCGCGCAGCGAGGTCGATGCGCAGGCCGAGGCGGCCCGGCTGGCCGCCGCCCGCCGCGAGGCGCTGCAGGCGCTGGTCGAGGACCTGCGGGCCGACGCCGCGGATCGCGAGGCGCAGGTCGATGCGCTGCAGGCCGAGCTCAGCGACGAGGAGGCGCAGCGGCTGGCCGAGGCCGAAGCCGCCGCCGCTCTGCGCGCGCGGCTCGAGAGCGCCGACAGCGAGCTCACCGCGATGACCATGGCGCTGGAAGAGCAGCGCCGCCGCGCCGAGGAGACTCTGACGCTTCTGGCCGCAGCGCGCGAGGCGGAGGAGGATCTCGACGCCCGCCTCGCCGCCGCGCTCCTGCAGCAGGACGAGACCGAGGCGGCGCTTCAGCGCGCGCGGAACGCGGCCGGCAATGCCGAGACCCTGCAGGACGATCTTGCCCAGGCGCAGGCCACCGCCGAGGACCTGCGCAGCCGTCTCGCGGCGCTGCTCGAAAAGCAGGGCGCGGCCGAGATCACCGAGGAAGAGCTGCGCGATCGCCTGACCGCGGCGCTGGCGGCGCAGAAGGCCGCCGAGGCCGAGGCCGGCGCGCGGATGAGCGAGGCCGAACAGCGCGCGGCGCTGCTCTCGGAGGCGCGCAGCGAGCTGAGCCAGACCGAGGCCCGCGCCAGCGAGGCCGAGCGCCAGCGCGAGCTGCTCAATCAGCAGGTCGCGGCGCTGCGCTCGCAGCTGTCGCAGCTTCAGGGCCTGCTCGACGAGGCGCGCGAGAGCGACGCCGAGGCGCAGGTCCAGCTTCAGAACCTCGGCTCCGAACTCAACGCCGCGCTGGCGCGGGTCGCCGCCGAGGAACGCCGCCGCCGTCAGCTCGAGGAGGCAGAACGCCGCCGGCTCGAGGCCGAGGCCAAGGATCTCGAACGCTACCGATCGGAATTCTTCGGGCGCCTGCGCGAGGTGATCGGCGATCAGGACGGCATCCGCATCGAGGGCGACCGCTTCGTGTTCTCCTCCGAGGTGCTGTTTGCCCCCGGCGAGGCGAGCCTGTCGAGGCCGGGCGAGGGCGAGATCGCCAATATCGCCGATATCCTGCAGCGGGTGATGTCCGACATCCCGCCGGGCATCGACTGGATCCTCCGCGTCGACGGCCACACCGACGACACGCCGCTGCGCCCCGGTGCGCGGTTCGCCGACAACTGGGAACTCAGCCAGGCCCGGGCGCTCTCGGTCGTGCGGTTCCTCGTCGAAGAGATGGGCATCCCGCCGCAGCGCCTTTCGGCCAACGGCTTCGGCGAATACCAGCCCGTGGACCCCGCCGACACGCCCGAGGCGCGCGCGCAGAACCGGCGCATCGAGCTCAAGCTCACCGAACGCTGATCAGAGGCCAAGAATTTTAGCTAAAATTCTTGGCCGCGCTCCGCCCGTCGGCAGGTCTGGCAAAATGGGCCGGCCCATGCCAGAAGCGCCGGCAACGCTCAGGAGGCCGCGCCCATGTTCATTCTATCGCTCATCGCCCGTCCCGGCACGCTCGAGACCGCTCTGGTGTCGTCGCTGCGCAACGCCACCGGCGGCGGCGCGGCTGTCTGGCTGTCGCAGGGCGAGGCGGCGGAATTCCCGCTCGATCATGCGCCGTCCAATCTCGAGGAGCTGCGCGCGGCGGTGGCCGATCAGGCCGACCTGAACCTCCTGCCCGCGCTCGGACGCCGTAAGACGATGCTGCTGGCCGACATGGATTCGACGATGATCGAGCAGGAGTGCATCGACGAGCTCGCCGAGGAGGCGGGCGTGGGTGCGCATGTGAAGGAGATCACCGCGCGGGCGATGAACGGCGAGCTCGATTTCGAGGGCGCGTTGACCGAGCGGGTGGCGCTGCTGAAGGGGCTGCCCGAGACGGTGATCGACCGGGTGCTCGAGACCCGCATCTCCTTCATGCCGGGCGGGCGCGAGCTGGTGGCCACGATGAAGGCCAATGGCGGTCACGCGGCGCTGGTCTCCGGCGGCTTCACTGCCTTCACCGCCAAGGTGGCGGGGCTGGTGGGGTTCGACGAGAACCGGGCCAACACGCTGCTTGTGGAGACCGGCACGCTCACCGGCGAGGTGGCGCGTCCGATCCTCGGGCGCGAGGCCAAGGTGCAGGCGCTCGAGGAAATCTCGGCGCGGCTGGGCATCTCCGAGTCGGATGTGCTGGCGGTGGGCGACGGCGCCAACGATCTCGGCATGTTGGGCCGCGCCGGCATGGGCGTGGCGCTGCACGCCAAGCCCTCGGTGCAGGCGCAATGCGATCTGCGGGTGAACCACGGCGACCTGACCGCGCTGCTCTACCTGCAGGGCTACAGCCGCGACGAGTTTGCCAAGGTCTGAGCCGGGATGCGCGGGGCACGCGGCCCCGCGCCCCCGATGTTTCACGGGAAGCTGGGCGCCGTCGCGATGCGGCCGACCTCGATGCCGGCGCGGTTGTGGATCGGCGGGCAGAGAAAGCGCTGCACCTCCGGATCGGCCGCGTCGAGCACCCCGAGCTGCACCAGCAGCGCCGCCACGGCGCAGTCGGAGGCGCGGGTGGCGCCGTCGGTGATCTTCAGCGCCAGCCCCAGTCCGCGCTGCGGCAGGATGGCCACGAAATAGCCCTCGGCCCCGGTCTTGATCGCCACCGGCTCCTTGGCCGCGCGCATCAGGTGGGTGCAGGCGCGGCCCTCGCCCGCGACATGCTCGGGGAAGGCAATCATCGCCTCGACGAGCTGCGCCGCGGCCTGGCTCAGCGCGTCGGGGCGCTTGTGGGCGCTGGCGTACCACGCCATGGCGCGGGCCATGCCCTCCATCGTGCTGGCGAAGTTCGGCGCCGAGCAGCCGTCGATGCCGAAGCCCGGGCTTTCCATGCCGGTCACGGTCTCGAAAAGCGCGCGCACCTCGCGCTGCACCGGGTGGCCGGGATCGCAATATTCTGCGTCCCCGCCGAGGTGCTTGTTGTAGGTCAGGAAGCCGGCGTGCTTGCCCGAGCAGTTGTTGTGCGCCTGGCAGGGACACTTGCCTTCGCGGATCATCTCGAGCTTCAGGGCCTTGTCGCGCGACGCCTCGGGGCCGCAGCGCAGGTCGTCATCGCCGAGGCCAAGCTCGGCCAGCCACGCTGTGACCGCCTCGACATGCAGGAGCGCGCCCTGATGCGAGGCGCAGGCCAGTGCCAGCTGCGCGGGCGTCAGGCCGAACGCCTTTGCCGCGCCCGAAGCGACCAACGGCAGCGCCTGGATCATCTTGGCCGAGCTGCGCGGCAGGATCACCTTGCCGGGGTCACCCCAGGCCTGCACGATCTGGCCGCTGTCGTCGCAGATCACCGCGTGACCGGAATGGGCGCTTTCGGCCAGAGGCCCGCGGTGGATTTCGACCATCAGTTCGGGCGCGTTCGACATGCTCGGATCCTTCACAACTAAGCGATATCTTGCCAACAGGGGGTTTATGGCGGCAGGTTTTTCAGTCTATCTTCCCGACGTCGAGTAGAAAATCGGAAGCGCGCGCGATTGGGCCGAAACCGGCCGGGCGCCGACCGCGTGATTGAGGCACAAGACAGCTGGAGGCTGCACGGTATGAAATCAATTCTCGGTGGAGTTCTTGGCGGAGCCCTGCTGGCGCTGACAACCACGGCAGCGCTCGCTCAGGAAGAGAGCCAGAACCGGGTCAACGCGATCACCGACTGGTCTGTGTTCGAGGGCAGTGACCCGCGCGAATGCTGGGCCGTCACCACCTACAAGGAAAGCGTGAACTCCAAGGATGGCCGCGTCGTCTCGGTGCGCCGCGGCGACATCCTTCTGATGGTGTTCTACCGTCCCGAGGGCGGGGTGAACGGTCAGGTGGCCTTCACCGGCGGCTATCCCTTCGCGCCCGGCTCGACGGTCGGCGTGAACATCGGCGGCTCGGAGTTCGAGCTTTACTCCGATGGCGAATGGGCCTGGCCGGCCACCTCGGGTGACGATGCCAAGATCATCGCCGCGATGAAGCGTGGCTCAGACGCGGTGCTGACCGCGCGCTCGGCCCGTGGCACCCAGACCAAGGACACCTTCTCGCTGCTGGGCTTCACCGCCGCGGTGGAAGACGCCCAGAAGCGCTGCGCCGGCTGAGCCGCGCGCCAGCCTGACAGAGATCAAAGCCCCTCGCAGGATGCTGCGGGGGGCTTTTTCGTGCCTGCTCGTGGGGGTGTTCAGAACTCCAGCGAGGACAGCATCGGCATCATCAGCGAGAACAGCTCCGCCTGCGAGGAGATCTCGCACTTGCGGTAGAGCTGCTTGCGGAACACCTTCACGGTCTGCGGGCTGATCTCGAGCCGCATGGCGATCGAGGCCGAGCTGTGCCCCTTGAGAATCAGCAGCGCGATCTCGGCCTGTCGCCCGGTGAGCGCCACGCCATGCTCCTGCACCATGCGCTTCTGCAGCGCCTCGGTGACGGCGGAATCTCGGAAATCGCCGGTCGAGCGCAGGTTCGACCAGTGCCGCGCCACCAGCGCACAGGCGATCGGCGCGATCTGCTCGGCGCGCTCCATGTCGCGCGAGGAGAACACCCGCCCCGAGCTGGCATCGCGCCCGAGGCAGATGTGCACCGACACGCCTTCGGACGGGTAGGCGACATAGGCGACCTCGTCGATCAGCGTGGTGCGCCGGTAATAGGCCGAGAAATATTCGTTGCGGGTGAACTGGTCGGGCGCGATGTCGCGCATCCGGTAAAGCCCCTCGGGTGCCCGCTCGATGTGCAGGGCATGGAACGGATCGAGCAGATAGGCCCCGGTGAGGTAGTCGTCCTCGAGCTTTTCGTGGACACGCTTTTCCCGCGCATGGGAAAACAGAAGCTCGGGCGGGCGGTTCTGGAAATAGGCCAGCATGGTGGTGTTGTCGATTTCGTAGCAGCGCATCAGCCACTGGAAGAACAGGCCGGCAAACGCCTCGGTTTCGAGCGCCGAGATGGCACGCCCAAGGAAATTCTCCGTCAGGTTCGGCAGTTTCCGCATCATACCTCTCTGGGGGTATATACCCCCTGAATGACCTCTGCCTAGGTTATACCCAATAGAACGGGTGGTATAGCTCGAAACAGGGACAATAGCTGCAGGGGGTGGTTCGGCATCGTGACCGGGACCGTGATCAATATCGACCGCGTGGTGAAGCGCTTCGGCACGTTCACTGCGCTCCACGAGGTGTCGCTCGACATCGCCGAGAATGAATTCTTCACGCTGCTCGGGCCGTCGGGCTGCGGCAAGACCACGCTTTTGCGCTGCATTGCCGGGTTCGAGCCGGTGAGCGGCGGACAGATCCGGCTGCATGGCGAGGACATCGCGCCGCTGCCGCCGTTCAAGCGCCCGGTCAACACGGTGTTCCAGCACTACGCGCTGTTCCCGCACATGACGGTACTCGAGAACGTGATGTTCGGCCTGCAGCGGCTGGGCTGGTCGGTGGTGGATGCCGAGGGCCGCGCCAAGCAGGCGCTCGAGCTGGTGCACCTGTCGCAATTCCTCAAGCGCCGCCCCGGGCAGCTCTCGGGCGGGCAGCAGCAGCGCGTGGCGCTGGCCCGCGCGCTGGCGCCGGAGCCCAAGGTGCTGTTGCTCGACGAGCCGCTCTCGGCGCTCGACCTGAAGCTCCGGCAGGCGGTGCGCATGGAGCTCAAGCAGATCCAGCGCGAGACCGGCATCGCCTTCGTCTTCGTCACCCATGATCAGGAAGAGGCGCTGACCATGTCCGACCGCATCGCGGTGATGTCGGACGGGCATGTGCAGCAGATCGGCGCCCCGCGCGAGATCTACGAGGCCCCGGTAAACCGCTTCGTGGCGGATTTCATCGGGGAGACCAACCTCATCGAGGTGCCGGTGCTGGGCATCGCGGACGGCATGGCCGAGGTCTCCTTGCCCGGCGGCCGCGCCCTGCGCTGCCCGACGCCGCTCAACCGCGCGGTGGGGCAGGGGGTGCTGTCGCTGCGCCCCGAGCGCATCGACCTGTGCCCGGCCTCGGAGGCCGACCTCACGGTGATTGCCACCGATCAGGTCTATCTGGGCACCGATATCCAGCTCAAGGCGCAGCTTGCCGGCGGTCAGGAAATGACCGTGCGGCTGCAGAACGCCCAGGCCACGCGCCTGCCCGAGCGCGGCGCCGAGGTGGGGCTGAAATTGGAAGCAGGCGCCGCCCGCCTGCTCTCGGCCTGATGGCGGCGATGGCGCCGGGCGGCGCATCTTCGTCGGAGATCTACAAGGGCCACGCCAAGCGGCTGCTGTTGCCGACATGGCTGGTCATCGGGGTCTTCCTGCTGGTCCCGGTGGCGCTGATGGCGACCTATTCGGTCCTCACCAAGGAATTCCGCGGCGGCGTGATCTGGGAGTTCTCGCTCGCCGCCTATGACCAGTTCTTCCTCGACCGCGGCCTGTTCGGAGACGAGCCGCCGCGCATCGAATGGACCTATCTCACCATCTTCTGGCGCTCGATCTGGCAGGCCGGGCTGGCAACGCTCCTCTGCCTGCTGATCGGCTTTCCGACCGCGTGGTTCATCGCCACTCGCGACGCCCGGATGCGCACGGTCTGGCTGCTCATCGTCACCGTGCCCTATTGGGTCAACCTGCTGATCCGCACAGTGTCGATGAAGTTCCTGATCCGCGACGAGGGCCCGCTCAACGCGGTGCTGCTCTGGAGCGGGCTGATCGACCAGCCGTTGGGGCTGATCAACACCAACCTCGCGGTGCAGCTGGGGCTGTTCTACTCCTACCTGCCGTTCATGGTGCTGCCGATCTACGCCGCGGTCGAGCGCTACGACTTCGCGCTCTCCGAGGCGGCGGCGGATCTCTATGCCGGGCGCTGGACGACGCTGCGGCTGGTGATCCTGCCGGTGGTCAGGCCGGGGCTCATCGCGGGCTGCATCCTCGTCTTCGTGCCCTCGCTCGGCGCCTTTCTCGCGCCCGATCTGCTGGGCGGCGCCAAGAGCTTCATGATCGGCTCGCTGATCGAAGAGCAGTTCAAGGGCGCCGCCGGCAACTGGCCCTTCGGGGCCGCGGCGGCGATGATCCTGATGAGCATCGTGATGGTGGTGCTGCTGGTCTATGCCCGCGCGCAGACCCGGGAGGCCACGGCATGAAGCAGCTCGACCTGCGCCGCTTCCCCGGCTTCTTCGCGATCACGCTGCTCTGCGTGGTGGTGCTTTACGCACCGCTGCTGGTGGTTTCGGTCTACAGCTTCAACGCCTCGACTTCGATCACCAGCTGGGGCGGCGCCTCGCTCGCGTGGTATGTCGACGTGTTCACCGGGCCGGAGTCGCCGAAATTCCAGCGCGCGGCGATGAACTCGCTGATCATCGCGGTGCTGGCCGGGATCTGCGCCACTCTGATCGCCACCTCGGCGGCGGTGGCGATGCACCGGGCCGGGCGCTTCCGGGGCAAGACCGCCACCTTCGCGCTGATCAACCTGCCGCTCATGGTGCCCGAGGTGGTGACCGCCGTCGCCAGCCTGATCTTCTTCACCGCCATCGGATTCTCGGGCGGGATCGGGACGATCCTGCTGGCCCATATCACCTTCTGCATCCCCTTCGCCTACCTGCCGATCGCGGCGCGGATGCAGAGCGTGCCCGACAGCTACGAGCAGGCGGCGATGGATCTCTACGCCACCCCGTGGGAGGCGTTCCGGCTGATCCTGCTGCCGCTGATGATGCCCGGCATCTTCTCGGGCTTCCTGCTCGCCTTCATCATCTCGCTCGACGACTTCCTGATCACCAACTTCGTGAAGGGCGCCGGGGTCGAGACCTTGCCGACCGCCATCTTCGGCGCGGTGAAACAGGGCATCAAGCCCAACATCATGGCGATCTCCACCCTGATGCTCGCCGTCTCGGTGGTGTTCGTCACCCTCTCCTGGCTGATCGGACGCAGCGGCCAGGCAAAGAAAACAGAATGACCCAACAGCGGAGACACCCCATGAAGAAGATCCTTGTTCCCTCCCTGATCGCGCTGGCCGCCGCCTCGGCGGCGCAGGCCGAGGGCGAGCTGAAGCTCTACAACTGGTTCGAGTACATGCCGCAGGAGCTGCTCGACAAGTTCACCGAAGAAACCGGCATCACGGTCACGATGGACACCTATGACAGCAACGAGGCGCTGCTGGCCTCGCTCAAGGCCGGACGGCTCGGGGCCTACGATCTCGCGGTGCCGGGCGACTACATGGTCAAGATCCTCGCCGATGAGGGGATGCTCGACACCTTCACCCCCGAGGAGCTGACGAACTACGGCAACATCGAGGAGCAGTGGATCGATGTGCCCTTCGACGAGGGCCGCAAGAGTTCGGTGCCCTACCAGTGGGGCTCGACCTCGTTCGCGGTGAACCGCGAGGTGTTCGACGGCGACATCCAGACCACCGGCATCATCTTCGAGCCGCCCGAAGCGCTGAAGGGCAAGATCAACGTGCTCGACACCGCGGGCGAAACCCTGACGCTGGCCTCGCTGCATCTGGGCATCCCGCAATGCAGCTCGGACCGCGAACAGCTCAAGGCGCTGAACGCGCTGGTGACCGAGGCCAAGGCCGACTGGGCGTCCTTCGGATCGGACGTGGCCAAGGACGTGCTGGTCTCGGGCGATGCGGCTGCGGGCATGATCTGGTCGGGCTTCGCCGCCAAGGCCCGCGGCGAGGGCGCGCCGATCGAGTATGCCTTCCCGAAAGAGGGCGTCATCGTCTGGATGGACAACATCGCGCTGCTGAAGGACGCGCCGAACCGCGACAACGCACTGGCGTTCATGGACTTCATGCTCGAGCCCGAGAACGCCGCCGCGCTGACCAACTTCGCGCAGTATTCCGCAGGCGTCGGGGGCGTGACCGAGTTCCTCGATCCCGAGGTCGCCAATTCGCCCGAGTCGAACCCGCCGGAAGGCACCGACACCGTCTTCGTCGAGGCCTGCCCGGAAGAGGTTCAGGTGCTCTACGACGCGATCTGGACCAACCTCAAGAAGTAAGCCCAACGCATGAAACTCGCGCTTTATCAGGGCCCCGCGATCAGCGGGGCCACAGAGGAGACGTTTGCCTGCGTCTCCACCCAGCTCACCGCCGCCGCCGCCGCGGGGGCCACCATGCTGGTCATGCCCGAGCTGTTCCTGCCGGGCTACAACCAGCCTGCCCTGCATGACCGGCTGTCGCAGCCGCGCGGCGGCGCATGGGAGAGCCGGCTGGCTGGCATGGCCCGCGAAGCGGGCTGCGGTCTGACCATCGGCTGGGCCGAGCGCGAGGGCGATACGGTCTACAACGCCGCCACCGCCTTCGGGGCGGATGGCGGCGTGCTCGGGCATTATCGCAAGATCCAGCTCTTCGGGCCGATGGAGCAGGCGTCCTTCGCGCCCGGAGACGCCTACTGCACCTTCGAGCTGGGCGGCCTGAAGGCGGCCCTGCTGATCTGCTACGACGTGGAGTTTGCACCGCATGTGCGGGCGCTGGCCGAGCAGGGCGTCAGCCTCATCCTCGTGCCGACCGCCAACGCGGTGGGATTCGACCACGTGCAGCGCGCCACGGTGCCGGGCCGCGCCGCCGAGCTCGGCCTCACCATCGTCTACGCCAATTACTGCGGCCTCGAGGACGGGCTGGCTTTCGGAGGCCTGTCGCTGATCGCAGACCCGCTGGGCCAGCCGATGGTCTCTGCCGGGCGCGGCGAGGCGCTGCTCGTCGCCGATCTGGGCGTGAACGACGACCTGCCCAAGCCCTCTCTCTCCACCCAACTCGCTGATTTCCGGGAGCTCTGACCATGACCTTCGATCTGCCCAAGACCACCGACGACATCCTCACCGAGGACGTGCACCTCGTGCAGTCCTTCGCCGATCTCAACGCGCTCAAGCAGGACGGCGCGCGCACCGCCATCGTCGGCGCCGAGGGCAGCATGGTCACCGACAGCGAGGGCAACGAGCTGATCGATGGGATCGGCGGGCTGTGGTGCGTCAACGTCGGCCACAAGCGCCGCGAGATCATCGATGCGATCCACCAACAGCTCGAGACGCTGGATTTCTACTCGACCTTCTACAGCTTCACCCACCCGACCGCGGCGGCGCTCGCCGCCAAGCTGGCCGAGCTGGCGCCGGGATCGCTCAACAAGGTGCATTTCGGCAATTCAGGCTCGGTCGCCAATGACAGCGCGGTGCGCATCCTGCACCACTATTACCAGCGCCTCGGCCAGCCCCAGAAGCGCAAGGTGCTGAGCCGCCACGGCGCCTATCATGGCTCCACCCACCTCGCCATCGCCATGACCACGCCGGAATATTCCGAGGGCTGGCACAAGGCCGAGGGCATCGTGCACCACCTTCGCAAGCCGCATTACTGGCGCGAGGGAGATGGCATGACCGAGGCCGAGTTCACCGACGCGCTGCTCGACGACATGAAGACCGAGATCGAGAGCCTCGGCGCCGAGAACATCGCCTGCTTCATCGGTGAGCCGATCATGGGCGCGGGCGGGGTGATCGTGCCGCCTGAGGGCTATCACGCCCGCGTCGCGGATCTCTGCCGCGACTACGAGATCAAGGTGATCTCGGACGAGGTGGTGACGGCGTTCGGGCGGCTCGGGCATTTCTTCGCCTCGAAGGACGTGTTCGGGTTCCAGCCCGACATCATCACCACGGCCAAGGGGCTGACCTCCGGATATCAGCCGCTCTCGGCGACGATCCTGTCGGACGAGATCCACGAGGTGATCTCGGGGCCCGGCGGCATGTTCCTGCACGGCATGACCTATTCCGGCCATCCCGCCGCCTCGGCCGCGGGGCTCGCCAACATCGCGCTGATGGAGCGGGACCAGATTCCGCAGACCGCGCGCAGCACGGGCAAGCTCTTCGAGACCACGCTCAAGGGCCTCGGGGATCTCGATATCGTAGGCGAGGTGCGCGGCAGCCACTTCATGATCGGCATCGAGTTCGTCAGGGACAAGGCCAGCAAGGAGATCTTCGACCCGAGCCTCAACATCGGCCTCAGGGTGGCGCAGAAGTGCCAGGAGAAGGGGCTGATCGCCCGTCCGCTGGGACATATCCTGATCTTGTCGCCGACGCTGATCCTCACGCCCGAGCAGATCGCCACGATCGGGGCCATCCTGCGCGAGAGCATCACCGAGGTGATGGCGGAGTTGTGACCTCGGTGGGCTTGGGCTTTGCCCGGTTCCGGGTATTCCACCGACAGGCGTCTGAGCCTTAGGCTTTTCCTAATTGCAGCGTCGGAAGGCTGTTCTTTTCCCGAAGCAATGGCTCTGCCACTCTCGACGCTGATCGCCGCTCCGGCTCGACCCCGGGGCGGCGATGTCTGGTCCGGCGCCCGCCCACCGCATCGATCTGTGCGAGAGGCTTGACCGGCGGCGATCCAGGTTCGACGAAAGAGGTCTCGACCCGGCGGCGGGCACGTCCGTCTCCGGCGCGAGTGGCAGGGAAGCACGACGATGAACATTCACGACCCCGCAGCAGAACTCCGCGCCAACGTGGCCACCCCCTTCGAAGCCGCACAGGCGATGCCGGTCTCGGTCTACACCAGCGAGGATTTCCTCGCGCTGGAGCAGGAGCATGTGTTTGCCAAGAGCTGGCTCTGCGCCGGCCGCGCCGATGCGCTCAAGGCCCCGGGCGACTACCTGACCATGGAGATTGCCGGCGAGCCGGTGATCGTGCTGCGCGACCGCGAGGGCACACTGCGCGCCATGTCCAACGTCTGCCGCCACCGGATGTCGATCCTGCTGGAAGGGCGCGGCAACGTGCGCGCCATCACCTGCCCCTACCACGCCTGGACCTACAATCTCGACGGCAGCCTGCGCGGGGCGCCCGCGATGGAGATGAACCGGAGTTTCTGCAAGGCCGAGACCAGCCTGCCGGAGGTGCGCTGCGTCGACTGGAAGGGCTGGATCATGCTGACGCTCGATCCCGACCTGCCCGAGCCGCACGAGACGCTTCGCGAGATCGACGACCTCGTCGGCTACCTGCCGATGCAGGACTATGTCGAGGTGTTCCGCGAGGAGCATCACTGGAACACCAATTGGAAGATCCTCGCCGAGAATTTCATGGAAAGCTACCACCTGCCGATGTGCCATGGCGGCACCATCGGCGGGGCGGTGGATCTGAAGAAGATGACCTGCCCCGAGGGCTATCCCGGCTTCAACTTCCACCACATCCTCAAGGATGACAGCATCGCGCTGTCGATCGCCCACAAGGGCAACACCGCGCTCAAGGGCGAGGACCGCTACCGCACCTGGCTGATCTCGGTCTACCCGTCGCTGATGATCACGCTGACGCCGGGCTATTTCTGGTACCTCAGCCTGACGCCGGACGGCCCCGGCCACGTCAAGATCATCTATGGCGGCGGGCTGCATCCCGATTTCGCCGCCGATGCCGAGGTGGATCAGCATTTCGAGACCCTCAAGGGCCTGCTTGACCACGTCAACGACGAGGACAAGGGCTGCACAGAGCGGGTCTGGCGGGGAATGCAGTCGCGCCACGCGTTGCCGGGTGCGTTGTCGCATCTCGAGCGCCCGAACTATGAGTTCGCCACGTGGATCGCCGGCAAGATCCCGACCTGAGGCGCCGTGCCCGACCGGCTCGCGCGGCCCCGCAGGGCGCGAAAGACTGACCAACAAGAGGACCACATGGCCCATACCCGCATCCGCCCGTTCAACACCAAGGACACCTACCCGGAGCAGAAGCTCGACAACGATCTTGCGCAGGCCGTGGTCACCCGGGGCGGTCGCACCGTCTGGCTGCGTGGCCAGTGCCCGCAGAACCTCGACGATGCCAGGAACATCGATAGTCACGATCCGGTCGAGCAGACCCACAAGGTGATGCAGAACATCCGCCAGCTGATCGAGGAGGCCGGCGGCTCGATGGAGCATCTGGTCAAGGTGGTGGTCTACATCACCGACGTGCGCCACCGCGAGGCGGTCTACCGCACGATGGGAGAGTATATCAAAGGCGTGCACCCGGTCTCGACCGGGCTGGTGGTGCAGGCGCTGGCGCGACCCGAATGGCTGGTCGAGATCGACGGCACGGCGGTGATCCCCGACTGAGCCCGCGCCGGACGAACGACAGACCCAAGGAGACCACATGACGTTTTCCCTCGTGGCGCGCTGCGCCAAGACCGGCCAGTTCGGCGTGGCGATCTCGTCCTCGTCTCCGGCGGTGGCGGCGCGCTGCGCCTATGCCCGCGCCGGGGTGGGGGCGGTGGCCTCGCAGAACGTCACCGACCCGCGGCTCGGGCCGTGGGCGATTGATCTGATGGCGGAGGGCGCCAGCGCCGAGGCAGCGATCAGGACGCTGCAGGACAGCGCCGATCACATGGCCTACCGGCAGGTGCTGGCAGTGGACGGGCAGGGCGGCACGGCGATCCATTCCGGGCCGAACTCGCTGGGCATCTGGACACAGGCGCAGGGGCGCGACGTGGCGGCGGGCGGCAACCTGCTGGCCAATGACCGCGTGCCGCAGGCCATCGTCGACGGCTTCGAGGCGGCCACCGGCGCGCTGGGCGACCGGCTCATCGCGGCGATGCGCGCCGGGCTCGCGGCGGGCGGCGAGGCGGGGCCGGTGCATTCCGCCGGGCTGCTGATCGTCGACCGCGAGTGCTGGCCCTATGCCGAGCTGCGCTGCGACTGGATCGACGACGGCTGCCCGATCGAGGCCATCGCGCGCGCGTGGGAGGTCTACCAGCCGCAGGCGGTGGATTATGTCACCCGCGCACTCGATCCGTCTGCCGCGCCCTCCTACGGCGTGCCGGGGGACGCGTGATGCGGGTGCTCGAGCTGCTCGACCGGCTCATCGCCTTCCCGACGGTGTCATCCGAGAGCAACCTCGCGCTGATCGATTGGGCGCAGGCCCATCTCGAGGCTTGCGGCTTTGCCGTCACCCGCGTGCCCTCGCCCTGCGGCGAGAAGGCGGGGCTGATCGCCAATCGTGGCGGGGCGGGCGGCGTGGTGCTCTCGGGTCACACCGACGTGGTGCCGGCCGAAGGTCAGTCATGGACCCGCGACCCCTTCAAGCTGACGCGCGACGGCGCGCGGCTCTATGGGCGCGGCACCGCCGACATGAAGGGTTTCGTGGCCTGCGCGCTGGCACTGGCCGAGCAGCCCGCCGCGGCGCAGGGGCCGGTGTCGATCGTGCTGTCTTGGGACGAGGAGGTGGGCTGCCGGGGCATCCCGGAGATGATCCCCCACCTAGCGGCAGCGCTAGGACCACAATCACTGTGCGTGGTGGGCGAGCCGACCTCGCTGGTGATGGCGACGGGCCACAAGGGCAAAGCGGCCTATCGCGCCACCTGCCACGGCGAGGCCGGGCACTCGGCGATGGCGCCGCAGTTCCGCAACGCGCTGCACGGGGCCTGCGATCTGGTGGCAAACATCCGGGCCGAGCAGGCGCGGCTGATGCGCCACGGCGCGCAGGACGCGGGCTACGACGTGCCCTGCTCGACCCTGCACGTGGGCAAGATGCAGGGCGGCACGGCGCTCAACATCGTGCCCGACCGCGCCACCGTCGACTGGGAGATCCGGCATCTCGCCGCCGAAACGCCGGACGAGATCGTGCCGCGGGTCATGGCAGGCCTCGCGCATGTCGAGCTGGAACAGGTGTTCGCCTATCCCGGCCTCGACACCGATCCCGACCAGCCGGCGTTGGCGCGGCTGCGCGGGCTGGCGCGCGGGGTGTGCAAGGTGTCCTACGGCACCGAGGCGGGGGTGTTCGCACCGACCGGCATTCCCACCGTGGTCTGCGGGCCGGGCGACATGGCGCAGGGCCATCAGCCGGACGAGTTCATCGAACTCGACCAGCTTACCGGCTGCATGGAGATGCTCGAGGCGCTGGTGGCGCGGGGCTGAGCTCAGACCCGTCGGCTGCGCAGCGCCACCACCTGCCGCATGGTCTCGGTCGGCGGCACGGTGCGGAAGATGTCGCCCAACATGGCGATGTCGGCGCGCAGACCGTCGATCCAGCCACCGCGCTTGGCGTGTTTGTAGGGGCTTTCGACCTCAGGCCAGCGCACGATGGCGATGTGCAGCCCCTCGGCCAGCCACAGCCGGTTTATGAACACCTCGAGCCCGAAGCGCGGCAGGTTGAGCAGCGCCTCGGTCTGGTTCGCCAGCAAACGGCGCGGCATGACGCGCTCGCCCGAGATGTAGTCGATGCCGATCATCCGCCAGATCAGCGGCGCGTTGCGGCGCAGGCTGATCGTGGCCTCGGCGCGGTGCTCCAACACCGGCAGGATCAGGGCGCTGAGATGCTCGGGCCCGAGGCCGAGCAGGTCGCTGTCGAGCAGCAGGACATGGCTGCCGCGCGCCTCGGTGATGCCGCGGGTCACGGCGCGGGTCTTGCCGCCGTTGCGCGGCTGGCGCACCACCCGAAGCGCCGGGGCTTCCTGCCCCCGCGCCTCGGCGGCCTCTGCGGTGCCGTCGGAGGAGCCGTCATCGACCACGATGACCTCGTCGATCAGCGCGTGGCCGAGCACCGCATCCAGCACCGCGCCGATGCGCGGGGCCTCGTTATAGGCCGGGATGATGCAGGAGATGGACAGCGCGCCGGTCATTTCTGTGTCGTCCTCTTGAGAATCCAGGCGATGCCGCCCAACACCAGAACGCCCAGCAGCAGCAATGAGATCCGCGCGATCCAGTCGTCGATCCGGGAATAGGCGGCGCCGAAGGCGTAGCCGATGACCACGAAGAACAGGCTCTTGGGGATGGTGGCGAGCAGGTTGACCCAGAAAAAGCGCAAGAGCGGCATCCTGGCGAGCCCGGCCGCCACCAGCACCGCCGCTCCGGCGGAATGGGTGATCTTGCCCAGCACCAGCGTGCGCGCGCCGTGACTTTCGAAATGCCCCGAGACCTGCGCCAGCCGCGCCCGGCTCAGCCCCATGCGGTAGCGCCAGCGCAGCGGCAGGCGGTGCAGGCCCCAGCGCCCGAGCGCGTAGAACAGCAGGTCTCCGAACAGATCGGCAAGGATCACCACCACGCTGACGCTCCAGACGTCGAGCAGACCACGGCTTGCCAGCCACGCCGCGATCACCGTGACGATCGGTCCCTCGAGCACCGCGATCGGTGCGAGGATGGCCAGCCCGTTCTTGGCGAGCAGGGCGGTGACGGTTTCCAGTCCGAACAAGGCTTACTCCGCGGCGCCTGCGGCCTCGGCGGGCGCCATGTCGGTGCCGCGCCATGTAAAGCCACGCCCCGTCCATGTGGCGACCCAGAGCGCCGGAAGCAAGGCGTCCCGCATCCCCATGGCCGCCAGATCACGCAGCCCGGCAGGCCAGCCGGCACGGCGGGCCAGCGCCATCTCGGCTCCGTACCACAGCGCCACGAGCGCCGGCAGCGCGCCGAGCGGCGCGGCGCCCGTTGCGACCAGACCGAGCGTTGCGGCCAGCGGCAGCAGCGGCCCCTGGGCGATCTCGGCGCAGAAGATCAGCGCAAAGCCGTCGCGGCGCACCTTGCTCCAGCGCAGCTGCCGCTCCCAGACCGCGCGCGCATGGCGCGTCCCGATGGGCTGGGCGAAGAGCCGCGGGGTCAGGCGCACCCGCTTGCCCTGCGCCCGCACCAGCTTGGTCGCGGCCACGTCCTCGGCAAGGTTGCGTCCGAGCGCCGGAAGGCCGCCGCCCGCCTCGAGGATGTCGCGGCGCCAGAACAGCGTCTTGCCCTGTGCAAAACCCAGCCCGAGGCTGTCGGCGGCGAGCTGCCACCGGCCCTGCGAGCTGTTAAGGAAGGCGCATTCCACCGCGCCCCAGAAATTCCCGGGGCGCGTCCCGGCGGGCGGCGAGGTGACCAGCCCGGTGTCGCTGCGCCACGTGGCAATGAGCGTGCGCAGGTAGTCGGACGGCAGCAACAGGTTGCTGTCGGTCATCGCCAGCCACTCGCCGCGCGCCTCGCGATAGCCCTTGTGCAGGTTGTTGAGCTTGGGATTGCCGCTGATCGGGGTCTCGCCGAAGAGCAGCGTCGCCTCGACCTGCGGGTTCTCGGCGATCAGCGCGCGCACCAGCGGCACCGAGGGGTCGGTCTCGGACGGCGCACAGAAGACCACCTCGTAGCGCGGGTAGCCCTGTCGGAACGACGAGCCGAGTGTCTCGCGGTCGAACGAGTCGAGGCCGCAGACCGGGCGCACCAGCGAGATATAGGGCAGCGTGGTCTCATCCTTCGGCGCCGCGGGGCGCCTTCGATACCGCCATGCCGCCAACAGGGCGCTGAGCAGATGCGCGGCGAGGGTGACACCGAGGATCGCGGCGAGCGCGGAGATCAGCAGGTCGGTCATGCGATGCCTTCCGCCAATGCGCCAGTGCCCGCGGCGGGTGTCACGGCGGCCGGGGACGGCGCCGCGGCGGCGGTGAATTCGACGAGGCTCAGGGTGCCATGCGCGTCCTCTGTCATCGCGGTGAGGCTGTCGATCCAGTCGCCGCAATTGGCATAGACCATCTCGCCATGGCGGCGCAGGCCGGGCTTGTGCGAATGGCCGCAGATCACGCCGCCGGTGCCGGCGGCACGGGCCAGCTTGATCAGGCGACGTTCAAAGCGATCGCCCATCGCCAGAAGCTGGTTGGCCCGCGCGATGACCCGCTGGGCGGGACTTTGTGTCCCCGCGGGGACATCTCCGCGCCGGCGCTGCCAGTCGTCGACCTGCCGCAGCACCGCGTCGAGCCGGCTGCCGAGGCGGGTCATGGCGTGCCAGCGCAGGATGCGCGGGTCGCACTGGTCGCCGTGGAGCACGAGATAGCGCCGGCCATCGGCGGCGTGATGGATCACCGCTTCGCGCAACTCCCAGCCCTCGACCGCCGCGTCGGGGGCGCGCATCGCCGCGTCGTGGTTGCCGGGAAGATAGACGATCCGCGTGCCGTTGCGGCGCCGCATCCGGAACTCGGCCATCAGGGTTTCGTGGGCGCCGGTCCAGTGCAGGCGCCCCCCGTGCCAGAGGTCGAAGATGTCGCCGACGAGATAGATCGTTTCGGCTTCGATGTTTCGGAGAAAGGCGAGAACCTGCGACGGGCGGCTGGCGCGGGCCCCGAGATGCAGGTCCGACAGGAACAGGCTGCGTATCGTGCGGCGGGCGTCATTGCCGGCGGGAGAAGACGGCATCGGAAGGTCTTTCTTGTTCGCTCGCCCGCCTTATGGCGGCAGCGTGTATCGGGAGTGTGACGGATCACGACCCGTGCCCGAACGCCGTTGGCGGTGATCGGGTTCCTTCGAGATCTATGGAAAATGCTGCAGTGCAGAAAGCGCGGCGATCAGCCGGGGCGCGGGCCGCCCGCGATGGCGCCCTTGGCCACGGAAACCGCTTTTAGAACGGCGAAAACCTCCTGCCCGTCGCAGAGCCCCAAGGCCGAGACCGAGCGCTGCGTGACCCGCGCGAGCAGCAGGTTGCCGCAGGCGTCGAGCTGGACCAGCGCGCCGGGGCCGTTGCCCATGCGCAACGCCCGGATGCGGCAGGGAAGGATGTTGAGGGCCGAGATCCGCTCGGGCCGCGTGGTGGCGAGCATCACGTCCTGCGCCTCGATATGAACCCGCAGCGGCGTGCCGGGCGCGCGGGGAACCGAGGGGATGAGCAGGCGCAGCCCGCCCGCCGCCTCGAGCTCGGTCAGCCCGTCCTCGTGGTGGCGCAGGATGCTGGCCTCGATCACCGCGCCGGCGGCGCCCGCCCCCAGCGGTGTCACCTCCGGGTCGCCAAGCACGTCGGTGGCGCTGCCGTGGCGTGTCACCCGGCCATCCTGCAGCGCCACAACCGAGGTGGCGAGCCGCGCGACTTCGGCTGGGGCGTGGCTGACATAGAGGATCGGCACCTCGGTCTCGTCCCGGAGGCGCTCGAAATAGGGCAGGATCTCTGACTTTCGCGCCTCGTCCAGCGCCGCGAGCGGCTCGTCGGCGAGGATCAGGCGGGGCCGGGCCAGCAGGGCACGCCCGATCGCCACGCGCTGGCGCTCGCCACCGGAAAGCGCGCCGGGGCGGCGGGAGAGCAGCGGCGCGATGCCAAGCATGTCGATGACGCGGTCGATCTCGTCGGGGGGGCTGTCGCGGGGAGCGAACCAGCGCCCGTAAAGCAGGTTCTGCCGCACGGTGAGATGCGGGAAGAGCCGCGCGTCCTGAAAGATGTAGCCGAGGCGGCGGCGATGCGGCGGCTGCCAGATGCGGCGCGCGCTGTCGAACAGCACCTGATCGCCAAGCGCGATGCGGCCCGCATCCGGGCGCAACAGCCCGGCCACCGCGTTGACGATGGTGGTCTTGCCCGAGCCGGAGCGCCCGAACAGCACGGTCAGGCCCGGCGGGGCCTCGAAGCCGAGGTCGAGCTGGAAGCCGCCGAAACAGTGGCGGATCGAAACCCGAAGGCTCATGCGCCCGCCACCCGTTTCGCGATGCGGCGCGAGAGCACTTCCGACAGGATCAGCGCCGCCATGGCGATGGCCACCGAAACCGCCACCAGCCGCAGCGCCGAGGCCTCGCCCCCCGGCACCTGCAGGAAGGCGTAGATCGCCGAGGGCAGGGTCTGGGTCTGGCCGGGGATGTTGGAGACGAAGGTGATGGTGGCGCCGAACTCGCCCATCGCCTTGGCGAAGGCGAGGATGGCGCCGGCGAGGATGCCGGGCAGGGTGAGCGGCAGCGTGACGGTGGCGAACACCCAGAGGCGCGAGGCCCCGAGCGTCGCCCCGGCCTGCTCGAGCTTGGGGTCCACCGCCTCGATCGACAGGCGGATGGCGCGCACGAGCAGCGGGAAGGCCATGATCCCGGCGGCCAGCGCCGCGCCGGTCCAGTGGAAGGCGAAGACGATGCCGATCTCCTTCAGGGCGGCGCCGATGGGGCCGCGGGTGCCGAAGGTCAGCAGCAGCAGGTAACCGGTGACCACCGGCGGCAGGATCAGCGGCAGGTGCACCAGCCCGTTCAGCACCTGCTTGCCGGGAAACTCCCAGCGCGCCAGCGCATAGGCCACGAGGATCCCCGGCGGCAGGCCGGCCAGCGTCGCCCAGAGCGCCACGCGCAGCGACAGCGCGACGGCTTGCCATTCGTCGGGGCCGAGCAGGGACATGGGGGCGACTACTCCGTCAGGACGGTGAAACCCTGCCGCTCGAAGGCGGCGCGCGCAACCGGGCCCTGCAGATAGGCGAGGAATGCGTCGGCAACCGCGCTGTCGCTGTCACGGATGCGCGCCACGGGGTAGGTGATCGGAGCGTGGCTGTCTTCGGGGAAGCTCCCCAGCACGGTGACCGACGGTTCGGCATGGGCGTCTGTGGCGTATACGATGCCCAAGGGCGCCTCGCCGGTGGCGACAAGCGCCAGTGCTGCGCGCACGTTGTCGGCCTGCGCCACCTTGGGGGCGCCGGCGTTCCAGAGGCCGAGGGCCTCCAGAGCCGCCTTGCCGTAGATCCCCGCGGGGACCGCCTCGACCAGCGCCATGGCGAGGTGGTCCTCCCCCAGCATATCGGCAAGCGGCAGATCGGAGGTGATCTCGACCGCGCCTGCCTCGGGATCGTGGGCGATCAGCACGAGGCTGTTGCCAAGCAGGTCGGTGCGTGTGGCGTCATCGATCAGTCCGTCGGCCTCCAGTGTGTCCATCCAGCCGGGATTGGCGGAAATGAACAGATCCGCCGGTGCGCCCGCCTGGATCTGCCGCGCCAGAGCCGAGGAGCCGGCGAAGGAGACCCGCGCGGTTTCGCCGGTCTCTTCGGTGAAGCGGGCGGTGATCTCGTCCATCGCGGTCTTCACGCTGGCGGCGGCGAACACCGTCACCTGCTCGGCGCACGCGCCGGAAGCCGCGACAGCAACCAGGGCGAGGGCGGCGAGCGAGGGCGGGGTGAAGAGGGGCATGGCGGCTCCGGACGCAATATGTTTCCAGAAACATATCGGGCGGCCCCCGTGTGACAAGCGCTATTTCTCCTGCGACATATCGCTGAGCAGCGACTTCAGCGCGGCGATGTCCTCGGCGCCGGCGGCGGCGGCGGCGCGTTCGACGCGGCGGTAATGCGACAGCACCCGCACGCCGGTCTCGGTCAGCCGCGCGCCACCGCCGCGGGTGCCGCCCCGGTTGCGTTCGACCAAGGGCGCGCGGAAGGCGTGGTTCATCTCTTCGACGAGGCTCCATGCGCGTTTGTAGCTCATCGCCATGGCCCGCCCGGCGGCGGCGATGGAGCCGGTCTCGGCGATTCGGTCGAGCAGCTCGGCCTTGCCGGGGCCAAGCATGGCGCTGTCGCCGAACAGGATGCGCAGGCGCAGGCGGGGATCGGGGGCGTCGTCGCGGTCCGGGGGCGGGGGAAGCTCTGTCATGGCTCAACTTTCCGGGATCGCGGTTGCGCTTGCAAGCGCGGCGCGAAACAGTCGCGCAGGACCACCGGGAGGCCCCATGTTCGACGCCAAGCTCCTGCCGCTGCAGCGGCGCCTGATTCACCCTCTGGCGGGGCGCCTGCACGCGGGCGGCGTGAAGGCCGACACGATCACGCTGGCGGGGTTCGCGCTGGGGCTGCTGGGGGTGCTGGCGGCGGCGGGCGGGCTGTTTTGGCTGGCGCTCGTCGGGCTCGTGGCGAACCGGCTGGCGGACGGTCTCGACGGGGAGGTGGCGCGGCTGGCGGGGCCGACGGATCGCGGCGCCTTCCTCGACATCGCGCTCGACTTTCTGTTCTACGCGCTGTTCCCGCTGGGCTTCGCCATGGCCGATCCGGGGGCGAACGCGCTGCCCGCGGCGGTTCTGGTGGCGAGCTTCGTGGGCACCGGCTCGTCCTTCCTCGCGTTTTCGATCATCGCCGAGCGGCGTGGGCTCACCTCGGAGGACTACCCCTCGAAGGGCATCTTCTATCTCGGCGGGCTGACCGAAGGCGCCGAGACAATCGGTCTTTTCGTGCTGATCTGCCTGCTGCCGGGGTGGTTCCCGGTGCTGGCGCTGGCGTTTGCCGCCGCCTGCTTCGTCACCACGCTGACGCGCTGGCTTGCCGGTTGGCGGCTGTTCGGCGGTTGAGGGGGCTGGACGCGAGGCCGCAAACGAAAAAGGCGCGCCCTGGGGCGCGCCTTCCGGCTGGCCTGATCGGATCGATCAGAGCAGCTCGAGATTCACGGCGCTCTCGCGGCCATCACGGCCGGATTGCAGCTCGTAGGACACTTTCTGGTTGTCCTTGAGCTCGGACAGGCCGGAACGCTCGAGTGCGGAGATGTGCACGAACACGTCCTGGGAGCCGCCCTCGGGAGCGATGAAGCCGTAGCCTTTGGTGGTGTTGAACCACTTCACGGTACCAGTTGGCATGGGATGAACCCTTTCCTTGTCTTGCCGCACGCGTAGATGCTGCGGCCCGGCGTCGTCGTCTAGTCTCGACAGCGGCCGTGAAAGGAACGGGTCGGATAGAGAGTAGCAGTCTGAGATATGACATGACGGTTTGAGTCGCACAAGCTTTGACGCGAGGTGCGGAACGGCTTTCCCGCTCAGGGCGTTTCTAGCGCAGAACCAACGCTTAGGAGAGAACGATGTCGATTCAGCGTCTCGCAAAGAAGGCCCTGTCGGCCTATGCCCGCAGCAAGCGTGGGGGCCATCACGCCGGCACCCCGGTCCGGAACCGCCCGGTGCGTCATCACAAGGTGAAGCGCGGCCGCAGCGTCGAGAGCCAGATCGCCTCGAAGGCGGTGCGGGCGATCCGCAGGGCGCTGTGAGGTACAGTGGTCGTACGTTCCGCGGGCGCGGGACAAGGCCGTAGGCCGCCGCGCCATCGCCGGCCCGCCCCCCGGGCTGGCGATTTGGTGACATCCGAGCCGCGTTTCGAGGTCCTTCGGACTTGGCTGCGATAAAACAAGAGGCTCCTCGGGTGGATCGCCATCCCGCGAGCCGGCAATGGCGCGGCGGCGTCTGACACCTCCAAAGGGTCACTTTCGACCGAGAGTTTTGCAGCGCGCTCTACGAAAAAAGGCGGGGAGATCCCCGCCTTTTCCGTCTTCATATCTCACCGATCCAAGCGTTTTGCTCAGCGCGTGAACTTCTTGAACTTCACCCGCTTGGGCTCGACCGCGTCGGGGCCGAGGCGGCGCTTCTTGTCTTCCTCGTAATCCTCGAAGTTGCCCTCGAACCATTCCACATGCGCCTCGCCCTCGAAGGCGAGGATGTGGGTGCAGATCCGGTCGAGGAAGAAGCGGTCGTGCGAGATCACCACGGCACAGCCGGCGAAATCGACCAGCGCGTCCTCGAGCGCCCGCAGGGTCTCGACGTCGAGGTCGTTGGTCGGTTCGTCGAGCAGGATGACGTTGCCGCCCGACTTCAGCAGCCGTGCCATGTGCACGCGGTTGCGTTCACCACCCGAGAGCAGGCCGACCTTCTTCTGCTGGTCGCCGCCCTTGAAGTTGAACGCCCCGCAATAGGCGCGCGAGTTCATCTGCGCATCGCCAAGCTGGATGATCTCCGCCCCGCCCGAGATGGCCTCCCAGACCGTGGCGTCGGACTCGAGATCGTCGCGCGACTGGTCGACATAGGACATCTGCACCGTGTCGCCGAACTCGATATGGCCCGCGTCGGGCTGTTCCTGTCCGGTAAGCATCTTGAACAAGGTCGACTTGCCGGCGCCGTTGGGGCCGATCACGCCGACGATGCCGCCCGGCGGCAGCGAGAAGCTCAGATCCTCGATGAGGAGCTTGTCGCCCATCGCCTTCTTCAGGCCCTCGACCTCGATCACCTTGGAGCCGAGGCGTTCACCGTTCGGGATGACGATCTGCGCCTTGCCGACGCGCTCGCGCTCGGACTGCGAGGCGAGATCGTTATAGGCCGAGATCCGTGCCTTCGACTTGGCCTGACGCGCCTTGGCGCCCTGCCGCATCCACTCGAGCTCGCGCTCCAGCGTCTTCTGCTTGGCCTTGTCCTCGCGGGCTTCCTGCTCGAGGCGCTTGGCCTTCTGCTCCAGCCACGCGGAGTAGTTGCCCTCGTAGGGGATGCCGCGCCCGCGATCGAGTTCGAGGATCCAGCCGGTGATGTCGTCGAGGAAGTACCGGTCGTGCGTGACGCACAGGATGGTGCCCTTGTACTCGATCAGGTGGTTCTGCAGCCACGCGATGGTCTCGGCGTCGAGGTGGTTGGTCGGTTCGTCGAGCAGCAGCATGTCGGGCGCTTCGAGCAGCAGCTTGCAGAGCGCCACGCGGCGGCGCTCACCGCCCGACAGGGTGGTGACGTCGGCATCGTCGGCGGGGCAGCGCAGTGCCTCCATGGCGACGTCGATCTGGCCGTCGAGATCCCACAGGTCGTTTGCGTCGATCTCGTCCTGCAGCGCCGCCATCTCCTCGGCGGTCTCGTCGCTGTAGTTCATCGCGAGCTCGTTGAAGCGGTCAAGCTTGGCCTTCTTCGCGGCGACGCCGAGCATGACGTTCTCGCGCACGGTGAGCTCGGGCTCGAGATGCGGCTCCTGCGGCAGGTAGCCGACCTTGGCGCCCTCGGCGGCCCAGGCCTCGCCGGTGAAGTCCTTGTCGATGCCGGCCATGATTCGCATCAGGGTCGACTTACCGGCGCCGTTGACGCCGACGACACCGATTTTCACACCCGGCAGAAAGCTCAGGCGGATGTTTTCGAAGCACTTCTTGCCGCCCGGATAGGTCTTGGAGACTCCATCCATGTGGTAGACGTACTGATAGCTGGCCATGCTGTCCTCCGGTGACTGGTTGGGCGCCTGTATCGCACCGGGACGGGGGAATGCAAAGCCCCCGACCGCTCGGGGCGCAAAGGGTCTTTGCGACGGCCTTGGCAGGGGCCGTGCAGGCGTGGCGCCGCCGTCAGGGTGCCGGGCCGAGGCTGCCTGCGGTCGGGTTTTCTGTTGTCATTCGCGCGTGTTCCGGTGTCTTTTGCCGCCACTTCGGAAACGGAAGGGCCGGGATGGCTTGGAATGCGCATGAGGCGGGGCTGCATCTGACCCCGGGGATGACCGTGGGCCTGCTGGGGGGATCGTTCGATCCGCCGCACGCCGGGCACGTGCACATCACCCGCGAGGCGCTGCGCCGCTTCGGGCTCGACCGGGTGGTCTGGCTGGTCAGCCCGGGCAATCCGCTCAAGGCGCACGGGCCGGCGCCGCTGGCCGAGCGCATCGACGCGGCGCGGCGGATCATGGATCATCCCCGGGTTATCGTGAGCGATGTCGAGCGGCTGCTCGGCACCCGCCACACCGCGCGCACGCTGGCGCATCTGCAGGCGCGGTTTCCGGGGGTGAACTTCGTCTGGCTGATGGGCGCCGACAACCTCGCGCAGCTGCATCGCTGGGAGGACTGGCGCGAGATCATGGAGCGCGTGCCGGTGGGCGTGCTGGCCCGGCCCGGCTCCCGGATGGCGGCGCGCGGCTCGGTGGCGGCGGATGTCTACCGCCACGCGCGGCTGCCGGATCGTGCCGCCGGACAGCTGGCGCGCGCGGTGCCCCCGGCCTGGTGCTTCGTCAACGTACCGTTGGTGAATCTGAGCTCGACCGAGCTGCGCGGCGCCGCGGGCAGCAAAATGTGATCATTTGCTGCGACTCCCCCGCTTGTCGGCGGACAATCGCTGCGGTTACATCGGCGCCATGACTCAAGGCTTCTCCAGGCGTGCATTCCTGACCTCACTCGCGGCCGCCGGCGCTGGCGCCGCGCTCCCGGCCTGGGCGGATGCGCCCACCGCTTCGCTGCGTCCCGTCGCCCGCGGCGAAGACGTGCGCCTGCGCACGCTCAAATCCGCCGAAGAACTGATCGAGGCGGCGCGGCTCGACGGGATCGTCGGCTTCGCGGCGATCAACCTCGCCAACGGCGCGGTGATCGAGCAGCACGACGGCACGACCGGTATGCCGCCTGCGAGCGTGGCCAAGGCGCTCACGGCGTCCTACGCGCTCGACGTGCTCGGGCCGGACTATCGCTTCCCGACCGAGATCCTCGCCACCGGCCCGGTAAAAGACGGCGTGGTCGAGGGCGATCTGGTTCTGCTTGGCGGCGGTGACCCGACGCTCGACACCGACGGTCTCGGCGAGCTTGCGGTGCAGCTCAAGGAGAAGGGCATCACCGGCGTGACGGGCAAGTTCCTCGTCTGCGGCTCGGCCCTGCCGTTCACCCGCACCATCGACCCCGGCCAGCCGCCGCATCTGGGCTACAGCCCGGCGGTGTCGGGGCTGAACCTGAACTACAATCGCGTGCATTTCGAATGGGCGAAGGCCGGCGACGGCTATGATATCACGATGGATGCGCCCTCGAACACGCTGCGCCCTGCCGTCCGCATGGCGCGCATGGGCATCGTGTCGCGGCAGGGGCCGGTCTACACCTACGCCGATGGCGGCGTGAGCGACGAATGGACCGTGGCCCGCGGGGCGCTTGGCGATGGCGGGTCGCGCTGGCTGCCGGTGCGCAAGCCCGAGCTTTACGCTGGGGAGGTCTTTCAGGCCCTCGCCGAGTTCCGCGGTGTGAAATTGCCGGCGCCGGAGATCGTGCTGGAGCGTCCGGAGGGCGACACGCTGGCGCGCCGCGAGAGCGGGAAGCTGGTCCAGATCCTGCATGACATGCTGAAATACTCGACCAACCTCACCGCCGAGATCGTCGGGCAGACGGCCACGCGGGTGCGCACCGGCATGGTGACCTCGCTCGAGACCTCGGCGGCGGCGATGAACGCCTGGGCCCGGGAGGAACTGGGGCTCGTGAACGTCGCTCTGGTCGATCACTCGGGGCTGAGCGGCCTGAGCCGGATCGCGGCGGTCGACATGGCGACGGCGATGAAGGAGGCGCGCACGCGGCTCGAGCTGAAGCCTCTGCTCAAGAGCTTCCGGATGCGCGGCGAACTGAACGCCGGCGGGGAGGAACATCCGGTCAAGGTGTTGGCCAAGACCGGCACGCTGAACTTCGTCAGCGGACTGTCGGGCTTTGCCGAGCTGCCGGACGGATCGGAACTGGCCTTCGCGATCTTCTGCGGTGACATTCCGCGCCGCGAGGCGCTCAGCATGGAACAGCGCGAGCGCCCGGACGGGGCGCGGGCCTGGAATTCCCGCGCCAAGGTTCTGCAATCGCGGCTGATCGAGCGCTGGTCCGTTCTGGTGAGCGCCTGAGGTCTTGCTGGCCGTCCGAGGGCGGCGGGCTAGACGGTCAGAGGTGGTTTACCCTCGTGGCGGGCCTCAGAACCCGGCCACGAACCATGCCGAAATCCCGGAGGCCCCGAGGATCGGTAGCAGGCAGAGAATGGCGGCCCCCAGCAGGGTAAGGCGAATGCGGGTCATGGAATGCTCCCGGTTCAAAAAGGCGTGTGAAACAAACGAACGGCGATAATTGCCACGTTTCAGACTGCCCGATGCGGGAGATTATGTAGAGTTTTTCAAGCCGAGAGCGCGTGCGGTCGGCGCATCTCTGCCCCGGTGTGGGGGGATGCGCCGAAGCTTCGCCGTCAGGCGGGGAGGTGCCGGGCGCGGGCGCCGCGCTCGATCGCTGCGGCGTGCAGGCGATCTATATCGAGCTCGTAGCGGATTTCTTCCAGCAAGCGCAGCTCTTCCTCGCGCAAGGTGCCATCGGCGGCGGCCACGTCGCAGGCCAGCGCATAGGCGGTCTCGAACAGGCGCTCGGGCAGGTTGTCGCGGATCAGGCCGAACAGCGCATCGAGCCCGTCTTCCTGATCGAAGAGCTGGAACACGAGGTCGGACATGTTGCGGATGCGGTCGATATCGTACTCTGCGAAGATCGGCAGCAGGTTGACCGAGGACTCGATCTTCACGAGTTCCGCGGTGCGGATGTTCTGGTCCGATGCCGAGACGGCGATCATCACGGCGACGAGACAGTCCTGGGACGTCAGCGGGTGCGGGGTGGCTTCGTTCACGGCTGCTCTTTCTTCGGTTGACCCTTTGGCGTCAATTTATTGACCGCGCCCCCTGTCTGCAATAGGAGGCGGGCGCAACCGCCACGGACTCACCGTGGGCGGTCCTTCCCCCGTGTTGCCAAATCACACGCGATCCAATGGAGTGTTTCAGATGTCCGATCTGCGCGAAGCCGCGATGAGTTCGAAGGCCTGGCCCTTTGAAGAGGCGCGCCGCGTCCTGAAACGCTACGAGAAAAAGCCGCCCGAGAAGGGCTTCGTGCTGTTCGAAACCGGCTACGGCCCCTCGGGCCTGCCGCATATCGGCACCTTCGGCGAGGTCGCGCGCACCACGATGATCCGCCGCGCCTTCGAGCTGATCTCGGACATCCCGACCCGGCTGATCTGCTTCTCCGACGACATGGACGGGATGCGCAAGGTGCCCGAGAACGTGCCGAACCAAGAGCTGCTGCAGGCCAACCTGCAGCGCCCGCTGACCGCGGTGCCGGACCCGTTCGAGGAATACGAGAGCTTCGGCCACCACAACAACGCCATGCTGCGGCGTTTCCTCGACACGTTCGGGTTCGAGTACGAGTTCTACTCGGCCACCGATTTCTACAAGAGCGGCAAGTTCGACGAGATCCTGCTGCGCTGCGTCGAGAATTATGACGACCTGATGGCGATCATGCTGAAATCGCTCCGCGACGAGCGCCAGCAGACCTATTCGATCTTCCTGCCGATCCACCCCGAGACCGGCCGGGTGCTCTATGTGCCGGTGAAGCATGTCGACCCCAAGGACGGCACCATCACCTTCGACGACGATGACGGCAAGGAATGGACCCTGCCGGTCACCGGCGGCAACGTGAAGCTGCAGTGGAAGCCGGATTTCGGCGCCCGCTGGGCCGCCCTCGGTGTCGATTTCGAGATGTACGGCAAGGACCACTCGACCAACACGCCGATCTATGACGGCATCTGCCGGACCCTCGGCGTGCGCGCGCCCGAGCACTTCACCTACGAGCTGTTCCTCGACGATCAGGGCCAGAAGATCTCGAAGTCGAAGGGCAACGGCCTGTCGATCGACGAGTGGCTGACCTACGCCTCGACCGAGTCGCTGTCGTATTTCATGTACCAGAAGCCCAAGACCGCGAAGCGGCTGTGGTGGGACGTGATCCCCAAGGCGGTGGACGAGTATCACCAGCAGCTTCGGGCCTTCCCGGGGCAGGATGCCAAGGCGCAGCTCAACAACCCGGTGTGGCACATCCACGGCGGCAACGTGCCCGAGTCGAAGATGGTGGTGCCGTTCTCGATGCTGCTCAACCTCGCCTCGGCCGCCGGTGCCGAGGACAAGGAGACCATGTGGGGCTTCATCCGCCGCTACGCTCCCGAGGCGACCCCGCAGAGCCACCCCGATCTCGATCAGGCAGCCGGGTTCGCGGTGCGCTACTACGACGATTTCGTGAAGCCCACCAAGCAGTTCCGCGCCCCCGACGAGAAGGAGCGGGCGGCGATGGAGGACCTTGCGGGCCGTCTGCGCGGCTATGATGGCGAGGTCTCGGACGAGGCGCTGCAGACGCTGGTCTTCGCGGTCGGCAAGGAGCACGGCTTCGAGAACCTGCGCGACTGGTTCAAGGCGCTGTACGAGGTGCTGCTGGGCCAGAGCCAAGGGCCGCGCTTCGGCGGCTTCGTCGCGCTCTACGGCGTCGACGAGACCGTGGCGCTGATCGAGAAGGGCCTCGCGGGCGAGCTCGGCTGAGGCCGGTTTTGACCGCCTGACCGCTTGCGCTACCTCTTTGTCAGGAGGAGGTGGCGTGATGCGGACATGGGTAATGAACCTGATCGTGGGGCTGGCGCTCGCCGGGCCCGCGATCGCACAGGACAACGCCGAGATAGAAGGCGTCATCCGCCAGCAGCTCGACGCCTTCGACGCTGGAGACGTCGAGACGGCGTGGGGTTTTGCCAGCCCCGAGATCCAGCGCCTGTTCGGCAATCCCGAGAATTTCGGCCGCATGGTCGAGCGCGGCTATCCCATGGTCTGGGCGCCCGGCGAGGTGCGCTTCGGGGCGCTGTCGGAAAGCGATGGCGGGCTGTGGCAGACGGTGATCGTGCAGGATGCCGAGGGCGCGCTGCACGCGCTGCAATACCAGGTGGAGCAGATCGACGGAGACTGGCGCATCGCCGGTGTGCGGTTCGCGCCAGTGCCTGAGGTCTCGGCCTAGATTTGCCCCCTTGATCGGCCTCCTGACCGCGGCCTGCGGGCCGGGTGTTGCCGTTGCGCCGCGGCCGAGTTGCGGCGCGGTGGCCGGAGATCCTCTTAACGCCTCGAGATTATCTGCAGTTTGCGCGGGATGTTACGCCGCCCGCGCGGCGGCGATCCCCTGCACCCTGCGGGCAACAGAGGATCGAACGGATGAACAAGGCGGTAACCGATGGCGTGGTCTTCATGCCGACACCCTTCTCGGACGGGCTGGATATGTGGTCGCGCGGCGACGGGACGCCGGGCTCGGACACTTATGACGGCGTCGCCTCGGCCGCCTTCGTGCCGGCGGACGCGGATTTCTCCGGCTGTCTCGAGATCCTCAAGACCGACGCCACGCAGCGCCTGCGCTACATGGGCGACACAGCGATCCTGCCGGGCTGCTACCTGCGCGTGACGGCACGGGTCAAGGCGATCTCCGGCGCGATGCCGGCGGTGCGCATCGCCGCTTGGGCCGGGCGCGATAACGGCGCGGAGGTGACGGGCCTGACCGTCACCGGCCCGATGGTGCAGCTCACCAGCTATGGCGCGGTGGTCGAGGTCTCGGCGATCGTGGGCGTGGGCAATCGCGCCGGTGTCGACATGGTCTGGGGCGCCGAGCCGGACCTTGGCCATTTCGGGCTCGACCTCACCGGGCCGAACGGTGGCGTGGTGCGGATCGATGACATCGTGATCGAGGATGTCACCGCGGTCTTCCTGCGCAGTCTGATGAACCGGGTCGACGTGCGCGACTATGGCGCCATCGGCGATGGCAGCACCGATGACAGCGCCGCCTTCGAGGCCGCCGACGCGGCGGCGAACGGGCGCCGGGTGCTGGTCTCGGCGGGCACCTACCGGCTGGCGAGCTCGGTGACCTTCGAGAACCACGTGGAATTCGAGGGTCGCGTGACGATGCCCGACGCGGCGATCCTGTCGCTGACCAAGGATTTCGAGCTCTCCAGTTACGTCGATGCCTTCGGCGGGGACGAGGAGACGGCGCTGAAGAAGGGGCTTCAGTCGCTGCTCAACAACGCCGATCACGAGAGCTTCGATCTTTCGGGGCGCCGGGTGTCGCTCTCGGCCCGATCGATGTGCGTGCCGCGGTCAACACCCGCGACAGCTATGCCCAGCGGCGGGTGCTGCGCAACGGCCAGCTCCGCGCCGAGACCGGCACCGGTTGGGACAGCAGTACCGTCACCAGCCAGGCCACCTACTCGGCGGCGAACCAGTGGCAGCTAACCGGCGTGAGCAACATCGCCAATATCGAGATCGGCAGTCTGGTCGAGGCCGCGGGCGTGGGCCGCGAGATCTACGTCACGGAGGTCAATGTCGGGGCCCAGACCCTGACCCTGTCGCAGCCGCTTTCGGACGCGGTGGGCACCCAGACCTACACCTTCACGCGCTTTCGCTACCTGCTCGATTTCAGCGGCTTCAGCCGGCTCGACAAGTTCGAGATCGAGGACGTGGAGTTCCAGTGCAACGAGATCTGCAGCGGCGTGATGCTGCCGCCCACCGGGGTGGTCAACGTGATCCGCAACTGCGTCTTCAACCGCCCCCGGGATCGCGGCATCACCTCGATCGGCGAAGGCTGTCAGGGGATGCTGATCGACTACAACCAGTTCAACAGCGCCGAGGGCGGGCTGACCACGCAGAACCGCCGCTCGGTGGCGATCAACACCAACGCCAATGACGTCAAGATCCGCAACAACCGCGCCTCGCAATTCCGGCATTTCGCGGTGGTCTCGGGCGGCAACGGGGTGATCGCCAACAACCACTTCTTTCAGGGCGACACAAGCGGCATCCGCAGCGCGGGCATCGTGCTGTGTTTGAAGAACACCAACACCACCGTGTCGGGCAACTATGTCGACAACTGCTTCATCGAGTGGACCAACGAGCGCGATCCCGAGCCGGATTTCGTTTCCGGCTTTGGCTTCTCGGGCCTGTCGGTGACCAACAACGTGTTCCTGTGCTCGGACATGTCGGCGCAGTTCTCGTTCCTCATCGTGAAGCCCTACGGCCAGAACCACCGGGTCAACGGCATGAACGTCTCGGGCAACCTGTTCCGGTCCTCGGGCGGCACCATCGACCGGGTCGACCGGGTGGACACGTCGTTTGCCGGGCTGAACCTTGGGGCGATGCGCAACATCCATTTCACCAACAACACCTATCTCAACGTCAGCAACGGGGTCGAGAACCCGCTGCTCCTGAGACATGCGCAGAACACCCACGCACAGACATGGGTGATCGACACCGACAACCGGCTGCCGTTCGGGGGCTACACGCTGCAGGTCGAGAGCCTCGTGCTCAGCTCGCGTCCGCGCGTCACCAGCAATGTCAGCCTGTTCGCCACGCCCTACACCTCGGTGCGCGAGGGCGGGGGGCAGGATCAGGTGCATGCAATCTGGCCCGAGCCGGTGCGCGGCGATGTCACGCTGCGGGTGCGCATGGACAGCTGAGCGGCGCGCGGCTCTGCAAGGCGGCCGGTGACCATGGGGGTGCCGGCCGTTTGCGTGTCAGCCTGCGAGATCTTCAGGGGTGAGCACGAAGGCCTTGCCGAAGCCGCCGTTGAGCAGGCCGCGGCGGATCTCGAAGCGCAGCAGCGAGAAATCCGCGAAGCCGATATAGAGCTTCGCCTTGGGCTGGAGGGTCAGGTAATGCGCCGCTAGGTCCGCGTGCCCGGCCTCGCCGTGGCGGATGAACCGCGCGCTGGCCTGAAGGCTCAGGCGCGGATGGGTGAGCGGGTCGCCCTTGGGGCCGGGCTCGCCCAACAGCAGCGCACAGGCCGGGTCGGCCTTGAGCGCAGTGGCGTGAAAGGCAAGGTCGGAGACGAGGCTCAGCGGCAGCCCATCGGGGCCGGGCACTACCGATACCCGGCTGATCATCGGTGTGCGGGTCTCGGGATCTGTCACGCCGAGCGCCGCGAAGCGGGCGGTTGCGATCAACTCGCGGGCAAGGGCGGCGGGCCTCGTCATCGGTGGGGCGGATCGGGTCTGTCATGGCGGGGAGACTAGCGCGGGGCCGCGGCGGGCGGAAGTGGCTCAGAACTCTGCCCAAAGGCCGAAGGTGAGCCCCATGGAGGTATCGCCGAGCAGCCCGTAGCTGCCGCCTACTTGGGTTTTCAGCCGCTTGGTGAGCGGCTGCACGAGGGTCGGCTCGATGCGGATGAAGGCCGGGTCGCCGAACTGCTGCCCGGTCTGGAACTGGACGATGAGCTTGCGCTCTTCCCAGAGCGTCAGGCCCCATGTGAGGTCGAGCTTGTAATCCGTCTCACCGCTGCCGAGCGAGATCTCCGCCAGCCCGTCGGCGGAGAGCCAGCCGTGTCCCAGCCCGAGGCCCAGCGAGAGCCCCGGGCGCAGCACCGCGTTGCCCTCGATCTGGCCCAGCCCCAGTTCGGCGGCGAGCTTCAGGCGGCGCTCGGCCCGCCCGAGCGGCATCCGGGCGAAGGCCACGTCCTTGCCCCCGCCCGAGATCGCCCGGCCCAGATCGAGCCCGACGGTCAGCCGCTCGGTCAGTCCGTACTCGACATAGAGCGTGTAGTATTCCCCGGTCGGCTCGTACGAGGTCCAGGTGGTGGTGTCCTGCGGCCAGGACAGCCGGGCGAGGCTGCTGAGAAACAGGCTGCCTTCCTCGCGCGGCCAGGCGCCGGCAGAGGCGGTTCCGGCCAGCCCTGCCAGCGCCACGGCCAGTCGCAGCCCCCTGATCATCGCCATCGCGCTTTTCCCTTGCCACCGGAAAACCTTGCGTCCAGCGTGGTTAACGCGCCGTTAAGCGGCGCTTTACCGGTGGCGGCATTCGCCTATGCTGCAGGTGCAGAACCGCGAGGGGGATGGAATGGCAGGATCGGTGATCACGGTGGCCCAGCAGAAGGGTGGGTCGGGCAAGACCACGCTCTCGGCCAATCTGGCGATCGGGCTGCGCCTTGCAGGGCATTCGGTGGCGCTGATCGACACCGATCCGCAGGGCAGCCTCGGGCGCTGGTTCATGACCCGGCTCGAACACAATCCCGAGGCCGTCGAGGGGATGGAGTTCGCCACTTCCTCCGCCTGGGGCATCACCTACGAGTGCCGCAAGCTGGCCGAGCGTTTCGACGTGGTAATCGTCGACACCCCGCCAAAGGCCGACAGCGACCTGCGCCCGGCGCTGCGCGCCGCCGATCTCGTGCTGGTGCCGGTCTCGATGAGCCATCTCGACCTCTGGGCCACCGAAAGCGTGCTCGACCTCGCCCGGCGCGAGAACCGCGAGGTGATGATGGTGATGAACCGCACCCGGCCCGGCACGCGCCTTTCGGGCGAGATCACCGCCGCCGCCACCAAGATGGCCGCGCGCATCGCCGAGGCGACGCTGGGCAACCGGGTGGGCTATGCCGAGGCCTTCGGCCACGGGCTCAGCGCCGCGGAGGGCCGTAAGACCCCAGCCCGCGACGAGGTCGCGGCGCTGTCGGCAGAGGTGGCGCAGGTGCTGGCGAACGGGTAAAGGGGGCGTCAGGCGCGGGATGTCCGCGCCAGAGGAGTGCCGGAGGCTTGCCCATGATCGATCACGCCGCCCTTGCCGAGACCATCCGCCGCCACGAGGCCGCGCAGGGCCAGCCGATCTCGCGGCTGGGCTATTTCTGCGCCCCGTTCCGGCCCGCGGAAGGGCCGTTCTCGGATCATGTGATCAAGGTCTATCGCGGCCTGCCGGATGCCGGCGCGCTCGACCGGCTGGCCGCCGCGCATGACGATTACGTCGCGGCGCTGCGCGAGACCGGCGTGCCGCTGCCCGACACCACCTTCCTGCTGCTCGAGAGCGAGGGCGCACGGGTGCCGGTGATCGTGCAGGAGGCGCTTCCCGAGGCGTCGCTGATGCGGCCGCGGATGCAGACCGAGGGACTCGAGGCGACGCTGGAGATGATGGAGGCTGCGGGCCAAGTCATCGCGCGGTTCTGGAACGCGGCGGACCGCTTCGACGCGCGCATCGGCTTTCATCCCTCGATCCGCAACTTCGCCGTCGTCGACGGCACCGCGGTGTTCTACGACACCTTCCCGCCGCTGATCCATTACAGCCGCGAGGAGATGGGGCGGATGCTGCTGCTGTTCTCGGAGAAGCGGCTGATGCGACTGGTGGGCCCGCTGATGCGCAAGCGGGTGACCGGCATCCAGGACGAATGGTACTCGGCCCCCGAGACGCTGGTGGGTCTCGTCGGCTCGGCCTGCCGCCTGCGCCCCGAGCATGGCGAGCATTATCTGGCCTGGGGGCGGGCGTTCGCCGCGCGCGAGATGCCGCGCTGGCAGGACGAGGCGATCGCGGAGATGCAGGAGATGCCGCGCCTGCCGGGCTACTGGACGGGCTTTCGCAAGCTGCTGGGGCTTCAGGGCGAGCCCAACGTCTGAGGAAGAATTTTCTTCGAAAATTCTTGGCTGCGGCGTGGGGTGAGGAAGATTTTTCGGAGGAAAAATCTTCGCGCGGGGCCGCGCTATCCGGGGGGATCGATCGATCCCATCACTGTGAGGAAAACATGCTCGGGCAGGGCCGCTGCGAGGCAGTCGCGCAGGATTGGCCACTCGTCCTCGTCATCCTCGGCGATCTCGCGCAGGTCCATGATGACATCGTGCACGCCGTAAGTCAGCACCCCCAGCCGGTCGCCGGTGGACAGCGCCGTGTCGAGGTACTCGTCGAAGGCGTCGCCGAACACGTCCGGCGGCACCCCGTGCATTTCAAGCTGATACGATTGCCACGCGAGGATCACCGCCCGCTTGTCCAGCAGGCTCAACACAGCCTCCGCCTGTCGGACAGAGGGCGGGATCCGTCGCGGCATGATCAGACGATCTTGATGCCGGCCGTCTGGGCGTCCGACAGGAACGCCGCGAGGCCTTTGTCGGTCAGCACGTGGTTGGCCATCGCCTTGATCACGGCCGGCGGGGCGGTCGCCACGTCGGCACCGATCTTGGCGCAATCCGACATGTGGTTGGCGCTGCGGATCGAGGCGGCGAGGATCTGCGTCTCGTAGCCGTAATTGTCGTAGATCTGGCGAATGTCCGCGATCAGTTCGAGACCGTCGATATTGATATCGTCGAGACGGCCGACGAAGGGCGAGATGAAGGTCGCGCCGGCCTTGGCCGCCAGCAGGGCCTGGTTGGCCGAGAAGCACAGGGTCACGTTGACCATCTGGCCTTCCGAGGTGAAGGTCTTGCATGCGCGCAGGCCGTCGAGGGTCAGCGGCACCTTGATGGCGATGTTCGGCGCGATCTCGGCCAGCTTGCGGCCTTCCTCGATCATCGCCTCGTACTCGGTGGCGACCACCTCGGCCGAGACCGGCCCGTCGACCATGTCGCAGATTTCCTTGGTGACTTCGAGAATGTCACGGCCGGATTTGGCGATCAGCGACGGGTTCGTGGTCACGCCGTCCACGAGGTTCAGGTCGTTGAGCTCGCGGATCGCGTCCACGTCGGCGGTGTCTACGAAAAATTTCATCGGCGTCAGCCCTCCCGGCTTTGCTTGGCATTCTGTCGCGCGTGTCATACCCCATGCAGGGGTTCTCAGGAAGCCCCTGCAGTTTTGCGCTAACGGAAACCCTGCTGATGGATGCGTTCTACGACGAGGGCACGCTGGTCGCGGTGCTCACTACGCAGCCGCTGGACCGGCTGCTCGACTACAAGGCGCCGGAGGGCGGCTGCTGGGAGGGCGCCTTCGTCGAGGTGCCGCTCGGACCGCGCAAGGTGCTGGGCGTGGTCTGGGGGCCGGGCAGGGGGGATTTCGACTATGCCAAGGTGCGGCCGGTCACGCGGGTGCTCGACGTGGTGCCGATGCGCGCGGAACTGCGCAGTTTCCTCGAGCGCGCCGGAGAGTACACCCTGACGCCGCTGACCGCGATGCTGCGGCTGGCCACCCGCGCGCCGGGGCTGGGCGAGGCGCCGTCGATGCGCAAGATCTACCGGCTGGGCGATGTCGAGCGCGAGCGCATGACCGACGCGCGCCGCCGGGTGCTCGAGGTGCTGTCCGAGATGGGCGGGCTGTCGCTGACACAGGGCGAACTGGCCGATGCGGCGGGGGTGACGCCTTCGGTGATCAAGGGGCTCGCCAAGATGGGCGCGGTGCGCGAGGAGGAGGCGCCGCGCGACACCGCCTTCCCGCGGCTCGATCCCGATTATGGTGGCAAGGCGCTGGCCGAGGATCAGGCGGCGGCGGCGCAGAGCCTGCGCGAGGGCGTGGCTTCCGGGCACTACGGCACGGTGCTGCTCAAGGGGGTCACCGGCTCGGGCAAGACCGAGGTCTATCTCGAGGCGGTGGCCGAGTGCCTCGCGCAGGGGCGGCAGGCGCTGGTGCTGCTGCCCGAGATCGCGCTGACCTCGGAGTTCCTCACCCGCGTCGAGGCGCGCTTCGGTGCGAAGCCGGCCGAGTGGCACTCGGGCGTGACGGTGACCGAGCGGCGGCGGGTCTGGAAGCAGGTGGCGCAGGGCGGTGCGCAACTGGTGGTGGGCGCGCGCTCGGCGCTGTTCCTGCCGTTCCGGGATCTCGGCCTCGCGGTCGTCGACGAGGAGCACGACACCTCCTACAAGCAGGACGAGGGCGTGCTCTACAACGCCCGCGACATGGCGGTGTTGCGGGCCTCGATCTGTTCGGGCCGGGTGGTGCTGGCCTCGGCCACGCCGTCGCTCGAAAGCTGGGCCAATGCCGATGCCGGCAAGTACCAGCGGCTCGATCTGGTGTCGCGCTTCGGCGCCTCGGTGATGCCCGAGATGCGCTCGCTCGACATGCGGGCCGAGACGCTGCCCTCGAACCGCTGGGTCTCGCCCTCGCTGCAATCCGAGGTGCTGGCGCGGATCGAGCGCGACGAGCAGGCGATGCTGTTTCTCAACCGCCGCGGCTATGCGCCGGTGACCATCTGCCGGGCCTGCGGCCACCAGATCGGCTGCCCGCATTGTGACGCCCGCATGGTCGAGCACCGCTTCCTGCAGCGCCTCGTCTGCCACCAGTGCGGCGAGACCGTGCCCAAGCCGGAGGTCTGCCCGTCCTGCGAGGCCGAGGACAAGCTCGCCGCCGTGGGACCGGGGGTCGAGCGGTTGGCGGAAGAGGCCGCCGAGCTTTTCCCGCAGGCGCGGCTGGCGGTGCTGTCCTCGGATCTCTTCGGCTCGGCGCGGGCGCTGAAGGAGGAGATCGAGAAAATCGCCTCCGGCGGTGCCGACATCGTCATCGGCACCCAGCTGGTGGCCAAGGGGCACAACTTCCCGCTGCTCACGCTGGTGGGTGTGATCGATGCCGATCTCGGCCTTCAGGGCTCGGACCTGCGCGCCGCCGAGCGCACGTTTCAGCTGATGCGGCAGGTGGCGGGGCGCGCGGGCCGGGCCGAGAAGCCGGGCGTGGCGCTGCTGCAGACCTACCAGCCCGAGCACCCGGTGATCCGGGCGATCCTCTCGGGTGACGAGGAAGGGTTCTGGCAGGCCGAGGCCGAGGAACGCCGCGCTGCAGGGATGCCGCCCTATGGCCGCCTCGCGGGGGTGATCCTGTCCTCGACCGAGGCGCAGGAGGTGTTCGATCTCGGCAACGCCATGGCGCGGCAGGACGCGCCGCTGCGCCGCATCGGGGCGCAGGTCTACGGGCCGGCGCCGGCGCCGATCGCCAAGGTGCGCGGGCGGCACCGGGTGCGCCTGCTGGTCAAGGCACCCAAGGGCGCGGCGCTGCAGCCGGCCTTGGCCGACTGGGCCGGACAGTTCCGCTTGCGGGGCGAGCTGCGCATGGCGATCGACATCGACCCTCAGTCCTTCTTCTGAGGCGTCCGGCCCTAGCCTTTAAGGCGGGAGGGAGGGGGCGCTGCCCCCCCGTCGCACCGAAGGCGCGCATTACGGAGAGAAGAAGGGGCTCTGTCTCCTGTCGCACAGGAGGTGCGCCTTTCATAAAGATAGAGAAGGGGCTCCGCCCCCTCTTGGCCTGCGGCCAATTCACCCCCGGGATATTGTCGGCCAGAAGAAGACCTGGGCGCTGCGCCCCTGGCTTCTCTTCGTCAAAAATACTCCCGCCGGAGGCAGGCCGACGATCGCGGACTGGAGCGGCGCTTGGGATGGGCGCGGCGGTGGCGCGTAACGGGTCTCGGGCGCGGGGCGTTGGGTTCTTTCGGGCGTTGCCTTGTTTGTCCCGCATCTGCCCTCTACATCTCCACGCATGAAGACTTGGTTTCCGTTCCTGAAGAAGAGGCCCACGGTCGCGGTCGTGCGCCTGCAAGGGGCTATTGGCACCGGCGGGCGCATGGCGCTTTCCGACCAGAGCCTGCAGCCGCTGCTCGAGCGGGCGTTCCGCAAGGGCAAGCCGGTGGCCGTCGCGCTCGAGATCAACTCGCCGGGTGGATCGCCGGTGCAGAGCTCGCTGATCGGGGCGCGCATCCGGCGGCTGTCGCAGGAGTGCGATGTGCCGGTCTTTGCCTTCACCGAGGATGTGGCGGCCTCGGGCGGCTACTGGATCGCCAGCGCGGCGGACGAGATCCACGCCGACCCGAGCTCGATCCTCGGGTCCATCGGGGTGATCTCGGCCGGGTTCGGCGCGCATGTCTTCCTTCAGCGGCAGGGCATCGAGCGCCGGGTGCACACGGCCGGGCGCTCGAAGAGTATGCTCGACCCGTTCCGCCCCGAAAACGAAGAGGACGTGGCGCGGCTCAACCGCCTGCTGGGCCAGCTGCACGAGACCTTCATTGCCCAGATCAAGGATCGGCGCGGCGCCAAGCTGGCCGACGACCCGGACCTGTTCACCGGCGAGGTGTGGATCGGCAAGGCGGCCTGCGACGTCGGGCTCGCCGACGGCATCGGCCATCTGGTGCCGGTGATGAAGGACAGGTTCGGCGACAAGGTCCGCTTCCGCCGCTACGAGCAGAAGCGCCGCCTGCTGCCGCGGCTCGGCGCCACGCTGGCGCAGGACGCGCTCGCGACGATCGACGAGCGCGCCGCCTTCGCAAGGTTCGGTCTCTGACGTGCTGGCAAAGATCGTTGCGATATTCCTTGTGGTGATTGCCCTGCTCGGCATGTTCGGAAAGCTCCGGATGCCGGGCGCGGCGCGCCTCTCACAGATGAAATGCCCGCGCTGCGGCCGTTACCGGATCGGTAAGGGCCCCTGCGACTGCGGCAAGAAGAAGGGCTGATCATGGTCTTTGTCTACGCGGCCCTCGGCCTCGTGATCCTGCTACTCGCCGGTGACGCGCTGGTGAAGGGCGCGGTGAACCTGTCGCTCCGCGTCGGCATCCCGGCGCTGATCGTCAGCCTCACCATCGTCGCCTTCGGCACCTCGGCGCCTGAGCTTCTGATCTCGATCCAGGCGGCGCGGGCCGAGGTGCCGGGCATCGCGCTGGGCAACGTGGTGGGCTCCAACACCGCCAACGTGCTGCTGGTGCTGGGCATCCCTGCGCTGATCGCGGTGATGCACACCTCGGCGCATGACACCCGCAAGAGCTATGTGGTGATGCTGGGCGCCTCGGTGCTGTTCATCGCGCTGGCCTTCCGCGGCGTGTTCGACTGGTACGCAGGCATCCTGATGCTGCTGGTTCTGGCGGTGATCCTCGCTGACCAGACGCGCGAGGCTTTGCGCCACCGCCGCAACGGCAAGGCCGAGGCCGCGGCGGAGGATCTGGAAGATCCCGAAGGCGCCGACCCGGACATGCCGTGGTGGAAGATCGTGCTGTTCCTGGTGCTGGGCCTGATCGGCCTGCCGCTGGGCGCCGATCTGCTGATCGACGCGTCGACCGAGATCGCGCTGATGTTCGGCGTGTCGGACACGGTGATCGGCCTGACGCTGGTGGCGCTGGGCACCTCGCTGCCCGAGCTCGCCACCACGGTCATGGCGGCGCTGCGCCGGCAGGCGGACGTGGCGCTTGGCAACGTCATCGGCTCGAACCTGTTCAACCTGCTGGCCATCATCGGCATCGCCTCGCTGCTCAAACCGATCCCGGTCGATCTCGAGATGCTGTATTTCGACTTCTGGGTGATGCTGGGCGCCTCGCTGCTGCTGATCCCCTTCGTGTTCCTGAAGCAGGATCTGGGCAAGGTCTGGGGCGTGGTCTTGTCGGCGCTCTACGTGGGCTATGTCTCCATCGTGCTGATGGGTGGATGAGGGAGAGCAAGGCATGACATTGCAGGTGAAGCGCGCACTGGTCACCGGCGCGGGCAAGCGGCTGGGCCGGGCGATGGCGCTGGATCTGGCCGAGCGCGGCTTCGACGTGGCGGTGCATTACGCGGGCTCCGAGGAGGCCGCGCAGGAGGTCGCCGGTATGATCCGCGCCAAGGGCCTGAGGGCCGAGGCGCTGCAGGCGGACCTTCTCGAGGAGGACGCGACACAGGCGCTGCTGCCGCGCGCCGCCGAGGCGCTTGGCGGCCCGCTGAGCGTGCTGGTCAACAATGCCTCGATCTTCGAGTACGACAATATCGAGAGCACCACGCGCGAGAGCTGGGACCGGCATTTCGAGTCGAACCTGCGCGCGCCCTTCGTGCTGACGCAGGCGCTCGCGGCGCAGGTGGGCGAACCGCTTCGCGACGACATGGACGAGCCGGTGGCGCAGGGCGTAGTGGTCAACATGATCGACCAGCGCGTGCGCAAGCTGACGCCCGAGTTCATGAGCTACACGCTGGCCAAGTCGGCGCTCTGGACGCTGACCCGGACCGCCGCCATGGCGCTGGCACCGAAGGTGCGGGTCAATGCCATCGGCCCCGGGCCGACGTTGCAGGGGGCGCGGCAGAGCGACGATCACTTCGCCCGGCAGCGCGCGGCCACGGTGCTCGAGCGCGGGGCCAACCCCTCCGACATCACCGCGGCGCTGGGGTATATTCTGGCGTCGCCGGGGTTCACCGGGCAGCTTTTGTGCGTCGACGGGGGCCAGCATCTGGCATGGCAGACGCCGGACGTGCTGGGCGTTGAGTGACTACCCCTGCGTCAGGTTGTGCACCGGGTCACAGAGCTGTTTCGAAAGCGTTACAAAAGCGACGTGTCTTCAAGGGTTTGGCGGGTTTCCAGAAAAGTTTCCCCCTAAATCAAGAACTTACAAAACCGCCTAAAAATTCATCTTTTGACGGAAAGCGCCATCTAACAAGGGAAAATCGCGGTTCCCCAGAATTTGCCCAAAGGCTTATCCACAAGATCCGTGGATTACATACAGGTTGATCTCGGGGGTCGGGCATTGCAGCAGAGGTCGGGAATCACGAGATTGAAAGCATTCGGGCACAAACGATCATGACCGAGGAGCACGACACCCACGAAACGCCCGACCTGCGCGGCTACGAGCTCATCCACTCCTATCTCAGGACGCTGGATTCGAGCCCGGGCGTCTACCGTATGCTCGATGACCAGAGCCGCGTGCTCTATGTCGGCAAGGCCCGGAACCTGAGGGCGCGGGTGTCGAACTACTCGCGGCCCTCGGCGCAGCATTCGCGGCGCATCTCGCGGATGATCGCGGACACCGCGTCGATGATGTTCCTGACCACGCGCACCGAAACCGAGGCGCTGCTGCTCGAACAGAACCTGATCAAGCAGCTCAAGCCCAAGTTCAACGTGCTGCTGCGCGACGACAAGTCGTTTCCGAACATCCAGGTCACCACCGAGCACGCCTTTCCGCAGATCCGCAAGCATCGCGGCGCCAAGACCGAGAAGGGCGCCTATTACGGCCCCTTCGCCAGCGCCGGGGCGGTGAACCGGACGCTGAACCAGCTGCAGAAGGCGTTCCTCTTGCGCAACTGCTCGGACTCGATGTTCGAGGGGCGCACCCGGCCCTGCCTGCTCTACCAGATCAAGCGCTGTTCGGCGCCCTGCGTGGGCTACATCTCGGAGGCGGATTACGCCGCCAGCGTGCGCGACGCCGAGCGCTTCCTGTCGGGCAAGTCGACCCGGGTGCAGGAAACGCTGGCGGCGCAGATGGCCGAGGCGTCGGAGGCGATGGAGTTCGAGCGCGCCGCGGCGCTGCGCGACCGCATCCGCGCCCTGACGCAGGTGCAGACGGTGCAGGGCATCAACCCGCAGACCGTGGCCGAGGCCGACGTGATCGCGCTCCACATGGAGGGCGGGCAGGCCTGCGTTCAGGTGTTCTTCATCCGCGCCAACCAGAACTGGGGCAACAAGGATTATTACCCCCGCGTCGGCGAGGACGTGGAGCCGCAGGAGGTGCTCGAGGCCTTCCTCGGGCAGTTCTACGACACCAAGGAGCCGCCGCGCCTGCTGCTGCTGAACCACGAGATCGAGAACCCCGACCTGATGTGCCAGGCGCTGAGCGACAAGCTCGGCCGCAAGGTCGAGATCGCGGTGCCGCTCCGGGGCGAGAAGGCCGAGCTGGTCGAGGGCGCGGCCCGCAACGCCCGCGAGAGCCTCGCCCGGCGCATGGCCGAGACCGCGACGCAGGCCAAGCTGCTGCGCGGGCTGGCCGAGGCGTTCGGGCTCGACGGTCCACCGCAGCGCATCGAGGTCTACGACAACTCGCACATCATGGGCACCAACGCGGTGGGCGGGATGATCGTGGCGGGGCCGGACGGGTTCATGAAGAACCAGTACCGCAAGTACAACATCAAGGGCGAAGAGCTCGTCCCGGGCGACGATTTCGGCATGATGAAGGAGGTGCTGAGGCGCCGCTTCACACGCTTGCTGAAGGACGACCCGGACCGCGAGAAGGGGCTGTGGCCGGATCTTCTGCTGATCGACGGCGGCGCCGGGCAGGTCTCGGCGGTGGCCGAGATCATGCGCGAGTTCGGGGTCGAGGATGTGCCCATGGTGGGCGTCGCCAAGGGCATCGACCGCGACGCCGGCAAGGAAGAGTTCCACCGCGTCGGCCAGCGCCCCTTCGCGCTGCGCCACAACGACCCGGTGCTCTACTTCGTGCAGCGCCTGCGCGACGAGGCCCACCGCTTTGCCATCGGCACCCACCGCGCCAAGCGCGCCAAGAGCCAGATGGCGAACCCGCTCGACGAGGTGCCGGGCGTGGGCGCATCGCGCAAGCGGGCGCTGCTGTCGCATTTCGGCTCCGCCAAGGCGGTGAGCCGCGCCAACCTTGCCGATCTCAAGGCGGTGGACGGGGTCAGCGCCGCGCTGGCCGAGCGGATCTACGCCTTCTTCCACGAGAAGGGCTGAGCGCCGCCCGCGCGCACGCCGATTTGCGGCGCTGTGCACTGGACCTCGCCCGCGCCCGGCCCTAGGTTGGCGGCGCAATTCGAAGAGGGCGCACACATGGCAGTCGGCAAGAACATCCGCACCTATTTCCAGGGCACCTGGCACGACGGTGATATCTCGGTGATGCGCGCCGCCGATCACGGCGCGTGGCTCGGCAGCACGGTGTTCGACGGGGCGCGCTTCGTGAACGCGCTGGCGCCGGACCTCTGGGCGCATTGCGCGCGGGTGAACCGCTCGGCCAAGGCGCTGATGCTGCGCCCGACGGTCAGCACCGAGGAGATGGTGGAGATCGTCTGGGAAGGCCTCCGCGCCTATGGCGAGGGCGCGGCGGTCTATATCCGCCCGATGTACTGGGGCATCGGCGGCGACCAGACCGCGATCGTGCCCTCGGAAGAGCAGACCGGCTTCGCCATCTGCCTCGAAGAAATCCCCATGGCCCCCGAAAGCGCCACCACCACGCTCGCCCGGACGCGGTTCCGCCGCCCGGTGATGGAGGATTCGGTGGTCAACGCCAAGGCGGGCTGCCTCTATCCAAACAACGCCCGGATGCTGGCCGAGGTGAACGCGCGCGGTTTCGGCAACGCGCTGGTGGCCGATGCCATGGGCAACGTCGCCGAAAGCGCCACCGCCAACGTCTTCATGGTCAAGGACGGCGTCGCCTTCACCCCCATCGCCAACGGCACCTTCCTGTCGGGCATCACCCGCGCCCGCCACATCTCGAACATGCGGGCCGACGGCATGGAGGTGCACGAAGCGGTGCTGAGCTTCGCCGATTTCGAGGCCGCCGACGAGGTCTTCCTGTCGGGCAACATGAACAAGGTCACCCCGGTGACGGCGTTCGAGGAGGTCTCCTATCAGGTTGGGCCGGTCACCCGCCGGGTGCGCGAGCTGTATTGGGACTGGGCCAAGACCACCGGCTGATCTGCCGCAGGGACCGGTTGCGAAGCCCCGTTGCCAAGGGCTTTGCCCTGCACCATGATCCCGACAAGGGAGAGCCATGATGCGCAAGTTTCTCGTCATTCTCGATGACAGCCGTGAATGCCTCAACGCCATGCGCTTCGCCGCCATGCGCGCGGAGAAGACCAAGGGCGGGGTGACCATCCTGTCGGTGATCCCGCCGGACGAGTTCAACCACTGGATCGGCGTCGGCGACCTGATGCGCGAGGAGGCGCGGGAGCGCATCCACGCCCATTACGAGGTCTTCGCCAAGTGGATGCGCGACCGCCACAACGTCAATCCCGAGCTGGTGATCCGCGAGGGCGACGTGGTGACCGAGATCCTCGACCAGGTGAAGGCCGACGAGGCGATCGGCGTGCTGGTGCTGGGCGCCGCCTCGGACAAGAAGGGGCCGGGGCCACTGGTCAGCCAGCTCAGCCGCGGCTCGGGCAGCCTGCCGATCCCGGTGACCATCGTGCCGGGCGATCTCTCGAAGGAGCGGCTCGAGGACATCACCTGAGCGCTGCGCCGCGTGGCAGGCGTCGGGATGTGAGTATTTAGGGACGTAGAGAAGCAGGGGGCGTGGGCTGTGGGCGGGCAGGGCGCGGCCATGTGCGAGCGCGGGTGGTCCTCCGTAGGGCCGGGCGGCTGCGTTAAATCTCGGGGGTGCCTGGCGTCAGGCTCGTCTTAGAATGGTTCTAAACCTTGACGCTCCGCCGGGAGAGGCGCATATAGGAGGGGCCCGGAGAAAGGTACCCAAGCGATGTTCATTCAGACCGAATCCACCCCGAACCCAGCGACGCTGAAGTTCCTGCCCGGCCAGACGGTGCTAGGTGCAGGCACCGCCGACTTCCCGAGCGCCGAGGGCACCGATGCCTCGCCGCTGGCCAAGCGCCTGTTCGCCGTGACCGGTGTGAGCGGCGTCTTCCTCGGTTCGGACTTCGTCACCGTGACCAAGGCCGACGGGGCCGACTGGGATCACGTGAAGCCCGCCGTGCTGGGCGCGATCATGGAGCACTTCCAGTCCGGCGAGCCGGTGATGGCCGGTGAGGGCGGGGCCTCGGGCCATGCCGCCTTCGAAGGTGAGGACGAGGAAATCGTCGGCCAGATCAAGGAGCTGCTCGACAGCCGCGTGCGCCCGGCCGTGGCGCAGGACGGTGGCGACATCACCTTCCACGGCTTCGAGCGTGGCGTGGTCTACCTCCACATGCAGGGCGCCTGCGCCGGTTGCCCGTCCTCGACCCTGACGCTGAAGATGGGCATCGAGAACCTGCTGCGCCACTACATCCCCGAAGTGACCGAGGTGCGCCCGGTCGCCGTCTGACGGCGTCCCGCGACACCGGTCCCGAGACCCGGGCGGATCCGCCCGGGCGCAGGGTTGCATGACCGACACCGTTCTTGCCTTCGACACCTCCTCTGCCTGCGTCGCGGCCTGCCTGCTGCGCGGGACTGAGGTGCTGTGCCTGCGGCAGGAGGAGATGGCGCGCGGTCAGGCCGAGCGGCTGGTGCCGATGCTCGAGGAGATGCTGGCGGAGGCGGCGCTCGACTGGGGTGATCTCGACGCGCTCGGGGTCTGCACCGGGCCGGGCAATTTCACCGGCATTCGCATCTCGGTGGCGACGGCGCGCGGGCTGGCCCTGTCGCTGGGCATCCCGGCGGTGGGCGTGACGGCGCCGGAAGCGACGGTCTGGGGCGCGGCACGCCCGGTCGCCGCGGCGGTGTTCGGCTCGAAGCGGATGTCCTATGCGCAGCGTTTCGGCGCGGACGGCGCCGGGCCGGTGCTGTCTCTGGAAGATGACGCGGCGATCGCGGCAGAGCTGGGCGAGACGCCGGTCCTCAGCCATTCGCTGCCCTTCGCGCGCCCGGCGCAGAGCCTTGTCGAGGGCGTCGCGCGGGTGGCGGGTGAGCGCTTCCGCGCCCCGGATCTGCCGCGTCCCAGCCCGGTCTATGTGCGCCCCGCCGACGCTGCCCCCTCGCGCGAGGCGCCGCCGGCGATCCTGACGTGAGCCCGGCCGAGCTGGCCGCTCTGGCGGCGCGCGCCTACCGTCACGCACAGCCGTGGTCGGAGGCCGAGTTCGCCGCCACGCTTTCCCATCCCACCGCCTTGCTGACCTGCGCCGAGGGCGCCTTCGTGCTCGGGCGGGTGATCGTCGACGAGGCCGAGATCCTTGCGCTGGCCAGCGATCCCGACGGCCAACGGCAGGGCCGGGCGCGCAAGGTGCTCGCGTCCTTCGAGCATGATGCGCGGGCGCGAGGGGCGGTCTCGGCTTTCCTCGAGGTGGCGGCGGAAAACGCTCCGGCGCGGGGGCTTTACGCCGCCTGCGGCTACGGCGAGACCGGTCGGCGCAAGGGCTATTACCGGCTGGCCGACGGCTCCCGCGACGATGCGCTGCTCATGACCAAGGCGCTGACCCTGCGTTAGCAGTCACGGTGCGGAAATCGCCGCGTCACGGGGTGCAGAATCCGGTTGACCCTGTTGCTTCCCAAGGCCTTAAATCGAGGATGATCTGCACGGATCAGGCATAAGAGCTGCGCGCGAGCCCGCGCCGCCACCACCACCTGGGAGCAACCAATGACCCTGATGACCAAATTCCTCGGCGCGAGCGCCGCGCTGGCGCTGACCGCAGGTGCCGCGCTGGCCGATCCGGCGCTGGTCTACGACCTTGGCGGAAAATTCGACAAGAGCTTCAACGAGGCCGCCTATAACGGCGCCGAAGCCTATGTCGCCGCGACCGGCGGCAGCTATCGCGATATCGAGCTGCAGTCCGAAGCGCAGCGCGAGCAGGCCCTGCGCCGCTTCGCCGAGGCCGGCTTCAACCCGGTGGTCACCACCGGCTTCTCCATGTCGACCCCGATCGCCTCGGTGGCGGCGGATTACCCGGACACCAAGTTCGTCACCATCGACGGCTTCGTGAACCCCGAAGAGCACCCCAACGTGCTCTCCATCCTCTTCTCCGAGCACGAAGGCTCGTATCTCGTCGGCATGATGGCGGCGATGGCCTCTGAAAGCGGCACCGTGGGCTTCGTGGGGGGCATGGACGTGCCGCTGATCCGCAAGTTCGCCTGCGGCTATGCGCAGGGCGTGATGGCCGCCAACCCCGACGCCACGGTGATCGCCAACATGACCGGCACCACCCCGGCAGCCTGGAACGATCCGGTGAAGGGCTCGGAGCTTGCCAAGGCGCAGATCAGCCAGGGCGCCGACGTGATCTATGCCGCCGCCGGTGGCACCGGCCTCGGCGTGCTGCAGACCGCCGCCGACGAGGACATCCTGTCGGTCGGCGTGGACAGCAACCAGAACCACCTGCACCCGGGCAAGGTGCTGACCTCGATGCTCAAGCGAGTCGACGTGGCGGTGCAGGAAGCTATGACCGCGGGCGACGAACTCGAGACCGGCGTGATGGTGCTGGGTCTGGCCGAGAACGGCGTCGGCTACGCGCTCGACGACAACAACGAGGCGCTGATCACCGAAGAGATGAAGACCGCGGTCGACGAGGCGCGCGAGCAGATCATCGCAGGCGAGGTCGCGGTGCACGACTACTCGTCCGACGACAGTTGCCCCGTGCTGAACTTCTGAGTACATGCGGGCCGGTGATCCCGGCCCGTTCCTAGAATGGGCCGGCTCCTCCGCCCTTGCGGGCATCCTCGCGATGACGCCCGCTCGGGCCGGGGAGCCGCGCTACCAGACACGACCCGGGAACCTGCCATGACCGCCCCCGCCATCGAGCTGCAAGGCATCTCCAAGGCCTTCGGCCCCGTCCAGGCCAACAAGGACATCTCGATCCGCGTCATGCCGGGCACGATCCACGGCATCATCGGCGAGAACGGCGCCGGGAAGTCGACGCTGATGTCGATCCTGTACGGTTTCTACAAGGCCGATTCAGGCGACATCTTCATCAACGGCAAGCGCACCGAGATCAACGACAGCCAGGCGGCGATCACCGCCGGCATCGGCATGGTGTTCCAGCATTTTAAGCTGGTGCAGAACTTCACCGTGCTCGAGAACGTCATCCTCGGGGCCGAGGACGGCCCGATGCTCAACACCTCCCTGGCCCGCGCCCGCGGCGTGCTGCGCCAGCTGTCCGAGGAATACGAGCTCTCGGTCGATCCCGACCAGCTGATCGAGAATCTCAGCGTCGGCCACCAGCAGCGGGTCGAGATCCTCAAGGCGCTCTACCGGCAGGCCGACATCCTGATCCTCGACGAGCCGACCGGCGTGCTCACCCCCGCCGAGGCCGACCACCTGTTTCGCATCCTCGACAACCTCCGGGCCGAGGGCAAGACGATCATCCTGATCACCCACAAGCTGCGCGAGATCATGGAGATCACCGACACCGTCTCGGTGATGCGCCGCGGCCAGATGACCGCCACCGTCAAGACCCGCGAGACCTCGCCCGAGGAGCTGGCCGAGCTGATGGTCGGCCGCAAGGTGCTGCTCAGGGTCGACAAGGCGCCGGCCCAGATCGGCGCGCCGGTGCTGCAGGTCGAGGGCCTGCGCCATGTCGACAGCCACGGGGTCGAGCGGCTCAAGGGCGTCTCGCTCGAGGTCCGCGCCGGCGAGATCCTCGGCATCGCCGGCGTCGCCGGCAACGGCCAGTCTGAGCTGCTCGAGGTGCTGGGCGGCTATGCCGACGCCACCGGCCGGGTGCTGGTCAACGGCTCCGAGATCGACCTGACCGGCGCCAAGTCCGACGGCCAGTCGCGCCGCGCCCGCGGCATTGCCCACGTCCCCGAGGACCGGCAGACCGAGGGCCTGATCATGTCCTACACCGCGTGGGAGAACATCGTCTTCGGCTATCACCGCGACCCGCGCTACCAGTCCGGCCTGCTGATGAACAACGCGCTGATCCGCGAGGAGGCGCAGGACAAGATGACCCGCTACGACGTGCGTCCGCCGGACCCGCAGCTCGCGGCGCGGAACTTCTCCGGCGGCAACCAGCAAAAGATCGTGCTGGCGCGCGAGATCGAGCGCGACCCGGATATCCTGCTGATCGGCCAGCCGACCCGCGGCGTCGATATCGGCGCCATCGAGTTCATCCACCAGGAAATCGTGCGCCTGCGCGACAAGGGCAAGGCGATCCTGCTGGTCTCGGTCGAGCTTGACGAGATCCTGTCGCTGTCCGACCGCATCGCGGTGATGTTCGACGGCCAGATCATGGGCGAGCGTCTGCCCTCCGAGACCGACCAGACCGAGCTTGGCCTGCTGATGGCGGGCGTCACCGAGCGGCCCGACAAGCCGCTGATCGAGGCGGTCGATGCGGCACTGCACGAGAAGGAAGCCCGGGAGGCACGGCAGCATGACTGAGCCCGCCCGCACCAACGCGTCCCCTGCTTCTTTACGTCCCAAATACTCCCGCCGGAGGCACCCGCGCCCGCAGGGCGCGCCAATGAACCAAGAGGCCCCGAATGGATAAGATGCCCGCCTGGGCCGACGCGGTGCTCGTGCCCCTGATCTCGATCCTGCTTGCCGCCGCGCTCTCGGCGCTGGTGATCCTCGCCATCGGCGAGAACCCGGTCGATGCCTTCAAGCTGATGGTCGAGGGCGCGCTGATGCGCAGCGCCGGCTGGGGCTACACGCTCTACTACGCCACCAACTTCATCTTCACCGGGCTCTGCGTCGCGGTGGCCTTCCACGCCAAGATGTTCAACATCGGCGGCGAGGGGCAGGCGATGATCGGCGGGCTCGGGGTGGCGCTGGTCTGCCTGTTCATCCCGTTCCCGCACTGGAGCATCGCGCTTCTGGTGGCGATGCTGGCCGCCGGCCTTTTCGGTGCGCTCTGGGCGCTGATCCCGGCCTATCTTCAGGCCAAGCGCGGCAGCCACATCGTCATCACCACGATCATGTTCAACTTCATCGCCGCGGCGGTGCTGAACTACGTGCTCGTCAACGTGCTGCGCCCCACCGGCGCCATGGACCCGGCCACCGCCGAGTTCCCCGCGGCAACCCATCTGCCCACCTTTCAGGACATGTTCGCCACCGCCGACAACCCGCTGTTCCGCGGCTCGCCGGCCAACGTGACCTTCTTCCTCGCGGTGCTGGCCTGCCTCGCCTTCTGGTTCCTGATGTGGCGCACCAAGCTTGGCTACGAGATCCGCGCCTTCGGCTTCTCCGAGAGCGGCGCGCGATATGCCGGCATCTCGCCGGTGCGGATCACCATCGTGGCGATGCTGATCTCGGGCGGTCTGGCCGGCATGATGGCGCTCAACACCACGATGGGCGAGGCCGAGCGGCTGGTGATGAACGCCACCGAAGGGGCGGGGTTCATCGGCATCGCGGTGGCGCTGATGGGGCGCTCGCACCCGGTGGGGATCTTCCTCGCGGCGCTGCTCTTCGGCTTTCTCTACCAGGGCGGGGCGGAGCTGGCGCTCTGGACCAATATCCCGCGCGAGCTGATCACCGTGATCCAGGCGCTGGTGATCCTGTTCACCGGGGCGCTCGACAACATGGTGCGGATGCCGCTTGAACGCATCTTCATGGCGACCCGGCGGAGGAACGGCTGATGGATTTCGCAACCCTGCTGCAGGTGCTCGATTCCACCGTGCGCCTTGCCACGCCGCTGCTTTTCGCCTGCCTCGCCGGGCTGTTCTCCGAGCGCTCGGGCGTCGTGGATATCGGCCTCGAGGGCAAGATGCTCGCCGCCGCCTTCGCCTCCGCCGCCATCGCGGCGGTGACCGGCTCGGTCTGGCTCGGCCTGCTGGCCGGGATCGTCTCGGCCACGCTGATGAGCGCCATTCACGGGCTCGCCTCGATCACCTTCCGTGGCAACCAGCTGATCTCCGGGGTGGCGATCAACTTCCTTGCCTCGGGCCTGACGGTGCTGATCGCGCAGAGCTGGTTCGGGCAGGGCGGGCGCACGCCCTCGCTGATCGGGGCCGGGCGCTTCACCGGCATCACGCTGCCCTTCGCCGAGGCGCTCTCGGACGTGCCGGTGATCGGGCCGATCTATGCCGAGCTGATCTCGGGCCACTCGATCCTCGTCTATGTCGCCTTCCTGATGGTGCCGCTGACGTGGTTCATCCTGTATCGCACCCGCTTTGGCCTGCGCCTGCGCGCGGTGGGCGAGGCCCCCGAGGCGGTGGATACCGCCGGGGTCTCGGTGATCGGGCTGCGCTATGCCGCCATCGCCATCTGCGGCCTGCTCTGCGGTCTCGCGGGCGCCTATCTCGCCACCGGCCTGCAGGCGGGCTTCGTGCGCGAGATGACCGCCGGGCGCGGCTACATTGCGCTGGCGGCGCTGATCTTCGCCAAGTGGCGGCCGTGGTACGCGCTCTGGGCCTGCCTGCTCTTCGGCCTGCTGCAGGCGGTGGCGCTGCGCTACCAGAACATTGATCTCGGCGCCTTCGTGGTGCCGGTGCAGGTGATGGACGCGCTGCCCTATATCCTGACGGTGATTATCCTCGCGGGCTTCGTCGGCAAGGCGATCCCGCCGCGCGCCAGCGGCGAGCCCTACCTCAAGGAGCGCTGAGCACTGGCCTCCGCCCCTCCGAGCGACTATCTCGGACGGGAATGAGCGCAGCAAGGAGCAGGCCAATGCGGGTGATCTTCATGGGAACGCCGGACTTCTCGGTGCCGGTGCTCGACGCGCTGGTCGAGGCCGGGCACGAGATCGCCGCGGTCTACTGCCAGCCGCCGCGCCCCGCCGGACGTGGCAAGAAGGACCGGCCGACGCCGGTCCATGCCCGCGCCGAGGCGCTGGGGCTCGAGGTGCGCCACCCGGTGAGCCTGAAGCCCGCCGAGGAGCAGGCCCGCTTCGCCGAGCTGAAGGCCGACATCGCGGTGGTGGTGGCCTACGGGCTGATCCTGCCGCAGGCCATCCTCGACGCGCCCGCGAAGGGCTGCCTCAACATCCACGCATCGCTGCTGCCGCGCTGGCGCGGGGCCGCGCCGATCCATCGCGCGATCCTGTCGGGCGATGCGCAGACCGGCATCTGCATCATGCAGATGGAGGCCGGGCTCGACACCGGCCCGGTGCTATTGCGCGAGGCGACGGAGATCGGCGCGGAGGAAACCACCGGCGAACTGCACGACCGCCTCAGCGCCATGGGCGCGGATCTGATCGTGCAGGCGCTGTCGCAGCTGGACGGGCTCACCCCCGAGGTGCAGCCCGAAGAGGGCGTCACCTACGCGCAGAAGATCGACAAGGTTGAGGCGGCGGTGGACTGGTCGCGCCCGGCGGAGGAGATCTCGCGCCAGATCCGCGGGCTGGCCCCGTTCCCCGGCGCGTGGACCACGCTGGGCGAGCACCGCATCAAGCTCCTGGGCGCCCGCGTGTTCGACGGGCAGGGGGCGCCGGGCACCGCGCTCGACGATGGCTTCACCATCGCCTGTGGCGCGGGGGCGGTGCAGGTGACCCGGGCGCAGCGCGCCGGCAAGGGGGCGCAGGACGCCGAGACCTTCCTGCGCGGCATGGCGATCCCGCAGGGTGTAACGCTCGGGGCAGGCTGATAGTCTCCACGATGATCGGCGCGGTCAGGGAACACCGGGCATGGCGGCGCGGCAATGGCCCTGTGGCCGATCGGGCGCGCGGGTGTCATGGCGCCGTGGAGTGGCGCGCCGTCCGTCAAAAACCCCGCCTTCGACACCGCCCGCGCGCCGGTTCCGTGCTGCCCTGTGCGGACGCGCGAAGACCCTGCGCGCCGCGCCGCAATTGCCTGCAGGCGCCCAGAGCCTAATTCTTCTCGCAACCAAAGAGGAGAGAGCCAATGGGTTTGCTGGTTGACGGCGAATGGCAGGACCGCTGGGACTACAACGACGACAGCGGCAAATTTCAGCGCAGCGAGACATCGTTTCGCAACTGGGTCACCGCCGATGGCAGCGCCGGCCCCTCGGGCAAGGGCGGCTTCAGGGCCGAGCCGGATCGCTATCATCTCTATGTCAGCTATGCCTGCCCGTGGGCGCACCGGGCGCTGGTGTTCCGCGCGCTCAAGGGGCTCGAGGAGCTGATCCCGGTGAGCGTGGTGCACCCCGACATGCTTTCGGACGGCTGGACCTTCAAGACCGATTTCCCCGGCGCCACCGGCGACCGGCTCTATGATCTGCCGTTCCTGCGCGATATCTATACCAAGGCAGAGCCCAAGATGTCGGGGCGCGTCACGGTGCCGGTGCTCTGGGACAAGCAGCGCGAGACCATCGTGTCGAACGAGAGCGCCGAGATCATCCGCATGTTCAACGAGGCCTTCGACGGGCTGACCGGCAACAGCGACGATTACTGGCCCGAAGAGCTGCGCGAGGCCATCGAGCCGGTCAACGCGCGGATCTACGACACCGTCAACAACGGCGTCTACAAGGCCGGCTTCGCCACCTCGCAGGAGGCCTATGACGATGCGGTCGGGCCGCTCTTCGAGAGCCTCGACTGGATCGAGGAGCGTCTGTCCAAGGGCCGCTACCTGATGGGCGACCGGATCACCGAAGCCGACTGGCGCCTGTTCACAACGCTGATCCGTTTCGACGAGGTCTATTACGTGCACTTCAAGTGCAACAAGTCGAGGATCGTCGACTATCCCAACCTCTGGGCCTACACGCGCGAACTCTACCAGTGGCCGGGCGTCGCCGACACGGTGCATTTCGATCATTTCCGGCGGCACTACTATTACAGCCACGACATGATCAATCCCAACCGGATCATCCCGGCAGGGCCCGATCTCGACCTGATGGCCCCGCATGGGCGCGAGGCGCTCGGGGGCGCCTGAGCCGTCTTAGCGCGGCTCGTGCTGGCCGAAATGCTCGACCATCGCGGCAAGGTCTGACGGCGGCGTCGCGCTTGGCACGAAGGCGCAGGCGTTGCTGCAGAGCTGGAAGATCGAGCCGTCGGAAAAGAACGAGGTGTTGGTGACGAAGATCACCTTCGCCTCGGGCCAGCGGTAATTGGCGAAATCGGCGACGGCGAGGGCGCTGCCCTCGGCGAGCACGAGATCAAGGACGATGATGTCGATCGGCGTGTCGTGTAGGTGCTCCGTCGCCGCCTCTTCGGTCTGCGCGACGGTGACCGTCGCACCAAGCCGCGCCAGATGGCGCGACCACAGGCCACCCAGTTCTTCCCGACTTTCGACGATAAGCACGTTCATGCGCGTCTCCGATGGCTCCGGGGCCCGGCGATGAGGCCTTTGTCCTCCTCAGTTCTAAACAAATGTTTAACGCTATCATAACGAATGTGAACGAAACGCAAACATCGGCAGGATGCCGCTTCTTGCACCGCGTCGCGGGGCTGCTACTGTGCCGCCAAACGCGAAAAGAGGTTCACATGCGCGCGCTCTCCTGTCTCCTCGCCCTTGCGATCTCCGGTGCCGCCGCCGCTCAGGAGGTGCCCTGCGGTGGCGACTTCCAGACCTTCAAGGCAGGGCTGCGGGACGAGGCGGTGGCGATGGGGCACGACCCGCAGGTGGCGCGGCGCTTCCTCTCGGGTGCACGGCAGGACCCCCGCGTGCTGCGCCGCGATCGGGCGCAGGGCATCTTCCAGACGCCGTTCATCGAGTTCTCGCGCAAACTGATCAGCCAGGACCGGCTCGACCGGGGGCGGGCGCTCTCGCAGCGCTGGGACGAGGTCTTCGACCGGATCGAGCGCGACTACGGCATCTCGCGGGGCGTGCTGCTGGCGTTCTGGGCCTTCGAGACCGATTACGGCGCCTTCCAGGGCGACTTCAACACGCTGAACGCGCTGGTCACGCTGGCGCATGACTGCCGCCGCCCCGAGATTTTCCGGCCGCAGATCTTCGCCGCGATGGAGCTTTACGCGCGCGGCGATTTCGATCCCGCCACCACCACCGGTGCCTGGGCGGGCGAGATCGGGATGGTGCAGATGCTGCCCCGCGACATCCTCGAGAACGGCATGGACGGCGACGGCGACGGCCATGTGACGCTGAAGACCTCTGCGCCGGACGCGCTGCTCTCGGGCGCCAAGATGCTCTCGGAGTTGGGCTGGCGCCACGGCGAGCCGTGGCTGCAGGAGGTGGTCCTGCCCGCCGGGATGGACTGGTCGCTGACCGGGCTCGAGACCACGATGAGCGTCGCCGAATGGGAGCGCCTCGGCGTGCGTGCCCGCGAGGGGGCGCTGGACGACGGCCGGCTCGAAGCCTCGATCCTTCTGCCGCAGGGGCGCGGTGGGCCGAGCTTCATCGCCTACCCGAACTTCCGCGTCTATTTCGAGTGGAACCAGAGCTTCACCTACGTCATGACCGCCGCCTATTTCGCCGCCCGGCTTGAGGGGGCGTCGGTCTACGATCCGGGCAATCCCGATCCCGGCCTGTCGGGCGAGCAGATGCTGGCGCTGCAGCGCGCGCTCGACGCCAAGGGCTACGACGTCGGCGGCATCGACGGCATTCTCGGGGCGGGCACGCGCTCGGCGGTGCGTGACCTGCAGACCCGGCTGGGGCTCCCGGCGGATGGCTGGCCCACGACCGAGCTGCTGAACATGCTCTGAGCCCGGCCTGACCGGCATCTGAACAGCGCTGGAACCCGGTCCGGCGCCGTCTCGTTATATCGCCATGATACGGGATTTCGCATTGCCGTTCGCCCTGCTTTCGCTGTTGCAGGTCGGTTTCTGTGCGCCGGACCAGGCGTCGACCCCATCCGAGGTGGTGGAGCTCGAGGTGTTGCCCGACGAGATGCGGGGGCGCTGGGGGCTGAGCGATGCGGACTGCTCGCGGGGCGGGGCCGATGCCGAAGGCCTGATGGTCGTCACCGCCCGCCACTTCACCGTTTACGACTCGCGCGCCACACTGCGCGAGGTGGCGCAACTCGGCCCCGAGACGGTGAAGGCTGAGTTCGCCTTCACCGGCGCCGGCGCCACGTGGTCGCAGGACGTCTCGCTCACCCTCGCCGAAGACGGAGACACCCTGCGACGGCAGGAGACCGGGCCCGATGCCGATTCCGTGGACCTGACTTACCGGCGCTGTGACCCCGGCTGATCAGCCGGGTATGATCTCGAACTTCAGCACGTCGACCATGCCGCGGTCGGTGATCTTCAGCGACGGGATCACCGGCAGCGCAAGGAAGGCGAGCTGCAGGAACGGCTCTTCCAGCGTCACGCCCAGCGTCCGTGCCGCGGCGCGCAGTTCGACCAGCCGGTCTCGCACGTCCTCGAAGGGCGCGAGGCTCATCAGCCCCGCCACCGGCAGCGCCAGCTCGGCGAGGATCTCTCCGTCCCGCGCCACCACGAAGCCGCCCTCGATCTCTGCGAGCCGGTTCGCCGCCAAGGCCATGTCGTCGTAGTCGACGCCGACGCAGGCGATATTGTGGTGATCGTGGCAGACCGTCGAGGCAATCGCGCCGTGCGTCAGGCCGAAGCCTTTCACGAAGCCGGTCGCCACGTTGCCGTTCTTTCCATGCCGCTCGGCGACCGCGATGCGCACGAGGTCGCGGCCCGCGTCGGGGCGCTTGTCGCCGTCCTCGATCGCAATCGTCTCGCGCAGGTGGTCGGTGAGGATCTGGCCCTCGCGGATGCCGATGACATCGGTCTCTTCGCGATTGCCGGTGGCGCGGAACTGCTCGGGCATAAGCTGCGGCGCCTTGACCGAGCCGCGCCCCACCGGCGCGACCGTTCCGCGCGCCGCGAAAGCGGCGTCGTCCGCCACCACGCCGCCCGCCAGAACCAGTTGCGCGTGGCAGCCCTCGAGCGAGTCGATGGCGACGATATCGGCGCGCTTGCCCGGCGCGATCATGCCGCGATCCTTGAGCCCGAACGCCTCCGCCGCCGACAGGGTGGCCGCGCGGTAGACCGCCAGCGGCGGGGTGCCGAGCGCGATCATGGTGCGGATCATGTAATCGAGGTGGCCATGCTCGGCGATGTCCAGCGGGTTGCGGTCGTCGGTGCACAGGCACATGTAGGGCGCGGTCCGCTCGCTCAGCAGCGGCTGCAGCGCGTGCATGTCCTTCGAGACCGAGCCCTCGCGGATCAGCACCCGCATCCCCTTGCGCAGCTTCTCGAGCGCTTCCTCGGCGCTGGTCGCCTCGTGCTCGGTGCGGATGCCGGCCGCCACGTAGGCGTTGAGATCCTTGCCCGAAAGCAGCGGGCAGTGGCCATCCACGTGGCCGCCCTCGAACAGCCGCAGCTTCTTCATCGCCTCGGGATCGCGGTGGATCACGCCCGGATAGTTCATGAACTCGGCCAGCCCGATGCCCGACGCATGCCCCATGAGCGCCGCCAGATCCTCGGCCAGAAGCTCCGCCCCGGCGGTCTCCATATGGGTCGACGGCACGCAGGAGGACAGCTGCACGCGGATGTCCATCAACGTGTGCGCGCTTGCCTCCTGGAAGTAGCGGATGCCCGCGGCGCCGATCACGTTGGCGATCTCGTGCGGGTCGCAGATCGCGGTGGTGACCCCGCGCGGGGTCACGCAGCGGTCGAACTCGAACGGGGTGACGAGGCTGCTTTCGATATGCAGGTGGGTGTCGATGAAGCCGGGCACGAGGATCAGCCCGCTCACGTCGATCACCTCGCGCGCCTCGTAGGACTCGAGGATGCCGACGATGGTGCCGCCGCAGATCGCCACGTCGCCCTCGAGCAGGTCGCCGGTGACGAGATCGAGGATGCGGCCTCCGCGCAGGACGCGGTCTGCCGGGGCGTCGCCACGCCCCTGGGCGATGCGGGTTTCGAGATCTGCCATGCCGGCCTCCGTTGTTTCGCCGGATTTTGGCACAGCCGTCCCCCGAGCGACAGGCCGCGATGGCCGGGGGGGCGGTGTTCAAGGGATCTTAACGTCTCATGGCGCACATGAGGAGGAGGATCGTGTTGAAACGGGATGCCCTGGAATGAGCCTGCGCCTGATGTTGCTGAGCGCCATCGCGCCCCTCCTGATGCTCGTGCTGTACCTCGCGAGCAACGGCCTGACGGCCTTGTCCGCGCTGTCCCAGCGCGAAGAGCTCGTGTCTCAGGTCGCCGCGGAATCGGAAACCGTGGCGGATCTCGTGCATGAGTTGCAGAAGGAGCGCGGCTATTCCGCGGGGTTCAGCGCCTCTCTCGGGCGTACGTTCCGCACCGAGCTTGCCACCCAGCGCGAGGCGACGGATGAAGCGATCCGGGCGCATGTGGCGGATCGCGCGGTGCTGTCGGACATCGCGCCCGAGCAGGTCGCCGCGGTCGAGGCCGGCGTCGCCGACCTCGAGAGACGGCGCAAGCAGATCGATACATTGTCACTGAAGGTGCCCGATCTTGCCGCCTATTACACCGGAATCATCCAATCGCTTCTGGCGGCGTCGAACCGGGTGCGGCTTGGCGCCGGGGGCGACCCGGAGGCCACGCTGATGGAGGCGGCGGAGCTGATTGCGCTCGCCAAGGAAAGCGCGGGGCTCGAACGGGCGATGGGCGCCACCGGGCTTGGCGGGGGGCGGTTCACCGACACGGTGCACCGCCGCTTCACCGACCTCGGCGCCCAGCAGCGCGCGTTCCTGACCCGGGCCGGGGCGGTGCTCGGACGGTCGGATTTCGTGGCCGGGCTGACCGAGGCGCCGGCGGCGCAGGCGCTCGAGCCGATGCGCCAGACCATCCTTGCGCTGCCCTATGGCGGCGCGCGGGGCGGGCTGTCCTCCCCGGCATGGTTCGCGGCCTCGACCGCCTGGATCGACGATCTGCGCGCCGCCGAGGCGGCGCTTGTCGCGGAGCTCGAGGAGGCGACCGCCGCCGGCGCGATCGCAGCGCGGGAGGCCCTTCGGTTCGAGGTGCTGCTGACGGCGGCGGTGGTGCTGCTCAGTACCGCCTTCGCCCTGTTCCAGTCCGAGCTTGTCACGCGGCGGCTGCGCCGCCTAACGGCGGTGATGAACGACGTGATCGGCGGCGAGTTCGACATCGCGGTGCCGCATGTCAAGGCGCGCGGGGAAATCGGCGTGATGGCGCGGTCGATCTCCCGCTTCAAGGAGATCACGCAGGCGGCCATCGAACGGCGCGAGCAAGAAAAGGCGACATTGCACGACAAGCATCGCCAGGTGGTGGAGCTGGTCACCGAGGGCCTGCACGCGCTGGCCCATGCGCGGTTGACCTTGCGCTTCGACGCGCCGCTGGCGCCGGAATACGACTCGATCCGGACCGACTTCAACACCGCCACCGCGCGGCTGCGCGAGGTCATGCTGACCCTCGCGGGCACGGTCTCGGAACTGCGCGATCAGGCGTCGGAGATGCAGGTCTCCGCCTCCGATCTTGCCGACCGGACGACCCGGCAGGCCGAGATGATCGCGCGCACCTCCGACACGGTCTCGGGCCTCACCGCGACACTGCGCGAGACCAGCGAATCCCTGAGGGACGCGAAGGACCTTGCCGACGGCGCGCGCGAACGCGCCAACCTCTCGGGCACGGTTGTCGACCGCGCGGTGAACGCGATGGACCGGATCGCCGATTCCTCGGGGCGCATCGCGCAGATCACCGGGGTGATCGAGGATATCTCCTTCCAGACCAACCTGCTGGCTCTGAACGCCGGGGTCGAGGCCGCGCGCGCCGGCGAAAGCGGCAAGGGCTTCGCCGTCGTGGCGATGGAGGTGCAAAGCCTCGCCGGGCGCTCTGCCGACGCGGCGCTCGAGATCAAGGCGCTGATCGAAGAGAGTGCCGCCGAGGTCAAGAACGGCGTCGATCTGGTCGGAGAGACAGGTCTCGCCCTGCAGACCATCCTCGAACAGATCCGCAAGGTGGACGAGGTGCTCTCGGACGTGAGCACCGCCGCCGACGGGCAGAGCCGGGAACTCGAAGAGATCAACGATGCCATCCGCCGCCTCAACGAGCTCACTGCCCAGAACGGCACGGCGGCGGAGGGTGGGCGCGACAGCTCGCACGAGATCGCGGAGCGGGTGAAACATCTGGCCGCGCTGGTGTCCGAGTTCGAGCTGAAAGCCTCCGGCCCGGATGGCAAGCTGAGGGCCGCGTGAGGGCGCTCGAGCACGGCTTTGAGAGGGTGCTCGAGCACGGCTTTGAAAATGTGTATCTGAGGGACTGCTTTTCAGAACGAATCTGTTAAGTTGTGCGCGTGACCAGTGGGATCGCCGTGTAGTTACGTAGCGGAATCATCGCCTTCCTTATTTTTTCCTCCTTTCCGCACCAGCCTGATGGGACAACCATTAAGTGATTCTTGGAATTTGAAAGGGCTTTTGGGGTGAAGGTTGATTTAGCGATGCGGCCGGAGACCGGACAGGCCGCTGCCATGCGTGTTCTTATCGCCGATGACCATGACCTCCTGCGCGATACGCTCGAGCTTTTTCTCGAGGGGGAGGGCAGCTTCGAGACCACCGGGGTTTCCACCTATCCCGAGGCCGAGGCGCGGGTCGCGACGGACGGCCCGTTCGACCTCGTGCTGCTTGATTACTCGATGCCCGGGATGAACGGTCTGACCGGCTTCACGCGGATGCAGGCGCTCGCCGGCGCGCGCCGCGTCGCCATCATCTCCGGCACCGCCAGCCGCGAGGTGGCGGAACAGGTGCTCGAGGCCGGGGCCGCGGGGTTCCTGCCCAAGACGCTCTCGGCCAAGTCGCTGGTCAACGCGGTGCGCTTCATGGCGATGGGCGAGCAATATGCGCCGCTCGATTTCATGCGCGCCGAGGAAGAGACCGAGGTGAACCCGCTGGCGGCGATGCTCTCACCGCGCGAGCTCGAGGTGCTCGAGGGGCTGACGCAGGGCAAGTCCAACAAGGAGATTGCCCGAGATCTCGACGTTCGCGAGCCCACGGTCAAGCTGCATGTGAAGTCGCTCTATCGCAAGATCAACGCCTCGAACCGCACCCATGCGGCGATGATCGCCAAGGAAGCCGGGCTGTTCTGACCGCCCGGCGCCGCGTGTCACCCCGAGATCAGACCCATTTCGCCAGCGGCGGCAGGCTCATCAGCACCGCGTTGGCGTCATGGCCGGTGGCCAGCCCGAACTTGGTGCCCCGGTCATAGACGAGGTTGTACTCGGCATAGAGTCCGCGATGCACCAGCTGCGCCTCGCGGTCCGCGGCATCGCAGTCCATCACCCGGCGGGTCGCCACCAGCGGCAGATAGGCCGGCAGGAAGGCGCGACCGATATCCTGCGTCAGCGCGAAATCCGCCTCCCAGTCGCCGCTGTTGCGGTCGTCCATGAAGATGCCGCCGACACCGCGCGCCCGCTTGCGGTGCGGGATGAAGAAATACTCGTCGGCCCAGGCCTTCAGCTCGGGGTAAAGCGCAGGGCCGTGCGGGTCGAGATGCGCCTTCTGGGTGGCGTGGAAATGCGCCGTGTCCTCGTCGTATTCGATGCAGGGGTTGAGGTCGGAGCCGCCGCCGAACCACCATGCGTTCGGGGTCCAGAACATGCGGGTGTTCATGTGCACCGCCGGAACGTGCGGATTGCGCATGTGGGCGACGAGGCTGATGCCACTGGCCCAGAAGCGCGGATCGCTCTCGATGCCGGGCACGCCGCGCGCCGCCATCGACGTCTGTGCCGCCGCGCCCAGCGTCCCGTAGACGGTCGAGACGTTGACGCCCACCTTCTCGAACACCCGGCCGCCGCGCATCACGCTCATCAGCCCGCCACCGGCATCGGAGCCGTCCTCGGCGGTGCGGCTGGTTGGGGTGACCTCGAAGGCGCCGGGCGCTTCGTCGGAGAACGGGCCGGTGTCGTGGCTCTGCTCGAGCCCCTCGAAGGCCGCCACGATCTCGTCGCGCAGGGCGCGGAACCAGTCCGAGGCGCGGGTCTTGCGCTCGGCGAAGTCGTCGGTGTCGGTCATTGCGGCTCTCCTCGCTGTGCGGGCCCGTGTTAGACCCAAGCGGGGGCGGGGGCAATCAATGCGCGGGGGCGACCACCGGGTCGATCAGCGTCCGGCCGCCATCGACAGTGAGGATCTGGCCGGTCATGAACCCGGCCCCGTCGGAGGCGAGGAACTGGACCGCCTCTGCCAGTGCGCCCGGCGCGGCGATGCGGCCGAGCGGCGTGTTGGCCTCGATTTCCTTGCGGTAGTCCGGATTGTCCTTGAGCTTGTCCTTGAGGCTGGCCGACATCACCGAGCCGAAGCCCACGCCGTTGACGCGAATGCGCTCGGGCGCCAGCGCCACCGCCAGCGAGCGGGTCATCTGATCGAGCGCGGCGCAGGAGACGGAGTAGGACAGGATCTGCTTCTGGGTGCGGCGCGAGGCGATCGAGGACAGGTTGATGATCGCACCGGCCTGCCGGTCGCTGTCGCCGCTCGATTGCTTCATCATCCGCTTGGCGACGATCTGGCTGAGCCGGTAGGCCGGCATCAGGTTCTGCCCGATCAGCGTCTCCATGGTGTCGTCTTCGAGATCGAGCGGATCGGTCGGCATCATCTGCCGCGCGCCGTTGATCAGGATGTCGACCCGGTCGAACTGGTCGAGCGTGGCCGAGAGCAGGTTGTTCAGCGTCAGCTTCTCGCGCAGGTCGCCGGCAAAGTAGCACATGTTGCCGCCGTCGGTTTCCTGCCCGCATTCCTTGGCCAGCCGGTTCTCGTCCATGTCGGCGAACATGACGTTCGCGCCCCGGTCCGCGAAATGCCGGGCGATGGCGAGGCCGACCCCGTTCGCGGCCCCGGTGACGATGGCGGTCTTGCCTTCGATCGAATAGCTCATTCGGCGTTCCCTGAGAGTTGGCGCGTCGCAGCGACGCTAGCGAAGATCAGCGGTTCGGACGAGAGCCGTGCAGGATCTTGAAGCGGCTGTCACCCGCAATCTCGTCGCTGTTGCGGAATTGGGCGGCAAGCGTGGTCTCGTAGGGCAGGTGGCGATTGGCCACCAGCCAGAGCTGCCCGGAGGGTTTCAGCATCCTGCGTGCGGCGGCGATGAAGGCCTGCCCGAGGGAGGGATCGGCGCGTCGGCCCTGGTGGAACGGCGGGTTCATCACCACGGCGTCAAGCAGCTCGGGCGGGGTCCAGGCGGTGGCGTCGGCCCAGTGGAACTGCGCCCGCGGGTCGGTGACGTTGCGGCGCGCGCAGGCAAGCGCGGCGTGGTCGGCCTCGACCATGTGCAGCGTCCTGATGCTGTCGCGGGCCAGCAGGCCGGCCCCGAGCCCGCCCCAACCGGCGCCGAGATCGGCGACCTGCCCGCCGAGCTTCTCGGGCAGCGCGGAAAGCAGGGCGGCAGAGCCCGGGTCGGGCGCGTCTGCCGAGAACACGCCCGGCGCGGTCCAGATCCCGTGGGAATTGGGAGCGGCCTCACGGGCCCAGTCGGCGAAGGCCTCGGTGGCCGTGAACCAGACCGTCTTGCCATGCGCCTTGGAGACTTGACCGAGCAGCGGCGAGCGCGCCTTCACCGCCTTGGCGATCGGCTCGATGCCGTCGGTCTTCTGGCCGTCGATGACGATCAGCCCGCCGGGGGCGGCGGCACAGGCCATGGCGATGCGGGCCTCGGCCAGCTCTCGGGCGCGGGGCAGGAAGACGATGGCGGCGGCGAAATCGCCCTCGGGCGCCAGCGCCACCGGCACGCCACGGCGCTCCCAGAGGTCGTGATCGGGCTTGAAGCCCTGCACCACGGCACAGCGCTCGAGCGGCAGGGCCTCGGAGGCCAGGTCACCGGGGGCGCCGATCAGCAGGATGCGGCCATCGTCGGGCAGGGCGAGGCCTGCCTCTGTTGCAAAACTCAATCTGTCGGTCGTCATGGCGGGGCCGGCGCGGGGGCGCGGCTCACTCCTTTTCCATGGTGCATTGCAGCGGATGCTGATGGCGGCGGGCGAAATCCATCACCTGTCCGACCTTTGTCTCGGCGATCTCGTGGCTGAACACGCCGACCACCGCGACCCCCTTCTTGTGCACCGTGAGCATGATTTCGAAGGCCTGGGCATGGGACATGCCAAAGAACCGTTCGAGCACGTGGACGACGAATTCCATCGGGGTGTAATCGTCGTTCAGCAAAAGCACCTTGTACAGCGGCGGCCGCTTGGTCTTGGGCTTGGTCTGCAGCACAACATCAGCATCGCCATCGCCGTCTCCCGGCAGGGAGGGCGTTGTCGCGAGGCGGATGGTCTGTTCCGTGATGGTGATTGTCATCTCGGGCTCAAGGCGCTTTGCGGTGGGTGGCTCGAAGGGTCTATATAAATCGGTGATTGCCCGGAGAAAAGGGTTCAGGACGGAGTCTTCGCGTTATGGCCGCGAAATTGCTGACAATCGGTTTCGATGCGGATGACACGCTTTGGCACAACGAGCGGTTCTTCAAGCTCACGCAGGCGCGATTCGCGGAGCTGCTGCAGGACCATGTGGAGGCCGATCACCTCGATGCACGGCTGCTCGAGGCGGAGCGGCGCAATATCGGGCATTACGGCTTCGGCGTGAAGGGCTTCGTGCTCTCGATGATCGAGACCGCGATCGAGGTCACCGAGGGGCGGGTGCCGGGCCACGTCATCGGCGAGATCCTCAAGGCCGGGCAGGACATGCTGGCCCATCCCATCGAGCTGCTGCCTCACGCGCAGGAGACGGTCGAGGCACTTGCGGCTGATCATCACCTCGTGCTGATCACCAAGGGCGACCTGCTGCATCAGGAGCGCAAGCTGGCGCAATCCGGGCTCGGCGACTGGTTCGATGCGGTGGAGATCGTCTCGGACAAGACACCCGAGACCTATGCCCGGATCTTCGCGGCCAGCCCGGGTGGGGCAGGGGGCGCGATGATGGTCGGCAACTCGCTGAAATCGGATGTGCGTCCGGCGATCGAGGCGGGCGGCTGGGGCGTCTATGTGCCGCAGGAGTTGATGTGGTCGCTCGAGGCGGCGGAAAAGCCCACGCACCCGCGGTTCGCAGAGCTCGCGGATCTGGGCGGGCTGGTGAGTCTGGTGCGCGAGATCGGCTGAGGGGGGCGGTTCGCCGCATTTCCGCCTTAATCGCCGTGGTAGTCGATGGTGCGAAACCGCCCCCAACATCTGGACTCGCGTGCTTCTGAAAGAGGCAGAGAATCAACATATTGCGGTCTTCCGCGATGTGATCTTCCGTGCTACGCTTCGAAATAATCATAAAGACAAGTTCACCGGAAAAACCGGGAACACCTGAGGCAGACAAAAAGGCGGAATACCGTGACGGGACGGCACAGGCAAAAGCCGGGCCGAGCAGGCCTGCAATTCATTGCACTACTCTGGTTTCTCATCGCTGCTCCGATGAGCGCGCTCGCTGCGCCCTACGCGGCGATGGTGATGGATGCCAGATCCGGCGAGGTGCTGCATTCGGAGAATGCCGACACCCCGCTGCACCCAGCATCTCTGACCAAGATGATGACGCTCTATATCGCCTTCGAGGCGGTCGAGCATGGCGAGCTGACCATGGACACGGTGGTCACGATCTCGCGCAATGCCGCGGCAGAGCCGCCCTCGAAGCTGGGGCTGCGCTCGGGGCAGAAGATCAAGCTGCGCTATCTGGTGCGGGCGGCGGCGGTGAAATCCGCCAACGATGCCGCCACCGCCATCGGCGAGGCGATCTCGGGCAGCGAGGCGGCCTTCGCGCGGCGGATGAACCGGACCGCGCAGGCGATGGGGATGTCGCGCACCACGTTCAAGAACGCCAACGGCCTGACCGAGAGCGGTCACATGTCGACGGCGCGGGACATGACGCTGCTCGGGCGGCACATGATCTACGACTATCCGCAGTACTATAACCTGTTCTCGCGCATCACCGCCCATGCCGGAATGCGCGAGGTCTACAACACCAACCGGCGGTTCCTCGGGTCCTACAAGGGCGCCGACGGCATCAAGACCGGCTACACCAATGCGGCCGGCTTCAACCTCGTGGCCTCTGCCGAGCGCGGCAGCGAGCGGGTGGTGACGACGGTGTTCGGTGGCCGCTCCACCGCGTCGCGCAACGCCAAGGTGGCGGAGCTGATGGATCTCGGCTTCAAGCGCACCAAGCCGCGCGTCGCCCTGCGGGCGCCGGGCAAGCCGCCCTATCTTGGCAACAGCGGGCTCGGCAATGTCGAGGTGGCGCGCAGCGCCGATCCCTCGCCGGACGGGGCGCAGGGCAAGACGATCCGCGTGGTGTCGGCGGCGGTGAGCCGCAGCCTGCGACCGCAATCCCGCCCCGGCGCCTCGAGCGCCGATGTCGCCCCGCTGGTGGCGAGCGTGGAGAGCGATATCGAGACCGTGCTGGCCAGCGTGCAGACCGCCGAACAGAAGACCGTGTCGGAGGTCGAGATCGCCGAAGCGGTCCCTGCGGTCGCAGAGGCCGATGCCTCGGGCGTGGCGCCCAACGCGTCGGTCAAGCCGGTGCGCCGGCCACAGGGCATCCTGATGGCCTCGGCCTCCGCCGCCGCGCCGGCGGCCCCTGCCGAAACGCAGGCGGTGGCGGTCTCTGCACCGGCGCAGGAGCCGCAGGAGGTCGTGACGCGGCTGTCGACCTCGGGTGGTCGTCACTGGGGCATCAATGTCGGGCGCTATCCCAGCCGCTACGCGGCCGAGAAGGTGCTGCTGAAGACCGCGCTGATGGAGACCTCGACGCTGGATGGTTCGCTGCGCAAGGTGGTCGACCGCAGCTCCGGCTACGACGCCAACTTCATGGGGCTGAGCCGCGAGACCGCGGATCTCGCCTGCCGCCGGCTGCAGGCGCGGCAGGTGACCTGCTTCATGATCGGGCCGAGCTGAGGCGACGCTCCTTTACCACGGCACCGGCAAAGATCCGGGCCGACTTCCAGAGCCCTGCCCCCGGTCGCAACGCCGGGGGCTTTTTCTTTGGCAACCTATCAGGCGGTGCAGCCCTGCGGGCTGCACAGGTTCAGCCCGGCCCCGTCTGCGCCGGGTCCGGGCCGTGACGGGGGCGCTGCCCCATCTTGGCCTGCGGCCAATTCACCCCCGAGGTATTTTTGAACCAAAGAAGCCAGAAGCGCTGTGCCCCTTGGCTTCTCTTCGTCAAAAATACTCCCGCCGGAGGCGTCCGGCCTTTGTCGCCTGCGACGGGGTCAGTCGCGCCAGGCGAAGAACCCGGGGCCGGCCCTGTCGAGGAGGTCCTGGGCGAGCGCGCGGCCCATGGCGGGGCCATCGGCGGCCGGGCCGTTCCGTTCGCCGGCATGGGAGGTGCTGCCGTCGGGGGAGAGGATTTCGCCGCGCAGGCGGAGCCGGCCGCCCTCGAGCTCGGCGAGGCCGGCGATCGGGGTCTCGCAGGAGCCGTCGAGGGTGGCGAGGAAGCTGCGTTCGGCGGCGAGGCGGGTGGCGGTGTGGACATCGTGGATCGCCGCCAGCATGTCGCCGGTGCGGGCGTCGTCGGAGCGGCGCTCGATGCCGATGGCGCCCTGCGCGATGGCCGGCAGCATGTCGTCGGGAGACATCGCGGTCATCGGGATGTCGGTCATGTCCATGCGGCGCAGCCCGGCCATGGCGAGGAAGGTGGCGGCGGCCACACCGTCGACGAGTTTCTTCAGCCGGGTCTGCACGTTGCCGCGGAACTCGACCACCTGAAGGTCGGGGCGGCGGTTCAGCAGCTGCGCCCGGCGGCGCAGCGACGAGGTGCCGACCACGGTGCCCTCGGGCAGGGCGGCCAGACCGGCATGGCCCGGCGAGATGAAGGCGTCGCGCACGTCCTCACGCGGCAGGTAGCAGTCGAGCACGAGGCCCTCGGGCTGCACGGTCGGCATGTCCTTCATCGAGTGCACGGCGATGTCGATGCCGCCCGAGAGCAGCTGCTCCTCGATTTCCTTGGTGAACAGCCCCTTGTTGCCGATCTCCTTCAGCGGACGGTCGGCGGCGATCATCGCGCGGTCGTCGCCGGTGGTCTTGATGACGACGATCTCGAAGGCGTCCTGCGGCAGGTCGAAGGCGGCGGCGAGGCGGTCGCGGGTCTCGTGGGCCTGGGCCAGCGCCAGCGGCGATCCGCGGGTGCCGATCCTCAGGGGCGCGGCGGGGGAGGGAAGTGTTGTCATCATGGGCAGGAGCTTTATGTCGCGTGTTCGCCTGTGGCAATGGGGCGTGAATTGACATATTGCCGCCTGCGATACCATCTGGGAGGCCGCGATAATGACCAAGACCATCCTCAGGGCGCTTGCCGGCGAGACCCTGCCCGTGCCGCCGATCTGGATGATGCGCCAGGCCGGGCGCTACCTGCCGGAATACAAGGCGACGCGGGCGCAGGCCGGCGACTTCCTGTCGCTGTGCTACAACCCCGAGCTTGCCGCCGAGGTGACGCTGCAGCCGATCCGGCGCTACGGCTTCGACGGGGCGATCCTGTTCGCCGACATCCTGCTGGTGCCGCAGGCGCTGGGCAACGACCTGTGGTTCGTTACCGGCGAAGGGCCGCGCCTGTCGACCATCACGACGCAGGCGGAGTTCGACAAGCTCGGTCGTGGCGAGATGATCCACGACACGCTGAACCCGATCTACGAGACGGTGAAGATCCTGCGCCGCGAGTTGCCGGAAGAGACCACGCTGATCGGCTTTGCCGGCGCGCCGTGGACCGTGGCAACCTACATGATCGCCGGGCGCGGCACCAAGGACCAGGGCCCGGCGCACGCGCTCAAGGCCGAGAACCGGCCGCTCTTCGAAGCGATCATCGAGCGGCTGACCGAGGCCACCATCGATTACCTCTCGGCGCAGGTCGAGGCGGGCGCCGAGGTGGTCAAGCTGTTCGACAGCTGGGCCGGCTCGCTGTCGGGCGAGGATTTCCGGCGCTACGCGCTGGAGCCTGCCCGGATCATCACGCAGGAGCTCAAGGCGCGCCATCCCGGGCTTCCGGTCATCGTCTTTCCGCGGCAGGCGGGGCAGGGCTATGTCGGTTTCCACGAGGCGACCGGCGCCGATTGCGTTGCCGTCGACGACAGCGTGAGCCCGGAATGGGCGGCCGAGCACGTGCAGGTCTCGGGCTGCGTGCAGGGCAATCTCGCCTCCTCGCACATGGTGACCGGCGGCGATGCGCTGGTGGCCGAGACCCGGCGCGTGGTGAAGGCGTTCTCCGGCGGGCCGCACATCTTCAACCTCGGCCACGGCATCACCCCCGATGCCGATCCCGAGAACGTGCAGCTGATGATCGACACGGTGCGCGAGGGCGCCTGAGCCCCCCGGCTGCGGCACGATCCGGGTTGCGATGACCCTGCCCCGGTGCGATTGGGGCAGGGGACACAGCCGGAGACCCAAGACATGCCCTTCACTCTCGCCACCTGGAACATCAACTCGGTCCGCCTGCGCGAGGCGCTGGTCTGCAAGCTGCTGACCGAAGAGGCGCCGGACGTGCTCTGCCTGCAGGAGTGCAAGAGCCCGGTCGAGAAGATCCCGATAGAGGCGTTCCGCGCGCTTGGCTACGGCCATGTCGTGGCGCGGGGGCAGAAGGGCTACAACGGCGTGGCGATCCTGTCGAAGCTGCCGCTGCGCGACGTGGGTGATCGCGATTTCGCCGGGCTGGGCCATGCCCGCCACGTGGCCGCCGAGCTCGAGAACGGGGTGACGGTGCACAATTTCTATGTGCCCGCCGGCGGCGACGTGCCCGACCGCGAGGTCAACGAGAAGTTCGGCCAGAAGCTCGACTATCTCGCCGAGATGCGCGACGTCTTCCGCGACGACGCGCCGCAGAAATCCATCCTCGTCGGCGATCTCAACATCGCCCCGCGCGAGGATGACGTCTGGTCGCACAAGCAACTGCTGAAGGTGGTCTCGCACACCCCGGTGGAAGTCGAGGCACTGGTCCAGGCACAGGAGGCCGGCAACTGGGTCGACATCACCCGCAAGGACATCCCCGAGGGCCAGCTCTATTCGTGGTGGTCCTACCGTGCGCGCGACTGGGATGCCGCCGACAAGGGGCGCCGTCTCGATCACGTCTGGGCCACGCCGGACATCGCCGGTGCGGCGCATTCGAGCCGGGTGCTGCGGGCGGCGCGGGGCTGGGAGAAGCCCTCGGATCACGCGCCGGTTTTCGCAACCTTCGATCTCTGAGCGCGCCGGGTGGGGGCTGGGAACCGGAAGCGCTTGGCAGGGTTGAGACAAACCCTGTAGGCATTGGTTCATGTTCATCGCCGATCTGCGCATCCTGATCTCGGTTCTTGTTGCCATCCTGCTGCCGCTGGCGGTGGGGGTGGCGCTCTGGCGGGTGCTGCGGCAGGCGCGCACGCCGCAGGGCTCGGTTGCATGGGTGGTTTTCCTGCTCGCCGCGCCGTGGTTCGCGCTGCCGTCCTACCTGCTGTTCGGTCATCACAAGCTGCACGGCTACACCAAGCGCCGGCGCGCCAGCCACCAGCTGATGAAGACCTACGGCGCCTATGCCCGCACCGTTCAGCCAAGCCGCGACCGCGCCGCCTACCGGCTTTACGAGAGCATCTCGGAACTGAAGGTGGTCGGCGGCAACCGCTTCGAGCTGCTGATCGACGGGGCGCAGACCTTCCCCGCGATCCACGACGCCATAGACGCCGCCGAGAGCTACGTGCTGGTGCAGTATTACACCATCGCGGATGACGATACCGGCCGGGCCCTGGCCGACCGCCTCATCGCGGCGGCGCAGCGCGGCGTCGAGGTGCGTGTGCTCTATGACGGCGTGGGCAGCTATACCCTGCCGGCGAGCTACCGCGACCGGCTGGTCGAGGCCGGCGTCACCGTGCTCGATCCGAGCGCGGCGCGCGGCCCGACCTCTCGGTTGCAGATCAACTTCCGCAACCACCGCAAGACCGTCATCATCGATGGCGAGACGGGGTTCACCGGCGGGCTCAACGTCTCCGACACCTATCGCGGGCTGAACCCGGAATTCGGACCGTGGCGCGACACCCACCTGAGGCTCTCCGGGCCGACCGTGGCGCAGCTTCAGCTGGCCTATGTCGAGGACTGGCACTGGGCCACGGACGAGTCGCTGGGCGAGACGCTGCACTGGACGCCGGCGGCGCAGGAGGATGGCGCCGATGCGGTGGTGGTGCCCTCAGGCCCGGTCGACGAGCTCGACAGCGGTTCGCTGTTCTATTTCTCCGCGATCAACGCCGCCCGCGAGCGGCTGTGGATCTCGTCGCCCTACCTCGTGCCCGATGAGGAGGTCATGGCGGCGCTGAAGGCGGCGGCGCTGCGCGGGGTCGACGTGCGGTTGCTGGTGCCCGAGGTCCGCGATCACTGGCTGACTTGGCTTGCGGCGTTCACCTATTTCGACGAGTTGCGCGCCGCCGGGGTGCAAGTCTGGCGCTATCAGCCGGGCTTCGTGCATCAGAAGGTCGTGGTCTGCGATGACGATTTCGCCGGTGTCGGTACCGCCAATCTCGACAACCGGTCGTTCCGGCTCAACTTCGAGACCATGGTGGCGGTGTTCGACGAGCGCTTCGCCGGCGAGGTGGCGGCGATGCTGGAGGCGGATTTCGAGGTCTCCGAGAAGCTCGAGATCAGCTTTGACGAGCAGCCGCTGTGGCTGCGCGCCGGCGCCCGCGTCACCCGGCTGTTCTCGCCGGTGCTCTGAACCAGCGCTCTGAAAAGGAAGACGCGGCATGAAGATCGCGAGTTACAACATCCGCAAGGCGCTGGGGACCGATCGCCGTCGAGACCCGGCGCGCATCCTCAAGGTGCTCAACCAGATCGACGCGGACGCGGTGCTGTTGCAGGAGGCCGACCTGCGGCTCGGGGCGCGCCCCACCGCGCTGCCGCGCTTCCTGATCTCGCAGGAGACCGACTACGTGGTCGCGGATCTTGCCATCAACGATGTCAGCATCGGCTGGCACGGCAACGCGATCCTGCTGCGCCGGGGGCTGACGCCTTCCCGGCTCGAGCGCATCGACCTGCCGGGGCTGGAGCCGCGCGGCGCGGTGCTGGCCGAGGTTGACGGCGTGACGCTGGTCGGCGCGCATCTGGGGCTGATGCGGCGCTACCGCCTGCAGCAGATGACCGCGATCCGCGAGCATCTCAAGGGACGCGAGGCGCGCGCCCTGATCGCTGGCGATTTCAACGAGTGGTCGGACGTGCGCGGCTACGAGCCGTGGGAGAAGAACTTCACCCTGCTGCTGCCGGGGCGCAGCTATCACGCGCGCCGCCCCTTCGTGGCGCTCGACGGCATCGCACATGGGCGCGGGCTGCGCGTCGCCGAGATGGGGGTCGAGAGCGGCGGCGCGGCGCGGGTCGCCTCGGATCACCTGCCGATCTGGGCCCGGATCGAGCACGACTGACGCGGCTTTTCGGCGCTTTGAACGCAGGCGCCGGCCCGATCCCCTTGCAACAGAAGGACTCATGCGCCATCTGTCCCTGCAACGTGACCGCAAGCAGCGGAGGACAAGATGCTGGAATTGGGTGGCAATGCGCAGGCGCCGAAGGGCGATCTGATCAAGGACGTGAGCGAAGCCGACTTCATGGCCGAGGTGGTCGAGAAGTCGCAGGAGGTCCCGGTGATCGTGGACTTCTGGGCGCCGTGGTGTGGCCCCTGTAAGCAGCTCGGACCGGCGCTCGAGGCCGAGGTGACCGCCGCCAAGGGCGCTGTGGTCATGGCCAAGGTCAATGTCGACGAGGCGCAGATGATCGCCGGCCAGATGCGGATCCAGTCGATCCCGACGGTCTATGCCTTCTACAAGGGCCAGCCGGTCGACGGCTTCCAGGGCGCTCTGCCGCCCTCCGAGCTCAAGGCCTTTGTCGAGCGCGTGATCCAGGCGGCTGGAGGCGAAGCCGCGGATGACGGTCTCGACGCCGCGATCGATGCCGCCGAGGAGATGCTCGAGCAGGGGGCTGCCAGCGATGCGGCGCAGACCTTTGCCGCGATCCTCGAGGAAGACCCGCAGAACGCCCGCGCCTATGGCGGCTTCGTGCGTGCCCATATCGCGATGGACGATCTCGAGCAGGCCGAGGCGGTGCTCAACGGCGCCCCGGTCGAGATCTCGAAAAGTCCCGAACTGGAAGCGGCGCACGCCCAGCTCGAGCTGGCGCGGCAGGCCGCGAATGCTGGCCCGGTGGCGGATCTGACCGCCGCCGTCGAGACCGATCCGGCCAACCATCAGGCCCGCTTCGACCTTGCGCAGGCGCTCTACGCCAAGGGCGATGCGGCAGGCGCGGTGGACCAACTGCTCGAGCTCTTCAAACGCGATCGCGAGTGGAACGACGGGGCGGCGAAAGCCCAGCTTTTCACCATCTTCGAAGCGCTCAAGCCCAACGATCCGGTGGTGCTGAACGGGCGGCGGAAACTTAGCTCGATGATATTTGCCTGAGGCCTCCGGCGCGCTAGCTGGGCTTGCATGGCGAAACACATCGATCTGCCGGGAACGATCCCGATCTTTCCCCTTCCGGGCGCGCTGCTTTTGCCGCGTGCTCGGCTGCCCCTGCACATTTTCGAGCCGCGCTATCTGGCGATGTTCGATGACGCGCTCAAGACCGAGTCGCGCCTGATCGGCATGGTTCAGCCCGACCCGCTGTCAAAGCGCGAAGGCGGCGACGGGCTGCACCGCATCGGCTGCGCCGGGCGGGTGACGCAGTTCTCGGAAACCGAGGACGGCCGCTACATGATCACCCTCACGGGCATGTCGCGGTTCCGCGTCCGGCAGGAGATCGACAGCTTCACGCCCTATCGCCGCTGCGAGGTGAACTGGGACGGGTTCGACCGCGATCTCGAGCCGATCGAGACCGACCCGACCTTCCAGCGCGAGCGCTTCCTGGCGCAGCTCGACCGGTATTTCGAGGCCAAGGGCCTGTCGGCGGACTGGGGCACCTTGAAAGAGGCGGATGACGAGCTGCTGGTGAACTCGCTCTCCATGCTGCTCGAGTTCGACGCCGAGGAAAAGCAGGCGCTGCTCGAGGCGCCGTCTCTGCAGACCCGGCGCGAGACGCTGGTGACGCTGATCGAATATGCCCTGCGGGGCGGTGGCGGAGAGGACCGCGTGCAATGACCGAAGCCGAAACATCCCCCGCGGCGTTCGACCGCCGTATGCTCGAGGCACTGGTCTGCCCGGCGACCCAGAACCGGCTGAAATACGATGCCGAGCGGCAGGAGCTGATCAGCAAGGGCGCAGGCCTTGCCTACCCGATCCGCGAGGGCATCCCGGTGATGCTGGTCGACGAGGCACGCCGGATCGACGACTGAAGCGAGCCGGCTGGAGGCTCTCTCCCAGAGCCTTCGTAAGGCTGGCGGTAGAGGCTCTCTTTACGTGCGGCGCGGCCTTTACGTGCGGGGCGGCGCCGGGCGTCGTGATCACGTCAGACCGGCGAGCGAGGCGTTGGTGCCGCAGACCCACGCAGAGCCGGGAGTCGGAACCTACCCCCCCGCATCGGGCTCAGCTACGTCCCGCCCGGTCCCCGCGCCGCGTCACAGAGGCGTGTCGAGCGCCCGCTTGAACATCTCCGGATCGACATTGCCGCCCGAGATCGTGCAGACCACCGCGTCGCCTTCGATGTCCTCGCCACGGAACAACGCCGCGGCCAGCGCCACCGCGCCGCCCGGCTCGGCCACCACCTTGAGGTGGCGGAAGGCAAGCTGCATGGCCTTCAGCACCTCGTCTTCGCTGGCCGCAAGGCCCGGACCGCAGAGACGGCGCATGATCGGGAAGGTCAGTTCGCCGGGCTGCGGCGTCACGATCGCATCGCAGATGCTGCCCGAGAGCTGCGCGTTGCGGGCAATCTCGCCCGCCGCCAGCGACCGCTTCACATCGTCGAACCCCTCGGGCTCCGCGGGACGCACCCGCAGCCCCGGCGCCCGCGCCTCAAGCGCCAGCGCGATCCCCGAGGTCAGCCCGCCGCCGCCGCAGCACACGAGCACGTCGGCCTCGCACACGCCGGCCTCGGCGGCCTGCTCGGCGATCTCGAGCCCGCAGGTGCCCTGTCCGGCGATCACCTCGGGTTCGTCGTAGGGCCGGATCAGCGTCAGCCCGCGGTCTTCCGCGAGCCGCGCGCCGATGGCGTCGCGGTTCTCGGTGGCGCGGTCATAGGGCACCACCTCGCCGCCAAGCCCCTTGGTGCCGGCGATCTTGGCGGCGGGCGCGTCCGAGGGCATGACGATCACCGCCGGGATGCCGTGCATCCGCGCCGCCGCGGCGATGCCCTGCGCGTGGTTGCCCGAGGAAAACGCGATCACGCCCTGTTTGCGGCTGTCGGGATCGAGGGCCGAGATTGCCGACAACGCGCCGCGGAACTTGAAGCTGCCGGTGTGCTGCAGGCACTCGGCCTTGACCAGAACCCGGCGCCCGGCGATCTCATCGAGGAACGGAGAGGAAAGCAGCGGCGTGCGGCGGGCGTGACCAGCGAGCCGCTCTGCGGCCGCCTCGATGCGGGCGATGTCCATGAGATGTCCTGTGGTGCGGAGTTTGGCCGGAGCGTGCGCCGGGGTCTTTCCGGTGTCAACGGGGTTGCGGCGCGGGCCGCGCGGAGGCAGTGTCCGGCGCCATGATCGAACGGGAACACAGCGCGGACGGGGTGACATCGCGGGCGCTTTACTCGCCCTGCGAGCGCTACCGCTACGGGCTCGAGCGGGTCTGGGGGCAGGGGCCGTCGCTCCTGTATGTCATGCTCAACCCCTCGACCGCGGATGAGCTGCGCAACGATCCCACCATCGAGCGCTGCCAGCGCCGCGCGGTTCAGCTTGGCTTCGGCGCCATGCGCATCGCCAACCTCTTCGCATGGCGCGCCACCCGGCCCGAGGATCTTCGCAAGGCGCGCGCGCCTTTGGGCCGCGAGAACGACGCGCTCTTGCGCGCGTGGCATGATGAGGCCGACATGACCCTCGCCGCGTGGGGCGTGCACGGCGCCTTGATGGGGCGCGGTAAGGCGCTGGCGGCGGCTTTGCCGGGCGCGCTGCATCACCTTGGCCTGACCCGCGACGGCCACCCGCGCCATCCGCTCTACGTCTCCTACAAGATCGCGCCGGCGCCCTGGCCCGCGCCAGAGCGCTACGCTGAGGCGCCTGCCCGGCGGGCCGGCGGTTAACCTTCGGCAGCGATATCCGTTGAGTTGCGGCCTCCGGCGCGGGAAACCCTCACCCGTTCATGTGTGAGAGGTTGGCGGATGCTGTGGTTGGCGGGTCTGATGGGAATGATGGTGCTGGGATCGGTCGCGGTGGTCGGTGTGCAGGATCTTGGCGAGGGCGACGGGGACGACGCTCCCGACGGGTTTGACGAGACCGGGCCGCGCGGGGTCATCGCCTCGGGCAGCGAGGGGGCTGACACGCTTGCGGGCAGCGAAGAGACCGATCTGCTCGCAGGGCGCGGCGGCGATGACCTGCTCGACGGGCAGGGCGGGGACGACGATCTCGCGGGGGGCGCGGGGAACGACACGGTGCTCGGCGGCGACGGCAACGATACGCTGCACGGCGATGCCGGCGGCGACCTGCTGATGGGGCTGGCCGGGGCGGACCACCTCTTTGCCCATGACGGCGGCGGTGTGCTTGACGGTGGCGACGATGATGACGAGCTCGAGGGCGGCCTGTCGGCGGATATGCTGCTGGGCGGCGCCGGAGACGATGCGCTGCACGGGCGCGAAGGCGATGACACGCTGATCGGCGGCGCCGGGCAGGACACCCTGTTCGGCGGCTGGGACGATGACGTGATCTCGGGCCTGACGCCGGGCGAAGAGGGTGACGATCTCGACTATCTCAACGGCGGCGACGGTGACGACCGGATCGAGATCGGCGCGCGCGACGTGGCCTCCGGCGGGGCGGGGCAAGACCAGTTCGTACTCGGCTCGTGGATCCGCGAGGACCAAAGCGCCATGCTGATGGATTTCGATCCCGCTCAAGACCAGATGCTCATCGTGTACGATGACAGCGACGGGGCCGGGGCGCCCGAGCTTGCGCTGCGCAGCAGCGTCGAGCTGCCCGGCCTGACCGAGGTCGTGGTGGATGGTGATGTCATCGCCGTGATGCCCGATGCCCACGCGCCGGCGCTCGAGACCATCGTCGTACTGGGCGAAAGCGCGGCGGCGCTGGTCGGCGTGCACTGAGCGCCCGGGCGCGGCCACAGCCCCTGACGGCGGGGATTTTCCTTTTCAAAGCGCCGGAATCGCCTTATACGCGCGCATCCGCTCCGGTCCGGGGCGGATTTCTCCACGGGCCCTGCTGGACGACATCCCGGCTTGTGCCATCCACACCAACCTAGCAAGGAGACCCCGATGTCGATCACCGTCGAAGAAAAGAACCGCCTGATGAAGGAATTCGCCACCAAAGAAGGCGATACCGGCTCCCCTGAAGTTCAGGTCGCCATCCTCACCAGCCGCATCACCACCCTGACCGAGCACTTCAAGACCCACAAGAAGGACAACCACTCGCGTCGTGGCCTTCTCAAGCTCGTGGCACAGCGCCGCAAGCTGCTGGACTACCTGAAGGGCAAGGAAGAGGCCCGTTACCTGGACCTCATCAAGCGTCTCGGCATCCGCCGCTGATCGCTTCGATCTTCGGATTACGGAACGCCCGCTCATCACGAGCGGGCGTTTTGCGTTTCGCCTCAGGGGTTTTCGGCGAGCAGACGGTTGTCGATCAGGAAGTCCAAGCCGCGGAGCCACGCGATGTCGGTGTTGCCGCGGATGTCGGTCTGGTAGAGCGCCAGAACCTCGCCGGTGGCGGCATCGCGTTCGCGCAGGATGACGGTCTGCACCAGCACCGACATCTTCTGCACCGCCCCGGTGATCGACAGGTCGGCCCCTGCCGCCCGCGCCAGCTTGGCCTCGCAGGCGTTGCAGGTGAAGACCTCGCCATGCATCCGCTGCGCCTCGGCGGTGGCCTCGGTGTCGACCAGCGAAAAGCGCGGGCTGGCGTTGAGCCTGTCGCGCAGATGATCCGACAGCATGGCGATGCGGGCCTGTTCGGCGTCGTTGCGGGCGCCGTAGTCGACCTCCTGGCTGAAGTTGATGAAACTCATATCGAACACCGCCACGGGCACCGGATCGGCGCAGGCGGGCAGCGCGCTCAGGCAGAGAACAGCGAGCGTCTTGATCATGCGGTCATCCTCCGTGCGGCCAGTATCGCGCGAAAGCCGGCGCGGGGTCTTCCTATCCGATCGTCGCGGTCGGCATGTGTTCGCTGGTGTCGTGCGGGGGCAGGGGCACGGCACGCCCCGAGGCAACGCGCCTGCGCAGAGACATCGCACCCGCCCCACACGCTGGCGATGGACTTTCGCGGACATCGTGCCGCGGGTGGTCGGGGTTGATTAAGCCGGCCCAACGCGCCTGATCGCCGCGCAGAGGCACGTCGGCTGCCGGGGGAGCGGGCGGCTGGCCTGTGTCGAGGGGGCGCCGTGAGGCGCCTACCCCGCAGGGTTTTTCTTTCAATCGGTGGCAAAACCATGTATGGGCGCCCACATCTGAGACGTGACGCCTCCAGCCCCTGGGCGCGTGCAAGAGGATGAAGGGGCGGCGGCAATGGGGCCGCCACGCAAAACGGGAGACGCGGGAGGGCCCGCGAGTGCTCCCTCACAGGATATGAACATGTTCAACATTACGAAGAAATCGATGCAGTGGGGCGAAGAGACGCTCACGCTGGAATCGGGCAAGGTCGCCCGTCAGGCCGACGGCACCGTCATCGCCACGCTGGGCGAGACCTCCGTCATGGCCAACGTGACCTTCGCGAAAGAGCCGAAGCCGGGTCAGGATTTCTTTCCGCTGACCGTCCACTACCAGGAAAAATACTACGCCGCGGGCAAGGTGCCCGGCGGCTTCTTCAAGCGTGAAGCGCGTCCGACCGAGAAAGAGACGCTGACCGCACGCCTGATCGACCGTCCGATCCGCCCGCTGTTCGTCCCCGGCTTCAAGCATGAAGTGCTGGTGATGTGCACCGTGCTGAGCCACGACCTCGTCAACGACCCCGACATCGTCGCGATGATCGCCGCCTCGGCCGCGCTGACCATCTCGGGCGTGCCGTTCATGGGCCCGATCGCCGGCGCCCGCGTCGGCTTCGAGGATGGCGACTACGTGCTGAACCCGACCGTCGACGACATGCAGGGGCTGCGCAACAACCCCGAGCAGCGTCTCGACCTCGTCGTGGCCGGCACCAAGGACGCCGTGATGATGGTGGAATCGGAAGCCTACGAGCTGACCGAGGAAGAGATGCTGGGCGCGGTGACCTTCGCGCACGAGCAGATCCAGCCGGTCATCGACCTGATCGTCTCGCTGGCCGAAGATTGCGCCAAAGAGCCGTTCGACTTCCAGCCGCCGGACTACTCGGCGCTGTACGAGGTCGTGAAGGGCCTTGGCGAAGACAAGATGCGTGCCGCCTACGCGATCACCGACAAGCAGAAGCGCGTTGCCGCTGTCTCTGCCGCCAAGGAAGAGATCAAGGGCCAGCTTTCGGAAGAGCAGCTCGAGGACGCGAACCTCGGGTCCGCCCTGAAGAAGCTCGAGTCGACCGTCCTGCGCGCCGACGTGGTCAAGAACAAGCGCCGCATCGACGGCCGTGCGCTCGACCAGGTCCGCCCGATCCAGTCGGAAACCTCGGTTCTGCCGCGGACCCACGGCTCGTCGCTGTTCACCCGCGGTGAAACCCAGGCGCTGGTCGTGACCACGCTGGGCACCGGCGATGACGAACAGATCATCGACGCGCTGCACGGCAACTTCCGCTCGAACTTCCTGCTGCACTACAACTTCCCGCCGTACTCGGTCGGTGAAGTGGGCCGCGTCGGCTCCCCGGGCCGTCGCGAGATCGGCCACGGCAAGCTGGCATGGCGCGCCCTGCAGGCGGTGCTTCCGGCGCCGACCGACTTCCCCTACACCATCCGTCTGGTCTCCGAGATCACCGAGTCGAACGGCTCGTCGTCGATGGCCTCGGTCTGCGGCGGCTCGCTGTCGATGATGGATGCGGGCGTTCCGCTCAAGGCCCCGGTGGCCGGTGTGGCCATGGGTCTGGTGCTCGAAGACGATGGCGAATACGCCATCCTGACCGACATCCTCGGCGACGAGGATCACCTCGGCGACATGGACTTCAAGGTCGCAGGCACCGAGAACGGCATCACCTCGCTGCAGATGGACATCAAGGTCGCGGGCATCACCCCCGAGATCATGAAAAAAGCGCTGGCACAGGCCAAGGACGGCCGGATGCACATCCTGTCCGAGATGGGCAAGGCGCTGTCCGAGGCCGGCGAGTTCTCGGTCCACGCTCCGCGCATCGAGATGATGCAGATCCCGACCGACAAGATCCGTGAAGTGATCGGCTCGGGCGGCAAGGTCATCCGCGAGATCGTCGAAGTGTCGGGCGCCAAGGTCGACATCAACGACGAAGGCCTGATCAAGATCGCATCGCCGAACGGCGAGTCGATCCAGAAGGCCTACGACATGATCCACTCGATCGTGGCCGAGCCGGAAGAGGGCAAGGTCTACAAGGGCAAGGTCGTGAAGATCGTCGATTTCGGCGCCTTCGTGAACTTCTTCGGCAAGCGCGACGGTCTGGTGCACGTGTCCCAGATCGAGAACCGCCGCCTGAACCACCCCAGCGACGTGCTGAAGGAAGGCCAGGAAGTCTTCGTGAAGCTGCTGGGCTTCGACGATCGCGGCAAGGTGCGCCTCGCCATGAAGATGGTCGATCAGGAGACCGGCGAGGAAGTCGCCGCCGACGCGAAAAAGGAAGAGGCGGCCGACTGAGCCCCTCTTGCCTGACTGCAGATAAAAGAACGCCCCGGCCATTGGCCGGGGCGTTTCGCGTTTCGGGGGGGCGGTGATTTGCGCGTGGCCTCTCCAGTGGCGCCGGGTCAGTTGCGACGCGACGGCGGCGGGGCGCCTTCGGGGGCAAACACCAGCGAGGTGGTGTCTGCGCCGGCCCAGTAGCCCTCGAAATAGTCGGCCGGGTTGGCGCGGGCGCGCTGCGCCTCGGTCAGCGCCAGAAGCCCGGCGATATCGTCGTAGCCCCAGCTCAGCAGCAGGCCCGGCGCCGCCACCGCCGAGAGCTTCTCGCCGGGAAGGCCGGAGGCCGGGTTCTCGCGCGCGAAGGTCTCGAGCGGCGCAAGGCGTGACACCTCGCGCCATTCGCTCCACAGCATCACGTCGGTCTGGCCAAGCGCCGCAAGGTAGCGCCCCAGCACCGGCTCCATCGCCGCTGGCAGGAGGTCTTCCTCTGGGTGGTAGAGGCCGGTGCGCTCGCAATACTCGGCCAGCCGCGCGGCGAGCTCCTGGTCCGCCTCGGGGATCTCCCCGCCGATCGCCTGCAGCCAGACGGTGCGCGCGAAGCGGTCGAAATCCGTGGCGCCGATGGCAAAGGCGACGTCGGACCACGCCACCGCCTCGCCGGTCTGCTTGATGAGATCCTCGAAGCCTTCCGGGGCGGGGTTGAGCGGCTCGGGCATGTCGCCCTCTTCGATCCGCTCCATCAGCGTCTCGGGGTCCATGGAAACCCGCATCGGGCCGAAGCTGGCGGTCTCGGGGGTGTAGCCGGGCACCCGGTAGAACGGGTTGAGCACGACGAAAACGTGGTCGTAGTCGTACTTCCACCAGTCGAGGACCGGCACGTTGTCGTAGGGATGCTCAAGCCGGCGGGGCACCGGGCTCAGCGTGTCGTTCTGAAGGTCGAAGTCCATTGCGTCCTGTGTAGCACGGTGCGTCGGCGCGCGCCAAACGCTCTTGGCCGTCGCCATGCGGTGGAAGGTGGGGAGGCGGTGTTGCGGTCCGGGGCCTTGCGCTCGTCTGACGAAAAAAGGCCGGGCGAGACGCCCGGCCCAGTCCAACAGGGAGGTGCATGTGATTGCCCGCACATGCAACGGGGTCTTTGTCATATAGGGCCTAATGTTATCTGAACAATGACACATTGATCTGACGCAAACCTCGTCCCGCCAGTGCGCGAAGAGATGCCGATACCGGGGCGGCGCGTCCGCGGGGAGCCGCGGGGCGCCGGGGAACAAAACCGCCGCCGTTGCCGTTGGGCGACGACCGCCGGGCGCGCTGCGCGTCGCCCGCGATCGCCAGATCGCCCTTCCCGCACGACAGCCAGAAAGCCAAAGACCTATGTCCGACAAGCCGACCCTCACCTCCACCTCCGGCGCGCCTTCTCCCACGAACCGCACGTCGCAAACCGCCGGCAGCCGCGGCCCGGTGCTCATGCAGGATCACCATCTCATTGAAAAGCTTGCGCATCAGAACCGCGAGCGCATTCCGGAGCGGGTCGTTCATGCCAAGGGCTGGGGTCTTCAGGGCAGCTTCAAGGTCACCCACGACATCTCCAGATACACCTGCGCCAAGCTGTTCTCCGAGGTCGGCAAGACCACCGAGGTGCTGTCGCGCTGGTCGACCGTGGCAGGCGAACGCGGCGCCGCGGATGCCGAGCGCGATGTGCGCGGCTTCTCGCTGAAGTTCTACACCGAGGATGGCAACTGGGACATGGTGGGGAACAACACCCCGATTTTCTTCGTCCGAGATGCGTTCAAGTTTCCCGACTTCATCCGCACGCAGAAGCGGCACCCCAAGACCAACATGCGCTCGCCCGAGGCGATGTTCGACTTCTGGGCCGGCCAGCCCGAATCGGTGCATCAGGTCACCATCCTGATGTCGGATCGCGGCATCCCGCGCTCCCCGGCCCATATGAACGGCTACGGCTCGCACACCTTCTCGATGTGGAATGCCGAAGGTGAGCGCCACTGGGTCAAGTTCCACTTCAAGACCCAGCAGGGGCATGAGTGGCTCTCCGACGCCAAGGCGGCCGAGATCATCGGCCAGACCCGCGAGAGCTATCAGGAAGAGCTGTGGAACATGGTCACGAACGGGCAGTTCCCGAAATGGACCATGTTCATTCAGGTGATGACCGAGGAGCAGGCGCTCGAGACGCCGTTCAACCCCTTCGACCTGACCAAGGTCTGGCCGCATGCGGACTATCCGCTGATCGAGGTGGGCGAGCTCGAGATGCACACCATCCCGGAGAATTACTTCCAGATGGTGGAGAACGCCGCCTACAACGTGAACAACGTGGTGCCGGGCATCGGCTTCTCGCCGGACAAGATGCTGCAGGCGCGGATCCTCTCCTACGCCGATGCCCACCGCTACCGCCTCGGCACCCATTACGAGGCGCTGCCCGCCAACGCCCCGAAGAACGCCAAGGTGAACCACTACCACAAGGACGGTGCGATGCGGTTCTTCACCAACGATTTCGGTAACCCCGATGCCTATTACGAGCCGAACCAGTATGATGGCCCGGTCGCGGATGAGAGCGTGCAGGAACCGCCGATGCGCATCGACCCCGAGGCCGTCGCGGCGCGCTTCGATCAGGAGGAGAGCGAAGTCGACTACGTCCAGCCGCGGGCACTCTATGCCGAGGTGTTCGACGACGACGAGCGCGACCGCCTGCACCGCAACATGGCCGGCGGCATGGCGCCCTGCACCGACGCCGTAAAGGAGCGCTGGCTTGCTGTGCTGAAGAAGGTTCACCCCGATTACGAGGCCGGTGTGCGCCGCGCGCTGGAAACCGGTCAGCATGGCGACCCGTCGCTTCCGGTGACCGACAACACCCCGATCCGCGCCGCGGAGTAAGCCAGCCTGCTTTAAAGTGTCCAAGGCCGCCCGATAGCCCGGGCGGCCTTTCTGATTGCAAAGGTCGAAGGGGGGCGCTGCGCCCTGTCGCACCGAAGGTGCCCTTCTGAAAAAGAAAGGAGGGGGCGCTGCCCCCTCTTAGCGCTTTGCGCCAATTCACCCCCGAGGTATTTTTGAACCAAAGAAGCCAGGAGCGCTGCGCCCTTGGCTTCTCTTCGTCAAAAATACTCCCGCCGGAGGCAGGCCGGCCCGCACGTCCGGGCGCGCCGCGGCTTAAGCCACCAGACGGTATCCGCCCGACTCGGTCACGAGGATGCGCGCGTTGGAGGGATCGGGTTCGATCTTCTGGCGCAGGCGGTAGATATGGGTCTCGAGCGTGTGGGTCGTCACCCCGGCATTGTAGCCCCAGACCTCGTGCAGCAGCACGTCACGCGGCACCACGCCCTCGGTCGAGCGGTAGAGGAACTTGAGGATGTTGGTCTCTTTCTCGGTGAGGCGGATCTTGCGGTCGTCCTCGGTCACCAGCAGCTTCATCGACGGCTTGAACGTGTAGGGGCCAACGGTGAAGACCGCGTCCTCGGACTGTTCATGCTGGCGCAGCTGGGCGCGGATGCGAGCGAGCAGCACCGGGAACTTGAATGGCTTGGTGACATAGTCGTTGGCGCCGGCATCGAGTCCAAGGATCGTGTCGGCGTCGGTGTCGTGGCCGGTGAGCATGATGATCGGCGCCTTCACACCCTGCTTGCGCATCAGGCGGCAGAGCTCGCGCCCATCATTGTCGGGCAGGCCCACGTCGAGGATGATGAGCTCGTAGTTCTGCTCCTTGACGCGGCCCATCGCGGCGCTCGCGGTCTCGGCCTCGAAGACCTCGAAATCCTCGGTCATCACCAGTTGTTCGGCCAGCGCCTCGCGCAGGTCGTCGTCGTCGTCGACCAGAAGGATGTTCTTGATCTGAGCCATGTGTCTGCCTCCATTCACGTTTCCCCTCACATGGAAACACCGTTGCGTGCGGGCAAGTTTTGCTGCACCAGTCTCACGCCCTCGTGTTGCGAGAGGGCTTTTGTTACAAGTCCGATGCTGGTTTGTTACAGCGCCGCTGTCCCGGAAGGCCGTCCCATGCCGCTTGCACCCAACCTGATGGAGATCCTCGCGCGCGCCCGCGCCGACCTGCGCATGGGCGTGCCGGTGGTGTTGTCGGGCGCCGGGGGCCGGGGGCTTCTGGTGCTCGCCGCGGAGACGGTCTCGGCCGACCGGCTGGCGCTGGTGCGCGAGGCGGGCGGCGCGCTCGATCTGGTGCTGACGGCGCGCCGCGCGGCGACGCTCAAGGCGCGGGTCTACGACGGCGATCTGGCGCGGGTGGCGCTGCCGGGGGATGCGGGGCTCGACTGGGTGCGCAGCATCGCCGATCCGGCCGACGATCTGGCGATGCCGATGAAGGGGCCGCTGCAGGAGCGGCGCGGCGGCGACGTGGCGCTGCACCGGCTGGCGATCACTCTGGCGAAATCGGCCCGGCTGCTGCCGGCGGCGCTGGTGCTCGAACTCGATGCGCCGCAGGGCGTGGCGCTGCGCGAGAACCTGACGCTGGTGGACGGGGTGGCGGCGGCGCCGTCGATGCTGCTGTTGTCGAACCTCGATCACGTGGTGTCCGCGCGCGTGCCGCTGTCGACGGCCGAGAACGCGCGGCTGCACATCTACCGCCCGCAGGACGGCTCCGAGGAGCATTACGCCATCGAGGTCGGACGCCCCGACCGCGATGCACCGGTGCTGGCGCGGCTGCACTCGGCCTGTTTTACCGGTGACGTTCTGGGCTCGCTGAAATGCGATTGCGGCCCGCAGCTGCACGCGGCGCTGTCGAAGATGGGCGAGGAGGGGCACGGGGTGCTGCTCTACCTCAACCAGGAAGGGCGCGGCATCGGGCTTGCCAACAAGATGCGCGCCTACGCGTTGCAGGATCAGGGCTTCGATACGGTCGAGGCCAACCACCGGCTGGGCTTCGAGGATGACGAGCGGGATTTCCGCCTCGGCGCCGAGATCCTGCGCCGCATGGGGTTCGGCTCGGTGCGGCTGCTGACCAACAACCCCAACAAGCTGGCCATGATGGAGCGCAGCGGCATCGCCGTGGCGGAGCGGGTACCGCTGAAGGTCGGCAAGACCGCGTTCAACGCGCACTACCTTGCCACCAAGGCGGCCAAGTCCGGTCACCTGCTCTAGGCGCGGAGGCGGATCGCATGGAGATGGTACTCACGCCGATGGGCCTGCGCTTTGCCGGGCGCCTCTGGCCCTGCTCGGTGGGCAGGGGCGGCATCCGCTGCGACAAGCGCGAGGGGGATGGCGCGACGCCGGTGGGGGTGCATCGCATCGCCCTGTGCTTTCATCGCCCCGACCGGGTCGCGGCGCCGGCGCCGTGGTCGCGCCCGATCCGGCCCGGCGACTTGTGGTCGGATGCGTCCGGGGAGGCGGACTACAACACGCTGGTGCGGGCGCCCTACGGGCCGAGCCACGAGCGGATGCGGCGGGCGGATCCACTTTACGATATCGTGCTGACCACCGACTGGAACTGGCCCGACGCGCAGGCGGGGCGCGGCTCGGCGATCTTCCTGCACCAGTGGCGACGACCGGGTTATCCGACAGAGGGCTGCCTCGCGTTCCGCCGGGACCATGTGCGCGAGATCGCCGCGCTTGCGGTGCCCGGCACGCGCCTGATCGTGCCGGAGACGCTGGCGGGATAAAAGCGGGTTGGGTCAGACATGGGTCTCTGAGCTGTTGGGCAGGGGAGGGACGCAGCGCCCTGTCGCAACGGAGGTTCGTCTGGAAGGGGAAG
>NZ_JAIUZY010000009.1 GCF_020171625.1 Salipiger bermudensis
CTGACCGGATAGCCCCGCTCGGTGATCTGCGCGACGGCGTCTCTCTTGAAATCGTCGCTGAACTTGGTGCTGCTCATCATGGCCTCCTCGCCTCAAAATTAGCAAAGAAGGCGTCCACGATACACGGGGCTATTCAGTCCGCGGTTGAACTACCTGTCGTGCTGATGGAAACTCGGCAGGTGAAAGGCGCCTTGAAGGCCATGCCGATCAAGACGGACCGCCGGGATGCGGAAGGGATCGCACGCCTGCTGCACCTCGGCTGGTCCCGACCGGTTCACTGCAAATCAGTCTCCGCACAAGAGGTCCGCGCTGTGCTCAACGCCCGGAAGGCCGTGCAGCAAGGGTTCATCACGCTGGAAATGTCACTGCGCGGGCTGCTGCGGAACTTCGGCCTCAAGGTCGGCACCATATCGCGGAGCCGGTTCGAACAGCGGATCCGCGAACTTGCGGCAGGCAATCCGATGCTAGTAGCGGCAACCCAACCCATGCTTCGCGCACGGGCAGCGCTGCGGCGAGAACTGGCAGGCCTTCGCCATGTCCGCCAACTTGCTCATGACTATCCGGTCTGTCTGCGCCAAATGTCGATGCCCGGGATTGGCGTGGTCGTCGCACTGACCTACCGATCTGCGATCGTTGATCCCGGTCGCTTCACATCCTCGAAAAAGGTCGGGCCGTGGGTCGGTCTGACGCCATCTCGCAACCAGTCTGGCGAGCGCGACATCTCGGGCGGGCTCACCAAGGCGGGCGACGTCAACCTGCGTCGTGCCCTGTGTCAGGCTGCCACCGTCATGATGCATCGCGGGCGGGCAACATGGCTGCGAACCTGGGCGGCGAAACTCGCGCGCCGCCGGGGCACCAAGCGCGCAATGGTTGCGCTGGCCCGACGTATCGCCGTGATCCAGCACCGGATGTGGAAGGATGACACCGACTTCCGCTTCGATACGCCGGTGCTTTATGCCGGTTGACGACACAGCTTCCAGACTGCTGCCCGCCTAATCGCGGGCCTTCGAGGTCCCCACGGGACGCGGTTCCGGTGATGCCGTGCTCGGGACTGATACCGACCATGTCGAGCACGCCAATGAGATGGGCACACCGGAATTGCATTGAACCAGCATCATGTTGGCAGCCACCGCGCCGACCACGGACCGAAGCATGTACCCGGGTCGATCTCAAAAGAAGGCCGCCGAATAGGGAAGCGGATCAACGGCTCAAAGGACAAGTCCCCGGTTAAGCGGGACATTTGACATGTGCGAAAGACCTTGACTGGGACGCCCCTGCTACCGAAGTCCTGACCCTAGGTAATGGCAGGCTGCTCGATCGATCCGGTTCATGCGCAAATGCCTCTCGTTCGAGCGACGACATCAGCCATTCGCTCATCGTGCGGCAGTTGGAAGTTCCGGCTCACTCCCGACCTTCGCTGCGGCTCGCGCGCGTCTGACCCGCGGACGAACCCGGCTTTGAAGGCATGGCGCGATGGGGCTGAGGTGACTTGCCTCTCCACCAGCTTTCAAAAGCGCTCTTTCCCAGCGCCGGTTTCCACTCGGGCGACCACGGACATGCCCGGCACCAGACGCGCGGTGAAAGGTTGGTCCGGGTCGATCGCGATCCGCACCGGCAGCCGGTGGGCGATCTTGATGAAGTTGCCGGTGGCGTTCGAACTGCCGAGAATACTGAATTCCGAGCCGGTCGCGGGAGAGAAGCCGTCGATCCGCCCGGTGAGCCGCGCGCCGCCCAGGGCATCGACCGTGAAGCTGACCCTCTCTCCGACAGTCATCCCCGCCACCTGCGTCTCCTTGAAGTTGGCCACGATCCACTTGCGCTCGGGCACGAGCGAGGCCAACCGGGAGCCGGGCGTGACGTATTGTCCGACCCGCGCGGAAACTTCCCCCAGCTTGCCGTCAACCGGCGCGAGGATACGGGTGCGCTCGAGGTTGATCCGGGCCAGATTGACGGCGGCCTCAGCCTGTTCCACCGCGGCCGCGCGGGACTGCCGTTCGACGGCGACGGACTCGACGTTCTGCCGCGCGGTCTCGGCCTGCGCCTTGGCTTGACGCAGCGCGGCCCGGGCCTGGTCGAAGGTGAGTTGCTGGTGTTGCGCGTCACGCTCCGTGATGACATCCCGTCCACGCAATTCCGTCGCCCGATCAAGGTCGACGCGGGCCACGTCCAGTGCAGCCTGAGCCGAGTCTACCCCGGCCTCGGCGGATTCGACGTTGGCCTGCGCAGAGAGGCGCTCCTGCCGGGCGCTTGCGAGGCCGGCGCGCGCGGAGTCCAGTTGCGCCTCGGCTTGGGCGAGCTGCTGGGCATAGGTGGAATCGTCCAGCCGGATCAGCAGATCGCCCTTCTCGACGTCCTGGAAATCTTGGACCACGACCTCGGACACTTCGCCGGCCACTTGCGGCGCAAGAAAGGTCACCTTGCCACGGACATAGGCATCTTCCGTCATTCGGGCCGTGGGCTCGAACGGCGGCAAGCCCCAGGCATAGAGCACGCCCACCGTGCCCAGGACACCGACGGTGGCGGCGAGGACAGTGGCGATATGACGGGTGAATTTCGAAAGCATCTTGTAACCTCGTATCAAGCGGCCTGGGCCCGCGGCGTCTCCGCCAGCGGCGCGCGCTCTTCTGTTTCGATCTCTGCCTCTTCCGGAGCGGCAGTGGAGGCACGGACCTGCCATGCCTTGAGGGCCGCATGGCTCAAAAGCAGCGTCAACGCCCCGGCGGACGCGGCGGCGATGGTCAGGAACGCGTCGTTGTAGGCCATGACAGACGCCTGGGTCTGGACCTCCCCCGCCAACTGCGACGCAGCCTTGGCCGAGGCCAGGGCGGGATCCCCGAGCTGCGCCGACAGGGCGTTGCTCGTGGTCGCGAGGCGCTCGGCGACCAGCGGGTCGGTGACGGACAGGGATTCCGAGAGCCGCTGAACATGAAGCTGCTGGCGAACCCTCACGAAGCTGGAGAAGATTGCGCCGCCGAACATACCGCCGAGCTTCTGGGTCGTCAGGAAGACGATCACGAAAGTCAGGATGTAGTTCGGACCCTTGGCCAAGGCCGACATCAGGCCCGACAGCAATGCCGGTGGCAGGAACAGCGCCGAGGCCAGGCCCACCATCGCCTGCGACAGGTACATGTCCGAGGGGACGGTCTGTGCGGTCGAGCGCGCATCCATCAGGGAGCCCGCGATCAGCAGGGCAAGCGCGACGGTATGGAACTGAAACTCGCGCCCCGGCTTCAGCAGCACCGCGCAGATCGCGCCACCGAGCAACGTGGCCGCCATGACGACCAGCCAAAGGCCCTGCATTTCCTGGTTGAGCAGCCCCAGCGACCGGAACAGGCCCGCCGCGCCGGAGGTCTGTTCGCTCAGCACCAGCCGGAACAGCAGGATCGCAGCCGTGAAGTGCAAAATGGCGGGGCTGGCGAGCCAGCGGATATCCAGAAGCGGTTCGGCGCGGTTGAGCTCGATGCAGGCTGCGACGGCGAAGGCCGCGATGCCGCCGGCAAGCAGCAGGCCCAGCCAGGCGTGCTCCGTCCACCAGTAGATGGGGCCGGTCACGGCCGCCACGGCGAGACACCCGAAGCTTACCGCGATGAAGAGGAAAGAGATCACGTCGCCTGCCTCGATCTTCATCGGGGTGGGCGGGGTCTTCAGCGGCAGCAGGTAGATCAGGCCCAGCCCGATCGCGGCGAGCGTGACCTCCATGCTGGTCAGCGCATGCCATAGCCCGATCTCGAGAAGGTGCGGCGAGATCAACCGGGTGACCGGAGAGCCCATGAAGATGAAGGTCAGCGCCGCCGAGAGGCCGACATTCATCTTGCGCTGCGGCGGCAGGGGCTCGAGCATGTAGAGGAAGGCGAGCGAGGTCATCGGCGCGGCGGCGACCCCGGACAGGAACCGCACGGCAAGGTTGGGGCCGAACCCCTCGGCCGAGAAGTTCAGCAGCGCCGCAAGCACGAAGCAGACGATGGAGATTTCCGCGAAGCGGCGGATCCCGAACTGGCCGCGTATCTTGATCAGGGCCAGCGTGAGCGAGACGTTGGGCGCCATGTAGGCCGCGGTCAGCCAGGCGGTCTCGGCCTGGGTGGTCGCGAAGCTGCCCTGCAATTGCTGGGCATTGGCCGAGATCACCGACTGGCCGAAGCCCTGTGCCAGCGCGAGCACCACAGCGGTCGCGAAATAGCCGCAAGCGCGCCACGGCGGCATCGTCAGGCCTTGGGGCGGGGCTGCGGGCTCCTGAGCCTCGTCCGGGGTCTCCGGCGCTTCGCGCGGGACCTCTTCCGCGGCCCCCCCGCTCGGTTGCCGGTGCGCGCTGGTCTCATCTTGTGCAGCGCTGAGGGCCTGATCCCGCTGCGGGGTTTCGCTGCCTTCGGTCATGATCGCCCCGCCTTCGCGACGTTGTCGAGCATCCGGCAGACGACGCGATGCGTGATCGCAAGCTCCTCTTCCGAGATCCCCGCCAGGACCTCCGTACGCAACTGCGCAGTCAGAACCAGAACAGCCTCGGCCTGGCTTTGGGCCGCTTCCGTCAGGACGATGTGGCGCTGCCGGCGGTCGCCGGGAACGGCTTCCCGGCGCACCAAGCCGCCTGCCTCCATGCCGTCGATCAATCGCGCCATGGTCGGCGGTTCCACGTCCATCGCGTCGGCCAGCTCGCCCTGCGTCAGCGGACAGCTCTGCGTCAAGTGAAGCAGCAGCCGCGCCCGCGCTTCGGTCAGCCCGTATTCGCTTGCGCGGGCGTCGAAGAGGGTACGCACCTTGCGCGTCAGCGCGCCGAGCGTGCGGATGAGGCCTAGCTTGGGGTCTTCGGAACGGGACATCGCGATTCTATAGCCTGCTAATAGTTAGCACTGCATCTATATACGCGCTCCGAGGATTTCAATGCCAAAGCGAATATCAATGCTGCCGACCGTGGCTGCGCAGGGCATCCCACCAACCACGCCCGACTATCCGGTGCGAGGGTCCGAACCCCAAAGACGCATGGAAGGTCTCAAAGCCGCCTTGCGCCAGCGCGGCGCTCCGAGATGCCCGTCGAGAAGGTTCCGCCAACGCGCATGGCCCGAAGCCCACATTGGCCAGGATCACCGTTGCCGCAGCGCAGCTTCACCAAACCGAACCTTCTCGGCACCGCGTCGCACCGCCCATGGCGCCGAGGTCCGCAATGCGGACAAGGCGAACGTTGGTGTCACACTCATTAAGTTGCAATTAGACATACCGATCAACACTTGGGGGAACCCGCTATTTTTCGAAATATTTTAGGTTTCCGAGACGAGTGTCCCTCCGTCATCCGGAGCAGAGCACGCTGCGAGCTGAATGATTATTCTGCAACAAGCGGAGCTGAACAGCATTTTGATAAGAGATTCGAAGTCATCTAGCAGAAAATCTGGGAAGTAGGCGGACTGCAGTAGCTTCAAGTTTTCGTCCAACTTACGGACCTCTCCATTTTTACGGCTGAGGTCCCACTCGTGAGCACAAACATTTCGAATTTCTCGTATTGCATGAAGGTGTTTAACAAGATCTTCATCAATCATTTCTTGAGAGTAGGCGCCTTTTATCCGAGCCTCAAATGTTTCTCCGCATTTTGTACCGTTCCCATATGTTAGATTTTTTGCGGTGGATCTTTCTTTTTGAGCTGCTGCGCAATGAACAAATTCAACATGGTCTCAACCATTGATCCCCAGACAAGTGCGATTGCTCGGGGCGAGTTCCTGGCGTTTTCGGCGTTTGCTTCAATTATGAAATCATGGACTTCTGGCCATGCTGATACCCACTTAGGTAGTGTCAGAGATGTGCCGTGATCTTCTGTGTATTGTGACGCAGCGTAGGGCTGAATCTCACCGAATTCACCACTCACACACCGTCTAAAAACCTCACGACCATGCGCCTCCGTGTCGCTCGGCCTTGCCGTGAATGGCAGCTCTTTTGAGTAGGCTGTGGTGCGTAGCCTGCAATTTATTGCGCTATGTTCGACATCGGCCCAAGTGGGCTCTTGCACCGAAATGATATCGAATTCCATCTTTGAACCTCTCACGACACCCAGACCTCAATTCCTCGGCGTTTTAACAAGAGCAAAAAATCTGTGTGGCTCCACCGAAATGCGGCGCCTAGTCCAAGTGGTTGTTGAACGTTTGTTGAAAGTCGTTGAGATCAGTCATTTGCTGCGAAGCAGAAATTGGTAAATTGGGCTCGAACCGGACTTTCAGCAGTGCTGCGCGCCGAACACCGAAGCGGGATGAGCGGCTTTCCATACGCGTTTGGCCCAGCGGGTCATGCTCGCGCATCTTTTCCAAACCGCGACACTCGGCCTGCATCATCTGTCGATGCTTGGCCCATCGGTCGGCACGTCGAGAGTGCGCTTGTAGCTGGTCATCACCACCGAAGTTCGGAAGCGGCGCACGTTGGGCTGGTCGAAGAAAAGACGCCGGGTGAGAGCTTCAAAATCAGCCATGTCGCGGGCAACGCAAATCAGAACGAAGTCACCCTCGCCGGTCACGTAATGGCACTGCTGGACCTGGGGTTCGGCGCAGGCGGTGCGCGCGAAGCCGTCGATCTGGTCTGGCCGCTCGCGCTCAAGTTCGACCGAGACGACGAAGGTCATCGCCTGCCCAAGTGCGGCAGGATCAAGCACCGCGACGGTACCCGTGATGACACCGTTCCGGCGCAGCCGGGTTAGGCGCCTTTGCACGGTGGCGACTGACAGTCCCGTCTCTTCAGCGAGCCGGTCGAGCTTGACCTGCCCGTCGCGCTGGAGGTTCGCGAGCAGCGTGCAGTCGGCAGCATCTAACGTCGGCGTCATCATGAGGAGATGGTAGCACGGATGGCGGCTTGGACGGAAATCTTTCTCGTTTTCCGAGAAACGGTGCCACAAACCCAGCATATGACTATGGCAAACTACGCTCATGACCCTACTTGACCCCGCGCCCGTGCGCGCCCGCCTTGCCCGATGCCCCAACCATGCGCCGACCCCGCTCCACAGGCAGAGACCAGGCGGGCGACCGCTCTGGATCAAGGATGAAAGGACGCGCATGGGGCTCGGCTCGTTCAAGGCCTTGGGCGGGGCCTACGCAGTGCTGCGGCTGATCGAGGCAAGAGGACGGGCCGACGTGACCTTCGTCACCGCGAGCGCAGGGAACCACGGACTGTCGGTCGCGGCCGGCGCACGGGTCTTTGGAGCGAAGGCCCGCATCCACATCGCGCGCACGGTGTCAGAGCACTTCGCCGACCGCCTGCGCGCCGAAGGGGCCACAGTCGTCCGCTCCGGCGACACCTACGAGGCTTCCATCGCCGCAGCGATCGCGGATGCCGAGGCGACGGGCGCGATCCACCTCGCTGATGGATCCTGGCCCGGCTACACGGAGCCGCCTCGGCTGGTCATGGAGGGCTATACCGTGATCGCCGAAGAGCTGCGGGAGGCGTTCAAGACCGCCGGGCCTGGCGCTGACGCCTGGCCCGACATCGTCTACCTTCAGGCGGGCGTCGGGGGTCTCGCCGCCGCGATGGCGGCGCGCATCCGCGCCGCCTGGCCCGTGCAGCCGCGCATTGTCGTGATCGAACCTGAGGCGGCCCCTTGCCTGCGCGAGAGCATGCGCGCGGGTCGCATCATCACGGTCGACGGTCCTGTTTCCAAGATGGGCAGGCTCGACTGCAAAACGCCGTCCCTTCTGGCCTTCGACATCCTGCGCGAGACGGCGGATGCGTTTGAAACAGTGTCCGAAGCCGAGGCTGCGGCGGCCTTCGAGCTGATGGCAGCCGAGGGCCTTGCAACGACGCCCTCGGGAGCGGCGGGCGTGGCGGGCTGGATGCGGATGGGCGGAGAGCGCCCGCTCGTGATCCTCAGCGAGGGTCCGGTCGCTGGCTGACCCGACCTTCGGCGCGACCGCAATGCGTCCGAGCAGCCAAATCAACCTGATTGCGGCATTTATGGAAACGGGCGCGAACCGGACATCCGCTGCGCATCGCCCGAAGGTCTGCAGACCGCCGCGACCGATCGAACAGCCCCAGCCCAGAAAAAACCTGGCACGGAGGGCCGTGAGCAGACGTCGGCAGCGTATCGCTTGAGGGGAAGCAATGCGGGACGGAGTTGCCGCTCGCTGCGCCATAGAGAACGGCATGTCTGAAAACTGTATGATCACTGCACGTCGACCACGTCGATAGGACCTCGGCGAGATGTCTTGCCTGTCGCGCAACGGAGCCGGTTCGGCGGCCCCTCACCTCGCGTGCGACAGGCCAACGAAGCGCGGGGCCTGTGGCGCGCCCACCTGCCACCCAATCCAGCTGTCGAGAATGTCGGCAACCGGGTCCCCGCAATCCGATGGCCATGCCGTCGCGCCAACAGGTTTCCATGTATGACCTGGCCGAAAAAAACTGGAGAGGCCCCTAGCTTTGCTGTCCATGGCTCATGCGCCGCGCGCCTTCGAAAACCACGGGGTAAAAGAACCAGCCGGTTCCGATGGCAAGCAGCGGCAGGGAACAGCTTGCCTGCTTGTCGCGTTGAACGCCCAAACGAAAGGCGTCTGACATGAGTAAAATCCTAATCGGCAGCGCCTTTGCGCTTGCACTCTCCTCCACATCCCTGGCTGCGGCCCCGATCCACGCCGAGCGCGGCTTCGCTGAAGCAGTCAGCCCCCAACACCTCTGGCTTGCCAAGGGCAACAATGGCAACGGAAAAGGCAACGGCGGCAAGCCCGGCAAAGGAAACGGCCACTCGGGCAATGCCTCCGCGAAGCCGGGCAAAGGACATGCTCAGGCGGGCAACGGCAACGGCAACGGCAACGGCAACGGCAACGGCAACGGCAACGGCAACGGCAACGGCAACGGCAACGGCAACGGCAACGGCAACGGCAACGGCAACGGCAACGGCAACGGCAAGCCCGAACATGCAGGCGGCGGGAAGGCCAGGGCAAAAGGCAGCGATGTCACGCAGGCGGCCGGTGGCAAGGGCAATGGCGCCAAGGGCCGTCGCGGCTTTTCCGAAGCAGAGCGCGAGAGCGCTGTGCGCCGCCTTGTCTCGACACCGGCACCCGATGGACGTGATATGACACGTGTCTTGGGCGCGACGGCGCTGGCGTTGGCGACACCGCAGATGCTTGTATCAGACATCCCCGAAGATGAATTGATCACCTACCGCAACTGCCCCCCGGGCCTTGCCAAGAAAGACCCGCCCTGCGTGCCGCCCGGCTTGGCCAAGAAGGGCGTGACCTATGACGACTGGGCGTCTTACGACGAAGATCGGTACGATGATCTCTGGCTCGAGCGCCGCAACGATTGGCTCGGTTCAGATTTCGATGTCGAGCCGGATCCCGAGTACCTGTTGCTCCAGTCGGACCAGATCGCGGACCTCTTCGATCTCGAGCCCGCTCCGGATGGCCGGCGGTATGCTCTGATCGACGGCATGCCAGTCCTCCTTGATGACGACGACTACCGGTCTTTGCTTCTGGTGAACCAGCTTGCACAGGTGAGAGATATATCTGACGGTTCCAGCATTGCACCGGCTGCAGCCCTGACACAGCGTGAACTGATCGACCTTTATCGTCTGCCGCAGCTGGATACTGGCAGCAATTATGCGGTTCTGAATGGCCAGATCGTCGAATTGCAGGACTCGGAGTACGAACTCCTTCAGATGCTTCGTGTCGCGCGGGCTGTCTCGTAAGACCTTTCGAATCCTGTAGATCGGGGCGGAGACACGCTCGCCTTCGCCATTAGGAGCAGCCCCATCCGTCGGGCTGCTCCTGAGCTTTCGTCGACCATCGTCTCTCGTCTCACGTCTCAGTCCAGCGTCGCCGCGAGATCCTCGACGCCACAGGATCCGTTTAAGGCGCGCATATGCTGTGCGACCGCGCCGGGGTATTGGCCATAACTTCTGGTATTGCGGCCCTGACCCGACCGTCACGCCAGGCTCAGCTGATGACCGCTCCCAGCCTTTCGTGACAGTCGTGCAGAGCGCGGCGCACGAACACCCGCACGCCAAATCGGGCGGAGAGCGGTTGCTCGCTGCGCAGCCGAAGCTCCTTCGCGGGCCTGCCGAAATCGGCACGGAGCGGTTGGCAGCTCAGTTTCGCAGAGTGTCGCTTCAAAACCGCGTCGCACTCCGTTCGACCAGATCAATCGGATCGGTAGACACAGGCGGGCAGTCTACAATGCAATGACCGGAAGGCGTCACTCCACCAGGTGGCGTCCGACGATCGGACGATAGCCGGCGCCGAGCGCGCAAGCTTTGGTTCCCAGCGTGCCGGCGACGATCTGCGGGCGGTGGATACCCCTTGCGTCCCAGTCCGAGACGAGGGCGTTGACCCGCGACACCAACGTCTCCCGTACTTCGGAGGGAAAGCTGCCGTCGATGACGACGACGGGAAGATCGAGGACGGCCACGAGGGTCATGCTCGCCGCCGCGAGCTGGCGGGCCGTCTCTTCGATCCAGCTCGCCTTCAGATCGTCGAAACCGACCCAGGCGTCGGGCTTCAACAGCGACGCGCCCTCCCCGGGACTGCGCGCATCGAGGCGACGTTCGAGACTGTGGATCGAGGCGAGCTCGACCATCTGCGTCATGGCACCGTCCACCCCTGGCACGGGCAGCGACGCCAGCGCCCCGGCATTGCCGCGCGTCCCGAGATAGAGGCGCCCGTCGAGGACGATGCCGCCGCCCAGGAAGGCGCCGACATAGATGTAGCCGAAATCCGGCAGGTCTCGCGCCGCGCCGAAAAGATGCTCGCCGTGGCAGGCGAGCGAGCCGTCATTGCCGACGAAGGCGGGCAGACCGAGCGCCTCGGAGAAGGCCTCTTGCGCGGGGAAGTCGCGCCAGGCCCGCATCTCGGCCTGCGGGGCGTCGAGAAGATCCAGCCAGTTCCACAGGTCGAAGGGCATCCCGATCCCGATCCCAGCGATGCGCTCTTGCTGGTCCGGCGTGAGGATCTTGCCGAACGCCTCGAGCCCGCTCCGCGCGAGGTCGAGGCACAGGGAGGGCGTCGGATAGGCATAGGTGGCCGTGCGCTGGCCCAGCACCCGGCCCTCGAAATCGATGAGGATCAGGTCGGACCGCCGCCGGCCGATCCGCAGCCCGATCGAGAACGCGCCGTTCGGGTCGAGGCTGATTGGCCGCGACGGTTTGCCGATCCCACCCCGGACCGGCGCGCCGCGCTGGACGAGCCCCTCGGCCTCGAGCTTGCGGGTGATGACCGAGGCCGACTGCACCGAAAGGTCCATCCGCCGGGCGACCTCGGACGCGGGCGTCGGCCCCTCCTGCCGCAACAGGTTCAGGATCGCCCGTTCGTTGGCGCTGCGCTCCTGCGCGGCGGCCAAACGATCTTGCACAGCATCGTCCATATCGGCACCTCCCTCCGATCACTTTTGTAAACTAGACTTCGTAAATCAAGTTTAGAAAAGCATTGACGAGCGCTTTTTCGATGGTCCATGCTTTGTCTGCCGGCAGGAGGAGTCGGCCGCCTACGGCAGTTCGGCAGGTCTGACCCGTCGCACCCGGGCGCAAAACGTCAGGAGGAGACATCATGAAATACGCAACGGCACTCACGGCCATGGCGCTTGCCGTGTCCGGCGGCGCGGCGATGGCGCAGGACCAGACGACGGCCTGCCTGATCACCAAGACGGACACCAACCCGTTCTTCGTGAAGATGCGCGAAGGCGCGCAGCAGAAGGCCGAGGAGCTGGGCATCAAGCTGATGAACTTCGCCGGCAAGTATGACGGCGACCACGAGACCCAGGCCCAGGCGATCGAGACCTGCATCGCCGCCGAAGCCGACGGCATCCTGCTGCTGGCCTCGGACACCTCGTCGATCGTGTCCTCGGTCGAGCAGGCCCAGCAGGCGGGGGCCATCGTGATTGCCCTCGATACGCCGCTGAGCCCGGCCGATGCGGCGGACGCGACCTTCGCGACCGATAATTTCCGCGCCGGTGAGCTGATCGGGCAATGGGCCGCCGCCAAGCTTGGCGATGAGGCCGAGAACGCGCGCATCGCGTTCCTCGATCTGAACGTCAGCCAGCCCACGGTGGGCGTGCTGCGCGACCAGGGATTCATGCAGGGCTTCGGGATCGATATCAAGGATGCGGCCCGCTACGGCGACGAGGACGACCCGCGCATCGTCGGACACGACGTGACGCAGGGCAACGAGGAAGGCGGCCGCCAGGCCATGGAGAACCTGCTGGCGAAGGACCCCAACATCAACGTGGTCTACACGATCAACGAACCCGCCGCCGCGGGGGCCTATGAGGCGCTCGACTCGCTTGGCCGCGCCGATGACGTGCTGATCGTGTCGGTCGATGGCGGTTGCCCGGGCGTCCAGAACATCCGCGACGGGGTGATCGGGGCGACGGCACAGCAATATCCGCTGGACATGGCGGCCCTCGGGATCGAGGCGATCCACCAGTATGCGCAGGACGGCACGCTGCCGCAGCCGACCGAGGGCAAGGACTTCTTCGACACCGGGGTCGAGCTTGTGACCGACGAACCGGTCGAGGGCGTCACGTCGATCAGCGTGGACGAGGGACTGGAGCGGTGCTGGGGCTGACCCGGACCGCGAGACCCCAAGCCTGAAAGGGCCGAGGCGCACGCGCCTCGGTCGAAACGTCTGTCACGGGAGGGACGGCACATGAGCCAGGATGACGCTTACGAGGATGTCGTCAAAACGCGGCGTGAGGAGAACTTCGCCTCTTTCGAAAGTCGCGATAAAAGCTTGCTGCACAGGGTCCATGATGTCCTTCATGGCAATCCCGCGCTGGTGCCGCTGATCGTCCTGCTGGCGTCGATCCTCGTCTTCGGGGTGCTGCTGGGATCGCGGTTCTTCTCGCCCTTTGCGCTGACGCTGATCCTGCAGCAGGTTCAGATCGTCGGCATCGTCGCGGCGGCGCAGTCGCTGATCATCCTGACCGCCGGGATCGACCTGTCGGTGGGGGCGATCACGGTGTTCTCCTCTGTGGTGATGGGCCAGTTCGCCTTTCGCTACGGGATCCCCCCCTCCATCGCGGTCGTGGCCGGGCTTGCGTTCGGCACGCTCTGCGGCGCGCTGAACGGGCTGCTCGTCAGCAAGATGAAGCTGCCGCCCTTCATCGTCACGCTGGGCACGTGGCAGATCATCCTGGCGTCGAACTACCTCTATTCCCGCAACGAGACGATCCGCTCGCAGGACATCGAGACGAGCGCGCCCATCCTGCAGTTCATGGGCACGCGGTTCGAGATCGGCGGCGCGGTCTTTACCGTCGGTGTGGTCTTCATGATCCTTCTGATGCTCGGGCTTGCCTGGGCGTTGAAGAACACCGCCTGGGGGCGGCACGTCTATGCCGTGGGCGACGATGCCGAGGCCGCGGCGCTCTCGGGCGTCAATGTCCACCGCACCCTGATGTCGGTCTACATGCTGGGCGGCCTGATCTGCGGCCTTGCCGGATGGGCCCTGATCGGGCGGCTCGGGTCGGTCTCCCCGACCTCGGCCTACGAGGCGAATATCGAATCCATCACCGCCGTGGTGATCGGCGGCATCTCTCTGTTCGGAGGGCGCGGGTCGATCCTTGGCGCCTTATTCGGGGCGCTGATCGTCGGTGTCTTCTCGCTGGGGCTGCGGCTTCTGGGGGCCGATGCGCAGTGGACCTACTTCTTCATCGGCGTGCTGATCATCGTCGCCGTCGCCGTGGACCAATGGATCAGAAAGGTATCGGCATGACTGAGCCCGTTCTCTCTGCAAAGAACCTGACCAAGCGCTATGGCAAGGTCACCGCGCTGGACAACTGCGATTTCGAGCTCTACCCGGGCGAGATCCTTGCCGTGATCGGCGATAACGGGGCCGGCAAATCGACCTTGATCAAAGCGTTGTCGGGGGCCGTGACCGCCGACGAGGGCGAGATCTACGTCGAGGGGCAACCGGTCCGCTTCACGTCGCCTAACGACGGGCGCGAGGCCGGGATCGAGACCGTCTACCAGACCCTCGCCATGTCGCCGGCGCTGTCGATCACCGACAATATGTTCATGGGCCGCGAGATCAGGAAGAAGGGGTTCATGGGAAAGGTCCTGCGTCAGCTCGACCGAAAGGCGATGGAGGACTTCGCCCGGCAGAAGCTCTCGGATCTCGGATTGATGACCATCCAGAACATCGGGCAGCCGGTCGAAACCCTTTCGGGCGGCCAGAGGCAGGGTGTCGCCGTGGCGCGGGCAGCAGCGTTCGGATCGAAGGTGATCATTCTCGACGAACCGACGGCGGCCCTCGGCGTCAAGGAGAGCCGGCGCGTGCTGGAACTCATTCAGGACGTGAAAAAGCGGGGCATCCCGATCATCCTGATCAGCCACAACATGCCCCATGTCTTCGAGCTGGCGGACCGGATCCATGTCCACCGCCTCGGCCGTCGCCTCTGCGTGATCGATCCGAAGAAGTACAGCATGTCCGACGCCGTGGCCTTCATGACCGGCGCCAAGGAGCCGGACGACCCCCGCGCAGCCTGACGCGGGGGCGGGTGGCGCGACCTCCTGCCCCGAAAGGGCTGGATCTGCGAAATTGCGAGTTTCGCAAGCATGGGCCGTCCGATCGATTTCTTCGTCTCAGCAGGACAAGTCAGCGGTTACACCGGCGCGCGCTGCTCATCATGGCCTCCTTGCCTCAGAATTAGCGAAGAAGGCGTCCACGATACACCGGGCTATGCTGCCTTCGGCAGACCGCGCGCGGGACAGGCCGGCAAGAACAGCTGAAAGCGCTTCGGCTGCTCTCCGGTGAGCAAAAGAGGTCTTTCATGTCCGGCACTTTGCTCACTGCCGCCGACTCTCGAAAACTGCCCGAAATTCATAGGTCCCGAGTCCAAGCCATGCGGCGGCCTTCACGCCGCTTGGCGTTTGGCGGTGCCGGGAGCGATGCGGAACTGCGCAAGGAGACGTTCCAGGTCCTCTGCCCCGCCAGAAAGCGCTGCACAGGCCGCGCTCGTTTCCTCGAACATTGCGGCGTTGTGTTGTTGGGTTTTGTCGAGTTCGCCCACCGCCGTGTTGATTTCGACGATGCCGCCGGCTTGCTCGTCACTTGAGGATGCGATCCGGCTCACCTGGCCGGATATCTCGTCGATGCTGCCTATGATCTCCTGCAGGGCCCCACTTGCGCGTCCGACGAGTTCGACCCCGTGGCTGACTTGATCCCCCGAGTCGGAAATCAGCCCGCCGATCTCGCGCGCGGCGTCGGACGTGCGCTGCGCGAGGGTCCGCACCTCAGAGGCAACGACCGCAAACCCCTGCCCCGACGAGCCCGCGCGCGCGGCCTCGACCCCGGCATTGAGTGCCAGCAGGTTGGTCTGGAAGGCGATGTCATCGATCACGTTGATGATGCTGCGGATGCGGTCGGACGACTCCTCGATCTGACCCATTGCCTCCACAGCCTCCCCGACCACCGTGGAACTGGTGCGTGCCTTCTCGTTGACGCCCCCGACCAGCTTGTCTGTTTCACGTGCAGCGTTCGCCGCTGCGCGGACGAGGTCTGTCATCTCGGACAGGGCCGCAGCGGTTTGCTCGAGCGTGGCGGCAGACCGTTCCGTGCGCAGCGACAGATCCCCGGTCGCGCCGGTAATCTCGTTGACCGTATCCACGATGCTGCGGGTCGAATCGGTGATCTGCCCCACCAGCTCGGAGAGACGCCGCAACATCTCGTTGAAGTCCTGCCTGAGCGACTCGTATTCAGCGGGAAAGGCCTGTTCGATATGCGCCTCGAGGTCACCGCGGGCCACCTTGCCAAGGCCGCCGGCAAGCTGTGCGACGACGGCCGCTTGCACGTCCTGACGCTCCGCCTGCCGCGCCTCGAGCGCGGTTTTCTCGAGAAGCCCGTGCCGCAGGGTTTCCACCGAGGTCGCCATCGCGCCGATTTCGTCGCTGCGCCCCGTATAGGGCACCTCGTTGCCGTAGGTCCCCTGGGCCAGTTCGCCGACCGTCTCGAGCATCCGCGCCAGCGGCTTGCGCAGGAGCGTGCCTGTCACGACATGCAGCGTGAGCAGAGCAAGCGCCAGCGTCGCCAGCCCCTCGAGCCCGGTGCTGATCAGTTCCTGACGCACCGGTGCGACGAACGCGGCCTTCGGAACGTCGAGGAGGGCAACCCAAGTCGTGTTCATGCCGGGGGCCGTGAACGGATACACAAGACGCAAATCCCCGTTGGGCAGTTCGATCTGCCGGGGGGCGCCGTCCTCGAGCGCGGCGGTGACGAGATCCGCGCCGGGCCCGTCATACGGCGTGGTCAATCGCTCCGGATCCGGCGTTGCGAGCATCTGCCCGCTGCTGCTCACGAGTTGCGTGAGACCGCCGTCGAAGGCGCTCATTCCGCCAAGCATGTCCACCAGCGTATTGAGGGTGATATCGACCCCGCTGATCGCCACGATCTGACCGTCGATGCGCACCGGCACCGCCACGCTGGTGATGAGAAAGCCGCCCTCTGCAATATAGGGGTCGGTGATCACGCTGGCATCCGTCTCGAGCGGGGTGGTGAACCACGCCGCTTCCGGGTTCACCGGGAAGGGAATGTTGGTCAGGCCGTCGCTGCCGCTCTTGGTCCACCACACCGACAGAACCGAATCGTCATTCCGTGCGCGATCCCCGTCGATCCTGCGGTTGATCGCGCCGTCCGGCAAACCCGCGATCCACGCGCCGAAGATGCGCGAGTATTGCGACGGCACCGCCCGAATGGCCCGCAGCAGCCCGGTATCGGTGGCCTCCCCGGTCTCGAGGTATCCCGACAGGGCGCCGGCGAGCGCGGTCCCGGCGGCGGTTGCGACGGTGACTTCCACCGCGACCTCGCTGGCGATGTTCGCAGCCTTTGCCTGGGCCAGTTCGAGCACCTGCTCGCGCGCGGTGGTCGCGGCCTGCCAGCCGCTGAGAGCGGTCAATCCGAGGACGAGGGCCGCGATCGCGGACCCCGTTGCCATGAGGAGCCGGTTTGAAACGGAATGTCGCAGTCTGAGCATTTCTGTCCCCGAAGCCTGAAAGTCCCCGAGCACTACCGCGTGAAGTCTCAATACTCCCTTAAAGCGGCTGCGCATGGGCCCGGAGGTGCTCTCGCGGGTGCGATGCGGCGCCGCGTCGGGAGGGGGATCAGAGAGAGGGACGGTCCATCCCTGCGGGCAGACCTAGGTCGTCGCCAACGATGGCGGGTCTTAAACCGTTGGGAAGGTCTGGGCGCCATCCAGAGCAGAGGCCGGCGACACCTCTCTGCACCGCGGACACGGCGCTCATCGAGACACGCCGGTTGGCCGAGCTGGTTCTTGAGAGCAGACGCAACGCCGAAGAACCGGGGCAGGATCAACGTCGGGGGCCGATCGCCGATCCGGCATTATCAAACCAACGCTGCAACGTCTCTTCAGCCTTCAGGATCACCGCCCCGCGCGAGGGCGAAGTCCATCCTTCGGGCGAACGTCACCCACGAAACCCGGGCCGGCGACAGGCACCACCGGCCCGCCGACGCGGCGCGCCCGCCTCGGCAGACCTGCCGTGCTACTGGATCTCGCGCGTCGGGCCGTAAGCGGCGCGGAAGCGTGTGTAGGCCTCGTCGAACGCTTCGGTGAGCGCGGGCTCCGGCGCGATCTCTTCGCTGATCTCCGGAGCAGTCATCACCTCGCTGACCGAGGCCTCGCCCGCCGCCACCATGCCAAGCCGCGCCGCACCCAGCGCCGCGCCGAACTCGCCGCCCGCGGGCAACTCGAGCGTCACGTCGAGCACCGTTGCGATGAGCTTCAGCCAGTAGCGCGAGCGCGCGCCGCCGCCGATCGCCAGCAGACGCTCGAGCCGCAGCCCGGTGGCCTCGAGCGCGCGCTGGCTGTCGCGCAGCCCGAAGGCCACGCCCTCGAGCACCGCGCGGGCCATGTCGTCGCGCGTGGTGTCGGCGCCGAGCCCGGTGAAGCTGCCACGGATCCCGGCATCGTTGTGCGGCGTGCGTTCGCCCGAGAGATAGGGCAGGAAGCGCACGCGCCCGGGGGCCTGCAGGGCCTCGCCCAGCGGCGCGGTGAGCTCGGCCGGCGTGGTGCCGGTGATCCGCGCCAGCCAGTTCAGGCTGTCGGTGGCCGAGAGCATCACCCCCATCTGGTACCAGCGCTCGGGCACCGCGTGGCAGAAGGTGTGCAGCGCCGTCTCGGGCGCCGGGTGATAGCCGTCGCGTGCCGCCAGAAGCACCCCCGAGGTGCCCAGAGACACGAAGCCCTGCCCCTCGTTCATCGTGCCGATGCCACAGGCCGCCGCGGCGTTGTCGCCGGCCCCGCCGGCCACCACCACCGATGCGTTCACCCCCCAGCGCGCCGCGAGGTCCGGGCGCAGCGTGCCGCCGGCCTCAGAGCCCTCGACGAGGGCCGGCATCTGGTCGCGGCGCATGTGCCCGGCGGCGAGCAGCTCTTCGGACCAGTCGCGCGCGCCGGTGTCGAGCCACGAGGTGCCGGCGCTGTCAGACATGTCGGCGAAAAATGCGCCGGTCAGGTAGTGGTTGAGGTAGGCCGTGGGCAGCAACACCTTGTCGATGCGGGCGAAATTCTCGGGCTCATGGGCGCGCACCCACTCGAGCTTGGGCGCGGTGAAGCCGGGGAAGACGATGTTACCGGACAGCGCGCGCACGCCCTCGGTGGCATCGAGCCGCGCCGCCTCGGCATGGCTGCGGGTGTCGTTCCACAGGATGCAGGGCCGGATCACCGCGCCCGACGCATCGAGCAGCGTCGCGCCGTGCATGTGCCCGGACACGCCGATGCCGCGCAGCCCGGCGAACTCGGGATGCGCCGCGCCCAGCTCTGCGACCGCGCCTTCGAGCGCCGTGATCCAGTCGGCAGGGTCCTGCTCGGACCAGCCCGATTGCGGGTGCGCCGCGTCGTAGTGCCGCTCGGTGGCACCCAGCGGCTGGCCGGTGTCGCTGACCAGCAGGGCGCGCAGCCCCGAGGTGCCCAGATCGATGCCGAGATAGGCCATGAGTTCTCCCTTTTCGCCGGGCGGTCTCCGCCGGGTCGGCGCGCAGCCGCCCGTCCCCCTGCTCCGGTCCTGATGTTAGCGCCATCGCGGCGCCTGTCCTCCCGCGAAGTTCTGCCCGCCGAGGGGCGCATTGGTCAAGCAGGGATGTCTGGAGCGCGGCCCACGCTCCGCTGCCCGGTTCCCCGCCGAGCCGATATCTCCCCTCTTCCGCCAAGTGCCGCGATCAGCTACGCAGTGGCAAAGGCCGTCGTGGACGAACGGCCATGCGAGGACGCAAGCAGTCATGAAACCCATCCGCCTGATCTCGGGCATTCTCACCGTCGGCTTCTGGACGCTGGCCAGCCGTGTGCTGGGCGTCGCGCGAGAAATCCTGATCCTCGCCTATATCGGACCCGGCCCGCTGATGGACGCGTTTGTGGCCGCGTTCCGTCTGCCCAACATGTTTCGCAGGTTCTTTGCCGAGGGCGCCTTCAATGCCGCTTTCGTGCCGATCTTTTCCAAGAAATACGAGGGCGACGAGGACCCGCTGCGCTTTGCGCGCGACGCGCTGAACGGGCTGGCCTTCGTGCTGCTGATCCTGAGCGCGCTGGCGCTGATCTTCATGCCGGCGCTGGTCTATGCCACCGCCGGCGGCTTTGCCGGCGACGCGCGCTTCGAGCTGACCGTGGGCTTTGGGAGGATCATCTTTCCCTACATCCTGTTCATCTCGCTGGCGGCGCTGTTTTCGGGCGCCCTGAACGCCACCGGACACTTTGCCGCCGCCGCCGCGGCGCCGGTGCTGCTGAACATCTTCGTCATCATCGCCATGGTCGTGGCGGCGGTGATCGGCGGCGACGTGATCCAGTGGCTGGTCTGGACGATCCCCTTCGCCGGCGTGGCGCAGCTGGTGCTGGTCTGGGTCGCGGCAGAGCGCGCCGGGGTGAAGGTGCGCCCCGGCCTGCCGCGCCTCACGCCCGACATGAAGCGGCTGGTGCGCGTGGCGGTGCCCGCAGGGCTCGCGGGCGGGGTGATGCAGATCAACCTGCTGGTCGGCCAGCAGGTGGCCTCGCAATTCGACAAGGCGGTGGGCTGGCTCTACGCCGCCGACCGGCTCTACCAGCTGCCGCTGGGCGTGGTCGGCATCGCGGTGGGCATCGTGCTGCTGCCTGACCTGTCACGCCGGCTCAAGGCCTCGGACGATGCCGGCGCCCGGCACGCGTTTTCCCGCGCGGGGGAGATGGCGCTGGCGCTGACGATCCCGGCGGCGGTGGCCCTGACGGTGATCCCCCTGCCGATGGTATCGGTGCTTTTCGAGCGCGGCGCGACCTCGGCAGATGACAGTGCCGCCATCGCGCTGGCGGTGGCGATCTACGGGCTCGGCCTGCCGGCCTTCGTGCTGCAGAAGGTGCTGCAGCCGGTGTTCTTCGCCCGCGAGGACACCCGGACGCCGTTCCGCTACGCGGTCTGGTCGATGGTGGTCAACGCCGCCATCGCGGTGGGGCTCGCGCCGCTGATCGGCTGGATCGCCCCGGCCATCGCCACCACCGTCGCGGGCTGGGTCATGGTGCTGATGCTGGGCATCGGCGGACGCCGCCTCGGCGACGCCGCGCGCTTCGACGCCCGCTTCCGTCGGCGCATCTGGGGCATCCTCGCCGCCTCCATCCTGATGGGCGCGATTCTGTGGGGAACCTATCTGCTGCTCGACCCGTTGCTGCATAGAGACTACTGGCGCTACCCGGCGCTCGTTTTGCTGCTTGCCGTCGGCATGGTGTCCTACGGCGTCGCAGGACAGCTGCTGGGAGCCTTCAGACTGGCCGACTTCAAAGCGGCGCTGCGACGCAAACGGGCCTGAAAGGGTCCTGGCAACGGACCTTGCACGGACGGAAAATGACACTGACCTCTCTTATCACGGCTGCCGAAGGCTTCCCCGCGCTCGAGAGGCTCGCGGCTTCTGCGCAGCATGAGCTGGTGATGTCGTTCCGGATCCTAGATCCGGACACCCGGCTTCGCGCGCCCGAGCTGAAAGAGCGCGGTCTGGAGACATGGGCCGACCTCCTGGCGATGCTGGCGAAGCGGGGCGTGAAGATCCGCATGGTCCTGTCGGATTTCGACCCGATCTTCGCCTCGGACCTGCACCGGCTGGCCTGGCGCTCGGCCAGCGGCTTCGCCTCCGCCGTGGAGGGCGACGTGCAGATCGTCTGCGCCCCGCACGGGCAGATGGCAGGCCCGGTCTGGCGCCTGTTCATGCGCGGACGCATCGCCCGGATGCTGAACAAGCTGCGCTCCGAAGAGAGCGGGAAGCTCACCCCGGTGCAGCGCGCGCTGCTCAAAGGACCGGCGCGGCTGCGCCCGGTAACCATCCACCAGAAATTCGCCGTCGCCGACAACGCCCGCTGCATCATCGGCGGGCTCGACATCAACGAGCGCCGCTACGACACGCCCGAGCACGACCGGCCGCCGGAAGAGACTTGGCATGACGTCTCGATGCAGGTCGATGACCCGGATTTCTCTGCCGCGCTGCGGGTGCACTTCTCGGACACTTGGAACGATGCGTTGGCCTGCGGCGTCTCCTGCATCGGTGACGGCGCCGAGGAGATGCCGGCCAAGACCCGACCGCAGCCGCCCGCCGACCTGCGCCTGATCCGCACCGTCTCCTCGCCCTGCCCCGGCCCGGCCCGGCTTGCGCCGCGCGCCAAGGTGCAGGATCACGAGAAGGCGCTGATCGCGATGATCGGCGAGGCGCAGCATCATATCTATATCGAGACCCAGTTCCTGCGCCACCGACCCATCGTAGATGCGCTGGTCAAGGCGGCAGAGCGTGCGCCCGAGCTTCAGCTGGTGATCGTGCTGCCACCCGCCGCCGAGCGGGTGCTGTTCGACAGCGACATGGGCTGGGACGCGCGCCACGGCCACGGCCTGCAGACCGAAGCCGCGCACCGGCTGACCAAGGCCTATGCCGAGAACCTCGCCATGGTTTCGCCCGGGCAGTCGAAGCCCGCCAAGGACGGCGAGGCCGACGTGCTCCATTCGGGGCCGATCTACGTGCACTCCAAGGTCACGTTGGTCGATGACCGGGTCGGCATGGTGGGCTCGGCCAACCTCAACGGGCGCTCGATGCACTGGGACACCGAGGCCTCGGTGATGTTTCGCCGCCCCGAAGACGTGAAGGCCCTGCGCGATCGGCTTGCGGAAATCTGGCTTGGGCCGCGGCTCGGCGCGCAGAGCACCACCTCGGCCCGCACTTGGCGGCAGGCGGCTCTGGCCAACGCCGCGGTGGAGCCGGCCGAGCGCGAGGGCTTCGTGCTGCCCTACCCCACGGCCAGCGGCAAGGATTTCTCGCGCCGCGTGCCGGTGCTGCCCGACGACATGTTCTAATCGCGCTGCGCCGCCCAGTTGCGGCGCAGCGTCTCTTCCGACTGCGCTGCCCCGCTCAGTTGCGGCGCAACTTCTCGAGCAGCCGCGACCAGCCGCCCGGCACCAGCAGCAGCGTCAGCGTGAAGCCGGTGGCGAAGCCGGCGATATCGGCCACCCAGTCCTTGCTACCGCCGAAAATCAGCCCGAAGACCAACTGAATCGCCACCAGCATCCCGATCAGCGAGAACGCCCGCACCTGCTGGGCTCCCATCTGTCCCAGACGCAGCCAGAGCAGGTAGGTGAAGCCGCCAATCAAACCGTAGACCGCCGGAAAGGCCCCGATCAGCGGGACCTGCGTATCGACGATTAGCCCGTAGGCCAGCGCGCCGGCAAAAGTCGAGGCGAAGAAGATCACCACCGTGCGCAGCGATCCCAGCGCCTCGGCCACCATCTTGCCCATCGCCAGCAGCATGACCCCGGCAAAGAGCGCATGGGTGAAGTTCGCGTGGACGAAGGCATAGCTGAAGAAGCGCACGAGGTGCCCGGCGGGGAACTCTCCCGTCGACAGCATCCAGCGCAGCACCTGCCCGAAGAAGGCGAAGCGCTCCATCGCCTCGAGCCGCCAGCCCAAGGCCGAGGGCCCGCCGATCAGCCCGTAGGCGCCCAGAGAGAAGGCGGCCTCGACGCCCACGACGACGATGAACAGCGCCATGACCACCGGCGGTACCGGATTGAGGGGCGGTTCGTTATGCGGATGCACCATTGGCGGGCTCTTTCTTGACGGCATGTCGGGGCATGGGTAAGCCAGCCCCACCCGAATTTCCAGACGGAGTTGAGCCCATGTCCGAGGCGGCCCAGAACAATCCCGCCTTCACCCCGCGCGTGTTTTCCGGAATCCAGCCTTCCGGAGGCCTGACGCTCGGCAATTATCTCGGCGCGATGAAGCGCTTCTTGGACATGCAGGGAAGCGGCATCGAGACGATCTACTGCGTCGTCGACATGCACGCGATCACCGTCTGGCAGGATCCCGAGGCGCTCCGGAAGCAGACCCGCGAGCTGACCGCCGGCTATCTCGCCGCCGGGCTCGACCCGACGAAGTCGATCCTGTTCAACCAGAGCCAGGTGCCCGAGCACGCGCAGCTGGCGTGGATCTTCAACTGCGTCGCGCGTCTGGGCTGGATGAACCGGATGACCCAGTTCAAGGACAAGGCCGGCAAGAACGCCGAGAAGGCCTCGCTGGGGCTTTATGCCTATCCCGCGCTGATGGCCGCCGACATTCTGCTCTACCACGCCACCCAGGTGCCCGTGGGCGAGGACCAGAAGCAGCACGTGGAGCTGACCCGCGACATCGCGGCGAAGTTCAACCACGACTACGGCACCGAGTTCTTCCCGATGACCGAGCCGGTGATCGAAGGCGCGGCCACACGGGTGATGAGCCTGCGCGACGGCTCGAAGAAGATGTCGAAGTCCGACCCCTCGGACGCAAGCCGCATCAACATGACCGACGATGCCGATGCCATCGCAAAGAAGATCCGCAAGGCCAAGACCGATCCCGAGCCCCTGCCGTCGGAGCCGGCGGGTCTTGCCGAGCGTCCCGAAGCGCGCAACCTCGTCAATATCTACGCGGCACTCTCCGAGCAGTCGGTCGACGCGGTGATGGCGGATGTGGGCGGCAAGGCGTTCTCGGAATTCAAGCCGATGCTGGCGGATCTCGCGGTGGCCAAGCTCGCGCCGATTTCGACCGAGATGGCCCGCTACATGGAAGACCCGGCCGAGATCGACCGGATCCTTGCCGATGGCGCATCGCGCGCCCGCAAGATCGCCGCACCGATCCTGAAGAAGACCTACGAGATCGTCGGCATGGTGGGCGCCTGAGCCCACCTTTCTTCAAGCGGGCGGGCGCCTGAGCTCACTTGACCACGTGCGCTGGCGACAGGCGCTAACGGACCGCCCGAAGATTTTTCCTCCGAAAAATCTTCCCCCAGGGGTGATGCGAAGAGTTTTCGGACGAAAACTCTTCGTGCCCTGCCCTCAGCCCTGAACCGCGATCCGGGCCGAGAGCCGCAGCGCATGGCTGGCGTCGCGCGCCTGCGCCGGCATCACCGGATCGTAGGCAGCCCGCAGGAGCGCGCCGATCTCGGGGCGCAGCACGACGCGGCCATCCTCGAGCACGCCCAGCGCCGAGCGCTCGGCAAAGGCGCGCTCGGACCAGAGCAGCATCACCTGCACCACCTGCGCCAGCGCCAGTTCCTCGACGGGCTGCGCCGCCAGCGGCTCGTCGACCCGCAGGAACACGAACGCCGCCTTGATCGCGCCCTGCTGGTCGAAGCGAAAGGCCCGGTACTGGTTCGCATTCGCCGCCTGTAGCTTCTCCACCAGCGGCTCGAGATCCTCGATCAGCCGCCCGAGGTCGGGCACCTCGCGCAGCTCGGCCCAGTCGCGGAATAAGAACACCATGACATTCGCACCAAGCTCGGGATCGGTCTCGGCCATCTTGGCACCGGCCAGCGCGCAGACCGCCTCGAAGGCCCCCTTGATGACCGACAAGGTCTCGTCCTCGACCCCGAACACGATCGGCACCAGCGGCCGCCCCCAGCGGGCGCAGAGGTAGCTTCCGTCATTGCGGGTGAAGAGCGGTTCGATCTCCTGCGGCTGCATGTGGTCTCCTTGGATGGCAGTGGCGATGGCATTGGGCGCCGCGCTTATAGGGCAAGCGGGAGGGCGGTTGAACCCGGATCAGCGCCGGCCCCAGAGCCTGCGCCGTCCGGGCGCCGGGCGTCCCGTCCTGCGCTCGCGCAGGAAGACGAAAAGCCCTGCCCCCACGATCAGCGCACACCCGACCCAGACATTCGCCCCGGGCCATTCCCCGAAGATCAGCCAGCCCCAGAGAATCGCCAGCGGCAGCCCGATATACTCGAACGGCGCAATCGTCGCCGCCGCCGCCAGCCGGTAGGCGGAGCTTAGTGCGTAGCCCACGAAGCCCGACAGCGTCCCAAGCGCCAGCAGCACCAGCGCATCATGCCCGCTGGGCATCACCCACGGGCGCAGCAGAAAGCGCAGCGCCTCGCTCTCGACACGGTCGGCATAGCGCCCGTCGCCCGCCACCAGCCAGAAGCCGAAGGCCACGACGAGGAAGGTCGCCTGCAGGTAGACAGCCAGCGCCGAGGCCCGCGTGGTCAGCCCCAGCCGCCGGGTCAGCACCTGCAGCATGGCGTAAAAGAACGCCGCGATCACCGGCAGCAGCAGCACTAGGCGCGACACCTCGAGATCGTCCTTCCACGGCTGCTGCATCACCAGCGCCCCGAGAAAGCCGACCACCACCGCTGCCAGCCGCAGCGGCCCGACCTTTTCGCCAAGGAACGGGATCGAGAGCAACGTGATGAACAGCGGCGCCACGAAGAACAGCGCCGTGACCTGCGCCAGCGACAGCACCGCGAACGCGGCGTAGAAGGTCATGTTGGCAAGCACCACCAGCAGGCCGCGCAGCATGTGCAGCACCGGCGTCTTGGTGCGCAGGAGATGCCAGCCGCCCTCGAGCTTCACCAGCGTCAGGGTGATCAGCAGACCGATGCCCGCCCGCGCCGCGACGATCTCGTGCAGCGGGTAGTCGCCCGAGAGCAGCTTGATCAGCATGTCGTTGACCGAGATCGCGGCGACGCCGAAGCAGATGAAGGCAATGCCCAGCCCGGGACGGTCGGAAAGCGTGTTCATGGCCAGAGTGCTAGTGTGGCGCGGCGGGCGGCACCAGCGCAAAGCGCGCGCTCAGGGCCGGGATCTGCGCCCCGGGGGCATTGGCCTCCCGCCGCCCGCCAGAGGTTCGGGTCCTGACCTGCACGCAGAGCCGCACAGGATGCCCCAAACGCACAGGGGGGCCTGCGCGCGCGCACGTTGTGTTGCGGCGCGGACAGGCTAGGTTCCGCCCTCAGGACGACAGGACAGGAGGGACCGCGATGGCGATGGTCGAACTGCGGCAGGTCCGCAAGGTCTATGACAGTGGGTTCGAGGCGCTCAAGGGCGTCGATCTCGAGATCGAAAAGGGCGAGATCCTCGCCCTGCTCGGCCCCAACGGCGCCGGCAAGACGACGCTGATCTCCACCGTCTGCGGGTTGGTGATGCCGAGCTCGGGCAGCCTGAAGGTGGGCGGGCACGACGTGGTGAACGACTACCGCGCGGCGCGCTCGCTGATCGGGCTGGTGCCGCAGGAGATCAGCCTCGAGCCCTTCGAGAAGGTCGACAACGCCGTGCGCCTGTCGCGCGGGCTGTTCGGCAAGCCCCGCAACGACGCGTTGATCGAGGAGATCCTCCGCCGCCTGTCGCTCTGGGACAAGCGCAACACGCCGATCCGGGCGCTCTCGGGGGGCATGAAGCGCCGGGTTCTGATCGCCAAGGCGTTGAGCCACGAGCCCGACGTCCTGTTTCTCGACGAGCCCACCGCCGGCGTCGACGTCGAGCTGCGCCGCGACATGTGGGAGATCGTCGCCGACCTGAAGGCGCGCGGCGTCACCATCATCCTGACCACCCACTACATCGAAGAGGCCGAGGCCATCGCCGACCGCATCGGCGTCATCAATCACGGCGAGATCCTGCTGGTCGAAGAGAAGGCCAGCCTGATGAAACGTCTGGGCCGCAAGGAATTGCGCATCGAGCTGGCCGAGCCGGTCACGGCGCTGCCGGACGCGCTTGCGGGCCGCAGCCTGCGCCTCGAAGAGGAGGGCCGCGTGCTGGTTTATGACTACGACACCACCGCCGAGCGCACCGGTCTGGCGAAGCTGATGGCCGAGCTCAGCGCCGCGGGTCTCAGCGTGCGCGATGTCGACACCCGCAAGAGCACTCTGGAAGACATCTTCGTCGATCTCGTCAAGCAACAGGAGGGCGCGGCATGAGCGGCATGAACTGGCGCGGCATCTGGGCGATCTACCGGTTCGAGATGATGCGGTTCTTCCGCACCCTGCTGCAGAGCTTCGTCTCTCCGGTGATCTCGACCTCGCTCTATTTCGTGGTCTTCGGCACCGCCATCGGCGGCCGCATCGATCAGGTCGAGGGCGTCAGCTACGGCGCCTTCATCGTGCCCGGTCTGATCATGCTGTCGGTGATCACGCAGGCAATCTCCAACGCCTCGTTCGGGATCTACTTTCCGAAGTTCATCGGCACGATCTACGAACTGCTCTCGGCGCCGCTGAACTTCCTCGAGATCGTCATCGGCTATGTCGGTGCCGCCGCCACCAAGGCGCTGTTCATCGGGGTGGTGATCCTTCTGACCGCGTCGTTCTTCGTCGACATCCAGATCCTGCACCCGCTGGCGATGGTGGCCTTCCTGCTGCTGACCTGCCTGAGCTTCGCGCTGCTGGGCTTCATCCTCGGGCTCTGGGCGGGCAATTTCGAGCAACTGCAGCTGGTGCCGCTGCTGGTGGTGACGCCGCTGGTGTTCCTCGGCGGCTCGTTCTACTCGATCTCGATGCTGCCCCCGGCGTGGCAGACCGTGGCACTGTTCAACCCGGTGGTCTACCTGATCTCGGGCTTCCGCTGGGCCTTTTTCGGCATCGCCGACGTGCCGGTGGGGCTGAGCCTGCTGGCCATCGCGGGCTTCACCCTGCTCTGCCTCGGGGTGATCTGGTGGATCTTCCGCACCGGCTGGCGGCTGCGCTCATGACGCGGCGCGCCGGCCGCTGATCCGGCCGGCGCGCGCAAGCACCCACAGACATCTCCCGGACGCCGGCGCCCCTGCGCCCGGTCCGGAGGCCCGAACAGACCGAGCCTCGGCGCGGTGATACAGAACGGCCGGTCGGCCCCGCGTGAGGGCCCGGCCCGCTGCCATCATGGCGCTGACCTTGGACCGCACCGAGTGCTGTGCGCTGGCGCGCAACGCGCCGTCTCGCCAAGGGCCGCCAAACAGCCTATGGCTGTGACATGCCCCGTGTCGTGCCCCTTGCCGCGGCGGGCGCCCTGCCTGTCTGGCGGCGGCCCGTGACGCTTCTCTTCCTCATGGCCATCGCCATGCCGCTCAGCTTCGCGACATGGTCGGCGCTGCTCAACAACTTCGTCATCGACGCGGCACAGTTCGACGGCTCCGATATCGGCTGGCTGCACACGGTGCGCGAGATCCCGGGCTTTCTGGCGATCGGGGTGATCCTCGTGCTGCTGGTGATGCGCGAGCAGGTGCTGGCGCTCTCGGCGCTCACCCTGCTCGGCGCCGCCACAGCCGCCACCGCGTGGTTTCCCTCGATGGCCGGCATCCTGATCATCACCATGCTGAGCTCGATCGGCTTCCATTACTACGAGACGGTGAACCAGAGCCTGCAGCTGCAATGGCTGCCCAAGGACCGGGCGCCGCAGATGCTGGGCTGGCTGCTGGCGGCGGCCAGCGGCGCCACCTTCGTGGCCTACGTGGTCATCGTGATGACCTGGGAGTCGCTCGGCCTGTCCTACAACAGCGTCTACATGGCCTCGGGCGGGCTGACGCTGGTGATCGTGGCCTATTGCTCGGTCGCCTTCCCTCAGTTCGAGAGCCCCAATCCCCAGCGCAAGCGCTTCGTGCTGCGCCGGCGCTACTGGCTCTATTACGCGCTGCAATTCATGTCCGGCGCGCGGCGGCAGATCTTCGTGGTCTTCGCCGGCTTCATGATGGTCGAGCGCTTCGGCTTCGCGGTGCACGAGGTCACCGGGCTCTACCTGATCAACCTGATGGTCAACCTCGTGGCGGCGCCGCTGCTCGGCAAGGCGGTGCATCGCTTCGGAGAGCGCCGTGTGCTGATCTTCGAATATGTCGGCCTCACGCTGGTGTTCCTTGCCTATGGCGGGCTCTACTGGTTCGGCTGGGGCGTGCTGCTGGCCTCGGTGCTCTACGTCATCGACCACATCTTCTTCGGCCTCGCGCTGGCGCTGAAGACCTATTTCCAGAAGATCGCCGACCCCGGGGACATCGCCCCCACCTCCGCTGTCGCCTTCACCATCAACCATATCGCCGCCGTGGTCCTGCCCTTCCTGTTGGGCTATCTCTGGCTGGTCTCGCCCGGCGCGGTCTTCGGCCTTGCCGCCGGCATGGCGCTGATCTCGCTGAGCCTCGCGCTGATGATCCCGCGCCACCCCGCGCCGGGCAACGAAACGGTCTTCGCCGCCCCCATGCCGGCCCCTGCGGAATAACCGCGCCGCAAGCGCCACGCTCCAGGCTTCTTTGGTTCAAAAATACCTCGGGGGTGAATTGGCCGCAGGCCAAGAGGGGGCAGAGCCCCCTCCCTTTCTTCGTAGGCGCACCTCCGGTGCGACAGGGGGCAGAGCCCCCTCCCTTCTCTCAAAGACACTCCCCCGAGACAGCGGCGCAGCTCCCACACATCCCCGCGCCAACACGCCTCGAACGCATCGCAACCGATCCAACCTTCCCACCGCGGCCCAAACGCTGTATCCGGCTCCGCAGTCAATCCCGGAGCCCTTCCCATGCCCAAGACCTGGACCGCCTTCACCAAACTTCCCGCCAAGGACTCTGCCGAGGCGCTCGGCGAGGCGATGGAAGAGCTCGAGCCCGCGCCCTCCGGCGTCGGCGTGTTCGAGATCGAGGACGGCAGCGGCACCTGGGAGGTCGGTGGCTACTTCACCGAGGCACCCGACGATATCGAGCTGGCGCTGCTGGCCGCGGCCTTCGGTGCGCAGGACTTCGTCGTCTCCGAGGTTCCGGATCAGGATTGGGTCGACAAGGTGCGCCGCGAGCTGACCCCGGTCGAGGCCGGGCGCTTCTTCGTCTATGGCAGCCACGACGCGGACAAGATCCCCGAGGGGGCCGAGCCGCTGCTGATCGAGGCCGCCATGGCCTTCGGCACCGGCCACCACGGCACCACGCTGGGCTGCCTGCGCGCGCTCGACAGGCTCGCCACGGGCGGTTTCACCGGCCGCAACGTGGCCGATATCGGGTGCGGCACCGCGGTGCTCGCGATGGGCGCGGCGCGGATCTGGCCCGACCCGGTGATGGCATCGGATATCGACGAGGTCGCCGTCGAGGTGGCCGAGGCGAACGTGCGGGCCAACGGGCTCGAGGGCAAGGTGGCCTGCGTCGAGGCCGCGGGCTTCGACAACCCCGCGCTTGCGGACCGCGCGCCGTTCGATCTGGTTTTCGCCAACATCCTCAAGCAGCCGCTGATCGATCTCGCGCCGCACATGGCCGCGCATCTGCAGCCCGGCGGCTACGCGATCCTGTCGGGGATCCTCACCCGTCAGGCCGACGAGGTGGTCGAGGTCTATGCACAGAACGGCATCAATCAGATCCACCGCGAAGAAATTGGTGACTGGGTGACGCTCACGCTGCAGCGGGCTGACGGCTAAGCCGCGAATTACCGGGAAATCCGCGGCAGAAGCCACATTCCCGCCCCATTGCGACCTTAGAGCCGACCCAGCCGGTGGGGGCCGGAGTGTAAGAGGTTGCCATGGATAAGGCTCTGAACGACTTCGACAAGCGCCAGCGGGCGGTTGTCCAGAAGCATCACAAGCTCGCCAACGGCTACATCACCAAGCTGAACCGGAACGGGATCTACGAGCACAAGCCGATCCGCCGTTTGCCGCTCGTCTCGCTCAAGAGCCTGCTGGTTACGGTCTTCTGCATCCTCGCTTTCAAGGGCCTCCTGATCGCCGGCCTCGGCATCGAGGACTATGCCGCGCGGCTCGCGCATCTGTCCCAGGGCAGCACGGTCGAGCGCGCCGGGGCGTGGCTGATGGGCGCCGACCCGGCGAGTGAGTGGATCGCCACCGTTCTGGGCGCGCTCTTCGGCTGAGGACGCGCCCGCGCCCGACGCGTTTCCCACCGCCAGACATGAAGAAAGCCGCGCTCTTCCTCGGAAGAGCGCGGCTTTCTGGTCTTGGCCGTGAGTGGCGGGGGTGGCCCCTCAGGGAGGGGCCGTGGTCTCAGTAGTTGCCGCGTGCGACGGCGTGGATGTCTGCGCGGGTCAGACCGATATCGTCGAGTTCGCGATCGGACAGGGCCTCGAGGCTCTTGCGGGTGAGGCGCGCGTCGTTCCAGTCGACGATCGCGTCGGCAAGGCTCGCGAAGAAGCGGCTCACCGAGGCTGCGATGGCGTAGGAGGCGGATGCACCGCGCTCGGGGGTCGCGCCGTAGCCATTGAGGAAAACGGTGCCGATGCGACCGGCCATACCGGCGGCACCAGCGTTCTGGCGGAAGGAGTCGTATGCCGACATGGGTCAGTGTCCTTGACTTGATGTTTTCAGAGTGCCTGAATTCTATGCGAGGCATCTAGTGAAGCTCCAATCAGGCGACAACTCGCAGAAATTGCATGGTCCTTATGCGTTTTGCGAATAGCTCAGAAAATAAGTAAACATCCGCTTTTCACGCCTATTTTTCGGTCGTTCTGAGGTCGCTGGGAAACCCCGGGATGTCGCAAACAGGCTCCGCCGCCCGTTCGACGGGCGCAGCAGCGTCAGCGGCCAACGCGCTTCTTGCTTGGCGAATGTTCGCGTTTCGTGCTACCCGATGGCAAACAGGCAACACAAAGGCGGGCAGGAATGAGGGTTCTCGGCATTGATCCGGGTCTGAGACGGCTGGGATGGGGAATCATCGACGCCGAAGGCAGCCGCCTGAGGCATGTCGCGAACGGGGTCTGCGAGTCGCAGGGCACGGACGATCTCGCCACGCGCCTGCTGGCGCTGCACCGCCAGCTCACCGAGGTGCTGACCCGCTTCGCGCCCGAGATTGCCGCGGTCGAGCAGACCTTCGTCAACAAGGACGCCGTCGGCACGCTGAAGCTCGGACAGGCCCGCGGCGTGGCGCTTCTGGTGCCGGCGCAGTTCGGCCTGCCGGTGGGCGAATACGCCCCCAACAAGGTGAAGAAGACCGTGGTCGGGGTCGGTCATGCCGACAAGCGCCAGATCGAGCACATGGTGAAGATGCAGCTTCCCGGCGTGCAGATCGCCGGTCCCGACGCCGCCGACGCGCTGGCCATCGCGATCTGCCACGCCCATCACGTGGGGCCGCAACTGGCGAGGAAACTGGCATGATCGGGCGCATCGCGGGACGCATCGAATACAAGGGCGAGGATCACGTTCTGATCGACGTGCGCGGCGTCGGCTACATCGTCTATTGCTCCGACCGGGTGCTCGCGGGATTGCCCGGCCCCGGCGAGGCGGCGGCGCTCTATACCGACCTCATGGTGCGCGAGGACCTGTTGCAGCTCTACGGCTTCCCGACGCTGGTCGAGAAGGAGTGGTTCCGCCTGCTGATGACGGTGCAGGGCGTGGGCGCCAAGGCGTCGCTGGCGATTCTCGGCACGCTCGGCCCCGACGGCGTCAGCCGCGCCATCGCGCTTGGCGACGGCACCGCGATCAAGGCCGCCAAGGGCATCGGCCCCAAGACCGCACAACGCGTGGTTCACGAGTTGAAGGACAAGGCCCCGATGGTCATGGCGATGGGCGCCGGCCCGGTGGCCAGCCCCGGCAACGACGTGCTCGAGGACGCCGCGGCGGCCCCCGCCGCCCCCCGCGCGCCCGCTCCGCGCCCTGCCCCCCCGGCGGCGCCGGCCCAGTCCGAGGCGCTCTCGGCGCTGTCCAATCTCGGTTATGCGCCGGGCGAGGCGGCTGGCGCCGTGGCACAGGCGGCCGGCGATCTGCCGGAGGCCACCACCGCCGAGCTGATCCGCGCGGCGCTGAAACTGCTGGCGCCGAAGGGATAAGGCGGTAAGGAATGGATATGACCGACCCCGATCCCACCCTGCGCCCCGAGCCGATGCCCGAGGATCGCGACCGCGCCCTGCGGCCGCAGATGCTGCAGGATTTCGTCGGACAGGCCGAGGCGCGCGCCAACCTGCGGGTCTTCATCCAGTCCGCCCGGCAGCGCGCCGAGGCGATGGACCACACCCTGTTCCACGGCCCTCCGGGCCTCGGCAAGACCACGCTGGCGCAGATCATGGCGCGCGAGCTCGGGGTGAACTTCCGCATGACCTCCGGCCCGGTGCTGGCCAAGGCGGGCGATCTCGCGGCGATCCTCACCAATCTCGAGCGCAACGACGTGCTCTTCATCGACGAGATCCACCGCCTGAACGCCGCCGTGGAAGAGGTGCTCTACCCGGCAATGGAGGATTACGAGCTCGACTTGGTGATCGGCGAGGGCCCGGCGGCGCGCACCGTGCGCATCGAACTGCAGCCCTTCACGCTGGTCGGCGCCACCACCCGGCTCGGCCTGCTGACCACGCCGCTGCGCGACCGCTTCGGCATCCCGACCCGGCTGCAGTTCTATACCGTCGAGGAACTCAACAGCATCGTCACCCGCAACGCCGAGAAGCTCGGCGTCCGGGCCGAACCCGACGGCGCGCGCGAAATCGCCCGCCGCGCCCGCGGCACGCCGCGCATCGCCGGGCGGCTGCTGCGGCGGGTGGTGGATTTCGCGGTGGTCGAGGGCAACGGCGTGGTCACGCGCGAGCTGGCCGATGGAGCGCTCACCCGGCTGGGGGTCGACGGGCTCGGCCTCGACGGCGCCGACCGGCGCTATCTCGGGCTCATCGCCGAGCATTACGGCGGCGGCCCGGTGGGCATCGAGACCATCGCCGCGGCGCTGTCGGAAAGCCGCGACGCCATCGAGGAGGTGATCGAGCCCTACCTGCTGCAGCAGGGCCTGATCCAGCGCACGCCGCGGGGCCGGATGCTGGCACAGCGCGCCTGGACCCATCTCGGCCTCGCCGCGCCGCAACCGCCCGGACAGTCGACCCTGTTCGACTGAGCCTTCTTCCCGGGCCGCTTCAGAGCACCGCGACGAGCACGAGGATCGACAACCCGAGCACGCCGATCCCCGCCAGCTCCCTGCGGGTTACCCGCTCGCGGAAGAATAGCACCGAGGCCAGCAGCGAGAAGATCAGCTCGACCTGCCCCAGCGCCTGCACATAGGCGGCGGTCTGCAGGGTGAAGGCGGTGAACCAAGAGAGGCTGCCCGCCATCGAGGTCAGGCCCAGCCACAGCGCCACCTTGCGGGCCTGCCAGACGGCGGTGATCTGACCGGGCTCGACGGCTCTCAGCCAGACCGCCATGGCGATGCATTGCGACAGCACCACGCAGCTCAGGGTGACCGAGGCCCGCAGGATCGGATCCTCGCCGCCGATCTCGAGCGAGGCGGCGCGGTAGCCGACGGCGGAGAACGCGAAGAAGAAGCCAGAGGCAAGCCCCAGCGCCACCGCGCGGTTGGCGATCCGGCGCAGGAATGCGCCGCTGACATCGGGCGTGTCGGAGAGCAGCAACACCCCGACGAGCCCGATCAGGATGGCGCCCCATCCGGCTGGCGAGAGCGCCTCGCCCAGCAGCACGAAGCCCACGATGGCGGTCTGGATGACCTCGGTCTTCTTGAAGGTGATGCCCACGGCGAAGTTGCGCTGCCGGAACAGCGCCACGACGCAGATCGTGGCGAGGATCTGCCCCAGCGCCCCGATCCATGCGTAGAGCCAGAAGGCAAGGCCGAGCCGTGGCCAGCCCTGCCCGGTGGTCGAGAGATAGGCCGCGGTGAAAAGCAGCGCCGCCGGCAACGCGTAGGCGAAACGGGCGAAGGTACTCCCGGTGGAACTCAGCGCGCCCATGCTCAGCACCTTGTGCAGCATGAAGCGCAAGGTCTGGAAGAAGGCGGCAGAGAGCGTCACGGCGATCCAAAGGTCCATGGGCGCAGCTTTGACGGCCAAGACCGGAAAAGGCCAGTGCGATCGCAGGATTATAGGCCTGCAAACGACTTCAGGCCCATTGCCGCGCCATCTCTGCTCCCTTCGACCGGCCTGCCCCGACCAGGGCCGGTGGCCGGGGCCAGCCGCCTCTCCCTCCGGACCTGCGCCCTTTAAAAAGATTGAGGGCGCTGTCCCCTGTCGCTCCGGAGGTGCGCTTTAAAAAGAAAAGAGGGGGGGGGCGCTGCCCCCTCTTGGCCCGCGCCCAATTCACCCCCGAGGTATTTTTGAACCAAAGAAGCCATGAGCGCTGTGCCCTTGGCTTCTCTTCGTCAAAAATACTCCCGCCGGAGGCATCCGACCGTGTCGTCGCGCACAGGCGCCGGGACCGGGGTCCGGCAGCGCCTCAGAGGCTGCGCCACTCCCCCGGCGCGAGGCCCTCGACCGACCAGTCGCCGATCGACCAGCGCACCAGCCGCAGGCAGGGCAGACCGACATGGGCGGTCATCCGGCGCACCTGCCGGTTGCGGCCCTCGGTGATGGTCAACTCGAGCCAGGCGTCCGGCACCGACTTGCGGAAGCGCACCGGCGGCACGCGGGGCCAGAGATCCGGCGGCGGCAGCCGGCGGACCTGTGCCGGCCGGGTCGGGCCATCCTTCAGCGTCACGCCGCGGCGCAGGCGGGCGAGCTGATCCTCGGACGGGTCGCCCTCGACCTGCACGAGGTAGGTCTTGGGCTTCTTGAACTTCGGATGAGCGATGCGGGCCTGCAGGCGGCCGTCATCGGTGAGCAGCAGCAACCCCTCGCTGTCGCGGTCGAGCCGGCCCGCGGGGTAGACCTTGGGCACATCGACATAGTTCGACAGCGTCGCGCGCGGGCTGTCCGCGGTGCCCTTGTCGGTGAATTGCGACAGCACGCCGAAAGGCTTGTTGAGCAGGATCAGCATTGGCGGCGCTCCGCGAAGAAGCGCTTCAGCAGCGCCTCGGCGGGCGCCGCCGAGATGCCGTCGTAGATCTCGGGCACATGGTGGCACTGGGCATGGGCGTAGACCCGGGCGCCGTGGGCGACGCCGCCCGACTTGGGATCGCCGGCCCCGTAATAAAGTCGCGCGACGCGCGCGAAGGAGATCGCCGCGGCGCACATCGGGCAGGGTTCCAGCGTGACGTAGAGATCATGCCCCGGCAGCCGCTCGGAGCCGGCGGCGCGGCAGGCGGCACGCAAAGCGAGAATCTCGGCATGAGCCGTGGGATCGTCGAGCTCGCGGGTGCGGTTGCCGGCGCTGGCCACCACCGCGCCCGAGGGCGCCACCACCACCGCGCCCACCGGCACTTCGCCGCGGGCGGCGGCGGCGCGGGCCTCGGAGAGGGCCTGATCCATGTGACTGCGAAAGCTCATGGCGCCGGGTGATAGCCGAGCCGCGGCGCTTTGGCGAGACGCTTCCCCCGGGCGCGGCTTTGCAGTATGGCTCGGCGCATGAAAAAGCCCCCTGCCCGCCCCTACGCGCCCGCCAAGGCCCCGACCGACACGCCGCCGGGCGACCGCATCGCCAAGGTGCTGTCGCGCGCCGGCATCGCCAGCCGGCGCGAGGCCGAGCGGATGATCGAGGAAGGCCGCGTCACGGTGAACGGCGAGACCATCGCCAGCCCGGCGCGCAACGTCACCGACAAGGACCGCATCACCGTCGACGGCAAGCCGCTCGAGGCACCGGAGGCGCCGCGCATGTGGCTCTATCACAAGCCCGCCGGACTGGTGACCACCACCAAGGACGAGCAGGGCCGCGAGACCATCTTCGACAAGCTGCCCGAGGACCTGCCGCGGGTAATGACCGTGGGCCGGCTCGACCTCAACTCGGAGGGCTTGCTGCTGCTGACCAATGACGGCGGCATCAAGCGCAAGCTCGAGCTGCCCTCGACCGGCTGGCTGCGGCGCTACCGCGTGCGGGTCAACGGCAAGCCCACCGAGGAGATGCTCAAGCCCCTGCGCGACGGCATCACCGTGGATGGCCAGAGATTCCAGCCGATGCAGGTTGAGCTCGACCGGCAGCAGGGCTCGAACGCCTGGCTTACCGTTGGCCTGCGCGAGGGCAAGAACCGCGAGATCCGGCGCGCCATGACCGATATCGGCCTGACCGTGAACCGGCTGATCCGGATCTCTTACGGGCCGTTCCAGCTGGGCCAGATGAAAGTTGGCGAAGTGGTCGAACTGCGCGGTCGAATCGTCCGCGATCAACTTGGGCTAGAAGGGGCGAAACCCGCTCGCCCGGAGCCAAGCCGCCGCCGCAAACCCCGCCCCATTCCGGACAAATCTCGGCGCGACAAGCGTTAACCATATATTAACGCTGCCCTATTCTCGATTTTAAATTCACATTTCACGCCGCTTTTTTGCCGATTTCGATCGGCAAAATACTGCCATGATGACGACGATCCTCGCCTTTGCGATTCTTTGCGTGAGCACGCTGCTGGTGCTGGGTAACCTCAGCATGGTAGCGCGCGACACCTTTGTCGCCGTGACCCAAGCGGCGGGGCGGCTGCGGCACAGCGGCAACCCGGGTGCCAAGCTCGCCTACGCGGCGCTCTGGCTGTTGATCTTCGCCCTAAGCATTCTACTTTGACGGGAATGGTGCGGGACATGAGCGACATGACAGAGCGACATCGGACAGGACGGACGGCCGGCGGGATCGGGCCGCTCGAGACGGGTCTCGCCGTGCTGACTCTTGCCGCCTTCCCTGTCCTGCTGCTGCTGTTTCAGGGCTCCGCCACATCCGTTTTCACTGCCGTTCTCGAACTGGTGCTGTTCCTCGCGGCGCTGCGCCTGATCCGTCGCGGGCAAATCCTGAAGATCGCCTATGACAAAGCGGAAACGGCGCGCGCGCCGCGCCTGCCGCGCAAGGTGATCGGCGCGCTGCTGATCGGCGTGATGGTGATGATCCTCGCCGGGCACCACTTTGTCGGGCTCCTGGTCCCCTTCGGGTTCGGCGTGCTCGCCACCGCGCTGACCCTTGCCGCGTTCGGAGCCGACCCCCTGCGGGACAAGGGTTTGGACGACACCCTGCCCGAGCCGCTGGCCACCGCCCGCCGCCCGCGTCCCGACGTCCAAGCCGCGCTGGATCGCATCGACGCCACGCTCGACGGCATGGTCTGCGAGATCGCGGCCCTTGGCGACGCACAGCTCACCCGCCACACCGAGGCGCTGAAAAGCGCCGTCATGGGCCTGATCCGGGCCCTCGGCGAGGATCCCGACGGCATGGAGCGGCTGCACCGGCCGGTGGTGAAGTTCGTCAAACTGCTGCGCCGCGAGAACGACGACCTGCTTGCAGCGTGGAACACCGATCATCGCGAGCGCGCGCGGCGGCGGTATCTCACCCGCATCACGGCGCTCGGCCAGACCTTCGAGGAATTTGCCCGGAAATCAGGCAGGAAAGCCGGGCGCGACGCGTTCGAGCTCGAGGCGGACCTGCTTTGGAACCGCAAACCGCTGCACCGCGCCGCATAAGCGGAGCCCCGCCGAGCGTCCCCCTAGCAACTCCTCCCCTTTGCACCTAAGTTTTCCGTGAACCGAGGAAATACTGGAGGCGGCATGTCCGGCACGGCCCTGCAGAAAGTGGCCTATGTCCTCCTGATCGTGCTCCTGTTCGGGGTGACGTCGGGATGGCTCGGGGGGCTCTGAGATGGCACAGCGCTACGGCGGCAAGTACAGCCCCGACGCCGCCCCCGAACAGACGGACGACCCGATTCGCCCCGGTCATTACCAGGGCGCCCGGGTCGATCCGGTGGGGGCACGCTCGAACGTCCTCTTCGTCCCGCCCATCGTGCTGGCCGCCACCTCGCTCGGAGACGGCGCCGCAGGGCTGGTGACCGGCCTGATCGGGGCCGGCGCGCTCTTGGCGGGGGCGTGGCTTCTGCGCGACGGGCTGCGGGCACAGTCCGCGTTCGATGAGCGCCGCGTGGCGCGCCGCCCGGCCATCCCGCGCAAGATCTTCGCCGCCGGCCTCGCTGGGATCGGGGTCGCCTTCGCCGCCTTCAAGTCCGAGCCCGGGCTGGTGGCGCCGGTGCTCTACGGGCTGTCGGCTCTGGCCCTGCACCTTGGCGCTTTCGGCATCGACCCGCTGAAGAGCAAGGGCATCGAAGGCATCGACAGCTTCCAGCAGGACCGCGTCGCCAAGGTCGTTGACGAGGCCGAGACCTATCTGTCCGAGATGCAGGACGCCGTGCGCCGCGCCGGTGACCGGCAGGTCGAGGCACGGGTCGAGCGGTTCCGCCAGAAGGCTTCCCTGCTGATCCGCACCGTCGAGGAAGACCCGCGCGACCTCACGGCGGCCCGGCGCTATCTGGGGGTCTACCTGATGGGCGCGCGCGACGCGGCGGTGAAATTCGCCGATCTCTACAGCCGCACGCAGGATCGCGGGGCGCGAGACGACTTCATGATGCTGCTGACCGACCTCGAAGAGAGCTTCGGCCAGAAGAACGAGAAACTCCTGCTCTCCAACAATGCCGATCTTACGGTCGAGATCGACGTTTTGCGGGACAGATTGAAACGCGATGGCGTGCGGCTGAGTTGAGCCTGTGCCGGGTCAGAACAGTACTAGGGGATATGCGATGTCCGAGAAGGTGAAAGCGGAGGCGGAGCAGACCGTCGCCATGGTCGACGAGGTTAATGCCGTGGTGCTGCCCGAGCCGGGCGAAGCGCGGGCCGTGATGTCGCTCGCAGAGGCGTCTCCCGAGGTTGGCGAAGAGATCCGCTCGCGGATGGACGAGATCGACATGAGCGACACCAACTCGATCGTCGCCTTCGGCGCGGGCGCACAGGTCGAGCTGCAGGAAATCAGCCAGTCGATGCTTGCGGGGGTCCGCAACAAGGATGTCGGCCCGGCCGGTGACAGCCTGCGCGAGATCGTCACCACCATTCGCGGCTTCTCGGTGTCCGAACTGGACGTGCGCCGCGACCGCAGCTGGTGGGAGAAGCTGCTGGGCCGCGCCGCGCCCTTCGCCAAGTTCACCGCCCGCTACGAGGAGGTGCAGGGCCAGATCGACAACATCACCGACAGCCTGCTCAAGCACGAGCACACGCTGCTCAAGGATATCAAGTCGCTCGACCTGCTTTACGACAAGACGCTCAATTTCTACGACGAGCTGGCGCTCTACATCGCGGCGGGCGAAGAGAAGCTCAAGGCGCTCGACGCCCATGACATCCCGGCCAAGGAAGCCGAAGTGCAGGCCGCAGCCGAGCACGATCAGGTGATGAAGGCGCAGGAGCTGCGCGACCTGCGTGCCGCACGCGACGATCTCGAGCGCCGGGTGCACGACCTCAAGCTCACCCGCCAGGTGACCATGCAGTCCCTGCCCTCGATTCGTCTGGTGCAGGAAAACGACAAGAGCCTCGTCACCAAGATCAACTCGACGCTGGTCAACACCGTGCCGCTCTGGGAAACCCAGCTGGCGCAGGCCGTGACCATTCAGCGCTCGGCAGAGGCCGCCGCCGCGGTGCGCGAGGCCAACGACCTGACCAACGAGCTTCTGACCGCCAACGCGTCCAACCTGCGCGACAGCAACAAGACGATCCGCACCGAGATGGAGCGCGGCGTGTTCGACATCGAGGCGGTGAAGCAGGCCAATGCCGACCTGATCGCGACGATCCAGGAAAGCCTGCAGATCGCCGACGAGGGCAAGGCCAAGCGCGCCGCCGCCGAAGAGGATCTCAAGACCATGGAGAACGAACTGCGCGACACGCTCGCCTCCGCCAAGTCGCGCCGCGACGGCACGGGCGACACGGCCGGCACCGCCGTGCCGGGCAACGCCTGAGCGATGCGCGCGCGCTGGCGTCATATCGGACTGGCCTTCGGGCTGCTCGCAGGTCTCGCGGCCTGCGACGACCAGACTCTGGCGCCCCGCCAGACCGACGTGCCGCCCAGCGCCCGCCCGGAAGGGCTGATCCCGCCCGAGCCGGAGGCGCCGCCACGCCGGCGCTCGCTCGCCAGCCGAGATCTCGAGACATACTACGCCAGCGTGCAGGCCGACCTGCTCGCGCAGGGGCTGTTGCGCACCGATGGCGGTGGCCCCGACACGCCCTTCACCGACACCATGCTGCTGCGCAATTTCGAGCGCATCGCGCTGGCCGAGGAGTATGAGCGCGGCGCCGGGCTGCGCCCCTCCCGCGGGGAGCTCGGGCGCATCAAGAAGTGGAACAAGCCCGTGCGCGTCGCGGTCGAGTTCGGCGAATTGGTGCCCGAGGAACAGCGGGTGAAGGACAGCAACATGGTGTCGCAATACGTCAGCCGTCTGGCCGGGATCAGCGGGCATCCGATCGCCATGGATGGCAGCGACACCAACTTCCACGTCCTCTTCATGTCCGAGGACGACAAGGCCGAGATCGCGCCGCGCATCCGCGCGCTTGTGCCGGATGTGAACCCTGCCTCGTTGAGGATCTTCGAGAACCTGCCGCGCTCCATCCACTGCCTCGTGATCGCCTTCTCCGAAACCCCCGGCGGCTACGACTACGGCGAAGCCATTGCGGTGATCCGCTCGGAGCATCCCGACCTTCTGCGCCGCTCCTGCATCCACGAGGAGATGGCGCAGGGGCTTGGTCTGGGCAACGACTCGCCGCAGGCGCGGCCGTCGATCTTCAACGACGACGACGAGTTCGCCCTCCTGACCACCCATGACGAGATGCTGCTCAAGCTGCTCTACGACCCGAGGGTGAAGGCAGGCATGGATGCGGACGAGGTCCGCCCCATCGTGGCCGCCCGCGCCGCCGAGCTTCTGGGCGGCTCGTCCTGAAGCACGCTTAACCGGGTGTTCACTTCTCACGCGTAGCACCGCTCCGGTATGACCGGGACGGGACGATGTTGGACGACGCCACCAAACAGCAGGTTCTCTCCAGTGCGCTGCGGCTGCGGCTTGCAAGCAGCGCGCTGACGCTGGATTTCTATGACCGTCTCTTCGACCGCGCGCCCGAACTGCGCGCGATGTTCCCTGCCGACGTCACTGCGCAGGCCGACAAGCTCTTCGACATGGTGCTCGTGCTGGTGCAATCGCTCGACCAGCTGCAGATGCTGGGGCCCGAGATCGAGGCGCTCGGCGCGCGCCATCTCCATTACGACGTGACAGAGGATCAGTATGCGCTGGTCTGCGAGGTGCTGCTCGATACGCTGGCACAGCACGTCGCCGACTGGTCCGAGGCTGATCGCAACGCCTGGTCGGTGCTGCTGAACCATGTCTGCGACCTGATGATCACCGGCGCCCGCAATCATGCCAGCTCTGCCGCCTGACCCCCGCGCCACGCCTCACGGCGCCGACGGAGGGCGGCACATCCGGCCTACGCTTTGCGCCCGGAGGCGGCGGCCCTGCCGCCCTCCCCGGCAGTTTCCCACCGCCGCCGCTTGTCTCCTGACAAGCCGTGGTTAAGTTGAGGGCAAACGCAGTTTCAGCGGGGCACCGCCATGGGCATTCTCGACTTCCTTTCCGGCCAGTTCATCGACGTCATCCATTGGGTCGACAACACCCGCGACACGATGGTCTGGCGCTTCGAGCGCGAGGGGCACGAGATCAAGTACGGTGCCAAGCTCACCGTCCGCGAGGGGCAGGCGGCGGTCTTCGTCCACGAGGGGCAACTGGCCGACGTGTTCACCCCCGGTCTCTACATGCTCGAGACCAACAACATGCCGATCATGACCAGTCTGCAGCACTGGGATCACGGCTTCCGCTCGCCCTTCAAATCCGAGATCTATTTCGTCAACACGACGCGGTTCAACGGTCTGAAATGGGGCACCAAGAACCCGATCATCTGCCGCGACCCCGAATTCGGCCCGGTGCGCCTGCGCGCCTTCGGCACCTACTCGGTGCGCGTCACCGACCCGGCCCGCTTCCTCAGCGAGATCGTCGGCACCGACGGCGAGTTCACCTCGGACGAGATCAGCTTCCAGATCCGCAACATCATCGTGCAGGAATTCTCGCGCCTGATCGCCGGTTCTGGCATTCCGGTGCTCGACATGGCGGCCAACACGCAAGAGCTTGGCAAGATGCTGGCCGATGGCATCTCGTCCACCATCGCCGAATACGGCCTGTCGCTGCCCGAGCTCTATATCGAGAACATCTCGCTGCCCGCGGCGGTCGAGGCCGCACTCGACAAGCGCACGTCGATGGGCGTGATCGGCAATCTCGACGCCTATACCAAGTTCCAGGCCGCTGAGGCGCTCGGCAAGGAAGGGTCTGCCGCCGGGCAGGCCATGGGCACCGGGTTCGGCGCCGGGCTCGGCATGTCGATGGGCGCGCAGATGACCGGGGCGCAGGCCGGCCCGTGGGGCGCCCGCCCTGCCGCCGCGCAGCCGCAGCAGCCCGCCGCCGCGGCCCCGCCGCCGCCTCCCCCGCCGCCGGTCGAGCATGTCTGGCACCTCGCAGAGAGTGGCCAGACCAGCGGCCCGTTCTCCAAGGCCCGGCTCGGGCGCATGGTCACCGAAGGCGGCCTGACGCGCGAAACCTATGTGTGGACGCAGGGGCAGGACGGCTGGAAACGCGCCGAAGACGTGGCCGAGCTTGCGCAACTCTTCACGGTGATGCCGCCGCCGCCCCCCGGGACATGAAAAACGCCGCCACGATCGGTGGCGGCTCATCTCGTTCTGCTCGGGCAAACGTGGTCTCAGGCCACGAATTCCACCTCGATAAAGCTCATCGGGGCATCGCCGTAGTTGATCACGTTGTGTTCGGTGCCGGCGTCGCGGCGATAGGCCTCTCCGGCCTTGGTCACTACCTCGCGCACCTCGCCGCCGGGCAGTTGCAGCCGCATGGTCAGATCGGTCAGCGCCACGATGACGTAGTCGTAGTCATGCACGTGCCAGCCGGTCTCGGCCCCCGGCGCGAAATCGAAGCGGGTGACGCGGGTCTTCGCGTCCGAGATCATCTGGGTGGCGGTGGCTTCATTGCACATCTGTCTCGTCCTTCTGGTACAGCGGGTAGATCCTGTCCTCCGACAGCGCGCTCATCAACATCGGAGCTTGGCAGGCATCGGACGGAAAGCTCAGCGAGTCATCGCGCATCGCCGGGAACGGCCGCCCGGGCGGGACCTGCGATTCGAAGATCAGCGTGCCGTCGATGCAGAGATCCTGCGCCGCGTTGCCGATGTTGAAGCCGAAACCGCCGGCGCCGCAATCGTTGCCGACCCCGTTCATGTTCCACGCCTGCGGCATCGGCGTTCCCTCGCCGAACACGGCGAATTCCGAGCTTTGCGGTAGGAAGGTCAGCATCCAGCTGGTTTCCTCGTTCAGCATCGAGAGCGCCCATCGCCCCACCGGATCGCCATTGCGGCTGCCCTCGATGAAAAAGCAGGTCAGGTCGCTGCCGGTCACGACGCCGTCGTCCTGCAGCGCCGCGTCGAAGGACATCCCCCCGCGCATCACGTAGCCGCCCCCGCCCTGCCACTCGAAGCGGTAGCGTGCTTCTTCGGCGCCGGTCACCCCGGCAGAGATGCAGAGCAACAGCCCTGCCAGCGCGGCACTCCTAAGGTGTCTCATGGCGATCTCTCAGCCTTCTTCTATCCTCTCGCGACCCGTCGGCCGGGCCTGTCCGGCGCCACCCTAGACAGCCGTTTCGGAAAGGAAAACCGGTTCCATCGCCCAGGCATCCGACCTAGGGTCGCCCTGCCGGAAACAGAGGGGTCGTGATGACCGAGGAACACCGTTTTCCCTGCCAGCAATGCGGCGCCGACTACCGCTATGATCCCGCCAAGGGGCAGCTGGTCTGCGACCATTGCGGCGACGTGCAGGAGATCTCCGAGCACGGCCCTTGGGGCAACGCGATCCGCGAGCTCGATTTCCGCGCCGCCATCGACGACCTTCTGCCGCTGCAGGAGATGGAGGACCTTCGCGTCACCCAGTGCCCCAATTGCGGCGCCGAGGTCGAGTTCGACGCCGACACCCACGCCACCGAATGCCCGTTCTGCGCCACGCCGGTGGTCACCGATACGGGCACGCATCGCCAGATCAAGCCGCGCGGCGTGCTGCCTTTCATCCTCGACGAGCGCGCCGCCCACGACGCCATGACGGGCTGGCTGGGCCGGCTCTGGTTCGCGCCCAACGGGCTCAAGGACTACGCCCGCAAGGGCCGCAGGATGCAGGGCATTTACGTGCCCTACTGGACCTTTGACGCGCAAACGCAATCGGCCTATCGCGGCCAGCGCGGCACGGTCTACTACGAGAGCCGCACGGTGATGCGCGACGGCAAGCGCCAGACCGTGCAGGTCGCCAAGGTGCGCTGGCGCTCGGTCTCAGGGCGCGTGGCGCGGTTCTTCGACGATGTGCTGGTGCTGGCCTCGCGCTCGCTGCCGAAGAAATTCACCGACGCGCTCGAGCCGTGGGATCTGACGCGGCTCGAGCCCTACCAGCCCGAGTTTCTCGCCGGGTTCCGCGCCGAGGGCTATCAGGTCGATCTCGACGAGGGCTTCCGCGAGGCCCGCGCCATCATGGACCGGCAGATCGAGCGCGACGTGAAGTTCGACATCGGCGGCGACCGTCAGCGCATCCAGTCCGTCGACACGCAGGTCGCCGCCGTCACCTTCAAGCACGTGCTGCTGCCGGTCTGGCTGGCCGCCTACAAGTATCGCGGCGAGACCTACCGTTTCGTGGTCAACGGCACCACCGGCCGGGTGCAGGGGGAACGACCCTGGTCGACCTGGAAGATCGCGCTTGCGGTGGTGCTGGGGCTGATCGTCGCCGGCATCGCGGGCTTCATCTTCGCGCAGGGGCAATAGCGCGCAACAGAGCTGCGCGCCTTGCCCGCCCCGCACCAATCCGGGCCTTGTTTCCAGACCCGCGACGCGGCAAGTTGCGGCGCTAACAGAGGGAGGACCGACGATGATCCTGTGCTGCGGCGAATCGCTGATCGACATGCTGCCCCGAACCGCAAGCACCGGGGAACCGAGCTTTGCGCCCGTCGCCGGGGGCGCGGTGTTCAACACCGCCATCGCGATCGGCCGTCTCGGCGCGCCGTGCGGCTATTTCGGGGGCCTCTCCACCGATCTCTTCGGCTCCGTCCTGGCCGAGGCGCTGACCGCCTCGCGGGTCGATTTCGCGCGCGCGCCGCGCTCGGAAAGGCCCACCACGCTGGCTTTCGTAACGCTGACCGATGGCCACGCCCAGTACGCCTTTTACGACGAGAACACCGCCGGGCGGATGCTGTCGGAAGACGACCTGCCCACGCTCGGCACCGAGACCGAGGCCCTGTTCTTCGGCGGCATCAGTCTGGTCTCCGAACCCGCCGCCGACAGCTACGCGGCCCTTTGCGCGCAAGCGGGCGAGCGGCTGGTGATGATCGACCCAAACATTCGCCCCGGCTTCATCACCGACGAGCCGCGCTATCGCGCCCGGCTGGAGGCGATGCTCTCCCGCGCCGACATCGTGAAGATCTCCGACGAGGACATGGCCTGGCTCGGCACCACGCCCGCGGCGCTGATCGAAGGCGGGGCGGCGCTGGTGCTCGAGACGCGCGGTGCGGAGGGCGTGGTGGCCTATAGCGACGACGGCGAGATCGCCGTCGCGGCGGAGCGCGCCGAGGTGGTCGACACCGTCGGCGCAGGCGACACGTTCAACGCGGGCCTGCTCGCCGGGCTCTGGCGCGACGGGCTGCTATCGCACGGCGCGGTCCGCGGCGCGGCGCTCGAAGATTTGCGCCCGGCCATCGCGCTCGGTGCCAAGGCGGCGGCGGTCACCGTCAGCCGCGCCGGAGCCAACCCGCCGTGGGAGACCGAGCTGTGAGGGCGCTGATCCAGCGCGTCTCGGAGGCGCAGGTCGCGGTCGAGGGGGCGGTTCTGGGCGAGATCGGCCCCGGCCTTCTGGTTCTGGTCTGCGCCATGCAGGGCGATACTGAGGCACAGGCCGACAAGCTCGCCGCCAAGATCGCCAAGCTGCGCATCTTCCGGGACGAGGCGGACCGCATGAACCTGTCGGTGCGCGACGTCTCCGGCGCAGCGCTGGTGGTCAGCCAGTTCACGCTCGCCGCCGAGACCAAGGGCAACCGCCCGGGATTCTCCACCGCCGCCGCCCCGGAGGACGGCAAGCGCCTCTACGAGCATTTCGCAGCAAAGCTGCAGGCCGAGGGCCTGCCCGTGGCCACCGGCCGCTTCGGCGCAGACATGAAGGTGTCGCTGGTCAATGACGGACCGGTGACGATCTGGCTCGACACCGAAAGCTGAGCCTCTAGCGACAGGCGGCGGCGCCGGGATGATGCGCCGCCCTGCCGCACGGGCCTCTCGCGCGGGTCAGCCCCCGACCCGGTTCGGCACCGCGTCGCCGGCAAAGAACGCCCGCAGGTTCTCGACCGCCATCCGACCCATGTCCTCGCGCACCTCCAGCGTCGAGGTGCCCAGATGCGGCAGCAGCACCACGTTGTCGAGCGCCCTGAGCGCCTCGGGCACCTTGGGCTCGAACTCGTAGACGTCGAGCCCCGCCCCGCCGATCGCCCGCGCCTCCAGCGCCGCGATCAGCGCGGCCTCGTCGACGATGTCGCCGCGCGCGATGTTGACCAGATGCGCCGTCGGTTTCATCGCCGCAAGCACGCCTGCATCGACCATATGGTGGGTCTCTGGGCTTGCCGGAAGCGAGACCACCAGCACATCGACCTCCGCCGCCAGCGCCTCGGGCGAGGCGTAGCGCTCCGCCGGGAACTCGAGGCTCTTCTCCGAGCGCGAGGCATAGGCCACCGACATGCCGAAGCCGAAATGGCAGCGCCGCGCGATGGCCTGCCCGATGCGGCCCATCCCGAGAATACCCACGCGCTTGCCGGTCATGTGCAGGCCGAGCATCTGCACCGGGTGCCAGCCCTGCCAGTCTCCCGAGCGCACCAGCCGCTCGCCCTCGGCAGCGCGGCGGCAGCTCATCAGCATCAGCGTCATGGCGATGTCGGCGGTGGCGTCGGTGACGGCGCCGGGGGTGTTGGTCACGGTGATCCCCGCAGCCTTGGCCGCTGCCACGTCGATATGATTGAAGCCCACGCCGAAATTGGCGAGGATTTTCGCCCGCGGCGAACCCGCCGCCTCGAAGACCTCCGCCGAAAACCCGTCGCCCAGCGTCACCAGAGCGCCGTCATACTCCGACAGGGCCGCGACCATCTCGTCGCGGCTCAGCGGCGCGGGGCTGTCGCGATAAGTGACGTCGAAGAGCGCGCGCGCCTCGTCGACGACCCGCTCGGGCAGGTTGCGGCCGATCAGAACGCGGTTCAATGCAGCCGCGCCCCGAGGGGCACCTCCCCGTCGGGGCCGGCCAGCACCACGGCCCCGTCCGCGTCGGTGAAGCCCAGTGTCAGGCATTGCGACATGAACGGGCCAATCTGGCGCGGCGGGAAGTTCACCACCGCCATCACCTGCCGCCCCACCAGCGCCTCGGGCGTGTAATGCTCGGTGATCTGGGCCGAGCTCTTCTTCTCGCCGATCTCGGGGCCGAAATCGATCCAGAGCTTGATCGCGGGCTTGCGCGCCTCGGGGAAGGGTTCGGCGCGCACCACCTTGCCGACACGGATGTCGACCTTGAGGAAATCGTCGAAGCTGATCTCAGCCATTGGCCAACTCCCGCGAGCGGTCGGCGGCGGCGGCGACGGTGGCTTTCATCAGGGGGGGCAGACCCGCCTCCTCATCCATCAGCACCTCGAGCCCGGCCTGCGTGGTGCCGTTGGGCGAGGTCACGTTGCGGCGCAGCTGGGCGGGATCGTCCGCCGCCTGCATCGCCAGCGCACCGGCGCCCGCGACGGTCGCCTTGGCAAGCTGCAGGGCAAGCTCGGGGGCCAGCCCCTGCGCCTCGCCCGCCGCGGCCAGACACTCGATCATGTGGAACACGTAGGCCGGGCCCGAGCCGCTGACCCCGGTGACGGCATCCATCTGCGCCTCGGCCTCGAGCCGCACCACCTCGCCCACGGCGGACAGAAGCTCCTCGGCCTGGGCCATCTGCGTCTCGGAGGCCGGCGCGTTGCCGACGATGGCGGTGATGCCCTGCCCCACCGCGGCGGGCGTGTTGGGCATGGCGCGAATGATCGGGGTGTCGGCCCCGAGCGTCGCCTCGTAGCTGGCGATGGTGACCCCGGCGGCCACCGACAGGAACAGCGTGGTGCCATTGCCGAGCGGCTGCAGCACCGGCAGCGCCTCGGCCATCATCTGCGGCTTCACCGCCACCAGCACGATGGCCGGGTCGGCGGGCAGCTCCGCGTTGAGGTTGACGCCCTGCGCCTGCAGCCAGTCCGAGGGGTGCGGGTCCATCACCCAGACAGACCTGGCCGGCAGCCCGCGCTTCAGCCAGCCCTCGAGCATCGCCGATCCCATCTTGCCACAGCCCAGCAGCACCAGCCCGCGCCGCGCGATTTCACCGTTTTCCATCTTCGTCGCTCTCCCGTTCTTGGCGTCAATCTGTCGCGAGACACGACCGGTTGCAAGCAGCCGGGACATCGGGTGTGCGCGTGGGCCGCCCTGCGCAGGCTGGGCGCCTGGGCGGGCGGTGGCGTGGTTCTCGCTATGGGCGGAAATGAAGGGGCGGGGATCACCTCGCCGGGGTGACATGGGCCGCGTCCGGCAGCAGCCAAAGCCATCGCCGGTCTCAGATATCTCTCCCCGAAACGGACCTCGAGGATCAGGCTTTTGTCAAAGGGCGGCCCGGCAGGCACCTAGGCCCCGACACCTGCCACGCCGCCCAAGATTTTTCGTCGAAAAATCTTGCCGCTCAGGCCCGGCCGTAGGCCTCGGCGATGGCGATCTGCACCGCCTCGGAGGCGGGCTTGTTGGCCCAGGCCACCAGCTGGAACGCCGGGTAGTAGCGCTCGGAGGCCAGCACCGCGGCGGCGATCATCGTGTCGATCTGCTCGGGGCTGGCGCTCTGGCCGCCGGCCAGGACGAGGCCGTAGCGATAGACCATCAGCTTGGGCTCGGCCCAGAAGCTGAACGAGCCCGCCCAGCATTGATCGTTGATCGTGTTGAGCGCGGTGAACAGCTCCGGCAGCGACTCTTCCGGCGGCTCCATCTCGAAGCTGCAGATCAGGCGCAGGGTCTCGTCATAGGGCGACCAGGCAAGGGTGATCGAATAGGTGCGCCACTGGCCCTCGACGGCCATCGCGATCTGGTCTTCGCCCACCCGGTCGAAATCCCAGTCGTGGTGTTCGGCCAGCGTCTCGACGATGTCGATCGGGTGAATCTCGTCGCTCAGAAACTCTTCGGACAGTGCCATGCGCCACCTCATTTTTTCGCTGTAGCACCGGGGAACGGGCCGCGCCCCAAGCGCTAGCTGACTGCTCTAGGGGCTGGGAGTTGTATCCCTCCCCTTACCAGATATCGTGCCTGTGGCATGCACCTACTGTAAAGCGAAATATTAGAGACACACCCAATAAGTTGTGGACGGCTTGTGGCAAAGCCCAAGATAAGAGCTGTGGACATGTGGAGCGATCTGGGGATGAATTCAGCACCGCAGCGCGCAACCCCCAGCCCCACCGGCGGCTGAAGCCCGTCGCGAGGGATCCCCGGATCTGTGGACAGTCAGGAGACGAAATCCTGCCCGTAACACACCGAAAGCACCGCCGGGGCGGCCAGCTCCGAGACGACCTCGAAATGCTGCTCCATCAACCGCTCGCCATCCGCCTCGAGCGCCATGACCCACGGGCCCGGCACCATCTCGTAGGGGTACTCGAAGGTGAACATGTTGAGGCTGGCGCGGCCCTCGGAAAGCGGCGAGGTCCAGCTCTCGGTGGTGACGCCCTCCGGCCCCATCGGCGGATGGGTGACGAGGATGGTCACGTCTCGGTCGCCGGCGCCCGGGCGGAGGGTGAACTTCACCCCGAAGCTGATGCCCGCCTTCGCCGGCACCACGCGGGTCGTCACATCCATGTCGCGGGTCTGCTCGATGAGATTGATCGCCCCCATGATGGTGTCCGGCGCCTCGCGCGCGCCCTCCGGCGTGACCTGGCAGATGACGCCGTGATCGATGACCACCACGGGATCGCGGGCGTAGGACTCGCCCGGCGCGGCGTGAGCCATCGAAACCAGCGCGAAAGCGGCGCAGAGGGCGGACAGCAGGCGAACCATGGCGATCTCCGGCGAAGGGTGTCTCTTTGCAATACCGGCTCCGTGGACCTGCGCAAACCCCTCCGCGTCCGCGTCCTGTGCAAGCGGTGGCATTCCGCCCGCGCGCCCTGCCCCGCAGACACGCAAACGCCCGCCGCAGAAGCGACGGGCGCTGCACATCCAGCGAAGGCGGGCCGGCTCAGCCGATGGCGGCGGCCTTCACGTCCTCGTCGATATAGGGGACATACTGCTCGAAGTTGTCCGCAAACATCTTCACCAACCGCTCGGCCTGCGCGTCGAACGCGTCTTTGTCGGACCAGGTGCGGCGCGGATCAAGCAGCAGCTCGGGCACGCCCTCGACCTTAACCGGGACCTCGAAGCCGAAGTTCGGATCCTTGCGGAACTCGACCTTGGCGAGCGAGCCGTTCAGCGCGGCGTGCAGCAGCGCGCGGGTCGCCTTGATCGGCATCCGGTGGCCGGTGCCGTAGGCGCCGCCGGTCCAGCCGGTGTTAACGAGCCAGCAGGTCGCGCCGTGCTTGGCGATCTTGTCGCGCAGCAGGTTACCGTACATCTCCGGGCGCAGCGGCATGAAGGGCGCGCCGAAGCAGGTCGAGAAGGTCGGCTGCGGCTCGGTGATGCCACGCTCGGTGCCGGCCACCTTCGAGGTGAAACCCGACAGGAAGTGGTACATTGCCTGCGCCGGGGTGAGCCGCGCGATCGGCGGCAGCACACCGAAGGCGTCGCAGGTCAGCATGATGATGTTCTTCGGATGGCCGCCAAGCGCCGTCGACGACGCGTTCGAGATATACTCGAGCGGGTAGGCGCAGCGCATGTTGGCGGTCAGGCTGTCATCGTCGAAATCAAGCTCGAAGGTCTCTTCGTCAAAGACCATGTTCTCGATCACGGTGCCGAATTTCGAGGTCGTGGCGTAGATCTCGGGCTCGGCATCGGCGGAGAGGTTGATGGTCTTGGCGTAGCAGCCGCCCTCGAAGTTGAAGGTGCCGCGATCCGACCAGCCGTGCTCGTCATCGCCGATCAGCACGCGCTCGGGATCGGCCGAGAGCGTGGTCTTGCCGGTGCCCGACAGGCCGAAGAAGATCGCGGTGTCGACCGGGTTGTTCGGCGCGTGGTTGGCCGAGCAGTGCATCGCCATGATGCCCTTAAGCGGCAGCATGTAGTTGAGCAGCGTGAAGACCGACTTCTTGTTCTCGCCGGCGTACTCGGTGCCGCCGATGAGGATGGTCTTGCGGTCGAAGTTCATCGCGATGACGGTGTCGGAGCGGCAGTTGTGACGCTCGGGATCGGCCTTGAAGGTCGGGCAGTTGATAACCGTGAAATCCGCCATGAACGACTCGAGCGTGTCGCGCTCAGGGCGGCGCAGCATGTGGCGGATGAACAGACCATGCCAGGCCAGCTCGGTCACCATCCGCACCTTGATCGAGTAGGCCGGGTCGGCCCCGCCGATCAGGTCCTCGACGAAATACTCGCCACCCTTCATGTGCTCGAGCATGTCGGTGTAGAGATTGTCGAACCCTTCGGGGGTCATCTCGCGGTTGTTTTCCCACCAGATCTTGTCGGCGACGGAGTCGGTTTTGACCACGTGCTTGTCCTGCGGCGACCGACCGGTGAACTTGCCCGTGGTGACGTAGAAGGCGCCGCCCTTGCCAAGCGTGCCCTCGCCGCGTTTGAGGGCGGCCTCGATCAGCGCCGGCTCCATAAGATTGTAATAGACATTCCCCAGGCCTTCGATCCCTTGATCTTCAAGCCGGAAATCCGGGTTCACCCGTCCAAATGTCATCTGCCAAGCTCCTGTAGCCGCGCCACACGCGGCGGTCGTCAGTCACAGCGGAGACGTCGCAAAGCGCGTCCGCTCACCGGTGATGACCACCACCGGCAAGAGGTGCTTTAGCACGGCGTTTCCGGATCGGAACAGGACGCATGTCAAAGTTAGCGCAACCAAGTTTCGTTTAGCGTTAGCACGCGGACAGGTTGCTTCTCCAACATCGGCACGTTGAGACATTTTAGCCATTCCTTATCGGTATTCGTTCGAAATAAGGCAGTGAGAAGGCCTGATTCGCAGTTTGGCATTGTTGCAAAGAACAATGTCCCGCATACTCGTTAAAAAATCAGGCAGTCCGTGCAGTACAAGGAAACAATCCCATGTCGAAAATTGCCCTCGTGGACGATGACAGGAACATCCTGACATCGGTTTCGATGACACTTGAGGCCGAGGGATTCGAGGTCGAGACCTATAACGACGGTCAGGCCGCGCTGGACGCCTTCAACAAGAAGATGCCCGACATGGCGGTCTTCGACATCAAGATGCCCCGCATGGACGGCATGGACCTGCTGCAGCGGGTGCGCCAGAAATCGAAGATGCCGGTGATCTTCCTGACCTCCAAGGACGACGAGATCGACGAGGTGCTCGGTCTGCGCATGGGCGCCGACGATTACGTCAAGAAGCCCTTCTCGCAGCGCCTGCTGGTCGAACGCATCCGCGCGCTGCTGCGCCGGCAGGAAGCCGTTGCAGGCGAGGTCGTGGGCGACACCGAAGACACCAAGCTGATGACCCGCGGATCGCTCACCATGGATCCGCTGCGCCACTCGGTGACCTGGAAGGGTCAAGACGTGTCGCTCACCGTGACCGAATTCCTGCTGCTGCAGGCCCTGGCGCAACGCCCCGGCTTCGTGAAATCCCGCGACCAGCTGATGGACGTCGCCTATGACGATCAGGTCTATGTCGATGACCGCACCATCGACAGCCACATCAAGCGCCTGCGCAAGAAGATGCGGACGGTGGATGCGGATTTCTCCGCCATCGAAACGCTGTATGGTATCGGGTATCGTTACAACGAAGAGTAAGACATGGCGCTGGCCGAGAGGATCTCGACGCGCGACGAACACCCGGGCGAACGGCGTGATGCCGATGTCGTCCTTGGAGATGATTTCGTCGCCCCCGACAGCACGGTAGAGAAAGAGCTGCGCGACACCCGCGCGCGGCGCAGCCTGTTTTCGCTCAACCGCTCCCCGCTGACCCGCAAGATCATCACCTTCAACCTGATCGCGCTGAACGTCATGGTGGCGGGCATCCTCTGGCTCAACTCGTCGCGCGATACGCTGGTGATGCAGCGGGGCAATGCCGTGGCCTCCGAGGCCGAGCTGATCGCCGACGTGATCGAGGCCTGGCTGCCCGATGGCGCACCGGTTTCGCTCGGGAGCGACGCCGCGACAGACATCAACGGTCTGCTGCAACAGCTCGAGCTGCGCGAGGGAACCGAGTTGCTCGTGTTCGACGCCGACAATTTCCTTGTCGGCGAGACCAGCGGCGTCCACCCGCCGCTGCTGTCGATCGACACCCGCGAGGCCGACCGCCCGACCGTGATCTCGGATTTCCTCGACGCGATCTGGCGCGGTGTCGCCGGGATCTTCTCGTATCGGGAGACCGAACCCGAAACGAGCCTCGAGGACCGGATGCGCCGGATGATCGAGGGCGGCGACCCGACCATGACCCGGATGCAATCCAGCGAGGGCCCCGGCGGAGAGACCGTGTTCACCGGCTTCTCGCCGATCCGGCAGGGCGACGCGGTGATTGGCACCGTGGCCCTGATGTCGACCGAGGCCGAGATCGACGCCGCGGTCAGCGCCGAGCGGGAGCGCGTGCTGCAGATGTTCGTCATCGCCACGCTGGTCTCGATCGGCCTGAGCCTCGTTCTGGCCTCGACCATCGCCAACCCGATCTCGGATCTGGCGGACGCCGCCGAGATCGGCCGCGACCGCAACAACCGCAGCAAGGGCAGTTCGCGCCGCATCCGCATCCCCGACCTGACGGCGCGGCCCGACGAGATCGGCCGCCTCTCGGGGGCGCTGCGCGGCATGGTTTCGGCGCTCTACGACCGCATCGACAGCAACGAACAGTTCGCCGCCGATGTCGCGCATGAAATCAAGAACCCGCTGGCCAGCCTGCGCTCGGCCATCGGCTCGCTGCGCATCGTCAAGAAGGAAGAGCACCGCGACAAGCTGCTCGACGTGATCGAGCATGACGTGCGCCGCCTCGACCGTCTGGTGAGCGACATCTCCAATGCCTCGCGGCTCGACAGCGAACTGGTCAAGGAAGAAGAGCAGGAGTTCAACCTGCTCGAGATGATCGGGAACATCACCCAGTTCCTTGGCGAGGATGCCCGCGGCAAAGGGGTCGAGTTCATCACCGACCTTCCCGCGAAACCGATCAGCATCAGCGGCCTCGAGCCGCGCCTCGCGCAGGTCTTCGTGAACCTGATCACCAACGCCATCAGCTTCTGCGAGGACGGCGACGCCATCCGCGTCTGGGCGCGCCGCCGCGACAACCGCGTGCTGGTGGTGGTCGAGGATACCGGCCCCGGAATTCCGGAAGAGGCGCTGCAGAAGATCTTCAAGCGCTTCTACTCGCAGCGCCCCGAAACCGATTTCGGCAACAATTCCGGCCTCGGTCTCGCGATCTCGAAGCAGATCGTCGAAGCCCATGGCGGGGTGATCTGGGCCGAGAATATCCGCCCCACCGAGGCCGACGTGACCTCCGAGCCGCTCGGTGCGCGCTTCGTTGTCGGCCTGCCGGTCTGAGCGCTCCTCTGATCCCCCCGTCCGATCCTCCGCAGCCCATGCCCTCCGACGCCTCCGAGATCCTGCACGCCACCGCCGTGGCCGTCATGGGCCGGGGGCTGCTGATCCGCGGCGCCTCGGGCAGCGGCAAGTCGGCGCTGGCGCTCGAGATGATGGCCCGCGGGGCCGTGCTGGTGGCCGACGACCGCGTCGTCGCCAGCCTGCGCGATGCGACGGTGTGGCTCGCGCCCCCTGCCCCGCTGGCGGGGATGATCGAGGCGCGCGGCATCGGGCTGCTGAACGCCGAGACCATCGCCCCTGTGGCGCTGGCCGCCGTGCTCGACCTCGACGATGACGAGACGGCGCGCTTGCCGCAGCACCGCGAAACCGTGCTGCTGGGGCAGAAAATCCCCTTGCTTCACAAATCCGCACATCCCTATTTTCCTGCAGCGCTCGTACAATATCTCAAGGGCGGCCGAAGGGAATAGACGAGGATGCAGGATCAATCGAAAGGACAACAGCGCGTCGTGCTGGTCACCGGGCCCTCGGGCGCCGGGCGCTCCACCGCGATCAACGTGCTGGAGGATCTCGGCTACGAGGCCATCGACAACATCCCTCTGAGCCTGATCCCGCGCCTGCTGCTCGAGGGCGGCGCCCTGGCGCGCCCGGTGGCCCTTGGCGTCGATATCCGCAACCGCGACTTCTCGGTGCAGGGGCTGCTCGAGCTGCACCGGCGCCTCACCGCCGAGCCCGCGCTGGACGCCCAGCTGTTCTATCTCGACTGCAGCGCCGAGGTGCTCTCGCGCCGCTATTCCGAGACCCGCCGCCGTCACCCGATGGCCCCGGACGAGAGCTACACGCAGGGCATCGAGCGCGAGCTTGCCCTGCTGGAAGAGGCCCGCAATGCCGCCGACATCCTGATCGACAGCAGCGCGCTCTCGCCGCATGACCTGCGCGCGCAGATGGCGGGGCAGTTCGCCGACCGGACCGGGCAGAAACTGGCGGTGGCGCTGCATTCGTTTTCCTACAAGCGCGGCCTGCCGCAGGGCCTCGACTGGGCCTTCGACTGCCGCTTCCTCGACAACCCGCACTGGCAGCCCGCACTGCGTGGGCTGACCGGCCTCGATGCCCCGGTGGTCGCGCACATCGAGACCGACGCCCGCTTCGCGCCCTTCGTCGCCAAGCTGACCGATCTGGCGCTGTTCGTGCTGCCGGCCTGCAAGGACGAGGGCAAGGCGCACCTGACCTTCGGCATCGGGTGTACCGGCGGGCAACACCGGTCGGTCGCCGTGACAGAAAGACTGGCCGCTGCCCTTGCAGACAGTGGCTGGCAAGTGTCAATTAGGCACCGCGAGCTCGAGCGTCGCGGACTGGCTTCCGCGTCCGGCCAGAACAGGACCATCGGAGGACAGAACGGGTGATCGGCATCGTGATCGTGGCCCATGGCGGACTGGCGCGGGAGTATCTCTCGGCGATCGAGCATGTCGTGGGCAAACAGCCCGGCATCGTCGCGGTCACCATCGAGGCCGACCATGACCGCGCCGACAAGCAGGCCGAGATCTGCACGGTGGCCGACGGTGTCGACACCGGCGATGGCGTCGTGGTGGTCACCGATCTCTATGGCGGCTCCCCGTCGAACCTGTCGCTGCTGGCCTGTCAGCCCGAGAACCGCCGGATCCTCTACGGCATGAACCTGCCGATGCTGATCAAGCTTGCGAAGAGCCGGCAGAAGGATGTGCCCGATGCGGTAAAAGGCGCGCTTGAAGCAGGACGGAAATACATCGACAGCGTCAACGTGAAGCCCGAGCCGCTCTGAGCGGGATCGCGCAGGCTCTGTCCAAGGGAATTTGTAGTTTATGGCCGACAACGTGCACCGCGAGCTGAAGATCGTGAACGAAAAAGGGCTACACGCCCGCGCCTCGGCCAAGCTCGTCGAGGTGGTCGAGGGGTTCGACGCGCGCGCCGAGATCAGCAAGGACGGCATGAGCGCCGGCGGCGACAGCATCATGGGGCTTTTGATGTTGGCAGCTTCCAAAGGAAGCCTTATTGAGGTCGAAACCTCGGGGCCGGACGCGGTCGCGCTGGCCGATGCGCTGGAAGCGCTGGTCGCGAACCGGTTCGGAGAAGAGAACTGACCGCCGGCAAACCCCACCGGCGCAGGACGACGGAACAAGGCGGGCACATGGTTGAGAGCTATCAGGCCACGGCCGGTCAGGGCGGCGTCACGCGTCCGCTGCACGCTCCCTACGACAAGCGCAAGCTCAGCTACGCCAACACCTTCACCAACCCGTGGAAGGCCAACACCATCCGCGCGCTGGAATGGGCGACCGGCAAGATCCCGATGATCCGGCTGGTGCGCAAGGTCGAGCGTGCCGGCATTCCCGACGGGCAGGAGTTCTGGCGCCACGCGCTGGGGCACATGCGCATCCGCCTTGACACGCCTGCCGAGCAGATCGCGCGCATCCCCAAGGACGGGCCTGTGGTCGTGGTGGCCAACCACCCGCACGGGCTGGTCGACGGCATGATCCTCGCGGATCTGATCGGTCGGGTGCGCACCGATTACCGCATCCTCACCCGCTCGCTGCTGACAGGGGTGAAGGAGATCGAGGAATTCATGATCCCGGTGCCCTTCCCGCACGAGGAAAGTGCCCGCGAGCAGAGCCTCGAGATGCGTGCCCGCGCCATGGATCACCTCAAGGGCGGCGGCGTCATCGCGCTGTTCCCGTCGGGGGTCGTCGCGGCCTCACACTCGCTGCTCGGTCCGGCGATCGAGGCGGTGTGGAATCCGTTCACCGCCAAGATGATCCAGCGCTCGGGCGCGACGGTGGTGCCGATCTACTTCCCCGGCCAGAACAGCCGCGCCTACCAGATCGCCAACCGGATCTCGCCGACCCTGCGCCAGGGGCTGCTGATCCACGAGGTGATGCACGCCTGCGGCCGCCCGCAGAAGCCGGTGGTCGGCGAGCCGATCACCCCCGAGACGGTGCGGGCCTGGAACGGAAAGCAGCGCGAGTTCATCGCCTGGCTGCGCGAGGCGACGCTTCGCCTCAGAACAGAACTCTGAGCCGCCGCAGAAAATTCGTACGAATTTTCTGATCCCCCACCGAGTAAGATTTTTCGTACGAAAAATCTTCGCCCGCGTCAGCGTGTCGGCACCGGCTCATCGCCGCGATAATCGTAGAAGCCGCGCTTGGTCTTGCGACCGAGCCAGCCCGCCTCGACATACTTTGTGAGCAACGGACAGGGCCGATACTTGGTGTCGGCCAGCCCGTCATGCAGGACGTTCATGATCGCGAGGCAGGTGTCGAGCCCGATGAAATCCGCCAGTTCCAGCGGCCCCATCGGATGATTGGCGCCGAGCTTCATCGCCATGTCGATGGAGCGCACGTTCCCGACCCCTTCATACAGCGTGTAGACCGCCTCGTTGATCATCGGCACGAGGATGCGGTTGACGATGAAGGCCGGGAAATCCTCGGCGCTGGCGGCGGTCTTGCCGAGGTTCTCGACCACCTTGAGGCAGGCCTGATAGGTCTCCTGATCGGTGGCGATGCCGCGGATCAGCTCGACCAGCTGCATCACCGGCACCGGGTTCATGAAGTGGAAGCCGAGAAACTTCTCGGGTCGGTCGGTGCGCGAGGCCAGCCGCGTGATCGAGATCGACGAGGTGTTCGAGGTCAGGATGGTGTGCGGCAGCAGGTGCGGCGCGAGGCTGTCGAAGATCTTCTGCTTCACCGTCTCCTGCTCGGTCGCGGCCTCGATGATCAGGTCGGTCTGGCCGATCTCGGCGATGTCGAGCGTCGACGAGATCCGGCCCAGCGCGCCGTCGCGCTCCTCCTGGGCGATCTTGCCGCGGCTGACCTGCCGGTCCAGGTTGGCGGCGATCAGGGACATGGCCTTGTCGAGCGCCTCGGGGCTGACATCCGAAAGCCGGACCTCGTATCCCGCGAGAGCCATCACGTGCGCGATGCCGTTGCCCATCTGGCCCGCACCCACAACACCGATCTTGCTGATATCCATCGCCGATAACCCTTTCGTTTGCGCGCCAAACATAGGCACGCGCCGCGACCCGCCGCAAGGCAGATGGGCCGGATTTGTCGGGCTTTTTCGCTTTAGCAAAATCTCAACTCCGCTGTCCGAGGCTCTCTTCCGGGTGAGTTTGAACCAAGGTGGGAGTCATGACCTTCGCTATGACAGCGCCGGGGGCGCTGGACTATTTTCCGTGTCGCTACGGCCGGTCGCGCGTGCTGTTCCGCGGGCCACGGCGGCCGCTCGATGTGCCGTACGTGGCCTTTCTCGGCGGCACCGAAACCTATGGCCGTTTCATTGAAACGCCGTTTCCTGCGCTGATCGAGCGCAGGCTCGAAACCACCTGTGTCAATCTCGGCGTGGTGAATGCGGGGCTCGACCTCTACCTGCACGATCCAGGCGTGCTGCACGTGGCCGAACGCGCCGACCTCTGCGTCCTGCAGGTCATGGGGGCGCAGAACATGTCGAACCGGTACTACGGCGTGCATCCGCGCCGCAACGATCGCTTCCTGCGCGCCTCCGAGCGGCTCCAGACCCTCTACCCAGAGGTCGATTTCACCGAGTTTCACTTCAACCGGCACCTGCTCGGTCGTCTGCAGGAGATCTCGGAAGAGCGCTTCGACGAGGTCGCCGCCGAGCTGCGGCAGGCCTGGCTGGCGCGGATGAAGCACCTGCTGACCCTACTGCGGGGCCGGGTGCTGCTGCTCTGGCTGTCCGGGAATCCGCCGCCCGACGCGCCCGACGCCTCGCTCGACGCCGGGCCGCTGCTCATCGATCGCACCATGCTCGACGCGCTGCGCCCGCGCTGCGTCGGGCTTGTCGAGATGCCGCAGAGCGAGGAGGCCCGGCAGTACGGCGCGCCGGGGCTGGTGTTCAGCGACTTCGAGGCCAGCGCCGCCGCCGAGTTCATGGGGCCGCTGGCGCATGACGAGACCGCCGCCGCGCTGGCGCCGCTGATCGCGGACTATCTCAACTGACGGTGCCTGCCCGATTTTCGGGCGGCGCCTGTCTCGCAAGACATTGATCCGCCTCGCTTGCCGCAGTGCGGCGAGCGGACGCAGGCGCGGGGTCGTGGACGCGTGGCCCAAAGGGTCTATAGCTGTGGTCCAAAGCCCCGCCCTGCCCGACATCCGGTGGCAGGCCCGTGAACAGCCGGAGACCCCTAATGCTGATCGAGAACCGCACCTTCGACGAACTCAAGGTGGGCGACAAGGCGCAGCTGAACCGCCTCATCACCGCCGACGACCTGCTGGTCTATGCCAACGTGTCGGGCAACCACAATCCGCTGCACATCTTCGATCAGGACGGCGATGGCGATGGCCACCCCGAGGCGATGGCGCCGGGCTCGTTCATCGGCGCGCTGCTCGGCGCCGTTCTGGGCAACGTGCTGCCTGGCGCCGGCGCCCTCTACCGTGCCCAGAACGCCCAGTTCCACGCCCGCGTCTTCGCCGGCGACGAGCTCGAGATCGGCGTCACCGTCACCGACAAGAACGAGCGCGAGACCACGGTGACGCTGGCCACCGAGGTGCGCCGCTTCTCCGACGGGGCGCTGGTGCTCTCTGGCGCCGCCGAGGTGCTCGCCCCGCGCCGCAAGGTCAGCTACAACAGCCACGATCTCCCGGGTCTCGTGGTGCAGCGCCATCGCCATTTCGAGAAACTGCTCAAACGCGCCGCGCCGCTCGCCGCCCTGAAGACCGCCGTTGTCTGCCCCGAAGAGCCCAACTCCCTCGGCGGCGCGCTCAAGGCGCGCGATCACACCCTGATCGAGCCGATCCTGATCGGCGACACCGACAAGATCGCCAAGGTCGCCTCTGCCATGGGCGTGACCCTCGATGACGTCGAGATCATCCACGAGCCGCTGCACCGCAACGCCGCGCGCAAGGCGGTGGAGCTGGTGCACGAGGGCCGTGCCGAGGCGATCATGAAGGGGCATCTGCACACCGACATGCTGCTGCGGCCGATCCTCGACAAGCAGACCGGTCTGCGCATGGGTCGGCGCTTCACCCATATCTTCGTGATGGACGTGCCGGGCCAGCCGCACCCGCTGCTGGTCACCGACGCCGCGATCAACATCGCCCCGGACCTCAAGACCAAGGTCGACATCACCCAGAACGCCATCGACCTCGCGATCTCGCTCGGCATCGAGCAACCCAAGGTCGGGGTGCTCTCGGCCACCGAGACGGTGAACCCCGACATCCCGTCCTCGATCGATGCGGCGCTGCTGTCGAAGATGGCGGAGCGTGGCCAGATCACCGGCGGGCTGGTGGACGGCCCTCTGGCGATGGACAACGCCGTCGACATCGCCGCGGCGCGCACCAAGGGCATCACCTCGGACGTGGCCGGGCGGGCCGAGATCCTCGTCGTACCCAATCTCGACGCCGGCAACATGCTGGCCAAGCAGCTGACCTACATCTCTCACGCCGAGGCGGCGGGGCTGGTGCTGGGGGCGCGGGTGCCGGTCATCCTCAACAGCCGCTCCGATGACGACATGAGTCGCCTCGCCTCCTGCGCGGTCGCGGCGCTGCATCACGCGCGGATGAGCGGCAGACTGGCCTGACAACGGCGCGCCCGCGGGCCGGGAAGCCCCCTTCGGCGGCGACTCCCCCGTGGCGGGAAAGCCTGAGCGCCCGCGCCTCGCCCGGCGCAAGCGAGAGGACGGGTCACGCGCATCTCGTCCGCCGGGGGTCGGCGCCTCCATCAACCTGACACCCCTTGTCATCAACACGTCACTTGCCCGGCGCGCTATACTTCCATATTTCATGAAATATGGAAGCGATAAGATTCGAACAGCTCGGCACCCTCAGCCACCCCCAGCGGATGGAGGTGTTTCGCCTGCTCATGCGGCGCTACCCCGACGCGCTGCCGGCGGGCGAGATCACCGAGGTTCTGGGGCTCAAGGCCAGCACCGCCTCGGTCTACCTCTCGGCCCTGCGCGAGGCCGGCCTGATCACCCAGACACGAGCCGGGCGCTCGCTGCTCTACCGGGCGAACGTCGCGGCGCTGCGCGGACTGGTGGGCTTTCTGTTCAACGATTGTTGCCGGGGGCGGCCCGATCTCTGCCCGCCCGAGGCGCTTGCCGGCCTGCAAACCGGCCCCGCCATCTCCGGCGGGCCATATAACGTGCTCTTCATCTGCACCGGCAACTCCGCCCGCTCGATCATCGCCGAGGCGCTGCTGAGCCACCTCGCGGGCGACCGCTTCATTGCCTTCTCGGCGGGCACCCGGCCCTACTCCGAGCTCAATCCGATGGCCATCGCCACGCTGCGCGACAAGGGCTTCGACACCGGGGGCCTGAGGGCCAAGACCATCTCGGAGTTTCAGGGCCCCGACGCGCCGAGACTCGACTTCGTCTTCACCGTCTGCGACCGCGCCGCGAACGAGGACTGCCCGGCCTGGGCCGGTCAGCCGATCAGCGCCCACTGGGGCCTGCCGGACCCGGTGAAGGCCACCGGCACCGAGGCCGAGAAAAGCCTCGCCTTCCAGCAGGTCTTCGGAATGCTCAAGCACCGCCTCACGGCCTTCACCGCGCTGCCGCTCGACACACTCGACCGCATCTCCCTGCAACAGGCCGTCGATCAGATCGGCCACCCCGAACCCGAGGACCACGCCGGATGACCACCTACGCACTGAACGGGCTTGGCCGCATCGGCAAGCTTGCACTGCGCCCGCTGCTCGACGCGGGCGCCGACATCGCCTGGATCAACGATGCGGTGGGCGATCCGGAGATGCACGCGCATCTTCTGGAGTTCGACACCGTGCACGGGCGCTGGGATGCCACCTTCTCGCATGACGCGGACAGCCTCTCCATCAATGGCACGCGCCTGCCGGTGCATGGCAAGACGCGGCTCGAGGACCTGCCGCTCGAGGGCGTCGACGTGGTCATCGACTGCACCGGCGTGTTCAAGACCGAGGCCAAGCTCGCGCCCTATTTCGCCGCCGGCGTGAAGAAGGTGGTGGTCTCGGCCCCGGTCAAGGACGGCCCGACCGCCAATATCGTCTACGGCGTCAACGACGACGCCTACGACCCGGCGCAGCACCACATCGTGACGGCGGCAAGCTGCACGACCAACTGCCTCGCGCCGGTGGTGAAGGTGGTGCACGAAAATCTCGGGATCCGACACGGCATGATCACCACGATCCACGACGTGACCAATACCCAGACCATCGTCGACCGCCCCGCCAAGGATCTGCGCCGCGCCCGCTCGGCCCTGAACTCGCTGATCCCGACCACCACCGGCAGCGCCACCGCGATCACGCTGATCTACCCCGAGCTGACCGGCAAGCTGAACGGCCATGCCGTGCGGGTGCCGCTGCTCAACGCCTCGCTCACCGACTGCGTGTTCGAGCTCGAGCGCGAGACCACCGTCGAGGAGGTCAACGCCCTCTTCGAGGCCGCCGCTACCGGCCCGCTCAAAGGCATCCTGGGCTACGAGACCCGCCCGCTGGTGAGCTGCGACTACGTCAACGACGCGCGCTCCGCCATCATCGACGCGCAATCGACGATGGTGGTCAACGGCACCCAGCTCAAGGTCTACGCGTGGTACGACAACGAATGGGGCTACGCCCACCGCCTCGTCGACGTGGCGCAGATGGTCGCCGCTTCGCTCTGACACGCCCCCGTCACGCGCCTGCGCTAGCACGCGCGTGACACTCCGCACCGGAAAGACCCGCCATGACCACCGTCGCCCCCGAGAGGCCGCTCGCGGCCTATATCGCCGTCACCGCGGCCTACTGGGCCTTCATGCTCACCGACGGCGCCCTGCGCATGCTGGTGCTGCTGCATTTCCACACGCTCGGCTTCTCGCCGGTGCAGCTGGCCTACCTGTTCGTGCTCTACGAGATCGCCGGGGTGATCACCAACCTGTCGGCGGGCTGGATTGCGGCGCGGTTCGGGCTGACTTCGACGCTCTATGCCGGGCTGAGCCTGCAGGTTCTGGCGCTGCTGGCGCTGGCACTGCTCGATCCCGCGTGGACGATCGGGGCCTCGGTGACCTTCGTGATGCTGGTGCAGGGGGCCTCGGGCGTGGCCAAGGATCTGGCGAAGATGTCGTCGAAATCGGCAGTGAAGCTGCTGGCGCCAAAGGGCGAGGACGGGCTCTTTCGCTGGGTCGCCGCGCTCACCGGCTCGAAGAACGCGGTGAAGGGGCTGGGCTTCCTGCTCGGCGCGGCGCTGCTGGCGCTGGCGGGCTTCGTGCCCTCGGTGCTCGCCATGGCGGCGGTGCTGGCGCTGATCCTCGTGGCGGTGGCGCTGCGGATGCCCAAGGGCCTGCCCGCGGGCCGCAAGGATGCCAAGTTCCGCGAGGTGCTGTCGAAGAACCGCAACGTGAACTGGCTGAGCTTCGCGCGGGTCTTCCTGTTCGGCGCCCGCGACGTGTGGTTCGTGGTCGGCATCCCGATCTACTTCTATGCCGTGCTGTCAGACGGCACCGAGGCGGGCAACCGCGTGGCCTTCTTCACCATCGGCACCTTCATGGCGGTGTGGATCATCCTCTACGGCGCGGTGCAGGCGGCGGCGCCGCGGCTGCTCAGGGCGCGCCAGCGCGGCGAGGCGGCGCTGGTCGGCGACGCCCGGCACTGGGCGCGGGCGCTCTTCGTGGTGCCGGCGCTGCTGGCGCTTCTGGTGGCCCTGGCCGGCGCGCCCGCGCCGTGGCTGACCGTGACGCTGGTGCTGGGCCTGCTGGTCTTCGGGGCGATCTTCGCGGTGAACTCGTCGCTGCACTCCTACCTCATCCTCGCCTTCACCGAGGATGACCGCGTGACCATGGATGTGGGCTTCTACTACATGGCCAACGCCGCCGGGCGGCTGCTGGGCACGGTGCTGTCAGGGGCGAGCTATCAGCTTGGCGGGCTGCCGCTCTGCCTTGGCACCGCCGCGGCCATGGTGGCGCTGAGCGCGTGGGGCGCGGGGCGGCTGCGCCCGCATCCGGCGACGGCCTGAGATTGCCTGCCGACCGAGGCCGGGCCGTCTGCACGAAGTGGAGGGTTCGCCTCGGCGTCAGTCGTTCTGGGCGCGATCGGCCAGCGTGTCGAGCTTGCCCATGTGGTAGAGTTTGACCTCGCGCGCCAGTCGCAGCGTGGGCTTTGCCATGAACAGCACCGAGCCCACGGTGAAGAACCAGATCGCCGGGGTCTCGTACTGCTTCCAGAAGAACAGCACCGAGCCGATGGTGAAGCATACGGCGGCGCCGAAATCGACCAGCGTGTGGGCGATCTCGAACCGCGCATAGACTCGGCGGGTGTCGGCGTTGCGCTGGCGGTTGGCGTGGTTGAAGAGCTTCATCGCGGGGCATTCCTCAGGTCGGCGGGCGTTTCCCGGATGTTAGGTCTTGGGCCCGCGATGGCCAATCGGATCAGCGCGACAGGCCACCCCGGATCGTCGGCACGTCGAGCGAGGCGAAGCCGTAGTGGCGCAGCCAGCGCAGGTCGCTGTCGAAGAAGGCGCGCAGGTCGGGAATGCCGTATTTCAGCATCGCGATGCGGTCGATGCCCATGCCGAAGGCAAAGCCCTGCCATTCGTCGGGATCGATGCCGCCGGCGGCCAGCACCTTGGGGTGCACCATGCCCGAGCCCAGAACCTCGAGCCAGTCGTCGCCCTCGCCCACCACGACCGAGCCGTCCTTCCACTGGCACTGGATGTCGACCTCGGCCGACGGCTCGGTGAAGGGGAAGTGCGAGGCACGGAAGCGGGTTTTCACCGTGGTGCCGAAATAGGCCGAGAAGAACTCTTCCAGCACCCATTTCAGGTTCGCCATGGAGATGTTCTTGTCGATGGCGAGGCCCTCGACCTGGTGGAACATCGGCGTGTGGGTCTGGTCGTAATCGGCGCGGTAGACGCGGCCCGGGCAGATGATGCGCAGCGGCGCGCCCTGCGCCTCCATCGAGCGGATCTGCACCGGCGAGGTGTGGGTGCGCAGCACGTGCGGCGGGCGGTCGTCGCCCTCGGCACGGTTCATGTAGAACGTGTCCATCTCGGCGCGCGCCGGATGGTGGCCGGGGATGTTGAGCGCGTCGAAGTTGTACCAGTCCTTCTCGATCTGCGGCCCTTCGGCCACCGAGAAGCCCATGTCGGCGAAGATCGCGGTGCACTCTTCCCAGACCTGGCTCACCGGGTGGATGGAGCCCTGGCGGCGGGTCCGGCCCGGCAGCGTCACGTCGAGCCATTCGGACTGCAGGCGCTCGTTGAGCGCAGCATCGGCCAGCGCCGACTTCTTGGCGGCGAGCGCGCTGTTGATCTCGTCCTTCAGCGCGTTGAGCCTGGGGCCCATGATCTGGCGCTCTTCCGGGCTCATCTTGCCGAGGCTGCGCATCTGCAGGCTGATCTCGCCCTTCTTGCCGACCGCCTGCACGCGCAGGTCTTCGAGCGCCGCCTCGTCGGCAGCAGCCCCAATCAGCTCGATGTACTTTTCGCGCAGATCATCCATCTCGGCACCCTCGTATCCAGGAGTTGTCCGTCACCTAGCCGGGCCGGTGGAAAGACGCAAGCCACAGGGGCAAAACCCCGGCGCCAAGGCCGATTGCGCGGCCTGTCTCTTGTCGCTAGAACGGGCGGGCGCACGGCCCGTTAGCTCAACTGGATAGAGCAGCTGACTTCTAATCAGCAGGTTCGGGGTTCGAGTCCTCGACGGGTCGCCAGCGCTTGTCTCCCTGCCAATGCACCATAAGCTTGCACGTTTTGGCGGTTTTCATGCACACCCACTGTCAACCTATATTTGCAGGAGGAACCTATCGTCGCATTTCCACGATCGCAGATATAATGAGGCACAACTTGAAGCTAAGAACCGAACCAATCACCGTTGAGACCTTAGGGTCAGGACTCATAGCCAATAGATGACGGTTGCCGCGAGGGAGATGGCTGAGAGGAAGACCTTTGGGCAGCGGTCGTAACGCGTGGCGACACGCCGCCAGTCCTTAAGCCTGCCGAACATGATCTCGATCCTGTTACGCCTTTTGTACCGACGCTTATCGTATGTCACGGTCTTCTTGCGCTGCTTTCGGCTCGGGATGCAGGCGCGTATCCCCTTGTCGTTCAATGCTTCTCGGAACCAATCGGCGTCATAACCGCAATCCCCGAGCAGCCAATCGACTTTCGGCAAGTTGCTCACCAAAGCCCGTGCGCCGATGTAGTCGCTGACTGTCCCGCGGTCACGAACAGGCTCAGGGGGCATTCGCCATCGTCGCTCGGACCAATGGCGCGACATGGCTCATCTGTCGCAGATGGCGTGCAACTTGGTATTCATGCCGCCCTTGGTTCGCCCGATCAGGCGTCCACGCCCCCCTTTTTCACGCCCATGCTGGTCGCTGTGCGGTGTGCCTTCAAATAGGTTGCGTCGATCATAACGATCTTCCGTTCGCCGTGATCGGCGGCCAAGCCGACCATCATCCGCGCGAAGATACCCTTGTCACTCCAACGTTTCCAACGGTTGTAGAGAGTCTTGTGTGGCCCATATTCCGCCGGAGCGTCGCACCAACGTAAATCATTGCGATTTATGAAAATAATCCCACTCAACACACGCCGGCCATCGACGCGAGGCTTGCCGTGGGACTTGGGAAGGAAGGGCTCCAGGCGCGCCATCTGCGCATCGGTCAACCAGAAGAGATCAGACATGTTCACCGCTCGATTTTCGAGCCGTGAATCACGCTGCTACCGGGAAATCAATGGGTCCTGACCCTAGGCCTCTGGCTATCTAAATACCACCCAACCGCTTGTACTACGCGATCCGCGGGCGGCTCCACCTGAAATTGCACCGTCGCCAACCCTCACAACAATCCGGACCTTTGGAGCTCTTACCCGAACTTTCGCTCTTCCGCCTCAGGCTGCTGGTAGGGGCCTCGCGCCTCGACCGGCCGCTTCCCGCCCCTCCTTATAAGTCACGCCGAGTTCCAAGGGGTGTTCCTGCCTGAGCGGCCGCTTCCATGTCCAGGCAAGGGTGTCTTCGCACGCGCAGCGGACGGCTGCTCTCCGCCCTCTTGCACCCTCTAGGTGGGGGTCGCTGCACGAAACCTCACCGGGATGGAGCATCATGATGAAGACGTCGAAGACGTCTTGCCCGAAATGCGCGAGCGAGCGGTGCGGCCGCTACGAAAATCACGCGCAGCGCAATCGCTGCCTCGCCATGTTCGTGTGCGCCTACAACACCGCGCGGCGCGAGAAGACGCTCAAGGGGCCAACGCCGGTGCAATTCATCCGGCGAGCATGGCAGGCCGATCCCGGCCTCATCCACCGATCTCCGTGTTTCTTGAACCCGGCGCCATACACCTGGCAGTTGGTGGCCTTGGTCAGGCCCGCAGCACCATCGCCACGGCGCAGGCAGCCGTTGCCGGCAGGCGCAGCATGTCGTGGATCTGGGCCACGCGTTCGGGCGTGTAGTAGCCCTCTTCATGCAGGATGTTCATCGTCGCGATGACCTTGCCGTTTATGATCAGCGGCAGGTTCACGACAGAGCCGCAGCCGAGCTTGCCGATCAGCTCGGCATCAGGGAACACCGTGTCGATATCGGCCAGCGTGTTGGACACGAAGGCCTGCTGCCGGGTCAGCACCTGTTCGAACCAGCGGTTCAGTACGATCGGCTTCTCGCCCGAGGTCGGATAGTTCTCGGCATCGTCGGTATAGGCGCGGCGCGCCACCATGGCCTCGGTGTCCGAGGTCATCACGGTGAACAGCTTCGCACCCACCGTCGCCTTGGTCAGCGCGCAAAGCGCGTCGAAGGCGGCCTCTTCGGTCGTGGCAGCCGCGAGGGCGGTGGTGAAATCGGCAAGCGCCTTGTTGGTATCGGTCATGCGGGGTCCTTGGTTTCGGATGCCGCCAAAATCACGGGACCGGCATCGGGGTTGCCGCCTGAGGCGGCATAGAGGTCGCGCGTATAGGGATCGGCGAAACTGCCGTCATAGAGCGCGGTCTTGGGGGCGATCTCGACGATGCGGCCCTTGTTCATCACCGCCATGCGATCGCACATGAAGCTGACCACCGGCAGGTTGTGGGTGACCATCAGGTAGGTCAGCCCCTGTTCACGGCGCAGCCGCTTCAGCAGGTTCAGGATCTCGGCCTGCACCGAGACGTCGAGCGCGCTGGTCGGTTCGTCCAGCAGCATCACCTTGGGTTCCAGCATCAGGGCACGCGCGATGGCGACACGCTGGCGTTGCCCGCCCGACAGCTGGTGCGGAAAGCGGAAGCGGAAACGCTGGTCGAGGCCAACGGCGCCCAGCATCTCGACAACCTTCTCGCTGCGCTTGCCGATGCCGTGGATCGCCAGCGGCTCGGACAGCACCGTGTCGATGGTCTTGCGGGGATGCAGCGAGGCGTAGGGGTCCTGGAAGACCATCTGGCAGGTCTCGGAGAACGCCCGGTCGGTACCATGGCCGCGCGGCTTGCCCAGCACGGATATCTTTCCCGTCCAGTCCGACGCCAGCCCGGCGATAGCCTTCAGCACGGTCGACTTGCCCGAACCGCTCTCGCCAACCAGCGCGAAGCTCTCTCCCGTCGCCACATCAAAGCTCACGTCGCGCACCACCTTGGTGTCTCCGTAGGAGATATCTAGATCCTTCAGGGAAATCGCGGCGCTGCTCATGTGCCTGCTCCTCCGCTGCGGTCCAACACCGGCAGCTCGTCTCGAGTTTCCTGCATGCGTGGCTGTGCCGACAGCAGGCCCTTCGTGTAGGGATGGCTGGCCTTGTGCAGATCGGCGGCCGCGCAGGCTTCGACCACCTCGCCGCCGTTCATCACCATGATCCGGTCGCAGTAGCGCGCCACTAGGTTCAGGTCGTGGCTGATCAGGATCAGCCCCATGCCGTTGCCGGTGACAAGCTCTTCGATCAGGTCCAGCACCTGCGCCTGCACCGAGACATCCAGGGCCGAGGTCGGCTCATCCGCGATCAGCAGCTGCGGGCGTGGGATCAGCATCATGGCGATCATCACCCGCTGTCCCATGCCGCCCGAAACCTCGTGCGGATACATCTTCGCCACCCGCTCGGGCTCGTTGATGCGGACCGAGTTCAGCATCTCGATCACCCGGGCGTTCAGGTCTCGGCGGGGCAGGTTTTCATGCACCTGCAGCGCCTCGGCGATCTGGTGGCCAATGGTCATCACGGGGTTCAGAGAGAACTTCGGGTCCTGCATGATCATCGAAATCCGCGCGCCGCGGATCTGGCGCATCTGGCGGCTGGTCTGCGCCATCAGGTCCAGACCGTCGAAGCGCAGGGTCTTCGCGGTCTGCTTGCCGGGTGCCCGGATCAGCCGAAGGATCGACCGGCCCGTCATCGACTTGCCCGAGCCGCTTTCGCCGACGATGCCCAGGCGCTCTTCGCGGCCCAGGCTCAGGTTCAGGCCCTTCACGACGTCCACAGGCCCCTTGGGGGTGGCAAAGCTGACCCGCAGGTCCTCGATTTCCAGAAGCGGTGCGTCGGTCATTTCTCGCCCCCCTGTTTCGGGTCCAGAACGTCACGCAGCCCGTCGCCCAGGAAGCAGAAGCCGAGCGAAACCAGAATGATGGCGAAGCCCGGCATGGTGGCGACCCACCACTGATCCAGGATGAAGGTCCGCCCGCGCGAGATCATGGCACCCCATTCCGGCAGCGGCGGCTGAGCGCCAAGCCCCAGGAAGCCCAGGCCGGCGGCGGTCAGGATGATGCCGGCCATGTCCAGCGTCACCCGCACGATCATCGAGGAGGTGCAAAGCGGCAGCACGTGCCGGAAGATGATCCGTCCATGCGAGCCGCCGACCAGCCGCACCGCCTGGATGTACTCGGCATTGCGAAAGGTCAGGGTTTCGGCCCGTGCGATGCGGGCATAGGCGGGCCAGGCGGTGATGGCGATGGCGATGATCGCGTTCTCGATGCCCGGCCCGAGGGCGGCGACGAAGGCCAGCGCCAGGATCAGCTTGGGCAGCGACAGGAAGACGTCCGTGAGGCCCATCAGAATACGGTCGACCCAGCCGCCGAAATAGCCGGCGACCGCGCCGATGATCAGTCCGAGGGGCGCGGAGATCACGGCCACGAGCGCCACGATCATCAGCGTGATGCGCGAGCCGTAGACGACGCGGCTGAAGATGTCGCGGCCCAGCTCATCTGTGCCCATCCAATGCTCGGCCGAGGGCGGCAGCAGGCGGCGTTGCAGGTTCTGCCCAACGGGGCTTTCCGGCGCGATCCAGGGCGCAAACAGCGCCGTGGCCAGCAGCAGAAGAATGATCAGCAAGCCCGCCACCGCCAGCGGATTGCGCATCAGCGCGCTGAACATGCGCCAGGCGCGGCCCAAGTTGGCCTGGGTCAGCGTGGCGGGACTGTCGTCCAGAAGCCAGTCACGGGTGCTCATCAGCGGCTCCTCGGGTCGAGGACGCGGTAGAGCACGTCCGACACTTTGTTGATCAGGATGAAGACCGAACCGATGACCAGCGTGGACCCCAGCACGGCGTTCATGTCGGCGTTCAGCAGCGCGGTGGTCAGGTAGTTGCCGATGCCGGGCCAGCTGAAGACGGTCTCGATCATCACCGAGCCTTCCAGCAGCGCGGCGTAGCTGAGGCCGATGACGGTGATCAGCGGCACGCGGATCGGCTTGAAGCCATGCACCCAGATCACCCGCCACTCGGGCACGCCCTTGACGCGGGCGGTGGTGATGAACTCCTGCCCCAGCTGGTCCAGCATGAAGCTGCGGGTCATCCGGGCGATGAAGGCCAGCGAGAAGAAGCCAAGGATCGATGCCGGCAGGAGGAGGTGCGAGAGCGCGTTCCGGAAGACATCCCAGTCACCCGCCAGCGCGGCGTCGATTAGCATGACATTGGTGCGCGCGGGCACGAGCCCTTCGTAGAAGATGTCCAGCCGCCCCGGTCCGGCGACCCAGCCGAGGCCAGCATAGAACACTGCCAAGCCGACGAGGCCCAGCCAGAAGGCGGGCACTGAATAGCCCAGCAGGGCAAAGACCCGCATCAGCTGGTCGACCCACTCGCCGCGCCGCGTGGCGGCCCAGACCCCGGCGGGCACACCAAGGACGACCCCGATGAAGATCCCCAGCGTGGCCATCTCCAGCGTCGCAGGGAAGACCCGCAGCAGATCGTCGGCCACGGGGCGGTTGGTCGAGATCGAGCGGCCAAGGTCGCCCTGCATCACCGACCAGACGTAGTCGAAGAACTGCACCAGCAGCGGCCGGTCCAGCCCCATGGCGATCCGCGCCGCATCGTATTGCTCTTGCGTCGCGCGGTCCCCGACCACCGAAAGCACGGGGTCGATGGGCACCACGCGCCCGATGAAGAAGGTGATTGCCAGCAAGCCCAGGAACGTCAGCGCGGTGACGACGACAAAGCCGCCGATCCCCCGCGCACCGCGTCCCGCCCTGACGGCCATTGATGCGTCTGTCGCCAAGGTCTCCGCCTCCTTTGGCATCGGTCGAGTGAACTCTCGTGACCAGTGTTACAAAGATTTTTTGCTATAGTAAAAAAAATTTTGTAGCGTGACGGAAAGGATCTCGGAGGACCCCACCATGGCACGGGAGAAGCAGAAGGCCGAGCCGCAGCTCGGACCGCTTATTCGCAAGCGCCGAAAGCAGCTTGGACTGACTCTGCAGGCATTGTGCGATAGCGCGGGTGTCTCGGTCGGCTACCTCAGCCAGGTGGAACGCGACAACGCGACGCCCTCGCTGGGGACGCTGGCGCAGATCGCCGCCGCGCTTGACGTGACGCTGGAATATTTCATCGCCACCCCCGGTCCCTCCGACAGCCTGACCCGCGCCGAGACCCGGCCCCGGTTCTCTCTGAACGGCTCGTCCATCGGCTACGAGAACCTGGCCACCGAGTTCCCCGGCGCCGAGCTGTCCAGCTACATCCTTCATGTGCCTGCGGGCTATGTCTCGGAAGTGGTCAGCCACGAGGGAGAGGAGATCATCTACATCCTGGACGGCGAGATCGAGCAGACCCTCGACGGCCAGGTCATCCGGATGAAGGCCGGTGACAGCCTGCATTACAGCGGGCTGCGCCCCCATTCCTGGACCAATCCCACCGACAAGCCCGTTCGGATCCTCTGGACGGGAACCCTGGCCGTGCTGAACCGCAAGGGCGGGATGAAACTACCGGAGATGGTGCAGCTGGAGAGCTGATCAACACCGTCCCACTCAACTCAACCCCAACAAGGAGAGCCACATGAGCATGCTGAAATCCGCGCTGTTTGCCTCGGCGCTTGCGCTGCCACTGGCGGGCACCGCGGCCCTGGCCGACACGCCTGATGACGTCCTGGTTATCGCCCAGAACATCGACGACATCGTCGCAATCGACCCGGCGCAGGCCTATGAATTCACCTCGGGCGAGCTGGTCACCAACCTCTACGACCGCCTGGTGCAGTACGATGCGGAAGATCCCACCATCCTGGCCCCCGGCATCGCGACCGAATGGGAGGCAGACGCCGACGCCAAGACCATCACCTTCACCCTGCGTGACGATGCGGTCTTCAACTCCGGCAACCCGGTGACCGCCGAGGACGTGCTGTTCTCGCTCAGCCGCGTCATCAAGCTGAACCTCACGCCCGCCTTTATCCTCGCCCAGCTTGGCTGGACCCCGGAGAACGTGGACGACATGGTCACCGCCGACGGCAACGTCGTGACGGTGAAATACGAGGGGGACTTCTCGCCTGCCTTCGTGCTGAACGTGCTGGCCGCGCGTCCTGCCTCCATCGTCGACAAGGCGCTGGTGATGGAGAACGAGGTCGACGGCGACATGGGCAATGCCTGGCTGAACGCCAACTCGGCAGGCTCCGGTCCCTTCGCGCTGACCGCCTACACGCCGGGTCAGATGGTGCGTATGGCCGCCAACGAGGACTACTTCAAGGGCGCCCCCGAGATGTCCCAGGTGATCATCCGCCACGTGGCCGAAGCCGCCACCCAGCAGCTGCTGCTGGAACAGGGCGACATCGACATGGCGCGCAATCTGACGCCGGACCAGATTGCCTCGCTGTCCTCGGACGAGATCAAGGTGGAGACCTTCCCCCAGGCCGCCGTCCACTTCCTGTCGTTCAACCAGAAAACCGAGAGCCTGACCGATCCCGCCGTCTGGGAGGCCGCGCGCTACCTGGTCGATTACTCCGGCATGACCGACACGATCATCAAGGGTCAGATGGAGGTCCACCAGGCCTTCTGGCCGAAGGGTTTCCCCGGCTCCTACGACGAGACGCCCTTCACCTATGATCCCGAGAAGGCCAAGCAGATCCTGGCCGATGCCGGTATCGAAATCCCCATCGAAGTGACGCTGGACGTGATCAACGCGGCCCCCTTCACCGACATGGCACAATCGCTGCAGGCCAGCTTCGCCGACGCGGGTATCGAGTTCGAGATCCTGCCCGGCACCGGCGCTCAGGTGATCACCAAGTACCGCGAGCGGACCCACCAGGCGATGCTGCTGTACTGGGGACCCGACTTCATGGACCCGCATTCCAACGCCAAGGCCTTCGCCTACAACTCCGACAACTCGGACGACAATTACCAGGCCACCACCACCTGGCGGAACGCCTGGGCCGTGCCGGACGAGATCAACGAAGAGACCATGGCCGCCCTGTCGGAAAGCGATCCTGAAGCCCGACTGGAGATGTACCGTGACCTGCAGGCCAAGGTGCAGGAGAGCTCTCCGATCGTGATCATGTTCCAGGCCTCCTACGAGGTCGCCATGGGCGCGGATGTCTCGGGTTACGTCAACGGCGCGACCTCGGACTACGTCTTCTACCGGCTGGTCGAGAAGGAGTAATCCCGCGACCGCCCGCAAGACCACAGGGTCGCCGGCTCTCCGGCGGCCCGTTTCGTTTCAGGAGTAGAGAATGACCTATCTGATGCAGGCCGAAGAGCGCCTCTCGCGGCTGCGCGCCCGGATGGCGGAAACCGATACCGACCTGGTGGTGCTGGGTCCCTCCAGTCACATGGCCTGGCTGACCGGGCTGAACCCGCATGGCGACGAGCGCCCCGTGATGTTGCTGGTCACCGCGGAGCATGCCGGCTTCCTGATGCCCGCGCTGAATGCCGCCATGGCGCAGGAGATCACCCAGCTTCCCCTGTTCACCTGGACCGATGACGATGGTCCTCGTGCCGCGCTGGATGCGCTTCTGGACGCCAGCGACGCTCGCCGCTCCGGCCTGTCGGTGGTCCTGGACGAGACCATGCGCGCTGATTTCGCGCTGCTGCTGCTCGACAACCTCGACAGCCCGCGCCGCCGCTTCACCGAGGACACCGTCGGCCTGCTTCGCACCCTCAAGGACAAGGACGAAGCCGCCCGCATCAAGGCCGCGCACCTGCTGAACGATGCCGCGGTCGCGGCCGCCTTCGCCGCCCTGAAGCCCGGGATGACAGAGGCTCAGGTGGTCGAGCTGATCGAGGCTCATTACAAGGCCAATGGCGCCGCCACGGCCTTCTGCTCTGTCTGCTTCGGCGGCAACGGGGCCTTTCCACACCACCACCCCGGTGCCACAACCTTGGGCGAGAACATGGCCGTGCTGATCGACACCGGCTGTGTGCTGGATGGCTATCCCTCTGACATGACCCGCTGCTGTTGGTTCGGCCCCGATCCCGACGCCGAGTTCCTGAAGGTCCGTGACCTGGTCGAGGCCGCCGTGCAGGCCGCGCTGGCGGCCGCGAAACCCGGCGCTCTCGCCTGCGCGGTGGATGCCGCCGCGCGCGATGTCATCACCGAAGGCGGCTACGGCGACCGCTTCCTGCACCGCACTGGCCACGGCCTGGGCATCGACATCCACGAACCGCCCTATATCACCGGCACCTCCGAGACGCCCTTGGCCATCGGAAATGTCTTCTCGATCGAGCCGGGCATCTACCTGGAGGGCAAGTTCGGCCTGCGCCTGGAAGAGATCGTGATCCTGCGCGAGGACGGCCCCGAGATATTCTCGGAACTTCCCCGGCTCTGAGACCTCCGGCCCCGGCTATCGAACCTGTCGCATTTGCCGAACGAGCGCGCCCCACCCAAGACCCGTCCTTGTCTTGTCACACAGGAACGCGGGGGGCGTGGCACCCCGTCGCTTGTCGCAACATCAAGTGCCGCAAGAACGTGACCGTTTGTCTGCGATGGCCGCGGAAAGGGGAACCGCGGTCGTCAGCCGCTCCCGACCACCTAGTCCAGCCCGGCCACGCGGATCACGTCGCGTCTTTACCTTTCTGAGCGTCAAAGCCGTTACCGCAGGGACGCCAGGGAAGGCAGTGACGACTCCCATGGTTCCGGCCTGCCGCATATCGGCAAACCGAGGCCATGGGGTCATCCGGGCCAAACCGCTGCCACGACCCAATCGCTCGAGATCTCCCCTGGCATCAAGCCTGTCATGGGTGACGATTGGCTGTGGCAAGCAGACACGGTCTTCAGGCCAATTCGGGCTCGCGGTGACAGGCACGCCCCTCGGCGTCGAACAGATGAAGATCCGAACCGGAGAAGGCCAGATGAACGATGTCGCCCGGCTGGGGCGCGTCGTCGCCGGAATTCTCCACGAGGAAAACCGGCGCGCCTTCGAGCTCCACGTGCAGGAGCGCCCCGCCGCCGGTGTATTCGCTGATGGAGACCCGGCCGCACAGGATGCCCTCGGCCTCGTCCACAATGCGAAGATGCTCGGGGCGCAGGCCGGCCTGCGTGGCGCCGCCGGTAGAAAAGCCCGCGCGCTGCAAGGGGGACCGGATCGCCTCGACCGGGCAGACGTTCATCTTGGGACTACCGATGAACTGCGCCACGAAGACGTTGTCCGGCCTTGCGTAAAGCTCCTTGGGGCTGCCGACCTGCTCGATACGGCCGTCCCGCAGGACGACAATGCGGTCGGCCAGGGTCATCGCCTCGATCTGGTCGTGCGTGACGTAGATCGTGGTATTACCAAGCCGCCGGTGAAGCGCCGCGATCTCGGCGCGCATGTGTACGCGCAGCTCCGCATCGAGGTTGGAAAGCGGCTCGTCGAAGAGAAAGACCTGCGGATCTCCGACAATGGCCCGGCCGATGGCGACGCGCTGCCGCTGGCCGCCCGAAAGCTCGCGCGGGTAGCGGTCGAGCAGCTTGTCGAGCTGGAGCGTGCGGGCGGCCTCGTTCACGCGGCGCTCGATCTCGTCGGGGCTTTCCTTGCGCACCTTGAGGCCGAATCCCATGTTCTGGCGCACGGTCAGGTGCGGATAGAGCGCGTAGCTCTGGAACACCATCGCAAGCCCGCGCTTGGCGGCCTGGACCTCATTGACCTTGCGGTCGCCGATCCAGAGCTCGCCGCCCGAGATGGTCTCGAGCCCCGAGATCATCCGCAGCAGCGTTGACTTGCCGCAGCCGGAGGGCCCGACGAAGACGACGAATTCGCCGTCGGCGACGTCAAGGTCGATGCCGCGGATCACCTCGATCTTGCCGAAGGACTTGGTGAGATTTCTAACGGTCAGTCGTGTCATATCGTACCTTTCGCGTCAGCCTTTCACGCCAGACATGGCGAAGCTTTCGATGATCTGCCGCTGTGCGATCAGGTAGACGATCAGGATCGGCACCACGGCAAGGCTCGTCGCCGCAAGCTGCAGATGCCAGAGCGGCGCGCCGTAGGGGTCGGTGAAGTTCGACAAGGCCAGCGGCAGGGTGAAGTTCTCGAGGCTGGAGAGGAAGACCAGCGGTTCGAGGAAGAGGTTCCACGAGAAGAGGAAAGTGATGATCGCCACGGCGGCAAGGGCGGGCCGCGACATGGGCAGGGCGATCTTCCACCAGATCCCAACGCGGCTGAGCCCGTCCATCTTGCCCGCGTCCTCGAGCTCCTTGGGCAGGGCCACGAAGTACTGGCGCATGAGGAAGGTCGCCATGACGCCGTGCGGGCCGAAGACCGGAAGCAGGATCAGGGGCACATGCGTGTCCATGACGCCGAGCCACTTCATTAGGAAGAAGTTCGGCACGATCGTCACCTCTTCGGGGACCATGAGCGCCGACATCAGGAACACCATCAGCAGCGCCGCCCCGGCAAAGCGCATCCGCGCCAGGGCATAGCCCGCCAGCGAGGACAGCAGCAGCGTCAGCACCGTGACCGCGCAGGCGATGTAGATGGAATTGAAGTACTGGCGCGCGAAGGGTTGGTAATCGAACACCTCGACGAAGTTCTGCCAGCGCCACGTCCGGGGGATGAGGGTCGGCTCGCCGAAGATCTCGGTCGGCCCCTTGAAACCGGACGAGATCATCCAGAGGAACGGGAACAGGAAGGGGATCGCCACCACCACGAGCGAAAGCATCCAGCAGGTGCGTTTCACGGTGGCGAGTTGCGGTTGCGACAGGGCCATCAGGTCGATCCTTTCTGGCGCAGGATGAGCTGGACGACCGTCAGCGCCAGCACGATGACGAACATGATCATCGCCAGTGCCGAGGCATAGCCGATCTCGAAGAACTCGAAGGCCTGTTGGTAGATGTAGAAGGCCAGCACGAGGGTGCCGTTCTCGGGGCCGCCGCCGGTCATCAGGTAGATGTGGTCAAAGACCTTGAACGAGCCAATGGTGGTGATGACCATGATGATCAGGGTCGTCGGCGCCAGCAACGGCCAGATCACCATGCGGAAGATCTGCCATTCCGAGGCCCCTTCGAGGCGGGCGGCCTCCTCGTAATCACGGGGGATGGACTGAAGCGCTGCGATGTAGAGGATCATGTTGAGTCCCACCATCTTGAGCACGCGCGTCACGATCACCGCGGCCATGGCCCAGTTCGGCTCGCGCAGCCAGTTCGGACCGTCGATGCCGACCGTGGCGAGCATCTGGTTCACCGCCCCGGCATCGCCCTGAAGCAGGAATTTCCAGACGATTGCCCAGGCCACCGCCGAGGTGACAACCGGGGCGAAGAAAATCGTGCGAAAGAAGACGACACCCCGGAAGGGACGGGCCAGCGCCATCGCGAGCGCCAGCGCCAGGGCCATGTTCATCGGAACGAGGCCGGCGGCGAAGATCACCGAATTGCGGATGACCTGCCAGAAGTCGGGGTTCTGCGTGAGAGCGTCCTCGTAGTTGGCGAGCCCGACGAAGGTGGTGTCCTGGCTCAACAGGTTCCACTCGGACAGCGAGTAGAAGACCACCGCGATCAGCGGCCCGAGGAAGAAAATCAGGAAGCCGATGAGGGTCGGGCTGACGAAGAGCCAGCCCTCGATCGTCTCGCGGCGCTTCAGGGTCAGCCACGGCGCGCGCGGGGCGCGCACCGTGGTCCCGGTTTCGTTCAGCGAAGCCATGCGCGGGGGCTCACAGCTCGTCCTGGATGGCCGCGCAGACCGCCGCGAGCGTGGCCGGCACGTCAGCATCGGCCCGGAAGAGCGCGTCGAAACGCGGCTTCATCGCGGCAAGGATCTTGGGCGCGTTCTCGTGGCTGGGAAGCACGCTGCCCTGCTTGATCGCGTCGCTGACATGGGCCATCTGCTCGGCCGGGATCAGCTCGTTCGCATCGATGAAAGCGTCGCTGTCGAGAACCGAGGCCCGCGCCGGCGGGAAGAACTGCGCCATCACCTCGACGTTCTCGGCATTGGTCATGAAGGCTGCGAACTCGGTCGCCAGCTCCTTGTTGTCGCCTTGCGCGAAGACCGAGATGCCGGCCTGTCCGATGATCGGCGCGGCGCCAGCGGGTCCGGTGGGCAGCGGTGCGATCCCCCAGGCAAAGCCCGCCTCGGGCATCTTCGAGGCGCGCGAGATCTGGTTGACCGTCATCGCGGCGCTGCCCGAGAAGAAATCGCCCTGCTCGCCCGGCGGCACGATCGATTGGTCCTCGAAGATCATGTCGTGCAGTATGGTCACCGCCTCGACCGCCTTGGGATCGTCGAAGCCGCATTCGCCGTCCTGCCAAGCGTGCCCGCCATACGCGCGGATCGGCGGCATGATCGCGTGCATGATCCGGCTGTCGTAGCCTTCGCCGTCCTTGAACTCGAAGCCCCAGGCATCGTTGGCCTCGGTCAGCTTCAGGGCGGCGTCTCGGAACGCTTCCATCGTCCACTCGCCGGCCTCGACCATCGCGAGCGGATCCTCGAGCCCTGCGGCCTCGAACATGTCCTTGTTGTAGAAGACCATGAACGGCGAGGTGGAGAACGGGATGCCGTAAACCGCGTCGCCGTCGCTCCAGAGGTCCATTGCCGGGCCGGAGAAATCGTCAAGGTCGTAGCCCTCGGTCTCGCGCAGGGCGGGGCCGATGTCCTCGACGACGCCGGCAGCGATGAAGGCCGGAATGCTGTCCTCGAACATCCAGCCGAGGTCGGGCGGGTTGCCGCCCGCGATCTGGAAGGTCAGCTTCTGGGTGTAATCCCCCGCCGGGATGGTCTCGAAGCGCACCGTCACGTCAGGATGGCTTTCGCGGAAGCCTTCGGCGATGCCGTTGAGCATCTCAAGGTGGGCATCGTTGCCTGTCCACACGGTAAAGCGCAACTCCTGCGCGCTGGCGCCCCCGGCAAGCAGCGCCGATGCGGCGACACCGGCGGCGAATAGGCCTTGTCTGGTCATAGTTAATCCTCCCTTTTTCATGATCTTCCACTCCTCCGTTATCCGGGCCGGGTTAAGGGCCCCGCACGCGGGGAACGGGCAGTCCGGCGACGCCGGCGTCGAGCGCCAGAAGCGCCCCTGCCCGCGGCTCCTCGGCGGCGGCCCGCCCTTCGGGCAGCACCGACATGCTGGTGACGCAGAGCGTTCGCAGGTCCGGGCCGGCAAAGCACAGGTTCGTCGGTCGGCTGACGGGCAAGTCGACATGCATGAGTTCCCGCCCTTCGGGCGAAACCCGGACAATGCGCCCGGCGTCGATCGCGGCGAACCAGTAGCAGCCCTCTGCATCCATGGCGGCGCCGTCGGGCCGCCCGGTTGTGGGCCGGTGAAAGACGCGGCGGTTCGATAACGCGCCGGTCGCGCGGTCGAGTTCGAAGGCCCAAATGACGCAGACCTCGGGATCACTGTCGCTGAGATAGAGCGTCCGCCCGTCCGGTGACACGGCAAGGCCGTTCTGCGTGCGAAGGCCGTCCAGCACCCGGACCGGGCCTGTCGGATCCAGCCGGTAAAGCGCGCCGCCCTGCCCGCTGTCCCGGGGCATCGCCATGGTCCCGGTCCAGAACCGGCCCTGCATGTCGGGGGCACCGTCGTTCATTCGCCAACCGTTTGCCGGCCCATCCGGCGCGGCGACCTCGGTGCAGGTGCCGTCGTCGTCGACACGGCTCCAGCCGTTGCCGAGCGCGGCGAGGATGTCGCCCCCGCTGGTCAGTGCCAGCGCAGAAGGCCTGCGGTCGAGCGCGATGCTCTGTGCCATGCCGCCGGACAGGTCGATGCGGCGAATGGCGTGCCCTTCGATATCGCACCACCACACACGGCCGCTGCCGGGATCCCAGAGAGGCCCCTCGCCGACGATGTCGGGCCCCTCGTGAAGCACGCGGACGGAAGGCGCCCTTGCGGTCATCCCGGCACCTGCGGCAGCGCTCCGGGCGCATCGCCCGCGGTCCAGCCACCATCCACCGGGATCTCTGCCCCCGTAATGTAAGAGGCCCCCTCACCGCAAAGCATCAGGACCGGGGCGACGCAATCCTCGGGTGTTCCCTGCCGGCGCGCCGGGATTTTCGCGGTGACCGCTGCCAGGAAGTCAGGATCGGCGTAGCGCCCGGCGGTGCGCTCCGTCTCGATCGCGCCTGGTGCGATGGCGTTCAGGGTTACGCCATCTGCCGCGACCTCACGGGCGAGCGCCCGCAGCGCCGTAATCTGAGCCGATTTCATCGCGGCGTAGGAGAGGGTCTCGGCGCGCGGACGCGCCGCCATGACGCTGCTTACCGCCACGACGCGGCCCCAGCCGCGCGCCGCCATGGGCGGGACGAGGTGCTGGCAAAGCGTCAACAGCGATCCCAGATTGCCCGCGAGATGATCCGAGAGGCCCTGCGCCGTGATCTCTTGCCAGGGGCCGCGTCGTTCGATGGCGGCATTTGCGATCAGGATGTCGACGGGGCCGCCGGACAGAACACTGCGGGCAAGGCCCTCGGCCGCCCCGTCGCGGGTGAAATCGGCCTCGTGGATCTCGGCGTCGAGCGTTTCGCGCGCGCCGCCGGGGTTGCCGAGATGATGCAGCACCACCTGCGCGCCCTCGGCCGCGAGGCCGCGCGCAATCGCCCGTCCGATCCCGGTATCGGCCCCGGTGACAAGGGCGCGGCGGCCCGCAAGAGAGCCGGCCTCAGCCATTCCCCCGCGGCTCCCCTGCCACTTCGAAGGACGCGATGTCGGCTGCCTCGTAATGGCGGTCGATCATACGGACGGCCTCTTCGGGATGACCGTCGCGGATGGCGGCGAAAAGGTCGGCGTGGCGGTCCACCGTCGCTTTCCAGTCGGCGCGGGTGCGGCTCGACCGGCGCGAAAAAAGCTCCGAAACCTCGCGCTGAACCGAGCGCATCCCTTCGACCTGCATCCTGATCATCGTGTTGCCGGTCGCCATCGCCATTCCAAGGTGAAAGGCGATGTCGGCGGCAGTGAAGCCGTCCGGCTCTTCAAGACCGTCGTACATATCGGCCAGCGCCTCCTCCATCATGGCAAGGCCCTCTGGATCGCGCCGCGTGGCGGCCAGGCGTGCGATCCCGGTCTCAACAAGGTGGCGCATCTCGTTGGCCTCGCGCAGACGCGTCAGGCTTGACCGAACGGCATAGCCATAGATCCGGTCCAGGGGCTCGCCGGTGATCGCCTTGGCGCGCGCGACCTTGCCCTGCTGGGTCTGGATCAGACCGGCGCCGGACAGCTGGCGCAGCGCCTCGCGGGCGATGGGCTTGCTGACGCCGAACTCCCTGGCGATTTCGCCCTCGGACGGCAGGGCGTCACCGGTGGCGATCCGTCCGTCGAACAGTGCCGAGGCGATGGCCTCGGACACTGCGTCGGCCAGGCGTGGCGGCGCGTTGAGCTTGGCGGCGAAGATGGGCTTGTCGGTCGTCTCGTCGGGCATCTCGAATCCTTTGGCTGTCTTCTTCCTAGCCGCTTCCTGATAACCTAGCAACTAAGTTTGTTAGTTGCCAAGAAGTCAGCTTGTGCATACGGTTGGCCTGCGCCGGCCGCGTCGGCACGCCAGAGGAGGAAAATTCGTGCAAGAAGGTGACGCACACCGGATAACCGAGGTCATCGCGCATCCGCTGACCCACAGGCTGCCGGCCTCCACGCAGACATCCTGGGGGAGCTACGACAGGGTCTCGATCATGCTGGTCGAGGTGCGGACCGACACCGGGATCATCGGGTTCGGCGAATCGCTCGCGCGGTTTGCGCCCTGCGCCTACGCGGAGCTCGTGCAGACGGCGCTGGCGCCGCGACTGATCGGTCGCGACCCGCGCCACATCGGTGCCAATTGGGCAGTGATGCGAAGAGCGCTCAGCGGCCGGGCGGGCGGGATGCTGATCGAGGCCATCGCCGGGGTCGATATCGCGCTCTGGGACATCGCGGGCAAGGCGGCGGGACAGCCAGTCTGGCGTCTTCTTCAGGGCGAAGGCACGCCGGCAGTGCCGGTCTACGCGGCCTCTGTTGGCTGGGCCGATGACGACAGCGCGGCAGAGGAGGAAGCGGTCGATTTCGTCGGCCGCGGCTTCACCAGCCTCAAGGTCAAGATCGGCGCACCGGTCATTGCGGCCTGTCGCAGGATCGCGCGTATCCGCGCGGCTGTCGGGGATCATGTCGAACTGACCGCCGATGCGAACTGGGCCTACGACCTCGACGGCGCGATTGCCGTGGGCCAGGCCCTCGCCCGAAACGGCTACACCTGGTTCGAGGAGCCGCTGCGCCCCGAGGACGAGGACGGCTATCGCGCGCTCCGCCGGCGATGCGAGGTGCCGCTTGCCGCGGGCGAAAGCAACTACACCCTCGATCAGGCCGCTCCGCTTGTCACCGACCGGACGCTCTCGGTCCTGCAGCCGAACATCACCCGGTCCGGCGGAATCACCGAAACCCTGCGCATGGCGCGCCTCGCCGCCGCCCATGGCGTCACCTACGCGCCGCACGTCGGAATGTCCGGGATCATCTGCGAAGCGGCCAGCCTCCACGTCGCCGCTGCCATGTCGAACACGCGGATCATGGAATGCCCATGCAGCGCGAACCTCTTCAAGTCGGAGCTCGCCGATCTCGCACCGGGCGCTGCGCGTGCCGAAGGCGGCATGCTGGCGGTGCCCGAGGGGCCGGGCCTTGGCTTGGAGATCAACCGCGACGCGCTGTCACGCATGAAAGCGCTGGCACTCGAGGAGGTCGCATGAAGGACGAGACCACCGGCGCCATCCGCATCTCGGACGTGATTGCCCATCCGCTGACCCAGAAGCTGCCGCGTCCGACTGTCACCTCTTGGGGCAGCTACGAAGAGGTCTCCACGGTTCTCGTGGAGGTGCGCACCGATGCCGGTATTGTCGGGATCGGCGAGACGCTCGGCCGCTTCGCGCCGCGGGCCTACGCGCGCCTTATCGAAACGGCGCTGAAGCCGCGGCTCGTCGGGCAGCCCGCCGCCTCGATCGGAACCCATTGGGCCCGCATGAGACGCGCACTGTCAGGCCGGGCTGGCGGGATGCTGGTCGAGGCCATGTCAGGCGTCGACATCGCGCTCTGGGATATTCTCGGCAAGGCCGCCGACCTGCCCGTCGCCACGCTGCTGGGCGGCATGAACCGGTCCCAGATCGATGTCTATGCCGCTGCCGTGAACTGGGGTCCGGTGTCGGAAATGGAAGCGGAGCTTGCCGCGCTGATCGCGCAGGGCTTCCCGCTGATCAAGGTGAAGATGGCCCGCCCGGTGGACGAAGCGATCCGCAGGATCGAGGCAATGCGTCGAAAGGCCGGCGACGGGATTGCCCTCTGCGTCGACGCAAACTGGGCCTACGAACTCGACGAAGCGATCGAGGTCGGGCACGCCCTTGCCGCCAACGGATACACCTGGTTCGAGGAACCGCTCGCGCCGGAGAACGAGCAGGGATACGAGGAGTTGCGTCGCCGCTGCGCCGTGCCCCTTGCCGCCGGCGAAAGCAATTTCACCGTGGACCAGGCAAAGCGGCTCGTCACATCGCGCACGCTGTCTGTCCTGCAACCGGACGTGGCCCGCGCTGGCGGCATCACCGAGACCCGCCGCATGGCCGATTTCGCCGGGGCATTCGACGTGGCCTACGCGCCGCATATCGGCATGTCCGGCATCGTCTGCGAAACCGCCTCCGTCCATCTCTCTGCCGCCATGCCGAATTTCTGCGTGATGGAATGTGAGGGCGACCGCAGCCCCTTCAAGACAGAGATCGCCGATCTGGCCCCTGCCTGTCTGCGCCAGCGCGGCGGCAAGCTTGACGTGCCGGCCGGACCGGGGCTGGGCCTCACGATCGACTGGGACGCGGTGGCGCGCCTGCGCAGCCCCGAATGACACAACCCGAGGAGCACACTATGGAAAACCGCGCCCCCGCGGATGAACTCGAGACACAGCTGCTGCGTGCATTGCGTCTGTCTGACCCCGACCTCAGCCGGTTCGACCCGATGCGACGGATCATCAGCCATGACGACTTCTCGCGCGGGCACTGCGGCTGGTCGCAACTTGTCGGCAATTACGAGGACACGCTGGACACGATGCTGCCGGGCTATGCCCAGCACACAAGCGCCATGCTCTCGACCCTTGGCCATTGGGATGCGGGATCGCATGGCGGCCTCGACAGCAGCTACGCGCTGAAGATCGCAACCCGACCGCGCGCAGGTGCCCAGAACGTGGCGATCAAGCGGCTGACCATGCGGGCGCGCTGCCCGATCCGCTTCGAGGCCTACGTGACCTTCAAGCCGGAGGCGACCGAGCTGAAGCTTGGCGACACCGACGTCCGCTCGTTCGGCTTTCTCTTCGACCTCCAGGGGGGAGACCGCGATGACGGGGTTGAGCGCGTCATGCCCCACATGCGCTTTCTCAACGCGGCCGATGGCCAGCACGTCCAGAAATGGCAGTACAAATCCCAGACGGCCGAGATGCTCGACATCGGCGACGGCAGCAAGACCAACAGCCACTACCACCTCGCCCCCGAGGGGTGGGAGGACCTTCCCGGCGGCGCGCAGCGGCTCTGCTACAACGAGATCGCGACAAAGGTGAACTGGTGCTATATCCGCTTCGACTTCGATCTGGCCGAGATGAAAGCCCTGGCCTTTCAGTGCAACGACCAGGTTTTCGACGTCTCGGGGTTCGAACCGATGCGCATCCCGGCCATGAAGAACCTCTGGTGCATGCTCAACTTCGGCATGTTCGCCGAGACCGACGTGGACAAACGCGCCTTTCTCTACATCGACTCGATCTGCATCTCGGGGGACTTCTGATGCTGCCGGAAAATGTCACCGCCGTCGTCGCACGCAATGAAACCTGGTCCGGCCTCTCAACGACCGAACCCTACGAGGTCGGGTGGGCCCGCGAGGCGATCATCTTCGTGCGCGCGCTGAAGCAGCCGCAGGGCCACCAGCCCGAGGCTGTGATCGAGCTGTCGCCAGACGGGATTCACTGGGTTCCCGAGGGGACCAGCCTGGCGATGCCGAAAGCGAAAGATGCGGTCTCTGTCGCCCGCATCCTCCATTTCGGAAACTGGCTGCGTCTGCGTGCGAAACACGACGAGGGCGCCGAGACGACGATACTCGTGACAATTCACCTGAAAGCCTGAGTCGCGCGGACGGCAACGCCAGTTCGCGGGCAAACGGGCGGCCCAGGCCGTGGTGACAAAAGGGGTCTCAGCGGGCGGCAGGCGTGATTCAGGCTGGCAACGTCGATGTGGACCCAGGGCAATCGCGTTTGGCTCGATCGGCTGCCAGCCAAGTGAGAATGCTACGGAGGAAGGCTTCGTCCCGGCCTGCGCGCTGGAGCTTCATGGATAGCGAGCCCTTCGATGTGTCCCGCCGGACGACGTCCAGCGCGCGGCGGCGGAGGATGGCGATGTTGGCCGGGCTGGCGTCCTTGCGGCTGCGCGCCGCGTTCCCGCGGAACGACACGTCGAGTTACCAGTGCAGCGCTTCTCGATCGTCCAGCGGGCGCGAACGGTGGCCAGCAGGACGTCGGGCGAGGGAAGCCAGGACAGCGCGGAGATTCGGGTCTCGGAGCTGGTCCTGCCATCGATCTCGCGCGTCGCGTCGATTTGACCGAATGCCTTGAGCCTAAGGAACTCATGATGCTCCGCACGACCCTTGGCCGTAATGACCATGGCCCTGCAGGTCTCGTTCGGGCGGTGATCGCTGTCTTCGGTGACCGCGACTGGGCTCTTGGAACTGAGTCACCTAGCGAAAAGTTATTACAGCGCCCGCCGCGAGGGTCCCAACTCAGACCGCCAGTGCCAAGTTCGATTCCCCTGGGCCTCCGACTGGACCATGGCGCCCCTGGCCGACGTCCTCGAGGTCGCCGTGGGCCGCCCGCAAACCTTGGAAACCACCGCCCTGGGCGTGGCTTGGCTGGCCGGATCGGCCTTCGGTCTCTGGCCCGACTGCGTGGGCTTCGCCAAAGCCTGGAGCCTGGACCGCCTTTTCCAACCGGGTATGGACCCGGCCGAGCGTAAGGCCCAGATGGACGGCTGGGCAGACGCCGTGTCGCGCTCCCTGATCCGCCCCGAGGGCTGGCCCGCCGCCGTCGCCAGGGCCCGCGAAGTGAAGGCCCCCTGGCGCCGGACCGCGGCCCAGGCCCGAAACGCAGCAGCCTCCCCGGTCGCCCGGGACGGCTGCGGATCAGCTTTGGCTTTTCCCTCCCTCGCCCGCCCGGGAGCACCCGAGGCCGGGCCGGATCAGGCCCGCCGCTAAAGCCGCGCCAGCCAGATCGAAATCGCGGGGAAGGCGATCAGGATCGCCATCGCCACCACCATGGCTAGCACGAAGGGGAAGGCACCGCGGAAGATGTCGCCCACGCTCAGCGTGCCGTCGTCGATGGCCGATTTGATCGTGTAGACCGACAGGCCGAAGGGCGGCGTCAGCAGCCCCATCTCCACGGCCACCACGGTCAGCACCCCGAACCAGATCAGATCGAAGCCCGCCGCCTCGGCCACCGGCAGGGCAATGGGCAGGACGATCAGCATGATCGAGATCGAGTCGATCAGGCAGCCCAGCGCCACGATCAGCGCCAGGTAGATCAACAGGAACCCGTAGGGCCCGATCGAGCCGTCTACAAGCACCGAGGCCAGTTCGCGCGGCACCCCCGACAGGGCCAGCATCCGCGAAAAGAAGGTCGCGGCCAGGATCAGGAACAGCACCGAGACGGTGATCTGCCCGGTTTCCACCATCAGGTTCCACAACGTCCGCTTGGGCAGGGCCCGGCGCATCAGTGCGATCACCAGCGCACCTGCGGCCCCGGCGGCACCGGCCTCGGTCGGGTTCAGGAAACCTCCGTACAGGCCGCCCAAGACCACCAGCATCAGCGCTAGGATGGGCACCGACTTGACGATCAGCCGGCTGACGGGGAAATCCTCGAACGTGGCCATGTCAGTCGTACGCTCATAGACGAAGTCCTTGCGGCGCAGTGCCAGCAGCAGGATCGTGACCGAAAAGACCACCGCCAGCAGCAGCCCCGGCCCGACGCCCGCCAGGAACATCCGACCCACCGATTGCTCGGCCAGGACGGCATAGACGATCATCAGCAGCGAGGGCGGGATCATCATCCCCAGCACCGAACTGCCGGCGACGACGCCCGTGGCGAACTTTTTGGTATAGCCGTGGCGCGTCATTTCGGGCACCGCCACGCGCGAGAACACCGTAGCCGAGGCGATGGAGATCCCGGTGATCGAGGCAAAGACCGCATTGGCAAAGACCGTGGCGATGCCCAGCCCCGCCGTGACCCTTCGCAACAGCTTCTGGAAGACGTCGAAGGTGTCCTTCCCGACGTTCGACACGGTCACCAGCAGCCCCATCAGCACGAACAGCGGCACCACCGCGTAAAGGTATTCTCGCAGGCTGTCGTTACCCGCCGCCCCCAGCATCCGCAGCGCGACACTGTCATTGCGGATCATCGAGACGCCGAAGAAGGACACGCCCAGCATGGCGATCCCGATGGGCATGCCAAGGTAGATCAGCACGATCAGCCCGGCAATGGCGGTATATCCGATCTCGAGCGGGGTCATCGTGTCACCTCGGTCTGTCCGGCGGCGGCGCGGATGTTGCGCAGCGCCCGGACCAGGAATTCAAGGGCCGCGACGGTCAGCCCCACAAGAATGAACAGGCGGAAAGGCCATGTGGGCAGCGTTCCCAGGCCGGGCGTGCCGATGAACTCGCCTCGGCTGAAATCGGTGATCATCACGTCCAGCGTGGCGCGGGCCATCATGCCGATCAGCACCGCTCCGCCCAGCGAGAAGACCGTCTCGAGCCCGGCACTCACACGCGGGCGGTTGATGCGCAGCGGGTCGATGAACAGACCCGCCCGGGCCAGGCGGTCGGCCCGCACGGTGGCGGCGAATTGCAGGCAGACGATCATCACCAGCAGCAACGCGCCCAGTTCCGACACGAGCGGCAGCGAGGCCCCCATGCCGTTGCGCGCTACGATGTCGGCGCAGATGATCAGCATTAAACCGGCGATCAGCGCCGTGCCCAAGGCTGCCAGCGTGTTGACCACGCCGCCCCAGATGCGGGACGGCAGGGAATGGTGCCCGTCGGCGCCATTCGGGTTGGAGTCAGGATGCGTCACGTGCCTGTCCCGGGATCAGAGTTCGTCATCCCAGGCGCGCACCGGCGCGCCCCCGCGCTCACGCACGCCGTCAATATAGGCCTTCATGAAGTCGCGCGCCGGGGCGCCCTGCCCCTCCAGCCCGTCGGCCCATTCCTTGGCGATGTTGGGCATGGCGTTCGCCCAGGCCTCGCGGTCTGCCTCGCTCATCGGGGTGATCTCGACCGGGGTGGCCTGGCCCGCGCCTGCCTCGACCATCTTGTCCAGCGCGGCCTGGTGGCGTTCGTTCAGATCCTTGCCGTGGCTTTCGGTATAGTACTTTCCGGCCTCGATCATGGCAGTCTGCACCTCTTCGGGCAGGCCGTCCCAGCTATCGCGGTTGATTGCCACCGCGCCCGAGAAGGCAACGCCCATGTCCACATTGGTCACATGCGGCGCGACCTCGTAGATCTTGGCGGGCAGCACGCCCAAGGCAAGCGACAGCACGCCGTCGGACACGCCGGTCTGAATGTCGGTGTAGAAGCTGGTCAGCGACCCGTCCACCGCATTGGCCCCGGTGCCGCGCAGCCAGTTGCCCAGCACGCCCGGCGCCGACAGCTTCATACCATCCAGATCTGCGAACCCGGTGATCGGTTCCTTGGTATAGACGTCGTAGCTGTCGGTGCCGGTGAAGCCCAGGACCTTGAGGTTGTATTGCTCCCACTCATTGCGGAAGGCCTCGTTGGTCTCGAACAGCTCCTCCATCACGTCCAGTTGCAGCGAGGCATCGGCGGTGGTGAAGGGCGCGTAGGAGGACGCTTGGCTCATCGGCAGCTTGGCCGGCTCCAGCATCGAGAAGACCCAGCCCACGTCGGTGATCCCCTGTTCGACGGAATCCAGCGTGGCATTGGCCTTGTAGAGCGTGCCGCCGAAGGCTTCGTTCCACTCGATCTGGTAATTGCCGCCCTCGGCCAGGATCTCGTCCGTGCGGGCCATGAAGTGGGTCTTGATCATGCCCACCCAGGGGATCACCGTCGGGTGGCTGGAAGCCACGGTCAGGCTGATCGTTTCCTGCGCGAAGGCGGCGCCGGGCATGGCGAGCACCCCGACAAGAGCGGTGCGAAGCATCAGGTTCATTTGGGTTCTCCTCCCTTGGTGTTTGTCTTTTGTCTCATGGTTCTGGCCATCGGGTCAGATCAGCTCGAAGCGCTGGCTTGACATGTCCAGCCGCAGCGTGACCGAGCCTTCGTTGACCATCCACGGGCGCACACGGAAGTCCCGCGCGCCCGCCTTGTGCATCGGATCGCTTTCCGCGATCTGGATCGCCTCGGCCCGCGATGTGGCGCGCACGACGACCAAGCCCTCGCCTTCCCAGCTTTGTTCGTCATCGGTCCACATGGGACCGGCCGAGTAGAGGATCCCGTCGGCTTCAAGCTGCACCTGGAATTCCAGGTGCCGGTCAAGATGCTCGAAGACCGGGCCCATGCCGTTCACCGGCGTCGTGAAGATCGCGTAGAGCTGCCTTTGCAGCATCTGCTTGCTGGCCTCCTTCACGTCCGATGCCGGTACGGATCTCAGTATCTCTGTCATGTCTCCCCCCCTTTTGGCTGATCCGGTGGCGCGGCTAGCCGGCCTTGGACCGACGCAGTTCGTCGCGGATTTCAGCACCGTGTTCGTCCAGCACCGGCGGTGCCAGCACATCGGTTTCGGGCGCGCCGTCAAAGTTGTAGGGCGGGCGCACGGTGGTGAAGGTGCCCAGCTCGCTGCTTGGCACGCTGACCTTGATGCCCAGGTGCTGCGCCTGCGGATCCTCCAGCGCCTCGCCGGCTTCGTAGGCGGGCGAATGCGGCACCTCGTTCGCGTTCAGCGCCGCGCACCATTCGTCGCGGGTTTTGCTGGCGAAGACCGGCGTGAAGATCGCAATCAAGTCGTCCTGGTGCCGGATGCGCTGCAGCCGTTCGGCAAAGCGAGGGTCGTCCTTCAACTGCTCCTGCCCGGTAGCGGCCAACAGCCCGTCCCAGAACTTTTCGGGGCTGGAGAGATGGAAGGCGATCCATTTCCCGTCGCCGCACTGGAAGGTATAGCTTTGCGACACGGTCGGACGCGACAACGGGCCCATCACCTCGCCCACGGAATAATAGTGGGTGAAGCTGTCCAGGTTGAAATGGCACATGGCTTCCAGCATCGAGATGTCGATGCGCCGCCCCTGCCCGCCCCTCTCGCGTTCGAACAGCGCCGCGATACAGGCCATGGCCGCATATTGGCCGGTGACCGCATCGGCGATGGCAGGACCGATCACGCGCGGGTTTTCCGGCGGGGTCAGCAGCCGCAGATAGCCGCTGGCGGCCTGGGCGACCGAATCGAACACCGGGCGGTCACGGGCGGGCCCGGTGGCCCCCAGCCCCGAGATGGCGCAGTAGACCAGCCGCGGGTTGATCGCTCGCAGTTCCGCCTCGCCTGCGCCCAGCCTCTCGGCCACGCCGGGGCGGAAGTTCTGGATGAAGATGTCGGCGCTGGCGACCAAGTCATGGAAGACGGCCAAGTCGTCGGCCTGCTTGGTGTCCAGCGCGATCGACCGTTTGTTGCGGTTGTAGGTCTGGTAATGCGGCGAATAGAGGCCACCCTTGAACGCCCGGAACGGATCGCCGGTGCCGGGGCGTTCGACCTTGATCACATCCGCGCCCAAGTCGGCCAAGTGCATCCCGCAGGCCGGTCCGGTGATGTATGTGCCCAGTTCGACGACGCGCACACCCTTGAGAATCTTGACCATGCCGATCAGCCCCCATGCTTGGACGACACCGGGCCGTCATAGGTGATGCCCTTGTCGGCGACGTTGGACATGATGAACCCGATCGAGCGCAGACTTTCCTCGTAAAGATGCGCCGACAGCCCCGCCGCGCGGGCCAGAAGCGGCACCGCCTTGACCGCCTGCAGCGGAAAGCCCGCGTCCAGGATCGTCGCCGGGATGGCGCCGGAGACGTTGATCGGCAGCGGCCGACCGGTGATCTCGGGGGCGTACTTGCCCAGGATGCGCAGCGTCTCGACATACCGGCCGCTGTTGCCGATCTCGTCCGACAGGGCCAGCAGCACGTTCGCGCGGGGGTCGCCCTCGCTGTGCTGGCCGTGGCCCAGACCCGGCACTTTCTTTTTGGCGGCGACAAGGTCGTTCAAGCTGGCGATGGCGGCGGTTTCCACATCGGTACCGTCTGCCGCGGTGCGGTCCAGCACCTGCTGCAGGAACTGGGCGGCGGCCTCGGACGATCCAGCGACCACGCTGCCCATGCCCAGAAGCCCCGCCGACATGGCGCCTTGCCAGGCGTCGGGCCCTGCGGCCAGCGTCATCCGCGCCGCCTGGACCGACGGCACCAGCCCATGTTCGGCGATCGCCACAAGGCAGGCATCCATCATCCGGCGCTGCGTGGCACTGGGCCTCTCGCCCAGCACCAGAAGCCAGAAGTAATCGGTGAAATCGATCTTGCCGATCAGGTCGTCACACAGATCCTGACCCCGGATCGTGATGCTGTGGGCGTCGGAGGTCGAGATCGACGTGAAGTTTTGATCCTGCTTGCCGATGCGCATTACGTAATCCTTTTTCGCATACCGAAATATTTTGCTCTTGCCGAAAGACTACGGGCCAGCTTAGGGTCACGTCAAGCAGGATTGTTGCGGCGCCATGGATCGCCGCGCAACGAACTGAAAGGGAGGGCGTGATGCGCGATATGAACCAGTTCAAGATCACCGAAGCCGTCAAGGACAGCTTCAAGACCGAACCGGGCAGCCGATTCGAACAGCTGCTTCACGGGCTGATCGAGCATCTGCACGACTACACCCGCGAAAACAGCATCACCCATGACGAATGGATGCGCGTGCTGATGTTCCTGTATGACTGCGGGAAAATCTCGACCCCCGAAAGGCACGAATTCATCCTGCTTTCCGACGTGCTGGGCTTTTCCGCGCTGGTCGACATGATCAACACCCGGGGCGGCGCCACCGAGGGCTCGAACCTAGGGCCCTTCTACCTGGACAACGCGCCGGTCAAGAAGCTGGGGGCCGATCTGGCTGAGGGGCGCGAGGGCGTCACCGTGCTGGTCCATGGCAAGGTGACCGACATCCTGCACAAGCCCCTGCCCGGCGCGGTGATCGACACCTGGCAGGCCGATGGCGCGGGCACCTATCCGATCCAGGAACAGGAGCACGGCCAGGACAAGATGGACCTGCGCGGCAAGTTCACCTGCGACAACCAGGGCCGGTACTTCTACACCACCGTGCTGCCCAAGCCCTATACCGTGCCCTACGACGGCCCCGTCGGCGAGCTGCTGCGCGCCGGCAACCGCCACGCCTGGCGCGCCGCGCATCTGCATTACATTGTCTCGGCCCCCGGCATGTCGGCCATCACCACCGAGGTCTTCTTCGAGAACACCGAATACATCGACAACGACGCGGTCTTCGGTGTGCGAAAATCGCTCATCGCCAAGTTGCAGCCCGTCCGCAAGGCCGACCAGTTCGACTATGAGCTTGACGTCAAGCCGGATGCGGTCTTCGAGTTCGACTTCGTTCTCGCACCGGAAGGCTGATTTCCTTGACCGATCCCGCCGACAAACCCAGCGAATTCGTCGACAGCCTGGCCAAGGGGCTGGCCATCCTCGACGGCTTCGACAGCGCCCATCCCGAGATGACACTGACCGAGGTCGCGCAGCTGGCCAACCTGTCTCCCGCCGCGGCACGTCGCAGCCTGATCACGCTGGAGCACCTGGGCTACATCGGACGGACCGGCAAGCGGTTCCACCTGACGCCCAAGATCCTGACACTGGGCTCGGCCTTCTACGCCTCGACCCGGATCGAGGAGGTGCTGCAACCGGAACTGCGCGGCCTGATCGACAGGTTCGGCGATGCCTCGTCGATCGGAACGCTGGACGGGCATGACGTGATCTATGTCGCCCATCTTTCGGTCCAGCGAGCGCGGCGGGCGCAGGCCAATGTCGGCGCACGCTACCCGGCCTTCGCCACCTCGATGGGGCGGGTGCTGGTCGCAGGCCTGCCGCAGGCCGACCGTATGGCCTGGCTGGCCAGCCTCCGGCCCGATCCGCTGACGTCGAAGACCTGCGTGGACCCCTGCCACCTGGGCGAACAGATCGAGGAGGTGCGCGCCAACGGCTATGCCACCACCGTCGACCAGCTGGACTATGGCATCACCGCCATCGCCGTGCCGATCCGCGATGCCGAGGGGCGCACGGTCGCGGCGCTGAACAGCTCGGGCTACACCGGGCTGGTCACCCCCGAAATTCTAGTCGCCGAACGCCTGCCCGAGCTGCGCGCGACGGCCTCGCATATCTCGGCCCAGCTGACACGCTACCCGGTCCTCGGATCGGTCTTGGCGGCTGGCCTCAGCCCTTAATTCGGGCCCCGGCCCCGGCCTTCTTGGAAGGCAGGGCAATCGCGTTTGGCTTGATCGGCTGCCAGTCCAGTGAAAATGCTGGGCAGGAAGGCTTCGTCCCAGCCTGCGCGCTGGAGCTTCATGGCGATAACTATGAATAGCCCCGCGTTTGTTAGACGCCTTCTTGTCTCAGTTTCTGCTGCCGCTCGAACTCGACAGGTGACAGCATTCGGTTCCGCACGTGCTTGCGCTTTGGATTGTAGAACATCTCGATGTAGTCGAACACGTCCCGCCGTGCTTCTTGGCGGGTCCGGTAGGTGCGGCGCCTGATCCTCTCGCGCTTGAGGAGGTTGAAGAAGCTCTCGGGCGAGACCTTGTCCGCCATTGGTCCGAGGACAATGGTCGAGCGCGTTGTCGTGGCAATTGCCGCGTCGGCTCATGGAATGCTCGAGGTCGTGGGCTTTTAGGAGTGAGCGGGTGAGCGCCACAGGTCCGAGCGCCCCCGCGAACGCCCAGTCCATGCTTGTGAACTGGCTGCCCTGATCCGAGTGGATCAGCACCTCAGCCTTCGGCTTCCTTCGCCATGTGGCCATGAGCAGAGCTTGGAGCACGACGTCGGTCGTCTGGCGTGACCGCATGCACCATCCGACCACCCGCCGAGAAAACAGGTCGATTACGACCGCGAGGTAAGCGAAGCCCTCCTGCGTCCGTATGTAGGTGATATCGGTCACCCAGACTCTGTCCGGAGCCTCCACGTCGAACTGCCGATCCAAGGTTTTGTCGACCACGAGCGAGGGTTTGCCGCCATACTTCCCGGGGCGGCGCTTGTAGCCGATCTGTGCCGTGGTCCCAGCCAGCCTGGTCAGGTGGGCAACGCGGTTCAGACAAGCGCTTTCGCCCAGATCGAGAAGATCGTTGTGAAGCTTGCCCCTCTCGGGACATTGCTGCGCAATGCCCTGCCGGGCAGTGGGTGCCCATAGACCTTGCCGCTTTCGACCCAGGCCTCCTTCAGCAGTTCGGTCTGGCGAGCGTCTTCCTGAGCGCGCTTGCTGAGCGGCGCCTTCACCCACGCATAAAAGCCGCTCGGTTGGATGCGCAGACACCGGCACATCGCCCTAACAGAGAACTGCCCGCGATGCTCGGCCACGAACGCCGTCGCCATTGGGCTCGAACCAATGGCGCCCCAATGGCTCCACTCACTTTGCATCCCTGGCGAAATACGCGTCGTCATTGTCGCTCGGACCCATGGCGCTCCCAATGACGACCCTTTTTTAGGATGTCACGCTCCTCCGAGACCCGCGCCAGCGCCTTCTTCAGGCGCCGGATCTCGGCGTCCTTCTCCGCCTCTCCCGAGGACGCTTTCGCGAACTTCTTCTTCCAAGCGTAGAGCGAATACGCGCTGCCCCCCAAACGCTCCGACACTTCCCTGACCGGGTAGCCCCGCTCGGTGATCTGCGCGACCGCGTCCTGCTTGAACTCATCGCTGAACTTGCTGCTGCTCATCATGGCCTCCTTGCCTCAAAATTAGCGAAGAAGGCGTCCACGATACACGGGGCTATTCGGTCGGTTACCCCGCGAACCCCCGGCGCACCCAGGGTGAACTCTGGAACATGGTTCGCCACCAGTGCCGCGAACAGGCCGTCATCGGCCTCTACTACGACGAATGCCAGCACGCCTTCACGTCTGGCAAAACGTCCAACGAGAAGCTCCTCGACCGCTTCAAGGCGCTGATGAAGGAGCCGGAATGGCCATTGATGCTCATCTTGTCAGGCGTCCCGGTCTTGGCCAAGCATGTGAACTCTGAAGAGCAGATCGCCCTTCTCCTCTCCCATATCCATTTCGATGAGATCCACTTGGGCAAGTTTGCCGATCCGACAAAGGATCCGGACATGCTCGAACTGAACAAGCTCGTCTACACCTATGCCGAACGCGCCGATATCGATGTCGAAGAGCTTGTTGATGTCGATTCTCTGCAGCGCCTCGATTTTGCCTGCGCTTCCAGATGGGGACTCGTCATCGAGCTGCTGATCCGCGCCTTTGGCTTGTGCAGACTTCGCAGCCAGAAGAGCGCCACGGTCAAAATGTTCTCCGAGGCCTACGCCCAGAACTCCCGCCTGCCTCAGGGCATGTGCCCCTTCACCGCACCCGGCTATCGCGACATGATCGACGGCGACAAACTCATGAGAATGGTGCTGGACGACTAGCGGCAGGCCAATATCGGTATGGACGTTTCAGGGCTCACATTGCGGGCCCTTTTTTGGCCGCAGCCGTGCATGCTTATGTGTCAACTGTGCATGCTTATGCCTTGCAGGGAAGAGCACCCCATGGCAAGCCTCTGAGATACATATGATAATTATGCCTTATGCAGCCACCGAATCATTTGGGTGTGCAAGCTTATGGTGCATTGGCACTCCCGCCGCGCGCGCCCCAGCTTGTCGCCGGCATCGTCAAGGAGACCAGAATGCAGCTGCCCGCCCCGATTGCCGCCCTCACCCGCCATCTGGAGGCGATGACCCTGCTCGGCATCGTCGTGGTCGCCGGGGCGATCTGGAGCTTCGTGGCGCTGGCCGCCGAGATGATCGAGGGCGACCTGCACGCCTTCGACGAGGCGGTGCTGCTGGCGTTGCGCTCTCCCGGGGACCTCGCCAACCCGATCGGGGGGCCGCAGCTCGAGGTGGCGATGCGCGATCTGACCGCCCTGGGCGGCGTCACCATCCTGACGCTGATGACCGGGGCGGTGCTGGTCTACCTGATCCTGCGCGGTGCGCGCGCCTCGGCGCTTTTCGTGCTCTGCGCCGTGCTGGGCGGCCAGCTGCTGTCGCATTTCGCCAAGTTCGCCTTCTCGCGTCCTCGCCCCGATCTGGTGCCGCACGGGGTCGACGTGGCGACCGCCTCGTTCCCGTCCGGGCATTCGATGATGGCGGCGGTCACCTACCTGACGCTTGCGGTGATGCTGGCCCGCACCGAGACGCAGCATCGGATCCGGGTCTTCCTGATCGTCCTTGCCGCGCTGCTGGCGGTGCTTGTCGGCACCAGCCGGGTCTATCTCGGGGTGCACTGGCCCTCGGACGTGCTGGCCGGATGGTGTCTTGGCGCCGCCTGGGCCTTTGGCGTGGCGCTGCTGGCGCACTGGCTGGCGCGGCGCGGGCGGATCGAGCCCGAGGTCGGGCCGGACGGCGAGGTCCCGCCCCGGTGACGGGGCGCACCTCACTCGCATCATATCCCGAACCGGTGACGCGCTGCGCCTTAACAGCGCCCTCCAGACATTAAAAAACCGCGCCCGGAGCCCCGGGCGCGGTTTGAATGTCTCGAAAGCTCAGTCCGCTCAGGCGGCCAGGGCACCCTTGGCCTGATCCACGATCGCGCCGAAGGCTTCGGGCTCGTGAACGGCGAGGTCTGCGAGGACCTTGCGGTCGACCTCGATGCCGGCCTTGGTCAGACCGTTGATGAACTTCGAGTAGGTCAGAGCCTCGTCATGGGCGCGGACGGCTGCGTTGATACGCTGGATCCACAGGGCGCGGAAGTTGCGCTTGCGGTTCTTGCGGTCGCGGGTCGCGTACTGGTTCGCCTTGTCGACGGCCTGTGCGGCAACCTTGAAGGTGTTCTTGCGACGACCGTAGTAGCCTTTCGCCTGATCGAGAACCTTCTTGTGACGGGCGTGGGTGACGGTACCACCTTTGACTCGTGCCATGTGTCTAGCCTCCTATCAGCGGTCGTAGGGCATGTAGCCCTTGACGATTTTCGCGTCGGGTGCCGACAGCGTGGTGGTGCCGCGAGCGTCGCGGATGAACTTCGTGGTGCGTTTGATCATGCCGTGGCGCTTGCCGGCCTGACCTGCGACGACCTTGCCGGTCGCAGTTACCTTGAAGCGCTTCTTGGCGCTCGATTTTGTCTTCATCTTGGGCATTTCCGTCTCCTTGACGTTCTGCGGTGAACGCGCGACTCGGCATGCCACTGAGGGCCGGACACGCGGTAAGAGGCGCCCTCATAGGCGCGACGGGGCTTCGATGCAAGCGGGAATCATGGGGATGCAAGGCCCGCGGCCTCCGTCCGCGGCGGCTATCGCACAAGATCGGCGATGACGCCATAGAGGGCATCGGGCACGTCGCGCGGCGCGTAGCCGCCCGGCTGGCGGCCATTGCCGAGCAGCAGGACCGCCAGCGCTGCCGCCGACATAGGGGCGGCGGCTGTCGGCATAGGCCGAGCACAGCGCAAGCACGGCGCAGGAGGCCACAAACAGGCCGAGCACAAGCAGCTGATCCGGGGTCATGCGGCGCAGCCTAGCATGGCCTCCGGGCGCTGTCGTGCGGCCATCGGGTCTTTCGCCCCCGGAACGATAAAGGCCCCCGCGTCTTGCGACGCGAGGGCCCGCGATTGGCCATGTGTCCGGATCACTCGGGATCGGTGGAGTAGATCAGCCGCTCGTCGCAGGGCGCGACGCGCAGGATGTTGGTGGTGCCGGGCATGTTGAACGGCACGCCGGCGGTGACCACGATCTGGTCCTCGGAACCGGCATAGCCCTGCGCCCGCGCGGCGCGCGCGGCGTTCACCACCGCCTGCTTGAAGCGCTCGAGCTCGCCGGTCATGACGCAGTTTACGCCCCAGGTCAGGGACAGGCGGCGGGCGGTGCCACGCAGCGAGGTCATGGCGATGATCGGCACCCGCGGACGCTCACGCGCCACCTTGGTCACCGTGGTGCCCGAGGAGGTGAAGCAGCAGATCACCTTGATGTTGGCCGACTCGGCAATCTCGCGCGCGGCGGCGACGATGCCGTCAGCCACGCCGGTCTTCTTGATGTTGCGGCTCGCCTCGATGACCTCGGTGTAGGTGGTATCATTCTCGACGCTCACGGCGACGTTGTTCATCGTCGTCACCGCCTCGACCGGGTACTGCCCGGCGGCGGATTCCGCCGACAGCATGATCGCGTCGGAGCCCTCGTAGATCGCGGTGGCCACGTCGGAGACCTCGGCGCGGGTGGGCATCGGGCTCTCGATCATCGATTCGAGCATCTGGGTGGCCACGATCACCGGCTTGCCGGCGGCGCGGCACTTGCGGATCAGGCGCTTCTGGATCGGCGGCACCGCCTGCACCGGCAGCTCGACGCCAAGATCCCCGCGCGCCACCATGATGCCGTCCGAGGCCTCGAGGATCTCGTCGAAGCTCTTCACCGCGGAGGGCTTCTCGATTTTCGACAGGATCGCGGCGCGTCCGTCGCAGAGCTTGCGCGCCTCTTCGACGTCTTCGGGGCGCTGCACGAAGCTCAGCGCCAGCCAGTCGACGCCGAGCGCCGCGGCGAATTCCAGATCCTTGCGATCCTTCTCCGATAGCGCCGCCAGCGGCAGCACCACGTCGGGCACGTTGACGCCCTTGCGGTTGGAGATCGTGCCGCCCGCCTCGACGGTGCAGTTGGCGAAATCCTCGCCGCACTCTTCGACCCGCAGGCGGATCTTGCCGTCATTGACCAGCAGGTGCGACCCGACGCTGAGCGCCTGGAAGATTTCCGGGTGCGGCAGGCAGACCCGGCTCCGGGTGCCCGGGGCCTTGTCGAGGTCGAGGCGGAAGCTCTCGCCCCACTCTAGCTCTTCCTCGCCGTTCTCGAACTCGCCGACGCGGAGCTTCGGCCCCTGCAGGTCGGCCAGGATGGCGATCGGGCTGTCGAGATCCTTCTCGACCTGCCGGATGGCGCGGTGCAGCTTGGTGATGTCCTCGTGGGTGCCGTGGCTCATGTTGAGACGAAACACGTCTGCCCCGGCTTCGTGCAGGGTGCGGATCATCTCGTAGGTGTTGCTCGCCGGGCCAAGCGTGGCCACGATCTTCACTTTGCGCAAACGTCTCATATTCCGTCTCCCCTGCGGCGGTGCCGCCAATTGTTCTGCCTTAACCAGTTACCGCTAACGCTTTCTCACCCGCGGTATTGCGCAATTCCATTCATGGCGCAACTGCTCTAAACGGACCGTTGCGAACGAGGCAACCGCCATGGCTTACACTCCATACCAGATCGAGGGAGAGGCTCGGAAAGGGCGCTTTCTGGTCACCTGCGATCATGCGACCAATACCGTGCCGCCCGACCTGGGGGGAACCCTTGGTCTGCCCGAGGCCGACATGGCGCGCCATATTGCCTATGACGTGGGCGCCCTGGGAACGGCGCGCGCGCTGGCCGAGGCGCTCGACGCGCCCTTGGTCTGGGCGAATTTCTCGCGGCTGGTGATCGACCCGAACCGCGGCGAGGACGACCCGACCCTGTTGATGCGGCTCTATGATGGCTCGATCATCCCCGGCAACCGCCACGCCGATGCCGAAGAGAAGGCGCGCCGGCTCAACGCCTATTACCGCCCCTACCACGCCGCGCTCGAGCTTCTGGCGGCGGCGCGCGACGAGGTGGCGATCGTGTCGGTGCACTCCTTCACCCGACAACTGCGTGGCCGCGCGACCCGGCCCTGGCACGTGGGCATTCTTCACGCTTGGGACGCGCGGCTCTCCGACCCGCTGATTGCACGGCTTGCGCAGGAACCCGACCTGACGGTGGGGCGCAACCAGCCCTACCCCGGCCACCTGCCCGGCGATGCCATCGACCAGCACGCGCTCCGTCACGGGCGGGTCAACACGCTGATCGAGCTGCGCAACGACCTGATCGAGACCGAGGCGCAGCAACGCCACTGGGGCGCCCGACTCGCGCCGCATCTGCAGGCCGCCCTCGACGCCGTGCCCGAGTGACCCCATATCCGGGCAAGCGCCCACCCCAGGACGACACCATGATGACGACGGAGGATCCGATGGACGACCAAACCCGAATCGAGCTCGAGGCCGCCGCCTTCCGCCGGCTGCGCAAGCACCTGATGGAAGACCGGAAGGACGTGCAGAACATCGACCTGATGAATCTCGCCGGCTTCTGCCGCAACTGCCTGTCGCGCTGGTATCAGGAAGCTGCCGCAGAGCGCGGCATCGAGATGGACAAGGAAGACGCGCGCGAGATTTTCTACGGGATGCCTTACGACGACTGGAAGCAGATGCACCAGACGCCGGCGGATGACAGCAAAAAGGCCGCCTTCGAGACGGCCTTTGAGGAGAATGTCGGCAAGAAGAGCTGAGTCGCCGGGCGGGGCCAAGCAGTCTCGCCCACGACATGAAGCAGATCGGGCGCGGGCCAGTGGTCCGCGCCTTTCTCTTTGGCGCTCTTAGAGGTCGTTATCGCGTGCGCGCAGCTGCCGGGCGCGGGTCAGGATGGCGTCCTCGACCGCGCGCATGGTGGCGCCGTCGACGGGACCGGAACGGGTCATCAGCGCGACGTTGAGAGAGCGCGCGTCGAGCGCCGGGTCGGAGACGTAGATCGTCGCGCGGTAGGCGGTGCCGCCGCCCGGCGGGGTGCCGTAGCCGGTGGTGATGACGCCGGTGAAGGGATCGACCGAGTCGACCGGAAGGAAGTCCAGCACGTCGAGCGAGGCATTCCAGATGTAGCGGTTCACCGCGCCGACCTTGCCGGCATCCTCGCGCGCACCGAAAATGTCCCAGATGGTGGAATCGGGTTTGCCGTCGCTGCCGTAGATCTCCTGCTCGATGATCTCCTGCGAGGTCTGGGCGTTGCCCGGCGGCACGTTGCGCGTGTCGGATCCCTGTCCGTCGAACCAGCCGCAGCCGGACAGCAGAAGCAGCCCGCCCGTGAAGATGGCACCCGTCGCCGTGCGCATAAATCTCATCTGCTCAAGCTCCTGCCCGTCTCGTCATTGCGCCCCTGCATACTCGGGCACCGGGCGCGCGACAAGCCGGGAATGCCGGAGATACCAGAGGCCACGGGAGAGGCGGGTCGGGCCACCCGGGAACGTTGTGGCAATTGCGCATCACTGATTTGCTTGTTGCCCGAGCCGTCCAGCGCGGAGTTGCAAACGCACGGTCCGAGGGCGCATAGAAAGCCCATCAAGGCCGGGCTACCCGGATTGGTACGTGCCTTACGAACACATGAGGGAAACAATGAAAAGCATTCTGTTTGCTACCACCGCGCTGGTTGCAACCGCAGGCGTCGCCTCGGCAGAAATCGCCCTGACCGGTAACGCCGAAATGGGTATCTACGCTCCGGTGGACGTCGACGTCGACGGCGATCGCGAAATGGGCGACACCCAGTTCTTCACCGACATGGACATCCGTTTCACCCTGTCCGGCGAAGCTGACAACGGCCTGACCTTCGGCGCAACCATCGACCTCGATGAAGCCGCTGACAACAACAACCCCGGCCGTTTCGAAAACCCGAACCAGCAGGGCGGTGAAGCGATCTTCATCTCCTACGGCGGCGCGACCTTCACCATGGGTGACACCGACGGCGCTCTCGACGCTCGCGTGCCGGAAATGGCGCTCGCAGCTGGCTCGCTGAACGACGACGAAACCATCCACCTCGGCTTCAACCACGGCGACGGTCTCAGCGACTCCGACGGCGACGGCTTCACCACCGTTATCGAAGACGGCGTTGGCCTCTCGCTCGACGGCTTCGGCGACGGTCAGGTTGCTCGTATCGACTACGCCTACGACGCGTTCACCTTCTCCGCATCGATGGAGCAGGTTGCAGACGGCGCAGACGTTGAGGACCTCGGCGACACCATCTGGGGCATCGGCGTGGCATACTCCGGCCAGCTGTCGACCATCGACCTGACCGTCGGTCTCGGCTACCAGACCCTCGACGAGTACGCAGACGTGACCTCGGTCGGCGCAACCGGTGGCTTCGGCAACGGCTTCTCCGCCGGCCTGACCTACACCGACATGTCCATCGACGGTGGCGACGACATCGAGCACTGGGGCGTTGGCTTCGGCTACGAGATGAACGCAATCGCAGTCGGCATGAACTACGGTGAGTACACCCAGGACGACGACAAGCTGTCCGGCTTCGGTCTGGCCGCGTCCTACGACCTCGGTGGCGGTCTGTCCGCTCGCCTCGGCTACGGCTACTCGGACATCGATCCGGACGGCGCGTCGAGCGACGACTACGACACCTACTCGCTGGGTCTCAGCATGAACTTCTAATCTCCTCTGAGATTAGGATAAGGAAAGAGCGGGCATTTGCCCGCTCTTTTCTTTTTGTCCGACCGAAAGGTGCCCGCCATGCTGCCGCTCTCTGCCGACACCAAGGCCCGGTTGATGAAACAGGCCGCCAGCGACATGGCGCAAGGGCGTCTGGCCGAGGCTCGGAGCGCCTTGCAACAGCTCGCCCTCGCCGATCCCAAGCGGGCCGATATCCCCTACCAGCTGTCGCGCATCGCCTTCGAGCTGGGGGACCGCGAAACCTGCCTGGCCGAGCTGCGCAAGGCGGTGGCGCTCGCCCCGGACAATCCACAGCTCACCCGCCAGGCCGCCGAGCGCTTCCGCCATCTCGGCGCCAGCGACGAGGCGCTCGCCGCCTACGACCGGCTGATCGCCGCCCCCGGCAACAGCCTTGGCGCACGAGCCGACAAGGCGCATTACCTTCAGCATCTCGGGCGCTTCGACGAGGCCGAGACGATCTTTCGCAAGCTGCTGAAGCAGCACCCGAACGAGGCGCAGCTCTACCGAATCTTCCTCGGTGGCAAGAAGCTCGCCAAGGGCGATCCGCTGCTGCCGGCGATGGAGAAGCTCTGGGCTCGTAAGGACCTGCCCGAGCCCGCCCGCATCCAGCTTGGCTATGCCCTCGGCAAGGCGCTGGACGAAACCGGCCAGCCCGAGAAGGGCTTTGCTTGCGTCGCCCGCGCCAATGCGCTGCAGCGCAAGGCCGCCCCCTTCGACAACGCCGCACAGGATCGCGAGTTCGCCACCGTGCGCGCCGCGCAGGACGCCCTCCCCCCGCAGTCCGCGACCGCCAGTGACCTCGCCCCGCGCCCCGTCTTCGTGACCGGGATGCCGCGCTCGGGCACAACGCTGGTCGAGCGCATCCTCGCAGCCCACAGCGAGGTGAGTGCGGGCAACGAACTGGGGCTGGCGCTGAAGCTGGCCTACGGGATCTTCGGGGCCGGCGAGCAGATGCGCCCGATCACCGAGACCGCAAAGCTCGACGCCTTCGCGCGGCGCTACACCACGCTGGCCCGGCGCGACGTGCCCGGCGACAGCCCGGTGATCACCGACAAGTCGATTCTCTCCTACCTGATCGTCGGCCTGCTGCACCGCGCCCTGCCGCAGGCGCGCTTCGTCGTCGTGCAGCGCGATCCGCGCGACATCGCGCTGTCGATCTACAAGAACTACTTCAACACCGGCAGCCACCGCTACGGCAACGACCTCGCTGACATCGCCCATGCCATCAAGCGCTTCCGCGGCTTTGTCGCGCATTGGAAACAGGCGCTGCCCGGCGTGGTGCACGAGATCCGCTACGAGGACCTGGTCGCCGACCCCGAACCGCAGTCGCGGGCATTGATCGCGGCGGCGGGGCTTGACTGGCAGGAGGCCTGCCTCGATTTCCACAAGAACACGAGCGGCGCCGTGAAGACCCTCAGCGTCAGCCAGGCGCGCCAGCCGATCTATACCGGCTCGGCGCAGGCCTGGACGAAACACGAGCGCGAGTTGCAACCCTTCATCAAGGCGTGGGGAGACGAACCATGGGACTGACCGACATCCGCGAGCGCGTGGCCAAGGCCGAGAAACAGGCCGGGCGGCCCGAGAGATCGGTAGAGCTGATCGCGGTGAGCAAAGTGCAACCGATCGAGCGCGTCGAGGCGGTGCTCGAGCAGGGCCACCGGGTCTACGGCGAGAACAAGGTGCAGGAGGCGCAGGGCAAGTGGCCGGCGCTGAAGGAGCGGTTCGACGGCATCGACGTGCACCTGATCGGGCCGCTGCAGACCAACAAGGCGCGGCAGGCGATGGAGCTGTTCACGGCGATCCACGCGGTCGACCGCCCGAAGCTCGCCAACACGCTGGCGCGGCTGGCGCAGGAGATGGGTCATTGCCCGGATCTCTTCGTGCAGGTCAACACCGGCGAGGAGCCGCAGAAGGCGGGGATCCTTCCAGCCGATGCGGATGCCTTCATCAAGGAGGTGCGCGGGCTCGACCTGCCGCTCAAGGGGCTGATGTGCATCCCCCCCGTCGAGGAGACCCCATCGCTGCATTTCTCCCTGCTGGCCAAGATCGCCGAGCGCAACGGGCTCGAGGGGCTGTCGATGGGAATGTCCTCGGATTTCGAGCAGGCGATCTCGCTCGGGGCGACTCACGTGCGGGTCGGCTCGGCGATCTTCGGGGAACGCGACTACGGGTGAAGGGTAGCGGGGGCGTTCGCCGCCTGGGGATGCCGCCGCGCATCGCCGGACCGCGGGGCGGCGATCCAAGGCTCTGAACCTCTCGATTTATCCCGGCCAAGTCCGAAAGAGCTCGACACTTCGCCTTGGCGTCACCAAATCGCCGGCCCGGGGGGCGGTCCGGCGATGCGCGGTGGCCTGCGGCCTTGATTCCGCGCCGCACTGTATGACCACCCGCGAGCGCCCAACCTCTCCACCATCCCCGCCCCGATCCCCCTTCCCCGCGTCACCCCGTCTTGCGCCCGCCGGCGGACGGGGCTAGGCCTTCGACCATGCGGATCATCCGGGATTACCAGTATGTCGAGCCCCAGGACCGGGGCGCCAGCGTGGCCATCGGGAACTTCGATGGCGTGCATCGCGGCCACCAGGCAGTGATCGGCCTCGCGCGCGCGGCGGGCGGCGATGCGCCGCTCGGTGTGCTCACCTTCGAGCCGCACCCGCGCGAGTATTTCGCGCCCGAGTCGGCCCCCTTCCGGCTGATGTCGGCCAAGGCGCGTGCCTCGCGGCTTGAGAAGCTCGGCATCGATCGGCTTTACGAGATCAACTTCAACGCCGCCCTCGCCGCGCTCACCCCCGAGGAGTTTGCCCGCAAGGTGATCAAGGACGGGCTGGGCCTCAAGCACGTGGTCGTGGGCGCCGATTTCTGTTTCGGCAACAAGCGCGCCGGCACCGTCGATGACCTCAGGCGCTTCGGCAAGGAGATGGGCTTCGGCGTCACCGTGGCCCCGATCCTCGAACACGAAGGCGGGCAGGTCAGCTCCACCGCCATCCGGGAGGCGCTCAGCGAGGGCCGCCCGCGCGACGCCGCCGCCCAGCTCGGGCACTGGCACCGCATCGAGGGCACGGTGATCGGCGGCGAGCAGCGCGGTCGCGAGCTGGGCTATCCCACCACCAACATGTCGATCGACGGGCTGCACCCGCCGAAGCTCGGCGTCTATGCGGTTCTGGTCGAGGTGCTCACCGGCGAGCACAAGGGCCAGTACCACGGCGCCGCCTCGATCGGCGTGCGCCCGATGTTCGGCGAGAACCGCCCGAATCTCGAGACCTTCATCTTCGACTTCAAGGGCGACCTCTACGGCGCCACGCTCTCCATTGGCCTAGTCGAGTACCTGCGCCCGGAGCAGAAGTTCGACAGCCTCGAAGCGCTGATCGAGCAGATGGATGCCGATTGCATCCGCGCCCGCGACATTCTGGAGACCCTATGAGCGATCCCATCGACCGCAGCGGCCTTGCGCCGCGCTTCTGGGAGACCAAGGCGCTGAAGGACCTCTCCCCTCGCGAATGGGAGGCGCTGTGCGACGGCTGCGGCAAATGCTGCCTGAACAAGCTCGAGGACGAGGAGACCGGCGAGGTCGCGCTCACCGATGTCGCCTGCCGCCTGTTCGACGACGGCACCTGCCGCTGCGCCCAATACCCGATCCGGCACCAATTCGTGCCGGAATGCATCGTTCTCAAACCCTCGAATATCGACGAACACGCCTACTGGATGCCCCAGACCTGCGCCTATCGCCTGCTCTGGGCCGGCGAGCCCCTGTTCGACTGGCACCCGCTGATCTCGGGCGACCCCGAGACCGTGCATCAGGCCGGCGTGTCGATGCGTGACAGCACCGTGCCCGAATTCGAGATCGACGAGGACGACTGGGAAGACCACATCATCGAGGAGCCCGTCTGATGTTCTTTGCCTCCGACAATTCCGGCCCGGTCCCGCCGCAGGTGCTCGAGGCGCTCGCCCGCGCCAACGAGGGCCACGTCGCCGGCTACGGCGCCGACGAGCTGACCCTGTCCGTGGCGCAGCGGCTGCGCGACCTCTTCGAGGCGCCCGAGGCCGCGGTCTACCTCGTCCCCACAGGCACCGCCGCCAACGTGCTGTCGCTGGCCTGCCTCTGCCCGCCCTTCGCCACGGTGTTCTGCTCGCCGACCGCGCATATCCACGAAGACGAGTGCAACGCGCCCGAGTTCTTCACCGGCGGTGCCAAGCTCACGCTGGTGGGCGACAGCGACCGAATGACGCCGGAGACCCTGCGCGCTGCCATCGAGGGCGAGGAGACGCGCGGCGTGCACGGCCCCAAGCGCGGGCCGGTCTCGATCACCCAGATCACCGAACGTGGCAACGTCTATTCCATGGACGAACTGCACGCCCTGACCTCGGTAGCGAAGGAGTACGGCCTGCCGGTGCATCTCGACGGCGCGCGCTTCGCCAATGCCGCCGTGAAGCTCGGCGTCACCCCCGCCGAGATGAGCTGGAAAGCCGGCGTCGACATCTGTGTCTTCGGTGGCACCAAGAACGGCTTGATGGGCGTCGAGGCGGTTCTCATCTTCGACTCGGAGAAAGCGGAAGAGTTCGAATACCGCCGCAAGCGCGGGTCGCTGCTGTTCTCCAAGCACCGCTATCTCGCGGCGCAGATGGACGCCTACCTCTCCGACGACCTCTGGCACGACCTTGCCGGCCGCGCCAACGCGCGCTGCGACCAGCTGGTGCAGGGGCTGCAGGGCGCCGGGCTGCGCGTTCTCAACGAGACGCACGGCAACATGGTGTTCTTCGAGATGTCGCGCGGGGCGCACAAGGCGGTGATGGCGCAGGGCGCCGATTATCACCTCTTCGACACGCCCGAAGGCCCCGATGACGAAACCGCCGTGGCGCGCCTCGTCTGCGACTGGTCGCTGAGCCCCGAGCAGGTGGCGCAGTTCCTCGACCTAGTGCGCGCGACGGCCTGAGCCGAGACAAGCCCCGACATGCAAAGAGGCGGCACGGGCCGCCTCTCACAAACATCGATCACCGGCACGGGGACCACGCCCCGCCCGGCTCAGTTCATCTGGAAATGCAGCGCGTAGCTGCCATCCTTGAACGCCCCGAACAGATCGGGGATGTCGGGATGGTCCACCGGCTCGCCGGAGTAATCCGCGACCAGATTCTGTTCCGAGACATAGGCCACGTAGAAGCTCTGATCGTTCTCGGCCAGCAGGTGGTAGAACGGCTGATCCTTCACCGGACGGGCGTCCTCGGGAATCGCTTCGTACCACTCCTCGGTGTTGCTGAACTCGGGATCGACATCGAACACCACGCCGCGAAACGGGTGCTTGCGATGCCGGACGACCTGGCCCAGATGATATTTGGCGCGCTGTGTGTGCATAAAGACCTCTTGGTCCGAGTTTTGACATTTTCGTGGCAAGTTGTCCAACTTCACCGGCATTTATCGCGGAAACACTGTGTGAACACCGGTCACACAGTGGTCACGTTCCGCGATCGAGGGGGCCTCCCTCTCCCGGGCGCGACGGATCGGCGTGACGGCGCCGCACCGCGCGTCGAGCGGAATTGTGATTCCCACCCGGCTGTTGATCGGCTAAACTGGAGGGAGGCAAGAACCATAAAACCAAACAAAAAGCGAGAGGCAGATGAGCAGATGGCTTCGCGCGTTGGTGATCGTATTGTTGGCCGCCTCCTGCGGGGGCGGTGGCAGCGGGCGGTCGCCCAATAACCTCGAGGATGCCTGCGCGATCCTCAAGGAGCGCCCACATTACACCCGCGCATTCCGCGCCGCAGAGCGCAAATGGGGCGTGCCCGTGCACGTCCAGATGGCCACGATCTACCAGGAAAGCAAGTTCAAGTCCGACGCCCGGACCCCGTTCCGCTATTCCCTGGGGGTGATCCCCTACGGCCGGCAGAGCTCGGCCTTTGGCTACAGCCAGGCGCTGGACGGCACCTGGGACGAGTATCTCGAAGCCACCGGCACGCGTCGCGCCCGTCGCGACGACATCCGCGATGCCACCGACTTCATGGGCTGGTACATGGCCGAGACCGCACGCAGCCTCGGCATCAGCATGCGCGACGCCCGCAACCAGTACCTCGCCTACCACGAGGGGCGCGGCGGCTTCAAACGCGGCACCTACAACAACAAGGCGTGGCTCCTGCGGGTCGCCGACGATGTCGGCAACCGCGCCGTTGTCTACGAGGTCCAGCTCGCGAACTGCCGCGCGGCGCGCTGAGCGCCACGCGGCCTCCGGGCGCGCTTAGCGGACCCGGTTCACGTCAAACACGCTGTTGGGCAGGCTGGTCTTTTCGAGCCCGCCCAACACCACCGTGGTGGTGCTGCCATTGCCGTCGCGGATCACCCACTGGCGCAGCTCCACCGGGTTGCCGGTGAACTTCATCTGGATCGAGCCGTATTCCGGCCGTTTCGGATCCTGCGCGGTGACGATGGTGGCGGTGCCATCATACTGATGCCCGGTCACCATTCCCGCCTGCCCGAGGTTGACGTTGCGGTCGAGGATGATCGACAGCGGCGTCTGGTTGAGCGGATAGGTTTCGGGCTGACCGCCAACCTTCTTGTCAAAGACATAGACCGCGCCGGACCACGCCAGCACCAGCGCCTGCTCCGGCGGGTTGTACTCGAATCGCACCTTGCCCGGGCGCTTGATGAGGATCTTGCCGGTCGAGATCGACCCGTCGCTGTTGATCTGGGTGAACGGGCTCTCGGCCGACTGGATCGAATTGAGGTAATTCGACAGCGTGTTCAGCGAGAGCTTCTGTGCCGCCGCCGGAAGGGCGGTCAGCATCAGCGCGGTCAGCGCGGCGGTGAAAATTCGGAGCATATGTGTGTCCTTCGTCCTGCTCGGGTCTTTCGATGACATGGCATGTCGGGCGCGGTTAAGCGATAGCAGCGGGTCTTCAACCTGATATCAGCAGCCAGAGACTGCCGATCAAGGCCGCTCCGGCGCCGGTCAGCGCCACGGCCATGAGAATCCCGTCATTCAGCGTGATCGCGAGTCCAAGAAGTGCAATGGCCAGCATCGGCACCAGCGCCGCGAACGGCACCAGCTCGAGCGGCGGCACGCTGAGGCACAGGATCGCCACCAGCACCACAGCCGCCTTCTGGGCTGGTGGGCGCGTCAGTGCCTTCAGGCGCGGGCCGAAGATCCGGTCCAGCCGATCCGCCCAAGGCCGCAGCCGGGTGATGGCCTTGCGCAGACGGTCCTCGTCGACCGCGCGGTCTCGGACCATCTTCGGCAGCCAGATATGGCGGTCGCCGACGAGGCTCTGAACCGCGATCAGGAACAGCGCCACCGCGAAGAGGCTCGGCACCACCGGGATCGCCCCCAGCGGCGAGATCACCAGAAGCGCCGGCACGAAAAGGAGCGGGCCGACACCGCGGTCCCCGATATCCGACACCACGTCGTCGACCGACACCTCGCGCTCGCGCTCGGCGCGGCGGCTCAAGGTGTCGAGCAACGCATTGACGGACTGGTCTGACGGCATGGTGGCGCTCTCCCTTCGGCCCCTACCAACGCCTCACCCCCCGCTGCGTTCCCACAAGACCACGCGCAGACAAAAAGGGCGCAGCCCCCGACACGCCCGCCCCATCTTCTTTGGTTCAAAAATACCTCGGGGGTGAATTGGCCGAAGGCCAAGAGGGGGCAGCGCCCCCTGCCCTTTGCCGAACCTACGCGCCCTCTCGACGAAAGGTTCGATGTCGCGCGGTTGCCCCCATCGCAAGCGGCTCTGCAACTATCGGCACAAGTTCCCCCTGCGCGCCGCGCCGGCGACAAAAAAGCCCCTCCCCCGGCAGGGGAGGGGCCCCGAGAGGCGATCAGGCCTGCTCGGGGACCAGGATCTCGCGCTTCCCGACGTGGTTGGCGGCCGAGACCACACCTTCGTCCTCCATCTGCTCCACGAGGCGCGCCGCCTTGTTGTAGCCGATGCCCAGCTTGCGCTGGATGTAGGAGGTCGAGCACTTGCGGTCCTTGATGACGATCGCCACGGCCTGGTCGTAGAGCGCATCCTCGCCGCCGGTATTGCCGCCGGTGTTGAGCCCCAGCACCGCGTCGATATTGTCCGCCTTCTCGTCGTCCGGCCCCTGCACCACGCCCGAGACGTATTCCGGCGGACCGAAGGCCTTGAGGTGGTTCACCACTTCCTCGACCTCTTCGTCCGAGCAGAACGGGCCGTGGCAGCGGGTGATCTTGGCCCCGCCCGCCATGTAGAGCATGTCGCCCATGCCCAGCAGCTGTTCGGCGCCCATCTCGCCCAGGATGGTGCGGCTGTCGATCTTCGAGGTCACCTGGAACGAGATCCGGGTGGGGAAGTTCGCCTTGATCGTGCCGGTGATCACGTCGACCGACGGGCGCTGCGTGGCCATGATAAGGTGGATGCCGGAGGCCCGCGCCATCTGCGCCAGGCGCTGGATGCAGGCCTCGATCTCCTTGCCCGCGACCATCATCAGGTCGGCCATCTCGTCGACGATGACGACGATATAGGGCATCCGCTTGGGCTCGAACTCCTCGGTCTCGAACACCGGCTCGCCGGTCTCGTCGTCGAAGCCGGTCTGCACCGTGCGCTTGAACATCTCGCCCTTCTTGAGCGCCTCGGTCACGCGACCGTTGTAGCCGTCGATGTTGCGCACACCCATCTTCGACATCTTGCGGTAGCGGTCTTCCATCTCGCCCACGACCCATTTCAGCGCCACAACGGCCTTCTTGGGATCGGTCACCACCGGCGAGAGCAGGTGCGGGATGCCGTCATAGACGCTGAGTTCGAGCATCTTGGGATCGATCATCACCAGCCGCAGGTCGTCGGGGCTGAGCTTATAGAGCAGCGACAAGATCATCGTGTTGATCGCCACCGACTTGCCCGAGCCGGTGGTGCCGGCGATCAGCAGGTGGGGCATCTTGGCGAGGTTGGCGACCACCGGGTCGCCGCCGATGTCCTTGCCCAGCGCCAGCGGCAGCTTCTGGTTGCCGTCGCCGTAATCGCGGCTCGACAGGATCTCGCGGAACGACACCATCTCGCGGTGGTCGTTGGGCAGTTCGATGCCGATCACCGAGCGGCCCGGCACCGTCGAGACACGGGCCGAGAGCGCCGACATCGAGCGCGCGATGTCGTCGGCAAGGCCGATGACGCGGCTGGCCTTGAGGCCCGGCGCGGGCTCGAGCTCGTACATGGTGACCACCGGGCCGGGGCGCACCGAGACGATCTCGCCCTTGACGCCGTAATCGTCGAGCACGGTTTCGAGCATCCGGGCGTTCTCTTCCAGCGCCTCGTCGCTGAGGTGATGGCGTTCGATGGCGTCGGGGCTCGACAGGAGGCTCAGCGGCGGGAATTCGAAATCCGAATGCGCCTCCTCGAAGCTCAGCTTGGGCTGCGCTTCCTCCTGCGCCCGGCGCGACGGCTGCATCGGCTTGGGCTCGGCCTGCTGCACCACCTTCTTGGGCTGCATCACCGGGATCGCCGGACGCCGGTCGGCGTATTCGGCGGGCATCGCGGGGATGTGGTTGTCCTCGTCGGCGAAATCGTCCTCTTCCGCGGCACCGCAGCCGTCGTCGGCAAAGACATTTCCGGCCGCATCGTCATAGGCGTCGTCGCGATCGTAGCCGTGATCCTCGGTCGGTGCGTAGAGGTCGTCGTCGTCATCGATCTCCTGCTCCGCGGCGCCGTAGCTGGCGCCGGCGGGGCGGTAATCGCCGAAATCGTCGCTGTCGTCGGTGACCGCCTCCTCCGGCTCGGGCTCGAGCTCGAAGGGCGGCGGCGTCGGGCGGCCACGGCTCACCAGCCCCGAGCCACCCTCGGCGGGCGCCTCGGGCGCAAAGGCTGCGTGCGCGGCGCGGACGGCCGCTGCGGCGGGGGCTGCCGACATGCGCGGCGCCGAGAGCGGCGGCTCCGGCGGCAGTCCCTGCGCGGCGGCATGGGCGGCTGTCAGCGGCGGCTCGTTGCGGGGCGCGCCCGGCGTGCGGTAGATCAGCGGCTCGGGGCGACGGCCACGGCCCTTGGTCAGCGGCTTGTTCGGATCGGGCACGAAGGCCGGCTCCTCCGGCTCGGGACCACGGCGGCGCGACCGGATCACGTCGGCGATCTTGGCGCGGATGCGCTCTTCGCCGGGCTCTTCCTCGATCACGTAGCCGTCCTCGTCGACCTCGATCATCTCGGCGGCCGGAAGCACCTCGTGGCGCTTGATCAGCGAGGGCACGCGGGACAGCAGGCCGGGCTTCTTGGGTTCGGGGCGCGGCTCGGGGGCCGGCATCGCCTGCGGCTCTTCCCACTGCGCCTCCGGCGCCTGCGGCACCATCCGGGTCTGCGCCCGGGGCGCCTCATAGGCGGGCTCGGCATAGCTCACCGGGTCGGGCGCGGCCGCGGCAGCGGCCGGACGGCGCACCAGCGGGGCAGCAGGCGCCTGCGGCGCTGCGGGGGCCACGGCGGCCCTCGGCTTGTAGCCCTGCTCGGAGGCCCAGGCGGCCTCTTGGTCTGCGGCCCAGGCGGCGGCCTCGGCGTCTTCCTGACGGCGCCGCTCGCGGCGATCGGACTGCGCCGCCTGCAGGCGCTGCGCCGCCGACATGGTCGTGCTCGCTCCACGGCCCAGCAGGCGCAGCAACGTGTCATAGGCCATCACCGTGCCGATCAGGAGGAACCGCCCGATGGCGCTCAGCTCGGGCCTGGTGAAGCCCAGAACGAAGGCGCCCATGGCGACGATCCCGGCGCCGAGCACCAGCATGACGAGCTTCAGACCAAGCCCGGCACCGACCGGCAGGATGCCCAGAACGGTGCCCATCATCATGTCGCCGAACAGCCCCCCCAGCCCGAAGCTGTGGGTCCATTCCGGGCCGACGGTCTGGCCGGCGGCGTAGACGGCGGAGAGCGCGATCCAGATCGGGGCAAAGACGATGCGCGAGAACGCGCGCTCTTCGCCCCGGTGGAGGGCGAGGCGGGCCCCCCAGACCATGAGCACCAGCGCGATTCCCCAGCTTCCCCAGCCGACGATCATGAACAGCGGCGCCGCGATCGAGGCACCGATCCGGCCAAGCCAGTTCTGCACCGGCGCGTCGGTGGCCGACAGCCACGACGGATCCTCGGGCGTGTAGGAGCCGATCATCATCGCCGCCATCACACCCAGCGCAATCAGGGCCAGCCCGGCAAGCTCCTTGCCGCGCTTCTCGATCGCCGCCTGCATGTTGCTGTCGAAGAGGGGGTCGCGCCCCCGTGCCTGATACGCCATCGCTCGCCTCGTCTTTTTCTTATTGCCCATAGAGACAGTCACGGATCCGCGTGAGTCCCTGCTCGGTCTGCTCCCGGTTCGCCACGAGGGCGACCCTGATATATCCCCTGCCCGGATTGCCGGCCCCGGTGTCGCGCGAGAGGTAGGCGCCCGGCAGCACCCGCACCCCGGTCTCCTGCCAGAGCTTCAGCGCCGCCGCCTCGCCGTCCTCGACCGGGAGCCAGAGGAAGAACCCGGCCTGCGGCGGCGTGTAGCCCGCCACGTTGCCGAAGATCCGGTCGGCCATGTCGAACTTCTCGGCATAGAGCCTGCGGTTCTCGACGACGTGGTCCTCGTCGGCCCAGACCCGCTCGCTCACGCGCTGGATCGGCAGCGGCAGCGGGGCGCCGGAATAGGCGCGCAGCTGCTTGATGCGCTTCATGCATTCGGGGCCGCCGGCCACGAAGCCCGAGCGCAGCCCGGGCAGGTTCGAGCGCTTCGACAGCGAGTGGAAGATCACCACGCGCTCGGGATCGGCGCCCATCTCGCGCGCGACCTGAAGCGCGCCGGCAGGCGCCTCGCCGCGGTAGACCTCTGAATAGCACTCGTCCGCGAGGATGCGGAAATCATGCCGCTCGGCCAGCGCGATCAGCCGCTCCCAGTAGCCGCGGTCGGCCACCGCGCCCTGCGGGTTCGCGGGCGAGCAGATATAGGCCAGCGCGGTGCGGTCGAGCACGTCCTCGGGCAGCGCATGGTAATCCGGCAGGTGGCCCGTCTCCTCCGTCGCATTCACGAAGACCGGCTCGGCTGCCACCGAGACACTGGCCACGGCATAGACCTGGTAGAACGGGTTCGGGATCAGCACCACGGGCTGCTTGCCGCCCTTCTGCTCGGGGCAGAGCGCCATGGCGGCATTGTAGAGCCCCTCACGCGTGCCGTTGAGCGGCATCACCTGGGTTTGAGGATCGACGCTCACGCCGTAGCGGCGCGCGATCCAGTCCGAGATCGCCTGCTGGAGCTCGGGGGTGCCGTCATTGGGCGGGTACTTGGCGAACTCCGAGACGTGCTCGGCCAGCACCGCGCCTACCCAGTCGGGGAACGGGTGCCTGGGCTCGCCGATGGACATATGCGTGACGTCGCCGCCCGGCGCATGCGCATCGAGCAGCGCCCGCAGACGCGGAAACGCATAGGGCGGCAGGTTCGAAAACCGCTCGGGAAACATGGCGAATATGCCTTTGACTGCCTGCAATACTGCTTTTTATCCGGGATCGTTTTCGCCCCGCTTTGGTCTCACGATACGGGAAAACCCCGGCTTGCGTCCAGCACTGTGACCACGCCGACCCGGGCTGTGGCGGGAATGCCGCAACCGCCCGGAAAGGCTGCAAGCCCCCTTCCACGTTGCATTTCCGCCCGGCTTGGGCGGCGCATGGCTTGGAGCGCAACGGAGACTGTGGCGGATCGGTGCGCGTGGCCGGGTCGGCGCCTGTCCGGCGCCTAGCGCGGCGGGAGCGTCGCGTCCGTTGGGGGCTCCGCCCCCGCCGCGGCAGAGCCGCGTCTCCCCCGGAGTATTTTTGACGAAGAGAAGATGGGGGCGCTTTGGGAGGTGCTGCGATCGGTAGCCCTGCCGAGGGCCGGCGGCGGGCGGGGTTAGGGGGCGCGGGGTGCCGAGGCTGTCGCTTTCGGGGCTGATGGCGCGATCGGAGGCCGGCCCCTCCACGCCGCGGGCGGGAGGTGGGGCGCTTTGGGGCGCCGCGATCGGTGGCCCTGCGGGGGGCGCGCGCGGCGGGCGGGGTCAGGGGGCGCGGAAGGGAAGCGGGGCGCCGAGACTGACACCCTCCGGACTGATGACGCAATCGAAGGCCAGCACCTCCACGCCGCGGGCGGTGGCCTCGCAAAAGGCGGCCGCATAGGCGGGGTCGAGATCGGCGGCGAGGGTGACCGCGCTACAATCGGTGCGCTGCACGAGGTAGAGCATCACCGCGCGGTGGCCGGCCTCGGCCATGTTGGCGAGTTCGGCGAGATGCTTGGCGCCGCGGGCAGTAACGCTGTCGGGGAACTCGGCCAGGCCCGGCGTGCGCGAGAGCGTGACGGACTTGACCTCGACATAGGCGTCCGGACGGCCCTCGGAGGTGAGCAGGAAGTCGATGCGGCTGTTCTCGCCGTATTTCACTTCCGGGCGCACCGTGTCGTAGCCCTCGAGGCCGGGAACGCGACCGGCGGTGAGCGCTGCGCGCAGCATCCGGTTGGGCACCCCGGTGTCGACGCCGGTGAAGGCGCCGGTCTCGTGCTCCACTAGCCGCCAGGCGTATTTCAGCTTGCGCCGGGGGTCGTCATTGGGTTCGAGCCAGATCGTCAGGCCCTCGTCCTTCAGCCCCATCATGCTGCCCGGATTGGCCACATGGGCGGTGATCTCGCGCCCTTCCTCGAGCCTCGCGTCGGCGAGGAAGCGTTTGTAGCGGCGCAGCAGGACCGCGCGGATCAGGGGGGTTTGAAAGCGCATGGCGCGGGCCTATACCATTGCCAAAGGCGCGCCAAGAAGGACAGTTCGATGACCAATCCCACCGCAGCGATGATCGTGATCGGGGACGAGATCCTCTCGGGCCGCACCCGCGACAGCAACACCAACCACCTCGCCAAGGAGCTGACCAAGGTCGGCATCGACCTGCGCGAGGCGCGCGTGGTATCGGATGACCGCGACGCCATCGTCGGCGCCATCAGCGAGCTGCGCGGCAAGGTCGACCACGTCTTCACCTCGGGCGGCATCGGGCCGACCCATGACGACATCACCGCCGATTGCGTCGCCGCCGCCTTCGGCGTCTCGATCGACATCCGCGAGGATGCCTACGCGCTGCTGGCGGCGCATTACGAGCGCCAGGGCTCGGAGTTCAACGCCGCGCGCCAGCGCATGGCGCGCATTCCCGACGGCGCGGTGCTGATCGAGAACCCGGTCTCGATCGCGCCGGGCTTTGCCATGGACAACGTCTATGTCATGGCCGGCGTCCCGGCGGTGTTCGAGACCATGGTGGCCAGCGTGCTGCCGACCCTCACCGGCGGAGCGCCGCTGCTGTCGCAGAACCTGCGGGTGGAGCGCGGCGAGGGCGATATCGCCGGGCCGCTGGCGGAGCTGGCCTCGGAGTTCGGCGACCTGTCGATCGGCTCCTACCCGTTCCAGAAGAACGGCATCTACGGCGCCAATATCGTCATCCGTGGCGCCGACGGTGCGCGGGTCGATGCCGCGATGACCCGGCTCTGCGCGATGTTCCCGGCATGAGCGAGCCCGGACTTGCGCGGCTCTACGATGCCATCGACGGCACTTGGCCCGCGGCGAACGTGATCGAGGCCGGGCCGTGGCGCCTGCGCGACGGCGGCGGCGGCGGCAAGCGGGTGTCCTGCGCCACCGCCTCCGGCGACTGGGACCGCGACGACCTTGCCGCCGCCGAGCAGGCGATGCGGCTGATGGGACAGGACGCGCTGTTCATGATCCGCGCCGGCGAGGACGCGCTCGACGCCGCGCTCGCCACCGAGGGCTACGCGGTGATCGACCCGGTGACCCTGTGGTGTGCGCCCGTGGAGAGCCTCACCGATCGCGAGATCCCCAGAGTGCGGGCGTTCGCGATCTGGGAGCCGCTCGCCATCATGCACGAGATCTGGGCCGAGGGCGGCATCGGTCCGGCGCGCTACCGGGTGATGGAGCGCGCGCAGGGGCCGAAGACCGCGATCCTCGGGCGGACCGACGACAAGCCCGCCGGGGCCGGGTTCTGCGCCATCCATAACGGCATCGCCATGGTGCACGCGCTCGAGATCCGCGCGGCCCATCGCGGCAAGGGGCTCGGCAAGTGGATGATGCGCCGCGCCGGGATCTGGGCGCAGGAAAACGGAGCGCAGTGGATGGCGGCGCTCTGCCTGAGCGAGAACGCGGCGGCAAACGGTCTCTACGCTTCCCTCGGCTTCGAGGCCGTGGGAGAGTACCACTATCGCATCAAACCTGAGACCTGAGACATGACCAAGGACCTGCCCACCGCCCTCAACCTGCCGATGGTCGATCCGTTGCCGCCGGAGACCCGGAAGTATTTCGACATCTGCGACGAGAAACTGGGCATGGTGCCGAACGTGCTGAAGGCCCACGCCTTCGACATCGCCAAGCTCAACGCCTTTACCGCGATCTACAACGAACTGATGCTGGCGGGCTCCGGCCTCAGCAAGCTCGAGCGCGAGATGATCGCGGTCGTCGTGTCGTCGATCAACAAGTGCTTCTACTGCCTGACCGCCCATGGCGCCGCCGTGCGCCAGCTGTCCGGCGACCCCAAGCTCGGCGAGATGCTGGTGATGAACTGGCGCGTCGCCGACCTGCCCTACCGCCAGCGCGCCATGCTGAGCTTTGTCGAGAAGATGACCAAGGCCAGCGCCGAGATCGCCGAGTACGACCGCGAGGCGCTGCGCGACGCGGGCTTCTCCGAGCGCGACATCTGGGACATCGCCAACGTCGCGGGCTTCTTCAACATGACCAACCGGGTGGCTTCGGCCACCGACATGAGGCCGAATGACGACTATCACGCGCAGGCTCGCTGAGGCGGCGCTGCTGGCGACGCTCTGCTCGCCGGCCTCTGCGCTCGAACTGGCGCTGCCGGCCGGCGCGCGGCTGATGGCCGAGCGGGTCTCGGACCCGGGCAGCTACGCGGTGCCCACCGGGCCGTGGCAGGAGGAGACCGGCATCCCGGTGATCCGCTCCGAGGGCCGGGTCCTGCGGCAGGCGTGGCGCATCCCCTCGCCCGACCTGACCACGCTGCAGGCGCTGGCACCGTTGCGCGCGCAGCTCGAGGCGGAGGATTACGAGATCCTCTTCGACTGTTCCTCGGCCCGCTGCGGCGGCTTCGATTTCCGCTTCGGCACCGAGGTGATCCCGGCGCCCGAGATGTATGTCGACCTCACCGCGTTCCGCTTTCTCAGCGCCCGGGGGCCCGAGGGCGACCACGTGACCTTGCTGGTCAGCCGCTCGAGCGCGGCAAGCTATGTGCAGGTGATCCAGAGCGGCGGCAAGGCCGGGTCAGAGGCCTCCCCTGCCCCGGAGGAAAGCGGCCCGGCCCCGGTCACGGTAAGCACGGCGGAAACGGCGGCGCTGGAGACGCAGGGGCACATGGTCCTTCGCGACCTGAGCTTCGAGAGCGGCTCGTCCTCGCTGGGCGGTGGCGCGGTGGCCTCGCTCGATGCGATCGCCGCCTATCTCGCCGAGACCCCGGACCGGCGGGTGCTGTTCGTCGGGCACACCGATGCGACGGGCTCGCTCGAGGCCAATATCGCGATCTCCCGCGAGCGGGCGAACGCGGCAAGGGATTACGTGCGCGGCAAAGGCATCGCGGCGGCGCAGCTCGGATCGGAGGGCGCGGGCTATCTGGCCCCGGTGGCCAGCAATCTCACCGCGCAGGGCCGGGAGGAGAACCGCCGCGTCGAGGCGATCCTGCTCCCGGTCGAATGAGTTTCGGGACCCCGGCCAGCGTGTAACGCCACCGGGGCCCCCAGGCGATCCCGTAGGGGGTGAGTCGAACCGCCTGAACCGGAAGGGTCAGGCGTCAGCCGTACTGCATAAGCGCCTGACCCAGGAATTCCTCGAAGAGTACCGCGGTGCGGCTTGGCGTCGCCGTGTCGGCGTGGCTTGCGGAGATCAGTTTGCGGCGGCTCGACAGCCCCGGCATGACCGGCACCAGCCGGCCCTTGTTCAGGTCCTCGCGCACCATGTAGTCGGGCAGCAGCGCGATTCCGAGGCCGGACTGGCAGGCCGCAAGCTGCGACCGGCGATCCCTGAACAGAAGCTGCCGGGCCGAGGTGATCGACACGTCGGCGCCATCCTCGTCGATCAGGCGCCACCCTCGCTCCGGCGTGCCGTTTTCACGCAACAGCCGGTGCAGGCTCAGCGCGCTCAGGTCGCGCGGCACGCCCTCCCGATCAAGATAGTCGCGCGAGGCGACGAGCATTCCGCGGGTGGCACCGATGACGCGCGACGCGAGCGGGCGGAGCTCGGCCGGGGTCACCGCCAGGGCGACATCCCAGTCCTCGGTCTCGTTCGGTTCGGCAGGGTCGTCATCGCAGCGGAAATCGACCCTCAACGCCGACATCGACTGCAGGAAGCCGCCGATGCGCGGCATCACGACATGGTCGACGATCTCGGGCGCGGCCAGAACCCGCAGGGTCTCTCCCTCGGAGGTCGCGCATTTCATGGCGCGCGCGATCAGATCGGCGCGCGCGGTCTCGTCGAGGATCTGGCGCGCACGGTCATAGTACATGCGCCCCTCGTCGGTCGGGGTCACCTGACGGGTCGTGCGCTCGAACAATGCGAGTCCGAGGCGCCGTTCGAGCGACGCCACCTGTTTCGACACCGAGCCCTTCGAGAGGCCGAGCGTTTCCGCCGCACTGCTGAAGCAACGCTGCTCCATGACCTGGGCAAATGCCCTCATCTCGTTGAATCGATCCATCGCCCGGATCCCCTTGAACGCACGTTCGAACCGGTTTGCTTATAAAAAGCGGAGTGAACACCGTCAACTTTTCGGTAACAATCTTAGTTACATTGTTTACGTTTGTGGTATCTATACCGGTAAAGCGATTTGTGACAGCGCAAAAGTGAGGCAGATTTCATGCCCAAAGATCCGCATCCTCCGCAACGTAGCCGCCTGACCCAGAAGGACCGGCAAAGCGCCGCGACCAAAGCGCGCCTGACCGACGCGGCCCGCAGGCTGTTCCGGCAATACGGCTATCACAACGTTTCGGTGACCGAGATCGCGCGCGAGGCTGGCGTGACCCATGCGATGATCAACGCGCATTTCCATTGCAAGGCCGGGCTGCTTTACGAGCTGATCCAAGAGAACAATGACGCCCAGATCGCCGCGATCAAGGCCGGCCTGCCGGACGAGGGCAGCACGATGGAGCGGCTGCGCTGGGTCATCGAGACCTATGCCAGACACGATCTCGAGGACACGCAGCTTCTGGCGGTGATGCAGGCCTATTACTGGCAATGGCCGCGCGAGACCGAAGACCGCAACCGCGCACACCTGGCGCAAGCCCTGTCGCCGATCGCGCAGATCCTGAATGAAGACGTTGACCTGCAAAAACTGAGCGAGGCCGAAATCGAGACACTGATCGAGGCGATCTACGCGATCTACACCTTCGGCCTGCGCCCGGCGATCTACTACGACGCCACGACCGAGAGCTGCGTCGACACCATCATGCACCGCGTCGGACGCCTGCTCGACGGCGGACGTGTGGAGGCCCGCAGCGGCGGCACCTAGCCGCGCAGATCCTCGAGATAGAGGCGCACCGCCTCCTGCACGTGGCGGAACCGGTCGCCGCCCAGATGCTTGCCACCATACCAGCGCGTCACCACCACCAGATGGTCCTGCAGGCCCTCGCGCTCGAGCATCCGCAGGATCACCATGCCGGCGCCGCTTTCGCCATCGTCGTTCTTCACCGGCGCGTCAGCTGTCAGCAGGCCCCACGTGTTGTGGGTCGCCTTGGCGAACTTCTTCTTGCGGCAGAGCTCCTTGATCAGGGCCTTGGCCTCGTCCTCGGACCGGCAGGGCGAACCGGAGACGGCGTATTTCGAGCCGCGGTCGCTGATGATGTTCTCGATGATCCGCATGGCAGCGGTCTAGCCGCGCCCTTTCGCCGAGGCAACCGCGGGGGTGCGTTCAGTCGCCGTAGGGCGAGTCCGCCGGGGCGCCGTCAAGCGTGGTGTAGACGCGCTCGACAACCGCGTTGCTCTCGGGGTCGCGGCGCAGGCGCAGCACCCGGTCGCTGTCGGGATAGGTCACCACGTCGCGCATCGCGCGAGTGCCGATGACGAGGTAGCGCACCGGCGCATCGCTGCGATTCTCGGCATAGTGGCCCTCCGGAACGCCCGCGCGGAAGGTGGCGGCCTCGCCCGGCGTCAGCGTGTAGCTCTCCGCCCCCTCGTGCACGGTGAGCGTGCCCTCGAGCATGTAGAGCATCTCGTCCTCGTCCGCGTGCCAGTGGCGGATCGAACTGCGGGAGCCCGGCGGCAGGATCTCGAGGAAGGCGCCGAACTGGCTCAGCCCACCGCTGTCGCTGAACAGCACCGCCTCGAAGGGCCCGCAGACGCCAGCGCCAGTGTCGCGCCGCGCGGTCGCTTCGGTGAATTTCGGCATGTGCCCCCGCCTTGTTTTCAGGGCGAGCCTAGCGCAGGGCGCAGCGCCCGTCAGCGCCTTTCGTCGAGCCGCGCCTCGATCGCGGCCAGTCGCTGTATGACCTGCTCTCGATAGTCCTCGGTGGCGGCGATCTCCTCGACGGCGTGGGCCTCCTGCATCGAGTTGACGATCAAACCGACCACGAGGTTCACCACCGCGAAGGTGGTGATCAGGATGAACGGCACGAAGAACAGCCAGGCCTGGGGGTGAACCTCCATCACCGGGCGGACGATGCCCATCGACCAGCTTTCCAGCGTCATGATCTGGAACAGCGAATAGGCCGAGGCGCCGAGCGTGCCGAACCACTCGGGGAAGGTCGCCGAGTAGAGCTTCGTCGCGATCACCGAGCCGATGTAGAAGATGATCCCCATCAGCAGGAAGACCGACCCCATGCCGGGCAGCGCCGAGACAAAACCCTCGACCACCCGGCGCAGGGTCGGCGCCACCGAGACCACGCGCAGAAGCCGCAGGATGCGCAGTGCCCGCAGCACCGCCAGCCCCTGCCCCGCCGGGACAATCGCGATGCCGACGATGACGAAATCGAAGACGTTCCAGCCCGAGCGGAAGAAGGACAGGCCCCGCGCGTAAAGCTTGGCGGCAAGCTCGGCCACGAAGATCGACAGGCAGATGACGTCGAGTGCGATGATCAGCCAGCCGATCTCGGCCATCACCGTGGCGGACGTCTCGAGCCCGAGAATGACGGCGTTGAACAGGATGACCCCCATGATCGCGTATCGCGTCGCGGGGCGGTCGAGGAACTCGGCAAGCTTCTGGCGCATCTTTGGAAAAGGCTCCGGTCTGGGGTCGCTAGCGATCTAGGGATCGCGGAGGCGACAATCCAGCCCCGTTGCCGGGAATGCACACAAGGGCGCGACGGCAGGCGCGGCCCTGCGGTCTGCAGCGCGGCACGGCGCCGGACTGCAAAACGCCCCGGCGGGAACCGGGGCGAAGGATCTTATACAAAGGGCACGAGGGGAAACCCGCGGCTCACCAGTCCTGCGGACCGCGATCGGCGAAGGCGTGCACGAGGAAGTCGATGAAGGCGCGCACCTTGGGCTGGGTGAACCGGCCCGGCGGGTAGACCGCGTAGATGCCCTGCGTCTCGACCGGAAGGTCCGGGATCGCATCCTCGACAAGTCCCTGCTTCATCGCGTCGGCATAAAGGTAGGACGGCAGATAGGCGATGCCGAGGCCGGCAATGCAGGCATTGAGCAGCGACTGCCCGTCATTGACCGACAACCAGCCCGCGGTGCGGACCTGACGCTTTTCGCCCGACGGCGCGGTGACTTTCCAGACACTGCCGCTCGACTGGTTGGAATAATGCAGCAGCTTGTGCTCGTTGAGATCGTCGATCCGCGTCGGGCGGCCGAACTTCTCGAAATAGGCCGGTGAGGCGATCATGCGCTTGGTCGTATCGGTCAGCTTGCGGGCGCGCAGCGTGCTGTCTTCCAGCTCACCGATGCGCACCGCCATGTCGAAGCCTTCCGAGATCAGCTCCACGTAGCGGTTGTTGAGCACCATGTTGACGGTGATCTCTGGGAACTCGGCGAGGAAATCGCCCAGAACCGGGCTCATGTGGTTGACACCGAAGTCGGTGGCGACCGAGATCCGCAGCAGCCCCGAGGGAGCGGATTGCATCGAGGTCACCAGCGCATCGGCCTCGCCCGCATCGTTGAGCACCCGGCGGGCGCGATCGTAATAGGCCAGACCGATCTCGGTCGGAGAGACACGGCGCGTGGTCCGGTTCAGCAGCCGAGCGCCGAGGCGGGCCTCAAGGGAGGAGACGTGCTTCGAGACTGCCGACTTCGAGATGCCCATCTTCTTGGCAGCGTCGGTGAAGCCCCCCTGATCCACAACCGTTGCGAAGGCCTCCATTTCAGTCAAGCGATCCATAACGCGTCCTCACTCGTTCCTCGTTAAACCTGACAGATGCCCCCGGATTGGGGCGCGATTTAGACACGGTCGAGACAATACGGGGGTTTCATTGCGCTTTGTGGCTGCGCGGGAAACCCGCTGACCTGCCCGTAAAAAAGCCGCGCCCCGGTCGCAGGGCGCGGCCACCTTATTCGCGGAAAGGCGCGTGGTTACGCGGCTTTCTGGTTGTGACGGCCTTCTTCGATCTCCTCGACAATCTTGGAAACGAAGGCCTTCAAGTCGTCCGGGTTGCGGCTGGTGATGATGGCGCTGTCGCAGGCCACCGGCTCATCCATGACGCGCGCACCGGCGTTCTTGAGGTCGGTGCGGATCGACGGGTAACCGGTCATCTCGCGGCCGGCGACGATGTCGGCTTCGATCAGCACCCACGGTCCGTGGCAGATTGCGGCGATCGCCTTGCCTTGCTTGGCAAAGGCGCGGACCAGCGCGATTACGCTGTCTTCGACGCGCAGCAGGTCGGGGTTGATCTGGCCGCCGGGAATGACGAGCGCGTCATACTGGGTCGGGTCGGCGTCGGCGATCTTGAGATCGGCTTCGGCCTCGCGGCCCCAGTCGGAGCCTTCCCAGCCCTTGATGGACTTGCCGTCGAGCGAAGCCACGTGGACCTCGGCGCCCTTGGCGCGGAGCTGGTCGCGGGGGAATTCGAGCTCGGACTGCTCAAAGCCGTTGGTGGAAATGATGAGAACCTTGGCGTCAGTGATCTTGGGCATGGTGGCCTCCTATCGAAGCTGCGTTTGAACGGAGAACGCGCTCCCCCCGGGGGGATGTTCCATCGGTCAGCTCACGGGAGATCACGGGGGCGTGATCTGAGGCGGCACTTCGCGCGGCCCTAGGGGCGCCCACGGGAGCGCCAGAGGCCGGCCCCGCGATGGCCTGCGCGACACAAGATGGCCGCAGACGCGGTCCGAAATGCCGAAGGGGAATGGCCAAGCGCCGGTCGCAGGTCCGCCCCTGCCCCGTTCGAAGCCAGACGGGCGCCACGGTCAGCGGCGCCCCGAAGATCAGAGCGTCGCGGCCAACCGCACGCCCTGATCGATGGCGCGCTTGGCGTCGAGTTCGGCGGCCACGTCGGCACCGCCGATGACATGCACCTCCGGCCCCTCCACCGCATCCGCCAGCGCGCGCAGGCTCTCCTGCCCGGCGCAGAGCACCACGGTGTCGCAGGCGATGATCTCGGGCTTGCCCTCGCGGGTGATGTGCAGCCCGGCATCGTCGATGCGCTCGTAGCTCACCCCGGCCTTCATCTGCACGCCCTTGAGCATCAGCGCCGCGCGGTGAATCCAGCCGGTGGTCTTGCCGAGCCGCTTGCCGACCTTCTCGGCCTTGCGCTGCAGCAGCACCACCTCGCGCAACGGCGGCTCGGGCTGTGGGCCGTCGGGGGCGAGACCCGCGCGGGCCTCCTCCGGGTCCGTCACGCCCCATTCACGCAGCCATTCGGGCAGGTCCACCGTCGGGCTCTTGCCGGTGACGAGGAACTCGGAGACGTCGAAGCCGATGCCCCCGGCGCCCACGACCGCCACGCGCTGGCCGACCTCTGCACCGCCGCGCAGCACCTCGACATAGCTCAGCACCTTGGGGTGATCCTGACCGGGGATCTGCGGATCGCGCGGCAGCACGCCGGTGGCCACGACCACCGCGTCGAAGCCGCGCAGAGCCTCGGCATCCGCGCGCGTGCCGAGCTGAAGCGTCACGCCCGCCTCCTTCACCATCGCGGCGAACCAGTCGACCAGCCCGTCGAACTCTTCCTTGCCGGGCACCTTGCGGGCCATGTTGAGCTGGCCGCCGATCTCGTCCGCCTGTTCGAACAGCGTCACCGCGTGGCCCCGCTGCGCCGCGGTAATGGCACAGGACAGGCCCGCCGGCCCGGCCCCGACCACGGCGATGCGGCGGGCGCTTTCGGCGGGGGCGATCACCAGCTCGGTCTCGTGTCCGGCACGCGGATTGACGAGGCAGGACGACACCTTGCCCTGAAACGTGTGGTCGAGGCAGGCCTGATTGCAAGCGATGCAGGGCGCGATGAGATCCGCACGCCCGGCCTCGGCCTTGGCGACGAAATCGGGATCGGCGAGGAAGGGCCGCGCGAGGCTCACCATGTCGGCGCAGCCCTCCGCCAGCAACTGCTCGGCGACCTCGGGCGTGTTGATCCGGTTCGAGGTGATGACCGGGATACCGACCTTGCCCATGAGCTTCTTCGTCACCCACGCAAAGCCCGCTCGCGGCACCGAGGTGGCGATGGTCGGCACCCGCGCCTCGTGCCAGCCGATGCCGGTGTTGAGAATGGTGGCCCCCGCCGCCTCGATCGCCTGCGCCAGCTGCACCACCTCCTCGTGGGTCGAGCCGCTGGGCACGAGATCGATCATCGAGAGGCGGAAGATGACGATGAAATCATCGCCCACCGCGGCGCGGACGCGCTTCATCACCTCGACTGGCAGGCGCATCCGGTTCTCGTAGCTGCCGCCCCAGCGATCCTCGCGCCGGTTGGTGTGGGTGACGAGGAACTGGTTGAGGAAATAGCCCTCCGACCCCATCACCTCGACCCCGTCATAGCCGGCCTCGCGGGCGCGGGCGGCGGCGGTGGCGATGTCGGCGATCTGCTTCTCGATGCCGGCCTCATCGAGCTCGGTGGGCGGAAACGGCGAGATCGGCGACTTGATCGCCGACGGCGCGACGCAATCCGGCCCGTAGGCATAGCGCCCGGCGTGAAGGATCTGCATGGCGATCTTGCCGCCCTCGTCATGCACCCGGTCGGTGATCACGCGATGATGCGCGATGTCCTCGTCTGTAAACAGCCCCGAGGCGCCGGGGAACACACCGCCTTCGGCGTTTGGAGCCATGCCGCCGGTGACGATCAGCCCGGCCCCGCCCCTGGCCCGTGCCGCGTAGAAGGCGGCCACCCGGTTCCAGTCGCCGCGCTCCTCGAGATTGGTGTGCATCGAGCCCATCAAGACCCGGTTCTTCAGGGTCGTGAAGCCAAGCTCGAGCGGGCGCAGCATGTGGGGGTAGCTGGTCATGGGCGGTCCTCCTTGCGCGCGACCCTGCCAAGCGCCCGTGCTGCTGTCAGTCGGAACGTGGCGTCAGAGCCGGCCTGCCATCGCGTCGCCGAACGCGGCCATGAGGTCCGCAAAGCTGTCCTCGGGCGGGAAGCCGTCAAAGCGGTGCCGGGCGGGTGTCGAGGCCCAGCTCAGCTTCTCGGCGCAGAGCGTCTCGATGAAGGGCTCGCACCAGGCGGGGCGGTCGAACATCGTCGGGCGGATATTGACCAGATCGTCCATGCCGGTGATCCGGGTGAAGACCCACGAAAAGCACGCGGCGCAATGAAAATGCGAACAGACCGGCCCCTTGATGCCGCCCTGCACTGGCGTGCCCGCGACGACCCGGAAGCCCGCCGCCGGCACCATGGCGGTGAGGGAGAAGGCGCTGGCGCTCATTTTCTGACAGCCGCGACAGTGGCAGGCCGCGGTCATGATCGGCGGGGCCGAGACCTCGATCTGAAGGGCGCCGCAGCGGCAAGCCCCCGTGGCGGGCAAATCGGACATGGAGGCGCCTCCCTTTGTGTGGCGGGTCAGGTGGCGGGCCGCTTGCGCGCCCACGGTGTGATTGATGCGGCGCTTCTTCGAAGCGCCCCCGAACTAGAGCTGCGCGACGGCGGAATCGCACATGGATGCTGCAGGCGGAGCGTCGCGCTTGCCCGCCGTCGCGTGGCTGCAAAACTCGCTCCCACCGACGCCGATGCCCCACCACGGTGCGCCTCCTATCCGATATCGTCCTCTTGGCAGCTCAGCTCATCCTGTCCGGGCGCCGCGAACTGCGCGTCGCGCCCCTTGATCCAGAACAGCGCCGGGCCACCGGCCCATGCGTCGGAGGCGTATTTCGCGCCCGAGGCGGCCACGACCTGCGGCAACACCACCGCGGCCTCGCCCCAGCGCAGCACCACCATCGGCTCGAGCGTATTTACGAACACGGCGCTGACCGTCTCGTCCAGCCCCTCGCAGCGATACGGGTACGGCCCAAGCGAGGCGCCCTCCCCGGCGCGCGCATTGGCATAAAGCTGGCGCAGCTCAGAGATCCGGAAGGCGTATTCGTTCGCGGTACAGAGCGGCACGCCCATGTCCGAGGTCCAGCACGCGTCGCGCCCCTTGATCCAGCCGCGCTGCGTCGCCTTGAGTTTGGCGAGCGCCTGGTGGGTCACGTTGGGTGCGGTGGACGCCGCCTTGTAGAGCCGCGCCAGTTCGAGATCGAGCGAGGCGAGCGCGTCGGAGGAACAGACCGCCTCCTCGGCGCTGGACTGCGCCTTGGCACAGTCGAACGACGGATCGAGCGCCATCGCGCCATGGCCGGAGAACGCGAGCGCAACCAGAGCGATCATCGCGGCGCGCTTCGACTTAACTGACATGAACATGGGACCTCACGAATCGGATGCTCGACAGATTCGCACCGTTCGAACGCCGAGGGTTGCGCTTTGTTGCCTCGGGAACAGGCGATTCGATCAACCATGGCATGAAGCAATCCTCTTTGTTTAATAAAATTGTTTATCAAATTGAGGGACCATGCCGGAAACGTCACTTTGGCGACACAACGGGCACCACGAGTTGCTGTAGTGACACCACATGCCGCGGGCCGAATTTCGCTCGCCGAACACGCGCCGAGCGGCATTTTATTGTTTAACCAGTGTCTCTTGGCAGGGGCTCGGTTCGAACGTCGGGGATGCGGCGGTCGGGCCCAATTTCGCGAATACGCGAGTGTTTTTTCTAGTCGGGGATTTTAACCCTCCTGCCTGGGTTGTATCATGCCTCCTGCGCGCGGATCCGTGCCGCGCGCCGGAGGCCTTTATCCCCAGGAGCAAGACATGGACCTGCGCACCACCGCGCCATCGATCCGGACACACCGGGTTATGTCCTTTCTTGGCTCTTCCATCACTACTTACGGCCAGGCATGACTCCACGACTGAAAGTCAGCGCCATTTATCCCGACCTGCTCGGGATCTGCCTGCTCAAGGGTCTGTCCGAAGACGAGCAGCGCAGCTTTCTCGATGCCTGCACGCTGCGGCACTATAGCGAAGAAACGGCCCTGCTCACCCAGTCCGAACACACGGCCGGGTTCTACATCGTGGCCCGTGGCCGGGCGATTGTCAGCTTTCTCGACGTCGAGGGAAATCTCAGCGTCATTCACGTGGCCGGCCCCGGTGAGATCATGGGCGATGTCGAATGCCTCTCCGACACCCCCTGCGCCGCGACCTGCACCTCGCTGCCCGACACCACGATCCTTTATGGCTCCGTGTCTCTGTTGCTGGAATACGCCCAGAAACCGCAGGTCATCCGCAATATCGCGCGCATTCTGCACGGTCGGCTGCTGCGCGACAACGAGAACCGCGCCGTCGAGCAGTTCCAGACCGTCGATGCGCGGCTTCTCAACTATCTCTGCGTGCTCAGCACGCCGGAGGATCCCGACATCCGCATCAGTCAGGCGCATCTCGCTACGTTGATGGGGTGCTCGCGGCAGAAGGTGAACCGGATGCTCAAGGATCTGGCCGAGGACGGCACCGTCGAGCTCGGGCGCGGACGCATCCGCATTCTCGATCGCAAAAGCATCGGCGGAGAGCTCGCGCGCGACCGGAGAAGCTACGAGGTGGGCGGCTAAGCCAGAGTCTGCCGCCCGCAGGCAAGGGCGCCATCGACGCCCCCGCCTTTCGTCTACGTCACTCCGCGGCGTCGCGGCGCGGCAGCACCCAGCCCGGACGCGGGTAGTGGCAGGTATACCCGTTCGGAAACCGCTCGAGGTAATCCTGATGCTCGGGCTCGGCCTCCCAGAACGCGCCGACCGGTTCGACCTCGGTCACCACCTTGCCCGGCCAGAGACCGGACGCATCGACATCGGCGATGGTGTCGAGCGCCGTCTGCTTCTGCGCCTCGTCGACATAGTAGATCGCCGAGCGATAGCTCATCCCCACGTCGTTGCCCTGACGGTTCAGCGTGCTGGGGTCGTGGATCTGGAAGAACACCTCGAGGATCCGCCGATAGCTGATCTGTTCCGGATCGAAGACGATCTCGATCCCCTCGGCGTGGGTGCCATGGTTGCGGTAGGTCGCGTTGGGCACGTCGCCCCCTGTATAGCCGACGCGGGTCTCCTGCACGCCGGGGAGCTTGCGGATCAGGTCCTGCATCCCCCAGAAGCATCCGCCCGCCAGAACTGCACGTTCGCTCATGTCACATCCTCCACCTGATCGAGATAGGCGCCGTAGCCTTCGGCCTCCATATCGTCGCGATGCACGAAGCGCAGCGAGGCCGAGTTGATACAGTAGCGCAGCCCGCCGCGATCCGACGGCCCGTCGGGAAAGACGTGGCCCAGATGCGAGTCGCCATGGGTCGAGCGCACCTCGACCCGGACCATGCCGTGCGAGGTGTCGCGCAACTCTTGGACGTGGGCGGGCTCGATGGCCTTGGCGAAGCTCGGCCAGCCGCAGCCGCTCTCGTACTTGTCCGACGAGGCGAAAAGCGGCTCTCCGGAAACCACGTCGACGTAGATGCCGGGCTCCTTGTTGTCGAGATACGCGCCGCTGCCCGGGCGCTCGGTGCCGTTTTCCTGCGTGACCCGGTACTGCTCGGGATCGAGCGTGGCGATCACGTCGGGATTTCGTTCATAAGTTGCCATTGGCGCCTCCATGATCTGTCTTCTTCCTAAGATGGGTCTGATCGGCATCAATGCAAAGGCTGTTTCATCGGCCTGACCCTGCCGTGATCACGGCGCGCCACGCGCGAAAACCCGCCACCCCGGCGCGAGGCGCGGGAACCGGCGATGCCTTGCCACTCCCTGCCCCGGCGTCACGGCGGGTCACCGCCACCGGCACGCTTGGCGTGCACTTCGAGGGATCCATTCCCGGCGTCGCGGGCTTACCTTCCCGATCGACGCGACATTGCGTCGGATGCAATGGACCTAAAGGAAGACCCAGATGACCATCCGTTCGACCAAGCTCGGCCTTGCCGCTCTTCTCGCCACGACCCTCTCCGCCACAGCCTTCGCACAGAGCGCGTCGGAGACCGATCTCACCGCGCAGTCGAAGGCCGAGGCCAGCTCCGAGACCCGCATCGGCGCGACCGAAGTGCCGGAAACGCTGAACGAGCTCATGTCCGATCTGGGCGGCGACGGCGTGGCCATTCCGACCGGCGAAATCACCGAGGATACAGAGGTCACGATCCTGACGCTCGGCGATCTCGAGAGCGACGAGGCCGACCGCAGCGCCGCGCTCGACAACGCTCTGGCACGGGCCCAGACCTCGCTCGACATGCTGCAGACCCAGGTCGATGGCAGCGATGTGCTCACCAACGCGCTCGAGGAAGACGGCTTCACCTCCGACAACGTTCTGGGCGTCTATCAGGACACCGACGGATCGGTGACGATGCTGATCGACGACCGCGCCTGACCCCGGCGCCTCTTCCCGACGACGCGTCCGCCGGCCCCTCACCTGACCGGCCTCACGCTGCGGGCGCGCCCGGCCCGACCCCTTGCTCCCGGGGGTCGGGCCTTTTCTTTTCGCGCTACCCGAGCCGGACCACCGCCCAGCGCGCCGCGTCGCGCACAGTCTCGCAGGCGTCCTCGCAAAGCGCCTGCACCGCCGGCCGCAGCGCCGGATCTCCCGAGTTACCGGTGGCGTAACAGACATTGCGCACGAACCGGTCCCGCCCGATGCGCTTGATCGGCGAGCCGGAGAACAGCGCCCGGAACGCCGCATCGTCGAGCGCCGCCAGTTCCTCCAGTTCCGGGGCCACCAGCTCCTCGCGGGCGTGGTACTTCATCTCCTGCGCCTCGACCGCGAACTTGTTCCACGGACAGGCGGCGAGGCAATCGTCGCAGCCGTAGATCCGGTTGCCCAGCCCCGGGCGCAGCGCCTCGTCGACCGGGCCGTGATGCTCGATCGTCAGGTACGAGATGCAGCGTCGCGCATCGAGCTGGTAGGGCGCGGGAAAGGCATTGGTCGGGCAGACGTCGAGGCAGGCCCGGCACGAGCCGCAATGGTCGCGCTCGGCCCCATCGGGTTCGAGCTCCAGCGTGGTGAAGATCGCGCCCAGAAAGAACCACGAGCCCAGCTCGCGGCTCACGAGATTGGTGTGCTTGCCCTGCCAGCCAAGGCCCGCCGCCTGCCCCAGCGGCTTTTCCATCACCGGCGCGGTGTCGACAAAGACCTTGATCTCCGCATCCCCGCCCTCGCGCTCGGCCTCGGCGATCAGCCAGCGCCCGAGCCGCTTGAGGCGCTTCTTGACCACGTCGTGATAGTCGCGATTCTGAGCGTAGACCGAGATCGCCGCCCGGTCGCGCTGCTCGAGAACCGCCATGGGATCGTGCGAGGGCCCGTAATTCTCGGCCAGCATGATCACCGAGCGCGCCTCGGGCCAGAGCGCCTGCGGGTCGCCCCGCCAATGGGTGCGCTCCGCCAGCCAGCCCATCTGCCCGTGCCGCCCGGCCTCGAGAAAGGCCGCCAGCCGCTCCGCCAGATGCGGCACATCGCCGGGACGGCAGACCTTGCAGGAGGCGAACCCCACCTCCGCCGCTTCCGCCACCAGCTTGCGCTTCAAAGACACCCGCCTGCCCTTCTCTACGTCCAAAATACTCCGGGGGAGTCGCGCCACGCGCGACGGGGGCAGCGCCCCCTTCCCCTCTCTCCGCTCTGTGCCGCCGCGCAGGCAATGCGCCGCCCGCCCGTGCCCAGCGCCCCGGCCAGCGCCGTTTAGGGGGCCGGCTCGGGGCCTGTCAACGTATCCGGCCGCCGCGGTTTACAGTGTCACGTCCTGCCCCACCGGCACCAGCGCTTGCATCCCGGAGCCGTTTCACGGGATACCGCCGCTCAGCCATCCGGCAGACGCCCTGCACAAAACACCGGGAGCCAGCATGTCCCAGCCCGACCCTCTCAAGACCGACTGCTCGAAGTGCGCGGCCCTCTGCTGCCTTGCGCTGGCCTTCGACAAGGGCCGCGAATTCGCGTTCGACAAGAACCCGGGCGAGCCCTGTCGGAACCTCTCGGGCCACAGCTGTTCGATTCACGACCGGCTGAGCGAGGAGGGCTTTCCCGGCTGCGTCGCCTATGACTGTCTCGGCGCCGGCAATCGCGTGGTTCAGGAGGTCTTCGGCGGCCAGAGCTGGCAGACCGAACCGCGGCTGACGCGGGCGATGATGGAGGCGTTCTCGGCGATGCGCGAGGTCCACAAGCGCATCGACCTGCTGCGCGCCGCGCTGACGCTGTCGCTCGATCCCCGCGCCGACCAGACCTGCCGCGAATTCCTCGCCCGCCTCGAGCAGCATCGCTGGAGCGGGTCCGAACTCAACGCGTTCGAGGTCGGGCTGGCGCTCGAGATCGATATTTTCTTCTACGGTCTCAAGGACGTGCTGCCGGAGGACTTCTTCGCCGACCGCTGACCTGTCCGCCGCACGTGGCCGGGCGTTGCCTGCCCCTCCGGGCGACCCGCCCGGTAGTGGCAACGCACCCCTGCGCGGACCGGATAGCGAGGGGCGCCAGCAGCCCTGCATCGGCCCGCACGGCGCCCAAAGGCTGATCCCCCGGCACGGGGCCGATCAGCTCGGGCTTTCTCGGCTCGGCGGCAAGCGCGCCCGCCCCCGCCCGCCTCAGAAATCGAGGTCGGCGTAATGCGGCGGCGGCGGGAAGCCCGGGATCTGGTCGGCGAGGATCGAGCGGAAGGCCGGGCGCGACTTGATCTTGGCGTACCAGTCCTTGACCGTCTCCGAGCGGTTCCAGTCCACGTCCGAGATGTAGTCGAGCGCCGACAGGTGCGCCGCGGCGGCGAAATCCGCCAGCGTCATCACGTCGCCCGCCAGCCAGCGCCGGTGGTCGAGCAGCCAGGCCATGTAATCGAGGTGATACTTGATCGCCTTGGCCCCCGCCTTGACGTTGGTGCTGTCCGGGAAGCCCTGCTTCATGATCTTCTTGTTGACGCGCTCGTAGACCAGCTTGGAGGTCACCTCGTGGTGGAACTTGTCGTCGAACCACGACACCAGCCGGCGCACCTCGAGCCTTGCATCCGCCGAGCGCGGCATCAGCGACGGCTCGGGGTATTTCTCCTCGATCCATTCGCAGATCGCGGCGCTTTCCGACATCGTCTTGCCGTCGATCTTCAGCACCGGCACCTTGCCGGCCGGGTTGCGGCGCAGGAAATCGTTGTCCTTTTCCCAGTAGCGCTCCTCGACCAGTTCGCACTCGATCTTCTTTTCGGCGAGGCTCAGGCGAACCTTGCGGCAGAACGGGGATAGCGGCACGTGATAAAGCTTGGCCATGGGGCGATGGTATCCGAGAGATTTGGGAACTGCGAGCACCTTTGCCCCCAATCCCCCTGAGTTTCAACTGGGGGCTTCAACAGGCACAGCCGCCCGCGCGACGCGCTGCCGATGTGCCCGGGTCTCAGATAACCTCGATCACCGACTTGTCGATGGCCAGCATGTAGCCGCGCCGGGCGATGTTCTTGACCAGAAGCTCGCTGACCATCTGGTTGCCGAGCCCGTCGCGCAGGCGCTTGATGCGGGTGGCGCCAGCCGCTTCCTCGCAATCGCCGGCGTCGCGCCCCGAGATCATCGCCTCGATCTGCGCGCCCGACAGCATCTCGTCATCCATGCGCGCCTCGGCCAGCACCGCCAGCGTCTCGACCATCGCCTCGGTCAGCTTGAAGCCCATGGTGTTGAGATAGACGGTGTTTTCCTCGCGGCTGATGATCAGCGAGCTGACCTGGATGCCCGAGCGCTCGATCTGCGCCATGCGACGGTTCAGGATGACCAGCATGACGAGGAACACCAGCGCCGCCACCAGCAGCGCGGTGGCAAAGACCAGCAGCACGAAGATCACCATCCGGTAGCTCGCCAGCGTGTCCGAGAAGGCGGTGCCCGACTGGGCGAGGATCTCGAGCAGCTTGACCTCGGCCTGACCGGTGAGGGTGTCGTTCTCGATGAACAGCCGTTCGACGCGGGCGTTGAAGGCGTTGGCGTCCGGCAGGGTGAAGAACAGCAGCGCCCCGGCGCCGATCAGCAGCGCCACGATCGCGGCAATGCCGAACCCCACCAGCCGCGCGCCGGTGCGTCTTGCGTCAGTAGCGGAGGTAGTACTCACCGGCGTTCGCCTTCTTGCTGTCACCGGGTTCCTTGCTCGAAAGCCCGACCACGTTCAAGAGCGTCCAGCCATCGCGGGCCAGGGTGGCGGAGAGTTGCTCTGCCGCGGCGCCGCTGCCGGGGCACTCCCCCGGCAGGCGCGAGATGCCGTAATGCAGGCGCAGCGGGCTGTCCTGCTTGGCCTTGTACTCGACATAGCAGTCGGCCCGCGCGGCAGCGGGCAGCACAAGCGCCACGAAGACGGGAAGAAGGATGCGTTTCATGGCCGCGACACTGCGCTTGGGCGGGGTGCAATTCAATAGCAGAGCGCCTGAAACCGGCCGGTTATCCGATAACCGGGGGGCGATATTGCCTGAAATCCGCGGATCAGGCGAGGGTCGGGTCAGGGCGTCGGCCAGAACGGCGGCGCCACCCGACACGACAGACACGCCAACAGGAGACCGCCCATGTCCCGCAAGTTCATCGCCGCCGTTCTGGCCGCTTCGCTCGCCATCACCACCTTCTCCGCCGCGCCCGCCCGGGCCGACGGCAAGGATGCCCTCAAGCTCTTGGGGGCGGCGGGCGCGCTCTACCTTCTGGGCAACACGGTCGCGCAGGCCCGCGAGCGGGCCAAGGATGAGCGCAAGCGAGACAAGAGGGAGCGGGAGGAGGAGAAGCGCCGGGAAGAGCGCGCGCGCGAGTGGCGCGAGCGTCACGATGCCCGCCGCCCCGCGCCGCCGCGCGTCATCGGCCCGGCCTTCGGCCATCGGCGCGATGCGGAATACGTGCTGCCCTCGCAATGCATGATGCGCATCGACGGCGGGGCCAGCCGCTTTGCCTTCGACCGCGACTGCATGACCAATGCCGGGGTCCGCACCAGCCGCCTTCCCGACGCCTGCGAGATGTATGTGCGCGACGGTGGCCGCAAGGAACGTGCCTTCGACGGCGGTTGCCTGCGCCGGAACGGCTACCGCCTCGAGGCGGTGCGGCAGTCCGCGCCGAACCTGCCGCGCCCCTATCGCCGCCAGTACTGAGACACGAGATAGCGGCAGCGGCGCGGAGTCCCGTCCGCCCGGTGTCGCTGCGCGCGGGGTGCCACGCAGGCCCCGCGCGCTCTTTTCATGCCGTCGTTCTTACGAGACGTCCGTGGGCACGGTGATCGTCACCGGCATCTTGAGCCAGTGCTCCTCGATGTTGGGCGTGCCGCCGATGCGGTCGACCACGGCGAACATCCCCGGCGCGTGCAGCGGTGTCAGCACGCCGTGCCATGTGCCGCGATAGAGGTTGATCCCCTGCCCCGGCGCCGCGAGGAAGGCCGAAATCTCGCTCGGCTCCGCCCCCGCGCCGGCCTCTGCGACGATCACCAGCCACGGGTTGCGGTGCATCGGCAGGAAGGCCTGACTGCCGTCAGGGTGCCGCTCGACCATCTCGAGCAGGTAAGGCAGATCGCGCGGCACGGCGTTGAACAGGCTGATGCCGGCGCGGCCGTCCGGGCCGAAATCCATCGAGGCGCGGTCGTGGTAGCGACCGCACAGGCCCTGATTGATGATCTTGTCCGGATCGCCCGAGATCTCGAGCACGTCTCCGAACGGCGCGAAGGCACCGGCGGTCAGCGGCTCTGCAACGATGGTGGTCATGACAGCACGCTTTCCAACCGCAGCCGGGCGATGCGCTCGACCTGCCGACAGGCTTCCCTGAATTCGGTTTCCGTGTCGTTCCCGAGACGGCGCTCGAAGGCCGCGAGGATGCCGGCTTTGTCGTGATCGCGCACCGCGATGATGAACGGGAAGCCGTGTTTCTCCATGTAGGCGGTGTTGAGCTCGGTGAAGCGCTGGCGCTCGGCGTCCGTAAGCGCATCGAGCCCGGCGCTGGCCTGTTCCGAGCTGCTGTCCTCGGTCAGTCGCTTGGCGGCGGCGAGCTTGCCGGCAAGGTCGGGATGGGCGCGCAGCACGCCCATCCGCTCGTCGTCGCTGGCGCTGCGCAGCACCCGCGCCAGCGCGTTGGCCAGCCCCACCGGCGTGTCATGCGCCGGGCCGAGCTCGAGCGCGAAGGCGCGCTCGGCCACCCAGTCCGAATGCTCGACGATACCGCCGAAGCGCGCCACGAAGGTGTCGCGGTCCATCAGGCTTGGGCGCTCGCGCGTGACCGGCGGGTGGGTCGCGGCCCAGTGCTCGGCGATCTCGATGCGGCGCGGGGTCCAGACCCCGTCGAAGCCGGCAATGTAGTCGAGGAAGCGCTTCAGACCGGCCACCTTGCCGGGGCGCCCGATCAGCCGGTTGTGCAGCCCGATCGAGATCATCGCCGGCTTGCCCGCCTCGCCCTCGGCATAGAGCGTGTCGAAGCTGTCCTTGAGATAGGTGAAGAACTGCTCCGCCTCGATCCAGCCGGGGCTGACCGAGAAGCGCATGTCATTGGCCTCGAGCGTGTAGGGAATGATAAGCTGGTCGCGACCGTCGATCTCGAGCCAGTAGGGCAGATCGTCGTCGTAGGTGTCGGAGATATAGGCGAACTGCCCGGTCTCGGCGGCCAGACGCACGGTGTTCTCCGAGCAGCGCCCGGTGTACCAGCCGCGCGGCGCCTCGCCCACCACCTCGGTGTGCAGGCGGATCGCCTCGGCGATGGCGGCACGCTCCTCCGCCTCGGGCATGTCCTTGTGTTCGACCCATTTGAGGCCGTGGCTGGCGATCTCCCAGCCCGCCTCCTTCATCGCCTCGACCTGCTCGGGGTTGCGCGCCAGCGCGGTGGCGACGCCGTAGATCGTCAGCGGGACGCCCGCGCCGGTGAACAGCCGGTGCAGCCGCCAGAACCCGGCGCGGGCGCCGTATTCATAGATCGATTCCATGTTCCAGTGTCTCTGGCCCGGCCACATCGCCGCGCCGGGGATGTCCGACAGGAACGCCTCGGAGGCGGCATCGCCGTGCAGGACGTTGTTCTCGCCGCCCTCCTCGAAGTTCAGCACGAACTGCACCGCGATCTTGGCATTGCCGGGCCATTTCGCGTCGGGGCGGTCCGCGCCGTAACCGATCATGTTGCGGGGGTAACGCTGCATCTGGCCCCTCCTTGGCTTGGGTCGTGTTGTCATCTTCGGCCAATCGCGCTCTAACCGGGACGGACCCCCGAAAGGACCGGCACGCAGGCGCGGCGATGCCCCGTTTATCCGCGCTGCCCAAGCAAGGAGCAAGAGGAATGGCCGACGGATATCTCACCACCCACGTGCTCGACACCGCCCGGGGTCGTCCCGCCGAGGGCGTGAAGATCGCGCTCTACAAGGTCTCGGACAAATCCCACCGCAAGATCGCCGAGACGGTGACCAATGCCGACGGTCGCACCGACAGCCCGATCCTGCCGAAGGCGCAGTTCAGGACCGGCACCTACGAGCTGGTGTTCTTTGCCGGCGACTATCTCAGGGCCACCGGCCAGTCCGGCGCCGAGCCGCTGTTTCTCGACCAGATCCCGCTGCGCTTCGGCATCGCCGACCCGGACGCGCATTACCACGTGCCGCTGCTGCTGTCGGCCTACGGCTATTCCACATACCGCGGCAGCTGAGCCGCCCCGCCTCACCGGATCGTGCAGCGCGGCGGCTTGCCCTGCGCTGCACCCGACGCGTACCCCTGTCGCCGACCCCGAAGACCGAACCCGAGGACCCACCACCATGCGCATCCTGATCGTCGAGGACGATGCCGTGCTCGGCGACGGGCTGAGCGTCGGGCTGCGCCTGTCGGGTTTTTCGCCCGAGCTGGTCGACAGCTGCGCCGACGCCCGCCACGCCATCGGCATGGAGGGGTTCGAGGCGGTGGTGCTCGACCTGATGCTGCCCGACGGCTCCGGGCTCGAGCTGCTGCGCGAGCTGCGCCAGCGCGGCTCGGACATGCCGGTGCTGATGCTCACCGCGCGCGACGGGCTTGACGATCGGGTCACCGGGCTCGATGCCGGGGCCGACGATTACCTCGGCAAGCCCTTCGAGCTGCCGGAGCTCTCCGCACGCCTGCGCGCCCTCACCCGCCGGGCGCAGGGCCGCGCCGAGAACCTGCTGCACTGGAACGGTCTTGCGCTCGACACCGCGAAAATGAGCGGCCAGCGCGGAGCGGAGGAGATCGCCTTCTCGCGCCGGGAGTTCACCGTGCTGGCCGCGCTGATGGAGCGCCCCGGCAGCATCCTGTCGAAAGCCGCGCTCGAAGAGCGGCTCTATGGCTGGCAGGAGGATGTCGAGAGCAACACCGTCGAGGTGCATGTGCACCATCTGCGCGCCAAGCTCGGCAGCGGCTTCATCCAGACCGTGCGCGGCGCCGGCTACCGGCTGGCGCCGGAGGGCGCGGCATGAGTTCGATCCGCGGCCGGCTTCTGGCGATCCTTCTGCTCGCGACCGGGGTGATCTGGCTTTCGGCGGCGCTCTGGACGCAGATATCGACCCGCGCGCAGGTCATTCAGGTGCTCGACCGGCGGCTCGAGGAATCCGCCCGCATGGTCGCCTCGCTGATCCGCGAGGGCGGGCTGAGTGTCGATCAGGCGGCGCGGGCGGCCCGCATGGAGCGTGCGGATGCCGACGGCTTCCACCTCCTGCATCAGTTGTCCTGCCAGATCTGGGGGCTCGACGGCACCCTGATCAGCGAAAGCGCCGGCGCCCCCGAGGGCCGTCTCAGCGAGGCCGGCGGCGGGTTCAGCGAGAACGAGGTCGATGGCGAGCTCTGGCGCGTCTTCACGCTGGCCGATCCCGAGCTCGACTTTCGCGTCATGGTCGGCGACGCGCAGGCGATGCGCGACCAGCTGGTGCGCAACGTGACGCTGGGCCAGCTTGCCCCGACCGCGCTGATGCTGCCCCTGCTAGCGGCGCTGATCTGGCTCACCGTGGGGCGCGGCCTGCGCCCGCTCGACAGGCTCGGTGCAGCGCTCTCGAACCGGCCCGCGAGCGATCTCGGCCCGCTTGAGGAGGCGCCCGCCCCGCGCGAGCTGCGCCCGATGATCGCGGCGCTCAACGGCCTGCTGCGCCGGGTCGATGCGGCGCGCGAGCGCGAGCGCAGCTTCACCGCCTTTGCCGCGCACGAGCTGAAGACCCCGCTCGCCGGGCTGCAGACCCAGGCCGAGATCGCCCGCATGGCGCCCGACACCGCCACCCGCACCCGCGCGCTTGTGCAGATCGAGCAGGGCGTGAAGCGCACCGACCGGATGGTCAAGCAGCTCCTCGCGATGACCGCGGTCGAGCACCCGCCGAACGCCGCCTCCGGCGCCCCGCAGGACGGGGCCGCGCTGCTGCAGGCCGTGGCCGACGACCTCGCGCCGCTGGCCGGGCGGCTGGGGGTGGGCCTGCAGGTCTCCGCAACGCCCGGGCTCTGGTCCACCGCCGAGGCCACGCTCCTGCAGACCGCTCTGCGCAACCTTGTCGAGAACGCGCTTCACGCCTCGCCGCAGGGCGAGACCGTTTCCGCGACGCTGTCGCTCGAGGGCGCGGGCGCGGTGTTCGAGATCAGCGATCGCGGCCCCGGCATTTCCGAGGCCGAGCGCCCACATGTCACCGAGCGGTTCTTTCGCGGTGCGGGCGCCACCACCAGCGGCAGCGGGCTGGGTCTTGCCATCGTCGCCACCTCCGCCGCGCGTCTGGGCGGGGCGCTCGAGCTGTCTCCGCGCGAGGGCGGCGGCGAGTGCGCCCGGCTGATCCTGCCACGCTGAGCGCATCGCGCTTATGGACAGGCGGGGCGGCAGGGACTACATGCACGCAATGGCCAAACCGAAGACAGATCCGAACTACAAGGTGATCGCCGAGAACCGGCGCGCACGTTTCGACTACGCGATCGAGGACGATCTCGAGGTCGGCATCGTGCTGACCGGGTCCGAGGTGAAATCCCTGCGCGAGAACACCTCGAATATCGCCGAAAGCTATGCCGCGGTGGAGGATGGCGAGCTGTGGCTGGTCAACGGCTACATCGCGCCCTACGAGCGCGCCATGTTCGGCCACGAGGAGCGGCGCCGTCGCAAGCTGCTGGTCTCGAAGAAAGAGCTCGCCCGCCTGTGGAACGAGACCCAGCGCAAGGGCATGACCATCGTGCCGCTGGTGCTCTACTTCAACCACAAGGGCATCGCGAAGATGAAGGTCGGCATCGCCAAGGGCAAGAAGAACCACGACAAGCGCGAGACCGAGGCCAAGCGCGACTGGAACCGCCAGAAGCAGCGGCTGCTGAAGCAGGGTTAAGCGGGCGGCGCTGGAACCACGCCTGCGCGGCGTGATCCGCCAGAAGGTCCAGTCCAGAAATTCGGGAGACGCCGGCTGACCCGGTTGAGGGACGCGCTGCGCGGACTGCAACCGCGAGATGGCCTGCCACCCGGCGACCCCGCCTGACGGATCGGAACGCCAGACCGGATCGCGCACAGCCTTGCACCCGCCCATCCCCTTGTATTGCAGGCCCCCGCAGCTTAGGAACGGCATCGACCCTGACTGCGCGGGAAGCAATACATGACGCAAGACGATCCCAAGACGCTTGTCTCGACCGACTGGCTGGCGGCCCATCTCAAGGATCCCGACCTGCGCATCCTCGATGCCAGCTGGTTCCTGCCCGGGTCCGAGCGCGATGCGAAGGCGGAATACGCGGCCGCCCACATTCCCGGCGCGCGCTATTTCGACATCGACGATGTCAGCGACAACCGCTCCGAGCTGCCCCACATGGTGCCCCCCGTCGAGAAGTTCATGTCGCGGCTGCGCGCCATGGGCGTGGGCGACGGCCATCAGGTCGTGGTCTATGACAGCCAGGGGCTGTTCTCGGCGGCACGCGTGTGGTGGCTGTTCAAGCTGATGGGCCAGAGCGATATCGCGGTGCTCGACGGCGGCCTGCCGAAATGGCAGGCGGAAGCCCGCGAGACCGAGGACCTGCCGCCGGTGATCCGCGACCGCCACATGACCGTGCGGCGCCAGAACCAGCTGGTGAAGGACGTGACGCAGGTCTCGGCCGCCGCCAAGCTGCAGGACACCGAGATCCTCGACGCCCGCGCTCCGGACCGCTTTCGCGGCGAGGTCCCCGAGCCGCGCCCCGGCCTGCGCGCCGGCCACATTCCGGGCTCGAAGAACATCCCCTACGCCACGCTGCTGAACGACGACGGCACCCTGAAGTCGCCCGAGGCGCTGCGCGCGGTGTTCGAGGCCGCCGGGGTGGATCTCGGCAAGCCGGCGATTACGTCCTGCGGGTCCGGCGTCACCGCCGCCATTCTCAACCTTGCCCTGACCCGCATCGGCAAGGACGACCATTCCCTCTATGACGGGTCGTGGAGCGAGTGGGGGCAATTCCCCACCCTGCCCGTCGCCACCGGAGAGCACTGATGTTCGAGAACCTCAAAGAGCAACCCGCAGACAAGATCCTCGCCCTGATGCAGGCCTATCGCGAGGACGACCGCGAGCAGAAGATCGACCTCGGCGTCGGCGTCTACAAGGATGCCAGCGGCAACACCCCGATCATGCGCGCCGTCAAGGCCGCCGAAAAGCAGCTCTGGGAGACCGAGAGCACCAAGGCCTATACCGGCCTTGCCGGCGATCCGGCCTTTGCCGACGCCATGGTCAAGCTGGTGCTGGGCGACGCCGTCCCGCGCGAGACCGTGGCCGCTGCGGCGACCCCGGGCGGCACCGGCGCGGTTCGGCAGGCCTTCGACCTGATCCGCATGGCCAACCCCAAGGCCCGCGTCTTCGTGTCGGACCCGACCTGGCCGAACCACCTGTCGATCCTCAAGCACATGGGCATCGAGTTCACCTCCTACCGCTATTTCGACAACGAGACCCGCTCGGTCGATTTCGCCGGCATGATCGCCGACCTGCATCAGGTGATGCCGGGCGACGTGGTCCTGCTGCACGGCTGCTGCCACAACCCCACCGGCGCCAACCTCAACATCCCGCAGTGGAAGGCCGTGATCGAGCTGCTGCTCGAGCGCGAGGCGGTGCCGATGATCGACATCGCCTACCAGGGCTTCGGCGACGGGCTCGATGCCGATGCCGAGGGCGTGCGGATGGTGGTCGAGAAGATGCCGGAAGTGCTGATCGCCGCGAGCTGCTCGAAGAATTTCGGCATCTACCGCGAGCGCACCGGCCTGCTGATGGCGGTGAGCAAGGATGCCGGCCAGCGCAAGCTCAACCAAGACAGCCTGAACTACCTGAACCGGCAGAACTTCTCCTTCCCGCCGGATCACGGCGCACGGCTGGTCACCATGGTGCTCAGCGACGAGGAGCTGCGCGCCGACTGGGCGGCGGAGCTGGAAGAGGTGCGCAACTCGATGCTGGGACTGCGCCAGCAACTGGCCTCGGAACTGCAGCGCCTGTCGGGCTCGGACCGGTTCGGCTTCCTCGCCCAGCACCGCGGCATGTTCTCGCGCCTCGGCGCGACGCCCGAGCAGGTCGAGACCCTGCGTCGCGATCACGGCATCTACATGGTGGGCGACTCGCGGCTCAACATCGCCGGTCTCAACAAGACCTCGGTGCCGATCCTCGCGGAAGCCATCGTCAAATCCGGGATCTGATCCCTTTTCAGATAAGCGGCGCGGGGCCTTTGGGCCCCGCCCATGCTGTCTCGCCGCCGGGGCTTTGCCCGTCGTCTCGGCGCTTCTGGTCGGTGTGACGCCTCTGTTTCGGCCCGGTTCGCGTGTCAGCCATGCTCGGCCAGGCTGTCCTGCGGCGCCTCGGCCCGGTCCTCCATGCCGTAATCGCGCAGCACGTGGCAGACCCGCAGGCGGTAGCCCTCGAAGATCTCCTCCCGCCCCTTGCGCTGCGCGCCGCGATGCGCCGTCAACGCGCGCCAGCGCTGCACCGCCGCCTCGTCCTCGAAGAAGCTGATCGAGAGCAGCTTGCCGGGATTGGTCAGGCTTTCGAAGCGCTCGACCGAGATAAACCCCTCGACCTGTTCGACCAGCGGCCGCATTGCGGCGGCGATGTCGAGATAGGCCTCGCGTTTGCCCTCGGCGGGGGTGACTTCGAAGATGATGGCGATCATGGCGGTCCTCCGTTTGGCGCAGTCTGGCGCGATCCACCCGGCGGGCCAAGGGGCTGGCAGCGCCGGTGTTCGAGTATTTGCAACGTAGAGAAGACAGGAGCCCGCGCCCATGGCAGAGGGGGCGCTTCGCGGTAACGTCACGGCCTCCCTTGCCTGCGCCATGGGGGCGTGCGACGGTCCGCACTGGAGGACCCAGACATGCTTGAGACCACCGAGGCGCCGATGACCGTGACCCACCTGCCGCAGACGCTGGAGCCCCGCAATCCGGGAATGCCGCTCGAAATGGAGCGGGTGATGCGCGTCCGCGCCAACCGCTCGGCGATCGAGCGCCGCGCCGCGAGCCTGCCGGGCCGGCGCAGCCTCAAGAAGGACTTCCAGGCCGCGTGGCTGGCCCGCGCCATTTCCTGCATCGATCTGACCACGCTGGCCGGCGACGACACGCCGGGCCGGGTGGCGCGGCTCTGCGCCAAGGCGAAACAGCCGGTGCGCGAGGATCTGCTCGCGGCGCTCGGGCTCGAGGGACTGACCACCGGCGCGGTCTGCGTCTACCACGACATGATCGCCCCCGCGGTGCAGGCGCTCGAGGGCAGCGGCATCCCGGTGGCGGCGGTCTCGACCGGCTTTCCCGCCGGGCTCTCCCCCTTCCCGCTGCGGGTCGCCGAGATCGGCGAGAGCGTCAAGGCCGGCGCCCGCGAGATCGACATCGTGATCTCGCGCCGACTGGTGCTGACCGGCGACTGGGAGGGGCTTTACGACGAGATGCGCCAGTTCCGCGAGGCCTGCGGCGAGGCGCATGTGAAGGCGATCCTCGCCACCGGCGAGCTCGGCACGCTGCAGAACGTCGCCCGCGCCTCGATGGTGTGCATGATGGCCGGCGCCGATTTCATCAAGACCTCCACCGGCAAGGAAGGCGTCAACGCCACCCTGCCCGTCAGCCTGGTGATGATGCGGGCGATCCGCGAGTACTACGAGGAGACGGGATACCGGGTCGGCTACAAGCCCGCCGGCGGCATCTCGAAGGCCAAGGATGCGCTCACCTATCTCGCGCTGGTCAAGGAAGAGCTTGGCGACCGCTGGCTGCGCCCGGACCTGTTCCGCTTCGGCGCCTCGAGCCTGCTGGGCGACATCGAGCGCCAGCTTGAGCATCATGTCACCGGCGCCTATTCCGCCAGCTGGCGCCACGCGATCGCCTGACGCCCGGATGGGGTGCCTGTTTTGCAGGCACCTGACGGCGCAGATGATTACCCGGCACGCAGTTTGCGCGGTCTGCCGCGCTTCTTGCTTTGCCAAGGGCCCCCGAAACGCTTACCGTCCGGTCAAAATTTAGACGAACGCTCAAACCAACGCCAGGGGACCCCATGACCGACAGACGCACGCTTCTCACCCAGTTCAGCCGCCGCCGGATGCTCATGGGAACGGCCGGTTTCGCAGCGGCCGCGGGCGCCGGCGTGCTGCCCTCGCGCCTGCTGGCGCAGGAGCCGATTGCGGTCGCGGGGATCTACACCGTGCCGGTGGAGCAGCAATGGGTGAGCCGCATCCACGTCGCCGCCGAGGCCGCGAAGGCGGCCGGCCAGATCAGCTACAGCTTCTCGGAAAACACCGCCAACACTGACTATCCGCGCGTCATGCGCGAATATGCCGAGGCCGGTGCCAAGCTCATCGTCGGCGAGATCTTCGGCGTCGAGCAGGAGGCCCGCGAGGTGGTGCTCGACTATCCCGACACCGCCTTCCTGATGGGCTCGTCCTTCATGCCGGACCCGGCCTATCCGAACCTCGCGGTGTTCGACAACTACATCCAGGATGCCTCGTATCTCTCGGGCATCATCGCGGGTGCTCTGACCGAAACCGGCAATATCGGCATGGTCGGCGGCTTCCCGATCCCGGAGGTGAACCGTCTGATGCACGCCTTCATGGCAGGCGTCCGCGAAACCGCCCCCGAGGCCAGCTTCCAGGTCAGCTTCATCGGCTCGTGGTTCGATCCGCCCAAGGCCAAGGAGACCGCCTTCGCGATGATCGAGAACGGCGCCGACCTGCTCTATGCCGAGCGCTTCGGGGTCTCGGACGCGGCGCAGGAGCAGGGCGTTCTCGCCATCGGCAACGTCATCGACACGCAGCCCGACTACCCCGACACCGTTGCCGCCTCGGCGCTGTGGCATTTCGAGCCGACCCTGCAGGCGGCGCTCGCCCGGGTGGCCGATGGCAGCTTCGAGGCCGACAATTACGGCGTCTACAGCTTCATGAAGGAAGGCGGCTGCTCGCTGGCGCCGCTCGGCACCTTCGAGGGCAAGGTCCCGCAGGCGGCGCTCGACCTCGTGGCCGAGAAGGAGGCCGCCATCAAGGCGGGCGAGTTTACCGTCGAGATCGACGACAGCGAGCCTACCTCCTCCTGATGACTTTGCAAGACACGGCGCGGGACGAGACCGTCCTGCGCCTTTCCGGAATCACCAAACGCTTCGGTGCGCTCACCGCCAACGACGCGATCAGCTTTTCGCTGGCGAAGGGCGAGGTCGTGGCGCTGCTGGGGGAGAACGGCGCCGGCAAGACCACGCTGATGAACATCCTCTTCGGCCATTACACCGCCGATGCGGGCGAGGTCGAGGTGTTCGGACAGGCCTTGCCGCCGGGCCAGCCCGGCGCGGCGCTGGCCGCGGGCGTGGGCATGGTGCACCAGCATTTCACCCTCGCCGACAACATGACCGTGCTCGAGAACGTGCTGCTCGGCACAGGGTCGCTCTGGTCCCCCGGCCTCGGCAAGCCCGCCGCGCGGCGCAGGCTGCAGGCGCTGTCCGAGGATTTCGGCCTCAGGGTCGACCCCGACGCGCGCGTGGCCGAGCTCTCGGTGGGCGAGCGTCAGCGGGTCGAAATCCTCAAGGCGCTCTACCGCGACGCCCGCGTCCTGATCCTCGACGAGCCCACCGCGGTGCTGACGCCGCAGGAGGCCGACGCGCTGTTCCTCACCCTGCGCAGGATGGTGGCGCAGGGCCTGTCGGTGATCTTCATCTCGCACAAGCTGCACGAGGTCATGGCGATCTCGTCGCGGGTGCTGGTGTTGCGCCACGGCAAGCTCGTGGGGGAGGTGGCGACCCACGACACCGACCGCCACCAGCTCGCCACGCTGATGGTGGGCGCCGAGATCACCGCCCCCGCCCCCGCCGAGGCCCGCCCCGGCGCAGTGCTGATGCGGCTGGCGGGGCTGAGCACCACGCCGCAGGGCAACCGACCCGGCCTGCGCGGCATCGATCTCGATATCAAGGCGGGCCAGATCCTCGGCGTCGCCGGGGTCTCCGGCAACGGCCAGGGCGCCCTCGCCGACCTGGTCTCCGGCGTCACGAGCCCGTCGGAAGGCAGGCTCGAGATCGCCGGCGACCGGGTCGAGGGCTGGAACCCGCGCGCCGCCCTCGCCGCCGGGATCGGCCGCATCCCGGAGGATCGCCACCGCACGGGCACGGTGGCCGATTTCACCCTCACCGAGAACGCGGTTCTGGAAAGCTACCGCGACGCGCCCAATGCCCGCGCCGGCTGGATGAACTGGTCCGCCGCCCGCCGGACCACCGAGGCACTCATTGCCAAGTACGACGTGCGCTGCCCCGGTTCCGAGGCCCGCATCCGCCTGCTTTCCGGCGGCAACATGCAAAAGCTGATCCTCGGTCGCGTGCTCGAGGCCGCGCCGCGCATCATCCTCGCCAACCAGCCGGTGCGCGGGCTCGACATCGGCGCCGTCACCTACGTGCAGGAACAGCTCATCGCCGCCCGCGACGCCGGCGCCGCGGTGCTGCTGATCTCCGAGGATCTCGACGAGATCCTCACCCTCTCCGACGTGATCCGGGTGATCTCCGACGGCCGCCTGTCGCCGGAATTCGCCCGCGGTGAGAAGACCCCGGCAGAACTGGGCCAGTGGATGGCCGGACAGGGCTTCGATCATGCCGCCTGACCTCCTCCACCGCAGACCGAGGCCCCTGTCTTCTTCTGGCCAGAAATATCCCGGGGGTCCGGGGGCAGCGCCCCCGTTCCATCCCTACCGCCAGGTACAACACTGATGCGACTAGACCCCATCGCCGCCCCCACCCCTGCGCGCACGCTGGGCCTGCCGGCGCTCGCCATTCTCGCCACCATCGCCCTCGCGGCGGCACTTGCCGCCATCGCCGGCGCCAACCCGCTCGAGACCTTCGGCCTGATCGTCAAGGGCGCCGTGGGCTCGAAATTCGCCACGCTCGAGACCTTGAACCGCGCCACGCCGCTGATCTTCACCGGCCTCGCCGTGGCCACCGCCTTCCGCGCCCGGCTGTGGAACATCGGCGCCGAGGCGCAGCTCTATGCCGGCGCGCTGATGACCGTGGTGATCGGCACCCAGCTGGGTCTGCCCGGCCCGCTGGCGCTGCCGCTGATGGCGCTCGGCGCCATCGTGGCAGGCGCGCTGGTGCTGCTCGGCCCGGTGCTGCTCAAGACCCGGCTCGGGGTCGACGAGGTGGTCACCACGCTGCTGCTCAACTTCATCATGGCGCTGTTCATCTCCTATCTGCTCGAGGGCCCGCTGAAGGACCCGATGGGCATGGGCTGGCCGAAATCCCCCGCCCTGCCCCGCGACGCCCGCCTGCCGCGCCTCGTTGAGGGGCTGCGGCTGCACTGGGGCTTCGCGCTGGCGCTGATCTGCGCTCTGGGCGTCTGGGTCATGCAGACCCGCACCACGCTCGGCTACGAGATCCGCGCCGTGGGGCAGAACCCGCAGGCGGCGCGCTTCGCCGGCATCCCGGTGGGCCGGGTGCTGATCAAGACAGCGCTGATCTCCGGCGGGCTCGCGGCGCTGGCGGGCTTTTCCGAGGTCGCCGGGCTCAAGGGCAACCTGACCTCCGACCTGAGCCCCGATTTCGGCTATACCGGCATCATCGTCGCCATGCTGGCGCTGCTGCACCCGCTCGGCGTGGTGGTCTCGGCGCTCTTCGTGGCGGGCATCTTCGTCGGCTCCGACAGCATGTCGCGCGCCGCCGAGGTGCCGACCTACATCGCCGACATCCTGCTCGCCGCGGCGTTGCTCTTCATGGTGCTAGCGATCCTTCTCACACGCTACCGGGTGGTGCGCGGATGACCGAGATCGTCGATATCCTGATCTCCGCCAGCTTCTGGGCGGCGGTGCTGCGCATCGCCTCGCCGCTGATCTTCGCCACCATGGGCGAGCTGATCTGCGAACGCGCCGGCGTGCTCAACCTCGGCATCGAGGGCATCATGGTGATCGGCGCCTTCGCCGGCTGGATGACCGTCTACGCGGGCGGAGGCCTCTGGACCGGCGTCGCCGTGGCGATGCTCGCCGGCATGGCCTTCGGCGCGCTGCACGGGCTGCTGACCGTGCCCTTCGGCCTGTCGCAGCACGTGGTGGGCCTCGGCATCACGCTCTTGGCCACCGCCTCGGCCTACTATGCCTACCGGCTCGCCCTGCCCGAGGTCACCAACCCGCCGCGCATCGCGCCGTTCGAGCCGCTGCACATCCCCGGCCTCTCGGACCTGCCGTGGCTCGGCGAGGCGCTGTTCTCTCAGACCGCGCTCACCTGGGCCGGCTTCGCCTGCGTGGCGGCGGTCTCGCTGGTGCTCTACCGCACGCCGCTCGGCCTCGCCCTGCGCGCCGCCGGAGAGAACCCGCACGCGGTCGAGGCGCAGGGCCTGTCGGTCGGCGCGATCCGCATGGGCGCGGTGATCGTGGGCTCGGGGCTGATGGCGGTGGGCGGCGCCTTCCTGACCATGTCGGCCTTCTCGTCGTTCTTCTTCGAGATGGTCAACGGGCGCGGCTGGATCTGCATCGCGCTGGTGGTGTTCGGCGCCTGGAAGCCGGGCAAGGCGCTTCTGGGGGCGCTGCTCTTTGCCGGGTTCGACGCGCTTCAGGTGCGGCTGCAGCAGACCGGCATGGGCCAGGTCGTGCCCTACCAGGTCTTCCTGATGATCCCCTACCTGCTGTCGATCCTCGCCCTGATCCTGATGTCGCGGCGCGCGCAGGTGCCCGCCGCCCTAATGACCCCCTTCAACCGCGGAGACCGCTAACATGGCCAGCTTCGATATTCTCGTCACTGGCGGCACCCTGCCCGATGGCACCGTCAAGGACATCGGCATCACCGGCGACCGCATCGCCGCCACCGGCGACCTGACCGGCGCCGAGGCCGGCGAGGTGATCGACGCGTCCGGCGATCTGGTCTCGCCGCCCTTTGTCGATCCGCATTTCCACATGGACGCGACGCTGAGCTACGGCACGCCGCGGATCAACGCCTCAGGCACCCTGCTCGAGGGCATCTCGCTCTGGGGCGAGCTGAAGCAGATCGCCACCGTCGACGAGATGGTCGCGCGGGCGCTGGCCTATTGCGACTGGGCGGTGAGCATGGGGCTCTTGGCGGTGCGCAGCCATGTCGACACCTGCGACGACGACCTCAAGGGCGTCGAGGCGCTGCTGCACGTGCGCGAGGTGGTGAAGCCCTATCTCGACCTGCAGCTCGTGGCCTTCCCGCAGGACGGCTTCTACCGCGACCCGACGGCGCGCGCCAACACGCTGCGCGCGCTCGACATGGGGGTCGACGTGGTGGGCGGCATTCCGCATTTCGAGCGCACCATGGCCGATGGCGCCGCCTCGGTCCGCGAGCTCTGCGAAATCGCTGCCGAACGCGGCCTGCTGGTCGACCTGCATTGCGACGAGACCGACGACCCGATGTCGCGCCATATCGAAGCGCTGGCCTATGAGACCCAGCGGCTCGGGCTGCAGGGGCGCGTGGCGGGCTCGCACCTGACATCGATGCACTCGATGGACAATTACTATGTCTCGAAACTGCTGCCGCTGATCGCCGAGGCCGGGATCGCGGCGATCCCCAACCCGCTGATCAACATCACCCTGCAGGGGCGGCACGACACCTTCCCCAAGCGCCGCGGCCTGACCCGGGTGAAGGAGATGCAGGCACAGGGCATCACCGTCGGCTGGGGGCAGGATTGCGTGCGCGACCCGTGGTATTCGCTGGGCACCGCCGACATGCTGGACGTGGCCTTCATGGGTCTGCACGTGGCGCAGATGACCTCTCCGCAGGAGATGGCGCGCTGCTTCACCATGGTCACGGAAGAAAACGCCAAGATCATGCATCTCGATGGCTACGGGCTGGCGCAGGGCGACAGGGCCTCGCTGGTGGTGCTCGACGCGGGCTCGAGCATCGAGGCACTGCGGCTCAGGCCGGACCGGCTCTGCGTGATCTCCAAGGGCAAGGTGGTGTCGCGGCAGGCGCGCAACGATGCCCGGCTGACGCTTCCCGGCCGGCCCGCCAGCGTCCGCCGCCGCCACCCGGTCCCGGACGCGTAGCGCCCGGCGGCAGAGGCGGACGGGGGCGCTGCCCGCTGTCGCACCGGAGGTGCGCTTAAAAGAGGGAACCGAAGGTCCTCCTTTAAGAAAGAGGAAGGGGGCGCTGCCCCCTCTTGGCCTGCGGCCAATTCACCCCCCGAGGTATTTTTGAACCAAAGAAGCCAGACGCGCTGCGCCCCTGGCTTCTCTTCGTCAAAAATACTCCCGCCGGAGGCGGGCCGGCCCCCGGGGTCCGCGAAGATCCGCGGCAAGGGCGCGGTCAGGCCACCAGGCGCTCGGCCTTCTTGAGGTCCACCGAGACCAGCTGCGAGACGCCCTGTTCCTGCATGGTGACGCCGTAGAGACGGTCCATGCGCGCCATCGTCACCGCGTGGTGGGTGATGATGAGGAACCGCGTGTCGGTGCGGCGGCACATCTCGTCGAGCAGGTCGCAGAACCGGGTCACGTTGGCGTCGTCGAGCGGCGCATCGACCTCGTCGAGCACGCAGATCGGCGCGGGGTTGGCGAGGAACACCGCGAAGATCAGCGCCAGTGCCGTCAGCGTCTGCTCGCCGCCCGACAGCAGCGACAGGGTGGAGAGCTTCTTGCCCGGCGGCTGGCACATGATCTCGAGCCCGGCCTCGAGCGGGTCGTCGCTCTCGACCATCACGAGATTGGCCTCGCCGCCGTTGAACAGGTGGGTGAAGAGCATCGAGAAGTTGCTGTTCACCTGCTCGAAGGCGGTGAGCAGACGCTCGCGCCCCTCGCGGTTCAGCGCCGCGATGCCGGAGCGCAGGGTCTTGACCGCCTCTTCGAGATCCCGCTTTTCGGAAGCCAGCTGGTCGTGTTCCTCGCGCACCTCCCGCGCGTCTTCCTCGGCGCGCAGGTTCACCGCCCCAAGGGAATCGCGCTGGCGCTTGAGGCGGTTCACCTCGGCCTCGATCTGGTCCGACGGCGGCATCTCGTCCGGGTCGGCCTCGAGCCGGCCGAGCAGCTCCGACGGGGTGGTGTCCTGCTCCTCCTCGATGCGCTCGGCGGCGGCCGTCGCGGTCTCGCGTGCCGCCTCGACCCGGGCCTCGGCGCGGGCGCGAAGCTCGCGCGCCTCGGAGGCGCTGCGCTCGGCGTCGCGCTCGGCCCCGATGGCCTCGCGCAGCTGCGCCTCGGCCTGGGCCAGAGCGTCGCCCGCCACCGTTTTGCGCGCCTCGGCCTCGGCGATCGACTGGCTCAGCTCGTCACGCCGTGCGGCCAGCTCCGCCGGGGCCGCAGCGGCGCGCTCCAGCTCGGCTTCCGCCGCCGCCTTGCGCTCGGCCAGCTCGTCGGTGCGCGAGCGCGCGGTCTCGAGCCGGTGGCGCCAGCCCGACAGGTCCTTGGTGACCTGCTGGCTGCGCGCCTTGCGGGCGTCGCCCTCGCGGCGCAGCTCGTCATGGGCGGAGCGCTTGGTCATCATCGTCATGCGCGCCGCCTCGACGGTCATCTTGATGTCCTCGGCCTCGGCGCGCGCCGCCTCGAGATCGTCCAGCTCCTCGCGCGCGCGCTCGGCCTCGAGCAGCTGCTTGCGCGCGCCGGTGGCCTCGTCCTCGTGGCGGGTCACCGCCATCGCGAGGCTCTCGAGCTTGCCTTCGGCGAGGTTGCGGTCGGCCTCGGCGCGGTTCATCGCGCGGGTGCTCTCGTTGAGCTGCTGGTCGGCCTCGCGTCGCGCCTCGCGCGCCGCCTTGTCGGCGCGGGTCAGCTCGGCCAGCCGCATCACCAGCGCCTCGTGCGCGGTGCGCATTCCCTCCACGCGGGCCTCGGCCTCGGCCATCTCCTGCTTGAGCTCTTCCAGGCGGTTGAGCTGTTCCAGCCGCAGCGCCGCCGCCGAGGGCGCATCCTCGGCCCAGGCGCGGTAGCCGTCCCAGCGCCAGAGGTCGCCCTCGGGGCTGACGAGGCGCTGGCCGGGCTTCAGAAGCGGCTGCAGACGCGGGCCGTCATCGGCCTCGACGAGGCCGATCTGGCCCATGCGGCGCTCGAGCACCTCTGGGACCGAGACGTGGTTGGTCAGCGCGGTGACCCCCGGCGGCAGCGGCTGGTCGCCATCGTAGGGCGGCAGCACCGTCCAGCCGGAGGGCCCGTCGGCCTCGACCTCGGGGGCGCGCAGATCGTCCGCCAGCGCCGCGCCGAGCGCCTTCTCGAAGCCCTGCTGCACCTGAAGGCGGTCAAGGATCTGGCCGCCCTCCGCGGTGTCGCGGTCGAGCAGACGGGCCAGCGCGGTGACCTCGGCGCGCAGGGCGTTGAACTCACCCTCCGCCTCCGAGCGCTCGGCCCGCGCCTCGGCCTCGCGCGATTGCGCGTCAGAGCGCGCCTCGTCCGCATCGGCCAGCAGCGTCTCGCAGCGCTCGGCCATCTCCTGCGCCTCTTCGGCACGGGCGCGCGCCTCGCTGACGCGGTCGGTCGATTCCTCCAGCGTCTCCTTGGCCTCGGCCACCGCCTCGCGGGCGCGACCGGCCTCGCCCTCGTGGCGATCGAGCATCCGGCGGGCGTCGGACAGGAAGCGCTGCGCCGACTGGTGGCGGGCGGCGAGCCGGGCGACATCCTCGGTGTATTGCGTCAGGTCCGCCTCGCGCTCCTGCAGCATGGCCGAGGCCTCGCTGGCGGCCTCGGCCGCCTCGGCGACGCGCGCCTCGTGGCCTGCGCCGGCCCTCTCGAGCTCCTGCGCCTCGCGCTCGAGCCGCTCGATGGTGTCTCCCGCGTCGCGGTTGAGCCCGGCCTCGCGCTCCATGTCATGCGCCATCTGCCCGATGCGGCGGGTCAGCGCGGCGATGGTCTCGGCGGCCTGCCGTTCCTGATCCGCCAGCGCGTCGCGCTGCACGCCGAGGCGCTGCAAGATCGCCACCGCGATGGACTCTTCCTCGCGCAGGGGCGGCAGCGCCTCTTCACGCTCGGCCCGCAGCGTGGCGGCGGCGCGGGCGGTGTTCTCGGCCTGCGCGGCGGTGGTGACGCGCTGGCGATGCTCGGCCTCGGCCTTGAGCCGGCCCTCCTCGGCCTCCTTCCAGCGGCGGTAGAGCAGCAGCCCCTCGGCGCGGCGCAGGTCGGTGCCGATGGCGCGGTAGCGCGCCGCCTGCTTGGCCTGCCGCTCGAGCTGCGAGAGCTGCGCGGCCAGCTGCTCGATCACGTCATCGACGCGCAGCAGGTTGGCCTCGGTGCCGTTGAGCTTCAGCTCGGCCTCGTGGCGGCGCTGGTAGAGGCCCGAGATGCCGGCCGCCTCCTCGAGAATGCGGCGGCGGTTGCGGGGCTTGGCGTTGATCAGCTCGGCGATCTGGCCCTGCCGCACCAGCGCCGGCGAATGCGCGCCGGTCGAGGCATCGGCGAACAGCATCTGCACGTCTCGCGCGCGCACGTCCTTGCCGTTGGTCTTGTAGGCCGAGCCGACATCGCGGGTGATGCGGCGCACGATCTCGAGCTGGTCGCTGTCGTTGAAGCCCGCGGGCGCCAGACGGTCGGAATTGTCCATGGTCAGGCAGACCTCGGCGAAATTCCGCGCCGGGCGCGACGAGGCGCCGGCGAAGATCACGTCTTCCATGCCGGAGCCGCGCATCGCCTTGGCGCGGGTCTCGCCCATCACCCAGCGCAGCGCCTCGAGCAGGTTGGACTTGCCGCAGCCATTCGGCCCGACAACGCCGGTCAGCCCCTCCGAGATGACCAGATCGGTGGGGTCGACGAAGCTCTTGAAGCCCGTGAGTCTGAGGCGGGAAAACTGCAAATCTGGCTGCCCTGATTCATGATTGTCGGGTATTTTCGCTGTCCGCTCGGGGGCGAGTCAAACGCTTTGCGCTGCATATCGCGGAGAGCCGCTTATTATCCACAAGATATTGCGCACGCACGACGAAAACGGGATCTTGACGAAACGCGTGTTAGCGCTTTTCATCGCTTAGCCTGCGAGGAGCTGCCCCATGTCTCTAGCCATTCGACCGATCTCGCCCCGTGACCCGCGCGCGCGGGCTTTGCTGAGCGAAAGCCACGCCTTGATGAACGCGTTGTTTCCGATGGACGAAAACCACTGCCTCGACGTCGAGGCGCTCTGTGCCGAGGGCATTACCTTCTATGGCGCCGAAGAGGAAGAGGGGGGCGAACTGCTCGGCTGTGCGGCGCTGGCCCGGCGCGACGGCTATGGCGAGGTGAAGTCCATGTTCGTGGCCCCGGTGGCGCGCGGCATCGGCGTGGCGCGGCGGCTGCTGTCCCACATCGAACACGCGGCGCTGAGCGAGGGGCTGCCGATGCTGCGACTCGAGACCGGCGACAAGCTGGCCGCCGCGGTCTCGCTCTACGAAGAATCGGGCTTTACCCGGCGGCCGCCCTTCGGCGCCTACGAAGACAGCCCGTCGAGCATCTTCTACGAGAAACCAGTCGCCGAACCCGCGCGCGGCTGAGCCCCGGCGCGCCCTGCTTTCTGCGCGTCCCAGGCCTCAATACCCCCGACACTCGAGCTCGGCGCTGCCGCCAAGCCCGGCGCTGGCATAGCCATTGAAGATCGCGCAGGAGATCCGCCCGCGGCGCGGCTTCTTCGGGGACGGGGCGCCGTCGCAGGACAGCCCCATCACCAGCACCGCGGGATCGCCGGTGACCCAGTCGGGTTCGCAGCCCGTCTGCAGGAAGGCGGCCTTCTGCGCCCGTTCGGCGATCGGGTCGAACCGGGCCGGGAATTCCGGGCTGATACGGGTCGCCTCGGCAATGGCGCCGTTGACCCGCAAAAGGAAGCGCGAGCCTTCAACCTCGATCCGCTGCGCCGGAAGGCCGCGAAACCCCGGCCCGCCCGTGTTGCAGGCGGCGCTCAGCAGGAACAGGATGATCACCAAGCCTCTCATGCCGCACCATAGGCCGGCCTTGGTTAACAACCCGCTAACCAACCTGCGGCATCCGGCCGGAGGGCTCACGGCGCCGCAGGGCCAGTGCGCCGGTCCGCCCTCGAAGAGCCGCACCCAAGACAGGCCTCAGGTCCGAGTAACGAAAAGAGTGACCGCGTGCCCTGCCGGACACGCAATCCTGTATCGCGCCATGGTGATGGAACGGCGGCGGTCCGGGATGGTTGACCTCGAGCACAGAGGAGTGCCCCATGTCCGATCCCATGCCCAGATACGAGACCCGTCCCCGCCGCCCGCTTGGCCCCGACTGGCGCTGGCTGCTGGTGCTTGGCGCCTTGCTCATCGTGGGCGGCATCGTCGCTTTTCTGAACCCCTTCGCCGCCTCGCTGACCGCCGTGGCCATTGCTGGCAGCATCCTTCTGCTGGGCGGGGTGCTGCAGCTCTGGATCGCGTTTCAGGATGACGGCCCGGGCTCTGCGCGGCTCGTCTCGGGTTTGCTGGGCCTGATCGTGCTGGCCTTCGGCATCGCCCTGCTGGCGAACCCGCTGGCGGGGATCGTGTCGCTCACCCTCATCATCGCGGGCTTCTTCATGGCCGTCGGGCTGCTGCGCCTCGTGCTTGCCTTTCAGCTGCGCGAGCGGCGCGGCTGGGGCTGGCTGGCACTTGCAGGGGCGATCTCCATGGCCTTGGGCCTCTGGATCATCCTCGCCATCCCGGAAGCCGGCGCCGGAATCCTCGGGATCTTCCTTGGCGTCGAACTGCTCACCTCCGGCATCGGCGTCGCAGCGCTGGCCTGGCGGCTGCGCTAGAACGGTCTCAGAACCGGATCTCGACGCCCGGCAGGTCGAGCGTACTCATCAGGTCGCGCAGCTCCTGACGCGCGGCCACGTTCGAGATATTGAGCTGCTTGACGCCGATATCCTTGAGATCGAGCAGCGTCAGGCCGCGCGGGAACAGCTCGCGGAAGATCACCCGCTCGGAGAAGCCCGGCGCGATGCGGAACCCGATGCGCTTGGACAGCCGCTCGAGCGCCTTTTCCATCTTCATCTTGTTGATCATCTGCTGCGCACCGAGGCGGTTGCGCAGCACGATCCAGTCAATCGGCTTCAGGCCCGCCTGCGCGCGCAGCTGGCGGGCGCTCCAGACCATCTCGGAATAGACCGACGGACCAAGGATCTTCTCGCCATCGCCGTCGATATGGGCCAGCAGGTCGAAATCGATGAAGCTGTCGTTGAGCGGCGTGATCAGCGTGTCGGCCAGCGTGTGCGCGACCTGGCTCAGCCGGGTGTGCGAGCCGGGGCAGTCGATCAGGATGAAGTCGCTGTCGGCCTCGAGCATCGACACGGCCTTGCTCAGGCGGTGGTCATAGACGTTTTCGCCCGGCGCCAGTTCTGAGGGGTCTACCTGCGGCAGCTCGATGTAATGCGGGCTGGGCAGTTCGAGCCCCTCGCTCTCGAGGAAGCGGCGGCGGTTGTCGCAATAGCGGCCGGTGGTCTGCTGGCGCAGGTCGAGATCGAGCGCCCCGACCCGGTAGCCCAGCCGGGCAAGCGCGGTGGCCACGTGCATCGAGACGGTGGATTTCCCCGCCCCGCCCTTCTCGTTCCCGACGACGATGATATGTGCCACGCTACCCTCTTGTCCTGACGACCACATGTACCGCTGTGGTCCCGGTCGGGCTACCGTATCTGGTGGAAGCCAACAAGCAAAGTCTTGCCGATGCCGCAACGGCACGGCAGGCCGCGACCGTGTTCCACGTGCCGCAAATCCGGTCGCCGGACAGCAAAAAGCCCGGCCAGAAGCCGGGCTTTTCAAAACTCTCGAGGACCTTGCGGGTCAGTGCAGCTTGGCACCGACTTCGGCGATCGACTCGTCGATCATCCGGTCCTTGTCTGCAGCGCTGGTCTGCTGCGCGATGACATCGCGGGCAGCTGCCACGGCCACGACTGCGGCACGGTCGCGCACTTCCTTCACGGCCGATGCCTGAGCCGAAGCGATGTGATCGTCGGCGGCAGCAAGACGGCGTGCGATGGCATCCTTGAGGTCCTTGCGGGCCTGCTCGGCGGCCATCTCGGCCTCTTCCTTGGCATTCGCAACGATGCGATCGGCCTGTGCCGAGACCTCGTGCTGCTTGCGCTCGTAGGAGGCAAGAAGCGACTGGGCCTCTTCACGCAGCGCGCGCGCTTCGTCGAGTTCGCTGCGGATGTCGTCGGCCCGCTTGTCCAGCAGCTTGCCCAGCATGCCCGGGACCTTGAAATAGGCCAGGACAGCAAGGAAGAGCAGGAACCCGAGCAGCACGACGAAGTCGGTGTTGCGCAGCGAGAAGAACGGGCCGGACGCCGCCAGCGCAGGGCTGGCAAGGCTTGCGCCGAGGGCGCTGGTGATGATCAGCTTACGCATCGGCTCACCCTTTCATCCGGTTGTCGACAGCCGTCGAGATGGCTGCCTGATCCGCCGTGCCACCGAGCACGGCCACGATGGCCTCCGCGGTGTCCTTTGCGACGATCTCGACATTCGCGAGGGCCGAGGCACGGATTTCGGCGATGGCCGCTTCCGACTCGGCGGTCTTTTCCGCGATCTGGGCGTCCGCTTCGCGGGTCGCCTCGTCGAGTTGCGCCTTGATCTCGTCGCGGGTTTGCTGACCGATGGCCTGAGCCTCGGCACGAGCGTCCGCGAGCGCCTTGTCGTACGCCGCTTCAGCGTCGGCGGCTTGGCGCTTCAGCTCCTCTGCGGCGGCGATGTCATTCGTGATCGTGCCCTGGCGCTCGGCCAGGACCGAAGCGATCCGCGGCAGAGCGATGCGCGACAGCACGAAGAAAATCACCACGAGCGTGATGACAAGCCAGAAAACCTGGTTCGGGATCCACTCGGCGCACAGCTGCGGCATACCGATGGCAGAGCCATGGCTGTCGACGCAGGCGCTCGTGAATTCTCCGGCGATGGGTTCTGTCGCCATGTCGTCCTCCGTCGGAACGTTGTCTCTACATCGGGCGGCCCGTCAGGGACGCGACCGCCCGCGCGTAAGGATTATCGTTCCGTCGATTAGACGGCGAACATCAGCAGCAGAGCAACGAGGAAGGAGAAGATGCCCAGTGCTTCGGCGAACGCGATGCCGATGAACAGGGTCGCGGTCTGCGACGCGGCAGCCGAGGGGTTGCGCAGCGCGCCGGCGAGGAAGTTCGCGGCGACGTTGCCCACACCAAGTGCGGCGAGACCGGTGCCGAGACCTGCGAGACCTGCGCCGATGTGTGCGAGTTGACCTTCCATGGTGGTATCTCCTTACGTGTGGAAGTGATCGATAGGGGTGTTCTTCGGGGTAGAGCGGGGCGTGCGCCCCGCCGCTACGTCAGTGGTGCGGATGCAGTGCGTCCTTGAGGTAGACGCAGGTGAGGATCGTGAAGACGTAGGCCTGGATGAAGGCCACGAGGACCTCGAGCCCGTAGATCGCGGTGATCGCCACGATGGTCAGCGGCGAGATCGCGGCGACGGCAGCGAAGCCTGCGAACACCTTGAGAACCGCGTGGCCTGCCATGACGTTGCCGGCAAGACGAATGGAGTGGCTCACCGGGCGCACGAAGTACGAGATGATCTCGATGATCGCGAGGACCGGGCGCAGCGCCAGCGGCGCCGACGACACCCAGAACAGGCTCAGGAAGGAGGCGCCGTTCTTGACGAAGCCGAGCACGGTCACGCCGATGAAGACGCAGAGCGCGAGAACCACGGTCACCGCGAAGTGCGAGGTGGTGGTGAAGCTCATCGGGATCAGGCCGAGGAAGTTGGCGATCACAATGAACATGAACAGCGTCATGATGTAGGGGAAGTAGACGAGGCCGTCCTTGCCGGTCACGTCTTCGACCATCTTGTAGATGAAGCCATAGGCGAGCTCGGCGACCGACTGGCTGCGCGAGGGGATCACCGCGCGGCGCGAGGTGCCAAGCACCATCAGAGCGACGATCGCGAGGATCGCGATGAGCATCCACAGGGTGACGTTGGTGATGGTGAACATGCCGACCGCGCCATCGCCGAACAGCGGCTTGACGATGAACTGGTCCATCGGGTGGAAGACGAGACCACCCGTTTCGGCGGCGTTCTCTGCGCCGTGTCCGGCCATCTCAGCACCGTGCGTTGCTTCAGTCGCCATTGCGATCCCTCTTCTCGTCTTCTCCGGCCTGCCTGGCCAGTTGCGCCTGCTGGATTTCGGCGGCGCTGCGCAGCATCACCCGGATACCCGCCACGATCCCCAGCAATGTGAACAGCACCATGAGGAACGGGGTTGTGCCGAGCAGCACGTCGAGCCCGTATCCGATGCCAAAGCCGATCCCGAGACCGGCAACCATCTCCGTGACCATCCGCCAGGCGAGCTGCGCCTGGGAATGGTGTTCCTCCTGATGGACCTTATCGCTTGCCCGGGCGGCCTTGGCCGCCGCGATCTTCGCCTCCAGCGCATCGAGTTGCTGCTTCGGATCGGGGTCGCTCACGGTTTATCCCAAAAGGAGTTTCGCGATGTTGCTATGCGGCGGGGCGCCCCGAGTCAAGAACTGGTGAACGGAAGCTGGGTCTCGGGTAAGTGCCTGATATATCGCCTATTTTATTTCAAGACCCGCGCTGGCGCGACCGCCTTACCGCCAAGTTAGCGCCAGCACCGGCGCATATCCTTATTCAACTGCGCGGTTGAGCATAGCCCGGAGCGGCTTGACGCCGCCGCCGCCGGCACCGCTTATGGCGCCATGACCGACACGCTTTCCGCCGTCTTCGCAGCCCTCGCCGATCCCACCCGCCGCCGCATCCTCGCGATGCTGCTCGAGGATGACATGGCGGTGACCGACGTGGCCGAGCCCTTCGAGATGTCCCTCGCGGCGGTCTCCAAGCATCTTGCCCTTCTCGCCGCGGCTGGCCTGATCAGTCAGGAAAAGCGCGGTCGGGTGAAGTGGTGCAAACTCGAGCCGGACGCGCTGCGCGAGGCCTCGGTCTGGATGGTGGGCTTCGGGCTTGTCGAGCCGGTCAACCTCGACGCGTTCGAGCGTTTCCTCGCCGAGGAACTGGGGACCGGTCACGCGACCGAGGGCGAGAGCGTCACTCGTCCTTGAGAAGCAGCAACAGCGCCACCACGGTCAGACCCACGCCAACGAGGATCATTGCCGGCGGCACCCCCTGCCCCAGCGCCAGCGTCCAGAGGATGACCCAGGACGGTGTGAGGTAGGTGTAGGCCATGACCTTGGCCGAGGGCAGGCGCAGGGCCGCGAACTGCAGGAGCACGAAGGTCGCCGCGGTTGCGGCCACGGCGGTGTAGGCGATGGTGATCCAGACGATCGGCGGCAGCGCCGCCCAGTCCGTCGCTATCAGGGCCGGCCAGCCCCAGATCAGCAGCAGCACCATACCCGCGAGGTTGGTCCAGAGCGTGAAGACCAGCGCTGGCTCGCCACGATTGAGCTTGCGCACCATCGGCGCATAGATAGCGTGCGCGGCACAGCCGACGAAGTAGACCGCCTCGCCGCGCCCGACACCGAACCGCAGCGCCTCCTGAAGGCTGCCGTCGAAGATCACCCAGAGCGCTCCGACGGCGCCCACCGCGAGGGCAAGCGCCATGCGCCTGGTCATACGCTGCCGCATCAGCAGCCAGCCAAAGCCCGCCGCCATCACCGGCGTCAGGGTAAAGACCGCCGACATGCTCACCGGGGCGGCGGTCTTCAGGCCCTCGAACATCAGCACGAAATACCCGATCATCAGTCCGCCAAGCACGAGGTAGCGCCATGGCGCCTCGAGCGACGCCCGCGTCACCTTTCCGCTCGCCGCCGCCACGCCCGACAGGATCAGCCCCGCCAGCACGAAGCGCACCGCGTTCAGCGCCGTCGGCGCGATATGCGGCGCGGCGAGCGATCCAATGGCGAAGGAGCCCGCGACGAGCGCCGAAAAGCTCAGCATCGCGAGGTGGCCCTGACTTGCGGGGCTCACGTCCGGCCCCGCTCCGTCGCGTAATCCTTGAGGTGTTTCAGGAAGGCCTGAACCTTGGGCGTGCGGTGCAGGTCGACATGGGTCACCAGCCAGAGCGGCGAGGACCAGTCTTCCTGCGCGGGCAGGATCTGCACCAGATCCGGATCGGCGCGCCCCTCCTGCTCGGACATGAAGCCAAGCCCGGCGCCGGCGCGCACCGCCTCCTGCTGCACGCGGCCATCCTCGGCGCGGAACACCACGCGCTCGAACGGCACGGTCTTCTTCATCCAGATGGCGTAGGGCGCGCGGGAATCGGGATCGTCATAGCCGACGAAATCATGGGTCTGCAGCGCCTCGACGCTGTCGGGCTTGCCGTGCCGCTCGATGTAGCTGCGCGACCCGAAGAGGGCCACCGCCTGCCGCGCGAAGGGCTGCACCACGTTGTCCGGCTCCTGCGGCGCCGATCCGGCCCGCAGCGCCACATGCGCCTCGCCATATTCGAGGCGGAACAGCCGAGTGCCGGTCAGGTAGCGCACCACGATCTCGGGATGCGCCTCGCGGAACGATTGCAGCGCGCCGACCATCAGCGGCGAGAAATTGATCAGGGAGGTGACGAGAAGTTCGCCCGAGACCCCCTCGCCCTGCCCCTTGATGCGGCCGGCGAGCTGCTGGAACTGGTCATCGGTGGCCTGCGCCACCCTTGCAAGATCCTGCCCGGCTTCGGTGGGGGTGTAGCCGCGGGCGTGGCGCTGAAAGAGCTTCACGCCCATGCGCGCCTCGAGCGCATCGATATGCCGGATCACCGTGGCGTGGTGCACGCCGAGAACCTCGGCCGCGCCGCTGACGGTTCCCAGTCGCGCCACCTGGTAGGCGGTGCGGATCTCATCCCAGTTGGTCATTCAAAGTCCACGCTTCGGATCACACTCTCCCCGGTATGGTACGAACCGCGACCGCGTTGCAAGCGCGCGTCATGAAAAGCGAATTTCGAAGCACGATGGCAGAGGACCGGAGAGACCTACGGTGCATCCCAGATCAGCGATGCACGACAAAAAAATGCGCCCTCGCAAGCGGGGCGCATTTCTTTTTCGTATCGGCGAGGCCTGAAAGACCCCGGCCCGATCAGCAATAAGCTCAGTCGCTCGACGAGCTGCTGGACGAGCCGTCCGAGGACGCCGCGATCAGCGCGATCAGGGCAGCGCCACCGACGACGGCAGCAACGGTGCCGGCGTTTGCCGACGAACCGGCCGGTGCGGCCAGCGCGTAGGGATCGTCTTCCACGACGACTGCGGTCGGGCCAGCTGCGTATGCTGCGGAGGAAGCAACCATGCCGAGGAGGGCGGCGGAGGTCATAAGGGACTTAAGTTTCATTCTTCACCTCAATAATGAGCGTTTCTCGTACGTTCCTTAGCGGCAAAAAGCCGAATCAACCAGCTTGAATTCTCGCACCGGCAGCATTCCGCGCTCAAAATAACCACGTGTGCTATTTTTGCGCAGTTTGCCTTGTCCGACGCCCAACCTCGAAGCAGTGTCCGCGTGCCAGTGCCGCCGCACCCCAAACTAGAACGTCAGCCGCATCGCGACAACCGCCGGGTTCGACAATTGCCGCATGTGCACACACGCCCGCACCGCCTCTAAAGCTTGACTCGCAGGCCCGCACGCCGTATCCGCGGGGCGACTCCGGAAGCCGTATAGCGCCTCCGGTCCCTTGGGGTCTGCCCGGGATCGCCCTCCGTCAGCGCGTTGCGCCCACGGGGGCCATTCTGCATTGCCCCGATGACTCATCGCGCCGCCACCCCTATCTCGGGAGGGCACAAGGACAACAGACGGGAGGCCAGCGGCCCCATGTTCGAGAATCTATCAGAGCGCCTTGGCGGCGTCTTCGACCGGCTGACGAAACAGGGCGCGCTGTCCGAGGACGACGTCCGCACCGCGCTGCGCGAAGTGCGCGTCGCCCTGCTCGAGGCCGACGTCTCGCTGCCGGTGGCGCGGCAGTTCATCAAGGCGGTCGAGAAGAAGGCCACCGGCGCCGCGGTCACCAAGTCGGTCACGCCGGGCCAGCAGGTCGTCAAGATCGTCCATGACGAGCTGATCGCCGTGCTCGCCGGCGAAGGCGAGCCGGGCACGCTGCGCGTCGACAGCCCGCCCGCCCCGATCCTGATGGTCGGCCTGCAGGGCGGCGGCAAGACCACCACAACCGCCAAGCTCGCCCGGCGTCTCAAGGAGCGCGACGGCAAGAAGGTCCTGATGGCCTCGCTCGACGTCAACCGCCCCGCCGCCATGGAACAGCTCGCCATCCTCGGCACCCAGATCGGCGTCGACACGCTGCCGATCGTCAAGGGCGAGGACCCGGTCGCCATCGCCAAGCGCGCCAAGACCCAAGCGGGCCTCGGCGGCTATGACGTCTACATGCTCGACACCGCCGGTCGCCTGTCGATCGACGAGGAGCTGATGGCGCAGGTCGAGGCGGTGCGCGACGTCGCCAACCCGCGCGAGACGCTGCTGGTGGTCGACGGCCTCACCGGTCAGGACGCCGTGCACACCGCCGAGAACTTCGACACCCGCATCGGCATCACCGGCGTGGTGCTGACCCGGATGGACGGCGATGGCCGCGGCGGCGCGGCGCTGTCGATGCGCGCGGTGACCGGCAAGCCGATCAAGTTCGTCGGCCTCGGCGAGAAGATGGACGCGCTCGAGACCTTCGAGCCGGACCGTGTCGCGGGCCGCATCCTCGGCATGGGCGACATCGTCGCGCTGGTCGAGAAGGCGCAGCAGACGCTCGAGGCCGAGCAGGCCGAGCGCATGATGAAGCGCTTCTCCAAGGGTCAGTTCAACATGAACGACCTGAAGATGCAGCTCGAGCAGATGATCAAGATGGGCGGCATGGAAGGCATGATGCAGATGCTGCCCGGTGCCGCCAAGATGGCCAAGCAGATGGACGGTGCGGGGATCGACGACAAGATCCTCAAGCAGCAGATCGCCCTCATCAACTCCATGACCAAGAAAGAGCGCGCCAACCCGCAGCTTCTGCAGGCCTCGCGCAAGAAGCGCATCGCCAAGGGCGCGGGCATGGAAGTGTCGGATCTCAACAAGCTGCTCAAGATGCAGCGTCAGATGTCCGACATGATGAAGAAGATGGGCAAGATGGGCAAAGGCGGCATGCTGAAACAGGCCATGAAGGGCATGTTCGGCAAAGGCGGAATGCCCGAGGGCATGGACCCCAACCAGATGGACCCCAAGGCGCTGGAACAGGCGGCCAAGGCGATGGGCGGCCGGATGCCCGGCGGCCTGCCCGGCATGGGCGGCGCCGGCGGCCTGCCCCCCGGCCTGAGCGGCATGGGCAAGAAGAAGTAGCCCCGTGCCCGCCCCCGCCCTCCATACCCCGCGGCTGACCCTGCGAGGCCACGTGATGGCCGATCTCGAGGCGCTTTGCGACCTGTTCGAGACCGACCGCGCGTGCTTCATGGGTGGCCCGCTTCCGCGCAAGCAGGCGTGGCGCCTGTTCGCGTCCGAGGTGGGCATGTGGGATCTGCGGGGCTTCGGCCACTGGGGCATCGAAACCAAGGACGGCACGTTCGTCGGTCAGGTCGGCCTGTCGCAGCCGCCGCATTTCCCCGAGACCGAAATCGGCTGGACCCTTCTCGAGGGCGCCGAGGGCAAGGGCTATGCCGCCGAGGCGGCACAGGCGGCACTGCACTGGGCGTGGGAGAACGGCTTCGAGACGCTCGTCTCCTACATCACCCCGGGCAACGACCGCTCCGTCGCGCTGGCCGAGCGTCTTGGCGCCACGCCGGACGCGACCGCGCCACGGCCCGACGGGGAGAGCGCGTCCGAGACGCTGGTCTACCGTCACCGCGCCGATGCGGATGGCAGCCCGGAGGCCTACGCATGATCGTGCCCAACGCCCCCCGCCTCGAGACCGAGCGCCTGATCCTGCGCGGCCCGGAGCCCTCCGATGCCGAGCCGATGATCGCCTTCCTGCTCGACCGCGAACGCGCCGACGGTTTCGGCGGCTACGACCATCGCGGCGACGCGTGGCGCTGGTTCGCGCTCAATATCGGCCACTGGCAACTGCGCGGCTACGGCTACTTCACCATCGAGCTGAAAGAGACCGGCACCCCCGCCGGCATCTCCGGCATCTGGAACCCCGAGGGCTGGCCCGAGCCGGAAATCGGCTGGGTGGTCTTCGAGGGCTTCGAGGGCCGCGGCATCGCCCGCGAGGCCGCCGAACGCGTGCGCCGTTACGCCTACGAGGATCTCGGCCTGACCACGCTGACCTCGAACATCGTGCCGGGCAACACCCGCTCGGTGGCACTGGCCGAGCGCATGGGCGCCACCTACGAGCGCACCTACATGAACTACAGCATGGGCGAGGACATGCTCTATCGCCATCCCGGCCCCGATGAGGTGCTGGGATGAGTGTCGACGTGCCCGTGCTCGAAACCGACCGCCTCGTGCTGCGCGCGCCCGAGCCGCAGGACTACCCGGATTTCAAGGCGACCTTCGCCTCGTATCGCTCGCGCTTCATGGGCGGGCCGCTCAACGCGTACGAGGCATGGATGCTCTACGCCGCCGAGATCGGCCACTGGGAGATCCGCGGCTACGGCATGTGGATGGTGCACCAGCGCGACACCGGCGAGACCGTCGGCATGGCAGGCGGCTGGTGCCCGGCCAAATGGCCCGAGCGCGAGATCGCGTGGATCATCTGGCCCGACAAGGCCGGCAAGGGCTTTGCGCTCGAGGCCACCCACCGCGTGCGCGCGCATTTCTACGAGGACAAGGGCTGGGAGACCGCGGTCAGCTATATCGACCCCAAGAACCTCGACTCGATCCGCCTCGCGGAACGGCTTGGTGCGACGAAGGACGCCGAGGCGCCCTCGATCGACGGCTCGGACGCGGTCTATCGTCATCCCGCCCCGGCGGCGCTGCGCGGCACGCAGCTCGCCCACGGCATCGACATGGAAATCGCGAATTTCCAGGATCCCCTGTTCAAACCGAAAGGCTGGGCCATTGACTGAGACCCATGATCCGGTGGCACGCGCTTCAGCGCTGCTCAAGGAACACCGCGAAAGCATCGACCGGCTGGATGCGATCCTCGTCTTCACGCTGGCCGAGCGGTTCAAGCACACCCAGGCCGTGGGCGTCCTCAAGGCGCAACACGACCTGCCCCCTTCCGACCCCGCGCGAGAAGAAAAGCAGATCGCGCGGCTGCAGGATCTTGCGGAGACGGCGGACCTCGACCCCGACTTCGCCAAGAAATTCCTGAATTTCGTCATTCAGGAAGTCATCAAGCACCACGAACAACACCAATCGTAAGGCCGGCCCAACCGGCACGACTCAACGCCATTTGATAAGGAGAAACTGAAATGGCCATCAAGATTCGTCTCGCCCGCGGCGGCTCCAAGAAGCGCCCCCACTACGCCATCGTGGCATCCGACTCGCGCATGCCGCGCGACGGCCGCTTCGTGGAGAAGCTCGGCACCTACAACCCGCTGCTCGCCAAGGATGACGAGCGCCGCGTGGTGATGGACATCGAGCGCGTGCAGTACTGGCTCGGCCAGGGCGCCCAGCCCACCGACCGCGTTGCGCGCTTCCTCGAGTCCGCCGGCGTGACCGAGAAGAAGACCCGCAACAACCCCAACAAAGCCAAGCCGGGCAAGGCCGCTCAGGAGCGCGCCGAAGCGCGCGCTGCCAAGGCCGCCGAAGCTGCCGAGGCATCCGAAGAGGCCTCCGCCGAGTAATTTCGGCGGCCTTTCGGCAACACAGGCGCAGCGGGGCACCCCCCGCTGCGCTTTTTTTGTTTTCCCGCAGTAGGAAAGAGACTCAAAGGCGCTACACTACGAATCGCATCGCCCCAGACAGGAGCCGCCCGATGACACGCCTTCGCACAGCCACAGCCCTTGCGCTTGCCCTGCTTGCCGCGCCCGCCATGGTGAGCGCGCAGGAGGCGACATCGCTGCTCGACACCTCCGCTGACGCCACCGCCTCCGAGGCGACGTTCTCGACCCAGGGCACCCGTCAGCGGGGCTTCGTCTTCAGCCTGCGCGGCGGCGTCGGCATGGAGCCCAAGTATCTCGGGTCCGACGAATACGGCGTGACCCCGGATCTGGGCTTCCGGTTCCACGGCCTGCGCCTCTCGGACGGTCTGGATTTCGGCGACAGCGACGCCTGGAACGATTTCCGCGGCTTCGACGTGCACGGCTCGTTCGATTACATCGGCAAGCGCGACGCCTCGGAATATGACGACCTCGATGGCATGGACGATATCGATGCCACGGTCGAGCTGGGCATGGGCGTCGGCTACACCGCCGAGAACTACCGCACCTATGCCGACGTGCGCCGCGGGTTTGGCGGCCATGAGGGCTGGGTCGGTGAAGCCGGGTTCGATTTCATCTCCCGCCCCACCAGCGACTGGCGCCTGAGCATGGGCCCGCGGCTCTACTGGGGCAACGACGAGGTGGCCGACACCTATTTCGGCGTCTCCGCCTCCGAGGCCACCGGCGACCGCCCGGCCTATGATGCCGATGGCGGCCTGCTGGGCGCCGGGGCCGAGTTCGTGGCCCGTTACCAGATCAATCGTGACTGGGGCCTCGAGGGTGGCGTGGAATATCGCTCGCTGCTCAACGACGCCGCCGACAGCCCGATCGTCGACGACGGCGCGCAGGATCAGTGGAGCGTGCGCTTCGGTGTCATCCGCGTGGTCCGCCTCAACTTCTGAGCCGGCGTCGATTGCCAAGCGTTGCGGCTGTGGTCTATCCAGTGGCGCGGTGAACCGGGCATGAGCGAGGCCAGTGTGAGCGAAACTATCTGTGTCGGAACGATTGCAGGCGCCTTCGGGGTGAACGGCGAGGTGCGGCTCAAGAGCTTCACCGCCGAGCCCGAGGCGCTGGCCGAGTATGCGCCGCTGACCACCGAAGACGGCAGCCGCAGCTTCGAGGTGCAGATCACCCGCCCGGTGAAGGGGGGCTTTGCCGCCCGTCTCTCTGGGGTGCGCAGCAAGGAAGAGGCCGACGCCCTTCGCGGCACAGGGCTCTATGCCCCGCGCGACAGGCTGCCTGCCCTGCCCGATGACGAGTTCTACCACACCGACCTGATCGGCCTTGCGGTCTATGACACCGGCGGCGTCGAGCTTGGCCGGGTCAAGGCGGTGCTCAACCACGGATCCACCGACCTGCTCGAACTGACGATGCCCGGCCAGCCGAAGACCGTGCTGCTGCCGTTTACCCGCGAGGCGGTGCCGACCGTGGACCTGGCCTCGGGGCGCATCGTCGCCGACCCGCCGGAGGGCCTGCTCGAATGACCCGCGTGGTCATTCATGCAGGCTTTCACAAGACAGGGACCACCAGCGTCCAGAGCACCCTCCGCGCCAATCGCGCGCTGCTCGCGCCGCATCTGCGGGTCTATCTCAAGGCGGATTTCGAGGGCCTGACCGATGCCACGCGCGCCTATTGCGCCGCGCCGGACAGCGAAGAGGCGCTCAGTGCGGTGGGGCGCTACGCCATGCGCTTCTTTCGTCGCATCGCGCGCGACGACCCGCGGCCGGTTCTGATGTCCTCCGAAGACCTGTCGGGCCACCTGCCCGGCCGCCGGCGCCATCCCGGCTATCACGCCGCGCCGCAGATCATGTCGGTGATCGCCGAGAACGCGCGCCACCGGTTCGGGGATTCGCTCGATCTGGTATTCTTCTTCTCGACCCGGGACAGCGACACCTGGCTGCGCTCGACCTGGTGGCAGAATCTGCGCAGCACCCGGCTGACCGACGATCTTGATCGCTACGCCGCCCGCCCCGAGGTTGCCACAGATCTGATGCAGACCGTCGAAGCGGTTGCAGAGGCGGTCTCCCCGGCGCGCGTGGTGTCGGAATCGCTCGACCTCAGCCGCGACAGACCGGAGGGGCCGCTGTCGCCCTTGCTCGACCTCATCGCGCTGGACCCCGAAATCCGGGCGGCGCTGACGATGCTGCCGCCGGTCAATGCTCAGCCGGTGGCCGGGCTCGACGAGGTGTTCGTGGCGCTCAACCGCAGCGCGCTCAGCGAGGAAAACCTGCGCGAGGCGAAGAAAGCGCTGCGCAGAATCGCGAACGAACAGGGCCAATGACCCGTAATCGTTACTAAAAGGTAAACGGATCAAAAAGTCTCCCCACGACCGGCAATAATTTGCCATAATGAGAATCGATTTGAGATTGTTCATTGGTAAAAAGGGGGCGTTTTATGGTCCCGGCGATTCATCGCGCGTATTTGTCGTGCGTCCCGACAGCTTCAACCCTGATCATTTTTGGTCCGTCAGACGTGCGGAGGCTGCAGTCATGATGCAGCTCACGTTCCTCTCGAGCATCGGTTTGGCAACCTTCCTTGCCCTGTTCCTCGCTCAGTTTCCCCGCTTCCTCCCACGCGCGGCTGCGGCCCCGACGCCGACGCTTCTGACGCCTGCGGCGTGCCGCCGTCCGCCCTCCGACCTTCCGGCCCTCTCCCGGCTGCGCGCGGATCTCGCCGCCTGGCTCACGGCACCGGAGGAGCGGCGGGACCCCGTGGTTCCGCATGAACCCGAGTCCCCCGCCCAGGCCCGCAGCCGGGTGTTCCGGCGCATCATGACGTCGTGGCACGCCGACGCGGTGGAGCAGCTCGACGAGAGGCAGCTGCAGTCGTTGTGGCTGCTGCGAGAGCTGATCTCGGCCGATTGCTGCCGGGCCGGCGAACTGGCGCAGCGCTTTCGCAAACCCGATGCGGTGCTCGCCATCCGCGACCGCATCCGCGAGATCGACGCGCACCATGCGCGGTTCGAAGCGCAAAGAGCCGCGTTCCTTGCCACCTCCGCCATGTGGGCGAGGCAATCCGCCGCCGCGCAGGACCGCCCGCTCGTCGACGCCCTGCGCGCGCTCGCTGCGCCGGATCCCGACCTGTGGCACAAGGTGATCGCGGAGCACGACCTCGCCGACCCAGCACAAGCGAGCGCCGCGCTCTGGTGCGCCCGGCAGGTCGGGTGCGAGCGTGCCAGCGTCGCGCTCTATCTCAGCCGCGTCGCCGAGGCAGACCGTCTCACCATCGCCCTGCGCAGCGGCGAGACAGACTGGCTCGACGGGGTGCGCGCCGTGATCCGGAGCTGGAACGCCGGGGTCTATACCAGCCGTACGATCGGACTGGCGCCCGAGGATGCGGCGAGCCATGCGGCACCGGCGCTCTCGGCCCAGCTCGATACGCTCGCAGAGCAGACCGGTGACCCGCGCTGGCCGGAACCCGACGATATCTTCGTCGCGTATCACGGCACCGCCGCGCGCCCCCGCGACATCTGGGATCTGCGCACCGGTCGGCTGACCGCACCGCCGCGCCTCGAGCACTATATCGAGATGGAGTGACCGCACGCCGCTTGAGCCGTCCCGCCGCTGCGGCTACAGGAAGCGCATGAGCGAGACACCCAAATCCCATGGTCGCAAGACCATCCGCCCGAGCCTCAAGCCGCGCGAGCTGATGACCGACCGCCCGGCGCTGGCCCGCGCCTGGACCGCGCAGGTCATCACCCTCTTCCCCGAGGCCTTTCCGGGCGTGCTCGGCCTGTCGCTGACCGGCAAGGCCCTGCAGGACGGGATCTGGCAGCTCGATCCGGTGAACCTGCGCGAGTTCGGCGAGGGCAAGCACCGCAATGTCGACGACACCCCCGCGGGCGGCGGCGCCGGCATGGTGCTGCGCCCCGACGTGATGGGCCGCGCCCTCGAGACCGCGCGCCGCAAGATCTCGGGCGCCGCGCCGATCATCTACCTGTCCCCGCGGGGACGCCGTTTCGATCAGCCGATGGCGCGCCGGCTCGCGCAGGCTCCGGGCGTAACGCTGATCTGCGGCCGCTTCGAGGGCCTCGACCAGCGCGTGCTCGATCACTACGGCGTCATGGAGGTCTCGCTCGGGGACTACGTGCTGACCGGCGGCGAGCTTGCCGCGCAGGCCATGCTAGACGCCACCGTGCGCCTGCTGCCCGGCGTGCTCGGCAATGCCGACTCGATCGAGGAAGAGAGCTTTTCGCACGGGCTGCTCGAGCATCCGCAATACACCCGCCCCGCGGAATGGCAGGGCCACGAGATCCCGCCGGTGCTGCTTTCGGGCCATCACGGCGAGATCGAGAAGTGGCGCCGCCAGCAGTCGGAAGAGATCACCCGGGCCCGGCGTCCCGACCTCTGGGAGGCGCATGAACAGGCGCTGTCCGAGAGCCCGAAAAACAAGCGCTGAGCCAGGCTCCGTTCGCGCCGAAATGCCTTGATTTGCGGGCCGAGGCGGCTTAACAGGGCGCATTCACGGCTTCGGGGCGACTCGGGGCCGTCTGATATTGGTGACCGGGTTGCCGGCAGACCTGCCGCAGCGCGCCGCCACAAAACAAAGAACAGCCGACGCATCTGTGCCTGCACAGCTCTGCCCAGGACATCACCCGCGGGAAAACCGTGAAGAATAAGGAGAAGGTCAGATGGATCTGATCGCACAGCTCGAGGCGGAACAGATTGCCGCCCTGGGGAAAGACATCCCCGACTTCAAGCCCGGCGACACCGTGCGCGTCGGCTACAAGGTGACCGAAGGCACCCGTACCCGTGTGCAAAACTACGAAGGCGTCTGCATCAGCCGCAAGAACGGCGCGGGCATCGCGGGTTCGTTCACCGTTCGCAAGATTTCCTTCGGTGAAGGCGTGGAGCGTGTGTTCCCGCTGTACTCGACCAACATCGACTCGATCACCGTCGTGCGCCGCGGCCGCGTCCGTCGCGCCAAGCTCTACTACCTCCGCGCGCGTCGTGGCAAATCCGCCCGTATCGCGGAAGACACCAACTACAAGCCGCTCGCCGGCGCCGACGCATAAGGAGCGACGTCATGAAAAAGGGCATCCACCCCGAGTACCACGTCATCGACGTCAAGATGACCGACGGCACCATCTACCAGACCCGCACCACCTGGGGCAAAGAAGGCGACACCCTGTCGCTCGACGTCGACCCGACCGTGCACCCGGCATGGAACGGCGGCAACTCGCGCCTCATGGACACCGGCGGCCGCGTGTCGAAGTTCAAGAAGAAATACGAAGGCCTCGGCTTCTGAGCCCACGCCTTTCGGTATCGCGAAACGCCGTCCCTCGGGGCGGCGTTTTTCGTTTCTGGCGAGCGCTTGGGAGGCTCTGCCATGGACGCGGAGGAATATCCTTCCGCCTCCGGCATTGGTCCGAGACGGATTTCCCACCCGCTCGGAAACAGGCACACGCTTATTCCGTTTCCCCCTTCACAAATTCTGCATACTGAATATATTCGGCGCGACCACGGCGACGATCTCAATCGCCGTCTGTGCCACCGATTTGCAGGACAGCTTTCATGCCCAAGGCGCTCTTTCGCTATCTTCCGATCCTGAGCTGGGCACGGGTCTACACCCGCGACACGGCGACCTCGGATCTCGTGGCGGCGGTGATCGTGACAATCATGCTGATCCCGCAATCCCTTGCCTATGCGCTGCTGGCCGGCCTGCCTCCCGAAATGGGGCTCTACGCCTCGATCCTGCCGCTGGTGGCCTATGCCATCTTCGGCACGTCGCGAGCACTGGCGGTGGGGCCGGTGGCTGTGGTCTCGCTGATGACCGCCACCGCGATAGGCCAGCTCGGCCTCTCCACCCCCGGCGACATCGCGCTGGCCGCCATCACGCTGGCCTTCCTCTCGGGCGTGTTCCTGACGCTGATCGGCATCCTGAAGCTGGGCTTTCTCGCGAACTTCCTGTCGCACCCGGTGATCGCGGGCTTCATCACCGCCTCGGGTGTGCTGATCGCCGCCTCGCAGCTCAAGCACATCCTGGGCATCGACGCGGGCGGGCACACGCTGGTCGAGCTGGGGATCTCGATTGCCCGGCATATCGGCGACACCAATCCGATCACCTTGGGGATCGGCGTCTCGGCCACCGCCTTTCTGTTCTGGGTGCGCAAGGGACTGAAGCCGCTGCTGCGCAAGGCGGGCCTCGGGCCGCGCCTGGCCGACATCCTTGCCAAGGCCGGCCCGGTCGCGGCGGTAGCGGTGACCACGCTCGCCGCCTGGGCCTTCGGTCTTGGCGAACACGGTGTGAGACTGGTGGGCGCGGTGCCGACCGGGCTGCCGCCGCTCTCGGCCCCGTCCTTCGACTTGTCGATGTGGCGGACGCTGCTGCTGCCGGCGGTGCTGATCTCGATCATCGGCTTCGTCGAGTCGGTGTCGGTCGCCCAGACGCTGGCCGCCAAGCGCCGTCAGCGCATCGACCCGGATCAGGAGCTGATCGGGCTTGGCACCTCGAACATCGCCTCGGCGCTCTCGGGCGGCTTCCCGGTCACCGGCGGCTTCTCGCGCTCGGTGGTGAACTTCGATGCCGGCGCCGAGACCCCGGCCGCGGGCGCCTATACCGCCGTGGGCATCGCCATCGCGACGCTGCTGCTCACGCCGCTGCTGTTTTTCCTGCCGCAGGCGACGCTGGCCGCCACCATTATCGTCGCGGTGCTGAGCCTCGTCGATCTCTCGATCCTGAAGAAGACATGGGAGTACAGCCGGGTCGACTTCGCCGCCGTCTCTGCCACCATCGTGCTGACCCTGCTGGCCGGGGTCGAGGTCGGTGTGTCGGCGGGGGTGCTGCTGTCGATCGTCCTGCATCTCTACAAGACCTCGAAGCCGCACGTGGCCGAGGTCGGGCTGGTGCCGGGCACGCAGCACTTCCGCAACGTGTTGCGCCACAAGGTCGACACCCTGCCCGGCGTGCTGACCCTGCGCGTCGACGAGAGCCTCTATTTCGCCAACGCGCGCTTTCTCGAGGATTACGTGCTTGGCCGGGTGGCGGACTGCGAGAATCTGGACCACGTGGTGCTGATGTTCCCCGCGGTGAACGAGGTCGACCACAGCGCGCTCGAGACGCTCGAGGAGCTGAACCGCCGCCTTGCCGAGCAGGGCATCACCCTCCACCTGACCGAGGTGAAGGGGCCGGTGATGGACCGGCTGCAACGCTCACACCTCCTGCACGACCTCTCGGGCCGGGTCTTCCTGTCGCAGTATGACGCGTGGTGTGCGCTAAAGCCGGGCGCGTCCGAAGGGGCCGAGAAGAAAGGCCTCGCGGCCCAGTAGCACCGCAGGCAGGAGCGGCCGCCCGTAGCCGGCGCCGCCGTCGAGGTTGAGCCGGTTGGAATACATCTGGGGCAGGTCGAGCGCGGTATGTCCGTGCACAACGAGCCGTCCGAAATCGCCCGTGTGCTCAAGGAACGGCTTGCGGATCCAGACCAGGTCGTCCTCGACCTGCTGGTCGAGCGGCAGACCCGGGCGCAGCCCGGCATGGACGAAGATCTGCTCCTCGGTCTCGTACATCCTCGGCAGCGCGGCGACCCAGTCGCGATGTGCCTGCGGCACAGCCTGAAGCGCGTCGGCGTGGATCTCCTCGGCGCTGCGGCGCGGGTCCATGTCGACCCCGTAGGAGGCCAGCGTCTTGTCGCCGCCGATCGGCGGGTCGGTATAGAGCAGCGGGCGGCTGACCTGCGGATCCTGATAGGCCGGGTTCTCGAGATAGCGCAGCAGGAAGCGATCATGGTTGCCCATGATGCAGGTCCAGGGCTGGCCCTCGGCCTGCCCCTGCATCAGAAGGTCGATGACGCCCCGGCTGTCGGGGCCGCGATCCACGAAATCTCCGAGAAACACGGTGGGAGCGCCGGCGGCCTCGTCCTTCTGGGTGAGGTCGAGCGCCTTGTTGAGCTCGTCGATCTGGCCGTGAATATCGCCGATCGCGAAAATGGGGTGCATGATGTGGGTCCTTTTCGTCCCCTTCTAGATGCCGCCTGCCGCAGCGCAGCGCAACCGGGCCTCCGGAAAATGTTAGCGCTGATCATTGCCAGCCCTCCCCCGCCAGAACGCAAAACGCCGCCCCGAGGGGCGGCGCTGCGTGCGGTGTCCGGCAGAGACGGGGATCAGACCACGTCGAACTCGAGCGGCTTCACCTGACGGAACAGGCCGGTCGCCTTGAGCGCATCGACCACCGAGGCATCCATCGCCTCGTCGAGATAGGCGATGGCGATGGCCTCACCACCCTGCGCCGAGCGGCCGAGGGTGAAGTTGGCGAGGTTGACCTTGTGCTCGCCCAGCATCGTGCCGAGCTTGCCGATGATGCCCGGCACGTCCTCGTTGGTGGTATAGAGCATGTGCTCGCCGACCTCGGCATCGATGTTGATGCCCTTGATCTGGATGAAGCGCGGCTTGCCATCCGAGAACACGGTGCCGGCGATCGAGCGCTCGCGCTTCTCGGTGGTCACGGCGACCTTGATGTAGCCCTCGAACACGCCGGACTGCTCCTGACGGGTGGTGGCGATCTGGATGCCGCGCTCCTTGGCGATGACCGGCGCGGAGACCATGTTCACCTCGGGGCTGCTGGCCTTCATGATGCCCGCGATCAGCGCGCAGTTCAGCGCCTCGAGGTTCATCGTGGCGGCCTCGCCGTCATAGGTGATGTTGATCGCCTTCACCGCCTCTTCGGTCATCTGGCCGATGAAGCCGCCGAGATGCTCGGCCACCTTGATCCACGGGCCCATGACCTTGGCTTCCTCGGCGGTCACCGACGGCATGTTGAGCGCGTTGCTGACGGCGCCGGTGAGCAAATAGTCCGACATCTGCTCGGCCACCTGCAGGGCGACGTTCTCCTGCGCCTCGGTGGTCGAGGCGCCGAGATGCGGCGTGCAGACCACGTTCGGCAGACCGAAGAGCGGGTTCTCCTTGGCGGGTTCCTCGGCGAACACGTCGAAGGCGGCGCCGGCCACGTGGCCCGACTTGATCAGCTCGGCCAGAGCGGCCTCGTCGACCAGACCGCCACGGGCACAGTTGATGATGCGCACGCCCTTTTTGGTCTTCTCGAGGTTCTCCTTCGAGAGGATGTTGCGGGTGCCGTCGGTCAGCGGCACGTGCAGGGTGATGAAATCGGCGCGGCGCAGCAGCTCGTCGAGCTCGACCTTCTCGACCTGCATCTGCGCGGCCTTCTCTTCCGACAGGAAGGGATCGTAGGCCACGACCTTCATCTTCAGGCCGCGGGCGCGGTCGCAGACGATGCCGCCGATGTTGCCGGCGCCGATCACGCCGAGGGTCTTGGCGGTCAGCTCGGTGCCCATGAAGCGCGATTTCTCCCACTTGCCGGCCTGGGTCGAGGCGTCGGCGGCGGGGATCTGGCGGGCCACGGCGAACATCATCGCGATGGCGTGCTCGGCGGTGGTGATCATGTTGCCGAACGGCGTGTTCATCACGATCACGCCCTTCTTCGAGGCGGCTTCCTTGTCGACGTTGTCGGTGCCGATGCCGGCGCGGCCCACGACCTTGAGGTTGGTGGCGTGCTCGAGGATGGTCGGGGTCACCTTGGTGGCCGAGCGGATGGCGAGGCCGTCATACTGGCCGATCACCTCGGCGAGCTTGTCCTTGTCCTTGCCGAGATCAGGCATGAAATCAACGTCGATGCCGCGGTCGCGGAAGATCTGCACGGCGGTTTCGGAAAGCTTGTCGGAAACGAGAACCTTGGGGGCCATTGGGCTTGTCCTTTGGATATGATGAGAGAACACGGTGGGCGCTCCGGCCCGCTCCGCACTGTCATTCAGGTATTCTTGGGGGGTCGGGTAGGCGCATCGCCCACCCTTTTGGATCACGCGGTCGCGGTCTGCGCTTCGAGCACGTCCTCGAAGGCCCACTTGAGCCAGAGGGTCAGCGCCTCGACATCCGACGCCTCGACGGTGGCACCGCACCAGACGCGCAGGCCGGCGGGAGCATCGCGATACGCGCCGACATCGTAGGCGGCGTTGTAATCCTCGAGCTTCTTGGCCACCGCCTTGGCGAAGGCCGCGCCATCCGCGATGCGGTCATCGGTGAACTTGAGGCACACGCTGGTGTTCGAGCGCGTCGCCGGGTCCACCGCGAGGTTGGCGATCCATTCGTTGCGGTCGCAGAAATCCCAGAGCACCTTGGCGTTGGTGTCGGCGCGCTCCATCAGCGCAGGCAGACCACCGATCTTGCGCGCCCACTCGAGCGCCACGAGGTAGTCCTCGACCGCAAGCATGGACGGCGTGTTGATGGTTTCACCGCGGAAGATGCCGTCGATCAGCTTGCCGCCCTTGGTCAGGCGGAAAATCTTCGGCAGCGGCCACGCGGGGGTGTAGCTTTCCAGACGCTCGACGGCGCGCGGGCTGAGGATCAGCATCCCGTGAGCCGCTTCGCCGCCCATCACCTTCTGCCAGGAGAAGGTAGTCACGTCGAGCTTGTCCCACGGCAGGTCCTGCGCGAAGGCCGCCGAGGTGGCGTCGCAGATCGTCAGGCCCTCGCGGTCGGCGGGGATCTTGTCGCCGTTCGGCACACGCACGCCGGAGGTGGTGCCGTTCCAGGTGAAGACGACGTCGGTGTTGAAGTCGATCTCGGCGAAGTCGACGATCTCGCCGTAATCGGCGGTCTTCACCTCGGCGTCGATCTTGAGCTGCTTGACCACGTCGGTGACCCAGCCTGCGCCAAAGCTCTCCCACGCCACCATGGTGGCCTTGCGGGCGCCGAGCATCGACCACATCGCCATTTCGACGGCGCCGGTGTCGGAGGCCGGCACGATGCCGATCTGGTAGTCAGCGGGGATGTTGAGGATCTCGCGGGTGCCCTCGATCGCCGCTTTCAGCTTGTCCTTGCCGACCTTGGCACGGTGCGAGCGGCCGAGCGGAGCGTCGGCGAGCATGTCCAGCGAATACTGGGGGATCTTGGCACAGGGGCCAGAAGAAAAACGCGGGTTTGCCGGCCGCGTGGACGGGTGCTTGGTAGCCATATCTGCCTAACCTTCCAGATAGATGCCCCTCGTTGGGGAGGGGTGTCCCGCCGCTGGAGCTACGCCCCTCCATCCGACAAAGCAAGCAAATCTTTCTGCCGATTGTGAGGGATATCGCGGCGGCGACCCCGATCCCGGTGCCGAATGCCGCGCCGGGGAAACCGCCGGCGCCCATACGAAACACGCGTTTCCCCAAGGAAATCACGGCCGGCGGCACGGGGCCGAAACCGGCGCATCGGTGCAGCTTTGCGACATGCGATTTCGGCCCTATGCCACACGTCCGGCCCGTCACAGGCGCCTCCGACCATGGGCGGACGCCGCGAATCACCGGCCCGCGCACCGGCCTTTTCTTGCAAGCCCAGCGCTGCGGCGATACAAAGAGGGCCACTCAGGGCAACGGACAGGTCGCATGACTGCGGAAACAACCGACTTCGCCGAGGCGCTACGCGCCGCGGGGCTGCGCGTGACGCAGCAGCGTCTGCGCGTGCTGTCGATCCTGATGCAGGCGCAGGACCATCCCAATGCCGACGAGGTCTTCACCCGTGCCCGCGAGATCGATGGCTCGGTCTCCTTCGCCACCGTCTACCGCACGCTCTCGGCGCTCGAGGAGGCGGGGCTGATCCAGCGGCTCAGCTTCGAGAACGAGCCGGCCCGCTTTGAGGTCATGCCCTCTGCCGATCACGACCACCTTGTCGACATCGACACCGGCGAGGTGATCGAGATCACCAGCGACGAGATCAACCGCCTGCGCGCCGAGCTGGTAGCGCGACTGGGCTACGAGATCGTCAGCCAGCACACCCTGATCCGCGCCCGTCGCAAACCCGACGCCTGAGTTCGCCATGACCGCGCTGATGATCCAGGGCACCGGCTCCAACGTGGGCAAGTCGCTGCTGGTCGCGGGGCTGTGCCGGGCCGCCCGGCGGCGCGGCCTCGACGTGGCGCCGTTCAAGCCGCAGAACATGTCCAACAATGCCGCCGTGACCGCCGATGGCGGCGAGATCGGTCGCGCCCAGGCGCTGCAGGCGCTGGCCTGCGGGCTGGCGCCGCAGTGTGACATGAACCCGGTGCTGCTGAAGCCTCAGACCGACACCGGCGCGCAGGTGGTGGTGCAGGGCAAGCGGGTCGCGACCAGCGAGGCGCGCGATTACGGCGCGCTGAAACCCCGCCTGCTCGGGGCGGTGCTTGAAAGCTTCGCCCGGCTCCGCGCCCGGCACGATCTGGTGATCGTCGAGGGCGCAGGCAGCCCGGCCGAGATCAACCTCCGCCCGCGCGACATCGCCAATATGGGCTTTGCCCGCGCCGCCCAAGTGCCAGTGGTGCTTGCCGGCGATATCGACCGGGGCGGCGTGATCGCGCAGATCGTCGGCACGCAGGCGGTGCTCGACCCGGACGATGCCGCGATGGTGAAGGGCTTCCTCATCAACCGCTTCCGCGGCGACCTCAGGCTCTTTGACGACGGCTTCCGGATGATCGAGGCCCGCACCGGCTGGCCCGGCTTCGGCACCCTGCCTTGGTTCCCGGACGCGTGGAAGCTGCCTGCCGAAGACGCGGTCGACATCCATACTCCGCGTCGGACCGAGGGGCTGCACGTGGTCTGCCTCGCGCTGTCGCGGATCGCCAACTTCGACGATCTCGACCCGCTGGCGCAGGAGCCCGGAGTGCGGCTCACCATGCTGGGGCCGGGACGCGCCATTCCCGGCAACGCGGATCTGGTGATCCTGCCCGGCAGCAAGTCGACCCGCGGCGACCTCGCCTTCCTGCGCGCGCAGGGCTGGGACGTGGACCTCGCCGCGCATGTCCGGCGCGGCGGGCATGTGCTGGGGATCTGCGGTGGATACCAGATGCTTGGCCGCAGCGTCGCCGATCCCGAGGGGATCGAAGGGCCGCCCGGCACGACGCAGGGCCTCGGCCTGCTCGAGATCGACACGGTGATGACCGGCGACAAGCGCCTCACCGAGACCCGAGCCACCCATGCGGCGACCGGTCGGGCATTCCGCGGCTACGAGATCCATATCGGCCGCAGCGACGGCCCGGATCGCGCCCGGCCCTTCGCGCATGTCGCAGGGCAGCCGGAAGGTGCTGCGACCCCCGATGGCCGCATCGCGGGCAGCTACCTGCACGGCATGTTCCGCGACGACGGCTTCCGCGCGGCGTGGCTTGCGGGCTTCGGGGTGCAGAGTGCGGGGCGCTACGACAGCACAGTCGAGGCGGTGCTCGACGGGCTGGCCGAGCACATGGAAGCCCATCTCGACGTGACGGGCCTGCTGGCGCTGGCGCGTTAGCGACCCGGACGGCGCGGACGCGCCGCCCCACACGGCCTTGCCATGACCGGAGCGGCCCCCCCCTGCCCTCGTCACGTCAGCCAGCATCAAGGCGTCTCGCCTGACCCTCCGGGAGTCGACGACAGCCGCGGCGACGATGTCGCACCGAAAAAACCGGCGCGACGCCCTCATCACCGCGACGATGCGTGTCCCGCTAAGACCTCAAGAGAGACAGAACAGGCGCGGGCCGCATGGCCCGCCCCGCCCGCCGTCCGCTGCCGCCCGGTCAGGCCCAGCTCATGCCCTCGAACCCCTCGCGGAAGGCGAAGCGCTTGAGGTGGTCGTCGATGACGGAGCGCGCGCGCGCGAGGCCCTCTTCGGTCTCGGCGCTGATCTCCACCTGCAGCGCCTCGGCGCTGGCGCTGAGACGCGCCGGCCCCGCCGGCAGCGCGGCGCGCCCCTGTGTTTCGTCGTACTCCACCGCCACCTTGTGCGCGAAGTGCTTACAGAGCTGCTGAAGGTATTTCGACGCGTTCGGCGTCTGGAACGTGCCGGTTTGGTGCAGGGTCATCGCGGGCCTCCAAAAGTTGATAATTTAGGTCAACTACAGCATTGCAGGCCGGAGAAACAATCCGTTATCAGGGGATCAGCCTCGCGAAGCCGGCCGACGCCATGCCACGCACCCATCCATCACCGGGAGTGTTCTCATGCGTCCTATGCTGTTTGCCGGGCTTCTTGCCTGCACCTTCTCTGCCCCTGCCCTTGCCGAAACTGTCACCGTCGAGACCGCCGTCGGCGCGACGGAGGTGCCCGCGCGGCCCGAATCCGTCGTCGTCTTCGATGCCGCCGCGGTCGACACCATCGCCGCCCTCGGCCAGCCGATCGCCGGCCTGCCCAGCCCGCTCTACCTTGACGGAATCGACGCGGCGAAGGCCTCGGCCGAGGTGGTCGGCACCCTGTTCGAGCCGGATTTCGAGGCGCTCGCGGTGATGCAGCCCGACCTCATCGTTGTCGGCGGGCGGTCCTCCGAGCAGCGCGCGCCGCTGAGCCAGATCGCCCCTACGATCGACATGACGATCTGGGGTGAGGACATGGTGGCACAGGCGCGCGACCGGATCGCCGCCTACGGCACCCTGTTCGGCAAGGAGGACGCGGCGGCCCAGCTGACCGAGACGCTCGACGCCAAGATCGAGGCGGCCCGCGCCGCCGTCGCCGGCAAGGGCGACGGACTCATCCTGCTGACCAATGGCGGCAAGATCTCGGCCTATGGTGCCAACAGCCGCTTCGGCTGGCTGCACGGCGCGCTCGATCTTCCCGAGGCGCATCCGGGCCTGTCGGACGACACCCACGGACAGGCGATCTCGTTCGAGTTCATCGCCGAGACCGATCCGGACTGGCTGCTGGTGATCGACCGCGCCGCCGCCATCGGCGCCGATGGCGAGGCCGCCGCCGCGACCCTCGACAACCCGCTCGTGGCGCGCAGCACCGCCGCGCAGGAAGGCCAGATCGTCTATCTCGACGCCGCGCCCCTGTACATCTCGGGCGGCGGCGCCAGCTCGATGATGCACACGCTCGACGAGATCATCTCGGCCTTCGGCGCCGACAGCGAGAGCTGATCAAAGTTGCGCCTCTGGACCCTCACCTTTGCCCTGCTGGCCGCGCTCGTCGTGGTCAGCCTGTCGCTCGGCGCGGCCTCGTTCGGCGATGATGCCGGGTGGCTGCTGATGGTGAGCCGCATCCCCCGCACCGCCGCGGCGCTGCTCGCCGGGGCGGGGCTCGCGCTGGCGGGGGTGGTGGTTCAGCAGGTGGTGCAGAACCGGCTGGTCGAACCCTCCCTCACCGGCGCGCCGGAGGCGTCGATGCTGGGGCTTCTGGCGGTGACGCTGATCGTGCCGGGCATGGCGGTGGCCGGAAAGATGCTGATCGCGGCGGCCTCGGCGCTTCTGGGCATGATCGGCTACCTCGCGCTTGCGGCGCGTCTGCCGCGCGAGGACCCGATGCTGCTGCCCATCGTGGGCATCGTCTATGGCGGCATCATCGGCGCGGTCTGCGTCTACATCGCCTGGGCGACCGACCTGATGCAGTTCCTTGGCGCGTGGCAACTGGGCGAGTTCTCGGGCGTGATGATCGGGCGCTACGAGTGGCTCTGGGCGATCGCGGCGCTGGCGGTGCTCCTATACGTCATCGCCGACCGCATCACCATTCTCGGGCTCGGCGAGGCGCAGGCCCGCAGCCTCGGGCTCGACTATGCGCAGACCCGCGCGCTGGGTTTGGTGGTGGTGTCGGTGATCACCGCGCTGGTGCTGGTCACCGTGGGCGGCTTTCCCTTCGTCGGCCTCGTGGCGCCGAACCTCATCGCGCGCTGGCGTGGCGACAACCTGCGCGCCAACCTGCCGCTGATCGCGGTGGGCGGCGGCCTGCTGCTGCTGACCGCCGACATCATCGGGCGCGCCATCCGCTACCCGTTCGAGATCCCCGCCGCCACCGTCGTCGCGGTGTTCGGCGCCGGTGTCTTCCTCTGGCTGCTGCACGCGGCCCCGGCGCGCCGTCATGGCTGAGCGGCGCGTCCTCTGGCTTGCGCTTGCCCTTCTGGTTCTGTGCGGCGCCTTCCTTGCGTGGCACCTGCGCGCGCCGATGGGTTTCATCCTCGGGCTGCGCGCCGCGAAGCTCGGCGCGCTGGTCTGTGTCGGCGCGGCCACCGGCGCCGCGACGGTGCTGTTCCAGACCGTCGCCGGCAACCGGCTGCTGACCCCGGGCCTCGTGGGCTTCGACGCGCTCTTCGTGCTGATGCAGACGCTCCTCGTCCTGCTGCTGGGCGGCGTCGGGGCGGCGGCGATCCCCGCCGGGCCGCGCTTCCTGATGGAGGTCGCTGCCCTCGGTGCGGCTTCGGTGGCGCTCTTCGGCCTGCTGCTGCGGCGCGATGCGCGCGACATCACCCGGATGATCCTCACGGGGATCATCCTTGGCGTGCTGCTGCGCGGGCTGGCAAGCATGGTGCAGCGGCTGATGGACCCGTCGGATTTCGCCGTCGTGCAACAGGCGATGTTCGCCAGCTTCGGACGGGTCGACCCGCAGCAGCTGGCGTTCTCGGCGGTGGTGCTGCTGGCGGCGCTGGCGGTCGCGCTGCGCATGGCCCCGGCGCTGGACGTGGCGGGCCTTGGGCGAGACACCGCCCGCGGGCTGGGGCTCGACCACGACCGCGTGGTGATGACGGCGCTGCTGCTGATGGCGGCGATGGTCTCGGTCGCGACGGCGCTGGTCGGGCCGATCACATTCCTCGGCCTGCTGACCGCCAGCCTCGCGCGGCAGGTCACCGGCAGCCACCGCCATGCCGTCCTGCTGCCCGCCGCCGCCATTCTGGGCGCGCTGATCCTCGTCGCCGGGCAGTTCCTGTTCGAGCGCCTGATGGGCAGCCAGTCGGCGCTGGCGGTGATCGTCGAGTTCTTCGGCGGGCTGGTGTTCCTCTTCCTCGTGCTGAAACGGAGACGTCGATGATCGAGATTTCCTCGCTGAGCTACCATGCCGGACCGACCCCGATCCTGCACGAGATCTCGACCCGGATCGAGAGCGGCGGCATCACCGCGCTGATCGGCCCCAACGGTGCCGGCAAGTCGACCCTGCTGCACTGCATCTCGGGGCTGGAAACGCCGTCGGTGGGCAGCGTGCGGATCAACGGGATCGACCCGTTCTCCGTGCCGCACCGGCAGCGCGCCCGCACGGTGGCGCTGCTGCAGCAATCGCCGGCGCTGGTCAGCCGGCTGCGGGTGCGCGAGCTGGTGAGCTTCGGGCGCTGGCCGCACCATCAGGGCCGGCCGCGCCGCGAGGACGAGGAGGCGGTGGACCGGGCGCTCGTGGCCTTCGCGCTGTCCGATCTGGCCGAGCGCACCATCGACACGCTGTCCGGCGGTCAGCGCCAGCGCGCCTTCATTGCCATGACCTACGCGCAGGACACGCCGTGGATGCTGCTCGACGAGCCGCTCAACGCGCTCGACCCGCGCCATGCGCGCGACCTGATGGCCCGGCTGCACGGGCTGTCGCGCGACGGGACGCGCAGCATCGTCATCGTGCTACACGACATCAACGCCGCGGCCGGCTGGGCGGACCATATCGTGGCGATGAAGGACGGGCGGATCGTGGCGCAGGACGAGAGTGCGGCGGTGCTCACTGAAGATACACTGCGCGACGTGTTCGACACGCCGTTCGAGCTGTTGCACCATAAGGGCCGGCCCGTGGTGGTGGCGCGGTAAAGGGCACGCGCGGGGGCTTGGGTCACGCGAGCCCATGTTAGATCGCGCGCCTTGTATGATTTGGGCGCCGCCTCACCCGCAGTTGATGAGACGTGACCCGCGCAACGGATCGCGCGGGTTTCCTTTCGCGGCAGGCCGGCCAAGTCTTGGGATATGCAAACCGCAGGACCCTCGCCCATGCTGTCGCGCCGCACTTTTGCCTTCGCCCTCGCCGGAGGCCTTGCCGCGCCGTCGCTCCTGCGCGCGCAGCAGGGCACCGACGCGATCCGCGATCTCGCGACCAATCTCGAGCAGCTGCATTCGATCCAGGTCCGACGCGGCGACGAGACGCTGCTGGCCGAGGCGCCGCGCGGCCCGGGTCTGGCCCGCGTCGCCAATATCAAGTCCTGCTCGAAGAGCCTGCTGGCGCTGATCCTCGGCGCAGTGATCGACGCGGGTGGCATCGAGAGCGTCGAGGCCCGGCTCGGCGATGTCGCCCCCGTCCTGATCCCCGCAGGCGCCACCGAGGGCGTCGAAGATCTCACGATGCGCGATCTCGTCACCCTGCGCGCCGGGCTCGAGCGCACTTCGGGCGCGAATTACGGCGCATGGGTCAGTGAGTCGAATTGGGTCGCCTACGTGCTGCGCCAGCCGCGCGTGGCCGAGAACGGTGGCCCGATGATCTATTCCACCGGCACCACGCATGTCCTGGGCGCCGCGATCGCCACCGCCACCGGCGACAGCCTGCTGACGCTGGCGCGGCGCCACCTCGGCACGCCGCTCGGCGTCTCGATCCCGCCCTGGACCCGCGACCCGCAGGGTTTCTACTTCGGCGGCAATGAAATGGCGCTGACGCCGGAGGCGATGCTGCGCGTGGCCGTCGCGATGCGCGACGGTGGACGCTACGAGGGCACGCAGGTGCTGCCCGCCGACTGGGTCGCCGCCTCGCAGGAGGCCCGCACCCGCTCGCGCTGGTCGGGGCTTGGCTATGGTTACGGCTGGTTCCTGAGCGACAGCGGCTGGACCCTCGGGCGCGGCTATGGCGGTCAGATCATCGCCGCCCACCCGGAGCGCGACCTCGCCGTCGCCATCACGTCCGACCCGACCCGGCCCGCGCGCTCGGACGGCTATTTCGGCGACCTGATGAGGCTGCTCAACGGCCCGATTCTCGCGCTCGGCTGAGCTTGCAGGCCGACGCAGAGGGCGAAATCGCGCTTGGATGATCTTCCGTGGCGGAGTGCGCGTTGCTAGGGCGCCATCCTCTCCGGCACGATTCTGCGTGGCAGTCTCAGCCTTGCCGAGGGGCGAGTCGCCCGCCACCCCGTGCCCTTTCAAAGCAAGGCGGCGACTTCCCCGTCTCGGCCCCGAATCCATTCAGGAACGGTGGCGCCTGCCCCATGCCGCCTCACCGATGCGGACAGGCGGACGTGAAGGGCCTGCCCGACCGTCAGGTCGAGCAGGCCCTTCGAACGTCCAAAGTGGCGTGTTCAGGCCCGGCTCGGCGGGAAGCGCACGACGTTCACGAGATACGGGTCGCTTTCGATCTCGGCCCGCTGTGTCGCGGGGTCGCGCGTCAGCACGCCTGCCCCAAGCACGAGCGCGATGAACGGTGTGGCGATCAGAAGGCCGATTCCAAGGCCGACGATGAAAAGCATCATGTTGAGTTCCTCCCTAAGGGGAACGGTAGCACGGATCTGTCGTGACACAATGCCGCATGTTGCCGGTTGGGCTTGCAATTTTCGATTTCGCATCGCGCTGCAGCGCAGCAAAAATCCCGGCCCCGCGTTGTGCGGAACCGGGATGCAAATGCTCATGAAACAGGCCGGAACGCCCGCTGTCAGCCGACGATCAGCTGCTTCAGCTTGAGGGCTTCGTATTCCAGCGCCGTCAGGCGGTAGTTCACCACGTCGCCGATCGAGATCATGCCGACCAGCGCCCCCTCTTCCATCACCGGGAGGTGGCGGAACCGGCCATCGTTCATGCGGCGCAGCACCACAACGATGGTTTCGTCGGGGGTGCAGGTCTCGACCTTGGTGGTCATCAGCTCCTCGACGCGCTGCGGCAGGGTCTGGCCCGGGGTATCGGCCAGGCGCCGCACGATGTCGCGCTCGGACAGGATCCCGACCAGGGCGCCCTGCGGGTCCTTCACCAGAAGCGCGCCGATGCGCTTGTCCCGCAGGACTTCGACGGCCTTGCCGATGGTGTCCTGGGGCTGGATCCAGACCACGTCGTCGCCCTTGTCGTCGAGCACGTGGCGCACCGTCGCCTCGGCGGCGGAGAGATTCGTGTCGACGGTCTGGCTCATGGTCCGTTCGTGATCGTCGTCGCCGACGGTGTGGGGCTGGTATGATGCAGGCATGGCGTGACCTCCCTTGATCCTGTTTCAGGTTAGTGCAATCAGCTCATCTGTAAACGCGCTTGTTTCTGAGAGGTTGCAGATTGCCCGAGCTGATGCTCACCCCCGCCAGTGCCACGATGCTGTTCGTGATCGCCTGTCTCGCCGGCTATCGCTACCGGGCCGTCTGGAAGGCGGAGGGCCCAGCGTGGCAGCTGTGGCTGTTCGGGATCGTGGCCGCCGGGTGCCTGCTGACGCTGGGCTTCGTGCCGATGACCGAGGGCTGAGCGCTGGTCGGATCCTGTCGCCCTGTCGCCCTGTCGCCCTGTCGCCCTGTCGCCCTGTCGCCCTGTCGCCCTGTCGCCCTGTCGCCCTGTCGCCCTGTCGCCCTGTCGCCCTGTCGCCCTGTCGCCCTGTCGCCCTGTCGA
>NZ_JAIUZY010000010.1 GCF_020171625.1 Salipiger bermudensis
CCCTGAACTCGATCTCGGGGCGTGACGGACGGTCAAGCGGTCGAGCCCCTCGATTTAGACGAACCAAGTGCGAAAGACCTCGCGGCGCGACACCAAGCCCACCGCCCGTCGATGCCGCGCGGGGCCCGCAGGACAGCCGAGAAACCTACCCCCGAAAACAAAACGCCCTCGCGGCTGAGCGCGAGGGCATCGGAAGGTCCCAATGAGGGGTCCGCTAAAAACGGCGTACCAGCAACTCAGGCCCGTTCGCGCTCCATCTCTTCGAGCATCTTGCGCGCCTTCGGGCAGTGCAAACGGTCGCGCAGCGGGCTGTCGGGGTCGATCTCCTGCTTGCAGACCACGCAGTGATCCGCGTCGGCAATCGCGTTCAGTCCGCCGCAGCTTCCCTTGATGGTGCGTCCGTTGAGGATGACACCGAGCGCCATGCCCAGCATGACGATCATCAGGAGACCAAAGGCGAGAAGGAACGTCGACACGTCGGACCGACCTTTTCTTGTATCGAATGCGCCTGTACCGGCGACAGGGCGGCGGCCCGCAGGCCGCCTTCAGGCTCAGGCCTGCAGCGTCTCGAAGCGCTTGCTGGCCGTCGTGGTGAACCCCTTGTCGCCCGCCTTGCCGGCGCGATCAACGAAGAGAACCGCCATCTCACGATCATTTGCGATCTCGAGGCCGCGCTCGGTGCCCAGCACCAGCAGCGCCGTGGCCCAGGCATCGGCCAGCATGGCGTTCTCGGTCAGCACGGTCACCGAGGCGGTGGCGTGGGTGACCGGGCGGCCGGTGGTGGCGTCGATGATGTGCGAGTAGCGCTTGCCGTCCTTCTCGAAGAAGTTGCGGTAGTCGCCCGAGGTCGCCATGCCGTGATCCGACAGGCCCACGACCTTCATCACGCCGCGATCGAAGGCTTCCGGCGACTCGATGCCGATCTGCCAGGGCTGGCCGTCGGGGTTCTTGCCGGCGGTGTAGAGATCGCCACCGATCTCGACCATGTAGTCGGTGAGGCCGAATTCCTTGAGCGCGCTGGCGACCTGGTCGACGCCGAAGCCCTTGCCGATGGCCGAGAGATAGACCTCGGCCTCGGGGCGCAGCTTCTGCAGCGCGCCGTTGCCGACGCGGAGCGACTCGGTCTGGCCGCAGCAGGCCAGTGCATCGGCGATCTCGCGCGTGGTGGGCTCGTCGTTGCGGGTGCCGGTGGCGCCGAAGCCCCAGAGATCGATCAGCGGGCCGACGGTGACGTCGAAGCGCCCGTCGCTCGCGGCGTTCACGTCCTGCGCGGCCTGCATCACGTGGGCCAGCTCATGCGAGACGGCGAAGCTGTCGGTCGCGCCGGAGGCGTTGAAGCGCGAAATCTCCGAGCGGCTGTCCCAGTTGGACATCTGGGTGTTCACCGTGGCAAGTTTTGCCTCGACGGCGGCCTTCAGCTCGGCCTTGTCGATCTGACGCGAATGGTCGACCGCCACGATGGAATAGCTGGTTCCCATGGTCAGCCCGGTCAGTTCGAGGATCGACCATCCCTTCTTGCACGCTGCCAAGGCGAGAGGCATTGCAAGGAGGCTACGGCGAGAAAGGAGGATGGGCTTGGTCACGGGGATATCTCCGCTGAAGGCTGCTTCATGTACGACGATGAGATGGTGGGCTTCTGGGCGAAGTTCGGGGGCAGTTCAACAATAAATTGGAGAATCGCCTCTGAGGAACTTCCAAAATCCGGCACGGGAGCGCATAAGACCCGCAAAAATGGACAGGACGAAACAACGTGCAGCGATATACGTTAAAGAAAGGTCTTGATGTCCCTGTACTGGGGGCACCCGAAGGGGAAATTCAAGACGCCCCCACGGTCAGAACAGTCGCCATCCTCGGAGACGATTACATCGGGCTGAAGCCGCGACTGGCGGTCCAGGAAGGCGATCTGGTTGCTGCCGGCGCGCCCATTCTGGCGCATAAGGACACGCCCACGGTTCAGGTCACCTCGCCGGTTTCCGGACGAATCAAGGCGATCAACCGCGGCGCCCGCCGCAAGCTGATCAGCGTGGAGATCGAGATCGACGAGAACGCCGCCGAGCCGGTGGACTTCTCCGCCGTCGGTGATCCGCACACGTCCGAGGGCGTGGCGGAGCGTCTTTGCGCCGCCGGTCTCTGGACCTCGTTCCGCACCCGTCCCTACTCCAAGGTTCCCGAGCCCGAGACCCGCCCTGCGGCGATCTACGTCACCGCGATGGACAGCGAGCCGCTGAGCGGCGACCCGGCGAAGATCATCGCCGAGGATGCCAAGGCCTTCACCCACGGCCTGCGGGCGATGACCCTGCTGACCGAGGGCCATGTCTACCTGTGCCAGGATGCCGACAGCGACGTTCCGGGCGGCGGGATGCCGGGGGTCTACGTGGCGGGCTTCTCGGGTCCGCACCCGGCGGGCCTTGCCGGCACACACATGCACTTCCTCGAGCCGCCCTCGGCCAGCAAGACGGTGTGGAGCATCGGCTATCACGACGTCATCGCGATCGGGAAACTGCTCGACACCGGCCGGCTCGACATGTCGCGCACCATCGCGCTTTCGGGACCGCTTTGCCGCAAGCCCCGGCTCGTGCGCACCATCGCTGGCGCTTCGATGGCGGACCTCTGCCATGACGACCTGCAGACCAAGCAGCCGGTGCGGGTGATCTCGGGCTCGATCCTGAGCGGCCGTATGGGCGCTGGCCCGACCTGCTATCTTGGCCGCTACGCGCGCCAGATCACCCTGATCAAGGAAGACCGCGAGCAGAACACGCTGGGCTGGATCCTTCCGATGCCGTCCAAGTACGCCTACCAGCCGGTGCTTGGCTCGGCCTTCAGCAAGAAGCTCTACGCACTGACCTCGAACCTCAACGGTGGCCGCCGCGCCATGGTGCCGCTGGGCACCTTCGAAGAGCTGATGCCGCAGGATTTCCTGCCGACGCAGCTGCTGCGCTCGCTTCTGGTGATGGACACCGACACCGCGCAGGCACTCGGCGCATTGGAGCTCGACGAGGAAGACCTCGCGCTCTGCGGCTTCGCCTGCCCGGCCAAGTACGAATATGGCCTCGCCCTGCGCGACAGCCTCATCAAGATCGAGAAGGAGGGGTAAGGCCGTGGGTCTGCGCAATGTCTTCGACCGTATCGAGCCGCACTTCCACAAGGGCGGAAGGTACGAGAAATACTATTCCATCTACGAGATGGTGGAGAGCCTCGTCTACACACCCAAGACGGTGACCACCGTCGCCCCCCATGCCCGCTCCTACATCGATATGAAGCGGATCATGACCTACGTGGTGCTGGCGACGATCCCGTGCATCCTGTTCGGTCTCTACAACACCGGCCTGCAGACCAACCTCGCGATCGCCGAGTACGGCGCTTCGGGCTGGCGCGCGTGGATCATCGAGACGCTGGGGATCGGCTTCAATCCGGCCAATCCGCTTGCCAACATGCTGCACGGGCTGCTGTATTTCCTGCCGATCTATCTGGTCACGCTGGTTGCCGGCGGCATCTTCGAGGTGATCTTCGCGGTGGTCCGCCGCCACGAAGTGAACGAGGGCTTCCTCGTCAGCTCGATGCTCTACACCCTGATCCTGCCGGCCTCGACGCCGCTGTGGCAGGTCGCGCTCGGCATCATCTTCGGCGTGGTGATCGGCAAGGAAGTGTTCGGCGGCACCGGCAAGAACTTCCTCAACCCGGCGCTGGTCGGCCGTGCCTTCCTCTACTTCGCCTACCCGGCGCAGATGTCGGGCGACTCGGTCTGGACGCCGGTCGACGGCTTCTCGGGCGCGACCGCGCTCTCGGTCAGCGCAAGCGACGGTTTTACCGCCCTGCCCGAGCGCGGCATCACCTGGATGGACGCCTTCATCGGCACGATCCAGGGCTGCCTCGGCGAGACCTCGACCATCGCCTGCCTGATCGGCCTTGCCTTCCTGCTGCTGACCAAGATCGCCAACTGGCGTCTCGTCGCCGGCTGTCTGCTCGGCATGATCGCGTTCTCGTCGCTGCTCAACGTCATCGGCTCCGACAGCAACCCGATGTTCGCGATGCCGTGGTACTGGCACCTCGTGGTCGGCGGCTACGCCTTCGGCCTCGTCTTCATGGTGACCGAGCCGGTCTCGGCCAGCCACACCAACACCGGACGCTGGATCTACGGCGCGCTGATCGGTTTCATGGTCGTGATGATCCGCGTCCTGAACCCGGCCTTCCCCGAAGGCATGATGCTCGCGATCCTGTTCGGCAACGTCTTTGCGCCGCTGATCGACTACTTCGTCGTTCAGGCCAACATCAAACGGAGGGCCAAGCGCAATGCCTGACGCGAACGAGAACAAAGGCCTCTTCCGTCGCTTCCTCGACATGCCCAACGACTCGGTCACCAAGACCGTCATCGTGGCGGTAACGCTCTGCCTCGTGGCTTCGATGGTGGTGTCGGCGGCAGCGGTGTCGCTGCGCCCGGTGCAGCAGGCCAACGCCCTGCGCGACAAGCAGTCGAACGTGCTGCAGGTGGCCGGAGTCTACGACCCAGACGTGACCGTCGCCGAAGCGTTCGAGGCGATGGAGCCGCACGTGGTCGACCTGTCGACCGGCGAGTTCACCGACCAGTTCGACATCGACACGTTCGACGAGCTGGCCGCCAAGGGCGACCCGGCGATCATCCGCGCCCTCGACGAGGACCCGGCGGGTCTGGGGGGCGCGATGCAGGCCTATCGCATGGTCTATATCCTGCGCACCGAGGATGGCGGCATCGACAAGGTGATCCTCCCGATCGAGGGCTATGGCCTGTGGTCGACACTCTACGGCTTCATCGCGCTGGAAGAGAACGGCAACGACATCTACGGCCTGCAGTTCTACCAGCACGGCGAGACCCCGGGCCTTGGCGCCGAGGTCGACAACCCGCGCTGGAAGGCCCTGTGGAACGGCAAGAAGCTGCGCGACGAGGATGGCGATCTGCAGATCACCGTCGCCAAGGCACCGCCGCCGGCTGGCCAGGACTATTACATCGACGCGCTGGCGGGGGCGACCCTGACCTCGCGCGGGGTTCACAACCTTGTCCGCTTCTGGATGGGTGAGCAGGGCTACGGCCCGTTCCTCGAGCGGCTGAAGGCAGGAGAAATCTGATGGCTCAGACACGCAAATCGCAACTTGTCGATCCGTTGATCGACAACAACCCGATCACGCTGCAGGTCCTGGGCATCTGCTCGGCCCTCGCGGTGACCTCGTCGCTGAGCGTGGCCTTCGTGATGGCGCTCGCGGTGACGATGGTGACCGGGTTCTCGTCGCTGTTCATCTCGATGCTGCGCAACCAGATCCCGAGCTCGATCCGGATCATCGTGCAGATGGTGATCATCGCAAGCCTCGTGATCCTCGTCGACCAGGTGCTCAAGGCCTACGCCTACGAGATCTCCAAGACGCTTTCGGTCTTCGTCGGCCTGATCATCACCAACTGCATCGTGATGGGCCGCGCCGAGGCCTTCGCCATGAGCAACCCGCCGGTGGCCAGCTTCATCGACGGCGTCGGCAACGGGCTGGGCTACGGGCTGATCCTGATGGTCGTGGGCTTCATCCGCGAGCTCTTCGGGGCCGGGTCGCTGTTCGGGATCACCATCTTCGAGACCGTCAACAACGGCGGCTGGTACGTGCCCAACGGCATGTTGCTGCTGCCGCCCTCGGCGTTCTTCATCATCGGCCTTCTGATCTGGGCGATCCGCTCGTGGAAGCCGAAGCAGGTCGAAGAGCGTGAATTCAAGATCCAGACCGTGGAGGCGCACTGATGGAAGGTCTCGTCTCTCTCGCCGTAAAGGCGATCTTCGTCGAGAACCTGGCGCTGTCCTTCTTCCTCGGCATGTGTACCTTCATCGCCGTGTCGAAGAAGATCTCGACCGCCATCGGGCTCGGCATCTCGGTGATGATCGTTCAGACCATCACCGTGCCCGCCAACAACCTGATCCTGAACTACCTGCTGGCGCCAGGGGCGCTGGCCTGGGCCGGGTTCCCGGACGTGGACCTCACCTTCCTCGGCCTGATCTCGTATATCGGGGTCATCGCCGCGCTGGTGCAGATCCTCGAGATGGTGCTCGATAAGTATTTCCCGCCGCTCTACAACGCGCTGGGGGTGTTCCTGCCGCTGATCACGGTGAACTGCGCCATCCTTGGCGGCTCGCTGTTCATGGTGGAGCGCGCCTACGACTTCCCCGAGGCCCTGACCTATGGCGCCTCGTCGGGCTTTGGCTGGGCGCTGGCGATCACTGCCATGGCCGGTGTGCGCGAAAAGCTGAAATACTCCGACATCCCGGACGGCCTTCAGGGGCTTGGCGTCACCTTCATCTCCGCGGGACTGATGGCTCTGGCCTTCATGTCCTTCAGCGGCGTGAATCTCTGAGGCGGAGGACAGAACCACTATGCTTACTTTCAGCCTCGGCGTCGTTCTCTTCACCCTGATCGTGGTCGCTTTGGTGACCATCATCATGGCCGCGCGGTCGCGCCTTGTGTCGTCGGGCAACGTCAACATCACCATCAACAACGAAAAGACCATCTCGGTCCCGGCGGGCGGCAAGCTGCTGCAGACGCTGGCGGCCCAGAAGCTCTTTGTCCCCTCCGCCTGCGGCGGGGGCGGCACCTGCGCGCAATGCCGCGTGCGGATCCACTCCGGTGGCGGGTCGATCCTGCCCACCGAGGAAACCCACATCACCAAGCGCGAGGCCGCCTGCGGCGACCGCCTGTCCTGTCAGGTGGCGGTCAAGCAGGACATGGATATCGAGGTTCCCGAAGAGGTCTTCGGCGTCAAGAAGTGGGAATGCACCGTGCGTTCCAACGACAACGTCGCGACCTTCATCAAGAATCTCGTACTCGAGCTTCCCGAGGGCGAGGACGTCAACTTCCGCGCCGGCGGCTACATCCAGATCGAGGCGCCCGCGCACAAGCTCTCCTACAAGGAGTTCGACATCGCCGAGGAATACCGGCCGGATTGGGACAAGTTCGATCTGTGGCAGTATGAATCGGTCGTCGACGAGCCGATCGAACGCGCCTACTCGATGGCGAACTACCCGGACGAGAAGGGCCTGATCATGCTCAACGTCCGCGTGGCCTCGCCGCCCCCGGGCTCCACCGGGATTCCGCCGGGGCAGATGTCGTCCTACATCTTCAACCTCAAGCCCGGCGACAAGGTCACCATTTCCGGCCCGTTCGGCGAGTTCTTCGCCCGCGACACCCAGATGGAAATGGTCTTCATCGGTGGCGGTGCCGGCATGGCGCCGATGCGCAGCCACATCTTCGACCAGCTCAAGCGGCTCGAGAATCGCGACCGGAAGATCACCTTCTGGTACGGCGCCCGTTCCAAGCGCGAGATGTTCTTCGTCGAGGATTTTGACGAGCTGGCGGCGGAGTTTTCGAACTTCGAGTGGCACGTGGCGCTCTCGGATGCGCTCCCCGAGGACGAATGGAAGGGCTACACCGGCTTCATCCACAACGTGCTCTACGAGGAATATCTGAAGGACCACCCGAACCCCGAGGATTGCGAGTTCTACATGTGCGGCCCGCCGATCATGAACCAGTCGGTGATCAACATGCTGCTCGATCTCGGCGTCGACCGTGAAGACATCATGCTCGACGATTTCGGCGGCTGACCCGCAGACATCGCGATGAGACAGGAAGGGGGCCTCGGCCCCCTTTTTCTTTGCGGTGGTGTCTCGCGCTTGGCCTAGGCCAGAGGCACGGACAGCTTCTCGCGCGAGGGGCTTCGGGCTATCGCAGCCGACCTAAGGGGGTGGGCCGCCGTGGCTGCCCCCCCTCACCTCCCGGAATCGATCATGGGGTTGCTGCCCCGGTCTTCCCGCGCCTCGCGCCCCTGTCACCGCCGCGCAAGGGTCAGCCCCGCCACAGAGTCCTGCCGCGGGTCCGAACCAGTTGCCGGGTGCGTTCACCTCTGTTCGAGATGCCGTTCAAGAACGAGGGACTGCTCGCCGGTCGTATGCATCAGGCAGGACAGCCGCGCTGGCCCCGCGCCGGTGCCTCCGCCCCATTGCACCGCCTCCCAGTCGCACTTCGCGTCCCGGAACGTGATCCATGCGCGCTGCATCTCGCGCAGGGCGTCGGCCTGGGTCAACGGGCGCTCCCCCTCGGCTTCGTCGGCGGACCGCGCCACCTCCATCGCCTTGCCATAGGCGTCGTTGAGCCGGCCGTCCCACCACTCAAGCTCCTTCTCGAGGCAGGCGCCCATCCCGGCTGTGGAGGTCCCGCCGTCGGTCGCCTCCATGCAGGCGTCGGCAGAGCGGCCGATGCAGTCGGCGCCGTCGTTCTCGAGGCAGTTCTCGGTCGCATCAGTCGAGAACTCGATGTCCTGAGCAACCGCCGGGGTGGCGAGCATCAGGGCGATGAAAACGTGTCGGATCATGTCGTGCAGTACCTCCTTAAGTGTATCGGACAAAGTGGGGCGATCTTCCGTGCCATCTATACAAGCCTTCGTGTCCGGCTCCTTCTGAGGGGAGCTGCACGACGTAGCCCTGCCCCCATAGAAGCGAGGCGGATCTGCGCATTAGAGCGCCTCGCGACCACCGGCCTGGCGTGGCGGATACCGACACAACCGAACATGCGTGGGCGCTCGACGTGTAGTGGCTCGCGCTCAGCAGCGATTTGACGGGCATTCTGACCTTGGGAGATGCGGATACGACAAAGCCCCCGCGAGGAGCGAGGGCTTTGTGTTATAGTCTGGTTGCGGGAGCTCGCAACGGCCTGAACCGAACAATAGGCGAACTCTTTAAGGGGCGCCCAGCCTCTCGAAGATAAAAAACCACAGAGGCAGGTCACCGGCAGAGACACCATGTTGCGCTGCCAGAGACACCGCCCGCTCCGGCGCTTCGGAGGCCGACAATGTCTGCGTAGCACAGCGAGGTCCGCTTCGCTCAAGCAGCGAACGTGGTTGCAGGCGCGTCCATGTCTGGGATTCTTGACGCTTCCGGCCCTTTCCGGACATTCGCTTGGATAGCCATTGCCGCACCGCGGCTTCCCCATACCAGACCTTCATGGCGCCGCGCAGCATCGTCTAGGTCCCCGGGGACAGAAGTGCGGACCGAAGCCGCCGTTGTCCCAGGGTCCGGTTTTACGGCGCCGCCGGTAGGGTTTGTGATGCACGACTACTCAGCGGATTTGCAATTCTAGGAATCAGACTGATTTCGTTGATTTTTTATGTAAAATGAACTACCGTCTGCCCGCAGGATATCAACGGCTAATTTCTGGATGTACAATACACGGTGTCTATGAGCAGTAGTCATCTATACCCCCCCCCGGGAGACAGCACTTAGCAGCTACACGTATACAGCTAGCAATCTGACCACCAAGGTCATACTAAAATGCGACCCTTGCAACCGGCATGAAAAGTGAGGGCCCTTAAGCTCGATAAGTATAAGTTAATTTCCGATGAAAAACCCCCTACTTTTCCGGCTCCACGAATTGCAAGCGTCGGAAATTTACAACCACATTCCTGAACTTGTTTCCGGGTCGAATGTACCTGCACTCACGTTCCGAAAATATGTTTCATCACGTCCAGAGCGCTTCTATTCACAGGCTGCGTTTTCTGCTTTACACGAGGCATTGCTGGATATTGAAAACAACTACGCGAAAGAGCTACGCTTGTACGTTGCGAACAGAAGCGAGGAAATTGACAACGCTTTCCTGCACGCGAAGGAAATCAATGCGCAGGAGTGGCATGACAGAGAAGTCAAAGCGGGTGACGATTACCGGTCTTTAATTCTAATAGATCGGGATATGCACCCGGCCTACCTGCGGCTTGTCGAAGCTGTTTTCCAGCCGCTTCTACATTTGGTGGCGTACTTTTCACGCCTTTCATCGGGCAAAGGCACAGATGGTCTGAATCTATACAATATAGTGGCGGAATTGCCGGATGAACCATTTGCCAAAGTGAAGTTGTCGTACGTTCATTTAATGCGAAATGGGATTGCGCATGGTGGCGTCAAGTACTCCTCCAACGAGATCATCTACAGAGACAGCAAGGGAAAGGAAGCGACGTTTAAGTCGTATGATGTCGTTCGGAAATTTGACGATTTTCTAGATACCTGTAATGGGCTGCTTTTGGCGTATTCAGTTTTTGCATTGACGCGGTTGGGCAATGAAGGTCTTGTACCACAAAACCTTATGGTTGAAGAAATTAGAGCCGAAAGCCAGACGCCGTACTGGGAAGTGAACGGCATCTTACCCTCGACGATATTGGGCGGCAAAAGTCAGTTGATTGTCTACTGTGACGCCAAGACGATGGACGAAGACAAGATAAGGTTTTCAACCTTTCAAACAGCGGTACTGGCCGAAGGTGCTGCACCGGGTTTTGATCGGTACTTCATTTCGATGCGTGGTCCGAACGGTTTACCGGGAATGGCGAGCTTCCACGGAAATGAACTGGCAGCACACCGCCTGAAAGAACATAGCATCGAACAGTATACCGATGTCATACAAGACTACTTGCCGATGTTTGCTGCGACCCGAAGAATGTTCCGCTGGCAGAAAAAGGTGAACACACTAAAGTTCGTTCTCGCGGTTGGATGGCCTGTTGCTTTGGCAGACTACCGTTCCCACACAGGCAGGCCACAAATGATAGTACGCAGCGCAAGCATCCACCGGAATGGCTGGGGCGCAGTCCTCAATGCTGACGTTGTCATTGAGTCAGACAACGCGCCCGTGAATCAGGATATTGTTCGGCGGTATAGTCGGACGATTATTCGGCAAGCACGAAAGATAGCCCGCCGGGAACAATCTTGGTTTTCTGTTGTGAAATATCTTCCGCTTGGCTTTGCGCAGATGAACGTTTTCTGCAAAGACTATCGTGCCAGAAGACTGTCTGGCTTCGGGCTTGGCGAAGACCTAGTTGGAACAATACGCCTCCAAAGAATTCGAAGGATAAAATCGCCCGACATCTCAGGTTCAACTATAGAATTGCGTCGGGGACTTAGGTTCGCGTGGAACAGAAATTGGTTGGAGCGCGAATGAGCAGTCGGAAAGCCGACATTCGTCGATGTGTAGAAGATAGTAGGTCTGGGCTCTGAGCGGACCTGCGGCGGTGCGGCGTGCTGGCAGTCCAGGTGAGTGGTGCCGTCCGGCAGAGACCGGCCCATACCAGACTCTCAGCACTCAGCGGACTTTCTGCGGTTGCAGCCCTAATTGCCGCCGTTCGCCGCAGCGACGAAGTTGGTTGACGCGCCATTCTCGCCCTGCGGACCTTCCCATCGTTAGCTGCGGGTGAGACAGGAGGTTCCGCTCACGTCGGCAGCGCACAGAGAACCGCCTGCGAAAGCACCGCTCGTCATCACCCACAAGGGACGTGCCTGTTCCATTCCGAGTACCCAGCCCGATGGCGGGAAAATGTCTGCAGCGCTTCCAGCCTCGAAAGGACTGGCGTCGAACGGCAATCTAGCTCATGCTCCATCGATGTTGCAAAAACACACAGTCGCGATCAGCGACATTCGGGTTCCGCTCAAGCGAAAGAAGACGCTTTGCGAGGACAAGGTCCAGAACATCGCCGAAAGCATCTTGGAGGAAGGGCAAAACACCCCAATCCAAGTCCGGCCTGACGGAGAGGGCTACGTGCTGATCGAAGGTCTTCACCGATTGGAGGCGCTTCGGGTGCTGGGCGAGGACTCTGTGCTGGCCTATCTGGTACGAGCTCGGCTGCACTAGACCGCACGACACCCCGGCCCCCGGTCTTTGCAGGGCACCCATGATCGTCACGTCTCGGCGGTGACCCGGGGCCACAGCGATCGACTTGGTCATCCTCCGCTCTTGATCGGAACGACAGGCAAGGGCAGCTCGCGGACATGCAGCGCGTGGTGCCGCGGCCTATGCAGCTTCGAGTTCCCGGCCCAGAGCCAACCTGCATGCCGGGCGGGGCGGATGGCCTGTGCCATCCGAAAGAAACCTGCCGCTTTGAGGCACGTCGTAGCAGTTGGGTTTCGTAGTCGGACCACTGCGCCGCGGCGCGCAGGAAGCGAACCGAACGGGTGCTGGCACGCTTGAAGGTCTGGCAGGGTTTTCTCTCGGGGATTGTATTTTCACGCAGACCACCCTATATCAGGGAGAGGCTATAGCAGCCCCGCCGTGACATGCGCGGCACTTCTTTCGCGACATCGACATGTATGAAGATGGCTTGTCTGCCAACTCCGTACGCTACCCAATCGCCCCGGCGCCACTGAGGACGACCGGAGCCGTAGCGTGCCGAATGTCGCTGGGAACAATCTGATAAGCCAAACAGAGCGACGCGGCGCTTTCTCCGCTGGAGGACTCCCTATGACTGCTCCCGACTGGCTCAAACCCGGCCTCGTCGGCACCGTGATCGGTACCGTGGCCATCACCATCGTTGGATTCTCGTGGGGTGGCTGGGTGACCGGCGGAACCGCTCAAGACCAAGCCAACACCTTGTCGCAAGAAACGTTGACGGCCGCGATGGTACCGGTCTGCCTGGATCTGGCGCGCGCTGATCCTATGCGTCGAGGAAAGATCGAGACCATTCGTGAAGCCACGCGCTACCGCCAGCGGGACGCACTGATGGAGGCTGGCTGGGCCACGGTGCCTGGCACCGAGGAGCCTGATCGCGACATCGCTCAGGCCTGCCTTGCGGAACTCGACCTGGAAGCCCCGGCTGAACGTGAGGTCGATGAAGGATGATACGTCATATCCTGCACCTGATCTTCGACAACTTCTGCCGCACCGTGGCGCTGGCAACCTTCCCAAGCCTGCCGTCTTGGACAGATACCGCAATATACGTCCCGGTCCATGTGGTGTGCGGCCCGGACAGGGGCGGCAGACGCCGCTACGGGGCCCAAGCACCTTCAGGCCTTATGACCGGTTCGCCCGAAACCGCGCATCAGTTTCAATCCGGATCCCGGTGGCACCTTGATATGACCTCTGATGGGTCAGGCAGGAACAACTATGAGAGATGACCCACGTTTGCTTCAGGCCGAAAGCCCGACTTCGGGACTCCGGATGCATATTGGCTGCCGTATCACCCACACGTTGACGCAGCCGACGCCGTTGATCGCACTTCTAAACGTCCACTATTCGCGTTTCGGCGATCTCGAACGTGCCGACTACCTCGTCACGGAGCCAAGCGTTCCCATCGAAAGCTACCGCGACGGTTTCGGCAACTGGTGCACTCGAATGGTCGCACCGGCAGGCGAGTTCACCCTGAGCACCAGTGGCATCTTCCGCGATACCGGCCTCCCGGATATCTACGCACCAGAGGCGAAGCAGCTCGCCGTGGAAGATCTGCCGTTTGACACGCTCGTCTATCTGCTGGGCAGTCGGTACTGCGACACCGACTTGTTGTCAGAGCAGGCTTGGGCGTTGTTCGCGGATTCCCCGCCCGGTTGGCCGCGGGTACAGGCCATCTGCGATTATGTGCATGACAATGTCACCTTCGACTACATGAAAGCGGACGCCACGCGCACCGCCGGGCAGACGCTGGCCGGCGGCCACGGTGTGTGCCGTGACTTCACTCACCTCGGGATTGCCTTTTGCCGCTGCATGAACATCCCGGCGCGCTACTGCACCGGGTACCTGAGCGAGATCGGAGAGCCTCTGCCCCACCCGCCGGACGACTTCGCCGCATGGATGGAGGTCTTTCTCGACGGCCAGTGGTGGACCTTCGATCCACGTAACAACACGCGGCGTACGGGGCGTATCTTGGTCGCGCGGGGCCGCGATGCGGCGGACGTGCCGCTCACTCAGATCTTTGGACCCGGCACATTGTCGGGTTTTGAGGTCATCACGCAAAAGTTGGACGACGCCTCAGAAAACACAGCCCCCCGTCTCTGACCTGCTAAGGGCTGCAGCCCCCCTTCCCATTTCTTTCAGGAGTTTCGTCATGCCCCTTTTCCTAGACCCGATCGCCCCCACGGACCCTCGGTTTGTTATCTCGCTCTCCACCTCGGGACCCCAGCACCGTGCAGTCCGAACGGCAGACGCCCTCGCACCGAACTGCGCGGGGCTCGCCGCGAAAATCACCGCAGTGCGGCGCAGATCGAACGCCAGCCACCAGATGCGCCAGCATTCGGTGCGCCCTGACAACAGGTTTATCGAGCGGATGCTGGCAGATCCGCTGATCCGGCTCGTGATGGAGGCCGATGGCGTCTCAGAAACTGAGATACGCAGCCTCTACCGCAACGTGATGTCTACGGCCCAGCAAAGTCCGGCACCGGCCTTCAGGTACCAAGCTTCAACTTACTTTCCATTGCCCGAAGCTAGCCCATGTCCGGGCAGCCCTCGCCCGGGTATTGGAGAATGAGGTTTTCTCGTGTGACCGGTCTGGATGTGTTTCGCCGGCACGCCCCCAAAGGAGGCGCCAAACGGGTGCCTATGATTGGGGACGAGTTTCAATTTACGTGCGTCCCTGCGGCGGGTCGGTTCGCGCGCGTGCAACGGGCACATGAAACGATCCCCGGTCATCTCGCCTCGCTCCATTCGCTGCAAGACACCACCCAGCCTTGCATCGAAAATCGGGAGAAGCAGACCACGGCGAACATACTGTGCAAGCAACGCCAAGAGGCGTCCCTATGACCAAAGATCTCGACTTATCTTGGGATGGCTCAGTGACACCAGCCTGCACCGACGTTCCAGCTCTACGAGGCTGCCTGTGTTGCCGCACGCCCTTCCTCAGCGCGGGCTTTGGCGAGCGAATCTGCGCCCGCTGTAAGGGCTCTAAGGCTTGGCGAGCCGGTGTTCAGACGTCGGTTTCATCTGGACGGCGTGTTGACAGCCGGTCCTCGTAGCGCACGATGAGAAAACTGATCGTCACTCACCTGACGCGCTATACCTTCCGGCGCGAGATCGCGCTTGGACGGCACAAGCTGATGGTGCGACCGAGGGAAACACGCGATCTCAGCCTGACATCCTTCGATCTCGAAATCAGACCAGAGCCGGCACTTGAGTGGTCGCATGACGTGGCAGGTAATGCCGTCGCCTCGGTCGCCTTCGCGGCGCCCGCGCGGCAGCTCGAAATCATTGCCCGGATGGAGGTCGAATTGCGGGCACCGGTCTGGCCGGTCTTTCCAATTTCGGCTGCGGCTTCCTCCTATCCCTTTTCCTATACTCTGGACGAGTTCACGGATCTCGGTGCGCTGCTCACGCCGCAATACTGGGACCAGAAAAAGCGCCTGGACGCTTGGGTCCGACCCATCGTCGCCGGAACACCGACCGACACGCTCTCTCTGCTCAAGGACATCAGCAATACGATCACACACAGCATTCGCTATCAGTCCCGGGACACCGAAGGCACACAGGGCCCCCTCGAGACGCTGGACCGAGGCTGGGGCACCTGCCGCGATTTTGCGGTGCTGTTCGCCGAGGCGGTCCGGACGCTGGGAATTGCCGCTCGGCTTGTCTCCGGCTACCTGTTCAATCCAGACGGCGATCTCGCCGGCTCCACGGATGCGGGGGCGACCCACGCCTGGACAGAGGTCTTCGTTCCTGGCGCGGGTTGGATTCCCTTCGACCCGACCAACAGATCGGTCGGCTCAGCCAACCTGATCCCGGTGGCCGCCGCCCGCAACATTCACCAGATTTCGCCTGTGTCAGGCACATTCAAAGGCACAAACGACGACTTTATTGGTCTTGATGTCACGGTCGACGTAAGCAGATGATCTCGGAGAAGAGCGCTCGCGCCGGCTTCAATCAGGGCTCGGTGCCATCGTTCGACGATGCAGCACAAACCCGATCTTGGTCCGCTCTGAATGTCGGCTTCCACTTTCTTGGGTAATCCGATTGCCTCCGCAGCGAAGGGCCGCTGTCCGCCC
>NZ_JAIUZY010000011.1 GCF_020171625.1 Salipiger bermudensis
TTCGCCCGGGTCTACTCGATCGTGAAGCGGGCGGAATACGAGGAATTCCTGTCGGTGATCAGCCCGTGGGAGCGGGAGCACCTGCTGCTCAACGTCTGAGCCCTCTGGCCGGGGGCGGGAGGGGCGCTGCCCCTCTTGGCCTGCGGCCAATTCACCCCGGAGTATTTCTGACGAAGAGAAGGGCTGGACCGTGGACCTGCTGTTTTCCAATGACCGACGGGGGCACTACCCGGAAAGCTGGTATGCCGCCACCGCGAGCGATCTCGCGGCCTTCCCGGCGCTCGAGGGCGAGACGCGGGCGGACGTGTGCATCATCGGGGCGGGGTACACCGGGCTCTCGGCGGCGCTGCACATGGCCGAGGCCGGGCTCGACGTGGTGCTGCTCGAGGCGCACCGGGTGGGCTTCGGCGCCTCGGGGCGCAATGGCGGGCAACTGGGCTCCGGGCAGCGGCAGGACCAGCTGACGCTCGAACAGATGCTCGGGCGGGAAGACGCGCGCAAGTACTGGGATCTGGGCGAAGAGGCCAAAGAGCTCGTGCGCACGCTGATCGCGAAGCACGACATCGATTGCCATCTGCGCGACGGCGTGGCGTGGTGCGGCTCGCGCCCCGGCGAGGTGCAGCACCTGCACGACTATGCCGACCACATGGGCGCGCAATACGGCTACGAGATCGAGCGCCACGACGCCGAGAGCTTCCGCGCCATCTGCCCCTCGCCGGATTATTGCGGCGGCATCGTCGACATGGGCGCGGCGCATCTGCATCCGCTGCGCTTCTCGCAGGGTCTCGCCAAGGCGGCGGCCGGTGCGGGGGCGCGGATCTACGAGCAGAGTTTCGTGACCGACGTGCAGGAAGGCACCAACTGCGTCGTCACCTGCGCGCAGGGATCGGTGCGCGCCGATCACGTGATCTATGCCGGCAACGGCTATCTCGGCAGGCTGCAGCCCCGGGTGGCACGCCGGGTGATGCCGATCAACAATTTCATCGCCGCGACCGAACCGCTGGGCGCCCGCACCGCCGAGGTGCTGACCCGCGACATCGCGGTGGCCGACTCGCGCCACGTGGTGAACTACTTCCGCCTCAGCCAGGACGGCCGCCTGCTGTTCGGCGGCGGAGAAAGCTACGGCTACAAGTTCCCCGCCGACATCAAGGCCAAGGTGCGCAAGCCGATGCTTGAGATCTTCCCGCAGCTCGAAGGCGTGCGGCTCGACTACGCCTGGGGCGGCACGCTGGGGATCACCATGAAGCGGCTGCCCTTCCTCGCGCGGCTGGCGCCGAACGTGCTCAGCGCCTCGGGCTATTCCGGCCACGGGGTCGGCACCGCCGTTCATGCCGGGCGCTTGCTGGCCGAGGCGGTGCGCGGGGAGTCGCAGGGCTTCGACGCCATGGCCGCCCTGCCCGCGCCGCCCTTCCCCGGCGGCCCGGCGCTGCGCACGCCGCTGCTCACCCTCGCGATGACGTGGTTCGCGCTTCGGGACCGCATCGGGCTCTGAGCCGCGACCTTTCGGCCACGGCGCGACAGGACACCGCTCCCCTCGGGGGGGCGGTTTTTACTTGGCTGTCACAGATCTCGTGTTTAAGCTTTCCGAAATAGGACATTCGGGATTTTGAAATATGAACAGCTTGCCAAACATGCATGACGCAGAGCCGATCCCCGCGGAGGCCCGTGCCGAGATCGACCGGCTGCTGCAGTCCGGAGACCTGTTCCGCTACACCGCCCCCGAGGATGCGCCGGTGGCGCTGCTCGAGCGCGAGTTCGCCGCGATGCTGGGCAGCAAGTACGCGCTGGCGGTGTCGAGCTGTTCAGCGGCGCTGTTCCTCTCGCTCAAGGCGCTCGGCCTGCCGCGCGACGCGCGGGTGATGATCCCGGGCTTCACCTTCGCCGCCGTGCCCTCGGCCATCGTGCACGCCGATTGCGTGCCGGTGCTCTGCGAGGTCGGTGACAACTACCGTATCGACATGGCGGATTTCGAGGCCAAGCTCGACGGCGTGATGGCGGTGATCATCAGCCACATGCGCGGCCACACCTCGGACATGGACGCGATCATGGCGCTCTGCGACGCCCGCGGCATCCCGGTGGTGGAAGACGCCGCGCACAGCCTCGGCACCGTCTGGGGCGGGCGCAACATCGGCACCATTGGCAAGATCGGCTGCTTCTCGTTCCAGAGCTACAAACTGGTCAATGCCGGCGAGGGTGGCATCCTGATCACCGACGATGCCGATGTGGTGGCGCAGGCGGTGATCCTGTCGGGCGCTTACGAGCACAACTGGCAAAAGCACATGGCGCGCGGCGACAACCGGGCCGACCTCGAAGCGGCCTTTGCGCGCTGGCAGAACAAGCTGCCGCTCTACAACCTGCGCATGTCGAACCTGTCGGCGGCAGTGATCCGGCCGCAGCTGCCGCATGTCGCGCGCCGCGTCGAAGACGGCCGCCGCAACCATGATTTTGTCGCCGAGCGCATCGCAATGAGCCCGTGGATCGAGGTCCCCGCCAAGCTCGACCGCGAAGAGCGCGCGCCCGATTCGCTGCAGTTCAACCTCGTCAGCATGGACCGCGACGAGATGCGCGGCTTCGCCGAGGCAGCTGCCGCGATGGGCGTCAAGGTGCAGGTCTTCGGCCTGTCCTCGGACAATGCCCGCGCCTTCTGGAACTGGCAGTTCCTGGGCGAGATCCCCGAGCTGCCGCAGACCCGCGCCATGCTCGAACGCGCCTGCGACACCCGTCTGCCGGCGCGGCTGACGCTGGAGGACTGCGCCACCGTGGCCGATATCCTGGTCAACGCCGCCGAGACCGTGATGGGCGAGGCTCGCGCCTACGGCACCTGAGGCCTGTCACGACCATCTGACGAACAAAGCAAAACGGGCGGGGATGATGCTCCCCGCCCGTCGCCGTATCTGGAAACCGCCGCCCTCCCCTGGGAGGGGCGCGCGGCTTACTTGTTCATCTTGGACAGCTTGCTCTGCAGCTCGGCGAGCTGTTTCTTGATCGCGTCGAGGTCTTCCTCTTCGCCCTTGGCCGGCGTCTCGCCCTCGGCCTCGGGGCCGGACCACTGCTTGCCCATGTTCCCGGTCATCGCCTTGAGGAAGGCTTCCTGCTGGGCCTGCATCGCCTCGAACCCGGGGATCTTCGGCATCATCGGGTTGGCCTTGACGGTCTCGGCCCATTTGGTCTGGCTGTCGCGGAACATCTCGAACGAGGCGGCAAGGAACTGCGGTACCGATGAGGTCGCCTGCGTGGTGTAGCTGCGCACCAGATCGGTGAGCACGTTGATCGGCAGCACGCTCTCGCCGCGGCTCTCGTGCTCGGCCACGATCTGCAGCAGGTACTGCCGGGTCAGGTCGTCGCCGGATTTCAGGTCGACGATCTGCACGTCGCGGCCATCACGAATGAAGCCCGCGATGTCCTCCAGAGTGACGTAGTCGCTCGTCTCGGTGTTGTAGAGACGGCGGCTGGCATAGCGCTTGATCAGCAGCGGTTTTTCCTTATCGGCCACCTGGTGCCCTCCCTGGGATGCAGCATCGCAGCAAAAGCCTATGCGAGCGCAGAAAAAAAGAAAAGCCTTTGCGTGCAAGCACGAAGCCCGCGATCAGGCCGTTGCCGTGGCGCGGATGCGATCGATCCACGCCTGTGTTCCGCGCGAGAATTCCAGCGGCAGCGGCCAGTCGGCGTGCTCTGACACCGCGCGGTTGAACGCCTCGACCTGAAGCACGTAGTGGTTCTCGGCCGGCCAGCGCCAGCTTTCGACATGCCCGCCCGGGTGATGAAGCTCGACCGAGGCCTGACCGAAGACCTGCACGTTGAAGGGCACCGGCAGGCGCAGCACCCCGCGTTCGCCGTGCACCACGATCTCCTGCCACGGTGCTGCCCGCATCGAGACCCGACCGCTGTAGAGGAACTCGGGAAAGCGGGCCATGATGTGGGTGCTGGCGTCGATGCCGTTGATCCAGTCGGTCTCGACCGCCAGCAGCTCTTCGGGCTCTTGCCCGGTGATGAGGCGGATCGCGCCGAAGGCGTAGATGCCGATGTCTCCGAGCGCCCCGCCGCCGGTTTCCGGGCGGTTGCGGATGTTGTCGAGATCGTCGTTGTAGAAGCTGTGGGTCGAGTCGATGCGCACGATCCGCCCCAGCGCACCGTTCTGGATCAGCTCGCGCGCCTTGGCGAATTGCGGATGATGCGAGATCATCCACGCCTCGGCGATGAGCTTGCCGGTGCGCTCGCGCGTCTCGATCAGCCGGTCGATCCCGGCCACCTCCATGGCGATGGGTTTCTCGCACAGAACGTGCTTGCCGGCCTCGGCGGCTTTCTCGCTCCACTCCACATGCATGGAGTTGGGCAGCGGGATGTAGACCGCGTCGATCTCGGGATCGGCGAGCAGCGCATCGTAGCTGTCGAACACCCGCAGTCCGGGCGCGATCTGGGCGAAGGGTTCGGCCTTTTCGGGGGCCGAGGTGGCGATGGCCGAGAGCGCCCCGCCGCGCGCCGCATGGATGGCGGGCGCCATCTGCTGGCGGGCAAAGTTGGCGGCACCCAGAATGCCCCAGCGCAGGTGAACGGCCATGGTAATACTCCTTTTCCGGTTGGCGCCGACGGTAACGTCGCAGGCGCCGCGCGCAACCCGGGCGGAGACCTGCCGCCAACAAAAAACGCCCACCCCCAGAGGGGGCAGGCGCTGGCAATTCTTCCAATTCGGAGGCTCAGGCGCTGGTCAGCATACCCTGATCCTGCGCGAGGTCGCGCATCCGCTTCTGCAGCTTCTCGAAAGCGCGCACCTCGATCTGACGGATCCGTTCGCGGCTGACGTCGTAGACGCCCGACAGCTCCTCGAGGGTCACCGGCTGTTCGGCCAGACGACGCTGGGTGAGGATATCGCGCTCGCGGTCGTTCAGGACATCCATCGCCTCGCCAAGAAGCGTGCGGCGTGCCTCGAGCTCGTTGCGTTCGGCGTAATCGCCAGCCTGATCGGCGCTCTCGTCCTCGAGCCAGTCCTGCCACTGCATCGAGCTTTCATCGTCGCTGCCCACGGTGGCGTTCAGCGACGCATCACCGCCCGACAGACGCCGGTTCATCGAGATGACCTCGTCGTGGGTCACGCCAAGATCGGTGGCGATGCGCTCCACGTGCTCGGGACGCAGATCGCCGTCCTCGAGCGCGCCGATGCGGCTCTTGGCCTTGCGAAGGTTGAAGAATAGCTTCTTCTGCGCGCTCGTCGTGCCGAGCTTCACCAGCGACCACGAGCGCAGGATGTATTCCTGAATCGAGGCACGGATCCACCACATGGCATAGGTCGCGAGGCGGAAGCCCTTCTCGGGATCGAAGCGCTTGACCGCCTGCATCAGCCCGACATTCGCCTCCGAGATCACTTCGGCCTGCGGCAGTCCGTAGCCCCGGTAGCCCATGGCGATCTTCGCGGCGAGGCGCAGGTGGCTGGTGACCAGACGGTGCGCCGACTCGGCGTCCTGATCTTCGACCCAGCGCTTGGCCAGCATGTATTCTTCTTCGGGTTCCAGAAGCGGGAACTTGCGGATTTCGGACAGATAGCGGCTCAGCCCCGCCTCCGGGGATGGTGCCGGCAGATTGGCATATTTGCTCACGTTGCTCACGTGCCCGGTTCCTCCAATGTTACGGGGCTTAACATCCCATATGGGAGCGCCACCATGAGTTTGCAAGGTTTGTCACCTTGAGACCTTTATACGACGTTAACGCAGGCTTCCGTCGGACGGGTCCGTCAAAACGCCACGCTCACGCGGTTGGGAACTTGATGTCATATGTGCGGCACGCCCGTAAACGGCGCAGACGGCGGGCTTTGTGTGCGGTAAGGCACACACAATCGCGTCACCCCGAGTGACCGAGCGCAGCGAGCAGGGTCTGCATGTCCGCGGGCAGCGGCGCCTCGAAGTGCAGCCGCTCGCCGGTGGCCGGGTGGTCGAAGCCCAGCTCGGCGGCGTGCAGCGCCTGCCGGTCGAAGGCAGCGACGGCGGCTGCCGCCGCCTCGCCGATCGCCTGGACCGGCGGTTTGCGGCGGCCGCCATAGACCGGATCGCCCACCAGCCCGTGCCCGGCATGGGCCATGTGCACGCGGATCTGGTGCGTGCGCCCGGTCTCGAGCCTGCACTCGAGCAGCGCCAACGCCGGCGGCCTACCGAAGCTCTCGAGCACCCGCGCCCGGGTCACCGCGTGCCGGCCCTGCCCATCGAAATACACCGCCTGACGCTGGCGGTCGGTCTTGTGCCGCGCCAGCCCAGACTGGATGCACAGCACTCCACCCGGCTCGACCGAGACGCCACGGGTGCCCAGAAGCCGGGGATCGCCCTGATTTGGCACCCCGTAGCAAATCGCCCGATAAGCGCGCTCGGCGCTGTGCGCCTCGAACTGCGCCGCGAGCCCGTGATGCGCGCGGTCTGACTTGGCCACCACCAGAAGCCCGCTGGTGTCCTTGTCGATGCGGTGCACGATGCCGGGCCGCGCCACGCCGCCGACGCCAGACAGCTTGCCGCCGAAATGGTGCAGCAGCGCGTTGACGAGCGTGCCCGTGGGCGTTCCCGGCGCCGGGTGGACGACCATGCCGGCGGGCTTGTTGACCACGACGAGGTCGTCATCCTCCCAGACGATTTCGAGCGGGATATCCTCGGGGCCGATATGGCTTTTTTCGGCCTGCGGCACGGCGATGACGATCTCGTCGCCCTCGGCGACCTTGGCTTTGGGATCGCTCAGCACCTCTCCGCCGCAGGTCACCGCGCCTTCGGCAATGAGCTTGGCCAGCCGGGTCCGCGACAGCGCCGCGGCCTCTGGCACATCCCGCGCCAGCGCCTTATCAAGGCGCGCAGGCGGGGCTTCCCCGATGATGATGCGCAAGGCCTTGTCCATGTCCCAGACTCCCGATCCCGACGAACAGTTGCCCGAGCCGGCCAACCTGCGCTTCCTGCGCCTGCTGGTCACCGTGCTCACGGGCGTGATGATCGCCGGGCTTCTAGCGATCCTTGCGATGATTGTCATCCAGTACCGCACCACCCGCGTGCCGCTGCCCGAGATCATCACCCTCCCCGATGGCACCAGCGCCACCGCGTACACCCAAGGCTCAGACTGGTATGCGGTGGTGACGGCAGAGGACGAGATCCTGATCTTCGACCGCGCCTCGGGAGAGATCCGGCAACGGATCGCGGTTCAGAGCCGGCCCTGACGCCAAGGCGCGCGACCGGGCTCCCCCGGCGAAAGCCCGGCCAAACGCGGTACAGGCCGGTCCCGACCCGACTTCACCATCGCACCCCGACCACTCGGCGGTCACCCGCGCGAACGCGGTCCGTGCAAGTTCCGAGCCGTTACCAGCGTCACGCTACGCGCCGCCCCGCTGCCCCCCTTCGAAACGCAGCGCAATCCCGTTCGGAGCAACCTCCTGAGGCGCGCCCCGCGCCCCCCTCCTATCACGGGCAACCCGGTTTGCCTCTTCCTGCCCCGCTCAGCCTGCAACCCCGAGCCGCCGCGCCAGCCGGCGCTCGAGCTGGACCAGCGCGTCATAGATCAGCACCGCGAACAGCCCGACGATCAGCCCGCCCTGCAGCACATAGGCGGTGTTGTTGGTCAAAAGCCCCGCGATGATCACCTCGCCCAGCGTGCGCGCCGCCACCGTCGAGCCGATCGTGGCGGTGCCGAGCGCGATCACCACCGAGAGCCGGATCCCGGTCAGGATCACCGGGAGCGCCAGCGGCAGCTCGACCTGGAACAGCCTCTGGCGCCGGTTGAGCCCGATGCCCCGCGCCGCCTCCATCGCCGAGGGCGGCAGGCTCGACAGGCCCGTCACCGCGTTCTCGAAGATCGGCAGCAGACCGTAGAGGAACAGCGCCACCAGCGTCGGGCCGGCCCCGAAGCCAAGCGCCGGGACAGCCAGCGCCAGCACCGCGACGGGCGGGAAGGTCTGGCCGATATTGGTGATGGTGCGCGACAGAGGCCGGAAGGCCGCCCCGGCGGGCCGGGTCACCAGCACCGCCAGCGTCACCGCCACCAGCGTCGCCGCCCCGGAGGCCAGCGCCACGAGGCCCAAATGGCTCAGCGACAGCGACAGCAGCGAGGCGCGCTCGTAGATCACCGGGCCGCCGGCGGGGGCGGCAGGGGCGAAGAGCGGCTCGAACCAGTCCGGGCGCAGCACCAGCGCCAGCAGCAGCGCGATCAGCGCCGCCCGGAGGGCCGCTCCCCAGCTCACCGGTGGGCCTCGGCCCGGGCGCGGATCGCCGCCAGCGTGACATGCCCCACGACGCGGCCCTCACGCTCGACCCGCAGTGCGTCCCGTCCACTCCACAGACAGGTCGAAAGCGCATCCCGCAGGCTGGTCTCCGCACCGATGGCCGGGCCGTCGACGGCACCCTCTTCGACGATCTCGGAGACCGGGACCAGCGACAGCATCTTCAGCGGTCGGTCGACGCCGCCCACCATCTCGGCCACGAACTCGGTGGCGGGCTTGGCGATGATCTCGGCGGGGGCCGCGTATTGCACCAGCTTGCCGGCATCCATCACCGCGACCTTGTCGCCCAGCTGGATCGCCTCTTCCATGTCGTGGGTGACGATCAGGATGGTCGAGCCGAGAGCCTGCTGGATGCGCTTCAGATCCTCCTGCGCGCGGGTGCGGATGATCGGGTCGAGCGCCCCGAAGGGCTCGTCCATCAGGATCATGTCCGGGCGCGAGGCCAGCGCCCGCGCCACGCCCACGCGCTGCTGCTGCCCTCCGGACAGCTCGCCGGGATAGCGGTCGCGAAACGCGTCGGGCGGCATCGAGAACAGCTCGAGCAGCTCGTCGACGCGGGCGCGGATCTCGTCGCGGGGCCAGCCCAGCAGCCGCGGCACCGCGCCGATATTGCGCGCCACGCTATGATGCGGGAACAGCCCGTGGCCCTGGATGGCGTAGCCGATGCGCCGCCGCAGCGTCACCTTGGGGAGCCCGGTGGTGGGCTCGCCGTTGATCCGCACCTCGCCGGAGCTTGGCTCGACCAGCCGGTTGATCATCCGCAGCAGGGTCGTCTTGCCGGAGCCGGAGGTGCCGACGATGGCGGTGATCGTGCCGGTCTCGACAGTGAGCGAGACCGCGTCCACCGCCGGTGTGCCGTCGTAGACCTTGGTGATGGCGTCGATCTCGATCATGGGTGGCTCTCCGGGGTCGGGCTGGTCAGGTCGACCAGAATGTCCATCACGATGGCGGCGATCAGCGCCAGCGCCACGGTCGGCAGGGCACCGAGCAGGATGAGGTCGGTGGCGGTCTGGTTGAGGCCCTGGAACACGAAGGTGCCGAAGCCGCCGCCGCCGATCAGCGCCGCGATCACCGCAAGGCCGATGTTCTGCACCAGCACGATGCGCAGCCCGGCAAGGATCACCGGCAGCCCGAGCGGCAGTTCGACCTGCCACAGCCGCTGGCGCGAGGTCATGCCCATGCCGCGCGCCGCATCGCGGGCGGCGGGCGGCGTGCTGTCGAGCCCGGCGACGGTGTTGGCGACCACCGGCAGCAGCGAATAGAGCACCAGCGCGAGGAAGGCCGGGGCGAACCCGATGCCCGCGATCCCGAACGCCGCGGCGCCGGGCACGCTGTCGCCGACCCAGCCGAGCAGAGGGATCATAATGCCGAACATCGCGAGCGAGGGGATGGTCTGAAGAAAGCTCAGCACCGGCAGCAGCGCGGCGCGCAGCCGGGTGTTGCGATGGCAGGCGATGCCGAGCGGAAAGCCGATCGCCGCGGCCACCGCGAGCGAGCCGAAGGCGAGGCCGAGATGGCGCCAGAAGGCGGTGGCGAAGGCGGCGCGCCGGCCATCGTACTCGCGAAAGATCGACAGCTGGGCCAGCGCATCGGATTGCAACACCATCGCCCCGGCCAGAAGTGCCAGGGCGAGCAGCCCGGCGCGCACCAGCGGGCCCGGCGACAGCGCCGAAAGCGCGTCGGCCATCAGCAGGCCGAGGATCACCAGCAGGTACCAGAAGCCCGGGGCGGGCGAGACCCGGGCATAGTCCCCGGCGCCTTCGAGCAGGGTTTGGGTGCCCTGCCCCAGCAGCCAGACCACCCCGGCAAGGCCGAGCGCCGCCCCGGCGAGCCTCAGCCAAGGCCGGCGCGGCAGGAGCCCGAGCAGCAGCGCCAGTGCCACGGTCGCGAGGCCACCGGCGACCGCGCCGGGCGCGGCGATCGTCCAGATGCCCACCCCCTCGCCCGCCACGATCCGGTTGGCGGCAACGGTCATGAACGGCGCCAGCAGCGCCAGCGCCCCCAGCGCCGCGAAGAGCGCGCCGGGCGGCGAGACGGCAGTTAGGCGTCTGGCGGGCACCGCGAGCGCGATCAGTCGAGCACGCCGATGCTGGTCAGGTACTCGCGCGCCACCGCCTCGGCGGGTTCACCACCGACCTGGATGCGGCCATTGAGCTCCTGCAGGGTCGTCATGTCGAGCTCGGTGAAGATCGGGTTCAGCACATCGGCGATGGCCGGAAATTCCTCGAGCACCGCGTCGCGCACCACAGGGGCCGGCTCGTAGACCGGCTGCACGCCCTTGTCGTCCTCCATCACCACGAGACCCGCGGCGCCAACGCCGCCATCGGTGCCATAGGCCATCGCCGCGTTCACGCCCGAGGTGCCGCGCGCCGCAGCCTGGATCGTCGCCGCGGTGTCACCGCCCGACAGGATCACCGTCTGGTCGGGGGCCAGCTCGAAGCCGTAGGTCTCCTGCATCGCCGGGAGCACCGCCGGGGAGGACACGAACTCGGTCGAGGCCGCGAGTTTCACCTCGCCGCCCTCCGCCACCCAAGCGCCGAAATCCGACATCGTCACCAGCCCGTTTTCCTCGGCCAACGGCCCGGTGAGGGCGATGGCCCAGGTGTTGTTCGCGGGAGCCGACTGCAGCCAGGTCAGATCGTTCTCGGTGTCGAGTTCGGCGGCGCGGGCATAGGCCTCTTCGGGGTTCTTCCAGACCTCGCTGTCGGCCTCGTTGAAGAAGTACGCCGCATTGCCGGTGTATTCCGGGTAGATGTCGATCTGCCCCGCGAGCAGCGCCTCGCGCACCACCTGGGTGCCGCCAAGCTGCAGCCGACGCTCCACCGGCAGCCCGGCATCCTCGAGCGCGAGCGCGATCATGTTGCCGAGCAGCCCGCCCTCGGTGTCGATCTTGGATGAGACGGTGATGTCGGCATGGGCAGCGGTGCCGAACGCGGAAGCCAGCGCAAGGGCGGCAGTAAGGACCTGGGATTTCATGGCGGTCTGAGCTCCTCCGGGATGGGTGGCCGCGCCCGTTCAGGGCGTTTCCCTGTCGCACTTAGCGCGCGAGCGTCGTTCACCAAGGAGGAAAGCACGGGCATAGCGCATTTGTCGACCGGCAAGCGCCCCCGCCCTGCGCCGACCTGCGAAGGCCGGAAATCCGCCGCCGCGAGCGCGTGGCTCCCGGCGGCGGGGATGGCCCGGTCACGCCCCGATCTGCGAGATCATCCGCTCGAGCCGCTCCATCGCGCGCACCCCGTCGCCGATATCGGGCACGTCGCGGCTCTCGCCGCGCAGCACGGCGGCCACGTCGGCCAGCAGCGCCGCATAGCCCTTGTGATCCTCGTTGGCGGCGGCGGTGAAATTCGGCGTCCAGCTCAGCGTGTCGCAGGCCGGGTCAAGCACCGCCCCGGGATCGTCGGCCTTGAAGGGCGGGTCGCGGTAGAGCGCCACGTTGATGATGTTGTCGACATGGAGGCGGGCGTGATCGCCCATGATGCGGATCTCCTCCATCGGCGTGCCGCGCGACTGCACCGTGCCCATGACGATGTTGCCAATCTTTCCGCTCTCGGTGGTGAAATTGAGGTGCAGCAAGAGCTTGCCCGGCTGCGGCGAGATCGAGCGCACCTGCATGTCGCCGAAATCCTCGCCTGCGAACCACGGGATCAGGTCCATGTAGTGCACGCAATGATGCAGGTAGAAGCCGCTGTAGTCGGGCTCACCCTCGAAATAGGTCGGCGCGGTCATGTAGGCGCCGGTGATGCCGAGCACGTCGCCGAACTCGCCGCCCCTGAGCACGTTCATCGCCATCCGGTTGCCGGTGGAATAGCGCTTCATGAAGCCGACCATCACCGGCTTGCCGGCCTTCTCGGACGCCTGGGCGATCTCGAGCGCGCCGGCGGCAGTGGCGGCGGGCGGTTTCTCCATGAACACCGGCAGCCCGGCCTCGAGCGCGGCCAGCGTCGCCATGCGGTGCAGCTCTGGGCCCACCGCCATGCCGATGGCATCAAGACCCGGCATCCTGATCATCTCGCGGAAATCGTCGTGCAGCGCGGTGACGCCGTATTCCGCCGCGGTCTTCTTCAGCGCCGCGCCGTCGCGGTCGCAGAGCGCCGCGATGCGGATGTCGTTGCGCCCGAGCTGCGGCAGCAGCATCTGCCGCGCGTGGCGCCCGCAGCCGATCCAGCCGATATTGATCATTGGTCCACCTCCGCCAGCGCCAGCGCGTTGCGGATGACACCAAGTCCGGCCATCAGCTTGTCGCTCTCGTCCTCGCGCGGGGCGCGCCAGTGCGCGATGGGCAATGCGACGCGGTCGTCGGCGCGGCGGAACGGCTCGAGCGAGATCGGCCCGGTGTAATTCACCTGCGCCAGCGCGCGCATCACCGCGGTCCAGTCGATATGGCCGGTGCCGGGGTGGCCGCGATGGTTCTCGTTGGCCTGAAAGTGCACGATCCGATCGCCCGCCATGCGGATCGCATCGGGGATCGAGCGTTCTTCCATGTTCATGTGGAAGGTGTCGAGCATCAGCTTGAAGGCGGGATTGTCGACCGCGTCGACCACCTCGCAGGCCTGCCGCGTGGTTGACAGGATGTCGGTCTCGAAGCGGTTCAGCGCCTCGACCGCGAAGGTCACGCCGGCGGCCTCGGCCTGCGGCGCGATGGTCTGGAAGGCCGAGATCGTGCGCTCGGCGCGGGCGGCGATCTCGTCGTCGCTGCGCGGCACAGGGGGGCGCCCGGCAAACACCATCGGCTCGCCGTAGAGCGGCCCGCCGACCACGCCGCCGCCAAGCTCGCCCGCCACGTCGATGCAAAGCTTGAGGTAGTCCATCCCGCCCTGCCGATTGGCGGCATCCTCCGAGGCGACGGAGCGCTGAGGGTTCACCCGTGCCGCCAGCACGGTGAAGATGCCGGCGTCCTCTGCGGCCTTCTTCACGTCGGCGATGGAGAGCTCGTCCTCGGGCTCTGGCACCAGAAGCTCGACGAAGTCGAAGCCGAGATCGGCGGCCTTCTGGAAGTAATGCAGATCCTTGCCGGTAAACGGCCGGATGAACTGCATGGAGATGATGCCGATGGGGTTTTTCACGTTTCTTGTCCTTTCCGTCAGCCCTTGACCGCGCCCTGCGTGAGGCCGGAGATCAGGCGTTTCTGCACCAGCAGGAAGAGCACGGTGGCGGGGAGAGCGCCGACGATGCCGCCAGCGGTGAGCAGGCCCCATTGCACCTCGTATTCGCCGATCAGCGTCTGCACGGCGACAGTGATGGTGCGCACGTTGCGCCCGCCGAGCGTGAGGGCATAGAGATACTCGTTCCACGAGGTGATGAAGATGTAGATGCCGGTGGCGATGATGCCGGGCAGGCACAGCGGCAGCACCACGCGGCGCAGCGCCTGCATCCGGGTGCAGCCGTCGGTCATCGCCGCCTCGTCGAGCGAGCGCGGGATGCCGTTCATGTAGCTGACCATCATCCAGATCGAGAACGGGATCGCCACGGTCGAGTTCGCGATGATCAGCGCGATATGGGTGTCGAGCAGCCCCAGCACCCGCATCAGCACGAAGAGCGGCAGGATGAGCAGCACCAGCGGGAACATGTTGATGAGCAGGAACTGCAGCATCAGGATGCGCTTGCCCCTGAAGTTGAAGCGCGAGAACGCGTAGGCCGCGGTGACGCTGAGCGAGAGTCCGACGATCACCGTCCCGCCTGCGACGATGAAGCTGTCGAGCAGGTTCTCGGCAAAGCCCACGGTGCGGAACAGGCGAATGTAGTTCTCGATCGTGGCATTGAGCAGCGACGGCCCTTCGGTGAAGAGCGTGCTCTGGTCGCTGATCGAGGTGATGAACATCCACACATACGGCCCGAGCGTGAAGACAAGGATCGCCAGCATCGGCAGATCGACCGTCAGGATGCGCTTGGTGGTCGAGGGTCTGTGCAGGGCCATCAGGACACCGCCTTTCCGGTGCGCTTGAGGTAGAACACCACGACCACCATCAGCAGCAGGGTAAAGAGCACCGCGATGGCCGAGCCATAGCCGAAATCGAGATTGGTGCGCGCCTTGATAAAGGCATAGAGCGGCAGGGTGTGGCTGGCGTAGCCGGGGCCGCCGCCGGTCATCACGAAGATCACGTCGAAGCTGTTGGCGACCCAGATCATCCGCAGCAGCACAGCGGTCATCATCACGCCCGAGATGCCGGGCAGCGTGATGTGCCAGAACTGCCGCCAGGCCGAGGCGCCGTCGATCGAGGCGGCCTCGTAGTAGCTTTGCGGGATCGACTGGAGACCTGCGAGGATCATCACCGCGAAGAACGGGAAGCCCTGCCACGTCAGCGTGAGGATGATCGAGGCCAGCGCGGTGTCGGGATCAGCCAGCCACGGGATCGCCTGCTGGATCAGGCCCATGCGCAGCAGGAACTCGTTGGCGATGCCGTAATTGCTGTCATAGATCCACACCCACATCAGCGCGATCACCACCGAAGGAAGCGCCCACGGGATGATGATCAGCGCACGCGCCACCGGACGCCACGGAAACTCCTGGTTGAGCAGCAGCGCGGTCACGAGACCAAGCAGAAGCTGCGCCGGGATCGTCGTGCACATCCAGATGATCGTATGTTTGAGCGAGATCCAGAACACCTCGTCACCGAGCGCCGCCTTGAAGTTGTCGAGCCCGACCCAGGTGAAGTCGTCGGGCCGGAAGAGCACGTAGTCGTGCAGGCTCATCCACGCGGTCTGCAGCATCGGCAAGAACACGATGGCGAGGGTGACGAGCACCGCCGGCGTGAGCATCGCGTAGGGCAGCACCTGACGGCCCAGCGAGGCGCGGTGCTTGGGTGTCTCGGAGACATCGGTCATGGTCGCGTCCGTCATGGGGGCACGGGGCTTTCGGCTTGGAGAGCGGGGGGGTGTCCGGGCGCCGCACAGGGGCGCCCGGATCGTGGCAGAGCGCTTACTCGGCGAAGAGCTCTTCGATCTTGGCGTTCATCTCGGCCGGCTCGATATCGCCGGTGAGCACGCGCTGCATGTTGGTGGGCCACACGGTGTTGACGAAATCCGCCGTGGCCGAGCTGTTGGGCAGCATCTCGGCGAAGGGCAGGCTGTCGACGGTCGCCTGCACGAAGCGCTGCGGGTGCAGCGTCCAGCCTTCGCTGTCGGCCTTGACCACGGGCAGCTGGCCGGTGGCCTCGTTGAACATCGTGTTGTTGCCTTCCGAAGACAGGAAGGTGATCCACTTCCACGCCGCTTCCGGATCCTCGGCCGAGGACAGCACCGCGGTGCTCTCATCCCCGAAGGCCGTCCAGCGGCCACCGCCGCATTCGGGCACCGGCGCCGCCGAGACCTTGTCTCCAAGCGCCTCGACCATGCCGTTGGCCGAGCCGATATGGTGGATGGTCATCGCGGTCTTGCCGGCCTTGAAGGCGCCGATGATCTCCTGGAAGCCGTCATTCGGCGCTGAGGGCGGGAACACGCCGTCTTCCTGGAAGAGATCCGCCACGAACTGCGTGCCGGCGACGCCCGCCTCCGAGGTCAGCCCTTCGGTCAGGCTCACGCCCTCGGCGCCGAGCGTGAAGCTCGCCCAGTGGTCATGCCCGCCCTTGGCGCCGCGGAAGCCGAAGCCGTACACATCGGTCTGCCCGTCGCCATCGGTGTCGCGGGTCAGCGCCTTGGCGGTCTCGCGGAATTCCTCGCAGGTGGTGGGCACCGAGAGGCCCAGCTCCTCGAACATGTCGGTGCGGTAATAAAGATACAGCACCACGTATTGCACCGGCAGGTAATACTGCTGGCCATCCGGCCCCCGGGTCAGCTTGATCAGGTTGTCCTGCAGCCCGTCGGCGCCGTCCCACTCCGCCAGCCAGTCATCGATCGGCGCCAGCGCGCCCATCTCCACAAGGCGGGGCTGGGCGAACATCTTGACCATCGCCGCGTCGGGCGCGTTGCCGCCGATCACCGCGGTGTAGAGCTGGTCATAATAGCTGTTCCACGGGATGTTCTCGGCCTCGACGGTGATGTCGGGGTTGGCCTCCTCGAAGGCGGCGACAAGCGCGTCCATCGGGTTGTCGGCGTTGTCGAAATGGTACCAGAAGCGCACCGTGCTGTCGGCGTTCGCCATGCCCGCGCAAAGCGCCAGCGTCGAGGCGATGCCTGTCAATGTCTTGAATTTCATAACGTCCTCCCTGTGTTTCCACCCCTACGGAGCGGCCATCCTGCGAAAGGCCCCGCCCGCCCGCGTGAACGCGTCACGCGCCTCCGGCAGGACAGAGCCCATCTGCATGAATCCGTGTACGACACCCTCGAACAGATCGTAGGCATCGTCGCGGCCAAGCCCGCGAAGCCGGGCGACCAGCGCCTCGGTGTCCGACAGCAGCGGGTCGAGCTCGGCGGCGTTCAAATAGAGCGCTGGCAGCGCGGCGAGCTGCGCGTCGCTGGCAGTCAAAGGCGCCACCGTGGGACCGCTGCGCTTGCTCTCGGGCGCGTACCAGTCCCAGTAGCGCATCATCTTGGCGCGTGTCAGGCCGGGTCCGTCGGCGTTGCGGACATAACTCTCGCTGTCGAAATCCGCGCCGTAAACGCCATAGAACAGCAGCGCCGAGGCCGGCATCTCGGCGCCCTCGTCGATCAGGTGGAGCATGGCAGCAAGCGCGAGGTTCGCCCCGGCACTGTCGCCGGCGATGCTCCAGCGCCGGCCCGGGTCACGGGCGCGCCAGGAGCGCAGAACGTCGGACAGGCCGGCCGGATAAGGGTGCTCGGGCGCGAGGCGATAATCCACCGTCAGCACCGGGCAGCCGCAGGCGTCGGCGATGCGGCGCGACGCCCCCTCGTGGGTCATCGGCGAGCACAAGGCCCAGCCACCGCCATGCACGTGCAGGATCGCCTCGGTGCCGGTGTCGTTCTCCGGCGCCACCCAGCGGGCCGGCATCCCGGCGCACATCATTGTACGCGCCTCGGCCATCTCGGGCAGATCGGCATTCCATCGCTGGTTGGTCAGTTCGGCCAGCGCGCGGGCGTGTTGCGGCGGCATGAGCGTGGGATCGCAGAGCCCGGCATCTTCCTGGGCCAGCCGCTCCAGCACGGCGCGCATGTTGGCGGTGGGCACACTCATGCACTTTCTCCGGTGTCGCTGAGGTCGGGTCCGAAATCGACGATCGTGGCGATGTGGTGTGAGAGCAGCTCGCGCAGCGCCTCGACATCGCGGCGCGCCAGCGCCTCGAGGATCGGCACGTGGCGCTCGGCGGTGGCCTCCAGCTCGCGGTTGGGCTGGGCGTTGAGGATCTTGAAGCGGTGGTTGTGGATCAGGCAACGGGTCAGGATCGGCGCCACCAGCGGCAGCTCCGCAGACTCGAACAAACGCCGGTGAAAGGCGCGGTCGAAGACCGAGAGCCGGTATTCGTCCCCGTCCCGCGCGGCGTTGCGCATGGCGTTGAGGAGGTCGTGCAGATCCCTTTCGAGCACCGCGTCGGCGCGGGCCACCACGCGGTCGAGATAGGCGCATTCGACCTCGCGGCGCACATGCAGCAGCGCGCGGGCGTCGTCGGCCTCGCAGGGCGCGACGGTGGTGCCGCGATTGGGCAGGCGATGCACCAGACCCTCCTCGCTGAGCCGCATCAAGGCCTCGCGCACGGTGCCCTGACTGCATCCGAAGCGCTGCGCGAGGTCCATCTCGGTCAGCGCCTGTTCGGGCGTGAGCGTTCCCAGCACGATCTCTTTCTCCAGCGCCTCGAACAGCGCATGGCTGCGCTTGCTCGTGCGGCGTGGCGTGACATCGCTCACGGTCATGCTGGTGAAACTCTCCACGGCCATTCTGCGCCGGTCCTCCTGCCGTTGGGCGGTGCCTCTCGGCTTTGCCCTTGTCGTTCATTATCAATATCGATAACATCATAGATATCGATAATGCAACCCTGCAATTCCGGGGCGGCAGGTCAGGGAGGACCACATGGCAGAGATCCAGCTGGAGGGCATCGTCAAGGACTATGGCGCGCATCGCGCGATCCACGGTGTTGATTTGCAGGTGAAAGATGGCGAGTTCGTCGCCTTTGTCGGGCCATCGGGCTGCGGCAAATCCACGATGCTGCGAATGATTGCCGGGCTCGAGGAGATCTCGGGCGGGACGCTGAGAATCGGCGGTCGGGTGGTCAACGAGATCGAACCCAAGGGCCGCGACGTGGCCATGGTGTTTCAGGATTACGCGCTCTACCCGCACATGACGATCCGCGAGAACATCGGCTTCGGGCTTAAGATGCGCGGCTGGAAGGCCTCCGATATCGCCCCGAAGGTCGAGGAGGCCGCCGGCATCCTGCAGATCGGCGATTATCTCGACCGCAAGCCGGGCCAGCTCTCGGGCGGCCAGCGCCAGCGCGTTGCCATGGGCCGCGCCATCGTGCGCGAGCCCTCGGTGTTCCTGTTTGACGAGCCGCTGTCGAACCTCGATGCCAAGCTGCGCGTCGAGATGCGCACCCAGATCAAGCGGCTGCACGCGATGCTCGGCACCACCACGGTCTACGTCACCCACGACCAGACCGAAGCAATGACGCTGGCCGACAAGGTGGTGGTGCTGAAGGCCGGCCACATCGTGCAGGAAGGTCCGCCGATGGAGCTTTACGAGCGCCCGAACTGCCGCTTCGTGGGCGAGTTCATCGGCTCGCCGCAGATGAACGTATTCTCGGGCGCGCTGGACCGCTCGGGCGCGGCCCCGGTGCTGCGCATGAAGGACGGCACGCTCGAGCTAGGCGAGGTCGCCGCCCGCGATGGCGCCAGGCTCGATGTCGGCGTGCGCCCCGAGGATCTGGCGCTGGCGGCGCCCGGTCAGGGCGCGATGAGCCCAGTCATCGACATCTACGAGCCGCTCGGCTCGGACACCATCGCGATCTGCCGGCTCGGAGAGCACGAGGTCTCGGCCCGGCTCGCGCCCAACGTGCCGCTGCGCTCCGGCGAGATCCTGCCGCTGGGATACGACCGCGCCAAGCTGCACTATTTCGACGGCGAGTCCGGGCGGCGACTCGACGCGGCCTAGGTGCCGCCCTCCCGTGACGCGGCCAGACCGGCCAGCAGCACCCTCAGCAATCGCCGCAGCGCGTCTTCGCGCTCCGGCTTCGGCCCCGCGCCGATCAGCGCCGGATGCAGGAAGCTGGCGAGCGCCTCTTCGAGCAGCGTCGCCTCGGCCTCACCGCCGAGACCGGCCTCGCTCAGCAGCCCCGACAGGTCCCGGCGCATTTGCTGCATGTAAACGCGGATCACCGGGCGCTCGCTTTCCGTGGCATCGTTGAAGCCGTAGAAGATCTCGGGGTCTGAGAGCGCCCGCGCGCTCTTGATCCTGTAGCGCGTGACGAACCATTCCTCGATCCGCTCCGCCGCAGGCGCGCTGCCGGCACAGATCACGGCAGTGCGCGCCCGCGCCTCCCTCAGCCAGTGTCCCGTCACCGCGTCGAGCAGTGCCGCCTTGTCGCGGAAATGCCCGTAGAGCGCGGCGTGGCTCACGCCCATCTCGCGCGCCACATCCGCAAGCCGCAGCTTCACGAAGCCGTTTTCACGGATGCGGACAACCGCGATCTCCACGGCACGCTGCCGCGCTTCTTCCGGGCTGAGACCTGTCCGGGGCACGTCGCTCCTCCTTGACGCTTCGGTCTTTGCCGATTACAGAATCGCAAAAATGTAATCAACCGCCCGCGCGCCTCTGACCGATGGTTTTTGGCGTTCGCGGGTTTCTCTATTTCGACATGCCTGCACGGAGCAGCCACGGACCTTGGCCGGGGTTTGGCGCCGTGATTTCCGGCAGACCAACTGAAAGACCACACGATGTTGAGCTTGCTCAAGGATTCCCGGGCCGTTGCGCTGCTCTTGGCCGCCTCTCTGACGATCCTGTCCAACAGCCTGATCAGCCCGTCGCTGCCGGGCATCGAGGCGCGCTTTGCCGACGAGGAGAATGCCGCGCTGCTGGCACGCCTGCTGGTCACCGCGCCCTCGCTGATGGTGGCGATCCTCGCGCCCTTCGCCGGGGCGCTGGCCGACCGCTTCGGCCGCCGCCTGCAGCTGCTCGCGGGGGTGGCGCTGTTCGCCATCGCCGGGACTGCCGGCCTCTACCTGCCGACCCTCAAGCTGGTGCTGTTCAGCCGGCTGTTTCTGGGGGTCGCGGTGGCGATGATCATGACCGCGCAGACGGCGCTGATCGGCGACTATTTCAAGGGCGAAAAGCGTGGCACCTTCATGGGGCTGCAGATCGCCGCGACCAATTTCGGCGGCCTGATCCTGCTGATGCTGGCCGGCTGGCTCGCGGCCTTCTCGCCGCTTGCCCCCTTCGCGATCTACGGCATCGCGCTGGTCTATCTGCCGATCATGATGCTGACGCTGGAGAAATCCGATCGCAGCGCCTCGCAGATCGAGCCCGCCGCCTCCGAGGGCGAGGCCAACTGGGTGGCCACGCTGGTTCTGGTGGTCCTGCTCGCCGGGCTGTGCTTCCTCTGCTTCTACCTGCTGCCGACGCAGGCGCCGTATTTCCTCGCCTCGATCAACCATCCCGAGCCGCAGGCCGCGGGCATGTTGATGGGCGCCATGACGCTGGCCGGCGGGATCGTGTCGCTGTTCTTCGGGCGGGTCCGGATGCGGCTGGGGCGTTCGGGCACGCCGGCGCTTGGCTTTCTGGGCTTCGCGACCGGGTTCTACCTGTTCGGGATCGCCCCGAGCTTTGCGCTGACGCTCATCGGCGCGGCCTTCATCGGGGCCGGCGGCGGGCTACTGATGCCGACCTTCCTCGGCCTTGCGGTGGGCATTGCCCCGGCGCATCGCCGCGGACTGGCGGCGGGCGCCATCACCACGAGCATCTTCCTCGGGCAGTTCCTGTCGCCCTTCGCGTCGACGCCGCTGATCGCTTCGCTGGGCTATGCCACGACCTTCCTCGCGACCGGCGCCCTGCTGACGCTTCTGGCGCTGGTGGCGCTGATCGGCCTGCGCGCGCCGCGCGATCCGGCGGCCCGCCCGCTGCCGGTCTGAGACCGGCACGCGGGGCGACATTAGCCCCTCGACCAAGGCGACCGAAATAGAGACGGGCGGCGGATCCACTCCGCCCCCCCGTCTCACATGCATCAGGCGGTTGCCTCGCGCGCCGCCACGGTGCGGCGCTCTTCCCGGGCGAAGAACATGTAGTAGAGCACCGGGGCGGCCACCAGCGTCAGCACGGTCGCAAAGGCCAGACCCCCCATGATGGTCACCGCCATCGACACGAAGAACGCATCGCCCAGCAACGGCGCCATGCCGAGGATCGTCGTCGCCGCCGCCAGCACCACCGGGCGCAGACGCGAGGTCGAGGCCCGGATGATCGCGGGGCGCAGCGCCTCGCCCTCTTCGCGCAGCAGGTCGATCTCCTCGACTAGCACGATGCCGTTCTTGATCAGCATCCCCGACAGCGACAGCAGACCCAGCAGCGCGGTGAAGCTGAACGGCAGGCCGGTGAAGCCGAGCCCCAGCACCACGCCGTTGACCGACATCGGCACCAGAAGCCAGATGATCAGCGGCTGGCGCAGCGCGTTGAACAGCAGGATCGAGATCAGCACCATGATCAGGAAGCTGACCGGAAGCTGCTTTCCGAGCGCCTCCTGCGCCTCGCTCGAGCTTTCGTAATCGCCGCCCCATTCGAGCTTGTAACCCAGCGGCAGCTCCATCGCCTCGACCGCGCCGCGCACCTCGCCAAAGGCCGTGGCGGGGGTCACGCCGTCGGCGATATCGGCGCCGACGGTGAGGGTCAGCACACGGTCACGGCGGTGCACCAGCGTGTTCTCGGGGATGAATTCGAGACCGTCGAGCACCTGCTCGATGGGAACGAAGGCCTGCGCCGCGTCGGAATAGATCACCTGGTCCATCAGCGTCAGATCGCTTTCGGGATCTTCGCGCACGAGGATCGGGATCAGGCGCTCGCCCTCGCGATAGGTGCCCGCCTGCGCGCCGTCGGTGGCGGTGAGCAGCGCGGTCGAGACGTCGTCGCGGCTGATCCCCGCCGCCTGCGCCCGGTCGGTGGCGTAGCGCGGGCGCAGCACCAGCTCCTGCTCGCGCCAGTCGGTGCGGGTGGTGGTGATCTTGTCGCTGGCCTCTTTCATCACCGCCTGCGCCTCGATGCCGAGATTGCGCAGCACCTCCGGGTCGGGCCCCGAGAACCGCGCCGCGACCGGATCGCCGCCGCCCGGGCCGAAGACCAGCCGCTTGGTGCGCATCTCGCCCTGCGGCAGCGCCTCGGCGCCGAAGGCGTCGAGATCGGACTTGAGCTGCGGGATCTCCTCGAGCGTCGCGGTGCGCACGATGATGTGGCCGTAGGAGGGGTTTGCCTTCTCGGCCTGATAGGTCAGCATGAAGCGCGTCGCGCCCTGCCCCACGAAGGTGGTCGTGGCGACCACCTCGTCGCGCTCGGCCAGCCAGTCCTCGAGCACCCGAAGGTCCTCAGAGGTCTTGGCGATCGAGGCGCCCTGCGGCAGCTTGTAATGCACAAAGAACAGCGGCGTGTTGCTGTCGGGGAAGAACTGCTGCGGCAGCTTGGCGAAAGCGTTGAAGCACACCGCCGTCAGCGCGATCAGGCCCACCACGACCAGCCAGCGCAGGCGCAGCGCGAGATCGAGCGTGCGCCCGAACAGGCGGAAGAAGAACCCGCCATAGGCATCGTGATCGCCTTCGTCCTTGGTCACGAACAGCTTGTTGCCAAGATAGGGCGTCACCGTGATGGCAAGGATCCACGACAGCATCAGCGACATGCCGATCACTGCAAAGAGCGAGAACAGGAACTCGCCCGTGGCGTCCGGACTGGTGCCGATGCCGGCAAAGGCCATGATGCCGATGACCGTGGCGCCGAGCAGCGGAACCTGGGTCTTCTTCGTCGCCTCGTCAGCCGCGGCCGGGCCGCGCTTGCCGTGCAGCATCGAGACCTGCATCCCTTCGGCCACCACGATGGCGTTGTCGACCAGCATCCCCATGGCGATGATCAGCGCCCCGAGCGAGATGCGCTCCATCTCGATCGAGAAGATCGCCATGAAGAACACCGTCCCGATCACTGTCAGCAGCAGCGTCGCACCGACCACGACGGCGGCGCGCCAGCCCATGGCCAGCGCCAGCACGATGACCACGATGGCGACCGAGGTGGCGAGGTTCAGCAGGAAGGCGTTCGACGCCTCGTCCACCACCACGTGCTGCTGGTAGATCGGCGTCATCTCGACCCCGAGCGGGATGTCCTTGTCGAGCTCGGCAAGCTTGGCATCGACCCGTGCGCCCACCTCGACGATGTTCTCCGACGACAGGCCCGCGACGCCGAGGGTAAAGGCCTCGTGGCCGTTCTGGCGGATGATGAGGTCGGGATTGTCCTGCCGGCCGCGATAGACCTCGGCGAGGTCGATGAGGTTGACGGTCTCGCCCTGCACGCCGACCGTGAGCCCGGCGATGGCAGAGACCGTGTCCTCGCCCTGCGGGCGCTGGATCACCGTGCGCGAGCCGTCGCTCTCGATGGTGCCCGCGGGCGAAACGCTGTCGGCCTCCGAGATCGCCCCGGCCAGGGCCGAGGGCGGGATGTTCTGGTTGACCGCCCGCGACAGGTCGGGCTCGACGAAGATGGCCTCGTCCGGGAGGCCCGCCGTCTCGACATCCGCCACCCCCTCGACGCCCAGCAACTCGCGGCGCAGGAAGATCGCCAGCCGGTGCTTCTCGGCGTCCGAGAAGCCGTCGGCGGTGATGGCGTAGAACAGGCCGTAGACGTCGCCGAAGCTGTCGTTGACGTAGGGCGCGCCGGCGCCCGAGGGCAGCCGCGCGTCGCCCACCCGGTTGCGCAGGTCGGTCCAGATCTGCGGCAGCTCGGTGCCGTCATAGGTCGACTTGATCTCGACCTCGATGGTCGAGACGCCGGGCCGGTTGACCGAGGTGATGGTCTTCAGCTCGCCCATCTTCTGGATCTCGGATTCCAGCGGCTCCGAGACCTCGGTCGCCACCTGCTCGGCCGAGGCGCCGGGGTACTGGGTGACGATGACGGCGTTCTTGATGGTGAAGGCCGGGTCTTCGAGCCGGCCGATGGAGAAGAACCCCCAGATTCCGCCGAAGAACAGGATGAGGATCAGGATCCAAGTGTAGATCGGGCGCTCGATCGAGCCGCGTGCAATGCTCTTCATCTCCCTGCCCTCACTCGCCGAAACCGACGAAGCGGCGCGCCTTCATGCCGTCGCTCAGGTCGCTGACCCCGGCCACGACGATCTCGTCGCCGTCCTTCAGCCCCTCGACCACCGCCACGCCGCCGTCGTCGGTCGGCTCGACCGTCACCGGCAGCCGGGTGAGCTTGCCTTCCGCCGCGCCCTTGGGATCGAAGCGGAACACGAAGGTGGACCCGTCCGGGGCGATCTGCACCGCCGCCGCCGGGATGGTGATGCGCGGCTCGCCGCGGCTCAGCTTCGCGGTCACCGTCACCGACGAGCCCGGCAACACATCGAGCCCCTCGGGCGGGGCCATGCCGAAGGTGGCGCGGTAGGTCTGCCCGATCGCCGAGGTCTCGGCATTCAGCTCGCGCACCGTCATCTCGTAGCTCTCGGACGAGGCCGGGAAGCGCGCCAGCACGCTCACATCGTCGGCCACGTCGGCCTTCTGGATCAGCACCTCGGGCACGTCGATCTCGACCCGGATCTCGGACATGTCATGCAGCCGGACCACCGGGGTGCCAGCCGAAATCGTGGTGTAGTTCTCGACCATGCGCGAGGCCACGAGCGCGTCGAACGGCGCGTAGAGCGTCGCATCGTCAAGCGCGATCTGGGCGTTGTCGACCTCGATCCGGGCCAGCCCGGCCTGCGTTTCGGAATCGTCGAGCGCCGACTCGCTCACCGTGCTCCCGCGCAGCTTGTTGAGCCGGTCGAGACTGCGGTCGGCCTGCTCCTTCTGCAGCTGCGCCTGATCGAGCGACAGCTCGAAGGGGCGCAGGTCGAGCTGCGCGATCAGCGCGCCCTCCTCGATATGCGTGCCCTCGACCACCGGGAAGCGCTCGATCTGGCCGGCGACCTGGAAGGCCAGATCCACGGTGCGCCGCGCCACCACCTTGCCGAAAAACTGACGGGTGATCTCCTGCGTGCCGGCCTCGACCACGGCGAGCTTCACCGGGCGCAGCGCGGGTTGCGGCTCGGTCTGGGCCAGCGCCGTCTGCGGCGCGGCCAGAAGCATCGCCACCGCGGCGGCGGCAAGGGGGAACCGGGAAAAAATGGTCATAGGGTAAATCCCTTCGGCAGTCCGTTCTGCAGGATACGTTCGGCCACGCGGTCCATCAGCGTGGCGAGTTGGGTCATTTCGTCGGGGCTGAGCCCGGACAGGTCGCGGAACTGCGCCACGATCTGCTCGATCAGGTCGCTTCGCGCGCCCTGCCCGATTTCGGTCAGGCAGAGCTGCCAGGCGCGGCGATCGTCCGGGTCGCGTTCGCGCAGCACCATGCCCTTGGCCTCAAGCTGGTCGGCCACCGCGGTCACCGTGGAGGGCTGGGTGTTCAGGTCCTCGGCAAGCTGACCCATGCGGCGCGGCACACCCAGATGCATCATCAGCTTGCGCTCCGGCTTGGTCAGCGCCTGCACCATCTGGCAGGCGTCCATCTGCTCGTCGAGCGCGTGCGACAGGACGAAGTGCCCGAGCAGGATGCGCAGCTCCTGCGGGAGCTGGCGTCCGGAGGGATCGAGAAGGCGGTCGGTGACACTTGTCATGGGCAGGGCTCCCTTTCCGGCATCGAATTAGTTCGACGAGGGGGATATTTCAAGTCTCGAAATGTTTCCGTGCCGAAATGACGGTCTCGCTGTCCGACTGGCATGGGGCCGGTGTGCTGCGGATGGCGCGTTACGCTGGCAAGCGGGAGGTCCGGCACCGGCGGCATGGCGGCAAGACGCCACCCGCCCGGCGTGCTGCCAAGCGGGGTCAAAGCGGATCGGCAGGGTGGGCGTTGGGGCGCGCACGCGCGGCTGTCAGATCAGCGGCACGAAGGGCACGCCACAGGCCGAGAGGCCAAGTGCAGCGACGATCAGCAGGAAAATGCGCGCGGGTGTCATGTGGTCGGTCCTTGCCTGTGCCCCGGTGATCGGACCGGGTTGCTTTGCGTGCCAGCGTAGCAGCCGCGGCCACGCGTCACAAAGCCGGACGGCAAACACCCCGGCCATGTTGCCGCACGGCACCGCGCCCGCCGTGTAGGGTCTACACGCAGACCCCGCTGCGGACGCCCATGATCGGTCACCACGCCGCGGCGACGCGAAAAAGGGGTGCCAGTGCGGCACCCCTTCCCCGGATCGTGACAGGATCGATGGCGAGACCGCGCGTGGCGGTCTGCGCGCTTACTGGTAGCTCTTGATCATCGCTTCGGCGCTGGCCGCGCGGTTCGCCGCAGAGGCCTCGTCCTGCACGGCCTGATACACGGCCACGGCCTGCGCGTTGCTCAGATCGGCCACGTCTGCCGTGGGGGCGATCTTCTCGAGAGCCGTCCGGGCGAAGTCGCCGGTGTTGAAGGTCTGGGCCGACGCGGCGCCTGCATAGGCGGTGGCGGCGGCGAGGGCGGCGACGGTGAGGAAGGATGCGTTTTTCATGTCTTCAGTCCTTTCGGTGTGTATTCGCACGGTTGTGCGAGAAATCTGTGGTCCGTGTCGTTCGGATGAGGAATATCTGCGTATTCGCCCCGGACCTTTCAAATCACCGAACCGCTCACGCACGCTCTCGAACACGTGCGAGCGGATGAGATGCCAAAACAATGCCGTCTCTTATCAGCCTGATTTAATTGATTTATATCGAAACACCCTAGATCCGACGCACCTGATACGGGTTGAAAAACCACCCGAAAAGCAGCGCCGCAAAGTTGCAGCATCCCCGCTGTGCATTTTTGCACCTTGTATTCAAGAACGGTGTAAAGATTGGCTGATCTCGCAGGGCGGCACCGCCGCCGTCACCAAAACCTGCTGCACGCCTCGAGCGGTCAAACCACGCCAAAGCGCCCCCACAAATCGCGCCCCCGCCACCCCAGCAAAACCGCGGACGCCACGGCCTCCTCGCCCGGCATCCAGACAGCACGAAGATCCCCCTCCCCGCCTGTTGATACCGGTGGGAACCGGCCTATCCTTCAAGCGACTGAAGTGCACTCGAAAGCGACCGCCGACGTGATCTGGAAAAACAAGCTGCGTTTCGGCAAAGCCCCCCCGACACCGGCCCGCCCGTCCGGCTATCAGGCGCTGATGGATCTCGTGGATGACGGCTTCTGCATCATCCAGTTCACCGACGGCCCCGACGGCCCGCTCAGCGACTACGTGCATGTCGAGTCCAATTCGGGCTACGAGCGCCACACCGGGATCAGCGGCGTCGTCGGCAAGTCGGTGTTCGACGTCTCGCCGCAGGACGGCGCCGAGTGGGTCAAGATCTATCGGCGCGTGCTCGAAACCGGCGAGCCGATCCGGTTCGAGCGCCGCTTTGCCGAGGTCGATCGCTACATCGAGGTCTCCGCCACGCTCGCGGGCAAGGTCGAGCAAGGTCGGGTTGCGGTGCTGTTCCGTGACATCACCGAACGCAAACGCACAGAGCAGGCTCTGCGCGACAGCGAGCAGCGCGCCACACGCGACGCCCGTCATCTCGCACGGGCGCTGTCGGCCGGGGCGATCCTGGGCACCTGGGTCTGGACCCTCGACACCGACCATTTCGAGCTCGACACCGGGTTCTCGACCGCGATGGGCCTTGACCCGGCGCTGCCGGCCTCGTCGCTCACGCTCGAGACGATCGTGGCCAACGTCCACCCCGGCGACCGCCCCGCGCTGATGGAAGAGATCAACCGGTCGACCTCGGGCGGGGCCGCCATCGCCTTCCAGTTCCGGGTGCGGCAGGCCGACGGCCAGTACCACTGGATCGAAACCAATGGTCGTCTCGAAGGCGGCAGCCCGCGCATCTTTGCCGGCGTGCTGATGGATCTCGACGACCGGCGCGCGATCCTCGAAGAGCGCGACCGCGCCACCGCCGAGCTGTTCCAGCTCAACCAGACGCTCGAGCAGCGGGTCGCGGACCAGACCGCGAAGCTCATGGAGCAGGAAGAGGCGCTGCGTCAGGCGCAAAAGATGGAAGCCGTCGGCCAGCTGACCGGCGGGCTAGCGCATGATTTCAACAACCTGCTGACAGCGATCGCGGGCTCGCTAGACCTGATCACCAGCCGGCTCGACGAGGGCCGGACCGACGAAGCGCACCGCTTCGTCGCGGCGGCGCAGGCCTCGACCGAACGGGCCGCCACGCTGACCCAGCGGCTGCTTGCCTTCTCGCGCCGCCAGTCGCTGCAGCCGGCGCCCACCGACGTGCCCGCGCTGGTGCATGGCATGGAGGATCTGGTGCGCCGCGCGATCGGGCCGGAGGTGAGTGTGTCGACCCGGTTCGCCCCGGACACGTGGCCCGCCATGGTCGACGGCAACCAGCTCGAGAACGCTCTGCTCAACATCTGCCTCAATGCCCGCGACGCCATGCCCGACGGCGGGCTGATCGAGATCGAGGCCGACAACGAAACCGTCGCCACCGCGACCGAGCATCTCGAGACGGGGGCCTATGTGAAGCTGTCCGTGCGCGACACCGGCAGCGGCATGAGCCCGGACCAGCTGGCGAAGGCCTTCGAGCCCTATTTCACCACCAAGCCGAGCGGCAAGGGCACCGGGCTTGGCCTGTCGATGGTCTATGGCTTTGCCCGCCAGTCCGGCGGCGCCGCCCTGATCCGCTCGCAGCTTGGCGAGGGCACGACGGTCGAGCTCTTCCTGCCGCGCTCTGCACAGGCGGCCGAGGCGGCGACGCCCGCCGCTGACGCGGCCTCGGCAGGAGAGGGCAGCGGCGCGACGATCCTCGTGGTCGATGACGAGGTTCTGGTGCGCATGGTGGTGGCGGAATCGCTGACCGATGCGGGGTTCAAGGTGCTCGAGGCGGGGACCGCGCGCGAGGGGCTGGCGCTGCTGGAGGCGCATCCCGAGATTTCGGCCCTGCTCACCGATGTGGGTCTTCCCGGCGGCATGACCGGGCGCGAACTGGCGCGCGCGGCGCACGAGGCGCATCCCCAGCTGCCGATCATCTTCATGACCGGCTATGACGACGAGGCCCATTCCGGCCCTGCGCTGGCCGGCGCAGAGGTGCTGCTCAAGCCCTTCTCGTTCGACGTCATGGTGCGCCGGATTGTGGAGCTGACCGCGAGAGCGTAGGGCTGCCCTCCGAAGCGGGGCGCAGGCGCTCTCATGGTCTGACCGAAGCGCAACAGTCCGCCGGGCACCTGCGGTTCGATTGCATTCGGGCGAAGTCATCGGGCACGCCGCATTGCGCTTTGCCGACCCTCCCGCGCGGCACGTCTCGCGACGCCCGCGGCACTCTCGGACAGCCCTCCCTGCAAATGCCTCGAACGCCGTCATTCTGCCCGCGATGCGGGGCGCATTGCGGGCTTCTGAAGGGGCAACCGGAACCGTTCATTCCCCCCAATCGTTTCGCCTGAAACCAAGAGGTCTAGCGATGAAACTGAATATTGACGGACGGCTCGCCGTAATCAGCGGCGCAGCCGGCGGACTCGGCTTGGCCACGGCCAAGGTGCTGGCCGAGGACGGTGCGCGCCTGTTCCTGACCGACACGTCGGAAGACGAACTCAAAGAGGCGGCCGACACGCTCGGCGACAGCGTGGTGGGCCACTACGCCGCCGACCTGACCAACGACGGGGAAGTGGCGACGCTGGCGAAGCATGTCGCCGAGCAGGGCGGGGCCGACATCCTCGTGCACATGGCCGGGATTACCGGGGCCAAGGGCGACCCGCTCGAGATGAGCAACGACGACTGGTTCGCCTGCTGGAACACCAACTTCATGTCCGCCGTGCGCATGACCCGGACGCTGGTGCCCGGCATGGTCGAGAAGGGCTGGGGCCGGGTGGTCTTCACGGTCTCGGAAAACGCCGTGCAGCCCTACCCGGACGAGGCCGTCTACAACGCCTCGAAAGCCGCACTGCTGAGCTACACCAAGGCGCTGTCGCTCCCCTATGGCCCCAAGGGGGTGCTGGTGAACGCGGTGATGCCCGCCTTCATCGAAAGCCCGATGACCGACGGGATGATGGAAAAGCGCGCCAAGTCCCTCGGTGTCTCGAAGGACGAGGCGATCAAGAGCTTCCTCGACGAGGAACGCCCCTATCTCTCGCTCAAGCGGCGTGGACAGGCCGACGAGGTCGCGGCGGTGGCAGCGCTTCTGTGCTCGGACCGCGCGAGCTTTACCAACGGCTCGGCCTGGCGTGCGGATGGCGGCGCCGTTGCTGCGATCAACACCTGACATTCGATTGAGAGGACAGATTTATGTCTGACGAGAACATTCCCCACCTGCCCGAGCCGGAATATATCGACGACGGCTACAAGGGCGCCGGCAAGCTCACTGGCAAGCGCGTGCTGATCTCGGGCGGCGACAGCGGCATCGGTCGCGCGGTGGCGCTGCACATGGCCCGCGAGGGCGCGAAGGTTGCGATCATATACCACTCGGCCGAGGACAAGGCGGAGGAGACCCGCGAGGGGCTCGAGGCCGAAGGCGCCGAGGCGCTCGTGATCCAGGGCGACACCGGCAAGAGCGCCGATTGCGACGCGGCGGTGGCCCGGGTCGTCGAGGTCTGGGACGGCATCGACGTGCTGGTCAACAACGCCGGCTTCCAGAAGCCCTACCACACGCTCGACGAGGTCAGCGACGAGGATTGGCGGGCGCATTTCGACGTCAACATGGCCGGCATGTTTTTCCTGTCGCGCGCGGCGCTGAAGCACATGCCGGATGACGGCGCGATCGTGAACACCAGCTCGATCAACGCCTTCGTCGGCAACGATGCTCTACTGCCCTACTCCGCCACCAAGGGGGCCATCACCACCTTCACCCGCTCGCTGGCCAAGCAGCTCATGGAGCGCGGGATCCGGGTGAACGAAGTGGCCCCCGGACCGGTGGCAACCGACATCCAGTCGGTGTTCGAGGATTTCGACGAGGACATGCTGAAGAACATGGCCGCCCCCATCGGGCGGGTCGGCCAGCCGCGCGAGCTTGGGCCGGCCTACGTGTTCCTCGCCTCGCGCGACGGCTCGTTCATCACCGGGCAGACCATCCACGTCAACGGCGGCATGATCGTCGGGGCGTGAAAGGGCGGGGCCTCAGGCCCCGCCCCCGCCGCGTCAGAAGCGCATGATCTCCGGCGCCGCACTGCCGTCGGTCGCCACGTGCAGCGCGACCTCCGCGCCGTCCTGCGCGCGGATCAGCGTCAGCCGCTCCCCGTCTTCCGACACGCGGCACTCCCCGGCCGCGAACAGCTCGGGCAGCGCGCGGCGCAGGTCGATCAACTCCTTCAACAACGTCAACTTGCGCGCGCCGAACGGCGACACCGGTGCGTCGGGATTGAGAGGCGCCCGGTTGTCGGGGTCGGTCAGCGCGAAGGTGCCGGTTTCGCTGCCCTGATAGATGTCGGGCAGTCCGGGGATGAGGAAGCGCAGCGCAAGCTGGCTCAGGGACAGCATTTCGCCCCGCGCCACCAGCGCCTCGAGCGCCGCCGGTGGCGCCGCGCGCCACGCCCCGAGCAAGGCTTCAGCAAACGCCTTGGCGCGGCCCTCGGCCTCTTCGTCCGGCTCGTGCCAGTCGGTCAGCTCCTTGGCCTCGCGCAGCGCCTTCTCGAGATGTGCGGCAAGGCGCGCCTCGAGATCGTCGCGCTCGGGCTCCCAGAACGCCACGGCTGATTGCAGGATATACCAGCGCGTCGACTCGTCGGGCGGCTCGGGGGCGTCGAGCGTGTGGGCGTGCACCCAGAGCTCGGCCACCTCCGCCGGCAGGTGGGTCATCGCGATGAGCCGCGTGCGGGCGTCCTCGGCCCGCTTGGTGTCGTGGCTCGAGCCCAGCGACATGGCGCGCGGCCAGCGCGCCAGACGCGCCGCGCACCAGCCCTCGAAATCCGCGCCCGAGAGCGGTTCGGCGTCGGGTTCCGAGCCGACCTCGGCCTCGGCGAGACAGCGGGTGTGGCGGTAGAAGGCGGTGTCCTCCTGCGCCTTGGCGACCACCGCGCCTGTGACCTGCTGGAAGCGCACGACGAAGGCTGCGCCGGCCTCCCCCTGCGGCGACAGCAGCACGTCGCGCAGCGCCTCGAGCGCGGCACTGTCGGCGCCTGCCACGGCGGCGATGGCGATGGTCTCGTCGATCAGCGCCCGGTCCTCGGCAGAGGGGCCATCCTCGGCGGTGATGTAGCTGCGGTAGCGCGGGAAGGCGACGAGCATCTCGCGCAGGGCCTCGCGCAAGCTCTCCTCCGGCAGCTGCTGGCCCGCCTCGGCCAGCGCGGCCTCGGCCCGGCGCAGCATCTCGCGCAGCTCGGCGGCAAGATCGCCCGACAGGATCTGGTGCCGCGCGGCACGGCAGGCGGCTTCGTAGTCGCCGCGCGCCCCGGTCACCCCGCGCCACATGGCGTCGAGCCGGTCCATGCCGCCCTCGTCGAGCAGCAGCCGGGTGATGCGGTCGTTGGCCTCGTAGCCGGTGGTGCCCTCGACCGGCCAGTCGGGCATGTCCTCGTCGCCGGTGAGGATCTTCTCGACCCAGACCGGCACATCCGGCCCGACCTCCTCGCGCAGCCAGTCGAGATAGCCCGCCGGATCGGCAAGCCCGTCGACATGGTCGATGCGCAGACCCTCAGCCAGCCCCGCGCGCACCAGCTCGAGCGGCAGGGCCATCATGGCGTCGAACACCGCGCGCTCCTCGACCCGCATCCCGATCAGGCTGGTGATGTTGAAGAAGCGCCGGTGCGACAGCCTGCGCCGCTCGCGCACCCAGTGGCGCAGATGCCAGTGCTGCCGGTCGAGGATCTCTGCCACGCCGCCCTCCTCCGCGGTGCCGGGCGCCAGCGGCAGCCAGCCGCCCTCCCAGGTTACGCGCTGGGTCTCGCGGTCGATCTCGAACGCGCCAGCCGCAATCATGTCGTCGCGCGGCTCGGGCAAGAGCGGCAGGATCAGCCGGCTGTCCCAATCGATGTCGAAATGCCGGGCATAGCGGCTTTCGGCTCCGTGGGTCAGCGCATCGAGAAGCCACGGGTTCTCGACGCTGAGCACGGTGTGGTTGGGCACCAGATCGAGGATGATCCCGAGGCCCCGCTCCTTGGCCGCCGCGGCGAGCCGCTCGTAGCCCGCGCGCCCGCCGAGCACCGGGTCGATCTCGGCGGGGTTGGCCACGTCGTAGCCATGGGTCGAGCCGCTCTCGGCGGTGAAGATCGGCGAGAGATAGAGGTGGCTCACGCCAAGCCCGGCGATATAGGGCAAAAGCTCCACGGCGCGGTCGAAATCGACGCCCTGACGCAGTTGCAGACGGTAGCTGGCGACAAGAGGTTTCACGCTGTGAACTCCACTTCGATGGCAAAGGCCTCGGCGGTGGGATCGCCGAGGCGGAACTGCGGGGCGGCAAGCGGCGCAGCGCTGGTAGCCGGCGCTCCAAGTGCGAGGCGCATCCGGATCTCGCCCGCCGCGAAGGGCCAGCGGACCTCGAAGGCCTTGGGGCCGTGGCGGGTGACCTCGCCGAGACCGGTCTTACCCGAGCGCAGCAGCGGCACCACGTGCGACGCGCGCAGGGCGAGGAGCTTTCGGGTCAGTGTGCGCCACGCCTCGGCGTGAGGGGGCGGGTCGGAGGCGTAGGGTTTCGAGGCCTCGAAGGCCGCGGCGCTGGTGGGATCGATCATCCCGTCCAGATCGTAGCCGATGCCGCGCAGCTCGGCGGCGCGGCCGGTTCGCACCGCCTCGCGGGCGTCCTCGTCGGGCGGATCGCAGAAGAACAGGAACGGCGTGTCGCGCCCCTCTTCCTCACCCATGTAGAGCATCGGCAGGAACGGCATCAGCAGAAGCGCCGCGTGACAGACCCGCGCCGCGGGTTCGCCGATCAGCGAGATCAGCCGCTCGCCATGGGCGCGGTTGCCGATTTGGTCATGGGTCTGGTTGGCGTTGACGAAGGCGGTCCACGGCAGGTGCCCGGCGGGCGCGCCGCGCACTTCTTCGGGGTGCGGCGCGCCCTCGTCGACCTGTCCGCGCGCCATCGCCAGCGCCAGATCGCCGAACGGATCGCGGGCGAAGCGGCTGTAATAGCCCTGCGTCTCGCCGGTCAGCGCCACGTGCAGGGCGTTGTGCCAGTCGTCGTTCCACTCGGCGTCGAAGCCCTGCTCGCGCAGGTGCGGCAGGTTGCGCTCGTCCTCGGTGATCAGGTGAATGGGCCGGCCGAACTCCCGCGCGCAGATCTCCTGCGCCAGATCGCGGAGGAATTTCTGCTCCTGCCCGTCACGGATCTGGTGCACCGCATCGAGACGGAAGCCGTCGAGCCGGTACTCCTCCAGCCAGCCAAGCGCCGCCTCGCGGAAGAAGCTCTGCACCTCCGGGCGCTCGAAGGCGATGCCGTCGCCCCAGGGGGTCGGGCGCTGATTGAAGAAGGCAGGCGCGTAGTTCGGCAGGAAGTTTCCGAACGGGCCGAAATGGTTCATCACCAGATCGAGCAGCACCATCATGCCATGGCGCTGCGCGCTCGCGATGAAGCGGCGCAGATCGTCGGGCGTGCCGTAAGGCACGTGCGGCGCGCGCACCAGCACCCCATCATAGCCCCAGCCATGATGCCCGCCGAACTGGCCGACCGGCATGATCTCGACCGCGGTGATGCCAAGCGCGGCAAGCTCGGGCAGGCGCGCGGTGGCGGCGGCAAAGGTGCCCTCTTCGGTGAAGGTGCCGATGTGCAGCTCGAAGATCGCCGCCTCCTCGAAGGGGCGGCCCTGCCACGGCGCCCCCCAGTCGAAGCCGGAGGGATCGACGGTGACCGAGGCACCGTCCACGCCGCCACGCTGCGCGCGCGCCGCCGGATCGGGCCGGTCGTGCCCGTCGATGCGGAAGAGATAGTCGAGGCCCGGTCCCGCCGGCAGTTCGGTGCGCCAGAAGCCGTCCTCGCCCCCGGTCATCGCATGCGTGTCGCCATCCAGCAGCAGCTGAACGCTGGTCGCCGCCGGGGCCCAGATGTTGAATGACCAATGGCCGGCGCCGCTGGGCTGCGCACCCCAGTCGAATGATCGGGTCATGCCGTCCCCTTGTCGTTCGGGAAAGAGTGGTTCACGAGACATCAGCATCCACGCGGCGCGCCACAGGCGTCAGGCCGCCACCGGCACCGGTGCGGGCTACGGCCCCGCGCGACGGCTGGGGGGTGTGTCATGCGGCTTGCCCCGTCGATTGCAAAGATCGGTCGTGCGCTTCACGCCGGCACAACCGGTCACCCAACGCCGCGCTGCAGCGCGAAGTTCCCGGGGCTCACGCCTGTCTTCCTACCGTTCAGGGCGCCCAAAGGGAGGCCGGCTCAGCGCACCCCGTCCAGCGCCATGACGCAAAGCCCCGCGATGATGAGGCACAGCCCCAGCAGCTTGGGCAGGGTCAGCGCCTCGCCGAGGAACACCACACCCGCTCCTACCACCATGACGAAGCTCATCGACACGAAGGGATAGGCCAGCGACAGGTCCACCCGCCGCAGCGCAAACAGCCACAGGACGGTGCCAACGCCGTAGAAGGCCAGCCCGCCCAGCACCCACGGCGAGAACAGCAGCGCCGCCGCCTTGCCCAGCACGCCGGCCCCGTCGGCAAAGGTCACGCGGGTCACCCCCGCCTTGAAACAGGTCTGCCCCAGAGCGGAGAGGGCGACCGAAACGAAGATCAGCGCGAAACCGAGGGGGGTCATTGGATCAGGGGCTCCATGGTGAGATAGCGCGCGGCGATGACCAGCAGGACGGTCGCGGCGAAGGTCAGCTGGCTGATCCGGTCGGTGACGGCGAAGATCACCGGGTCATCGCCGATCTTGCCGCGGCAGGCCCACATCCACGTGCGGTAGATCCAGAACATCATCAGCGGCAGCACCAGCCAGAGCAGGTCGGCGGCGCCATAGGTCTGGCTGGCGGTGGCGCTCGACATGTACTGCGCCAGCGTCAGCATCGCCGCCGCGGCGTTGGCGATGCCGAAGGCGCGCACCGTGGCAAGCTCGGCGCCCCAGTAGTTGCGGCTCGGCAGCTTGGTGGTCTCTTCCACCCGGTCGAGCTCGATGGCGCGCTTGAGATAGGCGAGGCTGACGAAGAAGAACAACGAGAACGTCAGCAGCCACGAGCTGACGGCGATGCCGCAGGCCGCCGCCCCGGCGACGATGCGCAGCGTGTAGAGCATCCCCAGAACGATGGTGTCGATGGTCGAGAAGCGCTTCAGGACGAACGAATAGGCGGTCGTCATCGCGAGATAGACCAGAAGGATCGCGCCGAATTTCGCCGGCAGCGTCAGGAACGCCAGCATTAGCGCCAGCGCGGCCAGCCCAAGCGCCGCCCCTGCCCCCTCGACCGGCAGCACCGCGCCCGAGGCGAAGGGGCGGTTGCGCTTGCTGCGGTGGCGGCGGTCGGCCTCGATGTCCACGAGATCGTTGGCGAGGTAGACCGACGAGGCGAGGATCGAGACGCAGACAAAGGCCATCACCGCCGCGAGCAGCGCCCCCGCGTGGCCGTACTGGTGCGACAGCAGCAGCGGCACGAAGACCAGCACGTTCTTCGACCACTGATGCGGCCGCATCGCCTTCCAGAGCCCGTGCGTCAGCGATCGGTCGGAGTGCGAGACCAGCGTCGCGCGCGTTCCGCTGCGGCGGCGCGCCTCCTCCACGGCGCCGGAGGGGGCCACGAAGCCCGCCCACCCGGCACGGTTCCAGATCGGGATATCGGCGCGGTTGTCGCCGAGATACTCAAAGGCCGCGCCTCCGGCATCGGCCTCGATCGCCTCGAGCTTGGCGCCGCCCTTCAGGTTGCGGCCCGGCTCGGAGGCGAGCACGCCGTCGAACAGCCCGAGATGCGCGGCCACGGCCTCGGCGGCGCGGCGGTCGGCGGCGGTGGCGAGCACCACCCGGCGGCCCTCTTCGCGGGCCTGCCGCATATAGATCAGAACGTCGTCGTTATAAGGCAGCAGCTCGGGCCGGAACCGCGTCTCGTCCCAGAGCGCGTGCTTGATCCCCGAGCGTCCGTCCTGCCGGCCGGCGCGCACGATGCCCGGCCAGCGCGCCGGCACCTTGAGCGATTCGATCAGAAGCTCCTGCGCGGCATCGGTGCGGATCAGCGTGCCGTCGAGATCGACATAGAGCGGATTTTCGGCACCGGGCGCGGAGGAGGCCGGAGACGTGGGCGCAGCGTTCATCAAATTCCCCCTTTTCCGTCAGAGTGCCCTCTGGCCATGGCCATTCGTGCGCGTCTCGGGAATATAGATACAAAAACTGTTTCGAATTGTCGCTTCGTGGTATGTGACTGGGCCAAGGCGGTTCCAGGGATTATGGGTATGAGTATAGCTGGCCGGACGCGGGTCGGAACTGTGTTGGTTCTCGTTCTTTTCACCGTTGCATTTCTGCTGCGGGCGGTCGGAGCGGATTACGGCTATTTCCACGGCGACGAGCGGATCAACGAGGCGGCGAAGGTGCTGACCGGGCAACTCGTGCCCGAGCAGCATTTCTATCCGCCGCTGATCAATTATCTCAACGCGATAGGACTCGCGGCGCTGTTCGGCGTCGGGCAGGTGCTGGACTGGTGGTCGGGGCCGGGCGGCTTTCGCGCCCAGTATTTCGCCGACGCCACGCCGTTCTACGTCACCGCGCGGCTGCTGACTGCCGCCACCGGCGCGCTGCTGGCGCCGCTGTTTTACGGCATCGCCCGTCACACCGGCCTTGCGCGAGACCGCGCCTTCGCGGTCGGGCTGGTGGGGGCGCTGTTCCCGCTCGGGGTCTACATGTCGCATATCGCCAAGGGCGACGTGGCGCTGGCGACCGCGCTGATCGCGACGGTCTGGGCGACGCTCGTGCGATTCGACAGCCCGCGGCCGGGGCGCTGGGACGTGATCGTGGCGCTGATGGCGGTGCTGACCGTCAGCTTCAAGCAATCCGGCGTCTTCGTGCTCGCGCCGCTGGCGCTGGGGTACTGGGTCCTGATCGCCAGCGATGAGGGCGGCCGGGCCTGCGCCGCCTCGGTCGGGCGCATCGTGCTGACCGCGCTGATCGCGTGGCCCATCCTCAACATCGGCCTGCTGCTCGACTTCGCGAGCTTCCTCGAGTTCCAGAAGATCCAGGCGGTGATGTCGGTTACCGGCGACGCCGATCGGACGGTGGGCCTTTCCACCCTGCTCGCCCGGCTCGCGACGCCGGTGCTGGGGCTCAACGCGGTCTGGCTGGTCGCGGCGCTTCTGGCCCCGCTGGTTCTCTTGCTGCCGGGCGTGAGGCTCGACAAGACGCCGCTGCTGCTGGTGATCTGGGTCGCGCTGGTGCTGGCCACCGCCGGCACCGCCCTGCTGGTGGGCTCGCGCCAGCCCGAGCATCTCTGGATCGCCAATTTCGCGGGGCTTGCCCTGCTGGCCGCGCTGGCGCTTGCAGGGCTCAGCGCTGCGCCGCAGGCCGTTCTGCGCTTTGGCGCCACTGCAGCGCTGGCGATGGGCCTCGTGCTCAGCGCGGCGAACGCCGCGATCCCGCTGCGGCAGGCCACCGCACCCGCGATCCGCGAGGAGGTCGACGCCCGCATCGCGCGCGATTACGCCGACGAGCGCATCCTCACCATGCTCGAGACCAACCTGCCCCGGCGCCTGGAGGCGCAAACGATGGAGCTGGCCCGCTGGGACCGGCTGGCGGCGAAGTACAACGTGGTGATGCCCGAGATCAGCGAAGAGCGCCTCGTGCACGAGGACCTGCCCGGCGCGGTGTTCTACATCGGGATGCCGACGGTGATGTACGGCCTCGAAGGCGTCGACGAGGATTCGGAGGATTACGTGGTGCAGGCCCATGCCTGGCCGCCGCAGCGCGAGGAGTGGCAGCTCGACTACTGGCTCGATCAGGGCTTTTCGGTCTTCATCGTCAAGAACCTGCCCTACATGCGCGACGAGGTTCCCTCGGAGCTGATGCGGGGCTTCTTTGCCGACATGGAGACGCGCTGCATGCTCGATGCCGAGTTCAGCGCCCGCAAACCCCTGTTCCTCGAACGCGATGTCAGCATTTTCAGGTGCGCGCCCCATGATCCCGTCGCCGAGAGCTGACGCCGGCCCGCCGGCGTCTTTACCCAAGGCGACCCGGTGGCCGCTTGCAGCGCGCGGCGCTTTCGCAGGCCGGAGGCGCGCGTCTTTGCTCCGTCCCGTCCCACTGGCACGATGTGCGACACGACGCCCCTTTCAGAGGTCTCTGCGATGAACACCGGAGGTGCCCCCCGGCTCGACCAGCTGACCGGCCTGCGCTTCATCGCGGCGCTGCTGGTGTTTCTCAGCCACGTGCCATGGCCCTCGGCGCCGGACTGGCTGCAGACCATGCTCGCGCAGGGCTTTGTCGGCGTGTCGTTCTTCTTCGTGCTGTCGGGCTTCGTGCTGTCGCATTCCTACACAGGCCGCATCACCGGCAGCGAGATGTCCTACGCCCGCTTCATGGCGCTGCGCCTCGCGCGGCTGTCACCGCTGCACCTCGCGACCGCGCTGCCCTATGTGCTGGTCGGGGTCTGGCGCAACAACCTCACCGCGCCGGTGGCGCTGCTCAACCTGACCTTCCTGCAGTCATGGGTGCCCGACTCGACCTATTACTTCTCGCTCAACGCGCCGTCCTGGTCGCTGTCGAACGAGATGTTCTTCTACCTGTGCTTCTTCCCGCTGTGTTTCGTGGCCGCGCCGCGGCGCTGGCTGCTGACCGCGCTGCTGGGCCTGACGGTGGTGGCCTGCGCGGTCTACGCCGTCGCGCATTACAACAGTGTCATCCTCCTCGGGGAGCGCACGGTGGGGCACTGGGTGTTTTACATCTTCCCGGGCTTTCGCCTGCTGGAGTTCCTCGCCGGCATGGCGCTCTACGACCTCTGGCAACGGGGCATGCGCCTGCCGCGGGCCGCGCTGCCGCTGGCCTGGGGGCTGCTGTTCGCGGCGATGTTCGTGGCCGACAGCGTTCCCGAGGCGTTCCGCATGTCGCTGTTCTTCCTGCCGGTGGTGACGCTGCTGCTCTGGGTTCATCTCGACCGGAGCCGGGCGATCTGCGGCGTTCTGTCGGGGCGAACGATGGTGCTGCTCGGAGAGGCCTCCTTCGCGTTCTACATGATCCACCAGCCCGCGATCCGCATCTGCAGCCGGCTGGTGGGCGAGCTGCCCTACCGAGATCTTCTGGTCGGAGCGTCGGCCTTTGCGCTGTCCCTCGTCGGCTCGCTGCTGCTGTTCCTCTATTTCGAACGCCCCGCCGAACGCAGCCTGAAAGGCTGGGTCAACCGACGCGCCACCGCGCAGCGGCACCCGGCGGAGTGAGCCTGTCCCCGTCGCAGGACGCCCCTCCGTCCGCGACGCGTGCGCGGAACCGGGGTCCGTGTGGCCAGCGCGCGCGTGGGAGCTTGGCAATCGTCGGGTCCGGGGGCGCGGATGCCGACCTTCAGCGCCTGCAGCCCCGCCCGGCCCGGTGCGGCCTCTCTTCCCCATGCGCCGCCTCCCCCCCGCCGTTTGGCGCAGGCCCGCCACCCCCGGGGCTGCAATCCGCCTTTTTCCGAATGCCCCGTTCACAATCCGGCGCGAACCGCCCATATATCGCGCAACACCGCCGCCCCGGACCGGCGCGGCGACAGGAGGAAGGACGACAGGTGCAGAAGCTCGATTTGCCGGAGCGCCCGGACTGGCGCGACAAGGCCGCCGACCAGGGCTTCACCTTTGCCGACATGCATGGCGAGCCCTACTGGGAGGAAAGCTCAGCGTACTGCTTCACGCTGTCGGAAATCGAGGACCGCATCGAGGATCCCGCCACCGAGCTGCACGGCATGTGCCGCGAGGCGGTGGCGCGGGTGATCGGCTCGGAGCAGCTGCTCGACAGGCTTGCCATTCCCGAGGCCCATCGCGACTATATTGCGCAGAGCTGGCAGGATGGTGAGCCCGAGCTCTACGGCCGGTTCGATCTGGCCTATGACGGCGACGGCCCGGCGAAGATGCTGGAGTACAACGCCGACACCCCGACCTCGCTCTACGAGAGCGCCGCGTTCCAGTGGCAGTGGTTCGAGGACCAGCAGGCGCGTGGCGTGCTTCGCGCGGACGACGACCAGTTCAACGGCCTCCACGAGGCCATCGTCGAACGTCTCGGCGCGATGTTCGCCCCCGAGACGCAGCTGCACTTCACTGCCATGTCGGGCGCGCCCGAGGATTACGCCACCGTCGAGGCGCTTGGCTGGGCCGCGCGCGAGGCGGGGCTTGGCGCGCATTACACCGATCTCGAGAAGATCGGCATCAGCGAGGACGGGCAGTTCCTCGACGACGAGGACCGGGTGATCGGCACGCTGTTCAAGCTCTACCCGTGGGAAGACCTGCTGCGCGACGATTACGCCCGGCATCTCGCCACCGCGCAGTGCCGGATGATCGAGCCGCCTTGGAAGGCGATCCTGTCCAACAAGGGCATCCTGCCGGTGCTGTGGGAGATGTTCGAGGACCACCCGAACCTGCTGCCCGCCTTCTTCGAGACCGACCTCACCGAACCGTCGCCCGAGACCGCCGCCCGGCTCGAACGGGCCTCGGACGCGATGCGCCTCGGCCACGTCCTGAAGCCGATCTTCTCGCGCGAGGGCGCGTCGATCAGCATCGTCGAGGATGGCGAGGTCACCGAGACCGCAAGCCAGGACGGCTATGCCGGCCACCCGCGCATCGCGCAGGCCTATCACCCCTTGCCGGTCTTCGGCGGTTTCCGCCCGGTGATCGGCGCATGGATCGCCGGTGAGCGCTGCGTCGGCATCGGCATCCGCGAGGATCGCGGGCGGATCACCCAGGACCTGTCGCGCTTCAAACCCCATTTCATCCGAGACTGACGGAGACAGCCATGACCAAACGCTCCCGCACAGCCGCCCTCGCCATCGTCGGCGCCGCCTCCTTCGCGCTCGCCGGATGCCGCGAGGAACCGGTCGAGGCGCAGGCCTTCCCCGATCTCGAGAGCTGCCGCAGCGCCGTCGGCCCGACCAGCCTGTTCTCCGAACAGGACTGCGCCGACGCCTTCGCCGAGGCCGAGACGCTGCACGCCGAGACCGCGCCGCGCTATGACAGCCTCGAGGTCTGCGAAGAGCAGTATGGCGAGGGCAATTGCGGCTCCGAGGCGCAGGCGACGAGCGGCGGGTCGGGCAGCATCTTCATGCCGCTGCTGGCAGGCTACCTGATCGGCAACATGCTGGGCGGGCAGCGTGGCCTTGCGGCACAGCCGATGTATCGCAACGCCAACGGCCGCTTCACCACGCCCGCGGGCGGCACGACCTATGCGAACAACACCGGCCGGGCGAATCTGAGCCCGAACACCTTCAACAAGGCCCCGGTGACCGTCGGCAAACCGCCCCTGACCCGCGCCACCGCCGCCTCGCGCGGCGGCTTCGGCAGCTCCAGGACCGGCGGCGGGATGCGCAGCTTCGGCGGCTGAGGTTTGTGGGCGCTGGCCCCGCGGATGCGTGTCAGCCCGTAAAAAATGGGACGCCTACGACCGCGCCGGGCGACCGCTGCGCGGTCCCGCGATTGAGCATGAACGGATCGACCACCGTTCGACGACGCTGCATCGTTCGGGAGACCAGCGGAACCGGCGGCCAAATCGCGGTGCGCCGGGGCCAGCGCAACGTCCATAGGATGCCGCTCGGCGCCTATGCCGCGCGGTTTCAGTCATTGCGGTAAGGCAAGTCGCCCCCGTTTGGCGGAGCCTGGACGTTCGAGAAACGAGTGGGACCGGTGGCATAATCGTGGGGCACCCGGAACAGCGCGCTGCCCAATAGGATGCCGCTCGGCGCCTATGCCACGCGGCCAGAGGTCACCGACACCAACCTACTACAACGGGCGCGATGTCAAATGACCAAGACGGGGCAGCGTCCGTCACCACCCCGCCTTGGTGCGTAACCTCAGCCCTCGCGCCATGCGGTGACGAAGCGCGCCGCCTTGTCGGCCACCGTCTCGACGGTATCGCCCGGCTTGTAGAGCGCGCTGCCGAGGCCGAAGCCCGCGACACCGACACTCCGGAACGGCCCCATCGTGTCGGGCGCGATGCCCCCCACCGGGAAGAGGCGCGTTCCGGCGGGCAGGATGGTGCGGATCGCCTTGACCGCCGCCGGCCCCACCAGTTCTGCCGGGAACACCTTGAGCGCGGCCGCGCCGGCGTTGAGCGCCGCGTAGGCCTCGGTCGGGGTGGCGATGCCGGGAATGCAGATCATCCCCGCCGCCTTTGCCGCCGCGATCACCCCGGTATCCGCGTGCGGCATCACAACCAGATCGGCGCCGATCTCATCGAGCCGCGCCACGTCCGCGAGCGTCGTTACGGTGCCTGCGCCCACCAGCGCCTCGGCGGACAGCGCCTTGCGCACCGCGGCGATGCTGTCGAACGGCTCGGGCGAGTTCAGCGGGATCTCGATCAGGCGGAAGCCCGCGTCGAACAGCGCCTGCGCGATTTCGACCGCCTCCTCCGGGCGCAGGCCGCGAAGGATGGCGACCAGCGGCAGGGCCTCGCAGGCGGCGTCAAGGCGTTGCGGGCGGGTCATGTCGGTCATGTCAGGTCTCCTAAGGAAGCAGGCCCGCGTCGCGGGCGAAACGGTGAAGCCCCGCGGGGGCGGGGTTTTCGATGATGGCGGCGGGGCCCTCGCCGGAGAGCTGGCGCAACGCCTCGGCGTAGCGGGCGCAGAGCGCCCCGCTGCCCACCAGCACCACCGGTGCCTCGCCGCTGCCGCGCATGCCCGAGACGATCTCGTGCCCGATCAGCAGCCCCGAGCAGTAATCGGCCAGCGCGCCGCCGGGCAGTTGCCCGGTCAGGCCCAGCGTACGGGTGCTGAAGAGCTGGCGCGCCAGGTCGCCGGGGCCGGCCTTGGCGGCCTGCGCCACCCCGAGGGCAAAGGCCTCGGCGCGGGCGTCCTCGCGGATCGGCGCATCGGTCATCAGCCGCCCGAGGATCGAGTGGCTGCGCAGCAGCGCGAAGATCTCGCCGGTCATGTAGGTGCCGAAGCCGGTCACGCTGTTGTCGCGGATCTCGGCCCATTTACAATGGGTTCCGGGCAGGACAAGGGTCGAGGCCGCCTGCCAGTCGGGGCGCCCCGCCAGCGTTCCGGCGATCTGGATTTCCTCGCCGCGCATGACCTCCGGGGTGCCGCCCTCGGGCTCGAAGATCAGCCCCGGCGCCAGCAGGATCTCGACACCGTCGCGGGTCACCACGCGCTCTGCCGCCTCGTAGAGCCCGGCAAGCGGCGTCGGGCAGGCGAGATAGGGCACCTCGCGCCAGCCCTGCGCACTGCCGACCATGCCGCCGGCCACCACCGGCACCGGGGCCGCCGCCAGCCAGTCGCAGCAAAGCTGCGCGAAGGCCGCCTCGAATCCCGCCTCGCCGGGCTCGGGCAGGTGCTGGATGCCGTGCGCCGAGGCGCGGCTGTCGAGCACCTCGCCCGAGCCCGAGAGGCGAAAGCCGCGCAGGCTCGACGTGCCCCAGTCCAGCGCGATCAGCGCGGTTGTCGTGTCGCTCATGTTCAGGGTCTCCTGCCCGTCTAAACGTGGTCAGCGCGGCGCGGTCGACTCGCGCACCACCAGCTCGTATCCAAGGTCGATATGGCGCTCGCGGACCGCGCCCGGCGCCTCGATCTCGGCCAGCAGCATGGCGATGGCGCGGCGGCCGATCTCGCGCCGGGGCGTGGCCACGGCGGTCAGCGCCGGCACCATGTGGCGGGCCATCTCGATGTCGTTGTAGCTGCAGATGCCAAGCTGTTCGGGCACCGCGATATTGCGCCGGATCGCCTCCATCAGCGCGCCGACGGCGAGGTCGTCATTGTTGCAGATCACCGCGTCGGTCTCGGGCGCGCGGGCCAGCAGCTGCTCGAGCAGGTGCCGACCCATGCCCACCGAGGAGGGCTGCGACGTGGTGATGATGCGCGCCTCGTCGAGCATGTCGTTGGCCGCCGCAACCTCGCGGAACGCTGCCAGCCGGCGCTGCGCCCGCGGGTCCATCCGGGCGCTGAGAAAGCCCGGCCTGCGATAGCCGCATTCGGCCACGTGGCGCGCCGCCGCGCGGACCGCCTCGAGCTGGTCGAAACCCACGCTCATGTCGATCGCGTCGGCGCCGGTTTCCATGATTTGAACCACCGGGCACGGCGCCTCCTCGAGCAGTTTGCGCCCTGCCGGTGTCTGGTCCATCGACGAGACGATCAGCCCCGCCGGGCGCTGGCTGAGGAAGTTGCGAATCAGCCCCTCCTCCGACAGCGCGCTGTAGCGGTAATTGCCGATCTGCACGAAAAAGCGCGTGCTTTCGACGCCTTCGTAAACGCCGCGCAGCACGTCGGCGAAGACGTTGTTGGTCAGCGACGGCACCAGCAGCCCGATGGTCGAGGTGCTGCGCGACGCCAGTGCCGAGGCCGCAGGGTCGGGCGTGTAGCCGAGTTTGCGGACCGCCTCCTCGACCTTGCGGCGAGCACGCTCCGAGACGATCTCGGGAGACCGAATCGTCCGGGACACGGTGATTGCGCTGACACCGGCTTCGCGGGCCACATCCACCAGTGTCGGGCGGTCAGATTGGGTCTTGCTCTTGCGGGGCATCGCGCTGTTTCGGTCCTTCCGTGCCGGCGCAGCATCGCCGAACCGCCCGGTTTGTTCAAGAAAAACCGTGCTCAATACTTATCTTACCCGCGATCACCGAAACCGGCCCTGCGCCCTCGCCCAAGCGCCGCAATTCCCGATGCGGCGAGTGGAGAAGTGCGCCAAACCCGGGGACAGACAAAATGATTGCGCTGTCATATCGGGTCACATATCTTGCCGCCGACTCGGAGACGGGCCCGCCCCGTTCGAGCCGGATTTCAAAAGGGAGGAGCCCTCTTATGACGACCCTCACACGCCGCGGCGTTTTCCTCGGGACTGCCATCGCCATCGCAACCACGCTCGGCGGTGCTGCACAGGCGCAGGAACACAGCTTCCGCTTCCAGTCCTCGGACCCCGCCGGCAACACCAACTTCATGCTGCAGAAAGAATGGGCCGAGATGGTCTCGGAGAAGACCGATGGCCGCGTCGCCATCGAGATGCTCCCCGTCGAGACCATCGTCGCGCATTCCGAGACCCTCGACGCGGTCGCCGCGGGTATCCTTGACGGCCACTTCACCGACACCTCCTACGCCTCGGGCAAGGATCCGGCCTTCGGCCTGATCGCCAACCCGGTGGGCGCATGGTCCGCGCCGGAGCAGATGTTCGACTTCATCGAGAACGGTGGCGGCAAGGAGCTGATGAACGAGATGCTCGAGCCCTACGGCCTGCACTTCATCGGCGCCACCACGCCCGGCCTCGAGGCCTTCGTCTCGAAGGTTCCGCTCGAAGGTGTCGACGACCTGCAGGGCCTGAAGCTGCGCGCCCCCGAGGGCATGGTGCAGAACGTCTTCGCCGCCGCCGGCGCCTCGCCGGTGAACCTGCCGGGCTCCGAGGTCTTCACCTCGCTCGACAAGGGCGTGATCGATGCCGCCGACTACAACACCTTCTCGACCAACGCGGCGCAGGGCCTGCACGACGTGGCCAAGCACCCGGTCTACCCGGGCTTCCACTCGATGCCGCTCATCGAAGTGTCGATGAACAAGGCCAAGTGGGACGCGCTGCCCGAGGACCTGCAGACCGCGCTGGAAGAATCGGTGAAGGAGTTCGCCACCTACCAGTCCGAAACCGTGCACCAGCGCGACATGGAAGCGGTGGAAGAGGCCAAGGCCGGCGGCGAGATCACCGTGCATGACTGGTCCGACGAGGACCGCGCCAAGTTCCGCACCATCGCCCGCTCGCAGTGGGAGAAGGCCGCCGGCGCGTCGGAGAACTCGCAGAAGGTCTACGACACGCTCACCACATACCTCGTCGAAGAAGGTCTGATGACGGCCGAGTAACCCTCGCCGTCCCAACTGTCGCCCCCGGCCCCGGCCGGGGGCTTTTCCTTTCCGCTCCGGAGGCCGCGCTCCCCATGACCGACGCCATCGACGAAACCCTCTCCTCGCACAACAAGACGCCCGAGCCGGTGCCCGAAGCCGGCATGTTCGGCCATGCGGTCAACGCGGTGGGCCTGCTCTTCGCCATCGGCATCCTCGCCGCGGCCGGGCTGCTGTTCTACGAGGTGGTGATGCGCTACGCGTTCGACTCGCCCACCCGCTGGGTGCACGAGACGGTGGTCTTCCTCAGCGCCAGCGCCTTCGTCTTCGGCGGCCTTTACGCCGCCGCCATCGACAAGCACATCCGCGTGGTGCTGTTCTACGACCGGCTGAACGCCGGCATGAAGCGCGCCTTCGACGTCGCGATCTCGCTGGCCTGCCTCGTGTCCTCGCTGTTCTTTGCCTGGGCCGCCTGGCTGAGCGTGGAGCGCGCCGCCTGGACCCCGCAGGGCGACTTCCGGCTCGAGACCTCGGGCTCGGCGTGGAACCCGCCCTATCCCGGGCTGCTCAAGATCTTCCTGTTGATCATCATGATCCTGCTGGCGATCCAGTTCGCGATCTTCACGGTCAACTACCTGCGCAAGAAGGCCAAGTGATGGAATTCCTCCCCGACTTTCAGGCGATGGGCATCGGTGGCGCGACCTTCGCGATGTTCGTCATGCTCATGGTGCTGCTGCTCACCGGTATGCCGCTGGCCTTCGTCACCCTGCTGGTGGCGCTGATCTTCGCCCTCGGCTGGTTCGGCCCGATGGCGGTGCCGCTGATCACCTCGCGGATCTTCAGCTTCGTCAACAGCTTCGTCTTCGTGTCGGTGCCGATGTTCGTGCTGATGGCGGCGATCCTCGACCGCTCGGGCATCGCCCGCGACCTGTTCGACGCGATGAAGGTGCTCGCCGGCCGCATCCGCGGCGGCGTCGCGATCCAGACGCTGCTGGTCGCCGTGGTGCTGGCCGCGATGTCGGGCATCATCGGCGGCGAGGTCATCCTGCTGGGCCTGCTGGCGCTGCCGCAGATGCTGCGGCTGGGCTATGACCGCAACCTCGCCATCGGCGTGTGCTGCGCCGGCGGCGCGCTCGGCACCATGGTGCCGCCCTCGATCGTGCTCATCATCTACGGCCTGACCGCCAACGTCTCGGTCGGCGACCTGTTCTCGGCGGCCTTCCTGCCCGGCCTGATGCTGGCGGGCTTCTACGCCGCCTACATCCTGATCCGCGCCTACATGAACCCCGCGCTCGCCCCCATCGCCGAGCCCGAGGACATCACCCGCGGCGAGAAGCTGCGCCTGCTCAAGGGCCTGTTCCTGCCGATCCTCGTGGTGATCTTCGTGCTGGGTTCGATCTATGGCGGCATCGCCTCGGTCACCGAGGCCTCGGCCATCGGCGTGATCGGCGTGACGCTGTCGACCGTGATCCGCGGCGAGTTCAGCCTGTCGCTGCTGATCGGCGCGGCCAAGCAGACCCTGCGCACCGTCGGCATGATCGTCTGGATCGGCATCGGCGCCTCGGCCCTCGTGGGCGTGTTCAACCTGATGGGCGGCATCAACTTCGTGTCGAACCTGATCACCGGCATCTCGGACAACCCGACCGTGGTGATCCTGTTCATGATGGCGATCCTCTTCGTGCTGGGGATGTTCCTCGACTGGGTGGGCATTGCGCTACTGTGCATGCCGATCTTCGTGCCCATCGTCATCGACATGGGCTATGACCCGGTCTGGTTCGGCGTGGTCTTCGCGATGAACATGCAGGTCAGCTTCCTGTCGCCGCCCTTCGGCCCGGCCGCGTTCTACCTCAAATCCGTGGCGCCGCCGGACATCTCTCTGGGCGACATCTTCCGCTCGCTGCTGCCGTTCATCGCCATGCAGGTCCTTGCCGTCGCCCTGCTCATCATCTTCCCCGGCATCACCGGCCACTGACCCACCGGAGACCATCATGACCGACACAACACGCAAGACGCTGCGCTCGGAGAGCTGGTTCAACGATCTGGGCGATCCGGAAATGACCGCCCTCTATCTCGAGCGCTACCTCAACTACGGGCTGACCCTCGAAGAGCTTCGCTCGGGCAAGCCGATCATCGGCATCGCCCAGACCGGCTCGGACCTGTCGCCCTGCAACCGCCACCACGTCGAGCTGGCCAAGCGCACCCGCGACGGCATCCGCGCGCAGGGCGGCATCCCGCTCGAGATCCCGGTGCACCCGATCCAGGAGACCGGCAAGCGCCCGACCGCGATGCTGGACCGCAACCTCGCCTATCTCAGCCTCGTCGAGAGCCTGTTCGGCTACCCGATCGACGGCGTGGTGCTGACCATCGGCTGCGACAAGACCACCCCGGCGCTGCTGATGGCCGCGGCCACGGTGAACATCCCCGCCATCGCCTTCTCGGTCGGCCCGATGCTGAACGGCTGGCACAAGGGCGAGCGTGCGGGCTCGGGCGCGGTGATCTGGAAGGCGCGCGAGAAACACGCCGCCGGCGAGATCGACGGCGAGGGCTTCCTCACCATGGCCGCCGCCTCGGCGCCGTCGGTGGGCTACTGCAACACCATGGGCACGGCCTCGACGATGAACTCGCTGGCCGAGGTTCTGGGGATGCAGCTGCCGGGCTCGGCCTCGATCCCGGCGCCCTATCGCGAGCGCGGGCAGATGGCCTATTACACCGGCTGCCGCATCGTCGACATGGTGCACGAGGACCTGCGCCCGTCGCAGATCATGACCCGCGAGGCGTTCGAGAACGCCATCGTGGTCAACTCCGCCATCGGCGGCTCGACCAACGCACCGATCCACCTCGTCGCCATCGCCAAGCATCTCGGCATCGAGATCAGCAATGCCGACTGGGAAACCCATGGCTACAAGATCCCGCTCCTGGCCAACGTGCAGCCGGCCGGGGCCTATCTCTCCGAGGACTTCCACCTCGCCGGCGGCCTGCCGGCGGTGGTGGCCGAACTGCTGAGCGGCGGGCTGGTGCCGCATCCCGATGCGGTGACCGTGACCGGCGAAGCCTTCGGGCAACTCTATCGCGATGCGCCCTGCGAGAATGACGACGTCATCCGCCCGCTCGACCGCGCGCTGACGCCCGAGGCCGGCTTCCTCAACATGACGGGCAACCTGTTCGATACCGCGATCATGAAGACTTCGGTCATCACCGAGGAGTTCCGTGACCGCTACCTGACCAACCCGAAGGACCCGATGGCCTTCGAAGGCCCGGTCTTTGTGTTCGACGGCCCCGAGGACTTCCACAAGCGCATCGACGACCCGGCGCTCAACATCACCTCTGACAGCATCCTCGTGATGCGCGGCGCCGGGCCCAAGGGCTATCCCGGCGGCGCCGAGGTGGTGAACATGCGGCCGCCCTCCTACCTGATCAAGCAGGGCATCCGTGGCCTGCCCTGCATGGGTGACGGACGCCAGTCCGGCACCTCGGGCTCGGCCTCGATCCTCAACGCCTCGCCCGAGGCGGCGGATGGCGGCAACCTCGCCATCCTGCGCGATGGCGACCGCCTGCGCGTCGATCTCAACACCCGGCAGGTGCAGCTTCAGCTCTCGGAGGCCGAGATTGCCGAGCGCCGGGCCGCGCTCGAGGCCGAGGGCGGCTACAAGGTGCCCGAGAGCCAGTCGCCCTGGCAGGCGATCTTCCGCGACCGGGTGCGTCAGTTCTCGGAAGGCATGGTGCTCGACGGCGCCGATCAGTTCCGCGACATCGGCAACAAGATCATGCCGCGTCACAGCCACTGACCGCCTCCGCCCTTTTGAACCGCTTGTTGCGCCCCGACCCACCGTCGGGGCGCAACTGCGTTTGGGGCTCTGCATCGCGTCAAACGCGCCCGGTTTCCGGTCGCCCGATCGCTTTCCGGCTCTTCGATGCGGTTTCGCGGCGTGGGCGCGGCAATTCCACACCCGAAATTTTCGCTTTTGTTCGCTTCTTCGGACAAGCGCGTGGAAAGGCGGCATCGCCTGACGTAAACGCGCCGCCCAAACCTCCCAAACCGAGAGCCAAGGGTGTTCAAATGTTGACGTTAGGTCGACTGCAGAGAACGCTGCCCCCTAATTCCGATACAAATGAACGACTTATGAGAAACCGAACATAAGCGAAGATTTTCGCTTGCGGGCGCGCCCACAATCAAGCAGGTTATCGCTCACGCCAAGGTGAGGAGGAGCTTGTGCGGGACAGCCACGACATCGACGTGGTCGATCTGTTCGTGATCGGCGGCGGCATCAACGGATGCGGCATTTCGCGCGACGCGGCGGGCCGCGGCCTGTCGGTTCGGCTGGCCGAGATGAACGACCTCGCCTCGGCAACCTCCTCGGCCTCGACCAAGCTGTTCCACGGCGGGCTGCGCTATCTCGAGTATTTCGAGTTTCGGCTGGTGCGCGAAGCGCTGATCGAGCGCGAGGTGCTGCTGCGCGCCATGCCCCATATCAGCTGGCCGATGCGTTTCGTGCTGCCCTACCACAAGGACATGCGCTTCGAGAGCGACACCCCGACCTCGAAGCTTCTGACCACCGTCATGCCGTGGATGAAGGGGCGCCGCCCGGCCTGGCTGATCCGGCTGGGGCTGTTCATGTACGACCATCTGGGCGGGCGAAAGATCCTGCCGGGCACTGCGACTCTGTCGCTCAAGGGGACCCCCGAGGGCGCTCCGCTGGTCGACCGGCTCGAGACCGCCTACGAATATTCCGACTGCTGGATCGAGGATTCGCGCCTCGTTGTGCTCAATGCCCGCGATGCCGAGGCCCGCGGCGCCGAGATCCTGACCCGGACCAAGGCGCTCTCGGCGGCGCGCGAGGGCAATCTCTGGCGGATCGACACGCAGGATGCCGAGACCGGCGAGATGCGGACCCACCGGGCGCGGATGCTGGTCAATGCCGGTGGGCCGTGGGTCGGCGATATCATCCGCAGCAAGGTCCGGCTCAACACCCGCGAGGGCATCCGGCTGGTGCGCGGCTCGCATATCGTGACGCGCCGCCTCTACGATCACGACAAGTGCTACTTCTTTCAGGGCACCGACGGGCGGATCATCTTCGCCATCCCCTACGAGACCGACTACACGCTGATCGGCACCACGGACGCGGCGCACGACGACCCCTCGGAGCGCCCGGTCTGCACCCCGGAAGAGCGCGCCTACCTGCTCGATTTCGTCAACCAGTATTTCAAGCGCTCGATCGGCGAGGACGATATCGTCTGGACCTATTCCGGCGTGCGCCCGCTCTATGACGACGGCGCGAGCAGCGCCACGGCGGCCACCCGCGACTACACGCTCAAGGTCGAGGCCGAGGGCGGCGCGCCGCTGCTCAACGTCTTCGGCGGCAAGATCACCACCTATCGCAGGCTTGCCGAAAGCGCGCTCGAGAAGATCGGCGCGCACCTGACCGTGGCCAAGGGACCGTGGACCGCCGGTGTGCCGCTGCCGGGCGGGGATTTCCCGGTCGACGGGGTCGACCGGCTGGTCACCGATCTCGCGAGCGCCCACCCCTATCTCACGCCATTCCACGCCCGCCGGCTGGTGCGCGCCTACGGCACCGAGGCGGCAGAGATGCTGAAGGGGGCCAAGACGCTGGCGGATCTGGGCGAGGATTTCGGCGCCACGCTGACCGCGACCGAGGTCACGTGGCTGATGAACAAGGAATACGCGCGCACCGCCGAGGACGTGGTGTGGCGTCGCAACAAGCTGGGCCTGCGCCTGTCCGAGGACGAGGTGGCGCGGCTCGACCGCTGGATGGACGCGCAACGGCGCGCCGTCGCGGCGGCGGAATAGGGAGGACGACCGGTGACGCTGGAACTCAAGGGCGTGTCGAAGGTGGTGGAGGGGCAGACCCATATCCACCCCACTGACCTGACGCTGGAAAAGGGCACGATGAACGTGCTGCTCGGGCCGACCACGGCGGGAAAGACCTCGCTGATGCGGCTGATGGCCGGGCTCGACGTGCCCAATAGCGGCCAGATCCTGTGGCAGGGCGAGGACGTGACCGGCCAGCGCGTGCAGGACCGCAAGGTGGCGATGGTCTACCAGCAGTTCATCAACTACCCGTCGATGAGCGTCTACGACAACATCGCCTCGCCGATAAAGCTGATGGGGGTCTCCGCCAAGGAGATCGACACCCGGGTGCGCGAGACCGCCGAGATGATGAAGCTCACCCCGATGCTCGACCGTAAGCCGCTCGAGCTTTCGGGCGGCCAGCAGCAGCGCTGCGCTCTGGCCCGCGCGCTGGTCAAGAACGCCGGTCTGGTGCTGCTCGACGAGCCGCTGGCCAACCTCGACTACAAGCTGCGCGAGGAGCTGCGGCAGGAGATCCCGAAGATCTTCGAGGCCTCGGGCTCGATCTTCGTCTACGCCACCACCGAGCCGGAGGAGGCGCTGCTGCTCGGCGGCAATGTCGCCACGCTCTGGGAAGGCCGCATCACCCAGTTCGGCCCCACCCCGCGGGTCTATCGCCAGCCGGTCGACGCCACCACCGCGCGGGTGTTCTCGGATCCGCCGATGAACTTCCTCGCCGTCTCCAAGACCGGTGACCGGCTGATGTTCGGCGACGGCCAGAGCACGCCGGCGCTCGGCAAGCTCGCCGAGCTGCCCGACGGGCGCTACACCGCCGGCTTCCGGCCCAATCATCTCGAGATCATGAGCGGCGGCACGCAGGCGATGAAGTTCACCGCCAAGCTACAGGTGACCGAGCTCACCGGCTCCGAGACCTTCGTGCACCTCGATCATCACGGCGAGCGCTGGGTGGGCCTGATCCACGGCGTGCACGACCTGACGCTGGGCGCCGATCTCGACGTCTGGCTCGACGCGCGGCACGTCTACATCTTCGGCGAGGACGGCGCGCTGGTCGCCCCCGCCGCCTACGCGCTGGCCGCCTGAGGGGAGACGACCATGGCAAAGATCACGCTCGACAACCTCGCCCACAGCTACAAGCCCAACCCGTCGACCGAGGACGACTACGCGCTGAAGGAGCTGAACCACGACTGGGTCGATGGCGAGGCCTACGCGCTGCTCGGCTCTTCGGGCTGCGGCAAGTCCACCCTGCTCAACATCATCTCGGGGCTGCTGACGCCCTCGCAGGGGCGCATCCTGTTCGACGGCAAGGATGTCACCCGCGCCCCCACCGCCGAGCGCAACATCGCACAGGTGTTCCAGTTCCCGGTGGTTTACGACACCATGACGGTGCACGACAATCTCGCCTTCCCGCTGCGCAACCGCGGCCGAGACGAGGCGTATGTGGCCGAGCGCGTCAACGAGATCGCCAAGATGATCGGCATGGAGCACATGCTCAAGCGCAAGGCGCGCGGTCTCGGCGCCGACGAGAAGCAGAAGATCAGCCTCGGGCGCGGCATGGTGCGCAAGGACGTCAACGCGCTGCTCTTCGACGAGCCGCTGACGGTGATCGACCCGCACATGAAGTGGGAGCTACGCACCCAGCTCAAGCGGCTGCACCACGAGTTCGGCCACACGATGATCTACGTCACCCACGACCAGACCGAGGCGCTGACCTTCGCCGACAAGGTGGTGGTGATGTATGACGGCCGCGTGGTGCAGATCGGCACGCCGGAAGAGCTGTTCGAGCGCCCCGAGCACACCTTCGTGGGCTATTTCATCGGCTCGCCGGGGATGAACGTGATCCCCGCCCGGGTCGAGGGCGCGACCGCCCATGTGGGCGGCGCCGAGATCGCTCTGGGGCAGGGTTACGGCCCGCTCTCGGGCAAGGTCGAGATCGGCATCCGCCCGGAATTCGCCCGCCTGTCGCAGAGCGAGGGCCTGCCGGTCAAGGTGCGCCGGGTAGAGGATGTGGGCCGGCACAAGATCATCCGCGCGGACATGTTCGGGCAGGACATCAACATCATCGCCGGCGAGGACGAGCGCATCAGCCCCGACATGAACCGGGTGACCTTCGATCCGTCGCAGGTCAACGTGTATGCAGACGACTGGCGCGTGAAGGGGGCGGCCGCATGATGCAACGTCTCCCATTCCACGTCATCCTCGGGCTTGCCCCGAGGATCTCCATTTCAACGCGCACGCTTTCGGCCCGAGATCCTCGGGTCGGGCCCGAGGATGACCGCGCGACCCGCCACACCGGGGGACCCAACCGATGAACAAGACCGTCAATCAGAAAGCCTGGTTCCTCGTGCTGCCGGTGCTGATCCTCGTGGCCTTCTCGGCGGTGATACCGCTGATGACCGTGGTCAACTACTCGGTGCAGGACACCTTCGGCAACAACCAGTTCTTCTGGGCCGGGCTTGAGTGGTTCGAGGAGATGCTGCACGACGACCGCATGTGGAACGCTCTGAAACGGCAGTTGCTGTTCTCGGGCATCATCCTCGCCATCGAGATTCCGCTGGGCATCTTCGTGGCGCTCAACATGCCGAAATCCGGCTTCTGGTCGAGCTTCTGCCTCGTGCTGATGTCGCTGCCGCTGCTGATCCCGTGGAACGTGGTCGGCACGATCTGGCAGATCTTCGGTCGCGTGGATATCGGCCTGCTGGGCTACGTCCTCGACAAGCTCGGGATCGATTACAACTACACGCAGGACACGCTCGACGCGTGGATCACCATCATCGTGATGGATGTCTGGCACTGGACCTCGCTGGTGGCTCTGCTCGCCTTCGCCGGACTCAAATCGATCCCCGACGCCTATTACCAGGCCGCCAAGATCGATCAGGCCAGCCGCTGGAAGGTGTTCCGCTACATCGAGCTGCCCAAGATGATGGGCGTGCTGATGATCGCCATCCTGCTGCGCTTCATGGACAGCTTCATGATCTACACCGAGCCCTTCGTGGTCACCGGGGGCGGCCCCGGCAACGCCACCACGCTGCTCTCCATCGATCTGGTGAAGATGGCGCTGGGGCAGTTCGACCTCGGCCCGGCGGCGGCGTTCTCGCTGATGTATTTCCTGGTGATCCTGCTGATCAGCTGGGTGTTCTACACCGTGATGGTCAATCTCGACAAGAAAGGCATGTGACATGACCGACAGCGCCATTCCCGAGAACCTCACCGCCGGCGGCACCACCAGCCGCAATCGCGTCCGCGTCAACGCAAGCGCGCTGGTGATGGGGGCCTACCTGCTCTTCCTGCTGCTGCCGATCTACTGGCTGCTCAACATGAGCCTCAAGACCAATGCCGAGATCCTCAACGATTTCACCCTGTTCCCGCGCGACCTGACGCTGGCCAACTACCGCACGATCCTCACCGATCCGAGCTGGTATCTGGGCTATGTCAACTCGCTGATCTACGTGGTGATGAACACGGTGATCTCGCTTCTTGTGGCGCTGCCGGCAGCCTATGCCTTTTCGCGCTACAGCTTCATGGGCGACAAGCACCTGTTCTTCTGGCTGCTGACCAACCGCATGGCGCCGCCGGCGGTCTTCGCGCTGCCGTTCTTCCAGCTTTATTCGTCGGTGGGGCTCTTCGACACCCACATCGCGGTGGCGCTGGCGCATTGCCTGTTCAACGTGCCGCTCGCGGTGTGGATCCTCGAGGGCTTCATGCGCGGCGTGCCCAAGGAGATCGACGAGACCGCCTATATCGACGGCTACTCGTTCGGGAAGTTCTTCGTGAAGATCTTTATGCCCCTGATCGCCTCCGGCATCGGCGTGGCGGCGTTCTTCTGCTTCATGTTCTCGTGGGTCGAGCTGCTGCTGTCGCGCACGCTGACCACCGTCGACGCCAAGCCCATCGCCGCGATCATGACCCGGACGCAGGGCGCCTCGGGCATCGACTGGGGCGTGCTGGCGGCGGCGGGCATCCTGACCATCGTGCCAGGCGCGCTGGTGATCTACTTCGTGCGCAACTACATCGCCAAGGGCTTCGCCCTGGGGAGGGTGTGATGACGGCCGCCAAGAAGGCGCGCATGCGCCAGGCCCGACCTCGGGAGGGCGTCATCGCCAGCCCGGCGGTCGCACTCCAAAGCACCGGCGTCACCCACGCATACATCGACCCAACAAAGGCCCTCCCGGGGGGGAGGTCGGGCCTGGCGCATGCGCGCCGGTTGTACCCGTTGGCCAGCCTTCGAAAGGAGACCTGACATGGACTGGATGGCATGGACCTGGCCGACCGCGATCTTTTTCATGGTGATCGCCTCGCTGCTGATCGTGTTCACGATCCTCGCGATCAAGTTTCCCGAGACGCCGCGCGTCGGCGTGCTGCGGATCGAGACCACGCGCGGCGACCGGCTTTTCATCACGCTTCTGGGCAGCGCCTTCATCAACCTCGCCTGGCTGGGGCTCGTCGGAGCCGACACCCAGCCCTGGGCGCTGGCGGTCTGCCTGGCCTATGCCGCAGCGGTGTTCCGCTGGGTCTAGGCCGCACGAGACGGCCGGGGCAGACGGCAGGAGACCGCCCGCCCCGGAACAAGACGTGACAAGTTCAAACTAGGGAGGACCACATGAACTTGACCCTGAAATCCACCACCGCGCTGGCGCTCGCGCTCAGCCTCACCGGAGGGGGCGCCTTTGCGGGGATGGACGAAGCCCGCGCCTTCCTCGATGCCGAAATCGGCGACATGTCGGTGCTGACCCGCGAAGAGCAGGAAGCCGAGATGCAGTGGTACATCGATGCCGCCAAGCAGTTCGAGGGCATGGACATCAAGGTGGTCTCCGAGACCATCACCACGCATGAATACGAAAGCCAGGTTCTGGCCAAGGCGTTCAGCGAGATCACCGGCATCAACCTCACCCACGACCTGATCGGCGAAGGCGACGTGGTCGAGAAGCTGCAGACGCAGATGCAGTCGGGCGAGAACATCTATGACGCCTATGTCAACGACAGCGACCTGATCGGCACCCACTGGCGCTACCAGCAGGCCCGCAGCCTGACCGACTGGATGGCCAACGAGGGCGCCGACGTGACCTCGCCGACGCTGGATCTCGACGATTACATCGGCACCCAGTTCACCACCGCCCCCGATGGCGAGCTGTACCAGCTGCCCGATCAGCAGTTCGCGAACCTCTACTGGTTCCGCTACGACTGGTTCAACGACGAGAAGAACCAGGCCGACTTCAAGGAGGCCTATGGCTACGATCTCGGCGTGCCGGTGAACTGGTCGGCCTACGAGGACATCGCCGAGTTCTTCACCGGCCGCGACCTGTCGCACATGGGCGTCGAGGACGAGATCTATGGCAACATGGATTACGGCAAGAAGGACCCCTCGCTCGGCTGGCGCTACACCGATGCGTGGCTGTCGATGGCCGGGGCCGGATCGAAGGGCGAGCCGAACGGCCTGCCGGTCGACGAATGGGGCATCCGCGTCAACGAGAACTCGCAGCCCGTGGGCTCCTGCGTTGCCCGTGGCGGCGCCACCAATGGCCCGGCCGCGGTCTATGCCATCACCAAGGCGATCGAGTGGCTCGAGAAATACACCCCGCCGGCAGCCGCGGGCATGACCTTCTCCGAGGCCGGCCCGGTTCCAGCGCAGGGCAACATCGCGCAGCAGATGTTCTGGTACACCGCCTTCACCGCCGACATGGTCGGTGACGGGGCCGACGCGGTGCTGAACGAGGACGGCACGCCCAAGTGGCGCATGGCCCCCTCCCCGCATGGCGTCTACTGGGAAGAAGGCACCAAGATCGGCTACCAGGACGTGGGCTCGTGGACGCTGATGAAGTCGACCCCGGTGGATCGCGCCAAAGCGGCCTGGCTCTATGCCCAGTTCGTCACCTCCAAGACCGTGGACGTGAAGAAGGCCCATGTCGGCCTGACCTTCATCCGCGAGTCGACGATCCAGCACGAGAGCTTCACCGAGCGCGCGCCGATGCTTGGTGGCCTGGTCGAGTTCTACCGCTCGCCCGCGCGCACCGCGTGGTCGCCGACCGGCACCAACGTGCCGGACTACCCCAAGCTCGCGCAGCTGTGGTGGCAGAACATCGGCGATGCCATGTCGGGCGCCAAGACCCCGCAGGAAGCGCTCGATGCGCTCTGCGCGGATCAGGAGCGCGTGATGGAGCGCCTCGAGCGCGCCGGCATCCAGGGCGATATCGGCCCGGTGCTCAACGAGGAGCAGGATCCGGAGTACTGGCTCAGCCAGGAAGGCTCGCCCAAGGCGAAGCTCGAGAACGAGGACGAAGAGCCGAAGACCATCTCCTATGACGAGCTGCTGAAGTCCTGGCAGTAAGGCAGAGATAGGCCGGCGCATTCGTGCGCCGGTCGCCTAATAAGGATTGGGCCGCGCCTTCGGGTGCGGTCCTTTTCTTTTGGGGGAGGGTTGTGCACCGGCAGCGGCGCCCACCTCAGCGCAAGCCGCGTCCTCGCAGGCGCGCGGGTTGGTGAGGCGATCCAATGGCCTTCGCGATGTATCGCAGCGAAATCCAACGGACCTGTCGTTTCTGCGCAGAGACAACCAACCGCCGGTCCGGGTTCACGCCACGCCTCCGGTAGGAGAATGCCGCGGCCTTCGGCTTAGAGCCTGCCAAGGCATCGGCCCGGAAGCGTTGCACGCTTGAGGGCCCGAGAGGTCAAAGCAAAAAGGACCGCAGCGTCTCCGCCACGGCCCTGTCTTTTCGTTCGGCAGGCAGGCTCAATGCGCCTCGCCGGCCTCGCGCACCTTCGCGACGTCCGCAGGCGAAACCGCAGGCGCGTCGTTGCCCCACGCGCCGCGCAGCCACGTGACAAGCTCGGCCACTTCGTCGTCGGACAGACGCTCGCCGTAGCCCTGCATCCGCAGGCTCATGGGGCGCTTCGCGGTCGAGGGCACCTCGACGCCGTTCAGGATCACCGAGATCAGCGGCATGGTTTCCGATCCCACCACCATCGAGTTGCCCTGAAGCTCGGGGAACATCTCGGGCGCGCCCTTGCCGGTGGCGAAGTGACAGCCGATGCAGTTGTCCATGTAAAGACGCGCACCAAGCGGCATGTCAGGATCGGCCGAGGCCAGCATCTCGGCCGTGGCCGAGCCGGTCTCGTCGGCCTCCGCCGCCTCGAGCGAGGTGGGGCCGGCGGCCGCGAAGCTCTCCGGCAGGTCCACCGCATCGCCGTCGACCCCCTTGAGGAAGGCGGCCATGGCGAGGACGTCCTCGTCGGTCAGCTTCTGCAGCGAGTGCTCGACCACGAGACCCATCTCGCCGTTGGCGGTGGAGTGGGCGTTGCGACCGGTGGCGAGGTAGGCCGCCACCTCACCGACCGACCATTTGGCAAGGTCGGAGCCCTCGCCGCGCAGCGCCGGGGCGTTCCAGCCGTCGATCACGCCGCCCGCGAGGAAGTTTTCCTCGTCGGCGGTGACGCCGTCCTGCGACATGAACTTGCTGCGCGGGCTGTGACAGGCCGCGCAGTGGCCCGGACCCTCGACGAGGTACTGACCGCGCTGCTGAAGCTCGGGCACGTCCGCCGGGGTGAAGCCCGGACCGTGGGTCAGCGCCAGCCAGTTCCACGCCCGGATGCCGAAGCGGAGGTTGAACGGGAAGCTGAGCTCGGTCTCCTGCACCTCGTTCGAGACCGGCTCGACCTCGGTCATCAGGTAGTCGTAGAGGGCACGGATGTCCTCTTCGCTCATCAGGCGGTAGTTCTCGTAGGGCATCGCCGGATATAGATGGGTGCCGTCGGGCTCGAGTCCGTCGACCATCGCGGCGCGGAAATCCGCATAGGACCACTCGCCGATCCCGGTTTCGGGATCGGGGGTGATGTTGGTCGACCAGATCGTGCCCATGGGGCTGGCGATGGCCCGGCCCCCGGCGAGGCGCTCGCCGTCATCCGAGGTGTGGCAGGCCACGCAGTCCGCGGCGTCCAGGACGTATTCGCCCTGCCCCTCTGCGGGCTCCCAGTCGGCGGCAAGCGCCTGCGCCGGCTCGGTGCGCTGCACCGGCACGAAGATGAAGGCCAGAAGCGCGACCACGCCGATGATGACGAGGCCCGCAAGGATACGGAGAAAGGTTTTCATCTACGTGCTCCTCAGACCAGCGGACGCGGGTTGGACAGGTACTGGGTGCGGATGGCATTCACCGTGTGATAGGCCAGACCGCCGACGAGGCCGGTCGGGTTGTACTGGGTGTTCTGCACGAAGTTGCCCGCGCCCATGGCGAAGACGTTGTGCGCCTTCCAGCTCTGGCAGTAGCGGTTGACCGCGCCCTCGCGTGCGTTCTCGGACATGATGTGGCCGCCGGTGTTGTGCGTCGTCTGGTAGGGGCGAACGTCGTATTCCGCGCCCGGCCCCTTGAAGCCCGCGCGCATCGAATCCGGGTTCATCGAGGCCGCCAGCGGCTCCATCTTCGACTTCATGAACTGGTTCATCCGCAGGTCGTTGTCCTGCCAGTTGAACGTCATCCGCATCAGCGGCCGGCCATGCCGGTCGGTGTATGTCGGATCGAGGTCGAGGTGGTTGTTGGCATAGGCCATGTGCGAGCCGTGCGAGCCGATCGACATGGCGTGACCGTAGGTCTCGCCGATCGCCTGCTTCCAGCCAGCGCCCCACGCCGGCGTGCCCGCCGGCAGCGGCATGTTGCGGATCGGCTGACCGTTGAACGTGCCCGACCGCCAGTACGACCCGCCGATGAAGCCCTCGGCGCCGAAATCGTTCTGCGAGATCGAGAAATCGTCGATGCAGATGCCGTTGGCGCCGTGGCCGACGAAGGGGTTGAACTCTTCGTCCTTGAAGAACATCGAGATGCCGCCGTTCATCTGGTAGGCATAGTTCTTGCCCAGCGTGCCCTCGCCGGTCAGCGGGTCATAAACCTCGCCCAGACCCGAAAGCAGCATCAGGTGCACGTTGTTGAGCTGGTAGCTCGACAGGATGACGATGTCGGCCGGCTGGAAGACCTCTTCCTGCGCCGCCTCGTCCCAGTAGGTGACGCCGGTCGCGGTCTGGCCGTCCTCGGCCAGCTCCACGCGCAGCACCTCGGACTGGGTGCGGTACTCGAAATTCGGGTAGCGCTTGAGCGCGCCGAGGATCGTGGTCTGCGGCGAGGATTTGGAATACTGGTAGCAGCCGAACCGCTCGCAGAAGCCGCAGAAATTGCAGGGCCCCATCTGCATCCCGTAGGGGTTCACATAGGAGGTCGAGGCGATCCCCGCCGAGGCCGGGAACGGGTGGTAGCCCATCGCGGCAGCCGCGTCGCGGAACTTGGAGCTGTCATAGGTGGTGGGCATCGGCGGCATCGGGAAGTCTTCCGAGCGCCAGCCCTCGAACGGGTTGCCGCCTTCGCGGATCTCGCCGTTGAGATTGCCGGCGTAGCCGGAGATGCCCGCGACCTTCTCGAACTGGGTGAAGAACGGCTCGAGCTCGTCATAGCTCACCGGGTAGTCGCCAAGGTTCATGCCCTCGGGGATGATGTCGGCGCCGAAGGTTTCCTCGACATAGGAGCGCAGCCGGAGTTCAACCTCCTGCGGACGCCAGTTGAGGCCGTTCCAGTGCGTGCCAGCCCCGCCGACGCCGTTGCCCGGCAGGAAGGAGCCGAGCTGGCGATAGGGCAGCGCCGTCTCGCCGCCGTTGCGGCGCACGGTCACGGTCTGCTGCGACGGCTTCTGCATCATCTTCAGACGCACGCCGTATTTCAGCTCATCGATCTGCTGCGGGTATTCGAAGTTCGGGACGGTGTTCTGGTCGTGGCCGCGCTCCAGCGCAACGATGTCGAGCCCTTCCTGCGCCAGCTCGATGCCGGCAATCGAGCCGGTCCAGCCGAGGCCGACAATGACCACGTCCTTTTTCTTTTCCTGACGTGCCATGGTTATGCCCTTTCGCCGCTGATCGAGACCGGACCGAGCGGGTATTTTTCGTTGTGCCGCTCCGGCCATGCGCGATAGGCCGCGCGGGCGCCCGGGAAGCCGATATAGACCCAGGACTGCATCTCGTGGTTGCCGCCGTATTGCGGGTCCGCGAAGTAGCCTTCCTTGGTGTTGGCCAGCAGGATCGAGAAGAAGTCGCGGATCTCGGGATCGAGCGCGACATCGCCGTCCTGCAGCGCGGTCAGCGCCGCATCCTGCGTCTCGGCCTCGAGCTCGGCGAAGGCCGCGCCGTGGGTCTGCTCGCACCATGCGTTGAAGACCGGGATCGCCTTTCGGTAGATTTCGGCCGGGTTAAGCGGGGTCTGCCAGCCGCGGGCAGGCTCGGCGTCGGGAACGTGCGGGCCTTCCATGTACCAGTCGTCAGCGCTGCCGTAATCGCCGGCAAGCTGGAGGTCGATGAAGACGGGCACGCGGGTCTCGATGGCGCCGGGGCCATCGCCTTCGGAGGGGATCAGCCGCGCGGTCGCGGCCATCACGAAGGCCCACTCGTCCGCGTTCAGATAGGCGCGGTCGTAATCTTCGAGGGGAACGGGGGGCGTGGTCTCCTGCGCTTTCGCTTGGGCGGCCAGACCGGAGAGTGCGACACCTGCCGCGGACGCTTTGAGGAAGTTGCGTCGGCTCGGGTATCCGGGAAGATCGGTCATGTAGAATGTCCTGCCGGTATGGGTGGAACGTATGTGCGCTAACTATGCACCAATTCCGACCTATGCCGCGGCAGGATGCCGCGCAAGCGGTCCGATGGGTTTGCGGGGTCCGGGCACTCGACGCTTCCGAGTGCCGTAGTATACCGTGAGAACGAACGAAAAGATGCCTTGCTGCCTTATTATAAAGGTCCGAGCGGTCGCATCTTTCTGACCGTTCGGTCGCAAAATGCGACCGAGTGAATCAATAATGCACACTGACTGTGCGCTGATGTGGAGCGCGCCCTGCCCGAAGTGGGCAGTCGGGCGACCGGAGCGGATCTGGCCCTGCCGTAGAACAGCGCGACCCGGGACTCTCTGCACGGAGAGTCAAACCTATCGCGCCCGGCGACTCTCGGACCGCCCGCAGTGAACGGCGCTCAATCAGGAAACGTGTGGCCGAAGCGCCAGTTCCTCGGCCACGCCAGACCATCGACGGCCTGACGCATGGTCAGCCTGAAGCGATTTCAAGCAATCCGGAAGCGTTTGAAATGGTGGAAAACTCTCTGCGTGGCGCGGTCACGCCGCCCCCGCCGTAACAGCCCGACTTGCGCCATGCACCGGACGCAGAGCGGGTCTGCATCCTCATGCATTGAAAGACCCGCCGCGATCCTCCAAATGAACCCCAACGAACATTTACGAATGTTCATCAAGTTTCCTGAGGCTCTCTCCTCCTCCCTGAGCCTGGGAATCAGCGGCGACCCTCTCTCCTCCTCCCTGGGGGTCGCCGCGCCTCCCCCTCCTCCCCTGTCCCCACACGGAAGAAGCGGAAGACGCGACGTCTCGTCAGCTGTAGCTTTCGCGCAGCTGGTTCTTTTGTACCTTGCCCATGGTGTTGCGCGGCAGGGCGTCGATCATCTCGTAGCGCTGCGGGTGCTTGAACCGCGCCAGAGCGCCCTTCACGCTTTCCGCAACAGCGTCGAGATCGGGGGTCGCGCCGGGTTCGGCCACGACCAGCGCCAGCGGCGTCTCTCCGAAATCCGCGTGCGGCACGCCGATCACGGCGGATTCGAGCACACCGGGTTGGTCGTCGATGACCATCTCGATTTCCTTGGGATAGATGTTGTAACCGCCCGAGATGATCAGGTCCTTGTTGCGCCCGACGATCTGCACGTAGCCGTCCTTATCCAGCTGGCCGAGATCGCCGGTGATGAAGAACCCGTCCGAGCGCAGCTCCTCGGCAGTTTTCTCGGGCATCTTCCAGTACCCCTTGAAGACGTTCGGGCCGCGCACCTCGATTTGGCCGACCTCGCCCTGCGCCACCTCGTCTCCGGTCTCGGGATCGGTGATCTTGAGCTCCACCCCGGGCAGCGGGAAGCCAACGGTGCCGGCGCGGCGCTCGCCATCATAGGGGTTCGACGTGTTCATGTTGGTTTCGGTCATGCCGTAGCGCTCGAGGATGCGGTGCCCGGTGCGGGCCTCGAACTTCTCGTGCGTGTCCGACAACAGCGGCGCCGAGCCAGACACGAAGAGCCGCATGTGCTGCGCCAGATCGCGGGTGAAGCGCGGATCGTCGAGCAGGCGGGTGTAGAAGGTCGGCACGCCCATCATCGAGGTGGCCTTCGGCATCCACTCGATCAACTGGTCGATGTCGAGCTTGGGCAGGAAGACCATCGCGCCCCCTGCCAGCAGCATGATGTTCGATGCCACGAAAAGCCCGTGCGTGTGGAAGATCGGCAGCGCGTGCAGCAGAACGTCGTCCTTGGTGAAGCGCCAGTGCTCGGCCAGCGTTTCGGCGTTCGACAGCAGGTTGTTCTGCGTCAGCATGGCGCCCTTGGAGCGCCCGGTGGTGCCCGAGGTGTAGAGGAACGCGGCAAGATCCTCGCCGTCGCGCGCGACGGTCTCGAAGCTGTCGGACTTGCCGGCGGCGGCGTCGCTCAGGCTGCCGGTCCCATCGGCGTCGAGCGTCAGAAGCTGCGCGCCGAGCCCTTCGGCGACCGGGCGCAGCCCGGCTTCGCGCTTGGGGCCGCAGACCACCAGCGCCGCGCCGCTGTTCTCGATGAAATAGGTCAGCTCCTCGACGGTGTAGCCGGTGTTGAGCGGCAGGAAGACGACCCCGGCCTGAACGCAGGCGGCATAGAGTGCCAGCGCCTCGGGCGACTTGTCGACCTGCGCCGCCAGCCGGTCGCCCGGCGCGACGCCGAGATCGGCGATGACATGGGCGAAGCGCGCCGCCATCGCGAGGAAATCCGCATGGCTCAGCACGCGGCCGTCGGCGAGCATCAGGAACGGGGTGGACTGTCCGGCATGGGCTCCGAAGAGGCGGTCATACAGCGGGTTCGGCATGGATCTTGCTCCTATCCGAAGGATTTTTCTGCGCTTGCCGCCTGCGACCGGATCTCGGACGAGGCCGCGATCTGGTAGTCGGCTGCAAAGTGTTCGTGGTTCTGCGACACGCGGGCCAGATCGTAAAGGTAGTTCACCATCACGCCGCCCGACTGGGCCATGCCCTTGTCGGAGGTGTCGGCCCGTGCGTGGACCTTGTGGACCAGCGCGCCGTTGCCGAGGTGGAAGCGGGCGACCGGGTCCTGCGGCGCGCCGTTGGGGCGCCGCGCCTTGGTCAGGTAGTAGGCGGCCAGCTGCGTCATCCGCCCGTCATCGGTGACGTCATGGGCATGGCCTTCGGCCTCGAGCCAGCGGGCGAAGCCCGGGATCGGCGAGAGGGTCACGAAGGTACTCAGCTGCGGCAGCTCGAGCGCGAGATCGGCGGCCACCTGCTTGATCAGCGAATTGCCGAACGAGATGCTGGCCAGCCCCGACTGGCAGTTCGAGATCGAGTAGAACACCGCGGTGTCGGCCTCCTGCGGGGCGATCTTGTCGCGCTCCTCGGCCAGCAGGGTCTGGATCGAACCGGGCACGCCCTTGGTCAGCGCGACCTCGACGAAGATCAGCGGCTCGTCGGGCATCGCCGGGTGGAAAAAGGCAAAGCAGCGCCGATCCTCGGGCTCGAGCCTGCGGCGCAGGTCGTCCCAGCTGTCGATGGCGTGAACCGCCTCGTAGGCAATGATCTTCTCGAGGATCTGCGCCGGGCTGTCCCAGTTCATCGGTCGCAGCACGAGGAAACCCCGGTTGAACCAACTGGCGAACAGGTGGCGGAAATCGAGATCGAGCGCCTGCAGCGAGTCGTCTCCTCGGCTTAGCCGCAGCAGGTCGGCGCGCATGTGCACCAGCGCCTGCGTCGCCCCCGGCACCTGGTTGAGGCGACGGATCAGCTCCTGCCGGGGCGGCTCGGCCGCCTCCATGAAGGCACGGTAGCTCGACTTGCTCTGGCCCTGCTCATAGGCGTCGAGCGCGCTGCGCACGGCCTCGGCGTCGATGGTCATGTCCTGCGCGAGGTGACGGAAGAAGGCGAGCTTGGCCTCGTCGTCCATGCCCGCGTAGCGCCCGAGGATGCTGCGCGCCACGGTCTGGCCCGAGACCTCGCCCGAGGCGCCGATCAGGTCGGCGGTCAGCGCCTCGAGCGGGCGGTTGTCGGGCTTCGAGCTGCCGCCGATGCGGTAGCGGCGCTCGAACACGGTGGAGAGAAGATCGGCGAGAATGGTCATAGGGCAACCCCCATCACGAGATCGGGCAGCCAGGTGGCCAGCCCGGGGAACAGGCACAGCAGCACGATCGCCACCACCATGCAAGCCACGAAGGGCAGCGAGCCCACGAGGATGGTGCGCAGCGAGATATCGGGCGCGATGCCGTTGATGACGTAGAGGTTCAGACCAACCGGCGGCGAGATCAGCCCGATCTCCATGTTGATGGTCAGCACCACGGCAAACCAGATCGGATCGAACCCGGCGGTGGTGATGATCGGCAGCAGGATCGGCGCCGCCATCAGGATCACCGCCACCGGCGGCAGGAAGAAGCCGGCGATGATGAGGAAGACGTTGATCGTGCCCATCAGCACCCAGCGGTTCACGTCGAGCGTGCCGATCCACTCCGCGATGGCCTGCGTGATGAAGAGCGACGACAGCATGTAGGAGAACACCCCCGCGGCGGCGATGATGAACAGGATCATCACCGACTCCTTTGTGCTGTCGCGCAGGATCACCCAGATCGCCCGCGGGTCCCACAGCTTGTAGATCACCACCGCGATCACCAGGCAGAGCAGCGCGCCGACGGCGGCGGTCTCGGAGGGCGTCGCGATGCCGCCATACATGGCATAGAGCACGCCGATGATGATCGCCACGAAGGGCAGCACGCGGGGCAGGATCTCCATCCGCTCGCGCCAGCTGTAGCTCCCCGCCGACAGCACCGAGGCCTGCCCCGAGCGCCAGGTCGACCACAGCGACCAGAGCATGAACAGTCCCACCAGCATCAGCCCCGGCACCACGCCGGCCAGGAACAGCCGGCCGATCGAGGTTTCGGTGGCGATGCCGTAGACGATCATCGTCACCGAGGGCGGAATGAGGATGCCGAGCGTGCCGCCTGCGGCGATCGAGCCCGCGGCCACGCCATCGGGATAGCCGCGCTTGCGCATCTCGGGGATGCCCATCTTGCCGATGGCGGCACAGGTCGCGGGGCTCGAGCCCGACATCGCGGCAAAAAGCGCGCAGGCGCCGAGGTTCGACACCACCAGCCCGCCGGGAATGCGGGTGAGCCAGCGCTCGAGCGCTTCATACAGGTCAGCGCCGGCGCGGGTCGAGGCGATGGCCGCGCCCATGATGATGAACATCGGGATCGACAGCAGTGCGAAATTGTCGAGCTTGCCGAAGAAGATCTCCGGGATCAGCGACAGCGAGGACATGCCGTCGAAGACGATCAGGAAACCGGCCGAGACCACCAGAAGCCCGGCAGCGACGGAGATCCCCGAGAACAGCACGGCGATGGTCAGGACGGCGACGAGCGCGCCAAGGGTGAGCGGATCCATCAATCGGCCCTTTCGCTGGCCGCGTCGGCGGCATGTGTTTCGGTGAGGGTGGCGTCTTCGCTCAGCCCGAACGGCGTTTCGATCCCCCTCAGCATGGCGTAGAAATCGGCGGCCACCTGCAGGGTGTAGAGGCCAAAGCCCACCGGCAGCGCGAGATAGGGCACCCAGAGCTTGGGGTTCCACGGCGAGTTCGAGGTCTCGCCCCAGTCCCAGGCCTCGTGCCAGAACTCGTAGCCGTACCAGAGCATTCCGCCCGAGACCGCGAGCGTGGCGAGCATCACCACGACGGCGAGCCCGCGGCGCAGCCCGAGCGGCAGCATCAGCGGCAGCAGGTCGACGTTCACGTGGCCGCGCAGATACTGCACGTATGGCAGGCCCAGCATGGTGGCGGCGATGACGATGTACGTCACGCCCTCGGTCTGCCAGACGGTGGAGCCGTTGAGCACGAAGCGGACAAAGATCATCTGGCAGGTGATCACCACCGCCGCGACGATCATCAGGGCGGCCACGATGCCGCAGATGCGGCTGAGCAACCCGATCAGGCGCAGCACGGGGTTGCCGCCGTGCCGGGCCGAGGGAATGGCGTGTAGGGAACCGGACATGTCGGGGCTTTCTTGTCAGGCGTCAGGAAAAGCGCGACCGGGGCGCGGCCCTCGGGCTCGGGCGCGCGGCGCTGTCGCTCTCTCGGTCAGGGGGTGGGCGGGCCGCGCGTGGCCCGCCCGGGGTCAGCTCACTCGACGCTCAGCGCGAGATCGAGAAGCCGCTGGCCGTCCGGCGAGCCTTCGAGGAAGGCCTTGTAGGCGGTCTCCTTCGAGATCTCCTGCCAAGCCTTGAACTCCTCCTCGGTCATCTCGGCAATCTCGACGCCGTTCTCGGCAAAGACGTCGCGGGCGTTGGTGTCCTGCGCCTTGGCCTCTTCGAGATAGTAGGCTTCGGCCTTGGCCGAGGCGTCGAGCAGCGCCTGCTGCTGCTCTTCGGTGAGCCCCTCGAAGGTCGACTTGTTGATCAGCATCGGCTGGTACATGAACCACAGCGCATATTCGCCCGCCGGGGTGTAGCAGGCGACCTGCTCGTAGATCCGGTACGACACGAAGGACGAGGACGAGGTGTTCGCCGCATCCAGAACGCCGGTCTGCATGGCGTTGTAGATCTCGGCCGAGGACATCGACGCGATCGAGGCCCCGGCACCGGCCAGCATCTGCTCGAAGGCCTTGCCCGCGGCACGGGTCTGCTTGCCCTGCACGTCCTCGGGCGCGGTGATGCACTCCTCGGTGCCGGCAAAGCCGCCGGCGAGGTAGCCGTGCACCAGCGTCATCACGTCGTCCTCGTTCAGGATCGCCTCGATCTCTTCCATGAACTCGGAATCGTTGAGCCGCGCGGCGTGGTCGTGGTTCTTCACCAGCCCCGGCATCAGGGTGAGGTTGTAGGGGTTGCGCAGCCCGCCCGCGTAGGCCAGCGGGAAGACGATCATGTCGACCTGCCCGCGCGACAGCGGCTTGTACTGCTCGCGCGCCTTGAACAGCGATTGCGTCGGGAAAATCTTGATGTCGAGATCGACATCGGCGGCGGCGACCTCGTCGGCCACCATCTGCGCCACCTTGTGGCGCAGGTCGCTCTCGGAAAACTGGTGCGACAGGCGCAGCTCGGCGGCATGCATGGCGGACGTGCCAAGCAGAACGGTCGCGGCGGCGGCCGCGAGGGTCTTGGTGAACTTCATGGTTTCTCCTCCCAGAGTTGACCGGATTATGCCCCCGGTCGCCGACCAACCTTGCAATGATTGTTTTTCCAGTCAAGGTTTTCGTATACAAGAATTCCAATCTTGTCGGTCAGATCCGGGATGAGTAAGGTATTTCAATGGAAAGAAAGCGTTCGGACATCATCGCTGACGAGCTCGAGAGCCTGATCCTCGACGGCTCCTTCTCCGATGGCGCGCGGCTTGACGAATCCCAGCTGGCCGAGCGCTTCAAGGTTTCGCGCACGCCGCTGCGCGAAGCGTTCCAGCGGCTGGCGCTGTCGGGGCTGGCCGAGCAGATCCCGCGCCGGGGCGTCTTCGTGCGCCAACCCGGCCCGGTGGAACTGATCGAGATGTTCGAGGTGATGGCGGCACTCGAGGCGCTCTGCGGCGAGCTGGCCGCCGCTCGCATCACCGACGCGGCACTGGACGAGTTGCGCGCCGCCAACACGCGCTGCCAGCAGGCGGTCGAGGCGCGCGACACCGATGCATATTACCGCGAGAACGAGTGTTTTCACGGCATCCTCTACCGCCAGTCCGGCAATGGCTTTCTCGAGCAGGAAAGCCGCCGCCTGCACCGCCGGCTTCAGCCGTTCCGCCGGCTGCAACTGCGGGTGCGCGGGCGGCTGGCGCAATCGATGGCCGAGCACGAGGCCATCGTCGATGCGCTCGAGGCGGGCGACGCCAAGGGCGCGGCGGCGGCGCTCAAGAGCCATGTCGCGGTGCAGGGCGAGAAGTTCCACCACCTGATCGCCAGCCTGCGGCAGGCGGCGGAGTAAAGCGCACGAGCGTACGCAAAAAGGCCGCCCCTTTTCGGGACGGCCTTTCCTTGTATCGACGCGCCTGTATCAGAGCGCGGGGCGCACTCAGCCGTTGAGCTCGGTCCAGGCCATGTCTTCTCCGCCAAGGCCGCCCTTCTGAACGCGGGTCGGCAGGCCGATGCGGTCGAGGATGGTAAAGAACGGCTTCGAATCCATTTCCTCCACGTTCTTCATCGCCTTGGCGTCCCACTCGCCGGTGGCGATCAGCATCGCGGCGGCGACCGGCGGCACGCCGGCGGTGTAGGAAATCCCCTGCGAGCCGACCTCTTCGTAGGCTTCCTTGTGATCGGCGACGTTGTAGACGAAATACTCGACCGCTTCGCCATCCTTCACGCCGGTCACCAGATCCCCGATGCAGGTCTTGCCGGTATACTCCGGCGCCAGCGAGGCGGGATCGGGCAGGCAGGCCTTCACGACCTTCAGCGGCACCACTTCGCCCCCATCGGCCAGCGTCACCGGCTGCTCGGAGAGCAGGCCGATGTTCTTCAGCACGGTGAAGACGTTGATGTAATGATCGCCGAAGCCCATCCAGAAGCGCACGTCGGCATCCGGGTAGTTGGTCGCGAGGCTGTGCACCTCGTCATGGCCCGACTGGTAGGCCTTGGACGGCCCCACCACCGGCAGATCCCACTCGCGCCCGGAAGCGAACATGGTGGTCTCTTTCCACTGCTTGTCTTCCCAGTAGTAGACCACGCCGGTGAATTCGCGGAAGTTGATCTCGGGGTCGAAGTTGGTGGCGAAGTACTTGCCGTGCGAGCCGGCATTGATGTCGACGATGTCGATGCTCTTGACCTCGTCCATCTGGTCGATGGCGAAGCGGGCATAGGCGTTGACCACGCCCGGATCGAACCCAGCGCCGAGGATCGCGGTCACGCCCCTCTCGGCACACGCATCGCGGCGCTTCCATTCGTAGTTTGCGTACCACGGCGGGGTTTCGCAGATCTTGTCGGGCTCTTCGTGGATCGCGGTGTCGATATAGGCGGCGCCGGTCTCGATGCAGGCGTCGAGCACGTGCATGTTGACGAAGGCGGTGCCCACGTTGATGACGATCTCGGCCCCGGTCTTGCGGATCAGCTCCGCCACCTCGGCGGATTGGGTCGCGTCGACCGCATGCGCCTCGAAGGCACCGTCGACCTTCATCGCGCCCTTGGCCTGCACGCTCTCGATGATCGCGTCGCATTTGGCCTTGGTCCGGCTGGCGATATGCAGGTCCCCCAGCACGTCGTTGTTCTGGGCGCATTTGTGCGCCACCACCTGGGCGACGCCGCCGGCGCCGATGATGAGAACGGTCTTCTTCAAGACTTTACCCTCCTTGCACGTTAAGTGGGTGCGCCGCGAGGCGCGGTCATGTCACGACAGGGCCGCCGCGAAATCCTCGTATCCGAAGCTGCGCACCAGCCGTTCGGTGCCGTCGAGCTCACGGATGGCAATCGACGGCATCTGCACGCCGTTGAACCAGTTCTTCTTGACCATCGTGTAACCGGCGGCATCCTGAATGCTGAGCCGGTCACCGGCCTGCAGCGCCTTGGGGAAGCGGAACTCGCCGAAGATATCGCCGGCGAGGCAGGACTTGCCGCAGATCATCCAGTCCTGATCGCCGCTTTCCTGCATCTTGGCGCTCTCGCGGTAGATCAGCAGATCCAGCATGTGCGCCTCGATCGAGCTGTCGACGATGGCGAGGTTCTTGCCGTTGTAGAGCGTGTCGAGCACCGTCACCTCGAGCGTGGTCGATTTGGTGATCGCCGCCTCTCCCGGCTCGAGATAGACCTGCACCTCGTTCTCGCCAGCAAAGCGCTTGAGGCGTTCGGCGAGTTTGTCGAGCGGGTAGTCCGCGCCGGTGAAGTGGATGCCGCCCCCGAGCGAGATCCAGTTCATCCGCCGGATGAGCGCGCCGAAGCGGGCCTCGATCTGGCCCAGCATCTCGTCGAAGCGCTCGAAGCTCGCATTCTCGCAATTGTTGTGGAACATGAAGCCCGAGATCAGCTCGGCCACCGGCTCGATATCCTCGGGCGCATGTTCGCCAAGCCGCGAGAACGGCCGCGCCGGATCGGCAAGGTCGAAGCCCGAGGTCGAAACGCCGGGGTTCACCCGCAGTCCGCGCGTATGATCGCGGCTCTTCTCCTCGAAGCGCTGCAGCTGCTGCGCGGTGTTGAAGATCACCTTGTCCGAGGAGGCCAGCACCTCGTCGATCTCGTCCGGCGCCCAGGCCACGGAATAGGCGTGGGTCTCGCCGGGGAACTTCTCGCGCCCGAGCTTGACCTCGAACAGCGAGGACGAGGTGGTGCCGTCCATGTATTCCGACATCATGTCAAAGACCGACCACGTGGCGAAGCATTTCAGCGCCAGAAGCGCCTTGGCACCCGACTGCTCGCGCAGATGGGCGATCTTCTCCAGGTTCGGCAGAAGGCGGGACTTGTCGATGAGGTAGTAAGGCGTCTGCATGCGCGTCAGGACCTTGGTTACGAGGGAGGCGTGATGCATCGGGCGGGGCTGTGTGGGGGCCACATAGTCCGACGGACCCCACGTCGCAAGCGCAGAGCCTATATTGCGGCGCTTTTTCCGGCCTTCGCGGCTTCGGAGGCGGGACTTAAACCGGGTCCGGGAACGGATCGCCGGGCGGCGGGTTTTGCCATGTTGCGCACGGGTCGCATGGCGCTCACCCGCCGCCCGACCTAGACTGCCCCCATCGCAAAGGCCGGAGACCGTATGCGCTTTGTCTGGATCACGCTTGGAACGCTGGCGCTCGGGCTCGGGCTGCTCGGCGTGGTGCTGCCGGTGCTGCCGACCACGCCCTTCGTGCTGCTGGCGGCATTCTCCTATGCGCGCGGCTCGGAGCGGATGCACCGGATGCTGGTGGAAAGCCGGATGTTCGGCCCGATGATCGCCGACTGGCAGGCCGAGGGCGCGATCTCGCGCCGCGCCAAGATCACCGCGGCGAGCATGATGCTGCTGGTCTTCGTCGTCAGCCTGTGGATGCGCCTGCCCTGGCAGGCGCTGCTGTTCCAGGGCCTCGCCATGGGCGGGGCCGCCACCTACGTGCTGACCCGACCCTTGCCGGTGCGCGATCGCTAAACGCTCAAAGCGCGTCGAGGACCCGGCCCATGATCGCCGCAGTCTCCGGCCAGCGCGGCAGCGCGCGGCCTTGCGCGCGCGCCTTCCGGGCCAGCTCCGCGCGCGCCGCGTCATCGCTCAGCAGGTGGCGCAGGTGGCGCGCGAAGGTCTCGGGATCGTCCGGCGGTGCGAGCAGCGCCCCCTGCCCCACCGTGTCGGGCACCGCGCCGCCCGAGCAGGTGACGATGGGCAACCCGTGGCAGAGCGCCTCGGCCAGCGCCATGCCATAGCCCTCGTAGCGGGTGGCCAGCGCAAAGATCCACGCCTCGCGATAGGCCGCCGCCAGCTCCGCGTCGGGCAGCTCTCCGGCCAGCGAGACGCGGCCCGAAAGGCCAGTGTCCGCGATCAGCGCGTGCAGCTCTGCCTCGACCTCCGGGTCGAAGCTCTTGCCGACGATCTGCGCGCTCCAGTCGAGATCGGCTACCCAGGACAGCGCCCGGATCAGCACGTCATGCCCCTTGCGCCGCGCCAGCAGCCCGACGGACAGGATCCGCGGCCCGGCCTCGACGCTGGGAAGGTCGCGCGGCCCGTCATAGCCCGGCAGCGCCACGGTGATCCTGTCCGGATCGGCGCCAAGCGCGGCATAGGTGCGCTTGGTGTGCGGACTGGTCACGACGACCGCCTCGGCATGGCGGATATTAGCGATCTCCTGCGCCAGCAGGTGGCGCGACAGCTCGGGGGCGAGGCCCTGCTCCATACCCATCGGGTGGTGCAGCATCGCCACCACCGGACAGCGCAGCCGCGCCAGATCCGCGGTCTGCATCGCCGCGAAGACCAGCCCGTCGAGGATCAGCGGTTGGTCCGCGGGCAGCGCCCCGAGAACTTCGGCCACCTCCGCCCGCAGCGCCGCATCTTGTTCGGCGCTTGCCGCCTCGGCCGGCAGGCGCACATGCGTCACCGAGCGTCCGGACGCCCGAAGCTCCTCCAGCAGGCGCCGCTGGTAGATGAAGCCGCCGGTCTTCTGGTGATGGTCGCCGGGGATCGCGAAGGCGCAGGCTCTCATCGCGCCAGCTGCTCGGCATTGGTGCGCGACAGCACCCAGCGCTCGAGCGCCCCCACCAGCCCGTGCACGATCACCGCCACCAGCCCGATCAGCGCGATGGCGCTCCACAACATGCCGTAGTCCGAGGTCGACGCCACCGTCGCCATCAGCGCGCCGACGCCGCGCCCGGTGGCCAGCCACTCGGCTGTGGTCACCGCGAGGATCGCCGCCGGGATCGCCATGCGGGCCGAGGCGAAGAACGCCGGCAGCATGGCGGGAAGCTGCGCCCCGAGCATCCGCCGCCAGCGCTCCGCGGCATAGACCTCGAACAGGTCGAGCACCGCGCGGGGCGTACGCGCCAGCCCGTGCAGGCAGGCCACCAGGGTGGGGAAGAAGATCATCACCGCCACCACCGCGATGGTGCCTGCCGCGCCGCGCCCCAGCGCCCAGACGATCAGCGGCGCGGTGGCGACGATGGGGATCGAGCGCAGCGCGATTGCCACCGGCATGGTGAGCGACGCGGCGCGCGGCGCCAGCGTCAGCACAACCGCCAGCCCCGCCCCGAACGCCAGCCCGGCCACGTATCCCGGCGCGGTGAAGCTCAGCGTCTCGGCCATCGCGCCCAGCAACTTGGCGCGATGCGCCTCTGCCCCCGGCCCGCTGACCATGTAGGCCCAGACATCCTCCGGCCGCTTGGCAAAGAACCGCGGCAGCGCGAAAAGCTCCATCGCGCCCTTCCAGAGCGCCAGCGTCACCACCAGCGCCAGCAGCGCCTCCCCCGGCCCCCGCCAGCGGCTCTGCCTTGCCTCCACCGGCGACGCCAGGAGCACCTGCGGCGGGGCGAGATCCAGCCTGCGCCCGGCCCAGCCCACCGCGGCGAAGGCCAGCACCGAGACCGCCGAGGCGATGACCGCGATCGACCACGTGGCCGGCAGGTCGAGCGCCCGCAGCGCCCGCACGGTTAGCACGCCGAGGCCGCGCTCGGCGCCGGTGAACTCGCCCACCATGGCCCCGAGAAAGGCCGCCGGTGCGGCGATCTGCAAGCCCGCCACGAGATAGGGCAGCGCCGCCGGCAGCCGCACCTCGCGCAGCGCCACCATGCGCCCGCGCCCATAGCTGCGCACGAGGTCGAACCAGCCCTGCGGCGCGGCGCGCAGCCCGACCAGAACCGGCAGGAAGGTGGTGTAATAGACCGCCAGCGCCGCCAGCGTGACCTGCGGCCCTTCGCCCGGGCCAAAGAGCACCCGCAGGATCGGCCCGGTCGCCACCAGCGGCAGGCAGAACACCAGCAGCGCCAGCGTAGCGACCAGCCGCTCGGCCCGCGGCAACAGCACCACCAGCAGCGCCATCAGCACGCCCGCGAGGTTGCCCCAGACGAAGCCGCGGACCGCCGCCCAGAGCGTGACCGCGAAGGCGCGCCAGAGCAACCCGGCATGGTCGGTCATGTGCGCGACGATGGCGCTCGGCGCGGCGATGAAGAAGCTCTGCGCCGTCAGCCGCGCGATGGCTTCCCACGCGATGAGGGCCAGCAGCAGCGCGATCAACGCACCGCCCGGCAGGCGGGCGGCAAGTCGGCCCCGCTGTGCCAGAGCACCACTCATTGCGCCGCGAGCCGGCTCGGCTCCTGCCCGTCGCGCAGCGCCGCCGAGACCTGCCCACAGATCTCGCGGAACGCCTCGGAGGCCAGCACCACGCCATCGCGCGGGCGCGGCAGGTCGACGGGGATGTCGGCGGCGATGCGCGCCGGGCGCGGGCTCAGCACGAGGATGCGGTCGGCCAGCCGCACCGCCTCGGCCACCGAGTGGGTCACCAGCACCGAGGTCGCCCCGTGCGCCTCCCAGAGCGCGGGCAGCTCGGCGTTGAGCCGGTCGCGGGTCAGTTCGTCGAGCGCGCCGAACGGCTCGTCGAGCAACAGCAACTCCGGCGCGCTGGCCATCGCCCGGGCAATCGCCGCGCGCTGACGCATCCCGCCCGATAGCTCCGCCGGACGCCGCGCCTCGAAGCCCTTCAGCCCGACCAGATTGATCAGGTCAGACACCGCACCGGCATCCCGCGGGCGGCGCGCCAGCGAGCGGCCAAGCGCCACGTTTCCGGCCACCGTGCGCCACGGCAGGAGTGCCGCGTCCTGAAACGCGACCGACAGCGCGGCGCGCTTGCGAAGGTCGTCCGGGGTTTCGTCGCCGATGCGGATTTCGCCAGAGGAGGGCCGCTCGAGCCCCGCGATCAGACGCAGCAGCGTGGACTTGCCACAGCCCGACGGACCGACCAGCGCGGTCATGCTGCCGCCCGCGAGCTGAAGGTCGAGCGGTGCCACCGCCGGGATCTCGCCGCCCGGCGCGCCGAAGCTCTTCGAGACCCCGGTCAGCCGGATGTCGGGGCGGCGCGCGTCAGGCATTGATGCGTCCCTCAGCCATGCACCTCTTCCAGGATCGAGCGGTCCCAGAGATCGGCGCTCACCGGCTTGCCCAGCAGCTCCAGCGTCTCGATATTGGCCGCTACGGTCTCGTCGGTGAACCAGCCGAAGCCCTCGGCCTCCGTCAGGTCGGAGAACATAAGCGGCACCTGCCGCTCGGCCTGCAGCCTCTGCGTCTCGGGATCGAGCCCGGCATCGGGGAACATCTCGACCGTCAGCGCGGCGGCGGCGGCGGGGTCGGCCTTGTAGTCCTGCCAGCCCATGACCTCGCCCTTCATCAGCGCCACCAGTTCATCGCGGCGGTTGGCGAGGCTGTCCTCGGTGGCGATATAGGTCTGCGAATGCACCGCGTAGCCGTGATCGGCGAGCAGCATGGTGACGTTGTCGATGCCCTGGATCTCCATCGCCACCGGCAGGTCGGTGGCCCAGCACAGCAGGCAGTCGACCTGCCCCTGCACCAGCGGCGCCGGGTCGTACTGCGTCGGCACCACCTCGATGGCGTCGATGTCGACATCGTTGATCGCGCACAGCGCCTCGAGCACCGGCATGTTGGCCAGCGCCATGCCGATCTTCTTGCCGACCAGATCGGCGGGGCTGTTCACCGGGTTCTCGGCCAGCGAGGCGATGGCGAAGGGGTTCTTCTGCATCGCCACGCCGATGATCTTGAACGGCGCGCCCTGATTGACCGCCGCGGCGGTATAGTCGGCCGCCGAGATGCCCACGAGCGCGGTGCCCGCGACCACCGGCGGCTCGACCGGCGCGTTGGGCCCGCCCGGCAGCAGCGAGACCTCAAGCCCGTTGTCGCTCCAGTAGCCCTTGTCCTGCGCGATGTAGCTGCCGCCGAACTGCACCGAATGCAGCCACGAGAGCTGGAAGTTCACCGCCTCCTGCGCCCGGGCGCTGCGCGGCAGGATTAGGCCCGCGGTGGCGGTGGTGAGCGCGCCGCCAAGGAACAGGCGGCGTGTGGGGGTGCGAAACGTCATGGCGAAGGTCCTCCCGGTTTTTCAGAAGATTAGGTTATTCCGACGGCGAAGCAATCTTTCCGCTGTTCCGCCCCTCCGCGTGGCCGGTGCGTTGCAGGAAGAATGCCCCGGGCAGGGCAGAGAGCAGCATGGCGATGCCGAAGGCGATGCTGGCGGCGATCCCTGCCTCGGCCCCCGGCCCCGCCATGGCAAAGAGGCTCGCCGCCGCGCCCTCGCGCCAGCCCCATCCGGCGACCGAGGCCGGCAAAAGCATGGCGGTCAGGATCAGCGGCACGATCAGCAGCGCCGTGGCGGGGGCCAGCGCGCTGCCGGTGGCGCGGGCGGCAAGGGCGAAGCCCGCCACGGTGAGCAGCGCCACCAGCACCGACAGCGCGCCCTGCACCGGCCAGCGCCTCAGCAAAGCTTCGCGTATGGCCAAGCGCCAGCCATCCTCGCGCCCTCCCGCGCGGCCAAGCGCCAGCGGCACCGCCCCGAGCAGCAACGCCACGAGGAACGCCATTGGCAGCCACGCGACGACCGGCAGCGCGCTGGCGGCGGGAAGCACCCGGTGTGGCGCCGCGACGAGCAGCAGCAGGCCCAGCACCGACACCAGCGCCATCCCCGCCTGCCCCGACGCGCGCTCGAGCACCACCGCCTGCGCGGCGCGGCGCATCGGCCCGCCCTTGCGACTGCGCATCGCCCGCGCGGCATCGCCCAGCACGCCGCCCGGCAGGGTCTGGTTGACGAACTGCGCGAGGTAATACTCCCGCACCGCCTCGCCCGCGCCCAGGGGCAGGCTCAGGGCCGTCGCCGTGAGCTTCCAGCGCAGCGCCGACAGCAGCGTCACCGCGTTGAGCAGCACGACCGCGCCGATGAACCAGCCGACCGACAGGCCCGAGAGCCGCTCCAGCACCGCGCGCCCGTCGGCCAGCCACAGGCACAGCGCGATCAGCGCCAGCGGCACGAGCAGCCGCAGCACCCTCACGAGCCGCCCTCCGTCTCTCGGCTCGTGGCCTCGAGAAAGCGGTCGCGGAAGGCGCTCATCGGCCAGCTTTGCAGCGCAGGATCGGGCGTCAGGCCAGAGCTCCAGCCCCAGCCCTCGAACAGCGCGACCGCCTCGGGCGGCCCGATCAGGTGCACCGGCACGTCCATGCCGCCGTGCTGCGACACGAAACCCGCCGCCTGATGGTCGCCCAGCACGATCAGCAGCGGCTGGCGTTCGCGCGGCAGCGCGGCCCAGCTCAGGACCGTCTCGATGGAATAGTCGAGCGCCCGCCCGTACTGGTCGCGGATGCTGTCGCGGTCGGCCCAGACCTCGCCCGGGCTAGGCCCCGCCACCGCCTGCGCGTCGAAGACGCTGCCGTCGCCCACCGCGTCCCACGGCACCATCTCGGCCACCGGCGTCCACGGTGCATGGCTCGAGATCAGCGCGATCTCGGTGAGCCGCGGCGCGCCCGGCGGCGCCAGCCGGTCATAGGCCGAAAGCGTGTACTGGTCGGGCATGGTCACCCAGTTGTAGGGGAGGCCCGCATAGCCCAGATCTGCCGCCGCCAGCACCGTCTCGAAGCCAAGCTGCGGCCCTTCGGGCCACGGCATCACGATGGCCGGCGCCACCGCCACGCTCTGATAGCCCGCCTGCCGCGCCAGCGTGAACAGGGTCTTGCGGTCGCTCGTGAGCAGCGCGCGGTAGCGTGTCTGGTCGCTGACGTCGAGGCCGGAGACCAGCGAGGCGTGCGCCAGCCAGCTCTGCCCGCCCATCACCGGCGAGCGCAGCCAGCCCGAGCGCGCCTCGAGCCCTGCCTGCCTCAGCGCCGCCTCGCCCGACGCCAAAGTCTCGGCGTGGCGGGCGGCATAAAGCGGATTGTCATAGGCGGCACGGCCATAGCTTTCGACGAAGACGATCACCACGTCGCGCCCGCCAAGCTGCGCCAGCAGCCCGCCCTGCCCGTCCCACGGGTCTGTTCGGGAGGCGAGCCGGAAGGCGGTCAGCGCGGTGCGCGCGCGGCGGAAATCGCGCAGGTGTTCCGCGGCAAGCCGCGAGGTGAAGGCGGCGCCCGGCGGGTTCCAGCCCTGCCAGCCATTGAGCGCTGTGCGGATCTCTGCCGCCGAGAGGCCGGCGAAGACCAACGCGACGATCCCCGCCGCGAGGCGCGCGGGCCGCGAAAGGCGGCTGCCCGTGCGCGCCCAAAGTGCGAGCGCCAGGAAGAGCAGCCAGGCGACGGCGGCGAGCGCGAGCACCAGCAACGCTCCCAGAAGTGCTGTGCCGAGAACACCGATGCTCCCGGACAGCAGATGCAGCCCGGCGGGCAGCAGGTGCAGGTCGGCAACCGGATCGTAGCTGCGCGCGAAGGCCGTATAGACCCCGAAATCCGCGAGCTTCACCAGCACCATGACCAGCAGCGCCAGCGCTGCCACCAGCGCCAGCCCCGTCGCCCGTCGCCCCAGCGCCAGCAGCCCCAAGAGCAGCACCGGAAGTTCGAGCGGCACCAGCCGCAGCGCGCCCCAGCCGAGGGCGGCCGGATGGTTGGGCTGGATCAGCACCAGATCGATCAGCAGCGCGGAGGCGAAGAGCCCGAGGGCCAGCCGCGCGCCGCCGCTCAACGCGGCCTCGCCAGCCAGAGCACATCTGCGGCGAAGGACCAAGTCAGCAGTGCCAGCGCGACGAGCGCGATGACGATGCTCACCGGGGGCACCACAACCGGCGCGAGCAGCACCACCAGCGCGCCGATCTGGATCACGCAGACCAGCTTGCGCCGAAAGCGCTGCGGCAGCGGCGCCGCCAGCCAAGGCAGCGGGTACGACGCCAGAACGAAGAGATAGCGCATCCCGCCAAGCAGCAGCACCCACGGCCCCGCCGCGCCGCTCTGCCAGACCACGGCGGAGAGCAGCAGCGCAAAGACCGCGTCGACCTCCATGTCGAAGCGTGCGCCCCATGGCCCCGCCAGCCCGGCGCGGCGCGCCAGCGGCCCGTCCAGCCCGTCGAGCGCCAGCGTCGCGAGCGCGAGGCCGAAGATCGCCCAACCCGTCGCGCCCTCGGTGAGCTCGGGGCGCAGCAGCGGCACCAGCATCAGCGCCGCCAGCGCCATCCGGCCCAGGGTCAGGGCGTTGGCGTATCCCAGTTGCGGCGCCCGCCAGTGGCGCTGCAGACAAAGCGCCACCACGCCCGCGCCGAGACCGAAGCCCAGCACCGGCGTCAGCATCGGCACGCCCGCCAGAAGCGCGGCCCCGAACAGCAGCGCGGCGGCGAACGCCCCGGTCAGCACGAGAAGCGCTGCCACGGGCGCTCTCCCGGCGGGGCCGGCGTCGTTTGGAGGACTGGGGGCGTGGCTCATGTGCATTTGAAATGAAGTGTCCCGGACGAACCTGCTGTCAAGATGAGCGCTGTTTACCGGTCGGTGCGGTTGATGTAATCCTGTATAGAACCGCTCAGGGAGGAGAGAGCATTGGCGCCCCTGTCCGAGGTCCCACCCGCGCGCTATCCGCGCCTGTCCCGGCTGCTGCACTGGCTGACGGCGGTGCTGGTGCTCAGCACCATTCCCGCCGGGCTGATCATGGTGCAGGAGGGGCTGTCGCGTGCACTGCAGGACAGCCTGTTCCTCTATCACAAGAACATCGGCCCGGTGATCCTGATCCTCGTGGTGCTGCGCCTCGTGGTCCGCTTTCTGAGGCCGGCCCCGCCCCTGCCCGCAAGCCTCCCGCGCCTGCAGGCGGTCGCGGCCGAGGCGGTGCACGGGCTGCTCTACCTGACCCTCATCGTGATGGTGGTGTCCGGCATCCTCCGGGTTCAGGCCGGCGGCTTTCCGATGGAATTCTGGGACCCGCTCATCGGCGGCATGGTGGCCAAGAGCGAACCCTTGGCCGACAGCGCCAAGGCGGTGCACCACTATGCCCATTACCTCATCATCGCGCTGGTCGTGGCCCATATCGGCGCCGCTGCGATGCACGGCCTGATCAAGCGCGACGGCGTGTTCAGCCGCATGTGGCCCCCGGCCTGAGGCCTTGCGCGCTCAGGCCGCGGCGGCCTCGCCGATGCGGGCGCGGCACCAGTCGGTGACCGCCTCGACATCGGTCGGCAGAGGCTCGGCCAGCTCCTCGGCGAAGGCAAGGAAGCCCTCGAGATTGGCCTGATTGACCGCGACCAGCACCGGCACGCCGGCGCCAAGCGCCTCGGCGATCACCGGGCGGAAGCCGCGCCCGTCGAGCTCCTGCTTGCCGAACTTGTTGACCAGCAGCAGCGCCGCGCCCTTGTCGAGCCCGGCGCTGACCAGCCCGACCACCCGCTCGAGCCCCTGCGGATCGAGCCGGCAGCCGCGCGACAGCGCCCCCAGATCCTGGCTGATGCGGACCACGTCGGTGCCGCTCAGCACCTCGAGATCCATGTGGCACTTGGTGGTCGGCCCGGTCTCGATGTTGTGCTGCACCGCGCCTGCAAGCGGCAGCCCGTCGGCGCGCAGGCGCTGCGCCACCTCGCGCATCACGCTGTCGACCTCGCCACGGCCGAGGCCCGTCACGTATCCAAGCATCCCCATCCCCTTGCAACTGGTCGGAGCACGTTACAAGATGCCCGGCGCACAGGCCAGAGGAGGCAAGACAATCCAACCGATGCCAGACTTGCCGCTGCTTCCCGATCCCGCCGACCCGCGCCTCACCAGGCGCATCTCGGGCACCGACCAGACCGGCGCACCGACCGAGATCGCGGTGGTCGAAGAACGCCCGCTGACGATCTATCTCAACCGTCAGGAAATCGTCACCGCGATGACCATCGGCGACCATCCCGAGTACCTCGCGCTGGGGTTCCTTCGCAATCAGGGCATGTTGCGCCCCGACGACGTGGTGACCGGCGTGGATTACGACGACGAGATCGAGACCGTGGTGGTCCGCACCGAGCGCGAGACCTCGTACGAGGAGAAGGTGCAGAAGAAGACCCGCACATCGGGATGCGCCGTGGGCACCGTGTTCGGCGACATGATGGAGGGGCTCGAGGGGCTGACCCTGCCCGACGCGCAGGTGCGCAGCTCGTGGCTCTATGCGCTGGCGAAGGAGATCAACACCACGCCGTCGCTCTATCTCGAGGCCGGCGCGATCCATGGCACGGTGCTGTGCCAAGGCGACCGGCCGCTGGTCTACATGGAGGATGTCGGGCGCCATAACGCCGTCGACAAGATCTCGGGGTTCATGTTCCGCCATGATGTCGCGGCGCAGGACAAGATCCTCTACACCACCGGGCGGCTGACCTCGGAAATGGTGATCAAGACGGCGCTCATGGGCATCCCGGTGCTGGCCTCGCGCTCGGGCTTCACCGCCTGGGGGGTCGAGATCGCCCGGCAGGTCGGGCTCACCCTGATCGGACGGATGCGCGGCCAACGCTTCGTCTGCCTGTCCGGCGAGGCGCGGCTGCTGCGCGATGTCGATCCCGCAAGTGTGCCCGACGAAGACCGCAAGTCGCGCCGGAAGGCCGCCGAATGAGCCGCGCGCTGCAACAGCCCCTCGGCGTGATCCTCGCCGGTGGCCTCGCCACGCGCATGGGTGGCGGCGACAAGGGCCTGCTCGAGATCGGCGGCGCACCGCTCCTGCAGCGGGTGATCGACCGGCTGGAGCCGCAGGTGGCCGGGGTGGCGCTCAACGCCAACGGCGATGCGAACCGCTTCGCGGGCTACGGCCTGCCGGTGCTGCCCGACAGCATCGCGGGCTTCCCGGGGCCGCTGGCAGGCGTGCTGGCGGGGCTCGACTGGGCGGCGGAACAGGGCGCCGACAGCATCGTGACGGTGGCCGCCGACACGCCGTTCTTCCCCTGCGATCTGGTGCCGCACCTGCTGCTCGCCGCCGAGGACGCGCCGCATCCGCTGGCGCTGGCCTGCACGCCGCGCTCTGGCGAGGAGGCGCTGAAATCCGGCGGCGGCAAACGTCTCAACCGCCACCCCACCTTCGGCCTCTGGCCGGTGGCGCTCGCCGACGACCTGCGCGCAGCACTCGGCGAGGGCCTGCGCAAGGTGGTGCTCTGGACCGACCGGCACGGCGCCGGCGAGGCGCTGTTCCCCGCCGAGCCGTTCGATCCGTTCTTCAACGTCAACACGCCCGAGGATCTGGCCCGCGCCCGCGAGCTCGCCTCATGAGGATCTACGGCGTCACCGGCAGCAAGAACTGCGGCAAGACCGGGCTGATGGAGCGGCTCGTGGCCGAGATCTGCGCGCGCGGCCTGACGGTCTCGACCGTCAAGCACGCCCATCACAGCACCGATGTCGACCAGCCGGGGCGCGACAGCTTCCGCCACCGCGAGGCCGGCGCCGGCGAGGTGCTGCTCGCCTCGCCCAACCGCTGGGCGCTGATGCACGAACTGCGCGGCGCGCCCGAGCCGCCGCTGTCGGAGCTGCTGGCCAAGCTCGCGCCGGTCGATCTGATCCTGATCGAGGGCTACAAGCGCGACCCGCATCCGAAGATCGAGGCACACCGCGCCGAGACCGGCAAGCCGCTGCTCTCGCCCGACAATCCCAGCATCCGCGCGCTTGCCGCCGACAGCGCGGTCGAGTCCGCCCTGCCGCGCTTCGATCTCGACGACACACGCGGCATCGCCGATTTCATCCTGCGCGAGGTGGGGCTGTGAGTTTCGACACCATCGTGGTGGTGGACTGGTCCGGGGCCTCGTCGCCCTCGCCCGCGAAACCCTCGAAGGACGCCATCTGGATCGGCGTCGCCCGCCGCGGCGCGGCAGAGGTCGCCACCAGCTACCACCGCACCCGCCACGACGCGACCGAGACGCTCGCCACGCTGTTCGAGGCGGAGCGCGCCGAAGGGCGCCGGGTGCTGGCGGGGTTCGACTTCCCCTTCGGCTATCCGCGCGGCTTCGCCGAAGCGGTCAGCGGCCAGGCCGACCCTATGGCGCTCTGGCGAGTCATCAGCGACCTCATCGGGGATGCGGCGGACAATGCCAACAACCGCTTCGAGGTCGCCGCCGATCTCAATGACCTGTTCCCCGGCATCGGCCCCTTCTGGGGCTGCCCCGACAGCCTTGGCGACCCGCGCCTGCCCAGCAAGGGCACCGTGCGCCACGGCCACGGCATGTCCGAGCGCCGCGCATGCGACCGGACCAAGGGCGCGCAGCCGGTCTGGAAGCTCTTCACCACCGGCTCCGTCGGCTCGCAGGCGCTGCTTGGCATCGCCCGGCTGCAATCCCTACGCGACCGCTTCGGTGCCGATCTCGCCGTGCGCCCGTTCGAGCGTCACGATGCGCCCATCACCCTTGTCGAGCTTTTCCCCTCGCTCATCGCCCCGACCGTGGAGGCGCTGGCGGAAGAGAACGAAATCAAGGATCGCGCGCAGGTCCGCATCCCTGCCGCAGCCCTGGCGCAGCTCGAGCCGCGCCAGCTTGACGCCATGACCCGAGAGGGCGACGCCGAAGAGGGCTGGATCCTTGGCCTCGGCCACGAAACCCTGCTCGAAAGCGCCGCCCGTGCCGCGCTCGCCACGCCCGACCTGTTGGAAGACATGCCCAAGACCGACCTGATGCCGCCCCGCCTCCGCGACGACTGCTTTGCCATGCCGCAGGGGGTGAGCTGGGTGCCGGTGGGTGACGCGCTCGACAAGCTGCGCGATGCCCTGCACCCGGTGACCGGTCTCGAGACCCTGCCCACCGCCCGCGCCGCGGGCCGGGTGCTGGCGGCGGATGTGGTGGCGAAACGCTCGAACCCGCCGATGCCCAACTCGGCAGTGGACGGCTACGGGTTTGCCCACGGGACCACGGGCGCGGGCGTGCAGCGCCTGCCGCTGGTGGCGGGGCGCGCCGCCGCGGGCCAGCCCTACCCGCACGCGGTGCCGCCGGGCCATGCCATCCGCATCCTGACCGGCGCGATCCTGCCCGAGGGCGTCGACACCGTGGTGCTCGAGGAAGACACCAATACCGACGCCACCACCGTGGTCTTCGACGGCCCCGTCAAGCCCCGCGCCAACACCCGCAAGGATGGCGAGGACGTCGCCGCAGGCGCCCCCGCCCTGCCCAAGGGCCGTCGCCTGCGCGCGCCCGATCTGGCGCTGGCCTCGGCGCTCGGCATCGGCGAGCTGCCGGTGCACCGCCCGCTGCGGGTGGGCGTCGTCTCGACCGGCGACGAGATCGTCTCCGCCCCCGACCGCCCCGCCGCACCGCACCAGATCTGGGACGCCAACCGCCCGATGCTGCTGGCGCTGGCCTCGGGCTGGCACTGCGAGGCGGTGGATCTCGGCCACGTGCCGGACGATCCCGAGCAGATCGCCGCACGGCTCGGCGAGGGCGCGCGCAAGGCCGACGTGATCCTGACCTCGGGCGGCGCTTCGGCGGGCGACGAGGACCACGTCTCGGCCCTGTTGCGCCAGCGCGGCACGCTCTCGAGCTGGCGCATCGCGCTGAAGCCGGGGCGCCCTCTGGCGCTGGCGATGTGGGACGGCACGCCGGTCTTCGGCCTGCCGGGCAACCCGGTGGCCGCACTGGTCTGCGCGCTGATCTTTGCCCGCCCGGCGCTGTCGCTGATGGCGGGCGCCGGCTGGACCGCGCCGCAGGGCTTCACCGTTCCGGCGGCGTTTTCCAAGCGCAAGAAGCCGGGCCGCCGCGAATACCTGCGCGCGCGGCTCACCGCAGACGGCGCGGCAGAGGTCTTCGCCTCGGAAGGCTCGGGCCGGATCAGCGGGCTGTCATGGGCCGACGGTCTGGTGGAACTGCCCGACGCGGCGGTAGAGGTCACTCCCGGCACGCCGGTGCGCTACATCCCCTACGCGTCCTTCGGGCTGATCTGAGGCGGCGCTCAGGCCTTGCGGATCAGGTAGACCTGCGCGCCCTCGGCCTCCGAGGCGCCGAGGAAGGCGTGGCCGCTCTCGGTGCAGAAATGCGGCACGTCGATCACCGCCGCCGGGTCGGTGGCGACGAGGCGCAGCACCTGTCCGCTCTGCATGCCCTGCAGGCGTTTGCGCGCCTTCAGCACGGGAAGCGGGCAAAGCAGCCCGCGGGCGTCGAGTTCGTGATCCCAGTCCATGACCATCAGATAGGCGCCCCCCGCGCCGCTGTCCATAGCGCCCCTAGGCGACCGGCAGCCAGACGGTGAACACCGCCCCTCCCTCCGGCGCGTTGCCCGCGGTGATGATCCCGCCCGCGCCCTGCACGATGCTTTGTGAGATCGACAGGCCGAGCCCGGTGCCCTCGCCGCGGCGCGTCGTGAAGAACGGATCGAAGAGCGATCCGAGAGCCTCTTCGGCGATCCCCGGCCCGCTGTCGCGCACCGTCAGCACGACCCCCGCGACGCCCTCGCGGGTCTCTTCGCCAAGGCTCAGCCAGAGACGTCCGCGCCCGCTCATCGCCTGCGCGGCGTTGAGGATCAGGTTGATCGCCACCTGCTGCATCTCGCCGGCATCGATCGCCACGGGCGGCAGCTCCGGCAGATCGGTGAGCACCTCGATGGCGCCCTTGCTCAGCGCGTGGTCGACCAGCATCAGCGAGTCCTCCACCACCGGCGCCAGAGCCACCGTCTCGGCGCAGTCGGAATAGTCGGAGGGCTGCGCGAATTTCAGCAGCTTGCCGACGATCGCTTCCATCCGCATCACCTGCCGGTCGATCAGCGTGAGCTCGGTCTCGACCCGGGCCGCCTCGGCGCCCAGCTCCATGCGGATCACGTCGACATTGCCCTGGATGACCGCCATCGGGTTGTTGATCTCATGCGCGACCCCGGCGGTGATCTCGCCGATGGCGGCGAGCTTCTCGCTCATCACCAGCTGCCGGAAAGTCTGTTCGAGCTTGGCATTGGCCTCGCGCAGTTCGGCGGTGCGTGTGTCGACCCGGTCCTCCAGCTCTTCGGCCCAGGCGCGCAGCTTGAGGTCGCGGTCCTGTACCTGGTCGAGCAGATCGTCGAGATGCCCCGCCACCTGCCCGATCTCGTCGCGCGCGCCGACCGGACCGATGCGCGCCGCGAGGTTGCCGCGCCCGACGCGGCGCATGGTCTGGGTCATGCGCTCGAGCGGCGCGAAGATGCCCTTGGCCAGCCACAGGAAGACCGGCGCCGAGAGCAGCAGGACCGCCGCGAAGGCCGCCATCATCCAGAGGTAGGCATCCCGCTTGGCCTGCGTGAAGGGCGCCTCCAGCATCCCCACGTAAAGCATCCCCACCCGCTCGCCGAAGCTGTCGGTCAGGGGCAGGTAGCCCGAGATATACCAGTCGTTGACGACAAACGCCCGGTCGAGCCAGGTCTGCCCCTCGTCGAGCACCACCTTCCGCACCGAGGCGGAGACCCGCGTGCCGAGCGCCCGCACGTCCTCGAACAGCCGCACGTTGGTCGAGATCCGCACGTCGTCGAGAAACAACGTCGCGGTGCCCTGCCGCGTGCCGCCGGTGACCGGGTTGAGATAGACCAGCGCGTTGATGGCGTCGATGAAGCCGAGATTGCCGTTGAGCAGGATGCCCCCGACCAGCACGCCCTCGTGCCCCGGAAGCCGCACCGGGCTGGCGGCGTGCACCACCATGCCGCGATCCTCGACCTGCCGGTCGGTGGGCACCGCGGCGGTTGTCTCGATCAGGTCGATGCGGGCGCGGGTCTCGAGATCCCCCGGCAGCGCCGCCAGCATCTCGGAGGGGAAGATGTCGATGGCGGTCCGGGCACGGCCCTGCCGGGCGGCCTCGATCACCGGCCAGCGCGCGCCTGCGGTGTCGTCGTTGCCGGACGGCAGGAAATAGAGGAAGTCGAGCCCGAGCTCGCGGCGCTTGGCATCGAGAAACCGCGCATCCGGCCCGTCGCCCTCAAGCGCTGCATCGAAGGCCAGCGACTCGGCCACGCCGGTCAGTTCCTCGCCGGTGCGGGTCATCAACTGCGACAGGTACTGTTCGGCGATGCGCAGGTCGCTTTGCACGTTCGCGGCAAGAACCTTGTCGTAATCGCCGGTCCAGCGCGTCATGCCGAGCAGAAGCAGCAGCGGCATCAGCAGCACCAGCGGCGCCAGCGCGAGGATCAGCAGGCGCAGGCGAACGGTGGTCATCGGGCAGCGATCCTCGGGCGGGTCCTGAAGCTCATCGGGGCCGAGCCTAGCACGGCCCCGTCGCGCGGTCAGCGCGGATCAGTGATGATGCGGCTCATCGTCGAGCGAGCCGTGGATGGCGAACTGCTCAAGCCCGGCGTCGCTCGATTCAATCACCCGGTAGGCCTCGCGCACGCCGGACCCGGTGAGCTCGCGCGCCACGGTCAGCAGGGTGTTGGGCGCGTGATCCTCGCAAAGCTCGATCATCTGGCCGATCTCCTCCTGCGCCACGGGTCGGGCGGCCTCGGCGGAGGGGGCGCCGTAATAGGTGACGAAGTGCTCTGCCAGTAGGTCGGTCAGCGCCTCGCGCTCGGCCGGCTCCAGTGCGGTGACGGCCACGAAAGTCGCGCGGCCAAAGGTCTCGAGCCCGAGCCAGCCATTGGCAAAGGCCTGCCGCGGCTTGCCGGTCAGGTCGCCCTCGGTCCAGTTGGAGAACTCGAACCCGCCCGAGATGCACCACTCGCCGGTGCGGGCGGGCGAGGCATAGACGCGCGTGTCGCTCTCGTCGAAATGGATGGCGCGGGCAAGCTTCATGGGGCGGGCTCCAGAACGGTCGTCAGCGGAATGAGATGGGTGGTCTCGCCGTCACGCAGCAACATGCCGAAATCCTCGTCGACGCCGAGGAAGGTGCCGGTGCGGCCGTCGCGGGTAATCTCTTCGCCCATGTCCTGCGCCAGACCGCGCCACTCGGAATGCAGCGCGCGGCTGCCCTCGTCATCCCAGCGGTTGATCCAGTTGAGGCTGTGCCGTGCCCAGGCCTCGATCAGGGCGTGCGGCGCAACCTCGGCGCAGCCCTCGGCATAGAGCGAGGTCTGGTCGGGCGTATCGCCGGGGCGGTCGCTGGCGGGGATCAGCGGCAGGGTGAAGCCGATGACCAGCCAGTCGGGCACTTGGGCCGGGTCGGTGGTGGACGCCATCGCCCGGAAGCGTCCGCAGGCGGCACCGTTGACGCGGATGCCGCCATCCCAGTCGAGATGCACCGCGACCTCGGGCGGGGCCAGCACGCCAAGCGCGTTCTGGAACCCCACACCGCAGAGCGGCAGCATCGCCATGGCCTGCGCCAGCGGCACCTCGGGGGCGAAGACCAGCGCCGCCTGCGCCACGCTGGCGCTGACGCGATGGGCTACGAGGCCCGCGTCGCAGCCCAGCAGCGCCCGCTGGCAGGCGTGGTCGAAGGCATCGGTCGACACCGCCTCGCCCCAGAGCAGCGGCGGAAAGGCCAGTGCCTCGGCCTCGCTCATGCCACCCCCTTCGCCACCAGCGCGGCGGCGACATCGTGAAACGCCTTGGCCTGCCCGCTGTCGGGCTGGCTCACCACGATCGGCGCGCCGCCGTCGGAGGCGAGGCGGATCTGCAGGTCGAGCGGGATCTCGGCGAGAAGCGGCACGCCGAGCTTGGCCGCCTCGGAGGCGACGCCGCCATGGCCGAAGACATGCTCCTCGTGGCCGCAGGCCGAGCAGATATGCGTCGACATGTTCTCGATCATGCCGAGCAGAGGCACGTTGAGCTGCTTGAACATGTCGATGCCCTTGCGCGCATCCAGAAGCGCCACGTCCTGCGGCGTCGAGACCACGATGGCCCCGTCGACCTGCGCCTTCTGGCTCAGCGTCATCTGCACGTCGCCGGTGCCGGGCGGCAGGTCGACCAGAAGCACGTCGAGCGCGCCCCACTGCACCTGCATCATCATCTGCTGCAGCGCGCCCATCAGCATCGGTCCGCGCCAGACCACCGCCTGATCGTCATTGGTCATCAGGCCGATCGACATCATCGTGACGCCGTGATTGCGCAGCGGCAGGATGGTCTTGCCGTCGGGGCTCGCCGGGCGGCCCGAGACGCCGAGCATCCGCGGCTGGCTCGGCCCGTAGACATCGGCATCGAGCAGACCCACGCGGCGGCCCTGCTGCGCCAGCGCACAGGCGAGGTTCGACGACACGGTCGACTTGCCGACCCCGCCCTTGCCGCTGGCAATGGCGATGATGTGGTTGACGCCGGGGATCTTCTGCGGCCCCTGCGGCTCGGCCTTGCGGGTGCGCAGCTCCGGCGGCGCCTTCTCGGTGTGGCCGGTCATCACGATCGACACGCCGGTGACACCCTCGGTGGCCTTCAGCGCGGCCTCGGCCTCGTCCTTGATCTTGGTGTAGGCGGTGCTGGCGCTCGGCGGGATCTCCATGACGAAGCGCACGGCGCCGGCCTCGTCGACGTTCAGCGCGCGGACCACGCCGCTCGACAGGATATCGCCGCCCGCGACCGGGTCGGCGATGTTCTTCAGGACGGTCTGAACCGTCTCTCTGCTGGCTGGCAAGGTTTACTCCTGTCCCTTGATCTCGCCGTCGACCTCGTGGGTCAGACCAAGCTCTTCGATGGTCACCACCGCCTTCACCTTGAAGGTCTTGCCGGCAGTGTCCTGCTCGCGCATGGCCTCTTCGATGGCCTGCTGCGAGGTGACGCCCACCTGCTTGAGGAACTTGCGCATGGACATGTTGAAATCGTCGCTCATATCGGCCTCCCGTTGTGGCGCACTCAGTGGTCGCGCCGCTTGCTGAGATAATCGTCCGTGGTGCGCGGACGCCGCGGCTCGCCCACCGCGAAGGGGTTGTTGTGGGAATGATACTGCGCGTTGACGCGACAGTCGTCACACATCTGGATCATCCGCAGCTTGTCGCCGTCGAACATCGGATGGGCCTGAAGCTTTTCGGTGATCCGGTCAATGGTCGATTTCACCCCGAAGAGCGTGCCGCACTCGACGCAGGCGAAGGGCTCTTCCTCGTTGAGCACCTTCTGGTCGAAGGCCTCGTCGGTGAGCAGCAGCCGCGGCTCGTAGGCGATGGCGTCCTCGGGGCAGACATTGGCGCAGAGCCCGCATTGCAGGCAGGCATCCTCCTGGAAGCGCAGCTGCGGCAGATCCGGGTTGTCGCCAAGCGCGCCCGAGGGGCAGAGCGAGACGCAGGACAGGCACAGCGTGCAGGCGTCCTGATCCACCAGCACCGCACCGTAGGGCGCGCCTTCGGGCAGCGCGAGGCTTTCGGCCTCGGGATGCAGGGCGCGCGCCGCCTGCCGGGTGATCTGGCGCCTTGTGCCCAGCGGGCGCACCGGCGTGGCGACCGGCGCGGGGGTCTCTTCGCCGTAAAGCGCCGCCGACATGGCGTCGGGGTCGGGCGTGTCGAGCAGCCTGACCTTGCCCCCGCCGCTGATCGCGTTCGAGAGCGCCACCTGCGTCTCGAGCGCCGGCAGATCGGCGCCCGGTCCGGGCAGCAGCGTCACCGAGGCGAAGCCCGCGGCAAGCGCCGCGACCGTCTCGGCATGGCCGAAGGCGCCGATGGCGCGGATCTCGAACGGGATCACGTCCGCCGGCAGCCCGTCGCCGTGGCGGGCCGACAGCCGGACCATCTCGGCCCCGTGGGCGTCGTGCACCAGAAGGCGCGGCGCGGTCCCTCCGGCCTCGAGATAGGTCTTGGCCAGCGTCTGCACCCGGCGGAAGGTCAGGTCCACCGGCGGCGCGTCGTAGCTGATCGCGCCCGAGGGACAGGCCGAGGAACAGGCGCCACACCCGGCGCAGATCATCGGATCGACGCTCACGTGCTCGCCATCGGGCGAGATCGCGCCGGTCGGGCAGAGATCGAGGCAGGCGGTGCAGCCGACCTGCCCGGCCCGGCTATGGGCGCAGAGCAGCGGCTCGGTGCGCACGTAGAGCGGCTTTTCAAAGGTGCCCACGAGATGCGAGGCCGCCATCACCGCCGCGGCCACCGCCTGCGGGCGGCCCGGATCGGCGCGCAGGTAGCCTTCGCGCTTCTCATGGGCCGGGAACAGCGGCGCGTCGCGGCGCAGATCGAGGATCACGTCGCACTCCGAGAGGCCGCCGTCGCGCGGCTCGGTCAGGGTAAAGCTGCCGCGCCCGCCCGGCTCGATCATGCGCAGCGCGTCGATGGTCACGCGGAACTGGCCGAGCGCGCCCTGCGCTTTGCGCAGCCGCCCCGTCACCACGTCATAGGCGCGGGTATCGGGCAGGTCGTCGACGCTTTCTAGCAGCACCGTGACGCCCAGATGCGGCGCGAGCTGCGCCGCCGCCTCGAGCGCCACACCCGGCGCGCCGAGGATCAGGCACAGACCCTCCGAGATCACGTCGAGCGATTTCTCCGGCGCCGCGGGTAGCATCGCCTCCGCCGCCAATGCGGACATTTTGGGTAGTTTGGACGCCTCGTCTGCGCTCCACCCGGCCCGGTCGCGCAGGTCGAGGAGCGGCGCGGGCTCGAGCTCGAGTTCCGCGGCAAGCGCCTCGAAGGTGCGGGACTCCTGGGTGCAGCAGAGCACGACATTACCTTGCGTCAACCCCTTTGCCGCAAGCTCGATCTGGGTGGTGCAGAGCGCCTTGCAAGGGGGGGTCACCTCGAATCCCGTGGCCTCGGACAACGCCTTGGCGTCGATCGACTGGGAGCCCAAGCAATCGCATGTTATCAAGGTCTTGGTCATCATGTCCTTCCTGATGGGCGCGGCGTTTTCCGGCCCCTCATCGCGCGGTTCGCCCGTTAGCTACCCTCGATTCGCCGCGCGGCTCAACTCAAATCCCCGCGCGGAATTCCGCCAACGCTGCGCGGCCGGGCGGCTGCCTCGCAAGGGTGATTCGGATGCTGCGCCGCGGCACCTTTCCCAAGAAAAACACTCGGATTGGACAGTCTGTCCCTGCACGCCGACCACCCCTGCCCCACCTGCCCAAATTGTCCCGGAACGAACAAAGAATACCGCCGTGCACCGATTGCCCCTTTCGCGAGGCACGCCACGTGCTTCAATCAGGACGGAGGAGAAGAAGGTTCATCGTGACTGCGTACCCGAGTAATGACCAATACATGCCCGTGGGTGTCGTGCTGCGCCGCACGCCCGGGGTCACTCGCTGGGCGAAGTACGCTTGGCGGGCGGTCGCCGTGCTGCCGGGCGCCGGCGAGGCCAACTGGCGCGAGCTGCGCCGCGAAGGCGAGGCGGTCGAGTACCACGCCGCGACCCTTTCGCTGGAGCTCTACCGCGCCGAGACCGAGGCCTACCTGCACGGCATCACCGCCCGCGAGCCCAGCATCTATGTCGTGATGCGCAAGATCATCGGAGAGCACCCGTTCGAGATCGTCCTCGTCACCGCGTCACCCTACGAGGCGCAGGATTACTGCGACAGCGGTGAGGACGTGGTCGAGAAGGTGCCGATGCCGCAAGGCCTTCTGGCCTGGGTCGGCGATTTCGTCGAGCGTCACCACGAGGACGAGGAATTCGTCAAGCGCCGCCGCAAGAACGCCAAGGTCGACGGCGCGCAGGACGGGATCGGCGATCCGCGCATCGTCAAGCCGGCCGACATCTACGCCTCGCCCTCGCTGAAACGGGGGCGGCTGCAATGAGAGATTTTTGGTCCCGCAGGAAGGCCGCCGTCGAGGCCGAGCAGAAGGCCGAGGCCGATGCCCGGCTCGAGACGCAGCGCGCCGAGCAGGAAGCCCAGCTCGCCGAGCGCAGCGACGAGGAGCTGCTCGCCGAGGCCGGCCTGCCACTGCCCGAAGACGTCACCGACGGCGAGATGGTGCAGAAGTTCCTCAGGTCGCAACTGCCCCGGCGGCTGAAGAACCGCGCCCTGCGGACGCTGTGGCGCTCGAACCCGGTGCTGGCCTGCCTCGACGGTCTGAACGATTACGACACCGACTTCACCTTCGTCACCCCGGCGGCGGACTTCAAGACGACCTATCAGGTCGGCAAGGGCCTGCTGGCGCATCTCGAGTACGTCGCCAAGGGGGCAGCCGCGGACGAGGCGGCAGAGCCCTCGCCCGAAGAAGCCGCGGTGCTTGCCGCCGAGACCACCTCGCTGCGCGCGCCCGAAACGCTGGGCCCCACCCGCGAGGCGCAGCCCGAGATCCCGCCGCTCGAGGTGCCTGCCGCCGAGACCGCGGCGCCCGAGATCGCCCAAATCGACACCCCTCCCGAAGAGGAAGATAGCGTGCTCCCGGCCACCGCCCGCCGCATGCGCTTCCACTTCGAGGCCAGCTGATGACGGACCCGACCACCATGAGTGCAGCCCCCGACCTGACCACAGATGCGAAACCGGCCCACAGGATCGCCGAAGAGGATCGGCTGCGTGCCGATCTCTACAACTTCCTCGGCCTGATCCTGTCGCGGCCCGCCGATCAGGGCCTGATCGACCAGTGCGCCGGCCTCAGCGGCGACGCCAGCCCGGTGGGCGAGGCGGTGACCACGCTCGCCAAGGTGGCGAAGATCTCCAAGCCCGCCGCGGTCGAGAGCGAGTACAACCGCCTGTTCATCGGCCTCGGCCGGGGCGAGCTGCTGCCCTACGCGTCCTACTACCTGACCGGCTTTCTCAACGAGAAGCCGCTGGCGCAGCTGCGTCAGGACATGACGGCGCGCGGCCTCGCCCGTGCCGAGAACGTGTTCGAACCCGAGGACAACATCGCCTCCCTGATGGAGATGATGGGCGCGATGATCGTCGGCCGCTTCGGGGTGCCCGCGACGCTGGGCCAGCAGAAGACGTTCTTCAACAAGCATATCGGCCCTTGGGCCGCGCATTTCTTTTCGGATCTCGAGGGCGCCAAGAACTCGGTCTTCTATGCCCCGGTCGGACGTCTCGGCCGGGCCTTCATGGAGATCGAGTCCGAGGCGTTCCGGATGAGCGCGGAGTGATCCGCACCCCGGCGGGCGACCGCCACAACCAAGAGAGAGGAGGTCTCTCAATGACGCGGAAAGACGATGCGGCCAAGAGCCGCCGCGACTTCCTGAAACTGGCCTCGACCGGTGCGCCGCTTGCGGCGGTTGCCGTCGCCACCACCGGCGGCACCGAGGCCGAGGCCGCCGAGCCCGACCTGGCATCGTCCAAGATCCAGGACACCGCGCATACCCGCGCCTACTACGCCGCCGCCCGGTTCTGACCGGACGCCGGCTTTCCCGCCAAGGACGACTGGTTGCGTGACGCCCGACTGTCCAAGGCACATTTAACGCCAAGCAAGCGAGGCACCATGCGGGGGCCGAGCACGCAAGGGGAGTGAGAAACATGTTGAGGAAAAAGACCAACGGGGTTGCGCGACGCCCCCAGCGGACAAGTATCCTTTCCGAGGTGTCCAACGCCTCGGTTGACCGCCGCGCCTTCCTGCGCGGCTCGGGTCTGGCGATCGGCGGGCTTGCGGCTGTGGCCGCGACCGGCGGTACCGTGACCCAGGCCACTGCCGCGACCGCGGCCACCGGCGACGTGAAGCGGGTCAAATCCGTCTGCACCCACTGCTCGGTCGGCTGTACCGTCGAGGCAGAGGTTCAGGGCGGCGTCTGGATCGGGCAGGAGCCCGGCTGGGACAGCCCGTTCAACCTCGGCGCACACTGCGCCAAGGGCGCCTCGGTGCGCGAGCACGCGCATGGCGAGCGCCGCCTGAAGTACCCCATGAAGAAGGTGGGCGGCGAATGGCAGCGCATCTCGTGGGAACAGGCCATCAACGAGATCGGCGACCAGATGCTGTCGATCCGCGACAGCTCGGGCCCGGACTCGGTGTACTGGCTGGGCTCGGCCAAGCACTCGAATGAGCAGGCCTACCTGTTCCGCAAGTTCGCCGCCTACTGGGGCACGAACAACGTGGATCACCAGGCCCGGATCTGCCACTCGACCACCGTGGCCGGGGTTGCCAACACATGGGGCTACGGCGCCATGACCAACTCCTACAACGACATCCACAACAGCCGTGCGATCTTCATCATCGGCGGCAACCCCGCCGAGGCGCACCCGGTGTCGCTGCAGCACGTGCTGAAGGCCAAGGAGCAGAACAACGCGCCGCTGATCGTTTGCGATCCGCGCTTCACCCGCACCGCCGCCCACGCGGACGAGTACGTCCGCTTCCGTCCGGGCTCGGACGTGGCGCTGGTCTGGGGCCTGCTGTGGCACATCTTCGAAAACGGCTGGGAAGATCGCGACTTCATCCGCAGCCGCGTCTGGGGCATGGACGAGATCCGCACCGAGATCGCCAACTGGACGCCCGACGAGGTCGAGCGCGTCACCGGCGTGCCGGGCAGCCAGCTCGAGCGCGTGGCGCGGACGCTGGCCAACAACCGTCCGGGCACCGTGATCTGGTGCATGGGCGGCACCCAGCACACCAACGGCAACAACAACACCCGCGCCTACTGCATCCTGCAGCTTGCGCTTGGCAACATGGGCACCGCCGGCGGCGGCACCAACATCTTCCGCGGCCATGACAACGTGCAGGGCGCGACCGACCTCGGCGTGCTCGCCGACACGCTGCCGGGCTATTACGGCCTGACCGCGGGTGCATGGGCACACTGGGCGCGCGTCTGGGGTGAAGACCTCGACTGGCTCAAGTCCCGCTTTGCCATGCTGAAAGGCAAGGACGGCAAGGACAAGGAGATGATGGGTCTGACCGGCATCCCCGTGTCGCGCTGGATCGACGGCGTGCTCGAGGCCAAGGACAACCTCGAACAGCCCGACAACACCCGCGCGATGGTGTTCTGGGGCCACGCCCCGAACTCGCAGACCCGCCTGAAGGAAATGAAAACGGCGATGGAGAAGCTCGACCTGCTGGTCGTGGTCGACCCCTACCCCACCGTCTCGGCGATCCTGCACGACCGGACCGACAACACCTACCTTCTGCCGGCCTCGACCCAGTTCGAGACCTACGGCTCGGTGACGGCGTCGAACCGGTCGCTGCAGTGGCGCGAGAAGGTGGTCGAGCCGCTCTTCGAGTCGCTTCCCGATCACATCATCATGCACAAGTTCGCCACCAAGTTCGGCTTTGCGGATCGCCTGTTCCGCAACATCGAGGTGAATGGCGAGGAGCCGCTGATCGAGGATCTGACCCGCGAGTTCAACAAGGGCATGTGGACCGTCGGCTATACCGGCCAGTCGCCGGAACGGCTCAAGATGCACATGGAGAACCAGCACACCTTCGACCGCACCACGCTGCGCGCCAACGGTGGGCCGGCGGACGGGGACTTCTACGGGATGCCGTGGCCCTGCTGGGGCACCGCAGACATGAAGCACCCGGGCTCTGCCAACCTCTATGACATCTCGCTTCCGGTGGCGCAGGGCGGCCTGCCGTTCCGGGCCCGCTACGGCGTCGAGCGCAATGGCGAGAACCTTCTCGCCGAGGGCTCCTACACCGTCGGTTCCGAGATCGAGGACGGCTATCCCGAGTTCACCATGCAGATGCTCATCGATCTGGGCTGGGACGGCGATCTCACGGCCTACGAGCGGCGCATGATTGAATGGGTTGCCGGCTACATCGACGCCCGTCCCGAGACCGACACGGACCTCGGCGAGCAATCGCAGACCGGCCCGTACCCCTCGGACTTCACCGAGGCGATCGGTGGCGTGAACTGGAAGACCGACCTTTCCGGCGGCATCCAGCGCGTGGCGATCAAGCATGGCTGCGCCCCCTACGGCAACGCCAAGGCCCGCTGCGTGGTCTGGACCTTCCCGGACCCGGTCCCGGTGCACCGCGAGCCGCTCTACACCAACCGCCGCGATCTCGTGGAGGACTACCCGACCTACGAAGACAAAACCTTCTGGCGGGTGCCGACCATGTACGCGTCGATCCAGAAGAACGACTTCTCGAAGGACTACCCGATCATCCTCACCTCCGGCCGTCTGGTCGAATACGAGGGTGGCGGCGACGAGACCCGGTCGAACCCGTGGCTCGCCGAGCTTCAGCAGAACATGTTCGTCGAGATCAACCCGCGTGACGCCAACAACATCGGCGTGCGCGACGGGGCGGATGTCTGGGTCGAAGGCCCCGAGGGCGGCAAGGTCAAGGTCATGGCCATGGTCACCCCGCGGGTGGGCGAGGGCGTTGCCTTCATGCCGTTCCACTTCGGCGGCCACTTCGAAGGTGTCGACCAGCGATCGAAATACCCCGACGGGGCAGACCCGATCGTGCTGGGCGAATCCACCAACACTGCGCAGACCTATGGCTACGACTCCGTCACCCAGATGCAGGAGACCAAAGCCACCCTCTGCAAGATCATGCCGGCGTAAGGAGAGCGAGACATGGCACGAGCTAAATTCCTCTGCGATGCCGAACGCTGCATCGAGTGCAACGCCTGCGTCACCGCGTGCAAGAACGAGCACGAGGTGCCGTGGGGCATCAACCGCCGACGGGTGGTGACCATTCAGGACGGCCAGCCGGGCGAACGCTCGATCTCGGTCGCCTGCATGCACTGCTCGGACGCGCCCTGCATGGCCGTCTGTCCTGTCGACTGCTTCTACCAGACCGAAGACGGTGTGGTGCTGCACTCCAAGGACCTGTGCATCGGTTGCGGCTACTGCTTCTACGCGTGCCCCTTCGGCGCGCCGCAGTATCCGCAGGCGGGCAACTTCGGTTCGCGCGGCAAAATGGACAAGTGCACCTTCTGCGCCGGTGGCCCGGAAGAGAACAACTCCGCCGCCGAGTTCCAGAAGTACGGGCGCAACCGGATCGCGGAAGGCAAACTGCCGATCTGCGCCGAGATGTGCTCGACCAAGGCCCTGCTGGCGGGCGACGGCGACGAAGTGTCGTCGATCTACCGCGAACGCGTGGTCGCACGGGGCTTCGGCTCCGGCGCCTGGGGCTGGGGCACCGCCTACGACGAAAAGGCCAACTGAGGCCGGACGACCGGCGGGCCTTCGGGCCCGCCATCGCCTGAACGAGACGCGCGGGGCGGCGATGGCCGCCGTTCCGCGCGGATCCTCCGTGACCGACATTGGAGATGACCATGCTGCGCCATCTGTTGGCCCTTATCGCACTGGTCCTGATGACCGCCGCCCCGATGGGCGTGGCGGCACAGGAGACCCTTGTGCCCCCCGAGCCCGACCGCTCCGCCACCGGCGGCGCACAGACGCTCGAAGACATCATGCGGCGGCAGGCCGGGATCGAGGTGGATGACTCGTTCCGCCGCGAGAACATCGGCGGTGAGCCGCCCGCGGCGCCGGAACTCGGCCCGCTCGGCGGGGCCTCCGACCCCGACCTCTGGCGCGCCATGCGCTACAACGAGGTCGACCCGACCGTCACCACGCTCGACCCCAACGGCAAGGTGCTGATCCAAGACGGCGGCATGTGGTGGCTCGAATTCCGCGAAGGCCCCCTGCGCACCTATGGCGGCTGGCTGCTGCTTGGCACCATCGCGATCCTGGCGGTGTTCTTCCTGCTGCGCGGTCGCATCAAGATCGACGGCGGCAAGACCGGGTCCACCGTGCTGCGCTTCAAGTGGATCGAGCGCTTCGCCCACTGGGTGCTGGCGGGCTCGTTCATCCTTCTGGGCCTGACCGGGCTGGTGACGCTGTTCGGCCGCAAGTTCCTGATCCCGGCCTTCGGGCATGAGTTCAACTCGGTGCTGCTCACCGGGTCGAAATTCATCCACAACAACGTCAGCTGGGCCTTCATGATCGCGCTGGTCATGGTCTTCGTGATGTGGGTCTGGCACAACCTGCCCGACCGCACCGACATAACGTGGTTCGCGCAGGCCGGCGGCATCATCGGCGACAAGCACCCGCCGGCAAAGAAGTTCAACGCGGGTCAGAAGATCATCTTCTGGTCGGTGATCGTGCTCGGCGTTTCGGTCTCGGTCTCGGGCCTGTCGCTGCTCTTTCCCTACGACCTGCCGCTGTTTGGAAAGACCTTCTCGATCCTCAACGACTGGGGCGTTCCGGGCTGGTTCGGGCAGGAGAGCTTCCCGGTGGCCCTCGCCCCGCAGGAAGAGATGCAGTTCGCCCAGCTCTGGCACGCCATCGTCGCCTTCCTGATGATGGCGGTGATCATCGGCCACATCTATATCGGCACGATCGGTATGGAGGGCGCCTATGATGCCATGGGCTCCGGCCAGGTCGACGAGAACTGGGCCCACCAGCACCACTCGATCTGGTACGACAAGGTGAAGGAGCGCGAAGCCGAGGCGGCCAGATCGTCGGCCACCCCGGCGGAGTGAGCGCCATGCGCCGGCTGGCCCTGGCTCTGGGGCTGATGCTCTGCGCCGCGCCTGTCCTTGCACAGGAGACGGCGCAGGGGACGGAGCCGGAGTTCCGCACCCTCAAGGGTCACGGCGGGCCGGTCATGGCGATTGCCGTGGCCCCCTCGGGTCAGGTCGCGACGGGCAGCTTCGACAATTCCGTCGGTCTCTGGAACGGGACCACGCCGCGCTGGCTCGAGGGCCACGCGGCGGCGGTCACGGCGCTGACCTTCGGGGCGCAAGGGCAGCTCGTCTCCGGCGGCGACGATTTCGCCGTGCGGCTCTGGGGTGACGAGGCCCGCACGCTCGGTCAGCATCAGGGCAAGGTGACGGCGCTTGCCGTCGCCCCCGACGGGGCGTCGGTGGCCAGCGGCAGCTGGGACGGCTCGATCATGCTCTGGCCGCTTGCGGGCGGCGAGGGCCGCTCCCTGCCCGCCCCCGGCGCGGGCGTCAACGCGGTGGCGTTCGGCGACAACGACACGCTCTATGCCGCCACCATGAACGGCGCGCTGCTGCGCTACGACCTCGATGGAGGCGCGCCGGTGCCGCTGGCGCAACATGGCTTCGGCATTAACCGGCTCGCTCTCGGCAATGGCTGGATCGCCTATGGCGCGGTCGATGGCGGGACCCGCGTGCTCGACCTTGCCACCGGCGAACAGATCGCCGACCTGACGCTCGACCGCCGCCCGATCCTCGCACTGGCGCATCATGCGGAGAGCCACCAGCTTGCCGTCGGCGATGGCGAAGGGTTCATCATGATCGTCGACACGACCGACTGGCACATTGCCCGCGATTTCCGCGCCACCCGCAAGGGGCCGGTCTGGGCGCTCGCCTTCTCGCCGGATGGCACCGTGATCCACGCCGGCGGGCTCGATGACGTGGCCTATGCGTGGCCCGTCGCCATGCTCGACCAGTTCGAGCCGGGCATCAGCGGCGCACGCTCCTTCCTGCGCGAGGCCGAGACCATGCCCAATGGCGAGCGGCAGTTCATGCGCAAATGCTCGATCTGCCACGCCCTCGCCCCCGGGCCCTCCCGCAAGGCGGGGCCGAGCCTGCACGGCGTCTTCGGCCGCCGCGCCGGCACGGTGCCGGGCTACAGCTATTCCGACACGCTGGGTGGCTCCGACATCGTCTGGAGCGAAACCACCATCGATGCACTTTTCGATCAGGGCCCGGACCATTACATTCCCGGCTCCAAGATGCCCATGCAGGTGATTGCCGGCGAGGATGACCGCGCCGACCTGATCGACTATCTCAAACAGGCCGCCACCGCGCCGGCCACCACAGGAGAGTGACTTACATGAAAGCCATGTTCACCGGCTTCGTTGCCATCATCGTCATCGGCATCGTCGCCTATTTCGGTCTGCACGAGATCGGCTTCTCGTCCGCCGAGGTCTATTCCGGCCCGAACGTCCGGCTCGACTGAGCGGCGGTCCGGTGACGCCAAGGGATCTCTCACGCGACGATTACGGCCCCGCGCTGGCCGGCGCCTCGATCCTCGTGATCGACGACGAACCCGGTATGCGCAACTTCCTGGTCAAGACGCTGTCGCCCCGGGTGCAGCGCGTCGAGCAGGCCGCCTCCCCGCTCGAGGCGACCGAGAAGCTCGACGCCGCACATTTCGACCTCGTGATCCTCGACAACGTCATGCCCAAGACCACCGGGCTCGAGTGGCTGGCCGAGCAGCAGCGCCGCGGCTTCTTCGGCGACACGATCCTGATCACTGCCTATGCCGATCTCGAGACCGCCATCGCCGCCCTGCGCGCCGGCGTCAGCGATTTCGTCCTCAAGCCCTTCCGCGCCAACCAGATCCTCGGGGCCGTGGCGCGCACGCTCGACCGCAAGAACCTGCGGCGCGACAACACGCTGCTCCGGCGCGAGCTGCGCACCGGGCTGTTTCAGGGCAAGCTCCTGGGCAAGTCCGAGGTCATGGTGGCGGTGCGCGCGATGCTGGCCAAGCTCGCGCCGCTGCCCACCCCGGTGCTCTTCACCGGCGCCAGCGGCACCGGCAAGGAACTGGCGGCGCGGCATCTCCACCAGCTCTCCGACCGGGCCGACAAGCCCTTCGTGGCGGTCAATTGCGCCGCGATCTCGACCGAGCGCATGGTGCAGGAGCTGTTCGGCAGCATCGAGGGCGGCGAGCGCCTCACCCCCGGCCTGCTGCTGCTCGCCGACGGCGGCACGCTGTTCCTCGACGAGGTGGCGCAGATGCCCGAGGCGCTGCAGGCGGCGCTGCTGCGGGTGCTCGAGGATCAGCGCATCCGCCCCGTGGGGGCCGAGCGCGAGCTGCCGCTCAACCTGCGCTTCCTCTTCGCCACCAATGCCGACCTTCAGGCGCTGGTGGCGCAGGGCAAGTTCCGCGCCGACCTCTTCCACCGCATCAACGTGCTCACCGTCGAGATGCCGCCCCTGCGCGACCGCTCCGACGACATCCTCGAGCTGGCGGCGCTCTTCACCACGCAGTTCTCGCAATCGCTGGGGATGCCCGCGCTCGAACTGGACGAGCAGACCCTGCTGAAACTGCGCCGCTACGACTGGCCCGGCAACGTGCGCGAGCTGCGCAACCTCGCGGAGCGCTCGGTGATCCTTGGCGGGTTTCCGGAGGAGTTCGCGGGTGGAGGCTCGGTCACCGGCACGCAGGCGATCGAGGATCTCGACCTCGTGGTACAGCGCCACATCCTGCACATGCTCGATCTCTGCGACGGCAACCGCGCCGAGGCGGCGCGGCGGCTTGGCGTGTCGCGCAAGACCGTCGACCGCAAGATCGCGCAATGGGATCAGGACGAGCTGTCGCCGCCCTGACGGCGCTCAGGCATTCCAGATCACCTCGCCGAGCCGCGATAGGTCGTACCCCCCGAGGCTCTCGGCCCGCTGGCCGAACGCGTCAGAGCGGCAGAAGGCGATCAGCCCCTGCATCGCAGGCTCGAAATAGGCGCGCCGGTCGATCAGCAGGTCGAAGCGCTCCTCGATGACCGGCACGAAGCTCAGGCCGTAACTGCGGGCCACCGACTCGAGCCCGAAGGTCACGTCGGCCTCGCCCCGGCGCACCGACTGCACCGCCTCGTCCTCGCTGCGCTCCATCGCCGTGAGCGTGACGCGCCCCAGATCCAGCCCGGCCTCCGAGGCCAGATCCCGCAGCAGCCCGGCGGTGCCCGAGCCCTCCTGCCGGGGCGCCAGCCGCAGCCCGGCCAGATCGGCCAGGCCGCGGACCTGCGGCCCGTCCTCCTGCATCACCAGCCCGCGGCGGCGCCCCGCGAAGGCGATCAGCACCGCGTTCTGCCCCTCGGCCACCTTGCGCGCGGCGCGCAGGTTCCAGGCGCTATCCGTGTCGCGCACGTGCAGCCCGGTCGCCACGCCTTCGCGCGCACCAAAGCGGGCAAGACCATCAAGCGAGCCGTCGAAGAACGTGGCGAGCCCGCAGCGCGACTGGCGGATGGCCCAGTCGAGCAAAGGGTCGTGGCTGCCGAGAAAGACGCCCGGACGGGGGGTCGAGGCCGCACCGTTCTGGGCGCCGGCGATCCAGGCGCGCACCTCGGCTGCGGGAAACAGCAGCTTTCCGGTGGCGCGCGAACAGGGCACCTCGCCCGATGCGGCAAGGTCATAGACCTTGCGCTCCTTCAGGCGCAGCAGATCGGCCAGTTCGCGGACGGTGAGATATTCGTGGGTCTGGGTCTGCAGGTCGGTCATGGGCTCGTCAATCGGGGGCGGCTCCTTGCCGCCCCCGCGACCCTATCAGTTCCCGGAGGCGTTGGGAAAGAACAGCTGCTGCCCGTCGACCTCATAGGCGGCGATCGCCTCCTGACCTGCCTCGGAAACCAGCCAGTCGGCAAAATCCTGAGCGGCATCGATCTTGACCGAGGGGCAGTGCTCGGGGTTCACCGGGATCACGCCGTACTGGTTGAACATCGCCTCGTCGCCCTCGACCTCGACGCTGTAATCCTGCTTGTTCTGGAAGCTGATCCAGGTGGCGCGGTCGGTCATCACGTAGGCGCCCATGCCGATGCCGGCGTTCAGGGTCGCGCCCATGCCGGAGCCGGTCTCGCGGTACCACTCGCCCGAGCCGCTCTCCAGATCGACCCCGGCGGCCTCCCACAGTGCCACTTCCTTCTTGTGGGTGCCGCTGTCGTCGCCGCGCGAGGCAAACAGCGCCCCCGCCTCGGCGATCTTCGAAAGCGCCTCTTCCACATCGGTCATTCCGGCAACGCCGGCCGGGTCGCTCTCGGGGCCGACGATGACGAAGTCGTTGTACATCAGGTCGGTGCGCTCGGTGCCGTAGCCGGCCTCGACGAACTTCTCCTCCGAGGGCTTGGCGTGCACGAGCAGCAGGTCGCCGTCGCAGTTCTCGGCGTTCTTGATCGCCTGCCCGGTGCCCACGGCCACCACGTTGACGGTGATGCCGCTTTCGTCGGTGTAAAGCGGAAGCAGATAGTCGTAGAGGCCGGAGTTGGCGGTCGAGGTGGTCGATTGCACGATGATCGACGTGTCCTGCGCGGCCACGGCCCCCGCGAGGGTGAGCGAGGCGGCGGTGGAGGCGATCAGTCTGGCGAAAGTCATGGAAAATCCCTTTTGTCTTCTGGGGGTACGGATCGGAAGCGGGCCGGCAGGATCAGAGAACGATCCGGCCGGCAAGATAGTCCCGCGCCACGAGCGTGCGCGGCTCGGGGAAGAACTCTGCCGCGGCGCTGTGCTCGGCGACGCGACCACGGTGCAGGAAGACGACGTCATCGGCGATGCGCCGCGCCTGCCCGATGTCGTGGGTGACAAAGACGATGCGCGTGCCACGGGCACAGGCCTCGCCCACGATGCGCTCGATCACCTGCACCGAGGCCGGATCGAGGCTGGCGGTGGGTTCGTCGAGAAACAGCACCTCCGGGTCGGTGGCAAGCGCGCGGGCCAGCGCCAGCCGCTGCGCCTCGCCGCCCGAGAGCGACCGGGCGGGCTGGCGCGCCTTGTGCGCAAGCCCGACATCCGCGAGCAGCGCGTCGCGGCGGTCGCGGTTGCCACCGCGCGCCTTCAGCACGAAATCGAGATTGGCCGCCACCGAGCGCCGCAGCAGCACCGGCTTCTGGAACACCAGCGCCTGACGGGCGGTGGCCGCGGTCGCGGGCAGGCCGTTCCAGCTCACCGAGCCGGCGGTCGGGGCAAGGAGCCCGTGCAGCAGCTTCAGCAGGATGCTCTTGCCGGCGCCGTTCGGCCCCATGATGACGGTGCAGCCGTGGCGCGGCAGGGTCAGGTCGAGCCCGTCCAGCAGCGCGCCCTGCGGGATGTCGAGCCGCAGGCCCGACACGCTCAGTGGCAGCAGCGGCCTGGCTGCCGCACGGGCGGCGCGCCTGCGCGGGAGGCGGACGGCATCGGTGATCTGCAGGTCAGACATTTGCGGCGGCCCCGTAACTGGCTTGTTTCGCAGCGCTCATGCGCAGCATCTGGACGCCCGCGTTCACGCCGAGCGCGATCACCAGCAGGACGATCCCCAGCGCCAGCGCCAGCGGCAGGTCGCCCTTCGAGGTCTCGAGCGCGATGGCGGTGGTCATGACCCGCGTCAGATGGTCGATATTGCCGCCCACGATGATCACCGCGCCGACCTCGGCGGCGGCGCGACCGAACCCCGCGAGCCCCACGGTCATCAGCGCGTAGCGCCCGTCCCAGAGCAGCGTGGTGATGCTCTGCCAGCGGCTCAGGCAGAGCGAGCGGAACTGCTCGGCATATTCGCCGTGCAGATCCTCGAGCACCTGCCGCGACAGGGCCGCGACGATCGGCACGATCAAGATGGTCTGCGCCACGATCATCGCGCCGGGGGTGTAGAGCAGCCCGAGAAAGCCCAGAGGGCCCGAGCGCGAGAGGTAAAGATAGACCAGCAGACCTACGACGACCGGCGGCAGCCCCATCAGCGCGTTGATCATCACCAGCACGGCGCCGCGGCCGCGAAACCGGCTCACCGCAAGCAGGGCGCCCACCGGCAGGCCGATGGCGCAGGCGATCAGGGTCGCGCTCAGACTCACCTGAAGCGAGAGGCCGACGATCTCAAAGAGATCGGCGTCGCCGGACAGAACCAACGTCAGTGCCAGATGGAAGGCTTCCCCGATATCTTGCAAAATCTACCTCCCTTTCGGAAATTTTGCAGTGTTTCGACAATAGCTCTCCGCACGCCCGATGCAAGCGGGTTGTCGGCGCGCCGGTAGAGAAGAACGACGCCCGACGCCGCCTGGAACCGCGTGTCAGGGTCCACTCGGATCGACCACCGACTCCGCGACGGAAGAACACACCTCCCGCAAGACACGCGACGCGCACACGCGGCTCCCGAAAGCCCCGCACATTGCTGCAATACCGGGATCGCGAGGCACAATCCGGGCTGGCTTTCAGCTTCGGATCGGCTAGATCGCACCCCATCGTGCCCGCGACGCCAGGAAGGCGGGCCATGTCCGAAACCGACAACGCCAAGAAACGTGCTGACATGACCTTTCCCAAACACTGGATCGCAGCGATGCTGTTCCTCGCGGCGCTTGTTTTCAGCGCCGCCCTTCCGACCCCGACGCTGGCACAGGAGGACACTGCCTCCGAGCCCGCCCCGAGCAATCTCGAGCTACTGCTCGACGTGATCGAGAACGACGACAGCCGCGCCGCGCTGATCGACGAGCTCCGCGCCGCGCAGAGCGAGGCCGAGGAACCGGTCGACGACAAGATCGTCGAGACCCTCGCCGGCGATGGCGCCACGCCGCCCGAGGCGCTGTCGTTCAGCCGGCGCATCGCGCTCATCACCCAGGAGGCCGCGGAGGACATCGCCTCGGGTCTCGAGACCGCCTGGACCCAGATCACCCGCGCCCCGATGGTCTTCGAGGGCCTGAGCGGGGGCGAGGCCGGCGTGCTTCTGGAAGCCGCAAAGCAACTGGCCCTGATCATCGTCGTGACGGTGGCGGTGTTCCTCGCGCTGCGCTGGATGGGCAAATCGCTCTATGCCCGGATGGACGCCAAGGCCGAGGCCAGCGGCGCCCTGCGCACGACGCTGCTCTTCATCGCCTCCGCCCTGATCGACGCGCTGATCGTGATCGTCGCCTGGGCTGCCGGCTATCTCATCGCGACGCTGTTCCTTGGCAATTTCGGCGAGATCGGAATTCGCCAGACGCTCTACCTCAACGCCTTCCTGCTGGTCGAGCTGGCCAAGGTGGGCGTGCGCCTGATCGTGTCGCCGGCCTCGAGCAGCCTGCGTCCGCTGCCGATCTCCGACGGCTCTGCGAAATACCTCGGGTCGCGACTCAACTTCATGGTCGGCATCGTGGGCTACGGTCAGTTGCTGATCGTGCCGATCCTCAACGCCAGCATCTCGGCCTCCGCGGGCCGCGCCGTCTCGGCGCTGATCGCGGTGATCGTGGTGGGCCTCGCGATCTGGATGGTCCTGCGCAACCGCCGCCCGGTGGCCGACTGGCTCGAGCGCGGTGGCCGCAGCAAGGCCGACATGGTGCGCGAATCCCATCTCGAGGAACAGGGCGAACCGGTCGAACCGGTCGAGACCCCGGCCAGCGAAGAGTTCCCGATGGGCACGCCCGAAACGCCCAAGAAGAAGCGTGGCGGGCTGCAGGTGCTGGCGCGGAACTGGCACATCCCGGCCCTGATCTACCTGCTGGTGATGCTGGTGCTGGTGCTGGTCCAGCCCGGCGACGCCGCCTTCCTGTCGCTGATCAACTCCGGTCAGGTGCTTCTGGTCGCGATCCTCGGTGTGGCGGTCGCGGGGGTGATGACCCGGACCATGGTCAACGGCGTGCAGCTTCCCGACACCGTCAACGCCCGCCTACCGGCGCTGCAGCGGCGGCTGAACACCTTCGTGCCGAAGGCGCTCTTCGTGCTGCGGCTGGTGATCTTCGCCCTCGTGGTGATCTTCGCCCTCAACGCCATCAGCGTCATCGACCTGCGGGCGTGGATGGCCGGCCAGTTCGGACGCGAGTTCACCGCGACGGTGTTCTCGGTCGTGGCGGTCCTGCTGGTGTCCTTCGCGATCTGGGTCGGCATGACCTCGTGGGTCGATTACCGCCTGAACCCGGAATACGGCACCGTGGCGACCTCGCGCGAGCAGACGCTGCTGACGCTCCTGCGCAACGCCGCGACCATCGCGCTGGTCATCATCACGTTGATGTTCGTGCTCTCCGAGATCGGTCTCGACATCGCCCCGCTGCTGGCCTCGGCCGGGGTGCTGGGCCTTGCCATCGGCTTCGGTGCGCAGAAGCTGGTGCAGGACATCATCACCGGCATCTTCATCCAGTTCGAGAACGCGATGAACGTGGGCGACGTGGTCACCGCCGGCAGCACCACCGGCGTGGTCGAGAAGCTGACCATCCGCTCGGTCAGCCTGCGCGACGTCAGCGGCGCCTACCACCTGATCCCGTTCTCGTCGGTGGACATGGTGACCAACTTCATGCGCGAGTTCGGCTACTTCGTCTGCGACATGGGCGTCGCCTACCGCGAGAACATCGACGAGGTGAAGCAGGCCATGCTCGACGCCTTCGAGCAGCTGCGCGCCGATCCCGAACAGGCGGCCAACATCATGGGCGATCTGGAGTGGTTCGGCATCAATTCCTTCGGCGACAGCGCCGTGGTGGTGCGCGCGCGGATCAAGTGTGTGCCGGGCACCCAGTGGGGGGTTGGCCGGGCCTATAACGGTGTGCTCAAAGAGGTGTTCGACGCCCGCAACATCGAGATCCCCTTCCCGCACCAGACCATCTATCTGGGCGAGTCGAAATCCGGTGCGACCCAGCCCTTCCACGTCGTCACGGAGGGCAAGGACAGCGGCGGCGAAAGCTGAGCGGTCTTCACCCGAAAAGAACAAGGGCCGCGCGGCAGATGCTGCGCGGCCCTTTCTCACTGCTTACCTTCGCCGCCCGGAGCGGCAGCCCTGCCCTACTGGATCGAGATCTCGACCCGCTGGCTCTCGCCGGTGCTGCCGGGGATGCGCAGGAAATAGCGCCCGGGCTTGATGGCGAGAAACTCGATCTCCATCGTGCCGGCCTCGTCGAACTCGACGCTCTCGAGCCCGAAGGGCCGGATCTCGAGCCCGTTCACCACCACCTCGTTGACCCAGATCGCCCGGAAGAAGCCCGAGCCCTCCAGCGCCAGCTCGCCGGTGCCGTCGGCCTCGATCTCGAGCTCGTAGAGCATGCCCGACTTGAGCGCGATCGGCCCATCGGTGAGCGGCTTGCCGACCGAGAGCAGGATGCCGGGCATCTCGCCCTTGTTGGTGTTCGACAGCACCCCGGCAAAACCAAAATCATGGGCGGTCGCGGGCAGCGCCAGCAGCGAGAACGCGGCGGCAAGCAGCGGGAATTTCATCGGGGGATCTCCTTCTTCAGATCAGATGAGGGGTGAGCGTGGCGGGGGTGCCGCGCAGCTCGAGCACCCGGCTGGCAAGGCGGTCGGCCTCGTCTCTGGCGTGGGTGACGAATAGGGTCGCCGGGCGGTGCTCGGCGATCAGCGCTTCGGTGAGGCCGAGCATCGCCTCGGCCAGCTCGGCATCGAGAGACACGAAGGGCTCGTCCATGATCAGCATCTCGGGCGCCCCGGCAAAGGCGCGCGCCAGCGCCAGCCGGCGCTGCTGGCCGAGCGAGAGGCTGCGCGGAAACGCCTCCTCGCGGCCCTTCAGCCCGACCCGCGCCAGCATCGCCCGTGCGCCGTTGTCGCTGAGATCAGGATGCACCAGCGTCAGGTTCTGCAGCGCGCTGCGCCACGGCAGCAGCGTCGGTTCCTGAAACACCATCGCGACGTCGTCAGGGCGATGCACCCCGCCGTCGAAGGCGCGGTCAAGCCCGGCGACAATGCGCAAGACCGTCGACTTGCCGATGCCCGATGGCCCGACCAGCGCCACGGTCTCGCCCCGCGCGACCGAGAAATGCACCCCGCGCAGCACCTCGGTGGCGCCGAAGCGCTTGCTGCGGATGTCGACGCGGATCGCCGCCCGGTCGGTCGGCACCGACAGCGCGGGCGGGGCCTGCCGACCCCTCCCGTTCTGCATCCCCGGCGTCATTCGACCTCCGCGAAGAGGCCTTCGGGGAGGCTCTGGGCCTTGCCCACCAGCTCGGTACCGCCAAGCTCTGCCATCAGCGCCAGCAGCTTGCCCGCCGCCGCGCCGTCCACCGGGCCACGCGCCGGCACCCCGGCCAGCCAGTCGCTGCGCAGCTGCTCGAACTCGGCCTCGCTCGACGCGTTCATCTGCGGGCGGATCGCCTCCCACGCCGCCGGGTCCTCGGCCAGCATCGCCTTGGCCTCCCGGCTGGCCTCGTAGAAGGCCTGCGCCAGCCCGTCGTTCTGGTCGAGGAACTCGCCCTTGAAGTAGTAGCCCAGCAGCGGCACGTCCGGGTCGAGCCCCAGCGCCTCGGCCGCGGTCTCGACCGAGATCAGCTCGCGCATCCCGGCGGCCTTCATCTTGGCGAGGAAATGCCAGAAGTTGATCGCACCGGCATAATCGCCACTGATGCCCGACTTGAAGATCAGCGGCGGCGCGCCGAAGACCTGCTCGGTCTCGGCCTTCAGGTCCATGCCGAATTCCTGCTGGGCATAGGCGCGCAGGATCAGCCAGCTCTTGTCGAGCGGCCCGCCCGCGATGCCGATCTTGCCGCCCGCGAGGTCCTGCAGCGTCTCGGCCTGCGACCCTTCGGGCACCACCACGCCGCCCACGGCGCGGGAATAGGGCACCACGACATAATCCTTGCCGTCGGCGCGCTGCCGCGCCACCCAAATCCAGTCGGCCACCGCCATGTCGGCCTCGCCGCCCTCGACGGCGATGCGGGTGGCGCCGTTGTCGGCGTAGGGCACGACCTCGAGCCGGAAGCCGTGCTTTTCGTCCAGCCCCTGCTCGGCGATGGTCGCCAGCTCCCAGTTGACGGTGCCGATCTTGAGCACCGCCGCCCGCACCACCGGCAGCTCCTGCGCCATGGCGCCAAGGGCGGTCACGCATCCCAGCGCCAGCGCGGTCAGAAATGTCTTCATGTGCTCCTCCCTGAAACCCCGCCCCGCGCACGGGACCGGGCGATGTCTGCCGCGACCGGGCGCTATTCCGCGCGCCGGCTGACCTCGTTGAGCTCCGCATCGAGCACCACGTCAAACTGGCCGGTGCCCTCGCAGATCACGTCGTCGAGGTCGTAGCCGCCCTCGTCGGTCATCTCGATGTCATCGGGATCGACCTCGCAGCGCATCGCGGTCATCTTCTCGGCGATCTTCTCCTTAGCCTCATCAGAGACCATGTGATCGTCGGCAAGCGCCGGCCCCGCGAGGCAAAGTGCGAGCATCCCGGCGCCGAGTTTTCCCAGTGTGGTCATTGTCGTCCTCCCGTTCGGGGCCACGGCCCCCATTGCAGTCTGTCGTCAGAGAAAGACCCTCGTAGGGCCAAGCACGCCGCCGGTCAGTTCGGCGTGATCGCCACGCCCCAAGGCTGCTGCCCCACCTGGATCGACTTGATCGCCTTTTCGGCGGCCACGTCGATCACCGTGATGTCGTTGGAGTTGCCGTTGGTGGTCACGAGGTATTCCTCGCCCGGCGTGAAGGCCATCTGCCAGACCCGCTGGCCCACCATGATGTAGTCCACCACCTCGAGCGATGCGCCGTCGATCACCGCCACCCGGTTCGCCGGCCCAAGCGCCACGAAGATGCGGCTGCCGTCGCTCTTGGCCTTCACCCCGACCGGCTGCAGCCATTCCGGCAGCACGCCGGGCACCTCGAAGCCGATCTTCTGCCGCAAGGTCGGCGTGCCGTCCTCGGCGATGTCGATCACGCTGACCGTGCCGCCGATCTCCGAGCTGACGAACAGCCGCGTGCCATCGTCGAGATACTCGGCGTAGCGCGGGCGCTGATCGACGAGGATGTTGTGCTTGATCTCGTAATCGGCGGTGTCGATGAAATGCGCCATGTTGGTGGTCTCGGAGGTGTTCACCACCCACTTGCTGTCGGGCGAGATCGCCATGCCCTCGGGCTCCACGCCCACCGGCACCTCCGCCAGAACGGTGTGCGCGTCGGTGTCGGTCACGGTGACGAGGTTGTCGTCCTCGTTGGCGATGTAGAGCGGGCTGCCGCTGGGATGGATCACGAAAAGCTCCGGGTCCGGCCCCGAGGGCAGGGTGTAGAGCTCTTCATAGGTGTCGGTGTCGAACACCCGCACCGTGTCGTCATCGGAGGCGCAGACGTAAAGCAGCGACCCGTCGGGCGAGAGGGTGATGCCGCGCGGACGGTTGCCGCCCTCGAACTCCTCGAGCACCTCCCAGGTCTCGGTGTCGACCACGGTGATGGTGTTGCCACGCTCGTTCGACACGAAGGCCTTCCCGGCGAAGGCACCGGTCGCGGCCATGCACAGAGCGGCGGAGAGCATCAGGTGTTTCATGGTGGTCCTCACTGGAATGCGGTGCAGTCGGATTCGGGCGCGTCGAGCCCCAGCGTGTCGAGTGGCGAGCGCTGGTGCAGAAAGCCCTCCTGCGGGCTGACGCTGACGGTGATGCGGTCGTCGTAAAGCAGGATCGGCTGGCGCAGCTGGCCGTTCCAGGGCCGGAACGTCACCTTCTGGCCCTTGAAGGCCGCCAGCTCGAACGCATCGGACAGGATGTAATCCTCGACCACCTGCGGATCGGCCGAAGAGGTGCGCGTCACCGCCTCGCCCAGCACCCGCAGCGCCAGCCACGCGTTGTAATCCTCTTCCTGCACGTGGCGCCGGGTGAGCTTCTCAAAGCGGGTCTGGAACTGCGTCGCGCCCCATGCCTCGTGGGCGGCGTGGATGGTGACCGGACGCAACCCGGCGCTGCCCATCACCGGGCGCGGGGTCCAGAGATGATAGGGCAGGTAGGCGGCGAAATAATCGGTGGCATCGGCGGCGATCACCACGTCATGCGCCTCGGTGTCCTGCAGGAAGGTCGGCAACTGCCGCTGCACCATGACGTGGCCGCTGTCGGTGCGCCGGGCGCCGCCGGTATCCTCGAACTCGCGCTCCTCGACGATGGTGGCGCCGAACTTCCGCGCCGCCCGGCGATAGGCGTCCGCCAGCGCCCGGTCCTCCGGGTTCGAGCCCGAGACCAGCAACCAGCGGTCCCACTGCTTCCAGATCGCGAACTGCGCCACCGCGTCGGCCTGCATCGCCACCGAGGGCGCGATGTGCAGAAGGTTCGCCCGGCACGCCTCGCTCCGCAGGGCCAATTCGGGGGCGCGCGCGTTGAACACCAGCGCTCCCGCCTCCGCCGCCAAGTCGCTCAGCGCCGTGACCTCCTCGGCCCGCGCATCGAGCACCACGTAGCGGATGCCGTCGTCGAGCAGCGCCCGCATTTCCTCGGGCGCGGTCTCGGGCGCGGTGGCCACGGTCACGGTCTCGTAGCTCTGCCCCATGAACCGGCCGGTGGTGTTGTTGTCCTCGTCCGCCAGCGCCGCCCCGGCAAAGGCCAGATCCTCGGCGCGCAGATCGTAGCGCGAGATCGGCAACAGGCTCGGATAGTCCACCCGCAGCACCGCGGCGCGCACCTCCTGCGCCCCGGCGCCGGTGGCGGAAACCATCAGACATGCCGCTGCCAGGAGCGGCCCAAACGATCTCAGCAATCTCTCCTCCCTTGCCCGTCCTCCTCCGACGGGCCCGCCTCAAACTCTGACGATCAAAGGCTTTTCCCGAAACCGATACTTTTGGTTCGGTTGCGAGGTCGAGGGTAGCGACGGCACCATGACTTACGACTCTTAATTTCTAAGAAGTTTCCAGAAAGGTCCCGATGAAGAGACTTGCGCTCCTGTTGCTTCTGGCGCTCTCCGGCCCCGCGTGGGCCGGCGAGAAGGTCGCGTTCTTCGGCATCGCCTTGCTGGATTCCTCGCTGCAGACCGCCGAACTGGGACAGGATCCGGCGGAGCTGGCGCGCATCACCATGCTGGAGGAGCTGGTGGCCGAGCGCTTTGCAGAGGGAGGTTACGAGTTGCTGGATCTCGATCCGGTGGCGGACGATCTCGATCGCATCGTCAACCCGGCCAAGTGCTATGGCTGCGACACGCGCATGGCGGCAAAGCTGGGGGCGGATTACGCGCTCGTTGGCGAGGTCCAGAAGGTCTCGAACCTGATCCTGTCGATGAACCTGCAGCTGCGCGACGCATCCACGGGCGAGACGGTGAAGGGCCGCGTGGTCGACATCCGGTCGAACACCGATGACAGCTGGCGGCGGGGCATGAGCTACATACTGAAAACCGCATTCTTCAAGGAGGAGGAAGGATGAACAGACGAACCCTGCTCGCAGCGGGCGTGGCGCTTGCCATGATCCCCGCAGCCGCGATGGCCCACGGGCCGACCCGTCAGAAGATCACCGTGACCACCGAACTTGCGGCTGAGCCGGCCGAGGTCTGGGCCGCGATCGGCGATTTCCAGGATCTCACCTGGCACCCGGCGGTGGTCTCGCAAAGCGGCGAGGGCGGCAACGAGATCGACGCCACCCGCACGCTCTACCTCTCCGATCAGGGCGCCGACGGGCCGGTGATCGACGAGGTGCTCTACAAGTATTCCGACGAGAAGATGAGCTACAGCTACCGCATCACCGACGTCGCCGTCGAGGTGCTGCCGGTGACCAATTACTCCTCCCACCTCACGGTGATGCCGCGCGACGGCGGCGGCTCGGTGGTGGAATGGCGCGGCGCGTTCTACCGCGGCTATCCCAACAACGACCCACCGGAAGAGCTCAACGACGAGGCCGCCATCGCGGCGGTGACGGCGATCTACGAGACCGGGCTCGCTGCACTGGTCGAGCGGTTCGGTGAGCCGGCTTCGTGACCTCGCCCTCGGGCTGAGCCTGAGCCTCGCCGCCCTTCCGGCGGCGGGGGAAATCGCATTCGTCACCTGCCAGACCGGCGACGCGGTGAGCGTGCTCGACCTCGACACCGGCGCCGAGCGCGCCCGCTGGGAGGTGCCGGGCAAACCCGCCGGCATCGCGGTGGGCGGCGGGGCCGTGTTCGTCGTCTCACCCGACAGCAAGACGGTGTGGCGCTACGGGTTGAGCGGCGAGGTGACCGCCACCGCCCACCTCGACGGCGGCCCGATCGGCGCCGTCTATCACCCCGGCCTCGACCGGCTCTTCGTCTCCGACTGGTACAACGCCCGGCTCTGGGCCCTCGACGGCACGACGCTGGAAGTTCGGGCCGAGCTGCCCGCCGGCGCGGCGCCCGCGGGCCTCGCTCTGTCGCAAGACGGCAGGCTGCTGGCCGCCGCCGAGCGCGATGCCGACCGGATCAGCCTCTACGACCCGGCGAGCCTCGCGCTGCTGCGCAGCGTCCCGGTCGGCAGCCGCCCGTTCGGGCTCGGCTTTGCGCCGGACGGTCGGCTCTTCGTCGGCAATGTCGGCAGCAACGACGTGACGGTGATCGCGCCGGCCTCTGGCAAGGTGCTGGCGACCATGTCGGTGGGGGAGCGCCCCTATGGCGTGGCCTTCGCCGCCGGGCGCGCCTTTGTCACCAACCAGTACGAGAACACGCTGTCGGTGGTTGCGCTCGAGGATCTCTCGCCCGTCGCCACGCTGGAGGCCGGAGAATACCCCGAAGGCATCGCCGCCACCGCCGACGGCCGAATCGCGGTGGCCAACTGGTTCGACAACACCCTGAGCGTGATCGACGCGGAGACGCTCGAGACGGTGTCCGTGCTCGACACCGCCGACGGCCCGCGCGCCTTCGGGGCCTTCCTGTTCGACGGCGTACTGCCGTGATGGCCCTGCGCTAGAGAGAAGGATGGGATTCTGCCCCCTGGCGCGCCAGAGGCGCGTGCTAAAAGTACAGTAAGGGGGCTCTGCCCCCTCTTGGCCTTCGGCCAATTCACCCCCGGGATATTTTCAGCCAGAAGAAGCCATGAGCGCCACGCCCCTGCTTCTCTTCGTCAAAAATACTCCCGCCGGAGGCAGGCCGGACCGTGCCGCAGCGAGACGTTTTGGCAAGGGCGCAAGCTGGTCGCGCGGATGTCTCGTAGCCGGGAAGCTCCGCTCAGGGGTGACCGGGGGCGGGCGTGACGGGCTCGAGCGGGTGGCCCGACGCGGCCCAGCCGTCGGTGCCCTCGGGCAGCCAGTAGACCCTTTCATAGCCGTAGCCGAGCGCGCGCTTCGCGGCGTTCCAGCTCATCCAGCAGGCATCGAGACAGAAGAACAGCACCGGATGCGCCGGATCCCCGCCGGTGGCCTCGGCGAGGCCCGCGCGGAAGTAGCTGTCGGTGCTTTCGGCAATCGCCCCGTACCCCACGTTCGGCAGCCAGGTCGCACCGGGGATGCTGTCGCGCGGCGTGTCGCGCCAGATCGTGCCCTCGGGCAGGTTCGCGGGCTTCGGCGGACGGGGCAGGACATCGATGAAGGCGGTCTCGCCGGACTGCCAGAGCGCGAACGCCTCGTCGGGCCCGACCACCGTTGCGCCCGACAGGGTGTCCGGCACCGGGGCGCGGTAGCTGTCCATCTGGAAGCCCCCGGGCTCAGGGACTTGCTCAGGGACCTGCGCAAGCGCCAGCGCCGGCAGCAGCGCAAGCCCCACCGCCAGCGCCCGGATCACTGACCGACCTCGCGCAGCCCGTCGCCCATGTCGGTGACCAGCGGCACGCCGGCCTCGACGAGGATGGCGTCGATCTCGTCCTGGTGGCGGCGGATCAGCGAGTTGAGCTCGCGCTGCCAGACCTTCTCGCCCTGACGCACCCCCATGGTGATGCGGTAGAAGAGCTTCGGGAACGCCGTCTCGTTGAGCAGCGGGATCACCTTGAGGCCCGGGTGATCGCGCTTGACCAGAGGACCGCCGATCGGCCCCCAGATCACCGCCGCGTCGATCTCTCCCGCATCGACATCGTTGAGCATGTCGACCGTGGGGCTGTCATAGCGCCGGTCCACCACCAGCTGGTAGGGCCTCGCCTTGCCGATCAGCCCGTAGCGCGCCATGTGGTTGGCCGGCGGCGAGCCCGCCACCACGCCGAGCACCCGGCCCTCGAGCCGCGGATCCGAGAGCTGCGTCACCTCGGCCAGCGGGCCGTCTTCGGGCACCACCAGCACGTAGGTGGAGACCATGTAGTGGTTGGTGTTGAGCACCAGCTCGTGGCCCTGGGCGTAACCCATCACCACGTCGCACTTGCCCGCCTTCAGCGTGTTGCGGATGAAGCCCGTCGCCATCGGGTACCACTCGTAGCGCACCGGCAGCTCCAGCTTCGAGGCGATCAGCTCGGCGAGTGCGTTCTCGTAGCCGGAGCCGTCCTGCATCGACATCGGGTCGTTGGCCGGATCGGCGCAGACCCGGAACGCCGTTCGCGAGACGAGATCCGAGGTCTGCGCCTCCCCCGTCCCCGGGGCCAGGGCCATCAGGACCGCCAGCGCGACCGCCGGCAGGTCCCGCAATTTACGACCCCATGCAGGCATCTTCCATCTCGCTGAACGTGTCGCTCTTGGCTTCCTTCTGGGCCGGGCGGCCGCGCCCGATGGCGCCGGAGCCGTGCGCCTTGAGATAGGTGTATATGTCATCGAGATAGCACATCACGTTGGGGTTGGTGCCGAAGGCGGGCATCACCGAGTTGTCGGCAGCGCCGACCTTCTGGCGGCCGTTCACCACCACGTCGACGAAATCGTAGTAATCCATCTCGAGCGCCGAGTTCTTCAGCGCCGGGGCATAGGTCGATCCCTCGCCGTCCGGGCCGTGGCAGACGTGGCACTCGGCGTGGTAGCGGCGGAAGCCCGAGAAGGTCGGCCAGTCAACGGTACCGTCCTCGGCCACGTTGAAGGTCGGGATGCCATCCTCGGTGTAGTAGCGCCCGCCTTCCTCGTAATCGACCGCGATGTTCGGGTCATCCATCGAGACGGCGTCCGCGGCGGACAGCGCGCTTGCCGACAGGGCGCAGGCCGCCGCGGCAAGAAGAAGGGAAATGGGTCGGGTCATGGGCTATCGGTCCTGGGATCACTGGGAAGTCTGGACCGGCGAGGCGGTCTGCCCCGCCGGTCCTGCATGGGCTGCGGATCAGTCGGGAATGGCGAAGACCGTCAGCTGTCCGCCAAGCGCGGTGTAGTCGCTGAGGGCCGAGTAGCCGCCCACGGCGCCGAGACCGTCATTGGGGTTGGTGAGACCGGCCGCGAGACCGATGCCGGCCCAGCCGCCGACGCCCGAGAGGATGCCGACATACTGCTTGCCGTCATGCTCGTAGGTCATCACGTTGCCGATGATGCCCGAGGGGGTCTTGAAGCGGTAAAGCTCGTCGCCCGTCTCGGAGTCCACGGCCTTGAGGTAGCCCTCGAGCGTGCCGTAGAACACCACGTCACCTGCCGTGGCCAGAGCGCCCGACCAGACCGAGAACTGCTCGGGGATCGACCACTTGATCTCGCCGTTGATGTTGTCCCAGGCGATGAAGTTGCCCATGCCGCCATGGCTTTCGGGCGCCGGGTACATCGCCAGCGTCGCGCCCACATAGGGCTGACCGGCGGTGTAGCTCACCCGGAACGGCTCGTAATCCATGCAGACGTGGTTGGTCGGCACGTAGAAGAGCTCGGTCTTGGGCGAGTAGGAGGCCGGCTGCTGGTCCTTGGTGCCAAGCGCCGCCGGGCAGATGCCGGTCGAGTTCACGTCCTCGCCGTTCTGCTCGGTCGAGTACTCGGCCACCACTGCCGGACGACCGTAGTTTTCGGACTCGGGGTCCATGTCGACGCCCGTGGTCCAGTTCACCGCCGCATCGAACTTCTCGGCGACCATGAGTTCGCCCGTCAGCCGGTCCATCGTGTAGGCGAGGCCGTTGCGGTCGAAGTGGGTGAGAAGCTTGCGCGCCTCGCCGTCGACTTCCTGATCGGTGAGGATCATCTCGTTGACGCCATCGAAGTCCCACTCGTCATGCGGGGTCATCTGGTAGAACCACTTGGCCATGCCGTCGTCGGGATCGCGCGCCATGATGGTCATCGACCAGCGGTTGTCGCCGGGGCGCTGCGCCGGGTTCCAGGTCGAGGGGTTGCCGGTGCCGTAGTAGATCAGGTCGGCCTCGGGGTCATAGGAATACCAGCCCCAGGTGGTGCCGCCGCCGATCATCCACTGATCGCCTTCCCACGTGTTGGTGCCCGAGTTCTCGCCCACCGGCTCGCCGAGATGGGTGGTGTTTTCCGGATCGACGAGAATCTCCTCGTCCGGCCCCATGGAGTAGGCGCGCCATTCCTGCTCGCCGGTCTCCATGTTGTAGGCTGTGACATGGCCGCGGACGCCGAATTCGCCGCCCGAGATGCCGACGATGACCTTGTCCTTCACCGGCAGAACGGTGGCGGTATTGGTCTCGCCCTTGGACGGGTCGCCGTTCACCGCTTCCCACAGCACTTCGCCGGTCTCGCTGTCGAGCGCGACGACCTTGGTGTCGGCCTGATGCAGGAAGATCTTGCCGTCGGCATATGCGACGCCACGATAGACCGTGTCGCAGCACATCACCGGGATCACGTTGGGATCCTGCTTGGGCTCGTAGCGCCACTTGATCTTGCCGTCCTCGTTCAGGTCCAGCGCGTAGACGATGTTCGGGAACGGCGTGTGCACGAACATCGTGTCGCCGACCACGAGCGGCGAGCCTTCGTGACCGCGCAGCACGCCGGTCGAGAAGGTCCAGGCCACCTGCAGGTCGCCCACGTTCTCCCTGTTGATGGAGTCGAGTTCCGAGTAGCGCTGGTTGGCGTAGTCGCCGGTCTGGATCGCCCATTGCGAAGCGTCATCCATCCGGGTCATCAGGTCTTCGTTGGCCGAGGCAAACGATGCGGCAAAAAGAGCCACGCCCGACGTCAGCAACGTCAGTGTCTTCATTTCCTTCTCCCTTGGGTGTGTCGGCGTTTCCGCCTGTTGTCCCAAAGCTGGCCGACCGCGGGTCGGTTCTGCCTCGGGCTCATCCGGGTCGGGCTCCTCTTCCTCCCGCCGTCACCGGATCGTCGTATGTGTCTGGTGTGCTGTCTCCCCTTACTCGGTGAACGTGGCCAGATAGGCGATGACATCGGCGCGCTCGTCGTCCTTGCGGAGACCGGCGAACGACATCTTCGTGCCCTTGGCATAATCGCGCGGCTTCTCGAGGAAGGCCGCGAGGTCCTCTTCGGTCCAGGCGCCCTTCTCGGCGGCAAGCTCGGTGAGCGCGTCGGAATAGCTGAACCCGTCGACCGACGCGATCTCGCGGCCGACGATTCCGTTCAGCTCGGGGCCGACCTTGTTCTCGGCCCCCTCCCCCACTGCATGGCAGGCGCGGCACTTGCGAAAGACCTTTTCGCCTTTCTCAGCGTCGCCCTCGGCCGAGGCAATCCCGGCCGAAAGGCTAAGCAGGCACGCCGTGGCGAGCAGTTTCTGGATCATCTTTGTCCTCCTCCCTTTCCAGGGTTCCTTACTTCAGTCGCGCGGCGTGCCAGGCGACGTGATCCCCCGCGAAGCTGTTCACGAAGAAATACGAATGGTCATAGCCTTCCTGCATCCGGAAGGTGGCGGGCTGACGGCGCTTGGCGATGGCCGCGGCCAGCGCCTCGGGCTTGAGCAGGTCGAGGAACTGGTCGTTCGCCCCCTGGTCCACCAGCAGATCATCCTTCCAGCCGTGCTCCTCCAGCAGCAGCGTGGAATCGTGTTCTGCCCAGCAGCCCTCGTCGTCGCCGAGATAGGCCGAGAGCTGCTTGCGCCCCCAGTCCGACTGGGTCGGATGCGCGATCGGCGCAAAGGCCGACAGGCTGTCGAACATCGACGGGTTGCGCATCGCGATGGTCAGCGCCCCGTGCCCGCCCATCGAGTGGCCGGTGATGCCGTGCTTGTCACCGATGCCGCTCAGCCCCTCGACGATGCCGCGCAGATCCTTGGTGATGTAGTCGTACATCTGGAAATGCGGCTTCCAAGGGTCGCGCTTGGCGTTGACGTAGAACCCCGCGCCCTGGCCAAGATCGTAGGCATCGTCATCGGCCACGCCCTCGCCGCGCGGCGAGGTGTCGGGAAACACGACCGCAAGGCCGTGTTTCGCCGCGTGTTCCTGAAAGCCGCCCTTGGTCATGGCGTTCTCATGGGTGCAGGTCAGACCCGACAGATACCATAGAACCGGCACCGGCCCGTCCTTGGCCTGCGGCGGCATGTAGACCGCGAAGGTCATGTCACAGCCGCAGGACTCGGAGGCGTGCTTGTACACGGTCTGCGTTCCGCCGAAGCTTCGGTTTTCCGCAACGGTCTCCATCAGTATTCGACCACCGCGCGGATGGACTTGCCCTCGTGCATCAGGTCGAAGCCGTGGTTGATCTCGTCGAGGGTGATCTTGTGGGTGATCATCGGGTCGATCTCGATCTTGCCGTCCATGTACCACTCGACGAACTTCGGCACGTCGGTGCGGCCCTTGGCGCCGCCGAACGCGGTGCCCTTCCAGACCCGGCCGGTGACCAGCTGGAACGGACGAGTCGAGATCTCGGCCCCGGCCGGCGCCACGCCGATGATGACCGACACGCCCCAGCCGCGGTGCGAACACTCGAGCGCGTCGCGCATCACCTTGACGTTGCCGGTGGCGTCGAAGCTGTAGTCCACGCCGCCGATCTGGTCGCGCTCGGTCTTGGTGAGGTCGACGATGGCCTGCACCGTGCTGTCGACCTTCGACGGGTTGACGAAGTGGGTCATGCCGAACTTCTTGGCCATCTCGGCCTTGTCGTCGTTCAGGTCGACGCCGATGATCATGTCGGCCCCTGCCATGCGCAGGCCCTGGATCACGTTGAGGCCGATGCCGCCGAGGCCGAACACTGCCGCGGTCGAGCCGATCTCGACGCCGGCGGTGTTGATCACCGCGCCGATGCCGGTGGTGACGCCACAGCCGATGTAGCAGATCTTGTCGAACGGCGCGTCGTCGCGCACCTTGGCGAGGGCGATCTCGGGCATCACGGTGTGGTTGGCGAAGGTCGAGCAGCCCATGTAGTGATAGATCGGCGTGCCATCGAGCATCGAGAAGCGCGTGGTGCCGTCGGGCATCAGGCCCTTGCCCTGGGTGTTGCGGATCGCGGTGCAAAGGTTGGTCTTGCCCGACAGGCAGGACGGGCACTCGCGGCACTCGGGCGTGTAGAGCGGAATCACGTGGTCGCCGGGCTTCAGCGTGGTGACGCCATCGCCCACTTCGAGCACGACGCCCGCGCCCTCGTGGCCGAGGATCGACGGGAACAGGCCCTCGGGGTCGGCGCCCGAGCGGGTAAATTCATCGGTGTGGCACAGGCCGGTGGCCTTGATCTCGACGAGAACTTCGCCGGCCTTCGGGCCTTCGAGGTTCACTTCCATGATTTCCAACGGTTTGCCGGCCTCCAAGGCCACGGCTGCACGAGTGCGCATGCAGACTTCCTCCTGACTTCAATTCTAGACGCCCTGCGGCGATTGCCGAGAGTATGGGTGCGCTGTCGCATACCGAACAATACACCCAATGGTGGGTATTCCCCGGAATGGACCTCGCCGCCACCCTGTTTCATAGTCGGTGGCGGGAGGAAAGCTGATGTCTAAACGAAAATGCTATGCGGTTTTCGCAGTGCTCATGGGCTGTGCAACGGCCGGGAGCGCGGCGGATTTTTCCGACCCGACCTGGCCCTGCATCCAGCGCAAGGTCGAGCGGCTCTCGGTCGGGCTGATGTGGCCCGCGCCGCTTTCGGAAGAGGCGCTCGAGCCCGCCACCAAAGCCGCCGTCGGCGAGCTGGCCGAGACGCTGGCGCTGCGGCGCGTCGATCTCGAGGAGGCCCGAAGCAAGGTGGCCGCCTTCGCCGAGGCGCATGGCCACGACATGGCCCTGATGGGGGCTGTCTTCGAGCGGGTATTCGACCGGCTCTCCAGCCGCCGCACCCACATCATCGACGGCATCGGAGAGTTCTCTCTCGGCCAGATCGCGCTCTCGGAAAAGATCGACGGCGCCCGCGCCGAGATGGACAGCCAGATGGCCCAGCCCGAGCCGGATTTCGACCGGGTCGACGCACTCGAGGAACAGGTCGACTGGGACCAGCGCATCTTCACCGACCGGCAGAAGACCATCACCTATCTCTGCGAGACGCCGACTCTGTTGGAAAAGCGCCTCTACGCGATCTCGCAGATGCTGCAGGAGGCGGGGCAGAGCGGCTGAGGCCCCTGCCCCGGTCCAGCTCCCTCAGGCACGTCACTCCCTCGCGGCGCGTGACTAGGCCATAAGTTGTCGCGGTTTCGCCGCGCGCCCCGGCTCGCGGATCTTCGTCCTATTCTCCGGGCCGCTCGGGAGAGGCCGAAGCTCGGCCCCCGGGCGCGGCCCCTCTGTCGTAATCGTCCCGGCCACGGGACCGCTTTTTGTGCATATGCGCTGCGTGAACCCGCGCTTTCCGCGGTCGCATAAGCTGAAGAGTTGCAAGGCAAAGATTTGAAACCTAGCGAAGACCCGACTGCAAAGGAAAAGGGCACGGCAATGGCGGGACTATACGACGATGGATTTGTCGAGCGCCTGCGACAGGGGGTGCTGTCGCTGCGGGATCAGTGGGGCCTCGGCGCGGATTGCGACATCCGGCTTCTGACCCTGTCGGAGAACGCCACCTTCCTCGCCACCGATCCCGCCCGTGCCGCACCGATCGTCCTGCGGGTCCACCGCCCGGCCTATCACAGCCGCGCCGAGATCGAATCCGAGCTGGCCTGGATCAACGCGCTGCGCGACAGCGGCGCGGTCGACACGCCCGAGCCACTTCTGGCGGCGAATGGCAGCCACATCGCCTCGTTTCAGGATGGTGACGAGACCCGCCACGTCGTCGCGTTCTCGTTCATGCCCGGCAAGGAGCCCGAGGCCGGCGAGAGCCTCGCCGCGGGGTTCGAGATCCTCGGCGCGATCTCGGCCCGGCTACACGGGCAGAGCCGCACATGGCAACGCCCCGAGGGCTTCACCCGCAAGACGTGGAACTTCCAGAGCGCGTTCGGCCCCGATCCGCTCTGGGGCGACTGGCGTGCGGCGCTGGGTCTCACGCCGGAGCAGGAGGCGGTGCTCGAGCGGCTCTGCGGCGTGCTCGAGCGCAAGCTTGCCGCCTATGGCGAGACCCCCGACCGCTTTGGCCTCGTCCATGCCGACCTGCGCCTCGCCAACCTGCTCGAGGATGGCGACCGGCTGGGCGTGATCGATTTCGACGATTGCGGGCTGTCGTGGTATGTCTACGACTTCGCCGCCGCCATCTCGTTCCTCGAGACCGAACCCTATATCCCGGCGCTGCAGGAAGCGTGGGTCAGGGGCTACCGCTCGGTTGCCCCGCTGGATGACGCGCATGTGGCGATGATCCCCACCTTCATCCTGTTCCGCCGCCTGCTGCTCACCGCGTGGATCGCAAGCCACGCCGAAACCGCGACCGCCGCGGAGGCCGGCCACGCGGCCTATACGCTTGGCACCGTGGCACTGGCCGAGGCCTATCTCGCGGAGCACGACGCATGAGCCGGGTTCGCCAGATCCTCGACATGAACGCCTTCGACGCCTCGACCGGCGGGGACGGCGCGGTGAAGCGCCGGCTGGACAATCTCGGCGCCGCCTCAGTGCTGTTCTACCGCGAGCCGATCGAGATGGTCGCCGCCCGCGGCGCGTGGATGGAGGCGCGCGACGGGACGCGCTACCTGGATTTCTACAACAACGTGCCCTCGGTGGGGCATTCCCATCCCGAGGTGGTCGCGGCGATCAGCGCGCAGGTGGCGCGGCTCAACACCAACACCCGCTACCTCGTGGAGATCGTCGACGACTATCTCGAGGCGCTGAAGGCCAAGCTGCCGCCTGACCTGTCGAACGTGGTGATGACCTGCTCGGGCAGCGAGGCCAACGACCTCGCCATTCGAGTCGCCCGCGCGGTCAGCGGCAGACATGGCCTCATCGTCACGGACACCGCCTATCACGGCAACACCGCGCTGGTGACCGAAGCCTCGCCCTCGGCGCTCAGGCGCAGCCCCCTGCCCGATCACGTGGTCACGGTGCCCGCTCCGGGGGAAGCGGCCTACGGTGAGGACATCGCCGGGGGCTTGCGCGCCGCGGTGGTGGCGGCGATGCAGACGCTGGAGGCGCGCGGGCACGGCATCGCGGCTTTCCTCGCGGATTCGATCTTTTCCTCCGATGGCATCTTCGCCGACCCGGCGGGCTTCCTGCAGCCGGCGGTGAAAACGGTGCAGGCGGCAGGCGGGCTTTACATCGCCGACGAGGTGCAGCCGGGGTTCGGGCGGACGGGCGATGCGTTCTGGGGCTATGAGCGTCATGGCCTCGCGCCCGACATCGTCACCATGGGCAAGCCGATGGGCAACGGCTTCCCGATGGCCGGCATGGCGGCGCGCCCGGAGCATCTTGCGATGTTCTGCGAGGATGTGGGCTATTTCAACACCTTCGGCGGCAACCCGGTGGCCGCCGCCGCCGGACGCGCGGTGCTGAGGGTGATTGCCGCGGAGGGCCTGCAGGAGAACGCGCGGCGCGTCGGCGCGCATCTGAAGGCCGGGCTGGCGCAGATCGCGGCGGGCTCGGACAGGGTGACGGCGGTGCGCGGCGCGGGGCTGTTCCTCGGCGTCGATCTCGGGGCGCAGGACGGCTCGGGCGCGCCGGATGCCGACTACACGGTGCAGGTGATCGATCGGATGCGCGAAGCCCGCGTGCTGATCGGCGCGGCGGGGCAGTTCGGCGCGACCCTCAAGGTCCGCCCGCCGCTGTGCCTGAGCATGGCCGAGGCGGATCGGTTCCTCGAGGCCTTCGCGGGGGCGGTCAGGGACTGAACACGAAGCTCCCCGCGCGGACTCTAGGCCGCAGGCCGCCGCGCGATCGGTCATGCTAAAAGCATAAGACCCGCCCCGCGCTGGCGATCTGCGGAAATCAGCGATCAGTGTCGAGGGCCTTCGGACGTGGCCGGGATAAACCGAGGGAGTCCAAGCTCCGAACGCCACCCCGCGGACCGGCGCCCGCGCGGCGTCTCATCCGAGAAAACCGACCCTTTCGCCGCGAATTCCACCCCTGTTACCGACCAAAGTATCGGCTCGTCTTAGAAGATAAGAATAGCCAACCCGCCCCCGCCTTTGCCAAGCTGTCCCCGTTCAGCCGAGTCATCGGCACCCTAGAGGAGGAGAGAACCATGGCCTGGAACAAGCCTGTCATCCGCGAAATCGAGTGCGGCATGGAAATCAACATGTACGGCCCGGAACACGACGACGGCGTCCTGTTCTGATCAGCCGCGCGCGGGAGGACGTGATGCAATTCCGCGCGCGCATTCTCGGGGCCGCGGCCGGGGGCGGCCTGCCGCAGTGGAACTGCGGTTGCGGGAACTGCCGGCGCGCCCGTGCCGGAGAGATCCCGGCGCAGACCCAGAGTTCGCTCGCCGTCTCGGCCGATGGTGAGAACTGGGCGATCCTCAACGCCTCGCCCGACATCCGGGCGCAACTGGCCGCCACTCACGAACTGCACCCCACCGGCCTGCGCGACATGCCGCTGCGCTCCGTGCTGCTGACCAATGGCGATATCGACCACGTGGCGGGCCTGCTGACCTTGCGCGAGATGCAGCCTTTCACGCTCTTCGCCACCGCCGGCATCCACGAAGTGCTGGCCGCGAACCCGATCTTTTCCGCCCTGAACGCGTCCGTCGTGACCCGCGCCAACGTGGCGCTCGAGGCCCCGGCCGAGATCGTTCCGGGCCTGACCGCCACGCTCTTTGCCGTGCCGGGAAAGGTGCCGCTCTACATGGAGGGCGAAACGGTCGAGACCGACCTCGTGGGCGAGCAGACCGTGGGGGTCGAGCTGAAGACCGAGGCCGAGACCGTCTATTACATCCCCGGCTGCGCCCTGCTGAACGACGCCCTGCGCGCGCGCCTTCAGGGGGCCTCGCTGATCTTCTTCGACGGCACGCTCTGGCGCGATGACGAGATGGTGCGCGAAGGCCTCGGACAGAAGACCGGCAGACGCATGGGCCACATGTCGATGAGCGGTGACGACGGCTCCATCGCCGCCTTCGCGGGGCTCGACATCGGCCGCAAGGTCTTTGTCCACATGAACAACACCAACCCCGTGCTGCGGCCCGGCTCGGAAGAGCGACAGGCGGCGGAGGCGGCGGGATGGATCATCGGTCAGGACGGTATGGAGGTGACGGCATGACCCAGACACACGCAGAGTTCGAGGCCCGGCTGCGCCAGATCGGCGCCGAGCGCTATCACGATCTGCACCCGTTCCATCACCGGCTGCATGGCGGCGACTGCAGCCCCGACGAGGTGCGGGCCTGGGTCATCAACCGCTACTACTACCAGCATTCGATCCCGATGAAGGACGCCGCCTTCATGTCCCGCGTCGAGGACCCGGACCTGCGCCGCGCGTGGCGCAGCCGCATCGAGGATCACGACGGCACCGAGACCAACGAGGGCGGCATCCGCCGCTGGCTGCGGCTGGCCGAAGCGGTGGGGCTCGATCCCGACTATGTCGCCTCCCGCGAGGGCGTTCTGCCGGCGACCAAGTTTGCTGTCGACGCCTATGTCCGCTTCGTGCGCGACAAGACCCTGCTCGAGGCGGTGGCGGCGTCCCTGACCGAACTCTTCGCGCCGAAGATCCACGCCAACCGCATCGAAGGACTGCTGAAGAACTACGCCTTCGCCGACGAGTCGTCCCTCTCCTACTTCCGCAACCGTCTGACCGAGGCGCCCAAGGACGTGGCGTTCGGCCTGCAATGGGTGCTCGACCATGCCGACACGCAGGAAAAGCAGGACGCCGCCGCCAAGGCGCTGATCTTCAAGACCGATGTGCTCTGGTCGCAGCTCGATGCGCTTTGGGGCGCCTATGTGGAACCCGCCCGCATCCCGCCCGGCGCGTGGCAGCCGGGCGAGGGCCTTGCCAGCGCGCAGGCGGCCTGATGCAAGAAGGCGAGATCCCCACCCTGCCCCGCGGCGTGCGCCTGCACTGGGACCGGGTGCGCGAGACTTGGGTGCTGCTGGCGCCCGAGCGCGCCATCACCCTCGACCAAGTCGGCCACGCCATCCTGTCGGAGGTCGACGGGCACCGCAGCTTCGGCGAGATCACCGCCGGGCTCGCCGCGAAGTACAACGCGCCTCAGGAGCAGATCGCCAAGGACAGCGCCGGATTCCTCGGTGCCCTGAGGGAGCGGCGGTTCCTGGAGGTGTCGTGATGCCTCCAAAGCTCCGCTCGAACCGCAGCGCCCTGCCCACCGGCGGGCGCCTCAACGCCATCCCGCGCCGATCCTTCGGCAGCCCGCACGACACCCCCTCACCCATGCCAACGGTCGCAAACGCCCCCGCAGGGGCGGACGTGGCCCTCCGCCAACGGGACCAGCCATGACCACAGCCCGCCCCCCCATCGCCATGCTGGCGGAACTCACCCACCGCTGCCCGCTGTCCTGCCCCTATTGCTCGAACCCGATCGAGATGGCGCGGCAGGAGACCGAGCTTGCCACCCAGGACTGGGCCCGCGTCTTCGCCGAGGCCGCCGATCTCGGCGTGCTTCAGCTTCACCTCTCGGGCGGCGAGCCCGCCACCCGGCGCGATCTCGAAACGCTTGTGCGCGCGGCGCGAGAGGCCGGCCTTTACACCAACCTCATCACCTCGGGGATCGGGCTGACGGAGCGGCGGCTCGACGCGCTCGATCAGGCCGGCCTCGACCACGTACAGCTGTCGCTGCAAGGCACGACGCCCGAGATGGCGGACGAGATCGGCGGCTACAGGGGCGGCTTCAAGCGCAAGATGCAGGTCGCCGAATGGATCGGTGCGATCGGCTTTCCGCTGACGCTCAACGCCGTGCTCCACCGCCGCAACCTGCACCAGCTGCCCCGCGCCATCGAGATGGCGGTCGAGATGGGCGCGCGGCGCATCGAGGTGGCCACCGTGCAGTTCCACGGCTGGGCGCTGAAGAATCGCGACGCGCTGATGCCGACCCGCGAACAGGCCGCAGAGGCCACGCGGATCGTGCAGGAGGCTAGGCTGCGCCTCAAGGGCACACTGGTGATCGACTACGTGCCGGCGGATTACCATTCCGACTATCCCAAGCGTTGTATGGGCGGCTGGGGCTCGACCGGGCTCAACGTTACCCCCGACGGCCAGGTGCTCCCCTGCCACGCGGCCCAGACCATCCCGCATCTCAGCTTCGACAATGTCCGCGACAAACCGCTCTCCGAGATTTGGTACGAGGGCGCCGCCTTCAACGCCTATCGCGGCACCGACTGGATGCCCGAGCCCTGCGCTTCCTGCGAGCGCAAGACCGTCGATTTCGGCGGCTGCCGCTGCCAGGCGATGGCTCTGGCGGGCGATCCGGCAGCCACCGACCCGGTCTGCATCAAGTCGCCCCACCATGTCGACCTGCAGGCCCGGGCCGAGGCGCACGCCGCGGCCGACGGCGCCGCACTGGTCTACCGCGCCGCGCCCGGCAAGGCCCCCGAACCCGCCGAATAACGCTCTCGCCCGGCAGGGGGTCGCGATTCCGGCGCAGAAGAGCCGGATAAGGCTCTGACTCGGCCAGAATCGGAGCCCCCTGCCCTCTTCGCGAGTCGGCGCCTGGATCCGCGCCGGAGGCCCAAGCCCCCAGAATTGCGATGTGAAATGGCAACTTGGAAAAACACCGCCTTTTCCGGGGCTTGCAACCCGAAGTTCGTTATTTTTTATAGATTTCAGAGATTTACGCGAACTCTTGCACTTGGCATCTGAACTGACCCAAGATGCCCCAGTTCCCTCCCCCGCCACTGAGGCGAAGGAAACTGTGGACAACCTGCCCTTCTCTTGCGTAAAGAAACGGTAATAAAAGCGCTGACGAAAAACAGCGTTACCGAAAATGAGGGCAGACGTGGCGGATACCATACATATCAACGCGCGTGTACGGGAGAACGCCGAAGCACTGACTTCGGCGCTGGAAGACCACATGCTCAAGGTCTTCGCCCCCGACGCGCGCAAGGAACTTCGGCGCTTCTCCGCAGGGGAAGCGGCCGAACTGCTTGGTATCTCGGCCAGCTTCCTGCGCAAGCTCCATTTCGACAACCGCATCCCCGAGGTTCATACCACGCCCGGCGGAAGACGACACTATTCCGCCGCCGATGTGCTCCAGATCCGCAAGGTGCTCGACAGCACCGCGAAGACCAAGGGCACCTACCTGCGCGGCCGCCGCGAGGGCGACAAGGTGCAGGTGCTGTCCTTCCTCAACTTCAAGGGCGGCTCGGGCAAGACCACCTCGTCGATCCACACCGCGCAGCGGCTCGCGCTCAAGGGTTATCGCGTGCTTTGCGTCGATATCGACCCGCAGGCCTCGCTGACCACGCTGTTCGGCTACCGCCCCGAGTATGATTTCCTCGAGTCCGGGACGATTTACGACGCGATCCGGTACGACGATCCGCTACCACTGAGCCAGATCATCCAGCCGACCTTCTTCACCGGCATCGATCTGGCCCCCGGCGGGCTGATCCTGCAGGAATTCGAGCATGAGACGCCGCAGGCGCTGATGACCAACGTGCAGCCCGCCTTCTTCGCCCGCATGGCCGCGGCGCTGCAGGAGGTCGAGGCGAATTACGACGTAATCATCTTCGATTGTCCGCCGCAGCTTGGCTATCTCACCATGTCGGCGCTTTGTGCCTCGACCGGGGTGCTGATCACCATCGTGCCGAACATGCTCGACATCGCCTCGATGTCGCAATTCCTGCAGATGAGCGCCGACCTGCTCGACGTTGTGTCGAATGCCGGCGCCAGCATGGAATTCGACTTCCTGCGCTTCATGATCAACCGCTACGAGCCCAATGACGGCCCGCAGCAGCAGGTCGTGGCCTTTCTCCGCCAGCTTTTCGGCGAGGAGGTCATGGTCAACGCCATGCTCAAGTCCACGGCGATCTCGGATGCCGGTCTCACGCAGCAGACCGTCTACGAGGTCGACCGGAGCCAGTTCCACCGCAACACCTACGACCGCGCGGTGGATTCACTGAATCAAGTCAATGACGAGATTGAGTCGCTCATTCAGAAAGCATGGGGGCGCTGATGGCACGCAAGGGAATTCTCGAACCACGCATCACACCGCTGGGCGGCGGATCGGCTCCAACCGACCGGAAGAGCGCCGCCGAGGCGCGGATGATGCCACGCGGCGCGGTCGGCGCGCTGCAATCCTCGCTCACCAAACTGCAAGAAAACGCGGTGCAGGAGGTGGACCCCGCGCTGATCGACGATGCCGGCTACGAAGACCGGCTCGGGATCAACGACGAGGCGCAGAACCAGCTGAAAGAGAGCCTGCAGACCTATGGTCAGCAGGTTCCCGTGCTTTTGCGCCCCCACCCCAAGAGCGCCGGACGCTACGAGATCGTCTATGGCCGGCGCCGCCTCAGGGCGCTGCGCGACCTTGGCCTCAAGGTCAAGGCGATGGTGCGCCAGCTCGACGACCACGCGTTGGTCATGGCGCAGGGCCAGGAAAACACCTCGCGGCAGGATCTGAGCTTCGTCGAAAAAGCCAGCTTCGCGGCGCAGCTGCAGGAGGGCGGCTATGACCGGCAGACAATCGCCGCGGCGCTGTCGATTGACCTGCCGATGGTCAGCCGGATGCTCAAGGTGGGCACGGCCTTCTCGCTGCCCTTCCTGCGCCGCATCGGCTCGGCCCCCGGAATCGGGCGCGATCGCTGGATGAGCCTGGCCAAGCTGCTGGAGGACGGCGCCGCGCAGACCCGTGTCGAGAGCGCCATGGCCGCCCCGGGCTTCGAGGAGCTCGATTCCGACGCCCGCTTCGAGGAGGTGTTCGGCGCCGCGCAGCGCAAGACCGCCACCCCGGCCAAGGCCCCTGCCCCGCGTCCGCGCACCCTGCGCACGGTGGATGGCGCACCGCTGGCCGAGATCCGCAGCACCGGACGGGGCCTGACCCTGACCGTCCCGTCGAAAACCGCAAACGGCTTCGACCGCTGGCTCGACAAGCAGGCGGAAGAGATCATCAAAGAGCTTCACGACCGCTGGCAAAGCACCCGGTCGGAGGACTGAGAGCAGTAGAAAGATAACAAGGAGGCACGAGAGGACAGGCGACAAAAGAAAAGCCCCCCAGGATTGATCCCGGAAGGCCCTTCTCGAACGTAGCAATTTGAGTTAGCCGCCAGACCCGGACTCTGTCAACCATGCATCGCGGTGCAGGGGCGGAGAATTGTTGTCTTTCGTGAAATGTCACATGGAAAACACGTCCCGACCCCCGTTCGGGCGACCGGTTGCGGCTTGTCTGCCGTCATCGGACGCCTCGCAACGGCACACTCCCCCTATGCCCGACAAATGGGCGCTGTTGCGCGACCTGACCACCGGCGCCGAGGCGTTCGGTCTTGGTCATCGCACGCTGTCGGTGCTGAAGGCGCTGCTGACCTTCTGGCCGGAGCGCGAATTGCCCGGCGACCCCGACGGTGCGATCGTCTTTCCGTCGAACCGGGTGCTGTCCGAGCGGCTTTCGGGGATGCCCGAGAGCACGTTGCGCCGGCATCTGGCCAAGCTCGTCGAGATCGGCATTGTCAGCCGTCACGACAGCCCCAACCGCAAGCGCTATGCCCGCGGACAGTCTGGTGTGATCGGCATCGCCTTCGGGTTCGATCTCTCCCCCCTCGCCCGCCATGCCGAGGAATTCGCCTCGGCCGCGGCCCTCGTGACCGCACAGCGCGAGCGCATTTCGGTGCTGCGCGCCAAGCTCGGGATGCTGCGGCACCGTCTGACCGAAGATGGCGCCCCGGACGAGCTGATCGACGCGGCGCGGCTGATGCTGCGCCGCCGGGCCTCCGAGCAGGATCTGGCCGGCCTCGTGACCCGCCTCGAGGCCGCGATCCCTGCCCCGGATGCCGTAACGCCCACGCCCCAGCCCGTCACGGAAACAACCAGAATGAGCGCCAGCGCCGCCCGAAATGAGCGGCACATACAAGAAACAGATAAAACTATTTCTGACTCTGAGTCCGCGCCCTCGTCTGACGCAGCGCTCACCGAGAGCGCGGGATCTGCAGAGAAGGTGACAGCGATCACCGTTCCGATGATCACCGAAGCCTGCCGAGAGTATCGGGCCTTCTTCCCCGATCAGCCACGAGGCTGGCACGATGTCGTGTCGATTTCCCAGAGGCTGGCGCCGATGCTCGGGATCGATCCGCCGGTGCTGCAGGAGGCGCAGCGGATCATGGGCCATGAGCGCGCCGCGGCGACGGTGCTCTGTCTGCTCGAACGCGCCAACGAGATCCGAAAACCCGGCGCCTACCTGCGACGGCTGACACAGGTGGCACGCAAGGGCAGCTTCTCGGTCGGTGCGATGCTGTCGGCGGCCAGTCGGCGCGCGCCCGTGCCGGCCTTTGCCTGATGGCGGGGGAACGGTGGTGTTGGGTCACGACGCTGATGCGCGGGTGTGGCGTGTGAAGGCCGGACATCGAGGTGCTCCGCTTTGCATGGCCTTCTGCGCTGCCGGGGCTGGATCGTCGCCGGAATGGTGATGCTTGCTGTCCATTGGACGGAAAGACTTGCGTACGGGCCGCGAGACCGGCATAGGTTTGGCAGGGCCTCAGAGCGGAGGCCGGGCGATTGGTCCCTGTCTCTGCGCGATCGAAGCGGGTGACGGCCGAATTGTCAGCCGGTCCGGGCCAAAACCCTCCAAAACCACCTGAAAACAGGCGAAAATGGGCAAATTGTCAGCTGACAATTTGGAAATTCGCGTCTTTTCAAACGCTTAGCCAAAAGGCGCTCCGGCAAACTGAGAAAACGGCTGACAATTCGTTGCGACCCTTGGCTGTGTTCCGGCAAAACGGCGTCTTGGCTACACTGAAGCTCCACGGGCGCGGCCCGACATGACCCGAGAGCGATGATGAGCCCGACATCCACGCCGCCTGCCACGATAGACGGAACCGCCGGATGACGGCGGCGCTCGACGTTCCGGGCGCGATGCTTCGCAGTCGTGATCTGCTGGCGCTTCGCGACATCGCGCTGGCGTCGCACGACCCCTGGTCACCGTGCCAGGTCATGTTGGTTGCCGATTTCCGTCCATCGATGCTGCGCGGGCTGATCCGCGCGTTTCGCTCCGTGGCCGCCGCCGAGGCGCTGGTGCTGGTGGGCTGGCGGGTGGCCGAGGCTGGCGGGCAGGTGGGGCTTCTGGCGGTCGGCTGGGGCGCGCCGGTGCTGGTGGCGCCGTCGAGCGGGGCAGGGGCGATGCCAGAGGTCATCACGGGGCTGGTGCGGGCGCATGATCTCGCGGCAGCGAATGCCATGGCCGGCTGCCTCGACGATCCGCCGCTGGACCGGAGCCTCGTATCGCTCGACCGGCTGACAACCGATGGCGAGCTTATCATCGCCTCCGGCTTCGAGACCCCCGGAGCGGCACTGTCGCGGCGGCTTGGCATGCTGAGCGACACCCACGTGCTGAGGCTGATCCGGATCACCGACCTGTCGTTCACCGGCGAGGTGCAGGACGATCCCGAGGCGCCCGAGCTGCCCGGTGTCAGCGCGATCTCGCTCGATGCCTGCCTGCCGCCCGACGCAATCGCGCGTGTGTTGCGCCCGGACTGGTGGCAGCCGCGCTGACGGGACAAACGTTGCGGGGCTATCCCTGAGAACTTGTCGGTTCGCCTGCGAGTTTCCGGTTTGAATTTACTTTCCGTCCGCGAAATCGGCAATTCCCTTGTCCAAAAGGACAGCACTCTGCGGAGACCTCGGCATTTTCGACTTCAGGCCGATACGAAAGGGTGTCTTGTCCGAGCGCCGGGCCGGGCGCACGCTGAAATGCGGGCGACGCATGGAGACGCCGCTCAATAGGGAGGAGAACTCGACAGATGGGAATTCTCGACAAGATCTTTGGCGGCCAGACCGAAAGCGCCGCTCCGAAATACAGCCACGTGAAGATTCACCCGGCGGTCGATGGCGGGGTCAAACCCGCGAGCCCCGGCTTTTCCGGCGGCACGCTGAAATGCAAATGCCCAAGCGATCAGGTGGTGGTGAAGCTCGACGCGCAGACCGCGCACAATCACGTCTGCGGCTGCACCAAGTGCTGGAAGCCCAAGGGCGCGATCTTCAGCCAGGTGGCGGTGGTCGGGCGCGACAAGCTCAAGGTCGCCGCGCATGAGGAAAAGCTCGAGATCGTCGACGCCTCGGCCGCGATCCAGCGCCATGCCTGCAAGGGATGCGGCGTCCACATGTATGGCCGCATCGAGAACACCGGTCATCCGTTCCACGGGCTCGATTTCGTCCATACCGAGCTGTCGCCGCAATCCGGGTGGGCGCCGGCGGAGTTCGCGGCCTTCGTGTCGTCGGTGATCGAATCCGGGGTCGACCCCGACCGCATGGACGAGATCCGCGGGCGGCTGCGCGAGCTTGGGCTGGCGCCCTATGACTGCCTGTCGCCGCCGCTGATGGATGCCATTGCCACCCATGTCGCCAAGCAAAGCGGCGCGCTGCACTAGCGACGGCTGACACCCAGTGCGTGGCCCCGCGAGACGCTGCCGCCCGTGTCGGGGCCACAACACCATTGCGCGAATGAAATCGGCTGCCTAACCTTCCTTCCGGGAGGACATTTCAATGAAGGACGTTTCCGAGGCCCGCATGCCGGGCGCCGTTCGGTCGGTCATGATCGTGGACGACCATCCGCTCTACAGCGATGCGCTGGCAGCGGCGATCCAGCTGGTGTTTTCCGAGTGCCGGATGGAAAAGGCCCAGACCCTCGGCGCGGCGCTGGACCTGATCGAGGCCGGGCTGGCACCGGATCTGGTGATGTTCGACCTCAAGCTGCCGGATGTCTGCGGCATCTCGGGGTTCCAGCGCTTGCGAGAGGCACTGCCGGATGCGCCGATCCTGGTGATCTCGTCGCTGACCTCGGCGCAGGTCGTGCAAGCAGTGATGGAGGAGGGCGCGGCGGGCTTCTTGCCCAAGGATGCGCCTTCGCCGATGCTGCGGCAGGCCCTGCGCGAGATCGCGGGCGGGGCGACCTATGTGCACCCGGGCTACCAGAGCAGCGCCGCATCCGGCGCGGAGGACATGCCGTTCGAGGCGCTGCACCCCAAGCTCGCCGAACTGACCCCGCAGCAGCAGCGCATCATGAAGTTGATCTGCGCCGGCAAGCCCAACAAGCAGATCGCCTACGAGCTGTCGTTGGCCGAGGCCACGGTCAAGGCCCACATTACCGCGCTGCTGCGTCGGCTCGGGGTGCAGAACCGCACCCAGGCGGCGGTGCTGGTCGAGAACTCGGCCCCGGCCACCACGATCGGCGCCGGCGAGGCCGACGCGCAGGCCTTCCTGAGCCGCTGAGCCATGCGCGACGATCAGACGCCGCCGCGCTTCGTGCAGGTTGCCGCCTCGCGCCAGCGCGTCGCGCAGGCGGCGGTGCAAGAGGCGCTGGCCGGGATCGACCTGCACGAGACCTGCTTCCTGCTCGCCCTCGTGCCCGACGGGCTGTCGCTCGAGGCGGTGGCGAGCGCGCTCGACGACGGGGCAGGGGGGGTGCCGGTTTTCGGCTGCACGACGGCTGGCACGATCACCACCGAGGGCTACGAGACCGAAGCGCTCTTGCTGCTGGCCTTCCCGCGGGCGCATTTCCGCTGCGCCTCGATGCTCATCGCGCCGCTCAAACCGATGTCGATGAAATCCATCGCCAGCGAGCTGCGCAACCACGCCGCCCGCTTCCGCCGCACCGCGGGCTGGAACCGGCTGGCGCTGATCTTTGCCGACGGTCTGTCGAAGCAGGAGGACCTGCTGGTCGCCACGCTCGAGGCGGCGCTTGGAGAGGTGCCGGTGTTCGGCGGCTCGGCGGGCGACAACCTGTCCTTCCGGGAAACCTTCGTCCTGCACGAGGGGCAGTTTCACACCAACGCCGCGCTGCTGCTGCTGCTCGAGACCGACCTCGCGTTCCAGGGGCTGGGGTTCGATCACTTCCTGCCCACCGACGTGCAGATGGTGGTCACCAAGGCGCTGCCCGACGAGCGGCTGGTGCTCGAGATCAACGGTGCGCCGGCGGCGCTGGAATATGCCCGCCTCATTGGCCGCCCGGTGGAGCAGCTCTCACCGGAGGTGTTTGCCGAGAACCCGATGCTGGTGCGGCAGAACATGAACTACCACGTGCGCGCCGTGCATGACGCGCCGGGGGCGCACGCGCTGTCGTTTCTCGGGGCCATCGATGACGGGCTGATCCTGACGCTGGGCCGCGGCAAGGAGATCCTCGAGACGCTGGAGGCCGGGCTCGACGTGAAGGGCCCGCGCGCGGTGGCGCCTGATTTCGTGCTGGGCTTCGATTGCGTGCTGCGCAAGCTCGAGATCGAGCAGAAGCATCTCGGCGCGCAGGTCAGCGAGATCTTTCGCCGGCGCCGGGTGCTGGGGTTCAACACCTATGGCGAGCAGCATTGCGGGGTGCATGTGAACCAGACCTTCGTGGGCGTCGCCTTCTTCGAGCCGGGGAGGCACAGCTTCGCATGATCGACCCGGACGAACCGCTCGACATCCAGCTCGCCCGGCAGGCCAAGATCATCGACGCGCTGATGCGCCGTGCCAACCGGCAGCACGAGGTCGGCAGCTCGGCCTATGGCGCCTTCCAGTCGGCCATCGCGCTGCAGGGTCAGATCTGGGCCAAGACCCGCGATCTCGAGCGCACCACCGACGAGCTGCGCCATGCCCGCGACGACACCCTGCGGATGCGCAAGAACCTCGCCGACGCGCTGGCGGCGATGGATGGGGGCGTTGCGCTGTTCACCGCCGGGCGGCTCGAGGTCTGCAACGACATCTTCCAGGCGCTGCTGCCCGACATCTCGGAACGGCTGCAGCCGGGGCTGGAGATCGACGCCTGTTTCGCCGCCATGGCCGACAGCCTCTATCTGGTGACCGTGGAGGGCAGTTTCGACACCGCGCTGGCGCAGGCGAGGCGGGGCAGGGTGGGGGCCTCGGTGGTGTCGCTGGTGATCGAGCTGGTGGGCGATCGCTGGTACCAGATCAACCTGCAGCGCACGAGCGCCGAGAACATGGTGCTGCTGCTCACCGAGATCACCACCATCGTGCGCCGCAACCGCTCGGAGAAGGAGAGCCTGATCGACCGTCAGGCCGACTATCTTCAGGCGGTGTTCGAGAACATGACGTCCGGGGTCTGCACCTTCTCGCCCGAGGGCGAGGTGATGATGTACAACCAGCAGTTCCGCCAGCTTCTGGGGCTGCCCTACACCATGCTGCAGCAGGGCTCGGACCTGCACCGGATGCTTGACTTCGTCGCCCAGCACGCGCTCATCACCGAGGCCGAGAATTTCGATATCGGCTACTGGCTCGAGCGGCTCGAGCGGCAGGGACGGCTGCGCCGCCGGGTGCGCCATGCCACGGGACGGATGCTGGACCTGCACGCGCACCGGCTGCCCGATGGCGGGGTGCTGCTCGAACTCAAGGACGTCACGCTCGAGACCCGGGCCACGGTGATGCTGGAGAACCGGGTGGCCGAGCGCACCACCGAGCTGACCCATGCCAATGCCCAGCTGCGCCAGCAATTCGCCGAGATGGCGCGGGTCGAGGAGGAACTGCGCGTCGCCAAGGAGCGCGCCGAGGCGGCGGTGTCGTCCAAGACCCGGTTCCTCGCCGCCGCCAGCCACGACCTGTTGCAGCCGATCAATGCCGCCAAGCTGCTGATCGCCACGCTGAAGGACAGCGCCGCCGAGAGCCGGTTCGCGCCGATGATCGAGCGGCTCGACGGATCGTTCGCCTCGATCGAACAGCTGCTGCACTCGCTGCTCGACATCTCGCGGCTCGATTCGACGGACCGCGCGCTGACGCCCTCGGATGTGTGTCTGGGCACGCTGATGCGCAGCGTCTGGGAGGACCAGACCCCGGTGGCGCAGCGAAAGGGGGTGCAGCTCGACGTGGTGCCGAGCATGGTCTTCGTGCGCTCGGACCCGGTCTACCTGCTGCGCTCGATCCAGAACCTCGTGGTCAACGCGCTGCAATACACCCCGGAGGGCGGTCGGGTGCTGGTGGGCTGCCGCCGCAAGGGCGGCGCGGTGGAGCTGCAGGTCTGGGACACCGGCATCGGCATCAGCCGCAAGGACCAGAAGCGGATCTTCGAGGAGTTCGCCCGCGCCGACAACGTGCCGCTGGGCTCGGGCGTGGGGCTGGGCCTGTCGATCGTCGACCGCACCTGCCGCCATCTCGGGCACAAGGTGCGGGTGCGCTCGAAGCCGGGGATCGGCTCGGTCTTCTCGGTCGAGATGGAAGCGGCCGCCGGCCGGCGAATGGAGCCGCAGGAGCGCTGCGACACGGCCCCGGCGAAGGTCGAGACCGAGGCCGAGATGGACCACCTCATCGTGGTGATCGAGAACGACCCGGACGTGCTCTTCGCGCTGACCGGAAAGCTCGAGCAATGGGGGGCGAGCGTGTTCGCGGCGCGCTCGGCGGCGGAGGCGCTGACCCATGTGCGCGACATGGGCATGGCGCCCGACATCGTGCTGGCCGATTACCAGCTCGACGATGGCGAGACCGGGGACCGGGCGATTGCGGCGGTGCGGGCCGAGTGCGGCGTGCGCGTGCCGGCGATCATGATCACCGCCGACCGCAGCAACGCGCTTCTCAGGCGCGGCGCGCGGGAGGGGTTCTCGGTGCTGACCAAGCCGGTGCAGCTGTCGCGGCTGCGTCCGCTCATCGAGTGGAAGGTGCGCTGGCAGGCGCCAGAGGAGGGCACGGCGCGGTGACGGTGCGGTGACGGCGGCTGTCGCCGCCGTTCCGCCGGGGGGCCAGCCCCCCGGACCCCCCGGGATATTTCCGGCCAGAAGAAGGGCAGGCGGTGGCGCGGGGAGGATAGCCGGGCGCGGCACCGACAAAAGTCGGCAATGACAGGCGGGGCAGGGGGAATAGCATGGCGGCGGGAGGATTCACATCATGCGCAAGACACTGGCCCTCGTGGCGGCACTTGGCTGTTTCGCGGTCTCCGGCGGGGCGGCAACGACGGAGGCGGAGCAGACCTATGATCTGTTGTTCAAGGGCGGCACGCTCGACGCGGTGAGCCGCGACGCGGAGCTGACCTACTCGCGCGAGGTGCGCAACGCGGCCAGCCCCGAGGCGGCGGCGCGCGACACCGGCGCCATCGCGCTGTCCTTCGAGGAGGGCGAGGCGGTGCTGGCGACGCTGGAGTTCCGGCAGGACGGCAAGCACCGCACGCTCGGCAGCTTTCCGGCCAGCGTCGGCAACCCGATGATCATGGTCTTCTATGAAAGCGTGATCCGCGACATGGCGGAGACCGCCGGCGGCTCGCCCTTCTACATCCGCAACCGGGTCAAGGAGGCGCTGGTGCAGCCGGCGGAGATCGAAACCGGCGAGGCGGTGCTGGACGGCGAGACGGTCGCGACCCAGACGGTCACGCTGCGGCCCTTTGTCGACGATCCGAACCGCGACCGGATGATGGGCTTCGGCGATCTCGAGCTGCGCGTGACCATGTCGGAGGAGGTGCCGGGGTGGTATCTCAGCCTCGTGGCAGAAGCGCCGGGGGCAGAGGGCGCGGAGGGGGCGGGGGAGGAGGGTTACCTCTCGGCGATGCGCTTCGAGCAGGTGTCGGAGCAATGATCCGGGCGGTCGTGCTCGGCCTTGTGTTGGGGTTCGGCCTGGGGCCGGGCGGCGCCGCGGCGCAGAGCGTGGCGGAGCGGCTCAACGACTACCCCACCGAGGCGCGGGCGGATTATGTCTTCGGCTGCATGGCCGCCAACGGGCAGAGCCGGCAGGCGCTGCGGCAATGCGCCTGCTCGATCGACGAGATCGCCGCGATCCTGCCCTACGAGGCCTATGTCGAGGCGGAGACCGTGCTGTCGATGCGGCTCACCGGGGGCGAGCGCATGGCGGTGTTCAACAGCGCCGTGGCCGCCAACAATCTGGTGGTCGAGCTGCGCCGGGCGCAGGCCGAGGCCGAGGTGGTGTGTTTCTTCTGAGCTCTTGCGATTTCCCGGTTTGCCACCCATATTGACGGAAGTTGCGTCAGAAGGGGTGGCATGGCATGGATCTTCAGCGGGTTTCCGACCAAGGGGTGTTCGCGCCGCGGCTGATGGCGCAGAGCCTGCGCACCACGGTCGACGAGATCGCCCAGACCGCCGGTCTGGGCCGGGACGCGCTGACCCGCGCCAATCGGGTCGGCACGCCGCGCACCCAGAAGCGGCTGCGCGAGATGGTCGAGATCCTCAACCGCGTGGCGCCGCGCTTCGGCTCCGACCTTCTGGCCTATGCCTGGTACCGCTCGACGCCACTGGCCGGGTTTGGCGAGGCCACCGCGATGCAGCTCGTGCGCGACGGCCATGCCGACCGGGTGCATCTCTATCTCGACAGGATGGACGCGGGCCTTTTCGCCTGATGCAGTTCCGCGGCACGCTCTATCGTGCGCTGTCCCCCTACTGGGCCTATCGGCCACTGTCTGGCGACGGGGCGAAGCAGTTCGGCGGCCGGTTCAACCGCCCGGGCCGGGCGGCGCTCTACCTCGCGGGCAGCGTCGAGACGGCACTCAACGAGGTGCAGCAGGCGGGCATGTTCGCGCCAGTGACGCTGGTCGCGGTGGCGGCGGATCTCGAGCCGCTGTTCGACGGGCGCGACACGGCGGCGCTCTCGGAGTTCGGTGTGGTGCCAGTGGATCTGGCGATCCCGGACTGGGCGACGCGACAGGCCGTGGAGGGGCAGGCGCCGACGCAGGCGCTGGCCGAGCGTCTGGTGGAAGCGGGGTTCTGCGGCATGGTGGTGCCGAGCTTTGCGCCCGGCGCGAGACCGGAGGCGTGGAACACGGTCCTGTGGCGCTGGGGCGCGGAGCCGCCACACCGGCTGCGGGTGATCGACGAGCAGGACCGGCTGCGCCACCCGCCGGCGCAGCCGCTCTAGCTTTCGAGCTTGGGCAGCTCGGTCTCGAAGGCGTTGCCCTCGGTGTCGCTGGCCCGGACGGTCAGCGCCGGCGCGCCGTTGTCGAGATAGCTGAAGCGGAACACCGGGTTCTCGCTGATCGAGATGCCGCCCTCCATCGTGAAGAGCTGCTCGTCGCCCTGCCAGACCTCGAGATGATCGATGAAATGCGCCGGCATGAAGAGCTGGGTGATCTGGTCGCGCTGCAGGCCGGAATAGTTGGGGTGTCGGATCTGGATCTGGGCCTCGCGCCGGGGCTCGGACATGGCGGGCGTCTCGGTCGCGCCGAACAGCCGCAGCTTCATCTGGCCCATGTTGGCGCGCGCCACCTCGGGGTCGCGGGTGGCCGGTGCCGAGCAGCCGCCCGAGGCCTTCACGAAGCGCCCGCCCATGCGCAGCCCCTCGAGGGTGTCGGCGATGACGCGGACGTTGGAGTACTGGTTGACCCGCACCCGCATCTCGAAATCGAGCGGCGCCATGGCGGGCGAGAAGGTGAATTCGCCGGCGACCGGGGCGGGGTTCTCGTCGATCACCACGGTGGCGCGCTCGATCTGGGCGGCGGGGTCGGTCTGCACGATGTGGATCGGCACCGTTGCGGCGTCTTCGGCGCGGTAGGGGGCGTCGACGGAAAACAGCCCGTCGGCGGGGGCGATCAAGGCCTCGCCGACGATGTCGCCCCGCAGGCTGTCCCATGTCGGGCTGTCGGTCAGCGGGTTCTGCACGTCTGCGGCGAGCGCCGGAAACGCTAGGGCGGCCGCCAGAAGCGCGCCCGGGATGGTCAGGCGGTCCATGCTTCTCCTCCTCGCACGGGATACCGTAGGATCATGCCACGGATCGGTGACTCGCGGTACCGAGCACTTGGTCGGTGTGGATCACGCCTGTGTGTGGCGCGAGGCTGTGGCGGGGAGGCGCGCGATGTTCGAGGCGGTTGTGATGATCTGTGCGGCGCTGGCGGGCGAACCCTGCCGCGCGGCGCTGGTGCCGGGCTCCGAGGCCGAGACCCTCGCGGGCTGCGAGGCGGCGCTGGAGGCGCGACCGGTCGAGGGCGCGGCCTGCCGGGCCGCGGGCGGCGCGCTCGCGGTCGAGGAGGTGGCGCCGGGCGTCTTTGCGCATGTCGGCCGGATCGAGGAGCCGGATGCCGAGAACGGCGGCGATGTGTCGAACCTCGGCTTCGTGATCGGCGAGGCCTCGGTGGCGGTGATCGACAGCGGCGGGGCGGCGTGGATCGGCGAGGCGCTGTGGCGGGCGATCCGGGCCGAGACCGCGCTGCCGGTGCGGCATGTGATCCTCACCCATGTGCACCCCGATCATGTGTTCGGGGCGAGCGTCTTCGCGGGGGCCGAGGTGGTGGGGCATGCGGGTCTGGCGCGGGCGCTGGCGGAGCGGCAGGACAACTACCTCGAGAGCTACGCCCGCGAGATCGGCCTGCCGCTGTTCCTTGGCACCCGCGCGCCGGAGGTGACGCGCGCGGTCGAGGGGGGCACTCTGATCGATCTCGGGGGCCGGGTGCTGGAATTGCGTGCCTGGGAGACGGCGCATAGCAGCACCGATCTGACGGTGCTGGACCGGGCGACGGGAACGCTCTTTGCCGGGGATCTGGTGTTCGACCGGCACGTGCCGGCGCTCGACGGCAGCCTGCGGGGCTGGCAGGCAGTGCTGACGGAGATGCAGGCGCTCGAGGTGGCGCAGCTGGTGCCGGGGCATGGCGGGCCGGTGCTCGACTGGCCCGAAGGCAGCGCGCCGGTGCTGGACTATCTCGATACGCTGGCCGCGGATGCGCGCGCGGCGATCGATGCAGGGACACGGCTGGGAGAGGCGGTGCAGCAGATTGGGACGGGCGAGGTGGGGGAGTGGGCCCTGTTCGAGGCGTACAACGCCCGCAACGCGACGGTCGCCTATACGGAGCTCGAGTGGGAGTAGGGGCGCGCGGGCGTTTCTCTGATCTGGGTTCCTTAGACCACGCGTGGCGGTGACCAGCGGGCAGATATGCGCCTGTCATCCAGAGGTTCGAGCGTTGTCGAAATGCGGCTTCAAGCCCGAAGGGCGCCGCGCCGCCGTCATCTTGAAAGCGTGACGACGGCATGACCCGCCCGGAAGGGCGGGCGATGTGGTCGGGCTGGCGCGTCGTCGTGAGGGGCTTCGGACCCGGCCGGGACAAATCTTGAGGGTCCGAGCGTCGGATCGTCCCGCCGCTGGCCCGCGAGGCCGCTCGCTTAGCCTTCGGACGCCTTCTGCAGCTCTTCCGAGAACTGCCGACGCAGGCGGCGGCGGACACCGGCGGCGCGGTTGCGCTTTTCCTCGGTCTCGGTGAGGATCTTCAGCTCGGGCACCTGCGCCGGTTTGCCGTCATCGCCCATCGCCACCATGGTGAAGTAGCACGAGTTGGTGTGGCGCCGCGTGCCCTTGCGGATATCCTCGGCCTCGACCCGGATGCCGATCTCCATCGAGGTGTGCCCGACATGGTTCACCGCGGCGCGGAAGGTCACCAGCTCGCCCACGTTGATCGGCTGCTTGAAGGTCACCTGATCCACCGACAGCGTCACCGCGTAGCGCCCGGAAAACCGCGAGGCACAGGAAAACGCCACCCGATCGAGCAGGTTGAGAAGCGCGCCACCATGCACCTTGCCGCTGAAATTCGCCATGTCCGGCGTCATCAGAACGGTCATCTCAAGCTGCCTTTGGTCCATTGGTCGCTCCTGTTCCTGCATCCCCGGTGTTTCGCCAAACCGGCGCGAGCGCGCAAGGCCAAACTGCCGCCGGGTCAGCGGGTGGGGGCGGTGCCTTCGAGACAGAAGCCGCGATTGCGCAGCGTGGTGATCTCGAAGCCGAAATCCGAGGCCGGCTGCAGTTTCTTGCGCAGGTAGCCGATATAGACGTCGACCACGTTTTCCGAGCGCGACTCGCCGGCCCAGAGCGCATCGAAGATGGTGCCGCGGGGCAGGGGAGTGCCGGCATGGTCGGCCAGCAGGGCCAGCAGCGCGAACTCGCGCTCCGTCAGGTGCTCGGCGCGGGTGTCGGTCACGAGGCTCTGGTCCTGCGCCCTCAGTCTGGCGGGGGAGGGGCGCAGCGCGGCGACGCGGCGCTCCTGCACCTTGAGCCGCGCCACCAGCTCGTCGAAGGAGAACGGCTTGACGACGTAGTCATCGGCCCCCGCCTCGAGGCCCGCGGCGCGGTGCTCGACCTCCGAGAGCGCCGAGAGCATGACGATGGGCAGCTGCGCGCCGCCGGCGCGCGCGGCGCGCACCAGCTCGATGCCGCTGTCGGCGCCGAGCATGACGTCGACCACGGCGGCCGCGTAGCGGCGGCCTGTCAGCTCGGACAGGGCGGTGTCGGCGCGGTTGCGGGTCTCGACCACGTAGCCGTGCAGCCCCAGCCCGCGCGCCAGGGCGGAGCAGATCTCGGGGTCGTCATCGACCACCAGGAGGGGGGCGGCTTTGGTCATGGCGCGGAGCTTACGCGCTGGCCGGCGGAAGGCGAACCGAGATTTTCGTCCCGGGTGCGTCGCCGAGAGCGGCCTCGCGGGGCAGGGGGCTTGTCACCGAAATGCTGCCGCCCTGCTGCTCGACCACCCAGCGGGCCAGCGCGAGGCCCAGCCCGAAGCCCTGCGCCGTGCCGCCGGAGCCTTGCGCGAAGCGGTCGAAGATCCGCGCCTGATCGGCGGGCGCGATGCCGGGGCCGTTGTCGCTGACCTCGACCGCGCCGTCGGGGGTGACCTCGAGGCGCAGCGCGCCGCCGCTGCGGGCGTGGCGGATGGCGTTGCGGATCACGCCCACGATCACCTGCCGCAGCCAGTTGCGGTCACCCAGCACGGTGACTTCGGGGCTGTCGGGGGCGGTGACGCTGAGGCCCGCGTTCGACAGCTCGGCGGCGGTTTCGGTGAGGGCGTCCCGCGCCAGCGCCCCGAGATCGACCGGCGCGGTGTCGAGCCCGAGCTGGCCGGTTTCGGAGCGGGCGATGCGCAGCAGGTCGTCAATGCGCCGGTTGAGGCGGGTGGCGCGGGTCTCGATGGTGGCGAAGGCGGCCTGCGGATCCGGCGCGCCCTGCCGGCCAAGCTGGGCCTCCATCAGGATGACGGTCAGCGGCGTACGCAGCTCGTGCGAGATGTCGGCGAAGAAGCGGCGGCGGTCCTCGTCGGTGCGCTCGAGCCGCGCGTTTGCGGCGCGTAGGGCCTCGGTGCGCTCTGCGATGATCTGGTTCAGGCGGGCGCGGTCCTCGGCCACGGCCTCGGCGCGGGTGGCGAGGGCCTCGGCCATGCGGTTGGTCTCGGCATAGAGCTGGCCGATCTCGTCGCGGCGGTCGTCGGGCAGGCGAAAGGCGAAATCCTCGCCCCGGATGCGCTGTGCGGCGGCCCGCAGCGCGTCGAGCCGGCGGAACTGCGGTCGCACCAGCCCGAAATAGACCGCGGCGCAGAGCAGCACCGCCGCCAGCGCCATGATGAGCGCCACCGTGGTCAGGCGCTGGCGCAGCGTGTCGATGCCGGTGAGGATCTCGCGCCGGAGGCGTTTTTCCACGGTCACCGCCTCGGACAGCAGCGGTTCGAAGCCGGAGGCGAAGGTGTCGAGATGGGCGCGCAGGCGGTCGCGGTCGTCCGTCGCGGAGACCAGCCCGTCATGGGCCTGCGCAAACCGCGCCTCCATCCGCGCGATCGACAGCGAAAGGGTGGCGCGGCGGGTCTGGGCGTCGAGCCCGAGGCTCTCGGCGCTGGCGACCTCCTGATCAAGCCCGGCGCGCAGGCGGGCGAAGGTCTGACGCAGGTTTTCGGCGACGGTTCCGGTGCGCTCGGCGCGCATCTCGGGCGGCTGACCGCGCTGGATCACCTCGGCGGCGATGACGATGAAGCTGGAGACCTGCGTCGAGAGCACGGCATAGTCCTCAAGGCGCCGCTCGGCGGCAAGGGCGCTGTCGAGCCTGTCGGAAACCTGCGCCATGCCGAGCACCACCATGCCCGCGGTGAGCAGAGTCGCGAGGGTCAGAAGCCCTGCGGCAAGCCCGAGCTGGGCTTTGAGCGAGAGGGTTGGCAGAGCACGCATTAACATTTGGTCAGCTTTGTTTACCTTTAGTTAACGCCCAAGATGTGGCATTTTGCGGCACTCGCTGACGAAAATTTAGCCTCATGCTGCGTTGCAGCATGGCTGACACAAATGGCTTGAACCACTTTTCATACTGCCTGCGTGACTCTGACACCGCATCACGTCCCAACCCGCGAGGCAAACATGATTGAGCTTCTTTTTGTGGCCTGTCTGTCGACGGCGCCAGATCAGTGCCAAGAACGTCGTCTGCTGTTCACCGAAATTTCTCCCATGACCTGCATGATGGGCGCCCAACCCGAGCTTGCGAGATGGACCCAGACGCATCCTGCCTTCCGGGTGACCGGCTGGAAATGCAAGATCGTCAACCCGAACGAAAAAGAGATCTGATCCCGTCGCGTGGCCCTGTCGGGGGGCCGGCCGCGTGACACCTTTTTTATTCCTTTCCGGTTTCCGGAGTTTGTGACTTTGCGAGCGTAACCAGTGTTTCTCCCGCCGGTGTGGGGGCGCATCGCAGGCTGGGCAATTACGCCCATCCTGCGGTGAACGCGCCGAAAATGCGCCTCCTCCCTTAGGAGCAATTGACGCCGCCCGATCGAGCGGCCACCCTTCCCGACGGAGGCAGGGTGAGGAGACCCGTGCAGGGACACGACACGGCAGAGCGCTGGCAGCGCAGGGGGCCTGCCACGCGCCGGGCCCCCGGGAGCATCGCGGTGACCGTGATGTCGCTCTGCGGGCTGGGTCTGCTGTGGATCCTTGCCGCCTTTCTCACCGATGACGCGCAGGTGCTGCCGCAGCCGTGGGACCTGATCGCGCCGTTTGCGCAGGCGCTCGGGTCGGGCGAGCTGCTCTACCATCTGGGCCGCACGCTTGGCCGCGTGGCCTGGGCCTTCGTGCTGGCGATGAGCCTTGGCGTCGCGCTGGGGCTCGCGATGGGGCGGCTGCCGGCGCTCGACCGCTGGCTCGATCCGTGGCTGGTGATCTTCCTGAACCTGCCGGCGCTGGTGCTGATCGTGCTGTGCTATCTCTGGATCGGCCTGACCGAGACCGCCGCCATCGTCGCCGTCACGCTCAACAAGATCCCGAACGTCGCCACGGTGATCCGCGAGGGCGCCCGGGCGCTCGATCCGGGGCTCGACGACATGGCGGGGGTCTACCGGATGCCCTGGGCCACGCAGATGCGCCACGTGGTGCTGCCGCAGCTCGCGCCCTTCGTCACTGCCGCCGCGCGCTCGGGCGTCGCGGTGATCTGGAAGATCGTTCTGGTGGTCGAGTTCCTTGGCCGCTCGAACGGCGTGGGCTTCCAGATCCACCTGTATTTCCAGCTCTTCGACGTGGCCATGGTGCTGGTCTACGCCTTCTCCTTCATCGCGGTGATGCTGGCGGTGGAGTGGCTGGTGCTGCAACCCTGGGAGCGCCGGGCGCGCCGGTGGCGGGGCTGACCCGGCGCCATGCCCGCAAGAAATCTCACTGACACGCAAAAGGCCCGCATGACCGCTCTGGACATCAAAGACCTCGGCTACAGCTACGGCACGAAACGCGCCCTCGACGGGGTGAGCTTTGCCCTGCGGCCGGGCAAGTTCACCGCGCTGCTGGGCCCCAATGGCGCCGGCAAGTCGACGCTGTTCTCGCTGCTCACGCGGCTGTTCGTCAGCCGCGAAGGGCGGATCGCGGTCGCCGGGCACGATCTGGCGCGCACGCCGCGCGCGGCGCTGTCGAAGATCGGCGTGGTGTTCCAGCAGCCGACGCTGGACCTCGACATGTCGGTGGCGATGAACATGCACTATTTCGCGGCGCTGCACGGCATCTCGGGGCGCGACGCGCAGGCCCGGTCGGAGCGCGCGCTGGCGCAGCTCGGCATGGCCGAGCGGGCGGGCGAGAAGGTGCGCGACCTCAATGGCGGGCACCGCCGCCGCATGGAGATCGCCCGCGCGCTGATTCACGACCCCGAGGTGCTGCTGCTCGACGAGCCGACGGTGGGGCTCGATTTCAAGAGCCGGCAGGCCATCGTCGACCATGTGCATGGGCTGGCCGAGCGCGGGCTGACGGTGTTCTGGGCCACCCATCTGGTCGACGAGATCCGCGATTACGACGACGTGGTGGTGCTGCACCGGGGCCGTGTTCTGGCGCATCGCGCCGCCGCCAAGCTGCGCGCGGGCCGCCCGCTGGCCGAGGTCTTCATCGAGATGACCGGCGGGGAGGAGACCGCATGAACCTCTACCTCACCGCCATGCTCGCGATCATCCGCCGCGAGGCGCTGCGCTTCATCCACCAGCGCTCGCGCTTTCTGGCGGCGCTGGTCCGGCCCTTGGTCTGGCTGGTGGTGTTCGCCGCGGGCTTCCGCGCGGCGCTGGGGCTGTCGATCATCCCGCCCTACCAGACCTACATCACCTACGAGGTCTATATCGTGCCGGGGCTGTGCGGCATGATCCAGCTGTTCAACGGGATGCAATCCTCGCTAAGCCTCGTCTACGATCAGGAGATGGGCTCGATGCGGCTGCTGCTGACCTCGCCGCTGCCGCGCTGGTGGCTGCTGTTCTCGAAGCTGCTGGCGGGCGTGGCGGTGTCGATCCTGCAGGTCTATGTCTTTCTCGCCATCGCCGCAGGGTTCGGCATCGTGCTGCCGCTGGCGGGCTACGCGCTGGTGCTGCCGGCGCTTCTGGTCTCGGGGCTGATGCTGGGGGCGCTGGGGCTGCTGATCTCCTCGACCATCCGCCAGCTCGAGAACTTCGCGGGGGTGATGAACTTCGTGATCTTCCCGATGTTCTTCCTGTCGAGCGCGCTCTACCCGCTGTGGAAAATGGCCGAGAGCTCAACCCTGCTGCGCGACATCTGCGCCTGGAACCCGTTCACCCACGCCGTCGAGCTGATCCGCTTTGCGCTCTATCTCGAATTGAACGGCCTCGCGCTGCTCTGGGTCTGCCTGAGTTTCGCGGTGTTCTTCGGTCTGGCGCTGGTGGGCTACGATCCGTCCTACGGCATGACCCGGCGGCGCAAGGGCTGAGCCTCTGGTCGCATGACGCCATGCCGACCGCCCCGCGCTTGGGCCTGCCGAGCGCATGTAAGTGAGGCAGGCGGCTGTCTTGCGGCGCGGTGGCCCTGTCACACGGACGCCAGGGCGGGGTCTTTGGGCGAGGTCCGGGCGGGATCTGGATGATCGGCAGGTCAAGCGCGTCGGTCCTTCGTCCCTCGGCGCTAACACCGCCAATAGGGGCTTTCTGCCCCGCTAAGGTGATGTTAAGCCCTTGCGCAACCACCCCTGCCGCTTATCGGCATCCCCCCAGATCCATCGGAGGAGCGAAAGTACCATGGCCGACCAGAACACTCCCGACATTGTGTATACAAAGGTAGACGAAGCGCCCGAGCTGGCCTCGGCCTCGCTTCTCCCGATCATCCAGAGCTTCGCGTCCGCGGCGGGAATCAGCGTCGGGACCAAGGACATTTCGCTTGCCGGCCGCATCCTCGCGACCTTCTCCGACGTGCTGAACGACGATCAGAAGCAGTCGGACGACCTCGCGTGGCTCGGCGAATGGGTGAAGAAGCCCGAAGCCAACGTCATCAAGCTGCCCAACATCTCGGCCTCCGAGCCGCAGCTCGTCGCCGCGGTGAAGGAACTGCAGGAGCAGGGCTACGCGCTGCCCGACTACCCCTACTCCCCGTCCACCGACGAGGAAAAGGCGGTGCGCGCCAAGTATGACACCATCAAGGGCTCGGCGGTTAACCCGGTGCTGCGCGAGGGCAACTCCGACCGCCGCGCCGCCGCCGCCGTGAAGAAGTTCGCTCAGAACAACCCGCATCGCATGGGCGAGTGGACCTCCGACAGCAAGACCCGCGTCGCCTCGATGTCGGATGGCGACTTCTTCTCGAACGAAGTGTCCGCCACGCTCGCCAAGGCCGCGACCGCCAAGATCGTGCTCGAGACCTCCGAGGGCGAGACCGTCCTGAAAGAGGGCGTCTCCTATCCCGAGGGCACCGTGGTCGACGCGACCTACATGTCGGCCAAGGCGCTCGACGCGTTCCTCGCGGACGAGATCGAGAAGACCAAGGCCGAAGGCACGCTGTTCTCGCTGCACATGAAGGCCACGATGATGAAGGTCTCCGACCCGATCATCTTCGGTCACGCGGTCAAGGAGTGGCTCAAGCCGGTCTTCGACCAGTACGGCGCCAAGATGGAAGAGCTCGGCGTGAACCCCAATGGCGGCCTCGGCGCGCTGCTTGAGCGGGTCAAGGACGAGCCCGAGATCCTCAAGGCCATCGAAGAGGTGCGCGACACGCGCCCGCCGATGTACATGGTGAACTCCGACAAGGGCATCACCAACCTGCACGTGCCCTCCGACGTGATCATCGATGCCTCGATGCCGGCGCTGATCCGCGACGGCGGCAAGGGCTGGGGCCCGGACAACGCGCAGCACGACACCAACTGCGTGATCCCCGACAGCTCGTATGCGCCGGTCTATGACGCCGCGATCGAGTTCTTCAAGGCCAACGGCAAGCTCGACCCGTCCACCGCCGGCACCGTGCAGAACCTCGGCCTGATGGCGCAGAAGGCGGAAGAGTACGGCTCGCACCCGACCACCTTCGAGATCCCCTCGGCGGGCACCGTGAAGATGATCCTCGACGACGGTACCGTGCTGCACAGCCACGCGGTGGAAGCGGGCGACATCTGGCGCTCGGCCTCGGCCCGCAAGGCGCCGATCGAGGACTGGGTGAACCTCGCCATCGAGCGTCAGAAGGCCACCGGCTACCGCGCCATCTTCTGGCTCGATGCCAACCGCGCCCACGATGCCGAGCTGATCGCCTACGTGAAGCCGATCCTCGAGGCCAAGGGCGTGGCCGACAAATTCGAGATCATGGCCCCGCGCGAAGCCACCGTCGCCTCGCTCGAGACCATCACCAAGGGCGAGAACACCATCGCGATCACCGGCAACGTGCTGCGCGACTACCTCACCGACCTGTTTCCGATCCTCGAGCTTGCGACCTCGGCCAAGATGCTGTCGATCGTCAAGCTGATGAACGGCGGCGGCCTGTTCGAGACCGGCGCCGGCGGCTCGGCGCCGAAGCACGTGCAGCAGCTGATGGAGCAGAACCACCTGCGCTGGGACTCGCTTGGCGAATTCTGCGCGCTTGGCGAGAGCTTCAAGTTCTACGCCGACCAGACCGGCAACGAGAAGGCGCGGGTGCTGGGCGACGCGGTCGAGATCGCCACTCAGGGCATCCTCGACGAGAACCGCTCGCCGTCGCGCAAGGTCGGTGAGCCCGACAACCGCGACAGCCACTACTGGTTCGCCCGCTACTGGGCCAAGGCACTGGCCGAGCAGTCGGACGATGCCGAGCTGAAGGCGCATTTCGCGCCCATCGCCGAGGCGCTGGAAGCCAGCGAAGCCGCCATCGTGGGCGAGCTTGCGGCGGCGCAGGGCAAGGCCGTGGATCTGGGCGGCTACTATCACGGCGACGCGGTCAAGACCGCCGCCGTGATGCGCCCCTCGGGCACGCTGAACGGCATCATCGGCTGATCCGCATGTTGCGCTGATCTTCCCCTGTCCTCGCCTGCGAGGGCAGGGGGCTTCGCCCCGGTCGCGGGCAAAAACGCGACACAAGGCTGGCCACGACCGCGCCGGTCTCGGGCTGCGGTTGCGCCGCGCCTGGCGCTTCGACAGGGTTTTCCCGCAAAGATCGACCTTGGGGAGCCGTCGTGCCGTCTCCACCTGTATCGCCGCCGCATCCCCGCTCCCCCGCCTATCTCGCGACGCTGCTGATGACGCTTGTGGCGAGCGGCGGGCTCTACCTGCTGTATTTCTCCGGCCTGCAGGCGGGCGGATTCGATGCCGCGGGGCTTCTGCTCGGGCGCGATTTCCTCAACCTGCATTTCGCCGGCACGCTGCTGGGGCGGGGCGAGATGACGACGCTCTTCGACCAGCAGGCCTATGCCGGGGCGATGCGGGCGCATCTCGGGCGCGACTACACCATCCACAACTGGTCCTACCCGCCGCACATGTTCCCGCTGGCGCAGCTTGCGGCGAGCCTGCCCTATTTCGTGGCGCTGGGGCTCTGGAGCCTGCTCGGGCTGGCGCTCACCTGCGTGGGGGCGCGGCTTGCCGGGGTGCCGCTGGCGTGGTGTCTGCCGATCGTGCTGTCCCCGGCGGTGACGGTGAACCTGCTCGCCGGGCAGAACGGAACCTATACCGCCGGGCTGCTGCTGCTGGCCCTGACGCTGGCCGAGCGGCGGAGCTGGCTGGGGGCGGGCCTGTGCTGGGCGCTGCTCACAGTGAAGCCGCACCTGGGCCTGCTGGCGCTGCCGATGGTGCTCCTGCGCGGGCAGTGGCGCGTGGTGCTGGCGGGCGCGGTCTGCCTGTCTGTGATCACTGCCCTGACGCTGGCGCTCTATGGCGCCGAGCCGTGGCATCTGTTCCTGACCGAGACCACCGCACAACAGCGGGTGGTTGTGGAGGAGTGGCGCGGGCTGCTGCTCAGGCTGATGCCGACCGCCTTCATCGCCGGGCGCCTTGCGGGGTTCGAGACCGGCGCGGCCTATGCGCTGCATGCTGGCGTCGCGGTGCTGACGCTTCTTCTGCTCTGGCGCAGCTGGCCGGGGCAGGGGGGCGCGTTGCGCGACTGGATCACGTGGTTCAGCCTCGGGACGTTCCTGCTGCTGCCCTACAGCTTCTACTACGACCTCGTGATCGTGCAGGTCATGCTGGTGCTCTGGGTCGGCGAGCCGAAGCGCCTGTTCCCGACGCGCTCGGAGGCGGTGGCGCGGATCGCGTGGTACGTGGCGTGGTTCCTGCCGTATCTCTGCTACCTCGCGGCGTTCTTCTGGGGCCTGCAGCTTGCGCCGGTGCTTCTGCTGCTGATGCTGACCGGACGGGTGGTCGACCGCAGGCGCGCCGGGGCCGTCTGAGGACGGGGCTGCTGCGCGCAGCGTGCACGGCTGGCGCATCGCCTCCACCGAAGGGGCCGGGGGAGGCGCCGCCCTTGCCCGGCCCGCGGCGGGATGGCATGAGCGTTGCATGGACAGGGTCGATTGTATCATTGCCGGCGCGGGTGTCGTCGGGCTCGCCATCGCGCGGGCGCTAACGCAGCGCGGCGTCGAGGTTCTCATCCTCGAGCCGGAGGACGCCTTCGGCACCGGCACCTCGTCGCGGAACTCCGAGGTGATCCACGCCGGGATCTACTATCCCACCGGCAGCCTCAAGGCGCAGCTCTGCGTCGAGGGCAAGGAACGGCTCTACGACTATGCGCGCACCTTCGACGTGCCGCACGCGCGCTGCGGCAAGCTGATCGTGGCCACCAGCGACGCGCAGCTGGCGGCGCTCGAGGGCATCCGCGCCAAGGCCGAGGCGGCGGGCGTGGAGGATCTGCGGCTGATCCCGGCGGACGAAGCGCAGGCGCTGGAGCCGGAGCTTGCCTGCAAGGCGGCGCTGCTCTCGCCCTCCACGGGGATCGTCGACAGCCACGCGCTGATGCTGTCGCTGCTGGGGCAGGCGGAACAGGCCGGCGCGCTTCTCAGCCTCGGGACGCGGGTGGAAGGGGTGCGCGCTACCGCGCAGGGCTTCGAGGTGACCAGCGAGGATGCCGCCAGCGGCGAGCGCTTCACCATGGGCTGCGCGCGCTTCGTGAATGCCGCAGGTCTTCATGCCTCCGAACTGGCCTCGCGCATCGAGGGGCTGGACGCGGCGCACGTGCCCACGACCCGTTACGCGCGGGGCAATTATTTCGCGCTGCCCGGGCGGGCGGCGTTCTCGCGGCTGATCTACCCGGTGCCCGAGCCCGGCGGGCTGGGCGTGCACCTGACGCTGGATCTCGGCGGTGGGATGCGGTTCGGGCCGGACGTGGAGTGGATCGACAGCGTCGACTACCGGGTCAACGGCGCCCGCGCCGGTCATTTCGAGACCGAGATCCGCCGCTACTGGCCGGGTCTTCCGTCCGGGGCGCTGGCGCCGACCTATTGCGGCATCCGGCCCAAGCTCTCGGCGCCCGGCGAACCGGCGGCGGATTTTCACATCGACGGGCCGGAGGTGCACGATATCGCGGGGCTAGTGAACCTGTTCGGCATCGAAAGCCCGGGGCTCACGGCATCGCTGGCGATTGCCGAACGGGTGTCGGAGCGGCTGGCGCTCTGAGCCTCAGTGTTCGGGCTTGGTATCGGGCGTGGTGTCGGCGACGAAGGCACCACGCTCGCCCATCGGCAGGCCCGGCCCGTTGGTGGTGTCGGCGCGGGTCTCGTGTTCGAGCTCGGCGTTGATCTTGCCGCCGAGCAGCACCACGAAGGCCGAGATCCAGAGCCAGAACAGCAGGATCACCACACCTGCGAGTGAGCCGAAGGTCTCCTGATAGCTGCCGAAGTTCTCGGCGTAGATCGAGAAGCCCACCGAGGCGATGATCCACAGGACACAGGCGATGGCGGCGCCGGGGGTGATCCAGCGCCAGTTCGCCGGGCGCCGGTCGGGGCCGAAGTGATAGAGCAGCGCCACGCCCAGCACGGTGAAGCCCAGCAGCAGAACCCAGCGCAGCCCCGAGAGGAGCAGCTCGGCGGTGCCGCCCAGCGGGATCACCGCAAGCACGCCCGGCAGCACGAGCACGCCTGCGAGCGCCATCACCAGCCCGATGATGAGAAGAAAGGTCAGCGCGATAGTGGTGAGCTTCAGCCTGATGAAGCCGCGCGTCTCGCGTTCGCTGTAGACCACGTTGAGCCCCGCCACGAGGTTGCCGACCCCGGCGGAGGCCGAGTATAGCGCGAGGCCCAGACCCAGAAGCGCGGCCAGTCCCAGCCCACCCTGATCCGAGCCGGCGACGCTCTTGGCCTGATCGATGACGATCTGCGCGGCACGTTCGGGCAGCATGGCCGAGATCTGCTGGATCTGGTCGGTGACATCGGCGGGGGTAAGGAACAGCCCGGCGATGGCCATCAGGGCCGTGATCGCCGGGAAGATCGCCAGAAGACCGAAAAATGCCACACCGGCGGCGATCAGGCTGAGCCGATCCTCACCGATCCCGTCCTTCACCCGCAGCGCGGCGCGCTTCCAGTTTGCCTGACCAAGCTCGGCGGGGCGGGATGCATAGGAAGTTTCCGCGGAGGTTTGTGCAGGCATGGGGGAGGTTCCGGTCGCCGGGGAGTTTGGAAACCAACCCCGCGGCGCGCCAGCGAGTTCCCGCCGATCTGCCGGATCCGCTAATTCTCACGAAATGCTCGCAATTATTTGTCATGGCCGTGATGCGCACTACTCCTCTGACGTGTGGCGAGGCGCTGTATTCCTGCGCATCGCCCCTGACACATGAACAGGAGCCACTCATGTCCTATCGCCTTGGCCTTACGGTCATAATGGTCTTTGCGATCGTGGCCATCGGCTGCGGTCTGTGGGGCTATTTCGTCCCGCTCACCGGCGTCACCGGAGTCTGGGGGCCGCTCGCCGCCGCCTTCGGCGCGCTTTGCATTCTCATCGGCGGTGCGCTGATGGTGCGTGCCCGCAGCCGCGGTGCCCGCTTCGTGCTGATGCTGCTTCTGGCGCTCGGCATCGTTCTGACCGCCTTTGCCGCTTGGTTGCTGCACCAGTGGATCATGCTGGCCGCGCTAGCGCTCTGCGCCGTTGGCTGGCTGGCCGCCGTTTCCGGACCGGAAGGAGATGTCGCATGAACCGACTTTTGCGATCCACCGCCATCCTGACCCTGCTCGCCGGACCGGCGTTCGCGCAGCAGGACGACACCCCCGGCCCGACCGGCGAACCCGAGGCCGTGGCGCCGGAGACCTCCGTGTCCGCGCCGGAGCAGACCGCGCCGGAGACAGACGAGAGCGAGACGTCGTCCGAGCCTGCCGCGACAGATGCTGACTCGGACGCCGAACGTGAGGCGGCACCGGCCCGCGATGCTGCCGATCCGGAGACCGCCGAGACCGAGGGCGCCACGCCCGCAGCCGACGCGCCGGCCGCTGAGCCGGGCACGGCAGACGAGGATGCGGAAGGCTCCGAAGAGGCAGCGCCAGAGCCGGAAGCCGACGAGGAGGGGGAGGCGCCGTCCGAGTCCGCAGGGGCGGGCGCCGGTGAGGAGGCCGATGAAGAGGCGGCACCGGCCCGCGATGCTGCCGATCCCGACACCGCCGAGACCGAGGGCGCGACGCCCGCAGCCGATGCGCCCGCCGCAGAGACCGGCACGGCTGAGGGCGCCGAGGAGGCGCCTGCCGACGGCGAGGAGACCGAAGAAGACGGGTCTGGAGAAGATGGGTCCGCTGAAGAGGACGCATCCGCCGAAACCGACCAACAGGCCGCGCAGGCGCGTCCGTCTTCGGATGCGAAGGTGCCCGCCTCCGGGCCGGACTGGAAGAGCTTCCACGGCCAGGTTTCCGGGGCGAAGTATTCGCCGCTCGACCAGATCACGCCCGAGAATGTCGGCGAGCTGGAGCTTGCCTGGCGGCTTGAGACCGGCGACGTCTCGGACGGCTCCGGCGACCTGCCGGCGACGGTCTGGTCGGCCACGCCGATCTACGCCAACGACCTGCTCTATATCGGCACGCCGTTCTACCGGGTGCTCGCGGTCGATCCGGCGACCGGCGAGGAGGTCTGGAGCTTCGACAGCCAGTCGACCCTCGAGGCGCTGACCCAGCCCGCCCTGAAGAACCGCGGCGTGGCCTACTGGGAGGCCGCCGAGCCGGTCGAGGGCGAGGCCTGTCAGCGCATCGTCTATCTCGGCACCATGGACGCGCAGCTCTTCGCGCTCGACGCCGATGACGGTGCGCTCTGCGAGGGTTTTGCCGATGGCGGCGTGCTCGACGTCAACCAGTGGAACACCGTCAACGACCGCTGGCCGCTGTCGCTGCTGCAGCCGCCCACCATCGTCGACGATCACGTCATCATCGGCTGGGCCGGCAATGACTGGGACTGGGCCGAAGCGCCTCCGGGCTCGGTGTTCTCGGTCAACGCGCAGACCGGCGAGCTGGAATGGACCTTCGACACCATCCCCGAGGACATCCGCGAACGCACCGGCACCGCCAACGTCTGGACCGCGATGAGCGCCGACGAGGAGCGTGGCATCGTCTACCTGCCGGTGGCCTCGCCTTCGCCCAACTACTGGGGCGGCAACCGCACCGAGGACATTCCGTATGCCACCTCCACAACCGCGCTCGACATCGAGACCGGCGAGGTGATCTGGTCGCGGCAGTGGGTGCATCACGATATCTGGGACTATGACATCAACTCGGCCCCGACGCTGATGGACATCACCGTCGATGGCGAGGAGATCCCGGCCCTGATGCAGGCCACCAAGATGGGCTTCCTCTTCGTGGTCAACCGCGAGACCGGCGAGGATGTCTGGCCGATCGAGGAGCGCGAAGTGCCTGCGGGCGACATCGAGGGTGAGCGCTACGCCCCGACCCAGCCCTTCCCGACCGTGCCGGCGCCGCTCATCGACCAGTCGACGCTGCCCGATGTCTGGCCGCTCGCCGATATCGCCTCGTTCGGGGCCTGCTCGAAGCTGTGGGACGAGATGCAGTATGCCGGCATGTACCAGCCGCCGACCACCGAGGGCGCCGGGGCAGGGGCCTATCCCAACTCGGCCGGCGTGGTGCAGTGGGGTGGCGTGGGCTTCGACCCCGAGCGCCAGCTCGCGGTGGTCAACCTCAGCCACGTGGTGCAGTACATCCAGCTTTACGAGCGCGAGGATTACGACCGCATCAACGGCGAGGCCGGCCCCGGCGAGAGCGGCTTCCACCCGCAGACCGGTGCGCCCTACGGCATGTCGCTCAAGACCGCGCTGAACCGCTGGGGAATGCCGTGCTGGAAGCCGCCCTTCGGTGAGCTGGCGGCGATCGACATGACCACCGGCGAGATTGTCTGGCGCAAACCGTTCGGCACCTCGCAGCGCTACGGCTTCTACATGCCCGAGAAGTGGGGCTCTCCCACCATCGGCGGACCTGCCGTGACCGCCTCGGGGCTGATCTTCATCGGCGCCACGATGGACGCCAAGGTGCGCGCCTATGATCTTGAGACCGGCGAGAGGCTCTGGGAAGACCTCACCGAGGCGCCTTCGGTCTCGAACCCGGCGATCTACGAACATGACGGCGCGCAATACGTGGCCTTCGTCTCGGGCGGGAACTCGATCCTGAAGCCCTCGGTGGGCGACATGGTCTCGGTCTACCGCCTGCCGGTGGAGTGACGACGCCGACAAGACATCAAGAGGCGCGCCGTAGGGTGCGCCTCTTTCGTTTGCGCGGTGGGTGTTTTGTCGCGCGCGTTGTCGGGGCGAGACAGGCCGTCCCGCCCGCCGGGGCGGTGATTTGAGGATATCGCCGAAAGGATTGAGCGGTCTTCGGGTTTGAGCCTGTTAAGACACGAAGCTCAAGAAGACGGATCGCGCATCCCGCGGGCCGGCTGTCGTCCTCCCGCTCTCGCGCGCGCTCATTTCCCGACACCTTCCGGAGACCGACGCAGCGTCAGCTCCGCTCCGACATCTTCCCCGGGTTATCGATCACCCGCAGGCCCAGACGCGCCTCACGGGCGCGGCGGACCTGACGCGGCAGCAGGTTGCCCGCCAGCGCCGAGAGATAGGCGGTGATCTCGTCCACCGCGCGCTCGCGGCTCTTCTTGGCGCGCAGGAGCCGGCCCAGAGACGAGCCGCGCTCGGCTGCCCGGGCGGCCAGCAGCATCAGGGCGATCTCGCGCAGACGGTAGAGCGTCATCTCGGCCACGTCCGGGGACAGCCCGGCCAGAAGCGGCTCGGGCGGGGTAATCTCCGACAGCAGCTCGCGCAGCGTCTCGCCGTGTTTCGATTCCTCGGCGCGGGTCAGGCAGACCTCGACTACGCCGGCCATCTCGGCCTGGAACACCGCGCGGCCGACCTTGGCGGACTGCTCGGAATAGCCCTGCTGGCGGACCACCGTCAGTTCGGCGCGCTTCGGATCGTTGGCGACCGTCAGGCCCTCGAGCTCAAGCTCGGAGGGTTCGGATTCGCCGAGCGCCTCGCGCAATCCGCAGGCCTCGGCAAAGACCGCAAGCTGCAGAAGGTCGTCCCGCGACAGGTCGCAGGAGAGGCGGCTGATGCCGGTGCCGCGGTCTCCCCGGAAGCTCAGGGAGAGACGGCAGGTGCCGTCGTCGCGCATGTCCATGACGAAGATTTTCGAAGCCATGGGCGGGAATTAGGCGCAGCCCGCGACAGGCGCAAGCGGGCCGTTGAGTGACGCCGCGGGGGCTGGCGGATTTCAACCGATGAGTCGCTTGGGCGGGTTGCGGAAGTGTTGTGAGACACATCGCCCGCCCGGAATTCGACGCGCCCGCGGGGGGCGTTCGGGAACCGGAATGACCGGGCCGGGTTGTGCTCATGGTCAGCGGTTCTCGGGCCGGTGCGCCCACTTTCGGGCGATGCCGGACAGACCGACCGCTCAGACCCCAAGGACACCCAAAGCGACCCCGAGAGGATGCCCACGCGAATGTCACATCGCCTTTCGCACGCCGTGCCGACCTCCCGCACGCACGCCTCTTCGCTTTCCCCCTCCCCATGACCCCGGACCCTGACATGCATCACTCGCACAACGAGACGATCGATCCGCGCGACGCCAGCGTCGATCCCGCCCGCTCCCGTCCTGACCAGCTTGGCGCCCGGTTCGACGGGGAGGGCACCAACTTCGCCCTGTTCTCGCAACACGCCGACTCGGTCGAGCTTTGCCTGTTCGACCCTGACGGCAAGGAAGAACTGGCCCGCCTCGAGCTGCCGCGCGCCGAGGGCGGCATCTTTTTCGGCTACATCCCGGGCGTGCTGCCGGGGCAGGCCTATGGCTACCGCGTGCACGGACCGCACCAACCGAAGGACGGCCATCGGTTCAACCCGCACAAGCTGCTGCTCGATCCCTATGCCATGGCGATGCGCGGCACGCTCGAATGGGACGATGCGCTCTATGGTTACCCGGTGGGCGGCTCGGACCTCGATCTCGACAGCCGCGACAGTGCCCCCTTCATGCCGAAAGCGGTGGTCGCCGACCCGGTCTTCGACTGGGAGGCCGACCAGCAGCCCCGCGTTCGGTGGCAGGACACCGTGATCTACGAGGCGCATGTGAAGGGCCTCACCATGCGCCACCCGGGCGTGGTTCAGGCCGATCGCGGCACCTTTCGCGGCCTCGCCTCCGAGCCGGTGATCGAGCACCTGCAGAAGATCGGCGTCACCACCATCGAGCTACTGCCGATCCACGCCATGGCGCAGGACCGGCATCTGGCCGAGCAGGGGCTGCGCAATTACTGGGGCTACAACACGCTGGGCTTCTTCGCCCCGAACCGCAACTATCTCGCGGGCGAGGACGTGCGCGAGGTACGCGCGGCGGTGAAGCGCTTCCACGCCGCCGGGATCGAGGTGATCCTCGACGTGGTCTACAACCACACCGCCGAGGGCAACGAGCTTGGGCCGATGCTGTCCTTCAAGGGCATCGACAACGCCAGCTACTACCTGCTCTCGCCCGACGATCGCCGCCACGGGTTCGACACCACGGGCACCGGCAACACGCTCAACGTGTCGCACCCGATGGTGCTCCGCTTGGTGATGGACAGCCTGCGCTACTGGGTCGAGGCGTTCCACGTTGACGGGTTCCGCTTCGATCTGGCCTCGACGCTGGCGCGCGAGCCCGACGGGTTCGAGCGCGAGGGCGCCTTCTTCAACACCATCCGGCAGGATCCGGTGCTGAGCCAGGTCAAGCTGATCGCCGAGCCCTGGGACGTGGGCGATGGCGGCTATCAGGTGGGCGGCTTCCCGTGGCCCTTCCGGGAGTGGAACGACAAGTTCCGCGATGACGTGCGCGCCTTCTGGCGCCGCGATCCCGGCCTGCTGCCGGGGCTGTCGGAGCGGCTGATGGGCAGCCCGGTGCAGTTCGACCATTCGCTGCGCCCGGCGACCTCCTCGGTGAACTTCGTCGCCGCCCATGACGGCTTCACGCTTTGGGACACGGTGTCGTTCAACGACAAGCACAACGAGGCCAATGGCGAGGACAACCGCGACGGGCACGGCCACAACCTCTCGGACAATATGGGGCACGAGGGCGCGACCGACGACGCCGAGATCACCGCCGCCCGCGAGGCGCGGGTGAAGGGGATGCTGGCGACGACGCTGCTGTCGCATGGCGTGCCGATGATCCTTGCCGGTGACGAGATGGGCCAGAGCCAGAACGGCAACAACAACGCCTACTGCCAGGACAACGAGACCACGTGGATCGACTGGGAGGGCGCGCGTCCCGGCCTGATCGAGGCGGTGGCGGCGCTCACCGCGCTGCGCCGGGACTGGAGCGCGCATCTCGCGCCCTACGGCTTCTGGCCGCGCCCGGAGGCCACCGAGACCACGTGGCTCCACCCGGAAGGCCGCGACATGTCGGGCGACGACTGGCAGGATGGCGGGCTGTTCGCGGTCGGCATGCGCCACCATCAGGAGGCCTGCGCGGATCTGCTGGTGCTGGTCAACGGCGGCGACGCCTGCACCTTCACGCTGCCCGAGGATGGCGACTGGCAGCTCATCCTCGACACCTCGCGCGAGGATGTGGCCTGTGCCGAGAGGGTCGAGGCGCAGTTCACCGTCGAGATCCAGTCCGTCGCGGTTCTGAAGGACCTCTCGGCAGACGTCTGAGGAACCCTTGATCGTTGCGTCCGACCGGTCTTGACGGGATCGGGCGCAGCGGATCGTACCTGCGTCGAGTTGAGGGCCGTGGGCTATGCGCTGCGGGACTGACCTGCTTTGCGCGAGGCTGACCAGAGCAAATCGTGGCGGTGATCGCTGCTAGGTTGCGCGGACCGCGCCGCGAGGGATGCAAGATTGCGGTTGCATCCGACGGCATCTTCTTGGACGGTTTGACAGGAAAAGTCCGATTGATATTCGCCTTTTGGACGACTTTGCGGCGGAGGCGCGCAAGGGCTGAGGTGCCGCATGACGGGAGAGGGATGGTCATGGAGAAAATAACGCCGGTCATCCTTTGCGGCGGCTCGGGCACGCGCCTCTGGCCAGTGTCTCGCAAGAGCTTTCCCAAGCAGTTCACCCGCCTTCTCGAGGACAAGAGCCTGTTCCAGAAGACGGCGGAGCGCCTGAGCGACACCGCGCGCTACGCACGGCCGATCGCGGTGACCAATGCCGACTTCCGCTTCATCGTCACCGAGCAGCTCACCAATATCGGCATCGATCCCGGCGCGATCCTGATCGAACCCGACGGGCGCAACACCGCCCCGGCGGTGCTGGCCGCCGCGCTGCACATCCACGCCACCGATCCCGACGCCACGATGCTGGTGGCGCCGGCGGATCACGAGATCCCCGACACCGACGCCTTCCGCGCGGCCATCGAGACCGGCCTGAACGCGCTGGAGGCGGGCAAGCTGGTGCTGTTCGGCATCCGCCCCGACCGGCCCGAGACCGGCTATGGCTATCTCGAGCTCGATGGCGCCGGCGAGGGCACCGTGCCGCTCAGGCGCTTTGTCGAGAAGCCCGACGCCGCCACGGCGGCGGAGATGCTGGAGAGCGGCGGGTTCCTCTGGAATGCCGGCATCTTCCTGTTTCGGGTCAAGGACATCCTCGCCGCCTTCGACACCCATGCCAGCCAGCTCGTCGCGCCGGTCACGGCGGCGGTCAACGAGGCCCAGGTCGACCTGGGCTTCCTGCGGCTCGCGGCGGAGCCGTGGTCGCGGGCCGAGGACATCTCGATCGACTACGCGGTGATGGAGAAGGCAGAGGGGCTCGAAGTGGTGCCCTTCGATGCCGGCTGGTCGGATCTTGGCGGCTGGGACGCGATCTGGCGCGAGGCCGGGCCGGACGAGAGCGGCAACGTGACCCACGGCACCGCCACAGCGATCGACTGCGCGGGCTCTCTGCTGCGGTCCGACAGCGAGACCGTGGAACTCGTCGGCATCGGGCTGAAGGACATCGTCGCGGTGGCGATGAACGACGCCGTGCTCGTGGCGCCCAAGGATCGCGCGCAGGACGTCAAGCTCGCGGTCAACGCGCTGAAGAAGAAGGGCGCCAAGCAGGCGGTGGAGTTCCCCAAGGACCGCCGTCCCTGGGGCTGGTTCGAGAGCCTCGTGGTCGGCTCGCGCTTCCAGGTGAAGCGCATCGTGGTGCATCCCGGCGCCTCGTTGTCGCTGCAGAGCCATTTCCACCGCTCCGAGCACTGGATCGTGGTCGAGGGCACCGCCAAGGTGACCTGCGACGACACCGTCAGGCTGGTGACCGAGAACGAGTCGATCTACATCCCGCTCGGCGCGAAGCACCGGATGGAGAACCCCGGCAAGGTGCCGATGGTGCTGATCGAGGTGCAGACCGGCTCCTATGTGGGTGAGGACGACATCGTGCGCTACGAGGATGTCTATTCGCGGGGGCAGGGGGCGAAGGGCTGAGCGCCCTTCTTCCCCGCGCAACGGACTGAGGGACCAGAGATCATGGCACCGAAATTCGGCACCAGCGGCCTGCGCGGCCTGGTGACAGAGCTGACGCCCGCGCTGGTCGCAGACCACGTGCGGGCCTTCATCGCGGCCTGCGACATCGGCAACGGGCTGTGCCTCGGGCGCGACCTGCGCCCATCCTCCCCGCGCATCGCGGCGGACATTGCCGCGGCGGCGCGGGCCGAGGGCATCCGGGTCATCGATTGCGGCGCGCTTCCGACGCCGGCCCTGGCGCTGGCGGCGCAGGAGGTCGGCGCCGCGGCGATCATGGTGACCGGCAGCCACATCCCGGCGGATCGCAACGGTCTCAAGTTCTATTCTCGGACCGGCGAGATCACCAAGACCGACGAGGCGGCGATCAACGCCGCGCTCGGGCGCCCGGCAGGCACGGCCGAGAGCGATCTGGCGCAGGACGAAGACGCCGCCGCGCGCTTCGTCGAGCGCTATGTTGAGGCCTGTGGCGCGCGCGCGCTCAAAGGGCGCAGGATCGGGCTTTATGCCCATTCCGCGGTGGGCCGCGACGATCTTGCCGCCATCCTGCAGGGGCTTGGCGCCGAGGTGGTCGAATATGGCCGCTCGGAGACCTTCATTCCCGTCGACACCGAGGCCGTCGATCCTGAGACCCGCGCGCAGATCGCGGCGTGGGTGACGGCGGACGGGCTCGACGCGCTGGTCTCGACCGATGGCGACAGCGACCGGCCGCTCTTGGCGGACGAGACCGGCACCATCGTGCCGGGCGATGTGATGGGGCAGATCACCGCCGAGATGCTGGGGGCCGAGACGGTGGTGACGCCGATCTCGTCGAACTCGGGCGTGCAGAAGAAGGGCTTCGGCGCGGTGCGGCTGACCCGGATCGGCTCGCCCTTCGTGATCGCCGGCATGGAAGAAGCCGGCGGCAAGGTGGTGGGTTACGAGGCTAATGGCGGGTTCCTGCTCGGCTTCGAGGCGCAGGGCCCGGCGGGTCCGCTGGCGCCGCTCGCCACGCGCGATTGCATGTTGCCGCTGATCCTGACGCTGATCGCCGCCGGAGACGGCACGGTCTCGGCCCGGGTGGCGCAGGAGCCGCCGGTGGTGACGATGGCGGATCGTTTGCAGGAGGTGCCTCAGGAACGCTCTCAGCCCTTCGTGGCGCGGCTCGCCGACAGCACCGAGGCGCGCGCGGCGTTCCTGGCTCAACTCGGCGGGACGGAGGCCGGCACGGACCTAACCGACGGCGTGCGGATGACGCTGACCGACGGTCGCATCGTGCATGTGCGTCCCTCGGGGAACGCCCCGGAGTTGCGGCTCTATGTCGAGGCGGCGGACAAGACCGGTGCCGAGGCGCTCATAGCTGCGGGGCTGGCCGCGCTGCGCGAGGCCGTTTCCGGCTGATCCGCGGCGCGCAACGCGCATCGCCATCAGTGTCCATCGCCGCCCAGCGACCGGGCCGGCGCGTTACAAACGCGCGACTTCCGTAGCGGCGGCGCGATAAATCAGTTGTTTCTGAAATCCCGTCCGGCAACACTTCGCCCAATTGTAACGGAAGGATTTGAAGCCATGTTTATCGGTTTCCGCTTGTTTGGTTTTCTTGGAATAATTGCATTTGCCTCTGTTGCGGGGGCAGAGGAATACAGGCTCGCCCCGGGCGATGTGGTCGAGGTGCGCAGGTCCGGCGCGGACGAGGAAGTCAGCGCCATCGTCGATGCGAACGGTCAGATCCGCCTCATCGATGTCGGCGGCATCACCGTCGCCGATCTGACCCTCGACGAGGCCGAGTCGATGGTCGAGGCGGAGCTTGTCGCCCAAGGCTTTTTCGTCGATCCCGAGGTGAGCCTGATGCTGGTCTCCTACGCGCCGGTAATTGTCGCCGGCGACGTGCTCAACCCCGGCATCGTCGAGTTCTTTCCGGGTATGACGGTGTCGTCCGCGCTGGCCATGGCGGGGGGCAGTCAGGTTCAGGGGCTGACCCGGACCGAGATCCTGCGTCTGCGCTCGATGGTCGAGAACGACATGAAGGTGGCCAACCTCAACCTTGCCCGGGCCGTTGCGGATCTGGCCTATCATCAGGCCCGGTTGGCCGACGACCCTGTCCCGGTGACGGTGGATCCGGCGCTGAGGCCGGGGATTCCGGCGCCGGGTCTCGTGAATCTCGACGGGATGATCTCGGAACGCCAGTCGCAGCTCGACGCCCTGCGCGAGCGCACGCGCACGCTGCTCGAGTTCTGGGAGAGCGAGATCGCGACCATCGAGAACCAGCGCGAGAATTTCGACGCCCGCATCTCGGTTCAGGACGAGATCGTCGCCAGCACCGCGGAGGCGCTCGCGGCGGCGCAGAAACTGTCCCAGCGTGGCCTGCAGACTGCGTCCAATCTTTCGGCGGCGGAGCAGCGCGAGGCCGATGCGCGCAGCAAGGTGCTCGAGCTCGAGGCCGCGAAGATCAACGCGACCCGCGCCATCGCCTCGGCGCAGCGCGAGCGGGTGCAGTACCTTGCCGCGCAGCGTCAGGAGGCGCTCGACGGGGTGAACGATGCGCGCGAGCAGATCGCCTTGCAGACGATCTCCTATGAAGAAGCGGTGGAACAGGTGAGCATCCTCAGCAGCGGCAGCGCCGCCGCCGTTGTGGCGTCGCAGATCGTCGGTCTGGAGTTCGAGATCCAGAGCCGCCGCAGCGACAGCGACCCCGTGGAAGAGATCACCATGTCGACCCCGGTCCGGCCCGGCGACACGCTGCTGGTCGCGATCCGTCCGCTCGAGGACGGCGTCGCGAACTGAGCGCGGCGTCCCGCGCCCCGCGCGCGGGGCGGAGCAGCGTTCGGAGCTGTCAGACCGGGTTAATCCGGTACGCCCTAGCCTCATGCGGAATCCACCGTGGAGGTTAGGCGTGATACAGATGATCGATGCACAGGCGGCGCAGCGCGGGCTGAACAGGCGGCTGTCCTATTTTTGTGGCGAAACGCTCCGGGTGCGGGTCAGCGGGCTTGCGCCGGGGCAGTCCGTCACGGTGACGGTGGCAGAGGACTACGTGCAGCCCCCGCTGATCCAGCGCAGCGCCGAGGGCGATGTCGACCTTGATCCCGAAACGCTCGAGGTGCTCGAGGAGGGGCGTAGGTACGTCTACAATGTGTGGGCGGGCGCGGGCGGCTGTCTTTCGGTGCTGATGCAGGGCGAGATGGTCGCCCGGCGCAGCGTGCAGCCGTTGACCCCGCCGGAGCCAGTGGAGCCCGCAGAGCCGCTTGTCGTGACCGGCGTGCCTCAGGACGCGGCGACGGTCGGTGTCGTCTACAGTTTCTCGCCCGCTGTGAGCGGCGGCACCGCGCCCTACAGCTTCGCGCTGACGACGGGGCAATTGCCGGCGGGCCTGCTGCTCGATCCGCTGAGAGGCACGATTGCCGGCACGCCCACGCAAGCGGAGACCCGCTCGGGTCTGGTGCTCTCGGTCACGGACGCGGAGGGCGCGACGACCAGCCTCGCGGCGTTTTCGATCTCGGTCACGGCGGCGGCGGTGGGGCTGGCGGCCCCGCCGAACCTCTTCACCGCGGCCCAGGCGCGCCTCGACGATGTGGCGCATATCGATCTTCAGGGCAACTGGGAGGTCGCGAACGGGCGCCTGCGCAGCCCGGTGACGGGTGGCACGGCGGGGCAGGCGGCGCGCCTGTCGCTGGCGGCGCCGCTGACCCCGGGGCACAGTCATCTCGTGCGCTTCGATCACGAGGTCGCGGCGGGCAGCCTCCGGGCGCGGTTCGCGGCGCCGGGCCTGACGGCGAGCCGCCAGCTCACCGAGCCGTACATGGATCACGAGGTCATTTCGGCCGCCGACATGACGGAGGCGGCAACCCGGCTCGATCTGCAGCCCAGCACGGACTACGACGGCTCGGTGGCGGCCATCTCGGCCTATGACCTCTCTACCGTCGATCCGGCTCTGGTGCCCTGCGACGTCATCATCGTCGGCGGTGACAGCAACAGCGCCAACGCCACCTCCGAGCGCTTCGGGGACGAGATCCCCATGTCGGCGCGGGAGACCGCGTTCGACCCGCGGATCTGGTACATGCCCTGCCTGCGCGCCACCGGCGTCTATCCCACCACCGACAGCGTGCGCCACGTGCCGCAGCCCTGCATCGAGCCGGTGGCGGCGGTCGAGGCGCGGCGCATGTCGCCGGTGCACGCCGTGGCGGGGGAGCTGGTCGATTGGTCGGCCGCACGCCGGCGGCCTCTTCTGGTGATGGCGCTTGGCGATCCGGGGTCTGGGTTGATGAACACCGAGGACTGGCGCAAGTCGTCCTCCGTCGCGACCACCGGCGGGCGCATGTGGTCGGAACTGCTCGCCATGAAGGCCGCGCTCGATGCACTTGGCCCGGCGCATGAGATCGTCGGCATGGTCTGGAGCCAGGGGGCGAACGACCTGTTTGGGGGCGATTACAGCCTCTCGGGGCAATGGATGGACCAGATGCGCCAGTTCGTCAGCGACCTGCGGGCCGATATCGCCGACGTGCCGATGGTGATGTGGAGCGTCGGTCAGCATTATGAACCTGCCCCCTATGACGGGCGCGGGGCGGCGATGCGGGCGGCGCAGCTGCGTCTCGATCAGGACAGCGGTGATGGCGCGTGGGCGATCGACCGCTTCCGGGTGGTGGTGCCCGAGGCCGGCAACGCGCTGGCCGGCCCGGAGGACCCGCACTACACCGCGCACGGGATGCAGCAGAACGGGCGCGATGCCGGCGCGGCGCTTCTCGCGATGCTCTGAGCGACGGTTTCGGGACGGACCGGGCGCCGCCGTGAGGCGGCGCTCGGCGTTTGCCGGGGGCGGCGCGGCGATGTACGCAAAGCTGCGCCGCCTCGGGGCGACTCGTCGTGCGGGTGAGTCGGGGCGTCCTTCCGGTTTTTCTACCCAAGCGGGAGCGGGCCGCGACCCATTTCTCTGGAAGTCTGAATTGCGGAATAACAGTTCTGAAACGGAGTCGCGATATAGGGCACCTGTCGCCATAATTTAGACGTATTGGCGTTACTTGGCTTGACTAAGCATTGTGCAAATGAGACGTTTTTTAAGTTCGTTTTATCGCAGAGCAGAAAGAATTTTCCTTTCTTAGCTGCGCAAAATTTTAACCAGTTGCCTGTTACGGGTTAAAAGTGAAGGATTTTATTCGACTGGCGCGTGTTCTCGCTGCTGATGACTGCAAGGAAGCGAATTTGTTTGCAGCTGCAGAATGTCGTACTTCTAAAGCATGTTTAAGGTCGGCGCCTGCCGCCGTAAGGCCATAATTTTTCAATCGGCACCCGCCTGCTTTTCAGGGGCCGAGGTCTTTTTTCAGGGATATCTTCATGTCCAACACTTCTACCAATGTGAACGACATCGTCACCGCAGCACCCGACCGGCCGCAGGACCGTCGCTCGGGTCGCACCGGGGGCGTCAGCAAACGCGCTTTCGACATCGTCCTCTCCATTTTGATGCTGCCCATCCTTCTGCCGATTATCGCAGGCCTCTACATCGCCGTCCGGGCCGAGGGCGGTCCCGGTTTCTTTGGTCACAAACGCGTCGGTCGCAACGGCGAGCAGTTTCGCTGCTGGAAGATCCGCACCATGGTGCCCGACGCGCAGGAGCGGCTCGAGGAGCTGCTGCGCCGCGATCCCGCCGCGCGTGCGGAGTGGGAGCGTGACCGCAAGCTGCGCAACGATCCGCGGGTCACGCGGTTCGGCGCGTTCCTGCGCCGCAGCTCGCTGGACGAGCTGCCGCAGATCTGGAACGTGCTGCGCGGCGAAATGAGCCTGATCGGCCCGCGTCCGGTGACCGAGCCGGAACTGCAGCGCTACGGCGGCGCGGCCTGGGCCTATCTCGCCATGCGCCCCGGCATCACCGGGCTGTGGCAGGTCTCGGGCCGCAATGACGTCTCCTACGAGGAACGCGTGCAGCTCGACGTCGCCTACCACAACGGCGTCTCGCTCCGGGGCGATGTGCGGATCCTGTTCCTCACCGTTGGGGCGGTGCTGGGCAAGACCGGCATGTAAGGCCGGGCCGGGACCGCAGAGGTTCGGAGCGATTTATCTTACGAAAAACGCCGGGCGAGGGCCCGGCGTTTTTTCATTGTCTGGCTTGGTTGTCCGGCTTCGTCGTCCGGCGCCTGCTCAGCTGAGCGCGCCGGCGCGCCACAGCCTGAAGGTCAGAAGGGCGAGCATCACGACACTGCCCACGACGGCATAGAGGGCAAGTGCAGAGGCCAGCTTGAGCCCGAACCGCAGGCTGGTGAGAACCGCCACGACAAGCGCCACCGGGATCGCGCAGATCGCCGCGCGGATCGCCTCGCCGCTGCACTCGGGCGCCTCCGACGCGTACAGGCCGCGGCAGGTCTCGTAGTCGCCCTCCGGCGCCTTGAAGGATTTGTCCGCGTCCATTCTGCTCTCCCAATTCCGATGGGCGGTCTGCGCACGATAGCGCAGAGGTTTCTCATTTGAGAACATTATTTGCGCAATTTTCGGAGAATGAGCGGTTCTTCACTGGAATGGAATAGCCGATGAAAACTCGATTACCTTTTATTAAGATTTCCGGCGCGCAATGGACCTCAGAACGCACGACTCAACCTAAGCGGTACTAGATGCGCCGCCGCCATCCGACGGCCCGCGCCGCGGGCGCGCCACGGCCTGACCATTCGGGCCGAGGCCGGCCCGCGCGCTCCGGCCGGCGGGCGGCGGCAACGGGCTCGCGCGCGATCCTGGCGCGCGCGGCCTCTGGTCTGCACGCTGCAAGGGCGGGCGCCGCGATCTTGCCGTGAGGTCGCCGGTGACGATCGGGCGCAGGTCTTGTCTACGCCGGTCTCCTTTAGGATGTATGAATATCAATCTAAAGGGGATTCCACCGATCTGCCAGCCGGCCCCACAGCGGACGGAGAAACGGAACATTGTCTCGATGCCACCCAGAAATGACGCGCCATTCGCCCGACCGTGCCCGAAATTCGTCTGCATTCGCCGTGACCTTGGCCCCGGGAGCGACACCTCGCGGCACCCGCTGCACATGCGACGAGCAAAGGAACATTGAACATGCAGACACGGCAAGCCACGGTTCTGGGGGCGGGACTTGCGGATGACTTCTTCTCGGACGAACGGGTCGGGGAGGCCTGGTATCTCGAAGGCTCGGACAAGTCCGACCTGAATGTCGGCGTCGCCTCCGTCTGGGAGGACTACACCGGCACGGGCGTCACGGTCGGCGTGATCGACTCGCAGATCGATTACACCCACGAGGATCTGGGCGCTTACGACACCAGCCTCGACTACAACTTCGCGCTGGAGACCGGCGCGCTGTCCCTGCGGGCGCGGGATATCAGCGACCGCCACGGCACGACGGTGGCGGGCGTCATCGCGGCGGAGGGCGGCAACGGCACCGGCTCGGTCGGGATCGCGCCCGGCGTGACGCTGGTGGGCTTCGGCGTCGATTATAGCAGTAGCGAGGTCGTCGACGACGTGCTGCAGGCGCTCCGCGCCTCGGCGGCGCTCGACGTCGTCAACAACAGCTGGAGCTTCGCAAGCAATTTCTCGGACCGCTTCTGGCTGGGCGAGGCCGGCGCCGAGATGGAGGCGGCGCTGCGTCACGTGGTCGAGACCGGGCGCGACGGACTGGGAACGAACATCGTGTTCTCGGCCGGCAACGGCGGCAGCTACGGGGCGTCGAACTACCACAACTTCCAGAACGCGCCCTACACGATCGCGGTCGGCGGCGTCACCGCCGAGGGCGATGCGTGGGACCAGACGAGCCTTGGCGCGAACGTGCTGATCTCGGGCCCTGCCGAGAAGGTCCTCACCACGGCGCCGAACGGCTATTCCTACGTCTCGGGCACATCCTTTGCCGCGCCGGCGGTGTCCGCCGCGATCGCGCTGATGCTCGAGGCGAACCCGGATCTGGGCTATCGCGATGTTCAGAAGATCCTGTCGCTCTCGGCCCGGCGCGACGGCCTGACCGACGACCTGGCGGTCGGCAATGGCTGGATCACCAACGGTGCCGACGATTTCAACGGCGGTGGCCAGCATTTCAGCGACGCCACCGGCTTCGGCTACCTCAACGTCCATGATGCCGTGCGGCTGGCCGAAACCTGGACCACGCAGAAAACCCTCGCAGGCCTCGATACCGTCGAGGTGACGGGCACAAGCGATGCCGTTCTGACCGCCGGGAGCGCCGATCACATCTCCTACGAGATCGAGGTGACCGACGCGATCGAGGTCGAGCATGTCGAGCTTGCGCTGGACCTGAAGTGGCGCTTCACCGGCGATCTCGACGTCTACCTGACCAGCCCCGAGGGCACGACCGTGCAACTGGTCTATTCGGTCGAGGATCGGGATTTCATCGGCACGCTGCGCAACTTCGCGTTCTCCTCGGTCGCCAGCATGGGCGAGACGGGCAAGGGCACCTGGACCGTCGACATCCACAACCGCGATCCCGGCACACTGGATACAGACGGCAGCCCGATGACCGGGAGCCTGCGGGACGTCACGCTCACCTTGCACGGCGAGACCGAGGGTCTGGCGAACGATGTGTACGTGTATAACGACGCGTTCGGCGTGCTCTACGACGGCGCCGATCTCATGGGCCGGCAGGTGCTGCGCGACGGGGATGGCGGCATCGACGCGATCAACGCCGCGGCGGTCACCAGCGACAGCCTGATCGATCTGAGCGGCGCGCGCACGAGCGAGATTGCCGGTGTCGCGCTCAGCATCGACGCGCCCGGCTCGATCGAGAACGCCTATGGCGGCGACGGCGACGATACGCTGGTCGGCACCGGCGGCGACAATCTCCTGTCCGGCGGGCGCGGCGACGACACGCTGCATCACTCCTCGGGCAATGACACAATCGACGGCGGCGCCGGCACCGACACGCTGCATGTCGCGGCCCTGTCGACCGAGATCGAGGGCGCCTTTGTCGACCCCTATACGTTCCTGATGCGGCAGGGCGACGAGACCGGGTTGAGCCATGTCGAGAACGTGGAATTCTTTGCGTTCGAAGACGAAACCTACTCGGTGTCGCAGCTGATCGTCCTCTATGGTGAGGCCGAGGCCCCGGTGCCGGAGGCCCCCGGGGACGACGTGGCCGAGACCCCGGCGGAGCCGGAACCCGCGCCGGAACCGGAAGTGCCGATCGAGGACACGCCTGATCCCGGCACGGACTATGCCCACAGCCACGTCGGCACCGCCGGGGATGACACGATGCGCGGCTATTCCGTTGCGGACGAAATGGCGGGACTGGCCGGCGCCGATACGATCTTCGGGCGCGGCGGCGACGACCGGATCGACGGCGGGAGCGGCGATGACAAGCTGGTGGCCGGCGGTGGCGACGATCTGGTCTTCGGTGGGGGCGGTGTCGACGTCGTCAACGGCGGCTACGGCAACGACCGGACCTTCGGCGGGGCCGATGACGACCGGCTCATCGGAAGCGTCGGCGACGACTCGCTTTACGGGGAGGCGGGCAACGACGTTCTGCGCGGCGACGATGGCAACGATGTGCTGGTCGGCGGTGCCGGGCGCGACGTGATGCTTGGCGGGGCCGGGGCGGACATATTCGTGTTCGATCTGGCCGACGCGTCCGCGATGGACGTGATCCGCGACTTCAACGCCGAGGAGGGCGACCGGATCGTGGTCGAGGGGGTGCAGGGCGCGGGCAGCGTCGCGCTGTCCATCATCGAGAAGAACGGCACCGTGTTCCTTCAGGCCGGCACCGACGATCAGGTCTACAGGATCGCCAAGATCCTCGGCGACGATGTGGCCGGGCTCACGATCGAGGAGCAGGATTTCGGCAGCGGTTCGGGTTTCCTTCTCTCCTGACCCGAGGCGCCGTGCCGAAGGGAAAGGCCCCGGCGGATGCCGGGGCCTTTCTGCCGTTCGGTGGTGGCATAGTGGCACCGAACGGAGACCTCACTCCGCCGCGGGGAGCATGGCCTGCACCGCCGCCTCGTCGAGCCCCTCGATCAGGACGCTCTGATCCTCGCCCAGTGTCAGGAGCGTGCCTTCCGGCACCGCGGACAGGCGCCAGTCGCCGCGCCGCGCCAGCAGCGCCGGGCCCATCGCCAGAAGCGCCTGCGCCGCGGCCCCCCGGATCCGGTCGTGCCCGTCGCCGGCGCGCAGCCGGATGGTGACGTCGGTGGCGTTGGGCGCGATGTCATAGAGATCGTCCCCATCCTCGCCCTGAAGAAGCGCGCGCGGAGAGGCGGCCTCGAGCCGGTCGTTCCCGGCGGTGCCTCTGAGCAGCGCGTCGGGGCGGCGCGCGACGCCATGCTCGACATTGGCCGGCAGATCGAGCGGGATCATGGTGTCGATCCGGTCGATGCTGCCCGGTGACGGCTCGACCACGCTGCTGTCGCGGCTGGCGATCACGAAGCGGTCCGGCCCCGGCCCGCCGGTCATCGCGATGGCGCGGCCCTGATCGTTGAGCCAGCTGCCGTCGGCGCCTCCGGACAGGCGTCCGTCGCCGTCGATGTCGAACTCCGGGCGGCGCTTGCGGCTGGCCTCGGCCCGCCAGACGTCGAGCGCCACCGGCCAGCGGCTTTCGAACTGATGGGCGCCGAAATCGGCCACGTCGCAATCCCGGAAGATCACCGTGGAGGGCCAGCCCGGATCGGCACCGCTGGGTAGCCAGACATCCGCCCCGACCTGCGTCAGGCGGCTCAGGATGTCCTCGGCATCGAGGAACGGGTAGCTGTCGAAGACGACGCGGTCGCCGGCCTCGAAGCCCCGGATGATCTTGTTGAATTTGCCGCGCCGCAGGTGAATGGTGTCGACGCCGCCGCTCAGGGCGATCACGTCGAACCCGTCCCCCGGCGCGATGGTGTCGTCCCCGGGCGTGTCGAGAATGACGCTGTCCCGGTCGTCATAGGCCGACGCGCCCGCCGCCATGTCGAGGCGCAGCTCGGGCTCGAAGGCCCGGACTCGGATGCGCCGGATCATGTAGGCGTTCTCGGGCGCCACCACCTGCTCCAGCGTGTCCTCCGGCGCCGGCCACCAGCCGCCCCTCGCGGTGAACTGGTCGTTGGCGATCAGGAACATCGGGGAATGCACGTCTTCGGCGGTGGGTGCGGTGTAGATCTCGCGCAGGGAGTCGCGGTCCTTGCCGAAGTAGAACGTCACGGTCTCGGGCGTCCAGGTGCCGGCGAAGATGTGGAACTCGCTGTAGATGTCGGCCCCGTAGGTGGCTGAGTCCTGGTACTTGTTGAAGGTAAAGACCGACCGGTCCCCGCGCGGGCGTTCCTTCGGTTTCGGGTCGGTCCCGGGCTCGGCGTAGGGGTTCTCGATATCGGTGCTGTAGATCTCCTCGCGGCCCTCGCCGCGGGCGTCGAAATGCACCGAGGTGTTGAAGCGCCCGTCCTTCTTGGTGGGTTGGTCGATGCCCGCGCCATAGGCTTCGAAGATGTCGATCTCGGGCGGCCAGCCCAGCCCCGCATAGGTCAGCCAGAAGGCCGGCCAGCGCCCGCGCCCGCGCGGGATGCGGGCCTCGATCTCGAAATAGCCATAGGTCTGCGCCCACGTGTGCGCGGTGGTGATCTCGCCCGTACCGAAGCGGATCTTGTCGGCCTGATCGCCCTGCCGGGTGGCCTTCATGTAGGCGCGCAGCGCCGGCAGCACGGCGTCGGGGATCGCTACCGTGCGAAGGGCGAGGCCGTCGGGCGTGATCTCGTGCACCTTCGGGAGCAGCGCGTCCGCCTCGGCGCCGAGCACGCCATGATCGATGAACACGGTTTCCGCCGCGTTGGTCATCAGGTTGCCCCGCCGGGGCAGGGTCGACCAGAGTCCGGACCGCCCGTCGTAGCGGTTCAGAGGGCCGTCGAAGGATTCGTCGAGAATGGAGATCGTGCCGGTCAGGTCCGGTCCGGCGGGCAATGTGCCGGGGAGAAGGCAGAGTGCGAGAGCTGCACAGGGAATACGCATGTCGTGGGCTCCTGAAGACAGGGCGGGAAAAAGCATGGGGTCGAATGGATTCTACATTTGCAGAAAGGTCGTTTTGGTATAGCGCAAAAAGCGGGTTTATCCCGGGCGCGATCAATGAATTTCCGATCACGCCGTTTTTTGGAGGACTGAATTTGTTGTTCAGGATTTGGCGCAACGGGTCAAGACATGCCCCCGTTGAGGCCGCAGGCGTGGCCGCGGCTGGCGGGGGCTCGGCGCTCGGCGGGACGTTGCAGAAGGCGCTTTCGCTGGTCGGTGCCCGTGTCTTGGGCAATGTGCTGACGCTTGGCTACACCCTGATCCTGGCCCGCATCACCACGCCGACCGAGTTCGGCCTGATCATGACCGCCTTCGCGTGGATCATGCTGCTGTCGGTCTTTCTGGCGCTGAACCTCGAATCCGGGTCGATCAAGTATCTGGTGCAATACCGCGAGACCGGCCAGCCCGGCCGCGCCGCGGGCTTCATCCGCCTCAACCGCATGACCATCTTCGGGCTGACGCTGCTCTCGGGCCTCGTCGCGGCGCTGGCGTGGTGGGGCGGGGCCTTCGGCGACGGGGCGGCCATGCTCGGCGTGGTCGCCGTGACTGTGGTGGCGGCACCGGTGGTGGCGCTCACGCGGGTTTACGGGCGCCACGCCTCGGCGCTCGGACAGGTGCTGCGCGGCGGGGTGCCGATCATGCTGGTGCGGCCGGCGGTGATCTTCCTGCTGGTGGTGCTGATCTGGCTGAGCGGCGCGCGCCCGGGCCTGACCGTGTACCTGCTGCTGTTCCTTGCGGCCTTCGCGGTCACCGCGCTGGTGCAGGCGCTGCTTCTGCGCCAGACCTTCGGCTTCGCCGCGGGCGTGCCGAGGGAGTATGACGAAGCGCGCCTCTGGTTCGCCACCGGCGCGATGATGGCGCCGCTTCTGGTCCTGCGCGACAATCTCAAGCACGTGGTCGTGGCGGCCGCCGGGCTGGTCTTGATGCCGGCCGAGGTCGGCTATCTCGCGCTGGCGCTGTCGATCATGGCCTTTGTCTACTTCGCGATGAAAGCGGTCGATATCTCGATCAGCCCGCAGCTGTCGCGTGCGCTGCACGCCCAGCAGGCCAGGCGGGTGGCCTCGCTTCTCGACAGCGCGGCGCGCCTCAAGATCGCCGGGATGGTTGCCGGTACGGCGGTGATCGCCGGGTTCGGCGGCATGGCGCTTGAGTTGTTCGGGCCGGAATACCGCGCGTCGCTTGCGCCGTTGTTGATCCTGCTGATCATCCCGGCCTCGGACGCGGTGTTCGGACCGGCGCAGATCGTGCTCAACGTCACCGGGCGGCAGGACGTGATCTTCTGGGTGGCCGGGATCAGCACTGTCATCATGGTCGGCGCGACCGTTCTGGGCGGCGCTCTCGACGGCGCCACCGGCGCGGCGCTCGGGGCCGCGCTCAGCTACGCGGTGCAGCAGCTGATCCTGCGCTCGGTGGCGAAGACCTCCGCCGGGACGGAAACATCGATCATCGCCGTTTTTCAGCGCGAGACCGGCAAATAGAGCCCAATTCATGAACCATTGTCAAAACCGCGACACGGAACCTCATATTTAGTGATTGACGGCCCGTGCCTTGGGCTTGTTACTTAGGTTAGTTATAAATTTTTATGCGGTGCCTAATTCAGGCGTCCCTTTTTCTGGGGTTCGCTTCGGCGCCGCGCGTTTTGGAAGAGTTATTGTGATTGCTGCAGGGCAAGCCAAATGAACATGGACCGTGATACGGACCTGATGTCGCCGAGGTCCGACCGCGATCAGTTGTTTCCCTCCGTCGATATCGGAGAGACGCTGCGCGACCTGATGATGCGTTTTCGTCGCCACTGGATCGTGCTTGCGGGCGGGGTCGCTCTGGCGGTCGTGCTTGCCCTCGTCATGGTCTCGAATGCCAGCCCGACCTACACCGCGAACGGTGCGATCCTGATCGACCCGCGCGTCGGCCAGTCGCCGGATGGCGACAGCGAGATCGCGCCGGGCCTGCTGCTGTCGGACGCGCTGACCGTGGACAGCGAGCTGCGGGTTCTGGGCTCGCGCGAGGTCACCGCCGCGACGGTGCGCGAGCTGGGCCTCGGGGAGCCCGCCGCCTCCGAGCCCTCGGCGCTTCTGGGATGGATCAAGGGCGTGTTCCGCCTTGGCGATGGCGGCTCCGACGAGGCGACCGCCGCGATGCTGCCCGTAACCATGCAGCAGGAGCGCCGGCTCGAGATCGCCCGGCGGAACTTCGTGCAGGGGCTGGCGGTCGAGCGCTCGGGCGAGAGCTTTGTCATCGACGTGCGCTACACCTCCCAGAGCATCGAGATGGCGCCCAAGGCGGTGAACACCCTGATGCGCGAGTATCTCCGCCTCTCGAGCCGCCAGCAGACCGCCAATGTCGAGCGCACGCAGGTCTGGCTGTCGTCGCGGATCGAGGAGCTTGCGGCTGGGGTGCAGGCCTCCGAGCGCGCCGTCGCCTCGTATCGCCGCGAGAACCAGCTCATGGTGCCCGAGGGCGAATTCCTTCCGATCGAGATCGCGCTCAACGCCGCGAACGAACAGCTCGTCGAGCTGCAGGGGCAGGCGGTGACGGCCAAGGTGCAGGCCGACCAGCTCGAGGACCAGATCGAGAGCGGCGAGATCGAGGCGATCCAGCTCGCGGCTGAAGAACGCACCGAGGCGGTGATCGAGTTCGAGGCCCGCTATGCCGAGCTTCTGCAGGCCGAGCAGGAGGCGCTTCTCACCTATGACGCTTCCGCGCCGGTGGTGGTGAACACCCGCCGCGCGATGGAGCAGACCCGCACGCTGATCGTGCAGGAATACCGCTCGATCCTCGAACAGCTTCGCGCGCGCGAGCGGGCGCTGGCCGGGCAGCTTTCGGCCACGCGCGGGCTGATCGGCGAGATGAACGCCGATTACAGCAGCGTGATGGAAAAGACCGTGGCGTTGCGCAGCCTCGAGCGCGAGGCCGAGGCCAAGCGCGAGCTCTACGAGCGGATGCTCGAGCAGTACAACAGCACCTCCCAGCTTCTGACCTTCGACGCGACCCCGGCGCGGGTCATCGCGTGGGCGGTGCCGCCGGACACGAAGTCGGGACCGCGCTCGAAGCGGATCGTCGTGCTGGCCGCCTTTGCCGGCCTGCTGCTGTCGATCGGCGTGGTGCTCGCGATCGAGGCGCTGGACAACAGCTTCCGGTCGCAGGACAGCCTGTCGAAGCGGTTCAAGCTGCCGTTCATCGGCCTGGTCCCGAATTTCTCGACCGAGCGGAGGGAGGCGCGCGGTGGCGGCTGGCTGGCCGCGCCCGAGCAGAGCCCGCGCTGGTGGATGCTGCCCTCGACCGCCAAGCGGCTTCGTTTTGCGATGGACAACCCCCGCTCGGTCACCGCGACGACGATGCGCGCCATCATGGTGCGCGAGGCGATGGACCGCAAAAGCGAGCGCACGGACGGCGTGATCATCGGCTTCACCTCCACGGTGCGCGACGAGGGCAAGACCACGAGCGCGTTCAACTTCGCCTCTTACCTCGCCGCGAACACCAACAAGGTGGCGATCGTCGATCTCGACCTGATCGCAGGAGAGATCACCGCCTATCTCGGCAAGGTCCTGCCAGAGACCAACAGCCTGACCAAGCTCATGGAGAACCCGGCCAAGGGCCTGTCGCATGTCGAGGGGATCGAGGAGTTTCCCGGGCTGGCGGTGTTCGGCAACAGCCGCGAAGGCTCGACCATCCAGTACGGCCCGAAGGAGCTCGAGGAGGTCGCCAACGTGCTGCAGTTCCTGCGCCGGTATTTCGACTACGTGGTGGTCGACCTTCCGCCGGTGAGCGGCGCGAGCCTGACGCCGCTGCTGGCCGCGAACTGCGACAAGATCGTTTACGCCGTGCGCTGGGGATGGACGGCGCGCAAGCAGGTGGCGGCGGCCATCGAGCATTCCGGCCTGCGCCGCAGGAACATTCTGGGTCTGATTTTCACCCGGGCCAGCCTGCGCCGCTACAAGTCCTACAACCGCGACGGATCGTACGAATATTATTGATCGGGGCAGGGGTCCGCGCCCCGGACCGCCCCCACCGCATAGCTTCATAGCGTAGAGAATTTATGAACAAGATCTACGGCATCCAGTACCTGCGCGCCTTCGCGGCGCTGTCGGTGGTCGCCCTGCACGCGGGCAAGCGTGTCGAGGCCGATTTGCCGGCGCCGCTTTACGACGTGCTGTCGCTCGGGCATGGCGGGGTCGACCTGTTCTTCGTCATCAGCGGCTTCATCATGTGGAGCATCAGCCAGACGAAAGAGACCGATCCGGCGGGCTTTCTCGTGCGCCGTCTGATCCGGGTCGCGCCGCCGTACTGGATCGCCACGCTCTGCTTCGTGCTGATGAGTGTCGTGATCGGCGCGAGCTGGGTCGAACTGAGCGGGCCGCACATCGTCAAGTCGCTGGCCTTCGTGCCGCATTTCAACGCCACCGAGCCCACGCGCATCTGGCCGGTGCTGGTGCCGGGCTGGACCCTCAATTACGAGATGTTCTTCTACATGCTCTTCGCGGCCACGCTGCTCGTTGGCGGCAGCGCCCGGTTCGTCGTGCTCACGGGGCTGCTGCTCGCGCTCGTGGCTCTCGGATACGCGGCCACGCCTGTCGACGCCATCGCGATCACCTATACCAGCCCCCTGCTGCTCGAGTTTCTCGGCGGCGTCGTGGGGGCCCGGATCTGGCAAAGCGCGCCGGGTGGCCTGCTGCGCAACGGCCTGCTGATCGCGATGGCCGCCGTGGCGTTCCTCGTGCTTGGCCCGCAGGTGGACCCGACCGATTATTGGAGCCGCACCATCGGCTTCGGCGGTCCCGGCATCCTGCTGGTCTCGGGGGTGGCGGGGCTGGCGGGGCGGGTGCCGCGGCTTGCGGTGCTCGAACGTCTGGGCGATGCGAGCTACGCGATCTACCTCTTCCACCTCTTCGTGGTGCTTCCGATGCAGGTTGTCTGGGTCGCCCTGCCGGGACTTCACGGGCCGGTGGCGGCCATCGGGTTCGTGCTCGTGGTGCTGGGCCTGTCGGCGCTTCTGGGCAACGCGCTCTATCTCTACATGGAGCGGCCTCTGCAGATCGGCTTGTTCAATCTCCTTCTGCACCGCAACAGGAGGGCGCAGGTTGTCAGCCGCTGAGATCCAGCCCGCCCCGCGCCCCGCCCGGATCGTGGTCTTCGGCTTCGATGTCGGAGAGATCTCGCAGATCCGCCGCATCCGGGCGCTGGTGGCGCTCGGGCACGACGTGCACAGCTTCACCATGCGCCGCGACAACATGAACACGGCCTACGAGCCCGACTGGCCGAACACCCACCTGTTCATGACCAGCAACGAGAACCTGCCCAAGCGCGCCGTGGTGGTGGCCGGCTCCATCCTCAAGATGACCGGCCATCGCGAAATGCTGCAGCGGGCCGATGTCATCATCGCGCGCAATCTCGACATGTTGGCGATTGCCTGGGCGGCGCGGGCGATGGCGGGGGCCTCCAACGTGCCGCTGGTCTACGAGTGCCTCGACATCAACGGCGCGCTCTGCCGCGAGGGCCGCAAGGGCGACGCGATGCGCGCCGCCGAGCAGTTCCTGCTCCGGCGCATCGAGATGCTGGTGGTGTCCTCGCCGGGCTTCGTGCGCAACTTCTTCGAGCCGGTCCAGCGCTATGACGGGCCGTGGGCGCTGTGGGAGAACAAGCTCGCCGCGGGCTCGGCCCTGCCGGCGCGTCCGGTGACGCGCGACGTGCCCGAGGCGGGCCGCCCGCTGCGCGTCGGCTGGGTCGGCACCATCCGCTGCGCGCCGAGCCTCGCGCTGCTCTCCGAGGTGGCCGCGCGCATGGGGGCGGGCGTCGAGATCCATATTCACGGCGTCGTGCATCGCCACGTTCTGCCGGAGTTCGACGCGGTGATCGCGGCGCATTCCAACATGGTGTTCCACGGCGCTTACCAATATCCGCAGGATCTGCCCGCGCTCTACGGCGGCGTCGATCTGGTCTGGTCCCAGGATCTCTGGCAGCGCGGCAACAATTCCGACTGGCTGCTGCCCAACCGCATCTACGAGGCAAGCTGGGCTGGCTGCCCGAGCATCGCCGTCGCCGGAACCGAGACCGGGAGGCGGGTCGCCGACGATGGGCTGGGCTGGGTGATCGATGCGCCAGAGGCCGCCGATCTGGTCGCGCTGCTGACAGGGCTGACGCGCGGGGAGATCGCGGCCCGTGGGCAGGCGCTGCTCGACCGGCCGGCCGCGGATTTCGTGCAATCGCCCTCGGACATCGCCGAGGTGATCGACACCGTTCGCGCGCGGGCGGGGTAGGGGAAAGGGATGGAAGACATGCTCGATACCTCCGCGATCCGGACCGGCGCCGACCCGGCGACGATCCTCGTGGCGATCCCCACGCTGAACGAGGCGCGCCATATCGAGGCGACGCTCGAGGCGCTGCATCGCGACCGGCCCGAGATGGCGCATGTGCGGATCGTGGTCGCCGATGGCGGCAGCAGCGACGACACCCGCGCGATCGTGTCCGACTACGCGCGGCGCCACCCCAACGTGGTGCTGATCGACAATCCCGACATGCTGCAATCGGCGGCGGTGAACCGCGTGGTCGAGTGCTGCTCCGAGCCGCAGCACGAGATCCTCGTGCGGGTCGACGCCCATTCGCGCTACCCAGACGGCTATGTGCTTGCCGTGGCCGACAGCCTTCTGGCCCGCGACGTGGCGGCGCTGGCGACGGTCATGGACACGGTCGGGCAGAGCTGCGTGCAGAAGGGCGTGGCCTGGGCCAGCGACACGAGGCTCGGCTCCGGTGGCTCGGGGCATCGCGGCGGGGCCGTGTCGGGCTATGTCGAGCACGGACATCACGCCGGGTTCCGGCTCGACATCTGGCGCCGGACGGGCGGCTACGACACCGGCTTCATCGCCAACGAGGATGCCGAGCTCGATCACCGCATCGGGCTGGCCGGGGGCAGGATCTGGCTCGATGCCGACATCCGCCTCGACTATCTGGCCCGCGACACGCTGCGCAAGCTGGCGAAGCAATACTGGCGCTACGGGCTCGGGCGCGGGCAGACCGTGCTCAAGCATCGGCTTAGACCGCGGCTGCGGCAGATGATCCCGCCGGCGGTGACCGCGGTCATCCTTCTGTCGGTGCTCCTCTCGCCGCTGTTTCCGCCGGTCCTGCTGCTGCCGCTGGCCTACCTGCTCATCCTCGCGGCCACCGCGGTGCGCCTCGCGGTGACACATCGCAGTGCCTGCGCGCTCTGGGCCGCGCCGGCGCTGTTTCTCATGCACACCTGCTTCGGCGCCGGGTTCCTGACCCGGCTGATCCTCGGAGGGAGGGGGGCGACATGAAGATCACCATCACCATCTGTACCTTCCGGCGCAGTCACATCGCCACCACGCTGCAATCGCTCGAGGCGATGGAGCGCCCCGCGGACTGCGCGGTCTCGGTCGTCGTGATCGACAATGACGACACGCCGTCCGCGCAGGACCGGGTGGCCAACACCGCCGCCGCGATGCGCCTGCCGGTGCGCTACCTGCACCAGCCGGGCGCCAACATCTCGATCGCGCGCAATGCCGGCCTCGAGGCGGCCACGACCGAATGGGTGGCCTTTCTCGACGATGACGAGGTGGTCGAGCCCGACTGGCTGGTCGAGCTGGTCAGGCGCCAGCGCGCCACCGGGGCCGACGCGGTCTTCGGACCGAGCTACGCGCGCTATGACGACGACGCGCCGGACTGGATCGTGCGGGGTGATTTCCACTCGCAGGTGGCGGCGCCCCGCGCCGGGGTGATCGAGACCGGCCACACCTGCAACGCCCTCCTGCGCTGGTGCGGGACGCCGTGGCAGGCCGAGCGCTTCGCGCTCGAGCGGGGCAAATCCGGTGGCGAGGACACCGAGTTCTTCTTCCGGCTGCGCCAGTTGGGGGCCGAGTACGCCATCGCCGACACCGCAATCGTGCGCGAGGATGTCCCCGCGGCGCGGCTCTCGGTGACGTGGCTGCTGCGCCGACGCTTCCGGATCGGGCAGAGCTACTCGGCCTCCGCCGAGAGCCTCCGGCAACGGCTGGGGCTGTTCGGGTCGAGCGCCGTCAAGGCCGGGTACTGTGCCCTGCGCGCCGGCGTGGCGCTGGCCAACCCCGAGCGGCGGACGTTCTGGCTGATGCGCGGGACGATGCATTCCGGGATCTGCGCCGGCTGTCTGAAGCTGCCCGAAAAGGCCCTTTACGGTGTTCAGGGGGGATGAGGGGATGCTAGCGGGTTTGCAGTGCGGGCGGGCGGTGGCGGCGGTGATGGTCGCGATCTTCCACGCCAACGTGTTCCTTCTGCCGAACAGGTTCTACGACGGCCACGGCGCGGGGGCCGCGTTCAACTTCGGCTATGCCGGGGTCGAGTTCTTCTTCGTGCTCTCCGGTTTCATCATGGTTCTGGTCCATCGCCGCGATTTCGGCCAGCCAAGCAAGGCTCCGGTCTTCCTGCGCAAGCGCGTGGTGCGGATCTATCCGATCTACTGGCTCGTCATGGCGTTTCTGCTGGCGATCTACGTCGCCTCGCCGGGGCGGGGACCGGACCATGCCCGGGATCCGCTGGCGATCCTTCAGTCGCTTCTCCTGATCCCGTCCGAGGACGGGCCGATCATGCAGGTCGCCTGGACGCTGCAGCACGAGATGCTGTTCTACATCATCTTCTCCGGGATCATCCTGCACCTGCGCCTCGGGCGCCTCGTGTTCGCGGGCTGGATGCTGGCCTGCGTTCTGGCGCTGCCGTGGTGGCGCGAGCTGAGCTTCCCGCTGGCGTTCCTGCTCAAACCGCACAACCTGTTGTTCCTATTCGGGATCGGGGCGGCCTATGCCTACCGGCATCTGTCGCGAAGCTCGGCGCTGCTGGCGTTCTGGGCCGGGTGCGCGCTGTTTCTCGGTCTCGGACTGTCGGAAACCGTGTTTGGGGTGATGGGCCCCGAGAGCCTGCAGCCGCTGGGCTACGGGCTGGGGGCCATGCTGATCGTGATCGGTCTGGCGCAGGGCGGGCTGCCGGCGCCGCGCTGGCTGACCTTCATCGGCGATGCCTCATATGCGATCTATCTCGTGCACCTGCCGGTGATGAACATTGCCGCCCTGGGGCTGCTGGCCGCCGGCCTGCACCGCGTGCTGCCGCCGCTGGCGATGCTGGCGCTGATCACCGGGATCGTCACGGTCGCCGGATGCCTCGTGCACGTCTACGCGGAAAAGCCGCTGATGAGATATTTCAAGAACCGTTCCCCCCGCCAGGCCACGGCCTGAGGGCACCGAAGGGAGAGACCGCCTCTTGTCGACCGACGCCAAACTGCTTCCCGACTTCATCATCATCGGTGCCATGAAATGCGGCACGACGACCCTTTATCGCTATCTCGCCCTGCATCCCGAGATCGACATGTCGCGCGACAAGGAGACCGACTTCTTCGTGGCCGAGAAGAACTGGGGCAAGGGGCTGGGCTGGTATTCCAACCAGTTCAGCCATGCCGATCGCGTGCGCGGCGAGGCGAGCCCGAACTACACGAAATGCCGCGATTTTCCCGGTGTCGCGCAGCGGATCTCCGAGACCTGCCCCGAGGTGAAGCTGATCTACATCGTGCGCGAACCGGTGGCGCGCGCGGAATCGCAGTTCCGGCACAGCTTCATCATGGAGGGTCAGGAGGGCGACCTTCGGGGCTTCGAGGGCAGCCGCCAATATGCCCATATCCTCGACTCGAGCCACTACGCCCGCCAGATCGAGGAATATCTGCGGTTCTTTCCGAAAGAGGCCTTCCTGTTTCTCGATTTCGACGAGCTTCGGCGCGATCCGCAGGCGGTGATGGACAAGGTCACCTATCACGTCGGGGTGTCGCGGATGGCGATCGAGGATCTCGGCAAGCAGAACGACAGCGCCGAGCTGTCGCGGGTGCCCGGATTCGTGCTGCGCTTCGCGAGCAGCGCGGCGGGCCGGCGTCTGGCCGGGCTGATGAGCCGCGATCTGCGCAACCGGATCCGCAGCGGGCTGGCGTTTCGCAAGGCGCGCGTGCCACCGGGCTTTCCCGACGACCTCAGGGAGCGGATGCAGGGGGATCTGGGCGACGACAGCGCGCGCTTTCGCGAGATCTCGGGTCTGTCTCCGAGCGGCTGGCGCTGAAGGGAGAGGGCTGTTCTCGAGGGGTGGAAAGGTGTGTGAGGGCTGGGAAATCGCAGGGGCCGGGGAGCGACTGAAGGTAGCGATTTATTAACGAACTCTACCTATGGGTTATATATGTCGAAAGTAAGTTCATATGCCTTCAATTGCTGTTAGTCGATAAAAGATCGGCGCGTGGCGCAAATATATGGTAAATAAAGGATTAACGCCGCCCCGGCCAGTTAATGAAAATTGCGACGGGATTTTGATTGCGGCAATTTTTGGGCGGATGTATGCTCAAAACTGTTAATTGGTTCAAAAAGGATGATTCCGATGAGCATTTTGACTAACGGAAACGAGTCGATCATCGACTCGAATGGCGACAATTTCGTCAACGGCGCTGGCGGCAACGATTTCATTCACGGTGCAGGCGGCGATGACTATATCAAGGGCGGTGTCGGCAACGATCGTCTGAAAGGCGGCTGGGGCGATGACGCCATTGCCGGCGGCGAAGGCAATGACACCATTGCCGGCGGCGCAGGCAACGACATCATCGGCGGTGGCCTGGGTGACGACGTGCTGAATGGCGGCACCGGCGACGACACGCTCTACGGCGGCCCGGGCGACGACATTCTGGTCGGTGCCGACGGTGCCGACACCTTCGCATTCACCTCCGTGTCCACCGGCACCACCAAGATCGTCGATTTCGACATTTCGGAAGGCGACGTCGTGCGCCTCGAGGATGGCATTTCGGCGACCGGCTTCACCGAGACCTCGAACGGCATTCTCGTCGAACTCGACAACGGTGGCGTCCTCAACATGATCGGCGTGACCGCAGCCGATTACGACGACATCTTCTGATTTCGAAGATCGTCTGCGCAAAATTTCGACACCCCCGGGGAAGCTTCCGGGGGTGTTTTTTCGACCGCGACTATCGCGTGACCATTGCGTAAAGAGTCATCGCCCAATCCGTGCCTCGGGTGCTACAGTTGCCCCGGGTGTTTCCGTCGGCGGCGAAATTCGCACAACATTTACGCGCGGTTGTCCTGTAGAACGAAGGCACGGGCGGTCTTCGGGACAGCGCGGACATTTTGAGTATAAATTTACCTGTGGCCTGAATTTGCGGGCATGCATCACAGGGACAGGAGAGCGGTATATGGCGCGCAAGGCTCCTTTCAGGGAACGCATGACCAGACGGCTGGCCATCGCCTCCGGTCGCGGACGACGGTCCTTTCCCGGCGCGGCGCCGAAGCATCGCAGCGTCTACCTCCACCTCCCCAAATGCGGCGGCACCTCTTTGTCGGAAGCGATGTACGCCACCGTTCCGATCAACCAGCGCATCGGCGTGATCGATGCGGTCTCGACCCGTCGCGCCCTCGCGATCGAGACCTTCGACAAGGATGACGCGTTTCTCTGCCACGAGGATCTCGACACCGGCCAGCAGGTCTTCGACCTGCGCGAAACCCTGATGCTGCAGCACATGGCTTGGGACACCATGCTGATCCACGGCCATGTGTTCTGGTCGGACAAGGCGGAACGGCATTTCGGCGACAGCTACAAATACGTCACCATGATGCGCGACCCGGTGGCACGCACCGTCTCCAACTTCCGCATGGCGCAGCGCACCGGGGTCGTGACCGGCGGCATGGACGCGTACCTCGAGAGCGACGTGGCGAAGCGGCAGGCGCGGGTCTTCCTGCGCTATCTGGCCAGCCGCAACGATATCCCCGACGACGATCTCCCGGCGGCGGTGGCGCTGGCCAAGAGCCGGGTGGAGAAGTTCGCCCTCATCGGCTTTCTCGACGACATCGACCGCTTTTTCTCCCGCTACCGCGAGATCTTCGGGGTCTCGCTCCGGATGTCGCAGCTGAACTCGGCGCCCGATGGCAAGCCCGACATTCCCGCCGCCGAGATGGAGGTGCTGCGCGCGCTCTGCGCGCCGGATCTCGAGATCTTCGAACACGCGCGCAGCCTGCGCTGAGCGACCGGGATGGCAGTCACCGATCAGATCCCCCTCCGCGCACAAGGCGAGACCCGCCCCGGCGAGCAGCCCTGGGCGCTGGTCGACGTGTCCCTGCTGGGTCTGACCATCGCCGCCAGTTCCGACATGCTGCTCAGGTTCGGGCCCGCGCAAACCCTGAGCTGGCTGATGTGCTACGGGCTCACCCTTCTGCGCATCGGGATGATCTTCCCGCACTTTCTGGCACTTGCCGGTCGCAACCGGATCGTCTTTGCCTACCCGTTCCTCTGCCTGTCCTCGGTGCTGTGGTCCACCGCCCCGTCCGAGAGCCTCGTGGGCGGCATCCAGTTGCTGATGACCTGCCTGATCGCGACCTTCCTCGGCTGGCGCTATTCGCTGACGCTGATCCTCCGCGCGCTCGCGGTGATCCTGTCGCTGGGCGCGGCGCTGTCGCTGCTGCACTGGGCGACCGGGATCTTCCCGTGGCCGGTCTTCACCCGCGCCGGCGGTCTGGCGGGGATCTTCTCGCACAAGAGTATGCTGGGGCTGCGGGTGCTGATCGCCGCGCTGACGATCCTCGCGCTGTGGCTGATGCCGACGCGCACCATCTCGCGCCGCTCGAAGCTCTGGCTGCTGCCCGCCATGGCGATGGTGCTGATGGCGCTGGCGTTGTCGCAGTCGGCGACGGCGCTGCTACTGCTGCCCGCGATGGCCTATGTGCTGTTTTTCCTGTGCCGGGACCGGACGCCGCCGCTGGTGATCGTGCTTCTGTTCGTGGGGGCGATGGTGATCTTTGCCATCGCGCCGCTGGTGCTGACGCTGCTGGGCTTCGATCCGATCACGTTCGTTCTCAACGCCGTCGGCAAGGACGCCACGCTCACCGGCCGCACCGAGATCTGGAAGGTGGCCGGCGAGGTAATCGGCGCGCATCCGGTTCTCGGCGTCGGGTTCGGGGCGTTCTGGAAGGCGGAGGAGTTCTCGGTGCTGCGGCTGGCGACCCAACATGCCGGCGCCATCACCAGCAGCTCGTTCCACAATTTCGCGCTGGAGATCCTCGTCTCGACGGGCCCCCTTGGGCTGCTGGCGGTGGCCGGGCTGATCGGCACCGGGCTGTCGCGGCTGGCGACGCTGCACTCGCGCACCGGATCGGTGGCGGCGGCCATCGGCATCGTGCTGATGCTCACCCTCGTGGCGACATCGTTCCTTGGGCCGGCGCTCTATCGGGGCCACGATTTCGCGATGGTTCTGGTCGTGATGCTGGTGGTCAGCGCGCAGGAGGACCTGCGCGCGGCCCACGCCGCCATTGGCCGGGGGCGGGCGGGCTGAGCTGCCGGTCCGCGCTTGGGCGGGGGCCGTGATCTGCAGGGGGCGGATCGGAGTGACTGTGATTTTGAGACGAATTTTTAAGAAGGACAGGTTGAGCATGGCATATCAGGGCGACTCCCTCCTCAAGAAGGTCCTGCAGCGCCCGGTCAAGGCGCTTGGCTACAAGATCGTCCGGCTCAAACCCTACGAAGAGCTGTCGACTCCGCCGCGCGCTGACACCGGCTTCAGCAAGCTGTTCTGCATCGGCTTCAACAAGACCGCGACCACCACCGTCGAGGCGGTGCTGCGCGACCACGGGTTCCGCCTGCCCAAGCAGGTCGATCAGGAGGTGCTGCTGCGCCCGGTGCTCGACTATCGGCGCCTCGATCTGCTGAAGGGCTTCATCGAGGAGTACGACGCGTTCCAGGACCTGCCGTTCTCGCAGAACCGGACCTACATCGCCTGCGACGCGATGTTTCCCGGCGCCAAGTTCATCCTGACGGTGCGCGACCCGGAGAAATGGGTCGAGAGCTACATCCGCTATTACCGTGACGAGTTCCAGGTGCCGGTGGACGAGGCGCCGAATGAGGCGATGTTCCGGGATCGCAACCTCTATCTCGAAAAGGGCTATGTCCACGACGTGCTGCGCCGGCTGCTGACCGTCCACGAGGATGGCAGGACCGTCACGCGCTGGGATCTCGCCTTCGATCGCGACTTCCTGAAAGAGATCTACACCCGCCGCAACGCCGAGATCATCGCGTATTTCGATGCCCGCCCGGAGGATCTGCTGGTGATCGACCCGACGACCGAGCCCGACACCGGTCGGCTGCTGGCCTTTCTCGGCATCACCGGCACCGCGCCGGGGCCGTTTCCCAAGCTCAATGCGCGCTGATCCGACATGCGTGCCGTCCGCCCCCAGACCAGACGAGACATAGGTTCCAGATGAAGCTCGGATATCGCCCGGAAATCGATGGAATGCGCGCGATCGCGGTCAGCGCGGTCATCCTCTACCACCTGAAGATCCCGTACGGCGACGGCACACTGCTGGCGGGTGGCTATCTCGGGGTGGATCTGTTCTTCGTGCTTTCGGGCTATCTCATCACCAAGATCATCCTGATCGAGTTCGACGAGGCCGACCGCTTCGACGTGGTGCAGTTCTACTGGCGCCGCGCCCGTCGCATCCTGCCGCCGCTGCTTCTCGTGATGCTGGCGACGATCCCGGTCGCGTGGGCGATCCTGTTGCCCACCGAGATGGAGCGCTTCGCCAAATCGCTGTTCGCGGCGCTCGGGTTCTACAGCAACTTCTTCTGGTTCTTCGAGCTTACCGATTACGGCGCCCAGTCGGGCCTGCTGCAGCCCTTCCTGCACACCTGGAGCCTTGCGATCGAGGAGCAGTTCTATCTGGTCTTCCCGGTGGCGCTGCTGGTGCTTTACCGCCGGCTCGGGCGGCACCGCATCGGGGCGATCATCGTCGCGTTCATGGTGCTGAGTTTCGCGGCCTCGGTGGTCAGCACCGCGGTGATGCCCGAGTTCTCGTTCTTCTCGCCGGCAAGCCGGGCGTGGGAAATGCTCGCGGGCTCTTTGCTCGCCTACATGTCGCTGCGCAAGCCCGGCGCCTTGCGGGGCTGGAAGCTGGCGTGGGGGATGCCCTCGCTCGCGCTGCTGACCCTGCTCGCGTCGCTCTGGAGCCTGAAGCTCAGCGACATCTCGCATCCCGGCTACATGACGATCCCGGTCATCCTCGCGACCTGCGCGATGATCTGGTTTGCCGACCCGCGCGAGCCGGTGACGCGGCTGCTCTCGACGCGCCCCTTCGTCATCGTGGGGAAGCTGTCCTATTCGCTGTACCTTTGGCATTTCCCGATCTTCGCCTTCGGGCGGCTGAATTCCATGGGCGAGGATCCGGGGCTCGAGATGCTGGTCTGGCTCGCGCTGACCATCCTGCTGTCGTGGCTCGGCTACCTCTTGGTGGAAAAGCCGCTGCGGTTCCGCGCCTCGCCCCGGCTGTTCGTGTCGACGATCACCGCCGGGCTTGCGGCGGTTCTGGTGTTCTCAACCACGACGCTGGTGCAGAACGGCTTTGCCAACCGGCTGGGCGATCTCGCCGCGATCTACGGTGACAACGATTACGACAACGAGGCGCTCAAGGACGCATCGTGGTCGGTGCTGGATGACATCGCCGGCGACGAGGTCGTGAGCGCAGACAATGCCCACGGGCCGTCCCGCTCCGAGGCCGGGGCGCTCTGGTTCCGCGACCCCGACACGACCCATGTGCTGATCCTCGGGAACTCGCACAGCAAGGACATGTTCAACGCGCTCTATCTCAACAACGATCTGTTCCCGGGTCACGAGTTCGCACGCTTCGGCCTTGGGGATGACTTCCCGCAGCACCAGATCGAGACGCTGCTGGCCTCGCCGAACTTCGAGGCCAGTGACCTTGTGCTGATCGCGCCGCGCTACACCGACATCACCCTGTCGCGGCTCGGGGCGCTGATCGACGCGGTCGAGGGGGCCGGCAAGCGCGTGGTGGTGGTGGGAAACACCGTCGAGTACCGGCTCGAGAACGGGCTGCCCGTCTTCGACTGGTACGTGCGGCGCGAGCAGGCGGTGCCGGCGGCGGAAGTGGTGAACCGGCTTGGCCACGATTACGAACTTGCCCGCGGCGAAGAGATCAACGCGGCGGTGCGGGCGGTCGCCCGAGAGAAGGGCGTGCCCTACCTCTCGCGCCGCGACCTGATTTGCAGCGATGACGGGGAGAGCTGCGCGCTCGTAACCCCGGACGGGCGCAAGGCGCTTTATGACTACAGCCACTGGACGCTCGAGGGCGCGCGGCATTTTGGCGCCCTCGCCGCCGGACGCAACTGGCTCGGCGAGTAGTGCTGTCTGCCCGGGGCGGGCTGCTCACACCGTGAGCAGCGCGTCATCGGCGGTCAGGACGAGATCGCGTTCGAGGTCGAAATCGGCGATGTCTACATGCCTCAGCCGCGCGAAGTTGACGATCAGCTTCGGGTCGTCGGTGGTGGTGCCGTCCCGATCGACCGACAGCATCAGATCGTCGTTCTTCTGCGTCAGGATGAGGTGGTCGCGGAGGAAGATCTCGGCCAGTTCGCTCTGGCTCGCGCCCTCGATCCCGAGCGCCGCGACAAGTCCCGAAAGGTCGACCCTGTCCTCGCCCGGCAGGAAGTCGACCACCGTGTCGGCGCCGAGGAATTCGTACTCCCACGGCGCGACGTCGGTCGCGTCCGCGTCACCAGCGGCCACCGCGGCGTCATGCTCTCGCTGGGCGGCGCGGTTGCGCGCCACGACCTCCCAGTCGCGGGCGTAGATGCTGGTCTCGAAGACGAACACGTCGGCATCGAGCCCGCCCTTCAGCTTGTCCATGCCGTGTCCGCCATCGAGCGTGTCGCGGCCCGAGGAGCCGAAGAGCTTGTCGTTGTCGCGCCCGCCGTCGAGCACATCGTCGCCGGAATTGCCGTTCAGGTAATCCTGCCCGGCGCCGCCATAGATCAGGTCGTTGCCGCCGCCGCCCACGGCAAAATCCCGCCCGTCGCCGGCCAGCAGGATATCATGCCCCGCGCCGCCCTCGACGCGGTCGTCGCCGGCCTCTGCAAAGATCAGATCGGCGCCTTTGCCGCCGCGCAGCTTGTCGTCGCCTGCACCGCCAAACAGCGAGTCATCGCCATTGCGGCCTTCGATCACGTCGTCGCCGCCTAGACCGCTCAGGATATCGCCATGCGGGCCGCCATAGATGGCATCGCCCTCGGCCCCGCCGGTGATCCGCGCGGGCGCCTCCCCGGCCACGAAGTTGCCGTTCGCCTTGGGCGTGGTGATCTCTGCGTAGTCCTCGGGCGGGGACAGCTCTCCTGCCGCGCTGTCGAACGGGTCTTCGGAGGGCAGCGCCAGATTGCTGGCCGACAGGTCCGAGACGGTCACGTCGCGCAGCGTGATGCTGTCGCCCGCATCCAGCCTGAGGACGGCATCGCGGCCCTGCTGTTCGAACGCGCCGAGCGCTTGGGCCGCCGTGGCAAAGCCCGTGCCGATGAGCGACAGCGTGTCGTCGGCGCCGAAGGACAGGATGGTGTCGTGCCCGTCTCCGGCGCGGTAGCCCACGTGGTCGGCGCCGCCGCCGAGCGCGATATGATCGTCCCCCCGCCCGCCGTGGAAGATCGTGCCGAGCGCGTTGCCGATCAGCCGGTTGCCGAGCGCGTTGCCATAGAGCGCCACGTCCACGGTGTCGTCATACAACTCGGCATTCTCGAGATTGGCGCCCAGCGTGTAGGCCGCGATGTCGAACAGGCTGTAGACCGGAGTGCCGTCCGCGTCCTCGTAGCGGTAGGTCCTGTTGAGCATCCTGTCGCGAACGAGCACCGTGTCGACGCCCTCGCCGGCCTCTTCGCGGATATAGCTGGCCCCGTTCAGCTCGTAGGTGTCGTCTCCTGCGCCGCCCGCCAGAACCTGCGCGCGCAGGACCGCGCGCGCGCCGGCGTGCTGGATCTGTGCGCTGAGATAGTCCTCACCCTCGGTGCCGAGGTAAGTCTCCCCGGTGAGCTCGCGGATGCGAGAGCCGTAATGGTAGCCCTTGCTCTCGGGCGCGATCACGCGGACCGAGGCCTCGGTGATATCGGCGAGGTCGGTGTCCTCGAAGATGATGGTCTGCGGCGCGAAGGGGTAGGCGCCGTTGATCAGCCACGCATCGTCGCCGACCTGGGTCAGCGTTGCCAGCGCTCCGGCGCTGTCGGCGAAGTTGAAGCCTTCGAGCACGAGCCTGTCGCCCTCGCCGGCATCGAAGTCGGTGATGATCTTGTTGCCCTCGCCGTGGACCACGCGGAAGGTGTCGGCGCCAGCCCCGCCGGTGAACTGGTCGAGCCCGCTGCCGCCGTAGATCACGTTGTCGAGCGCGTTGCCGGTCAGCACGTCGTCGCCGCTGAGCGTGCGGCTGCCCCGGGTGCCCGCCTCGGTCGGGGCGCGGGTCTGCACCTCGTCCTGACCGTAGAGGTAGATGGCGTCGGGCTCCGGCACCACCGCGTCATCCGGTTTCAGCGCGTAGACCTTGATCGAATCGATATCGAGGCTGCTCTGGAAGGGTGTGTCGTCGTCGTCATCGGGGTTCCACGCGAACGCACCGCCGAACTGGTTCCAGAGCACGAAATACATGTCGGTGGTGACATCGTCGGGCGTCTGGGTGCGGAAGATCTCGTGCATGTTCGACGCATCGGTCCCGAACAGGAACGAGATGTGATCGGGCGTCCATTCGATGCCGTAGTTGTAGAACTGCTCGTGGATCTCGACATCCGTTCCGGTGACCTCGTCGAGCTCTACCAGGCGCTTGTAGACGTATTTCTCGTTATTGTCGGGGTCGTACAGCGCCTGTTCCGGAGAGGAGTGGCTCTCGTCCCAGCCGTACTTGTCGAGCATGGCCTGATTGGCGAGCCGCCACTCTGCGCCGTAGATGTTGGTGATGTCGCTCGCGCTGTCATGCACCTTCTGATCGGCCTCGTCTCCGATGCCGTAGTCGTTGAACAGGACGTTGGTCCAGATTGCGTCGTCGACGCCCCGACCATTGCTGCCATCAAAGCGCCCCAGCGCTTCCATGTTGATCTCGGGCGGCCAGCCCTCGTGGGCGCTGCTGAGCCACGGCGCCGTGAGATGCCCGGTCCCGGCCGGCATCTTCACGCGCACCTCGTAATACCCATAGCTCTCCGCCCAGCTCTGGTGCAGGCTCAGCATCCCGGTCAGATAGGCGATGTCCGAGGCATCCTGCGCCCCGGCCATCACGTAGGGACTGGCGTCGAGGATCGCCTGGATGTCGCTTTGCCTGGACGGGTCGATGCGCGAGACGTTGACGCTGAGCACACCGCTCTCGACGGTGAAGGGATCGAGGCCAAGGTCGTTGCCCTCGGCATCGGTGAGCCCGGGCGCGCCGAACAGCGAGACCCTGCTGTTGTGGACCCGGTCGCCCTTTGCCATGTCCGTCGACCACAGGCCGCGGGTGCCGTCGTGAAGGTTCAGATCCTCCTTCGACCCGTCGAACTCTTCATCGATGATGAGCGTGTAGTTCTCGAAATTCACCGCCATGCGCGTCTGCCCCGCATTCTGTCTGGCGGCGTACCGCCCTTTGCACAACCTTGGATGGTTCCAGTCAAACTGCAATGCCCGTTTAGATTGGGGGCAAAATGTTGCCGAAGTTTGACGCGGATCGCGGCCCGATGCTGCTCGGGCGTGGGTATATGACTGATTACACGGCGGGATATCATTGCGCGCGCGGGCGTGATCGGGCCGGACGCGGTCCGGCTGCGGAACGGAGCTTTTGATCGGGGTTTGCTTCTGCGACCACCGGTCGAGGACAGGAGCGAAGATCAGAACAGCGACTCGACCTCAGGCTCCGCCCAAGGCCGGTGCCGCGCTGTGAGGCGTCACTTATCGGCTCCGTCGCGGCGGGGGCCTGCGGTGCCGCCAGAGCCCGTGCTCAGTTGCTGAGCGTGCTCGCGACCTGCCTGCGCAGCCAGCCGGCCGAGGCGGCGCGTTGACCGAAGAGCGCGGCACCTTCCAGCGTCCAGTGAAGATCGTCATACATTGTCTTGCGGCCCGACTTGGTCACCAGCGTGCAGTTTGCCTCGTCCGGGCAGACCAGCTCGCGCCGCGACAGGTAGGTTGCCCCGGCGGCCTCGGCGATCTCGCGGATCGCGGCGTTCTGGTCCCGGGACCGGCGGTCCTCATACTGCGTGGCAAGGGCATTCAGCTCGGAGAGTGCCGCGCTGTCCTGCGTTTTCATCAGGAACCAGTCGAACAGGGGGCGCGGCCCGCCCGCATCGAACTTGGCGGTATTGCCGAGCACAAGGACGTCTTTGCCATCGCGGTTGACCGCCTTCAGGATGGTCTGCAGGGCGGAGCGAAACTCGCGATAGTAGTTCGGAGCGATCATGATCACGTCGGCGGCCTCGAAGTTCGGCGTGTCGCGCAGAACGCTCAGATCGTCCTCGAGACGGCTTCGGTGAAGATTGAAGCGGGCGAACTCGTAATCCGGGAACCGCTCGGCATTGAGCGTCAGCGCGTTGTAGACATCCTTCGACAGGCTGTCGCCGATGATCAGCACGTTCGCCGCCTCCGCGGTCTCGAACCACAACTCGGTGCTGCCCGACTCCGACGGTCTGAGGGCGTTCCATGCGCCGATCTCTTCGTTGGGGAAGCGCCTGTTCAGCAGCTGCCAGCTCGCCGCGGCGAGGGTGGCGTTGTCGCTCTCTGCCGGGCCATAGAGCTTTGCGAGCGCTTGCGTGCGCCCCGAGGTCGCGCCGTCGCTCGTCACGCTGAAGATCGTGATGGCGGCGACAGGCACCAGCGCGGTGACGGTGCTGAGGGCGAAGGCGCGCCTGGGCACCTGGAACCGGAAGGGCCGCTCGACGAGATAGTACCCGATGGCCGAGAGCGCGAAGGTCAGCGCGATCCAGACGATCATCTCCGTCGGCGTCGGCTTGTCGATCGACATGACCCGCCCGAAGGCGAAGATCGGAAAGTGCCAGAGGTAGAGCGAGTAGGACAGCTTGCCGACCCAGACCAGCGGGGAGAGCGACAGCAGGCGCGTCACCGGCTCGGTCCTGTCGGCGCACCAGATCAGGCCGCAGGTCGCGAGGATGACGGGCACCGTCCCGATCCCGGGGTGCTGCATACTCACCAGGTCCTGTGTGGCGAACGCCCCCAGCAGCACCACGAGCGACAGCGCGGGAACCATCCGGGACACCCGCCATCGGTTGCCCGGGCCGATCTCGCGCACCAGAACCGCTAGGACGGCGCCTGCCAGCATCTCCCACGCCCGGCTGGTCGGCGTGTAGAACGAGAACGCCGGGTGCAGGACCGTCGTGATGGCGGCGAGGGCGAAGCCTGCGATGGTCATCGCCACGAGGATCCAGAGCAGAGGCCTTCTCCCGACGCGCGGCAGCAGCAGGATCAGGAACGGCGGGAACAGCAGGTAGAACTGCTCCTCGATCGCGAGGCTCCAGGTGTGCAGGAACGGCTGGAGCAAGCCCGATTGCGCGCCATACTCGCTGAGTTCGAAGAACCAGTAGCCGTTGCTGACAAAGCCGAGCGCTGCGACGAGCGAGAGCGAAAACCGGTCAAGCTCGCTTGGGAGGAGAAGACACCACGCCACCGGAAGACTTGCGAGCATGACCAGAAGCAGGGCGGGCAGAATTCGACGCGCGCGGCGGAGATAAAACTGCGGCACGCTGATCCCGCCGGTGCGGTAGAACTCGTCCAGCATGATGCCGGTAATCAGAAAACCGGAGAGAACGAAGAACAGGTCGACGCCGAGGAAGCCGCCGGAAAGAAACGTGCCCCCGGAGGTCTGTATCTTGAGGTGGTAGAGGATCACCGCGCTTACGGCGATTGCGCGCATTCCATCGATTTCGGGACGATAGCTCGACGAGGACTTGGACATAGAAAAAAGGTCACTTTCGAAAATAAATACTGTCAAAACTACAGGGCGCGCAGGCGATTGCCTCAGCGGCACGCACCCTCGGGAAATCTCCGAGGGATAGGGCAGTTCTATACGGCGCCGACAATAACCGCACAAGCTTGGAAGAATGAAAGCGGGAATGCATTTCGAATTCGTTAACGGTTGGATTGATATCCAGTAATTCGCGAGGCGCCCGCCGCGATCGCTGGTTTCCTTATAGCGTTGATATTCCCGGGCGACCTCATTGGCCCGGATGCGGGCAGTCCACTGTGAGTGACCGTCGCGTTCCGCGCGTGGTTCAAGCGCTCGACGAGGTTTTCCTCTGTCGTCGGGTCGCTCAACGCGGCTTCCCTGTATCCAGAGTTTCCAAAACTCAGCCCGTGGCACCGCGCCCCCTCGGGCCAGCCGATCGTCGCTTGATCTGTCATACGTATAATGACAGTCATATGCCAGAATCGAACGGCAGGCTGAAGCCTATCTGACAAACGTGCCGTCAGATGGCCTTGCTCCTAGCCGGAGACACCACGCAAGAGGACCGATCATGCTCACCGTCGAAACCCGCCACGCCATCCACCCCGAGCACGCAAAGGGCATGGACACCGCCGCGCTGCGGTCGCACTTCCTTGGCGAGGGGCTGTTCGCCAAGGGCGAAATCCGTCTCGTCTACACCCATTACGACCGCTTCACGCTGGGCGGCGCGGTGCC
>NZ_JAIUZY010000012.1 GCF_020171625.1 Salipiger bermudensis
GATCGAGCGGTCATACGCCTGCCACAACGCCTTGGCGCGGTCCGCGCCGAGATGCGCCTTCGCTTCGCCATAGCCGTGGGCCATGCCATTGTTGAGGTGCCCGCCATTGCGGCCCGAGCCGCCGAAGCCCACATGCCGGGTTTCGAGCACCGCAACGCTCACCCCTTCGCGGGCGAGCTTGCGGGCGGCGTTGAGGCCGGTGAAGCCCGCGCCGATCACCACGACGTCGACCTTGCCCTCGACCGGCCCGCTCTGGGCCGATGCGAAGGCGGGGGCAGTGTCGTGCCAGTAGGACTGGAACTTCATCCTGTTGGCTCCTCTCAAAGGCCGACGACGCCCGGCAGGCCCGAAACGTCCTTGATCTCGGTATAGCCGTAATACGGGTTCGCGGGCTCGTGGCCGCGGTTGACCCAGACCTTGTTCTTGATGCCAAGATCATGCGCGGTCATCAGGTCATAGCGGAACGACGACGACACGTGCAGCACGTCTTCCGGTCCGCAGCCGAGCATGTCGAACATGTACTCGAAGGCGCGCATCTGCGGTTTGTAGGCCTGCGCGCTCTCGGCGGTGAACACATGCGCGATCGGCGAGCCGAGCTTCTCGATGTTGTGCGGGATCTGGCTGTTCATCGAGTTGGTGAGCGCCACCAGCGGAATGTGCGGCGCGATCTTGGCGAGGCCCGCGGGCACGTCGGGGTTGGGCCCCCATGTCGGCACGCGGTCATAGATCTTGGCGGCGATCTCGGGGTCGAAGGCGACGCCGTTGCGCTTGCAGGTGCGCTCGAGCGCGTTGTGCACGACCTCGGCATAGGGCTTCCATGCCCCCAGAACCTCGTCGAGACGGTAGGCCGAGAAATCGCGGATGAAGACCTCGATCTTCTCGGCGCCGAGCTGCTCGCCGTAGAAATCGCGCGCGGCACCGGCCATGTCGAAATAGATCATCGTGCCGTGGCAGTCGAAGGTGATGAATTTGGGGCGGAAGGTCATGTCAGTCTCCGGGGGTCCTTGGATGTCGGTATCTTGACCCGACCCCCGCGACAGCGCCTGCCGCGTTTCCCGCTTTCAGCGCATGAAATTCCGTTTGTCGCGGAAGGCGCGGCACGGTCTGCCGCGTGGGCCGGGCATTCGGTGACTGCGGCGGCGGGGCAGGGGGCATTCTGCCCGCAGACCGACATTCCCAACCCGGAGACCCCGATGAGCCTGCTCGTTCCGCTCGACCCGACCCCCGATTTTGCACCCAAAGAGGCCACCGCCGCCCCCGAGCGCCTGCTCGAGGGCACGCCCGCCTTCAAGACATGGGAGCTCGACACCGCGCTGGCCGAGGCCGCTAAGTGGGGCAAGATCCGCACCGGGATCTGGGAGGCGACCGCCGGCAAGACCATCTCGATCAAGGGCGAGACCTTCGAATTCTGCCACATCCTCTCGGGCCGCTGCGAGATCAGCGAGGACGGCGGCGAGACCCATGTCTTCGGCGCGGGCGACAGCTTCGTGATGAAGCCCGGCTTCACCGGCAGCTGGAACACGCTCGAGACGGTGAAAAAGATCTTCGTGATCGCGTCCTGATGCAGGCGGCGGAGATCCTCGAGCGGCTGGTCGGGTTTCCCACCGTGGTGGGCGGCCCGAACGGGGCGCTGATCGACTGGGTCGCGGACTATCTCGGCGGGCATGGCGCCAAGGTGACGCGGCTGATGGGGCCGGAGGGGGATCGCGAGAACCTCTTCGCGACGCTCGGAGATCCGTCGCGGCCCGGCTATATCCTGTCGGGCCATGTCGATGTGGTCCCCGCGGGCGAGCCGGACTGGCTTGGCGATCCCTTCGTGCTGCGCCAGAGCGGCGAGCGGCTGATCGGGCGGGGCTCCTGCGACATGAAGGGCTTTGTCGCCGCGGTGCTCGCCGCGGTGCCGGAACTGTCGCAGATGCCGCTCGGGGCACCGATTCATATTGCCCTCTCCTATGATGAAGAGGCCGGGTGCCGTGGTGTGCCGCATCTTCTGGAGAAGCTGCCCGACCTCTGCGCCGCGCCGCTGGGTTGCATCGTCGGCGAGCCGTCCGGGCTGGTGCCGGTGCTGGCGCACAAGGGCAAGGCGGCGCTGCGGTTGAGCGCTGCGGGCGTCGCGGGGCATTCCTCGCGCCCGGATCTCGGCAGCAACGCCATCCACGCGCTGATCCCGGCGCTGTCCGAGGCGGTGGCGCTGGCCGGGGCACTTAAGCAGGGGCCGCAGGATCTGCGGTTCGAGCCGCCCTATTCCTCGCTGCAGGTGGGTACCGTCTCCGGCGGGCAGGCCATCAACATCATCCCCGAGCAGGCCGAGGCGCGGATCGAGGCACGCGCCATCGCCGGGGTCGATCCGCGGGAGATCCTGTCGCCGCTGCTCGAGATTCCGGGCATCACGGCGGACTGGCTGGCGAGCTATCCGGCGCTGGCGCTCGATGCCGACCATCCGCTGGCAGCACTGAGCGCCGCGATCTCCGGGCACGCGCCGCTGCAGGCGGTGTCCTACGGCACCGAGGCGGGGCTGTTCCAGCAGGCCGGTGTGGCTTCGGTGATCTGTGGTCCCGGCGACATCGGGCGCGCCCACAAGCCCGAGGAATACCTCACCGAGGCCGAACTTTCAGGCGCCGTCGAGATGGTGCTGGCGCTTGGCCGGCGGCTGATCTGAGCGCGGCATATCCTGCGGCGGCCCGGCGCCGCTGCAGCGCAAACCTGCCGCGCGGGCGAAAGATCAGGCGAAACCTGCCGCCCGCGCGCCCCTAAGCTGAGCGCAAGACACGATCCAAGATCAGAGATGCCCATGACCGCAGTTTCCCCCATCGCGACCGCCTTGCCGGACCTCGTCCTCAGAGCCTTTGCCCCCGAGCACATTCCGGGCGCGATGCGCCTGTCGCAAGAGGCGGGCTGGCCGCACCGCGCCGAGGACTGGGCGCTGACGCTGTCGGTGTCGCAGGGGGTCGTGGCGCTGCACGACGGCGAGATCGTCGGCACGGCGCTGTGTTCGATCTTCGGCGATGTGGCGTTGATCAACATGATCATCGTCGATGCGCGGATGCGCGGGCAGGGACTGGGCCGCAAACTGATGCAGGCGGTCCTCGAGCTGGCCGGCACGCGCGAGCTGCGCCTCACCGCGACCACGGACGGGCGGCCGCTCTACGAGAAGCTTGGCTTCGAGGTCACCGGAGAGATCCTGCAGCATCAGGGCATCGCCCTGTCCGACGACCCCGAGCTGCCGGTCGTCGAGGGCGATGCGCAGGGCATCGCCGCGATGGACCTCGCCGCCGGCGGCAGCGATCGCGCGGCGCTTCTGACGCACATCGCCGAGCGCGGCACGGTGCTGCGCGCCGAGGGCGGCTTCGCGTTGCTGCGCGATTTCGGACGGGGGCAAGTGCTGGGGCCGATCGTGGCCCGCGACGCGGCCACCGCGCGGGCGCTGCTGTCTGGCGCGGCCACGCGCGCAGAGGGCAGCTTCCTGCGCGTCGATCTCGCCGATCCGGCGCTTGCCGAGCACGCCACACGCCTCGGCCTCGCCCATGTCGGCGGCGGCACGGCGATGATGAAGGGCGCGGCCCCCGCCGCGACCTCGGAATACACAACCTACGCCCTGGCCTCGCAGGCCCTTGGCTGATCCACGGAGCACCTCATGCTGACGAACTCCCTTGTCGAGCTGGACCGCCAGCACCTCGTTCACCCGGTCTCGTCCTTCCGCGGCCATGAGGCGCGCGGCGTGCGCGTGCTGCGCTCGGCCAAGGGCGCGACCGTCACCGATGCCGAAGGGCGCGAACTGATCGACGGCTTCGCAGGCCTGTGGTGCGTCAACGCGGGCTATGGTCACGAGAGCATCGTCGAGGCCGCCGCCGACCAGATGCGCAAGCTGCCCTATGCCACCGGCTATTTCGACCTCGGCGCCGAGGCGCCGATCCGGCTTGCCGCCGAGCTTGCCGAGCGCAGCCCGGGCGATCTCAACCACATCTATTTCAGCCTTGGCGGGTCGGACGCGGTCGACAGCACGATCCGCTTCATCCGCTACTACTGGCACGCCAAGGGCCAGCCGCAGCGCGACCAGTTCATCTCGGTCGAGCAGGGCTATCACGGCTCGACCAGCATGGGCGCGGGTCTCACCGCGCTGCCCGGCTTTCACGAGGGCTTTGGCATCCCCTACCAGTGGCAGCACAAGATTTCGTCGCACTACGTCTACCGCAACCCGGCGCAAAGCGCACAGGAGATCATCGACGCCTCGGTGGCCGAGCTGCGCGCCAAGGTGGCCGAGATCGGCGAGGACAAGGTCGCCGCGTTCTACGTCGAGCCGATCCAGGGCTCGGGCGGCGTGCTGGTGCCGCCGATGGGCTGGATGAAGGCGATGCGCGACGTCTGCGCCGAGCTCGAGATCCTCTTCGTCGCCGACGAGGTGATCACCGCCTTCGGCCGCACCGGTCCGCTGTTTGCCTGCGAGGACGAGGGCATCGTGCCCGACCTGATGACCACCGCCAAGGGCCTGACCTCGGGCTATGTGCCGATGGGCGCGGTCTTCATGCGCGACCACGTCTACGAGACCATCGCCGACGGCGCCGGCGCCAAGGCGGTCGGTCACGGCTTCACCTACTCGGCGCATCCGGTCTCGGCGGCGGTGGCGCTCGAGGTGCTGTATCTCTACGAGAACGGCCTGCTCGAGAATGGCCGCAAGGCCGGCGCGCGGCTGATGGCAGGGCTCGAGAGCCTGCGCGATCACCCGCTCGTGGGCGACGTGCGCGGTCGCGGCATGCTGGCCGCGGTCGAGCTGGTCACCGACAAGGACAAGAAGACCCCGCTGCCCGCCAGCGTGCAGCCCGCCACCCGGCTCTTCGACCGCGCGTGGGAACAGGGCCTGATCGTGCGCAGCTTCCCGCAGGGCATCTTCGGCTACGCGCCGCCGCTGTGCTGCACCGACGCCGAGATCGACGCCATCGTCGAGCGCACCCGCAAGGTGCTGGACCTGACGCTCGAGGACCCCGAGATCCGCGCGGTGCTGCGCTGATGGCGCTGCTGCTGCTGGGACCGGCCGCGCGGGCCGCTGTCTGGTCGGAGGTCTGCGCCGAGGCGGGCGAGGTGTTCTACCACGAGAGCGCGCCGGCCGAGGAGGTCACGCATCTCGCCTGCTGGGTGCCGCCCGAGGACCTCTCGGTCTATCCCAACCTGCGGGTGGTGATCTGCGTCGGCGCCGGTGTCGACCAGATGCCGATGATGCCGGAGGGGGTGGCGCTGGTGCGCACCCACGCGGCCAGCGTCGACGAGATGGTGCGCGACTGGGTCGTGATGGCGTCCCTGATGCTGCACCGCGATATGCCGGGCTACCTCGCGCAGGCGCGCGACGGTCTGTGGCAGGCCGGGGCGATCCCGCTCTCGCGCGGCGCGAAGGTCGGCATCATGGGCATGGGCCGTATCGGCTCGCTCGCCGCCGAGACGCTGGGCGGCATGGGCTTCGACGTGCTGGGCTGGTCGCGCTCGGGGCGCGGGCCGGAGGGCGTGCGGATGTTCGACGCGGACGGCATGGATCGCTTCCTGTCCGAGGCCGAGACCCTGATCTGCCTGCTGCCGCTGACGCCCGCCACGCAGGGCCTGATGGATGACGCCTTCCTCGCCAAGCTGCCCGAGGGCGCGCGGCTGGTGCAGGCCGGACGGGGCGCGCAGCTGTCGCTCGACGCGCTGCGCCGGGCGCTCGACAGCGGGCAGCTCGGCTCGGCCATGCTCGACGTCACCGAACCCGAGCCGCTGCCGGCGGATCACTGGGCGTGGACCCACGAACGGGTCATCGTCACGCCGCATATCGCTGGCCAGACCGATGCCCGCGAGGGCATCCAGCACGCGCTGGCGGTGATTGGCGCCGACCGCGCGGGGCAGCCGCTGCCCGGTCTCGTGGATCAGGCGCGGGGCTACTGAGGCGCGCTTCGACAGGGGGCGCGGAAATGCCGCGGGGTGCGGCAATACAGAACAATATGCCGCGCCCGCCGCTGCTTTCGGAGATTCCGGAGTGCCGATTTGGGACAAGCTCTCGGTTAACGGCGCGCGGACCTGGCGACAGACCGCCCCGGGGTTCGCCGCAAACCCGGCGAAACCAACGCAGACCGGGACAGACGGCCCGCTTCGCAGCCACGGCACAAGATGCTGCGAAGCCCGGGCCCCCCGACACGGATCAAGGCGCACTCTCCCGCGCCGACGCATCGCAGGAAGGACAGACGAGATGGCAACCACCACCGCTGTGACACCGCTGACCCGCTTCGGATACGTGACCTTCGACGTGGTCGGCACGCTGATCGACTTCGAGGGCGCCATCAAGGACGGGCTGGCCACCATCGCCGGGCGCGAGGGCATCGACATCGACGGCGAAGCCGCGCTCTCGGTCTATCGCGATGCCCGCTACGAGCCGGGCGCGGGCCTGTTTCCCGATGATCTCGGGCGCTGCTATTCCCGCATCGCCGCGGCCTTCGGCCTGCCCGACACCGAGGAGTATCGCCAGCTGATGATCGACACGGTGGGCGATGCCAAACCGTTCGCGGACAGCGTCGAGGCAATGGCGCGGCTCAAGCGCCGCTACAAGCTGATCGCGATGACCAACGCCCGCCGCTGGGCCTTCGAGAAATACGCCGAGAAGCTCGGCCAGCCGTTCTGGGCCGGCTTCACCACCGACGACACCGGCTGCGAAAAGCCCGATCCCGCCTATTTCGAGCAGGTCTTCGCGCATGTGGGCCGCGATGGCGGCAGCAAGGACGCGATCCTGCACACGGCGCAGAGCCAGTACCACGATATCGGCATCTCGCGCGCGCTTGGCATGACGAACGCCTGGATCCAGCGCCGGCACGCGCAGCAGGGCTATGGCGGCACCATCGAGCCCAAGGAGTTCACCGAGCCCGACTACCACTTTCACGCGCTGATCGAGCTGGCCCGCGCCGCCGACGCGGCGTTCGACGCGCAGTCCTCCTGACCCAATCCGGCTGAATGCGGCGACAAGACCGCGGCAGCCCCCACGCATCACAACAGGGAAGCAAAGACATGACCAAGACCCCCACCAACTGGACCGGCCGCGATGACGCGATGGTCGAGCACATGATCCGCCGGGGCGCCTCGCGCCGGGATCTGCTGAAGATGCTGATGTCCTCCGGCGTGGCCGCCGCCGCCGGCGGCTCGCTGTTGATGCGCGCCTCGGCCGCGGTTGCCGCGACCCCGGTCACCGGCGGCACGCTCCGCGCCGCCGGCTGGTCCTCCTCGACCGCCGACACGCTCGATCCGGCCAAGGCATCGCTCTCGACCGACTATGCCCGCTGCTGCGCCTTCTACAACCGCCTGACCTTCCTCGACGAGGCGGGCGAGGTGAACATGGAGCTGGCCGAGAGCGTGTCCTCCGACGACGCCCAGACCTGGGAGGTGAAGCTGAAGCCCGGCGTGACCTTCCACGACGGAAAGGCCCTCGTCGCCGAGGACGTGATCTACTCGCTGAAGCGTCACCTCGACGAGTCGGTCGGCTCCAAGGTCAACTCGATCGCCAAGCAGATGACCGAGATCTCCAAGGTCGACGACCTGACCGTGAAGATCGTGCTCGACGCGCCGAACGCGGACCTTCCGACCATCCTTGCGCTGCACCACTTCATGATCATCGCCGAAGGCACCACGGATTTCTCCACCGCCAACGGCACCGGCGCCTTCATCTGCGAGAGCTTCGAGCCGGGCGTGCGCTCGGTCGGTGTGAAGAACCCGAACTACTTCAAGGCCGAGGGCCCGTATCTCGACAGCTTCGAGTTCTTCGCGATCCCCGACAACAACGCCCGCATCAACGCGCTGATGTCCGGCGATATCCAGTACGCCGCATCGGTCAACCCGCGCTCGGCGCGTCTGCTCGACAGCAACGACTCGGTGTCCACGCTGGTCAGCACCTCGGGCAACTACACCAACCTCAACATGCGTCTCGACATGAACCCGGGCGAAAAGGCCGGCTTCGTCGAGGGCATGAAGTACCTGATGAACCGCGAGGCGATCCAGAAGTCCGCCTTCCGCGGCCTCGCCGAGATCGCCAACGACCAGCCGGTGTCGCCGTCGAACCGCTACTTCAATCCGAACCTGCCGGCGCGCGAGTTCGATCCCGAGCGTGCCAAGTCGCTGTTTGACAAGGCCGGCCTTCTCGGCGTCGAGATCCCGGTCGTGGCCTCCGAAGCGGCCACCGCCTCGGTCGACATGGCCACCATCCTGCAGCAGGCCGGCAGCCAGATCGGCATGAACCTCAAGGTCGACCGCGTGCCCTCCGACGGCTACTGGTCGAACTACTGGCTCAAGGCGCCGGTCCACTACGGCAACATCAACCCGCGTCCCACGCCGGACATCCTGTTCTCGCTGCTCTACGCCTCGGACGCGCCGTGGAACGAGAGCCAGTACAAGTCCGAGAAGTTCGACTCGATGCTGGTCGAGGCGCGCGGCGCGCTCGACGAAGAGCGCCGCAAGGAGATCTACTGGGACATGCAGGAGATGATCTCGAACGAGGCGGGCACCGGCATTCCGGTCTGGATCTCCAACATGGACGCCTTCACCAGCAAGCTTGGCGGCCTCAAGCCGAACCCGCTTGGCGGCATGATGGGCTACGCCTTCGCCGAATACGTTTGGCTCAACGACTGATCCACGCGCAAGATCGGGGTCCGCACCGCGCGTGCGGGCCCTTCGCCTGACCTTCTCACCGGCTGAAAGAGGTGCCCCGCTTGCCCCAATCGCTTCTGCCATGGTTCCTTGTGATACAGAGGCTCGGCATTGCCCTGCTCACGTTGATCATCGTCTCCTTTGCCGTCTTCTTCGCCACCGAGCTGTTGCCCGGCGACGTTGCCGAAATCCTGCTCGGCCAAGCCGCCACGCCCGAGGCCGTGGCCGGCCTGCGGTCCGCGATGGGCCTCGATGAGCCGGCGTTCAGCCGCTTCATCGGCTGGCTTGTCGGGCTGGCGGGCGGAGATCTCGGCACCTCCTACGTCAACAATACGGAGGTGGTGGATCTGCTGTCGGGCCGGCTGTCGAATTCGCTGCGGCTCGCCGGTGTGACGACGCTGGTCTCTGTGCCGGTCGCGCTGAGCCTCGGCATCGGGGCCGCCATGTGGCGCGGCTCGCTATTCGACCGGGTGGTCACGGTGCTGACGATCTCGGTGATCTCGGTGCCGGAATTCATGGTCGCGACGCTGGCAGTGCTGATCTTCGCGGTCTGGCTCGATTGGCTGCCGGCGCTGAGCTACGGCGTCGACACGAGCTCGCTCGGCGCGATGCTGAAGGCCTACGCGATGCCGGTGATCACGCTGTCCTTCGTGATCTCGGCGCAGATGATCCGGATGACCCGCGCCGCGGTGATCGAGACGATCAACACCCCCTATGTCGAGATGGCGCTGCTCAAGGGCGCCTCGCGCAAGCGCATGGTGCTGGTGCACGCGCTGCCGAACGCGCTCGGGCCGATCGCCAACGCGGTGGCGCTGTCGCTGAGCTATCTCGTGGGCGGCGTGATCATCGTCGAGACGATCTTCAACTATCCCGGCGTGGCCAAGCTCATGGTCGACGCGGTGAGCACCCGCGACCTGCCGCTGATCCAGTCCTGCGCGATGATCTTCTGCGTCAGCTACCTGCTGCTGATCACGCTCGCCGACCTTATTGCAATCCTGTCCAACCCGAGGCTGCGTCGATGATGGCAGAGTATCAGACCACCACCACCGCAACGGATCCGCCCAAGAAGAAGGGCTCTGGCTGGAGCTTCAACTGGGTCGGGCGGATCGGCCTTGCGATCATGCTGTTCTGGGGGCTCGTGGCCCTTGCCGGCCCGTGGCTGGCGCCGCACCCGCCGGGCGAGATCGTCGACTGGGACTATTTCAGCCCGGTCAGCGGCGAGTTCTGGCTTGGAACCGACTATCTCGGGCGCGACATCTTCTCGCGCATCCTGATGGGCGCGCGCTACACCGTGGGCATCGCGCTGGCCGCGGTGACGCTGGCCTGCACGCTGGGCGTCATCCTCGGCATGATCGCGGCGGTCGCGGGCGGCTGGTTCGACATGATCCTGTCGCGTCTGCTCGATGCCTTCAACGGTATCCCCTCGCTGCTCTTCGGCCTTGTCGTCGTGGCCGCTGTGGGCTCGTCGATCCCGGTGCTGATCCTGACGCTCACCGCGATCTACATGCCCGGCTCCTACCGCTTTGCTCGCGCGCTCGCGGTCAACGTGAACACCATGGATTTCGTCACCGTGGCCCGCGCCCGTGGCGAGAGCACGCGCTACCTGATCCTGCAGGAGATCTTTCCCAACATCCTCGGGCCCGTGCTGGCCGACCTCGGCCTGCGCTTCGTGTTCATCGTGCTGGTGCTCTCGGGGCTGTCCTTCCTCGGGCTGGGGGTGCAGCCGCCCAATGCCGACTGGGGCGCGCTAGTGCGCGAGAACATCGAGGGGCTGAGCCTTGGTGCGCCGGCGGTGATTTTCCCGTCGATCGCCATCGCCTCGCTGACCATCTCGGTGAACATGTTCATCGACAACCTGCCCACGAAAATCCGCGACAGGAGCGAATGATGACCGACCCCCTCGTCACCGTCGAGAAGCTGCGCATCGGCGCGACCACCGACTCGGGCCGCAAGGTCGAGATCATCAAGGGCGTCGATTTCGAGATCGCACCGGGCGAGATCGTCTCTCTGATCGGCGAGAGCGGCTCGGGCAAGACCACCATCGCGCTGTCGCTGATGGGCCATACCCGGCCCGGCTGCGAGATCGAGGGCGGCACGATCCGCATCGGCGCCTCCGAGATGACCGCCCTGTCGAACCGCGGCCGCGCCGCGCTGCGCGGCACCGAGGTGTCCTACGTGCCGCAATCGGCGGCGGCGGCGTTCAACCCGTCGAAGCGGATCATGGACCAGGTCATCGAGATCGCCGCGATCCACGACCTGATGCCACGCGCCGAGGCCGAGAAGAAGGCGGTGGAGCTGTTCCGCGCGCTGGCGCTGCCGGAGGCCGACAGCATCGGCCAGCGCTACCCGCACCAGGTTTCGGGCGGGCAGCTTCAGCGCCTGTCGGCGGCGATGGCGCTGATCGGCGATCCAAAGCTGGTGATCTTCGACGAGCCCACCACCGCGCTCGACGTGACCACCCAGATCGAGGTGCTGCGGGCCTTCAAGTCGGTGATGCGCGCGGGCGGGATCTCGGGCGTCTATGTCAGCCACGACCTTGCCGTCGTGGCGCAGATCGCCGACCGGATCATCGTGCTCAAGGGCGGCGAGATCCAGGAGGTCGGCGGCGCAGAGCAGATCCTTCATGCCCCGCGCAACGCCTATACCAAGCAGCTTCTCGCGGCCTTCGAGCCGGTGCCGCACCAGCCGCAGGCCCAGCCGGCGCAGTCCGCCAAGCCCAAGCCGGTGCTCGAGGTCTTCGATCTCTGCGCCGGCTACGGGACCATCCGCAACGGCGAGCCGACGGCAAAGATCCTCAAGGATGTGAGCTTCAAGATCGAGCGCGGGCGAAACCTCGGCGTGATCGGCGAGTCCGGGTCGGGCAAGTCGACGCTGGCCCGCGCCGTGGCCGGCATCCTGCCCGCCTATCGCGGTGGCGTCATGGTCGACGGCATGGAGATGAAGCCCGATCTCAAGGACCGCTCCAAGGCCGAGCTGCGGCGGATGCAGATGGTCTTCCAGCTGGCCGATACAGCGCTCAACCCGGCGCATTCCATCGGCGCCATCCTCGCGCGGCCTCTGACCTTCTACGAGGGCCTGCGCGGCAAGGCACGCGAGGCACGCGTGACCGAGCTTCTCGATATGGTGCATCTGCCCACCAGCCTGCGGCACCGCCTGCCGGGCGAGCTATCGGGCGGCCAGAAGCAGCGGGTGAACCTCGCCCGCGCACTGGCGGCGAGCCCCGAGCTCATTCTCTGCGACGAGATCACCTCGGCGCTCGACACGGTGGTGGCCGCGGCGATCCTCGAGCTGCTCAAGGAACTGCAAAGCGAGCTGGGCCTGAGCTACATGTTCATCAGCCACGATCTCTCGACCGTCGAGGCGATCTGCGACGACGTGCTGGTGATGTACAAGGGCGAGGTGGTCGAGGCGCTGCCCGCGGCGACGATGTCGAGCAAGGCCACGCACCCCTATTCGCGGCTGCTGATCTCCTCGGTGCCGCAGCTCGACACCGGATGGCTGGCCGGGCTCGAGCAGGACCCCGAGCTGGTGGCGCAATTCGCCAACCGCTGAACCAGAGACCCGCCGGGGCCGTGATGTGATTGCGCGGCCCCGGTCTCAGACCTTGTCGGCGAAGAGATGCGTGAGCGGCATCCGGGTCTTGGAGAACGGGGTCTTCATCACCACGAAGCTGAAATACTTGTCGATCCCGACATTGCGGTCGATCAGCTCCTCGACGATCGTCTGGTAGTCCGAGATCGAGGCGGTGACGAACTTCGCCAGATAGTCGTAGCCGCCCGACACCAGATGACACTCGACGCAGCATTCGACCTGCTCCAGCGCCTCCTGAAAGCGGGCGAAATCGATCTGGCGATGGTTGCGCAGGGTGAACTCGGTGAACACGGTGAGCGTCTCGCCAAGCTTGGCCATGTCGACCTGGGCCGCGTAGCCGGTGATGTAGCCGGCCTTCTGCAGCTTCTTCACCCGCATCAGGCAGGGCGAGGGCGACAGGTTCACAAGATCGGCCAGCTCGACATTGGTGATGCGACCGTTGCGCTGCAACTCGGCGAGAATCTTCAGGTCGATCCGGTCGAGCTTGTAGCTGGGGCTCATCTTGTCTTTCCTTCGGGGTCTGCGCGCCGGTTCGATCTTCTCAAGGGCAGGGCCGTCCGCGAGTCAACAGCATTCGACAGGAAATGCCGTGGCGGGGGAGTGATCCGGCAGATGAAACTGGGCGGGTCGGCGTAGAAAATGGTGCGACTACAGGAGACTATCATGACTGCCCCCTTGCTGCATATCGACACCCAGACCGAGCTGCCCGAGACCGCCGATTGCGTGGTGATCGGGGCGGGCATCGTCGGCACTTCCGCCGCCTACTGGCTGGCGCGGGCGGGGCTGAAGGTGGTCCTGCTCGAGAAGGGCCGCGTGGGCGCCGAGCAGTCGAGCCGCAACTGGGGCTGGTGCCGGCAGCAGAACCGAGACTCCCGCGAACTGCCTCTCTCGACCCGCAGCCTCGAGCTGTGGGAAGAGATGACGCGCGACATCGGCGAGGACCTCGGGTTCCGGCGCTGCGGGCTGCTCTACCTCTCCAACGACCCGGCCGAGCTTGAGGGCTGGGCGCGCTGGGGGCGTTTCGCCCGGGGCGAAGGCGTCGACACGCGGATGCTGAGCGCCGAAGAGGCCACCGAGCGCGGCGCCTCCACCCACCAGAGCTGGGCGGGCGGCGTGTGGTCGCCAAGCGACGGCGTGGCCGACCCGTCTCGCGCCGCGCCGCTGATCGCCAAGGGCATCCTCAAGCATGGCGGGCAGGTGATCCAGAGCTGCGCCGCGCGCGGCATCGAGACCGAGGCCGGTGCGGTTTCGGGGGTGGTGACCGAGAAGGGTCGCATCCGCACGAAACAGGTCGTGCTCTCCGGCGGCGCGTGGGCGGGCAGCTTCCTGCACCAGTCGGGCATCTTCTTTCCGCAGGCCTCGGTGCGCAGCTCGATCCTGTCGCTGGCGCCGGGCATCGACGGTCTGCCGCCGGCGCTGCACACCGCCGCCGTCTCGGTCACCCGGCGCGGCGACGGCGGGCACACGCTGGCGATCTCCGGGCGCAGCCACCTCGATCCAACCCCCGGCGCGCTGCGCGGGGCCAAGCACTTCCTGCCGATGTTCGCCAAGCGCTGGCGCGCGCTCGCGCCGGGCGGGCCGCAGGCCTGGCAGGCCGGGTTCGAGACCCGCAAGCACTGGGCGCTCGACCGCGAGACCCCGATGGAGCGCGTGCGGATCCTCGATCCCAAGCCCTCCGAGCGGCTCGTGAACGAGACCCTGAGCAACGCCCGGCGCCTGCTGCCGGCGCTCGAGGGCGCGACGGTTCAGGCCAAGTGGGCCGGATATATCGACAGCACCCCGGACGGCGTGCCGGTCATCGACTCCGATATCGGCATTCCGGGTCTGACGCTGGCGGCGGGGCTCTCGGGCCACGGCTTCGGCATCGGGCCGGGGGTTGGTCATCTGGTGGCGGACATGCTCACCGGGCGTGCGCCGATCACCGCGACCGAGCAGTACAAGCTGAACCGCTTCGACGGCTCGCAATGGGGGAAGGTGGCGAAATTCTAGGCTCACGCGGCGAACCTGGCGATCGACATGGCCTCGATCGGGGTCTCGCAGGCCCCGGTCGCCACCAGCTCGGCCATGGCGTCTCCGACGCCGGGGCCAAGCTGGAAGCCGTGGCCGCAGAAGCCGAAGGCGTGGAACAGGCCGGGCGTCGCGGCCGAGGCCCCCATCACCGGAAGCCCGTCCTCGACATAGCCCTCGCAGCCCGACCAGTGCCGGATGATCGCCACGTCACGCAGCGCCGGGCACATCCGCACCAGCTTTCCGAGCTGCTGTGTCAGGCCGGACGGGTCGAAGCGGCCAAAGCCGCTCTCGTCCACCGGCAGCCGCTTCACGCCCCCTCCGAAGACGATGTTGCCGCGCTCGACCTGGCGGAGGTAGGCGCCGCTGTCCTGCGACCAGACGCCGACCACCGGCAGGATGCGGTGGGGCAGGGGCTCGGTCACGCCCATCTGCGGGCCGTGCATCCCCAGCGACACGTCCTCGCCGAAGCGGCGCGCCACCTCCGCGCCCCAGGCCCCGGCGCAATTCACCAGCACATCGGCCCCAAAGACGCCCTGCCTGGTGCTGAGCTCGAAGCCGCTCTCGGTGCGGCCGATCTCGGGCACGCCGGCCTCAGCGACGATCTCGGCACCGGCACGAGCCGCGGCATCGGCAAAGGCCGGCCCGACCAGCCGCGGGTTGGCGCTGCCATCCTGTGGCGAGAAGCTTGCGGCGATGGCCGTCGGGCCGAGGCCGGGAAAGCGGCGGGCGATCTCGGCAGGCGCCAGCTCTTCGAGCGCGAGGCCCAGCGGCTGGGCCGCAGCGGCGAAACGGTGCATGTCGGCGCGCGAGGCCTCGTCGAAGATCAGGCGCAGATGGCCGGTGGCGCGAAACTCGACGTCGCGGCCAAGCAGTGCCTCGGACCGGGTCCAGAGTGCCAGAGAGCGGTTGGCCAGCGGCATCTGTTCGAGCGCGCGCCCGCTGCGGCGGATGTTGCCGAACGAGGCCACCGTGGCGCCGGCCCCGATCGGGCCGCGCTCGATCAGGCGCACGCGGAGGCCGCGCCGGGCCAGGAAGAAGGCCGTGGCCGTGCCCATCAGTCCGCCGCCGAGTACGATGACCTGCATGAAAGCTCCTTTGCGTCTGGTGCCAAGAAAACCCCGCAGGGGGCCTTGGGTCAAAGACGGGAAACGGGCATGGTCATAAGTCGAACCTATGGAGCGCGACATGCGGGCACGACAGCTTGAGGTCTTCACCGCGGTGATGCGGGCGGGAACGGTCACCGAAGCGGCGCGGCTGCTCAACATCTCGCAACCGGCGCTGAGCCAGGTGCTGCGCCACACCGAGGACGATCTGGGCTTTGCGCTCTTCACGCGCGAGAAGGGGCGGCTGAAGCCGACCCCGGAGGCGCAGGAGCTCTATCCCGAGGCCGAGCGCCTCTTCGGAGAGCTGGAGGGGCTGCGGCGCAAGACCGCCGATCTCCGGCTCGGGCGGGCCGGGCTGGTGCGCATCGGCTGCTCGACCCCGCCCGCCATGTCGCTGCTGCCGGAGGTGATGGCCGCCTTCCGCGCCCGTCATCCCGACATCGCGCTGCGCTGCAACGTGGCGCCGCTTCAGTCTCTGTACGCCATGCTGCGCGAGGGCGATGCGGCGATGGCACTGGCGCTGACCGACCAGATGCCGCAGGAGATCGAGGTCGAGGTGCTGGGCCGCACGGGCTTCTGCTGCCTGTTGCCCGCAAACCATCCGCTGGCCCGGCAGGAGAGCGTCGGGCTGGAGCAGCTAAGCGATGTCTTCGTGATCTCCTACCGCAACGCCACCCGTCCTTATGATGAGCTCGACAGGGCGGCGCGCCGCGAGGGCGGCCGCTTCGAGCCACGGCTCGAGATCGACACTTCGATCTCGGCGGTGGGGTTCGTGCAGGCGGGGCTCGGCATCGCGGTGGTCGACTCGCTGCTGCCTTGGGAGCAGTTCGACGGCATCGAGGTGCGTCCGCTCGCCGGCTCGCCCGCCTTGCCGCTGTCGCTGCTGACGCTGCGAGGGCGGGTGCTGTCGCGGGCCGAGGAGCTGATGCGCGGCCAGATCCGGGCGTTGTTGCCGGCGGGACTCGCGCCGCCATAGGCCGGACTTATGGGTTTGCGCCGCATCCGACTTGGACCCCCGGGCCGGGCTCTGCTCGATTGGGGCAAACGGAACGAAAGGCGATGACCCATGGACGGCCAACTCCCCGGCAGGGACCCTCAGGGCGAAGACTGGAAGATCGGTGTCGATATCGGCGGCACCTTCATGGATTTCTGCGCGCTGGAGGCCAACTCGGGCCGCATCGCCTCGCTCAAGGTGCTGACCACGCCGGATGATCCGGGCGCCGAGCTGCGCACCGGGCTCGACCTGCTGGCCGAGCGCGAGGGTCTGGACGCGGCGGCGGTGAGCCGCTTCGTGCATGGCACCACCGTGGGCATCAACACCATCATCCAGCGCAAGGGCGCACGGCTTGCGATGTTCACCAACGCGGGCTTCGAGGACGTGATCGAACTGGCCCGGCTGCGTATGCCCGACATGTACTCGCTGTTCTGTCATCGCCCCGATCCGCTGGTGCCGCGCGACATGATCTTCGGCCTGCCGATGCGGATGCGCGCCGACGGGCGCCGCAGCGATGCGCCCGAGGGCGCCGTCGCCAAGGCCGTGGCGCAGGCGCGGGCCGCCGGGGCCGAAGGTGTGATCGTTTCGCTGCTGCACGCGTGGCGCGATCCGGCGCAGGAGATCGCGGTGCGCGAGGAGATCGAGGCGCTGGCGCCGGACCTCTTCGTCTTCACCTCCTCCGAAGTCTGGCCGGTGATCCGCGAATACGAGCGCAGCTCGACCGCGATCCTCAATGGCTACGTGCATCCCCGCGTCGCCGGCTATCTCGAGGCGCTCGAGGCGCGGCTGACGGCGCAGGGTGTGCCGGCGCGGGCGATGCTGACCAAGTCGAACGGCGGCGTGATGACAGCCGGCGAGGGGCGCCGCGACTGCGTCTCGATGCTGCTCTCGGGCACCGCCTCGGGGGTCATCGGCGCGGCATGGCTGGCGCGGCAGGCGGGCGAGGGCCGCCTCCTCACGCTCGACATCGGCGGCACATCGGCGGATTTCGCGCTGATCATCGACGGCGAGGTGCAGTTCGGCTCGGACGAGCTGGTGGGAGAGTTCCCGCTGCACATCCCCTCGGTCTCGGTCAGCTCGATCGGCATCGGCGGCGGCTCGATCGCCTCGGTGGACGAGCACGGCGTGCTGCGCGTGGGTCCCGAAAGCGCGGGCTCGGTGCCCGGACCGGCCTGCTACGGGCGCGGCGGCACCCGCGCCACCGTCACCGACGCGATGGCGGTCTGCGGCTGGCTGGGACATTCGGAAATGGCTTATGGCCAGCTCGACATGAACGTCGACCGCGCCCGCGAGGCGGTGGGCGACCTCGCGGCCCAACTGGGTCGCGGCGTCGAGGAGACCGCGCAGGCGATCCTCGACATCGCGATCTCGGAGATGTTCGTCGAGGTCGAGAAGCTGTCCTCGCGGGCCGGGGTGGACCTGCGCGACTTCGCGCTGATGCCCTTCGGCGGCGGCGGCCCGATGCTGGGCGCCTTCCTCGCCCGCGAGCTCGGGATGCCGCGGGTCGTGGCGCCGCGCCGCCCGGGTGTGGTCTCGGCGCTCGGCGGGCTGGTGGCGGATCTGAAGGGCGACTTCATCCGCACGGTGTTTGCCGATCTCGATGCCGCCCGCCTGCCGGTGCTGCGGGAGCATTTCAAGGCGCTGGCGGACGAGGGCCGCGACTGGCTCTCGGCGCAGGGCCATGACGGCGCCATCGAGCTGCGGCTCTCCGGCGACATGCGCTATGCCGGACAGAGCTACGAGATCGAGGTGGCGCTCGAGCCCGAGTGGCTTTCGGATCTCGACCGGCTGACGGATGCGTTCCACGAGACCCATCGCCGGATCTACGATTTCCACGATGCCGAGGGCCGGATCGAGGTGGTCAACCTGCGGCTCTCGGCGGTGGGGGCCGGGCCCAAGCCCGACCTCGCCGAGCTGGCCCGTGTCGAGGCTGGCGACAGCCGCGAGGTGCAGGTCCATATCGGCGGCTGGCGTCCGGTGCCACTCTATCCGCGCGCCGCGCTGGCGGCGGGGGCGGTCTTCGACGGGCCGGCGATCGTTGCACAGGAAGACACCACCTTCGCCATCCCCGCGGGCACCAGCGCCCGGGTCGACGGCCATCTCAACATCCACCTGCAGTTCGAGGACTGATCCATGTTCGACAAGATGACCCTCCAGGTGCTCGCCAACCACGCCCGCGCGGCGGCCGAGAACATGGCCCACACCCTGCACCGCACCGCGCATTCCGCCTTCGTGAAGGAAACCCAGGACTTCACGGTCATGCTGATGGACCGCACCGGCGACACCTTCGCCGTGCCGATGGAGCTGGGCGCGACATGGTATCCCGGGCTGACCTATGGCCGGGCGATCGACATGGTCGACGACTACCGTCCCGGCGACGTGGCCTTCACCAACGATCCCTATTCGGGCCACGTGGCCACCCACGCCCCCGACACCCACCTGTGGAAGCCGGTCTTCGCCGATGACGAGATCGTCGCGTGGACCGGCGGGCACATCCACAACACCGACATGGGCGGCGCCGTGCCCGCCTCGCTGTCGCGCTCGCTGACCGAGATCCACCAGGAGGGCCTTCGCTTTCCGCCGATGAAGCTGGTGCGCGAGGGCGTGTTCGACGAGCAGATCATGCAGATCATGTCGACCAACGTGCGCAAGCCCGCCCTCAACATCGGCGACATCAAGGCGCTGGTCGGTGCACTCAACACCGGCGAGCGCAAGGTGCACGCGATGATCGAGCGCTTCGGTAAGCAGGGCTTCGTCAGCGGCGTGGCCGCACTGAAGGCGCAGGCCGAGGCGCAGGCGCGCGCCATCCTGTCGGAGATCCCCGACGGCGACTACGTGTTTGCCGACTATGCCGACGAGGACAGCGACGAGGCCAACCCGTGCCGGCTGAAGCTCACGCTGAAGATCCGCGGCGACGAGGCGATCCTCGATTTCACCGGGTCGGACCCGCAGCTCGCCTCCTCCCTGAACGTCCCCTCGGGCGGCGATCCGCGCCACACCATCCTGCTGGTGGGGGTGTATTACGTGCTCTACACGCTCAACCCCCGCATCCTGCTCAACACCGGGCTGACGCAGCCGTTCACCTGCATCGCGCCGGAAGGCACGGTGCTGAACCCGGTCGCCCCGGCAGCGGTGGGGATGCGCTCGCTGACCTGCGCGCGGCTGCGCTCGGTGATCTTCGGGGCCTTCGTGCAGGCTGTGCCCGACCGGATGCCCGCCGCCCCCGCCGGCAACAACTGCATCGTCAACGTGATGACCCGCGACGAGCGCTCGCAGCGCACGGTGATCGCAGCGGTCAACCCGGTGGTGGGTGGCGGCGGCGGGATGCCTCATCGCGACGGCACCAACGGCTCGGGCGCCGATGCGGCCTATCTCAAGAACACGCCGATCGAGATCACCGAGACCGAGGTGCCGGTGGAGTTCGTGAAATACGGGCTGGCCCGGGACACCGGCGGCGCCGGGCGCTGGCGCGGCGGTCTGGCCACCGAGATGGCATTCCGCGTCTTCACCCCCGACAGCCGCATCACCGCGCGCAACCGCGACCGCAGCTTCTTCCGGCCCTGGGGCACCGATGGCGGCCGGGCGGCGGGGCTCGCGGACATGGTGGTCAATCCCGGCACCCCCGACGAGCGCCGCATGGGCTCGAAGGACACCGCCATCCTGCAGCCCGGCGACGTGCTCGAGGTGCGCTCCGCCGGCGGTGGCGGGCGCGGCAATCCGGCCGAGCGCGAGCCGTGGCGGGTCGCCCGCGATGTGGCGCGGGGCTATGTGTCGGCGGAGGCGGCAGAGCGCGATTACGGCGTGATCCTCAAGGACGGCGCGGTCGACGAGGCCGCGACCAAGGCCGCGCGCGCGGCGATGCCGGCGCCCTCGGAGGCGTTCTTCCACTATGGCCCCGAGCGCGAGGGCTACGAGGCGCGCTGGACCGACGAGGCCTATGACCGGCTCACCGAGATCCTTGCCGGCCTGCCGATCCACTGGCGGTTCTTCACCAAGACCGAGATCTTCCGCAGGCTCGATGGCACCGGTGCGGCGGCGGTCGAGGCCGCCTTCGAGGCGACCTGCGCGCGCTTCCCCGAATTGCCGCGCCCGCAGGCCTTCGCCGAGGCGGCGGAATGAGTTCAGCCGGGATGCCCACGGGCCGGCTTGTCCGGCTGGCCGAGACCGCCCGCGCGCCGGTCGGGTTCACCTTCGACGGGGAGGCGCTGACCGGGCTCGAGGGCGACACGGTGCTGACCGCGATCCTGTTGTCGCGCGGCGCCCTGCGCACGGCCGAGTTCGGCCCCGAGGCGCGGTCCGGGTTCTGCCTGATGGGGGCCTGCCAGGACTGTTGGCTCTGGCAGGAAGAGGGGCCGCGCCTGCGGGCCTGCTCGACCCCGCTTGCCCAAGGAATGCGACTGCTGAGCGCCGCTCCCGCGTCGTGGCCGGAGAGCCTGGCATGAGCCGGGTTCTGATCGTGGGCGCAGGGCCGGCGGGCATCCGTGCCGCAGAGACCCTCGCCGGGGCCGGCCTGCACCCGGTCGTTGTGGACGAGGCCGCGCGGGCCGGTGGCCAGATCTACCGCCGCCCGCCGGAGGGCTTCACACGTCCGCCGGAGACGCTCTACGGCTCCGAGGCGGCCAAGGCCCGCGCCCTGCATGGCACCTTCGATGCGCTGGTGGCCGCGGGCCGCATCACCCACCTTCCCGGACGCTCGGTTCTCGCGCTGCGCGACGGGGTTGCGCATGTGCTGGGCGAGGCGCGGGAGCAGATCCGCCATGACCGGCTGATCCTCGCCACCGGCGCGACCGACCGGCTGGCCCCCGTGCCGGGCTGGCAGGCGGGCGGCGTCTATTCGCTCGGAGCGGCGCAGATCGCGCTCAAGACGCAGGGCGTGGCGCTTGGCCGGCGCATCGTGCTGGCCGGGACTGGCCCGCTGCTCACCCTGCTGGCTTCGCAGCTTCAGGCCGCGGGCGCGCAGGTGGCGGCGGTGCTCGACACCGCGCCGTGGCGCGGGCAGCTCGCCGGCGGCGTCGGCATGGCGCTGGCGCGCCCGCTGGTGACGTTGCGCGGGCTTCGCCTGCGCGCGGGGCTGGGCCGGGTCTATCATGCCGGTGTGACGCTCGAGCGCATCGAGACCGACGACAGCGGCCCCACCGCGATCCTCTGGCGCGACGCCCGAGGGCGCAGCCACGAGACGCGCTGCGACATGGTCGGGCTCGGTTGGCACCTGCGCGCCGATGGCACGCTGGCCGACATCGCGGGCGCCCGCTTTGACTGGGACCGGGCGTTTCACCAGTGGCTGCCGCGGGCGGACACGCTGGGGCGCGCCGGGGAGGGGCTCTATCTCGCCGGGGACGGGCTGCGCATTCTCGGGGCGGATGGTGCCGAGCTTGCCGGTCAGGTCGCCGCCATTGCCTGCCTTCAGGATCTGCGCCTGCCGCATCCCGACCCCGCGCCCCTGTTGCGCCGGCTGGCGCGGATGCGCCGCTTTGCCGAGGCCATGGCGCGCGCCTTTCCGTGGCCCGCCGAGGCGGTCGGGGCGCTGCCCGATGACACCGTGGTCTGCCGCTGCGAAGGCGTGCGGGCCGGTGAGCTGCGCGCCACGCTGCCGCTCTCGGGACCCGAGGCCAACCGGGCGAAATCGCTGGGTCGGGTCGGCATGGGGCGCTGTCAGGGGCGCTACTGCCAGCTTGCCGGGGCCGAGATCATCGCCGCGGCATCGGGGCGCCCGCCCTCCGAGGTCGGGCGGCTCAGGGCGCAGGCGCCGGCGCGTCCGGCCCCCATCGGGGCGTGGCTGAGCGAGGCGACTGGACAATGCGCGGGTGAGGCAGATTAAACTGCCAGCCACGCGCATCCCGCAGAGAATTCTGCTGCCGCGCGGCATTCGGCAGCTTTGTCCGGGTGCCTTGTCCGAAGGTGATTGCAAGCAACGACAGGAGTAGCCCATGCCCGGCTTCGACGCCCCGCTTCCGGCGGGACATTTCATCGCGGGTCGCACCGTGACCGCCCCCGCCGAGATCGACGTCTTCTCGCCCTCCACCGGGCAGCGGATCGGGGCGATCCCCCGCGCCGATGCGGCGCTGGTCGATGAGGCGGTGCAGGCGGCGCGCGCGGCGCGGGAGGCGTCGAACTGGGGCGGCATCGCTCCGCGCGAGCGGGTCCGGGCCATGCACGCCTGGGCCGACCTGATCGAAGCCGAGGCCGATCATCTCGCCTATCTCGAGGCGATCTGCTCGTCGCGTCCGCTGGCGCAGGCCAAAACCGGCGACGTCATGGTCACCGCCGAGCAGATCCGCTTCTTTGCCGAGTTCGCCGACAAGGAAGGCGGTGATCTCGTGCCGACCGCCGACAGCGCCTTCGGCTTCATCGCCGACGAACCCTACGGCGTCATCGGCGCGATCACGCCGTGGAACTTCCCGATGTCGATGGCGGGCTGGAAGCTCGGGCCGGCGCTGGCAGCGGGCAACGCGGTGGTGCTCAAGCCCTCGGAGATGACCCCCTACAGCACGCTCTACATGGCGGAGCTGTCGGTGCGCGCGGGCATTCCCGCCGGCCTGATCAACATCGTGCTGGGCGACGGCCCCACCACCGGCACCGCGATCACCGGTCACCCGCAGATCGACAAGGTCTCGTTCACCGGCTCGACCCGCGCCGGGGCCGCGATCATGGAGAACATCGCCCGCACCGGCATCAAGCCGATGACGCTCGAGCTTGGCGGCAAGAGCCCGATGGTGGTGTTCGCCGATGCCGATCTCGATCTCGCGGCGGAGTGTCTGGACCGGGGCATCATGCCCAATGCCGGGCAGTTCTGCGTCGCCGGCTCGCGCATCCTCGTCGAGGAGAGCATCGCCGGGCCGCTGGCCGAGCGTCTTGCCGCGCGCTTTGCCAAGTACCGCCCCGAGGACACGCTGGCCCCCGAGGCCGGGTTCTCGCCGATCATCTCCGCCGGGCAGCTGCAGCGCATCGACGGCATCGTGCAGGCGGCGGTGGGGCAGGGCGCCGAGCTGCTCTGCGGCGGCGCGGCCTTCGATCGAGAGGGCAGCTTCTACCAGCCGACGCTGATCACCAACGTCACGCAGGACAGCCCCGCCGTGACGCAGGAGATCTTCGGCCCGGTCGCCACCTTCCAGACCTTCAAGGACGGGGACGAGGACGAGGCGATGGCGCTTGCCGCGCACCAGACCTACGGCCTTGCCGCCGGGCTCTTCACCCGCGATCTCAGCCGCGCGCTTCGCCTGACGCGGCGGCTCGAGGCCGGCACCGTCTGGGTCAATCGCTACGGTCGCACGCGCGACCACATCCTGCCGACCGGGGGCTGGAAGGCCTCGGGGCTGGGCAAGGATCTGGGCCGCGAGGCCTTTCTCGCCAACCGCCGGACCAAGTCCGTGCTGATCGACCTCTGAACCGGGACTGACCGATGACCACCTACACTCTTGCCCTGATCCCCGGCGACGGGATCGGTACCGACGTGACCGATGCCGCCATGGAGGTGCTGGCCGCTGTCGCAAAGGGCCGCTTCGACGTCGAGACCACGCGCTTCCCGTGGTCGTGCGAGTACTATCTCGAGCACGGCACGATGATGCCCGCCGACGGCATCGAGACCCTGCGCGGCTTCGATGCGATCTATCTCGGCGCGGTCGGCTGGCCCGAAACGGTGCCGGACTCGGTGTCGCTGCACGGGCTGCTGCTGCCGATCCGCAAGGCGTTCAACCAATATGCCAATATCCGCCCGCACCGCCTGCTGGCCGGGGTCGAAGGCCCGCTCAAGGCCGAGGGGTTCGACATCCTGTGCATCCGCGAGAACACCGAAGGCGAGTATTCCGGCGCCGGCGGTCGGGTGCACGAGGGCAAGGACAACGAGGTGGCGGTCGAGACCTCGGTCTTCACCCGCGCGGGTGTCGAGCGCATCCTGCGCTTCGGCTTCGAGCAGGCCCGAGCCCGCCGCAAGCACCTGACCAGCGTGACCAAATCGAACGCGCAGAAATACTCGATGGTGTTCTGGGACGAGGTGACCCGCGAACTGGCTGCCGAGTATCCCGACGTGACCGTCAGCCACATGCATATCGATGCCATGGCCGCCAAGATGGTTATGGCGCCGCAGGATCTTGACGTGGTCGTGGCGTCGAACCTCTTCGGCGACATCCTCACCGATCTCGGGGCCGCCATTCAGGGCGGGCTGGGCTTTGCCGCCTCGGCCAACATCAACCCCGACCGCTCGGCGCCGTCGATGTTCGAGCCGGTGCACGGCTCGGCCCCAGACATCGCAGGGAAGAACATCGCCAACCCGATCGCCGCGATCTGGTCGGTGGCCCAGATGCTCGAACATCTGGGCGAGGCCGAGGCCGCAGCCGAGGTTCTGGCCGCCATCGAGGCGGCGACCGCGACGGGCATCGGCAGCCGTCCGGGCGCGAGCAGCACGCAAGAGATCACCGCGGCCGTCATCGCCGCTCTGGAGGCCTGAGACATGACCCTGCACAGCACATTCGCCACCGACATCCGCGACAGCCTGTCCGATCCCGACCTGTTCCGCGAAGCCGCCCTGATCGACGGCGCGTGGATCGACCGGGCCGACATGGCGGTCTCCAACCCCGCGACCGGCGGCGTTCTGGGCCACATGCCCGACTGCACCGCCGAGGAGACAACGCAGGCCATCGCCGCGGCTGAGGCCGCGATGGTCGACTGGAAGAAGAAGACCCACGCCGAGCGCGCCGACCTGCTGATGGCGTGGTACCAGCTCATGCTCGATCACGCCGACGACCTTGCGCTGATCCTCACCGCCGAGCAGGGCAAGCCGGTGGCCGAGGCCAAGGGCGAGATCTCCTACGGCGCCTCCTTCGTGCGCTGGTTCGCCGAGGAGGCCCGCCGCATCAACGGCCACATCATCCCGAGCCCGGTGCCGGGCAAGAAGATCTTCGCGATGAAGGAGCCGGTGGGCGTCTGCGCCATCATCACGCCGTGGAACTTCCCGATCGCGATGATCACCCGCAAGGTGGCCCCAGGGCTGGCCGCGGGCTGCACCATGGTGATCAAACCCTCGGACTTCACGCCTTACTCGGCGCTGGCACTCTGCGTGCTGGCCGAGCGGGCGGGCATTCCCAAGGGCGTGCTCAACATGCTCACGGGCCGCCCGGAAGAGATCGGCGCAACGCTGACCGCGTCGCCGGTGGTGCGCAAGCTGAGCTTCACCGGCTCGACCCGGGTGGGGGCGCTGCTGGCCGAGCAATGCGCGCCGACGCTGAAGAGGATGAGCCTCGAACTCGGCGGCAACGCGCCCTTCATCGTCTTCGACGACGCCGATCTCGACGCCGCGGTCGAGGGCGCGATGGCCTCCAAGTTCCGCAATGGCGGCCAGACCTGCGTCTGCGCCAACCGCATCCTCGTCCAGTCGGGCATCCATGATGCCTTCGTCGCCGCGCTGGCGGCGCGGGTCGATGCGCTCAAGGTCGCGGTCGGCACCGAGGCCGGGGCCCAGATCGGGCCGATGATCAATGCCGCCGCGATCGAGAAGATCTCGGCCCATGTCGAGGATGCGCTGGCCAAGGGCGCGACGCGCGCCACCGCCGCCCGCGATCTGCCCGCACAGTTCGCCGACCCGGTGGTGCTGACCGGTGCGACGCTCGAGATGCGGCTGGCCAGCGAAGAAACCTTCGGCCCGGTGGCGCCGATCTTCCGGTTCGACACCGAGGAAGAGGCGCTGAAGGTCGCCAACGGCACGCCGTTCGGACTCGCGGCCTATTTCTACACCACCGACATGGCCCGCGCCTTCCGCTTCGGCGAGGCGCTCGAGGCCGGGCTGGTGGGGCTCAACACCGGCCTGGTGAGCCATGCCGAGGCGCCCTTCGGAGGGGTGAAATCCTCGGGCCTCGGGCGCGAGGGCGCTCAGGAGGGCATCGAGGAGTACCTCGAGACCAAGGCCTTCCACTTCGCGGGTCTCTGACCCCGTCGACAACACCTGCGCGCGCTGCCCGTGGATCACGCGGCGCGCGCAGTCTCTCTTGCGCGCGCATCGCAGGCAGTCTGCGAAGTCGGCCCGCGCGGCGAGGCTCCGGACGGGTGATGCGGCTCAGTCGTTCCTCGAAACGTGCTCCAGCAGACCCTGCCCGCCCATCTCGATATCGAACCGGATTCCCGCTTCTGCCGCCTCGGCATCGCCGCCTTTCAGGGCTTCGATGATGCGTTCATGCGGATGCGGCTGCCAGTCGGCGGGCACGCCTGCGTCATAGAGATGCGACAGGATCGGGCCGCAGCGCACCCACAGGTTCTCGACCAGGTCATAGGTGATCGGCAGGTGCCCGGCGCGGCAGAGCGTGAGGTGGAACTCGGTGTTCAGGTGCACCGCGTCCGCGAAGGATTGGCGCGCGTGGCAGTCCGAGATTCCCGACTGGATGTCTTCCAGTTCCTGAATCTCGGCGGCGCTGATGCGGCGGGCCGCGGCAGCGGCCGATTTTCCTTCAAGGTCCATCCGAATGCTGCGGATTTCCAGCAACTGCTCGAGGCTGAGCGAGGGCACGTAGACGGTGCCGCGCTCGTCAAAGGCCATGGCGCGCTCGAAGACCAGCCGCAGCAGCGCCTCGCGCATCGGTGTGAGCGAGATGCCGAACCGTTGCGACAGCGGCCGCAGCCTTAGCCGCTCGCCGGGTGCCAGTTGCCCGCGCATCAGGGCGTTTCGAATCGTCGTATAGGCGCGGTCACTCAGGTTCTCGCGTTCGATAGGTTTGGCCCAATCGTTTGATAAATCTGACATATTCCGCCCTCTGCCTGCGCCGTCCGAGTGCCGATGAGATTTTTCGGCTTTACTGTTATAACAAATAAAATATAACCGAGTCGTTGGCCAGACATAGTTTCCGGCCGCCCGTATCGGGAGAATACGGGACATCTGGAGGAGATCATAACCGATGCTTGCGTTGCGCAAGACACGTGCCGGGACAGGTGTGAGCCTCGTCTCGACCAGCTTCTGCGGCCCGCGTCCGGGTCGCGGCGAGGTCGAGGTGGCGGTGCAGGCCGCAGGGATCTGCGGCAGCGACCTGCACGCGGTCGCCTGGGACCCGAGCTATGGCTTCATGGAGCCCCTGCTGCCGCTGACCCTCGGTCACGAGTTTGCCGGGACGGTCACCGCCTGCGGTGACGACGTGAGCCGGATCGCCGTCGGGGACCGGGTGGTGTGTTCGCCGACCCTGACCTGCGGCCGGTGCGAGGGCTGCCGGCAGGGCCGCCCATCGGCCTGCGAGGCGCGGCAGATCGTCGGGCTGCATCGCGACGGCGGCTTCGCCGAGCGCGTGCGGGTGCCCGAAACCGTGCTGCACCGGCTGCCCGAGGGCATCGGCTTCGAGCGCGCCGCGCTGGCCGAGCCGCTTTCGATCGCGGTGAACGCGGTCGACGTGGCTGAGGTTTCGGCAGGCGATCGCGTGTTGGTGCTCGGGCCGGGTCCGATCGGGCTGGCCTGTGCATTCGTGGCGCAGGAGCGCGGTGCGCGGGTGCTGCTGGCGGGCCTGCACGACGCGGCGCGGCTGGGAATTGCGCGTCAGATGGGCCTCGAGGCGGTGGTGGATCTGGCCGAAACGCCTCTGGATGTGGCGCTAGAGGCCGCCTTCGAGGGCCGCTGCGACCGGGTGATCGAGGCCACCGGTGTCGCGGCCTCGGTGGGGCAGGGGCTTCGGGCGCTGCGCCCGGAAGGCATCTTCGTGGCAGCAGGGATCCATGCCACCCCCTGCGAGATCGATCTGTCGCGCCTCGTGCGCGAGAAAAAACAGTTGCGCGGTGCCCATGACACCACGCCCCGCGCCTTTGCCGAAGCGGTCGCGCTGCTCGAGCGGCGCGGCGATGCGCTGGCGCATCTCATCACCCACACCCTGCCGCTCAGCCGGGGCGAAGAGGCCTTCGCCCTCGCCCGGGACGGCGCGGCGATGAAGGTGCTGTTGCACCCGGAACCCTTGGAAGGACAGACCACATGACCGAAACGACGCGCGCCGTGATCGCCGACGGGGCAGGCGGCCCCGAGGTCCTGCGGGTGACCGAGATCCCGCGCCCCGTGCCCGGCCCCGGCCAGCTGCTGATCGAGGTTCACGCCGCGGGTATCAACCGGCCCGACGTGATGCAGCGGCAGGGCAATTACCCGCCGCCGCCGGGGGCTACGGATGTCTTCGGGCTCGAACTTGCCGGCGTGGTGGCGGGGATTGGCGAGGGCGTCGAGGGCTTTGCCATCGGCGACCGGGTGATGGGGCTGGTGCATTCCGGCGCCTATGCCGACTGGGCGCTGCTAGATGCGCCGATCGCGATCCCGGTCCCCGACGGCATGAGCATGGCCGAGGCCGGGGCGGTGCCCGAGACCTTCTTCACGGTCTGGTCCAACGTCTTCGAACGCGCGGCGCTTCAGCCCGGCGAGACGCTGCTGATCCATGGCGGCACCTCGGGCATCGGCACCACGGCGATCCTGCTGGCCAAGGCGCTTGGCTCGACCGTCATCGTCACCGCCGGCAGCGACGAGAAATGCGCCGCCGCGCAGGCGCTCGGCGCCGATCACGCGATCAACTACCGCACGCAGGACTTCGTTGCCGAGACGCGGGCGCTGACCGATGGCCGGGGGCCGGACGTGATCCTCGACATGGTGGGCGGCCCCTACATGCAGCGCAATATCGAGTTGCTCGCCGCGGATGGCCGGATCGCACAGATCGCCTTCCAGCAGGGAAGCAAGGCCGAGCTCGACCTGCTGCCGCTTCTGATGAAGCGCGGCACCCTCACCGCCTCTACGCTGCGCGCCCGTCCGGTCGAGATGAAGGCGCGGCTCGCCCGCGCGCTGACCGAGCACGTGGTGCCGCTTCTGGCCAGCGGCGCGGTCCGCCCGCCGGTCGATTCCACCTTTCCCCTCGCCGATGTCGCCAAGGCCCATGCCCGCATGGATAGCAGTGCGCATGTCGGAAAGATCGTTCTTCTCATGAAACCGGAGGCCTGAGCCATGACCGTCATGGACCATCCCACAGCCAATCTCACCGGCGCGCACGTCATGGCCGCCGCCCTCTCACGGCACGGCGTGACCGAGATCTTCGGGCAGTCGCTGCCGTCGGCCCTGATCCTGGCCGCGCCGCATTACGGCATCCGCCAGGTCGGCTATCGCACCGAGAACGGCGGTGCCGCGATGGCAGATGCCTATGCGCGGGTGTCGGGCCGGGTGCCGGTGGTGACGGCACAAAACGGTCCGGCGGCAACGCTGCTGGTGCCGGGGCTGGCGGAGGCGCTCAAGGCATCGGTGCCGGTCGTCGCCATCGTGCAGGACGTGCATCGCAAGTTCACCGACAAGAACGCCTTTCAGGAGATGGACCATGTGGCGCTGTTCGGCGGGGTCTCGAAATGGGTGCGCCGGGTCGCGGATGTCGAGCGCATCGACGACTATATCGACATGGCCTTCACCGCCGCCGCCTCCGGTCGGCCCGGTCCGGCGGTGCTGCTGGTACCGCTCGACGTGCTCGACGAGCGTCCGGAGCTGGCCCCCGACGCGCCGCGCCGGCAGGCCGATCTCGGGCACTGGCCGCTCGACCGGATGGGGGCCGACCCGGCCCGTGTGAGCGAGGCGGCGACGCTGCTCGCCGGCGCAAAGCGCCCGGTGGTGATCGCCGGCGGCGGCGTGCACGGCTCGCAGGCCGTCGAGGCGCTGGGACGCCTGCAGGAGCTGGGTCTGCCGGTGGCGACCACGGTGATGGGCAAGGGCACGGTGGCCGAGACGCATCCGCTGTCGCTCGGCGTGGTCGGCTACTTCATGGCACCGGGCGCCCGCGCCGCGCATCAGCGCGAACTGGTCGCGGAGGCCGACGTGGTGCTGCTGATCGGCAATCGCACCAACCAGAACGGCACCGACAGCTGGTCGCTCTATCCCGAGGGCGCGCGCTATATCCATATCGACATCGATGGCGGCGAGATCGGGCGCAACTACGAGGCGCTGCGGCTCAAGGGCGACGCGCGGCTGGTGCTGACCCAGCTCTGCGACGCGCTCGAGGCGCAGGACCTCTCGGCGATCCTCACCCGGCGGCCGGGCCTCGAGACCCGCATCGCGGAGGGCCGCGCGGCGCATGAGCGCGAGATCGACAGCCTGATCGACTGGGACGCGGCCCCGATCCGGCCCGAGCGGCTGATGCGCGATCTCGACACGGTGCTGCCCGATGACGCGGTGACGGTGGCCGATGCGAGCTATTCGTCGATCTGGATTGCCAACGGTCTGACCGCCCGCCGCGCCGGCCAGCGCTTCCTGACCCCGCGCGGTCTGGCGGGGCTGGGCTGGGGGTTGCCCTTCGCGCTCGGCGCCAAGGCGGCACGACCCGAGGCCCCGGTGGTGTGCCTCACCGGCGATGGCGGCTTCGGTCACGTCTGGGGCGAGCTCGAGACTGCGCGGCGCATGAAGCTGCCGGTGGTGGTGATCGTGCTCAACAATCAGATCCTCGGCTACCAGAAGCACGCCGAGCTGAGCCTCTTCGGGGATTACACCGACGTGGTGCATTTCACCGCTGTCGATCATGCCGCGATCGCCCGCGCCGTGGGCTGCGAAGGCATCCGGGTGGAGACGCCCGAGCAGTTCCTGCCGGCGCTGGAGGAGGCGCTCGGCAAGGCGGAGGTCACCGTGATCGACGTGATCACCGACGAGAAGGCGCACCCGCCGATTACCGTTTTTCAAGGCAAGGAGGCGCTCGACTACTGAGCGTCCGAACCGGGCTGGAGGGCCCGACATCAGGGAGGAAGACCATGACACTGAAGACATTGCTTACCGCCACCGCGGTTTCGGCGCTGCTCGCCGGTGCGGCGCAGGCCGATGTGAAGTTCGGCGCGCTCTACCCGTTCTCGGGAGGCCTCGCGCTGCTGGGCGAAGAGAGTTTCCGCGGCGTCGAACTGGCGGTCGAGGAGATCAACGCCGCCGGCGGCATCCAGGGCGAGCAGATCGAGCTGGTGCGCGGCGACGCGGTCGACAACAACCAGGCCATCGGCGAGGCCCGCCGGCTGATCAGCCGCGAGGGCGTGAAGGCGATCCTCGGCACCTATTCCTCGTCCCGCTCGATCGCGGCGAGCCAGGTGGCCGAGCTTTCGGGGATCCCGTATTTCGAGCTTGGCGCGGTGGCCGACGAGGTGACGGGGCGCAATCTGCAGTACCTCTTCCGCACCAACCCGACCGCCGAGACCATGGGCATCATGAGCATCGACATGATCCTCGACGAGATCGCGCCGGGACTTGGTGTCGAGGCCTCTGACCTGGTGATCGGCGTGATCCACGAGGACAGCGCCTACGGCACCTCGGTGGCTGGCCATCAGGAAGAGTACGGTGCCGAGAAGGGCCTGAACATCGTCACCGTGCAGGGCTATCCCAGCTCGACCGTGGACATGTCCTCGCTGGTGCTCGATCTGAAGGATCGCGGCGTGAACATCGTGCTGCAGACCTCGTACCAGAACGATTCCGTGCTGTTCCTGAACCAGTCGGCCGAGGCCGGGTTCGAACCCGATGCCATCATCGGCGGCGGTGGCGGCTACTCGCTGACCGCAACCGAAGAGGCGGTGGGCGAGCTGATGGAGGGCGTTCTGGATGTCGATTTCACCCAGTACGCGGTGAATACCGAGTTCACCCCGGGCCTTGAGGCGTTCCTCGCCGCCTATCAGGACAAGTACGGCGAGGATCCGCGCTCGGGCCATTCGCTGAACAACTACGTGGGCGCGATGGCGGTGCTCGAGGGCATCGATGCGGGGGAGGGGTTCGAGCCCGACCAGATCGTCGCGGCGGTGAAGGCCATCGACATCCCGTCGGGCGAGACCGCGGCGGGCTACGGCGTGCATTTCGGCGAGCAGAACCAGAATGACCGCGCGATGATGATGGGGATGCAGTGGCAGGGCGGCAAGCTCGTCACCGTCTACCCGCGCGACGCTGCCGTGGCCGAGTTCCAGATCGGCGACTGACGCCACCGGGCCGGGCCGCGCGCGTTTCGCGTCGCGGCCCGGCATGACCTTTTTCCGGAGACGCGCGAGACATGGACACCTTTCTTCAGATTGTCGCCAACGGGCTGATGCTCGGCGGGCTCTTCGCCATCGTGGCGGTGGGGCTCACCCTGATCTTCGGCATCGTCAAGGTGATCAACTTCGCCCACGGCGAGTTCCTCATGGTCGGGATGTACCTGACCTTCCTGCTGAGCACGGGCCTGGACGTGCACCCCTACCTGACCGCGGCGGCGGTGGCGCCGGCGCTGTTCGTGCTGGGGGCGCTGACCCAGCGTCTGCTGATCCAGCCGCTGATGTCGGCGCGCGACGAGCACGTCCAGATCTTCGCCACGGTGGGCCTGTCGACGGCACTGATGAACCTCGCGCTGCTGGTGTTCGGCGCCGATATCGCCAACACCCCGGCGCACGGAGTGCGCAGCCAGGTGATGCTGGGCGAGGTGCGCATCCTGACCGGGCAGCTCTGGGTGTTCGGCGCGGCAATCCTGCTCGTCATCGCCCTGCAGCTCTTCATGAAGAAGACCCGCACCGGCCGCGCCATCCGCGCCACGGCGCAGAACCGCGCCGCGGCCCGGCTGATGGGGATCAACGACAAGTTCATCTACGTCCTGACATTCGGCCTCGGCGCCGCCTGCGTGGGCCTCGGCTCGTCGCTGATCGCGCCGCTCTACCCGACCTCGCCGACCATCGGCACCTACTTCGTGCTGATCGCCTTCGTGTGCGTGGTGCTGGGCGGGCTGGGCTCGATCCCGGGCGCCTTCTTCGGAGCGCTGGTGATCGGCCTCGTGGATGCACTGTCGGGCTTCTACATCGGTTCCGACCTGCGCGAGGCGGTGGTGTTCACCATCTTCCTGCTGATCCTCATCCTGAAACCGTCGGGCCTGTTCGGGACCCGCATGACCCAGAGCCACGTATCGCCATGACCGAGACGACCTCCATGACCCAAGCCTCCGGCGGAGGCCTCTCCGCCCAGAAACTGGGCCTGATCGCGGTGGCCGTGCTGCTGGCCGGCCTGATCGCGGTGCCCGTCGCGGTGGGAGACGAGTTCGTCTACCACATCTTCATCACCATCTGCATCTTCGCTGCCCTGTCGACCGCGTGGAACATCGTCGGCGGCTATGCCGGCCAGCTCTCGCTCGGGCACGCGATCTTTTACGGCATCGGCGGCTATGCCGGTGTGATCCTCGTCAATTTCGGCATCTCGCCGTGGTTCGGCATGTTCGCAGGCGCCGCCGTGGCGGTGGTCGCGGCGATCGTGGTGTCGTGGCCCTGCTTCCGCCTGCACGGGCCGTTCTTTGCCCTCGCCACCATCGCCTTCCTCGAAGTGTTCCGCGTCCTCGCCCTGCATTTCCGCGACCTGACAGGCGGCGCAACGGGGCTGATGATCCAGCTCAATATCGGCTGGGAGTGGATGGTCTTCCGCGAGCGCTTCCCGGCGCTGCTGATCGCCTTCGGGATGCTGCTGGTCTGCCTCGCCGTGGCCTGGGCGATCCGCTCGCACCGGCTTGGCTTCTACCTCGTGGCCACCCGCGAGCGCGAGAGCGCGGCCAAGGCGGCGGGCGTCGGCACCGTCAAGGTCCGGCTGATGGCGGTGAGTGTCTCGGCGGCGCTGTCCGCGATGGTGGGCACGTTCCACGCGATGTACCTGACCTTCATCGAGCCGGAGTCGATGTTCTCGCTGCAGTTCTCGATCCAGATCGCCATGTTCGCCCTGATCGGCGGCATCGGCACCGTCTGGGGGCCGCTGCTTGGCGCCGTTCTTCTGGTGCCGATCACCGAGTTCGCACGCGGCGCGCTCGGCTCAGAGGCGATCGGCCTGCACGGCTTTGTCTACGGCGTGGTGCTGATGCTGGTGGTGCTGTTCCTGCCCAACGGCATCATGGGCGTGGTGCATCGCTTCACCTCGAGCTCGGAGAAGACCGAGGGCGAGCAGGCCGCACCGGTCGCCGCCGCGCCGCGCTCGGCGGTGCCGCATGAGCCGGGCCGCGAGGTGATGCGGGTCGAGGGGCTGCAGAAGCATTTCGGCGGCCTTCACGTGACCAACGACGTGGGCTTCACCCTGCGCGAGGGCGAGATCCTCGGGGTGATCGGGCCGAACGGCGCCGGCAAGACCACGGTGTTCAACATGCTCTCGGGCTTCCTCAAGCCCGATCAGGGCCGGGTGTCGGTGCTCTCGCCCTCGGGGGAGTGGCAGGAGCCGGCGACGCCGGCGGATTTCGCCACGCTTGGGGTCGGGCGGACGTTCCAGATCGTTCAGCCCTTCGCGGCGATGACGGTCGAGGAAAACATCATGGTCGGCGCCTTCCATCGCCACCCGCATGTGGGCGACGCCCGCGAGGCGGCGCGCGAGACGGCGCACCGGATGGGCCTTGGTCCATATCTCAACGCCGAGGCCGCAAGCCTGACCATCGGCGGCCTGAAGCGGCTCGAGGTGGCGCGGGTCATGGCAATGGAGCCGCGCATCCTGCTGCTTGATGAGGTCATGGCGGGCATCAACCAGACCGACGTGCGCCGCGCCGTGGACCTGATGCTGTCGATCCGCGACACCGGCGTCAGCATCATCGCCATCGAGCACGTGATGCAGGCGGTGATGTCGCTCTCGGATCGCGTGATCGTCATCAACTCCGGCCAGATCATCGCCCAGGGCGACCCGCAGAAGGTGGTGCGGGACCCGCAGGTGATCGAGGCCTATCTCGGGAAGGAGTTCACCCATGCTTGAGGTCAAGAATGTCGATGCGGGCTACGGCTCGACGGTGATCCTGCAGGACATCTCGCTGCATGTCGAGCCGGGCGAGGTGGTCACCATCGTGGGCGCCAACGGCGCCGGCAAGACCACGCTTCTGCGCACCATCTCGGGGCTGGTGAAGCCGCGCACCGGCGCGATCACCTTCGAGGGCAAGGACATCACCAAGCTCGAGGCGCATGACACCGTGGATCGGGGCATCACCCTGATCCCCGAGGGCCGGCAGCTTTTTCCGGACATGACGGTGCGCGACAACCTGTTGATGGGGGCCTATTGCCGCCACGCACGCGATTATCAGGACGACACGCTGCACGAGGTGCTCGAACTGTTCCCGCGACTGCGCGAGCGGCTTGACCAGCACGCCTCGTCGCTCTCGGGCGGCGAGCAGCAGATGGTGGCGATCGCGCGTGGAATGATGGCGCGGCCCAAGATCCTGATGTTCGACGAGCCCTCGCTGGGGCTCGCGCCGATCATCGTGTCGCAGGTCTTCGAGGTCATCGCGCAGGTGGCCGCCACCGGCACCACGGTGCTGATCGTGGAGCAGAATGTGTTCCACACGCTCAAGGCTGCGGATCGCGGCTACGTGCTCGAGAACGGGCGCATGGTGCTGACGGACGACGCCGATGCGCTGCTGCAGAACGACCACGTTCGACAGGCCTATCTGGGAATATGACGATGACACACCGCGAGACGACCCCCGCGCATCACGAGACGCGGGACAGCCATGCCGGACGAAGGGTACTGGTCACAGGCGCGGCCAAGGGCATCGGGCTGGCCATGGCCGAGGCCTTTGCCCGGCGCGGCGCCACCGTGGGGGTGCTCGACATCGACGCCACCGAAGTCGCGGCGGCAGTCGCGGGCCTGCCCGGCACCGGCATCGCGATGACCGGAGACGTCAGCGATTACGCCAGCCTGTCGCGGGCCATCGCGCAGGCCGAGGCAGAGATCGGCGGCGCCTTCGACACACTGATCAACAATGCCGGGATTTCGCCCAAGCACGCGGGCGTGGCCCACAAGGTCTGGGAGATGGACCCGGAGGAATGGCGCCGGGTGGTCGATGTGAACCTCACCGGCTCGTTCAACTGCATCCGTGCGCTGACGCCTGCGATGGTCGAGGCCGGGCGGGGGTGGATCGTCAACACCTCCTCGGTGGCGGGCAAGACCTACTTTCCCATCGTCGCCTGCCACTACGCCGCGACCAAGTCTGCGATCATCGGCTTCACCAAGCACCTCGCGGGCGAGCTCGGCCCGCACGGCATCCGGGTGAACGCGCTGGCACCGGGGCGGATCGCCACGCCGATGGTGGCGGGAGTGGCGCCCGAGCTGAACGAGGCCGAGGTGCGCCGCACGCCGCTCGGCCGGCTGGGCGAGCCCGCCGAGGTGGCCGACACGGCGCTCTGGCTGACCTCCCCGGAATCGAGCTTTGTCACCGGCCAGACGATCGACGTCGCCGGCGGCCTCTCCATGACCTGAAAGGACCGGCATGAGCTTCATGAATTTCATCGGCGGCGCGCAGACCGGCCACGCGCGCGAGGAGAACACCGGGATCGGCCTGCCCGCGGGAACCTGCACGCAGGCCCCGCGGTTCCGCGCCGATGCCGGGGCGGGTCGGGTGAGAGTATTTCTCCCGGCCGCGGGCGTCGATGACCACGAGCCGGTCGCAGGCCGCAGAGGCCCGGGCGACGCGGCGCGCGCGTTCCACACCACGATCAAGACGGCCTGCACGCTGCCATGACCCAGATCACCGGTCATACCCGCCTTTACGGGATCCTCGCCGATCCGATTGCCCATGTGAAAACCCCGCAGGTCATGGCCGAGGTTTTTGCCCGCCACGGGGTCGACGGCGTCCTCGTGCCGATGCACGTGAGCCCCGAGCAACTGCCGCAGGCGCTCGACGGGCTGCGGGCGATGCGCAACTTCGGCGGGTTCATCGCCACGGTGCCGCACAAGCCCGCAATGCTGGATCTGTGCGACGCCGTCGAGGGAGATGCCGCCCGCATCGGCGCGGTGAACTGCGTGCGCCGTGACGAGGACGGGCGCATGATCGGGGCGATGCTCGACGGCATCGGTTTTGTCGAGGGGCTGCGTCAGGCCGGGATCGATCCGGGCGGCGCGCGGGTCCTGCTCGCCGGGGCAGGGGGCGCGGCCTCGGCCATCGCCTTTGCTCTGGCGGAGGCTGGGGCCGCGGCGCTGACGATCCTCAACCGCACCGCCTCCAAGGCCGACGATCTCGCGCAGAGGGTCTCGGCGGCCTATCCGGGCTGCCGCGCCGAGGGGTGCAGCAGTATCGCCGATCCGGGCGGCTATGACATCGTCGCCAACGCCACCTCTCTGGGGCTGCGGGCGGGAGATCCGCTGCCGCTCTCCCCGGAGGGGTTGCACGCGGGCCAGATCGTCGCCGAGGCGATCATGGAGCCAGAGGTGACGCCGCTCCTCGCCGAGGCCGCCGCGCGGGGCGCGCGCTGCCATCCGGGCCTGCCGATGCTGCGCTGCCAGATCGAACTGATGGCCCGGCACATGGGCGCCATCCCGGGCGAGGCGCTGAACGCCGCCGCGGCGACCGGGGCGGCGCGATGAGCGAGGCGTTCGATTACATCATCGTCGGCGGCGGCACCGCCGGCTGCGTGCTGGCAAACCGGCTCTCGGAGGATCCGCGCAACCGCGTGCTGTTGATTGAGGCCGGGCCGCGTCCGCTCAGCCCGTGGATCCCGATCCCGGCCGGCTTTTACAAGCTGCTCACCAACCCCAAGTTCAACTGGCGGTTCCAGTCGACCCCCGAGCCTGCCACCGGCAATCGCGAGATCGCCATTCCTCGCGGCAAGGGGCTTGGCGGCTCGACGCTGATCAACGGCATGATCTACGTCCGCGGCCAGCCGCAGGATTACGACGGCTGGGCCCAGTCGGGCTGCACCGGCTGGGGCTGGGATGCGGTCGAGCCGGTGTTCCGCCGGCTCGAGCGCTATGCCGGCCCCGATACCGACGGCGCCCGTGGCCGCGAGGGCCGGCTCGATCTCTGCGAGGTGCAGGAGCGCCCGGCCATCGGCGAGGCCTTCCTGTCCGCCGCCGAGGCGTCGGGTCATCCGCGCAACCCCGATTACAATGGCTGCCGTCAGGACGGGGTCGGCTGGTATCAGGTGAACCAGAAGAACGGCCGCCGCGCGAGCGCCTATGCCGCCTATCTCGCGCCCGTGCGCACCCGCCCGAACCTCGAGATCCGCACCGGGCTGCGGGTGACGAAGATCGAGATCACGGAGCGTCGCGCCAGCGGTGTCCGCGTGCAGGGCGCTGATGGCGAGCGTGTCCTGACCGCCCGTCGCGAGGTGATCCTGAGCGCCGGCGCGGTGCAGAGCCCGCATCTGCTCGAGCTGTCGGGCATCGGCGACCCGGAGCGGCTGTCGCGCCTCGGAATCGAGACCCGGGTGGCGGCGCCGCAGGTCGGCGAGAACTACTCGGACCATTTCTGCACCCGCCTGAACTGGCGGGTGCGCCGCCCCGAAACGCTCAACCAGCTCAGCCGCGGCCCGCAGCTCGCCCGCGAAGTGCTGCGCTACCTGCTGTTCCGGCGCGGCATCCTGACCTACGGCACTGGCCTTGCGCACGGCTTCATCCGCACCCGCGAGGGGCTTGCCGGGCCGGATGTGCAGTTCTTCTTCATGCACGCAAGTTATGCCAACGCCGCCGAGCGCAAGCTCGAGCGCGCGCCCGGCATGACGCTCGGGGTCACCCAGCTGCGGCCGGAAAGCCGGGGATCGATTCACGCAGGCTCTCCGCGCATCGAGGACCAGCCCGAGATCCGCCCGAACTTCCTCGCCACCGCAGAGGACCGGCGGGTGATGATCGACGGCATGATCGAGGGGCGCCGGATCATCGAGGCCGCGCCGATGGACGACTGGCGCGATCACGAGATGTCACCGGGGCCGGGGTGCAGCACCCGTGAGGACTGGCTGGCCTTTGCACGGCAGAACGGCCAGACGATCTACCACGCGGCGGGCACCTGCCGGATGGGAAGCGATGAGGGCGCGGTGGTCGATCCGCAGATGCGGCTGCGCGGGGTCGAGGGGCTGCGGGTGATCGACGCTTCGGTGATGCCGACGCAGGTCTCGGGCAATGCCCAGGCGGCGGTCTTCATGCTGGCCGAGCGCGGCGCGGATTTCATCCTCAGTGCGGCACAGTAAACTGGCAATTCGCCCTGCCTTTGCTGACGTCCTGCCTTAGGCTGCTCGTATGTGCGCGCGCCACTTGAACCGCCACTCCCACGACCTGCGAGGGCAGGGGCGGCAGCGCACCACAACATCCGAAGAATGGGACTCGTGTTGATCCCTGCGGGTGTCAGCGCTTCGCATCGGACGCGCTCTTCATCCTGGGTCCTGCGCGGCAGTCCAGAGGCTGTTGAACGCCCCGGTCAGGCGCCGAGATTACCCAGCATCTTATGCATAACGGCAAGGAAGGTCTCGTAATCCTGCGGCGGGATGTCGGCCAGCATGCGGGCCTCGCACTCAAGCGCGATGGCCAGGATCTCGGCATGGACCTCTTGCCCCTCATCGGTCAGCCACCAGCTGCGCCGGCGCAGATCGCTGCCGGCGGCGGCGTAGCTGGCGAGCCCGCGCGCTTCGAGCAGCTTAAGCGATCGGCTGGCCGCCGCCTTGTCGAGCCGGATCACCTCGCAGATGCGGTTGGCGGTGATCTCGGGCTCGATGTTGAGCATCGCCATGACCCGCCAGTCGACGATGCCGAGGTCGAAATCGCGCCGGTAGATCGCAGAGGTCTGTCGCTGCCAGGCGCTGCTTACGGCGTTTAGGAGGAACGGCGCGTAGTGGTCGATGTCGAGGATTCGGATCCCGGCACGGTCTCGGGTCGGGCTCAAGAGGCGGTCCATCGGTTTGTCGGTCACGGCGCGGCAGCTCCAGGTTCGGTCATGCGGCTGTCAGGTCATAATTCCTTTGCAGCAGGCTGTCACGGGTCGGCACCGGGGCGGCGGCCAGCAAACGCCGTGCCTTCATGTGGATCTTGGCGTTATTGATGGTTTCGACGGCAGTCAGGCGCCCGTCGCGGAAGCGCAGCACCGCGCCATCCTCGAGCGTGACGCTGTCATCCGTGGGATCGGCAAGCCCCGCGATCTGCAGCTTCAGATTGGACTGGTCCGACCAGAACCACGGCACCGCGGCGTAGGGCGTGGCCGTGCCGGTCCCGATGGTCCTGGCGATGGCGCGGGCGTGATCGGTGGCGGCCTGCACGCTCTCGAGCCGGATGCGGCGTCCGCTGCCGGGCTCGGGGAAGGCGGCGCAATCGCCAAGCGCGAAGATGCGCGGATCGCGCGTGCGCAGCTCTGCATCCACCGCGATGCCGTTGGCGATCTCGAGCCCGGCGGCCTCGGCCAGCTCGGTGTTGGGGCGCACTCCGGCGGCGAGCAGGACGAGATCACCAGCGATCTCGGTGCCGTCGGCGAGGGTCAGCCCGGTCTCGGTGACCTCGGTCACGCCATTGGCGAGATGCAGCGCGGTGCCGAGCGCCTCGTGCAACTCGCGGAAGCGGCGCGACATCTCCGGCGAGACCGCGCGCGCCATCAGCCGCGGTGCGGCCTCGGCGACGCTGACCTCGTGGCCCAGTCCCGCCGCCACCGCCGCGAACTCGAGCCCGATGAAGCCGCCGCCGATCACCGCAACCTTGCGCGGGCGATCGAGCGCGGCGCGCAGCGCGGCGGCATCGTCCAGCGTGCGAAGATCGAGCGCGCGGTCGATGCCCGGGATGGCCGGGCGCAGGTTGCGCGTGCCGGTGGCCAGGATCAGGTGATCGAAGGGCAGCGCCTCGGCGCCGACGCGGACCACCCCTGCCTCGCGGTCGATGGCGTCGACCCACTCCCCCGTCCGCAGGGTGATGTCCTTGGTGGCAAAGAAGCTCTCCGGCCGCAGCGCCAGCTTGTCGGCCTCGCCGGTCTTGAGGAAGGCCTTGGAGAGCGCCGGACGCTGGTAGGGCAGCCCCGGCTCGCCGCCGATCAGCGTGATCGGGCCGGAATGCCCCTCCTGCCGCAGCGACATGGCGGCCTGCAGCCCGCCCTGTCCCGCGCCGATGATGACGACGCGCCCCGCGCTCACACCTGCTCCTCCGGCAGGTGCACGACCAGCCCGTCGAGCGCCTCGCTCAGGGTGATCTGGCAAGACAGACGCGAGCGCCCGGTGACCTCGCAGACCGCGCTTTCGAGCATATCTTCCTCGCCATCCATGCGCGCGCCCGTGGCCGCCTGCCAGTCGTCATCGACATAGCAATGGCAGGTGGCGCACATCATCGAGCCGCCGCACTCGCCGACGATGCCGTCGAGCCCGTTGGCGATGGCGAGGCTCATGACGCTGTCGCCGGGATCGCCTTCGAGCTCGGTGCGGGTGCCGTCATGGGCGACGTAGGTTACCTTGACCATGAGATGCCTCTTCAGTTCGGAATGAGTGTGATGGGCAGCCGGTCGAGCGCCCGGATCGCGTTGTTGGGACGCCAGACAGCGTCTCCGGTGGGTTCGATCCGATCGACCTTGCGGATCAGTGCGCCCAGCACCGCCTCGAGCTCGCCGCGGGCGATGTTCTGGCCGACGCAGCCGTGGATGCCAGCGCCGAAGGCCACATGGCCCACCGGCTTGCGGTCGACGCGGAAGACCTCCGGGTCGCCCCATTTCTCGGGGTCCATGTTGGCCGCGCCCAGCACGCAGAGCACCTTGCTGCCCTCCTCGACCGGAAAGCCCGCGATCTCGGTGTCGCGCCCGGCGGTGCGGCCGAAGGTGTGTACCGGCGAGGTGTAGCGCAGAACCTCCTCGAAGGCCGGGCGGATGAGCGTCGGGTCGGCTTTCAGGGCCTCCCACTGGCCGGGGTTCTGCGACAGGCACCAGAGCGCGTTGCCGATGCCGGTCACCGTTGTATCGACGCCCGCCGACAGAAAGGAGCGCACCAGCATCCCGGCCTCGGCCTCGGTCAGCGTGCCATCTTGGGCGGAGGCGTAGACCATCGCGCCGAGCCCGTCCCCGCTCAGCCGGTCGCGGGCGCAGGCGGCGTTGATCCAGGGCACGATCTCGCCGGCGTGGCGCATCGCCTCGCGGCGCAGCGCATTGTCGGGGCCGACGGCGTTGAACACCATGGCGCCGTAATCCACGAGGTGGCGCGGGTTGACGTCGGTCATGCCGACCGCCTTGGGGAAGACAGTGGTCGGGAAGGCCTCGGCAAAATCGGTGACCGCCTCGATCGTGCCCCTTTCGAGCAAGTCGTCGACGAGGCGGTCGGCGGTCTCGTGGAACAGCTCGGCAAAGCCTTTCACCACCTTGGGCGAGAGCGCCCGCGACATCACCTTGCGGGTGCGGGTGTGATCGGGCTGGTCGACCTCGAGGATGATCGAGGGCGGGCGCCACGGGTCTTCGAGCTTGAAATCGTTCAGGCCCACGCCCCGCGAGGAGACGAAGTTTTCGTGGTCGGAGAATACCTTGCGGGTGATCTCGTAGCGCCCCACGGCGAGCACGCTGTAGCGCGGGATATAGGCCAGATCGCCCTGTGCGCGCAGTTCGGCATAATAGTCGAGCGGGTCGCGCAGGATCGCGGTGTGGTAGGGATCGACATCCCAGACCGCGACGCCGCCTGCGGGGATGATGGGCTTGTGGCCTTCGATGAGTGTCATGGCAGGTCCTTTCTCGGCTCAGTCCGCCAGCGCGACGCCGACATGGCGGTGCAGAAGCTCCGCATCCTGTCGCAGCGCCTCGGCGGGTCCTTCGTGCACGATGGTGCCGTTGGCCATAAGCAGGGCGCGGTTGGCGAAGGCCAGCGCGGCCTCGGCGTGTTGCTCGACCAGCACCACGGCGCGGCGGCCATCGCTGGCGAGTTGTTCGAACACCTCCATGAGCTGCTCGCAGATCACCGGGGCGAGCCCCTCGAGCGGCTCGTCGAGCAGGATCACGTCGGGCCGGGTCATCAGGGTGCGGGCGATGGAGAGCATCTGCTGCTCGCCGCCCGAGAGCTGGGTGCCGCCGTTGCGGCGGCGCTCCTTGAGGCGCGGGAAGAGGGTGTAGGCCTCGTCGAGCGTGGCGTCGCCCCGCAGGCATGACAGCAGGTTTTCCTCGACCGTGAGCGAGGGGAAGATATCGCGGGTCTGCGGCACCAGCCCGAGCCCCAGCGCGTTGCGCTTGTAGGGGGCGAGCCGGTCGATGGCGCGGCCCTTGTACTGGACGCTGCCGCCATGCATCCGGGTCAGGCCCATGATGGTGTTGAGGAGCGTCGTCTTGCCCGCCCCGTTGCGCCCGATCACCGCCAGCCGCTCACCCGGCACGACGGTGAGATCGATGCCGCGCAGGACATGGGTCGGACCGTAGCCTGCGGTGACGTCTTTCAGTTTCAGCGTGGTGTCAGCCTGCGCCTCAGCCATGCGCCCCTCCCAGGTAAAGCTCGCGCACCTGCGCGTTGGTGGCGATCTCTTGTGGCGTGCCCTCGGTGAGGATGCGCCCCTGCACCAGCACCACGATCGAGGTCGCGACGCGGAACACGAGATCCATGTCATGCTCGATCACCAGCACCGCGAGATCGTGCGGCAGCCGCTCTATCGCTTCGATGATCAGGTGGGTTTCGCTCGAGGGCACGCCGGCGGCGGGCTCGTCGAGGATCAGCACCCGCGGCTTCAGCGCCAGGCTCAGCGCCATCTCGACCAGACGCTGCTGACCATAGGCCAGATCGAGCACCGGGCGGTCGGCCAGCGGGCCGAGGTCGAACTGGTCGATCAGCGCCGCGACCTCGTCCTCGATGGCGCGGTTGCTGTCGGCACGGGCGAACATGCGCCGCCCCAGCCCCTCGCGCTCCAGCACCGGCAGGCGCAGGTTCTCGCGCACCGTGAGGCGCGGAAACAGCGTGGTGATCTGGAAGGTCTTGGCGATGCCGCGCTTGACCCGCTGCGCCTCGTCGAGCCCGGCGATGTCCTCGCCATCGAAGCGGATGGCGCCGCCCGAGGGGCTGAGGATGCCGGTCACAAGGTTTGCAAAGGTGCTCTTGCCCGCCCCGTTGGGGCCGATCAGCGCCTTGCGCGCCCCGGGCTTCAGGTCGAAGTCGATGCTCTCCGACACCACCAGCCCGCCGAAATGCTTGCTGAGCCCGCGAACCTCAAGACCCTGCATGACGACCTCCCTTGGCGAGACGTTTGAGGCTGGTGGGCAGCGCCGCGATGCCCGATGGCAGGAAGAACACCACCGCCAGCACCAGCGCGCCGATGACGAAGAGCCAGTTAAAAGGATCGTTGGCGGCGGCGGTGTGGTGCACCGCCATGAAGATCACCGTGCCCAGCACCGCGCCGTAGAGCCGCCCGGTGCCGCCGAGGATCAGCATGATCAGCGCCTCCGCCGAGAGCGTGAAGGAAAACGCCTCGAGGCTGACGAGTTGGGTGATCTGGGCGCTGAGCGCACCGGCGATGCCGGCGATGCCGCCGCCCAGCGTGTAGGCCGCGAGCCTGCGGCGATAGACCGAGACGCCGATCGCCTCCATGCGCGCGGGGCTTTCGTGGATGCCGCGCAGCGACAGCCCGAAGGGCGAGCGCCCGATGACGAAGAGCGCGGCAAAGACCAGCCCCGCGATAGTGAGCGCGTACCAGTAGCCGGTGATGCCGATGAAATCGAACTCCCATAGCCCGAGCACCTTGCCGGGGCGGATGCCGCGCATCCCGTCGGCGCCACCGGTGACCTCGCGCGCCTGGTTGGCGATCTCGGCGCAGATCTGCGCCACGGCGATGGTGAGCATGATCAACGTGAGGCCCTGCGTGCGCATCAGCACCGCGCCCGACAGCGCCGCCAGCGCCCCCCCTGCGAGCGCGCCGATCAGCAGCCCCGCGACCGGATCGGCCCAGACATGGATCGCGAAGAGCCCGGCGGCATAGGCGCCGGCGCCATACATCGCCGCCTGCCCCAGCGTCGCGATGCCCGCAAAGCCCAGCACCAGGTCGAGCGAGAGCACCAGCACGATCATGATCAGGATGCGGGTCAGGAAGGCGAGGTTGTAGGGAAAGAGGAAGAAGGCCGCGACCGCTGCAATCAGCATGACGAGCGCGGGAATGAACGGACGGGTCATCACGAGGCCCTCCCCAAAAGGCCCTGCGGGCGCAGCGCCAGGAACAGGATCACCAGCGCAAAGGTGACGATGGTGGCGAAGTCGGGCAGCAGGTAGCGGCTCGCGGTCTCGACGAGCCCGATAGCCAGCGCCGCCGCAAAGGAACCGAGGATCGAGCCCAGCCCGCCAATGGCGACGACGATGAGAAACAGGACCATGTAGCGCAGCGGGTAATAGGCATCGATGGGCAGCAACTCCGCCCCGAGGATGCCGCCGAGCGCCGCGAGCCCCGCGCCGAGCGCGAAGGTCAGCGTGTAGATCGTCCCGGTGTCGATGCCGAGCGCCGAGGCGGTGTCGCGGTTGTCGACCGCGGCGCGCAGGCGGATGCCGAAGCGGGTGCGGTCGAGCAGCGCCCAGAGGCCGAGGATCACCGCGAGGCCCACCACGATCACCGTCACCCGGTGCGCCGTGAGCTGGCGGAAACCGAGGTCGATCGAGCGTTGCAGCGCCTCGGGCAGCGGGATCGCGAGCAGTGAGGAGCCGAGCCAGAGGTTGACGGTTGCGATCATCAGGAAGGTCAGGCCGATCGTGGCCAGCACCTGCTGCAACTCGCCAAAGCCGTAGATCCGGCGGTAGACCAGCCGCTCGAGCGGGATGGCCAGCGCGACGGTGCCGGCGATGGCCAGTGCCGCGGCGGCGACGAAGGGTAGGCCCAGCTCGCGGCCCAGCCAATGCGCCAGCGCGCCGCCGATCAGGGCGAATCCGCCATGGGCAAGGTTGACGACCCGCATCAGTCCCATGGTCACCGACAGGCCGACGGCGATCATGAAAAGGATCATGCCGTAGGCGATGCCGTCGACCGCGATGTTGAGAAGAAGGCTCATGATGTGTCTCGCGTTCAGGTGGGACGGGCCAGCGCTTGCCGGCCCGTCCTGACGGTCACTTCGTCCAGCCGAGATCGCCGACGGTGGCGATCACGCCCTGCTCGACATTCTCCAGCAGTCCGGTCTCGGCATTGCGCGCGACCTCGCGGATATAGACGTTCTGGATCACCGTGCGGGTCTCGGGATCCATCTCGAGCGGGCCGCGCGGACTCTCCCACTCGAGACCAAGCGCCGCCTCGACCGCCTTCGGCCCGTCGGAGCCTGCCGCCTCGACCATCTCGTAGATCAGGTGCACGCCGTCATAGGCGCCGACCGAGGCCCAGTTGGCGATCGCATCGGGATGCAGCTCGCTCAGCGCGGTCAGAAAGGCGCGGTTGGCTTCGCTGTCATGGGCGGGGGAGTAGTGGTAGACGGTCTGCAGCCCCTCCGCCATCTCGCCCAGACCCTGCAAGTTGATCTCCTCGGTCTCGGCGGTGCCTAGGAAGGTGATCCCGGCCTCGCGCAGCCCGTTCTCGTTGTATGTCTTGGTGTAGGAGAAGGTTGGCGGCCCGCCGGGCAGGAAGGTGAAGACCGCATCCGGCGCCTCGTCCTTCACGCGCTGCAGGATCGGGGTGAAATCGGTCGTCGACAGCGGCATCCGAACGCTCTCGATGACCTCGCCGCCCTTCGCCTCGAAGGCCGCCTTGAAGGCGGTCTCGGCATCGATGCCGGGGCCGTAATCGGTCACCGTGGTGACGACGGTGCGGATGCCCTGATCGTAGGCCCATTCCGCCGCCGGGGCGGAGACCTGCGGCAGCGTGTAGCTGGTGCGCAGGTAGAACGGGCTCTCCTTGTTGATCGTCGAGGTGGCGGCATTGAAGATCACCGTGGGGGTCTCCGACTGGGTGATCACCGGGCCGACCGCCAGCGCGTTCGGGGTGAAGGTGAAGCCCGCGAGGTAATCGACCCGGTCGCGGATCAGCAGCTCCTGCGCCAGCGCCCGCGATTGGTCGGGGTTCACGCCGCCGACATCCTTGTAGATGAAGCTGATCTCGTGCTCGCCGGCGACGGTGCCGTGCTGCGACTGGAACGCCTCGATCGCCTGCTGGTACTGGATGCCGTACTGGGCGAAGGGGCCGGAGAACGGCGCGATGACGCCCACCTTGATCTCATCGGCGGCTGCGGCAGCCAAGCCGAGGCCGCAGACCGCCGAGACGGCGGTCAGGATGTGTCGGATAGTCATGGTTTCCTCCCGGTTGAAGCGCCGCCTGCGGACGCGTATCGCCTCTCCTCCGAGGCGGATGCTGGTGCCGCGTGTCGCGGCTCTGGCCGAGCGCCAGCGCGCGGCGACAGCACGTGTCGGCGTCACCTTCGCGAATGGGTAAAGGTCCTCCTGACCGGCCCTCTCCTCAGCGCCAGAGTTGATTCATCAACTGCAGGCAGCCTGTCCGATTTGAGTTGATATGTCAACAGCTCATGTTTTGAACGCCGGAAACGAAGCGATGTTCGTCTTCTGCTCGACCTCTGCGTTCGATGGGCTTGAGGAGACGTTGCGCGAAGAAACCGAGGACCGCAGGCTCCCCTTTTACAGAGATGGCGGGGCGCGCCTGCCGAGGCATTCAGATTAGCGGCCTAACCTGAGCAGAGTCCGCTGGGTCAGTACACGCGAGCCATTTCGGAAGGTGACGTCCATGGACGTCACCGCCACCGCGCCGACCACGGACCGAAGCATGTACCCGGGTCGATCTCAAAAGAAGGCCGCCGAATAGGGAAGCGGTTCGACGGCTCAAAGGACAAGTCCGCGGTTAAGCGGGACATTTGAATGCGCGAAAACCCTTGAATGGGACGCCCCCGTTGCCGAAGTCCTGACCCTAGCTACGCATGCGTTTCACGCGCGATAAATTATCGGCGCACCATCCGCGAGGAAAACGATTGGGAAACGCGGACTTGTCTGGAAGAAACTGTGCGAAGGGAGCCAGAGTTGCGCGCGGCTGGGCCATGCTCGCTTACCTGCGCAATGTCGGGTCCCGCTTCGGTTACGAGACTGAATTGACCAAGCAAGAGGCATTCGCCCAAGCCCGCGAGGCCGCGTCCCGAGCTCTGACACTCGGTCCGAAGGATACCGATGCCCTCAAGGCAATGTCGCATATCCTGCACTACTCCGGGATTTCGAGCAGTCGATCGAGTATGCGCGGCGCGCCATTGAGACGAACCCGAACGATCCGCAAACCGTCGGCAATCTCGGCGTCATGCTTGGCTTTCAGGGACGGCTTTCGGAAGCGCAGCCCTACCTCGAGTTCGCCATCGCGCGCTCGCTCGCCCCAGCGCCACGGTACTATCAGTTTCTGGCAATGGCCTATATGATGAGAGAGGATTGGGAGGATATGCAGTCGGCGGCCAGCCATGCCGTCGCCGACGACAGTGCCTTCAGCCATTTCCTTTCGGCGATTTCCCATGCCATGCTGGAGAAGGTTCCGGCCGCCAAGATGGACTACAGGAGGCTGGCCGAACGCTGGCCTGCTTTTTGCTGAAGACCCCAGGGCAGCCCTAAAGGTTCACAAGGTGGATACTGCGTTTGTCGATGCGTTTGTCGCAGGGCTCTACCAAGTCCATGCGCGTAATCGCGCAACAGCCGGTCTACGAGTATCCTCGCAAGAGCGCATCCAGCCCTTCTTAATACATAATTCATATTCTCCGATTTTCGAAACGAGGTTGGTGCGCGCTACCCTCAAGTGCGATTCCCATTAGAAAACAGTTGGTTAACTAATGGAGAGAGTCTGCCATGGGAGCGGTATACGCGCAACTGAGCGTCAAGGAACGTGTCCAGATCGAACGCTGGAAGCTGGCAAAGGTCCCCGTCCGGGAGATGGCGCGCGTGTTGCAGCGCTCGAAAGCCACCATCTATCGCGAGATCAAGCGGAACTGGTTCAGCGATGAGTGCCTGCCGGGCTATGACGGCTACTACGGCGCCGCCGCGCATCAGAAAGCCGCCAATCGGCGTGCTCGGCGGCGCAAGCTGTTGAGGTTTGAAGCCCTTCGGCTGGCTATTGTTGACCGGCTCAAGGGCGGGTGGTCACCAGAGCAGATCGCAGGCCGCCTTGGGTTCGAGGGCCAGGATGCGCGCATCAGTCACTCACTGCCCGGCAGGGTATCGCGGCACGCGATATCCCGAGAGGAGGACAATCTACGCCTCGGTCTATGGGCCCGAGAGCCGGGCCGATGACCTCGCGCGGCATCTTCCCAGCCGCCGCAAACAGAGAAAGCCACGCCATGCGAGCAGGCCGCGTGGATGGATCTTTCCGCCAGGGCGGTCAATCCATCAGCGACCTGACTACGTTGAGTCGCGAGAAACCATTCGGAGAATGGGAGGGCGATCTGATGATCTTCGAGCGCGGCGCGGGCAAGATGAACGTCGACACACTGGCTGAACGCAAGACCCGCTTCGCCGTGCTGTTCCGCAACAACGACAGGAGCACGACCCACCTCATGCGCGGACTGATGGCGGTGATGGAGCCCCTGCCCCAACCTGCGCGACAGTCGATCACCTTCGACCGCGGCATCGAGTTCCGCGACTGGCGCAAGCTTGAGGCCGGGATCGGAACCACCGCATGGTTCTGCGACCCGCAGGCGCCTTGGCAAGATGGATCGGTCGAGACCCCGAATGAACGCGCTCGCCATTGGCCACCCGGGATCATACCGTCAGGAGCGTAGAAATGACACCAGCGCCAAGGTGAGACCATTTGAACTTTACAAGAGGTTCATATGGACTATATCGAGGGTCATGGAGGATACCATGTACGTTGCTGAGAAAATCCGGGAACCCGCACAGATCAACGCCGTCGCGTTGAAAGCCTATGCTCGCGTGGCGGATGCCTGGGGTCTCAGCGTCAAGGAGGCGGCTGGCCTTGCCGATATGTCCGAGAGCACGTGGAAGCGCGCCAAGAAGCCGGATTTCGCCGGAGAGCTTACCAAGGACCAAGTTCTGCGTCTCAGTGCGGTGATCGGCATCTATAAGTCCCTTGAACTCTACTTCTCGGAGCCTCTCGCGCGAAGCTGGTTCACCCGGCCAAACACCGGGCCGCTGTTTGGGGGCAGCCGCCCGGTCGACGCGGCCATTGACGGGGGCTTGCCTCAGATCCTCGCGGTTCGGACCTATCTTGATGCGTTGCGTGGTGGGGCGTGAAAAAGACCGAGATTTCCGATCGCGGTCTCGTTCGTCTCCTGCCCGCGACCTACCACAAGCCACCATCGCTGCGCGGACTCGTCGATACCGATGACGAGATGGAGATCTTGGCAGAGATCGAGGGTCTGACCAGTGGACGTCTTCAGGCCGAGCGCGGGCGCAATCCGCACCTCGACCCGCGCGAACTCGCGTGGCAACGCCGCAGCCGCGATATGCGCATCTACGGGGACAGTCACGTCAACGCCGCCTTCACCTATACCCGCGCGGGCGGAAACCGCTTCAACACCGAGGAGCGAGGTGCCTGGTACTGCGCATGGGAGGTGATGGTTTCCGTTAGCGAAGTGGCCTGGCACCGCACACGCGAACTCAGCTTTGTCGGCAGCTTCCATGACAGCGCCCGCTATGTGGAATTGCTGGCAGACTTCATCGGCGTGTTCGACGATCTCTCCGATGAAACAGGTCATACCGCGTTACATCCGGATCCAGCCATCGGGTACCCCGAGGGCCAATGTCTGGCCCAGCAGCTGCGCCGGGGCGGTTCCAAGGGACTGATTTATCCTTCCGTCCGCGCTCCGGCGCCCGGCGGGAAATGCCTGGTGTGCTTCGAGCCGCACGCCATTCAGAACGTCCGGCCCGGCGCATCCTGGGATCTTGTTTGGGATGGAACAGAACATTATTCGATCACGGCTGTCGCCTGACACGTGGCGGCCGGCACAAGGCGCTCAGTCGGACAGACGCCGCCACTCCATGGTCCGCGCACGCGACAGCGCCAGATCGAAACGCCCCTCTCCGGTCTCCGCCAGACAGATCCGGCGGGTCGAGGGGCCGTCTTTCAGGGTAAACAGGTAACGGCCCCCGCCCAGAGGGCGAAGCGGCATCGCCCGCCGTGTCGGCCCAGCCCCGAAGATGATCGCGCCGTCGCGGATCTCGGCATGGGCACCGAAGGCCGGAGTGTGCCACAGCCCGTCCAGATGAAGGGGTGGCGCCGCCTCTTCCACAACGGGGACGAAACGGGCCGGCGCGTGACCGACCGTGCCCCGGATCGCCTGCCCCTCCATCCTCAAGCGCAGTCTTGAGGTCGGGGAGAAACTGTCGCTCTCACCGCCTCCGACGTCATAGAGAGTGACGTCATCGTCCAGCCGGCGCGCCGAGGCGCCGTCGATCTCCAGCCAGTCAGCCCCCTCGGGCGCCACGTAGAGGCCGGGCACAAGCGCCGTGCCCGGTCGCGGCAGGGCCGCGATGTCCAGCGCGGCCGCCATGACCTGTTGGGCAATGTCGGCGGTGTTGAGATCGTCGCGGTTGGCGACCACGGCCACCCCGGCACGCTGTTCCGGGTCGAGCAGCAGATAGGTCTTGTAGCCGGGCTGCGAGCCGCCGTGCCCCACCAGTGCATGGCCCGCCAGATCCTGATGGCGCAGCCCGAGCCCATAACCCGTGCGCGTGCCGTCCTTCAGAACACCCGGTTCGGACAAGGCAGGCAACACCCCCTCAAAGCGCCCTTCCCCGGTCAGAAGGATCTGCCCCCAACGGGCAAGGTCCCGCACCGAGCCCGACAGCGACCCGGCTGCCGAAAGATGCATGCCCTGGAAACCGGCCTTCCAGCCGTCTTCGGCCGGGAAATAGCCCGGCGCCAAGCCAGGCACCGGATCGGTCCAGTATTCGCTGGCGCGCAGCGACAGCCCGAAGCCGTCGCGCAGCTGCTCGGCCAGAAAGGTGTCGAAGTCGAGGCCGTGCGCCCGCATCGCTTCTTCAACCAGCCGGTAGCCGCCGTTCGAATAATGCACCTCGGTGCCCGGCGCATAGCTCGGCCGGCTCATCTGCGCATGGAACGCGAGCAGGTCGGCCGCCTCGGTCCGGGTGAAGACCGAATGGCCGATCAGCGTCAGGCATTCCCGCGTGTCGGGCACGCCGCCGGACATCGACAGCGCCTGGCCGACGGTGATCTCGCCAAGCGCCGGCTGCAACTGCGGCAGATGCTGACCCAAGGTGTCCTGCAGCCCGATCACATCGGGATGCGCCAGCACGAAGGCACAGAAAACATGCTTGGTGACAGAGGCATAGCGGCAAATCGTATCGACCGTGAAAGGCGCGGCCGAGGCCAGGTCCGCCCGCCCGAAGGCGTGGGTGACATGCGTCCCCTCGAGGTCGAATCCGATGAGCGCCCCGCCCGGCCCGGTCTCGGGGCCGCGCATCAGGCGGCCAGCGCAGTCTGCCGCCGCGTCCCAGTTCAGGTCTGCCATGTCATCCTACCTTTCGTCGTGCCGGGCGCCTTGCCAAAGACGCTACGCCGTCCTTCGTGCCGCCTTAGACGGGGGTTTCGAGCGATCGGCTCAGTTCGACCAGCTCGCGCGTGTGCGGATGGGTGGCGCGGCGGGCGCGCAGATCCTCGACACTGAGCTGCTCGACCAGTTCGCCATGCTGCATCACCCCAAGCCGGCTGCAAAGATGCGCCACGACCGACAGGTTGTGGCTGACCATGACGTAGGTGAGCCCGCGGCTCTCGCGCAGGTGGGCCAGCAGGTTGAGCACCTCGGCCTGCACCGACACGTCAAGCGCCGATGTCGGCTCGTCCAGCAGCAACACCTTGGGTTCGGCGATCAGCGCGCGTGCGATCGCGACCCGCTGACGCTGCCCGCCCGAGAGCTGGTGCGGAAAGCGAAAGCGCACCGATTGCGGCAGCGCCACTGCCTCCAGTGCCCGGTTCAGCCGTCCGTCCATGTCATCCATGCCGTGAACCGCAAGGAACTCGGACAAGATGCGGTCGATCGTCTGACGCGGATGCAGGCTGCCGAAGGGATCCTGGAAAACCATCTGCACCTTGCGGAAGAAGGCGCGGGGCCGCTTGGCGCCGACGGGCACCCCGTCGAAATCGATCTCGCCCGACCAGTGGTGATTGAGCCCGGCCAGCGCGCGCAGCACCGTAGACTTGCCCGAGCCCGACTCCCCTACCACGCCGAAGCTCTCGCCGCGCTGCACCGCGAGGGAGACGCCCTTGACGACTTCCTTCGCCCCGAAGGAGACCCGCAGGTCGCGGACGTCGATCATCTTGTCGCTCATTGTGCCTTTTCCTCCAGCCAGCTGGGATCGCGGGTCAGCACCGGCAGATCCGTGCGCGGGTGATCGAGCGACGGCAGACAGTTCAGCAGGCCCTGGGTATAGGGATGCTTGGCCTGCGCCAGCTCACCGGCCGCCAGCTCTTCCATGACCTGGCCCATATACATCACGCTGACCTTGTCGCAGAAATGCGAGACTAGCGGCAGATCGTGACTGATCAGCAAAAGCCCCATGTTGCGGGTGTCGACCAGCTCGTCGATCAGACGCAGGATCTCGGCCTCGACCGAGGCATCCAGCGCAGAGGTCGGCTCGTCCGCGATCAGCAGCGTGGGGTTCGGCGCAAGCATCATGGCGATCATCGCGCGCTGACCCATGCCGCCCGAAATCTCGTGCGGATAGGCATCGAGCACCCGCTTCGGGTCACGGATCATCACCTGCTCAAGAAGGTCGAGCGCGGCCTCGCGCGCCTCTTTCTTGCCGCCCTTGTTGTGGGTACGCCAGGCCTCGGCGATCTGGTTGCCGATGGTCTTCACGGGGTTCAGCGAATACTTCGGATCCTGCAGGATGAAGCCGGCCCGCCCCCCGCGCAGTTTTCGCATCTCGCGTTCGGACTGCGACTGGATGTCGATCCCGTCGAACCTCATCCGGTCCGCGGTGACCTGCGCCTGAGGCGGCAGAAGCCGCATCAGCGCGCGCGCGGTGATCGACTTGCCCGACCCGGATTCCCCCACGATGCCCAGTTTCTGGCGCGCCTCGAGCTTGAAGGACACGCCGCGCACAGCCTCGAAACGCTTGCCGTTGCTTTCGAAGGCGATGCGCAGGTTTTCGATATCTACCAGCATGAAGACCCCTCAGTCCTGCTTCGGGTCGAGCACGTCGCGCAGACCGTCGCCCAGGAAGTTGAACGCAAGCGAGACCAGAAGAATGGCCATGCAGGGCGACAGGGCGACCCACCATTGATCGAGGATGAAGCGCTTCGCGGTTGCGATCATCGCGCCCCATTCCGGCGAGGGCGGCTGTGCGCCCATGCCCAGGAAGCCCAGGCTTGCGGCGGTGATGATGATCGACGCCATGTCGAGCGTCACCCGCACGACCAGAGACGGAACGCAGAGCGGAGCGACGTGGCGCAAGATGATCCGCCAGGAGGACGCCCCGGTCATGGCGACGGCCTCGATGAACTCGGAATTGCGCACCGTCAGGGTCTCGGCCCGCGCGATGCGGGCATAGGGCGGCCAGGCGGTCAGCGCGATTGCAAGGATGGCGGATTCCACGCCGGGGCTGAGCGCGGCGACGAAGGCCAGCGCGAGGATGAGACGCGGGAAGGCCAGGAATACGTCCGTAATCCGCATCAGCGTCTTGTCGACCCAGCCACCGAAATAGCCGGCAATCGTTCCGACCGCGAGGCCGACGGGGGCGACCATGATGACCACGGCCACCACGATGCCCAAGGTGATACGGCCCCCGTAGAGAAGGCGGGACAGGATATCGCGCCCCAGCTCGTCGGTGCCCAGAAGGTGCTCGGCCGTCGGGCGCGCCAGGCGGTTCTCCAGGTCCTGGATCGCCGGGTCATGAGGGGCCAGGAGCGGCGCCAGAAGCGCCAGGATCACGCACAGCCCGATGATGATCATGCCGATCATCGCCAGCGGGTTCGCCTTCAGGGCCAGCCAGATGCGATAGCGGCGGCCCCAGGCCGCCTGGCGCCGCGAGGTCGCCAGATCGTCGAGCGCCCAGGCTCGGAAGTCTGCAAGCATGTTGATGCCTTTATTTCACGCGTGGGTCGAACACGCGGTAGAGAATGTCGGCCAGCAGGTTCAGTCCGACATAGATCGCACCGATGACGAGCGTGGTGCCCACGACGGGGTTCATGTCGCCGTTCATGAGCGCGGTCGTCAGGTATTGTCCCAGGCCCGGCCAGGCAAAGACGGTCTCGGTGATGACCGCGCCTTCCAGAAGACCTGCATAGGTCAACGCCAGAACGGTGATCAACTGCACGGCCACGTTGGGAAAGGCATGGCCCATCACGACCTTCCAGCCGGACAGCCCCTTGGCCCGCGCCGAGATGATGAATTCTCCCTTGAGCGCATCCAGCATGAAGGCCCGCGTCATGCGGGTGATGTAGGCCATGGAGAAATACGCCAGGATCAGCACCGGCAGCGCCAGATGGTGGGCCGCGTCCCAGAACGCCCCCATATCCCCCGCCAGCAAGCTGTCGATCAGAAGGATTCCCGTGACCGTCGGCACCATCCCGTCATAGATGAAGCCCTGACGTCCCGGACCGGGCACAAGGTCAAGGCCGACATAGAAGATCAGTAGTCCCAGCAGCGCCAGGACAAAGACAGGGACGGAATGGCCCGCGATACAGACCACGCGGATGATCTGGTCGGTCAGCGAGCCCCGTTTCACCGCCGCGACGATCCCCGCGGGCACCCCCAGCAGCGTCGCGAGGATCAGGGCCAGCGTTGCCATCTCAAGCGTGGCGGGGAAGTAATGCGCGATATCGCTGACGACCGGGTTCCGGGTCAGCACGGATTGGCCCAGATCGCCCTGCAGCACGTTGCTGATATAAGACCAGTACTGGACGACCAGCGGATCATCCAGGCCCATCGCCGCGCGGGCGGCCGCAACGACATCCGCCGGTGCGTTGTCCCCTACGGCCGCCAGAACGGGGTCGACGGGCATCACCCGACCGATCATGAAGGTGATCACCGATAGCCCGAACAGCGTCACGAGGACGCTGCCGAGCGTAGCGGCGAAGGATTTCGCTCGTTGGTTCAAGCCTTCGTGACCTCTTCGTAGGAGTTGTTGTTCGGCAGCGGGGCCAGGATGACGCCATCGACGTTGGTGCGCATGGCGACCGTTGCCGTCTTCTGGAACATGATCGCGAAGGGCGACGCGTGGACGAACTTCTTCTGAAGGTCGAGGTATTTCTGGATACGGACCTCGGGATCGCTTTCGTCGCGGGCGTCTTCGGCCAGCGCGATCAGCTCCTCGTCCTGGAAGTGCGACCGCCACACGAAGGGCTTGCTTGCCGCGTCATCACTGTTGTCCTTGTTGATGATATACGGATCGGCATTGGCATTGGGGTCGAAGTAATCCGTGCCCCAAGCGGACAGGATCATCTGGTGCTGACGGGCCCGCATCTTGGTCAGAACCTGACGGTTCTCGCCCGAGATCAGTTTGGCCTTGATGCCGATCTCGGCAAGGTTGGCCTGCAGCGCCTGCGCGATATCGGGGTAGGGCTGGGCCGAATAGTGATCCATCTCGATCTCGAACCCGTCGGGGTAACCGGCTTCCGCCAGCAGCGCCTTGGCCTTTTCGATATCCTGAGTGAAGATGGTGTCGTTCAGCGCGCCCGGCAGACCGTTGGGCACGAAGGACTGATGCACCTCGTAGGTGTCGCCGAGGATGTTGCGCTTGATCCCGTCGTAGTCGATCGCCCATTTCACGGCTTCCCAGACCTTGGGGTCGGAGAGCTTCTCGTGGGAGACGTTCATCGACAGCTGCATGATCGAAGCCTGCTGCTTGCGCAGAAGTTTGACCGAGTCGTTCGAAGCAATGCTCTGCAGCTGCTCGGCCGTCAGGTCGCGTGCGATGTCGATGTCGCCCTTGGTCAGCATGAGCATCTGCGACGACGGGTCGACGATGTGGCGGAGCATGACCCGCTCGATCGGGCCGTCGTAGCCGGCATTGGGATTGACGGTCATGACGACCACGTCCGAGGGGCGCCAGGTGTCGAGCATGAACGTGGCCGAACCCGCCGAATTCTTGTCGAGCCAGGCCGACCCCATGTCACCATCGACCTCGTTGGCCATGACGGTCTGCTTGTCTGCCACGCAGCCGATATTGGCCGAGAGGCAGTAGATCAGGAAGCCGATCGAGGTCGGCTCGACGGTCTTGATGACCAGCGTGCGCGGGTCCGTCGCCTGGATCAACTCGTCGACGTTCTCGGGGGTGAAGCCGAACTGGGTGATGATGAAGGCAGGGGACTTGTTGAGCTTGACGGTCCGGCGCAACGACCACGCCGCATCCTCGGCGGTCAGCTCGTTGCCGGACGAGAACGTGATGCCGTCACGGATCTTGAAGGTGAACGTCTTGTTGTCCTCGGAGGCTTCCCAGCTTTCCGCAACATCCGGATCCACAACATCGGGGTCCTCGGTATTCGGTTTGACCAGTTGCTGGTACATGTTGCCGATGATCTCCGAGCCGACGGCCTCGAAGCTGACATGCGGATCAAGTGTCGTCATGTTGTCGAGCTGCTGGGCCACCACCAGAAGGGACTTGGGCGTGTCGGCATAAGCTTGGGCCAGCGAGAGATAGCTGACAGCCGGAACAGCCGCTGCGGTGGCGAGGAACTTGCGTCGTGTGATCATCTTGGTCTCTCTGCTAGGTATCGGCCCTGTCGAGGCGCCTTCCGTCTGTGACCTGCCGGAGGGCACGTCACCGTTTCTGGCGCCGCGATAGCACGCTTATTTTTGAAGCAACCAATGTGTAATTCGGCAAGCACGTTGCGAATTTTTCATACCGATTTAAATTCAAATACTTACAGAGGCGCCTAGCGCTGCTCAAATTTAACCTCCTCTTGCGTTGATGAATTTTTGGTCGTTAGGCGGGGGCATCCAACCTGCTCTCACAGGAGATTTCATGTCCAGAGATTCTAATCCGGTCGTCTTCGACGGTCACAATGATGCGCTTTTGCGACTTTGGAAGTCGGGCCGCAGCGACGCGGTCCAGCGCTTCGTTTCAGGCGAAGACGAGGGGCATATCGACCTCCCACGCGCCGCCACGGGCGGGCTGGGGGGCGGCCTCTGCGCGATTTACGTCCCCTCGGAGCGGGTTCTGGACGACGATGGCAACTTCCCCACCCCCACGCGCGCGGAGGCGCTGGAGGTGACCATGGCCCAGGCCGGGCTGCTGGCGCGCGCGGAGCGGGAGTCGCAGGGCGCGCTCAAGATCTGCCGCACCGCGCAGGACATCCGCACCGCCTTCGCGAATGGCAGCTTCGCAAGCGTCATGCACCTGGAAGGCGCAGAGGCGATCACGGCAGACCTGAACCTGCTTTACGCGCTCTATGACATGGGTCTGCGCACGCTCGGGCCGGTCTGGTCGCGCCCCAACATCTTTGCCTTCGGGGTTCCGTTCCGCTACCCGTCCTCGCCCGATATCGGGCCCGGCCTGTCGAGCTATGGCAAGGCGCTTGTGCGAAGCTGCAACGAGCTGGGCATCATGATCGACCTGTCCCACCTCAACGAGGCCGGGTTCTGGGAGGTGGCGAAACTGTCGGATGCGCCACTGGTGGCGTCGCATTCCAATGTTCACGCGATCTGCGGCCACAGCCGCAACGTCACCGATCGCCAGCTCGACGCGATCCGCGACAGTGGCGGGCTGGTCGGGATCAACTTCGGCGTGTCGTTCCTGCATCCCGAGGGCAAACGCGATCTGGCGATGGACCTGTCGATGCTGGTGCGCCACGTCGACTACATCGTCGACCGCATCGGCATCGACCATGTCGCCCTCGGGTCGGATTTCGACGGCACGCGCATTCCCGAGGCCCTGCGCGATGCACGCGACCTGCCCAAGCTGATCGATGCGCTCAGAGCCGGTGGCTACGAGGGACACGATCTGGAGAAGATCACCAACGGCAACTGGCTGCGGGTCCTGGAACAGACCTGGGGCGCCTAGGCGATGCACGGGCAGGGGCGCGGATCGCCGCCCCTGCCCAATCCCGTGTCGTCGCCGCGTCCGTCCCGAAACTGCGGCTTTGACGCTATCCTCCGGCCCGCGCCAGCCAGTCCGAGAGCAGCGGGCGGGTTGCGCCGTCACGCCCGTCCACCGCCGTCGCCATGCAGAGCGCGTTCAGGATCGCGTCCTGCGTGCTTTCGGTAGCGGCGCGGAACAGGTCATCAATCCGATGGTCGCCAAGGCGCCGAAGGGGGGCACAGTCTGCGTCGGGCGAATGGGCAATCCGGTTCGCCGTGGTGAAGCCCAGCACGATATCCCCGGAGCCATTGCCCCAGAAGGCCCCGAGCCGCGCGATCCCTGCCCCGCCCCGATGGCAGACGCGGGTCACCTGCCTGCTGTCCAGCGGCACGTCCGTCGCCAGCACCACCATGATCGACCCCTTCTCGGCCTCAGGGAGGCGCTTGGGATCGGCGACCCGCCCGTCGGGCAGAACAAGGTCGCCCGCCCGGCCGAAGTTGGCGACGACCAGCGCTCCGAGATGGCAGACCTGTCCCTCCACCTCGATCTGGCGCGAGGCCGTGCCCACGCCACCCTTGAAGCCGAAACAGCTCATCCCCGTGCCGGCGCCCACGCTGCCTTCCGCCACGAAGTCAGACGCCTGATCGAGCGCATCCAGAACATGCGCCTCGGTCACGGCCATCGCCTGGATGTCCGACAGGGCGCCGTCATTACACTCACCCACGACCGGGTTGACGGTGGAGGTCGTCCGTCCGATCTCGGGCGTCTCACAAATGGCGCGGCGGATCAGGGCATTGACGCAGGTGCCGACACCGAAGGTGTTGGTGAGCACCACCGGCGTCTCGAGGGTGCCCAGCTCGGCAAGCTGCATCAGCCCCGCGCTCTTGCCGAAGCCATTGATCACCGAGACACCGGCCACGAGCTTCTCGGTGAACAGGTTGCCCGGCGCCGGCACGATGGCCGTCACTCCGGTGTTCAGGCCGTTCCCCTGCAACGTGACCTGCCCGACCTTCACCCCCGGCACGTCGGTGATCATGTTGCGCGGGCCTGGCCGCAGGATGCCCGGACGCAGGCCGAAATCGCTGGCGCGTCGGCTCATGCCTCGACCTCCGAGACCGACCGCTCCCAATCGATGCACTCCGCGCTTTCGCGCGCGGCCTGCAGGTAGAGCGCCTGAAGGTCGCGCGTCACTGGCCCCGGCTGGCCGTTGCCGATCACCCGGTCGGCGATGCGGATCACAGGGGTGACAAAGCTCGAGGCGCTGGTCAGAAAGGCCTCGGCGGCCGAACAGGCCTCTTCGGGGGTGAAACCCGCTCCTCGAAGCGCAGCCCGGTCCGCGAGGCCACCAGCCGCTCGACGGCCAGCCTCGTGCAGCCTGGCAGGGTCGCGTGGCTGTTTGCACGTGTCAGCAGGACATTGTCCTGCGTGACGATGAAGGCGGTGTTCGAGGCCCCTTCGGTAATGACGCCATCCTCGTGCATCCAGACATCCCCGAACCCGCGGGCCTGGGCGGCCTGTTTCGCCAGGGCCTGCCCCAGAAGCTGCACGGTCTTGATATCGCGGCGCGACCAGCGCGGGTCCTCGATCAGATCGACCGAGATGCCCTGCCTCTGGGCCGCGGTCCCGTGCAGCACCTTGGGCTGCGTGAAGGCGACGATATTGGGAACCATGTCGGAGGCGAAGGTAAAGCTGCGCTCGGCCGTCCCGCGTGAGATCTGGATGTAGATCGTGCCGTCGTGCATGTCATTGCGCCGTGCCAGCTCGTGCTGAACCTCCCGGATCTGCGCGCGCGACCACGGCTGCGCGATGCCCAGCTCCTTGAGCGACCGTTCAAGCCGCGCCAGGTGCAGATCGTTGTCGATGAGCCGTCCATCGAGCATCGCGGTCACTTCATAGATCGCGTCACCGAACAGAAAGCCCCTGTCCATGACAGGAACCCGGGCCGAGTCTTCGGCCAAGTAGGCCCCGTTTACATAGATGATCCGCATGATGCCTGCATGTCCTTGAGAATTGCCGGCTTCAAGCATAGAGACCGCCCCGACGAGCGGCCAATGCTGGTTTTCGCGCGGATCAGTCGAAAAATGCATAACCTGCCGGAGCGATGCCCCGCGCAGCTCGCAGAACGGAAGGTCGGACCCATGGAATTGAAGTGGCTCGAAGATTTCGTGATGCTGGCCCATACCGCGAGCTTTTCACGTGCGGCAGAGGCGCGAAGCGTGACGCAATCGGCCTTCTCCCGCCGCATCAAGCAGCTCGAGTCGTGGCTGAACGTCACTCTGGTCAATCGCTCGATCCTGCCCTCCGAACTCACGCCTCAGGGGCGCGCCTTTCTGCCGATGGCGCAGGAGATGATCCGCACGGTTTACGGCGCCCGCCAGATGCTGCACCCCGATGCTGCAGAGGCTGACAGTTTCGTCCGGATCGCAGCCCTGCACACGCTGTCCCTGACCGCCCTGCCCCACTGCCTTGACCATATGCGCCGTCTGATGCCCCAGATCCGAAGCGAAGTCGCCCCCGACCACGGCGGCATCGAGGCAAACCTGGCCACATTGGCCGAAGGGGAGGCGGATTTCTTCCTGACCTATGCGCATCCCTTCGTGCCGCTGCTGCTCGACCCCGATCTTTTCAGCTGGCAGGTGATGGGACAGGACCGGGTGCTGCCTGTTGCCGCCCCCGAGCTGGAGTTCGAGGGCGGGACCCTCCAGAACGGCGCGGGCATCCTGGATCTGGCGGTGGCGTCGCAGATGCAGGTTCCCTATCTCGATTACGGCACGACCTCGTTTTTCGGAACGGTGTTGCAGCGGGTCTTCTACGACCACCCCGGCCTCAACCTCAAAACGGTGCATCGCTCTGCCATCTGCTCGGGCCTTCGCGAACTTGCCCTCCACGGACGCGGCGTATGCTGGTTGCCCGAGCAACTCGTGCGCGACGATCTGGACCGCGGCGCGCTGGTTCTGGCCGGATCATCGGACTGGGCGTTTGACGTCGAGATCCGCCTCTATCGCCTGCGCGCGGAACAACGCGGTTTGGTGGAGAAGCTCTGGACTGGGATCTTCCAGACGGGATGACCCGCGCGCGACCTCCTGGTCTGATATCGGTGGCGGGGTATGACTCGGATCAGGATGACGGCCTTCTGCGCCCTCGTGAACTTCGAGGCCGGCATGCTGTCACGCGCCACTCCCGGTCAAGAGAGCTTCTTGAAAGGCTCCAGTTTCTAGGGGACAGAGCATTCAGTCTGAGACTGCTTGGTCGAACACATCTAACGATCTGTATATCTTTGCCGCCTCGGCCCCACGCGAATTGACACAGCGTGGGCACAGGCTAGAATCCGGATATGTCGGACAAATCGAACGCTCCCGAGCTCGCCTTCGACAGGCAGGCAGCGCCGGAAAAGCGCAAAAACGAGTCCATCGCTGACTGGCTCGGGTGCCAGATCGTCAGCGGCGTGTTCGCCGCCGGTGAGGCTATCCCGAAAGAGATGGATTTTCTCGCCCAGACCGGTATCTCGCGCGGCGCCTACCGCGAGGCACTGAGGCGCTTGGCGGGCAAGGGCATGCTGGTGACGCGCACCCGCAGCGGAACCCGGGTCACCCCGCACGAGCAATGGTCGCTTCTCGATCCCGACGTCGTGCGCTGGAGCTTCAAGAGCGGCACGCCGCCCGACTGGTATATTCGGGCACTTTACGAAATGCGGGCCATGATCGAGCCGCCCGCCGCCGCCTTCGCCGCCGAGCGCCGCACTGAGGAGGATCTGCAACTCTTCCGCGACGCCCTGCATGCCATGCGCTATTGCGACATCACCGAGGACAGCTGGCACACTGCCGACGCCAATTTTCACCGCGCCATCCTGATAAGTTCTCACAATCCGGTTCTTCTGTCGCTCGCCGCGGGGATCACCGCTGCCGTCGCCCACACCACCGCGTTTCGGTACCGCGACATGTCCAACCCTCACACTCGAAACCCTGTCGAGGAACACGCTGCCGTGTTTGAAAGGATCGAGAACCGCGACCCGGTGGGCGCACGCCGCCTGATGACCGAACTGGTGGACACGGCATTGCTGGACTCCAAGGGCACCACGGTCTTCGATCTCGGGCTGCCGACGCTGAAAGTCTGAGCCGCTCTTTTTCACCAATCGTCCTTGGACCCCCTACATCAGGCGCGCCAAAGGAGTGCGGCGGTGCGCTCGTCACTCTCGGGACCGCCCGCCCACCGAAAAAGCCCCCCACCGATCACGGCGGGGGCCAAAACCGGGAACCAGAGTGCCCGGGAGGATACTCCGGCGTCATCCCTTCACGCCCGACGAGATCATCACTGCCTCTGTCACCCGCTTCTGGAAGATCAGGTAGGCGATGACCACCGGGGCGGCGGCCAGAAGCGCCACCGACATGATCCGCGCATAGGCCACGCCGAAGGCGTCGTTCACCTGCGTGATGCCGACCGGGATGGTCATCATGTCTTCGGTCGTGACCACCAGGAACGGCCAGAGGAAGGCGTTCCAGCTCATGATGAAGGTGATGATGCCAAGCGCCGTGGTGATGCCCCAGTTGAGCGGCAGGTAGACCTTGAAGAGCAGCGTGTAATCGCCGCCGCCATCCAGTACCACGGCCTCCTTCATCTCCTTCGGGACCGCGTCGAAGAACTGCTTGTAGACGATGATGACCACCGGCACGACCAGCTGCGGCAGGATGATCCCGCCCCAGCGGTTGATCAGGTCGAGATCGTTCATCAGCACGAACTGCGGCACCACCAGCGCCTGCGCCGGAACCATGAAGCTGGCCAACACGATGCCGTAGAGCAGGCGACGTCCGGGGAACTGCATCTGGCTGAGCGCATAGGCGCACATCATGCCGGTCAGCAGCACCACCGCGGTGATGATGACCGAGGTGCCGATGGAGTTGATGTACCAGTCGATCAGCGAGGTGTTGAACAGCGCATCTACATAGGACGAGAGATTGAGTTCGTCCGGGAGGAGCCTCGCCGCCTCGGACACCACCCGGTTTTCCGAGCGGATCGAGGTGACGAAGGCCCAGTAGAGCGGGAAAATCCAGATCAGCCCCGCGAGCAGCGTGATCGCGGTCAGCGCGAGGTTCTCGAAACGTCTCTGCCGGGTCATTTGTCTTTCCCCCCGATGCGCAGGATCTGGAATTGCAGCACCGAGATCACCACGATGATCAGGAACAGCACGAGCGAGATCGCCGCGGCATAGCCGCCGTTGTTGAGCTGGAAAGCCTCGCGGTAGACCATCAACAGCAGCACGTAGCTGGAATTGAACGGCCCGCCTTCGGAGAGCAGGTAGACCTGATCGAAGATCTTCAGTTGCAGGATCAGCTGCAGCGTCAGAACCAGCGCGGTCACCGGCCACAGCAGCGGCCATGTCACCCGCAGGAACAGCTGCCTGCGGGTCGCACCGTCGAGCTTTGCGGCCTCGTAGAGCTCTTCGGGGATGTTGCGCAGACCGGCGAGGAACAGCAGCACGTTGAAGCCGTTGGTCCACCAGATCGTCACCACCGCCACGGCGGGCATGACCCAGAAGGGGTTCTTGAAGACCGGCACCGGCTTGCCGGTGAAGAACTCTATGACCGGCTGCAAGATGCCGAACTGGAAGTCGAGCATCCACGCCCAGATCTGCGTCACCACCGAGACCGGCAGCACGTAGGGCATGAAGAACATCACCAGCGCCAGTGCCTGCATCCGCCCCGACAGACGGTTCACCGCGAGCGCGATGACCAGCGCGATCACCGTCGTCGGGATCACCGTCAGCAGAACGAAATAGCCGTTGTTGACCAGCGACGTGTAGAACAGCTTGTCGGAGAGCAGCCGCGTGTAGTTGTCGAAGCCCACCCATTCGCCGCCGCCGATGAGCGGCGCGTCGGTGAAGCTCATGCGGACCACCTCGATCACCGGGTAGGCGAAGACCAGCGCGAAGATCGCCACGAAGGGCAGGATCAGCGAATAGGCCACCAGCCTGTGCCGTGACCGGTTCCGGATCATGGCCATGTCGTCAAGTCTCCTCGCAGGGGGGTATTCGGCCCCCGCGCGCGTGCCGGCGCGCGGGAACGAGGACGCGGGACGCGCCTCAGTTCATCTTGCTTTCCAGCTCGGATTTCACCTGCTCGATCGCATCGGCAGGCGACAGGTAGCCGTGCATCGCCGGCGAGATGATGTTCTGCGCCGCGTCATAGGCGGGCGAGGCCACGCCGGCGACTTCGCTGCGCGGATCGTAGGTCGCGCCATCGGCCAGCGACGAGTAGGTCGCGTTCGGCTCCATGCTCTCGAACTCTTCGCTCTCGGCCACCGGCTTGTAGGCCGGGATATGGCCCGCGTCGGCCCATTGGATCGCGTGCTTTTCCATCCAGCCGATCACCTGCATGACCGCCTCGCGCTTGGCGGGGTCCATCTCCTCGTCGCCCTGCACCGGGATCGCCCAGGCGTGGCTGTCGGCCCAGGTCGTCCGGGTGTCCATCAGCTTGGGAATCTCCACCGCGCCCCATTCGAAGCCGAGGTCGCCGTTCTTCTCGAGGTCCTTCATCGTCGGCACTTCCCAGACGCCGTTGAGCTGGAATGCCGACTTGCCCGAGCTGAAGAGCGCAACCGAGGCCTCGTAGAGCGCCTGCTCGGGCTGCCAGCCCTGTTCGTGCCAGTTGGTCATGATCTCGAGCGCCTTGACCGCCTTGTCGGCGCTGTCGCCGGGCAGCACTTCGCCCTCGTCCGAAATCAGGGTGCCGCCCTGCTGAGAGAGCAGCGTGTAGAACACGCGGTAGGTGCCACCATCGTCGCCCGTGGCATAGGTCACCGGAACCTCCGAGCCGTTGTCGGCCGCGGCCTGCAGCGCCTCCTCGAAGTCGGCAAGGCTCTCGATGCCGGTCAGCTGGCCCTCCTCGTCGAGGAAGCGCGTCCCCTCGAGGTAGGACTTGTTGTAGTAGAGCACGATCGAATGGATATCGAAGGGCACCGCGTAGAGCGACCCGTCCGCGCCCTTGGCCGCGTCGAACGCGCTGGCGAAGAAGTCGCCCTCGCTGAGGCCCGCAACCTCGAGATCAGCATCGGTGATCGGGGTCAGCACGCCTTCGCTGAGACCGAGAGGCAAGCGCGACAGGTGATAGGACATGATATCCGGCCCGCGGCCCACCGCGGCGGACGTGCGCACCTTGGTGTAGAAGGGCACGCCCCATTCCAGCGTGGTGCCCTCGATCTGCACGTCGGGGTGTTCCTCGTTGAACTGATCGATGAGCGCCTTCATGCGCACGCCGTCGCCGCCGGAGAAGAAATCCCACCACGTGACGGTCTGCTGCGCAAAGGCGGGCATGCCGATGCCGGCAAGCGCCGCGATTACAGAGACCTGTGCCAATGTCTTCAGTTTCATTCGGTCCTCCTCCTTGACCGTGGGGCGAAAGGCGCCCCGTCCCGTGTCGGTCCGCCCTCCAGCAGACCTTAGCGAAGCCTCGCGCCCTCGGGCGTGAAGGCGAAAACCTTGTCCGGCTCGGCACCGATATTGAGCCGCTGGCCCTCGAGCCGGTCGCGGCTGCCGCGCCGTTCGAAGACGATGTCGGCGCCCGAGGCCGAGCGGGTGTGCAGGTAGGAATTGCCGCCCAGCTCCTCGGCCACATCGACCGTCACCGGCAGGCCGCCGGTCTCGGTCGGCACCAGATGCTCGGGGCGCACGCCCAGCACGACGCGGCTGCCCTCGGCCGGTTTCGGCCCGCGCAGCACCGCACGCAGAACGCCGTCCTCGGCCTCCGCGGTGATCGTGCCCGCGTCGCTGCCAGTGACCACGGCGTCGACGAAATTCATCGCGGGAGAGCCGATGAACCCCGCGACGAAGCGATTGTCCGGATCGTCGTAGAGATGCAGCGGGCGCCCGGCCTGCATCACGTGGCCGCCCTTCAGCACGAAGATGTCGTCGGCCAGGGTCATCGCCTCGACCTGATCGTGTGTGACGTAGATCATCGTCGCGCCGATCTGCCGGTGCAGCCGCGTCAGCTCGAGCCGCATCTGCACCCGCAGCTCAGCGTCGAGGTTGGACAGCGGCTCGTCGAACAGGAACACCTCGGGCTGGCGCACGATGGCGCGGCCGATGGCAACGCGCTGGCGCTGTCCGCCCGAAAGCGCCGAGGGCTTCTTGTCGAGATGATCGGTCAGCTGCAGGATCCGCGCCGCCTCGCGCACCTTCTCCTCGCGCTCGTGGCGCGGTGCGCGGGCGAGCCGCAGCGAGAAGCCCATGTTCTCGGCCACGCTCAGGTGCGGGTAAAGCGCGTAGGACTGGAACACCATGGCGACGCCGCGCTTGGCGGGCTCGACACGGGTGACATCCCGCCCGCCGATCTCGATCCGGCCACCGCTGCTTTCCTCCAGCCCCGCGATCATCCGCAGCAAGGTGGACTTGCCACAGCCCGAAGGGCCGACGAAGACCCCGAACTCGCCCTTCGGAACCTCCAGCGTCACATCCTTGATCACGTCATGCGCCCCGAAGGACTTCTTCACGTTCGTCAGCGTCACGCCCGACATGGCTTACACCTTGAGCCGGACGACGTGGTAGGACAGCGGCGCGACCGAGCCGCCGAGCGTGCCGTCCTCGACCGCAAGGCCGCTTCCCTCAGCCGGGGCAATGGCCTCCGTATCCGGGCCGTTGGTGGCGCGCAGGTCGTGGCCTTCCATCACCTGATGGCCCAGCACCGAGGCGCCCTCGAAGCCGGTCAGCGCCAGCCGCAGCTCTGCGGCTTCGGTCAGGTGCCGGTTGACGATGAACAGCGTCACCGTGCCGCCCGCCGCGTCATGGGTCGCCGCCACATCGAGATATTGCACGTCATCGGCCACCGCACAGTCGTAGGTCGGCCCGTCCACCGAGACCCGCAGCGCCGTGCCGCGCCCGTAGAGCGAGGCAAGCTGGTAGGGCCAGTAGATCGACTGCCGCCAGGCCTTGCCGCCCCTGTCGGCGCGGATCGGCGCGATGACGTTCACCAGCTGCGCGATGCAGGCGATCTTCACCCGGTCCGAGCGGCGGATGAACTCGTTGAGCAGGCAGGCGACGAAGAGCGCGTCCTCGAAGTTGTAGTCCTCTTCCAGCAGCGCCGGGGCCTCGGGCCAGTCCCAGCTCTTCCAGTTCTCGGAGTCCTGCTGGCGCTTGTGGTACCAGACGTTCCACTCGTCGAAGCAGATGTGGACGTCGTTCTTCGCCCGCTTCTTGGCCTTCACGAAATCGATCACCCCGGCGATGGACTGGATGTAGCGCCCGGTTTCCTCGACCTTGCCGAAGAAGTTCAGCGTGTCGTTGCTCGAGTTTCCGAAATACTTGTGCAGCGAGATGTAATCGACGTTCTCGTAGCACTCCTCCAGCACGCCGCGCTCCCAGTCGGGATAGGTGGGCATCTCGTCGTTCGACGAGCCGCAGACGATCATCTCGGCGCCGGGGGTGAGCTGGCGCAGCGCCTTGGCGGTCTCGTCGGCGAGGCGGCCGTATTCCTTGGCTTCCTTGTGGCCGATCTGCCAGGGGCCGTCCATCTCGTTGCCAAGGCACCACATCTTAACGCCGTAGGGCTTTTCGACACCGTGACTGCGGCGCAGGTCGGACCAGTGGGTGCCCGAGGGGTGGTTGACGTATTCCATGAAGTTGCGGGCATCCGAGATGCCGCGCGAGCCCAGGTTGACCGCCAGCATCATGTCGATGCCCAGGTCCTCGGCCCAGATGGCGAACTCGTTGATGCCGACCTGGTTGCTCTCCTTGCTGCGCCAGGCCAGGTCGAGACGAACCGGGCGATCCTCCTTCGGCCCGATGCCGTCCTCCCAGTTGTAGGCCGAGACGAAGTTGCCGCCCGGGTAACGGATGGCGGGGATCTTCAGGTCCCGCACCATCTGCGCCACGTCCCGGCGGAAGCCGTGACCGTCGGCCTCCGGGTGGCCCGGCTCGTAGATCCCGGAATAAATGGCGCGCCCCATGTGTTCGATGAATGCCGCGTAAAGCCTGTCGTCGATCTGTGCGATTTCAAACGCGCGATGGATGGCAGCAGTGACCCGCATCCGACTCTCCTCCTAATTTGTACTACAAAAGACAACCTGATCGGAGACCTGTCAACAGCGGATCAACCAACTCTGCGGAAAGGATCTATCAAGATCTGGAAAACGCTGTCGGAATTCAGCACCAGGCGAGTTACAAAACCATGCTCCAGCGTGGAAGTCTGGCTCTGGCGCCGGCAGCGGGCGCGTCTCCGTCAAGCGGTTTCAGCCAAGCAACTCGGTCCGCCCGGAGCGGGGTTTCAGACCGTCCTGTCACCGTTCGTCAAAGGACCAGAGTGAACGGCGCACGTGAGCAAAGCTGACCTGCCACACGCCCCCGATTTGGCGGGCAACGTCGTCCTGCGTTCGCTGATCCAGCCTCGGTCCGCTGATGGCAACAATATGGATCACGCTGTTCGCGGGTCGGTGACCACCCCTGTTCAGCCCGTGCGGCACGGTCTTCCCTGACGACGCCGGTACCGGACCGAGCCCGCACATTGCGGCGAAGCTAACCGTATCGAAATCATGTTCGGTCGGCTCAGGGACTGGCGCCGCGTGGCAACCCGATACGACAGGTGCCCCAAGGCATTCTTCTCCGCCATCGCTCTCGCAGCAGTCGTCATCTACTGGCTGTGAAACTCAATGAGTCCAGAGCATAATAGCCCACCGAACACTATTGCGCGGACTCAACTGGTCGTCGCAAGGCCCCGCTATTGGAGGTGTTGTTGATGGCAGGAAAACGGAAGTTGAAGCGTTCGACACGACGCCATTTATCCTCGTCAGGTCTACCGCCAGTCTGGCTGCGTAAGCATTCATGCCGGTTCTGGCAGGAGATCACAGGGGTTTCCGCTCCGGCGGGAACTCGATGGTTTCGGAGTTCTGGCGGGATCCCCCTACACATCTTGCGCCATCGGCTCCTGTGCGAAAGCACCGTAGCCTTTCGGTCGTGGAACGCGAGGAAATAGCACCCGAATGTGCTCGGGGCCCCGCCGTGCGGGCAATCGCGCAAGCTGGGCCGATCATCCAGCACAAGCTCAGGTGAGATCAGGCGCAACTCGTCGACGCGCAGCGGAGAGTTCGACTGTCGGGCCACTGCCGCGCAGTGGCGTGCGGATCGTTCGGTCAAGCGTTCAAAGATCAGCCCCGGGCAGAATCTCGTCTGGCAAAACCGCAAAGCTCCGCGCCACGGCGCGCGCAGCTATCGTCACCGGCCATCATTTCAGCATCAAGCGGGAACCTGCCGTGAGCGCTTTGCAGGACGGGATGCCGCCGAGAGGACCTGCTCCGCCCGAGGGCCTTCCAGTGCCGTAGTCGCCGACCATCATGCAGGGCAGCCCTCTGGACGGCCTCCAGGCGCCGCGGCGGTCGGGATTGGCAGTCGACGACCATCTGCCGCCGCGACCTCAAGCTGAATGGGTCCCGCTCGAGGTCTCGAAAGTAGTTATGACGCATAACAGTTATTGACGATAACTAAATCTTTCCGCATCCTTGCGCCAAGAGGAGATTCGACATGCCGCACCGCGAGCTCGACAAACCCGACACGACCGCAGCGAGGGATCACGTCGACGAGGGCGTGGTGCGCGGGCTGATGGGCTACAACGTCAAGCGCGCCTATCTCGTGCTGCACGCCGCCGCGCGGCAGGCTGCCGCCGAGTTCGACCTGCGCATTCCGACCTTCAGCTGCCTGTCGGTCATCGTGCGCAACCCGGGCATCAGCCCGTCGGCGCTGGCCGAGCTGCTGAAGATCGAGCGCTCCAACCTCGTCGTCATGGTCGATGAGCTCGAGACCCGCGAGCTGGTGAGCCGGACGCAGATGAAGTCCGACCGCCGCCGCTTCGAGCTGAAGGCGACGGTGCGCGGACGCCGCCTGCACGACAAGGCCGTCGAGGCCATCGCCGCCGCCGAGGCCGCGTGCCTGACCGCGTTGGAAGACGAGGAGCAACAGCTTCTTCTGACGCTGCTCAACCGCATCGAAAGTTCAATGGCCGACTAGGCCGGACATGCCGCCCAATGGGAGTGGGCGGTTCCAAGGGAGGAAGACATGACCATCAGATTGACCGCACTGGCCACCGCCGGTGCCCTCATGGCCTGCACCGCGCTGGCCCACGCCGACACCATCCGCGCCACCAGCGGCTTCGGCCCGGCACACGTGCTGGCCACCGTGGTGTATCCCGAGATCGGTAACCGCCTCGAGGAGTTCACCGACGGCGCGTGGGATCTGCAGGACACGCCCTCGGGTCTCGTTGCCCCCAACGAGATGAGCTCGGGCCTGCGCGACGGCGTTACCGAGATGGGCACGCTGCTGATGCCCTACTTCCCGGCGGAATTCCCCGACGCGGCGCTGCCGTCGGAGCTGTCGATCCTCGGGTCCAACAACTACGTGATCTCGTCTGCCGTGACCGAGTACATCGCGACCTGCGAGGACTGCCAGGCCGAGTTTTCCCGGAACGGCCAGGTCTATCTCGGCACCGATGCCACCCCGCCCTACAACCTGCTGACCACCAAGCCGGTGCGCAGCCTCGAGGATGTGAAGGGGATGCGCCTGCGCACCGGCGCGCCGCTCTATGCGGGCTTCGTGGAGGCGATGGGCGGCGAGCCGACCCAACTGCCCTCCTCGGAGCTGTTCGAGGGCCTGAGCCAGGGCGTCATCGAAGGCACCTTCAGCGCCAACCACGAGATCATCGCCAACCGCCTTGGCGACGTGATCGGGTACGTGACCGAGATCGAGGAAGGCGTGTTCAACGGCGCTGCCGCCGGCGGCGTGAGCGCGCTGCTGTGGATGCGGATGTCGGAAGAGGATCGCCAGGCGCTGGCCCGCGCCACCCAGTACGGCATCGCCAAGGGCCTCGTCGGCTTCCTCGAGGATGCCGAGAAGGCCCGCGAAATCGAGGGCATCGAGTTCATCGCCCCCGACGAGAGCCTCATTGCCGCCAAGGAGACCTATAACGAAGAGCGCCTCGCCGCCGCCGCCGATGTGCTTGCCGAGCGTGGGGTCGAGGACGCGCAGGCCAAGATCGACCGCTACAAGGCCCTGATCGAGAAGTGGGAAGGGCTGGTCTCCACCGACATGAGCTACGAAGAGCTCGCGGAGCTGCGCTACGAAGAGATCTTCTCCAAGATCGACCTCGGCAGCTACGGGTCCTGACCCAGCCGGCGCGCCCCGCCCTGAGCGGGGTGCGCCCCTCGTCGCACCGCCTCCAAACCCCCCAATACCGTCGGAGAGGGTCATGTACCTCATCGAGAAATGGATCGGCCGGATCAGCGCCGTACTGGCGTCGCTCGTCCTGCTGGCAATGATGCTGCAGATCGTCGTCGACGTCTTCATGCGCACTTTCCTGGGGTCGGGCTTCCCGGCCACCGCCGATCTCGTCAGCCGCTACTACATGGTCGCGATCAGCTTCCTGCCGCTCGCCATGACCGAAATCCGCCGCCGTCACATCGAGGCGACGATCTTCACCGACACCCTCACCGGCCGCCCGCGCCAGTTCATCGCCTTTCTCGGCTTCGCCGTGGCGCTCGCCGCCTTCGTGCCGATGACCTGGGGGACGGCGCAGAACGCGCTCCGTCAGACCGACCGGGGCGCCTATGTCGAGGTCGGGACCACGGTGTTCCAGACCTGGCCCACCTACTGGATCCTGCCGATCTCGTTCGGGCTCATGTCCCTCGTGCTGGTGCTGCGCCTGATCGAGGTCGCCACCGGCCGGTTCGAATTGAGCGCCGACGACCCGCTCGACGAGCTGCAGGCCACGCATAAGGAGACGAACTGATGGATCCGATCACCGTCGGTCTTCTGGCCCTCGTCGGGCTGCTGGCCCTGATCGCCCTGCGCGTGCCGATCGGTGTCAGCCTGATCTTCGTGTCGTTCCTCGGCATCTGCGGCATTGCCGGCCTGCGCCCGGCCATGAGCATGTTGTCGAACATCCCCTACACTTCCTCGGCCAGCTGGACGCTCAGCTCGATCCCGATGTTCCTGCTGATGGGCTACATCGCCTATCACTCGGGCCTCACCCGCGGCCTGTTCGAGGCGGCGCGGGTGTGGTGGAGCTGGCTGCCCGGCGGGCTCGCCATCGCCTCGCTCGCCGGTGCGAGCGGCTTTGCGGCGGTCTCGGGCTCGTCGGTGGCCTGCTCCGCCGCCATCGGCCGCATCGCCATCCCCGAGATGAAGCGCAACAACTACGACCTGCGCATCGCCACGGGCTCGGTCGCCGCGGGCGGCACCATCGGGGCGCTGATCCCGCCGTCGATCATCCTGATCCTGTTCGGCATCCAGTCCAACAGCTCGATCAACGCGCTGTTCATGGGCGGCATCTTCCTCGGCCTCGCATCGCTGCTGTTCTACGTCATGGCGGTGCTGTTCGTCTGGTGGCGCACGCCCGAACGACTGCCCGCGGTCGAGCCCTACGCCATGGGGGATCGCTGGAAGAAGACGCTCGAGATCTGGCCGGTGCTGTTGCTGATCTCCGCCGTGCTCGGCGGTCTCTTCGGCGGCATCTTCACCGCCACCGAGGCCGGGGCCTTCGGCGCGTTCATGGCGCTGGTGCTGGGGGTGCTGCGCCGCTCCCTGAGCTGGGACAACTTCAAGGAAAGCCTCGTCGACACCATCCTCGCCTCGGGCGCGCTGTTCATCATCGCCATCGGGGCCGGCCTCTTCACCCGCCTCGTGGCGATGTCGGGGCTTTCGCGGGAAGTGGGGATGCTGGTCGAGGCGATGGGCCTCGGCACCACCGGGCTGCTGCTCATCATCGTGCTGATCTATATCGCGCTCGGCATGTTCCTCGAGCCGATCGGCGCGCTGCTGCTGACCCTGCCGCTGTTCCTGCCGCTGACCACCGCGCATGGCATCGACACCATCTGGTTCGGTCTGCTCGTCGCCAAGCTGCTCGAGATCGGGATGATCACGCCACCGGTCGGGCTCAACGTCTTCGTCATCCACTCGGTGGCGCGGGATTACGTCAAGCTCGAGCAGATCTTTGCCGGCATCCTGCCGTTTCTCGCCGCCGACATCGCTCTGGTCGCCGCCATGCTGCTGACCCGCGGCCTGTTCTGAGGAGCCCCCACATGGACATCCAAAACACCATCGCGCTGGTCACCGGCGGCGGCAGCGGCCTTGGCGCCGCGACCGTCCGGCGGCTGGCGAAGGCCGGCGCCCGGGTCGCCGTGCTGGACCTGAGCCTCGAGGCCGCAGATGCCGTCGCCGCCGAGAGCGAGGGTCTCGCCGTTGAGGCCGATGTTTCGGATGCGGCCTCGGTCGAGGCGGCCTTTGCCCGTTGCAAGGAGCACTTCGGCAGCGCCCCGCGCATCGTGGTGAACTGCGCCGGGATCGGCACCGCGTCGCGCATCCTTCCGCGGGACGGGGCGCTGACCGTGGACCTGTTCGAGCGCACCCTGCGGGTCAACCTGCTCGGCACCTACACGGTGCTCAACATCGCCGCGCGCGAGATGGCGGCCCTCGAGCCGATCGACGCGGATGGCGCCCGCGGCGTCATCGTCAACACCGCATCGGTGGCCTATCAGGACGGCCAGATCGGTCAGGCGGCCTATGCAGCCTCGAAGGGCGGCATCGCGTCTCTGACCCTGCCGGCCGCGCGCGAGCTTGCCCGCTTCGGCATCCGCGTGATGACCGTCGCACCGGGTCTCTTCGAGACCGCGATGAGCGCCGGCCTGCCGCCCGAGGCCAAGGCCTCGCTCGAGGCCCGCCTGCCCTTCCCGTCGCGGATGGGCAAGCCTGACGAATACGCGATGCTGGTGCAGCAGATCGTCGAGAACCCCCTTCTGAACGGCGAGGTCATCCGCATCGACAGCGCCGTCCGCCTTGCCCCCAAATGACCGCCCAAGTGAGGAGAGACACCATGACAGGCACCTATACCGAAGCCTCCTACAACGGGCAGATCGCCGAGCTCGAACTGATCCGCGAGGACAAGCGCAACGCCATGTCCGACGGGCTTCTGGCCGAGATCGAGACCTTCTACAACAGCCTGCCAAAGGAGGTCCGCGTGGTCGTCCTGCACGGTCGAGGCGGGCACTACTGCTCGGGGCTCGATCTGGCCGAGCACGTGTCGCGCAGCGCCGAGGACGGCGTCTACCACTCGCGCAACTGGCACCGGGTGCTCGACATGATCCAGTACGGCGGCGTCATCACCGTCAGCGCCATGACCGGCGCGGTGATCGGCGGCGGGCTCGAGATGGCCACCGCCACCCACGTGCGCATCGCCGAGCCGTCGGTGATCTTCCAGCTTCCCGAAGGCCGCCGCGGCATCTTCGTGGGCGGCGGCGCCACGGTGCGCGTGGGCCGCATCCTCGGCTCCGACCGGATGGTCGAGATGATGCTCACGGGCCGCAAGTACAACGCCGACGAAGGCCTGCAGCTCGGCCTTGCCCATTACAGCGTGGGCGAAGGCGAAGCGCTGCCGCTGGCGCGCAAGCTGGCCGAGAAGATCGCCGCCAACGCCCCGATGTCGAACTATTTCATGGTCAACGCCCTGCCCCGCATCGCCGACATGTCACGCTCGGACGGGCTTTTCACCGAGAGCCTCGCTGCCGCACTGGTGCAGACCACGCCGGACGCCGAGGAGGGCCTCAACGCCTTCCTCGAAAAGCGCAACCCGGTCTTCCGCTGAGACCGACGGGAGGAGGAGCCAATGACCACCCACCTCATCGAACGCGCCCCCAGCGACCCGGCCGCCCGGGCCGACTGGGCGCGCCGCCACACCCTGACGCGGTTTGTCCCGCACAAGGTGATCCGCGAGGACCGCGCCGACGGAAGCATCCTGCTGCGCTCGGGCTACGAGCTGCCCGAGCCGGTCGCCAATACCGGCGTCTGGCTGCATGACTGGGCCGAGAAGGCGCCCTACCGCGTCGCCGTCTCCGAGCGCCCGGTCGAGGGGCCGGGCTGGCGCAACATCACCTATCTCGAGCTGCTCCAGCAGGTCCGGGCCATCGCCTCGGCGCTGCTGGCCCGCGGGCTTGGCGAAGGCGACACCATCGCGATGCTGTCGGGCAACGGGCTCGACCACCTGCTGCTGTCGCTCGCGGCGCAGTATATCGGCGTCCCGGTGGTGCCGCTGGCCGAGCAATATTCGCTGATCCCCGAGGCTCATGGCCGGCTGATCTACGTGCTCGACAAGGTGAGGCCCAAGATGGCCTTCGTCGACGACGCCACACGCTACGCGGCCGCGCTGGCCCTGCCGCAGCTTGCCGATGTCGAGATCGTCGCCGCGCGCGGCGAGGCCGGTCGCCCGGTCACGCCGATCTCGGCGCTGGTTCAGACCGAGGAAAGCCCCGAGCTTGACGCCGCCCATGCCCGGGTGGGGCCGGACACGCTGGCGAAGATCCTCTTCACCTCCGGCTCGAGCTCGGACCCCAAGGGCGTGCTCACCACGCACCGGATGATTTGCGTGAACCAGGTTCAGATGGAGGTCGCCCTGCCCTTCCTGAAGGACCACGCGCCGCGCATCACCGACTGGTTGCCGTGGAACCACGTGTTCGGGGGCTCGCACAACGTCAACATGATGCTGAGCCATGGCGGCACGCTGACCATCGACAACGGCAAGCCCACCGGGCGCGGCTTTGCGACCACGCTGAAGAACCGCACCGACCGCCCGGGCACGCTGGCCTTCAACGTGCCGGTGGGCTGGTCCATGCTGGTCGAGGCCATCAAGGACGATCCCGCCACGCAGGAGCATCTGTTCAAGGACCAGCAGCTGCTGTTCTACGCCGGCGCCTCGCTGCCGCAGGAGGTCTGGGAGGCGCTCGAGCAGTTCTGCCTGCGCGCCCGTGGTGGCCTGCCGATGATGATCTCGAGCTGGGGCCTGACCGAGACCGCGCCGGCCTGCGTCATGGTGCACGAGCCGCTCGGGCGCTCGGGGGTGATCGGCGTGCCGCTGCCGGCGGTCGAGCTGAAGCTCATCCCCGACGACGACATGCGCTGCGAGATCCGGGTCAAGGGTCCGAACATCATGCCGGGCTACTACGACGATCCCGAGAAGACCGCGCAAGCCTTCGACGAGGACGGCTTCCTCATCACCGGCGACGCGGTGCGTTTCGTCGATCCCGAGGACGCCAACCGCGGCCTTGTCTTCGACGGCCGCGTCTCGGAGGATTTCAAGCTCGATACCGGCACCTGGGTGCAGGCCGGCAACCTGCGCATGAGTGCGCTCAAGGAGCTGGCCGGTCTCGCGCAGGACGTGGTGATCTGCGGCCATGACCGCGGCGAGGTGGGGTTGTTCGTCTTCCCCGCCCCGGGCGTGGCAGAGCCCGGAGAGGTCACCGAGGGCGCGGTCACCGACACGCATCTGATGACCCGGATCGAGGTCAAGCTGCGCGAGATGAACGCGCATGTCTCGGGCTCGGCCAAGCGCATCACCCGGGCCGTCGTGCTCGCCGAGCCGCCCTCGCTCGAGCATCAGGAGATCACCGACAAGGGCTCGCTCAACATCAAGAAAATCCTGACCCGCCGGGCCGACCTGCTCGAGCGGCTCTACGACAACGAAGACCCGGCGCTGATCCGCGTCTGAGGAGGACTGACCATGATCGATTTCGAAAACATCCGCGCGATCGACTTCCATACCCACGCCGAGGAGGCCTGCGGCTGTCACACCGATGACGGCTACGACGAGCTTCAGTCGACGATGGCGAAGTATTTCGGCGCGCCCTGGGCGCACCCGCCGACCATCGACGAGACCGCCGCGCATTACCGCGAGATGAACATCGCGGCGGTGATCTTCCCCGTCGATAGCGAGCGCGAGACCGGCTACCGGCGCTACGACAATTACGAGGTCGCCGACGCCTGCGCGAAGAACTCGGACATCCTGATCCCCTTCGCCTCGATCGATCCGGCCAAGGGCAAGCTCGGCGCCCGCGAGGCGCGCGATCTGGTCGAGAACCACGGCATCAAGGGGTTCAAGTTCCACCCCACCATGCAGGGCTTCTATCCCAACGACCGCATGGCCTACCCGCTCTACGAGGCGATCGCCGAGGCCGGGGTTCCGGCGCTGTTCCACACCGGGCAGACCGGCGTCGGCTCGGGGATGCGCGCGGGCAACGGGATGCGGCTCAAGTACTCGAACCCGATGTACATGGACGATCTGGCGGTGGATTTCCCCGACATGCCGATCATCCTCGCGCACCCGTCCTTTCCCTGGCAGGAAGAGGCGCTGTCGGTCGCGCAGCACAAGCCCAACGTCTATATCGACCTCTCGGGCTGGTCGCCGAAGTACTTTCCGAAGATCCTCGTGCAGTATGCCAACACCATCCTGAAGAAGAAGATGCTGTTCGGTTCCGACTGGCCGATGATCGCGCCGGAGAAGTGGCTGAACGCCTTCGACAAGGCCGAGTTCCGCGACGAGGTGCGCCCGCTGATCCTGAAGGAGAACGCCATGCGGCTGCTCGGAATCGCCTGACGTGACCACGTTCCACGCCCCCACCGACGACATCCTGTTCTCGCTGCGCCACGTCGCCCGCGCCGACCGTCTGCCGGACTGGGACGATGCGCTGGCCGGCGAGATCACCAGCCATTTCGCCGCGTTTGCCGAAGGCCGTATCGCGCCGCTCGATGCGCCCGGTGACGCACAGGGCTGTCGGCTCGAGAACGGGCGCGTGCGGATGCCGGACGGCTTTGCCGAGGTCTATGCCGAACTCTCGGCGGGGGGCTGGCAGGGCATCGCCGCACCCGAGGCATTCGGGGGCATGGGGCTGGGCGGGCCGGTTCTGGCGGCGGTGAGCGAGATCTTCACCGGCGCCAACCATTCGCTGCAGATGGTCACCTCGCTTGCACACGGTGCGATCTCGCTGCTGCTGCGCTTTGGCTCGGAGCCGCAGAAGCAGGCCTATATCCCCCCGCTCGCCTCGGGCGCGTGGCTCTCGACCATGTGCCTGACCGAGCCCTGCGCCGGCTCCGACCTGTCGGCGATCCGCACCAAGGCGACCCGCGACGGCGCGCGCTGGCGCCTCACGGGCGAGAAGATCTTCATCTCGGGCGGCGATCAGGACATGACCGACAACATCCTGCATCTCGTGCTCGCCCGCACCGGCGCCCCCGAGGACGGGATCCGCGGGCTCAGCCTGTTTGCCTGCCCGGCCATCGCTGAGGACGGATCGCGCAATGCCGTCACCGTGACCCGGATCGAGGAAAAGCTCGGTCTGCACGCCTCGCCCACCTGCCAGCTTGCCTTCGATGGCGCGCAGGCCGAGCTCGTGGGGGCCGAGGGGGCCGGGCTCGCGGCCATGTTCGCGATGATGAACCACGCCCGGCTCGACGTGGGCTTGCAGGGCGTCGCCCACGCGGCCCGCGCGGCAGACCTTGCCAAGACCTACGCCGCCGAGCGCAAGCAGAGCCGCGGTGGGGACGGGGCGGCTGTCAGCATCGACCGGCACCCGGACGTGGCGCGGATGATCGACGCGTGCGACGCGCTGGCACTTGGCGGGCGGGCGCTCTGCCATATCACGCTGGTCGCGCAGGAGCTTGGCACCGAGCCGGATTTCGTCGCGTTCATGACCCCGGTGTGCAAGTATTTCTGCTCCGAGGCCGGCAGCCGCGCCGCCGATCTCGCCATTCAGGTGATGGGGGGCTACGGCTACCTGCGCGAATACGGTGCCGAGCAGAACTGGCGCGACAGCCGGATCTGCGCCATCTACGAAGGCACCAACGGCATCCAGGCCCGCACCACCGCAACCCGCTCGCTGACGCGCAACGACGGAGCCGGGGCGCAGGCCTTTGCCGCCTTCCTGCGCGAGAGCGACCCGTCGCTTGCAGAGGCCGCGGCGCAATGGGAGGCCGAGGCCAAGCGCATCGCCTCCTCGGCTCAGGCAGGGGAGGAGGCGCATTCCTTCATGGAGGCGACCTGCGCGCTCGCCTACAGGGCGGCATGGGCCCGCATCGCCGCGGGCGGCGATCACGCATCCGACCCCGCGCGGCTGCAGAGGCTGGCCGGCAAGGTCAAAGCACAACGCGCGGTGTGGTAGGGCCGCGCGCGTTCTTGCGCGATGTTATGGGGCTTTGTGCTTGAGCGGGGGTGCTGGTCTCCTGAGGGAGGAGGGCGCGACCGCCCCTGCGGCGTCCGCGCCAGCCGGTCGCTTTCAAGGCTATCATCAAGACCCGGCGCGGTGACGCAAAGCCGCGCGCTCTGCGCCTCTGTGCCTTAGCCGGGACAAGGCCCCCTGAGCGGAACGCGAGCCGACCCGGCGGGTCTGCAGCACCGGGCCGACCCCCGAAGACCTCAGAGCTTGATGTCGCCCAGTCGCTGATCGCCCGGCAGCTTGGAGCGCTCGAGGATGATCTGCGAAATCGCCCGCGCCCGCACCGGTGTCAGCGCCGCCATGATCGGTGCCGCGTCGCGCTCGTTCATCGTGCCGAGCACCATGACCGACACCTCGATGTCGAGATCGTTCATGATCGCCGCGGCGTCCTTGGGCTTCATGTTCCGGTAGAGCGCCACGAGCCGGTCGACATCCGACGTGTGCGCCGCCTTCACCTTGTCGAGCAGCGCCTCGAGCTCGGTCTTGAGATCGGCGAGCCGCTGCTGCTCCACCTCGAGCGTCTCGGCCACGAGATCCAGCTCGGCCTCGCGCTCGGCATGCTGCGCCTTCTGCGCCTCGAGCAGGTCGCGCTCCTGCTGGATCGAGGCGAGAAGCTCTTCGGGGGCCTTGCAGACCTTCGGCTCGGGCGTCGTCGCAGAGGTGTCGTCATCGGTGGCGGCTGCGGAGGCGGCGCTCACGAAGGGCGCGTTGTCGTCGGCGCTCGGAAAGCCGGGCTCATCCATCAGCGTGACGCCGATCTTGGCCACCACCGCGAGGGCGAGGCCGGCGAGAACGAAGGTGATCGGACGCATTCGGGATCAGGCCTCGCGCTGACGGACGGTTTCGAAGAAGCCGCGCACCAGCTCGGACTTGCCCGAGGCCTTGGTGGCTCCGGCCGGGCGCGACGGCCGCTCGCGGCTGGTGCGGAAGGACGGCTCGGCCCGCGTCATCTCCGGCTCCCGCTCGCGTTCTCGCTGCGGCCGCGCCTTGGGCTCGGCCTGCTGGCCCAGCGAGCGCAGCACCGAAACGGTGCTCTCGCTGCGATCCACGGCCTCGGAAAAGGTGCCGATCATCGGCTCCATTTCGCGCAGGACACGCATCAGGTTGCGCACCCGACGATCCACCACCCAAGCATAGGTCAAGGTACCCACAAGCAACACAAGAATAGCGATATCAATCACGACGGCCATCGGAGGAGTCCTCTTCTTCGTAGAGCTTTTCTGAGAGTTTCAGCGCGATCCGCCCGTTCTTGCGGTGGCCGACCTCGGCGCGGGCGATATCCTTGCCGGCGCAGCACAGCGTCACCGGGTCATCCACTTGGATGCCGAGATCGAGCACCTGCCCCGGCGCCCAGGCCAGAACATCGCGCATCGGCAGGACCGCTTGCCCCATCACCGCCGACATCGGCAGGTTGGTGTGACCGAGCATGTCGGTCATCTTGAGCCGCCAGCCGCTGTCGCCGCCGAGCTGCCCGCCGGTGAACTGCTGCGACAGGATGTGGCTGACCTTCTCGAAGGCGGTGTTGGGCAGGACGAAGACCATCTCGCCGACCCGCCCCTCGATGTCGATGGTCAGGCGTGCGCGCACGCAGGCGCTGGTGGGCGGGGCCAGCAGCAGCGCCTTCGGGTTGGTTTCGAGATGGCTGACGGCGAACGATACCGGGGTGACCTTGGCAAAGGCGTCCGACAGCTCGCTCAGGACCTTCTCGGTGAAATTCTGACCGATGCGCTTCTCGATGCTGGTGAAGTTGCGCGCCTTCTTCTCGCCCGCGGCGACGGTTCGCCCGCCGAAGGTGATCTCGATGATCCCGAAGAGCAGCTCGGGGGGCATGATCGCGGCGATGGTGCCGCCCCATTCCTCCGCCGTGGTGACCGCGATCAACGCGGGATCGGGCTGGTCCTTGAGCGCGTCCTGACAGCTGAGATAGTCGATGCCGCCGAGGCTGACTTCGGCCATCGCGCCGAGATAGCTTTTCAGCGTCTGCGCCAGCGACAGGGCGAAGCGGTCGAACACCACCTCGAGCATCGGCTGCCGGGCGTAGGAAAGTCTCGCGCGTTCGACGATCAGCTCTTCGACGGCGCGGGTGTCGGGGGTGAGGGCGCGTGCGGTGCTCATTGTACGATCAGGTCCGCGATGAGGAATTCCTGCGGCGCGTCGCTGTCCGAGATGGCGCGGGCGCGGCGCAGAAGCTCGGACTTGAGCCGCACCAGTCCGATCGAGCCCTGCAGGTCGTTCTCGTTGAGCTGGCGCAGGTATTCCTGGAAGCTGTCGCGCAGAAAGAGCTTGCGGCTCTCGATGTTCTCGGCGCCGGAAATCCGGGTGTCATAGGCCAACGCAAGGTTGAGCTTCAGGAAGCGCGTGGTCTGCCGCCCCGTTGCGGTGGTCGCGGTGATGTTGACGATGATCTCCTGGAACGGCGTGACCACGATGTGTTCGCCCGGAAGGCCCGCGTGGGACGAGGCGGCGGCGCCGTGTCCGTCACCGTGACCGTCGGCAGCCGCCTCGTCAGAGGCCGCCGCGTCGTCCTTGGACTCGCCCGCCAGTCCGACAAGCTTGAGCGCGCCCTGCGGCCCGACCGACGCCACGAAGCCGCCCGCGAGCGCTGCCACGCAGAGCAACAGCAACGCGAGGACGCGCAGCAGCGTCTTCTTTTTCGGCGTCTTGGCGTCTTGGGATGTCCCGGTTGAGTCGGTCATCGCCCCTGTTCTTCGAAGCTGTTCTAATCTTGCACCACAATGCGCAGAACGAGCATTCAATACAAGTATAAAAGGTGAGCTAGTTCTTGCCGGTCAAGAATAATTATGGTTATCCTTGGACGAGATAGGGGAATAGGCAGAACTTCGCGTGCAGGGCATTCTAGACAATCTGAAATCGCTGGGATGGAAACGCCTGTCGGTCCTTGGCGGGGCTGGCATCGCGATGGTTTTCGCCATGTTCTTCGGGCTTTCCGCGGTCACCACGCCGGACTACGTGGCGCTCTACCGGGACCTCTCTCCCGCCGAGGCTGGGCGCATGGTCGAATCCCTCGAGCAGGCCGGCATCCGGTCCCGGACCGACATGGCGGGCACCGCCGTCAGCGTCCCCGGCGAGGATATGGCGCGGGCGCGAATGCTGCTGGCCGGTGCGGGCCTGCCGAACGACGGCACCCCGGGCTGGGAGATCTTCGACGAGGCAAGCGGGCTTGGCATGAACACCTTCATGCAACGGGTGAACCGTGCCCGCGCCATGGAGGGAGAGCTGGCCCGCTCGATCCAGACCATCGACGGGGTCGAGGCCGCCCGCGTGCACCTCGTCCTGCCCGAGCGCGAGCCGTTCTCGCGCGAACGCCCGCGCCCCTCGGCCTCGGTCATCGTACGCGGCTCGCGTCAGGTCGGCGTGCGGCAGGCCCGAGCGATCCGGTCCCTGGTCGCCTCGGCGGTGCCCGATCTCGCGCCGGCGCAGGTCACCGTGCTGTCGGCCACCGGCGAGACCATCCTCTCCGACGATGGCGAGGCGGGCAGCGAAGCCTCGCTGCAATCGGCCCGCGCCCAGATCGAGGACCGGCTCGGCCAGCGCATCGCCCAGATCCTGAGCGCCCGCGTCGGCGCCGGCAACGCGCGGGTGCAGGTCAGCGTCGAGCTCACCACCGAGCGGCAGGTGGTGCGCGAACAGACCTACGACCCCGAGCAACGCGTCGTGCGCTCGACCGAAACCCGCGAGGAAACCCGCGAAGACCAGTCCGCTGCACGGGGCGAGGTCGGCGTTGCCGACGACATCCCCGCGGCGCTGGCCGCCGACGTGCCGGGCAACAACCGCAATACGGCCAACAGCACCAACGAGATCGTCAATTACGAGATCGGCGGCACCTCCTCCGAGACGGTGCGCGAGCCGGGCGACATCGAGAAGGTCTCGGTCGCGGTGCTGGTGAACGGCATCTACAACGTGCAGGATGGCGGCTCGGTCGACTACGAGGAGCGCAGCCAGGAAGAGCTGCAGCGGCTCGAGGCGCTGGTGCAGAGCGCCATCGGCTTCGACGAGGCCCGCGGCGACAGCGTCGAGGTGGTGAGCCTGCGCTTCATGGATTACTCGATGGATGTCGGCGAGCCGGTGTCGCGCAGCTTTGCCCAGACCCTGAGCGAGAACACCGGCACCATCCTGCGCGGCGTGTTCGCGCTGGCGCTGGTGGCGGCGGTGCTGGCGCTTGGCGTCCGCCCGGCGCTGAACCGGGTGTTCGACCAGCCGGCGCTGGCCGACGCTGGTGGCGCCGACCTGCCCAGCCTTGCCTCGTCTTCCGCCAACCTGCCGGCGACGAGCACGGCGGCAGCCTCCGGCGGGGCGAGCGCGCAGGGCAGCGGCGAGCCGCCGGTCTACCAGAGCGGCACCGTGCTTGACCCCCTGCCCCCCGGCGTCGACGAGATGGTCGAACTGGCGGCGGTTCAGGGCGGCGTGCCGCGCGGCCTGATCAACACCGTGAGCGAGCTCATTGAACGCGAACCCGAGGGCGCGATCACCGTGGTCCGATCGTGGCTGGCGGAAGGGCCGAACGCATGAGCTTTGTCTTCGACCGCAACTTCGACGCCGAGATCGACGCCGCCCGCCGCGGCGAAGAGCCGGTGATCGGCGCGGTGTTCACCCGCGCGCAATTCGAAGAGGCCGTGGTCAACGCCCGCCGCGAGGGCTTCGAGGCCGGCATTGCGCAAGGCCAGACCGAGACGCTGCAGGCCACCGAAGCCTCGGCCAGCCAGCGCCAGCTGTCTGCGCTCGAGGCGGTGACCCCGGCCCTGCGCCAGCTCATCGATGATGCCGACCGGCACCACGCCACGCTCGAGGCCCAGATGGTGGGCTTCGTGCTCGAGGTGTTCGAGCAACTCGCCCCGGATGTCTTGGCGGCGCTCGCCACGGGACAGGCCGAGCGCGAGGCGAAGAACGCAGTGCGCATGGCGCTCGGCTCGGCGGTGCTGCGGATCTGGTTCGCCCCCGGCGCGGTCGAGAGCTCGGGCGCCGAGGTGCAGCACGCCGCGCGGGTCGCCGGACTTGGCGGGCGCATCGACATCAAGGCGGACCCGGATCTGGCCGCCGGCGACGTGCGCGCCGAATGGGATCACGGCGTGATGGCCTACAGCTTCAAGGACATCTGTGCCCGCATCCTGTCCTCGCTGGGCAAGACGCGGGACGAGATCGACCGAAGCCTCGAACGGGACAGGCAGGAGAGCAGGACATGAGCGAAGAGCTCGGAGACGACGGGCAGGACACCGTGGTGCAGGCCGTGGCCGAAGAGGCCGCCGCCGAAGAAGCCAGCAAGGGCGGCAGCAACAGCATCGACGCGATGCTCAATGTCGGGCTGAACGTGCAGATCGTTCTGGGCCAGACCCGGATGCCGATCGCGCAGCTTCTCAAGCTCAGCCGCGGCTCGATCATCGAACTCGACAAGAGCATCGGCCAGCCGGTCGAGGTGGTCATCAACGACCGGCTCGTCGCGCGCGGCGATCTGGTGAAGCTCGAGGACGACCGGCTTGGCGTTTCGCTGATCGAGATCGTCAAGGATTACGTGTCCGAGACATGATCCGGTGCGGCGGCCTTTCCAGAGCGGTCCCTCTCTGCCTGCTGGCAGCGGGGCTGTGCGGGCTGGCCGCGACGCAGGGCCATGCGCAATCGGCAGGCTCGGACCTGCTGGGCGCCATCGGCGACGCGCTGAGCTCGGCGCCAGCGGGCTCGGACGAGCGCGCCACGCTGTCGGGACGGATCATCCAGCTCATCGCCGCGATGACCGTGCTGTCGCTGGCGCCGGGGCTGCTGGTCATCATGACCAGCTTCACCCGCTTCGTGATCGTGTTCTCGATGCTGCGCTCGGCGCTCGGCCTGAACCAGTCGCCGCCCAACATGGTGCTGACCTCGATGGCGCTGTTCATGACCTTCTTCGTCATGCAGCCGGTCTTCGAGGATGCGTGGGAAGGCGGCGTGCAGCCGCTGATGGCCAACTCGATCACCGAGGAACAGGCCCTGATGCGGGTCGGCGAGCCGTTCAAGCTGTTCATGTATGCCAACACGCGCGAGAAGGATCTCGCGCTGTTCCGCGATATCGCGGCGCGCAGCGAGGGCCGCGTGCCTGCCGAGGAAAGCGCACCGGCACCGCAAAGCGCCGAGGACGTGGGCTGGCGCGAGCTGGTGCCGGCCTTCATGATCTCGGAGCTGCGGCGGGCCTTCTCGATCGGGTTCCTGATCTACCTGCCGTTTCTGGTCATCGACCTGATCGTCGCCTCGGTGCTGATGAGCGCGGGCATGATGATGCTGCCGCCGGTGCTGATCTCGCTGCCGTTCAAGGTGATCTTTTTCGTCCTCATCGACGGCTGGTACATGCTGGCCGGGTCTCTCATGGAAAGCTATCTCCCGCTCGCAGGCGGCGGGTAGCGTAAGGAAGGGTGCAGGCCATGGCCGCTGCAGACATCAAGCGCGCGACCTCCTCGTCGACGGGTTCGGGAAAACCGGCCCGGCGCCCGAAGAAGCTGACCGGCCCGCAGAAGGCCGCGGTGCTGTTCCTGTCTCTGGGCGAGAAACGCGGCTCGGCGCTGCTGCAGCAGCTCGACGACGACGAAATCCAGCAGATGACCCGGGCGATGTCGGGGCTGGGCTCGATCTCGTCCGAGACCGTCGAGCAGGTGCTGACCGATTTCGTGCAGGACATCACCAATGGCGCCGGCGTCGTCGGCTCGTTCGCGGCGGCGGAGAACCTGCTGCGCTCGCTGATGCCGGGCGACAAGGTCGACGGCATCCTCAAGGACATCCGCGGCCCGCTGAAGGAGCGCGATCTCTGGGCCCGGTTCAACGCGCTCTCCGAGAACGTCATCGCCAACTACCTCAAGGGCGAGCACGAGCAGACCATCGCGGCGATCCTGTCGAACGTGAACACCGACGTCGCCGCCAAGGTGCTGCCGATCCTCGGCCCGGAGAAGATGCACAACGTGGTCGAGCGGATGATCCGCATGGAAGCGGTGCCGCATCACATGATGCAGCAGATCGAGGAATCGCTGCAGGCCGACATCATGAACGCCGGCGCCCAGCCGACCACCGCCGAGCAGCACCAGCGCATGGCCGACCTGTTCAACAAGCTCGACCGAAACGCCTTTGACAACATGGCGCCCGAGCTCGAGGAGAAAATCCCCGACACGTTCAACGCCATCCGCGCCAAGATGTTCACCTTCGAGGATCTCGCCAAGATGGAGGCGATGGACCTCGCCAAGATCATGCGCGGCGTGCCGGGCAACACCCTGCCCACGGCGCTGCGCGGCGCCACCGACATCGCCCGCGACGCCTTCCTCGCCGCGCTGCCCGCGCGTTCGCGCGACATGCTGACCGAAGAGATGGAGACCATGGGCGCGGTGCGCCGGCGCGACGTGAACGCGGCGCAGGCCCTGATGCTCGATTACGCCCGCCAGCTTGCCGACGACGATCAGGTCCGCCTGCCCTTCGGCGAGGACGACGAGGACATCTTCTGAGGCTGACCGGAGGCCCGGGGCGCTAGCGCGTCTTGTAGCCGCCGAAGCCCTGGATCGCGGTGATGTCGATGGTGGCGGGAATATAGCTCCCCGACGCGGCGCTGAGCGCACCCGACAGCAGGGTCACGGCCGCGTTCGAGCTGGTGGCGGTGCCCGATGTCGCATCGCTGATCGCCACGTAACGCCGCACCAGATCGTCGACGACCTCGGGGTCCGACAGGGTTTCGAGATCGATCCTGTCGTTGATGATCGCGGCCTGCCTGTCGATGTCGATGCCCGCCAGCGCCTCGGGCAGGCCAAAGGCCGTGCGGAAGAACTCGGACAGGTCGCTGTTGCGCAGGATGTCATAGGCGGACTTGATGCCGCCGGCCTTGCGGCGGAACTCGAGCACCGTGCCGATGGCGCCGTTCTCGTCATCCTTGCCGTTGACGTATTGCGTGTCGACATATTTGTCGACGACCGCGGCTTTCCAGCTGGCATCGATGGTGTTGAGGTTGCCCTGCCCCTCGGGGCCGAAGCCCATGGCCTTGTGGATCTCCTTGAAGCGGGAATCCGTCAGCCGGTTGACCAGCGCGCTGCGGTCGGTGAGGTCGCTCTTAAGAACCTTCTCCATCATCGCCTTGCCGAAGATCTGGTCCTCGAGATCGTAGGCCTTCATCACGAAGCTGTAGAGGCGGTAATCGCCGGTCAGATCCTCGACATTCTCGACGTCGCCGATGTTGTCGAGGAAATACGCGATCTCGCGGGCGTGCTGCGGCTCCTTCCGGATCAGCTCCTGATCCTTGTCCTCGGTGGCGTTGATCAGCTGCAGCGCTACCGTGCTCGACATCCCCGCAATCGAGATCATGCGTCGGCAAGCTCCGACGTGTTCGGCCCGAAGACCTCGTCCTCGCGCTTCATCAGCGGGCGCAGGTCGCGCAGCGCGGTGAAGTACTCGCCCCGGCTGACATTGTTGGCCGCCTCGAAGACATGCTGGCGCAGCTCGTCTCCGAACACCGGCACCAGCGCGGCGAGGCGGGTCTGGATTTCCTTGAGCAGCCGCTCGCGGCGGGCCGGCTCGATCAGCGCGTTCTGGATCAGGAAATACACGATCCGGACGGGCGTCGAGGCCGCATCCGGTTTCAGCAGATCCGTTTCGCGAATGATGTCGGCGCGGTTCTCGACCGTGACGGTCGACTTGCGACCGCCATTGCGCATCATGCAGCCGTTGACGACGAAGCGTTCAAACGGTTTGAGCGTGAGATTGAGTGCCATCTTGGTTCACCGCTGCTGGGGTCGGGCGCTGGCCGGCGAGGCCGCCGAGAATGTTCTGGTTCACGTCGATCAGGGCCGGAAGGCCGTCGCCGCCGCCGATCACCACGCCGCAGGTGCGATCGACCCACAGGGCGATCGACATCAGGTTGGCGCGCAGGTCGGCCGGAAGCTGGTTGTTGTCATCGCTCAGATCGGTGCGGAGCCTGCTCCACAGGACGCGGTTCTCCGCCACGGCGTCGCGCAGGCCATGCGCCAGAACCGCAGTGCGCGCGAACTTGTCGCGGGCCGCGAGCCAGTTCGGGCGATGCTGCTCCATTGCGCCGGTGATGCGGGCGAAGACGCGGGCTTCGATCTGCTTCGGCGAGGCGCTCTCGCGGATCGTGCGTTTGTATGCCGAGATGCTCATTCGATTATTGCCTTTTCTCCCCCGGCTCGTCGCGGGGTGTTCCGTCACGCGGGCCCGGTTGATCCGGAGCTCCGTTGGTGAGAGGGCGCCCGGAGGCGCCCCCCATTGTCAGGTCAGCCGGTGGTCAGCGCCACCCGGCCGGATCAGCGGAACAGCGACAGGATGTTCTGCGGCGCCTGGTTGGCGATCGACAGCGACTGGGTCGCCAGCTGCTGCTGCACCTGAAGCGCCTGCAGACGGGCCGCCTCTTCTTCCATGTTGGCATCGATCATCGAGCCGACGCCGGCGTCGATGTTGTCGACCACCGAGGAGAGGAACTGCTGCTGGTTCTCGAGCGACTTCTCGGACTGGCCGAGCTTGGTGGCGATGTCGGTGACAGCACCGGCAACACCTTCGGTCGACGCCAGAACACCGGCAAGGAAGGCCTCGCCGGTGGCGGCCTCTGCGTTGGCCGCAAAGCCCGTCGCGATGGCCGCGAAGTTTGCGACCTGCTTCTGCATGTCGTGGGTGCCCACGGTGATCGACGTGGTCTTGTAGGTGCCGGCACGGCTGATGCCGGTCACCACGTTGCGGTCCGTCGGAGCGGCGCCGCCCGAGTCACCAGCGGATGTCAGGACACCCGTCGCGGCAGCGACTGCTGCCGCGGTGCCTGCTGCGGCCCCGGCTGCAAGCATGTCGTCGCCGTTGAAGGTCGACTGCTCCAGCGTGGTGGTCATCTGCTTGACCAGCTCGTTGAGATCGTTCTCGATCTCGGCCTGGCCGCCGGTGGCGCCCTGCGCGAAGGCCACCTTGTCGAGGAACTGCTGCCCCAGCTCATTGATGGTCTCGGCACCGAGGCGCGCGGTGGCAACCGAGTTCTTGGTGAGGGTCAGGCCTTCGTTGATCGACGCGTAGACCGAGCTGTCGCCCTTCATGGTCTCGGAGATCTGGAAATATGCGGCGTTGTCTTTGCCGGACTCGACCTTGAGGCCGGTGGAAATGCGGCCCTGCGTGCTCTCGAGGTTCGAGTTGATCTGACGCAGGGTCGACAGCGCGCTCATTGCGCTTGCATTGGTATTAATGGAAGACATTGTAACTGCTCCGTTTTCTATCGTTACTGTCCGTCATTCTGACGGAAACCTATTATTTTAAGTGGGGAGACCCGCCAGCCCGGTACGCCCGGACTGGCGGATCGGGTGGTACTGGATCAGCGGAACAGCGAAAGGATGTTCTGCGGTGCCTGGTTGGCGATCGACAGCGACTGGGTTGCCAGCTGCTGCTGCACCTGAAGCGCCTGGAGACGGGCGGCTTCTTCTTCCATGTTGGCATCGATCATCGAGCCCACGCCGGCGTCGATGTTGTCGACCACCGAGGAGAGAAACTCCTGCTGGTTCTCGATCGACTTCTCCGACTGGCCGAGCTTGGTTGCGATGTCGGTCACCTGGCCGACAAGGTCTTCCGAGGTCGCAAGCGCGGTGGCAAGGAAGTTGTCCGTTGCGTCGGCGGCAGCTGCGGTCTCTCCGAAACCGTCGACAGCCGTGCCGCCGTTGGTGGTGCCGGCGACTTCGACGATGGCCTTGAACGACGCGACGAGCGACGCCATGTCGTGCGTGCCCACGGTGATCGAGGTGGTCTTGTAGGTGCCGGCACGGCTGATGCCGGTCACGACTTCCCGATCAGCGCCCACGGTTGCTGCGCCGTTTACTGCGGCAGTCGCCATGGCGCCGTCGACACCGGCCACCGCGTTGGTCGAGCCACCGGTGCCCGCCACGATGTCGGTGTAGGAGCCCGCACCCAGCATGTCGTCACCGTTGAAGGTCGACTGGCTCAGCGTGGTTTCCATCTGCTTGACCAGCTCGGCGAGATCGCTCTCGATCTCGGCATGGCCGCCGGTCGCGCCCTGCGCGAAGGCCACCTTGTCGAGGAACTGCTGTGCCAGGCCGTTGATGGTCTCGGCGCCGAGGCGTGCGGTGGATACCGAGTTCTTGGTGAGGGTCAGGCCTTCGTTGATCGATGCGTAGACCGAGCTGTCGCCCTTCATGGTCTCGGAGATCTGGAAGTAGGCTGCGTTGTCCTTGCCCGACTCGACCTTGAGGCCGGTGGAGATGCGGCCCTGCGTGCTCTCGAGGTTCGAGTTGATCTGTCGCAGGGTCGACAGCGCGTTCATCGCGCTGGCATTGGTATTGATAGAGGACATTTATTCTGCTCCGATTTCTATCGTTGTCCTTCGTCTTTCTGACGAAAACGGTCCTGCCGTATCGCAGGCGTAACACGCGAAATCGAAACAGTGTAAATTTTTGATTTTGTCGATTCAGATCGACTTGTCGAACCGTTGCGAGGGAGTCACAGGTCCGTCCTTGGGGGTGCCGTCACGATCATAGAGTCCGCGAAGGCTTTGACGATCCCGGATTCTTTCGATTTCGCGCGCGACATCCCCTGTGGCTTGGGTCATTCGCTTCAGAAGCGCCAGATCGGTGTGGATGAGATCGCGCAGCTCATCGAGCTTATTGCGCAGTTTCTGGCTCTGCGGATCGTCACGCCCGAAATATTTTTCTGCCGATCCAAATGCTGTCTCAATTTCGCCCAGAAGCTCGGTTTTGCGTGGATACAGCTCTTCGACGCGCGCCAATTGGCCCTGCCCGATGGCGGCGATCTCGTCCCGAAGCAGGCGCGCGAGGCGGTCGATGAGCTGCGTCGCCTCGGCATGGGTCATCTCGGACATCGGCGTCACTCCATCTCTCGGGTCTGGCTGTAGGCGGACAGCGCCCGCTCGAGGCTGGCCGAGAGTCCCGCCCCGCCCTGATCGACGATCTCGCGGCTGAAGGCTTCGGCAAGGAAGAAGCGCCAGGTCTCTTCCCCCTGCCCGCCTCCGAAATCGCCGATCTCGACCTGCTTGAGCATCTCGTCGACCATCTGGGTGAGGAACATCGCCTCGAATTCCTTGATCGCGCTGGCGGGCGCCGCGGGTGCGGCGGCACCGGGTTGCGCCACCTGCGCCCCGGTGACCTGAAGCGCGGCCATGCTGGTGTTCACGTCCATCGCAGGGCCCCTCAGATGATTTCCAGATCGGCGTGCAAGGCGCCGGCGGCCTTGATCGCCTGCAGGATCGAGATCGTCTGCGTCGCGCTCAGCCCGATGGCGTTGAGCGCATCGACGAGCCGCTGCAGGCTTACGTCGGCGCCTTCTAGGATGGTGAAATGCGCCTCCTGTTCGTCGACGCCCACGGTGGTGCGCGGCACCACCACGGTCGTGCCGCCGATGGTGATCGGGTTGGGCTGGCTGACCACCGGATCCTCGCGCACCATCACCGTCAGACCGCCCTGGCTGACAGCGACGCGGTCGATGCGCACATTGGCCCCGATCACGATCGTGCCGGTCTTGGCGTCGACCACGACCTTGGCGATGCTGTCCGGCTCGAGCCGCAGGTTCTCCACCTCCGACAGCACCCCGGGCACGTCGCCCTTGCCCGCGCCGTGAATGGCAAGCTCGACGGTGCCGGAGTCGAGCACGCGCGACGAGCTGCCGCCGAGCCGGTCGTTGATAGCGTCCGACATGCGCACGGCGGTGGTGAAATCGGGGTTTCGCAACGTGATGCGCACCGAGTCCAGCGACGACAGCTGGAAATCGACCTCGTTCTCGACCGTGGCACCGTTCTCGATCCGCGCCACCGTGGGCACGCCCTCGGTGATCGAGGCCGCAACGCCCGTCGCCGAGAAGCCGGCCACCGCGATCGGCCCCTGTGCCACCGCGTAGACCTCGCCATCGGCGCCGGTCAGCGGCGTGACGATCAGCGTGCCGCCCCGCAGCGAGGTGGCGTCGCCCAGCGAGGAGACCACAACGTCGATGGTCGAGCCGAGGCGCGCAAAGGGCGGCAGCATGGCCGTGACCATGACCGCGGCGGTGTTGGTGGTCTTGATGTTGTCGTCGGACAGGTTGCCGACCCCGAGCCGCTCGAGCATCGCCTCGATGCTCTTCTCGGTGAACGGGGAATTGCGCAGGCTGTCGCCGGTGCCGTTGAGGCCGACCACGAGGCCGTAGCCCACGAGCTGGTTCTCACGCACGCCTTCGAACGTGGCAATATCCTTGATCCGGACATCGGCCTGCGCCGGCAGGGCAAGGCTGAGCGCGCCGATAAGCGCAAAGAGGCAGGCTGCAATCCGCATGGGCTTCCGGTTGGATCGTGTTGCGTTACCTCAAGATTAAACATGGAACAGGGGTCATCAGCAACGATTAAATCAAGGATACTCAGACTATCCTTGTCTAATGCTTGACCGCTCCGCCTTAACAAAGCATGATCGTCGTGTTCGCTCATGGATAACAAGGTCCGAGGGCCCATCGGGAGTGCGTGGTGCATATCTATCTTTACGAGCCGCGGTCCAACGCATTCAGGGGCCTGCTGTCCAGGCTGGACGAGGCCCAGTGGGAGCCGGTGGCCGTGAACGACGACCTGTTCGACCGCGAGCTCGACCTGCTCGGCGCGGATGGCTACGCCGACCGCCCGGTCCTTCTGGCCGAGCATCCGCGCCTGGTGGAACACATCTCGCGCCTGCGCCGCGCCGGTTGCCGCAATCCCATCCTCGTGCTGCGCATGGCACGCGACCCGAAAGCGGCGATGGATGCGCTCGATGCGGGGGCCGATGACGACATCGTCGGGCCGGTGACCGGGCTCGAGCTGCGCAGCCGCGTCAACGCCATCACCCGGCGCTTCCACGGACATGCCGCGGGTGCCCTGCGGATCGGCGACATCACCGCCTATTTCGACGGCCGCGACCCCGATGTCGGCGGCCAGCCGATGAAGCTGTCGCAGCGCGAGCTGGCGATCTTTCAGCAGATCGCGCTGGCGGCGCCGCGGGTGGTGTCGAAATCGGTGATCTACGACGCGGTCTACGGCATGGCGCAGGACCAACCCTTCGACAAGGTGATCGACGTCTACATCTGCCGGATCCGCAAGAAGATCGAAGAGATGTCTCCCTCGGGCGACCCGCATATCCGCACCATTCGCGGGCGCGGCTACAAGCTCGCCCCGGACAGCGAGGCGGAAACCGCGCAGGACCGTCCCGCGCGCCTCCGCGTCGCCGCCGGTTCGGGATCAGCGCATGAAGTTCAGAAAGCTCAGCTGTGACAGTCTGGCCGTGGCCGCGTAGCTTGCCTGAAGCTGGGTCTCGAGCGCGGTGATCGTGGTCGCCGCCTCGTAGCTGTCGACCTCGACCATCTCCGCCACGCGCGCCTTGTAGAGGCTGGCCCGGTCTTCCATCCGGGTGTTGGCCTCGTCGATCCTGACCGACGCGGTGTCGAGCTTCATCCGGCTGTCGAGCAGGCCCGCGAGCCCGGTGCTGAGACGATCGTTGGCGGTCGAGATCCAGGTCTCGTAGGCGGCGGGATCGTCGATCTCGGACACGTCGGTCGAGGCCAGCATCGTCAGCCCCTGCAACACCTGCCGGAACGCCTCGTCATTGGCCTGCACGCCGTAGGTCACGGTGATGCCGTCACCGATGCCCACCGACATCGGGGCGCCCCCGGCGGCGCCGGTGTAGAACAGCCCATCGAAGGTCTGATCCGGGTCGGCGGCGGTGTTGTCGAAGATCGCGTCAAGCTCCGCAATGCGGGCGCCCGCCTCGGCGGCAGTGCCAAGACCGCGCGCGAGAATGCCGTCGATCACCGCCTTGGGGGTCAGGCCGGTATCGGCGCGCGGGCTGTCGTAGTCGTGGATCGCCGAGGTGCCGTCGCTGGGGCCGGCGAACAGCGGGATGCCGCCGTAATTGACGTTCGCCATCGACAGCAGGGCGTCGAGGGAGGCCTTGGCCTCGATCTGAATACCCTCGGCGGTGCCGCCATTGGTGCCGGCATTGGCGATCGAGAGATCCAGCGTCCTCTGGATTGCCTCGCCCATGGACCCCAGCGCGCCGCTCATGGTGTCGAGGCGGCCGCCGAGAAGCGCGTTGGCGGCGATCTGCGCCTTGTCGCGCTCGAGCGCCGCGTTCACGTTCAGCGCCTCCGAGGCGCTCGGACCGAGGGATTTGTAGATGTCGCTCTTGATGCCGGTCGCCAGCTCCTGCTCGGCCTTGGCAAGCTGGGTCTGCATCTCGGCATTGGCATTGCGCCGCAGCAGATTGCTGTAGAGCGTCGAGGGGGCACGGGTGAAACCGATCATCGCGGGCTCCGGGGTCAGATGGCGCCGAGCAGGGTGTCGAGCATCTCGGAGACGACCGACAGGGTCTGCGCGTTGGCATTGTAGGATTGCTGGATCGACGCAAGCTGCTGCAGCTCGTCATCGACATTGACGCCCATGAAGGACAGCCGCGAGCTCTGCACCGCGATGGCGCCCGCCGCGAGGCTCTCGGCCGAGGTCTCGGCGCTAGCGCGGGTGGTGTTCTGGCTGGCGATCAGCGTCGAGATGTAGCTCGGCAGGCTCTTGTTGTCGCCCAGCCCGAGGCTTTCGTCGAAGCTCATCGCGCCGTCGAGCGTGTCGATGAACGCCGTCACCTGCGTATTGTCGCCGGCGGCGCCGGGGCCCGCCGCGCCCACGCCGTCGCGGATGCGCCAGAGCGAGCCGCCCGCTTCCGGCACCACGGCGTCGTTCACCGAGATCCGGCTGGCCAGCCCCGGCTCGAACGGATCCGAGAGCGCCGCGCCGTTGTCGGTGAAAAGGCCCGCCTCGCCGGCGGCAAGGCTGGCATCGGCTTCGACCATGCCGTCGATCAATGCCCGCGCCACTTCGTCGAGCTGGCTCTGCATCTCGGGCAGGACGGTGCTGAAGAGCTCGATCTTGCCAGACAGGGACCCTTCCGAGATGCCGCGCTTGCCGGGGACGCCGGGCGTGATCTCGATGGCGCCCGCGCTCAGGATGCCGGTATTGGCATCGAAGCTCAACGTCTCCGCTTCGCCGCCGGAGATCAGCGCCGTGCCGCCCCCGGTGAACAGCTCGATGCGGCCCTTGCTGTCGGTGCGGGTGGTGAAATCCATGTGCTCGGACAGCGCGTCGAGCTCGGCGCCAAGCTCGTCCTGCAGCGCCAGCCGCGCCTCGGCGGACTGGCCCTGACCGGCGAGCCGTTCGCTCAGCCCGGCGATCTTCGTGAGCGTGCTGTTCACCACCGCCACGTCGGACGCGATGCCCTCCCCGGCCCCGTCGAGCGCCGCCTCGAGATTGTCGCCGGCGCGGTTCAGCGCCTGCGTCAGTTCCTGCGCATCGCCCACGGTGGCCCGCTGCAGCGCGGTGTCGGCGGGGGAGACCGCCAGAAGCCTGAGCGAATTCTGGAAATCGGTCAGGCGGGTCAGCACGGTGTCGGTGCTTTCGGTATTGCCGAGCAAGCTCGTGTAGTTTTCGAGCCCCGCCGCGATGGCATCCTGCCGCGCCGTGCGCCCAACCTCGCCCCGGTACATGGCGTCGAGCCGGCTCTCGACGGCGCGGGTGATCTCGCTCACCTGCGCGGCGCCCTGCCCGTTGGTGGTGATCTGCGCCTCGCGCCGGGCGTAGCTGGCGTTGTTGGCGTTGGCGATGTTGGTCGACACGGTTTCCGCCCAGCGGGAGCTGGTACTCATCCCGCTGCGCGCCGCGTTCAGGGCGGAGATCAGGCTCATGGGGTATTCCTATCCGGCGACCGCGCCGATCAGCGCTTGAGGTTCACGGTTTCGTTCAGCATCTCGTCCGCCGTGGTGATGATCTTGGCGTTCGAGGAATAGGCCCGCTGGCGCTGGATCAGGCTGGTGAGCTCTTCGGCGATGTCAACATTGGCCGACTCCACCCCGCCCGAGGTCATCGTGCCGGTTTCGCCGGTGCCGGGCTGGCCGAGGTAGTAGCTGCCGGAGGTGTTCGACACGTGGAAGGTCGAGTTGTTGCTGGTCTCGAGCCCGTTGGGGTTGGCGAAGGTCGCCAGCGGGATCGAGTAGAGCGTCTTGCGGGTGCCGTTGTCGAACACGCCCCAGACATCGCCGAACTCGTCGAACTCGACCCGGGTGAGCGTGCCGCTCTCGCTGCCGTTGGGCTTGACCGTCATCGGGGTGTAGTCGCCCGAGAACTGGGTCAGGCCGTCGAAGCTGCCGGGCGCGCCGAGCGACATGGTGAGGACCTGCGGATCGGTGCCGTTGTCGATCGTCAGGGTCATCTCGCCGGTGGCCGGGTCGAAGGCAAAGCCCGCCGGCGCCGCGGCACTGACGTTGACGTTTCCGTAGCCCGCCGGCGCACCGGCATTTGCGCCGGTGTCGTTGAAGGACATCGTGAAGCTGCCGTACTCGGTCGTCTTGTCCGAGACCGTCACCACCCACTCGTCGTTGTTGGTGGAGGGCTGGAACGAGAGCGTCAGCCGCTCGGATTCGCCGAGCGCGTTGAAATACTCCGCCGAGGTCACGAAAGCGTCGCCCGGGGTGTCGAGGCCGGTCTCCTGCGACGGCAGGTTGCCCGAGACCGAGACCGCGCTCGTTGCGGTGCCCTTGATCGTCTGGTTGGCGATGTTCACCGGCTCGAGATCGTTGAAGCTTGCCCGGTCCACGGCGCCGAGAGTGCCGTCATCGCCATAGCCGAAGCCCATCAGGTAGAGGCCGGCTGCATTGACCAGATTGCCGTTCTCGTCGGGTTCGAAGCTGCCGACGCGGGTGAACATGTTGCCCGAGGTGTGCGACGCGTCGATGTTCGAGTTCACCACGAAGAAACCGCTGCCGGTGATCGTGAGGTTCGAGGCGACTGCGGTGTCCATGAACCCGCCTTCGGCGGTGTTCGAGTGGGTCACCCGGGTGGCGACCCCGGTCGAGAAGCTGCCGGAGGCCGAGGTCGAGCCGGACGTGACCATCTGCGAGAAGCTGCGACGATAGCCGACGGTGTCCGCGTTCGCGATGTTGTAGGAGATCTTCTCGACAGCCTTGGAGTTCGCCATCAGGCCGCTGACCCCGGATGCCATCGCGTTGGAAATGCTCATGTCCGCCTCGCCTTTTCTGTGCCGGTGATAGCCCACCGTTCCCGAACCAAATACCAGATCCCGGTTACACCATGTTTAAAGAACTGTTTACTTGGCGAAATTCACGCGAATCTTGCGAGAATTTGAGCTTTCAAGGCGCGTTAGTTGACCTGTTCTGATCCCGGCAAGGTTTCGAGCAGGTCCGCGCCACCGTCGATCCTTGCCCGGGCGGTGTCTTCGCGCAGCGGCAGAAGCTCGGGCGCGGCCCGGGTGAGGCTGCGCTCGATATCCTTCCACGCGGGCAACTCGGTCAGCGCCGGAAAGGCGCGCGCGATCTCGGCGGTCTGCGCCATGTCCTCGCTGCGATGCGCCGCAAGCAGGTAGCGGATGCTGTCGGGCAGCGGCATGGCGTCGCCGAGCCGGTCGTGCAGGCGACCGTAGGCGGCGACCGCGGCAGGCCAGTCGCCCTCGTCGAAGCGGGCCTGCGCGCGCAGGCGCAGCACCTGTTCGGGGGCGCCTTCGCCGTCGCCTCCGAGCAGCTCGCTCACCCGGCCGGTGTGTTGCAGGTAGCGCGCCGAGACCATGTCGTAGCGCTCGCGCAGAGCGGCATCGGCAGGCGTCAGGGGCTGCGCCAGAAGCGCGCCGAGGGTGTCCCACTGCCCGCCCGCCGCCAGCGCCTCGGCTTCCTTCACCTTGAGCCGCTCGAGATGGCCCTCGCCCGGATCGCTGATGCCAAGATCCTGCCCGGCGGTGAGGTAGTCATGCGTGGTGCTGTATTCGCGCGCGGCCATCGTCGTCGCACCCGCCTTGAGGAACGTGTCGGCAAGCAACTCGGCCGCCTCCGCGAAATCGGCATTGAAGCGGAAGAACGGCGCGATGCGTTCGTGGCTGGCCATGAAGCGCCCGAGCGTGATCTCGTGCGCGGCGCCCTTGCGGTAGAGCTCGTCGATCAGCACCCGCGCTTTCTGCCGTGCCTCCTGCGCCTCGGGACTTTTGGGATGGCGCACGATGATCCGGCCGTAGGTTTCCACCGCACCCGCGGCGTCCTCGGCGATGAGCTGCAGCGACCCGAGGTCGCGCAGGGTCTGCGCCCCCTCCTCGCCGCCGCGCCACATCTCGGCTTCCTGCGCCAGCAGCGCAACCGCCTCCTCCGGCGGGAGCGCGTCGTGCGCGAGCCCCAGATCGATCAGCGCCCGGCGCGCCCGGTGGGACCAGAGGTCATGGCCGCCCTGCGCCTGCACGTAGCTGTCGAACGCCGCGAGCGGTGCGTCCCCGGCCTCTGCCACCCGACCCAGCAGGAAGTGATAGGCCGACCCGCGCTTGAGCGAGGGATAGGCTTCGAACGCCGCGGCAAGATCCCGGGCAAGCCGCCACCGTCGTGTCTCGATGGCGCATTCCAGAAGGGAGGGCAGAACCCGCTCCTGCACCGGCCTGGAGAACCGCGCCAGACGCGTCACCGCCGCGTCGAGCAGCGCACCAGCCGCCTCGCAGCGCCCCTCGCGCAGATGGTCCAGGACCAGAAACAGCGGCTGGTCGGGCCACTCTTCGTGCCGCGGCGCGAGCAGCGCGCGGGCGCGTTCGGTGAGGGGGCGCTCGAGCGGATCAATCAGACCGAGGGCCAGCTCGAAAGCACTGGCGCGCAGCGCGTGGGCCAGGGGCAGGTCTGGCCCCTGCACCGCGGCGAGCACCGACAGCCCTTCGGACGCAAGCCCGTGCGCAAAGTAGAATTCCGCCAGATCGGTGAGCGCGCGGGCCTGCGCCGGCGTGCCGTCACCGACCTCGCGCAGCTTGCCCATCAGGGCGCGGCGTTCCTCGAGAAACGGCGGCGCCTCGCGGCGATCGAGATAGAGCGGCGGTGGGTTGATCCCGTCCAAGGGATCGAACAGCGCCTGCGAAACGCCCCCGTCGAAAGCTGCAGCCGCGACGGCGGCCTCGCGCTCGGCCAGCGCCGGCGCAGCGCAAAGCAGACCCGCAAAGCCGGCCAAGAAAGAGCCTCGAAGGACGCAAGGATAGGCCACTTTCTTTGAACGCCTCGCCATGTTAATACTTGCGTTATCCTAGCAAAGCCCGCATTCTTCGCAAGAAAAGAATGAACGGGCAAACATTGGCAGGCATGGCGCATGGATAATTCGACCTACGTCGCACTCTCCAAGCTGACGGCGCTCGAGCGCCAGCTCGACGTGACGTCGAACAACATCGCCAATGCCAATTCCAGCGGCTTCAAGGCCGAGCGTGTCCTGTTCGAGACCTACCTGCAGAAGGACGATGCGGCACTCACGGGTGAGGGCACGAACTACGTGCTCGACCGCGGCTCCTATGTCGACGACACGCCCGGCGTCGTGGTGCAGACCGGCAATCCGCTCGACCTTGCCCTGACCGGTCAGGGCTGGTTCGCCTACGAGATGCCCGATGGCGGCATGGCCTATGGCCGCGACGGCCAGCTCGTGCTCGACGCACAGGGGCAGGTGACCACCGCCAGCGGCGCGCGGATCCTCGACCTTGGCGGTGCGCCGCTGAACATCCCGCCGGAATTCGCCGCCTCGGTGACGATCTCGGACGATGGCGTGATCTCCTCGCCCGAGGGCGGCGTGATGGGGCAGGTCGGCATCTTCGAGCTGCCCGACCGGCAGACGCTGAGCCGTGGCGGCAGCGGCATGTTCGTGCCGAACGCCGAGGCGCAGGGGCTGGCCCCCGACGAGACCGGGTCCAGCGTCATTCAGGGCGCGGTGGAAAGCAGCAACGTGCAGCCGGTGACCGAGGTCACGCGGCTGATCAACATCCAGCAGGCCTACCAGCACGCGCTCAACCTGGTCGCATCGGATGACGAACTGAAAAAAGAGATGCTGACCCGCATCGGTCGGAACAGCTAAGCGAGGGACTGGAAGATGAAGGCACTGGGCATCGCCGCCACCGGCATGATGGCGCAACAGACGAATGTTGACGTGATCTCGAACAACATCGCCAACGCCAACACCACCGGCTTCAAGAGTGCGCGGGCCTCGTTCACCGACCTCATCTACGAAAACCAGTCGCGCGAGGGGGCTGTGACCGCCGAAGAGGGCACCACCCGCCCCATCGGCCTCGACATCGGCCTCGGCGTGCGCTCGGTGGGCACGCTGCGTCTGAACACGCAGGGCGGCCTGACCCAGACCGAAAGCCAGCTCGACCTCGCCATCGACGGGCGCGGATATTTCACCGTCAACCTGCCCGACGGCAATCAGGCCTATACCCGAGATGGCTCGTTCCGGCTGTCGGCGGAGGGGCAGATCGTCAACCATCAGGGCTTCGAGGTCGATCCGGGCGTGGTGCTGCCGGACAACACCACCGCGGTCGAGATCAGCGAGACCGGCATCGTCAGCGCCTATGTCGAGGGCGACCCGGTCCCGGTCGAGGTCGGCCAGCTCACGCTAACCACCTTCGTCAACGATGCCGGGATGCGCCCGATGGGGAACAACCTTCTCGAGGCCACCGTGGCCTCCGGCGACGCGATTCCGGCGCTGCCCGGCGATGCCGGGGTCGGCATCCTGCGGCAGGGCTATCTCGAGGCCTCCAACGTCGACATCATCCGCCAGATCACCGACCTGATCCAGGCGCAGCGGGCCTACGAGATGAACTCCAAGGCGATCGAGACCGCGGACCAGATGATGTCCGCCGCCAACCAGATCAAGTAAGCCCATGCGCCGCCGCCTCGCCGCCCTGCTTTGCGCCCTGACGCTCACCGCCCTGCCCGCGCTGGCCGAGACCACGCAGGTTCTGATCGAAGAGCAGGTGCGCGACACCTGGGGCGACACGCTCCCCGTCGACGCCAGCATCCAGATCCGCTTCAGCGCCGGCCCGGTGGACGAGGCCGAGCTGATCTCGGCGTTCTGGATGGACAAGGACACCGGCAGCTTCCTCGCCAACGCGGTGACGCAGGACGGCATCACCCATCGGCTGCAGGGCCTCGCGCTGGCGACGCTCAGCCTGCCGGTGCCGACCCGCCGCCTGATGCCGGGCGAGATCGTTTCGGGGGCCGACATCAAGACCGTCGACCTTCCGGTCGCCCGCGTCGGCGCCTTCACCCTGACCGATGCCGAGATGCTCGAGGGGATGCAGGTGCGGCGGATGCTCGCGCAGGGCCGCCCGGTGATGCGCCAGTCGGTGATGGAGCCGCTGGTGATCGGGCGCGGCGACAAGGTGAATATTCTCTATGACGATGGCCGTCTGGTGGTAACCGCCCCGGGCCGTGCGCTCACCGATGCCCATCGCGGGCAGGACGTGCGCATCGTCAATCTGGTCAGCAACAACGCGCTGACCGCCATCGCCCGCGAGGATGGGCTTGTGGAGGTGATCCGATGACAACCCTGCGCGTCGCGCTTTTCACGGGCTCGGCCCTGACCGTTCTCGTCGGCTGCAGCAGCCCCGCCTTCGACCGCGACCCCGAGCTAAGCCCGGTCGGCGTCGACCCCGGCGAGCTGGCCGCCGCGCGCAATGTGTCCGTGCCGATGCCGCCCCCCGAGGCTGTGCGCGTGCCCTACCGCGCCGAGGGCGCCTCGCTCTGGGAGCGCGGCTCGGCGGGCTTTTTCGGCGATCAGCGCGCCACGCAGGTCGGCGACATCCTGACCATCATCATCGAGATCGACGACGAGGCGCGCCTCAGCAACGAATCCGACCGCAGCCGGACAGGCCGCAGCACCCTCGCCTTCCCCAAGTTCTTCGGCTACGGCACCCAGATCGACAAGATCCTGCCCGGCGTCGGACCCGAGGATCTGCCCGAGGGCAATTTGGTCGACATCACCTCGACCACTGGCGCCTCCGGCGACGGCTCGGTCGAGCGCAACGAGGCGATCTCGCTGCGCATGGCCGCGCTCGTCGTGCAGCAGCTGCCCAACGGCAATCTCGTGGTGCTCGGCCGTCAGGAGGTCAAGGTCAACGAGGAACTGCGCGAGCTGCGCGTCTCGGGCATCATTCGCCCGCAGGACATCAACCGCGACAACTCGATCCCCTACGACAAGATGGCCGAGGCCCGGATCGGCTATGGCGGGCGCGGCGCGATCAGCCGCCAGCAGACACGGGGCTACGGCGAGGACGTCTTGGACATCATCTTGCCGTATTAATTCCGGTTTGAGCCATGTTTGCATAAAACTGTCGCCCGAATTGGCCCGCATAACCGACCCTGACCAGCAACATGCGGGATTCGGTTATGAAGAAAGCCTATATTGCCTTTGCGGCGCTGCCCGTCCTTTTCGGGGCCGCCGGTTTTGCGGGCGGGCAATTCATCCCCTCCGCCAAGGCCGAGGTGGGGGCAGAGACCGCCCATCAGACCCCGGCGCCCGGCGCCGGTCCTGACGGCGTCGCCCAAAGTGAAGACACGGGAGGCCGCAGCGAGGCCGAGAAAGTGCTCGACCACCTCGCCAGCTCCGCACCCGACAACCTCCCCGAGGAAGAGGGCGGCACCCCCGGCCACGCCCCGAGCCAGGCCGATGCCGGCCATGGCGCAGATCCCGAGCAGAAGTCCGTCAGCCTGATCCGCAAGGATCCCTTCGGCGACAGCAGCGTCGTGCGCCTTGGCCGCGTCAGCGTGCCGGTCTATCGCCCCAGTAGCGTGACCTACGTGGTCTCGGAAGTCGGCGTCGCGATGCGCGACCGGGAGACCGCCGAGGTGTTCAACGTCGCGGAAAACGCTTCGCGCCTGCGTGACGTGATCCTCGCCTCGATGCACAAGGCCGCCGGAACCTCGGCCATGCAGGGGCCGAACATCGACACCGAGAAACTGACGAAGACACTGGTCTCCGACCTCAAGGCCGATTTCGGCGAGGGCGTGTCGGACGTGCTGTTCCTGTCGCTGGTCAAGGCCGACGTGCCGCGCAGCTAAGCCGCGCCGGCACGTTTATCCTGCCTTAGCGGATCTCTTCGATGAGGCCGGCGAGCGTGGTGTCGCCGTTGGCCATCTGAAGCGTCGCCAGCCCGTTCTCATAGGTCATGCCCGTGACCTTCGAGGCGGCATAGGTCTGGGCCGGCACGCTGTTGCCGGCAGCATCCGTGGCGGTCACGGTCATGTAATAGCTGCCCTCGGGCAGCGGCAAACCTTCGTAATCCATGCCGTCCCAAGCAACGTCGTGCAGCTCTCCCGCAGCGCCCGACAGGCCGTCATAGCTGCGCAGCAAGGTGCCGTCGGCCGAGACGATCGACAGGGCGACGTTGCTGGCCTCGCCCGCGAGCCGGTAGCTCGCCACCGCCGCGCCCTCGCCCTCGAGCGCGATCTGTTCCGACGGGGCCACCACGCTGCGCCCGATGAGGTCGAGCCCGGCAATCGCCGACATGCTCGAGAGCTGCGAGGCAATCCCCTCGAGATTGTCGTTCACCGCCACCGACTGCTCCACCTGGCTGAGCTGCGCGAGCTGCGAGATGAAGGTGGTGCTGTCCATCGGCTCCAGAGGGTTCTGGTTCTGGATCTGCGCCGTCAGCAGCGTGATGAAGCTCTCGTAATCCGCGCTGAGCTGGCTCATCGAAGACGAGGCGGTGGTGTTTGCGCCGGTTACACTTCCGGTGCCGAATGGGTCGATCGCCACGGCGCTCTCCTCTTGCTTCAAACCTGGATGTCGACGCCGCCGGCCAGCGGCAGCACGATTTGTTTCATCTCGACCTCGGGCTCGGCGCCCGCGGCCTCTGCAGTGAGGCCGAACCCACGCGCGCCCGGAGCCCCCTGCCCCTGCGACTGTCCGTGCGACGCCCCCTGCCCCGACTGGCGCGCGCCGAGATCGGAAAAGCTCAGCGACCGGTCATCGACCTGATGCCCCGCCTCGCGCAGCAGCGCGACCAGCCCGTCGCGGTCGCTGCGCAGGGCCGTCAGCACCGAGGCCTGCTCGGCCCGCACCGTCACCTTGAGCGCGCCGGACTCGTCCGGCGCGAGGTCGATCTCGAGCGTGCCCATGCCCTCGGGCTTGAGCTCCACACGGATGCGCCCGGTCTCGCTGACCTGGGCGCGGACTTGGGTCAGGATCTGGTCAGAACTCGGCGCGGCGGGCGTCTGGACCGGACGCGGCGCCTCGGTCTGCAGCACCGGCGCGGCCTCCGAGGTGCCCGCCATCGGCGCGACCACAGCGACCTGGATCTGCTGGCCGGTCTGCGGTGCCTCCGGCGTGACCGGGCCTGCGGCCTGCACGACCGGCACCACCTGCGGCTGCGCGGCGCGCTGGGTCATGCCGACAGGTGTCTCGGCGCGCTCGAACGCGGCGCCGTCCGGCGCGGGCTCGGCATCGGGCAGGCGCGTCACTGCCAGTTCCGAAAGCTGCGCCCGGCGGACGGGCTGCGCGATCTCTTCCGCCAGTCCGAGCACCCGCCCCACCAGCGCCTGCACGCCCGGCTCGGAGGCCACTTCGCGGGTCAGCGCACTGGGTGTGACGGGCGCCTCTTTCAAAGCCGCGCGCAACAGCGGCATCGCTTCGGCCAGCGTTCGCCAGCTGGCATCCGGCGCCGCAGGCTCGGGGCGCAGCCCGGCCAGCGGCACCGCCGCGCCGGTGGCCACCGCTTCGGCCCGAAGGCTGAGGGCATCCAAGCTGCCCGGCTCTGCTGGCGCAGGCTCGATCCCCGCCTCGCTCAAAGCGGTGCGCAGCTGCTCCATCCGGGCTGGGACCGCCGCCAGCGCCGTCGCGAGGTCCTCGAGCATCGGCGCAAGGATATCCTCGAGCTCGTCATCCGTCAGATCGGGATCGGCGAGCGCCTCCTCTGCCTCCGACAGGATCGCCGGAAGGTCTGCCCCCTCCTGCGCCGGCGCGATGCCCTCGTCGCTGCGCAGGAACGCCATGATCGAGGCGAAGGCCCCGTCGCCCTCGCCGGTCCGCGCCGCGCCATCCGCGCCCTTGGCGGGCTCGGGCATCGTTCCGAAGAGAGAAAGAAATTTCATCATGACAGCACAGTCCGCGAAAAGCCGCAGTCGATCAAGACCCGGCGCAGGCGCATCATTGCGCGCCGTTCGACCTGCCGCAGCCGGTCCTGCGTGATGCCGAGATCCGCGGCGATGCCCGCCAGTGTCTCCGGCTCGGCGGCAAGCCGGCGGCGGCGGATCACCGCGGCCTCCTCGGGCTCCATCCGCGCCAGCGCATCGTCGATGAGCCGCAGCAGCATCCGGCGCTGGCTTTTCAGGCTGGCATGTTCCTCCGGGTCGGGCTCGTTCGAGACCAGAAGCTGCCCCGGTTCGCGCCCGGCGTCCTCGTGATGGCTGTCGAGCGCGACGGTCCCGCGCGTCGCGAGCTGGACGATGAACACATCCTCGTCGGGCAGCTTGCCCATCTGGGCGTCGAGATAGGTCCGCGCGGGAATGTCGATCACCGCCTTGATCCGCGACAGCGCCGACGACACCGCGTTGCGCACCGACCACGCCGCGTAGGTCGCGAACCGCACGTCCTGCGCCCGGTCGAAACTGTCAGCGGCGCGCAGCAAGCCCATCACGCCCTCCGCCGCAAGATCCTCGAGATGCACCGGATTGTCGGTAAACCGTGCCGCGTGCGACCAGGCCTGCCGCGCATGAGAGCGCAGCAGCACCTCGAGCGCCGCGCGGTCGCCGCGATCCTGCCAGCCGCAGATCGCCGCCCGCTCCTGCTCGAAGCTGAGCAGCGGCTCGCGCATCGCGGAGTGATACGACATCGACATCATGGAGAAAAAGCAAAACCATCCTTATCTGCAAGAACAGGTAAGCATAAATCCCGATATGTCGGAAGGACTTAATGATTTACTGGAGGTTAAAGCGCGCTGCGAGACGGCTTTGAAGGGTCGGAGTCTGGCGCTCCGGGGCGCCCAACACCGCGCGCAGCACCGCCTCCATCCGGCTGACCCATTCCGGCAGCACCAGCGGCGTTTCGGCCACGCGCAGCAGGTCTCCGTTCACCATGCGCGGATCGGGCGCGGTGAATCCCGGATCGAGCCGGGACAGGTAGCCCTGAAGCGACGGCTGCCACAGGAAGTCGGGCCGCGAGAACACGGTCGGGTCGGGCAGGCGCCCGCCCTGCTCTGCCACCCAATGCCGCTCGAGGCTCTGGCCGAGCCCCCGCGCAAAGGCTTCGGTATCGAGTGGGCTGCCCTGCGCCAGCAGGCTGGCCGCCCGGCGCATCGCCGCATGGGCCAGCAGGTAGAGCGCATCGGTCTCGCGCTCCATCGGCAGGCCGCCCTGGTTCAGCATGAGCTGAAGCGCTTCGCCGACCGCCGCACCGAGCAGCGACGACAGGTCGGAGCCACGCTCGGGCAGGAACAGGACAAGCGTGCCATAGGGCAGATCGACCGGCAGTTCCTCGACCAGCACGTCCCCGAGGGGCAGCGCAGGGGCAAGCTCGAGTTCGTCGGACATCGCGAGCGGGCGGGGGCAGGACTCGCCGGCCAGAAGGCACACCACACGGACCGGAAGAATGCGGCTGAACATGGTCTCGAAGGCACGGTAGCCATCGTGGATGGGAAGCGCGACGCCATCCTGCCAGATCAGACTGAGCACCTCTCCGCTACGCATATTCGGCCTTTTCCCTATGTCCTGTGACAACCTGTCTTAACCCTATTTCTGGGGTCGTGACCGGGAAAGCCACCAAATGTTAAGCATCTGACAAGATATAGGAGAAGCCGAAGCGCCGAGCGCTATATAGGGATTGCGGGCGCGGCGGGTCAACGCCTTGTATTTGCCTGATAAATATCACCGAGCCAAGAGGGGGATTGCGCAAAATCCCCCTCCACACCCTCGGACTTTCCTTAACATTCAGAAAAAAACGTGTGGATATAATGGAGAAGCGCCCGCCGGCAACACTAGATGTGGTGAAATCTGCAACAGTGAGCCCGGGAATAGGGACTCAGTCTTGCGCGGGTGCGCCTGTTAGCGCTTGCGGGTACTGCACAGAGACGCTGATGCGCCGGTTTTCCGGTGCGTCGGGCGACCCCGGTGTCAGCGGGTCGGTGTCCGCCAGACCGGAGATCCGGGTGATGCGTTCGGGGCTGACTCCGTTGGCCATAAGCACCCTGCGGGTGGCGTTGGCGCGGTCGGCTGACAGCTCCCAGTTCGAGTAGGTCGCAGAGCGCGTGTAGGGCACCGAATCGGTGTGCCCCGAGATCGTCAGTTCGTTCGGCAGATCGACGACCGCATCGGCGATGATCCGGAGCAGGTCGCGGGTGCGGTCCTGGATCCGGGCGCTCCCGGTGGCGAACATCGATTCTCCGCCCTTGTCGATGATCTGGATTTCGAGGCCGTTCTCGGTCCGGTCGAATCGCAGGTTGTCGGAATAGCTTTCGAGCTCCGGGCTGCCGACCACCTCCTGCATGATCTGCTGCTCGAGGCGATCCTGCGCCGCGTCCCAGTCCTGCCGGGCGCGCTCGGCTTCGGCCTCGGCGCGGGCGTCCTCCATCGGGTCGCTGCCCTGGTTGATCGTGGCGCTTTCCTGACGGCCCTCCGGGCGGGTATCATACTCGACCTGGATGTTGGGATTGGTGTCGCGCAGCCGGCTGTCGAACACCGCCAGCGGGTTCTCCTGACCGAAGCTCGGCAGCTGCACCGGTGTGGCCGGCCCGTCGGTTCCGCTCATCACGCCGTCGGCGGCGAGCACGGTGCCGTCGAGCAGGCCGTCGCCGCGGCCACCGCTTTGCGACAGGCTCGGGGTGAAATAGTCCGCCAGCCCGCGAAGCTTTTCCTCGTCCGAGGCGGCGAGAATCCAGAGCAGAAGGAAGAACGCCATCATCGCCGTCATGAAGTCGGCATAGGCCACCTTCCACGCACCGCCGTGATGGCCGTGCCCGTCCTCTTCCTCGACGCGCTTGATGATGATGGTCTGCTCGTTGTTACCGGCCATGGGCTAGGGCTTAAACCTGTCCGATCGGATGCGTCCGATCATACTTGCCAAGCCCGGCCTCCTTGGCGTGGGCGGCCTTCTTGCGCGAATAGCTGGGCGCCACGAGCGGGAAGTCCTCGGCCAGCCCGAAGGCAGTGCGATACTCCGCCTCGGTCATGCCATGCTCTGCCCCGAGATGGCGCTTGAGCATCTTGAAGCCGCGCCCGCAGCACAGGCAGTACACCTTGTCCTCGGTCACGGCCTGCTCAAGCGGCAGGGCGGGCTGCAGCCCCGGCGTTTCCGGGGCGCGTACCACGGTTGCCGCCTGCGGTGCTTCGTCGAACTCTCCGGCCAGCCGCCGGTATAGCGCCACGATCTCGTCGGGGCTGACATCGGGGCGCGAGGCGTAGGCCGCCACAATATGGCTGATCCTGTCCTGCATCTGATCCTCTGCACTCATGCTAAGGTACCTGCCTTTATTCTTGTACTTGTTGGACCGGGAGCGCTGTCGCCCCGCTGGTCGCAAGTTCATCCGAGGGCTTGTGAAGTATAATTAGAGGCCCTCCGCGGTTTTCCAAGCTTATCCTTGGAGCTTCATGGATTTGGCGGCATTTCGCCGAGCCGCATAGGCCGCCGACACCATGGGGTAGTCGTCCGGAAGGCCCCACTTCTTGCGATACTCTTCCGGGCTCATGCCCAATGTCTCGCGCAGATGGCGCCGCAGAAGGGGACGCCGCTGCCCGGTTTCGAGGCAAAGCAATGTGCCCGGCCGGTCGTCACCAATGGCGAACTGTGGCTGACCTCCGCGGCGCGCGCGGACCAGACGTTGTAATATGTGGCGCAGGTTAATCCTCATACCCGGCTCTCTTCTTGTTGTTACTTGTTAAGCGCGATGACGTCGTGGCCTTGTCATCGGTTTAGAAATAGGAAGGTAAGGTTAATCGTTGGTGAAAAGTTTCAAAATTCTGCGCGAATCTTGCCAGCGCATGGACACAATACAATCAGAACGGTCAGATGAAGAAAAGAGCTTCCTTCTCGGTCGTGCTGGAGCGCGACACCGCCCGCCGGAATGACTGGGCGGACCTGTTGAGGGCCGCCGGGTTGCGCCGCGTTCTCCGCCGCGCCCGCCCGGCTGAAATGAGCGAACTGATCGCGCCGGATGCGCCGCTCAGCGCGATGATCGTCGGGCTGACGGCGCACGGGCCGCGCGATGATGCCATGCTGTCGCTGATTGCGAGCGTCCGCAGACAGGTTCCGGGCGCGGTGATCCTTGCGGTCGACCACGGCAATCGCCCGCGCGGCGCCGCCGAGGCCTTTGCCGCCGGGGCCGACGATGCCCTGCGCGCCGATCACGATCCCTCCGAGCTGCGCGCCCGGCTGGCCGCGCGCCTGCAAAACGCCGCGCAGGGCGGGCAGCGCGCCGCGTGGCTGGCGCAGCTCGGGCTGACGCCGCTCGAGGAACGCATCTTCTCGGTGCTGAACGCGCGCCGCAACGAGATCGTCAGCCGCCCGGCGCTGGCCGAGGCCCTGGGCGAAGAGGAGTGGCGCTACGGGGATCGGCGGATCGACGTTCATATCGCCCGCATCCGACGCAAGCTCGACGCCCATTTCGAGGGCGCGGTGACGCTCCGGACGGTGCGCGCGCAAGGTTATGTGATGGACGGCGAGCCGCGGTCCTGATCGGGGAGTGTCAGTCCGCGCTGTCATCGAAGGCGACGAGGCTTACCGCCGCCGCCGGTCGGTCCGGGCTCGCGACCGCATTGATCACCGTTCCGGCGGTCAGCCCGACACCGGTCAGCAGCACCACCGCGACGCGCAGCGGCGTGAGGAAGCGGCGGCGGCGCACCGGTGCCTTGAGGTCCGCCTCGGACACCGCGGGCTCGGGTTCGGGGATCACCGCGCCCGGCGCGACGAACACGCCCTGCGCGGTGATGGTCACCTCGGCCACCCGCGCCGCGCCCGAGAACCGGGCCCGCAGCCCGGCGGGGAAGCGCTCCTCGGGGATGTCGATCACCAGAGGCTCGCCCGGCTGCCATCCCTCGACCGCCTTGCGCGGCAAAACGAAGCGCGACAGGTCATCGCGAAAGCCCACCTCCTGCACCAGACGGGTGCAGGTCTTGATGTCGACCAGCTCGGGCGCCAGCGACAGACGCACTCCCCGGCGTCCGAGCCGCAGCTCGCCCTCGGCAAAGAAGCACTCGACCTCCGAGATCGCCTCGGCCGGGACATAGCCCTGGGGGATGACGGGCGCCTTCGGACGAGGCTGCCGCTTGGCGCGAACCTCCGACAGATGCAGCCGCGGCCGCCAGAAGAACGGCTCGGAGCTCGGCGCCGGGCTCTTCGGCGCGGCAGCGCGGGCGGCCTCTTTCTCGCGACGCTCGCGCGCCTTGCGATCCTGCTCGAAGTGGTAGTTGATCAGGTAGTCGGCGGCCATCTCGGCGAGGTCATCCTCGTCCGCGACCAGTGCCAGAAGCTTCTGCTCGTCCGAGAACATCACGCGCCGGGTCGGATAGCCCTCGATCGGTGGCACCACGGCGAACTCACCCGAACCGCGATCCAGCAACGCGCCGGCCTTGCGCAGCACGGAGCGGCCTTCGTCGTGATGATGCAGCAGCATCTCGCAGGTGCCGGCATCGTCGAGGCACAGCACCAGACCGATCTCCTCGGGCCAGTCCTCGAACACGTTGCCGAGGTCAGCCGCATCGAAAAAGTAAGCCAGCTTCTCGGCGATCATGGTCTGCTGTCCCAACTGTCCTTATATTTCCCAATCTATCCTTGTTTATACTTGAACGAAAGTCAAATTTACTTATGAATTAACATCGATTGCCGGCCTTCCGGCGTGGTGACCACAACGCAGAGACCGTACCCGATGACGATGATACTGGGACTTGCCATTGTGTTCGGCCTTGTCTTCGGAGGCTTCATGCTTTCGGGCGGCAAGATGGACATCGTGCTGCACGCCCTGCCCTTCGAGGGCATGATGATCGGCGGCGCGGCGATCGGAGCCTTCGTCATCGCCAACAGCGTCGACGTGATCAAGAAATCCGCCCGTGGCGTCGTCAAGGTGCTGAAGGGGCCGCGCTGGAAGTCCAAGGATTACGGCGACCTGCTCAACCTGATGTACGAGCTCACCCGCATCTACAAGGCCAAGGGCATCCTTGCGCTCGACAGCCACATCGAGTCGCCTTCCGACAGCGACATCTTCAACCGCTACCCGCGCATCGCGGAGGATCACTTTGCCATCGACCTGATCCGCGACAGCTTCCGCATGTTGTCGATGCAGTTCGACGACAAGTACGCGACCGAGGATGTCATCAACCGCAAGATCAAGAAGCACCACCACGAGTCGCTGGCCTCGGTGCACGCGATCCAGCAGGTGGCCGACGGTCTGCCGGCGATCGGCATCGTCGCGGCCGTGCTCGGGGTGATCAAGACCATGTCCTCGATCGACCAGCCTCCCGAGATCCTTGGCAAGATGATCGGCGGCGCGCTGGTCGGCACCTTCCTCGGGGTGTTTCTCGCCTATTGCATGGTGCAGCCGATCTCGGGCCGGCTGAAGCAGATCGAGGAAGAGGATGGCGCCTTCTACATGATCATCCGCGACATCTTCGTCGCCATGGTGTCGGATCATCCGCCGAGCATCTGCGTCGAGATCGGTCGCGGCAACATTCCGACCCGGATGCAGCCCGATTTCTACGCGGTCGAGGCGGCGCAGAAAGAGCTGCCGGCGGCATGATCCGCCGGCCCCCCCTGCCCTGCCTGTTGGTCCTCGCCGGGGTCGCCTCGGCGGCGGACGCGCCCGCCCCTCCGCTGGGCGTTTCCCAGGAGACCAGCTTCACCTCCGCCGCGGTCGGTGGGCGCTTCACCGACCTGCCGCCGTCGGAATACGGCTTTCCCGTCGAGATCCTCGCCCAGATGCGCATCCGACTGGGTGGCGAGCCGCCTGCCCCGGAGCCGGTCGTGGAGCAGACGCCAGCGCAAGAGCCCTCCGATGGCCACTGACGCCGCCCGGCGCCGCCTCAAGGCGCTCGACGTGATGGAACGCCTCAAGCGGCTCGACACCGAGCGAGAGGCTCGCAGCACCGCGCAGCTGCGCGATCGGATGGCCCGGCTCGATTCGGAAAAACAGGCTCTATTGCAGCGTCTTTCGGGTGAATCGCGGATCGAGGGCCTTGAGGGCGCGCCCTATCTCGGCCGCTTCATTCGCTCGATCCGCGCCGAGGTCGACCGGATTTCGCACGAAGCGGCGATCCTCGCACCCGAGGTTGCCGCCGCCGAGGCTCGGCTGCGTGATGCGCTTTCGGAACAGAAAACCTTCGAAATTCTGCGTCTTAAGCGGATTACTGAAGAACGCGTCGCACAGAAGAAACGTGAGGACAGGGATCTGGACGAGCTGTCGCTGATGCGCTGGCGCCGCTAGACCTCGTTTCGAAGGTAGTGTCGCAAGGATACGCAGGCACTAGACTCAGGACCCATCGACTTGGGTGGGCGAGCGTGATTCATAGTTCGAAAAGGTGTCGTGAACATGTCTGGTCTTTTCTGATTGGGGAATGCGCAGAGGTGACGTCCATGGACGTCACCCTGGTGTTCCCTGGCAAGAGCAAGATCAAGCCCGGCGACGCTGACGATATGCTTCGCATGGACTGGCTATATGCGCTCGCGGTGGCGTTGATGACGTGACCGCCCTCCTCACGGCATCGATGTGCCAAGGTGGGTCTGCGATGATCCACAAAGCAGGACGGTCACATTACCGACACCCACTAGACGTTTCAGGCGACTTGGTCCGGAACTCTGTCACCTCTGAACCAAGCATCAAGGTTATCAAGTACACGGTCGCCCATCATGCGGCGTGTGACCTCGGTAGCCGAGCCGACGTGCGGCAGCAGCACCGTGTTGGGCAGGTCGACTAAAGCCTGCGGCACCTGCGGCTCGTGCTCGAACACGTCGAGTCCCGCCGCGCCGAGCCGGCCCGACGCCAGCGCCGCGATCAGTGCCGTCTCGTCGACCACCGAGCCGCGCGCCACGTTCACCAGGATCCCGTCCGGGCCAAGCGCGTCCAGCACCTTTGCACTTACAAGCCCCTCGGTTGCGGCGCCGCCCGGTACGATCACCACCAGCGCGTCGCAGGCCTGCGCCAGTGACAGGGCGTCGGGGTGGTAGGCGTAGGGTACGTCGCGCGGGGTGCGTGTGGCATAGGCCACCTCGAGCTTCATGGCGGTGAGCCGCGCCGCGATGGCAAGGCCGATGCGGCCAAGGCCGAGGATGCCGATCCGGCGCCCGCGCAGCGAACGGGTCAGCGGGTATGATTTCGTGGTCCAGTGGCCGGCGCGCAGGTAAGAGTCGGCTTGAGGAAGCTGGCGCGAGGTGGCGATCAGCAGCCCCACGGCGAGGTCGGCGACCTCCTCGGTCAGGACATCGGGCGTGTTGGTGACGGCGACGCCGCGCGCCTGCGCCGCCGCCACGTCGATGCTGTCATAGCCGACGCCGAACTTGGCGACGATCTCGAGCTTGGGGAAGCGATCCATGACCGCCGCGTCGACCTTGCTCGGCCCCGAAAGCGCGATCGCCCGCACCTCGGTGTCGCGTCCGGTGTCGTCCGGGCCAAGCAATTCGTAGCCGTCCAAGCGGCCCTCGCTGGTCGGGAAGGCGCGCGGCAGGTAGAGAAGCGGTCTGGTCATGGGCCCTCCGGGGTTGGCTCAGAAGATGTCGGGCTCGCCGGCGGCCTTGCCGAAGCCCCGCTCGAGGTAGTCGAAGTCGCAGCCCGTGTCGGCTTGTGTCACGTGCTGCGAGTACATGTAGCCCCAGCCCCGCTCGAAGCGCGGTTCCGGTGGCGTCCAGGCGGCGCGGCGGCGGGCAAGCTCGTCCTCGTCCACCAGCATGTCGAGGCTGCGGTTCGGCAGGTCCATGCGCACGATGTCCCCGGTCTTCAGCAACGCCAGCGGGCCGCCGATATAGCCCTCGGGGGCGATGTGCAACACGCAGGCGCCGTAGGACGTGCCCGACATCCGCGCATCCGAAATCCGCAGCATGTCGCGGTAGCCCTGCTTGATCAGCGCCTTGGGGATCGGCAGCATGCCCCATTCCGGCATTCCCGGCCCGCCCTTCGGCCCGGCGTTGCGCAGCACGAGAACGGTGTCGGGCGTCACAGCCAGATCCTCGTCGTCGATGGCGGCCTTCATCTCGGGGTAGCTGTCGAAGACCAGCGCGGGCCCCTCGTGAACGTGGAATTTCGGATCGCAGGCGGCTGGCTTGATCACCGCACCGTCCGGGCAGAGGTTGCCGCGCAGCAGCGCGAGCGAGCCCTGGTGGTAGACCGGGTTCGACAGCGGGCGGATCACGTCGTCATTGTAAACCTCGGCGGTGGCCAGAGCCTCGGAGAGCGGCTTGCCGGTGACGCCGGTCACGGTGGTGTCGAGCCGCTCCTCAATTTGCTTCATCAGAGCGAGGAGGCCTCCCGCGTAGTAGAAATCCTCCATCAGATAGTTCTTGCCGGCCGGTCGCACGTTTGCGCAAAGCGGCGTGACGCGGCCAAGCTTGTCGAGATCGTCGAGCGTGAGGTCGATCCCGGCGCGGCGGGCCATGGCGATGAGGTGCACCACCGCGTTGGTCGAGCAGCCGGTGGCCATGGCGACGATGGCGGCGTTGCGTACGGCGGCTTCGGTGATGACGGTGGCGGGGGTCATGTCCTCCCAGACCATCTCGACGATGCGGCGCCCGCAGCCTGAGCCCATGCGCTTGTGGCTGCTGTCGGCGGCGGGGATCGACGAGGCGCCGGGCAGCGTCAGGCCCATCGCATCGGCGATGGCGGTCATGGTCGAGGCGGTGCCCATCGTCATGCAGGTGCCGACCGAGCGCGCGATGCCGCCCTGGATGCCGAGCCATTCCTCATCGGTGACGTTGCCGGCGCGGCGCTCGTCCCAGTACTTCCAGCCGTCCGAGCCACTGCCGAGGGTGCAACCCTTGTAGTGGCCGCGCAGCATCGGGCCGGCGGGCAGGAAGATCATTGGCACGCCTGCGGTGATCGCCCCCATCACGAGGCCGGGCGTGGTCTTGTCGCAGCCGCCCATCAACACCACGCCATCCAGCGGGTGGCTGCGGATCATCTCTTCGGTCTCCATCGCGAGCATGTTGCGGTAGAGCATCGAGGTCGGTTTGGTAAAGCTCTCGTCCACGGACAGGGCGGGCATCTCGACGGGGAACCCTCCCGCCGCCAGAACGCCGCGTTTGACGTCCTGCACCCGCTCCGGGAAGTGACCGTGGCAGGTGTTCAGCTCGGACCAGGTGTTGAGGATGCCGATGATCGGCTTGTGACGGAAATCCTCCTCGGCGTAGCCCAGCTGCATCATACGCGAGCGGTGGCCGAAGCTGCGCAGGTCGTCGGGGGCAAACCAGCGGGCGGAGCGGAGGGTATCGGGGGTCTTCTTGGTCATGGGTGTCTCTCTGTCGCTCTGGGCTCACGCGCCGCGCAGACGGCCGACCGTCGTGCGGGTGGATATCTGGTCGGGGTCAGTCATCAGCTCGATCACCGTGGGGGCGTCATGCTCGAAGGCGCGCAGCAGCGCGGGCTTGAACTGGGCGGTCTCGGTGATGCGCTCATGCGCCGCGCCAAGGCCTTCGGCGATGCGCCCAATGTCGGACGAGGCGATATCGGTGCCTGAGATCCGCTCCGGGTGCTCGCGCTCCTGATGCATGCGGATGGTGCCGTAGGTGCCGTTGTTGAATACCAGCACGATGGGCCGACCGCCATGCTGCGCGGCGGTTGCGATCTCCATGCCGGACATCATGAACCCGCCGTCCCCGACAAAGGCGATGGCCTGCCGCTTGGGTTCCTGCAACGAGGCGGCGACGGCCGCAGGCACCGCGTAGCCCATTGACCCGCAGGTCGAGCCGATCTGCCGCCCCGGTCTCGCATAACGCAGGAAGCGTTGCGCCCAGCCGGTGTGGTTGCCCGCATCCAGCGTGATGACCGTATCGGCGGGCAGCAGGTCGCGCAGGTCGGCCATCGCCTGCCCCATGTCGAGCGGGTAGTCATGCGGCGGTGGCTTGCTGTCGGCGAGGTACTCGCGGCGCAGCGTGGTGCACCAATCCTCGGCGGCAAGCGCGGAGGGCTGTGCGTTCAGCGCCGCCAGCGCAGCGTCGGGGCCGGAGACGGCGGAGACGGTGGGCGAATAGACCCGGCCGATCTCGTCGGCATCCGAGTGGATATGCACCAGCGTCTGTGCCGGGGTCGGCACCGAAAGCGTGGCATAGGTCCTGGTGGTGATCTCTCCAAGCCGGGCGCCGATGACGAGCAGCAGGTCGGCCTCGGCCAGCCGCTTGACAAGGCTCGGCGCGACGCCGGTACCGAGATCGCCCACGTAGACGTCGGAGCGGTTGTCGATGAGATCCTGCCGCCGGAAGCTGGTCGCCACCGGCAGGCGGTTGGCATCGGCGAAACGCAGGAGAGCGGCGCAGCCTTCCTCGCTCCAGCCGGGGCCGCCGGCCAGCAGCAGAGGGCGCTCGGCCCCGGCCAGCGCAGCCATGACCGAGGCCGAGTCCTCGGACGTCAGCGCCGGAACACTCGGCCTGTAGGGCATGGCGTCGGCGACCTCGACAACGTCGGTCAGCATGTCCTCGGGCAGCGCCAGAACCACTGGGCCAGGACGCCCGGAGGTGGCGACGCGGAAGGCGCGGGCCATGTACTCGGGGATACGGTCCGCGCTGTCGATCTGCGCCGCCCACTTGGCGACGGGCGCGAACATCTGGCGGTAGTCGATTTCCTGGAAGCTCTCGCGGTCCATCGTGTCGCGGCCCACCTGTCCCACCAGCAGGATCATCGGCGTGCTGTCCTGGAAGGCGATGTGCACGCCCACGGCGGCATGGCAGGCGCCCGGCCCGCGCGTGACCATGCAGATGCCGGGCCTGCCGGTGAGCTTGCCATAGGCCTCGGCCATGTCGGCGGCGCCCGCCTCATGGCGCGCGTTGTAGAGCGTGAAGCGGTCCTTAACGTCATGCAGGGCGTCGAGCACCTCGAGGTAGCTCTCGCCCGGCACGCAATAGGCGCAGTCCGCGCCATGAATTAGAAGCTGATCCACAAGCACCTGTCCGCCGGTGCGCTTGGCGATCTCCGACATGGTATCTCCTCCCATGAAGTCTTTTCGGGTCGCGATGTCTCGCTTAGGGGTGCTGCTCGACGGGCTCAGGGCAGCACAATGCAGGCGGGGTCGATGGCACGACCCTCGGCATGGGCACGAATATTGCCCGACCAGTGCCGCACCATGCGGTCGAAATTGTCGAGCGTGCGCCCGGCCACATGCGGCAGAGTGACGGTGTTGGGCATCTCGAGCAGCGGGTTGGGGCCATCGACCGGCTCGGTTTCGAACACATCGAGGCCTGCCGCGCCGATCTGTCTGGACTGCAGCGCCGCGATCAGCGCCGCCTCGTCCACAAGTCCGCCGCGCGAGGTGTTGATGAGCACCGCGCCCGGCTTCATCGCGGCGATGGCGCCGGCGTCGATCAGGTGCCGCGAGTCCGACGTCATCGGCAGGTGTAGCGAGATCACGTCGGCCCAGCCCAGCAGGTCGTCGAAGCTCATGAACTGCGCATCGAGCGCGGCATCCGCGCCGGAGCGTTTTGTATAGGCAATTTCGCAGCCAAAGCCCGAGAGGCGCTTGAGAACCTCCTTGCCGATGGCGCCCATGCCCACCAGCCCGACCTTGCAGGCCCCGAGATCTCGGGCCTCGCGCCACAGGTCCGGCTGGTTCCACGCACCGCCTCTGAAGATGCTCTGCACCTGGGGCAGGCGCCGCAGCGTTGCCAGCATCAGGGCCAGCGTCGCCTCGGCCACGGTGGGCGCATTCATCCCCGGCGAGCGCGCGACGGTCACGCCGCGCGCCTTGGCGGTGTCCAGCGGGATGCCGTCGACGCCGGTTCCCCACTGGTGCACCATCTTCAGCGCCCCGGCCTCGGCCAGAAGCGCGGCCGGAAAGCGCAGCCCGCGCGTCACTGCGTAGGCTGCACCGTCGAGCGCGGTGCGCATGTCCTCGGTTTCGACGCTGCTCACGAAGCGCAGGTCGAAACCGTCGCAAAGCTGCTCGATCCGGGCTCGCATGCCGGGGCATGCGGGCTCCAGGACGGCGACGGGTCCGATGGGCATCAGCCGCGTCCCGCGATGAGCTCTTGCATCATCTCGCGCTCTTCGCCGGTCAGGTCGGTGAGCGGCGCGCGCACGTGCCCGGTCTCGAAGCCGCGCAGGGCGACACCGGCCTTGATCGCGGATACCGCGTAGCCCGATTTGCGGTCCCGGATTGCGGCGAACTTGTAATAGAAGTCGCGCAGCAGCTGCTCGCACTTGGCATCGTCCCCCGCGAGGAAGGCGCCGTGGAATTCCAGCGCGGTCTCGGGCACGAAGTTGAATACCGCCGAGGAGTAGGTCGGCATCCCCGCCCCGCGATAGGCCTGCGCGAAAAGCTCGTGCGTGGGCATCCCGCCGATGTAGGACAGCCGGTCGCCCAGCTTCACGGTGATGCGGCGCACGGTGTCGATGTCGCCGGTGCCGTCCTTGAAGCCGATGAGGTTGGGGCATTCGTCGGCCAGCTGCTCGAGCGTCTTGGCCGAGATCTGCGCCTGGCCGCGGTTGTAGACGATGACCGCCATGTTGGTCGCCTTGCAGACGGCGCGGATGCGGTTGGCAACGCCCTCCTGCGGGCCCTCGGTGAGGTAGTGCGGCAGCAGCAGGATGCCGTCGCCGCCCGCCGCCTCGATCTCGCGGGCGAGGTCGCAGGCCATGCGCACGCCGTAGCCGCAGCCCGCGATCACCGGCGCGTCACCGGCGACCTCGCGCGCCGCGCGCACGACGTTCACGATCTCTTCCGGGGTCAGCGAGAACATCTCGCCGGTGCCACCCGCGACGATCAGACCGGCCACCTTGTGCGGCTTGAGCCACTCCAGGTGCGCCTGGAACGGCTTCGGCGCAAAACGGTCGTTCTCGTCGAAGGGCGTCACCGGGAAGGACAGAAGCCCGTGGCGGATGATCTCGCGCAGCGCGTCGGGTGCGATCATGGTGTGTGTCTCCTCACTCTTTCTTGTCGGGTCCGCATGACGCGGGATCTTGTCTGTGCTGGCCGTGCGGCGACGGGGTTAGGCCCCGCCGCCGCGCGGAAAGGTCATTTCCAGCCGGCGGGCATCAACGCGTCGGGCAGGTTCTGGTAGCTCACGGGGCGCTGGAAGCGGCGGATCGCCATCGTGCCGACCGAGGTGGCGCCGAAGTTGGTGGAGGCCGGGTAAGGCCCGCCGTGCACCATCGCGTCGGACACCTCGACCCCGGTGGGGAAGCCGTTGGCGAGCACTCGGCCCGCCTTGCGCTCGAGCACCGGCATCAGGGCGCGGGCCGCATCGGCGTCGGCATCGTCCATGTGCAGGGTCGCGGTGAGCTGGCCCTCGAAGCCCTTGGCCAGGTCTACCATCTGCTCGGGTCCGCTGACGCGGATCACGAGGCCAAGCGGGCCGAAGACCTCTTCGCCAAGCGCGTGGTCCTGAAGGTAGGCCGCGGCGTCGGTTTCGTAGAGGTTGGGCCTGGCGTTGCGGCCCTCCTGCTCGGTGGTGAACACCGGCTTGACGGTATTGCGCGCGTCGAAGCGATCTTTGCCGTCACGGTAGGCCGCTGCGATCCCCTCGGTCAGCATGACCTGCGCAGGGGCATCCTTGAGCGCCTCGGACGCGGCAGAGACGAAGGCGTCCCCCTCGGAACCGGTTCCGATCACGGCGATGCCGGGGTTGGTACAGAACTGGCCCGCACCCATTGTGAGCGATCCTGCCCAGCCCTTGCCGATCTCGGCGCCGCGCGCCTTGGCGGCTTCGGAAAGCACGAACATCGGGTTGACCGAGCCAAGCTCGCCGAAGAAGGGGATCGGCTCGGGGCGCTGTGCGCACAGATCAAAGAGCGCGCGGCCCCCACCGAGCGAGCCGGTGAAGCCCACGGCCTTGATCAGCGGGTGCTGCACGAGGGCGGTGCCCACGTCGCGCTTGCCGCCCTGCACGAGGCTGAAGACCCCGCCTGGCAGGCCGCAGATCTCGATGGCGGCCTTGATGGCTTCGGCGACGATCTCACCGGTGCCGGGGTGGGCGGAGTGGCCCTTGACCACGACCGGGCAGCCCGCCGCCAGCGCCGAGGCGGTGTCGCCGCCGGCGGTCGAGAAGGCCAGAGGGAAGTTCGAGGCGCCGAAAACCGCCACGGGGCCGATCGGGCGCTGCATCAGCTTGATGTCGGGGCGCGGCAGCGGCGCGCGGTCGGGCAGCGCCTCGTCCTGGCGCCGGTCAAGGCAGTCGCCGGCGCGGATGTGGCTGGCGAAGAGCCTCAGCTGGCCGACGGTGCGGCCGCGCTCGCCCTGCAGGCGGGCTTCGGGCAGACCGGTTTCCTGCGTGCCGATCAGGGTGATGGCCTCGCCGCGGGCGTCGATCTCGTCGGCGATGGTCTCGAGGAACTTCGCCCGGGTCTCCACGTCGATGTAGCCGTAAGTCCAGAACGCGTCCTCGGCCGCCTTCACTGCGGCATCCACCAGGGCCGGGGTGCCGACGCCGAAATCGTGCGCCGCGCCATGCGCAGGTTCCGAGCGGAAGGTCGTGTCTGCAGCAACCCACTCACCCGCGATCAGGTGGCGGCCGTGCGGAACAAATGCGCTTGTCGTGCCGTCCATGTCATTGGCCTCCTCTTGCCACGCGGTCGGACGCACCGGCCTCCCGCGCCTTGATCCCTGCCCCATCCCGGCGCGAATCACGCGCGGCGCTCTACAAAGCCTTGCCAGCACTGGGCCGGCGCTGCCGCGTCACGGGGCTTGTTATGTACTAATATTTTAGTTTATCAGTATGGTCAACCGGTCCGCAAATGCGGTTAATTGCCCGCCATCAAGGGAAGGACTCGGATCTCGGCATGAAGACACCAACGATGACAGGCGCGTACGACATGATGCGGCAGGACACGACGATGGGGCGCCCGATGGCCTCGTCGCGGATCTATGACGATCTGCGGCAACGCATCCTGTCGCTGGACCTTCCGCCGGGCACCGCGCTGACCCGCGCCGATCTCGCGCGTGAATACGATGTCAGCCAGACCCCGCTGCGCGACGCGATGCAGCGGCTCGACCAGGATGGGCTGATCCGCATCTACCCGCAGTCCAAGACGCTGGTGACGCGCATCAACCTCGCCCAGATCCGCGAGGCGTTGTTCCTGCGTCAGGCGCTCGAGACCGAGGTGGCCATGAAGCTCGCCCGCGAGCCGTCACCCGAGACCATCGACCGCCTCAGGGAGGTGATCGCCATGCAGCGCCTGGTCGCGCCCGACCAGGCCAAGCTGCGCCGCTTCCAAGAGCTCGACGAGTACTTCCACTACGTCATGTTCGACGGCGCGGGGCATCCGAACCTGCACGCGCTGCTGCGCGCGCAGACCGGCGACATGGACCGCGTGCGGCGCCTGCAGACCCATTCCGAGGAACGGCTGGGCCTCATCCTCGAGGGACACGAGCGCATCGTCGCCACGATCGAATCCGGGGTCGTCGAGGACGCCATCCGCGAGATCCGTTTCCACACCTACAAACCCGACGACTGGGCCGATGAGTACCGCGCCCTGCACGAGGACTACTTCACCTGACACCCGGCCCGCCCGGGCGTCGCCAGGCACACCAGCATCATCGAAGGAGAGCGCGGACCACGCCGGTTCGCGAAGGGAGAGATCATGTCCAACGCACTCGAGCACACCACCGGCCTGCACATCGTGGCGCAGACGCCGTTTCTCGACGACGGCACGCTCGACCTGCCTAGCATCGACACGCTATCGGCCTTCTACTACCGCCACGGCGCGCAGGGTCTGACCGTGCTCGGCGTCTCTGGCGAGGCGCAGAAACTGACCGTCGACGAGACCATCGCCGTCGCCGCCCGCTACGTCGCGGCGGCCGACGGGCACCGGATCATCGCCGGGGTTTCGCACCCCAACCTCGCCACGCTCGTTGAAGTCACGGCGCAGGTCATGGCCGAGGGGGCCGACGCGGTGATGATCTGCCCGCCCTCGGGCATCCGCACAGACGAGGACCTGATGCGTTATTTCGATGCGGTCTTCTCACGCATCGGTGACGTGCCCACGGTGCTGCAGGATTTTCCGGCCTCGTCCGGCGTGATGATGTCAGTGCCCGCACTCGACCGGCTGATCACCGCCTTCCCGCAGATCGGCGTCATCAAGGAAGAGGACTCCCCCTCCCCCACCAAGATCACCCGAATGCGTACCGAGCTGTCGCGGCCGGTGCGGATCCTGACCGGCAACAACGGCCAGTTCTTAGTGCAGGAGATGGAGCGCGGCGCCGATGGCCCCATGGCCGGCTTCTCCTACCCGGAGATGCTGTCGGGCGTGTACGATCTGATGACCGCAGGCAAGCGGGCCGAGGCGCATGACCTCTTCAACCGCTACCTGCCGCTTCTGAAGCACGAGGCGCAGGGCCAGTGGGGAATCGCGCTGCGCAAGGAGATGATGCGCCGGCGGGGCGCCCTGACCTCGAACGCACTGCGCGGGCCGGGGCCGAAGCTCACCGAGGCGGACTTGGCCGAGCTCGACTTCCTCGTCGGGCGCATGGACCTGCCGCAGGGGTGAGCCCCGTACGGCAGCGGCGAGAGGCGCGGCCCGATTGCCGCGCCCTTCGCTCATGCCTTCGGCGTGAAGAATGGCACCGGCGCCAGGAGTTGGTTGACCTGCGAGACGAGGTAGCCGGCCTCGGCGCTTTTCCTGAGGTAGGCCTGCCAGTCCGGGTCCGCCGCGAGGGACTTCCGCCTGGCCGCCCGGTCGGCGCTGTCTGCATAGCACCAGACATGCACGTAGGAATTCACGTCCCCGGTCTCGACCGCGCCGTAGACCACGGGCTCGCCAAGGTGACGGCGCTGCACGTCAAAGCCGTGCTCGCCGTAGAGCGCGAGGTGGTCCTTGATGGTGCCAGGACGGCAAGAATAGGTCCGATGGTCGTATAGCATGTCGGTTCCTCCAATCATTTCAAGGTTTTGCCACGATCTCGCCGGCGTGACCCCAAGGAGGCTTGCCAGCTTCGCGTGAATTCATATAGTAATGTATTAGTTGGACAGGGCGCAAGCACCACCAGCGAATCCGGCCCTTGTGGCCCGGGACCCACGGAGGGGGGAGCTCAGAGCGCGCCAGCGCCGTGGCACGGGTCGGACGGTCAGATCAAAAGAAGCCGGGAAGGCATCGCCGGTCCCGGACAGTCCAGGAGGAGACACACCATGAACCGCAGCTTCATCGGCGCCCTTGCCGCCATCACCACGGCCCTCGTGCCTGTTGCCGCCCTTGCGGAATACCCCGAGCGCGATGTGCGCATGGTGGTTCCGTGGGGCGCCGGCGGCGGCACCGACGGCATCGTGCGCAAGGTGACCACGCTGGCCGAGGACGCGCTCGGCGGCACCATCTACGTCGAGAACATCGAGGGCGGCAACTCGGCCACCGGCGTCGGCCAGGTGATGAGCGCACGTCCCGACGGCTACACGCTCGGCACGCTGACCTATGACAGCATTGTCACGGTTCCGTGGCAGGGCATGCTGCCGAGCTACCAGATGGACAAGCTCGACCTCATCGCCCGCATCACCAGCGAAGCCGACGCCATCATCGTCGACGCCGAGTCCGACTACCAGACGCTCGACGACCTGATCGCCGCCGCCGAGGCCGACCCGGGCAACGTGCGCGTCGGCGTGCAGAACCTCGGCGGGCGCGTACACCTGACCCTGCTGCAGCTTCAGCAAATCACCGGTGCCGAGTTCCGCATCGTCTCCTACCCCGGCGGCGCGGCCCCGCAGAAAGAGGCGCTGCTCTCCGACGAGGTGGACGTGGTCCTGACCTCGCTCGGCGACTTCGCCAACCTGATCGAGGACGGCACCGCGCGCGGCATCGTTGAGTTCTCGGACGCCAAGAACCCGACCTACGACGTGCCGACTGCCGAAGAAGCGGGCATCGACCTGCTCAACGGGTCGTTCATCGTGCTGGTCGCGCCGGAAGGCACTCCCGAGGACGTGGTGGCCTCGATCGAGGCGGCCTATGAGGAGGCCTACAACTCGGACGAGTTTCAGGACTGGCTGGGCACGATGGGCGTGACGCCGAACTGGTTGGCGGGCGACGAACTCGACACCTGGGCGGACGAGACGGCGCAAGGCCTGTTCACGCAGATGGATGCCCTGGTCGAAGCCGGCGTGCTGAACAAGTAAGCGGCCCCGTTTCATCCCAGCAGCCATGACAGGCGGCATCGGAGTCCAGCTCCGGTGCCGCCCCTATACGGAGACCAAGATGGCCGACCGCGCGCCCCTTCTCAGGACAGGTGTCCTGCTGCCCCTCTTCTTCCTGATCGTCACGACCGTCTACCTGGCAGCCGCCTTCGACATCCGCTCGCAGTTCGCTGCCCCCGGCGAGATGAGCCCGCGGTCGGTGCCGATCCTGATGGCCTGCCTGATGTATGTCGCCCTCGCGGTGGTGTTCGTCGGCGAGTTCCGAAAACCCACCGCCGACGGCCCCGCACGCGAGATGCTGCGCCCGGCGCTGGTGATCGTTGCAACCGCAGGCTACATCGCCCTCTTCCGCCCGCTGGGCTACTGGCTGGCGACGCTGCTGTTCACCTCGGCGCTGTTCGGCATATTCCACTTCCAGCTGCGCAAGCCGCTCATGTTCGCGATCTACGCCATCGGCGTGACGGCCCTGTTCTACGGGCTCTTCGCCGGCATCTTCGGCGTGCGCCTGCCCACCCTCGCCGAGGGGGTCTTCTGATGGACATCTTCGCCAATATCCTCGGCGGTATGAGCGCCCTTGCCGATCCCTACGTCATCGCGTTCATGGTCGGCGGCTTCCTCGTGGGCACCTTCTTCGGCGCAATGCCGGGTCTCACGTCGGTGCTGGCCATCGCGCTGCTGCTGCCGATCACCTACACGATCGACGTGGTCCCGGCATTGGTGATGTGTGCCTCGATCTTCATGGCCGGGATGTACTCCGGCTCGATCACCGCGACCACCATCAACATTCCGGGCGCCCCCTCCTCGATGATGACGGCGCTCGAGGGCAACGCGCTGATGAAGAAGGGCTTCGGCGCCAACGCGCTTGGTCACGCGGCGCTTGGCTCGATGATCGGCGGCGCCATTGGCGCGGTGCTGCTCATGGCCTTTATGCCCATCGCCGCAGAGATCTCTCTGCTGATCCGTACACCGGGCAAGTTCTCGTTGGTGCTCTTCGCGCTGGTCGTCATCGTGATCGTCGACAAGAGCAACATCGCCAAGGGCTTCGTCGCAACGCTGCTCGGGGTGATGATCGCCACCGTCGGCATCGACGTGCTCCAGCCGATCCCGCGCTTCAACTTTGGCACCGAGACACTGGTCGAGGGCATCGACATCATGCCCCTGGTGATCGGCGCCTTCGCCATCTCCGAAGTGCTCATGCAGTCGGAGACTTGGAAGAACAGCCTCAGCTCGACGCTGGAGAAGGCCAAGGACCTCAGAATCTGCCGCCGCGACTTCCTGCCGCCGCGCGAGGAAATCCGAGAGATCGGCCTCTTTGCCTACCTGCGCTCGGCCTTCATCGGCTACGGCATCGGCATCCTGCCCGGCGCCGGCGGCTCGATGGCGGCCTTCGTGTCTTACGCAATGGCGCGGTCCTCTTCCAAAAAGCCACAGGACTATGGCCACGGCTCGCGCGAGGGGATTGCCTCGGCCGAAACGGCCAACAACTCGATGTGCGGCGGTGCCTTCGTGCCGATGCTGATGTTCGGCATCCCCGGCGATCCGACCACCGCCATCGTGCTCGGCGTTCTGGTGATCAATGGCCTGCAACCCGGCCCGCGCCTGCTCGAGAACCAGGCCGAACTGCTGGGGCCGATGCTGGGCTCGCTGTTCTTCTCGGCGCTGATCCTGATCCCGCTGACGCTGTGGCTATTCGGGCCGTGGTTCATCAAGATCGTCTCGATCCCCAAGGGGCTGCTATACACCGGCATTGCCGTGGTGGCGCTGGTCGGCAGCTACGTTGCGACCTACTCGATCTTCCAGATGTCGCTGGCGGTGATCTTCGGCGTGCTGGCGTACTTCATGCGCAAGCAGAACTACTCCACCGTGTCGATGCTGCTGGGCTTCATCCTCGGCCCCGATCTCGAGGAGTATCTCAGGCGCTCGCTGTCCCTGAACGACGGGAATCCGATGGTCTTTCTAACCAACCTCGACAGCCTGTTCTTCCTTGCGCTGACCGCTCTCTTCGTCTGGGCGATCCTAATCCGCAAGCCTAGGAAGAGTTCGGCAGAGATGCGCCGCGACGTCTAAGCCGTGTTGACACGAGGAATTCACAGTCGCTTCTAGGTATGTTTGAAGCTGGTCTTCGCGATGTAGGCCACCTTGGAACGAGACCTGACGTCGGACGAGGAATGGGCTTTCCTTGAATGGTTTAGCCTGAGAAAACGGTCGCAAACCAGCCAACCACCGTTCTTGTTCTTGATGGGATTTTCTGGATCGCTCGGATCGGTGCGCACTGACGCGCCCAGCCAAGGAACTTCGGCGAGTGGTCGAGCGTCTACCACCGCTTCCTGCGCTGGACGCTGACGATGCTCGTGGGGCAGAGCACCACCCGGCAGCCTCTCGTTATGAATGAGGGACCCGCGGGGGGCAGGTCATCGCAACGCCAGCCTGTCCCGCAGCAAGGCGTGCGGGACCTCATCGCGTCGCCAGACAAGATGCAGCTGGCTCAGCGCAGCGCCCGACAAAAATGCACCATCTTCAAGGGCTTAGACGCGCGCGGAGGTGACCCGAGCCGGCGTGCGGGGTCGCGTGTCGGGAGCGCTGATGTGATCCGGTTGGGCGAGTGTCATGCCGAAAGCCTACATCGGCGCGGCGCTTGTCGCCAGAAAGTCGCACAATAACCGCCCTCACTTGCCGGCTATATCAATGTCCAATAAGATTATATTATCGGACATGCGAAGCTAGGCTAAACTGCGGTTCAACTTCACGCCGGATCCAGTGAAAAATGCCCACCGAGACCGAGAAATTGAGGTCAGCGCGCGCATCGGAGCGCGCTGATGCCCACGTCGACGCGCCGGACCAAGACGAATGCGACGAGATTGCTTTGCCCACCCATGCCGCGGGGTCCGGCGCGCTTGATCGACGGGTCGACACGGCCCGCGACTATGCGCGCGCAGCGGCCTCGGACAACACCCTGAAGGCCTACGCGAAGGACTGGGCGCATTTCGCGCGCTGGTGCCGGATGAAGGGCGCGGAGCCGCTGCCTCCTTCGCCTGAAACGATCAGCCTCTACCTGGCAGATCTGGCGTCAGGGTTTGGCGTCTCGCCGTCGCAATCCGCCGCCCGCCCCCTATCGGTCTCGACGATTGACCGCCGGCTGTCAGGCCTCGCCTGGAACTACGCACAGCGCGGCTTCTCCCTTGATCGCAAGAACCGCCACATCGCCACCGTGCTGGCCGGGATCAAGCGCAAGCACGCACGTCCGCCGGTACAGAAGGAAGCCATCCTGGCCGAGGACATCCAAGCAATGGTGGCCACCCTGCCCTTCGATCTGCGTGGCTTGCGAGACCGCGCGATGCTGCTGCTTGGCTATGCCGGAGGTCTGCGCCGTTCCGAAATCGTCAGCCTCGATGTCCACAAGGACGATACGCCGGGTTCTGGCGGATGGATCGAGATTTTCGACAAGGGCGCTCTCCTGACGCTCAGTGCCAAGACCGGTTGGCGCGAGGTGGAGATCGGCCGGGGCTCGCAGGAACAGACCTGCCCCGTGCATGCGCTTGAGCAATGGTTGATCTTTGCGAAGATCGATTTCGGCCCGGTCTTCGTCGGCACCTCGCGCGATGGCAAACGGGCGACCGAAACGCGGCTGAACGACAAGCATGTTGCACGCCTGATCAAACGCACGGTCCTGGATGCCGGCCTCCGATCCGAGTTGCCCGAGAAGGAACGACTGGCTCTGTTCTCCGGTCACAGTTTGCGCGCTGGTCTCGCCAGTTCGGCGGACGTTGACGAGCGCTACATCCAGAAACAGCTCGGACATGCCTCGGCCGAGATGACCCGCCGCTACCAGCGCCGGCGTGACCGGTTCCGAGTGAACCTGACCAGGGCTGCCGGACTCTGACCCCCTGCCCCGGCCCTTTCCAGTTATGAACGCATCGGCGCGTCGCTGCTGTTGAATGCCGGACAGGCTGGGTCGCGCCGCCTGCCCGCTCTGCCTGCCTGAGACGCTGCGCACAGAATTTTCAGCTTCCTGACCTGGACCAGAGACCCCGCCTTCAAGAACGGACAAGCGCCGTCGTCTGACGCCGTCGCACCGCGTGTCCCCGTGGGGACACATGCCGATGTTCGATCCCGCGATGCGTATTTTTTCTGCTGTCCCCGCGGGGACACCTGCCGGCCTTCGCTGCCGTGATGCGCGTCTTTAACGCTGTCCCCGCGGGGACACGTACCGATGTTCGATCCCGCCGTGCGCATCTTTTTGCTGTCCCCGCGGGGACACGTTCGGGCATTTGCACCAGTGAAGCAGGGTCTGCGCGAGTGTCCCCACGGGGACACTCGCTGATTTTAGGTCCCGCGATGAATCTCTCTAATTCTGTCCCCGCGGGGACAGATCGCAAGCCTTTGTGGATACCGCCATCGGACCGAAGCGCCTACGCGCAGCACCGGGTGTCCCCGCGGGGACACCACTCGCCACTCCGAGGTCGGCGGAAATGTCGGAATGAAAAAGGGCGGCGCTGCCTTGCCGCAGCACCGCCCGAATGGGTGGGACGATCTTCTCTTTTTAACCGTCGAGCGCCGCCATGAAGGCGGCCACAGCAGCCTCGAGCCGGTGCCGGTCGATACTGGAGAAATCGCGCTCCATCTGCAGCTCGACCTTGCCGTCCCTCGCGGCGCAGCGGACTGTCCCCGCGGGGACAGTGCAGCGCAACGTCGTTTTGGCGGCGGCATTGCGCGTCGCCCCGGCGCGAGGCTTGGCCGCTTTCGGGGCAGATTTCAGAAGGTCCTGGAGCACCGCAACCTCGTAGTCCGGCGAAATCTCGCCCTGCCCGTCCATCGCCTCGCGCAGTCGCGTTTCGAAGCCGTCCTCCGACGCCAGCCGCTTGTTCAGCTCGAGCCCGAGATTGCGCGAAATCGCCTGCGGATGCTGAAGCGCGTCGCCCACCTGCTCGATCAGCGAGGCGAAATGCCGGATGTAGCTGCGCTTCTGCCGACCGGCGGAGGCGAAGAGCGCATCGATGGCCGACTCCAGATCCTCCGCCGAGGTGCCGGGATCCTCGGTATAGCGCAACGCCAGCACTGCCATTTCGGCGAACGAGATGTCACGGCGCACGAGGTTCTCGTCGACCATGCGGCGATAGAGCTGCTCGAGCTCGGCCCCCGTGGCGATCAGCCCCGCCGGGATCTTCGCGAACGCCTCGTCACCGGTCTCGGCATAAAGCTCGCGATAGGCCCGCAGGCGACGGAAGCCCTGCACCAGTTCGTAGCCCTCGCCGGAGGGCTCGACCTGGATCGGATTCGAGAGCCCAATCGCCAGAATAGAGTCTTTCAGCTCGCCGATCTCTGTGTCCTGACCGGGCCCACGGTCGCGGGTCAGCTTCTCGATGCGGATGGCATCGAGCGGGATCAGGTCGGTGATCAGACCGGCGCGCTTTAGCCGAACATGCTCGTGTGCGAGCCGGTCATTTTCTTCCCGGATGGCGCGCTCGGCCTCGGCGCGCTGGCGCAGCGCGTCGGCGTTTTCGGAGATCGCCGCCGCCATGGGACCGCGCCGCCCTTCGGGGCGCGCAGGCTCGGACGCCTCGCTGCGTTTCGCGCCGGTGAAAACGCCATCGGCGTTGCCAGGAAAGTCGATGTCGAAACCGCGTCGCTTGCTCATGCCTCATCCTCCAGCTTGTCCCATGCGGCCAGCACGTGGCCGCGGAATTCTTCATAGGCGCGGTCGAACGAGGCGCGCGCCCTGCGCCAAGTCTCGCGCGTCATCTCGCGATAGTCGATCTCGTAGATCGAGCTCAGGAACCGGCCCGACTGTTCGACCGCGCGGGTCATCTCGATGGCGTTGTCGGTCACTCTGTCGCCCCAAACGTTTTGAAAGGCTGACCGCATCGCACGATGCAACTCGTTGCCCGGCTCATACCGGGTGAGCAGGAAGCGGACATCGTAGAAGACCTTGGGCAATTGCAGTGTCCCCGCGGGGACAACCCCCTCGAACCCGCTCAGGTCCGCGAGCGCTTCGGAGAGCTGGCCGATGAAGGACGTGGTGGAGTCGTACTCCCAATAGCCCGGGCCGGATGGGATATAGAGCATGTCGGCGGCGAAGACGGCGTTCATGCTCTGGTAGCCGATGGCCGGAGGGCAGTCGAAGATGACGAGGTCATAGGCATCCGGGGGCAGGGCGTCGAGATAGCGCGACACCGCGGCGAAGAACGACCATTCGGGATTGAGGTGGCGGTACTGCGCCGAGGCGAACTCGACGAAGGCGGCATTGGCACAGGAGGGGATGACGTCGATGGTGGGCCAGCTGGTGGGCTTGATGAAATCGGTCACCCGCAGGTCGCGCAGCCCCATGCCGGTGATCGCCTCGGGGAGCTTGCGCTGGGGCAGGGCGGACCCGCTCTCGGCGCCGCGCATCGCGGCGTTCATCCGGTCGGTCTCACGAATGAGGTCGCGCGCCATGATGCCCCAGACCGTGTATTCCTCGGTCACGTCGCTGAGCCCCATGGAATGCGACAGCGTGGCCTGCGGATCGAAATCGACGCAGAGCACGCGGTAGCCGTCGAGCGCGGCCGCATGGGCGAAGTGCAGCGCGACGGTGGACTTGCCGGCGCCGCCTTTGAAATTCGAGATCGCCACACGGAAGGCGCGCTTGTTCGCGGGGCGGGGGGGCATCATGCTCTTGCGATTGACCTTGAGCTTGCGGCGGATCTCGTTGATCTCCTCGAGCGCATACCAGCGCTGGCGGCCATCCTCTTCGACGAGGCCCTGGGGCAGGGAGGGATCGGCGGCGAGGCGACCGCGCAGGGTGGACTGGTTGACCTGAAGGATCAGCTCCGCCACCTCCCAGCTTGAGAACCGACGAAGCCGCTTCTCAAGCTCCGGCGAAAAGGTCTGCTGCCGGATCCAGCTCTGCATCTTGAGGGATTGCGCCTGCATCTGCGCAAGGTCGTCATGGGTGAACATGGTGTCTCCTGTCTGTGCCCCCTTGTCTGTCCCCGCGGGGACAGCTGCGCCCGGCGCGTGTCCCCGTGGGGACAAGGTGCCGAAAGCGAGGGAACGTAAATCTGCTCTGTTTCCGTATTTACGCCGGTTTGCGCGTTTTGACAAAATCTATTATCACTGAAAGTGGAATTGTGGCGGTTCTGACAAACCCCAATGAATGCGCGCCCCCAAGCCGTATTCCCGCCATGGGCACCGATTCGCCAAGTGGCTGGGCTGACGGCGAAAATATTGGGGGACATCGCGATCGTCAGGGATACATATTGGGGGACATTTTTGCCCCAATAGGGGACAGCCAGCGTGTCCCCCACTACCAGAATACCAATATTTTCTATCGAAAAAGGGAGAGGGAACCGGAGGCAATTGCCGCGAGCCTTGACAGAATCGTATCTCCGGACGCAAATGGGTGAAGATCAGGAAAGAGCGCTGAGTTGCCGATCAAACGAACGGTGAATGAGCAGCGTCTTTACCTTCACGGGCCAGATAACGAGTCCGGACGAGGCAGGCCCGCAGCACGGGGCAAGACACGAGGGCAGGACATGCTTGCCAAGAAAACGGTCGGGCGCAATGCCGCGGCCTTCAAGTACGATCTGCTCACCGTGATGGGAGCGTTCGCCCTTGCCCAGGAGAAAGGGCGGCAGCGGCTTGTTCTGCGCCTGATGACGCTTGTCACGGCACGCTACAACTGGGCGCGCGATGAGCTGGCTGTCGGTCAGCGCGAGATTGCGAGGCTGTGGCAGGTCGACGAACGGACGGTCAAACGCGAGATGGCGAAGCTTCGGGCGATGGGCTGGCTGGTGGTCACGCGTCAGGGGGCGCGGGGCAGGGTGAGCGAGTACGCCCTCGGCATCGAGCGCATCCTCGAGGACAGTCGCGAAAGGTGGGCCGACGTGGGGCCTGATCTTGAGCATCGGCTCTCCGGCACGGAGGAGATGCCCGAAAAGGTGGTTCCACTCCCGGTCAAGGGACGCGTTGCGGCGCCCGACCTGACGGATGGCAGTGAGTGGTCTCTGGCAAAGGCGTTGCTCCACGCCGAAGATCCGGGTCTTTACGGCTCCTGGATCGCAGCGCTGGACCGCGGCAGCAGGGCAGGGGGGCGGTTGCACCTCAGAGCCCCCTCACGGTTCCATGCAACCTATGTTGTCACACATCTCTCCGGGCATCTGCTGAGCGCCTGCCAGACCGTGGACGCAAGCGTCGACGAGGTGATCGTCGAGGCGTGAGCCGGACCTCGGCGTTGGTCGGTCATCAGCATCGCCATAGATGGCCATCGTAGAAGACGCCGATCAGGGTCACGCGAAACGTTGGGCTGACCGAAGGGCCGAAAAAGGCCCAAGATCGCCTTCCTTCGCATCGAGCCGCATCGCCCGACACGGGCGGATCTTTGCGGAAGAGACCTGCTTCAGAGAAGCGACGCGCCGCTGAACGGAGGGGCGTATCGCCCGAGATGATCGCTATTGATCGACGGTCTCGCGGACCTGCACCAAGTCAGGGCATCCGGCGAAAGATCTGAAGCCTGGACGTCTGTGAGAGATCGTGACCGGGAGCTGCGTCAACGGGGGCGTGTCGATCGGGAGAGCCTGTGGGGCCACCTGCGTCGACACGTCGAGCTACCACTGCACGTCCCGGCGCACGCATCAGGCTGCCGTCGAGAGGCGGATCAAGGAGATCTGAGAGACGCGGGTTCAATAAGGCTACCGGCGTGTCCATGTTCTGCTGCGGCGACTAAGCTGGACCATCAATATCAAGATGACGCGCAGGATTTACAATGAGTTGGGGCCTCAACTCAGGAACAAGCAGCCGAAGTGTCGGGTGAAGGCGAAGCTGCAGCAGGATCAGTCGCCGCGTTGACAGCTGTCAACTTCGCGGCGCCCGTCCGGATCTCATTCGGTGGGAACTGTAATCCCGGCCTCGGTCAGGCAGGCGTGGATGCGGGCGAAGGTCTCGTTCGGCTCCATCGCATCGTGCTTGCTCTGCCGCAGAAGATCCTCGAGCGGCTGGAACAGCTTGATCGCCGCGTCGACTTCCACGTCGCTGCCGGGCCGGTAGGCGCCGATGCGGATCAGTTCTTCCATGTCGGCATAACGCGCCATGGCGCGGCGGGCGGCGCGGTAGATCGCGTATTCCTCGGGGGCGTGACAGTCCGGCAGCATCCGCGAGATCGAGCGCAGCACGTTGACCGCCGGAAAGCGCCCGGTCTCGGCAATGCGGCGGTCGAGCACGATATGGCCGTCCATGATCCCGCGCACCGCGTCGGCGATGGGATCGTCCATGTCGTCGCCGTCCACGAGAACGGTGTAGAGCGCGGTGATGTCGCCAGCCTCGCCGCTGCCCGGACCGGCGCGTTCCAGCATCCGCGGAAGCTCGGCGAAGGTGGTGGGCGGGTAGCCCTTGGCGGTGGGCGGCTCGCCACCGGCGAGTCCGATCTCGCGCTGCGCCATGGCGAAGCGGGTGACGCTGTCGAGCAGCAGCAGAACCTGCTTGCCCTGATCGCGGAAGTGCTCGGCCACCGTGGTTGCGGTCCAGGCCGCCTGCCGCCGCATCAGCGGAGGTTCGTCGCCGGTGGAGACGATGACGACCGCGCGGGCCAGACCGTCTTCGCCAAGATCCTCCTGAAGGAAATCCTGCACCTCGCGGCCACGTTCGCCGATCAGGCCCACGACGATGACATCGGCCTGCGCGTTGCGCGCCAGCATCGACATCATCGTCGACTTGCCCACACCGGAGCCCGAGAACACGCCCATGCGCTGGCCCCGGCACAGCGGCGCGAACACGTCCATCACCTTGAGCCGCGTTGCCAGCCGGTCGCCCACGCGGCGGCGGGTGAAGGCCGGGGGAGGGGAGGCGCGCAGCGGGCGCGGGCTCGAACCTTCGGGCAGATGTCCCTTACCGTCCAGCGGTTGGCCGAGCGCGTTCACCACGCGCCCGATCCAGGCCTCGTCGGGGCGCAGCTCGGCGCCGGAGCGGGTGACCGCCACCGGATCGCCGGTGCGCACGCCGTCCCAGCTTCCGAAGGGCAGGAGCCGCGTCCCGCTCTCATCGATGCCCACGACCTCGGCCAGCACCGGCCCGTTGGCGCCCTGCACGACGCAATGCGCGCCGATGCCAACGGCCCGCTCGAGCCCCGACACGGTCAGCACCAGCCCGAGCGCCGAGGTCACCTGCCCGGTTATGCTTGCGCGCTCGATGGTGCGCGTAAGGCTAGAGAGCTCTGAAAAGGCTGTGTGCATGGTTCTATCCATTGCTAAGCAAGATTTATTCATGCTATCTTTGATTAAGGCAAAAGGAAACTGTTCATGAAGCTTGGTGGAATGTCCTTTTTTCAGCTGGCCTCGCAGCGCATGACATGGCTGGGGGCCCGTCAGGCTGTGATCTCGGAGAACGTCGCGAATGCCGATACGCCGAACTACAAGGCGAAGACGGTCAGCGGGTTCGACGCCATGCTCGAGAACGGGAATGCGATGCAGGGGCTTCGGGTCACCGACACGCGCCACATCACCAGCAGCGGCGAGGCACCGAACGGCGTGCGGGTCACCGCGGACGAGGACGCGTGGGAAGGCAGCATCGACGGCAACACCGTGGCGCTTGAGCAGCAGACCATCGACGCGGCGGAAGTGGCCGGCAACTACCGGCTGGCCGCCGAGCTCTATCGCCGCGGGCACAGCCTGCTGACCATCGCCGTCACCGGCGTCAGATAAGAGGGCAGGGCATGGACACGCTCAAGACAGTTCTTTCGGTTGCCGCAAGCGGGATGCGCGCGCAGGGCGAGCGGCTCAAGGTGGTGTCGGAGAACGTCGCCAACGCCAGCTCCACCGGCAATGCCAGTGGCGACGATCCCTATCGCCGCAAGATCATCTCGTTTCAGGAGATGGTCGACCGGGACAGCGGCGCCTCGATGGTCGAGGTCGACGGCATCCGCCGCGACGACGCCGATTTCCAGCTGAACTACGACCCCTCGCATCCGGCCGCAGACGCGGATGGCTTCGTGAAGGTGTCGAACGTCAACACCATCCTCGAGATGAGCAACATGCGCGAAGCCTCGCGCAGCTACCAGGCCAACCTGAACATGTTCGAGACCGGGCGCACCATGCGCACGCAGCTTCTCGACCTGCTGAAATAAGACTGAAGACTTATGGCGACCGAAACCTCCTCCCTCCTCTCGATCAATGCCGCATCCGGGGCCTACCGGGCCTCGAAAAGCATGGCGGCCGAGGCCGTCGCCAGCCCCGCACGCGATGACAGCAAGCCGAGCTTCGCCGACATGGTGTCGCAGGCGGGCGCGGACGCCGTGCAGACGATCCGGGAGGCCGAGGCGACGGCGCAGACCGGGCTGCGCGGCAATGCCGACACGCAGGCGGTGGTCGAGGCGACGCTCGAGCTCGACTCGACCGTCAAGACAGCGGTGGCGGTGCGCGACAAGCTGGTCGAGGCCTACCAGGAAATCATCCGTATGCCGATCTGATCGGAGGGGAGGCGGTCGTGACCGAGAGCGATACCTACACGATCCTGTCGGACGCCTTCCTTGCCGTGCTCTACGGGTCCGGCCCGATCATGGCCATCGCGCTGGTGGTGGGCCTCATCATCGCGTTCTTCCAGGCGCTGACCCAGGTGCAGGAAATGACCCTGACCTTCGTGCCCAAGATCGTGGCGATCTTCATCGGTCTGCTGGCGTTCACGCCGCTGATGTACACCGTGGTCAAGCGGCTCTCGGATCGTGCCTTCGACCTGATCGTGAGCGGCGGACTGTGATGCGGATGCTGCGCGGTCTTCTGATCCTACTGGCGCTGGTCGCGGGGCAGGGGGCGCTGGCCGACTGGAGCGATTTCTATCGCCCGTCCGAACGTGTCTCGCAGGCACCGCAGGCTTTGCGGTCAGGCCCGGTCGGCAATCCGGCGGGGGTCTGCATCCACGAGATCCTGCGCGCCCAGCTGCGTCACCAGATCCCCGGCAACCTTCTGCTCGGGATCGGCCTGCAGGAAAGCGGCATGATGCACGAGGGCGAGCTGACCATCTGGCCCTGGGTCGCCAATGCCGATGGCGACGGGCGCTTCTTCGACACGCCGCAATCGGCGGCAAGCTGGGTGCGGGCGCGGCAGGCGGCGGGGGTCGAGTCCATCGATGTCGGCTGTATGCAGGTGAACCTGCGCTGGCACCCGGATGCGTTCGTTCAGCTCGAGGACGGCTTCGACCCGGCGCGCAACGTCGATTACGCGGCGCGGTTTTTGGTGCAGCTTTATGAAAAGACCGGCGACTGGGTCAAGGCGGCCGGGCACTACCACTCGGCCACCGAGGTGCATCAGGGCGTCTATCTCGACCGGCTCAAGCAGAACGTCACCATCGCCAACGAGCGGCTCGATATCTTCCGCCAGCTCGCCGCCTCGGGCAGCGGCGGCGGGGCAGGGGGGATCGGTCTCGCGGCGGTGGCGGCGGTCACCGCCGAGCCGCTGCCCTCGGGGCATTTCTGGACCTCCGACATCACCCTTCGCTCGGGCGCGGCCAGCAGCGGCGCCCGCAGCCTGTTCGGGCGCGAGACGCTCTCGCCGGTGCTGCCAGCCTTCCGAAAGATGTTCTGATGTCGATGTCCGATCCCTCCACGACGTCGCTGCCGGGCTGGCTGGGCCGCAGCCACGGCAACCGCGACATCGGCTTCGCCATCGCGGTGACGCTGATCCTTGCGGTGCTGTTCGTGCCGCTGCCTGCGGCGGTGCTGGATTTCGGGCTCGCGGTGTCGCTGTCGGTTTCGGTTCTGGTGCTGATGGTGGCCTTGTGGATTCCCAAGCCTCTGGAATTCAACAGCTTTCCGACACTCCTGCTCGTCGTCACCATGCTGCGCCTGTCGCTGAACGTGGCCTCGACCCGGCTGATCCTGTCCGAAGGCCACACCGGCCCGAGCGCCGCCGGCGGGGTGATCGAGGGCTTCTCGCGGTTCATCGTCTCGGGCAATTTCATCATCGGCATCGTGGTCTTCGCGATCCTCGTGGTGATCAACTTCGTGGTCATCACCAAGGGCTCGACCCGCATCGCCGAGGTCTCGGCGCGCTTCTCGCTCGACTCGATGCCGGGCAAGCAGATGGCGATCGACGCCGATCTCGGCGCCGGCCTCATCGACGAGGAACAGGCCCGCACCCGCCGCAAGGAGATCGAGGACGAGAGCGGCTTCTTCGGGGCGATGGACGGTGCCTCGAAATTCGTGCGCGGCGACGCGGTGGCGGGGATCATCATCACCCTGATCAACGTCATCGGCGGCATCCTGATCGGCGTGGCGCAGCACGGGCTGTCGCTGTCCGAGGCGGCGGGGTTCTACACCGTGCTCACCATCGGCGACGGTCTCGTGTCGCAGGTGCCGGCGCTGATCGTGTCGCTGGCGGCGGGCCTCATCGTCACCAAGGGCGGCACCGAGGGCGCCGCCAACGAGGCGGTGCTGGGCCAGCTCTCGAAGTTCCCCAAGGCGCTGTTCATGGCGTCCGTCCTGCTGTTCGGCATCGGCCTTCTGCCCGGCTTTCCCAGCCTGATCTTCACCGCGCTGGCGGCGATCATGACCTTCCTCGGCATGATGGTGATGCGGCAGGCCGAGACGGCGCGGGCCAGTGCCGACCGCGCCGAGGCGGCAAAGCAGCGGGCCGAGGCCGCCGCGCCCGAGGACACCATCAAGGATACGCTCAAGCTCGACGGTCTGCGCCTCGAGCTGGGACAGGCGCTGGTGCCGCTGATCTCCAACAGCGACGCGGCGCTGGCGGGCAAGATCAAGAGCCTGCGCAACCTCTTCGCCCGCGAGTTCGGCTTCGTGCTGCCCTCGGTGCGGATCAAGGACGAACCGATGCTGCCGGGTCAGACCTACGCGATCACCGTGCAGGGGGTCGAGGTGGCGCGCGGCGAGATCCGCCCGAACGGACTCATGGTGGTCAATCCCGGCGAATGCGGCCTGTCGGGCGAGCGCGGCAAGGACCCGACCTTCGGACTCGAGGCGCTCTGGGTCGATGCCGAGACCGGCGCCCGTGCCGAGGCCATGGGCCTGACGGTGGTCGATCCCGAGAGCGTCATCATCACCCACCTGACCGAGGTGGTGAAAGAGCACCTGCCCGAGCTGATGACCTATGGCGCGACGCAGAGCCTGATCGAGGGGCTCGACCGCGAATACCAGAAGCTGGTCAGCGACATCCCCGGCAACGCGCCGATGGTGCTGGTGCAACACGTGCTGCAGACCCTGCTGGCCGAGCGCGTCTCGATCCGAAACCTGCCGCTGATCGTGGAATCCATCGCCGAGGCCAAGCGCACGACCTCGAGCGTGACCCAGATCACCGAGGCGGTGCGGCGGCGGCTGTCGAACCAGATCTGCAAGTCGCTGGTCGACGACAACGGCTTCATCTCGGTGATCTCGATGTCGCCCGCCTGGGAGAAGGAATTCCTCGAGGCGCTGCGCGTCAACGGCGACGAGCGCAACTTCGTGATGTCGCCGCAGCGGGTTCAGGAATTCGTCCTGCAGGCGCGCCGCGAGATCCAGAAATTCGCCGAGCAGGATCAGTGGCCGGCGCTGCTGGTCAGCCCCGAGGTGCGCAGCTTCGTGCGCTCCATGCTCGAGCGCGTCAGCCCGATGACCGTGGTGCTGTCGCACAACGAGATCCATCGCAAGACCGCGCTGCGCACCGTGGCGACCGTGGGTCAGTAGGGTGAACCTCGCCGCGCTCCTCACCGTCGAGTTCCTTGGCGTGGCGCTGGTCTTCGCCCGCATCGGCGGGATGCTGATGTTCCTGCCGGCGCTTGGCGAGAGCGTCATCCCGGTGCGCCACCGGCTGGCCTTTGCGGTGCTGCTGTCGCTGGCGCTCTATCCGGCGGTGCCGCAGGGGCCGGTGTCGCTCGATGCGCCGGGTCCGCTGGTCGCGGCGCTGGCCATCGAGCTGACGCTGGGCCTGTGGATCGGCCTCACCGCCCGCATCCTGCTCACCGCGCTGGAATTCGCGGGCTACCAGGTCGGCCTCGTTTCGGGCCTGTCGAACGCGTTCTCGCCCAGCCTCGGCTCGTTTCAGGGCTCGACGCTGATCTCCACCGGTCTGATGCTGGGCGGCGTGGCGATGATCTTCGCCACCGACCTGCATCACCTGATCATCGGCGCCATGGTCAGCAGCTACGACCTGTTCCCGCCGGGGCAGATCCTGCCCGCGGATCTGGCGCAGCAGATCGTCAAGGCGGTGTCGCAGAGCTTCTACCTCGGCCTGTCGATCGTGGCGCCATTCTACGTCATGGGGCTGCTGGTCAATCTCGGGATGGGGCTGGCCGCGCGGATGATGCCGTCGCTGCCGGTGTTCTTCGTGGCCGCCCCCGTGCTGATCATGGCGGGGCTTCTGGTGCTGGTCATGGCCACGCCGGTGATGCTGCGCGAATTCGCCGAGCGCTTCGGCGAATGGCTCGGCCTGCTGGTGTTCTAGACCATGGCGGATCAGGACGAGGACAAGGACAACAAGACCGAAGAGCCGACAGAGCGAAAGCTCCGAAAGTCGCGCGAGAAGGGCGACGTCGCCTCCTCCAAGGAGGCCGGCAACGTCATGGCGGTGCTGTCGCTCTTCGCCATCACCGCCTTCGTGCTGCCGTCGGTGTCGGCGCCGCTTGCGGGGGTGTTCCGCAACGTGCTGGAAAGCGCCGGGCAGATCCATGTCGGCACCGATCTGGCGGGCCTGCGCGATCTGGGGGCGGTGAGCTGGAAGGTGCTGCGCGGGGTGGGCATCCTGCTCGGACCGCTGATGGCGCTGATGGTGATCGGCGCGATGGCCGGCGTCGCGCTGCAGGGCGAGGTGGTGGTGGCCGCCGAGCGGCTGAAGCCGAAATGGTCCAAGATCTCGCCGCTGTCGGGCTTCAAGCGCCTGTTCTCGCTCGCCGCCTTTGTCGAGTTCCTCAAGAGCGTCACCAAGGTGCTTCTGGTCGGCGTGATCGCGGGCTGGGTGGTGCTGAACGCGGTCGGCCGGATCTGGCAGACGCAGGGTCTCCTGCCCGAGAGGGTGACCGATTTCATCCGCGCCGAGGCGTCGCGGATGCTGCTCATCACGCTGGCCCTGGTGAGCGTGATCGCGGTGGCCGACATCCTGTGGAAGCGCTTCGATCACCGTCGCAAGCAGCGCATGTCGATGAAAGAGATCAAGGACGAGGTCAAGGAGACCGAGGGCGACCCGCTGATCCGCTCCAAGCGCATGAACATCCGCCGCGAGCGGGCGCGCCAGCGTCTCGCGCAGGCGGTGCCGCGGGCCACCGTGGTGCTCACCAACCCGACCCATTTCGCGGTGGCGCTGAAATACGAGAACGGCGTCGACATGGCGCCGGTCTGCGTGGCCAAGGGGGCCGACCTGCTGGCCGCGCGGATCCGCGAGCTGGCCAAGGAGAACGAGATCCCGATGGTCGAGAACCGCCCGCTGGCGCGCGCCCTGCACGACGTGGCCGAGCTCGATCAACCGATCCCGGTCGAGCATTGGGAGGCGGTGGCGGCGATCATCGGCTATATCATGGATCTCGAACGAAACATCCGGCGCCAGCCGCCCGAGGGCTCCAGCCTGCGGGAAGAGGCGTAGGGCAGGGGGCAAGTGATGGGTGACGAGACCGGGGCGGCGCAGGATTGCGTCTGGGAGGTGGATGGGCTGCGGCTGGCCGGGCGTGCATGGGGGCCGCGCGACGGCACGCCGGTGCTGGCGCTGCACGGCTGGATGGATCACGCCGACAGCTTTCAGGAACTGGCGCCGAGGCTCGCGGGCTGCCGCGTGGTGGCGCTCGATCTGAGCGGGCAGGGGCTCAGCGGTCATCGCGCGGCCCATGCCACCTACAACATCTGGGACGACCTGCCGCAGATCGCCGAGCTGCTCGACCTGCTGGGCTGGCAGGACTGCGTCCTGCTTGGCCATTCGCGCGGCGCCAATATCGCCGGGCTCTTCGCGGCGGCGCAGCCGGGCCGGGTGCGGGCGCTGATCGCGCTCGACTCGCTGGTGCCGGAGCCCGATCCGGACGAGACCATCGTGACCACGCTCACCGCCTTCATCGAGCAGACCCGCAAGCAGAAGGCGCGGCCGCCGCGCCTGTTCCCGTCGACCGAGGCCTATATCGAGCGCCGGACGGCGCAAGGCAACGCGCGCCGCACCTCGGAGGCGCTGGCAGAGCGGGCGCTGGCGCCGCATCCCGACGGGGTGAGTCTGCGCGGCGACCCGCGGCTCTTCGCGCGCTCGGCGGTGAAGCTGAAACAGGCGGATGTGGAGGCGGTGTTGCGGGCGTGGCGCTGCCCGGTGCTGAATATCTGGGCCACGGAGGGCATCAAGAGCAAGCGCCCGGTGCTGGCGCAGCTCGCCGCGCGTGCGGGAGAACTGGTGATGACGTACGAGACTGCCGAGCTGGCCGGCGATCACCACTTTCACCTCGAACCCGGCGCGGCGGGGCAGATCGCCGAGGCGGTGCTCGCCTTCCTAGATCGTCACGGGTGCCGCTGACCGCGGGCTCACTCAGCCCAGAAAGATGGCCCGGAAGCGCTCGGCGGTAGGCGAGAGCGCCCGCCGCGCCGGGCTCAGCAGGTAGAGCTTGCGCTCGAGCCGCAGATCGCTGACCGGCACGAAGACGATGCCCGGGTCGTTGAACAGCCCGACCGCGTTGCGCGGCAGCAGCGCCACGCCGATGCCCGCGCGCACGAGGCAGAGCTGGGCGATGGTGGAATGGCTGCGCAGGGGGCCGGTCTTCAGCGTGTCGGGCAGGCCGGGATGGGCGGCCAGCAGGCGCGAGGAGCCGGTCTCGGTGCCGAGGTGAATGAGCGCCTGCGGGTCGATATCGGACAGCCGCACCGGCGCCCCCGTTCGCGCCAGCGGGTGATCGGCGCAGCAGGCGAGGCCGAAGGGATCGGCGGCGATCTCGGTCTGGACGAGATCGGGCGAACTGCGCGCGCGACCGGCGGCGGCCAGATCGAGCCGCCCGTCGGCGACCATGGCGGCCAGCGTTTCGGCGACGTCATCGTGCAGGGTGAGGATCACGCCGGGATGCTCGGCCCGGAACCGCGCGATGGCCGGGGCGATGAGCGGCGTGATCGCCGAGGGCGCGGCGCCGAGGCGCAGCGCGCCGTGCAGCCCGCGCGCCCGGGCCCGCAGGCGGGTGAGCGACTGGTCGAGCGCGTCGAGCAGCGGCGCGGTGTCGTTCAGGAACTCCAGCCCGAGCGGCGTCGGCACCGGCGGGCGGCTGCGCCGGTCGAACAGCGCCCCGCCGGCAATCTCCTCGATCTGGCGCACCGTCTCGGTCAGCGCCGAGGGCACCACGCCCAGCCGGTCGGCGGCGCGGGCAAAGCTGCCCTCGGCCCAGATCGCGTGGATCGCCCGCAGGTGACGCAGGTTGAAGTTCGTATTTTCTGCATCAATCTTCATATCTTTCAATTTTAAAGAACGCCGCGCTTCGGTCAATATGCGCCCGCACAGGAGAGCCGCATGACCGCCACCGACAGCCGTTTCACCGACGCCATCGCCACGCTTCCTGCCGCCCTGCGCGCGGCGGGCTTCCGGGGGGAGGTCGAGCGCGACAGCGCCCTGCGCGCGGCGATGTCGACCGACAACTCGGTCTATCGCATCCTGCCCGACCTGATCGTCGCACCGCAGAATGCCGAGGACGTGGTGACGGCCCTGTCGGTGCTCGAGCGGCCCGCCTTCGCGCATCTCCCGATCACCGCGCGTGGCGGCGGCACCGGCACCAATGGGCAGAGCCTCAACCACGGCGTCATTCTCGACATGCGCCGCCACATGCACCGGCTGCTCGCGGTCGATCCCGAGGGGCAATGGGCCGATGTCGAGCCCGGCATCGTGCTGGACGATCTCAACGCGCAGCTGCGCCCGCGGGGGGTGTTCTTCGCACCCGAGACCTCGACCTCGACGCGCTGCGTGGTTGGGGGGATGGTGTCGACCGATGCGTCGGGCAAGGGCTCGCGGATCTATGGCAAGACCTCGGACAACCTTGTGGGCGTCGAGATCGCGCGGGGGCAGGGTCTGGTCTCGAGCCTTGAGGACGCGCCGGACTGGGCGCAGCCGATGCTGAACGCCGCAGAGCGCGCGGCACGGGGGGGCCGGGCGGCTTTCGTCGAAAACACGCCGCGGCTCAACCGCCGCTTCACCGGCTACGATCTGGACCGCGCCTGCCCCGAACAGGGGGGCTTTGAGTGGTGGCGGCTGTTCCCCGGCTCCGAGGGCACGCTGGGGCCGATCACCCGCATCCGGGTCAGGCTGCGCCCGCTGCCGAAGGAAAAGCGCCTCGTGGTGGCGGGTTTCGCCAGCTTCCGCGACTCGCTCGCCGCGGCGCTGCCGCTGATGCAGGACGATCCCACCGCCATCGAGGTGATGGACGAGCGCGTGCAGGCGTTGGCCAGCGAGGCCGGGCTGCTGGGGCGTCTGCCCGAGGCGCTGCGCCCGAAGGGTGGCGAGGCGCTCGCCTACACCTTCGTCGAGTTCAATGGCGACAGTGCCGAGGCGGTCGAAGCCGGGATCGCCGCCTGCGAGGCGCGGCTGCGCGGCCTGCCGGGGATCCGGGCGGTGCACGTGGCCTCCGGCGCCGACGAGATCCGCGAGCTCTGGGCGATCCGCTCGGCGGGGGTGGGACTGCTCGGCAAGGTCGAGGGGCGGGCGCGACCGGTGGCCTTCGTCGAGGATTGCGTGGTGCCGCCCGAGGCGCTGCCGGCGTTCCTCGACGGGTTTCTCGAGATTCTCACCCGGCACGGGCTGAGCTTCGGCATCTACGGTCATGTCGATGTGGGCTGCCTGCACATCCGACCGGCGCTCGACATCGACGCCGAGGAAGACCGGGCGCGGCTGGTCGCGGTGTCGGACGAGATCTACGCGCTGGTGAATCGCCATGGCGGCATCTTCTGGGGCGAGCACGGCAAGGGCGTGCGCGGCGCCTATCTCGAGGGCTGGATCGGGCCCGAGGCCTATGCCGCGCTGCAGGGTGTGAAGGCGGCCTTCGACCCGGAGGGGCGGTACAATCCGGGCAAGCTGGTGGCCACCGACACGCCGGTGATGGGGATTGCCACGACGCCGTTCCGCCCGTTCAACGCGCCCGAGGGCGATGCGCTGGAGAAGGCCTTCCGCTGCAACGGCAATGCGCAGTGCCTGAGCTATGCGGCGAGCACGCCGATGTGCCCCTCGTTCAAGGCGTCCGAGGATCTGCGCCATTCGCCCAAGGGCCGGGCCGACGCGATGCGGGCGTGGCAGGAGGGCCGGCGGACCGGTGTGCAGACCGTGGAAGAGGCCGACCTGCTCGGCACGCTCGACACCTGTTTGGGCTGCAAGGCCTGCGCCTCGACCTGCCCGGTGCAGGTCGACATCCCGTCGATGCGCGCGGCGGTCTATGCCGATATCTACGCCCGCAAGGCGCGCCCCCTGACCGACCGCGCCATGCTGCTGGCCGAGCGGCTGAGCCCGTGGCTGGTGCGCGTGGCTCCGCTGGGCCGGCCCTTCTGGCCGCTGGCGAGGAGGATCACCGAGCGGGTTCTTAGTGTCACCGACCTGCCGGACAGCCTCGCCCGGCCGCTGCCGCGCGCGGCGCGGATTTCGTTGCGCGAGCTCGGGAGAGAGACCCTGCCGGAGCGCACGGTGCTGGTCTGGATGGACTGGTTCTCGGCGCTCTATGACGAGGCGACGCAACGCGACGTGCTGCGCGGTCTGACGGCGCTTGGCTACGCGCCGCGCTTTGTCGAGATGCTGCCGGCGGGCAAGGTAGCGGGCGATCTGGGCGATGCGGCGGGCTTCCGGGCGATGGCCGACCGGCTCTCGGCGGCGCTGCGCAAGGGCGCGGCCACCGGCGCGCCGATGATCGGGCTCGACCCGGCTTTCGTCATGGCGCTGCGGCAGGACTACCGAAAGGCGGGGCTCGACGTGCCCGCGCTGCTGCTGCCGCAGGAGTTCCTCGCCTCGGACCTGCGCGCGGGTGTGCGCCTGCCGCAGGCGGAGGGCGGGGCGCTCAGCCTCTTCACCCACTGCACCGAGAGCACCGGCGCGCCGGGCTCCCGCGCGGACTGGCAGGCGGTCTTCGAGGGCATCGGCCTCGGGATCGAGACGCCGGCGACGGGCTGCTGCGGCATGGCAGGCATGTTCGGCCACAAGGACCGCCATCAGGAGATGTCGCGCAGGCTCTTTGAGCTGTCCTGGGCCAAACCCGTGGCCGAGGCGGAAGAGGCGGTCGCGACCGGGTTTTCCTGCCGGTGCCAGAGCGAACGGCTCGGCGGCAAGGCGATGCGCCACCCGCTGGGGGCGATCGCGGACCGGCTGGGCGCGCCGGACTGAGCGTCGCGCCACGGGGCGGATCGCCGCCGGTCCGTGATGAGCGGTTGCGATGGCGACCGTTTGGATATACATTCGAGCGTGTATATCCAGATCGATGGAGGCCGCCATGCAGGTCGCGAAATGGGGCAACTCGCTTGCCGTCAGACTGCCCGCCGAGCTTGTCCGGGAGCTTGGCCTGAAGGAGGGCGACGAGATCGACCTCACCGCCGGCGAGGACGGTCTCGCCGTGCGTCGCCACGCGCGTGCCGACGAGGTGCTGGGCCGGCTGCGGCGGTTCCGTGGCCGGCTTTCGGCGCAGGATCGGCTGAGCCGCGACGCCGCGCATGAGCGCTGAGTTCCTCGACACCAACGTCATCCTCTACCTGCTCGACGACGGACCCAAGGCGGACCGCGCCGAGGCGCTGCTGCTGCGCGCGCCGCGGATCAGCGTGCAGGTGCTGAACGAGGCGCTGGTGAACTGCCGCCGCAAGGCCGGGATGAGCTGGGATGAGGCCGGCGCCTTCCTGTCGGGTATCGAAGAGTTGTGCACGGTCGAGGATCTTACACCGCGGACCCACGCCGTGGGCCGCGCCCTGGCCGAGCGCTACCGGCTGTCGGTCTACGACTCGATGATCGTCGCCGCGGCGCTGCTTGCCGGGTGCACGCTGCTGCATTCCGAGGACATGCAGTCCGGTCTGTTGATCGAAGGGCAGCTGCGGATCACCAACCCCTTCCTCTGAGCCGGCCTTCCGCGCCGTCGACCATCGGCGCCGTCAGCCCTGTATGCTCGCGGTGGTGTCGAGCAGCACTGGCAGGATCTCGCGCCGCACGCGGTCGAAGTCGTAAGCCAGGCTCGACAGCGATACCTGAACGGCCGCGTCGGCGCGGCCATCGGTGCCGATGATCGGCACCGCCAGACTGATCTCGTTCAGCAGGACCTGCGCTTCGGTGATGGCGTAGCCGTTGCGCCTCGCGGCGACCACGTCTTCCTCGACAACCGCGCGGTCGGTGATGGTGCGGGGCGTCGCGGCGGGCAGGGGCCAGCTGGCGCAGGCCTCGCGATACTCCGCCTCGCTGCGCGTCGCCAGCATCACCCGGCCCGAGGCGGTGGCGAGCGCCGGCACCCGTCGTCCGACGATGCTTGCGGCGAAGTGGGTGCGGTGGTTGGGCAGGCGCAGGGCGTAGATGATGTGATCCCCTGACATCTGCGCGAGATTCACCGTCTCGCCGACCGTGCGGCTGAATTCGATCAGCTTCGGCAGCGCGCGCGAGATCAGCGGGTTCGACCAGTAATAGACATAGGCCAGCTCGAGCCAGGCATGGCTCGGACGATAGCGCCGCGTGTCGGGATCGCGGTCGAGCATCCCCTCCACGTGCAGCGTGTGCGCCATGCGCTGCACCGCGCTCTTCTCGAGCCCGGTGCGCTCGACCAGTTCGGTGAGGGTCAGGGAGACGTGCGATTCATCGAAGGCGCGCAGCAGGCGCAGCCCCTTGGCAAGCGTTCCGACGTGGAGAGAGTTCTGCTTCATTTGCAACCGCTGCCTTCATCTGCCCACCCGCCACCCGCTTTTGACGAAGACGGGGCTTGACGACGACCATGCGTGTCCGGCTAAGATGATTAAATAATAATCTAACGTATCAAATAATGATACATCGATGTCAACCAACAGGATTTGAGATGAACAAGAGACTTCTGGACCGCTCCGCACTTCTCGCCCTCACGCTGGCCGCCACGACCGCGCTGCCCGCCTTTGCCGACAAGGCCTCGGGCACGCTGAACGTGGCCTTCACCAAGGAGCTGGAGAACGTCGACAGCTACTTCAACTCGTCGCGCGAAGGCGTGGTGCTGCAGCGCGCCGTCTGGGACGGGCTGATCTACCGCGACCCCGAAACCAACGAATATGTCGGCAACCTCGCCGAGAGCTGGGAGTGGGTCGACGACACCACGCTCGAGTTCAAGCTGCGCGAGGGCGTGACCTTCCACAACGGCGAGGCGTTCAACGCCGATGACGTGGTCTACACGGTGAACTTCGTCGCCAAGGAAGAGAACGGCGTGAAGACCCAGCGCAACGTCAACTGGATGGACTCGGCCGAGAAGGTCGATGACTACACCGTCCGCATCAAGCTCAAGCAGAAGTTCCCGGCGGCGATCGAGTTTCTCTCGGGTCCGGTCTCGATGTATCCCAACGAGTACTACGCCGAAGCCGGCCCGTCCGGCATGGGCCTGAAGCCCGTCGGCACCGGCCCCTACAAGGTGGTCGACGTGGTGCCGGGCCAGCACTTCGTGCTCGAGGCCAACGAGAACTACCACGACAGCCCCAAGGGCCAGCCCGAGATCGAGAAGATCGACATTCGCACCATTCCCGACGTCAACACGCAGATGGCCGAGCTGTTCTCGGGCTCGCTTGACCTGATCTGGCAGGTGCCTGCGGACCAGGCCGAGAAGCTGGGCGAGATGGGGCAGTTCACCGTCGCCAACGAGTCGACCATGCGCGTGGGCTACCTGCAGATGGACAGCGCCGGGCGCTCGGGCGACACCCCGTTCACCGACCCGCTGGTGCGCAAGGCGGTGAACTACGCCATCAACCGTCAGGAACTGGTGGATGCCCTGCTTCAGGGCTCGTCCAAGGTCGTCTACACGCCCTGCTTCCCGAGCCAGTTCGGCTGCATCCAGGACGTGACCGAATACGAGTACGATCCCGAGAAGGCCAAGGAGCTGCTGGCCGAGGCCGGCTATCCCGACGGTTTCAGCACCGAGTTCTACGCCTATCGCGACCGTCAGTACGCCGAGGCGATCGCGTCGTACCTGAACGCCGTGGGCATCGATACCGACTTCAAGATGCTGCAGTACTCGGCGCTGCGCGAGCTCAACATGGATGGCGAGGTGCCGCTGTCGTTCCAGACCTGGGGCAGCTACTCGATCAACGATGCTTCGGCCATGGTCAGCCAGTTCTTCAAGCATGGCTCGCTCGACAGCACCCGTGACGAAGAGGTGCTCGAGTGGCTCAACGTGGCCGACAGCTCGACCGACCCGGATGAGCGCATCGAGTACTACACCAAGGCCATCCAGAAGATCGCCGAAGAGGCGTACTGGGCGCCGATGTTCACGTACAACACCAACTACGTGTTCTCGCAGGATGTCAGCTACACGCCCACCGCCGATGAAGTGCTGCGCTTCGTCGACATGAGCTGGAACTGATCCCGCTGGGGTGAGGGGCACCGCCTCTCACCCGCTTTCCAGACCACCGAGATACCAGACGCACGGGTCAGGCGATCCGTGCGCGAGAGGGTTCGCATGCTTCCATTCATCCTGAAACGGCTGGGACTGGCACTGCTTGTCGCCTTCACCGTCAGTTTCATCAGCTTTTCCCTGCTTTTCCTCTCGGGAGATCCGGCCGCCGCGCTGGCGGGCGAGACCGCAAGCGGCGAGGACATCGAGGCCATCCGGCGCATCTACGGCTTCGACCGGCCGATGCTGGTGCAATACGGCGACTGGCTGTTTTCGGCCCTGCGCGGCGATTTCGGCGAGAGCTACTATTTCAAGCTGCCGGTCGCGAGCCTGATCGCCGAACGGCTTCAGGTCACCATGACGCTGGGCGTCTGCGGCATCCTCTTCGCGCTGCTCACCGCCGTGCCGCTCGGCGTGGTGGCGGCGATCCGTCCCAACTCGCTGACCGACCGCGTCGCGCTGTTCCTGTCGGTCGCCGGGCAGGCGATGCCGTCGTTCTGGTTCGGCCTGATCCTGATCGTGGTCTTCGCCATCCAGCTTGGCCTGCTGCCGCCCTCGGGCGCCGCGACATGGCGGCATTTCATCATGCCCACCATCGTGCTGGGCTATTACGCCATGCCCGCCATCATGCGCCTGACCCGCGCCGGGATGCTCGACGTGCTGGGTTCGGACTACATCCGCACGGCGCGTGCCAAGGGCGCCGGCGAGACGCGGGTGCTGTTCAAGCACGCGCTGCGCAACGCCATCATCCCCGTCGTCAGCCTCGCGGCGGTGCAGATGGGCTTCATGCTCGGCGGCTCGATCGTGGTCGAGTCGGTCTTCGCGCTGCACGGCGCGGGTTACCTCGCGTGGGAGAGCATCGCGCGCAACGACCTGCCCACGGTGCAGGCGCTGATCCTTGTCTTCTCGATGTTCTACATCGTCTTCACCTTCCTCGCCGACGTGCTCAACGCGTGGCTGGACCCCAGAATGCGGAGCGCCTGACGTGACCGACGCCACCGATCCCCTCTCCCGCGAAATCGAAGGCCCGTCGCCGCGCCAGATGCTCCGGGCGCGCGCCCTGAAACACAAGGCGCTGATCTTCGGCATGACCGTGGTGCTGCTGCTGGTGCTGGTGGCGCTGTTTGCGCCGTTGCTGGCACCGCACGACCCCTACGCGCAGAGCCTGATGAACCGGATGGTCAAGCCGGTCTTCATGGGCGGCACGTGGGAGCACCCGCTGGGCACCGACCACCTTGGCCGGGACTACCTGTCGCGGCTGATCTACGGCGCCCGGGTGTCGCTGCTGATCGGCGCCGTGGCGGCGCTGATCTCGGGCGTCATCGGCACCGCCATGGGCGTGGCCGCCGGCTATTTCGGCGGCAAGGTCGATGCCGTGGTGACCTTCCTGATCAACGTCCGCCTCGCGATGCCCGTGGTGCTCGTGGCGCTGGCGGTGGTGGCCATCCTCGGCGGTTCGCTCACGGTGGTGATCTGCGTGCTGGGTCTGCTGCTCTGGGACCGCTTCGCCGTGGTCATGCGCGCCTCGACCCTGCAGGTGCGCCGGCGCGACTACGTCGCCGCCGCGCAGGTCATCGGTGCCTCGACGCCGCGCATCGTGCTGACCGAGATCATGCCCAACATCTTCAACAACCTGATCGTCGTGGTCACGCTCGAGATGGCGCACGCCATCCTGCTCGAAGCGGCGCTGAGCTTCCTCGGCCTGGGCGTGCAGCCGCCGACCCCGTCCTGGGGCCTGATGGTGTCGGAGGGCAAGAACATGATGCTGTTCGAGCCGTGGCTGGTGCTGATCCCCGGCGCGGTGCTCTTCGTGCTGGTGCTGGCGATCAACCTGATGGGCGACGGTCTGCGCGACGTCACCGCCCCCGAAGGCAGGAGCTGAGCCATGAGTGACACGATCCTTTCCGTGAAGAACCTGACCCTCGACATCCCCATGGGCAGCGGCACGCTGCACGCGGTGCGCGGCATCGACTTCGAGCTCAAGCGCGGCGAGACGCTGTCGATCGTCGGCGAGAGCGGCTCGGGCAAGTCGCTGACCTCGCTGGCGGTGATGGGGCTGCTGGGCAAATCCATCACGCGGCAGGCCGACGAGATGCGCTTCGAGGATGTCGACCTTCTGAAGGCCAACCGCCGGGTGATGCGCTCGCTGCGCGGCAACCGCATGGCGATGATCTTTCAGGAGCCGATGACCTCGCTCAACCCGGCCTACACCATCGGGGATCAGCTGGCCGAAACGCTCAGGCTGCACCGCAAGGTGAGCAACGCGCAGGCCCGCGCCCGCGCCATCGAGCTGCTCGAGAAGGTCGGCATCACAGCTGCCGAAAGCCGGCTGAACCAGTACCCGCACCAGCTTTCGGGCGGGTTGCGGCAGCGCGTGATGATCGCGCTGGCGCTGATGTGCGAGCCCGACCTGCTGATCGCGGACGAGCCGACCACGGCGCTCGACGTGACCATCCAGGCGCAGATCCTGCGCCTGCTGGTCGATCTCACCCGCGAGATGAACATGGCGATGATCCTCATCACCCACGATCTCGGCGTGGTGGCGCGCGTCGCCGACAAGGTGGCGGTGATGTATGCCGGCGAGCTGGTCGAGACCGGCCCCTCGACCGAGGTCTTCGCAAGGCCCAGCCATCCCTACACCCGCGGCCTGCTGCGCTGCATCCCGCAGCCCGGCAAGACCGAGCGCGGCGCGCCGCTCGGCACCATTCCGGGCATCGTGCCCTCGCTGATCGGCGAGGTCACGGGCTGCGCCTTCCGCACCCGCTGCCCGCACGCCCGGCCCGAGTGCCGCGCGCCGATCCCCGAGCGCGGCGACGCCAGCCACGCGTTCCGCTGCATTCATCCCGATGGGGCCCTGTCGCAAGAAGGAGAGGTCGCATGAGCGATATCCTGACCCTCGAAGGGGTGAAGAAGACCTACAGCGTCAAGCAGGGCCTGTTCGGCACCCGCAAGCCGCTGACCGCGGTCAACGACGTGACCCTGTCGATGCGCAAGGGCGAGGTGCTGGGGCTCGTGGGCGAGTCGGGCTGTGGCAAGTCCACGCTGGCCAAGCTGCTGCTGGGGCTCGAACAGCCCACCGCCGGCAGGGTGCTGGTCGAGGGCGACGACATGGCGGGCCTCGACCGCCGCGCGCTGGCCGGGCGGTTGCAGCCGATCTTTCAGGATCCCTATTCCTCGCTCAACCCGCGCAAGTCGATCTACGACCTGATCTCGCTGCCGCTTCGGGTGCACCGGATCGGCGATGCCGCCAGCCAGCAGAAGGCGGTGCGCGAGATCCTCGACGTGGTGGGCCTGCCGCAGCGGGTCATCAACACCTATCCCAGCCAGATGTCGGGCGGGCAGCGGCAGCGCGTGGCCATCGCCCGCGCGCTGGTGATGCGCCCCGAGATCGTGATCTGCGACGAGCCGACCTCGGCGCTCGACGTGTCGGTGCAGAGCCAGATCCTCAACCTTCTGGGCGATCTGCGACGCGAATTCGGCCTGACCTACCTGTTCATCTCGCACGATCTTGCGGTGGTCGAGCACCTCGCGACGCGGGTGGCGGTGATGTATCTCGGCCGCATCGTCGAGGAGGCGCCGGTGGCCGATCTCTTCGAGCGTCCGCGCCATCCCTACACCCGCGCGCTGCTGAGCTCTGTGCTCACCCCCGACCCGACGCAGGGCGTGCCCGAGACCTCGCTCGGCAGCGACTACCCCAACCCGATCGATCCGCCCTCGGGCTGCGCCTTCCACCCGCGCTGCCCGCACGCGACCGAGCATTGCAAGGCGGTCGCGCCGCGTCCGCTTCAGACCGAGTCCGGCCGGGTCGAGTGCCACCTGCACGACCCCGAGAGCCCGATGTTCGAAAGGAGCGCCGCATGAGCGCCTTGTCGAAGACGCAGGAGACCCGCAAGCACGTCATCGAGACGGCGGGCGGGGTGGTGGCGGCGCAGCATCGTCTCGCCGCCGAAGCCGGGGCCGAGGTGCTGCGCGCCGGTGGCGACGCGGTCGATGCGGCGGTGGCGACCTCCTTTGCCATCGGGGTGCTCGAGCCGTGGATGAGCGGACCGGCCGGCGGCGGGGCGGCGGTGCACTGGCGCGCCGACACCGGCGAGGCGGTGGCGATCAATTTCGGGATGCGCTCGCCGCGCGGCCTGAAGGTCGACGACTACCCGCTGAGCGGCGAGGGCAAGGCCGGCGACCTGTTCCCGTGGGAGCGGGTGGTCGAGGACCGCAACGTCGAGGGCGCCAAGGCCATCGCGGTGCCCGGCACCGTCGACGGTCTCGGGCAGGCCCATGCCCGCTGGGGCCGGATGCCATGGGCCGAGTTGCTCTCACCGGCCATCGCATTCGCCCGCGTGGGGATGCTGGTCGACTGGTATGCGGCGCTGCTGATCGCCTCGACGGCGCGCAACCTCGCCAAGGATCCCGACGCCGCGGCGCTGTTCCTCGATGACGGCATCTGGCCCAAGGGCAGCGGCTGGACCGCGATCCCCGACAACCGCCTCGACCAGAGCGCCATGGCCGACACGCTCGAGGCGCTGGCCGCCGGCGGGTCGCGCGCCTTCTACGAGGGCGACGTGGGCCGCGCGCTGGCGCAGGACGTTCAGGCCAAGGGCGGCAGCCTCGCCGCCGAGGATCTCGCCGGCTACCGGGCCTGGGTGGGGGCGGCGCAGCCGGTGCCCTATCGCGACGCGCTGTTCCACGTCATGCCCGGCCTCACCGCCGGCCCGACCTTCGCGCGGGTGATGGAGCAGCTCTCCGACGCCGACCTGTCGCAGCCCGCGTCAGCCTATCCCGCCTATGCCCGCGCGCTCGCCACCGCCTATGCGGAACGGCTGGGCAAGATGGGCGATACCGGCGAGGTGCCCGAGGCACCGGGCTGCACCACGCATTTCTCCATCGTCGACCGCGACGGCAACATGGTGGCCAACACCCAGACCCTGCTGTCGATCTTCGGCAGCCGCGTGGTCTCGCCCTCGACCGGGCTGCTGATGAACAACGGCATCATGTGGTTCGACCCCGAGCCGGGCAAGCCCAACTCGCTGGCGCCGGACAAGGCCTGCCTGATGAACGTCTGCCCGGTGCTCGGCGCGGGCGGCGGACGCCGCGTCGCGCTCGGCGCCTCGGGCGGGCGCAAGATCGTCTCTGCCGTGTCGCAGCTGGCCTCCTTCGTGGTCGATGGCGGCATGGGCCTCGGCGAGGCCTTCCACACCCCGCGCATCGACGTCTCGGGCGGCAGCGGCATCGTCGCCGACGAGACGCTGCCGAAAGAGGTGCTGGACGCGCTCGGCACCGTCATGCCGGTCCAGACCACCCGCCGCACCGTGCTGCCCTATGCCTTTGCCTGCCCGGCAGGCGTGATGCGCGACGGCACCACCAACACCGGATGCACCGAAATCATGTCGCCCTGGGGCGACGCAGCCCTCGAGGACGACCAATGACCCGCGACGCCGCCATCTCCCATGTCACCGACTATTTCGACGCGGGAACCTTCCAGTCCGACCTTGCCGGTCTCGTCGCCTTCCGCACCGAGAGCCAGAACCCGGCTCAGGAGGCGCGCGACGAGTCGCTGCGCTACCTGCGCGAGGCGATGCTGCCCCGGCTCGAGGCGCTCGGCTTCGCCTGCGAGATCATCGAAAACCCCGATCCGCGCGGCGGCCCCCTGCTGCTGGGCGAGCGGGTCGAGGCCGAGGGCCTGCCGATGGTGCTGACCTATGGCCACGGCGACGCGGTGCTCGGGCAGGAGGGCATGTGGCGCGAGGGCCTCAAGCCATGGGAGATCGTCGAGGAGGGCGACCGGCTCTACGGGCGCGGCACCGCCGACAACAAGGGCCAGCACCTCGTCAACATCGCCGCGCTCGAGGCGGTTCTGACGGTGCGCGGCAGCCTCGGCTTCAACACCCGCATCGTCCTCGAGATGAGCGAGGAGGTCGGCTCGGTCGGCCTGCCCGAGGTGTTCGAACAGTACAAGGACAGGCTCACCGCCGACGTGCTCATCGCCTCCGACGGGCCGCGCCTGCAGCCCGAGGTGCCGACCATGTTCATGGGCTCGCGCGGGGGCACCACCTTCGATCTCGTGGTCGAGACTCACGAGGGCGCGCATCACTCCGGCAACTGGGGCGGGCTGCTCGCCGATCCGGCGATGATCCTCGCCCATGCGCTGGCCTGCATCACCGACGCGCGTGGACAGATCAAGGTGCCGGAATGGCGCCCCGACAGCCTCACCGACAGCGTCCGTGCGGCGCTGCGCGACCTGCCCGTGACGGGCAGTGAGGGGCCGGCTGTGGACCCGGACTGGGGCGAAGAGAGCCTGACCCCGGCAGAGCGGGTCTTCGGCTGGAACAGCTTTGCCGTGCTGGCGATGGTTTCGGGCGTGCCCGAGGCGCCGGTCAACGCGATCTCGGGCTGGGCACGGGCAACCTGCCAGCTGCGCTACGTGGTCGGGACGGACCCGGAAGAGGTGATCCCCGCGCTGCGCCGTCATCTCGACGCGCATGGTTTCGAGCGGGTGCAGATCCGCGCCCATGACCGCGGATTCTTTGCCGCCACCCGGCTCGATCCCGGCCACCCCTGGGCGCAGTTCGTGGGCGAGTCGATCCGCAAGACGGCGGGCGCGTTGCACGTGCTCCCGAACCTCGCCGGCTCGCTGCCCAACGACAGCTTCACCGATATCCTAGAGGTGCCGACGATCTGGGTGCCGCATTCCTATCGCGGCTGCTCGCAGCACGCGCCGAACGAGCACATCCTGAAACCGGTCTCGCGCGATGCGCTGCGCGTCATGGCCGGGGTGTTCTGGGATGTCGGGGCCGGCGGCACGCCCGCCGGCTGAGGACAGGCCAAGCGGCGGGAGGGCATCGCGGCGCGTGCCGTGGTGCCTTGCACTTTCCTGCGCAGGGTGCTGCTCTGGTTGGCGAAAGAGGAGCGCTCAGATGACCCTGTTCCCGATCCGGGCGGCGATGGCCGCCCTGCTGCTTGCCCTGTCGCTGCCGCAGTCGGCTGCGGCCTTCGAACCCGGCTACGCCGTCACGCTCGACGACCGCGTTCTCGATATGCACCGGGGGCCGGGATTTGACAGCCGGGTGATCGGTCGCCCCGGCCCGGGCACGATGTTGCGGGTGCTCGCGGTGCGGGGTGGCTGGGTGCAGCTTATTGATCTTGGCGGCCTCTACCCGTCGGGCTGGGTCGCCGCCAGCGCCCTCGCGGGGCTCGGGCAGCCCGATGCCACGCGGGCCGCCGGAACCGGCGAGGGGATGACGCTCACCCGCGGCACCGACGTCGAGGGTCGGCCCTCTGGCCGACGCTCCTTCCGCAACGCGCCGTTCGGGGCGGCACCGGTCACGATGCCGCTGCCCGAGCCGTCGCCCCCGCTTCCGATGCCGTGGCCCTCGGTGGAGGGCGATGGGCTGCAAGAGCCGCTGCGCACCGACGTCGCGCGGTTCGACTGCCTGCGCAATGGTGGCGCGGGGGAGGGGCTTGCGGGCTGCACGCTGCGGCTGAGCATCGATCTCGAGATCCCCGACACCTACGCGCCCTATCTGACCGACACGGTCGCGCTGGTCTGCGAGGCAAGCATTTCCTACCAGAGCCTCGGCGCCGAGGCGCCGCGCACGATCTGGGAGCAGGGGCAGACGCGGCTTCTGATCCGCGACGGAACCGGCGTCGGCACGGTGGCGGTGCGCTTCGACTTTTCGCTGGAGCCCGACCCGGTGCACTCGGCCGAGATCGCAAGCGTCGACTGCCAGCCCCGGCGGTAGGGTGCGCTTCGTCCTGATAGCCGAGAGGGGCCAGCGAGCGGCACGTGCCGACCGGCCGCGCGTCAGCGCGACGGCGATGCCGGAGCAGGGGGCGCAGCGCGGTCTTGTCGATCCGCATCTGCCCGCGCCTTGGCGGCGGCGAGGCCGGCGCTAAAGCGCGCCATTTCGGCCTCGGAGGGGATCTTGCCGCAGAAGGTCTGGACGTAGGCGGGCACGCGGGCCGTGCGTGTGGCCTGATCCTCCCGGACCTGCATCGCGATGTATCCGATTTGGGTCAGGTAGACGGTGCGCGCCCGCACGTCGGCCTCGTCGAAGGCAAAGCCAAAGCGCAGGAACATCGCGCGGATCGCGTCGAGGCGGGCCTCGTCTGCCCGATGGACCCGGACCGCCACCGCGTCGGATTGGTGCGCCCAGCCGCGAACCGCGAAATCCAGTTGCGCCGAGAACCGCGCCTCATCCTGAAAGACCGCGATCAGGTTGAGGATCGCTTCGGTGATGGTCTCGGCGAAGCTGTCGCAGGCGGCGACGAAGGCGCCGGTATTCTGCGCCTCCCAATCGTCAAGCAACGCATCGAGCAGGGCCTTCCGGTCCTTGAAGAACCAGTAAAAGCTGGTGCGGGCAATCTCCAGCCGGCTGGCCAGAGGCTGGATCTTCACGGCATCGACGCCGCTGTCGATCAGGGCGGCGCGGGCCGCGTCGAGCCAGACATCGCGCGAGCCGCGCCAGCCAGAGGGTTTGTCGGGGTTGTCGCGCGCTTCGATCATGGGCCGAGCATAGGACGCGCCAACACCGGTAACAACGAAAATGTGCAGCAGCGTACTTTTTGTTGACAGTTATGAACATTGTTGGGTTGATGCCGTTATCAGCCCGGAGATTCCCCGATGACGTCCAGAGACCCGCTCCTCCAGCCCTACCAGCTCAAGCATCTGACGCTGAAGAACCGCATCATGACCACCAGCCATGAGCCGGCCTACCCGGAAGACGGGATGCCCAAGGGGCGCTACGTCGCGTACCATGCCGAGCGGGCCAAGGCCGGCGTGGCGCTGGCGATGACGGCGGGGTCCGCCGCGGTTTCGAGGGATAGCCCGCCGGTCTTTAACAACGTCCTCGCCTACAGCGACGAGGTGGTGCCGCATATCCAGCGGCTCACCGACGCCTGCCACGAGCATGGCTGCGCGGTGATGATCCAGCTCACCCATCTTGGCCGCCGCACGCGGTGGGACAAGGGCGACTGGCTGCCCTCGATCTCCTCGACCCGGCACCGCGAACCGGCGCACCGCGCCTTTCCGAAGCGCGCCGAGGATTGGGACATCGCGCGCGCCATCTCCGATTTCGCCGACGCCACCGAGCGCATGAAGGCCGGCGGCATGGACGGCATCGAGCTTCAGGTCTACGGCCACCTGCTCGACCAGTTCTGGTCGCCCCTCAGCAACGATCTCGACGGGCCCTATGGCGGGCAGACGCTGGACAGCCGGATGCAGTTGCTCAACGACGTGCTCCGCGGCATCCGCGCCCGAGTAGGAAACGCGTTCATCGTCGGGGTGCGCTACACGGCGGACGAGGCGGAGCCCGGCGGCATCACCGCCGACGAGGGGCTGGAGATTTCCAAGCGCCTCGCGGCCTCGGGCATGGTCGACTTCCTGAACGTGATCAAAGGTCGAATCCACACCGACCCGGCGATGACCGACGTGATCCCCGTGCAGGGCATGAAGAACGCGCCGCATCTGGATTTCGCAGGCCGGGTCAAGGCCGAGACCGGGATGCCCACCTTCCACGCCGCCAAGATCCCCGATGTCGCCACCGCCCGCCACGCCGTGGCGAACGGCCTGCTCGACATGGTCGGGATGACCCGGGCGCACATGGCCGACCCCCACGTGGTCCGCAAGATCGTCGAGGGCCGCGAGGAGGATATCCGCCCCTGCGTCGGCGCGACCTACTGCCTCGACCGCATCTATCAGGGCGGCATGGCGCTGTGCATCCACAACGCCGCCACGGGACGCGAAGAGACCATGCCGCACGACATTGCCCCCGCCGCGACGCCGAAGAAGGTGGTGATCGTCGGCGCCGGTCCCGCCGGGCTCGAAGCCGCCCGCGTCGCGGCCGAACGCGGACACGAGGTCACCGTCTTCGAGGCCCAGCCCGAGCCCGGCGGGCAGATCCGTCTGACCGCCCTGAGCGAGCGCCGCCGCGAGATGATCTCGATCATCGACTGGCGCATGGCGCAATGTGCCGCCCGCGACGTGACCTTCCATTTCAACACCTGGGCCGAGGCGGCGGACGTCACTGCGCTAGCGCCCGACGTGGTCATCATTGCCACCGGCGGCCTGCCCAACACCGGCCTCTACGAGGACAACAGCGATCAGCCTCTCGTGGTCTCCGCCTGGGACATCCTTTCGGGCGACGTCAAACCGGGGCAGGACATCCTGATCTACGACGAGAGCGGCGACCACCCGGCCCTCATGGCGGCCGAAGTCGCGGCCAAGGCAGGCGCCAAGGTCGAGGTGATGACCCCCGACCGCGTCTTCGCCCCCGAGATCATGGCGATGAACCTCGTGCCCTACATGCGCGCCCTGCAGGAGAAGGATGTGACCTTCACCGTGACCCGCCGCCTGACCGCGGTGGAGCGCGACGGCAACCGTCTCAAGGCCATCATCGGCACGGATTACAGCAGCTTCACGAGCGAGAAGAGCTACGATCAGATCGTGGTCAACTACGGCACGCTGCCGCTCGATGAGCTGTATTTCGATCTCAGGGAGCTGTCGTCGAACCGGGGCGCCGTCGATCAGGACGCGCTCGTCGCGGGCCGGCCGCAGACCATCGCGAGCAACCCCGAAGGGACGTTTCAGCTCTTTCGCATCGGCGATGCCGTCAGCGCCCGCAACACCCACGCGGCGATCTACGACGCGCTTCGTCTGGTGAAGGATCTCTGACCGACCCTTGAACACCCGTCAGGTCGGGCCGTGACGGGGCGATCCTGACGCCGACGGGTGAGGCTTTGTCACCCGCGCGGAAACCCGTTAGGCGCCGAGCCGGCGAAGAAACCCCGGACGCGAGGGCGTGCAAGACAGACAGCGATGGTCATCCCGGTTGACGCAGGGGCGCACGCATCCGGGAGGCTGCGCGACAGCAGAACCTTCGGGCGAAAGCATGGAAACGGCATATCTTTCCACAAGTTTTGTCGGATAAAGAAGGTGAGGTCCGTCGTGGGACCGCCGGCCCGAAACGGAAAGACGATGATGACACGCCTCACACAGGACTATTCTGGCCCATCGCTGCCTGCCGGCAGCGCCGAAGGGATGCCCCAGGAGGCCCTTGCACGTCATGATGCCTTCATGACCCGGAAAGCCCCCAGCCTCGAAAGCGACTGGATGCAGGTCGACATCTACAAGGCTCATATCGAAGAGATGGGGCCGGCCATGCTCACGCGGATGCACGAGCTGACCATGAGCGTGTTCTGGCCGCACCGCGCCCCCGACATCGCGCTCTGCATCGGGCTGGGCAAGGGCTATGTCGCCCTGGACGAGATCGGCAGGCCGCTGAGCTCGGCCATGGGCTTTCCGAGCGACGAGGATTTCGCCATGCTCGGGATGATGGTGACGACCCCGCGCCTGCAGGCCCAGGGCACGGGCGGGCGGCTCCTGCGGCGGCTCATCAACGATCTGAAGGGCCGAGATCTGCGCCTCTCGGCCACGCGCGAGGGATATCGGCTTTACGAGGCGGCCGGGTTCACGCCGGTGGGGCTGGTGTATCAGCATCAGGGCATGGCGCGCGCGATCCATCCGCCCGAGCCGGTCGCGGGGGTGACGGTTCGGCCCATGCGGCCGGACGATCTGCCCGCCATCGCGGCGCTCGACCGGCACGCCTACGGCGCGGCGCGGACGGCCATCCTGACGGCGCTGAACGAGGTCTCCGAGGTGATCGTGGCCGAACGTGGCGGCGAGATCGAGGGCTTCGCGATGATGCGCACCTTCGGCAAGGGCCGCGTCATCGGCCCTCTGATCGCCGAGCAGGACGGAGTCGCGATGCAGCTCGCCGCACATTTCATCCTCGCCTGCGAGGGCGAGTTCCTGCGGCTCGACACGATCGTCGAAAGCGAGCGCTTCGAGGCCTTCGTCTCGGCGGCGGGGCTCGGGGTCTACGACACCGTCACCGACATGAGGTTCGGCCGGTTGCGCCGGGCCAAGAGCGGCCCGATGACCTACGGGCTGGCGATGCAATCGCTGGGCTGATCCCGGACCGGGGGAGGGGGCGCCCGATGGCGCCCCGCGTCACGACAGCCGGTCCTTGAGGCCGAAATACATCCCCACCAGCGGCAGGAACCACGGCTTGCCGGAGTGCAGCGGCACCTTGGGCCAATCGAGCCCCTGCAACGGGTTGGTGTCGGTGCGGCCCATCGCCATGTCGGCGAGCACCTGTCCCATCAGCGTCGCCATCTGCGCGCCGTGGCCGGAATAGCCCATGCCGTAGATCATGCCGTCGGCCTCTCCGGCCCGCGGCAGGCGGTCCTTGGTCATGCCGACCATGCCGCCCCAGCAATAGTCGATCCCGACCCCTTCCATCTGCGGGAACATCTCGGTCAGCGCCGCGCGCAGCACCTTGCCCGATTTGGCATCCGAGCTCTGGTCCGAGGTGGCCGAGAACCGCGCCCGCCCCCCGAAGATCAGCCGCCGGTCCGGCGACAGGCGGAAATAGTTGCCGATATTCATCGAGGTGACATAGGTGCGGTCGCCCGGCAGGGTGGCCGCGATCTCGGCCTCGCTGAGCGGGCGGGTGGCGACGATGAACGAGCCGACCGAGATGATGCGCTTGCGGAAATAGCCAAGCGGCGCGCCCGCGACGCTGTTGGAATAGCCGTTGGTCGCGGCGATCACGCGCTCGGCGCGGATCGTGCCCCGCGGCGTCTCGATCACCCAGCCGCCGCCCTCGCGCTTGCGCCCGGTGACCGGGGCGTCTTCCCAGATCTTCGCGCCGCGGCGATGCGCGGCCTCGGCCAGCCCGTTCACGTAGCGGCCCATGTGCATCATGCCGGACTTGCCGTAGAGCATCGCGCCGTGGAACTGGTCCGAGCCGATCTCGTCGCCCAGCTCGTGCGCCTCGAGGAAGCGGGTGTCGGGATCGACCTCGCGGTGAACCAGCTCGAAATTGGCGCGCAGCCCGGCGACGTGGCCGGGCTTGGAGGCCAGCTTGAGCTTGCCCGAGCGGCGGAAATTGCAGGCGATCCCCTCTTCGGCGATGACCTCCTCGATCATGTCGATCGAGCGGTCATACGCCTGCCACAACGCCTTGGCGCGGTCCGCGCCGAGATGCGCCTTCGCTTCGCCATAGCCGTGGGCCATGCCATTGTTGAGGTGCCCGCCATTGCGGCCCGAGC
>NZ_JAIUZY010000013.1 GCF_020171625.1 Salipiger bermudensis
ATCGTGCCGGAGACGCTGGCGGGATAAAAGCGGGTTGGGTCAGACATGGGTCTCTGAGCTGTTGGGCAGGGGAGGGACGCAGCGCCCTGTCGCAACGGAGGTTCGTCTGGAAGGGGAAGTAGGGGGCTCTGCCCCCTCTTGGCGCTGTGCGCCAATTCACCCCCGAGGTATTTTTGAACCAAAGAAGCCAGGAGCGCTGCGCCCGCATCTTCTCTTCGTCAAAAATACTCCCGCCGGAGGCGTCCGAGGGGGCAGCTCTCGCGAGGCCGGGCGTGGGCGCGGCTGCGTCCAATGCGCCTTGGGTCAGGCTTTGCGGCTGAGGAGGTCGACCCCGAGGGTGGTGAGGACCTTTTCCTCGATGTGCCGCGCATCGAGGCCGGCGCTTTCGTACATGTCGTCGGGGCTGGCGTGGTCGATGAACGTGTCCGGCAGCACCATGGAGCGGAACTTGAGCCCGTGGTCGAACACACCCTCGTCGGAGAGCAGCTGCGCCACGTGGCTGCCGAAGCCGCCAACCGCGCCTTCCTCGATGGTGATCAGGGCTTCGTGCTCCGCCGCGAGCCGCAGGATCAGGTCGCGGTCGAGCGGCTTGGCGAAGCGGGCATCGGCGACGGTGGGCGTGATGCCCCGGGCCGAGAGCTTCTCGCAGGCCTTGCGGACCTCGCCGAGACGGGTCCCGAAGCTCAGGAGCGCCACGCGCTTGCCCTCGGAGACGATGCGGCCGCGCCCGATCTCGAGGATCTCGCCGGCCTCGGGCATCTCGACCCCCTCGCCCTCGCCGCGCGGGTAGCGGAAGGCGATGGGGCCCTCTTCATGGGCGGCGGCGGTGGCCACCATGTGCTTGAGCTCGGCCTCGTCGGCGGCGGCCATCACCACCATGCCCGGCAGGTTGGCCATGAAGGCGATGTCATAGGCGCCGGCATGGGTGGCGCCGTCCGCCCCGACAAGCCCGGCACGGTCGATGGCAAAGCGCACCGGCAGGCGCTGGATCGCCACGTCATGCACTACCTGATCGTAGCCGCGCTGCAGGAAGGTCGAGTACATGGCGCAGAACGGCTTCATGCCGCCCGCCGCGAGACCGGCGGCGAAGGTCACGCCGTGCTGCTCGGCGATGCCCACGTCGAACACCCGCGAGGGGTAGCGCTCGGCCATCAGGTCGAGACCGGTGCCGTCGGGCATGGCGGCGGTCACCGCGCAGATGCGGCTGTCCTCGGCGGCGAGGCGGGTCAGCTCCTTGGCGAAGACCTTGGTATAGGCCGGCGCGTTGGAGGGGGCCTTCTTCTGCTCGCCGGTGGCGACGTCGAACTTGGCGCGGGCGTGGCCGCGATCGGCGGACTCCTCCGCCGGGCCGTAACCCTTGCCCTTCTTCGTCAGCACGTGCAGCAGGATCGGCTTGCTGGCGCGGGCGCGCACCATGCGCAGCACCGGCAGCAGCTGGTGCAGGTCGTGGCCGTCGAGCGGGCCGAGATAGTCGAACCCCAGCTCCTCGAACAGCGTGCCCCCCACGGTCATGCCCTTGAGCATCTCCTTGGCGCGCTTGGCGCCCTCGCGGAACGGCGGCGGCAGCAGCGAGACCGCGCCCTTGGCGGCGGCCTTGAGGTCCTGAAACGGCTCCTCGGCATAGAGCCGCGACAGGTAGGACGACATCGCCCCGGTGGGCGGCGCGATGGACATCTCGTTGTCGTTGAGGATGACGATCAGCCGCTTGCCGAGATGGCCCGCGTTGTTCATCGCCTCGAAGGCCATGCCGGCGCTCATCGCGCCGTCGCCGATCACCGCGATGGCATCGCCCGTGCCGGTGTCGCAGACGCCGCCGAGATCGCGTGCCACGGCAAAGCCGAGCGCGGCGGAGATCGAGGTCGAGCTGTGGCCGGCGCCGAACGGATCGTAGGGCGACTCGGAGCGCTTGGTGAAGCCCGACAGCCCGCCCTTCTTGCGCAGCGTGCGGATGCGGTCGCGGCGTCCGGTCAGGATCTTGTGGGGGTAAGCCTGGTGCGAGACGTCCCAGATCACCTTGTCGCGCGGCGTGTCGAACACCGCGTGCAGCGCCACGGTCAGCTCGACCACGCCGAGGCCCGCGCCGAGATGGCCGCCGGTCTCGGAGACCGCGGCGATGGTCTCGTGGCGCAGCTCGTGGGCGATCTGCTCGAGCTCGGCATCGGAGAAGCGCTTGAGATCGGCGGGCGAGCTCACCCGGTCGAGAAGCGGCGTTTGGGGGCTGTCAGACATCCTGTCCCTCGACACTCAGTTCCGGCGGGAGATAACGAAGCGGGCGGCCTCCCGCAAGGCGTCGGCCCGGTGACCATACGGAGATAGCGCGTCGCAGGCCTCGGTCACGAGTGACGCGGCGCGCGTTCTGGCGCCATCGAGGCCGAGCAGCGACACGAAGGTCGCCTTGCCGCGCCCGGCATCCTTGCCCACCGCCTTGCCGACGGTTGCGGCGTCACCCTCGACATCGAGGATGTCGTCGGCGATCTGGAAGGCGAGGCCGAGGCGCTCGGCATAGGCGGTGAGCGGCGTGGCATCGGCCTGCGCCAGCCGCGCGCCGGCCTCGGCCGACCAGACGATGAGCGCGCCGGTCTTGCCGGCCTGCAATGCGGTGATCTGCTCCAGCGTGAGCGGCGTGTCTGCGCGCTCGGCGGCCATGTCGAGCGCCTGTCCCAGCACCATGCCGCGGACACCGGCGGCGCGGGCGAGGCTCAGGCCCAGATCGGCGCGCACCAGCGGGTCGGGGTGGCAGCGCGGGTCCGCGACCATCTCGAAGCTCAGCGCCTGCAACGCATCGCCCGCCAGGACGGCGGTGGCCTCGTTCCATTTGCGGTGCACCGTGGGCAGGCCGCGGCGCAGATCGTCATCGTCCATGCAGGGAAGGTCGTCGTGCACGAGGCTGTAGGCGTGAATCGCCTCGATGGCGCAGGCCGGCCAGAGGGCGCGCTCCGGCGCCACGTCGTGCAGCCGGGCCGTCTCGAGCACCAGCCAGCCGCGCAGCCCCTTGCCACCGGCGGTGGCGTAGCGCATCGCGTGCAGCACCGGCAGGTCGGCGGCGTCGCTCAGGACGTGATCGAAATGGGCGGCGACGGCGCGGGCGCCGGCCTCGAGGCTGTCACGGAACATCGGGGGTCAGAGACCTTCGGCGGCCTTCAGCCCGGCGGGCTGGCCTTCGGCATCGAGGGTGATCTGAGCGACCTTCTCCTCGGCTTCCTTGAGCTTGGTCTCGCAGCGCGCCTTGAGCTTGGCGCCGCGTTCGTAGAGCGCGATCGACTGCTCCAGCGGCACCTCGCCGCGTTCTAGCTGGCCCACCACCTGCTCGAGCTCGGCCATGGCCTGTTCGAATGTCATCTCCTCGACGGGCGTGTCGCTCATTTTCCTGCCTCGATCAGTTCTTCCACATGGGCGCGGGCCGAGCCGGCCAGCGCGGCGAGATCATAGCCGCCTTCCAGCACCGAGACCACCCGCCCCTCGCATTGATCGGCGGCGATCCGGCAAAGCTCGCGCGTCAGCCAGGCGAAATCCTGATCCTTCCACTTCAGCTGTGCCAGCGGATCGTCCTGATGGGCGTCGAAGCCGGCCGAGATTACGATCAGGTCGGGGCGGAAGTCCCGCAGACGGGGCAGGGCCTGCTCGGTGTAGGCGCGATACATCTCGGTGCCGCCGCTGCCGGGGGCGAGGGGCAGGTTGAGCACGTTGTCATGTGCGCCGCGTTCGGTCGCCGCACCGGTGCCGGGCCAGAGCGGATATTGCTGCGACGAGATGAACAGCGCGCGCGGCTCGTCCCAGAGCAGGTCCTGCGTTCCGTTGCCGTGATGCACGTCGAAATCCACCACCGCGACGCGCTCGAGCCCGTGGTGATCGAGCGCGTATTTCGCCGCCAGCGCGGCGTTGCCGAAGAGGCAAAAGCCCATCGGGGTCTCGCGCTCGGCATGGTGGCCCGGGGGCCGGGTGGCGCAGAAGGCGTTGCGCACCTCGCGCGACATCACCGCGTCGACGGCGCGGATCGCGGCCCCGGCGCCCCGGCGCGCCGCCATCATCGAGCCCGGCGACATCCATGTGTCGCCATCGAGCGCGATCTCGCCCTCGGCGGGTTCGGCGCCGGCGATGCGCGCGATGTAGGCCTGCGGATGCACCCGCGCGAGATCCTCGTCGCTCGCCGGCGGTGCGCTCAGACGCAGGAGGTGGAGCGGGGCCAGCGCGTGCAGCACATGCTCGAGCCGGGCCACCTGCTCGGGGTGGCCCTCGGGCGTGACATGCTCGAGGCAGTCGGCATGGCTGATCAGTGCCGTGGTCATGACGGATCCTCCCTCATCGGTCCGGGCCACCAGACCGCGATTGGCCGGCAGGAACAAGGTGCGAATTGCAGCGCTGGCGGCGGCTCAGTCGGGCGCCAGCATGTAGCCCGCGCCGCGCACGGTCTGCAGGTAGCGCGGCTGCTTGGGGTCGGTCTCGATCTTTCGGCGCAGGCGGGTGATCTGCACGTCGACCGCGCGCTCCTGCGCCTGCCCCTTGTCGCGGCCCAGTTCCTCGACCAGCTGGGTCCGGCTCAGCGCCTCGCCCGGGCGGGCCGAGAAGATCCGCATCAGCTGGCTCTCGGTGGCGGTGAGGCGCACGAGGTCTTCGCCCTTCCACATCTCGCCGCGCTCGATGTCGTAGCGGATGGGGCCGAGGCCGATGAGCTTGGGCACGGTGGTCTCGGACGGGGCCTCGGGCATCCGCCGCAGGATGGCATTGATGCGCAGCAAGAGCTCCTTCGGCTCGAACGGCTTAGCGAGGTAGTCGTCGGCCCCGGCTTCGAGCCCCTTGATGCGGTCCTCGGTCTCGCCGCGTGCGGTGAGCAGCATGATCGGCGTGCTCGAGGTCTCGCGGATCGCCCCGGTGAGCGAGATGCCGTCCTCGCCGGGCATCATCACGTCGAGCACGATCATGTCGAATTCGAGCCCGGTGAGCAGGCGGCGGGCATGGGCGGCATCGCGCGCGGCGCTGACAAGGAAGCCGTGGCGCATCAGGAACTTCTGCAGCAGGCCGCGGATGCGTTCGTCGTCGTCGACGATCAGGATGTGGGCATCGGGATCGCTCATCCTCGGGCCTCGCGCAGGCCGGAGTAGTGACGGCGCATCTCGGGGTCCATCATCGCCTCGAGCACCCTGCGGAACCCGGCAACGGCCTCGGGGCCGGCCTGCCGGTAGGCGGCGCGCATCCGCGCCCGCTGCGCTTCGGACAGCTGGTGCTCAAGCGCCGCGCCGGCCTCGGTCAGGTGTAGGTGCCGCTCGCGCTTGTCGGCGCGGCCGACCCGGCTTTCGACCAGCCCGTCCTCGATCAGGGTGCGCAGCACGCGGTTGAGCGACTGCTTGGTGACCCCGAGGATCGACAGCAGGTTGTTGACCGTGGTGCCGGGCGCGATGTGGATGAAGTGGATGGCGCGGTGATGTGCGCGACCGTATTGCAGGCCCTGCAGGATGCGGTCGGGATCGGCGGTAAACGCCCGGTACGCAAAGAACATCGCCTCGATGCCCTGCCGGAGCTGTTCGTCGGTGAGATAGAGCAGCAGTTCGCCGCCATGTCCCTGACTGCCCGGTCCGTCCGCCATTGCTGCCCCTCTTTCGTCTTCCGTCTTTTGCCGCAGTTTAAGTCAGCCTTGTTGACATTCCAATAGCAAACTGGTAGCGAGTCGCAGTTTTTCCGCAATTATATGTCCGCATCGGACATAACCTGCGCAACAAATGAAAAAACAACGCCGAGAAGGAGACCCGCTATGGAAGGTGCGTATGACGACCGCGACGGTAAGATCTGGCTCGATGGGCAGATGGTGGAGTGGCGCGATGCGAAGGTACACGTCCTGACCCATGCGCTGCATTACGCGAGCTCGGTCTTCGAGGGCGAGCGGGCCTATAACGGCAAGATCTTCCTTGGCCACGCCCATTCCGAGCGCCTGATCGCCTCGGCGAATATGCTCGATTTCGAGATCCCCTACAGCGCCGACGAGATCGACGCGATCAAGGCCGAGGTGCTCAAGGTCAACGGGTTCACCAATGCCTATGTGCGGGCGGTGGCGTGGCGCGGTGCGGGCCCGGACATGGGTGTCGCCTCGTCGCGCAACCCGGTGCAGCTTGCCGTGGCGGCCTGGGAGTGGGGCAACTACTATGGTGACGCCAAGACCAAGGGCGCCAAGCTCGACATCGCCAAGTGGAAGCGCCCGTCGCCCGAGACCATCCCGGTGCACGCCAAGGCGGCCGGCCTCTACATGATCTGCACCATGTCCAAGCACGCCGCCGAGGCAAAGGGCTGCTCGGACGCGCTGTTCATGGATTACCGCGGCTACGTGGCCGAGGCGACCGGCGCCAACATCTTCTTCGTGAAGGATGGCGAGGTGCACACGCCGCTGGCCGACTGCTTCCTCAACGGCCTGACCCGGCAGACGGTGATCCGGCTGCTGAAGGAAAAGGGCATCACCGTGCACGAGCGCCACATCATGCCCGAGGAGCTTGAGGGCTTCGAGCAGTGCTGGCTCACCGGCACCGCCGCCGAGGTCACCCCGGTGGGGCAGATCGGCGATTACACCTTCGAGGTCGGCGCGCTGACCCTCGACATCGCCGAGACCTACGAGACGCTGGTGCGCAGCTGAGGCTGACATTACGTGTATGAGACAGGGCACCCCGTGGCTGACGCCGCGGGGTGCTTTGTGTTCCGGGGGAGGGGGCTAAGGCTGGTCGCCCGACTGCGCGGAACCAAGGCCGAAGGCCGCCGCGCCATCGCCGGCCCGCCCCGACGGGCTGGCGATCTGGTGACGCAAGAGCCGCTTGTTGGGGGTCTTCGGATCTGGCCGGGATAAATCGAGAGGTTCAAAGCGCAGATCGCCACCCAGCGGGCCGGCGATGGCGCGGCGGCGCCCCGGGCCGCGCTGGTTCGCTGTATCGGGTCGGGAAAGGCACGTGCGCCACCGTAGGCGCGCCACGGCGATTTGGTGACGCAAGCGCGGCGTGTCGGGGTTCTTCGGATCTGGCTGTGATACGTTGAGGGACAAGGCTCAGATCGCCGCGCCTTGGTCTGGCGGTGCCGACTTGAATACCTCTGTCCGTCGTTTCGTCGCCCGACTGCGCGGAACCAAGGCCGAAGGCCGCCGCGCCATCGCCGGCCCGCCCGGACGGGCTGGCGATTTGGTTGGGCTAGGCGCTGCGTGTTGGGGGTCTTCGGATCTGGCTGGGATAAATCGAAAGGTTCGACGCGCAGATCGCCACCCCGCGGGCCGGCGATGGCGCAGCGGCGTCCCGGACGCTCAGGGGCTGCGAGGCCGACACACGGTTTTCACAGACCTACCCCTATTGGCAGGGGCGACGGCTCGCACCGCGATGAGCGCCCCCACAACCCTCCCTGACGTTAACCGGCATACCAGCGCTTGAACGCCCCGCGCCTTGGTGTCACCCTGCCGCGCAAAGATAGTGACGAGGCAGCTATGCAGGACAACCACGCACCGCTGGAGATCGTGTCTCCCGAGGCCCCCGAGGCCGCGCTCTTTACCGAGGCGGAGGCCGCGGTGGACCGGCTCTGCGACCTCTACGAGCTGTCGGTCACCTTCCTGCACGACCGCTTTCTTGACGCTATGGCGACCGGTCACCCCGGCGTGCGGCTGCGCGCTTTCTATCCGGAAGTGCGGATCACCACCGGCACCCATGCCAAGGTCGACAGTCGCCTGAGCTTTGGCCACGTGGCAGCGCCCGGCACCCACGCTGCCAGCATCACCCGACCCGATCTCTTCCGGCACTACCTCAAGCAGCAGATCGGACTGCTGCTCGAGAACCACCAGGTGGCGGTGCAGGTCGGTCTATCGTCGACCCCGATGCCGGTGCATTTCGCCGTCGCCAACTATCCCGACCTTGCGGTGCCGCAGGAGGGGGCCGGGCGCTTCATCCTGCGCGACGTGTTCGACGTGCCGGATCTCAGCTCGACCAATGACGACATCGTCAACGGCGTGGCAAAGCCAGCCGAGGACGGCGCCGGGCCGCTGGCGCCCTTTACCGCGCAGCGCGTCGACTACTCGCTGGCGCGGCTGGCGCATTACACCGCCACCGATCCGGCGCACTTCCAGAACCACGTGCTGTTCACCAACTACCAGTTCTATGTCAGCGAGTTCGAGGCCTATGCGCGCCAGCAGCTCGCCGATCCCGAGAGCGGCTACACCAGCTTCGTCTCAACCGGCAATGTCGAGATCACCGATCCCGACACGGCGATCCCGCCGAGCCTGAAGATGCCGCAGATGCCGACCTACCATCTCAAGCGCAAGGACGGCTCGGGCATCACGCTGGTCAATATCGGGGTGGGGCCCTCGAACGCCAAGACCGCCACCGACCACATCGCCGTGCTGCGCCCCCATGCGTGGCTGATGGTCGGTCATTGCGCCGGGCTGCGCTCTTCGCAGAGCCTTGGCGATTTCGTGCTCGCCCATGCCTATCTGCGCGAGGACAAGGTGCTCGACGACGACCTGCCGGTCTGGGTGCCGATCCCGGCTCTGGCCGAGATACAGGTGGCGCTCGAGCAGGCGGTGGCCGAGGAGACCCAGCTCGACGGGTTCGACCTCAAGCGGATCATGCGCACCGGCACCGTGGCCTCGGTCGACAACCGCAACTGGGAACTGCGCGACCAGTCCGGCCCGGTGCAGCGCCTGAGCCAGTCGCGCGCCGTCGCGCTCGACATGGAGAGCGCCACCATCGCCGCCAACGGCTTCCGCTTCCGGGTGCCCTACGGCACGCTGCTCTGCGTCAGCGACAAGCCGCTGCATGGCGAGCTGAAACTGCCGGGCATGGCGAGCGACTTCTACAAGACGCAGGTTGCACGCCACCTGATGATCGGGATACGAGCCATGGAGAGACTGCGCGGGATGCCGCTGGAGCGCCTGCACTCGCGCAAGCTGCGTAGCTTTGAGGAAACAGCTTTCCTCTGACATCGGTACATCGCCGCCGAAAGCCGCTATATGCGCAGTTTTCCCTTGCAAATAGCCCCTATTCGTTGTGTTTGAACTCCATATGATGTTACTTTCCCGTATCGAGGCCCAATCGTTCGGGCAGTTCAAGGAGACCATGAAATGGCGAAACCGATGACCAAGACCCAGCTGGTGGCCGCTCTGGCCGAAGAGATGGGCGCAGACAAGAAGACCGCCTCCACCGCGCTGGATGCGATCACCGGGATCATCACCAAGGAAGTCGCCGAAGGCGGCGCGGTGACCCTTCCGGGCGTCGGCAAGATCTACTGCCGCGAGCGCCCCGAGCGCATGGTGCGCAACCCCGCCACCGGCGAACAGTTCAAGAAAGAAGCCGACAAGCAGGTCAAGATGACCATCGCGAAGGCTCTGAAGGACAGCGTCAACGGCTGATCCAGCCCCGGACGACATGACCTTGAAAGGACCGCCATCTGGCGGTCCTTTTTCGTTTGTATACAGGGGGTTGTCGGGTCGTGGTGCGTGGCCGCGGCGCGTGCCAGCGCCGCGGCAGGGCGGTGCATTCTAGACCTCCCAGTGCCGCTCGGGTGGCGCCCGGTGCTAGGGACGGTGGTGGGTGTTGCAACCTGCGTGCGATCCGGAAGCGCCCCCCTTTCACACATTCTGATGAAATCGCTGCCGTGCGAGCTGCTTTGCTTCGCGCTTCACTCGGCGCCACACGCGATGCAGCAGTCCTATGCAGACCGGCCCGACGGTTTCGGGCTGACCTGTCCGCAATACCGGCTGACCACGGCGCTCCGGGCCGAGGGCGGGTGCACCGTCGGGGCAATGGGAAAAGCGCTGCGTCTCGAATCGAACACGCCAAGACCGATGCCGACGCGCTTTGAAGGGCAGGGGCTGGTCCGCCGCAGGCGGGACAGGACGACCGGCGGATGGTAATCGAGCTGACGGCCAAGGGCCATGCGCCGCCGGAAGAGGCCGCGCGGAGCTCCGAGCGCCTGCGCGAGCGCGGCGGGCGTCCGTTGGAGGAAGTCACGAGAGCTGCCCGATCTCGGGGAGCCTACGCGCACGGCGAACGAGGACGCCAAGGGCGCCGCCTCAGGCGACGGCGCCGAGCCTGGCGAGCTGGCGCCCGTCCGCGTCGAAGTTCTCGGGCGCCAGCCAGTGCTCGAACCGGGCCTTCAGGGCGGGCCATTCGCCGTCCAGCACCGAGAACCACGCGGTGTCGCGGTTGCGGCCCTTGACGATGGTCGCCTGCCGGAAGGTGCCCTCGTACTGGAAGCCGAGCCGCTGCGCCGCGCGGCGCGAGGGCTCGTTGAGCGCGTCGCATTTCCATTCGTAGCGGCGGTAGCCCAGCGTGTCGAAGGCGTGCGCCATCATCAAGTACATCGCCTCGGTGGCGCCGGCGGTCTTCTGCAGGCGCGGCGCCATGTGGATGAAGCCGACCTCAATCGACCCGACGGACGGGTCAATGCGCAGATAGGAGCAGAAGCCGACCGGCTGCCCGTCGGGCGTGCAGATGGCGAAATAGAGCGGGTCCGCGCTGGCCGCTGCCGTGCTGGCCCAGTCTCTCGCATCCGCGAGATCGGCGAAGGGGGCAATCGGCAGGTAGGTCCAGCCCTGGCCCGTGCTGTCTTCGGCGAAGGCCTCGAAAAGGCCCGGCGCATGGTCCACGGTCAGCGGCTCGAGGCGCACGCATTGGCCTTCGATGACGCGGCGCTCCGGGCGCGGGCGGGGGAAGGACCCGTCGACCGGATGGCCGACGGGTTGCCCCAGTTCGTTCAGCGGCGTCTCGGACATGGATCAGGCGAAGACCTTGGTGAGGCTGCGGTCCACCGCGTCGACGATCTGGTCGATATCGTCCGCCGTGGCGATCAGCGGCGGCGCGAAGCACAGCACGTTGTTCAGCCCCGGGTTCGAGCGGTTGGTGGCGCCGATGATGACCCCGTCGGCAGCACAGGCGCCAACCACGGCCCCGATCTGCTTTTCCGAGACCGGCTCCTTGGTGCTGCGGTCGCTGACCAGTTCCAGCCCGAGGAACAGCCCCTTGCCACGCGCCTCGCCCACGACGGCGTGCTTGTCGCCAAGCGCGGCCAGCTTCTCGAGCATGTAGTCGCCCATCTTGGTGGTGTTCTCGAGCAGGTTCTCGTCTTCGATGATGCGCATGTTCTCGAGCGCCGCCGCCGGGCCGGCGGTGCAGCCGCCGAAGGTCGAGATGTCGCGGAAGTAGTTCAGCGGATCGCTGTCATCGTCCTTGAACATGTCGAAGACGCGTTCCGAGGTGACGCAGCAGGCGATGGCGGCGTAGCCCGACGCGACCCCCTTGGCCATGGTCACGAAATCCGGCTCGACGCCGTAATGCTGGTAGCCGAACCAGTGCGTGCCGGTGCGGCCCACGCCGCAGACGACCTCGTCGATATGCAGCAGGATGTCGTACTTGCGGCAGATCTCCTGCACCCGCTCCCAATAGCCCGGGGGCGGCAGGATGACGCCGCCGCCGGCGGTCACCGGCTCGAGGCAGAGCGCGCCCACCGTGTCGGGACCCTCGCGCAGGATGACCTCCTCGATGGCGTCGGCGGCGCGCTGGCCATAGGCCTCGCCCGACAGGTCCCACTGGGCGCGGTACTCGAGGCAGTGCGGCACCGAGACGAAGGCCGGTGCGAAGGGGCCGTACTGCATGTTGCGCTCGAGCTGGCCACCGGCCGACATCGCGCCGATGGTCGAGCCGTGGTAGTCGCGCTCGCGGTAGAGGATCTTGTTCTTCTTGCCGCCATAGCGCTTGTGGGCGATCTGGCGGACCATCTTGAAGGCCTTCTCGTTCGCCTCGGAGCCCGAGTTGGTGTAGTAGACCCGGCTCATGCCCGGCATCTTCGAGATCAGCTTCTCGGCAAACAGCGCGCCCGGCACCGAGCCCGCGGCACCGGCGAAGTAGTTCAGTTTCATCAGCTGCTCGGAGATCGCGTCGACGATGGACTGGCGCCCGTAGCCCACGTTCACGGTCCAGACCGCGCCCGAGACGGCATCGATATGTTCGCGGCCGTGCTGGTCCCAGACCCGCAGGCCCTTGCCCTCGACGATGATGCGCGGGTCAGAGGTCTCGAACGGCTTGTGCTGCGTCAGATGATGCCAGACGTGGCGCTTGTCCGCCTCGACAACGTGGCTGAGATCGTTCTGCGTGAGCGTGCCGTCCATTTTTCCTGTCTCCTGGGAAGCGTGATTCCGGCCCCGGGGCCGTCTGGGGCGAATGTTAGCACACACATATTCGGGGCTGGCAACCAAAACGGCTTCTTGCGCGGGGCTGCGCCGGCGGCGTTGCGGTCAAAACCGGCAGCGGAACGGAGGGCCTGCGGGTTGTGCAGTTGCACGAAAACCGGGCGTCATCGCCGGGAAAAGCGTTGATCGGTCGCTCAATTTCGGCTCGGATTGGCCCCGGCGCAGGACCTCCGGGCCCGCGCCACAGACAAGGCGCCGCCGGTTGAGCAGGGGCCGGATGACAGGGAGAGACATGATGACGACGATCAAGGGCCTGATGACGGGGGCTGCCACCGCCGCGCTGATGACCGGCGCCGCCAGCGCGCAGGATCTGACCGTAGGCTATTTTCTCGAATGGCCGATGCCGTTCGAATACGCGAAAGCGGAAGGCTTGTACGAAGAGGCGATGGGCCTCGAGATCAACTGGGTGAGCTTCGACACTGGCACCGCGATGAGCGCCGCCATGGCCTCTGGCGACGTGCACCTCTCGGTGAGCCAGGGCGTGCCGCCCTTCGTCGTCGCCGCCTCGGCGGGGCAGGATCTTCAGATCCTCGACGTCGCGGTGAGCTACGCCGACAACGACAACTGCGTCGTGGCCGAGGCGCTCGAGATCGACAAGGACTCCGCCGGCGAGCTCGAGGGCAAGAAGGTCGCCGTGCCGCTGGGGACGGCGGCGCATTACGGCTTTCTCAAGCAAATGTCTCACTTCGGCGTCGACATCTCGACCATGGAGATCGTCGACATGGCGCCGCCCGATGGTGCCGCCGCCCTCGCGCAGGGCTCGGTCGACATGGCCTGCGGCTGGGGCGGCTCGCTGCGCCGCATGAAGGAGCACGGCAACGTGCTGCTGACCGGGGCCGAGAAGGAAGAACTGGGCATTCTGGTGTTCGACGTGACCTCCGGCCCGGCGGGCTGGGTGGCCGAGAATTCCGACATCGTGGCCGAGTTCCTCGCGGTGACCGCCGAGGCCAATGCCATGTGGGCCGATGAGGCCAACCACGACAAGATGCTGCCGGTGATCGCAAGGGATGCGGGCATGGACGAGGAGGCCACCGCCGAGACGCTGGCCACCTTCGTCTTCCCCAGCGTCGAGGAGCAGCTCACCGGGAAGTGGCTCGCAGGCGGCGCGCAGGAGTTCATGAAGGGCGTGGCCGACGTGTTTGTCGAGGCAGGCTCGATCGACGCGGCGCTCGACAGCTATGCCGACGCGGTGAACACCGGCCCGCTCGAGACGGCCTCGGGCCTTTAAGGACGCGCGGGCGCGGGGCGATCCTGCGCCGCGCCCGACACTCTTTGACGAATGAAGCAGGGGGCGAGGCAAGGCCCCTACGCCGGCAACGCACCGGCAGGCGGGGGCCATGAGCGGATTAGAGATTGAAAACCTGTCGATGCGCTTCGACCTGCCCAACGGCAGCTCGGTGCAGGCGCTGAAGGACGTGTCGCTGAATCTGGCCGAGGGCGAGCTGCTCTCGGTGCTCGGCCCCTCGGGCTGCGGCAAGACCACGCTTCTCAACATCGTGGCGGGCTTTCTCGCGCCCACGGAGGGGCAGATCCGGCTCAACGGTCACACCGTTACCGGCCCTGCCGCCGAGCGCGGCATGGTGTTCCAGCAGGGCGCGCTCTTCGAGTGGATGAACGTGCGCGAGAACGTCTCCTTCGGCCCGCGCATGGCCGGCAAGCGCGAACGGGACTGGGCTGGTACCGTCGATCACCTGCTCGACGTAGTGGGCCTGAGGGAGTTTAAGGAAAAGGCGGTCTACGAGCTTTCGGGCGGGATGCAGCAGCGCGTGGCGCTGGCCCGCTGTCTCGCCAACGATCCCGATGTGATCCTGATGGACGAGCCGCTGGGCGCGCTCGACGCGCTGACCCGCGAGAAGATGCAGTCCCTCGTGCTGAAGCTCTGGAAGGAGACCGGCAAGACCATCATCCTCATCACCCATTCGGTCGAAGAGGCACTGCTTCTGGGCGAGCGGCTGCTGGTGATGGCGCCGCGCCCGGGCCGCATCCACAAGGAATACCGTCTGCCCTTCGCCGATCTCGGAGTCGGAGAAGACCTGCGCACGGTCAAGACACACCCGCAGTTCGGCAAGACCCGCGAAGAGATCCTCGGGATGATCTGGGACATGGAAGAGGAAATCATGGGCCGCACGGAGGGAGCGCAATGATCGTCCTGCTGATCTATGTCGCGATCTTCGTGGCCTCGTTCTTCCTCGTGAAGCTGCTGGTGCACAAGACCACGCGCGATTTCACCGCCCGCAAGACCGTCACCTTCGGCGACGAGAGCGCAGTGCGCCCGAACCGCATCGCCAGCGTGATCTCGGTGCTGACGATCTTCCTGCTCTGGGGCGCCTTCACCGGCTCGGCCTGGGTGCCGGGCTTTCTGCACGCGCCGGGGCCGTTCGTGGGCGACGCCACCTTCACCTACACCGCCGAGGCCGACGGCGTGGCGCCCGACGAGGCCACGGTGACGGTGCGGGTCTTCCCGGTCGGCGCCGAGGTCGAGACGCCCGAGGTCGATCCCGGCCCCGGCTGGGCCAAGAACGATGCCGACAGCGTCGGTGCGTGGCGCTCGGGGCTGATCCGGGTCGACCGCAACGACGATCATGGCCGCGACGCGGGCCACAGGGTCGTGGCGGTCAACGGCGAGCCCATCGCGCCGGGCGGCGAGGTCCTGACCGCGTTCGGCCGGGTCGGCATGTCGCCCAAGGGCACGCTGAATGTCGAGCCGCGCAAGGGCTGGCAGATGGAGCCGATCTGGCTGCCGCCCCCCGAGGCGGTGCTGGCGCGGCTCAAGGAGATTGCGCAGGATGGTTATCGCGACAGCACGCTGTGGGAGCATCTCGGCTGGTCGCTGTTCCGGGTCATCGCGGGGTTCTCCTTCGGGGCGCTGATCGGCATCCCGCTGGGCTACGCGATGGGCCTCAGCGACTGGTTCCGCGGCTGGTTCGACCCGATCGTCGAGTTCATGCGCCCGGTGCCGCCGCTGGCGCTGATCCCGCTGGTGATCATCTGGGCCGGCATCGGCGAGACCGGCAAGATCATTCTGCTGTTCCTCGCGGCGCTCTGGATCATGGCAATCGCGGCGCGCTCGGGCGTGTCGGGGGTGAAGATCTCCAAGGTGCACGCGGCCTATTCGCTGGGCGCGTCCAAGGCGCAGATCATGCGCCACGTGATCGTGCCGAACTCGCTGCCCGAGATCTTCACCGGCGCGCGGGTGGCGATGGGCGTCTGCTGGGGCACCGTGGTCGCCGCCGAGCTGGTCGCCGCCGAAAAGGGCGCGGGCATGATGATCATGGTGGCGTCGAAGTTCCAGCTTACCGACATCGTGATCATGGGTATCATCATGATCGGCGTCATAGGCTTCGGCATCGACATCTTGATGCGGTTGGCCGAGAAGGCGCTGGTGCCGTGGAAGGGCCGGGGCTGACGGCAGGAGGGCCGAAGGCCCGCCCGGGCCTGTTCGCAGGTCTGCGGTAAGACGCGCTACGGCGCGGAGGGGGGCGCTTGGCGCGGCCGGTCAGACAGCGGCCCCGAACGCGCCGGTGGCGCCTACTGGCCGCCGATCTGCCGCATCAGCGCGCCGACCTGATCGTCGAGCCAGAGCCGCGCGGTGTCGATCAGCTCGACATAGTCAGCGAGAAGCGGGGTCGCGCCGGGAACCAGCTCGGCGATGGTCGGGGCGAGCAGGTAGAGCGCCACCGCGACGACGGCGAGCACGATCACCAGCCGGAAGCCGCGACTGAAGCCGCGGGTCTGGGCCTCGTCCTCTTCCTCGTAGGCGGCGCGGCCCTGGGGCGTCTCCATGCTGCGGCGCTCGGAAGAGGCGCGCAGGGTCTGGTTGATTTCTTCGATATCCGGCAGCAATTCGCGGCGCGAACTGGCCGCGGCGGACTCGGGCGCCGGGGTGACGGGCGGCACAGGCGCGGGCGTTGGCTCGGGCGCGGCGGGGGGCATGTCGGCGACGCTGACTGGCTCTGCCTCGTCCGGCGCCGTGCCCAGTGCATCATCCGGCTCTTGGAAGCTGCGCGCGTCGTCCTCAGACGGGTCGGTCAGCCCCAGCTCGGGCTGGGTTTCGAGGCTGCCCGCCTCATAGGCGCGACGGCGGGCTTCGCGTTCGGCTTCCTCGCGCAGAACCTCGGCGACCGAGGGATCGAGCTCGCGGCGCGGTCGGGTCCGCGGCGGCGGGGCGAAGGCCGGCTCGGGCTCCGGGAGCGCGTCTGCGTCCGGGGCCTCGTCCTCGCCCGCGTCGTCCAGCGTCTCTTCGAACGCGTCGGCGAACTCGGCCTTGCTTTGCGCCGTGGTCTCCGGCGCGTCCTCGGGGGCGGGCTGCCAGTCGTCGTCAGTCGGGGGAAGCGATGGCTCCGGCGCCGACAGGGGGGCGTCATCGGGGTGGGACTGGAACCAGGTGTGGCCGCAATCCGAGCACTGAACGTCACGCCCGCCGTCGGGAATGGCATTCGTCGGTACTTCGTATTGCGCGCCGCAATTCGGGCATATCAGCCGCATCTGGTCCCCATATCCTGCCAAGGGTCTGCTGGTCTTCAAGGTTTCACAATAAGTTACCGCCTCAGGTCGGGAAAGCCTCTTTTCCGAAACCCGGGCGGATTGCATATGCGCCGCGGCTCATGCACAACAGGGCCTGATTTCGGAATGGTGGAACACGCGTGATCGAGCTCGATAATGTGGCCTACAGCTACGGCGGCGGAGAGCTCCTCTCGGAGTTGTCCCTGCAGCTTGCCCCCGGCTCCTTCCATTTCCTGACCGGCCCCTCCGGCACCGGCAAGACGACGCTTCTCAAGCTCTGCTACGGCGCGCTGCGCCCGACCGCCGGTCATGCGCGGCTCTTCGGCACCGACGTGCGCAACATGGACCGCGATGCCGTCGCCCTGAGCCGCCGCCGCATCGGCGTGGTGCACCAGGATTGCCAGTTCCTCGACCATCTGTCGCTCGCCGAGAACGTTGCCCTGCCGCTGACCGTGGCCGGAGAAGCTATCTCGGGGCAGGATCAGAACCTGCGCGAGCTGCTGGGTTGGGTCGGGCTGACCTCGCGGGCGAACGCCCGACCGCCCGAACTGTCTGGGGGCGAACGGCAGCGCGCGGCGCTGGCGCGGGCGGTGATATCTTCGCCCGAGGTGGTGCTTGCGGACGAGCCCACCGGCAATGTCGACTGGGAGATGTCGCAGCGGCTGCTGCGGCTGCTGATCGAGCTCAACCGGATGGGGGTGACCGTGCTGATCGCCACCCATGACCTGCAGCTCATCCGCGCCGCCAAGAGCCAGGTGCCCGCGCGGGTGCTGCGCATCGTCAATCGCAGGCTGCAATCGGCGGGGGTGGATCTGTGAAGATGTCGCTTCAGACGCTCGTCGCGCTGGCGCGCGGCGACAAGGCCGCCGACCGGGTCGTGCCGCCCACCGGCTTCACCGCGCGGCTGACGGTCTTCGCCGCCGCCGTGATGGCCTTTCTCGCGGTTTTCGCGCTGGCCCTGTCGCTGGCGGCGGGGCGGCTTGCCACGTCGTGGGGCGACGAGCTGGCGCGCGCCTCGACGGTGCGGATCTCGGCCCCGGTGGGGCAGGTGGCGGCGCAGACCGAAGCGGCGCTGCGTCTGTTGCAGCAGACCCCGGGCGTGGCGTCTGCAAGGGCGTTGAGCGAGGCCGAGCAGCAGGCGCTGCTCGAGCCGTGGTTCGGCCCCGACCTGCCGGTGTCGGAGCTGCCGGTGCCGCAGCTCATCGAGGTGACCGAAACCTCCAAGGGCTACGACGCGGCCGGGTTGCGGCTGCGCCTGCAGGCCGAGGTGCCCGGCGCGGTGCTTGACGATCACGCTCGCTGGCGCAAGCCGCTGGTGGCGGCGGCGGCGCGGCTGACAGTGTTGGGCTGGGTCTCGGGGCTTCTCATCGCCGCGGCGATGGGCGCCATGGTGACGCTAGCCGCCAACGCGGCGCTGTCTGCCAATGCGCAGGTCATCGCAGTGCTGCGCCTCGTGGGAGCCACAGATGCCTATATCGCCCGCGCCTTCGTGCGCCGCTTTACCCTGCGCACGCTGGGCGGTGCTGCGGTCGGCACGGTGCTCGGCATCGCCGCAGTCGCGCTGTTGCCGAGCGGCGACGAGACCGCCGGCTTCCTGACCGGGCTGAGCTTCCGCGGCTGGCACTGGGGCATTCCGGTGCTGGTGCCGCTGCTCGCGGCGGCGGTGGGCTTCGCCGCGACGGCAGTGGCCGCGCGCCGCGTTCTTGGAGGATTGAGTTGATGGCATACGCGCTGCAATGGCTGCGCTCGCTGGTGTTTCTGGTGGCGATCTATGGCGGAATGGCGGTGATCGGCCTCGTGTACTTTCCCTGGGCGATGCTGTCGCGCAAGGGCGCCCGTGCCGCCTGTCTCACCTGGTGCCGCTGGGTGCGCTGGAGCGCGCGCTGGATGGTCGGGCTGAGGACCGAAGTGCGCGGCAAGCCGCCGCAGGGCGAGGTCATCATCGCCTCGAAGCACCAGAGCTTCCTCGACATCATCCTGATCTTCGGCGCCGTCCCGGCGGGCAAGTTCATCATGAAGCGCGAGCTGCTCTGGGCCCCGGTGCTGGGACAATACGCCATGCGCATCGGCTGCGTGCCGGTCAATCGCGGCAAGCGGGGCGCCGCCATCTCGCGGATGCTCAAGGACGTGAAGCGCGGCGCCATCGAGCCCGGCCAGCTGATCATCTACCCGCAGGGCACCCGCGTGGCGCCGGGCGTGAAGGCGCCCTACAAGGTCGGCGCAGCGCTGCTCTACCAGCAGACCGGCCAGCCCTGCGTTCCGGCGGCGACCAATGTGGGCCTGTTCTGGCCGCGCAAGGGCATCTACCGCAAACCCGGTCTTGCCGTGGTCGAGTTCCTGCCGGTGATCGAGCCGGGCCTGTCCAAGCAGGCTTTCCTCGGTCGGCTCGAGCAGGAGATCGAGATCGCGAGCGAGGCGCTGCACCAAGAGGCGGAGCCCCATGCGCAGGATTGAGGATATCGCAGAGCTCGAGGCCCTCTACGGCACTCCCTCCGACGCGGCGCTGCGCAAGGTGGCGCAGCGGCTGACCCCGGCCTATCGGCGCTGGATCGAGGCGGCGCGCTTCTGCGTGATCTCGACCGTCGGACCCGACGGCACCGACGGCACGCCTCGCGGCGACGATGGCCCGGTGGTGGCCGAGCTTGACCCCGGCACGCTGGCGCTGCCGGACTGGCGCGGCAACAACCGTCTCGACAGCCTGCGCAACATCGTCTCGGACGGACGCATCTCGCTGATGTTCATGGTGCCCGGCGACAACGTGGTCGTGCGGGTGAACGGCACCGCCTGGCTCACCGATGACACCGCGCTACGCGAGCGCTTCCGCCACAAGACGATGCTGCCGGCCACGGTGGCGGTGATCGAGATATCCGAGATCTACGCGCAATGCCCCAAGGCGCTGCTGCGCTCGGGCCTCTGGGGGCGCGACGACAGCGCCGCCACGCCGAGCCTCGGCGAGATCCTCGACGAGATGACCTCTGGCGAGATCAACGCCGGCGCGTGGGAGCGGGACTATCCGGAGCGGGCGCGCAGTACGCTCTGGTGAGCGGGCATATTATTTCCCGAACCGCGGAACGGGACAGGGGGGCGGGCACGTTGGTCTACTGAGTTTCATTATTCAGGAGATCCCATGTCCGCCGATACGCCCCGCCCAAACCGCCGTGCCATGCTTGCCGGGTTCGCCGCCTCTCCGGTGGTGGCGACCGGTGTCGGGGTCTTCCCGAGCGCGGCGCGGGCGCAGGCGAGCGCGGCTGGGCTACTGACGCCAAATGTCTGCATGGTACAGCCCGAGGGGCCCGAGGCGGCGTCTTCCCTCGACGAGAGGCTGCTGCGCACAGATATCACCGACGCACGCGAGGGCGTGCCGCTGCGGCTGCGGCTTCAGGTGGTGACGGCGGATTGCCGTCCGGTGCCCGAGGCGCGGGTCGACATCTGGCATTGCGACGCGCGCGGCAGCTATTCGGGCGATCCGGAGCAGGGCAGCGACGGTGCCGGGGACACCGCCGAGGAAACCTTCCTGCGCGGCACCCAGATCTCGGGCGAGGACGGGCAGGTGAACTTCGACACGATCTATCCCGGCTGGCATCGTGGGCGCACCACGCACATCAATTACAAGGTGCATCTCGACGAGGAGACGGTGCTCACCAGCCAGATCTTCTTTCCCGACGCGCTGAGCCAGTATCTCTACCTCGCGGTCCCGCCCTACAACGATCGTGACGACGAGCGCGATACGACGAACGGCAATGACAGCGTGGCCCAGCAGGCGGGCGAGGGCGCCTTCGCCGCGATCCGCGAGCAGAAGGAGCGCTACGACGCGGCGCTGGTGGTCGGGATCGACCCTCAGGGCGGCGGCGGACAGACCCCTCAGCCCTCCGCAGCAGTGAGCGCCGGCGGGGTCTTCATTCCCGGGCGCACCGGCTGAGACCGCCGGTTAGCCTCGAAGCCATGAAAAAGGCCCCCGCATCGCGGGGGCCTTTTCGGTTTCGACCTGCGGGCCGCGTCAGGCGTGGATGGCACCGTCGCCGCAGGCCAGCGCCGCCTCGCGCACCGCTTCCGAGAAGGTCGGGTGGGCGTGGCAGGTCAGCGCGAGGTCCTCTGCGGAGCCGCCGTATTCCATCGTCACGCAGACCTCGTGGATCAGGTCGCCGGCCGCCGGGCCGATGATGTGGCAGCCGAGGATGCGGTCGGTTTCCTTGTCTGCCAGCAGCTTGACGAAGCCGTCGCCGGCGAACACGGCCTTGGCGCGGCCATTGCCCATGAACGAGAACTTGCCGACCTTGTAGGCCTTGCCGGCCTCCTTGAGCTCCTGCTCGGTGGCGCCGACAGAGGCGACCTCGGGGTGGGTGTAGATCACGCTGGGGATCACGTTGTAGTTCACGTGACCATGCTTGCCGGCGATGACCTCGGCACAGGCCATGCCCTCGTCCTCGGCCTTGTGGGCGAGCATCGGGCCGTCGATCGCGTCGCCGATGGCGTAGATGCCCTTGATGCTGGTGGCCCACTGGCCGTCGGTCTTGATCTGACCGCCCTTGGAGGTCTCGATGCCGAGCGCGTCGAGGCCCAGACCCTCGGTGAAGGGCTTGCGACCGGTGGCGACGAGCACCACGTCGGCCTCGACGCTGTGCTCGCTGTCATCCTTGCGCAGCTTGTAGGTCACCGTGGCCTTGCCGTCCTTGGTCTCGACCTTGGAGACCGCCGCGCCGAGGGTGAACTCGAGGCCCTGCTTGGTCAGCAGCTTCTTGAAGCTGCGCTGCACCTCGGTGTCCATCGTGGGGGTGATGGTGTCGAGGTATTCGATCACGGTGACCTCGGAGCCGAGGCGCTTGTAGACCGAACCCATCTCGAGGCCGATGACGCCGGCACCGATCACCACCATCTTCTTGGGGATCTCGGGCAGCTCGAGCGCGCCGGTCGAGGTGACCACGACCTTCTCGTCGATCTCTACCTCGGCGCCGGGCACCGAGGCAGGCACGGAGCCCGACGCGACGATGATGTTCTTGGCCTCGTGGACCTCGTCACCGACCTTGACCTTGCCGGCCTCGGGGATCGAGCCCCAGCCCTTGAGCCAGTCGATCTTGTTCTTCTTGAACAGGAACTCGATGCCGCCGGTGTTCTGGCCGATGACGTCGTCCTTGTAGGCGAGCATCTGCGTCCAGTCGACCGTGGGCGCGTCGCCCTTGAGGCCCATCTTGGCGAAGTTCTCTTCCGCCTCGTGCAGCTGGTGGCTGGCGTGCAGCAGCGCCTTGGAGGGGATGCAGCCCACGTTCAGGCAGGTGCCGCCGAGGGTCTCGCGGCCCTCGACGCAGGCGGTCTTGAGGCCGAGCTGGGCGCAGCGGATGGCGGCAACGTAGCCGCCCGGACCCGCGCCGATGACGATGACGTCGTATTGTGCCATGTGGTAGTCCTTTCCTTGTCGTCTAGGCGGGCAAGGGGCGCTGCCCCTCTGCGGCTGCGCCGCATTCACCCCGGGATATTTCGGGCCAGAAGAGGCCGCATCAGAACAGGGCCGCCACGAGCATGATGGCGGTTGCCAGAAGCCCCACCACCCAGATCAGCGAGCGCCAGGGCGCCCAGCCGAAGAGATAGGCGGGGATGTAGAGCAGGCGGGCGCCGAGATAGAGCAGCGCGCAGAGCACGGTGACCGCCGAGGTCTTGTCGGCATAGGTCACTGCGACCACCGCGATGGTGAACAGGATCAGCCCTTCGAAATGGTTGTTCATGGCGCGATGGGCCCGGCCGGCATAGCCGGTGAGCTGGCGCGGCGTGTCGCGGGGCGAGGCGGCGTATTTCCGGCCGACCTGGCGCTGCGCCAGCACCGAGAACAGGACGAACTGGCAGATCTGCAGCAGCGCGGCGAGGATGAGGGCGGTGAGCTCGGGGGTCATGGTCAGAAGACGCTCGCGATGATCATGACGAAGCACGATACCAGGCCCGCCATGAAGATGACCGAGCGCCACGGCACCCAGCCAAAGGCGTAGGCCGGCAGGTAAAGTGCGCGCGCGGCCACGAAGACCCACGCGGCGATCCCGGTGATCCAGCCGTTGCTGGCGGTGAACTCCACCAGCACCACGGCGGTGATGAACAGGCCGATATTCTCGGTGTGGTTGGCCAGCGCCCGGCGCAGGCGCTTGGCGTGCTCGGAGAGGCGCTGGTCGAGCCCCTCGCGGGTGCCGAGGTTGCCGTCGTGGCCGATATCGGCCTCGAGCGCGCGTTGCGACCAGATAACGGCGGCGAGCTGGATGAAGGCGGTGACGGCGAGGGCGGCGAGTTCGGGGCTCATGGTCATGCGGTCCTCAGGAAATGCGAGGCGGCGGGGCCGTGGCCGAGCGCGGAGCTCGTCTCGAGCCAGTTCTTGGCCTTGGGAATGTCATTTACGGAGAACAGCAGCCACTGGCCGCTGCCGCTTTCCTCGGTCCAGCGCTGCAGCAGCGTGAGGCCGGCATTGGCGCGGTTCTCGGCGTCGCTGTCGAACTCGGACGGGTCGAAACTCGGGAATTGAAGAAGAAGCTGCGTGGCCATGCTCAGGTCTCCGTTTTCAGGGGTTTCGTGGACGGAATCGTAAAGCTAGCGCGGCGGCAGATGCCGGCGAGGCATCGGGGGTCGAACGCGGCTGGGGCGGAGGCCGTCGGACATGTGGTCGATCTGGTCGCGGGGCTGCGCGGCATGAACCCTCTCCGAAAGGGGATCCCGGGCGGGACGGGCCCGCCCGGGGATCGGGATCAGAGATCCATCAGCAGGCGACGGGGATCCTCGAGCGCTTCCTTGACGCGGACGAGGAAGGTCACGGCGCCCTTGCCGTCGACGATGCGGTGATCGTAGCTCAGCGCGAGGTACATCATCGGGCGGATCTTGATCTCGCCGTTGACGACCATCGGGCGGTCCTGGATCTTGTGCATCCCGAGGATGCCCGACTGCGGCGGGTTGAGGATCGGCGAGGACATCAGCGAGCCGTAGACACCACCGTTGGAGATGGTGAAGGTGCCGCCCTGCATCTCGGCCATCGAGAGCTTGCCGTCGCGGGCGCGCTTGCCCTTCTCGGCGATCTCGCCCTCGATCTCGGCGAAGGACTTCTCGTGGACGTCGCGCAGAACCGGCACCACGAGACCCTGCGGGGTGCCCGCGGCGATGCCCATGTGCACGAAGTTCTTGTAGACCACCTCGTTGCCGTCGATCTCGGCGTTGACCTCGGGAACCTCTTTCAGCGCGTGCACGCAGGCCTTGGTGAAGAACGACATGAAGCCGAGCCGCACGCCGTGCTTCTTCTCGAACAGGTCCTTGTACTGCTTCCGCAGCGCCATCGTCTCGGTCATGTCCACCTCGTTGTAGGTGGTGAGCATGGCGGCGGTGTTCTGAGCGTCCTTCAGGCGGCGCGCGATGGTCTGGCGCAGGCGGGTCATCTTGACGCGCTCTTCGCGGGCGGCGTCCTCGGCCGGGCTCGGCGCGCGCTGCGGCTGCGCCGGGGCGGAGGAGGCTGCCGGAGCCGACTTGGCGGCGGCGATCGCGGCGGAGACGTCTTCCTTCATGACGCGGCTGTCCTTGCCGGAGCCCTTGACGTCCTTCGCATCGAGGCCGGCTTCGGCCATCGCCTTCTTGGCCGACGGCGCATCCTCGACATCACCGCGGCCCGAGGTGGTGGGCTCGGCGGCGGAGGCGGAGTTCGGGGCAGGGGCTGCGACGGCGCCATTGGAGCCGCCGGAGGCACCGGAGCCGCCGGACATGACCGCGAGCTTGCCGCCGGCTTCGACGGTGGCGCCTTCCTCGGCCAGGATCTCGGTCAGGGTGCCGGAGGCCGGGGCGGGCACTTCGACCGAGACCTTGTCGGTCTCGAGCTCGCAGAGCATCTCGTCCTGCTCGACGCTGTCACCGACCTTCTTGAACCAGGTCGAGACGGTGGCTTCGGAGACGGACTCGCCCAGCGTCGGGACCATCACGTCGACCGGGGCATCGTCGCCGGAAGCGGCGGGTGCCTCGTCGGAGGACTTGGCGGAGGGGCGTTCCTCGACGGTGGTCGAGCCGGCCTCGCCCGCCGGGGCGATGTTTGCCAGCAGTGCATCGACGCCGACGGTGTCGCCTTCGTTGGCGACGATGTCGGCGAGCTTACCGGCCACCGGCGAGGGAACCTCGACGGTCACCTTGTCGGTTTCCAGCTCGCAGAGCATCTCGTCCACGTCAACGCTGTCGCCAGGCTTCTTGAACCAGGTGGCCACCGTTGCCTCGGTCACGGATTCCCCGAGCGTGGGGACGCGCACTTCGGTCGTCATAGTCTCAATTCCCTTCGATGGTCAGCGCCTCGTTCACGAGCGCTTCTTGTTGTGCCTTGTGCTGGCTGGCCAGACCCGTGGCGGGCGAGGCCGAGGTGGCGCGGCCCACATAGACCGGCCGCTTGTGGGTGGCGTCGATGCGGCCCAGCACCCATTCGATGTTGGGCTCGATGAAGGTCCACGCGCCCTGGTTCTTGGGCTCTTCCTGACACCAGATCATCTCGGCGCCCTTGAAGCGCTCCAGTTCCTTCACGAGGCTGAGCGCCGGGAAGGGATAGAACTGCTCGATGCGCAGGATGTAGACATCGTCGAGGCCGCGGGCGTCGCGCTCTTCGAGCAGGTCGTAATAGACCTTGCCCGAGCACATCACGACGCGCTTGATCTCGGCATCTGGCTTCAGGGTGGTTTCCGAATGGCCCTTCTCGGCATCGTCCCAGAGCACGCGGTGGAAGCTCGATCCGGTGACGAAATCCTCGGCGTTGGAGACCGCCAGCTTGTGACGCAGAAGCGATTTCGGCGTCATCATGATCAGCGGCTTGCGGTAGCTGCGGTGCAGCTGGCGACGCAGGATGTGGAAGTAGTTCGCCGGGGTCGAGCAGTTGGCGACGATCCAGTTGTCCTGACCGCACATCTGCAGGAAGCGCTCGAGGCGGGCCGAGCTGTGCTCGGGGCCCTGGCCCTCGTAGCCGTGCGGCAGCAGGCAGACGAGGCCCGACATGCGCAGCCACTTGGATTCACCCGAGCTCACGAACTGGTCGAACATGATCTGGGCGCCGTTGGCGAAATCGCCGAACTGCGCTTCCCAGAGCACCAGCGAGTTGGGCTCGGCCAGCGAGTAGCCGTACTCGAAACCGCAGACCGCGTATTCCGACAGGGCGCTGTCGATCACCTCGTAGCGGGCCTGGCCCTCGCGGATGTTGTTGAGCGGGTAGTACCGCTCTTCGTCGTCCTGGTTGATCAGGCCGGAGTGGCGCTGCGAGAAGGTGCCGCGGGTGCTGTCCTGACCGGACAGGCGCACCGGGTAGCCTTCGGTGAGCAGCGAGCCGAAGGCCATGCTCTCGGCGGTCGCCCAGTCGAAGCCTTCGCCGGCCTCGAACATCTTCTTGCGCTGCTCGAGGAAGCGACCCACGGTCTTGTGCAGCGGGAAGCCCTCGGGAACCGTGGTCAGGCCCTTGCCGATCTCTTCCATGGTCTCGGGCTTGATGGCGGTCTCGCCGCGCTGGTAGTTGCCCTCTTTCTGCTTGTCGAGGTGCGACCAGCGGCCATCGAGCCAGTCGGCCTTGTTCGGCTTGAAGGTCTTGCCGACCTCGAACTCCTCGTTGAGATGGGCCTGGAAGGCGGCCTTCATGTCCTCGATCTCGCCCTCGGGGATCAGGCCGTCCTTGACCAGCCGCTCGGTGTAGAGCGTCAGCGTCGTCTTCTGCTTCTTGATCTGCTTGTACATCACCGGGTTGGTGAACATGGGCTCGTCGCCCTCGTTGTGACCGAACCGGCGGTAGCAGAACATGTCGATGACCACGTCCTTGCCGAACTTCTGGCGGAACTCGGTGGCCACCTTGGCGGCGTGCACCACGGCCTCGGGATCGTCACCGTTGACGTGGAAGATCGGCGCCTCGACCACCAGAGCGTTGTCGGTGGGGTAGGGCGAGGAGCGCGAGAAGTGCGGCGCGGTGGTGAAGCCGATCTGGTTGTTCACCACGATGTGGATGGTGCCGCCGGTGCGGTGACCGCGCAGACCCGAGAGGGCAAAGCACTCGGCCACAACGCCCTGGCCGGCGAAGGCCGCGTCGCCGTGCAGCAGCACCGGCAGGACCTGCGTGCGCTCGACATCGCCGAGCTGGTCCTGCTTGGCGCGGACCTTGCCCAGAACCACCGGGTTCACCGCCTCGAGGTGCGAGGGGTTGGCGGTCAGCGACAGGTGCACCTCGTTGCCGTCGAACTCGCGGTCCGAGGAGGCGCCGAGGTGGTATTTCACGTCGCCGGAACCGTCGACATCCTCAGGCTTGAAGCTGCCGCCCTGGAACTCGTTGAAGATCGCGCGGTAGGGCTTGTTCATCACGTTGGCGAGCACCGACAGGCGGCCACGGTGGGGCATCCCCACCACGACTTCCTTGATGCCGAGGTTGCCGCCGCGCTTGATGATCTGCTCCATCGCCGGGATCAGGCTTTCGCCGCCGTCGAGGCCGAAGCGCTTGGTGCCCATGTACTTGACGTGCAGGAACTTCTCAAAGCCCTCCGCCTCGACCATCTTGTTGAGGATGGCGCGGCGCCCTTCACGGGTGAACTTCACTTCCTTGCCGTAGCCCTCGATGCGCTCCTTGAGCCAGGAGGACTGCTCGGGGTCGGAGATGTGCATGTACTGCAGCGCGAAGGTGCCGCAATAGGTGCGCTTGAGCACGCCCATGATCTCGCGCATCGACGCGATCTGCAGGCCCAGCACGTTGTCGATGAAGATCGGCCGGTCCATGTCGGCATCGGTGAAGCCGTAGGCCTTGGGGTCGAGCTCGGGGTGCGGCTCCTTGCCATGCAGGCCCAGCGGGTCGAGATCGGCGGCAAGGTGGCCGCGGATGCGGTGGGCGCGGATGATCATCAGCGCGCGGATCGAGTCGAGCACGGCGCGCTTGACCTGATCATCGGTCAGGCTGACGCCCTTCTCGGCGGCCTTGTCGGAGATCTTCTTGCCGGCGCCCTTGGCTTCGGCCGGGGCCATCGGCATCGGCCATTCGCCGGTCAGCGCGGCGGTGATGTCGTCATCCGGGGTCGGCGGCCAGTCGGCCCGGTGCCAAGAGGCGCCCTGTGCCTCGGCCTTCACGCTGGAATCGTCATCGCCCAGGGCGCTGAAGAACTCCGCCCAGGCGGCATCCACCGCGTTGGGGTCGTTGGCGTAGCGGGCGTACATCTGTTCGAGGTACTCCGCGTTCGCGCCCTGCATGAAGCTGGAGGCGTGGAACTGGTCGTTGGGACTCTGATCCGTCATCGCGCGTCTTCCTTTCTGACCGATCGCTGTAGCAGCAGGAAAGAGGCCGGACCGCCCGGCGCCTGTCGTGATGCTCAGCCAATCTGCTTGGCTTTTCAATGGCGCGTCCCGGGCAGGGCCCGGACCGTGCGATACTGAAGACCGACATTTGTGCCGGTCGCCCCGGACGCAAGCCCGGGGCGAAGATATTTCCTCAGGCTTCCATCGCCTTGACGACGGCTTCGCCGAGGGTGGCGGGGCTGTCCGCGACCACGATGCCGGCCGACTTCATGGCCTCGATCTTGGACTCGGCGTCGCCCTTGCCACCGGCGACGATGGCGCCGGCGTGGCCCATGCGGCGGCCCGGAGGGGCGGTGCGGCCGGCGATGAAGCCTGCGGTCGGCTTCCAGCGGCCTTTCTTCTTCTGCTCCTTGAGGAACTCGGCGGCTTCTTCTTCTGCCGAGCCACCGATCTCACCGATCATGATGATGGATTCGGTTTCCGGATCGTCGAGGAACATGTCCAGCACGTCGATGTGCTCGGTGCCTTTGATCGGGTCGCCGCCGATGCCCACGGCGGTGGACTGGCCGAGGCCCAGATCGGAAGTCTGCTTGACCGCTTCATAGGTGAGGGTGCCCGAGCGCGACACGACGCCGACCTTGCCACGCTTGTGGATGTGGCCCGGCATGATGCCGATCTTGCAAGCGTCGGGGGTGATGACACCGGGGCAGTTCGGGCCGATCAGGCGCGACCTGCTGTCGATCAGGGCGCGCTTCACCTTCATCATGTCGAGCACCGGGATGCCTTCGGTGATGCAGATGATCAGCTCGATCTCGGCGTCGATCGCCTCGAGGATGGAGTCGGCGGCGAAGGGCGGCGGCACGTAGATCACCGAGGCGTTCGCCTCGGTCTTATGCACGGCTTCGTGGACCGAGTTGAAGACCGGCAGGCCGAGGTGCTCCTGACCGCCCTTGCCGGGGGTCACGCCGCCGACCATCTTGGTGCCGTAGGCGATGGCCTGCTCGGAGTGGAAGGTGCCCTGCGAGCCGGTGAAGCCCTGACAGATGACTTTGGTGTTTTCGTCGACGAGGACTGCCATTGGTGGCGTTCTCCTTATTGGGCCGCGACTGCGCGGCGCATGTTTTGAGACGGCGCCGCGAGATGCGGGCCGATGACACGACAAGACAGCGCGCAGCCCAGAGGCGCGCACTGTCCGGAATGCTCAGACGTGAGAAAATAAGGCGTTACTGCCCGTCGCGCCCCGCGACCTCGTCCAGCACCCGCGCTAGCAGGAGCGCGATGCCCCCGAGGATCAGCGAGCGGCCGAGCGAATCCGTCACGTTGGTGGGCGCGAAGGTCTGAATCCCGTCCCGACCGCGCTGCGCGATACGGCGCAGACGGCTGCGACGCGGTCCGTCGCCCATGCGATTGGGCGGCGGAACCTGCCCGAAGCGGGGCTTGGCAATCAGCAGCACCGCGCCGACTGCCAGCAGGCCGCCGGCGTAGGCCACCGGCATCAGCCGGTCGCGACTGGCGGGAAGCGCCTTGTGGGACAGAGAGGGCAGATTGGTGCGGCCGGGCAGCTTGAGCGACATGACGGGTGTCTCCTTTCGGGAGGCAACCCGCCAGGCCCGCGGAGTGTTCCGCGAAAAGCGCGATATGCTGCATCGACCGCATCAGCTTCAGCCCTTGACCGCCTTCACGATCTTCTCGGCACCGTCGGACAGGTTGTCGGCGGCGATCACGTCGAGACCGGACTCGTTGATGATCTTCTTGCCGAGATCCACGTTGGTGCCCTCAAGGCGCACCACCAGCGGAACCTGCAGGCCAACCTCTTTCACCGCGGCGATCACGCCCTCGGCGATGACGTCGCAGCGCATGATGCCGCCGAAGATGTTCACGAGGATGCCTTTGACGTTGTGGTCAGAGGTGATGATCTTGAACGCTTCGGTCACCTTCTCCTTGGTCGCGCCGCCACCCACGTCGAGGAAGTTGGCCGGCTCGCCGCCGTAGAGCTTGATGATGTCCATGGTCGCCATGGCAAGGCCTGCGCCGTTGACCATGCAGCCGATCTCGCCGTCGAGCGCGATGTAGTTCAGGTCGTGGTGCGAGGCAGCCAGTTCCTTGGGGTCTTCCTCGGTCTCGTCACGCAGGCCGACGATGTCGGGGTGACGGTAGAGCGCGTTGGAGTCGAAGCCAGCCTTGCAGTCGAGGCACTTGATCTCACCCTCGGTGGTCAGGATCAGCGGGTTGATCTCCAGCATCTCCATGTCCTTCTCGGTGAACATGCGGTAGAGATTGCCGAGCAGGTTGGAGCACTGGCGAACCGCCTTGCCTTCGAGCCCGAGGGCGAAGGCGACGCGGCGACCGTGGAAGCCCTGGTAGCCGACGGCCGGATCGATCGAGAAGGAGAGGATCTTCTCGGGGGTCGACGCGGCGACCTCCTCGATGTCCATGCCGCCTTCGGTCGAGCACACGATCGAGACGCGCGAGGTGACGCGGTCGACCAGAAGCGCGAGGTAGAATTCGGAGGTGATGTCCGAGCCGTCCTCGATGTAGATGCGGTTGACCTGCTTGCCCGCCGGGCCGGTCTGGTGGGTCACCAGCGTGTGGCCGAGCATCCGGCCAGCTTCATCGGCGGCTTCCTCAACCGACTTGGCGAGGCGGACACCGCCCTTTTCGCCGGCGTCCTGCTCCTTGAACGACCCCTTGCCGCGGCCACCTGCGTGGATCTGCGCCTTGACGACCCAGAGGGGGCCGTCGAGCTCGCCCGCGGCGGCTTTGGCGTCGTTGGCCGACAGCACGACACGGCCGTCTGAGACCGGGCAGCCATAGTCGCGCAGAAGCGCCTTCGCCTGATATTCATGGATGTTCATGAAAGAATCTTCCCGTCTTGCTGCGATTTCCCTGCCGGTATAGCCATGCATAACGGCGCTCGTTAATCGAAATATTGCCCGACCCCTCCAATTGCGAGCATTTTCTGGCCTTTGTGATCACACGTTTTGGGCCTGTGATCACACTCGGTGGCGGATTGCCTGCGATGTTAGCGCAGACCGGCAGGTTCTCGCTTGTTTGGGTGAATCACCCGTCCCCGCCGCACGCGTGATGACGCCGATCGAGGGCCGCTGGTCGCGGTCGGCAGCGCAGCGCCTAGGTAGCGGCGCGGGCGATTGCGTGATGGGGGAGCTAAAGAGGGGGGCTTTCCGGCCTCGCGCGGCAATGACTTCATCATCGACATGCGTTGGCCTTGTCGCGGCGGAGGCCAAGCCAAGCGCTCCGCTCGAATGCTCCGGGGATCGGCGACCCCCGAAAGAAAAAGGGGCCCCGCGAGGGCCCCTTTCGTCGTTCGCGCTCAGATCAGGCGAGCGAGCTGTCGATGCCCTTGCAGGCCTCGACCAGGCCCTTCACGGCGTTGACCGAGGTGTCGAACATCTCCTGCTCGTCCTTGTTGAGCTTGATGTTCATGATCTTCTCGATGCCGCCGGCGCCGATCACGGTGGGCACGCCCACATACATGTCCTTCACGCCGAGGTCGCCGTCGCAATAGGCGGCGCAGGGCAGGACGCGCTTCTGGTCCTTGAGGTAGGCTTCCGCCATCTCGATGGCGCTGGTGGCGGGCGCGTAGAAGGCCGAGCCGGTTTTCAGCAGGCCGACGATCTCGGCGCCGCCGTCACGGGTGCGCTGGACGATCGCGTCGAGCTTGTCCTGCGTGGTCCAGCCCATGTCGACGAGGTCGGGCAGGGGCACACCGGCCACGGTGGAGTAACGGACGCAGGGCACCATGGTGTCGCCGTGGCCGCCGAGCACGAAGGCGGTCACGTCCTTCATCGACACGTTGAACTCGGACGCGAGGAAGTGGCGGAAGCGCGCGCTGTCGAGCACGCCGGCCATGCCGCAGACCTTGTTCGCGGGCAGGCCCGAGAACTTCTGCAGCGCCCACACCATCGCGTCGAGCGGGTTGGTGATGCAGATGACGAAGGCGTCAGGCGCGTTGTCGCGGATGCCTTCACCGACCGACTTCATGACCTTGAGGTTGATGCCCAGCAGGTCGTCGCGGCTCATGCCCGGCTTGCGCGGCACGCCGGCGGTCACGATGCAGACGTCGGCGCCGGCGATGTCGGCGTAGTCCTGCGTGCCCTTCAGCGTGGCGTCGAAGCCTTCCGAGGGGCCCGACTCGGCGATGTCGAGCGCCTTGCCCTCGGGGGTGCCTTCGGCGATGTCGAAGAGAACGACGTCACCCAGTTCCTTGAGGGCTGCGAGGTGGGCGAGGGTGCCGCCGATCTGTCCCGCGCCGATCAGGGCGATCTTGGGTCTGGCCATGGATCTGTCTCCGCTCCATTTGTGAATTCCGACGTTTGCGTAAGGGTTTGACCGGCCACACGCAAGGGTGCTGCACGGCAGCATCGGGCGCGCGCGGCGGCGCAGGCGGGCGATTGGTGGCGCTAAAGACAGGAAAATCGAAGGGTTAGCGCGGCACCGGCAAACTGCGCGGAGCGCGGGTTTTCAGGGGGAGGGCGCGCAGGCGACCGGCGCAGTGCCGCGGATGCACGCAATTTGAACGATTCTGCCGCCTGCCGCCGCGGGAGCCGTGCCGATCACGCATCGGTGTCGCTCGAGGGCAGCGGTTCTGCCAGCGTCTCGAAGGCCTGGCCGCTCGCGATCAGGCAGGTCATCCCCGCGACGGAGGTGACGGTGATCGTCCAGCTGCCGGTCTCGTCCGAGGCAAACACCTCGACCAGTGCGTCGTTGCCGTTGAGGCCGATGCTTTGCCGGGTTTCGCCGTACTTGTCGGCGAGCTTTTGCAGCACGGCATCGCGCGGCGCGCAGGCCGGGCTTCTGGCCTCAAGCACCTGCGGCACGAGCATGACCCCCAAGGCCAGCATGGCCATCCCTGCTTTCGCGTTCTTCACATTCATCGGCTTGCCCCTTTCGGATGCGGCACCGCCGGCCCGGCCGCGCGATGCGGATGCTGTCCCTCCAAGGCCCGATGGCGCCCCCGCCGGCGCTCGCCACCTTGCAAATCAGGCTGACGGGCATTGCTCTAGGAAAGGTTAATGACACGACGCGTGAGCGTTGCAGGCCACGCCGGATCACGCGCGTTCCGCCTTTTTCTGCATTGCGGCGCAAAGGGCCTTGCACGTTTTGCAATTTTCTGGCCAATTTCACGCAACTTTATTTCTTCTTGGAGGAGCAGTCCCATGGACCTCACGATGCGCCCCTACCGTTCGGTGCTGTATATCCCCGGTTCCAAGGAGCGCGCGCTCGACAAGGCCCGCTCGCTCGCCGTCGACGCCATCATCTTCGATCTCGAGGACGCGGTGTCGCCCGGCGAGAAGGCAGCCGCGCGCGCGACGCTGGCTCAGGCACTGGCTCAGGGCGGCTATGGCAAGCGCACCCGGATCGTGCGCATCAACGGCCTCGAAACCCAATGGGGGCGCGAGGATGCGGCGGCGGCGAACGACATGGACTGCGACGCGGTGCTGCTGCCCAAGGTCGAGAGCCCCGAGCAGCTCGACGCGCTGGCCAAGCTCACCGACAAGCCGCTCTGGGCGATGATGGAGACCCCGCGCGGCATCCTCAACGCCGCTGCCATCGGCGCGCACGCGCAGCTCTCTGGCATGGTGATGGGCACCAACGACCTTGCCAAGGAACTGAACGCGCGCTTCCGGCCGGACCGGCTCGCGATGCAGAGCGCGCTCGGCATGTGCCTGCTGGCGGCCAAGGCCACCGGCTGCGTCATCGTCGATGGCGTCTATAATGCCTTCAAGGATGACGACGGGCTGAAGTTGGAATGCGATCAGGGCCGCGACATGGGCTTCGACGGCAAGACGCTGATCCACCCGGCGCAGGTTGCCGTGACCAACGCCGCCTTTGCGCCGACCGAGGCCGAGGTCGAGCTGGCCCGCCGACAGATCGAGGCCTTCGAGGAGGCCGAAAAGCAGGGGCAGGGCGTGGCGGTGGTGGACGGCAAGATCGTGGAGAACCTGCATGTCGCGACGGCACAGAGTGTGCTCGCGAAGGCAGAAGCCATTGCCGCCATGGCAGAATGATCGCAGGGTGCCGCCAAAGAGACCCGGCCAAAGGAGACACCCATGGTCCTGCTCATTCTCGGCGTTGCACTCTGGTGGGGCGCCCACCTGTTCAAGCGGCTGGCCCCGGCGCGCCGCGCCGCCATGGGCGACAAGGGCAAGGGCCTTGTCGCGCTGGCGCTCGTTGCCTCGATCCTGCTGATGATCTTTGGCTACCGCATGGCCGATGTGCCCCACGGCGCGTTTTTCTGGGGGCGTCACCCGGCCACCGTCGGCATCAACAACCTGCTGATGCTGTTCGCACTCTACCTGACGTCGCCCGGCCCCAAGAAGGGCGCGCTGCTCTACCGGATGCGCCACCCGATGCTGACGGGCTTCCTGCTCTGGACCGTCGCGCACCTGCTGGTGAACGGCGACGTGCCGTCCTTCGTGCTGTTCGGCGGGCTGGGCCTCTGGGCCATCGTCGAGATGGCGGTGATCAACCGCGCCGAACCCAACTGGACCCCGCCCGCGAAGGGCAGCATCGCCAAGGACGCGATGTTCCTCGCGATCAGCCTGGTCCTGCTCGTCGTGATCGGCTTCATCCACACCTGGCTCGGCTATCCGGCCTTCGGCTCATGAACTGGGGACACACATGAAACTCTATCGCTTTCTCTCCGAGGACGACACCTCGACCTTCTGTCACAAGGTCACCGCGGCGCTGAACAAGGGCTGGGAGCTCCATGGTGATCCGACCTACGCGTTTGACGCGGCCAACGGCGTGATGCGCTGCGGGCAGGCGGTGACCAAGGAGGTCGAGGGCACCTACACCCCCGACACCAAGCTGGGAGAGCACTGATGGCCAAGACCGATCCGGGGCGGTTCTTCGAGCATTACAGAATCGGTCAGGTGATCGAGCACGCGGTGCCGCGCACCGTCTCGGGCGGTGAGCGGGCGCTCTATCACGCGCTCTACCCGGCGCGGCACGCGCTTTATTCGTCGGATACCTTCGCGCAGGCCTGCGGGCTTCCCGCCGCGCCGATCGACGATCTGGCGGCGTTTCACGTGGTGTTCGGCAAGACCGTGCCGGACGTCTCCCTGAATGCGGTGGCCAATCTCGGCTATGCCGAGGGGCGCTGGCTGAAGCCGGTCTATGCCGGGGACACGCTGCGCGCGTCCTCGGAGGTGATCGGGCTCAAGCAGAACTCCAACGGCAAGACCGGGGTGGTCTATGTGCGCACCACCGGAACCAACCAGCGCGGCGAGAGCGTGCTGGAGTATTGCCGCTGGGTGATGGTGCGCAAGAACGACCTCGACGCTCCTGCGCCCGAAACGGTGCTGCCGGAGCTGAAGAAGGTGCTGGCGCCCGAGGATCTGGTGATCCCCGACGGTCTGAGCTTCGAGGGCTACGATTTCACGCTCGCGGGCGAGCCGCATCGCTGGGGCGACTACGAGATCGGCGAGACCATCGACCATGTCGATGGCGTCACCATCGAGGAAGCCGAGCACATGATGGCGACGCGCCTGTGGCAGAACACCGCCAAGGTGCATTTCGACGCCACCTTCCGCCCCGACGGCCAGCGGCTGATCTACGGCGGCCACGTGATCTCGATGGCCCGCGCGCTAAGCTTCAACGGGCTGGCCAACGCGCAGATGATCGCGGGCCTCAACGGTGGCGCCCATGCCAACCCGTGCTTCTCGGGCGATACCGTAAAGGCGTGGTCCGAGGTGCTCGACAAGGCCGACACGCCGGCGCCGGGCGTCGGGGCGATCCGGCTTCGGCTGGTGGCCACGAAGGGCGGCGCACCGTTCGCGCTGCGCGGCGAGGATGGCAAGTACAGGCCCGACGTGCTGCTCGATCTCGACTACTGGGCCTTGATACCGAAATAAGCTGCGGACAGGGGCCAACCTATTGGCTTCCGGTCGGTTTCCTCTCTATGAAACGCGTGTTGACGGAGGAGGGGCAGGCAGTGCCGAGAGGTCAGACCCTGACCACTGCCCCTTTGCCGCAGGGTCGATGCGATGCGCATGATTTGCCGGGCGTCAGGGGGCCTGACGTCCTCCGGTTCCGAAGCGCGGAACGCCGGTTGAGCGAACTGGTGTCCGGCCTATATCGCGATCTAAGGTCCACCAACTCGGCGCTCGTGCCGAGCCGGCTGGGCGTCCCGGCGCGCGGGGTTGAGTGCCAAGTTTCCTGTCCCCGCAGAATCAAGCGGATGGCGCCGTGCCCGCCTGTTGAATGTTAGCGTGTGATCTGTGATCACACTTTTTCGGCTGTGATCACAGATCACGTGTATTTTCCGCCAAAGCGGTCAAAAAACGTGACTGCAGGACGTGCACTCTGGTGACAGAGATGCGAAAAACCCGTTAGAACGCCCTCACAAGGGAACCGAAAGGACTAGCCATGGCCGAAGCTAAACGGATCGAGCGCCCGCTCTCCCCCTTCATGTTCGTCAAGTACTATCGCTTGCAGCTCACCGCGGTGACCTCGGTGATGATCCGGATCACCGGCAACGCCCTGATGGTGGCGACGCTTCTCGTGGTCTGGTGGCTGCTTGCGCTCGCCGCAGGGCCGGAAGCCTTCGAAACCGCCGAGTGGTGGATCACCTCGTGGGTCGGCAATCTGGTGATGTTCGGATCGCTCTGGGCGGTCTGGTATCACTACCTCGGCGGCCTGCGTCACCTCGTCTTCGACGCCGGCAAGGGACTGGAGCTCGAGACCGCCGAAAAGCTCGGCTGGGGCTGCGTTTACGGATCGGTTGTCCTGACCGTCCTCACCGTTATCATTTACTGGATCTGAGGGAGGCACGACCGATGCGTTACCTGACCGACCGCAAGCGCGCCGTAGGCAAGGGCTCTGCCCATGCGGGCGCCGAGCATCACTGGTTCATGATCGTCAGCTCCGTTGCGCTGGCCTTCATGCTGCCCGTCTGGCTGATCGTCTTCGGCCGCGCGCTGGGCTCCGGCTACGACGCCGCACTCGCCACCATGTCGCGCCCGTTCCCGGCCATCCTCACCGCGCTGGTGCTGATCGTGGGCATGGTCCACTTCCAGAAGGGCGCGCAGACGATGCTCGAGGATTACGTCGGCGGCACCCCCCGCAAGCTGCTCGTCATGGCCTTCAACGCCTTTGGCTACCTGATGATCGCCTGCGGGATCTTCGCGCTCGTCAAGATCGCGCTCTGAGACAGGAAGACCAGAAAAATGGCTGCATACGAATACGAGACGCACAACTATGACGTCGTGGTCGTCGGGGCCGGGGGCGCCGGTCTGCGCGCCACGCTCGGCATGGCGGAACAGGGTCTGCGCACCGCCTGCGTGACCAAGGTGTTCCCGACCCGCTCGCACACCGTCGCCGCACAGGGCGGCATCGCCGCGTCGCTGTCCAACATGGGCCCCGACAACTGGCAGTGGCACATGTACGACACCGTCAAGGGCTCGGACTGGCTCGGCGACACAGACGCGATGGAGTACCTTGCGCGGTCCGCCCCCGCCGCGGTCTACGAACTCGAGCATTACGGCGTGCCGTTCTCGCGTACCGAGGAAGGCAAGATCTACCAGCGCCCGTTCGGCGGCCACACCACCGAGTTCGGGGAAGGCCCGCCGGTGCAGCGCACCTGCGCCGCCGCCGACCGCACCGGCCACGCCATCCTGCACACGCTTTATGGCCAGTCGCTGAAGAACAACGCAGAGTTCTACATCGAGTATTTCGCCATCGACCTCATCATGAGCGACGACGGCGTCTGCCAGGGCGTGGTCTGCTGGAAGCTCGACGACGGCACGTTCCACGTGTTCAACGCCAAGATGGTCGTGCTCGCCACCGGCGGCTATGGCCGGGCCTATTTCTCGGCCACCTCGGCGCACACCTGCACCGGCGACGGCGGCGGCATGGTGGCCCGTGCCGGCCTCGCGCTGCAGGACATGGAGTTCGTGCAGTTCCACCCGACCGGCATCTACGGCTCGGGCTGCCTGATCACCGAAGGGGCCCGCGGCGAAGGCGGCTACCTGACCAACTCGGAAGGCGAGCGCTTCATGGAGCGCTATGCCCCCACCTACAAGGACCTCGCGCCGCGGGACTACGTCTCGCGCTCGATGACCATGGAGATCCGCGAAGGCCGCGGTGTAGGCGAGCATGGGGATCACATCCACCTGAACCTGTCGCACCTGCCGGCCGAAGCGCTGGCCGAGCGTCTGCCCGGCATCTCGGAATCGGCGAAGATCTTTGCCGGCGTCGACGTCACCAAAGAGCCGATCCCGGTGCTGCCGACGGTGCACTACAATATGGGCGGCATCCCGACAAACTACTGGGGCGAGGTGCTGAACCCGACCTCCGAGAACCCCAACGCCGTCGTGCCGGGCCTGATGGCCGTGGGCGAGGCGGGCTGTGCCTCGGTGCACGGGGCCAACCGTCTGGGCTCCAACTCGCTGATCGACCTCGTGGTCTTCGGCCGCGCCGCCGCGATCCGCGCCGGCGAGGTGGTCGACCGCGCCGCGCCGATCCACACGCCGAACCAGCCGTCGGTGGACAAGGCCTTCGACCGGTTCGACGCGATGCGCTACGCCGAGGGCGGCACGCCGACCGCCGAGCTGCGTCTCGAGATGCAGCGCACCATGCAGGAAGACGCGGCAGTGTTCCGCACCGACAAGACCCTCAAGGAGGGCGTCGAGAAGATGACCGCGATCGCCGGCAAGATGGGCGACATCAAGGTCTCGGACCGCTCGCTAGTGTGGAACTCGGACCTCATGGAGTCCCTCGAGCTGACCAACCTGATGCCCAACGCGCTCGCCACGATCGTGGGCGCCGAGGCGCGCAAGGAAAGCCGAGGGGCGCACGCCCACGAGGACTATCCCGAGCGCGACGACGAGAACTGGCGCGTCCACACGATCAGCCGTGTCGACGACACCAAGGTCACCCTGTCGCAGCGCCCGGTGATCGTGGATCCGCTGACGCAGGAAGGGGAAGGCGGCATCAGCCTCGCCAAGATCGCGCCGAAGGCCCGCACGTTCTGATGCGCGCCCTGGCCTCCGTCTCGTGTCCGGATCGCGCCGCCCCAGTGGCGGCGCCTGCCGGCGTCGTGCGGGGCAACGGCAAGACCTCTCCGGCGCGGATGGCGGTTGCGCTTCGCGCCGGGCTCTCGGTCCTCGTGCTGGGGGCGGCGGCTGGCTGCAGCGTGATCTCGCCCCCAGGCGACGACCTCACGCTCGACGTGGCGGCGACGGCGATGGCGCCGATTCTGGCCCGCAAGGCGCCGGGCGTGCCGACCGACACGGCGGTGGCCTGCGCTCTGAGCTATGCCACCCAGGGGCAACTTCAGGCGCTGGCGCAGAACTCGGCTCTCGGCCAGCCCGAGCTGAGCGATGACATCGTGACCGACATTCTCTTCACCCGGGGCACGCGCGAATGCATGAGCGACAATCTCATCGACCGCGTGCTGTTCTAGGAGATCCGACTTGCGCAAGACCTTGATCCTCACCCTGCTGCTCGCCGCCTGCTCGACCCAGAGCCAGGATGCGATTGCACGCGGTGCGGCGCGCTCGACCGTCACCAAGATCGTGGTGGACCGCTTCCCCGGCGCCGCGGTCGAGCCGGTGCTCGATTGCGTCATCGACAACGCCAACGCAACGCAGATCTACGCGCTTGCAGCCGACACCATCGGCGGCCCGACCGAAAGCTCGATCCAGATCGTTGCCGACGTGGTGCAGAAGCCCGAGACCATCACCTGCCTGAGGACCACGGGCCTTGCCGCGGTCCTGTCGGGGGCGAGGGCGTGACGACCGGGCGTGCCGCGGACAACGGCATGTTACCGTCGGTGCGTTTCGCGCCGACCCGAAATTCTGTATGGTCCGGGACATCGTCCGGGCCGGACCTTGCCAACCCATAGACTCACCGAAAGGAAAGCAGAGGCTCGCCATGGTTCAGTTCACGCTTCCGAAGAATTCCCGCATCCGTACCGGCAAGACCTGGCCGAAACCGGATGGCGCGACGAACGTGCGCGCGTTCAAGATCTACCGCTGGGATCCCGACACCGGTGAGAACCCCCGCGTCGACACCTATCATCTCGACATGGACAAGTGCGGCCCGATGGTTCTGGACGCGCTCATCAAGATCAAGAACGAGGTCGACCCGACCCTGACCTTCCGCCGCTCCTGCCGTGAAGGCATCTGCGGTTCGTGCGCGATGAACATCGACGGGATCAACACGCTGGCCTGTATCTACGGTCTCGACGAGATCAGCGGCGACGTGAAGATCTACCCGCTGCCGCACATGCCGGTGGTCAAGGACCTGATCCCGGACCTGACCCACTTCTATGCCCAGCACGCCTCGATCATGCCGTGGCTCGAGACCAAGACCAACCGTCCCGAGAAGGAGTGGAAGCAGTCCATCGAGGACCGCAAGAAGCTGGACGGTCTGTATGAGTGCGTGATGTGCGCCTCGTGCTCGACAGCCTGCCCGAGCTACTGGTGGAACTCCGACCGTTACCTCGGACCGGCGGCGCTGCTGCACGCCTACCGCTGGATCATCGACAGCCGCGACGAAGCCACCGGCGAGCGTCTCGATCAGCTCGAGGACCCGTTCAAGCTCTATCGCTGCCACACCATCATGAACTGCACCAAGACCTGCCCGAAGGGTCTGAACCCGGCGAAATCCATCGCCGAGATCAAGAAGATGCTGCTGAACCGGCACGTCTGATCGCAGTTTGATCGCCTGACAGTAACGCCGTTCCCCTGGGGGAGCGGCGTTTTCCGTTACTGGGGAGTTATGCGCGGATGACCGAGACGCTTTGCGAGAGCAGTGTCGCGGGGGCCTGCGACTCCATGAACGCGATGTCATAGGCGTCGCGCCCGACGGCCACCACGGCGAGGCTGTCCGCGCTGCACATGCCGGTGGGATCGACGAGGTGCCAGCCATCCTCGAGCCAGACCTGCCCCACGGCGTGAAAGTCCTGTGGTGTCACATCGGGGCCGTAGGCGGCGACGGCCCGCGCCGGGATCTGCGCCGCACGCACCATGGCGCAGAACAGGTGCACGTAGTCGCGGCACACGCCCTCGCGCCCAGCGAAGGTTTCGAGCACGTTGGTGTCGGAATCCGAGCTGCCCGGGACGTAGGACAACTCGGCCTCGATCCAGTCGCGGATCGCCGCCACCTTCCGTCCGCCGTCGAGATGCCCGAAGCGCTTGCTGACGAAGGCCACGAACTTGTCGGACTGGCAGTAGCGCGAGGGCCTGAGATAGGGCGCGGATTCGGCCGGGATGAGATGCAGCGGCAGCGCCTTCAGCCCCTCGAGCGCGGGCGCAGGGCGGGTGATCTCGACCTCGGATCGGTAGCTCAGCCGCATCTCCTGCCCCGGAATGCGTGCCCAGATGCGCTGGCCGACAGCGCAATCGCCCGCGATGCGATGCAGCTCGGCATCGCCAAGATCCATGTGTTCGCTCAGGATCGTCTGGCCCTCGGTCCGCGCTGCCTCGAGCACCAGCGCCACGGTGTTGGGGGCGGTGAAACTGTAGTGCATCTGAACGTCGATCGACACGCGCATGAGGCTCGTCCTTTCCTTGGCTCTGTGTGGGGGAGGGCGCGGTGGCAGTGTCGGCCACGCGGCGACCATCCGGCGTTCCCTGTGGGGATTCGGGGGCACGATGCAACCGTAGCGCCTTTGGCGCGTGCGAACACAGTGCGGACCTAAGGGAAACATGCAGTCAGCGCATTTCGCACTTGCAGCAATCGGGGATGTGCTGCGCTGCAGCAAGGGCTATCTTGCGCCCGTGAGGGGGGAAAGACGGATACGACACCGAAAGGCCAACCCGATGCAAGACCAGACCCAACAGCAGATCGACGCCGCCGAGGCCCTCGCCATCCTCGAGCAGGCCTATGCCTATTACCAGCCCGAGCCGGTTCTCGTGCACGATGCCGACCGCGTCGCCGATGAAGAGCTTGGCACCTGCGCCTATTATCAGGCCGCCTGAGGGCTGGCCTGCCAGGACGGCAGAGCTAGGTTTTCCTCATGGTTTCTGATCTTCCCGAACGAGGCCCGCGGTGATCTTTGCTGTCGGCCTCGTTATCGCATTCGTCATTCTGCTGGTCTTCAACATGAAGAACCGCGACCGCCGGCAATGCCGCTGGCGCGAGTACCGGAAGGGCGACACCAGCCAGTGGCGCTGCATCCATTGCGGCGCGACGACAGACGGCCCCGCCGGCGAGGCCCCGAAGCTCTGCTTCCAACCTCGGAGCTGACGCGCCCGAGAGCGCCCGCGCAGCCTGACTTTACTCCTGTCGACCCCCTGTGACCCGCTTGGTCATGGAAAGCGGCACCGCTTGCACGGCGCAGGGCGCTCGCGCATGGACATCCCCGGCTTTTCCGGTCACCCTTTCGCACAACGCCGGGCGCAAGATCCGGCAGGGGATAAGGGAAGAGAACAGGGAGTTCCGCAATGTCCATGAAAACGCTTCTCGCAGCGGCGAGCCTCGTTGCGATGGCCGCCAGCGCGCAGGCCGAGGTCAAGATTGGCATGATCACCACGCTGTCTGGCGGCGGCGCCAGCCTCGGCATCGACACGCGCGATGGCTTCATGCTGGCGATGGAGGCCGCAGGCCGCGACGATGTCGAGGTGATCATCGAGGATGACCAGCGCAAGCCCAACGTGGCGGTGCAGCTGGCCGACAAGATGATCCAGTCCGAGAAGGTCGACATCCTCACCGGCATTGTCTGGTCGAACCTCGCCATGGCGGTGGTGCCGGCGGCGACGGCGCAGGGCAAGTTCTATCTCTCGACCAACGCGGCGCCGGCGCAGCTGGCCGGGCGTGGCTGTCATCAGAACTATTTCGCGGTCTCCTACCAGAACGACAACCTGCACGAGGCGGCAGGTGCCTATGCCAAGTCCGAAGGCTATACCAAGCCCTTCATCATGGCGCCCAACTACCCGGCGGGGCAGGACAGCCTGAACGGCTTCAAGCGCTTCTATGGCGGTGAACTGGCGGGCGAGGTCTATACCAAGCTCGGACAGACCGACTACGCCGCCGAGATCGCGCAGATCCGTGCCTCGGGCGCCGACAGCATCTTCTTCTTCCTGCCCGGCGGCATGGGGATTTCGTTCCTCAAGCAATATGCCGACAGCGGTGTCGATCTGCCGGTGATGGGTCCGGCCTTCTCCTTCGATCAGGCCATCCTGCAGGCGGTGGGCGAGGCCGCGATGGGCGTGAAGAACGGCTCCAACTGGTCCAAGGATCTCGACAACGCGGCCAACGCCGCCTTCGTGTCGGGCTTCGAGGAAAAGTACGACCGCCTGCCGTCGCTTTACGCCGCCTATGGCTACGACACCGCCAACCTGCTGCTCTCGGCGCTCGACGTGGCAGAGCCCTCCGACGCAGAGGCGTTCCGCGCGGCGCTGAAGGCGGCGGATTTCGACAGCGTGCGCGGTGAGTTCAGCTTCGACACCAACCAGCACCCGATCCAGGACATCTACATCCGCGAGGTGATCAAGGAGGGCGAGGTCTACACCAACAAGATCGTCGCCACCGCGCTCGAGGACCGCTCCTCGGCCTATGTCGACGAGTGCTCGATGAACTGACCCTGCGGGGGGTCTGCGGTGGCAGGCCCCCGACAGCACGAAGGCCCCAGATGTCCCCAATCCTGCTTGTTGAACAGGTCCTGAACGGCCTGCAATCCGGCGTGATGCTGTTTCTCATGGCCGCTGGTCTGACGCTGATCTTCGGCGTCATGGGGCTGATCAACCTCGCGCATGGCTCGCTCTACATGATCGGCGCCTTCGCCGCCGCCGCGGTCGCAGGCGCCACCGGCTCGTTCGCGCTGGCGCTGGTCGCGGCGCTGGCCGCCGCCGCGGCCGCCGGGGCGCTGATCGAGCTGCTGGTGATCCGCAGGCTCTATGCCCGCGACCATCTCGATCAGGTGCTGGCCACCTTCGCGCTGATCCTGATCCTGTCGGAGGGCACGCGCTGGCTCTTCGGCTCCTTCCCGCTTTATCTCAACATGCCCGACGCCCTGTCGGGCACCGTCACGCTGCCCGGCGGCATCGTCTACCCGGTCTACCGGCTGGCGCTGATCGCCGTGGGCATCGCGGTGGCGCTGGGGCTGTGGTGGCTCAACACCCGCACCCGGCTGGGCATCCAGATCCGCGCCGGCGAGAACGACCGCCAGATGATCGCGGCGCTCGGGGTCGACATCTCGAGGCTCTACACGCTGGTCTTCGCCATCGGTGCGGCGCTGGCGGGGCTGGCGGGCGCGCTGGTGGGGGCGATCCAGTCGGTGCAGGTGGGCATGGGCGAGCCGGTGCTGATCCTTGCCTTCGTGGTGATCGTGATCGGCGGCATCGGCTCGATCAAGGGCGCGCTCATCGGGGCGCTTCTGGTGGGACTCACCGATACGCTGGGCGGGGTGCTGCTGCCCGAGCTGTTCAAGCTCTTCACCGATCCGGCGAGCGCCGCCGCCACCGGCTCGGCTTTCGCCTCGATGGCGATCTACGTGCTGATGGCGAGCGTGCTGATCTGGCGCCCCACGGGCCTGTTCGGAGCGCGCCCATGAGCCGGGAGCGCCTGCTGAACGGCGCGCTGCTGCTGGCGCTGATCCTGATCCCGGCCTGGGCGCTCTACGCCGATGAGCCGTTCACCATCACGCTCGCCACCCGCGCGGTGATCTTCGCGCTGGCCGCTGTGGGGCTCAATATCGCGCTTGGGCTGGGGGGGCTGGTGAGCCTTGGCCACGCGGTGTTCTTCGGCATCGGGGGCTATGCCATGGGCATCCTCGCCAGCCACGCGCAGAGCTACACGCCGCTGATCGAGTGGCCCTTCGTGATCGAAGGCACCAAGTCGATGCCGGTGATCTGGCTGGTGGCCATCGTGGCCTCGTCAGGCGCGGCGCTGCTCATCGGCCTTCTGAGCCTGCGCACCTCGGGCGTTTACTTCATCATGATCACGCTGGCCTTCGGTCAGATGATGTACTTCTTCGCCATCTCCTGGCCGGCCTATGGCGGCGAGGACGGCCTGTCGATCTATGTTCGCAACGGCTTTCCCGGCCTCAACACGCTCGACCCGATTCAGTTCTACGGCCTGTGTCTCGCGCTGCTCTGCCTCGTTCTGGCCGTCAACGCGCGGCTGATGCGCTCGCCCTTCGGGCTGGCGCTCGATGCCGCGCGGCAGGTGCCCGAGCGGGTGCGTGCCGTGGGGCTCGATCCGCGGCGGCTGCAACTGGTGGCGCTGGTGATCTCGGGCGCCATCACCGGGCTGGCCGGCGCGCTTTTTGCCGATCTCAACCGCTTTGTCTCGCCCACCATGCTCAGCTGGCAGATGTCGGGCGAGATCATGGTCTTCGTCATCATCGGCGGCGTGGCGCGGCTGTTCGGACCGGTGGCGGGGGCGGGGATCTACGTGCTGCTCGAGCATCTGCTGGGCGGGGTCAGCGAGTACTGGCAGATCTTCCTCGGGCTGGTGCTGCTGATCGTGGTGCTGTTCGGCAAGGGCGGCGTGGTCGGCATGATCGGGGGGAGGCGGCGCGATGGCTGATCCGATCCTCGCGACCCACGGCCTCAGCAAGGCCTTCGGCGCGCTGCAGGCCAGCGACGCCATCTCCCTCGACCTGCGCGCCGGAGAGATCCACGCGGTGATCGGCCCCAACGGCGCTGGCAAGTCGACCCTGATCGCGCAGATCTGCGGCGCGCTGGCGCCGGATGCGGGGCTGGTCGAGTTTCTCGGCCGCGATGTGACCCGAGAGAGCACGCAGGCACGGGCGGCGCGGGGGCTGGCGCGCACCTTCCAGACCTCGGCGCTGGCGATGGAGGACACGGTGCTGCAGAACGCCCTGCTGGGGGCGCTCGGCGCGTCGGGGCGGCCATGGCGGTTCTTCTCGCGCGCCACGCAAGACGCGGCGCTGCGCGACCGGGCCGAGGCGGCGCTCGAGGCGGTGGGCCTCGCCGATCTGTCCGAGCTGCGCACCGCTGAGCTGAGCCACGGACAACGCCGGCAGCTCGAGGTCGCCGTTGCGCTGACGCTGGAGCCGAAGGCCTTCGTCATGGACGAGCCGATGGCCGGGCTGGGGCAGGAGGGGTCGAAGCGGCTGACGGGCTTTCTTGACGGGCTGCGGGTGCAGGCGCCGATCCTGCTGGTCGAGCATGACATGGACGCGGTGTTCGCGCTGGCCGACCGGATCAGCGTGCTGGTCTATGGCAAGGTCATCGCCACCGGCAGCGTCGCGGAGATCCGCCGCGACCCGTTGGTGCGCGACGCCTATCTGGGAGACGACGCATGAGCCTGCTGTCGCTGCATCGCCTCACCGCCTCCTACGGCGCCAGCCAGGCGCTGTTCGGCGTCGACCTCGAGATTGCCGAGGGCGAGGCGGTGGCGATGATGGGGCGCAACGGCATGGGCAAGACCACCACGGTGCATTGCATCTGCCGGATGCTGCCGGCCCGTGGCACGCTGGTGTTCGACGGCCATGACCTGTCGCGCCTGCCGAGCCACCGCGCCGCGCGGCTGGGCCTCGGGCTGGTGCCAGAGGGGCGGCGCTGCTTCCGCGATCTGAGCGTTTCCGAGAACCTGATCGCCGCGGCCCGGCCCGGCCACTGGGATGCGGCCCGGGTCGAGGCGCTGTTCCCGCGGCTGGCGGAGCGCCGGGGCCAGCGCGCCGCCTCGCTCTCGGGCGGCGAGCAGCAGATGCTCGCCATCGGCCGGGCGCTGATGACCAATCCGCGCCTGCTGATCCTCGATGAGGCCACCGAAGGCCTGGCGCCCACCGTACGGCAGGAGATCTGGCAGGCGGTGGCGGCGCTCAAGGCCGAGACCGGCATGGCGCTTCTGGTGATCGACAAGTCGCTGAAGGAGCTGCGCTGGGCCTGCGACCGCGCGGTGATCCTCGAGCGTGGGCGCAGCGTCTGGTCGGGCGCCATGGCCGAGCTCTCGCCCGAGATCGGCGAGCGCCATCTCGGGCTCTGAGGCCGCCATTGAATTCGACCGCCTCTCTCACTAGCCACGTCGTGCAAGACTGACCAAGGAGCGCCCGTCATGACCCAAGCCCCCGCCGATGCCGAGGCCCGCCGCGCCGTTGCGCCGGTGATCTGCTATCCGAACGAAACGCTGCCGATGCCGGACATGGCGCTCTATGGGCAGGCGCTCGAGGGCGCCGAGGTGATCGAGACGGTCCTTGCCGCGCCGCGCGAGGCCTGCAGCTTTCGCGTGCGCGCCGGGCAGTTCTTCCGCATCACCAGCGTCGAGGGGCCGCAGGTCGGAGACCTGAACCTCTGGAATGCCGAGGACCTCTCCGAGCGTTTCTACTCGGGCAAGACGCGGGCGCTGCACGGCACCCACCTGACCACGGGCGAGCGCATGTGGTCGGCCTTTCCGCATCTGCGCCCGATGGCAACCATCGTCGAGGATACGCTCGGCTGGTACGGGATCGACGCCTATGGCGGGTCGGTGCATGACGTGATCGGCACGCGCTGCGATCCCTATACCGGGAACCTGCTGTCGGGGTCGCACTACCATCACTGCTGCCATTCGAACCTGACCCGTGCGCTGGCCGACGCCACCGGGATGAGCCTGCAGGAGGCCGAGCCGCACGTGCATGACGTGCTGAACGTGTTCATGTGCACCGGGTTCACCCGCGACACCGGGCAGTATTTCATGAAGGCGAGCCCCGTGCGCCCCGGCGATCACCTGACGTTCTTTGCCGAGATCAATCTGCTAGGCGCGCTCAGCGCCTGTCCCGGCGGCGATTGCTCGTCCGAGCACAGCTCGGACAGTGCCGCGTGCCACCCGCTGCAGGTCGAGATCCTCGCGCCGCGAGCCGGGGCCTTGGAGGGGTGGTACGCGCCCGCGCGCAACGGGTATGACCGCAGCCACGGGCGCTGAACCGAAGAGCGGAGGCGGCCTAGCTGAAGGCCGCCTCGAGCGCGATCTGCACCATGTCGCCAAACGAGCTCTGCCGGTCTTCGGAGGGCAGGGCCTCGCCGGTGAGGAGGTGATCGGAGACGGTGAGCACCGCCAGCGCGCGCACGCCGTGACGGGCGGCGAGGTTGTAAAGCTCGGCCGCTTCCATTTCGACCCCGAGAATACCATGACGGGTCATGATCTCGTTCAGGTCGGGGCGTTCGTCATAGAACACGTCGGCGGAATAGATGCCGCCCACATGGCAATTCGCGCCGGTGCCTTTCGCCGCCTCGACCGCTGCATTGAGCAGGCCGTAATCGGCGCAGGGCGCGAAGTTCAATTCCCGGAAAATGCCGCGCGACGGGGTGGACAGTGACGAGGCGGTCATCGCGACGATCACGTCGCGGATCGCGACCTTTTCCTGCATCGCCCCACAGGAGCCGATGCGGATCAGCGTCTTTGCGCCATATTCGCGGATCAGTTCGTTGGCATAGATCGAAAGGCTTGGCATCCCCATGCCCGAGCCGTGAATGGTCACGCGGTTGCCTTTCCAGGTGCCGGTGAATGCCAGCATTCCACGAACGCGGTTCACGCAAACCGGGTCGTCGAGAAAGGTGTTCGCCGCCCATTCCGCCCGCAGGGGATCTCCGGGCATCAGCACCGTTTCGGCGATCTGCCCGGCGTCTGCACCGATATGAACCGTCATCAGAGCGCCAGGTCGTCCATCGACTTGCCGTCTTCAAGCGCGGCGACGACCCAGTTGGGCTTGCGGCCACGACCGGTCCAGGTCTGTTCCGGATCGTTCGGGTTGGCGTATTTCGGCGCGCCTTTCGAGCCTTTCTTTTCGGTCGAGGCGACGATCTCTTCGAGCGAGAAGCCGAATTCCTTCGCGGCCTGTTCGGCGGCGCGCTTGGCTTCCGCGCGACGGCGCGTGTCAATCGTCTTGAGTGCCTTTTCGACGTCGCCTTTGAGCTCGATGAGCTCTTCTTTCGAAAGGGACTCCAGTTCGAAGTTCATTCTTATTCTCCTTGATATTCCAAAGGGGATCTCCTCTTTCGGTATTTTTACTTTTAAGAGGTAAACTCAAGGTACATTATGTGTCAGACGCACCAAATTCTGCGCAAAGGCATAAAGCCGCTCACCCTTTCCGGGAGCGGCTTTGCAATTTCTCGGTTATTGCGGTCGCGTATTGCCGTTTTGGCGCCTTATTGGGCGGCGACGGCCTGAGGATCGACCAGTGTGACAATATCCATCATGATCGTGTTCAGATTGAAGTCTTTCGGGGTATAGACCTTCGCCACGCCCATCGCCTTGAGGCGTTTTGCATCCTCTTCGGGAATAATCCCGCCAACGATCACCGGCACATCCGAAAGCCCCTCTGCCTGCATCCGCTCCATCAGGTCCTCGACCAGTGGAATGTGGCTGCCGGACAGGATCGAGAGGCCCACCACGTGGGCGCCGTTTCTCGCCGCCTCGACGATCTGCTCGGGGGTGAGGCGGATGCCTTCGTAATCGATCTCCATGCCGCAATCGCGGGCGCGGAAGGCGATCTGCTCGGCCCCGTTCGAGTGCCCGTCGAGTCCCGGTTTGCCGACCAGGAAGCGCAGCCGCCGGCCAAGCCGGTCGCTGACCGCGTCGACCGCTTCGCGGATGTCATCGAGGCCTTCGGTCTTGTTGCTGACCGCGCGCGACACCCCGGTCGGGCCGCGATACTCGCCGTGCACGCTGCGCATCTGCTGCGCCCACTCGCCGGTGGTGACACCGGCGCGGGCGGCCTTGATCGAGGCCGGCATCACGTTGCGCCCCTCGGCGGCGGCCTCCCGCAGTTCGGCCAGAGCGGCGTTGACCGCGGCGTCGTCGCGCTCGGCGCGCCATTCGTTCAGGCGGTCGATCTGTTCCTGCTCCACCGCCGGATCGACCACCATGATGCCGCCATCCTCACCGACCAGCGGCGAGCGCTCGCCCTCGGTCCACTTGTTGACCCCGACGACGACAGTCTCGTTGCGCTCGATCCGGTTCAGGCGCTCGGCATTGGAGTCGACCAGCCGCGATTTCATGTAGTCGATCGCGCCGATCGCCCCGCCCATGCTGTCGATATTGCCAAGCTCGGCACGGGCGCCGTCCTTCAGCGCCTCGACCTTGGCATCGACCGCCGGATTGCCGTCGAAGAGATCCTCGAACTCGAGCAGGTCGGTTTCGTAGGCGAGGATCTGCTGCATCCGCATCGACCATTGCTGGTCCCACGGGCGGGGCAGGCCGAGCGCCTCGTTCCACGCCGGAAGCTGCACCGCGCGGGCGCGGGCCTTCTTGGAGAGCGTCACCGCCAGCATCTCGATCAGGATGCGGTAGACGTTGTTTTCGGGCTGCTGCTCGGTCAGCCCGAGCGAGTTGACCTGCACGCCGTAGCGGAAGCGGCGGAACTTGGGGTCCTCGACGCCGTAGCGGGTTTCGAGGATCTCGTCCCAGAGATCGACGAAGGCGCGCATCTTGCACATCTCGGTGACGAAGCGGATGCCGGCATTCACGAAGAACGAGATCCGCCCGCAAAGCGCCGGGAAATCCTCCGCCGCGACACGGGGGCGCAGTTCGTCGAGCACCGCGATGGCGGTGGCCAGCGCGAAGGCCAGCTCCTGCTCGGGCGTCGCCCCGGCCTCCTGCAGGTGGTAGGAACACACGTTCATCGGGTTCCATTTCGGCACGTTCGTGTAGCAGTACTCTGCCACGTCCCCGATCATCTTCAGCGAGGGCTTCGGCGGGCAGATATAGGTGCCGCGGCTGAGATACTCCTTGATCAGGTCGTTCTGCACCGTGCCCTGCAGCTTCGAGACATCGGCGCCCTGTTCCTCGGCCACCGCGATATAAAGCGAGAGCAGCCACGGTGCGGTGGCATTGATCGTCATCGAGGTGTTCATCTGCTCGAGCGGGATCTCGTCGAACAGGGTGCGCATGTCGCCCAGGTGGCAGACCGGCACGCCGACCTTGCCGACCTCGCCGCGCGACAGGATGTGGTCGCTGTCATAGCCGGTCTGGGTCGGCAGATCGAACGCCACCGAGAGCCCGGTCTGCCCGCGTGCGAGGTTGCTGCGGTAGAGCGCGTTGGAGGCTTTCGCGGTGGAATGGCCGGCATAGGTGCGGATCAGCCAGGGGCGGTCGGCCTTGGCGGCGAGTGCGCTCCGGGGGCTGTCTTTCTGAACGTCCGTCATGTCGGTCTCCCTGGGCAGAACAGATTCGGCGTGGCAAGCATGTTGCGTTTATGACTTGTTATGCGAAACAAAATGTCTCGTCAATTCGCTGCGCTGCGGCGTTGCCGAGCAATCACGCGCCGCTACCGGGTCGCGGCGCGCTGAAGCTCCGAAATCCTGCACGGATTCGCAGGAATATGGGCCAAACTGCCTGCATAATACGGCCCGTCCGCGAAACAGGAGCGTTCGTTCGCGGGCGGCCAGCGCGGACAACTCGCAAAGGTTGAGTTATAAAATTTCAAAATGCTGCGCTGCAATTGTTGCAATGTTTCGCAGCCAATTGTATCTCAGTGACAGAAGCCTTGCGATTCTGCGCTGCGGCGCGGTCGGCGAGATAGGACCAGACACACGGACAGGATCCGAACGGATCCCTTGAGGAAGGAGGCCCCGATGGCTCTGGATACGCAAACCGGGATCGCGCCCTACGATGCGCCGGAAAAAGACCTCTACGAGATCGGCGAGATGCCGCCCCTCGGCTACGTGCCGAAGAAGATGTATGCCTGGGCGATCCGGCGCGAGCGTCACGGCGAGCCGGACAAGTCCTTCCAGAAGGAAGTGGTCGACACCTGGCAGGTCGACAGCCACGAGGTGCTGGTCCTCGTGATGGCGGCAGGGGTCAACTACAATGGCGTCTGGGCCGGGCTCGGTGTGCCGATCTCCCCCTTCGACGTGCACAAGCAGGACTACCACATCGCAGGCTCCGACGCCTCTGGCATCGTCTGGGCGGTGGGCGACAAGGTCAAGCAGTGGAAGGTCGGCGACGAGGTCGTGATCCATTGCAACCAGGACGACGGCGACGACGAGGAATGCAACGGCGGCGACCCGATGTTCTCGCCCACCCAGCGGATCTGGGGCTACGAGACCGGCGACGGCTCCTTCGCCCAGTTCGCCCGCGTGCAGGCACAGCAGCTCATGCCGCGCCCCAGGCACCTGACCTGGGAGGAAAGCGCCTGCTACACGCTGACGCTGGCCACCGCCTACCGGATGCTCTTCGGGCACCACCCGCACGAACTCAAGCCTGGCCAGAACGTGCTGGTCTGGGGGGCTTCGGGCGGACTTGGCTCCTATGCGATCCAGCTGATCAACACCGCCGGCGCCAATGCCATCGCGGTGATCTCGGAAGAGGACAAGCGCGACTTCGTGCTCGGCCTCGGCGCCAAGGGCGTGATCAACCGCAAGGAATTCAACTGCTGGGGCCAGCTGCCCACGGTCAACACGCCGGAATATAATGACTGGATGAAGGAGGCCCGCAAATTCGGCAAGGCGATCTGGGACATCACCGGCAAGGGCGTGAATGTGGACATGGTCTTCGAGCACCCGGGCGAGGCGACCTTCCCGGTCTCTACGCTGGTCTGCAAGAAGGGCGGCATGGTCGTGATCTGCGCCGGCACCACCGGCTTCAACTGCACCTTCGACGTGCGCTACATGTGGATGCACCAGAAGCGCCTGCAGGGCTCGCACTTCGCCCATCTCAAGCAGGCCGCCTCGGCCAACCGCCTGATGGTCGAGCGACGCCTCGATCCCTGCATGTCCGAGGTGTTCGGCTGGAACGAGATCCCCGACGCGCACATAAAGATGCTGCGCAACCAGCACAAGCCCGGCAACATGTCGGTGTTGGTGCAGGCGCCGAAGACCGGTCTGCGCACCTTCGAAGAGGCGCTGGAGGCCCGCGGTTAACCGCGCCTTCAGACTGCCCCTGCTAGAAACGCCCGTGAATCGTGCTCCGGTTCGCGGGCGTCGCCGTGTCAGGGGGAGGGTCGTGTCGGATCGGGGGCTTACGACGCGCGCCCTCGCCATTTCGGGGGAGGGGATTTGCGTGAATTTATAAGAAATCGTGCGGCTGCTAGGCTCGCATTTACATTTTGTTAACTTGGTGAAGGACACGCTCTCCATGCGACACGAATGGATCATCGATGTGCTGACCGATCTCGGGGGATATGCACGCGCCAACGCGCTCGAAGCTCTGGCAGAGCAACTCGAAGGCGCGCGGGCCGTGGCAGAGGTCGAGCTGGCACCGTCTGCGGGAGAGCGTGGTTTTGGGACGAGTGGACAGGGTACCGGCAGCGGGAGGGTTTATCGCTCCGCTTGAGGATGTGCGGCGGTTGGAGGACCTCCAGCGCCTGACCGAAGAGATGAGGGATTGTCTGGGGATCGATCACCTCGTCTATCACTGGATGGGGGCGCAGGGGGCGCAATACGGGTGTGGCACCTATTCTCCCCTCTGGCTCGCGCGTTACGCCGCGCAGGGCTACCTGCGCGTCGACCCGGTGATCCAGAGCTGCTTCCAGCGCGTCCACCCGGTCGACTGGAAGGCGCTCGACTGGTCATCGAAGGCGGCCCGCGCCTTCCTCAAGGACGCGCTGGCGCACGGGGTCGGAAACCAGGGCTTCACGGTGCCGATCCGGGGGCCGAACGGCCAGTTCGCCATCTTCACCGTCAGCCACAGCTGCGACGATGCGCTCTGGGCCGACTTCCTCGCGCAGTGGCGCGCAGAGCTGATCCTCGCGGCACACGGCATCAACGCCAAGGCGCTGGAACTGATGCCGGAGCCTGCCACTCAGACGCCGGTGGCGCTCTCCCCGCGCGAGCTCGACGCCATGCGCCTGCTTGCCACCGGCCTCAGCCGGGCGCAGATCGCCGCCGAGCTCAACATCTCCGAGCACACCGTGCGGGTCTATATCGAGGGCGCGCGCTTCAAGCTCGGCGCGCTCAACACCACCCACGCGGTGGCCCGCGCGCTGAGCTGCGGGCTGATCGCGATCTAGGGGCCTGCTGGGCACGATGGGCTCTGGCCCTCGCCCGCCAGCGGCTTTAGGGTCCGCGCCATGGATCTGCCCGCACTGACATTCTCCGAAGACCAGGCCGAGGCCTGGGACCGCGTGGCAGAGATGCTGCGCGAGGCCGGCGTCGATCTCGTCGAGGGCACCGTGGTGCCCGCCAAGGAGGCGCCGGGCCGGGTCATGGCGCTGATGGGCAAGGCGGGATCGGGCAAAACGCTGCTGCTGTCGGAACTCTGCAAGGCGCTGGGCAATGCCGGGGCCGAAATCGTCTCGGGCGATTACGAGACCCGCCGCAAGGGCGACAAGCGCAGTTTCGCGGTCCTGGCGCCGACCAACAAGGCGGCCAGCGTGTTACGGATGCGCGGGGTGCCGGCCACGACCATCCACCGCATCATCTACACGCCGGTCTACGATCCCGAATACGAGCGCATCGCCGAGTGGCTGATGGGCAATGTCGAGCAGCCCGAGATCGAGGATCTCAGCCCCGAGGCGCTGGAACGCGCCCGGACCTCCTACGAGGCACACAAATCGGTGCCCGCCGCGCTCGCCGCCGCCGGTCTGCGGGGCAGCGATTTCATCACTGGCTGGAAGCGTCGCGAGGAACCGCTCGACATCGGCTTCGTCGACGAGGCCTCGATGCTCGACGACCGCCAGTTCGAGGACCTGCAGGAAATCTTTCCCAACCTCGTGCTGTTCGGCGATCCCGCGCAGCTCGCGCCGGTCAACCAGTCGGGCAAGATGGTGTTCGACGGCGTGCCGGACGAACAGAAGCTCGAGCTGCACCGCGTTCATCGGCAGGAGGCCGACAACCCGATCCTCGATCTCGCCCACGCGCTGGCCGATCCCGCGCTCGAGTTCCAGGATTTCGAGCGCATGATCGAGGAGAAAGCGCGGCAGGACGATCGCGTGGTCTGGAGCCAGCGGGTCGAGGTCGACCTGATGGCCCGCTCGCCGGTGCTGGTCTGGCGCAATGCGACAAGGATCCGGCTGATCAATGCCTTCCGGGCGGTGCACGATGCGCCGGAGACCGAGTTGCTGCCCGGCGAGCCGCTGATCTGCGACGGGCTCGAGCTGCCGCTCAAGCACCGCAAGAAGCGGCTCGATCTCGAGGCGCGCGGCCTGATCAAGGGCGCGCAGGTGATCTATCTCGGGCCCGGGCGCAAGCCCGGCTTCTCGCGCCTGCACGTGATGGGCGCGCCCGATCCGCAGGTCTCGGCCGCCTCGATCGTGAAGATCGAGAAACCCGACGAGGAAGAGCCCTTCATCCCCTTCGCGGCGCGGATGGGGGCAACCTTCCTGCACGGTGCCGCGGTGACGATCCACAAGGCGCAGGGCTCGCAATGGGAACAGGTGCAGGTCTTTGCGCCGGACCTCTTCGTGGCGGCGCGCATGGGCCGGGTCGAGGCCGGTCAGCCGCTGTGGAAACGGCTGGCCTACGTCGCGATCACCCGCGCCTCCGAGCGGCTGCACTGGGTGGTGCGAAACCGCCTCTCGCGGCCGTCCGGGCTGTTGCGGACCGATGATCTCAAGGCGCCGGCGGTGGCGCTGGAGCTCGAAGCACAGGAAAGCGATCTGCTATGACCGATGGCCTCGAAGCGCCCTCCAACTTTGCCCGCCATCTCGGCTACGAGCTGGTCGAGTGGCGCGAGGGTTATGCCCGCTACGAGATGCCGATCACCGAGGCGCTGGGCAATCGCGGCGGCATCCCGCATGGCGGCGTCCACGCAACGCTGCTCGACAGCGCCATGGGCATCTCGGGCTGCTGGACCGGCGACCCGGAGGTCCGAAAGACCGCGCTGACCCTGTCGCTGAACGTGCAGTATATCGGTCGCCCGGTCGGCACGCGGCTGATCTGCGAGGGCGTCCGGACCGGTGGCGGTCGCAGCACCTTCTTCGCCGAAGCGGTCCTGCGCGACGACACCGGCGTGCTGGTCGCCAAGGGCACCGGCGTGTTCCGCCAGCGCACCAGCTGAGCGCCGCGCCTCTCGTGACGGGGGCAGGGGGCGCTGCTCCCGCGTCGCGCCAGAGGCGCGCTAGTAAGAAAGAAGATGAGGGTGCTACCCTCGTCGCGCCAGAGGCGCGCTAGTAAGAAAGAAGATGAGGGTGCTACCCTCATCGTGCCGGAGGCTGGAGGAACAAGGGGGCGCTGCCCCCTCTGCGGCAGAGCCGTATTCACCCCCGAGGTATTTTGAAACCAGAGAAGGGCAGGGCGCTGCGCCCCTGTCTTCTTCTGGCTTAAAATATCCCCGCCGGAGGCAGGCCGGACCCCGAGGCCGGGCGCGCCTTTCGGTCAGTAGCCCGCGTCGCGATCCACCAGATGCAGGAGCGGCTCGCCCGCCTCGCCCCGGCGGATGTTCTCCGCGATGACGCGGGACGCGCTGGGCACGCGGGTCTCTGAGGCGATATGCGGGGTCACGGTGACCTTCGGATGCGCCCAGAACGGATGCTCTGCGGGCAGGGGCTCAGTGCGGAACACGTCGAGCGTGGCGTGGGCGAGCTGGCCGCTGTCGAGCGCAGAGATCAGCGCATCGTCGACGATCAGCGCACCGCGCCCGGGGTTCACGATGACCGCGCCGCGGGGCAGTTGCGCGAGCCGCTCGGCGTCGAGCAGGTCGCGGGTGGCGGGTGTATCGGGCAACAGCAGCACGAGGATCTCGGCGCGCTCCAGCGTCCTCGAGAGGCCGTCGGATCCGTGCAGCGTGGTGATGCCGGGGGCGGTTTTGGGGCTGCGCGACCAGCCGGTGACCGGGAAGCCGAGCCCCCGCAGCGCCTCTGCGCAGGCCAGCCCCAGCGTGCCGAGCCCGAGGATGCCGACCGGACGCTCGCCGGCCAGCGGCGGCACGACCGGGCGCCACGCCTTCTCGGGGTTGGCGATATAGGCATCCATCCCGAGGTGATGGCGCAGCACGTGGCCGGTGACGTATTCCACCATGCCCTGCGTCAGCCCCTCGTCGTCGACCATGCGGGCAAGAGGCGCGGTGAGCGTGGGGTTGCCGGTGATCTTCTCGACCCCGGCCCAGAGGTTCAACACCGCCTTGAGCCGCGTGTAGGGGGTGAAGTCCTGCAGCTTCGACGCGGGCGCGTAGACCACGTAGTCGACGCTCTCGGGATTGGCCTCGCAGACCAGCCGGTAGTCGAGGCCGGTGGCGTCGAGGGCGGTGCGCAGCGCGGTCTCGTACTCGGCCCAGAGTGCGGGGCCGGCGGCAAAGAGGATGTTGGTCATGTCAGCGGGGCCTGTGGATGTGGGCGCTCTGCACCAGCCCGAAGGCGATCATCAGGACCAGCATCGCCGAGCCGCCGTAGCTCACCAGCGGTAGCGGCACGCCGACCACCGGCGCAAGCCCCATGACCATCGACATGTTGACGGCGAAGAACAGGAAGAAGGTCAGGCCGATCCCGAGGATCAGCAGCGAGGAATACCGGTCGCGGTTCTGCAGCGCCGCGACGATGCAGAACACCAGCACCAGCACGTAGAGCACCAGAAGGGAGAAGCCGCCGACGAAGCCGAACTCCTCGGCCAGCGTGTTGAAGATGAAGTCGGTGTGCTTTTCGGGCAGGAAGTTCAGCCGCGACTGGGTGCCCTGCATGAAGCCGCGCCCGGTCCAGCCGCCCGAGCCCATGGCAATCTTGGCCTGCGTGATGTGGTAACCGGCGCCCAGCGGATCGGTGGAGGGATCGAGGAAGGTGTCGATGCGGCGGAACTGGTAGTCCTTCAGCAACTGCCAGGGCGTGCCGCGCGACAGGAACACGGTGTAGATACCACCCCCCGCGGCGGCGATCACCACGGCGAAATAGGCCCAATGCACGCCGGCGAGGAACATCAGCAGCCCGCCGGCGGTCATCAGCAGGATGGCGGTGCCGAGGTCGGGCTGGGTCAGGGTCAGGAAGGTCGGCGCGAGGATCAGGATCAGCGGCGCGATCACCCAGATCGGTCGGGACACGCGCTTCATCGGCAGCCAGTCGTAATAGGCAGCCAGCGCCATGACGAGCGCGATCTTCATCAGCTCGGAGGGCTGCAAGCGCATGAACCCGAGATCGATCCAGCGCTGCGCCCCCATGCCGATGGCGCCGAACAGCTCCACCGCGACGAGCAGGGCCAGCGACACGAGGTAGATCAGCGCCGAGAGATTGCGCCACAGCCAGATCGGCACCATCGCGGTGACGAACATCGCCGCGAGGCCGAGGCCGAAACGCTCCATCTGGGGTTCGGCCCAGGGCTGCAACTCGCCACCGGCGACCGAATAGAGCATCAGGAAGCCGACGCAGGCCACCGCGGTCAACAGGATGATCAGCGGCCAGTTCAGGTAGAGCACCTTGCGCCAGCCCGAGGGCACGGTCTTGACGGTATATTCGAGATAGCTCATGCGCGGCGCCCCGCTTCGGCGGCGCGGCGGGCGCGCTCGGCCGCGAGCTGCTCCTGCTGTTCCTTGATCCGCCCGCGGTCGCCCGCCGGGTAGGCGTCGAGCGGCGGCGTGCCCTTGTAGAGCGCCTGCAGCGTGATGTCGCGGGCGATGGGCGCTGCGGTGGAGGAGCCACCGCCGCCATGCTCGACGACGATCGACACGGCGATGCGCGGGGCCTCGTAGGGCGCGAAATTCACGAAGAGCGCGTGGTCGCGCTCTTCCCAGGGCACATCCTGGTTGCGCACCACGCGGTTGAGCACCTGGCTTGTGCCGGTCTTGCCGGCGAGCCGCATGTCCTCGGCGATGATGCGCGAGCGGTAGGCGGTGCCCCGGCGGCTGTTGGAGACCACGAACATCGCCTTGCGGATCAGCTTGAGGTGGGCCTCGTCGATGTCGAGCGGCGGGCCGCCGCGCGAGGGTGTCTGCAGGCCGCCGACGCTGCGCACGAGGCGCGGCTCGACCGCGCGGCCCGTGGCCACGCGCGCCACCATGATCGCCTGCTGCAGCGGAGAGGTCAGCACGTAGCCCTGACCTATCGAGGCGTTGACGGTGTCGCCGATGCGCCACTCGGCCCCGCGCTCGCGGCGTTTCCAGTCGCGGTCGGGCATCAGGCCGGCGGTGACCGCCGACATCGGCACGTCGGGGGCGGTGCCGAGGCCGAGCTTGCGGCCCATCTCGGCGATGCGGTCGATGCCGACCTTGAGCGCGAGGTCGTAATAATAGACGTCGCAGCTGTCGCGCAGGCTCTGTTCGAGGTTCACGTGCCCGTGGCCCGAGCGCTTCCAGCAGTGGAAGCGGCGCGAGCCGATTTCCATGTGACCCGGGCAATAGACTGTCTCGTCGGGGTGGATCAGCCCGGACTCGAGGGCCGCGAGCGCGGTGACGATCTTGAAGGTCGAGCCCGGCGGATAGGCGTCCTGCACCGTCTTCGAGGCAAGCGGGCGGTGGTTGTTCTCGCGCAGCACGCCGTAATCGCCGGTCGAGATCCCGCGCACGAACTTGTTGGGGTCGTAGGAGGGCGACGACGCGATGGCCAGCACGTCGCCATGCTCGACATCGACCACCACCGCCGAGGCGCTTTCCTCGCCGAGCCGCGCCTTGATGTAATCCTGCAGGTCGCTGTCGACGGTGAGCTGCAGGTCGGCGCCGGCCTCGCCCTCGCGGCGGTCGAGCTCGCGCATGACGCGGCCCACGGCGTTGACCTCGACCCGCTTGGCGCCGGCGGAGCCGCGCAGCTGTTCCTCGAACTTGGCCTCGACACCGACCTTGCCGATCTGGAAGCGCGGGATGCGCAGCACCGGCTCGGGGTCTTCGTAGCGGGCGAGGTCGCGCTCGGAGACCGGCCCGACATAGCCGACCACGTGGGCGAAGGTCTCGTGCTGCGGGTAGAACCGGCTCAGGCCGACCTCGGGATAGACGCCGGGCAGGGCGGGGGCGTTCACCGCGACGCGGCTGATCGCGTCCCAGCTCACCCGGTCGGCCACGGTGACCTGCAGGAAGGGCGGCGAGGTGCGCATCTCCTCGAGCGCGCGGGTGACATCCTCGGGCCTGAGATCGACCAGCGCCGAGAGCCGCCCGATGACATCCTCGACATCGCCGGCATCCTCGCGCCGCATGGTGATGCGGTAGGTCTGCTCGTTCTCGGCGATGACCTTTCCCTCGCGGTCGAAGATGCGGCCGCGGGCGGGGGGGATGAGGTGGATGTTGATGCGGTTCTCTTCCGCCATCAGGCGGAACTCGTCGGCCTGATCGACCTGCATGTGCCGCATCCGCAGCCCCAGAACCCCGGCAAAGGCGATCTGGGCACCGCCCAGCAGCAGGCCCCGCCGGGTCATCCGGCGGCTGCTTTCGGCGCTGTCCCGCGGTGTGCGTCTCACAGGCTCCTCCCGGCGTGATTGAAGTCGCCCGGCGCCATCCGGCGCACCCCGAGCAGACCCTGCGACAGGATCACCACGAGCGGGTAGGCCGCGACGGTGGTGGCGTATCGCATCAGGGTCAGGAAAGCGGTTCCGGTCGGCACGATCAAGAGGGCAAGCACGAAGCGATACGCGATCGTGATCGCCAGCAGCACGATCGCGACCCTGACCCACTCCATCAGGAAGGTGGACTCGCGGTCGCGGCGGTCGCGCGACTTGAGGAACTCGACGGCGAGCAGCATCAGCGCGGCCCAAAGCCCGGGCGGGCGCTGGAACAGGATGTCGGCCAGCAGCATGACGCCGGCAATCGACAGCGCCGGAACGTAGTCGGGCCGGCGCAGCGCCCAGGCAAAGCACAGCGCCACGAGGATGTCGGGGCCGGTAAAGCGCGGCGGCATCATGTCGAGCGGCAGCAGGCGGTAGAACATCACCAGAAGCGCGATCCCGATGAAGGCCCCGCGCATGAGCCAGATGCGGGCGGGGCGGGGCTCAGCCATCGCCGGGCACCGGGGCTGGCGGCATCTCGATGGCGGGCGGCGTGGAGGGCAGGATCAGCGCCGAGGGCGAGCCGACCCGGCGCGCTCCGTGGTCGCGCAGCACGCGCAGGAACTCGAGCCGTTCGTAATCGGCGGCAAGGCGCACCCGCAGGCGGCCGCCGGGATCCTCGGCCACCTGTCCGATCAGCAGGCCCGGCGGAAACACCTCGCCGTCGCCGCTGGTGACGATGCGGTCGCCCGGGCGCACCTGGTCGGGATCCTCGAGGAAGTCGATCGGCGGCGCGGCGGAGTTGTCGCCGGTGATCAGCGCCCGCTGGCCCGAGGGCTGGATGATCGCCGGGATGCGGCTGGTGGCGTCGGTTAGCAGGATCACACGGCTGGTGTTGGCCCCCACGCCCGAGATCCGTCCGACGAGGCCGATGCCGTCCATCGTTGCCCAGCCGTCGACGATGCCGTCGCGCGAGCCGACGTTGATCAGCACCGACTGGCGGAACGGCGAGCCGCTGTCGGCGAGCACGACGCCGGTGATGTAGGTCAGCCGCGGGTCGAGCCGCACGTTGTTGAGGTCGCGCAGCCGGGCGTTCTCCTGCTCGAGCTGCAGCGCGGCTTCCTTCCACGCGGTCATGCGGCGCAGTTCGCGGCGCAGTTCCTGGTTCTGGTCGTAGATGCGCTGGTAGCTCTGGAAGTCGCGCAGGATGCGCACCGCACCGGTCACCGGCGCCATGGCCCAGTCGAAGCCCGGCATCACCGCGTCGACGATCTGAGCCCGGAAGCGTTCGGCCCGCGGGCTGTCGATGCGCCAGAAGATGAACAATCCGACGAGGCACAACAGCAGGACCGCCAGAAGCAGGCGCTTCAGCGGTCCGGCATAATCCTCGGAATTGCTCCCATGCTTCGCCATTCAACTCATCTTAGCGTCGGCGGACAGCCCCGCGAAGGGCCGTCACGAATCGTAGTCGATGGCGTGACGCAGCTGCTTTTCGTATTCCAGCGCTTTTCCGGTGCCGAGCGCCACGCAGTTCAGGCTCTCGTCGGCGATCGACACCGCCAGCCCGGTCTGCTCGCGCAGCGCCAGGTCGAGCTCGCCCAGCAGGGCGCCGCCTCCGGTCAGCATCACGCCGCGGTCGACGATGTCGGCGGCAAGATCCGGCGGGGTCGCCTCGAGCGCGGTCATCACCGCCTCGCAGATCGCCTGCACCGGCTCGGACAGCGCCTCGGCCACCTGGGCCTGGCTGATCTCGGTCTCTTTCGGCACGCCGTTGAGCAGGTCGCGGCCACGGATTTGCATCGACGAGCCACGCCCGTCATCGGGCATACGCGCGGTGCCGATCGAGGTCTTGATGCGCTCTGCGGTGGATTCGCCCACCAGCAGGTTTTGCTGGCGGCGCAGGTAGTTGACGATGGCCTCGTCCATCCGGTCGCCGCCCACGCGCACCGAGCGCGCGTAGACGATATCGCCCAGCGACAGCACGGCGACCTCGGTGGTGCCGCCACCGATATCGACCACCATCGAGCCGGTCGGGTCGGTGATCGGCATCCCGGCGCCGATGGCCGCGGCGATGGGCTCGGCGATCAACCCGGCCTTGCGGGCGCCGGCGCTCAGCACCGACTGGCGGATGGCGCGCTTTTCAACGGGGGTGGCCCCATGCGGCACGCAGACGATGATCTTCGGCTTCGAGAAGGTCGAGCGCTTGTGCACCTTGCGGATGAAGTGCTTTATCATCTCTTCGGCGGTGTCGAAATCGGCGATCACGCCTTCGCGCATCGGACGGATGGCCTCGATCGAGCCGGGGGTGCGGCCAAGCATCAGCTTGGCATCCTCGCCCACGGCCAGCACCTTCTTGACGCCGTCCTTGATGTGGTAGGCGACGACTGAAGGCTCGGACAGCACGACCCCACGTCCCTTGACATAGACCAGCGTGTTCGCGGTCCCGAGGTCGATTGCCATGTCCGCCGAGAAGGCGCCCATGAGTCTGTCCAGTCCAAACATCTAATGTCCTGCCCCAATTATAGGATGGGCCCGCGACTCTTCCCGAGCCCAAGCCGTTGCCCTTATAGGACTGCCGGAACGATGGTGAAAGGGGCAGGGGCGCGCAAATCAGCGTGAAACCGCCGCAATATTTGCCCGTGCGCGGGCACTGGGCAGGTCTCGAAGACCGCCTGTCGGCCTTGTTGCGCGGCGTCGGGGCTGGCATAGCTCGAGGGGAACGCAAGCAAGGAGACAGGCATGGGACTGACCGTCTATCTTTCCGGAGAGATCCACACCGACTGGCGCGAGCAGATCATCGAGGGCGCGCAGGGGCTCGACGTGACCTTCTCCGCGCCGGTCACCGATCACGCGGCCAGCGACGATTGCGGCGTGGCGATCCTCGGTGCCGAGGACAGCAAGTTCTGGCACGACCGCAAGGGCGCGCAGGTCAACGCCATCCGCACCCGCAAGGGGATCGCCGATGCCGACGTGGTCGTGGTGCGCTTCGGCGACAAGTACAAGCAGTGGAACGCCGCGTTCGACGCGGGCTACGCCGCCGCGCTCGGCAAGTCGCTGATCATCCTGCAGCCAAGCGAGCATGACCATGCCCTCAAGGAGGTCGACGCCGCCGCCCTCGCGGTGGCCCGCGAGCCGGGCGAGGTGGTCGAGATCCTGCGCTACGTCCTGACCGGCACCCTGCCGGGCTGAGGCCGACACCAGCCGCGCGCCCGTCCGCCGCAACTGGCAGGGCAGGCGCGCGCATCTTCTTCCCCTAACCAGCACGCCCGCCGGGGCGCCCCGCCAATACCTCCGGTCAGGCCCGCGCCGCCGACCCCCCTCTGGCTGGGCAGGGGCGCGTGTCTTCTTCCCGTCGTCAGCAATACGCCCGCGGGCCCGCCATGCGCCACACAAACCCGCGCCGCCAATCCCCCGCCTCTCGCAGCCTGTGGCAGGGGCGCGTCCCCTGTCTTCTCTACGTCGGTAAATACTCCCGCCGGAGGCAGGCCGGACCGTGCCGATCCTGCACCGCCCGGGCAAGCCTCCCGCCCTAGCCGCTTCCCGCGCCGCGCCGGCCGTGGCAGGATCACGCGCGGGGTGTGCGGCGATGCAGCCGGGCCGGATGTCATCAGAGTCAGTCATCACAAGGAACATGACCGTGATCAACGAATTCAAGGATTTCATCGCCAAGGGCAATGTCATGGACATGGCGGTGGGGATCATCATTGGGGCGGCCTTCACCGCCATCGTGCAGTCGCTCGTCGGCGACATCCTCAACCCGATCATCGCGCTGTTCACCGGCGGGATCGACTTCAGCGGCTGGTTCTATGCGCTCGACGGCAACACGTATGCTTCGCTCGATGCGGCCACCGAGGCCGGCGCGCCGGTCTTCGCGGTCGGCAAGTTCATCATGGCGGTGATCAACTTCTTCATCATCGCATTCGTGGTCTTCATGCTGGTCAAGATGGTGAACCGGGTGAAGGCCGCCGCCGAAAAGCCCGACGAGGTCGCGCCCGAGGTGCAGACGGGGCCGTCGCAGCTCGACATCCTGATCGAGATCCGCGACGCGCTGAAGAAGTGAGCCACGCGGCGCCCCCGTGGGCCCGCCGAGCCTTTCGTCCCGTGCAGCCCGGGCTCCCGCAGCGGCTGGTTGCGCGGTGCCGGTTGCTTCGCTAACAGACCCGGATCAGCGAAGAGGGTGCCATGAGCCGAGCCATCAAAATCGCCTGCGGCAGTGTCGTCGTGGGCCTCGTGGTCCTTGCCATCAAGACCCTGTCCTGGTGGCTGACGGGCTCGGTGGCTCTGCTGTCGGACGCGCTCGAGAGCATCGTCAACGTGGCAACCGCGCTGGCGGCACTGGTGGCGCTGCGCATCGCGGCTGTGCCGGCGGACGCGGATCACCCGTTCGGGCACCACAAGGCCGAGTATTTCAGCGCCGTGCTCGAAGGCGTGTTGATCATCGTCGCGGCGATCCTGATCCTGCGCGAGGCGTGGAGCGCCTGGCAGGCGCCGCGCATCCTCGACGATCCGTGGCTCGGCCTCGGCATCAACCTCGTGGCCAGCGTGATCAACGCGGTGTGGTCCTTCGTGTTGATCCGCGCCGGTCGCAGGCTGTACTCTCCGGCGCTCGAGGCCGACGGCAAACATCTGCTGACGGATGTGTTTACCTCGGTGGGCGTCACCGTCGGCATCGTTGCGGCGGTGCTGACGGGCTGGGCCTGGCTCGACCCGGCGCTGGCGGCGCTGGTGGCGGTCAACATCCTCTGGGCCGGCTGGCAGGTGATGCGCCACTCGGTCGGCGGGCTGATGGACGCGGCCGCCCCGGAGGAGGAGCTCGAGCAGATGCGGGCGCTGATCTCGGCCAATGCCGAGGGCGCGGTCGAGGCGCATGACCTGCGCTCGCGCCGCGCCGGCAGCGCGCTCTTCGTCGAGTTTCACCTCGTGGTGCCGGGCGAGATGACGGTGGACGCGGCGCATGACATCTGCGACCGCCTCGAACACGCGCTGCACGCAAGCTTCGAGGGCAGCCGGGTGACGATTCACGTGGAGCCCGAACACAAGGCCAAGCACAGCGGCATCGTGGTGCTCTGAGGGCGCCGTTTCGGCGTTTGGTCAGGACAGCGCGCCGCTGCGAGGGGCGCGCACGCGCCCGGCAGAATACCGAGGCAAAGTCTTTGCGCGATCGCCGGCCCGCGCTTGGGGCCAGCGATGTGTTTGTTGGCGAGTACGCCTGTCAGGTCCGTCGGACACGGCTGAGAAGACGCCAGTAGGCCGGAGGGCACATCGCCACCCCGCGGACCGGCGATTACGCTTCGGCAACCGGCTCACCGCCGCCCGTCAGGGGCCGGGACGGGGTCTTTTCAGAGCACGCTTTCCGGCGCCACGGCATCGCGCCCCAGCGCGTCGCCCACCGCCGCGTTGGTGAGCTGGCCCGCATGCACGTTCAGCCCCGCCAGCAGGTGGCGGTCGTCGGCGCAGGCCTGACGCCAGCCCTTGTTCGCCAGTGCCATCACGAAGGGCAGGGTGGCATTGCCGAGCGCGATGGTCGAGCTGCGCGGCACCGCGCCGGGCATGTTGGCGACGCAGTAATGCTGGATGCCGTCGACCTCGTAGATGGGGTCGTCATGGGTCGTCGCCCGAGAGGTCTCGAAGCAGCCGCCCTGATCGATGGCCACGTCCACCAGCACCGCGCCGGGCTTCATCAGCCCCAGCATCTCGCGGTTGAGAAGCTTGGGCGCGGCGGCGCCGGGAATCAGCACCGCGCCGATCACCATGTCGGCCTCGTGCAGCAGCTCGACCAGCGCGCCTTCGGTGGAATAGCGGTTGCCGAAGGTGGTGCCGAACACATCGTCGAGGTAGCGCAGCCGTGACAGCGAGCGGTCGAGCACGGTGACCTGCGCGCCCATGCCGGCGGCGATGCGCGCCGCATGGGTGCCGACATTGCCGCCGCCCACGACGACCACGTTGGCCGCGCCCACGCCGGGCACGCCTCCCATGAGCACACCGCGTCCGCCATTGGCCTTCTGCAGCGACCACGCGCCCATCTGCGGCGCCAGCCGTCCTGCGACCTCGGACATCGGTGCCAGCAGCGGCAGGCCACCGCGGTCGTCGGTCACCGTCTCGTACGCGATGCAGGTGGCGCCGGAGGCCAGCAGGTCCTCGGTCTGGGCCGGGTCGGGCGCGAGGTGGAGATAGGTGAACAGGACCTGACCCTCGCGCAGCATGGCGCGCTCGGCCGGCTGCGGCTCCTTGACCTTGACGATCATCTCGGCGCCGTCGAACACCTCCTTGGCGGACGCGACGATGCGCGCGCCGGCGGCGACGTAATCGTCATCCTCGAACCCGGCGCCCAGTCCGGCGCCGCTCTGGACCAGCGCCTCGTGGCCCTGAGACACCGCCTCGCGGGCGGCGTTGGGTGTGAGGCCGACGCGGTATTCCTGCGCTTTGACCTCTGTGGGGCATCCGAGTTTCATGTGGCTGAGTCCTCCTTGGCTCTATGGCACCAGCGTGACAGCCGCAGCTTGCAATTTCCCGCCGGATTTGGTGCTTTGCAGCCCGGGTTCATCGCAGAACCTTCGAAGATTTTGCCGTATCATGAAAGAAACTGCCATGGACCTCGACGATATCGACCGCCGCATCCTGCGCGTGCTGCAAAAGCAGGGGCGCATGTCGAATGCCGAGCTGTCCGAGCAGGTGCATCTCTCGGCATCGGCCTGCCATCGCCGGGTGCAGCGCCTCGAGAGCGAGGGCCTCATCCGCGGCTACGTGGCGCTGCTCGATGCGCGCAAGATGGGGATGCCGACCACGGTCTTTGTCGAGATCACCCTCAGCGCGCAGGCCGACGAGGTGCTCGAAGCCTTCGAGAAGGCGGTGTCGCGCATCCCGGACGTGCTCGAATGCCACCTGATGGCGGGCAGCGCCGATTACATCCTGAAGGTCGTGGCCGAGGATACCGAGGATTTCGCCCGCATCCACCGCCAGCACCTGACCCGGCTGCCCGGCGTGGCGCAGATGCAGTCGAGCTTCGCGCTGCGCACCGTCTTCAAGACGACCGCGCTGCCGGTCTGACGCGTACCGGTTGCGCGGGGCGCATTTGCCTGACATATCAAATGTCAGACAATTGGAGCGCCGGCGATCTGCCGGGCGGGGGAGGGCAGCATGTCTTGGGATCACGTCATCATCGGTGCGGGCAGCGCGGGCTGCGTTCTGGCAAAGCGGCTGGCCGAGGCCGGACGCCGGGTGCTGCTGCTCGAGGCCGGTGGGCGCGATACCTATCACTGGATCCACATCCCGATGGGCTACCTCTACTGCATCGACAATCCGCGCACCGACTGGTGCTACCGCACCGCCCCCGACGCGGGGCTGAACGGGCGCACGCTCCTTTATCCGCGCGGCAAGGTGCTGGGCGGCTGCTCGTCGATCAACGGAATGCTCTACCTGCGCGGTCAGGCGGCGGATTACGACGGCTGGCGCCAGATGGGGCTGACCGGGTGGGGCTGGGACGATGTGCTGCCCTATTTCCGGAAAAGCGAGGACTTCGTCGAGGGCGAGAGCGAGATGCACGGCGCGGGCGGCGAATGGCGGGTCGAGAACCAGCGCCTGCACTGGCCGGTGCTCGACGACTGGATGGAGGCGGCGCACGAGGCCGGGCTGCCCAAGGTCACCGATTTCAACACCGGCGACAACGAGGGCGTGGGCTATTTCCGGGTGAACCAGCGCAATGGCTGGCGGATGAACACCGCCAAGGCCTTCCTGCGCACCACCGACAGCGACACCCTCCGGGTCGAGACCCACGCCCATGTCACCGGGCTGATCTTCGAGGGCCGCAAGGTCGTCGGCGTGGCCTACGAGCAGGGCGGCCAGCGGCGGGAGGCGCGCTGCGGCGGCGACGTGATCCTCTCGGCCGGCGCGGTGAACTCGCCGCAGCTGCTGCAGCTCTCGGGCATCGGCCCGGCAGAGGCGCTGCGCGCGCATGGCATCGAGGTGAGGCATGACGCGCCGGGGGTGGGCGGCAACCTTCAGGATCACCTGCAGCTGCGCTGCGCGTGGCGCCTCACCGGGGCCAAGACCCTCAACCAGATGGCCAATTCGCTGATGGGCAAGCTTGCGATCGGGCTGGAATACGTGGCCCGGCGCACCGGGCCAATGTCGATGGCGCCCTCGCAGCTCGGCGCCTTCGCCAAGTCGCGCGAGGGGCTGGCAACGCCGGACGTGGAGTTCCACGTGCAACCGCTGTCGCTCGACGCCTTCGGCCAGCCGCTGCACAGCTACCCGGCGATCACCGCCAGCGTCTGCAACCTGCGCCCCGAAAGCCGCGGGACGATCCGGCTGGCCTCGCACGATCCGAAGGACGCGCCGGTCATCGCGCCGAACTACCTGTCGACCGAAGCAGACCGCCGCGTGGCCATCGACAGCATCCGCCTGGCGCGCCGCATCATGACCCAGGGGCCGATGGCGAGATACGCCCCCGAAGAGGTCAAGCCGGGGGCGGATTATCAGACCGACGAAGAGGTCGCACAGGCCGCCGGTGACGTCGGCACGACGATCTTCCACCCGGTGGGCACGGTGCGCATGGGGCTGGACGACGCCGCGCCGCTGGACGCGGAATGCCGGATGAAGGGGCTCGCGGGGCTGCGCGTGGTGGATGCCAGCGTGATGCCGACCATCACCAGCGGCAACACCAATGCGCCCACCATTATGATCGCCGAGAAGGCGGCGGAGATGATCCTGCTGGGGTGACGGTGGCGCGCCTGCCGGGGCTTTGTGCCGGTGGGTCGCTCGGGTCGCCTTCGGCGGGAGTATTTATGGACGTAGAGAAGGGCAGGGCGTGGCGCAGTGGCGGTCGGGGTCTGCCTTGGGGCGCGGTTGCGAGAGGTTTGCTCCGGGGGAGCCCGGCCTCGGCGTCTTTGGCGGCGGCAGGACTGGTGCGGGGAGGCGAGTGGGGGTCAGTCCTGCTTGGGCTTGTCGTCGTACTGGTTCGACAGGATGCGGGCGGCGTTGCCCTCGGGGTCGTCATACTGCTTCGTGCGGACGGTGATGACGAAGAACAGCAGCCCCATGCCACCGAGGAAAAGCGAGATCGGGATCAGGTAGAGCAGAATGTTCATCTTGGGTCCTTGGCCTTGCGGGCGCGCTCAGCGCAGGCGGAGCGCGTTGAGTGACACGGTAATCGACGAGGCAGACATCGCAAGAGCCGCGATCAGCGGCGAGCACAGCCCGGCAATGGCCAGCGGCACGGCAATGACGTTGTACCACGTGGCGATGGCGAAATTCTCGCGGATGCGGCGGGTGGCTTTCTGCGACAGGCGCATCGCCTCGGGCAGCGGCGCGAGCGAGTTGCCGAGCAGCACGATATCGGAGGCGACGCGGGCGGCGTCGAGCGCCGTGGCGGGGGAGATCGAGACATGCGCGCCGGCCAGCGCCGCGGTGTCGTTGAGCCCGTCGCCCACCATGAGCACCCTTGCCCCCTCATCGGTGAGCGCCTTGATCCGGGCAGCCTTGTCCTGCGGCAGCGCCTCGGCGATCCAGTGCGGGATGCCCAGCCGCTGCGCCAGAGCCTCGACCGCGGCGGTGCTGTCGCCGGAGATCAGGACCACCCGCTTGCCCGCCTCGATGAGCGCGGTCATGGTCTCTTCGGCGCCGTCGCGCAGGCTGTCGGTGAAGGTGAAGACCTGCGCCGGACCATCGCCCACGGCGAGCCACGTGGCGGTGAGGTCGACGCGGCCGCCGCCGACCCAGGCCGCGCGCCCGAGCCGCACGCGGCGGCCCTGCCAGAGGCCCTGCGTGCCGTGGCCCGGCACCTCGGCGATCTCCGTCACCGGGGCGGGGGCGAGCCCCTTGGCCCGCAGCGCCGTGGTCAGCGCCAGCGAGAGCGGATGGGAGGAGCCCTCGGCCAGCGCCAGCGCGATCTCGAGATCGGCGCGGGTGAAATCGTCGGTATTCATGACCTCGGGCGCGCCGGCGGTCAGCGTGCCGGTCTTGTCGAACACCACCGTGTCGACCTCGGCCAGACGCTCGAGCGCGGTGGCATCCTTGATCAGCAGGCCCTTCCTGAACAGCCGGCCCGAGGCGGCGGTGGTCACCGCGGGCACCGCGAGGCCGAGGGCGCAGGGACAGGTGATGATCAGCACCGCCGCCGCGATGTTGAGCGCGACGCGGAAATCGAGCGTGAAGAGGTACCAGCCGACGAAGGCCAGGGCGGACAGGATGTGCACCCCCGGCGCGTAGAGCTTGGCGGCCTTGTCGGCCAGCGGCGTGTAGTTGGCGCGGCCCGACTCGGCCACCGCCACCAGATCCGCCATCCGTTGCAGCGAGGTCTCGCGTCCCACGGCGCTGGCGCGCACCACCAGCGGGCCGGTCAGGTTGACCTCGCCGGCGCTGACCGCCGTGCCGGGCGCGGCATAGACCGGCACCGTCTCGCCGGTGAGGAGCGAACGGTCGAGCTCGGACTGTCCGTCCGTCACCTCGCCATCGACCGGCATCCGCCCGCCGGGACGCACCCGCAGCAGATCGCCGATGCGCAGGTCCGCGACCGAAACCTGCTCCTCGCCCGCGTCGGTGAGGCGCCAGGCGCGCGGCACCTCGAGGGCGGCAAGTTCCTCGGCGGCAGAGCGCGCGATGGACCGGGTGCGGTGGTCGAGATAGCGGCCGGTGAGCAGGAAGAAGGTCAGCGTGATGGCGGCGTCGAAATAGGCGTGTTCGCCCGAGAGCGAGGTTTCCCAGAGCGAGGTCCCCACCGCCAGCAGGATCGCCAGCGAGATCGGCACGTCCATGTTGAGCCGCCCGGCGCGCAGCGCGCTCCAGGCGTTGCGGAAGAAGATCTGTCCCGAGAAGGCGATGGTCGGCAGGGTGATCGCCGCCGAGACCCAGTGGAACATGTCCCGTGTCGGGCCCTCGGCCCCGGACCAGACCGAGACCGACAGCAGCATGACGTTCATCATGGCAAAGCCCGCCACCGCGAGCCGCATCAAGAGGTCGCGCCCGGCGAGGTCGGTCTGGGTCGCCGAGAGCGCGCCGGCGTCGAGCTCGTAGGCCTCGAAGCCGGCGCCGGTGACCACCGGGATCAGGTCCTCGGCGGTGAGGCCGGCATCGGCCTCGATCGCCACGCGCTTCATGGTGAGGTTGACGCGCGCGCTGCGCACCCCTGGTGTGGCGGTGAGCGCGGTTTCCACGTCGCGGATGCAGTTGGCGCAGTGGATGGTCGGCAGCGACAGAACCACGTGGCTGTCATCGGGCAGGTGCGCCGCGGCCAGCGCCTCGGCGGCGGGAGCGGCAGAGCAGGCGGGGCAGGCCGAAAGCTGCGGGCGCATCGCTGCGGTCATTGCGTCATTCCTTGACGTGGAGTTCCAGGCGTTGCTCGAAGAGGGTGCCGTCATGGGCCTCTGCGGTCAGCCAGATGTTCCAGTAGCCCGGGGCCAGCGCGTCCTCGGCCACGTAGGCTTGGCCGTCGAAGCGGAACTCGGGCGTGCGGTCGTCGCGCTCGGTGGTGGTGCGGCCGATCTTGGCCGAAAGGCTGGCCGGGCGCACCGGGTAGCCCTTGGCGTCGGTGATGGCGAGGGCAAGGCGACCGTCCTCGTGGCTGGTCTCGACGGTCCAGCCAAGAGCCTCCTGCGCGGAGCGGCGGTCGTCGAAGGTCTGGCTGGCGACGTAGGAGTTCTTGACCTGCAGGCCGGGGAAGGTGTTCACCGCGTTGAAGGCCAGCGCCAGATTGACCGCGATGATCACACCGAAGGCGCCGACGAAGATGGCCAGAACGTGCCAGCCGGTGAGTTTGAAATCCTTGGTCATCAGTTGTCCCGTCCGTTGAACACGGTGTCCTTGGTGGCGCTGTGGCCGGTGGTGGTGTCCTCGAGGCGCAGCTCGAAGCCGGTGAGCCCGCCCTGGGCCGCCGGGCTGCCGCTCGGCGCGGTCACGTAGACGCGCTGCAGGTAGGTTTCGTTGGCGGGCACGTCGACGATGAGATCGTCCTCGCCCTCGAGCGCGATGGCAAGCCCATCATTGTCGGCGATCGAGAGGGCGTAGGGGCGGTCCTCGCCATGCTTGTTGCGCAGGCGCACGTCATAGGTGTTGCGGATCGAGCCGTCCGAAAGCACCACGAAGGTCGGGTTGCGCACCGGCGCGACGGTCATCTCGACATCGGGGCGCAGCACCAGCGCCACCAGCAGGCCAACCCCGACCAGCGACCAGAGCGCGGTGTAGAGGATGACGCGCGGGCGGAAGACGTGCTTCCACACCGGGCGCGGCGGCTCGCCGGCGCGCTCGCGGGTCTCGTCGGACAGCGCGAGATAGTCGATCAGGCCGCGCGGCTTATCGATCTTTTCCATCACGTCGTCGCAGGCATCGATGCACAAAGCGCAGGTGATGCAGGCCATCTGCTGACCGTCCCGGATATCGATCCCCACCGGGCAGACGTTGACGCAGGCGCGGCAGTCGATGCAGTCGCCGAGGTTCTCGGCGCCGGCGCCCTTGCGGTGCTTGCCGCGCGGCTCGCCGCGCCAGTCGCGGTAGCCGACCGTCAGCGTATCCTCGTCCATCATCGCGGCCTGGATCCGCGGCCACGGGCAGGCATAGATGCAGATCTGCTCGCGGGCGAAGCCACCGAAGGCGAAGGTGGTGGCGGTGAGCACCAGCATGGTGGTGTAGGCGACCGGGTGGGCATTGCCGGTGACGAGGTCGACCATCAGCGTCGGCGCGTCGGTGAAGTAGAAGATCCACGCCCCGCCGGTGGCCAGCGCGATCAAGAGCCACGCCGCCCACTTGGTGAGCCGCAGGCGCAGCTTGCGGGCATCCATCTTCTTTTGCCGGTGCAGGCGCAGGCGGGCGTTGCGGTCGCCCTCGATCCAGCGCTCGACGAGGATGAAGAGATCGGTCCAGACGGTCTGCGGGCAGGCATAGCCGCACCAGACCCGCCCGAGCGCCGAGGTGAACAGGAAGAGCCCGAGTCCGGCCATCACCAGAAGCCCGGCGACGAAGTAGAACTCGTGCGGCCAGATCTCGATGAAGAAGAAAAAGAACCGACGGTTGGCGATATCGAGAAGCACCGCCTGATCCGGCAGTTCCGGGCCCCGGTCCCAGCGGATCCACGGCGTGATGTAGTAGATGGCCAGCATCAGCCCCATCAGCCACCATTTGAGATTGCGGAACTTGCCGCTCACGCGGCGCGGAAAGATCGGCTCGCGCGCCTCGTAGAGGGAGGGGGCAGGTTGATGGGTCTCAGCCACGGGGATTCGCTCCGGTGTCGGTTTGCCTGTTGCGGGCCCTTGTCGCGCCGATGGCGCGCGCAGACATTGATGTGCATCAATATCTACATCCCTCGCTAAGCTTTGGCCGCCTCTCGTCGCAGCCACGATACGAAGTGTCGCAGGGACGGGCGGGCCACCCCGGGGCGGGTCACGAGATAGTAGCCCTTCTTGCGGGTATCCTCGAACAGCAGGCGCAGCCGCCCGGCCCGGATGTCTGGTTCGACGAAGAGCCGGGCCGTGATCGCCACGCCCTGTCCCTGCCGCGCCGCTTCGATCATCATGTTGCCGGGCAGGCCGGTCATGCCGCGGCTGCGGTCCTGCGCGACGCCGTGCTCGGCAAACCAGTCGGTGGCCTCGTTGGTGCCAAGCTCCTGCAGCCACAGAAAGGGGCGCAGGTCTGCGGGGGACGCGATCTCGCGCGCTCCGACCAGATCGGTGGCGGCCACCACCACGATGGGCGAGCGCACCAGCAGCGTGCTCTCGAGACCGGGCCAGTCGCCATTGCCATAGCGGATCGCAACGTCGAGCCCGCCGGGCGCGAGCGTGCGCAGCGCGGCGGAGGGGTCGATGGTCAGGCTGATCTCGGGGTGGCGGGCGCGGAACAGCGGCAGGCGCGGCATCAGCCAGACCGAGGCAAAGCCCGGCGTGGCCGAGATCTCGAGCGGCCGGCCGGCATCGCGCCCGGTCAGTTCCTGGGTCGTTTGCAGCATGGTACCGAAGCCCTCGAGCAGCGCCGCGGCCAGACGCTCGCCCTCGGCGCTGAGCCGCATCCGGCGGCCGTGCCGGTCGAGCAGGGCGACGCCCATGTGGCGCTCGAGGTTGCGGATCTGCTGGCTGATCGCCGCATGGCTGACGTTGAGCGCGCGCCCCGCCTCGGCCACCGAGCCGCAATCGGCATAGGCGGCGAAGGCGCGCAGCGCCGAGAGGGGCGGAAGCGCGGACCAGTCCATGTCAGTTGAACTTACATAGAGACATTCTTCCTGACTCGCCCGAAACGCGGCGATCCGTCAAGTATATGCGTAGGAATACGCCAGAACAGGAGACGAGATATGCTCGGGATATACGCGAAATCTTTCATGACAGCCAGCCGGTTGGACCTCGACAGGCGCCGCTGGAGCGCCGGCGCGCGCACCGAGGGCGAGAGCCTGCGCGGCACCGTGGGCCGCCCGGAGGCGCGCCACAGGTGACGCAAGGCGATGCCCCCTCGCGGGATGACAGCGGGACCTGCTCGTGATCGGATCGAAGGGGGAGGGCTGACCGGCAGGGGCACACCGGACGAGGGCCATCGTTCGCGCATGAAAAAGCGCCGGGGCCCCTGGAAACGCGCGAACAGGCTGGGGCTCCGGCGCTGGCCTCCGGGCCTTGCGGCCCGAAGGTGTTCTTTTCAGGGGCTTACTCTTCCGGGGCTTCGCCGCCGCCGAGCCCGTGCACATAGGTTGCCACGGCCCGGATCTCGGCTTCGCTGAGGTCGGCCCCGCCCATCGGCGGCATGACGCCAAAGCGGGCGTTGTAGACCGTCTCGTGCAGGGTGTCGTAATCGCCACCGTAGAGCCAGATCGCGTCGGTCAGGTTCGGCGCGCCCTGCCAGCGGTCGCCGGTGCCGTCTTCGCCGTGGCAGGAGGAGCAGTTGATGTCGAAGACCTCGGCCCCGGCCTCGACCAGGTCCGGTGCCGGCGGGGTCTGGCCCGACAGCGTCATGACGAAGTTCACCACCTGGTCGATCTCCTCGCCGCTCAGCAGATCGTCGCGTCCGAAGGACGGCATCTGGCTGAAGCGGGCATCGGGATCGTCCTCGTTCCGGATGCCGTGGGAGACGGTGTAGTGAATGTCCTCCATGGTGCCGCCCCAGAGCCAGCTGTCATCCAGCAGGTTGGGGTAGCCGCGGGCACCGGCGGCGCCGGAGCCGTGGCACTGCGCGCACCAGGTGCGGAACACCGCGGCGCCCGCGTTCTGCGCGTAGGTGTTGAGCTCGGGGTCGTCCGCGATCTCGGTCAGCTCGACCGAGGCCAGCTGTTCGTTGATCGGGCCGAGCTCGGCCTCGTGGTCCTGAAGCGCCTGTTCGACATTGCCGCGGGTCGACCAGCCAAGCAGGCCGGCGGTGGCGCTGCGCACGCCCGGCCATGCCGGGTAGGCGATGGTGTAGCCGATGCCCCAGACGATGGTGGCGTAGAAGACCATCAGCCACCACTTCGGCAGCGGCTTGTTGTACTCCTCGATGCCGTCCCAAGAATGGCCGGTCGTCTCGTAGTCTTGGTCGTCTTTCTTCTTATGGTCACTCATGTCCCGTCTCCTCAGTCCCGCGCGGGGTCGGCCGCATCGGGCGCGATCGGTTTGTCTTCGTTGCGGAAGGGGATGCCGGCGACGTCCTCATGGGTCTTGCGGCTGCCCGGGCGCAGCGCCCAGACGATCACCCCAAGGAAGAAGACGAACATCGCCAGCAGGCCCCAGCTGTCCGCAAAGTGACGCAGCGTGTTGTAAAGCTCTGGATCCATCACGCGACCTCAGCGGCTTGCATCGGGCTCGAAGGTCGAGAAATCGACCAGCGTGCCAAGCATTTGAAGGTAGGCGATCAGGGCGTCGAGCTCCGAGATGCCGGGCTGGCCGTCGAAGTTGCGCACGTTGACGTCCTCGCCGTAGCGCTCGAGCAGGCCGTCATAATCGCTGTCCGGGTCCGCCTGGGACCGGAAGTCCCGGGAGCCGTTCTCGATCATCTCGTCGGTGTAGGGCACGCCCACGAAGCGATGCGTCGACATCAGGTCCTGGATGTGCTCGCCCTCGATCAGCTTGGCCTCGAGGAAGCCGTAAGTCGGCATGACCGACTCCGGCACCACCGATTGCGGGTTGCGCAGGTGGTCGACGTGCCACTCGTCCGAGTAGCGGCCACCGACGCGGGCGAGGTCGGGCCCCGTCCGCTTCGAGCCCCACTGGAACGGGTGGTCGTATTGCGACTCTGCCGCCAGCGAGTAGTGGCCGTAGCGTTCGACCTCGTCGCGCATCGGGCGGATCATCTGGCTGTGGCAGACGTAGCAGCCCTCACGGAGGTAGATGTCGCGCCCGGCGAGCTCGAGCGGGGTGTAGGGCCGCATCCCCTCGACTTCCTCGATGGTGTTCTCGAGGTAGAAGAGCGGCACGATCTGCACCAGGCCCCCGATGGTCACCACCAGAAAGGCGAAGATGGCCAGCAGGGTGACGTTCTTCTCGAGAACGCCATGCTTGTCGAGGATGGACCACCGTTTGGGGCGGGCACCCACACCCGTGGCGGAGGCCGGCATCGGGGGCTTCTTGTCGTTGGTTGCCATTGTCTCGGCCCTCCTTATTCGGCCGGGTGCGCGTGAGCGGCCGCGGCGCTGGCCTCGACGGCCGGTGCCCGCTTCACGGTCATCCACAGGTTGTAGCACATGATGATCGCGCCGGTGATGTAGAGGCCACCGCCGAGAGCGCGGACCACGTACATCGGGAACTTGGCGGACACCGTGTCGGCGAAGGAGTTCACCAGGAAGCCGTTGGCATCCACTTCACGCCACATCAGGCCTTCCATGATGCCGGTCACCCACATCGAGGCGGCGTAGAGCACGATGCCGATGGTGGCGAGCCAGAAGTGCCAGGAGACGAGGCTCAGCGAATACAGCCGCTCGCGGTTCCAGAGCTTGGGCGTCAGGAAGTAGAGCGCGCCGAAGGTGATCATGCCGTTCCAGCCAAGCGCGCCGGAGTGCACGTGACCGATGGTCCAGTCGGTGTAGTGCGACAGAGAGTTCACTGCGCGGATCGACATCATCGGACCTTCGAAGGTGGACATGCCGTAGAAGCCGACCGAGATCACCAGCATCCGCATGATGGGGTCGGTGCGCAGCTTGTCCCAGGCGCCCGACAGGGTCATCAGGCCGTTGATCATGCCACCCCAGGACGGCATCCAGAGCACGATCGAGAACACCATGCCGAGGGTCGAGGCCCAGTCGGGCAGGGCGGTGTAGTGCAGGTGGTGCGGACCGGCCCAGATGTAGATGAAGATCAGCGCCCAGAAGTGCACGATCGAGAGCTTGTAGGAGAACACCGGACGCTCGGCCTGCTTGGGCACGAAGTAATACATCATGCCGAGGAAGCCCGCGGTCAGGAAGAAGCCCACGGCGTTGTGGCCGTACCACCATTGCGTCATCGCGTCCTGCACGCCCGAGAACACCTGCACCGACTTGGAGCCCCAGATCGACACCGGGATCGACAGGTTGTTGACCACGTGCAGAAGGGCGACGGTGATGATGAAGCTCAGGTAGAACCAGTTTGCCACGTAGATGTGCGGCTCCTTGCGCTTCACGATGGTGCCGACGAAGACCGCGAGATAGGCCACCCAGACGATGGTCAGCCAGATGTCGACGTACCACTCGGGCTCGGCGTATTCCTTCGACTGTGTGCCACCAAGCAGGTACCCGGTCGCGGCAAGGATGATGAACAGGTTGTAGCCCCAGAACACGAACCACGCGAGATTGCCGCCCCAGAGACGGGCCGCCGAGGTGCGCTGCACGACGTAGAAGGACGTTGCAATCAGCGCGTTGCCGCCGAAGGCGAAGATCACCGCCGAGGTGTGCAGCGGGCGCAGGCGGCCGAAGTTCATGTAGCCCTGCGCCCAGTCGAAATTGAGCACCGGAAAGGCGAGCTGCGCGGCGATGAACGTGCCGACGGCAAAGCCCACCACGCCCCAGAAGGCTGTGGCGACGACGCCGTAGCGCACCACGCCGTCGAGATAGGAGGTTTCCAGCACCTTGGCAGGTACGGGTTCATCGGTTTGGCGGAGGGTCCACAGGAAAAGCCCGGCTGTCACCAGGAAGATGATGATTGCGTGGACCATGTAAGACACATCCCGCGCGTAATTGGCCGCGATCAGCGAGAAGATCGCCACCACGCCAAGCAGGATGAGCTTGAGGTAATTGGTCATTGTTCGTCCCTTCGTCTCTCTCCCGCACGATTCGTTGCCGCGGCGGGCGGTTTTAGACTGACCGGTTAATGAGGGTTCCCTGGCCGGATCACTTTGATCTGCATCAAGGCTTTCCCACCAAAGCCTTGCGCATTGTCAAAGTGCGGGCCTCTCGTGCCGTCGTAGAGTTCGGAAGAGGCCGCAGAACATCCGAGGAGACCAGCAGATGGGCTACAAGACAATTCTCACCGTGGTCAGCGACGAGGCACTGGCCCAGTCGACCGTGGACCATGCCGCCGCACTCGCGGCCGGCTGGGATGCACATCTCGATGCGGTGTGCTTCGGCGTCGACCGGACCCAGACCGGCTACTACTACGCCGGTGCCAACGCCATGATCCTGCAGGAAACGATCAACCGCGCCACCGCGGATGCCGAGGCGCTCGCCAAGACCGTCCGCGCCGCGCTGGGCCGGACCGACGCACGCTGGGCGGTCGAGGAGGGTGTCGCGCAGCTGGCCGATATCGGTCGCCACGTGGCCGGGCGAGCGCGGTTCGCCGATCTTGTCGTGCTTCCCAAGCCCTATGGCAAGGAGCGCGGTGTCGAGCTTGAGCCGGTCGCCGAAGGGGCGCTCTTCGAAGGCCAGTCCCCGGTGCTAATCGTGCCCGACACGGTCACTCCGACCGCGGCGCCGTCGCGGATCGTGGTCGGCTGGAACGAAAGCAACGAGGCGCTTCGCGCGGTGCGCGCGGCACTGCCGCTGCTGAAGAGCGCCGACAACGTGCACGTGGTGGTCATCGATCCGCCGCAGCACGGGCCGAACCGCTCCGATCCGGGCGGGGCGCTCTCGCAGTTCCTCGCGCGGCACGGCGTCAAGACCGAGATCGACGTGCTGTCGAAGACCATGCCGCGGGTGTCGGACGTGCTGTGCCGCCACGTGCAGGATATCGATGCCGACATGATCGTGATGGGGGCCTATGGCCACTCGCGGTTCCGCGAGGCGATCTTGGGCGGGGCCACCCGCAACATGCTCGAAAACGCGGTGGTGCCGGTCTTCCTCGCCCACTGAACGGGACAGAACGGGGCGTGGAGACCGGGGCGGCGCATCCTGCGCCGCCTTTCCCGTTTTGGGTGCGGCGTGAACCCGCTGACGCGCCTTGCGGTTGTGCTTGGGGGAATGGCGGGGGCGGGCTAGGATGCCATCCAGTGCAACAAGGAGGCATCACCCATGTCCTATGTCACCGGCTTCGTGGCGGCGGTTCCGATCAAGAACCGCGAGGCGTATCGCGCCAGCGCTGAAAACAGCTGGGCGCTGTTCATAGAGTACGGCGCCACCGGCATCCGTGAGTGCTGGGAGGCCGATGTGCCAGAAGGCGAGGTCACTTCTTTCCCGATGGCGGTCAAGCGCGAAGACGGCGAAGCGGTCGTGTTCTCGTGGATCCTGTGGCCCGACAAGGCCACCTGTGACGCCTGCTGGGCGTCGATGGAAACCGATCCGCGGTGGGGCGAGATGATCGAGATGCCGTTCGACGGCAAACGCATGATCTATGGCGGCTTCGAGACCCTGTTCGAAGCCTGAGACGCGGCTCAGGCGAACACGCCGCCATCGGCGTCATCGCCGGCCTCTTCCAGCAGGCGGGACATGTCGGGCACGGTGACGTGGCGCTTGCCCTCGAGCTCGATGACCCCGTCCTTGCGCAGCGCCGAGATCTGCCGGCTCACGGTTTCCAGCGTCAGGCCGAGATAGTCGGCCATCGCCTCGCGGGTGAGCGGCAGGTCGAAGACGATGTTGCCATGCGTCGTGGTCATGTTGATCGAAGCATCGCGGCGCGCGATGATCGACAGCAGTGAGGCGATCTTCTCGCGCGCGGTCTTGCGCCCCAGAACCAGCATCCATTCGCGCGCGGCGTCGAGCTCGTCGAGGGTCATCTCGAGCAACCTCTGGGCGATATGCGGGGTCTCGCTCATGAGCTTCTCGAAGGGCGACTTGCGGAAGCAGCACATCACCAGATCGGTGGTCGCGACCACGTCATAGGCGGCATTCGCGCGGCCGGGCCGACCGACGAAATCGCTGGGCAGCAGAAGGCCCACCATCTGGGTGCGCCCGTCTTCCATGGTCTGGGTCAGGGTCGCGATCCCCGACACCACGGAGCCGACGAAATCCATCCGGTCGCCCGACCAGATCACCGTCTGGCCGGCCTCAAACTTGCGGTAATACTTGATTTCTTCCAGGCGCTCGAGCTCATCCGTTTCGCAGCGTGCACAGACGGCTCTGTGACGGATCGGGCACTCGGCGCATTCTTGCGACACGGAGAGGCTGCGTTCGTTAAGCATAATTCTTGAACAATCCTGTCTTCTGGCCTGAGGGAATGTTGAAACGGATGCGCGGTGTTGATCTGGGTCAAAGTTGCGCGGCTGGCTCACCATTAAACCTAAGCGCATGGACACTCGAACACAACTCTCGCGGTTGGGACTCTTCGACGCGAAAGTCCCCCGGTACACGAGCTACCCCACAGCCCCGCACTTCTCGAATGCGGTTACACCGGGGCATTTCGCCTCCTGGATCGACGCCGTGCCGGAAAACGGAACGGTATCCCTCTACCTGCATGTGCCGTTCTGTCGCAGGCTTTGCTGGTTCTGCGCCTGCCGGACGCAGGGCACCGCGACGCTTGCACCGGTCGAGGCCTATGTCGAGACCCTCAAGGCCGAGCTCGACCTGCTCAAGCGGCATCTGCCGCGCGGGGTGAAGCTGTCGCGCCTGCACTGGGGCGGCGGCACGCCGACGCTGCTGGCGCCGGATCTCATGCGCGCGCTGATCGACAAGGTGCACGAGGTGGCGGATTTCGCCGACAACGCCGAGTTCTCGGTCGAGATCGATCCCAACGAGCTGGATGGCGAGCGGCTCGACGTGCTGGCCGCCGGCGGCATGAACCGCGCCTCCATCGGGGTGCAGGATTTCGACGAGGAGATCCAGCAGACCATCGGGCGCCCGCAGGGCTACGACGTGACCCGCGAAGCGGTCGAGATGATCCGCGAGCGGGGCGTGCACAGCCTCAACGCCGATATCCTCTACGGCCTGCCGCACCAGACCCGCTCGCGCATCACCGAGACGGTGCAGAAGCTGCTCTCGTTCGCGCCCGACCGGGTGGCCCTTTATGGCTATGCGCATGTGCCGTGGATGGCCAAGCGCCAGCAGATGATCCCCTCCGAGGCGCTGCCCACCCCCTCCGAGCGGCTCGACCTTTTCGACACAGCCCGCAGGCTGTTCGTGTGGGACGGCTATGCGGAGATCGGCATCGACCACTTCGCGGCGCCCGATGACGGGCTCGCCATCGCCCAGAAAACCGGGCGGCTGCGGCGCAACTTCCAGGGCTACACCGACGACACCTCCGAGGTGCTCATCGGTCTCGGGGCCTCGTCAATCTCGAAGTTCCCGCAGGGCTACGCGCAGAACGCGCCCTCAACCGGCGTTTACACTGGTGCCATCCGCGAGGGACGCTTCGCCACCGCGAAGGGCCACGCCTTCAGCGGCGAAGACACGCTCCGGGCACGGATGATCGAGATGCTGATGTGCGATTTCCGCATCCGCTCGGGCGAGCTGATGCGCGATCACGACATCAGCGAGAGCGCGCTCACCGCCATGTTCAAGCGGGTGAATGCGACCTTCGAAGGGCTGATGGAGATCACCGAGGACGGGCTGTTCGTTCCGGAAGAGGCGCGGCCCCTGACGCGGATGATCGCCCGCCACTTCGATGCCTACGACCTGTCCAAGGCTGGCCACAGCTCGGCGGTCTGACCTGAGCCAAAGACACGCCCGGCGCCTCGCGAGAGGGCCGGGCGTTTCGCGTCCTTATCCCGCCAGCTCGAAGGCGGCGGCAAAGAGCCGGCGGGTGTAGTCGGATTGCGGCCGCTCGAAGACCTCGGCGGCCTCGCCCATCTCGACCACGTCGCCTTGCTTCATCACGATGATCTTGTGGCTCATGGCGCGCACCACCTTGAGGTCGTGCGAAATGAACAGGTAGGCGAGATCGTACTTGCGCTGAAGCTCGCGCAGGAGGTCGACGATCTGCACCTGCACCGTCATGTCGAGCGCCGAGGTCGGCTCGTCGAGCACCACCAGACGGGGCCGCAGCACCATGGCGCGGGCAATGGCGATGCGCTGGCGCTGTCCTCCGGAGAACTCGTGCGGATAGCGGTGCTTGCTGGCCGGGTCGAGCCCCACCTCGCGCATCACCTCGTCGACCGCCTGAGAGGCAGGCTTGCCATCCGGTGAGCCGTGCACGCCAAGGCCCTCGGCGATGACTTGCTCGCAGGTCATGCGCGGCGAGAGCGAGCCGAACGGGTCCTGAAACACGATCTGGATCTCGGAGCGCAATTTGCGCAGCTGCCGCGTCGACCAGCCGCGCACGTCCTGCCCGCGATAGGTGATGCCGCCCTCGGACTGGATCAGCCGCATCATCGCAAGTGCCAGCGTGGTCTTGCCCGAGCCGCTTTCGCCGACGATGCCCACGGTCTCGCCGGCGCGTACGCTGAAGCTGGCGTCGTTCACCGCCTTCACGTGGCCCACGGTCTTCTTCATGAATCCCTGCTGGATCGGGAACCAGATCTTGAGGTTCTTGGCGCTGGCGATCTCTTCCGAACCGGCTTCGACCGGGTCGGGCAGGCCGGTGCTCTCAGCCGAGATCAGCATCTGCGTATAGGGGTGCTGCGGGTTGTCGAAGATATCCTTGGTGCGGCCCTGCTCGACAATCTCGCCCTGCTTCATCACGCAGACCCGGTCGGCGAAGCGCCGCACGATGTTGAGGTCGTGGGTGATGAACAGGAGGCTCATGTGCTCGGCCTCCTTGAGTTCGGCCAGAAGCTCGAGGATCTGCGCCTGGATCGTCACGTCGAGCGCCGTGGTGGGCTCGTCGGCGATGAGCAGCTCGGGACCGTTGGCCAGCGCCATGGCGATCATCACGCGCTGCCGCTGCCCGCCAGACAGCTGGTGCGGATAGGCCGAGAGCCGGCTCTCGGGGTCGCGGATCCCCACCTTGTTGAGCAGGTCGATGATCCGGGCGCGCGCCTTGGCCCCGGTCAGGCCCTGATGCAGCGCCAGACTCTCCGAGAGCTGCTTTTCCAGCGTGTGCAGCGGGTTCAGCGAGGTCATCGGCTCCTGGAAGATGAAGCTGATGTCGTTGCCGCGCACCTCCCGCAGAAGCTTGCCCGGCGCGCCGATCATCTCCTTGCCCTTGTAGGTGACCGAACCCTCGACGCGGGCGGCATCGCCCAGCAGCGACACCGTCGACAGCGCGGTGACCGACTTGCCGGAGCCCGACTCGCCCACCAGCGCCACGGTCTCCCCGGTCTTCAGGTCGAAGGACACGCCCTTGACCGCGCGGGTCTCCTTGCCGTCCTGCCGGAAGCTGACGGAGAGGTCTTTCACCTCGAGAAGGGTGCTCATGAGAAGGTCTTCCTCGGGTCGAAGGCATCGCGCACGCCTTCGAAGATGAAGACGAGCAGGGAGAGCATCAGCGCGAAGACGGTGAAGGCGGTGAAGCCCAGCCACGGCGCCTGCAGGTTCTGTTTGGCCTGCAGCGTCAGCTCGCCCAGCGACGGCGCCGAGGAGGGCAGGCCGAAGCCGAGGAAGTCGAGGCTCGCGAGCGTGCTGATCGTGCCGGTCACGATGAAGGGCAGCATGGTGAGCGTGGCGACCATGGCGTTGGGCAGCATGTGGCGGAACATGATGGTGGCGTTCGACACGCCGAGGGCCTTGGCCGCGCGCACGTATTCGAGGTTGCGCGCGCGCAGGAACTCGGCCCGCACCACGCCCACCAGCGCGGTCCAGCCGAATAGCACGGTCAGGATCACCAGCAGCCAGAAACTTCGGCCAAGGATCGCGAAGAGGATGATGATGACGTAGAGCGACGGCGTCGCCGACCAGATCTCGATCACGCGCTGGAAGATGAGGTCGAGCCAGCCGCCGAAATACCCCTGCAGCGCGCCGGCGACGACCCCGATCAGCGAGGCGCTGACCGTCACGATAAGGGTGAAGAGGATGGACAGGCGGAAGCCATAGATCACCCGCGCGGCGACATCACGCTTGGTGTCGTCGGTGCCGAGCCAGTTCTGCGCGTTCGGGGGCAGGGGGGCGGCGCCGGGACGGTCGACGGGGGTGTTGAAGCTGTAGGGGATGGGCGGCCAGAGCATCCAGCCTTTCTGGAAATCGCCATCCAGCGTCTCGCCGGCGTCCACCTCCTCGATCAGGCCCTCGGGGTCATCGAAGCAGGTGTCGAGCCCGCCGGTCTTGATGAGGCACTGCACCTCGGGGTCGCGATAGACCGCCTCGGTGCGGAAGTCGCCGCCGAACTCGGTCTCGGGGTAGAAGGAGAAGATCGGCATCCGGTATTCGCCGCGATAGTTCACCAGGATCGGCTTGTCGTTGGCGATGAACTCGGCAAACAGCGACAGGGTGAACAGGATCGTGAAGATCACCAACGACCAGAAGGCGCGGCCGTTCTTGCGGAAGTTCCGCCAGCGGCGCTGGTTCAGCGGCGACAGTGCGAACCGGCCGGGCTTCGGCATCGGCGCCACCGGCTTGCCGGGTTCGGGGTTGGGGCGGATGCCGCCTCCGGCCTCGCGGCCGTCATCGGTGCGAACGGGATCGGGCTCGTAGCTCATCTCAGCCCTCCCGCTTCTCGAAGTCGATGCGCGGATCGACCAGCACGTACATCAGGTCCGACAGGATGCCGACCACAAGGCCGATCAGGCCGAAGATGAACAGGGTGCCGAAGATCACCGGGTAGTCGCGCGCCACCGCCGCCTCGAAGCCGAGCCGGCCCAGCCCGTCGAGCGAGAAGATCGTCTCGATGATCAGGCTCCCCGAGAAGAACACGCCGATGAACACCGCCGGGAAGCCGGCGATGACGATCAGCATGGCGTTGCGGAAGACGTGGCCATAAAGCACGCGGCGCTCGGTCAGGCCCTTGGCGCGGGCGGTCATCACGTAGTGCTTCTTGATCTCGTCGAGGAAGCTGTTCTTGGTCAGCAGCGTCAGCGTCGCGAAGGCGGCGATGGTCGAGGCGATCACCGGCAGCGCGATGTGCCAGAAGTAGTCGGCAATCTTCGCCGGCCAGCTCAGCATTTCCCAGTTGTCGGAGGTCAGCCCCCGCAGCGGGAAGATCTGCCAGTAGGAGCCCCCGGCGAACAGCACCAGCAGCAGGATGGCGAAGAGGAAGCCCGGGATGGCGTAGGCCACGATGATCACGCCCGAGGTCCAGGTGTCGAAGGGGCCGCCATCCTGAACCGCCTTCTTGATGCCGAGCGGGATCGAGATGGCGTAGGCGATCAGGGTCGACCACAGTCCGAGCGAGATCGACACCGGCATCTTCTCGAGCACCAGGTCGATGACGCTGATCGAGCGGAAGTAGCTCTCGCCGAAATCGAGCCGCATGTAGTTCCACAGCATGTTGAAGAAGCGCTCGACGGGCGGCTTGTCGAAGCCGAACTCGCGCTCGAGCTCTTCGATGAACTCGGGCGGCAGGCCGCGGGCGCCGGCGTAGTCGTCGCTGCCCCCGCCGGAGGCGACCTCTCCGCCGCCACCGGCGAAGCCCTCGAACACGTCGCCCTGGCCTTGCACTTGGGCGATGATCTGTTCGATCGGGCCGCCGGGCACGAACTGGACCAGCGTGAAATTGATGATCATGATGCCCAGCAGCGTGGGGATGATCAGCAGCAGTCGTCTTAGGATATAGGCGCCCATGGCCGGCTTACAGTGCTCCTGCGGCGCGCAGCTCGGCGGCCTTGTCTTCGTCCCACCACCACAGAGACATCACGCCCAGCCCGTAGGCCGGAGGGGTGGTCTCGTAGGGGCGGCTGTAGGCATCGAGATAGGCGATGTTGTGCACGCCCTTGTACCATTGCGGCACCCAGATGTGCATCGCCCGCAGCACCCGGTCAAGCGCGTGAACTGCGATGGTCAACTCATCGCGGCTCTCGGCATCGGCAATGGCTCGGATCAGGGCATCGACGCCTTCGTTCTTCAGCCCAGCGATATTCGCCGATCCGGGCACGTCGGCCGTCTCGGAGCCGAAGACCGAGCGCAGCTCGTCGCCCGGGGTCTGGCTCATGGCGAAGCGTTGGGTGACGATGTCGTACTCGAAGTTCTTCTCGCGCTCCTCCGCCTCGGCTGCATCGACGCGGCTGGCGCGGGCCTCGATGCCGAGGCGCTTGAGGTTCTCGATATAGGGATTGATGATGCGGTCGAACGAGGGACTGTCGTTGAGCACCTCGATGGTCAGCCGCTTGCCATCCTTGTAGCGGTAGCCGTCATCGCCCACCTCCCAGCCGGCCTCGCTGAGCAGTCGGCCGGCTTGGCGCAGCGCGCGGCGGTCGGCAAGCTCGGTCGAGCTGGACGTGGCCGGGGTGAAGGCCTCTTCGGTGAAGACGGTCTCCGGGATGTGCTCGCGGATCGGTTCGAGCAGTTCGAGCTCGGCCTCCGACGGCAGCCCGCTGGCCTGCATGGTCTGCGAGTTTTCCCAGAAGCTGTCGGTGCGCTCGTAGAGGCCATAGAACAGGCTCTCGTTCGACCACTCGAAATTGAACGCCATGCCGATGGCTTCGCGCAGGCGCGGATCCTGAAACTTTTCGCGGCGCAGGTTGAACCAGAAGCCCTGCGTGCCGGCGGGGCGGCCATCGGGCAGGGTTTCGACCTCGATGGTCCCTTCCTCGATGGCGGGGAAGTTGTAGCCGGTGGCCCAGATGCGGGACTGGAACTCCTCGCGATAGGTATAGGCACCGCCCTTGAACGCCTCGAACGCGGTCGTGTAATCGGCGAAGTACTCGACGCGCAGGATGTCGAAATTGTTCTGGCCGACGTTCACCGGCAGATCCTTGGCCCAGTAATCGTCGCGCCGCTTGTAGGCGACCGAGCGGCCGGGATCGACCGACAGCAGCTCGTAGGCGCCCGAGCCCATCGGCGCTTCGAGGCTGCTTTCGGCAAAGTCCCGATCCGCGTAATAGGCCTTGGAAAAGATCGGCAGGCTGCCCGCGGTCATCAGAAGCTCGCGCAGCGGGCCGTCGGGATTGAAGGTGAACTTCACCGTGTGTTCGTCGAGCGCCTCGGCCTTCTCGATGTCGTTGAACTGCACCCGGAAGCTCGGCAGGCCCTTCTCGACCAACGTGTTGAACGAGAACACCACGTCTTCGGCGGTGACCGGCGTGCCGTCGCGGAACTCGGCCTCGGGGCGCATGTGGAAGATGATCCACTCGCGGCTCTCCGGGTATTCCACGCTTTCGGCGATGAGGCCGTACATGCTGTCGGGTTCGTCCAGCGTGCCGGTGAGCAGGCTGTCATAGAAGACCGACGACATCGCCGCGGCGTTGCCCTTAAGGATGTAGGGGGTGAGGCTGTCGAAGGTGCCGAAGGCCCAGGTCGACATTTCGCCGCCCTTGGGGGCCTCGGGGTTCACGTAGTCGAAATGCGCGAAGCCTTCGGGGTATTTCAGCTCGCCGAAGGACGACACGCCGTGCGAGGTGATGATGGTCTCGTCCTCTTGCGCGGCGTCCTGCGCAAAGGCGGCCGGGGCCGAGAGCGCAAGGCCGAGAGCGAATAGCGCTGATCCGAGGGACAGGGCGGGTCGGGCGGTGGCGGCGCGCGTCATCGTTCGGATCATCTGGGCTCCCCTTGCTGTCGGCTTCTTACGTGCCGGTTGATCTAAGCTAAGGGCGCGCCGCGCCTACATTCAAGCGGTGTTTGCTAGAGTCTGCGTGAACGGAGCGCGATTTCGCCGCGAGGGGGCGGGGGCCTGCACGACCGGACGGCAGAATGAAACAGCCCAATGAAAAAGGCCGCGACGAAGCGCGGCCTTTCGAAACTCTGCAACCGCACTCGAGGTCAGTTGGTGCTTTCCAGATAGGCGATCAGGTTCACCCGGTCGGCGGGCTTGCTGAGGCCTGCAAAGCTCATCGTGGTGCCCGGTGCGGCGTTGCGCGGGCTCTCGAGGAAGGCGAACAGGTTCTCGGGGCTCCAGACGTCGCCGACCTGGTTGAGCGCGCCGGAATAGCCAAAGCCGCCCACGGTGCCGATCTCGCGGCCCACCACACCGTTCAGGTGCGGACCGGTCGCGTCGGTGCCATCGAGCTTGTGGCAGGCGCGGCACTTGCCGAACACGCGCTCGCCGGCGCCGGCATCCGCCTCGGACATCAGCGTGGCGAAATCGACCTCTTCTTCCGGTTCGGCAGCGCCGTCGCCGCCGGTCTCGATGACATAGGCTGCCGCGTGCTCTTCGCCGTGGCCGCCGCCCGTGCTGTAGAGCAAGTCGCCAGCCCAGTTGCCTAGCAGGTAGATCAGAAGCGCACCGCAGAGTCCGCCTACCGCTTTGGTAATCGTCATCGTGTCAAACATATGCTGTGTGTCCCAAGAATGTCCTCCGGCCGGTGTCTACGGCTTCCCTTGTCGTCTGGCAAGGTATAGAACCCGCGACCAATCGCGCAAGAGGCCATTGCGCATCGAAAAAGAGAGAAATGGACGCACCCATGACCGACCGGATCGCCTTTCAGGGAGAGCTTGGCGCCTATTCGCACGAGGCCTGCCGCGATGCCCGGCCCGACATGGAGGCGCTGCCGTGCCACACCTTCGAGGAGGTGATCGACGCGGTGCAGAGCGGCCGCGCCAAGCTCGCGATGCTGCCGGTCGAAAACACCACCTATGGCCGGGTCGCCGACATCCACCGCCTGCTGCCCGCCAGCGGCCTGCGCATCGTCGACGAGGCCTTCGTGCGGGTGCATATCAGCCTGATGGCGCTGCCCGGCGTGAAGCTCGAAGAGCTGCGCAAGGTGCGGGCGCATCTGGTGCTGATCCCGCAGGCGGCGAGCTTTCTCGAGAAATACGGCATCAAGGGCGAGGCGGCGGCGGACAGCGCCGGGGCCGCGGCCGAACTGGCCGAGAGCGGCGTGCGCGACGAAGGCGTGCTGGCCTCCGACCTCGCGGCCGAGACCTACGGGCTCGAGATCCTCGCGCAGCACATCGAGGACCACGCCCACAACACCACCCGCTTCCTGATCATGGGCAAGGAGGCCGACCTGACGCGCCGCGGCACCCACGGAATGATGACCACCTTCATCTTCGAAGTGCGCAACATCCCGGCAGCGCTCTACAAGGCGATGGGCGGCTTTGCGACCAACGGCATCAACATGACCAAGCTCGAGAGCTACATGGTCAACGGCTCCTTCACCGCGACGCAGTTCTACGCCGATATCGAGGGCCATCCCGACGATCCGGCGGTGCAGCGCGCGCTGGACGAGCTTGGGTATTTCACCAACCGGCTGGAGATCCTCGGCGTCTATCCCCGCGATCCGCGGCGCGACTGACGCAGCGGGGAGGGGAGAGACATGGACGACACCCAGATCATCGCGCGGGTCAGCGCGACCCCGGCGCGCCGGGTCATCGGCGTGGGCACGCTGGCGGCGCTCGGTGTGCTGCTGCTGTGGCTGCTGGTGGCCGAACCGCCGGTCGAGATTTACTGGAAGGCGCTGCTTCTGCTGCTCGGCCTCGCGGCCCTGTGGATGGCGCAGAGGATGTGGCGCGCGACCGGGCGCGTCCTGATCCTGACCGAGACGGGCCTGAGCGATAGCTCGGGCGCGGTGCTGGCGCGGGTCGAGGAGATCGCGAAGGTCGATCGCTCGATGTTCGCCATGAAGCCCTCGAACGGTTTTCTCATCCAGCTCAAAGAGACGCAGCCGCGGGCCTGGCAGCCGGGTCTTTGGTGGCGCATGGGCAAGCGGGTTGCCGTGGGCGGCGTGACCGCCGGGCGCGACACCAAGCCTTTGGCGGATGCGCTGTCGATGCTGGTGGCGCGGCACAAGGGCGAGGCGCAGTTCTAGAACGCTGACCTGAACGCGGGCGCAGCGCGCTCGATGCGGCTGCGCCTCTCTCGGTCAGGGGTACCTGTGACCATGTCCGCGGTTGGGCTCGACGTTGTTGGAGCCATCCTCGTTGCTGCAGTCGGTCGCGTTCTCGGCGTTGTTGTTGCACAGCGAGCCGCCGGGGGCCTCCTGATCGCCGTTTCCCCAGCCGTTGTTGGCGTTCTGCGCCCGCGCAAACAGCACCTGCGGCGCATAGCGCGGATGCGTGAAGCTGTAGGTTCTGAGCTTCAGCGGATCGAGGCCCACGTTGAAGACCGGGTAATAGTCCTCGCTGGTCTCAATGAGGATCACCTGCTCGTTGTTCGCCATGGCCGGCAGGCGATCGGCGTAGGTTTGGGCCTCGTTCCGGTTGAGTTCCTCGTAATCGCCACGCGCGGCGGACCAGACCACGGAGTATCGCCGACTGTTGGCGTTGTACTCGACGACGCTGACCCGAAGATCGGCGCTGTAGCGACCGGTCAGCTCATCCGGATCGGTGAGGTTCTGGGTCAGGAGGCCGAACAGCTTGAAGCTGTTGTCGATGAACGTGTCGTCGAGTTCCTCGGTCTCGCGCGACAGCATGTCGCCGATGGCATAGTTGGCCTTCTGATTGATCGATTGCTGGCGGAACACGTCGAAATAGACCCATGCCGCCCCGAACATCACGAAGAGCACCGGCAGCATCAGCATCACCTCGAGGGTGACGTAGCCTTCGGTGTTTCGAAAAAAGGTGCCGAGACGGGCTTTGATCGTCGTCGCTGTCATGGCTCTCTCCTGCCTCACATCGGCTCGTATACGAAGGTGGCGGTCGACACGACGCCGGTGAAACCGTGCTCATCGACCTTCACGGGGGAGCCGATGCGCGACACGAGGGTGATCGGCCGGTACTTGTAGCACGCCCGCAGCAGCATGGCTTCGTGCTCCTGGCCGAACTGGAAGTTGCGCTGCGGCGTCACGTCGAGGGCCAGGTCGGTGCACTCGATGCTGGAGGGGGGATCGGTCCAGTCGCGTAGGTCGAGGCCGATCATCTCGAGATGCAGCATCGTGGCGCAATTGCCAAGGATCGTCGTCCGGTCGCAGATCATCTGCTTGAGCTGGGCGTGGGTGTAGGTGTGGCCGGTGCCAAGCCGCACGTCGCGCACCGTCAGGTCCATCGCGCGCTCGAGCTGGGTGTGGCGCAGCGTCATGGCACCGACCTCGATGGTCGACAGGCCAATGCCCAGCATCACCGGCATCCAGAGCGCGAAGGGGACGACGGCCGAGCCGTCTTCGCTCTTGATCAGGCGGCGGAGGGTGGTTGCAATGCGGCCGATCATTGCGTCAGCCTCAGCTGGTTCAGCGTCTGGGCGATGGTCGAGAAGGCCTCGGAGATCTCGACGCCTTCGACGCGGAAGAAGTGCGCGGGCGAGGAGGCGCAGCGCTCCATCACGTTGGCACCGTGGTTCGACACCTCGAAGCCGATGGTCCAGATCAGCACGCCCTGACGCTTGGCGGCGGTGCAGATGCTGCTCAGCAGGGCGTCGCCGGTCGCGGCATCGTACTTCTGGTAATAGAAACTGTCGCGGTTCCAGTAGTTCACGTAGTGGTTCAGGTAGTGCCAGAGGTTGTAGCGCGACCAGTGCTCGACCTCGTTCTCGTCGTCATAGGCCCAGTTCTGGATGCGGAACGACCGGTCGTGCTGGCCGTCGGTCATCAGCACGATGGTCTTGAGCACGTCGGTGTCGCTGTAGGCGACCGGGCGGCCCTCGAACACAGCATCGACCGTGCCGTTGGCGATCATGCCAGACGCGATTCTCTGGGTCGACGGATCGAGCAGGGCGCTGGCCCATTTCATTCCCATGAAGATCGAGGTGCCGGCGCGGGGCTGCAGCTGGCCGATCTGGGTCTTCAGCGCGTTCGCGTCCTGGCTCCATGGGCGGATCTGCTCGTAGGCATAGCGCGGGCAGATCGTGTCGCTCAGGCTGTTGCTGCCGGAGTAGTTCCACTGGAAGTGCTGCATCTGGTCGTAGGTCAGCGAGAAGTCGAGCGCGGGCGAGCTGAAGACGCTGTTCGGCATCTCGAGGCAGTACGAGTCGTCATGCCTGTAATTCACGTTGAGATAGCTCAGGATCTCGGGGCCGGCATTCACATGCTCGGAATAGGGCACCAGCGAGATCGACACGAGATCCTCGGTGCTATCGTCGAGCAGCGTGTCGACGAAGTCGGACGCGGCGGTCTGAAGCTCGGCCATCTTGTCGCCGTCATCCATCGAGCCCGATATGTCGAGCACCATCGAGACCTCGACCTTGTTGATGCGCTCCATCGCCTGCGCGTGGCCGCCGGCCTGCATGTTGTCGATGCCGATGAGCTGCATGAAGTTCGACGGCATGGTGCGGTAGCCGTCCGCGGTGACGGTGCGGTAGTTCAGCCCCTCGTCGACATCGACCGAGACCAGCGCATCGGACAGGCCCATCCTGGCCATGTAGTCTTCGACCACGCCTTGGGCATCGAGTTCGTTGTCGAGGTCGGCGGCGGCCAGCACCGCGCGGTCGAGCGTGTTCTGGATCTTGGTGCGCTGCAGTTCGGCATACATCATGTCGATGCCGATTCCGCCGAAGATCATCATCATCAGCGACAGGGCGACCGCCATGAAGGTCATGGTGCCAGACTCGGCCCGGCGAAAGCTCTCACACTGTGTGATGAAAGCGGACAGCGCGGTGCCCGTCTGCCGGAGGAACGCGCCTCCGAGAGCATGAACCTGCTCCATGTTCCCAACTCCTTCCCGCCGGAATTTCTCCGGAAGGTCCCACTCGATACGATCTTGCGATGGGGACGGGTATGCTCAGCCATCGTGGCCAAATTGGGGCCAATTTATTGGTAAACTTCTGCAAGATTTGGGCAGTGTGCGGACAGAAACCGCCGGTTTCCCGGAGTTGTTTAGGCAGAGGGGACAGTCTTCCCGGATAGCGCGAAGAAAGCGTGAATTCCTTGTCTCGAATTCATCGAAAAAAGGGTTTTGCCAAACGATTCTGGCAAACTAGAGTTAACGCCAGAAGTCGATCATGACCCGCAAAAGGGCAGGCGACCGATGGAAGGAGACACCATGTGCGCTGCACCGGCGAATGAGCCGACGTTCCGCGAGAGCGTCGATCTAATGTTCAACCGGGCCGCGGCCCTGATGGATCTCCCCCCCGGGCTCGAGGAAAAGATCAGGGTCTGCAACGCCACCTACACGGTGCGCTTCGGGGTGCGGCTGCGCGGCCAGATCCACACCTTCACCGGCTACCGCGCGGTGCATTCCGAACATATGGAGCCGGTCAAGGGCGGCATCCGCTATGCCTCGGCGGTCGATCAGGACGAGGTCGAGGCGCTGGCGGCGCTGATGACCTACAAGTGCGCGCTGGTCGAGGCGCCGTTCGGCGGCTCAAAGGGCGGGCTGTGCATCAACCCGCGCGACTATGACGAGCACGAACTCGAACGGATCACCCGGCGCTTTGCCTACGAGCTCATCAAGCGCGACCTGATCAATCCCAGCCAGAACGTGCCCGCCCCCGACATGGGCACCGGCGAGCGCGAGATGGCGTGGATGGCCGATCAGTATGCCCGCATGAACACCACCGACATCAACTCGCGGGCCTGCGTGACCGGCAAGCCGCTCAACGCGGGCGGCATCGCCGGTCGGGTCGAGGCGACGGGCCGCGGCGTGCAATACGCCCTGCGCGAGTTCTTCCGCCACCCCGAGGACGCGTCGATCGCCGGGCTTTCCGGCAAGCTCGAGGGCAAGCGGGTGGTGGTGCAGGGGCTCGGCAACGTGGGCTACCACGCCGCCAAGTTCCTCTCCGAGGAGGACGGGGCGCTGGTCGTCGGCATCATCGAGCGCGACGGCGCGCTCTATGATCCGGCCGGCCTCAATGTCGAGCGGGTGCGCGACTGGATGACACGCCATGGCGGGCTGAAGGGCTATCCCGAAGCCAGCGAACTGGTCGATGGCGCCAGCGTGATGGAAAGCGAGTGCGACATCCTGATCCCGGCGGCGCTCGAGGGGGTCATCAACCTCACCAATGTCCACAGGATCCAGGCCAAGCTGATCATTGAGGCGGCCAACGGCCCAATCACCGCCGGCGCAGACGATATCCTGCGCAACCGCGGCACGGTGATCATTCCCGATCTCTACGCCAACGCGGGCGGGGTGACAGTCAGCTATTTCGAATGGGTGAAGAACCTCAGCCACATCCGCTTTGGCCGTATGCAGCGGCGCCAGGAAGAGTCGCGCCACCAGCTCGTGGTCGACGAACTCGAGCGGCTCGATCACATGCTGGGCGACGCCTGGAGCCTGACGCCGAGCTTCAAGGAAAAGTACCTGCGCGGCGCCGACGAACTCGAGCTTGTGCGCTCGGGGCTCGATGACACCATGCGCGTCGCCTACCAGTCGATGCGCGAGGTCTGGCACGGGCGCGAGGACGTCACCGATCTGCGCACCGCCGCCTTCATCGTCGCCATCGATCGCGTGGCGAGCAGCTACCGTGCCAAGGGACTCTGAGCCGCGGTCCGTCAAAGCGTAACCCGGGCGGCGTGACAGCGCCGCCCGCCCGCGTTAAGGCTCTCGCCGTCGCATTCACAGCAGGAGCCCGCGCCATGATCCTTCGCCTGACCCTCGCCCCCACGCTTGCCCTTGGGCTTCTGGCCAGCCTTGCCGTCCCTGCGCAGGCGCAGCAGGACAAGGCCGCCGCCTGCGCGAAATCCGCCGGGGTCGTGATGCAGGCGGTCGAGGCGCGCAAGCAGCGAGCTGCGAAGTCCCAGGCCCGCGCCGTCCTGCGCGAGCAGATCGGCGACCGTAGCGCGGGCGATATGCTGGCCGACTGGATCTGGTCGCTGCCCGAAGACCAGCTCACCGACGAGGTCGGCGCGGCGTGGGAGGCGCAGTGCCTCGCGCAGTGACGCACGGGCAAGTGCTGCCTATTTGAGACAAGCTGTTCAGGCCATCTGGACTCGGCGCGCCGCTGCCCCGATATTCGCAGCATGAGTCTGCCCCCCGGTTTCCTAGACGAGCTGCGCAACCGCACGAGCCTGGTTCAGGTCGTGGGGCGCAAGGTCATGTGGGACAACCGCAAGTCCAATCAGGCCAAGGGCGACATGTGGGCGCCGTGCCCGTTCCATCAGGAAAAGTCGGCCTCGTTCCACGTCGATGACCGCAAGGGGTTCTACTACTGCTTCGGCTGCCACGCGAAGGGCGACGCGATCTCGTTCATACGCGAGAGCGAGAACGTCGAGTTCATGGAGGCGATCGAGATCCTCGCCCGCGAGGCCGGGATGCCGATGCCGGCGCGCGATCCGCAGGCCGCCAAGAAGGCCGACCGCCGCGAACAGCTGTCAGAGGTCATGGAGCAGGCGGTGCGTTTCTTCCGGATGCAGCTGCGCGCCGGCGCCGCCTCCGAGGCGCGCGCCTATCTCGACCGGCGCGGCCTCAAAGAGGATGTCCGCGACCGCTTCGAGATCGGCTTTGCGCCGGAGGGCTGGCAGAACCTCTGGGATCACCTGCGCGGGCAGGGCGTGGCCGAGGACCTGATCCTCGGGGCCGGGCTTGCCAAGGCCTCGGACCGGGGCAGGGCGCCCTACGACGTGTTCCGCAACCGCATCATGTTCCCGATCCGCGATGCCCGTGGCCGCGCCATCGCCTTCGGCGGGCGGGCCATGGACCCGAAGGACAACGCCAAGTACCTCAACTCGCCCGAGACCGAGCTGTTCGACAAGGGGCGCAACCTCTACAACCACGCGCCGGCGCGCGAGGCGGCGGGCAAGGGGCAGCCGCTGATCGTGGCCGAGGGCTACATGGACGTGATCGCGCTTTCCGAGGCGGGGTTCGGGGCGTCGGTGGCGCCTCTGGGAACGGCGGTGACCGAGACCCAGATGCAACTGCTCTGGCGCATCACCGATGAGCCCGTCGTTGCGCTCGATGGCGACAAGGCCGGTCTGCGCGCCGCCTACCGGGTGATCGACCTCGCCCTGCCGCTTTTGCAGGCGGGCAAGACGCTGCGCTTTGCGCTGATGCCCGAGGGCAAGGACCCCGACGACCTGCTGCGCGCCGAGGGCGCCGCGACGGTGAGCAAGGTGCTCGAGGGGGCCATCCCGATGGTGCAGCTGCTCTGGCGGCGCGAGATCGAGGGCAAGGTGTTCGACAGTCCCGAGCGCAAGGCGGCGCTCGATGCGCGGCTGCGCGACGTGCTGCGCCAGATCCAGGACCCGGGCCTGCGCCGGCATTACGGCGACGAGATCAAGGAGCTGCGCTTTCAGCTGTTCCGCCCGCAGCGCCCCAAGCGGGCGCCGGGCGGCGGTGGCTACACGCGTCGCGCCTGGAACGCGCCCGCGCCGCCGAGCGCGAGCGTCAAAAGCTCGCTGCTGGTTGCCGCCGGCGACACCGCCGAGAACGAACTGCGCGAGGCGGTGATCCTCGCCGTGCTGCTCTCGACGCCCGAGCTGATCGCCGAGTTCGAACAGGGTCTGGAAATGCTCAATTGCACCGACCCGGTGCGCGCCTCCCTGCGCGACGTTCTCTTGCGCCACGATGCCGACAGCGCCGCCGCACTGCGCGAGGAAGCAGAGGTCAGAATTGGGCCTGAGCCCCTTGAAAACCTGCTCGCCGCACGCCATGTCGCGGTCGTCCCCTGTTTGCGACGGCCCGGTGACATTGAACTGGCGCGGATGACCGTGGCCGAGGAGTTGTCGAAGATCACCGCGCGCTCGGGTGCCGCGGCCGAGATCGCCGAAGCCGAGGAAGACCTGGAGCATCTGGCCGACGAGGCGCTGACATGGCGTCTTGCTCAGGCCGCAAAGGCCCGTAACGAGGCGGTCCTGCGCAAGGATGACGGAGAGATGGACTACGATTTCGGGCCCAACGGGGCCCGTTTGGACAAGGACGAAAGAGACGCCTTCAAGGCGCTAACGGAACAGATTCGCTTTTCCAAGCATGGGAACTAACTGTGCGGAGAGGGAAAACTGGAGGAAAACGGGGTAAACGGGTGGCCGAATCGGTTGATTCCCCCCATGATTCGCAGCAACGAATCAATCTACCTTTTGCGACCGCCGGCCAGTCCGGCCGCCTCCCTTTGACGGAGCTCTAAATGGCAGCCAAAGACAACGACGACGCCAAGCCGGAAACTCAGGACGATGCGCACAGCCTCGACATGAGTCAGGCCGCGGTCAAAAAGATGATCGCCGAGGCGCGCGAGCGTGGCTACATCACCTATGACCAGCTCAACCAGGTCCTGCCCCCCGATCAGGTCTCGTCCGACCAGATCGAGGACGTGATGTCGATGCTCTCGGAGATGGGCATCCAGGTCACCGAGGAAGACGAGGAGGCCGAGGAAGACGGCAACAAGGGGTCGACCGAACTGGTCGATGCCTCGAAGGGGCGTGATGTCGCGCTGTCGTCGGGCGCCAACGAAAAGCTTGACCGCACCGATGACCCGGTGCGGATGTACCTGCGCGAGATGGGCTCGGTCGAGCTGCTGTCGCGCGAGGGCGAGATCGCCATTGCCAAGCGCATCGAGGCCGGTCGCAACACGATGATCCTCGGGCTTTGCGAAAGCCCGCTGACCTTCCAGGCGATCACGATCTGGCACCAGGAACTCCTCGAGGAAGAGATCCTGCTGCGCGACGTGATCGACCTCGAGACCACCTTCGGCAACCAGATGGACGAAGAGGGCGGGCTCGCGGAGCCGGTCGTCGACCCCAGCGCCGCGCCGGCCGACAAGCCGAAGAAGGACGAGCCCGAGTACGACGCCGACGGCAATCCCATCGCCCGCGACGACGATGACGACGACGAAGAGCAGGCCAACATGTCGCTCGCCGCGATGGAGGCCGCGCTCAAGCCGCGCGTGCTCGAGACGCTGGAGCACATCGCCGGCGATTACGAGCAGCTCGCCGCCATGCAGGACGCCCGTATCAGCGCCACGCTGAACGAGGACGGCTCGTTCTCCGAGGCCGACGAGGCCCAGTACCAGCAGCTGCGCTCCGAGATCGTCGAACTGGTGAACGGCCTGCACCTGCACAACAACCGTATCGAGGCGCTGATCGACCAGCTTTACGGCATCAACCGCCGCATCATGTCGATCGACTCGAGCATGGTGAAGCTTGCCGACCAGGCGCGCATCAACCGGCGCGAGTTCATCGACGAGTATCGCGGTCGCGAGCTCGACCCGAACTGGATCGAGCGTATGTCGGAGAAGCCGGGTCGCGGCTGGCAGATGCTGATCGAGCGCTTCGAGGACAAGATCGAAGAGCTGCGGTCGGACATGGCGCAGGTCGGCCAGTATGTCGGCCTCGACATCAGCGAGTTTCGTCGCATCGTCGGTCAGGTCCAGAAGGGCGAGAAAGAGGCGCGTCAGGCCAAGAAGGAAATGGTCGAGGCCAACCTGCGCCTCGTGATTTCGATCGCCAAGAAATACACCAACCGGGGGCTGCAGTTCCTCGACCTGATCCAGGAAGGCAACATCGGCCTGATGAAGGCGGTGGACAAGTTCGAGTATCGCCGCGGCTACAAGTTCTCGACCTACGCGACGTGGTGGATCCGTCAGGCGATCACCCGCTCGATCGCCGACCAGGCGCGCACCATCCGTATCCCGGTGCACATGATCGAGACGATCAACAAGCTGGTCCGCACCGGTCGCCAGATGCTGCACGAGATCGGCCGCGAGCCGACCCCGGAAGAGCTGGCAGAGAAGCTGCAGATGCCGCTCGAGAAGGTCCGCAAGGTGATGAAGATCGCCAAGGAGCCGATCTCGCTCGAGACGCCCATCGGCGACGAGGAAGATTCGCAGCTTGGCGACTTCATCGAGGACAAGAACGCGATCCTGCCGCTCGACAGCGCGATCCAGGAGAACCTCAAGGAGACCACGACGCGCGTGCTCTCCTCGCTCACACCGCGCGAGGAGCGGGTTCTGCGGATGCGCTTCGGCATCGGCATGAACACCGACCACACGCTCGAAGAGGTCGGCCAGCAGTTCTCGGTGACGCGCGAGCGGATCCGCCAGATCGAGGCCAAGGCGCTGCGCAAGCTCAAGCACCCGTCGCGGTCGCGCAAGCTGCGCAGCTTCCTCGACCAGTAAGCCCCGCGCGGGCACGAGAAGGAGAGGGCAGATGTCGCTCTTGTCACGTCTCTTCGGCGGTGGCGGCGGGTCGAAACCCGAGCCCAAAGCCGAGACCACCGAGTATCATGGGTTCCGGATCACACCGGAGCCCATGCCCGCCGATGGCCAGTACCGCATCGCGGCGCTGATCGAGGCCGAGGTGGAGGGGGAGACCAAGACCCATCACCTCGTGCGCGCCGATGTCATCCGCGACCTGGACGAGGCCAAGGAGGCCTCGCTTCGCAAGGCCAAGCAGATGATCGACGAGCAGGGCGCCCGGCTCTTCGGCTGAGCGCGCCCTGACACTTGACGCTGGGGCAGAGGCCGCGACGTCAGGCTCTTGCCCGATTATTGCACCACTTCCAAGTTCATGCCGCCGTACTCGCGGTGCTGTTCGCAGCCAGTTTGCTTCTGCTGCCAGCCTCCTGCGGCACCTGCGCTCGCGCGAGACGGCTTGATAGCCGCCGGGAAGACGGATGCAGGAACGCCCTCCCGAGGGTTCGCGAGGGCGTCTGCCTGTGCGGGCTGAGAGATCAGCCGTTCGGCATCACGAAGACTTCCTGCACATTGGCGCGCTTGTTGGCGCCAAGCGCGTAGATCACGGCCTCGGCGATGTCTTCCGGCTTGAGCTTGTCGGGCTTCGCTTCGTCGAAGAACGGCGTGTCGACCATGCCGGGCGCAATCACCGTCACGCGCGCGCCCCATTCCCGGAATTCTTCTGCAAGGTTGCCGCCGTAGCCGTGCACGAACCACTTCGTCGCGCCGTAGACGGACCCCTTGATGTGGGTGCGGCCCGCCGCCGAGCCGGTGAGCAGCAGATGGCCGCCATTCTTCTTGAAGTAGGTCGACGCCGCTTTGGCGGTCCAGAGCACGCCCATGATGTTGAGCTGCACCATGCTCTCCCACGCCTCCGGGTCGCCGGCCAGCGTGCCCGCGCCCGAGACGCCCATGCCGGCATTGGCGTAGGCGGCGTTCACGTCGCCGAAATGCGCGGCGAGCTTCTCCATCGCCTCGGTCTGCGCCTGAAGCGAGGTGGCGTCGCCGGGCAGCGCCAGCGCGTGCTCGCCCAGCTCGTCGACCAGCGCTGAAAGCTTGTCCTCGGAGCGAGCGAACAGGCCGACGTTCCAGCCCGCGGCCACTGCCTGACGCGCGGTTTCGGCGCCGATGCCCGAGCTGGCGCCGGTGATGAAGAGGGTCTTGCGGGTCATTGGAAATCTCCGTTTTGCATCTGCCCCTCAACGCCCCGAAGACGATCAGGTTGCCCCGTGTTCCAAGACAGTTGGAACCTTGCCGCGCACAGCTGCGTTAAAAAGGCAACAACGAAGGATCTTCTGCCATGACCCGCCTTTTTGTCCTGACTGCCGCCGCCACCTGTGTCTCCGTCGCCGCCTTCGCAGCGTCCGAAGCCCTGACGACCGACGAGCCCGAAGTGATCGAAATCAGGGTTTCTGCCGATGAACTCGCCGATTGCCGTGATTCGCTCCGTGAGGTCGGCCAGATGCCGGCCGTGACCGATGGCGGCATGCCGATCCTGTTTGACAACACTTCAGACCTGCCGCAGGTCACCTGTGTCGTGAGCGAGGCCTGATCATTTCGGTGGTCCGTGTGCGCGGGTCAGCAGTAGAGAGGCGCTGAGCGAGGGCGCATGACCCAGACGTCATTCTCCATACAGACGCGCGGGCAGGGCCTTTACGAGTGCACCCACCAGGTCGCGGAGTGGCTCTCGGCGCAGAAGGCTGACGGCGCACTGCTGACGCTCTTCGTTCGGCACACGTCGGCGTCCCTCCTGATCCAGGAGAACGCCGACCCCGAGGTGCAGACCGACCTGCGCAACTTCTTCCATCGGCTTGTACCGCCCTCGAGCGATCCCGCAATGGACTACCTCACTCATACCTACGAGGGGCCGGACGACATGCCGGCCCATATCAAGGCCGCGATGATGCCGGTCTCCCTCTCGGTCCCGGTCAGCAATGGCCGCATGACGCTCGGCACGTGGCAGGGAATTTACCTTTTCGAACATCGGGATGCGCCGCACCGGCGCGAAGTCGTCGCGCACCTCGCCTGAGATCCCCGGCGCGCCCCCCTCATCTAGTTGCTCAAATTATCCTCTACCCAATCTCTGGCGGCTCCCCTATAGTTGCTGTGGATAAGTGGGGCCAAACCCCATGCCGAGGCAGACACGAACGGATAGGGGGACAGGCATGCGCTGCCCGTTTTGCGGACATATCGACACGCAAGTGAAGGACTCGCGGCCAGCGGAAGAGCACGTGTCGATCCGGCGCCGTCGCTTCTGCCCGGCCTGCGGAGGCCGTTTCACCACCTATGAGCGGGTGCAGCTGCGCGATCTCGTGGTGATCAAGACCAACGGCCGGCGCGAGGATTTCGACCGCGACAAGCTCGAACGTTCGATCCGCATCGCGCTGCAGAAACGCCCCATCGAGCCCGAACGTGTGGACCAGATGATCAGCGGCATCGTGCGCCGCCTCGAGAGCCTCGGCGAGACCGACATCCCCTCCAAGCAGATCGGCGAGATCGTCATGGAGACGCTCGCCCGGATCGATACGGTCGCCTACGTGCGCTTTGCCAGCGTCTACAAGAACTTTCAGGCGGCGGACGATTTCGACAAGTTCGTCAGCGAGCTGCGCCCCGACGCCACGTCTGCCGAGAAGTGACCGACGACATCCGGCACATGGCCCACGCGCTGCGGTTGGGCCGAAGACGGATGGGCCAGTGCTGGCCCAACCCGGCGGTCGGATGTGTCATCGTCAAGGACGGGCGCATCGTCGGACGCGGCGCGACCGCGCCGGGTGGCCGGCCACACGCCGAGCCTCAGGCGCTGGCGCAGGCCGGCGACGCGGCACGCGGCGCCACCGCCTATGTCACGCTCGAACCCTGCGCGCATCACGGCAAGACGCCGCCCTGCGCCGAGGCGCTGGTGAAGGCGGGCGTGGCGCGGGTCGTTGCACCGCTCGCGGACAATGATCCGCGGGTCTCGGGGAAGGGGTTCGCCCATCTGCGCAAGCATGGCATCGAGGTGACCACCGGGGTTCTGTCGGAAGAGGCGGCGCGCGATCACGCCGGGTTCTTCCTGCGCAACGACGAAGGCCGTCCGCTGGTGACGCTCAAGCTCGCCAACAGTTTCGACGGCCGCATCGCCACCGCCACGGGAGAGAGCCAGTGGATCACCGGCCCCGAGGCGCGGCGCTACGTGCACGGCCTGCGGGCCAGCCATGACGCGGTGATGGTGGGCGCAGGGACGGCGCGGTCCGACGATCCGGCGCTGACCGTGCGCGGCTGGGGCGAGGTGCAGCAGCCGGTGCGGGTGATCGTCTCGCGGCTGATCGACGTGCCGCTGATGAGCGCCTTGGCCAGCTCCGCCCGCGAAGTGCCGGTCTGGCTGGCGCATGGCTCGGAGGCCGCCGCCATGACGCGGCGGGCCTGGCAGAGCTGTGGTGCGAAGCTGTTGCCGTGCAAGGTCACCGGCGGGCGCATCGATCCCCACGCGCTGCTCGCGGCACTGGGCAAGGAAGGCCTCACGCGGGTGTTCTGCGAGGGCGGGGGGCAACTCGCCGCGTCGCTTCTCGCAGCCGATCTGGTCGACGAACTGGTGGGCTTCACCGCCGGCATCGCCGTCGGCGCCGAGGGGCGTCCGGGGATCGGCGCCATGGGCGTCGACCGTCTGTCCGAGGCCCCGCGGTTCAGGCTGGAGGAGGTCCGGGCGGTCGGCGGAGACGTTCTGCACCGCTGGCGCCGCAGCGGGGCCGCATCGATCTGACCGGCCCCGGCGTCGGCGGGGGCATCGCCCCGCCGCGTGTCACTCAGTGCACCGTCACCGGCGCGAAGTCGTTCTGCCGTGCGAGCATGAAAGCCTGCTTGCGGTCCTTGACCAGCGCGAGGCGCTCGCCTTCGGCGTTGTGCACCGCGTAGAGCGTCTTGAGCCCGCCGAGCTGGCCCTGGATCTCTTCGGGGAGGTCTCCGGCGGCGACGGCGCGCACGTAGACGATGCGCTCTTCGCCCGGTGTCTGGAAGTCGTACTTGGTATTCATCGGATTACCCCTTTCTGATCGAGATCGTCTGCACCACCGTCTCGGGACGAGAGATGGTCAGATCCACGTGAAGCAAGCCATTCTCCATGACAGCCTCGCCCACTTCCACGCCATCGGCCAAGACGAAACTGCGCTGGAACTGCCGGGAGGCGATGCCGCGATGCAGGAAGATGCGTTCGCTGCCGTCGTCGCCCTGCCGTCCCCGGATCACCAGTTGGCGATCCTCGACGGTGATGGACAGGTCGTTCTCCGAGAACCCGGCCACCGCGAGCGTGATCCGGTAGGAGCGTTCCGAGGTCTGTTCGATGTTGAAGGGCGGATAGCCCTCGCTCGATTTCGCCGTGCGTTCCAGCAGGCGCTCGAGTTGCTCGAAGCCGAGCATGTGCGGGTAGGAACCCAAAGTCATCTTGCTCATGACATGTCCTTTGCAGAAAGCGACCGTCCGCCGGGCCCCGCGTTCGGCAACCCGACTGAATTCAATATGGGAAGCCGCCGGAATAACCGCAAGGGCTTTGCCAGAGCGATCGGACTTGCTATCTAAGGGGTCTGTAGCGCAAGGAGTTTGCCCGCATGGAGACGCCGCAAGATATCTCGATGAAGACCGAGGAAGTGCTGCGCGTCGAGCTGGAGGTTTTCAAGCGCGAACACCGCGATCTCGACGAAGCGATTGCGGCCCTTCAGGGCCGGGGCATGGGCGACCAGCTGACGCTTCAGCGCCTGAAGAAGAAAAAGCTCTTCCTGAAAGATAAGATTGCCCTCATCGAGGATCGCCTGACCCCCGACATCATCGCCTGAGGGCGGGGTCACGTCAGGCTGAGCGCCGTTTCTTTCAGCATCTCCGCCGAGCGGCGCAGCGCGCTGGCCTCGTCCTCGGCCAGTTCCGGCAGCAGCGTGGTCATCACGCCGCCGCGCCCGACCACGCGGGGCAGGCTCAGCGCCACGTCGGTCACCCCCTCGACCTCGGGTGTCACGATCGAGACCGACAGCACGCTGCGCTGGTCGTCGCGCACCGCCTGCACGATCCGCGCCAGACCTGCGCCGATGCCGTACCAAGTGGCGCCCTTGCCCTCGATGATGCGATAGGCGGCGCGGCGCACGCCGGCGTCGATGCGCTCGCGCACCGACTGGGTGATGGCCGCGCCCACCTGGACGCCGAAGCGCGCCACCGGCTCGGACCCCGCCCGCGCCGACGCCCAGGCCAGCACCTCCGAGTCGCCATGTTCGCCCAGCACGTAGGCATGAACCGATTGCGCCGCCACGCCGAGGTGATCGCCAAGCAGGGTGCGGAAACGCGCGGTGTCGAGGATGGTGCCCGAGCCGATCACCTTCTCGCACGGCAGGCCCGAGAGGCGCATTGCCACCTCGGTCATCACGTCGACCGGATTGGAGGCGACGAGCAGCATCGTCTCGGGGGCCGCTTTCTGCACGCCCTCGATGACCTGCGCGAAGACCTCGGCATTGCGCGACAGAAGGCTGATGCGGTCCTCGCCCGGCTTCTGGGCGACGCCGGCGGCGAGGATCACCAGATCGGCCCCCTCGAGCGCGTCGTAGTCGCCCGCCGAGACCCGGCAGGGATGGGCGAAGGGCACGGCATGGGCGATATCCTCGGCCTGCGCGACGGCGAGCGCCCTGTTGTGGTCGACAAGGACGATCTCGCTCGCGCCGCCACGAAGGGCCAGCGCATAGCCCGCCGCCGAGCCCACCATGCCCGCGCCCACGATCCCGATCTTCATGGCGATTCTCCTCAGTGCTGCCGGGAGAAGGGTTGCACGCTAAGCGCGAGGGGAACAGTGGCGGAGGGCGTGCGCGGGCCTGAGGGTCCGGGAACGCTCAGAGATGTGGCGCGCTCGCGCAGCCGGTGAGCCTATCGCTGGCTGCGGGGGATCAAGCCGGAACGGCGCCGGGCGACTGCAGGCCCGAGCGTTTGGGCTGCGATCCGGTTGGCTGGGATGCTCGGCTCCAAGATCTTTGGGACGCATCAGGGAGCAACCAGGCGCGCCTGCCGACACATGGCCTCTGCAGCGCGGCAAGGCCGCGATGTCCGCCTCGCCCTGCAGCGCCCGAGACTGAGACCGCCGGGAAACCCGGCGCCCCTCTCAGACGTCGAGCTTTGCCATGAGGGTGCGCAGCACCGCGCGGTCGGCCTCGTCGAGCTTCGCGGTGCGGCTGCGGAACAGCGTCGCCTGGCTGCGCAGCACCGGCTCCTCGTCGATCACCTTGAGGTGGTTGGCCCGCAGCGTGTCTCCGGTCGAGGTGATGTCTGCGACGGCCTCGGCGGTGAGGTTCTTCACCGTGCCCTCGGTGGCGCCCTGCGAATCCACCAGCTGGTAATCCGCCACGCCGCCACGGCGCAGATACTCGCGCACCAGCCGGTGATACTTGGTGGCGATCCGCATCCGGAAGCCGTGCTCGGCCCGGAACGCCGCCGCCGCCGCATCAAGGTCGTCGAGCGTGTCGACATCGACCCAGCAGGCCGGAACCGCGACGATGAGGTCGGCCTGTCCGAAGCCCAGCTCGGCCAGCGGCTCGACCTTCTGGTCCCACTGCACCAGCTTCTCGCGGATCAGATCGGTGCCGGTCACGCCAAGATGGATGCGCCCGGCGGCCAGCTCGCGCGGGATCTCTCCCGCCGAAAGCAGCACCAGGTCGACGCCCTCGACCCCGTCCACGGCCCCGGCATATTCGCGTTCGTTGCCGGTGCGGGCCAGGCCCACGCCGCGGGCGCCGAACCAGTCGAAGGTCTTCTCCATCAGGCGGCCCTTCGAGGGCACCCCAAGCTTCACACTCATGCCCGCTCTCCCGTCTGCAGAAGCAGCCCCGGGCGGATCACCCCGCCCACCGCCGGGGCGGCGCGGCCATTGCCCAGCCGCTCGGTCAGCGCGTCGTAGCGCCCCCCGGTGGCCACCGGGGGCAGATCGGGCCGCGTGGTGGGGACGAAGCCGAAGACGAAGCCGTCGTAATACTCCATTGAACTGCGCCCGTAGCTCGCCTCGAATTCCAGCGTGGCCACGTCGACGCCACGCGCGGCCAGCGCCTCGCAGCGGCGCTCGAAGCGCTCCACGGCCGGCAGCAGCGCCGGCATGTCGACGGCGATGTCGTGCAGCTGCTCGAGCGCGAAGGAGCAGGTCTCGCGCACTGCAAGCAACGTGTCGATCAGCGCCACCTGGCTCTCGCAGAGCGGGCCTTCGGCGGCGTCCTCGCGCAGCGAGACGATGCGTGCGGCCACCTCAGCCTCGGAGCGCAGGCCGATCGCCGGGGCCGCGGTGTCCATCGGGTTCTCTGCCGCCAGCAGAGCCTTGCGCGAGGCCGGCACCGGGCTGCGGCCGGAGTAGCGGTCGAGCAGGGCGCGGAAGCGGCGCGGGCGCCAGATGTGGCGCATCAGCGCGGCACGGCGGCGCTCGGAGGTCTCGAGCCCCGCGACGGCGGCGGTCAGGATGCCGATATCGCCGGTCACCGCGCGCAGCCGGTAGGGCGCGAGCGTCTCTGCGAACAGCGCGAAGACCTCGGCATCGGCCTGCGCGGAATCGTCATCGGCGAAGAGCTCGAAGCCGACCTGGAAATACTCCGGCGCGCGTTCGGGATGCTCTTCCTGGCGGCGGAAGACCTCGCCGGCATAGGTGTAGCGCGACGGCGCGGCGCCGGTCTCCATGTGCATCTGCACCACCGGCACGGTGAAGTCGGGTCGCAGCATGACCTCGCCGCGGGCGGGATCGTGGGTCACGTAGGTCCGCGCCCGGATGTCCTCGCCATAGAGGTCGAGCAGGGTCTCCGCCGGCTGCAGGATGGCGCAGTCCACATTCTCGGCGCCGGCCTCGAGAAAGCGCGCCCGCAGGCGGACGGCTTCGGCGCGCTCCTGCGCTGTGGTCACGCCCATTGGTTCAGGATCTCTCTCACCTTGGCGACCAGATCGCCGCGCGCCACCTCGTATTGCGAGGGGCGCTCCTTCCATTCCTCGAGACTGGCGCTCTCGGCCAGTTTGGCGCCGAGGATCAGGTCCTTGATCTGCAGCACGCCACGCTCTTTCTCGTCGCCGCCCTCGATGATCGCGACCGGCGAGCTGCGCTTGTCGGCATACTTGAGCTGGTTGCCGAAATTCTTCGGATTGCCGAGATAGACCTCGGCGCGGATGCCCGCGTTGCGCAGCTCGGCCACCATGGCCTGGTAATCGGCCATGCGGTCGCGATCCATCACCGTCACCACGACGGGGCCCTGAACGGTGCCGCCGATGCGGCCCTTCTCGCGCAAAGCCGCGAGCAGCCGGTCGACGCCGATGGAGACGCCGGTTGCGGGCACCGCCTGACCGGTGAAGCGCTTGACGAGGTCGTCATAGCGCCCGCCGCCCGCCACCGAGCCGAACTGGCGCTTGCGGCCCTTCTCGTCGAAGATCTCGAAGGTCAGCGCTGCCTCGAAGACCGGGCCGGTGTAATAGCCGAGCCCGCGCACCACGCTGGGGTCGATCTCGATGCGGTCGGGGCCGTAGCCCTGCGACGCCAGCAACGCGCCGATCTCCTCGAGCTCGGATACGCCCTCGGCGCCGATCTCGGAGCTGCCGACCGCGGCGCGCAGGTTGGCCACCGTGGCGGCGGTGTCGCTGCCCTTGGAGGTCAGGAAGGCGACCACCGGCTCCGCCTGCGCCTCGCTCAGGCCCACGCCGTCGATATAGGCGCCCGAGGCGTCGAGCCGGCCCTTGCCGAGCAGCTCGCGCACGCCGGCCTCGCCGACCTTGTCGAACTTGTCGATGGTGCGCAGCACCGCGTCGCGCTGCGCGTCGTCATCGAGGCCCATGGTCTCGAGCACGCCGTTGAGAACCTTGCGGTTGTTGACCCGCACCAGGTAGTCGCCGCGGGGAATGCCAACCACTTCCAGCGTGTCGGCCAGCATGGCGCAGATCTCGGCATCCGCGGCGACGCTTGCGGCGCCCACGGTGTCGGCGTCGCACTGGTAGAACTGGCGGAAGCGGCCGGGGCCGGGCTTCTCGTTGCGCCAGACCGGGCCCATGGCGTAGCGGCGATAGGGCAGGGGCAGGTCGTTGCGGTGCTGGGCATAGACCCGCGCCAGCGGCGCCGTCAGGTCGTAGCGCAGCGCCATCCAGCTTTCGTCCTCGTCCTGCCAGGCGAACACGCCCTCGTTAGGGCGGTCGACGTCGGGGAGGAACTTGCCGAGCGCCTCGACGGTCTCCACCGCGCTCGATTCCAGCGCGTCGAAGCCGTAGCGATGATACACCCCGGCGATGGCCTCGAGCATCTCGGCGCGCTCGGTCACTTCGGGACCGAAATAGTCGCGGAAGCCCTTCGGCGTCTGTGCCTTGGGGCGGGGGGCTTTTTTCACTTTGGCCATGGCGGGCTCCGGGCTCGTCCAGATTGCGCGCCCCCCTTAGCCGCTTGCGCGTGCGGGGGCAAGCGACCGGCGCGGCACAGCGGCCCGGCGTCGCATCCTATGGCTTGTGCCGGATGCCTCCGGCGGGGATATTTAAAGCCAGAAGAAGACAGGGGAGCAGCGCTCTCCACCCGCCCTGGTTTCTTCTGGCCAAAAATATCCCGGGGGGAGGCCGTCAGGCCGGGGGGCAGCGCCCCCCTCCTCCCTTTCCAAGCCGCGCAGCGCGGCCTATGTGGCGCTTCAAATGCGGCGCGCCCTATGTGGCGCGACAGAAGGAGCCGAGACATGCCAAGCGACACCGACAGCCTGCAGGAACGCATCGCCTATCTCGAGCGGGCGGTGGACGATCTGTCCGACACCGTGGCGCGGCAGGACCGCGACATCGCGCTGCTCACCCGGCGCGTGGCGCTGCTGCTCGAGCGCGAGGCCTCGCGGCAGGACGAGGGCGCGGGTGCCGTGGTGGTGGGCGACGAGCGTCCGCCGCATTACTGAGGCGCGGCACCCGGCTCAGAAATCCTCCACCGCCATCACCCCGTCGAGCGATTTCACCGCTCCCTTGATCTCGGGGGTGACGGGGAATTCTTGCCTGAGATCCATCTCGACCTCGCCCGGCAGGCCGGAGCCCGCGAAGCACAGCCGCACCGGGCCGCGGCCGGCGCGGGGCATCTGCTCGGCGGCGCGGCCCAGAACCGAGGCGACCTGCGCCACCGTGTCCGGGTTCTCGATGTAGATCTTCATCCCCGCGGCCCCGGCATCGGCGACCACCTGCTCGACCGGGCCGAAGGAGCGCGCCAGCAGCTTGAGCTGATCGGATTCCATCGTCGCCTCGACGGTGACCACGACCTTGGTGCCGGTCTCCAGCAGGTCGCGCGCCTTTTCCAGCGTGTCCGAGAAGATCGTCACCTCGTAGGCGCCGCTCGGGTCCGAGAGCTGGGCGAAGGCGAAGCGGTTGCCCTTGGCCGACTTGCGCTCCTGCCGACCGGCCACCACGCCGCCCATCTTGGCGATGCAGGCGCCGCCGCGGGCCTTGTCCTCGACCTCGTCGAGCGTCAGTACGTCGCGCCGTTTGAGCGCCGGCATGTAATCGTCGAGCGGGTGGCCCGAGAGGTAGAAGCCGATCGCCTTGAACTCCTCCGAGAGCCGCTCGGCGGGCAGCCAGTCGGGCGCCGGCGACAGCCGTGGCTCGGGCAGGTCGTCGCCCGCCTCGCCGAAGAGCGAGACCTGCGCCGAGGCCTTCTGCTCGTGGATCGCGGCGGAATAGGCCACCAGCGCGTCGAGCGATTCGAAGATCCGGCGGCGGTTGCGGTCGAGCTGGTCGAAACAGCCGGCCCGCGCCATCATCTCGAGCGGTCGCTTGCCGACGCGCTTGAGATCGACCCGGCGGGCGAAATCGTAGACGTTGACGAAGGGCTTGTCGGGGCTTTTGGGGTCCTCGGGCACAGAGCGGCGCCCCTCGACCACCAGCCGCATCGCATCGAGGCCGACGTTCTTCAGCGCGCCGAGCGCGTAGACCAGCTTGCCGTCGACCACGTCGAAGCTTGCCTGCGAGCGGTTCACGCAGGGCGGGATGTAGTCGAGCTTCAGGCCCTTCTTGGTCTCGTAGAAATAGACCGCGAGCTTCTCGGTGAGATGGATATCGCAGTTCATCACGCCGGCCATGAACTCGACCGGGTGGTTCGCCTTGAGCCAGGCGGTCTGGTAGCTCACCACCGCGTAGGCGGCGGCGTGGGACTTGTTGAAGCCGTAGTTGGCGAATTTCTCGAGCAGGTCGAAGACCTCGGTGGCCTTCCGCTTCTCGACACCGTTCTTGGCAGCGCCGGACTCGAATTTCGGGCGCTCGGCGTCCATCGCCTCCTTGATCTTCTTGCCCATGGCGCGGCGCAGCAGGTCGGCGCCGCCGAGCGAGTAGCCCGCCATCTCCTGGGCGATCTGCATCACCTGTTCCTGGTAGACGATGATGCCCTGCGTCTCGGCGAGGATGTGGTCGATCGAGGGATGCACCGAGGTGATCTCGCGCTGGCCGTTCTTGACCTCGCAATAGACCGGGATGTTCTCCATCGGGCCGGGGCGATAGAGCGCCACGAGCGCCACGATGTCCTCGATGCAGGTCGGCTTCATGCGCTTGAGCGCGTCCATCATGCCGGTGGATTCCACCTGGAACACGGCGACGGTCTTGGCCGAGGCGTAGAGCTTGTAGGTCTTGTCGTCATCCAGCGGGATGAGGTTCATCTGGTTCTCGCCGCCCTCGGCCGGCTCGTAGAGCTGGGTGCCGTCAGCGGCGACATGGATCGGGCGGCCGGACTTGAGGATCAGGTCCACCGCGTTCTGGATCACCGTCAGCGTCTTCAGGCCGAGGAAGTCGAACTTCACCAGACCGGCCTGTTCGACCCATTTCATGTTGAACTGGGTCGCCGGCATGTCCGAGCGCGGATCTTGGTAGAGCGGCACCAGCTCGTCGGTGGGGCGGTCGGCGATCACCACGCCGGCGGCGTGGGTGCCGGCGGAGCGCAGCAGGCCCTCGACCTGCATCCCGTATTTCAGCAGCCGGTCGACGACCTCTTCGCGCTCGGCCTCCTCGCGCAGGCGCGGCTCGTCCTGCAGCGCCTTCTCGATCGACACGGGCTTCACGCCTTCGACGGGGATCATCTTCGACAGCCGGTCGACCTGCCCGTAGGGCATCTGCAGCACCCGGCCCATGTCGCGGACCGCGGCCTTGGAAAGCAGCGCGCCGAAGGTGATGATCTGCCCCACCTTGTCGCGGCCGTATTTCTCCTGAACGTAGCGGATCACCTCTTCGCGGCGATCCATGCAGAAGTCGATGTCGAAGTCAGGCATCGAGACCCGTTCGGGGTTGAGGAAGCGCTCGAACAGCAGCGAGTAGCGCAGCGGGTCGAGGTCGGTGATGGTCAGCGCGTAGGCCACCAGAGAGCCCGCGCCCGAGCCCCGACCGGGGCCGACGGGAATGTCGTGATCCTTGGCCCACTTGATGAAGTCGGCAACGATCAGGAAGTAGCCCGGAAAGCCCATGCCCTCGATGATGCCAAGCTCGAAATCCAGCCGTTCCTGGTATTTCTCCACCGTCACCGCGTGCGGGATCACCGACAGGCGCTTCTGCAGGCCCTCGTTGGCCTGACGGCGCAGTTCGACCACCTCGTCATCGGCGAATTTCGGCAGGATCGGGTCGCGGCGATAGGCCATGAAGGCGCAGCGCTTGGCGATCTCGACGGTGTTCTCCAGCGCCTCGGGCAGGTCGGCGAAGAGCGTCGCCATCTCCTGAGGGGTCTTGAGGTAGTGCTGCGGCGTCAGCCGCCGGCGTGGCTCCTGCTGGTCGACATAGGCGCCCTCGGCGATGCAGATCATCGCGTCATGCGCCTCGTACATGTTCTCCTTGGGGAAATACACGTCGTTGGTCGCCACCAGCGGCAGGCCCATCTCGTAGGCCATCTCGACGTGACCGCGCTCGGTCAGGCGCTCGGCCTCCGGCAGGCCGTCTTCGCCCGGGTGGCGCTGAAGCTCGACATAGAGCCGGTCCTGATAGATCTGGTGCAGCCGGGTGAGCAGGGTCTGCGCCGCGGCGCGGTGGTTTTCGCGCAGAAGCCGGCCGACCGGGCCATCGGGACCGCCGGAGAGACAGATCACCCCCTCGCCGTATTCCTCGAGCTCGTCCAGCAGCACATGCGCCAGCTCGCCGTCGCGCCGCAGGTAGAGGCACGAGTTGAGCTTCATCAGGTTCTCGTAGCCGCGCTCGTTCTGGGCCAGCAGCACCACCGGCGCCGGCGGCTTCGGGCGCTCGCCGGGCGTCGGCTGCACGTAGCGCAGATCCACCTGGCAGCCGACGATCGGCTGCACGCCGGCGCCGCTCGCGGTCACCGAGAACTCGAGCGCCGCAAACAGGTTGTTGGTGTCTGTCACCGCCACGGCGGGCATCTCCATGGCCTCGCAGAGGCCGGGCAGCTTCTTCAGGCGGATGGCGCCTTCGAGCAGGGAGTATTCGGTGTGAACGCGGAGGTGAATGAATCGGGGATCTGCCATGCGCCCGACATTATGGCGCGGCCGCGTCCGGCGAAAGACCCGACTCACGCCACGGTTTTTCTCCGCCGAGCGCCCGGGCCGCCGCCTGCAGAGGTCCGTTTCGAACGGAATCCGCGTCAATCACCACATTTCGATGGCAAGTTTGCCCAAATTTCCCCTCAGTTTCTCGTGAATTTAAGTAACACTAGAGCTCTTCACCGCCGCGGTGCTTGATTTGCGCTGCGGTCCTACATAGACGGACCGGGACTCTCCCCCCTTCCGAGCGCGGCATATGGCAATGGACAAGGCACTCGATTCCTATTCTCACGACAGCACTGGCATGACCTTCGGCGAATCCGGCGTCGGCCAGATGGCGTCATTCGACCTTATGGCCGACCAGCGTGCGGGCCTGCTGAGCCTGACCCACGAGCGCCGCCGCAAGGTGCTTCTGACCGCCGCGAAGGTTGCACCGCGCCTCACCGCGCGGCTGCTGGCGAAGCGCTATCTCTGCTCCTCGGCCAATATCGACCGGTCGCGGCTCTGCGGCGCGGGCAAGGCCGAGTTCCTGCCCTCCGGCGAAGCGGCGGCGGTGCTGCGCCACGCGCCGATGGCCGAGCCCACCGGCCAGCGCATCCTGCTGGTCCACGGTCATGACGGCAACGTGCGCCAGTTCGGGCGCATGATCCGCGCGCTGCAGAACACCGGTGCCGAGGTCGACGCGCTGCTGCTTCCGGGCCACATCGAGCCCGACCGCGACCCGTGCAGCATCGCCGACATCACCCGCGCGATCCTCGACTGTGCCCGGACCCACGGCCCCTATGACGGCGCAATCGCCCATTGCGTCAGCGCCAACGCCCTCGTCTTCGCGCTTGAGGACGGGCTGGAATGCGGCCGCGTGGTGCTGATCTCGGCGCCGCTCGACCAGCGCAAGCTGCTGCGGCTCGGCGGTTCCCAGTACGGCCTCGAGGGCACCTGCCTCGAGCAGTTCGTCGACGAGGTCGTCCGTCTCAGCGCCCCATACCCCGCCGAGGCGCCGTGGCGCGCCATCGCCGAGACGCGCTCCGAGCCGATGCTCGCCGTGCATTCGCGCGACGACTACGCCGCTCCGGCAGAGGATCTCGAGCCGCTGGTGGACGTGTGGGCCGAGGGGCGCGTCGAGATCTTCGAGAAAGGCGATCACAACTCCATCGTCGCCCAGTCGGAGCCGTTGCAGTGCATCACCGACTTCCTCACCGGTGGCGACCGCCAGCCCGCCTGAGGCGGCGCCGGCGGCTGCCCTGACCGCAGAGCGTGACGCCATGTTCGGCGGCGCTCGCGGCCCATCTGCCTCGCAAACGGGCATTTTCCTCTTGCCAAGCGGGAAACCCGGCACCTAGCCTGTAGCGGATCAATAAAGGTCCGCACGCTTTCTACGCCGCATCGAGGGTGTGCACGACAGGGACGGGGTATCGCGGCGGGTTCTTCATATGGATATCTGCTTTCTTCTGAACGGGGAAAGAGTGGAGCTGCGCGGCGTGTCCCCGACGCGCACGGCTCTCGACTGGCTGCGCGAGGACCGCGGCCTCGGCGGCACCAAGGAAGGTTGCAACGAGGGCGATTGCGGCGCGTGCACGGTGATGGTCACCGACGCGCGCGGCTCGCGCGCCCTCAACGCCTGCATCCTGTTCCTGCCGCAGTTGCACGGGAAGGCGCTGCGCACCGTCGAGGGGCTTGCGGGCCCCGATGGCAGCCTGCACCCGGTGCAGGAGGCGATGGTCACGCATCACGGTTCGCAATGCGGCTTCTGCACGCCGGGCTTCGTCGTCTCGATGGCCAAGGCGCACAAGGTCGGCGACACCCATCACGATGACGCGCTCGCGGGCAACCTGTGCCGCTGCACCGGCTACGCGCCCATCGTGCGCGCCGCCGAGGCCGCGGCCGAGGCGCCGGTGCCTGACTGGATGGAAGAGCCGGCGCTTCCCGAGGTGGCCGGGCAGGTCTCCTCTGCCGATCTCAGTGCGCATTCGCCCTCGACCAGCGACGAGCTGGCCGAGCTGATCGCCAAGCACCCCTCGGCCACCATCGTCGCCGGTGCCACCGATGTCGGGCTGTGGGTCACCAAGCAGCTGCGCGAGCTGCCGGAGGTGATCTTCCTCAACCGATGCGAGGACCTGCAGCAGATCGAGGTCACCGATGAGGCCATCCGGATCGGGGCGGGCGTCACCATGGACCGGATGCTCGATCTGATGCGCGAGCACTTCCCCAGCTATGCCGGGATGCTGCGCCGCTACGGCTCGGCGCAGGTGCGCGCCGCCGCCACCCTCGGCGGCAACATCGCCAACGGCTCGCCGATCGGGGACAACCCGCCGGCGCTGATCGCGCTGGGCGCGCGCCTGCACCTGCGCTTCCGCGACACGCGGCGCGAGATGGCGCTGGAGGACTTCTTCCTCGACTACGGCAAGCAGGATCGCTACCCGGGCGAGTTCGTCGAGGCGGTGTCGATCCCGCGCCAGCCCGACCGGCTGAAGGTCTACAAGCTGTCGAAACGCTTCGATCAGGACATCTCGGCAGTCTGCGGGGCGTTCAACGTCACCGTCGAGGACGGCAAGGTCGCCAGCGCCCGCATCGCGTTCGGCGGCATGGCGGGCATTCCCAAACGCGCCGCCGCGGTCGAGGCGGCACTGACTGGCAAACCGTGGAACGACGAGACGGTGGTCGCCGCGTGGGACGCGTGGGAGCAGGATTTCTCGCCGCTTTCGGACATGCGGGCGAGCGCCTCCTACCGGCTCGTCGCGGCGCGCAACATGCTGACCCGCTGCCTGCTCGAGGACATGGGCGCGGCCACCGATGTGCGGGAGGTGCGGGCATGAGTGTTACGAAACCGCTGCCGCATGACGCGGCGCCGCTGCATGTCACCGGCAAGGCGCGCTATATCGACGATATCCCGGTGCCGCCGGGCTGCCTGCACATGGCGTTCGGCCTGTCGGAGATCGCCTCGGGCCGGATCCGCGAGATCGACCTCTCCGAAGTGCGCCGCGCGCCGGGGGTGGTGAAAGTCTGGGAGGCCAAGGACCTGCCGTCGGATTGCGACTGCTCGCCCTCGCTGCATGACGAGCCGCTGCTGTCGGGCGCCTCGGTGCATTACGTCGGCCAGCCGGTCTTCATGGTCGCGGCCACGAGCCACCTTGCCGCCCGCAAGGCGGTGCGCAAGGCCAAGATCACCTACCAGCCACGCGATGCGGTGCTGACGGTCGACGAAGCGATGGCCGCCGACAGCCGCTTCGAGGATGGCCCCCGGATCTGGGAGAAGGGCGATGCCGACGCGGCGATCGCCGAGGCGCCGCACACGGTCTCGGGCACGATCGAGATGGGCGGGCAGGAGCATTTCTACCTCGAGGGGCAGGCCGCGCTGGTGCTGCCGCAGGAAAACGGCGACCTGCTGGTGCACAGCTCGACCCAGCACCCGAGCGAGATTCAGCACAAGGTCGCGCACGCGCTGCACCTGCCGATGCATGGCGTGCGGGTCGAGACCCGGCGCATGGGCGGTGGCTTCGGCGGCAAGGAAAGCCAGGGCAACGCGCTGGCCATCGCCTGCGCCGTAGCCGCGGCGGAGACCGGACGGCCCGCCAAGATGCGCTATGACCGCGACGACGACATGGTGATCACCGGCAAGCGCCACGATTTCCGCATCGAGTACAGCGCCGGTTTCGACGGCGAGGGGCGCCTGACCGGCGTGGATTTCGTGCACTACGCCCGCTGCGGCTGGGCGCAGGACCTGTCGCTGCCGGTGGCGGACCGGGCCATGCTGCACTCGGACAACGCCTATGACATTCCCAGCCTGCGGGTCGAGAGCCACCGGCTGAAGACCAACACCCAGAGCGCCACCGCCTATCGCGGCTTTGGCGGGCCGCAGGGGATGCTCGGGATCGAGCGGGTGCTCGACCACGTCGCCCACGCCTTGGGGCGCGACCCGCTCGAGATCCGGCGGGTCAACTACTATGCCGATGCCGACGCGGCGGAGAACGCGGACGGGGGGCTGTCTGCCCCCCGGGCGCCTGCGGAGCAGGCACCTCCCCCCGAGGATATTTCCGGCCAGAAGAAACAGGCGGCCTCGGAGGAGGACCTGACCTCGCGCGGGGCGGTGTCGAGCCTGCCCGAAGGGCCCGTGCCCGGCGTGCCGTCGGACAAGCAGGTGACGCATTACGGCCAGCCGGTGGAGGATTTCATCCTCGGCGATCTGACCGGGCGGCTGGCCGAGAGCTGCGATTACGCGGCGCGGCGCGCGGCGGTGGCCCGGTGGAACGCGGACACGCCGCTGCTGAAGCGGGGCATCGCGCTGACGCCGGTGAAGTTCGGCATTTCCTTCACGCTCACCCATCTCAATCAGGCGGGCGCGCTGGTGCATGTCTATCAGGACGGCTCGGTCACGCTGAACCATGGCGGCACGGAGATGGGGCAGGGCCTGTTCCAGAAGGTGGCGCAGGTGGCGGCGGCGCGGTTCGGCCTGCCGCTCGACCGGGTGCGGATCACCGCGACCGATACCGCCAAGGTGCCCAATACCTCGGCCACGGCGGCCTCGTCGGGCTCGGACCTGAACGGCATGGCGGTGAAGGCCGCCTGCGACACCATCCGCGACCGCATGGCCGAGCATCTGGCAGGGCTTTTCCAGGCCAAGGCCTCGGAGGTCGTCTTTGCCGGGGGCGAGGTCACGGTCGGCACCGAGACGCTGAGCTTCGCGCAGGCGGCCAAGCTCTGCTACGAGGGCCGGGTGAGCCTGTCGTCGACCGGGTTCTACAAGACCCCGAAGGTGGCGTGGGACCGGATCAGGGGGCAGGGGCGCCCGTTCTTCTATTTCGCCTACGGCGCGGCCTGCACCGAGGTGGTGCTCGACACGCTGACCGGCGAGTACCGCATCCTGCGCACCGACATCCTGCACGATTGCGGCGCCTCGCTGAACCCGGCGCTCGACATCGGCCAGATCGAGGGCGGCTACGTGCAGGGCGCCGGCTGGCTGACCACCGAGGAGCTGGTCTGGGACGGCGAGGGGCGGCTGCGCACCCATGCGCCCTCGACCTACAAGATCCCGGCCTGTTCCGACCGGCCCGAGATCTTCAACGTGGCGCTGTGGGAGGGGCGCAACCCCGAGGAGACGATCTATCGCTCCAAGGCGGTGGGCGAGCCGCCGTTCATGCTGGGAATCTCTGTGTTCTTTGCGCTGTCGGACGCGGTGGCGGCCTGCGGCACGCGCTACCCGGCGCTCGATGCGCCCGCGACGCCCGAGCGGGTGCTCATGGCGATCCGGAAGGTGCGCGATGAGCTTTGACCTGGAGGACCTGCGGCGCGCGGTGGACCGGCACGGGCGGGTGGCGCGCGTGGTGGTGGCCGAGGTGGCGGGCTCGGTGCCGCGCGGACCGGGCACGGCGATGCTGGTCTGGGCCGAGGGCGAGAGGCTGGCGCAGTTCGGCACCATCGGCGGCGGTGCGCTGGAGCTGACCGCGGCGCAGGCGGCGCTGCGCCACGAGGGACTGACACGGCATCCCCTGGGGCCATCCCTGGGGCAATGCTGCGGCGGCGCGGTGGTGCTGTTGACCGAGCATTTCGATGCCGAGCGCGCCGCGGCGCTCGACGGCCAGGAGGTGATCGCGCGCGGGCCGGGGGAGATGCCTCTGGCGGTGCGGCGCCTGCTCGACCGGGCGCGGGGGCAGGGGGCGCAGCCCGAGCCGCAGCTCGTGCAGGGCTGGATGGTCGAGCCAGTTGCGCGGGCCGACCGGCAGCTCTGGATCTGGGGCGCGGGCCATGTCGGGCGCGCGGTGGTGGCGACGCTGGCGCCTCTGCCGAAGCTGGCGATTACTTGGGTCGACACCGCGCCGGAGCGGTTTCCCGCGGAGGTGCCCGAGGGGGTCACGGTGCTGCCGGCGGCGCAGCCGGAGCGGCTGGTGCGCCACGCGCCCGAGAGCGCCGAGCACCTGATCCTGACCTACAGCCACGAGATCGATTTCGCGCTGTGCCACGCGCTGCTCGGGCATGGGTTTGGCTTTGCCGGTCTGATCGGGTCCGAGACGAAATGGGCGCGGTTCCGCAAGCGATTGCAGACTCTGGGTCACACGGATGCCCGGATTGCGCGCATCTGCTGCCCAATTGGGCAAAAATCCTATGGCAAGCATCCTCAGGCCATTGCCATCGGGGTGGCTGCGCATCTACTGAACCGTGAAACAGGGGACAGACAGGCGTGGCAGACACACTTCTCAGCATCCGGGGCCTGACCAAGGCCTATCCGGGCGTCGTGGCCAATGACGACGTGTCGTTCGACATCCAGAAGGGCGAGATCCACGCGCTGCTCGGCGAGAACGGCGCCGGCAAGTCGACATTGGTGAAGATGATCTTCGGGCTGGTCGCCCCCGATCGCGGCGAGATGCTGCTCGACGGCGCCGCCTACACGCCCGGGCGGCCATCGGACGCGCGCCGGGCCGGCGTGGCGATGGTGTTCCAGCATTTCTCGCTCTTCGAGGCGCTGGACGTGGCCGAGAACGTGGCGCTGGGCATGGAGAATCCTCCCAAGCGCCGCGATCTGGCGCGGCAGATCCGCGAGGTGTCGGAGACCTACGGGCTGCCGCTCGATCCCGCGCGCACGGTGGGCACGCTGTCGGCGGGCGAGCGCCAGCGGGTCGAGATCATCCGCTGCCTGTTGCAGCACCCGCGCCTCCTGATCATGGACGAGCCGACCTCGGTGCTGACGCCGCAGGAGGTGGAGATCCTGTTCCAGACGCTGGCCAAGCTGAGGGCGGAGGGCACGTCGATCCTCTATATCTCGCACAAGCTCGAAGAGATCCGCACGCTGTGCGATGAGGCGACGATCCTTCGGCTGGGCCAGAATGTCGGGACCTGCACGCCGCGCGAGGTCACCGCGCGTCAGATGGCCGAGATGATGGTGGGCGCGAGCTTTGCCGCGCCCGAGGCGCGCCGCGGGGAGACCGGCGCCGTGCTGCTCAGGTGCGAGGCGCTGTCGATGCCGGCGCCGGGCGCCTTCGGAACGCCGCTGCGGGACATCTCGTTCGAAGTGCGGGCGGGCGAGGTGCTGGGCATCGGCGGTGTCGCCGGCAACGGGCAGGACGAGCTGCTGATGGCGCTTTCGGGCGAGCGGCTGGCGCCCAAGGGGGCGATCTGGTTCAAGGACGAGGATATCAGCCGGGCCGGGCCGGTGGCGCGCCGCGATGCAGGGCTGTTGTCGGGGCCGGAGGAGCGGCTGGGCCACGCCGCGGCGCCGAACATGAGCCTGACGGAGAACGGCGTGCTGACCGCGGCGCGGCGCAAGGCGCTGGTGTCGAACGGGTTCATCGACTGGGGCCGGGCCACGGGCTTCGCCGAGGAGGTGATCGAGCGCTTCGACGTGCGCACGCCCGGGCCGGGCACGGCGGCGCGCGCGCTGTCGGGCGGCAATCTGCAGAAATACGTGGTCGGCCGCGAGATCCAGCAGGATCCGGATGTCTTCGTGGTCAACCAGCCGACCTGGGGCGTGGACGCGGCGGCGGCGGCGGCGATCCGCCAGGCGCTGCTGGATCTCGCGGCCAAGGGAGCCGCGATCATCTGCATCAGCCAGGATCTGGACGAGTTGATGGAAATCTCCGACCGCTTCGGGGCGCTCAACGAGGGGCGTCTGTCGCCGACCCGCCCCGTGAGCGAGCTGGATATCGAAAAGATCGGCCTGATGATGGGCGGTGCGCATGACATGGAGGTGGCCCATGTGGACGGCTGACCGCAGCAGAGTTTTCGTTCGAAAACTCTGTGACCCGATGGGGGAAGCGAAGATTTTTCCTGTGAAAAATCTTCTGGAGGCGCGCGCATGATCCGGCTGGAAAGACGCCCGCAGCCCTCGACGCTCTGGACCGCGCTGACGCCGGTGCTGGCGGTGCTGCTGACGATGATCGTGGGCGGCATCATGTTCGCCGCGCTCGGCAAGCCGCCGCTCGAGGCGATCCGCACGATCTTCTGGGATCCGCTGTTTCACCCGCAATTCGCCTCCTACTCGCGGCCGCAGCTGCTGGTAAAGGCCGGGCCGCTGATCCTGATCGCCATCGGTCTCTCGGTGGGCTTCCGGGCGGGGATCTGGAACATCGGGGCCGAGGGGCAGTACATCATGGGCGCGGTGATCGGCGCGGCGGTGGGGCTGGCCTTCTACCCGTCAGACAGCGTGCTGCTGTTTCCGCTGATGGTGGTGGCGGGGGCGCTTGGTGGCTGGCTCTGGGCGATGATCCCGGCGCTGCTCAAGACCCGCTTCGGCACCAACGAGATCCTCGTCTCGCTGATGCTGGTCTACGTGGCCGAGAACATCCTCGCCTCGGCCTCCTCGAGCTGGCTGCGCAACCCGGAGGGGCAGGGCTTTCCGGGCTCGCGCAACTTCAAGCAATGGCCGGCGGTGTTCAACGACGAGCTGATCGCCAACACCGGGATGCACTGGGGCGTGGTCGCGGCCTTCATCGCGGTGATCGGCGCCTACGTCCTGATGGCGCGCCACATCCAGGGCTTCAACATCCGCCTCACCGGCGAGGCCCCGCGGGCGGCGCGCTTCTCGGGGGTGAACCCGGCGCGCATCGTGCTGCTCTGCCTCGGTGTATCGGGGGCGCTGGCCGGCATGGCCGGGCTGTTCGAGGTCACCGGGCCGGCGGGCCAGATCAGCATCGATTTCGGCTCGGGCTACGGCTTTACCGCGATCATCGTGGCCTTTCTCGGACGGCTGAACCCGTTCGGGATCCTGCTGGCCGGGTTGCTGATGGCGCTGACCTATATCGGCGGTGAGCTGGCGCAGCTCATGCTCGGCCTGCCGGGCGCGTCGATCCAGCTGTTCCAGGGGATGTTGCTGTTCTTCCTGCTCGCCACCGACGTGTTCACGAATTTCCGCATCCGCTTTGTCGGACGGGAGGTGGCCTGATGGATCCCGTTCTTCTCGTCGCCTCGATCATGGTCTCGGCGACGCCGATCCTGCTGGCGGCCATCGGCGAGCTGGTGACCGAAAAATCCGGGGTGCTGAACCTCGGGGTCGAGGGCATGATGATCACCGGCGCGGTGATGGGCTTCGCCATCGCCGTCTCGACCGGCTCGCCGGTGCTTGGCTTTCTCGGCGCCGCCGTCGCCTCGGCGGTGCTGTCGCTGAGCTTCGGCCTGCTGACCCAGTACCTGCTGTCGAACCAGGTCGCGACCGGGCTTGGGCTAACGCTTGTGGGGTTGGGCCTGTCGGCGCTGATCGGCTCGAGCTACGAAGGGCAGCGCGCGCCGACCCTGCCCAAGCTCGACATCCCCCTGCTGGGCGACATCCCAGTGCTGGGGCGGATGCTGTTCTCGCATGATTTCGTGGTCTACATGAGCCTTGCGCTGGTCGTCGCGGTTTGGGCGTTCCTCAAGTACACCCGGGCCGGACTGATCCTGCGCGCGGTGGGCGAGAACCACGAAAGCGCCCACGCGCTGGGGTACAAGGTCGTGCGGGTGCGCATGGCGGCGATCGCCTTCGGCGGTGCCTGCGCCGGGCTCGGTGGCGCCTATGTCAGCCTCGTGCGGGTGCCGCAATGGACCGAGGGCATGACCGCCGGGGCCGGCTGGATCGCGCTGGCCATCGTGGTGTTCTCGTCCTGGCGCCCGATCGGGGTGCTCGTGGGCGCCTACCTGTTCGGCGGTGTCACCGTGATCCAGCTCAACCTTCAGGCCGCGGGCACCACCGTGCCGGTCGAGCTGCTGTCGATGTCGCCCTACCTGATCACCATCCTCGTGCTGGTCGTCATCTCGGCGCGCGGTGCGCATGGCGCGCCGGGCTCACTCGGCCGGCCGTTCCACGCCAGTTCGTGATGCGCCATGCCGGGGGGAGGGAGCCATACGGAGACGAAGGCACGGGTGCAGGCCGCGCTCGACGGGCGCGACCCGCGCTTCGGGGCGCGCCTTCTCTGGGGCCTCTACGGGGTGATCCTGCTCTCGGCGCTCGTGATCACGCTGGAGAGTATGCAGAACCTGCCGCCCCTGGTGCACCGCCTGCTCGGCTGGGCCGAGTTCGTCCTCCTCGGGGTGTTCGCGGCGGAATACCTGCTGCGGCTCTGGGTGGCTCCGTCGCGCTGGCGATACGCGCTGAGCTTCTGGGGCATTGTCGACCTGCTCTCGGTGCTGCCGGGGCTGGTGTTGCTGCAGCCGCAGACCCAGAGCCTGCGCGTGCTGCGGCTGATGCGGGTGTTCCGGCTGCTGAAGCTCTTTCGCCTGCGCCGCGCCTCGCGCCGGCTCGAGCAGGCGCTGCACGCCTCCCGCGACGAGCTGATCCTGTTCACCGCGGTGGCGGTGCTGGTGCTCTTCGTGGCCTCGGTCGGCATCCATGTCTTCGAGCACGAGGCGCAGCCGGACAAATTCGGGTCGATCCCGCAATGCATGTGGTGGGCGCTCGCCACGTTGAGCACGGTGGGCTATGGCGATGTCTACCCGATCACGACGGGCGGCCGCATCTTCACCGGGCTCACGGTGCTGATCGGGGTGGGCATCGTCGCCATCCCTGCCGGCATCATCACCTCGGAACTGCTGCGGCAGAAGCGGCGCCCGGAGCGCGCCGCTGGGGCGACGCAGACCGAAACCAAAACAAAGACTGACCAACCAATGGGAGACCAGCAATGATCAAACGCAGAACGCTACTCGCCGCCTCCGCGGCGCTCGGCCTCGTGATGGGCGGGGCCGCCTTTGCCCAGGATGTGCCGAAGATCGGCTTCGTCTATGTGGGGCCGGTGAATGACGGGGGCTGGTCGCAGCACCACCACGAGTCCGCGATGCAGATGAAAGAGCATTTCGGCGATGCCATCGAGGTGATCGAGCAGGAAAGCGTGCCCGAGGGCGCCGATGCCGAGCGCGTGCTGACCCAGATGGCGCTGTCCGGCGCCGACCTGATCTTCACCACCTCCTTCGGCTACATGGACCCGACCATCAACGTCGCCGCCAAGTTCCCGGACGTGAAGTTCGAGCACGCCACCGGCTACAAGACCGCCGACAACGTCTCGGCCTATTCGGCACGCTTCTACGAGGGCCGCGCGATCACCGGCTACCTCGCCGGCGCGATGACCGAGAGCAACAAGATCGGCTATATCGGCTCCTTCCCGATCCCGGAAGTGATCCGCGGCATCAACTCCTCCTACCTGCACGCCAAGCAGGCCAACCCCGATGTCGAGATCGCCGTGGTCTGGCTCAACACCTGGTTCGATCCCGCGAAGGAAGCCGACGCCACCCAGGCGCTGCTCGACCAGGGCGCCGACGTGGTGCTGGCGCATACCGACTCGACCGCGCCGCTGGCCGTGCTCGAGAAGGCCGGCGCCTATGGCTTCGGCCAGGCCGCCGATATGGCCGAGTACAAGCCCACGCCGCGGCTGTCGTCGATCATCGACGACTGGGCGCCCTACTACATCGAGCGGGTGCAGGCCGTGGTCGACGGCACCTGGGAGAGCCACAATGTCTGGCAGGGCATCGGTGACGGCATGGTCGGCATCGGCGAGTTCACCGGCCCGATCCCCGAGGACGTGTTGGCCCACGTGACCCAGATGAAGGAAGACATCGCCTCCGGTGCCTACCACCCGTTCACCGGCCCGATCAACAAGCAGGACGGCTCGGCGTGGCTGGCCGAGGGCGAGGTCGCCGATGACGGCACGCTCGCGGGCATGGACTTCTACGTCGAAGGCGTGAGCGGCTCGATCCCGAACTGAGGGTCTATCCTGTAACAGGCTTCTGGCACCGCCGGCGCATCTGCCCGGCGGTGCTTTTGCTTGGGGCGGTTGGGAATTGAGCATTTATCGACGTAGAGAAGAGAGGGCGCTGCGCTCCGACGATGGCGGGCGCTGTGGCCGTGGCGGGGGCGACGTGCCTTTGCCGGGTGGTTCGGAGGGCGGGTAGGGTCGGCCTTTGAGTATTTATGGACGTAGAGAAGGCAGGGGCGCGGTGCGGTCTGGTGAGGTTGGTTTTGGCGGCGATGTGGTCTGGAGGTCTGCCGCGGCTGCGTGTTGGGTCGGCCTCGGGGAAATGGGGAACTGAGGATGTCTCGACGCGGAACAGAGGCGGAGGCGGCGCGGCCGGTGGCCATCGTGCTGGGGGCGGCGGTGTGGCCGGGGGGAGAGCCGTCTCCGACCTTGCGGCGCCGAACCGAGCGGGCGGTGGCGCTGTGGCAGTCGGGCGAGGTCGGCGCGATCCTGGGCTGCGGTGGAGTGGGCGCGCATGGTCCGGCCGAGGCCGAGGTGATCTGCCGGCTGGCGCGCGCGGCGGGCGTGCCCGAAGGCGCGCTTTTCCGCGAGGGCCGGTCGTCCACCACCGAGGAGAACCTGCGATACGCCCTCCCGGTGCTGGAAGGGATGGGCGCGCGGCAGGTGGTGATCGTCAGCGAGGGGTACCATCTGCCGCGGGCGCTTTTGGTGGCGCGGCGGCTGGGGTTGGTCGCACGCGGGGCGGCGCCGGGCCTCGGGGGCGCGCGACCGCGCGCGCAGGCCAAAGCGGTGCTGCGCGAGATCCCGGCGTTCGTCTGGTACTGGTGGCGCGGGGCAGGGCGCTAGCAGGGGCGCTCAGAGCACCCCGATCTCGGCCAGCGCGCCGGCGAGTTCCGGCGGCAGCGCATCCTCGTTCTGGCGGTTGGCGGGAAGGTCGCGGGGCGCGTCTTCGGGGGCGAGGTAGCGCCAGCCCTGGAACGGCCGCCGCGGCGCGCTGGTCACCCGGATCAGGCCGGGTTGCAAAACGATGGCGCAGCGCTCCACGCCGTCCGAGCCGGTCACCGGATCGAGCCGCAGGATCGGTTGGCGGCACTGGATCAGCCCCTTGAACACCCAGTAGATGCTGCCACCGTTCAGCACCTCGGCGTCACGGCGCGGCCACATCCGCGTGACGTGGCGCGGCAGCCCGTCCTTGGTCTGGGCCGCGCGGCTGGCCTGCCACGCCTCGAGCGTCTCGAGGCTTTCGGTTCCGGCGCTGAGCTTGATGAGATGGGTGACCTTGTCCACAGATTCCTCCACACCTGGCCCAGTATATTGTAGGATGCCGCGAAAGGCTTGCAAGGGCTGGTAGGTGCGGCGCTGGATCACACTTCGCGGAGGCCTCTGGACGTGATAGCCTTGAGACTGATATCAGCCCGCTTCTGCCAAAGAGGATTCCGCTGCCATGAGCCGTTTCGCCGCCCCCATTGCCGAACAGATCTGGGACATGAAGTACCGCTTCAAGGAGGCGGACGGCACCCCCATCGACCAAAGCGTCGAGGACAGCTGGCGCCGCATCGCGCGCGCGCTCGCCTCCGTCGAAAAAGACGCCGAGGGCTGGGAAGAGACATTCTTCGAGGCGCTCGAGGATTTCAAATACCTCCCCGCAGGCCGCATCACCGCCGGCGCCGGGACAGCGCGCTCGGTGACGCTGTTCAACTGTTTCGTCATGGGCACCGTGCCGGACAGCATGTCGGGCATCTTCGACATGCTGAAGGAAGCCGCTCTGACCATGCAGCAGGGCGGGGGGATCGGCTACGATTTCTCGACCATCCGGCCCAAGGGCGCGATCGTGCATGGCGTGGCCGCAGACGCGTCCGGCCCGCTCTCGTTCATGGACGTGTGGGACGCCATGTGCCGCACCATCATGTCGGCGGGCTCGCGCCGCGGGGCGATGATGGCGACCATGCGTTGCGATCATCCCGACGTGGAGCAGTTCATCGCTGCCAAGTCCGACAGTGCCCGGCTGCGCATGTTCAACCTCTCGGTCCTCGTCACCGATCCGTTCATGGAAGCGGTGAAGGCCGACGGGCCCTGGGATCTGGTGTTCGACGGCAAGGTCTATCGCACGGTCAAAGCGCGGGACCTGTGGAACAGGATCATGAAGGCGACCTATGACTACGCTGAGCCGGGCGTGATCTTCATCGACCGCATCAACGAGGCCAACAACCTCAACTATATCGAGCAGATCGCCGCGACGAACCCCTGCGGCGAGCAGCCGCTGCCGCCCTACGGCGCCTGCCTGCTGGGTTCGATCAACCTCGCGCGGCTGGTCACCGATCCGTTCACCGACGCGGCCGAGATCGACGATGCGGCGCTGGAAAAGCTCGTGGGCACCGCCGTGCGCATGATGGACAACGTGGTCGACGCCTCGCGTTTCCCGCTGCCCGCGCAGCAGGAGGAGGCGCAGAACAAGCGCCGCATCGGCCTTGGCGTGACCGGCCTGGCAGACGCCTTGCTGATGAAGGGGCTGCGCTACGGCTCGGAAGAGGCCGCCGCCCAGACCGAGGCGTGGCTGCACCGCATCGCCCGCGCCTCCTATCTCGCCTCGGTCGAGCTGGCCAAGGAGAAGGGCGCCTTCCCGCTCTTCGACGCCGAGAAGTACCTCGCCTCGGGCAACATGATGAACATGGACGAGGACGTGCGCGACGCGATCCGCACCCACGGCATCCGCAACGCGCTGCTGACCTCGATCGCGCCCACCGGCACGATCTCGCTCTATGCCGGCAACGTCTCGTCGGGCATCGAGCCGGTCTTTGCCTATGCCTACAAGCGCAAGGTGCTGCAGAAGGACGGCACCCGGACCGAGGAAGAAGTGGTCGACTACGCGGTGCAGATGTGGCGCGACCTCAAGGGCGATGCCGAGCTGCCGGCGTATTTCGTCAACGCCCAGACGCTCGATCCGCAGGATCACGTGCGGATGCAGGCGGCGGCGCAGAAGTGGATCGACAGCTCGATCTCGAAGACCATCAACTGCCCCGAGGACATCTCGTTCGAGGCGTTCAAGGACGTCTACATGCAGGCCTACGAGACAGGCTGCAAGGGCTGCACCACCTACCGCCCGAACGACGTGACAGGCTCGGTGCTGTCGGTGTCTGACGAGAAGAAGGCTGCCCCCGAGGCGGTCGCGACCCCGGCGGCGGAGCCCAACCAGCCGCATGGCGACGTGATCTACATGGCCGAGCCGCTGGACCGCCCGCAGGCGCTCGAGGGCCAGACCTACAAGCTCAAGTGGCCCGACAGCGAGCACGCCATCTACCTGACGATCAACGACATCATCGTCGGCGGGCATCGTCGGCCCTTCGAGGTGTTCATCAACTCGAAGAACATGGAGCATTATGCCTGGACGGTGGCACTGACGCGGATGATCTCGGCGGTGTTCCGGCGCGGCGGCGACGTGTCTTTCGTGGTCGAGGAACTCAAGGCGGTGTTCGATCCGCGCGGCGGCGCGTGGGTGCAGGGCAAGTACATCCCGTCGATCCTCGCGGCCATCGGCGGGGTGATCGAGCGTCACCTGATCGCCACCGGTTTCCTCGAGGGCGAGGGCATGGGTCTCAAGTCCGACCCGCAGGCCAAGGTCGTCGGCCTCGACGCCCCCCGCGGCAAGGCCTGCCCGTCCTGCGGCCAGTTCTCGATGATGATGGTTGAGGGCTGCATGACCTGCTCGAGCTGCGGCCACTCGAAGTGCGGGTGAGCTGGGGTGGATCTAAAGTGTGAGACCCAACATATCTTGTCCATTTCCGGGGTAATTTGACCATTCCGGCACAGTATTAATGACCATCGGCTGCGCAGCAGCCGGTGGTTTCTTTTATATCAATGGCTTGCGCATCTGGCGGATTTGCAGCCTCTAATGCGCCGTCGGAGCGCTCAGTTCTGGCGGGCGCCGTTGACGGCCAGCCGCGCTTTCGGCATCCCTCAGGGCAAATCCGGCCGGGTTCTTTCCAACATCCCCCTCCAGCAGAAGCTCTGCCTGAGGGCATGGCGCAACGCGCCAGAAAGGACCGCCATGACGAAGATCAAGTTCATCGATGCCCGCTTCGCCGATGCCGACGAGAACGAGTTCGCCCTAAAGCGCCGCTTCGAGTGGCATCTGCGCAAGCTCCGTGCCCTTCATGACGGGGTGTCCCCAAAGGTTCCGGGAGACTTTGAGGATGAGTTGCGCTGGAACGAGGACCTCATCGCCGTGCCGCTCTCGGAAAAGGACCGCAACAAGATGCTGCGCCGTGCGCGCCGGGTAATGGGCGCGCGTGCCAAGGCTTCCGGGCTCAGCCATCTCAGCTCGGATGACCGGCGCGCGCTCGAGGTATTCCGCTGCGGGGCGGACCTAGTCGGCATCGCCAGCGAGCACCGCGCCGATGAGATCGCCGCCGCCATTCATGCCGAGATGCCCTGGATGGCGGCCGCGACTGACTTCCTCTGGAAGGCGATGCGCCGCTCGGTGCGGGTGGGGGAGCCCGGATTCCGTCTGTCGCCTATACTGCTTGACGGCCCGCCGGGCATCGGCAAGAGCGTGTGGTCACGCGAATTGAGCCGCCATCTTGGAGTGCCGCGCTGCGGGATCGAAGGGACCGCAGAGCAGGCCTCCTTCGTCGTCAACGGCTCGCAACGCGGCTGGGGCTCGGCCTTCCCTGGACGGCCCCTACAGACCATCGTGCAGAGCCTCTGCGCAAATCCGATCGTGGTGATCGATGAGATCGAGAAGGCCGGGACGCCGACCTCGACGAAGGGGCAGGCCTACGGCTTGGCCGAGGGGCTGCTGCCGCTGCTGGAACGGTCGTCTGCTGTGGCCTGGAAGTGCCCCTATTACCAGGTCGGCTTCGACATGTCGTGGATCAGCTGGGTCCTGACCTCGAATAGTCTGACGACCCTTCCGGCCCCATTTCTGAGCCGCCTGGACATCCTGCGCCTCGCCGGCCCCGGCAAGAGAGACCTCATCTCCTTCGCGGAGCGCGAGGGCGCGCGACGGGGGCTGTCTGATGCTGCCCTAGGCGCGATCTGCGAGGTGATCGACCAGATTGCTGATGCGCATGAGATCAATCTGCGCCACGTGTCTAGGATGCTGTCGAGGGCCGAGGCCATGGCAAGCAGCCCGCTGTCGCATTGAGTGGGGGATGCGAGCGCGCCTTAGGTCGGCCAAGACCAAAGTAGTCGCTTGGGCTGATGGCAGCAGCTGGAGGGGGGCAGCCCAAGCGACATTCCTGCAAGGCGCAACTTTACGTCAGGCGCCGACACGAACGGCGGGGAGCCGACATTCGCTGCGGCGACGATCCGATCACCGACAAAAGGTGGAAGCCGACACTCGGAGCGGAGCAAGATCGAGGTTTGTTCTGCGCCGCCGCATCACCGCCTCGAGCCCAAATTGACCGCGTCGACTTTGGTCGAGTTCGCAATTGCAGCATGGGCGCGCTCGCCGCTCCCAGCCCATACCGGCCATCTATAGCCCCCGCGAACGCTGTGGCGCAGCTTTCACCGGAGCGACCATTCTTCCACCGCGCGGCATTTTCGAAGCGTGGAGGTCCGGTTCGCGGAGAAGAGCGCAAATCACACCCATGATGGCGGCGCGGGCGTCGATGTGGCCAATGGGCCACTGCGCTCCTTGGCGACCGCGGAGATATGGTGCGGCCGAGCGAACCTGAGAACCGCAGTGTCAGCCGGCTCCAAGCGGATTGAAGCGCCGCGCCGGTTCGGGCATTCTTGGTGCGACGTGGTTTCACTCGGTCGGTCGATGCAAAGCGCGGACAGTTCGGTAGGCGCTTCGACTTCTGGGACAGCGGGATGAAAGAGTGTGCGGCCCGTCAGGCCGCACCCCTTCATGTGTCGCGCCCGTTCAGGCGAGGTTCTGATTGAAGAACGCCTCGAGCTTGTCGAAGGGGATGATGTCGACCTGGTCGTAGAGGTCGACGTGATCCGCACCGTCGATGATCATCAGCTCCTTCGGCTCGGCAGCAGCGGCCACCGCGTCTTCGGAGAAGTATCGCGAATGCGCCTCGGAGCCTGCGATCACCAGCATCGGGCGCGGGCTGATCTCGTCGACATAGGTCAGTAGCGGCATGTTCATGAAGGACAGCGGGTTGGTCACGGTCCAGCCGTCGTTCGAGTTCACCGACCGGGGATGATAGCCGCGCTCGGGGTCCTTGTAATAGGCGTGATACATCTGGATCACCGGGTCATCGATGCCGTCGAGGCTGTCCGGCAGGCCGCCCGCGAGCGCGGGGCTGTCCGATGCCGCATCTTCCCAGCGTTGACGGCTCATCGCCGCGAGGCCCTCGGCGCGCTGTTCGTCGGTGAGGCTGTCATAGTAGCCCTTCGCCATCACGCGCGACATGTCATACATCGAGGTGGTCGCGACGGCTTTCACGCGCTTGTCCGCGGCCACCGCGTTCAGCGCCATGCCACCGAAGCCGCAGATGCCGATGATGCCGAGCCGTTCGCGGTCGACCGCGTCATGTAGGCCGAGGAAGTCGATCGCGGCCATGAAGTCTTCGGTGTTGATGTCCGGGGATGCGACCGAGCGCGGCTGCCCCCCGCTCTCGCCGACATAGGACGGGTCGAAGGCGACAGTGACGAACCCACGTTCGGCCATAATCTGGGCGTAAAGACCGGCGGCCTGTTCCTTGACCGCGCCAAAGGGACCGGCGACGGCCAGCGCGGGCAGTGCGCCTTCGGGGCGCTCGGCGGGCATGTAGAGATCACCGACCAGCGTGATGCCGTAGCGGTTGGTGAACTCGACCTTGGAATGTTCGACCGCGTCGCTTTTCGCGAAGGTCTTGTCCCAGTCGCTGCTTTGCGCGCGCAGCGGGTTGCCGAAGGAGGCGGCGGCGACGGCTGCGGCGCTGACGCCAGCCATCTTCAGCAGGTTGCGGCGGCCTTCGTTGGGGGCGGCGATTTCGGCGGAGGTCTGCGGTGTCTCGGTCATGCGTGTTCCCTGTGATTGATGTCTCTACACCAGAGGTGGGGCGTCGGGACTGCGCAATTAAGACCATTAATCCGCATGCCGTAATGAGGGCTTCTCATGAATGAGACCGGGACCGAGGCGACCCACTGACCCATATTGCACATCACTGCATGCAAGATTCACGCATAATCGCGCGTTTGCCCACCGGATAGATAAGGTGAACCACAGACAGACGGAGCAGACCTTGACGGATACCACTTTGGAGCAGACCGACAGTTCACCGAGCGGCGCTTGGGGCGCGGTCCTGTCAATGTCGCTTTGCGTGGCGATGCTGATCGCGTCGGAGTTCATGCCGGTCAGCCTGCTGACGCCAATGGCCGAGGGGCTTGGCGCGACGACAGGACAGACAGGTCAGGCGATCTCGATCAGCGGCTTGTTCGCGGTGGCCACCAGCCTTGCGATCACCACCATCGCGGGTCGGATCAACCGCAAGACGGTGCTGGTGGTGCTGACCGGGCTGATGCTGCTTTCGCTGGTCGTGGTGGCGATGGCGCCGTCCTTCGCCGTGTTGATGGCGGGGCGGGCACTTCTTGGGATCTGCGTCGGCGGCTTCTGGTCTTTGGCGACGTCGATCCTCATGCGGTTGGTGCCGGAGCGCGACGTGCCCCGCGCGCTTGGGCTGATGTATGGCGGTCAGGCCATCGCGGCGGCCTTTGCCGCGCCGCTGGGCAGCTACCTTGGCGACATCGTCGGCTGGCGCGGTGTGTTCTGGGCGCTGACCCCGGTGGTCGCGCTGAACCTTGTCTGGCACCTGATCGCCCTGCCCTCCCTGCCGGTCGAAACGCGGCAGAGCCTGTCCACCTTCGGCACGCTGCTCCGCCGACGTTACTTCCGGCGCGGGCTTGTAGCGATCACCTTCACCTGGGGCTCGGCCTTCACCATGTTCACCTACCTGCGCCCCTTCCTTGAGCAGGTCACTGGCGTGGGCGTCGACCTGCTGTCGGTGCTGCTGCTGGTGCTCGGGGCCGCAGGGTTTGTCGGCTCATCCCTGTCGGGGCGCATGGTCGGCGGACGGGTCGAGCGGATGCTCTGCCTGCCTGCGCTGGTCATGGGCGGCTGCACGGCGGCCTTGCTCATCGCCGGTGGATCAGTGATCGCGGCGGGCCTGCTGCTGGCGATCTGGGGGGCGATGAACACCGCCATGTCGGTAATCTGGATGAGCTGGATGTCCCGCAATGTCGATGACCTGCCCGAGGCGGCCGGCGGGCTGATGGTCGCCGTGATCCAGGCCTCGATCCTGCTGGGCGGTGTGATCGGGGGCTTCCTTCTGGACCTGATCTCGATCGAAGCCGCTTTTGGAGGGAGCGTCCTGCTGGCCCTTGTCGCGCTTGCGATCACCGGGACGGGCCGTCACCTTCTGAAACCGAACACGGAGAGCTGAGCCATGACGATCAAATCCAACCGTCGCGCCGTTCTGGCCGGTGGGGCCGCCGCGCTGATGATGCCCGCCGTGGCCCGCGCGCAACCGATGCGGATGCGGGTCAGCTTCGACAATCAGCAGGTAGTCTATCAGCTGGTCGACAATCCGACGGTGCGCGATCTGATGTCGATGTTGCCCGTCGAGCTGGAGATCAAGGATTTCTCCAACAACGAGATGATCGTGCATCTGCCCCGCCGCCTTGACGAAGGCGGGTTCGAAGCCTTCGATGACGAAACGCCGGGCGATCTGTGCTACTTCCTGGGATGGGGCAACCTCGCGCTGTTCCACGGCGACTACACCTTCCGCGATGACCTGATCCGGCTGGGCCATATCGAGGGCGACGTGGCGCCCCTGCTCCACAAGGGCACCTATCCCGTCCGGATCGAGATGATCTGATCACGGCGCGGCCACGCCGGTCATCTCCGCGAACCGCGTAAGCACAGCGTCCTGAAAATCGTGGTCCTCGATCTTCGGATCGGGGCGCTGCCTGCGCATGTGGTGCCAATAGCCGCCCGCTTCGTCGGCACCGGTGGCCAGCCAGCACTGGGTCACATGCGCCTGATCCAGCGGATCGCTGGCGGATGCGCCGCCCATGCGCGTCGGCACCCAACCGGGATCGACGGTATGGCAGATGACCCCGTCCAGCCTGCGCGCAAAGGCGGCAGACAGGGCGGTGACCAGCAGCTTGCTTTCCCCATAGGCGCTGCTTGATGACCACGGACGGCGCGTCCAGTCCATATCCTCAAGTACCTTGCCATGTCCCCGGTGCATCGAACTGCCGGTAAAGATCAGACGCGCGGGCCGGTCCGCCAGCAGGCTGAGCATGTAGGGCGCCAGCGCGTTGACCATCAGCACCCGCAACAGGCCATCCGACGTCTCGTTACGCTGATCATCGATGGTGCCGGCGTTGTGGATGATCGCATCCACCCGGCCAATGGCATTCAGGTCCCCTGCCATGCGGCGCACCTCGGCGCGATCCCCAAGATCCCCTGTCAGCACCCGCGCCTGAGCGGCGAGGCCGCCGAAATCTTCCGCGCGCTCGGCGTTCCGCGCGTGAAGGATCACCTCGTGCCCCTCCTCCAGCAGGCGATTGGCGGCGTTTCGTCCCACGCCAGTGGTTGACCCCGTCACGAGAATTCTTGCCATCGCTAGCCGGCCTTTCTTGCCCATTGATCGAAAACTGGATGTAATCGCATTCGATCCATCGACAAATCACAAGAGGCATCCCGTGCCCCGCGAAAACCTCAACGACCTTCGGGCCTTCATGGCCGTGGCGCAGGAAAGCAACTTCACCCGCGCCGCCGCCCGTCTGGGCGTGTCGCAATCCGCGCTGAGCCATACGATCCGCCAGCTTGAAGAGCGGCTCGGCCTGCGCCTGCTGACCCGCACCACCCGCGCTGTCTCGACGACCGAGGCCGGGCAGCGCCTGCTGGACGGGATCAGCCATCACATCGGTCAGATCGATGCGCAGCTTGATGAGCTTGGTGCCCTGCGCGAAAACCCCGCCGGCACGGTCCGCCTCGTCTCCTCCGAGCTGGGCATCGCCCAAGTGCTCTGGCCGAAGCTGCAACCGCTGCTGCGCGCGAACCCCGACATCAAGGTCGAGATCACGCTCGACAACGGCTTCAACGACATCGTGGCCGAAGGCTTCGATGCCGGCGTTCGGCGGGGCGAACATCTGGCGAAGGACATGATCTCTGCCCGGATCGGTGAGCCGCTGCGCTACATCGTCGTCGCTGCGCCGCAGGTCTTTGACACGCATGCAAGACCGCAACATCCGCGCGAGTTGGCGGAGCTGCCCTGCGTCAATTTCCATCTGCAATCGGCGAAACGCAATTTCCCTTGGGAATTCTGCGAGGACGGGCATGATCTGCGGGTGAAGGTCGACGGGCAGCTGGCGTTCAACAACATCTTTCTTGTGCTCGACGCGGCCCTCGCCGGCTTCGGTTGCGCCTACATGTCGGTGGACCTTGCCGAACCGCATCTGAAGGCCGGACGCTTGGTGCAGGTGCTGGACGATTACTGCCCGTTCTTCGACCCGTTCCATCTCTATTACCCGAACCGGCGCCAACCCTCATCCGCGTTCCGCGTTGTTCTGGAGGCGCTACGTGCCAAGGGTTGACTTGTGCGCGGTCGGTTGCATCATAGGACAGAGCCAGACCCTGTCATGCAAAGATGTGAGCGAATGTCCTTGTGTCCGATAACGCTGAAAGGTGGTCTGCGAAAACTCCGGATGGTGGACGCGCCTCTTATCCGACGACGTAGTTTCGGTCGGCATGCCTGGTTGAAGGTCAGCTTGCGCAGCCAGCCAAGAAGCGCACCTACCCGCGGCGAAGTTCCGCTCTTCGGCCTTCCGCCCTCGTGACTTCGGTGGCGCAGCGTAAATCGAGCACATGAGGCGAACGGCAGCAAGGTCCGCGGTGCTGCCGCTTGGGCTATCCGCAGCGAAGGTCGGGAACGAGCCCTCCTACGACAATTAGTATCCTTATTATTGACTGCCGCCACCCGCATCCGACGCAAGCTCACGCATGATCTGGGCCATCTCGTCCAGACGACTGGTAGTCAGGCGGCTGCTTGGCCCGGCGAGGCTGAAGCCCGCTCGGACTTCTCCCTCGTCGCGCCCAGAAACGGCGACACAATTTCTGCCGGGAGACCAATTCTCCCGGTCGAGGGCGTGGCCGCATGTAGCTAGAAAAGCCAAAAATGAGCTGATTTGACGCCTTATTCTAGGGACGCGACGTCTAGATCTTGCGTGGCGCGAACCCGAAAAGTAAATCTTATGCGGCGCGTACCCAACAAGTCGCTTGTGTATGGGGGGCGATCCTCGCTCCCTGAAACGCCGGAAGGTGAAGCCACTGCGAAACCAGCAACTTAGCAAAATCCAGACCTCTAGCTGTGATCAGGAACCGATCCATATTCCTGGTTCAATCCAGCCGCATGGCCTTTTGCTAATCGCCGATAGTCAGTCAGGACGGGTCTGCGGTGGTGCGGGCGACCTAGAGGGGCGGCTGTCGGATAGCTGGCTCGGGAGTGACCTCTCGGGGCTGCTTTCCAGACCGGTGCCGCCGATGACCGAGATCGCCGCCACCGGCTCTAGCACACCTGTCGTGCTTGGACCGGTTGAGGGGCGTCATGATATTTTTCTGGCCTCGATGCACCGCTCGGGGAACTGGCTTCTCGTTGAGCTCGAACCACAGGATCAGGAGATCGTGCCAGCTCATACAGTTTTGGCAGAGCTGGAGCGCGCCGAAACCGTTTTCGAAGGAGAACAAGAGCTTACTGCGCTCTCTGATAGAGCGGCGCGAGAGTTTCGCCGCCTGACAGGTTACGGTCGCGTTATGATCTATCAGTTCCTTGAAGACGGAACCGGAACGGTCATCGCTGAGGCCAGGGACTCTGAGTTGCACTCTTTCCTGAACCATCGCTTTCCTGCGTCTGACATTCCTCGCCAAGCCAGAGAGCTTTACGTCAGGAACCGAGTTCGCGTCATTCCAGACGCGCTTTATTCGCCTGCTGCAATCCGGGGTGATGCTCCGGCACTGGCAGAAGTGGATCTTTCGGACTGTGCATTGCGAAGCGTCTCGCCGGTTCACCTAGCATATCTCGCGAACATGAAGGTGAGAGCATCCGCGTCGGTCTCTATAGTGAAGGACGGTAAGCTGTGGGGTCTGGTGGCCTGCCACGACATGGAAGCCAAGGCCATCCCGCTCGGAACCCGCTTGGCAGCTCGCAATCTTGCCGGGAGTTTTTCACGGCAAGTGTCCGCCATGGAAGATACCCAATTCTACCGAGAGCGTCTAGCACAACGAAACGCACAAGAAAGCATTCTGCGAGACCTTGGGTCCTCTCAAGACCTTGCCTCGCTGCTTTCAAGGTCCGGCAGCATGCTGCGAAAGGCGCTCAATGCAGACGGCTTGATCGTCGTTCATGGCGACAAGGACATCTTCACGGATGGTCATACTCCCCCCGTCCAAAAGATCGCTCGGCTGATCTCTTGGGCAAGCGAGTCATCCCCACTGACCACGGCTCATACAGATCGCCTGCCTGAACTGCTGCCGGAGTTCGAAGAACACCGAAATATAGCCAGCGGCATCGTCTATGCCCGCATCGACATCGATAAGCCGATGCACTTCATTTGGCTAAGGGCGGAACAGCTTCAGCGTGTCGAATGGGCGGGCAACCCGCATAAGTCAGACGCGACTGGTCCCAGCTCGGCGCTTACCCCCAGAGGGTCGTTCGATGCTTGGACCGAAACTGTCCGGGGCCGCTCTCATCCGTGGACGAGGGGGCAGATCGAGACTGCAACGCGGATATCCAAGTCGGTCGGAGAAGCGCACCAACATCTGCGGACACGCGCCTTGAACAGCGACCTGACACTGGCGCTACGGGACAACCAGATCCTGCTTCAGCAGAAGGATGACGTGCTTCTCGAAGCCAATCACCGGATTCAAAATTCGCTGGCCCTTGTCGGTGCTTTTCTGAGGATGCAGCTGCGGTCCTCGGATGACCGCCCCGCGGCTGAAATCATCTCAGAGGCTCAGCGCAGGATTAACGCAATCGGCCTCGTTCACCGTCGGCTTCATCAACCGGATAGCGCGCAGCGTGTCGATCTTGCGCGCTATCTTCAGGAGCTGGTTGAGGACATGATGCAGACGGGCGACGATAACTGGAGCGATGTTGTCTCACTCGATCTCTTCCCGGTGGATGTTGCGTCGGGAACTGCCGTCGGAGTTGGCCTGATCATCAATGAGCTTGTGACCAATGTTCAAAAGTATGCCTACGCAGGGTCGCCTGGGCCGGTGACAATCACGCTGCGCCCTGCGGGTGACGGGTTCAAGCTGACCGTCGATGACCGCGGCAGAGGGAAAGATGGTGACACGCGAGGTGGAGGCTTTGGCACTGCGATCATGAAGGCCATGGTCCAACGTATTGAGGCCACCATCTCAGAGAAGGACAACAGGCCAGGGCTGAGTACCACGGTCGTCGCCGGCACTGGGGCGATAGGGTTGGAAAATCCGCTGGCAGACGGATGACGAAGCTTCCAGCTTGGCGCTGAGCGTCACATAGCGCGGCAGCCCGTAGAAAGCGGGCAATGCTCGCTCTATGGGCTTTTTAGTTAATCGGCGGATCAAACTCCTCATGCTGGGCGTTGCTCTCGGCCAGCAGGAGAAGCGACGATGTCAGAAGATTTCAAACCTTATGCGCTCGTCGCGGACGATGATGCGTTCATCCGCATGGACAGCGCTCTCATTCTCCAAGATGCTGGCTACCGTGTTCATGAAGCGGCCAATGTCGAAGAGGCTCTCTCTATTCTGGAACGAGCCGGTGAGAGCATACAGCTTCTCTTCACGGACGTTCAGATGCCTCCCAGCAAGCGCAATGGTATTGAACTCGCGCGGCTTTGCGCCAAGGGCTGGCCGAGCATCAAGATCCTCGTTGCCTCGGGCCAAGCTGCGCCGAAGCCCGGCAATCTGCCTGAAGGCGCGATATTCATTAGTAAGCCTTTTAGCCCAGACATCGTATATGATCGGCTTCAAGAACTTCTTCCTGACGGCGCACAACCTGAGCCATTGCGGAAGAAGAGCTGAGAATTGTTGTTTTCCCGTATTGAAAGCAGCCGCAAAACGAAGGTTAGCTTTGTCCGCGATGCTGCTGCTCGGGCTATCCGCAGCGAAGGTCGGGAACGAGCCCTCATTGACCGATGCTACGAGAATGAGACTATAGCTTGCTTCCCTCGATCCTGATCGTAGGCATCGCATGAATGTCAAAGTCATCAAGGCAGCGAACGTTTACAGCCCAGCCATGGAACGGTGTCACCCCGCGAGCTTGCTCGGAAGACGTCGGTGCGCTTGGACGACGGAAAGGAAGGATGCCGCATGTCGGACAAAAGTAGTCTTTGCCGGTAAAAGTTCCCCATTCATAGACGGTTAACTCACTCAGTGGTGTGAGGATGCGGACACTTTTCTCAGGCACCCTGAAGATCAAGGCACCTCGCTTTCTGCAAACCGAACAATCACAGACCCGCACGTGATCGATGTCGGCAACTACTTCAAACCTCACACGACCGCAGTGGCATGCGCCTTGATAGCATTTTTCCATTGCCAAAGTTTGCACGAGCGACAGTGCATTGGGAAGGTCAGATCTGTCCGCGGAGCTGACCTTGGGGCCCTAAGCGATGCTGCGGAGTGTCATGAAGGTCTGGAATAGGGGAGCTGCGCTGCGGCAACGGTGGTCTTGGCCAATGTCGGCTTTGGGCCGTGAGCGACGGCCACTGCTGCCTGCCTGCCGCACGCCCCGCTGCGTCGCCGCATGACCGCTTCGAGCCCAAACTGCCCGTGTTGGTTGTGGGAGGCTTCGCGGCCGCAGCATAGGCCCCAAAGCCGACAGGCCCTATCGGTTGCACCTGCGGCTACCGAGGCCGGAGCGACGCGCGGTGCAAGGTGCCTTATCGGCCGACATAGGAAGCCAGTTCCTCCGGCGTACCTCGGGGGAACGCGTGCTTCAGCGTGTCGAGGAAGGCCGATACCCGGGCGCTGAGCAACCTGCGGGACGGGTAAAGTGCCCAGAGCGCGATGTTGGGCGCATCGATGTCGCCCCACGAGACCAGCCTGCCAGCCGCGATGTCGTGGCTGACCAGCGAGATCGGCAACCGCGCAGCACCGACGCCTGCCCGCACCGCGTCGCGCACCATGATCAGCGATGACAGACCGAGCACCGGTTCGATCTCCAGCTTAACCGGGCCTTCGGGCGTCTTCAGCTTCCAGCCGGACCTGTCCGCGGCCGACCTCACGACCGCTGGCACGGGCGTGTCCCAGGTCCCCTTTGGCAGATCGGGCGGTGCCACGACGACAAGGTGATCATGAAGGAAGGCGCGCCCGACGAGGCTTTCGTCGGGCGAGGGGTTCACGCGGATCACCAGGTCGATCCCCTCTTCGAACATATCCACAGCGCGATCTTCGGTTGTCACCTCGAGCCGCACCTCGGGGTAGGCCAGCGCGAAGTCGGCGGCGATCTTGCCCATGGCGGTCTGCGAGAACAGGAGCGGCGCGCTGATCCGCAGCCGCCCGCGTGGCTTTTCGCCACCCGAGGCGACCGCTGCCGTCGCCTCCTCCATCTCCAGAAGCAATCGGCTGGTGCGGGAATAGAGGGCGCGCCCCTCCTCGGTCAGCTTCAGCGATCGCCCGCCACGCTCGAACAGGCGCAGGTCCAGCGCGGCTTCAAGCTCTGCCACCCGGCGTGACAACGTGGTCTTGGGCCGGGCGGAGGCCCGCGCGGCGCGGCCGAAGCCTTCGTGCCGGGCGACAAGGGTGAAATCGGCAAGGGCGAGTAGGTCCATCGATCAGATCCCCCGGAATCAATGACATCGTGTACCCGAGCGTCCCACCAGCGGGACGGCGTGTCCAGATTGCGCGTCTGTTCGCATCATTGTGGATCGATACATTCCCAAGTGTCGAAACGATGAAACACCCCCCAGACAGGAGCTTCCCATGACCATCCTCGTAACAGGCGCCACCGGAAATGTCGGCCGCAATGTCGTCGACCAGCTCGTCCAGCGCGGCGCGAATGTTCGCGCGCTCGTCCGTGACCCGGCGAAGGCGACCTTCCCCGAAAGCGTCGAGATCGCCCAGGGCGACCTTCTCGATGTCGATGCGCTACGTGCCGCCTTCTCCGGCGTCTCGACCCTTTTCCTGCTGAACGGCGTCGTGGCCGATGAATTCACCCAAGCCCTCGTGACCCTGCAGGTCGCCCGCGAGGCGGGGGTCGAGCGGATCGTCTACCTCTCGGTGATCCATGCCGATCTCTACGTGAACGTGCCGCATTTCGCCGGCAAGTTCGGGGTCGAGCGGATGATCGAAGCGATGGGGTTGAACGCCACCATCCTGCGCCCGGCCTATTTCATGGACAACGAGATCACGATCAAGGACGCAATCGCGGGCTACGGCATCTACCCGATGCCGCTTGGCACCAAGGGCATCGCGATGATCGATGCCCGCGACATCGGCGAGATCGCCGCGATCGAGTTGATCCGTCGCGAGGAGGCCGCCGCGCCGCTGCCGACGGTCCGGATCAACCTGGTCGGTCCCGACACTCTGACCGGCGAGAGCGCCGCCGCGATCTGGTCCGACGTGCTGGGCCGCGAGATCGCCTATCCAGGCGAGGACTTCGCCGGGTTCGAACAGAACCTCCGGCAGTTCATGCCGTCCTGGATGGCGCTCGACATGGCTCTGATGGCCGAACGCTTCGTCTCGAACGGCATGGTGCCCGAGGCAGGCGATGTCGATCGGCTCGAAGACCTGCTGGGCCGGCCCCTTCGCAGCTACCGCGACTACGCCGCCCAGATCGCGGGCTGATCCCTCTTATCCCCTCACAGTGGGGGCGCAATGCCCCCAACCACACCAAAGGACCACCGCCATGATCTATTCGACCGCCACCGTGCCCGTGAACCCCGCAGACGACGCCCCTCTGACCCGTGACCAGGTCTGGGCGGGGCTGGAGCTGAAGGCCCGGGATGCCCGTGAATTCCTGCCCGCAGGCCTCTGCACCCGCTGCGAAGTGACCGAGGAGACGCCGACCCACTTCGTCCGCGATGCCACCATCGGCGGCAAGGACCTGCGCGAGATCATCGTGCTGGAGCCCGGCGGCAAGGTCACCTTCTTCCAGGCCACCGGCCCCCGCGAAGGTGCCATCGTCAACGAGATATTCGAGGACGAGACCGGCGCACTACACCTGCGCTTCTACTGCTACCTCGGCCTGCGCGACGCCGCCCCGAACGGCCCCGAAGAGCAGGCTGAACAGGCGCAGTTCGATAGCGACACCGGCTACAAGGCCGCGCTGCTGTCGACGCTCCAACGCACCCGCGCCCTTGTCGCGGAAGGGCGGCTCTGAGGCCGGGTTGCGAAACCCTGTCGCTGTTCCCGGTGCCCGTCCATGGGGTGCCGGGAACAGCGTGACAGTCCACCGCTGCCTGGGTGACTTTCATCCGGCTATCTTCGCGCTCACGGCGAACATCAGCTTTCAGCCGATATCGTTGAAATTGGGCGCGGCCCCAACGGCTGGATGACCGGGTTCTTCGCGGCCGGCGTCATGGCATTTGGCGTTCCGCCGTCCGATGTAATGGAGACAGAGTTTCTGCGACTGGTCGCTGTGCTGATCGCGCCTGCGTCCTTCGATCTGCTGCAGAACGACGAGAAGCTGCTGGCTCGGGCGGAGCGAATTAAGCGTATGCAATGCGCGCCACTGGATCATGGCGACGTTTGGCTGGAAGGTTGTGAGTGATTGGCAGCAATGTCCGCACCGCAGTCGCTGGCCCAAGGTGCCGCGAAGGTCGGCACCGAGCCCTTACTACCATTTGATTGACGCCCGATCTTCCCGGCGATAGCTAGTATTCCATGGAAAACATTATCATCATCGCAATGACTTGGTGGCTGGCCTCCTGACAAGGTGGCCGGGTGACCAAACGCATTCCGAGGCCGCCGCATGGGCGGCCTTTTGTTTTCCGAGCTTCCCGATGCGGCGCCTCTCGTTTCATGGGAAGACAAAAATGAACCGACCGATCATTCTGACAGGCGACCGCACAACCGGGGCGCTTCACATCGGGCATTATGCAGGCTCGCTCGCAAACCGGCTGCGCTATCAAGACAGCCATGAACAGTTTCTGCTGCTGGCGGATACCCAGGCCCTGACCGACAATGCCCATGATCCGGACAAGGTGCAGCGAAGTGTGATGGAGGTCGCGCTGGACTATCTCGCCGTGGGGATTGACCCCAGTCGCACCACGATTTGCCTTCAATCGCATCTGCCGGCGCTGGCCGAGCTGGCGATGCTCTATCTAAATTTCGTCACGGTTGCGCGGTTGGAACGGAACCCGACGATCAAGGATGAAATCCGCGCGCGTGGTTTCGGGCGCGACATTCCCGCCGGATTTCTCTGTTATCCGGCGGCGCAGGCGGCAGACATCACGGCCTTCAGGGCGACGGTCGTGCCGGTCGGTGAGGATCAGGCTCCGCTGATCGAGCAGACGAACGAGATCGTGCGGCGCATAAACGCGACCGCAGGCCGCGCCGTGCTGCCAGAGGCGCGGGCGATCATACCCAAAACGGGCCGGTTGCCCGGTATAAACGGCAAGGCCAAGATGTCTAAATCCGGTGGTAACGCCATTGCCCTGTCCGCGTCGCCCGACGAGGTCCGAAATGCCGTCAGGGCGATGTTCACCGATCCGAACCATCTGCGTGTCGAAGACCCGGGCTGCGTCGAGTGTAACGTCGTCTTCACGTATCTCGACGCCTTCGATCCCGATCAAGAGGGGCTTGCCGAACTAAAGGCGCAGTATCAGCGCGGCGGGCTTGGTGATGGCAAGATCAAGGCGCGTCTGGAAGCGATCCTTCAAGAGCTTATCGCCCCAATCCGCAGGCGCAGAGCAAAGCTCACCGAGGACCGGGGATACGTTCTTGAGGTCATCAGAGAGGGCACGGAACGGGCGCGCGAGCGCACCGAGGCAACAAAGCGGGATGTGGTGAGCGCCTTGGGCCTTTTCCAGTTGTAGATGAGAGGGGCCGGGTGAGCTGGATAAAGGTCCGTTTCGTCCCGCACTGCAGACCTTGGTCTATCAGTCCATGCTGCACCATGCCACCGATGTCCGGTATGGGGGGCTGCGCCGCAGCGCGGCGCGGCCAGGCAAATGTCCGGAGAGGGCCGTCAGCGCCGACCGCCCTGTCGCGCTAGAGTGAGGGGCTTGCTGCGGCGCCGCCAATATGCTTCGAGCCCTATCAGGACGGATCTTGGACCGTGGCCTTTGCGGCGTAGTCACTTCGGGCCTTTTCGATCTTCTCGAAATTCGCCTCCGCCCAGATCCAGACGCCGCAGAATGCCTTGCTGAGGCCGAGGCCAAGATCCGTCAGCCGGTATTCTACCTTGGGCGGCACGACTGGATAGACCGTGCGGGTCACCAGGCCGTCCCGCTCCATCGCGCGCAAGGTTTGCGTCAACATCTTTTGGCTGATGCCCGTGCAGGCGCGGGACAGTTCGCCGAACCGGCAGCACTCCTGCTCAGTCAGGATCTCGATCAGCAACATCGTCCATTTGTCCGCGACCCGGCCGATGATCTCTTCGACAAGACGGTCCAGCGCGGCATCGGTTCGGGGAAGATTCTGCAGGTCTTGCCGCAGCGAGGTCTCTGTCATCGGCTCCATACTCTCTTTTTGGTAAGTATAAATCTTTAGGGTGCCTACTTTCTTATAGGCATCAATGGAGACACCTAGGGGCTATCTTGTAAGAAGGACAGCACGCAATGGCACTTGCAAATCGAACGATCCTGATCACCGGCGGTAATTCCGGCATTGGTCAGGCCCTTGCCCGGGCCCTTCAGGCGAAGGGCAATCGCATTATCATCACCGGTCGAAAACAGAGCAGCTTGCAAGCGATGTTGTACGAGAACCCTGCAATGACCGGCTACGCTCTCGACGTCACGGACGACGCGGCGCTCGCGGCTTTTGCACCGGAAATCATTGCCAAGCATTCCGACCTCGACACCGTCATCCTCAACGCCGGGATCATGGAGAGTGAAGATTACACGACGGATCCGGTCGATCTGGACGTGGCGAACCGCACCATCGCCACAAACCTGATCGCACCGATCCGCTTGGCTGCAGCGCTGCTGCCTCATATGCAGAGCCGCCCACGGGCGGCTTTGATCACGGTGTCGTCGGGGCTCGCCTTTGTTCCAAAGGCCGCAAATCCGGTCTACTCTGCGACCAAGGCCGCCATCCATTCCTGGACCCAGTCGCTGCGCCACCAGCTGCGCGATACATCCGTGGATGTCCACGAGATTGCACCGCCGCTTGTCGCAACGGACCTGACGCCGGGCCAATCGCAAGTGGCCGCCGCAATGCCGCTTCAGGACTTCACGGATGAGGTCGTGAGCATCCTGTGTCGTGACGACATTCCTGACGAGGTCCTGGTGAGCCGCGTGAATTTCCAGAGAAACGCTGAAGCCGAAGGTCGCCATGCGGCTGCCTTCGCGGCGATCAACGGCTGATGGATCTTCGCGAAGTGCGCCAAGAGTAGCAGACCGCTCCAAGGCGCACTTCGCATGCGGTAAATGCGGCGTCCCGGAAGCGACGGCTTTGTCCGATTGCAGGCCTCAGACCGTTCAAAATGCCGCGCCGAGGCCCGAACGTCCGCTTTGGTGAAGCCGCGGCGCGGCGTCCACTAGGACAGTGAAGGTCCGCAAAGGGCCGAGCGCGTCACAACACCGGCCAGGGAGGTTGCAGCGCCTACCGCGCTGCCGTCCGAGCCTTTTCACGCCGTTCCGTCTCAGCCGCGCCGCCCTTGCCCACTCAGTTTTGAAGCCGATGGCACCGCACACAGGGTAAAATGGGGCCCAAGCTTCAGGGTCCGCGAAAGATCGATGGAGACGGGCCGATAGCGCCGTCCGATGACATGACCAGCCACGACACTCACGCCGAGCTTTCCCCAATTTGGGCGATTTGATGGCAGATGCTTTCGGAGTGGTTCGACCTGTCCGTAAGAATGAGCCTCCTAACCACGGAGGCCTTCTTCAGTGCCCCATTAGCCTGTCCATGGCGCCGGGTTTGTCGTGGATGCCCAGCTTGTCGACCAATGTCTCGGAGGCCTTGTTCATCCCCAAGACCTCGACCTCCGCGCCCGCACGGCGGAACTTCAGGATCGCCCTGTCGAGCGCCTGCACCGAACTGATGTCCCAGATGTGCGCCCGGCTCACGTCGATCACGACACGGTCCGGCACTTTGCCGAAGTTAAAGGCTCCGGCGAAATCCTCGGTCGAGCCGTAGAACAGCTGGCCCTCGATCACGTAGGTCCGGACCCGGCCATCCTCCGAAAGGGCGGTCGAGATGCGGAACATCTTCGCGATCTTGCCGGCAAAGAAGAGGCCCGACAGCAGCACGCCCACCAGGACACCGATAGCGAGATTGTGGGTCCAGACCACGGTTCCCACGGTGGCAAGCATGACGATCGAGGACGGGCGGGGGTGAACCGTCAGGTCCCTGATCGACGACCAGGAGAAGGTGCCGATCGACACCATGATCATGATGGCGACGAGTGCGGGCATCGGGATGCGGGCAACGAGGTCTCCGATCCCGACCACTAGGATCAGCAGCACCGCGCCAGCGGTGAAGGCCGACAAGCGGCCACGTCCGCCGGATTTCACGTTGATAATCGACTGGCCGATCATCGCGCAACCCGCCATGCCCCCGATAAAACCGGTTGCGGTATTGGCGATGCCCTGGCCGATGCACTCCTGGTGGCGATCGGACCGTGTGTCGGTCAGCTCGTCCACGATGTTCTGCGTCATCAGGCTTTCCAGCAGCCCCACGACGGCCACGGCCGCCGCATAGGGGGAGATGATGACGAGTGTCTCGAAGGTCAGCGGGATGTCGGGGACCAGGAAGACCGGCAACGTGTCGGGCAGCGCGCCCATATCGCCCACGGTCCGCACGTCCCAGCCCATGGCGATGACCACAAGCGTCAGCACGACGATGGTGACCAGCGGTGACGGCACCGCCGTGGTCAGGCGCGGGAAAAGGTAGATGATGGCGAGCCCTGCGGCCACAAGCGCCCAGGTCAGCCATGTGACCCCCTCATTGGCGAGGTTGAGCTCGGGCAGCTGTGCGAGGAAGATCAGGATCGCCAAGGCGTTCACGAAGCCGGTCATCACGGATTTCGACACATAGCGCATGAAGCGCCCCAGCTTGAGCAGCCCGGCGCCGATCTGTAGCAACCCGGCAAGGACGGTCGCGGCCAGCAGGTATTCCAGCCCGTGGTCGCGCACCAGCGTGACCATGAGCACGGCTGTCGCGGCCGTCGCCGCCGAGATCATCCCCGGCCGTCCGCCTACAAAGGCGATCAGCACGGCGATGGAGAAGGAGGCGTAGAGCCCCACCTTGGGGTCGACGCCTGCGATGATGGAAAAGGCGATGGCTTCGGGGATCAGCGCCAGCGCGACGACGATGCCCGCGAGCACATCGCCGCGAATGTTACCGAACCATTGCTGGCGGTAGTCAGAAAGAGAGATCATGTAGACAGTCCAAAGCCCTGGTGCGGACCGCCTTTCACAGGTCAGTCCGTTCGAATGTTCAGGGTCTTGCTTGGAGTTATCCGGCGGATCGGCGGCCGGAAGAGCCACCCGGGTTTTCACCGGGTCCTTGCGGTATGACTGCGCTTAAAGCCGAATTTTGGTAGAACCTCAAGCCGCATTGGCCATTCCGGGTCCGACTAACAGGGTGTCTCGCTGAGTTGAGTTCAGGCATTGGGCTCCTGCAGCGAACGGCGGCAAGGACCGCACTGCTGATGTCGGATTGTTCGAAATGCTGCGCCAAGGCCCGAACGGCCGGTTCGGGAAAGCTGCGCCGCGGCGGGGGCCAACCTGGCGAATGTCTGCAAAGGGCCGAGAGCGCCATGCGGCCCGCCAGGCTGGGCACGCGGCGCGCTGCAGCGCCGCATGACTGCTCCGAGCCCCTTTTGCAATTCTTCGAACATTGTGCGAAGAGCAGCTGCCATCTTAGTCGACCTCACGGCGATTTTGGATCGGACACCTTAATCTTAGGTCATTTCGCCTGCACGGCTGCCAGCATTTGAACGCGCGGCTCATGCCGCTTGCGATAAAGAAAGCGCGCCCATAGCGCAAAGGCCCATGACATCCATCCCGCATCAATTTCAATGACTTCGCGCAGCCGGGATCCCGACTGCTGCGGTTCCACGGTCAGAGTGTGGCGCCACGACTTCACTCCGGCACCCTTTTCAAAAGATCGCAATACCAGCGCGTCGTTGTCGCATTCCAAGACTTCCATGAAATATGGCTGAGGCGGCAAGATTCCGAACAGCGACACACGCACGGTAATCTGCTGGCCCTGATATACTCGGCCGCTCGGCAAACCTTCGAAGGTGACAATACCATCCGTGATCTCCGCGAGAGCATCAAGGTCTGTTACCAGTGCCCAGACCTCTTTTGCAGGTGAGGAATATTCGTGCTCCAGTCTCACGGTCTTCATAGATGCTTCCCGGGCTTAAAAACTATCCCTGCTTGATTTGACCGAAACTAGACGTTTGCGCAACTGTCGCGAGATCTCACTTCGTCCGCCCTGCCGACCTTCATCCTCCAAAAATGCTGCGCAATGGACGAATGGCCGGTCTGGTGAAGCTGCAGCGCGGCGATCGGCTAGGGACTGAACGGCGGGTCTGGGCCGGGAAGTGACATCGCGCTGGGAAGTACCGAGGGCTGGGCCGCGCCGCGACGCCGCATGGCCGCTTCGAGCCCCTTCTTGTCCAGTGCGACACAGCAGCCTGGCTGTCCGCACTGGTTGCATCCAGCGCACGACGGCGTGTAGTTTGTGCTCACCAGAAACAGGTTAGGTCGGTGCGGTTGGCCCGGCCCCCGCAAAACGGGTCCTTTCGCGCATCGGCGCTCCGATTGTCGCGTCCCATGGTCCAAGCGTCAGCGCATGTCGCGCAGGCGAAATGAAAGGACATGGACATGCAGCAACAGATTGCAGTGTTGACCCTCGGTGTATCCGATCTCGAGCGATCGACGAGGTTCTACCGGGATGGCTTCGGCTGGACCCCGGTGTTCGAGAACGACGAGATTGCCTTCTACCAGATGAACGGCTTCGTCTTCGGCACATGGCTGAAGGGCGCGCTCGAAGAGGACACCAAAGCTTAGGAGTTGCCTCCCGCGGGCGCGATGTCCCTCGCCCACAACGTGCCTGAGGAAGGAGAGGTGCGGGCAGTCATGAAGACGCTCGTGGCCGCCGGCGCGACCCTTCTCCGCGAGGCCGACGCTCCGCCCCAAGGTGGCGTCCGAGGATATGTAGCAGACCCCGATGGTCACATCTGGGAGATCGCGTGGAATCCAGCCTGGCCGATCAATGAAGAGGGCCACGTCGTCTTCGGGATGTGATTTCGCTCAGGTCTGGCCGGAAGAGCACCCAAGGTTTCGGCCAGACCCTTGAAGCGAAAAGTGGCAGTCCGGTTCTCGAAGGCAAAGGTCCAAAAAGTCCGCACTCGGGACTTCGGGATCCTGGACCTTGCTGCGCAGTGGTGTGAAGGTCCGGTATGGGGAAGCTGCGCTGCGGCGACGGTGATCCTGATCAAGGTCGGTAGCGCGGCCGTCGTGATGGGGCCGCCGCGCCGCCGCATGACTGCTTCGAGCCCAAACCAGTCCTTGTGGAAGGTCGATCTCTGCCGCATTCTTCGATTTCGACTTTGGGATAACTGGCTGTGCGACCACCAATCGAAAGCTGGGGCATTGACGCCGGCCTTCGCCCCTTAGCGGGCGGACACCGCAACCTCGCCTTCGTGACAGCTTGCACCGGGTCGGGGCGGCAGCTCGTGTTCAAGTCGACGCGCCGGTCAGAAGCTGCCCTGAAATGGCTTTCTGCGGTCCAGAAGGTCGCGGAAGGCGTCGGGTTCGTGGTCCCCAAGCTCATCGCCAGCCAAGACGGTAAGTTGGTTGAGAGTGGCTGGACCTGTGAGCCTTATGTGGATGGCAATCTTCTCTCAGCCGATGAACTGCTCTCGATACGCCCACAGATCGTCGCATTTCATGCTGCGACCAAAGGCATCCCTCAGCGTCCAGGTTTTCTATCGTCGCAGGATTTTATCGAACTGGATCACGGCGGCGACGTGGATCTGCTAACCATGCCCGCGAAAGTGGTCGCACGCTGCCGAGGTCTATGGTCCGCAGTTTCTGAGCAGACCGAAGCGGTCATTCATGGCGACATCAATCCAGGCAATCTGATTAGATGTTCAGATGGCAAAATTGCCCTCATTGACTGGGACGAATGTCGTCGTGATCTCGTTCTTTTTGACATGGCAGTGCTAGGGGCGAGCAATGAAAAAGAGCAGTCAGCTCGCCTTGCCTGGGAGGTCGCATGCTCTTGGGAAATTGAGCCGGACCATGCTCGCCAGATCGCTTCTCGTCTTTGAGCTACCTGCAGGGTTGTCCGCAGTGCCGCCGCTCAGGCTGGGCGCGGCGAAGGTTCGCGGCGAGCCGATGGTGCCGCCGTTCCGGCACCACGCGGCGGACGACGGGTTCGAGTCCAGACTTACCTTTCGATGTCCGTCATCAAATAATTTGGGACCGGGAATGCTCTGCCGGTCAGGAGGGTCTGGCTCGTTCAGTTTGAGGTTATGCCGCCTGGGTTTGGTTGAGCAAGCGGCGCTGGCGGATGGTGTCGGCCTTGATCCTCCTTCGTTCGGCTACGATGGCTTTGGCACGACCGAAGTAGACGTCGGCCGGGGTGACGTTTCCGAGGCTCTCATGGAGCCGTTGATGGTTGTAGTGGTCGACGAAGGTCTCGATCGCGGCCTCGAGTGCGCCGGGGAGGTAGTGGTTCTCCAGCAGGATGCGGTTCTTCAGGGTCTGGTGCCAGCGTTCGATCTTGCCCTGCGTCTGCGGATGGTTGGGGGCCCCGCGCACATGCTCCATCTGCTTGTCTTCCAGCCAGGTTGCGAGATCGCCTGCGATGTAGGACGAGCCGTTGTCGCTGAGAAGTCGTGGTCGGTGTAGCACGGACGGCTGGTCGCAACCGGACGCCTCCAGCGCGAGCTGGAGCGTGTCAGTGACATCTTCGGCCCGCATGGTCGTGCAGAGCTTCCAGGCGATTACATATCGGCTGAAGTCATCCAGGATGGTGCTCAGATAGTACCAACCCCAACCGATCACCTTCAGGTACGTGAAGTCGGTCTGCCAGAGCTGGTTTGGCCGGCTCGTCTTATCGCGGAACTCGTCCGCAGCCTTGACCACGATGAAGGCAGGGCTCGGGATCAGGTCGTGCGCCTTGAGGATGCGATACACCGAAGCCTCTGAGACGAAGTACTTCTTCGTATCTGTGAAGCGCACCGCAAGCTCCCTTGGAGAGAGTTCGGGCTCCTCCAGCGCCAAGCCGACCACATCCTGCCGGACAGCATCAGGGATGCGGTTCCAGACCCGACCCGGATGGGGTCGGCGATCCTCGAGACCGGCCTCGCCAAGGGATCGGTATCGGTCGTACCAACGATAGAAGGTTGTCTTCGGAATACCGAACATCTCCAGCGTGCGCGCCGCGGGCAGATGTGATCTCTCGACGAGCCGGATAATCTCGAGCTTTTCGGATGCAGGGTACCTCATTCGTGGTCTCCCCCATCCCCGATCATACTTTTTTTGAGCAGCCGGTTCTCAAGGGTGGCCTCTGCCAAGGCCTCCTTCAGCGCGCTGGCCTCAGCCCGCAGGACCTTCACTTCCGGGCTACTCGCCTGGCGCGCCGTGTCACCAGCAAGCCGCTTCTTGCCGGCCTCGAGAAACTCTTTGGACCAATTGTAGTACAGGCTCGTCGCAATCCCCTCGCGCCGGCAAAGCTCGGCTATGGCCTGCTGCTGGTTCCGTGGACACAGAGTTAGGTTTGCACAGCGCGGTCCTCGAACGCCATAGGGCTGAGATAGCCCAATTTTGAGTGGCGTCGTCTCGGATTGTAGAAACGCTCGA
>NZ_JAIUZY010000014.1 GCF_020171625.1 Salipiger bermudensis
CTTCCCTTATCAAGATGCATCTGCGGTCCGACCGAAGGCAAACGCCCCCATCGCCCCCGCACACGCAGCCCCCGCACAGGACCGCGCGGTGCGTGCCACACTCCGCCGTGGATCGCGCCCGGGCGCTTGCCCCGTCATGCCACATTGCCTATTCAGGCCGAAAGACAGGGGTTTTCATGCGCATTCTCATCACCAATGACGACGGTATCAACGCGCCGGGGCTCGCCGTGCTCGAGGCCATCGCGGGCGAGATCGCGGGTCCGGACGGAGAGGTCTGGACCGTGGCCCCGGCCTTCGAGCAATCGGGCGTCGCGCATTGCATCAGCTACACCCACCCGATGATGATCGCCGAGATGGGGCCGCGCCGGTTTGCCGCCGAAGGCAGCCCCGCCGATTGCGTGCTCGCCGGCGTCCATGACGTGCTGAGGGATACCCCTCCGGATCTCGTGCTGTCTGGCGTCAACCGCGGCAACAATTCGGCCGAGAACGCGCTCTATTCCGGCACGCTCGGCGGCGCGCTCGAGGCCTCGCTGCAGGGGCTTCCGGCGATCGCGCTGTCGCAATATCTGGGCCCCGAGACCCGCGATCTCGAAAACCCCTTCGAGGCGGCGGCCACGCATGGCGCCGCGGTGGTGCGGCAGATCCTGTCTGCGCAGGAGCCCGGCGGCAGCGACTACCGGCTGTTCTGGAACGTCAACTTCCCCCCCGTCCCGGCAGCCAAGGTGCAGGGCGTGCGGCTGGCGGCGCAGGGCCGGCGCGCGGGCACCGGGTTCTCGACCGAGCCGCACCTGTCGCCCTCGGGGCGCCGCTTCCTGTGGATCCGGGGCGGAGACCAGCGCGTCGCGGCCACGCGCGGCAGCGATGCCGACGTCAATCTCGGCGGGTTCATCTCTGTCACGCCGATGCGGGCCGACCTGACCGATCATGCCGCGCTCGCAGGGTTCGAGGGCAGCTTCGCATGAGCTTCAACGCCGACGCCAAGATGCAATTCCTCTTCGCGCTGCGCTCGCACGGGGTCACCGAGCAGAACGTGCTGCAGGCGATGGAGAAGATCGACCGCGGCGCCTTCGTGAAGGGCTATTTCAACGAGCGCGCCTACGAGGACATGCCGCTGCCGATCCCCTGCGGGCAGACCATCTCGCAGCCCTCGGTCGTCGGCCTGATGACCCAGGCGCTGCGGCTATCGGGGCGCGAGAAGGTGCTCGAGGTCGGCACCGGCTCGGGCTACCAGGCGGCGGTGCTGAGCCAGCTTGCCCGCCGGGTCTACACCGTCGACCGGCATCGGCGGCTGGTGGCCGACGCGCGCAAGGTGTTCGACGCGCTCGATCTGTCGAACATCACCGCCTTCACCGCCGATGGCAGCTTCGGCCTGCCCGACCAGGCGCCGTTCGAACGCATTCTCGTGACCGCGGCTGCCGAGGACCCGCCCGGCCCGCTCTTGGCCCAGTTGCGGATTGGCGGTATCATGGTCCTGCCCGTGGGCCAGTCGGACACCCTGCAGCACCTGATCCGCGTCACCCGGACCGAGCAGGGCTACGAGTACGACGAGCTGCGCCCCGTGCGTTTTGTACCGCTGGTGGAAGGCCTGGCAAAGGACAGCTAGGCCTCCCGCCTTCATATCCATGACGTCCCGGCGACAAGGGGCGCATACGAGGACATCGAGATGGACAGCACTCCCCGCTTCCCGCAGATCCGGATTGCCGCGCCGCTGGCGCTCGTGGCCGCGCTCGGCGCCTGCTCGCAGCCGCTCGACTACGACATGCGCGGCCGCATGGGCGGCCAGATCGACACCAGCGAAGCGGCGCTGGCCGCCGCCGGTGATCGCCCGCAGGCCGACAATCGCGGCGTGATCTCCTACCCCAACTACCAGGTCGCGGTGGCGCGCAACGGCGACCGGCTGGCGGATGTCGCCAACCGGGTCGGGCTGCCCGCCGGCGAGCTGGCGCGCTACAACGGCATGGAGATCAACGATCCACTGCGTGGCGGCGAGGTGATTGCCCTGCCCCGTCGCGTGTCGGAGCCCTCGCCGGCAACCGGCGCGCCCACGACCGGCCCGATCCGGCCCGCCGGCGAGGTCGACATCACCACGCTCGCCAGCAGCGCCATCGACAAGGCTCCGGCCTCCGCCCGGCCCACCGCGACGGCCCCGCGCCCGAGTTCGGGCGGCTCCGGCGTCGAGCCGATCCGTCACAAGGTCGAGCGCGGCGAGACCGCCTATACCGTGGCGCGGCTCTACAACGTGCCGCCGCGCACGCTGGCGGACTGGAACGGGCTCGACAGCAACTACACGCTGCGCGAAGGTCAGTACCTGTTGATCCCGGTGGTCGAGGCAAGTGCCGCCCCGGCGGCGACGGTCACCAACGCGCCCGGCACCGGCTCGCCGACGCCGCAGCCGCCGTCCTCGTCGCAGCCCCTGCCCGACGACCAGCCTTCGCTCACCCGAAGCCCTGCCCCGGACACCGCAAGCGCGCCCGCCGCGACGCCGACCCCTGCGCCAGCCCCGGCCCCGAAACCGGTGGCGGATATCGGCCAGAGCCAGGCGGCGGCCAGCACCAGCGCCTCTGCGGCCATGCAGATGCCGGTCAGCGGCAGCATCATTCGGGAATACTCGGCCAACAACCAAGGGATCGACATCTCGGCCCCGGTGGGCACCGCGGTGAAGGCCGCCGCCAGCGGCACCGTGGCGGCGATCACCACCAACACCGACAACGTGCAGATCGTGGTGATCCGTCACCCCGACGAGTTGCTGTCGATCTACACCCATCTCGACAACCTCACCGTCTCGAAAGGCGATGCGGTGAGCCGTGGCCAGACCATCGGCAAGGTGCGCGCGGGCGATCCGAGCTTCCTGCATTTCGAGGTGCGCAAGGGCTTCGACAGCGTCGACCCGATGACCTACCTGCGCTGAAACGACAAACGCCAGGAATTTTCGTACGAAAATTCCTGGCGTTACGATCACGGCCCCACGGGAAGATTTTTCGCAGGAAAAATCTTCTAGAGCGCGACGCCCCGGCGGCCGGCGAGATCGGTAAAGTACTGCCATGCCACCCGGCCCGAGCGGGCGCCACGGGTGGCCTGCCACTCGATCGCCTCGGCGCGCAGCTCCGCCTCCTCGATGGCCACACCATACGCATCGCAATAGCCGCGGATCATCGCGAGATACTCGTCCTGCGAGCACGGGTGGAACCCCAGCCAGAGCCCGAACCGGTCTGAGAGCGAGACCTTCTCCTCCACCGCCTCGGACGGGTTGATCGCCGAGCCGCGCTCGTTCTCGATCATGTCGCGCGGCATCAGGTGGCGCCGGTTCGAGGTGGCGTAGAACAGGACGTTGTCGGGCCGGCCCTCGATGCCACCGTCCAGCACCGCCTTGAGGCTCTTGTAATGCTGGTCGTCATGGCTGAACGAGAGGTCGTCGCAGAACAGCACGAACCGCTTCTCGGAGGCGCGCAGCAGGTTCAGCAGCCGCGCCACCGAGCCCAGATCCTCGCGCTGCAGCTCGACCAGCTTCACGTCGTGGCCAGCCTCGCGCACCGCGGCGCAGACCGCTTTCACGAGGCTCGACTTGCCCATGCCACGCGCCCCCCAGAGCAGGGCATTGTTGGCCGGAAGGCCGCGCGCGAACTGGGTGGTGTTGGCCAGCAGCGTGTCGCGGGTGCGCTCGATGCCCAGAAGCAGGTCGAGCGGCACCCGGTTGACCTTGGCGACCGGTTCGAGCCGGTCGGGATCGACATGCCAGACATAGGCCTCGGCAAGATCGAAGTCAGGGGCGACGAGCGGCGCCGGAGCCATGCGCTCCAGCGCCGCCGCGATGCGGGAAAGATCCGTATCGGTCACGTCTTGTCCTTGTTTCTCGACGTTTCGTCATCCGGTTCGCCGTCGTCTTCGTCGACGTCTCCGGCCATCGGATCGGTTTCGTCCTCCGGCTCGTCCTCGAACCACAGCCCCTGTTCGCGCAGCTCCTTCTCGCGCTTGCGCTCGACGAGGCGGACCAGCAGGATCGAGACCTCGTAGAGGCCGTAGACCACGGTGAAGAGGATGATCTGCGTCGTCACGTCCGGCGGGGTCACCAGTGCAGCGAGCACGAGGATCGCCACCATGGCGTATTTCCGCACGCTGCCGAGCCCCTGCGCCGAGACCAGCCCGGCCTTGCCCATCAGCGTGAGCAGCACCGGAAGCTGGAAGCACAGCCCGAAGGCCACGATGAACTTGAGCGTGATGTCGAGGCTCTCGTTCACCTTGCCGAAGAAGGTGATGCGGATGCCCTCGGCGGTCTCGGGCACCATGGCTGGCTCAGCGGCGGTGGGCACGCCCGCCACGCCATCGCTGACGCTCGTGGCGGCGTTTGAGAGCAGGTTGGCAAAGATCGACGACACGTCGGCAAAGCCGAGGAAGAAGGCCATGGCCAGGGGCGTAACGACGAAATGCGCGAAGCTCGCGCCCAGCAAGAACATCACCGGCGAGGCGATGAGGAACGGCAGGAAGGCGCCCTTCTCGGACTTGTAGAGCCCGGGCGCCACGAAGCGCCAGAGCTGGTAGGAGATCACCGGGAAAGCCAGTCCGAAGCCGAACACCATCGAGATCCGGAACAGCGTGAACAGGTATTCCTGCGGGCTGGTGTACTGCATCGTCGGCGACGGGTCACCGAGCTGGCGCAGCGTCGTCTCGATCGGGCCGAGCAGGAACTGCAGGATCGGCTCGGCCACCGTGAAGGCGAGACAGATCCCGATGATGAAGGCGATCACCGAGCGGATCAGCCGCGTGCGCAGCTCCGCGAGGTGTTCGATCAGCGGCGCCGAGCTGTCCTCGATCTCGTCGTGATCCGTGTGACTCATTGCTCACCGTCTTTCTTGAGAGACGCTTCCAGTTCCGCCGCCTTCGCAGCGGATTCCTCGGCGTGCTTCTGCGCCGCCTCGGCCTCGCGGCGCTGGCGGTCTGCGGCGGAGCGCGCAGCACTTGCCTCGATGCGCTTCTTCGCCGCCTCGCGCTCGGGATCGAGCGCGTTCGGGTCTTCCTTGAGGCCCGGTTTCTTCTTTTCCGGCGTCGGGTCCGTCATCGCGCGCGCCGCATCCTTGACCCCGTCCATCGCCGAACCAATCGGGTTGGTCGCGGACTTGAAAGTCTTGGCGATATCGCGCGCGCCGCTTTCATCGGCGGCATCGTTCATCGCGCGGGTGAACTCGCGCGCCATGCCGCGGGCCTTGCCCATGAAGCGGCCGACATTGCGAAACAGCACGGGCAGGTCCTTCGGACCCACCACGATCAGCGCAACGATGCCGATGACCAGAAGCTCGGACCAACCAAGATCCAGCATCTGGGATTACACCTTGTCTTTTTCGTCTTCGGCGGGCGTGACGTCCCGGGCGCTGTCCGCCTTCTCGTCCTCGAGCTCTTTCTTGCCGTCATCCACGCCGCGCTTGAAGGCGGTGATGCCCTTGCCGACCTCGCCCATAAGGCTGGAAATCTTGCCGCGGCCAAACAGCACGAGCACGACGACGGCGATCAGAAGAAGGCCCGGAAGGCCGATATTGTTGAGCATTGTGTTCTCTCCAGTGGTGGGTGCGCGGGCGGCGCCCGGTAAACTCTCTGCCCCGATCTCTACGGCCTCGCGCTGGCCGCCGGAAGCGGTCGGGCGCAATTTCGCGGCTCGGGGCGCAGATATTTGCGCGGCTCTTTGACACTATTCTGTCAGGAGAGCAAAGTACGGGCGACCGCGGCACCTGGAGAGCACGATGAAAAAGACTGACAGGCTCTACGCCCTGATGGAGCAGCTCAAGGACGGGCGCCTGCACACGGCCGAGGCGCTGGCCGACCGCTTCGGCGTTTCGGTGCGCACGCTCTATCGCGACATGGACGTGCTCATGGCCTCGGGCGTGCCGATCGAGGGCGAGCGTGGCCGCGGCTACGCCGCACGTGGCGGCTTCACCCTGCCGCCGCTGACCCTGACCGAGACCGAGCTCGAGGTGCTGCATCTGGGCCTTGCCGCCATCGGCGCCGGCGCTGGCGAGATGCCCGAACTGGCCGAGGCGGCGCGGAGCCTCTCTGCCAAGATCGACGCGGTGCTGCCCGAAGAGGGCGCCCCCGAGCCCGGCGCGTTCGGCTTTGCCAGCTACCCGTTCCACGGGGCCGCCGAGGGCTTTCGCCACATGCCCGCCGTGCGCGCGGCGATCCGCGCCCGACAGCGCCTGCGCATCACCCTGCGGGACGCAGGGAGCGCGCTCGACATCCGCCCGCTGCGGCTGGATTACTGGGGCCGGATCTGGATCTGCGTGGCGTGGAACGAGACCAGCGGTGCGTTCGACAGCCTGCGGCTCGACCGGATCACTGCGCTCACCCCGCTGCCCGGCCTTTTCGTCGACGAACCCGGCAAGAGGCTGTCCGATTACGAGGCGCGCAAACCGTGACGCGCGGCGCACGCGGTGAAATATTCCCGACGTCCGCCGCAGCTCTGCCATGACACGCCCCCGGTCCCGCTGCTAAGGATGGAACGGGGCAACGGGACCCGGCGTCTGGCACGGCGAGACCGCGCAGCGCGCCGGATAGAGTGATGTATCGACATTATGAGTGACGCCACCGGCCATGCCGCCTATCGCGATCGCAGCCATTTCCGCTGCCTCGACGGCTTGCGCTTTCTCTGTATCGCGATGGTGCTCTGGCATCACGCCCAGCCGGTGCAGAGTCCGGACTGGCAGCTTCTCGACCGGGGCTTTCTCGGGGTCGATTTCTTCTTCGTGCTGAGCGGCTTTCTCATCACCACCCTGCTGCTGCGCGAGCGTGCGCGGACGGGGACGTTCTCGCTCCGCAATTTCTACATCCGCCGGGCGCTGCGCATCCTGCCGGTCTACGGCTTCGTGGTGACGGCGCTCTGCGTCTACTACATCGGCATCAAGGGCGAGACGCAGTACCTGCAGGCGGTGCCGTTCTACTATCTCTTCCTGTCGAACTTCCTCACCGAGCATGTGCCGACCCTGTCGATCACCTGGTCGCTGTCGGTCGAGGAGCAGTATTACCTGCTCTGGCCGCTGCTGCTCATGCTGTTGCCAAGCCGGGTGTGGGTGCCGTTGACGCTGGCGCTGGTGGCGCTGAACGTGGGCCTTGCGATGATGCCGCCCGCCGATCCGCCGCTCGCCGCCGGCCCGCTGGTGTTCCGGCTGCCCAACAGCACCTACGCGCCGATCATCCTCGGCTCGCTCGCCGCGATCCTGCTGCACCGGCGCGGCAGCTATGACCGGCTGCGCCCGCTTTGCGCCCATCGCGCGACGCCCCTCGCCGCGCTCGCCCTGATCGCCCTGATCGCGCAGCTCGGCCCGTTCGACATGCGCGGGCTGCAGAACCTCGCGATCCATCTGCTGATGACGCTGACGCTGATGGCGCTGGTGGTGCGCGAGCGCGGGGCTTTGCAAGCTGTGCTGGTCTGCCAGCCGCTCGTTCGGATCGGAGAGGTCAGCTATGGCATCTATCTCTACCACCTGATCGCGCTCGACCTGACGGCGCGCCTCGGCCTCCGCTTCGGCATCCCTGGCATCATCGGCGAAGGCCCGGCCCTCTGGCTTCTGCTCATCGCCTATTCGCTGCTGTCCTGGGCCATGGCCGAGGTCAGCTTCCGCACGCTCGAGGCATGGTTCCGCCGCTTCCGCCCGAAGGGCCGCCCGCCCGAGACCGTCGCGGCAGAAAAAGACCCCCGGCAGCAGACGCATACCGGGGGCCCCACGAAGAAACCGATTGCTCGCTGACGAGCAGGTCCGGCCTTACTCGGCTTTCATCGCCTCGAGCGAGATCTCGAGCTCGACCTCGTCGCTGACGTAGGGCGCGAAGGCGCCGACATTGTAGTCCGAGCGCACGAGCGTGGTGGTGGCGGTGAAGCCAAGCCACGGCTTGCCTTCCATCGGGTGCTCACCGGCCTGGTTCAGGGTGGTGTCGAGCACGACTTCCTTGGTTACGCCGTTCAGCGTCAGGTCGCCGGTGATCAGCGCGGTGTTCTCGCCGGTCACTTCGATGCCGGTGGAGGTAAAGGTCACCATGTCGTCATCGGACGCGCCGAAGAAATCGTCGCTCATGAAGTGCTCGAAGCGTTCTTCCCAGCCGGTGATCATCGACTTCACCGGGAAGGACACTTCCACCGACGAGGCCGCCGGATCTTCGGCGTCATAGGAGATGTCGCCCTCGAAGCCCGAGAACATGCCGTAGCCGGTCGAGAAGCCGAGGTGGTTGTAGCTGAACACGATCTGGGCGTGGCTCGAGTCGATCTCGTAGACCTCGGGGGCCGCGGTGGCGGCGATCGGGGCGGCGGCGACGAGGCCGGCGAGAAGAAGGGATTTCATTGGGTGTGCTCCACATGTTGGATGTTGGTCGTCGATGGACGGTAGATTGGGGCAATGCTGCGCCGCCGCAACTGCATCTCGCCCCACAGAGTCTGTTGAAAAATGAACACGACTCTGACGGATTTGTGCATAGACACGCCGAGTGGCCCCATCGCAGGCGGATCGCCGTCCGTCCCCCTCTGCCCTGCGCGCGCCCGACGCGCTGCCGCGCGTGCCCGGAGGGCGGGGCGGACACGCCGCAGGCGAAAGATCTGCCGCGCCGCGTCGAGATGCGCCGCACGCGGTCTCTTCGCCCTTGATCCCCTCGGCGAGAGGTGTATACGGGCGCATCCCTCCGCGAGACCGTATGAACCGCGCAGTCTCTCGTGGGCAGGAGTGGAGAGGATGCCTGCCCTATGAAATGCGCCTTGATAGAAATGGAGCTCACATGCCGCTTTACGAGCATGTCTTTATTGCGCGTCAGGACCTGTCCAACGCGCAGGCCGAAGGCCTCGTCGAACATTTTGGCACCGTCCTCTCGGACAACGGCGGCAAGGTCGTCGAATCCGAGTACTGGGGCGTCAAAACGATGGCCTACAAGATCAACAAGAACCGCAAGGGCCACTACGCCTTCCTGAAGACCGACGCTCCCGCGAGCGCGGTTCAGGAAATGGAACGCCTGATGCGCCTGCATGACGACGTGATGCGCGTTCTGACCATCAAGGTCGAAGAGCACGCCGAAGGCCCGTCGATCCAGATGCAGAAGCGTGACGAGCGTGACAACCGTCGCGAACGCCGCAACTGATACCCTGAGGAAGAGGAGTTAAACCATGGCTGCAAAACCGTTTTTCCGCCGCCGCAAGGTCTGCCCCTTCTCGGGCGACAATGCACCCAAGATCGACTACAAGGACACCAAGCTGCTGCAGCGCTACGTTTCCGAGCGCGGCAAGATCGTGCCGTCGCGCATCACCGCAGTGTCCGCCAAGAAGCAGCGTGAACTGGCCCGCGCCATCAAGCGCGCCCGCTTCCTCGCCCTGCTGCCCTACGTCGTGAAATAAGGAGGCACTCGTATGCAAGTCATTCTTCTTGAACGCGTTGCCAAGCTCGGCCAGATGGGCGACGTCGTCGACGTCAAGCCCGGCTTCGCCCGCAACTACCTGCTGCTGCAGGGCAAGGCGCTGACCGCCTCGAAAGAGAACATCGCGCATTTCGAAGCCCAGAAGGCGCAGCTCGAGGCACGCAACCTCGAGACCAAGAAAGAAGCCGAGGCACTGGCAGAGAAGCTCGACGGCCAGCAGTTCGTCGTGATTCGCTCCGCGTCCGACGGCGGCAACCTCTACGGCTCGGTCACCACCCGTGACGCCGCAGACGTGGCCACCGAGGAAGGCTTCTCGATCGACCGCAAGCAGGTCATCATCCGCCAGCCGATCAAGGAACTGGGTCTGCACGAAGTCGAGGTGCACCTGCACCCCGAAGTCATGTGCGTGATCGAGCTCAACGTCGCACGTTCGCCCGAAGAGGCCGAGCTGCAGGCGTCGGGCAAGTCGATCCAGGAACTGGCGGCCGAGGAAGAGGCGCAGGCCGAATTCGAGATCTCGGAACTGTTCGACGATCTCGGCGCCGCCGGCTCCGACGATCCCGATCTGGTCGAGACCCCGGAAGGTCAGTCCGAAGAGACCCGCGAAGACTGAGCCATCCGGCCCAGCCCATCGCCATGACGAACCAAGCCGCGCCGGTCTTCCGGCGCGGCTTTTCTTTGGCCGGCAGGTTTGCGCACTGCCCCTTGGTTAAAAAAGTACCATTTCTCGAAGAAACAATATTTCGCTATGAACGCGCCAAATCCACCGGCCAGTAAACAAACTATCAAATATAGATAAAATCCCGTGGTTTTCATTGCCTTGCGGCGGGGATTGCCAGAAAGGCGGTCTACCGGGACGCGCCACAGGCGTCGCCCGGCAGGGGAAAACATGGGGAAAGACACGTGACTCTGGAACAGCGCCTCAGTGCGCAACTCAGGCAGTATCGCCGCAGTGCCGGCCTCACGCAGAACGAACTCGCACAGCGCATCGGCGCACATGTGCAGCAAATCTATCGATATGAAACGGGCGCCGGGCGGATTCCCGCGGCGCAGCTCTGGCTCATCTCGCAGACCCTCGGCATTCCGATCGCGGAGTTCTTCACCGAAAGCGACAGCCCGATGACCGCGCAGGATCAGGTCGTGTTCGATGAAGTCCGCACCGCCGCCACCCTTCTGCGCGCGCTTGCGCCGGACGAGCGCGGCGCGGTGATCGAGCTGCTGCGCTCGATGGCGCAGGGGCTTCAGACAAACAAAAAGGCTGCCCCGCACGCGGAGCAGCCTCGTATTCGGGCGGCGGGGTGCTGAGGCACCCCGCCCGCCTAAGCTTGGATCACTCTTCGTCGAGCGCTTCGACCGCGGTCTGAAGCTCTTCCTTGGTGACCTCTTTCTCGGACACCTTGGCCTGCTCGGCGATGTGGTCGATGACCTTGTCTTCGAAGATCGGGGCGCGCAGCTGCTGCTGCATCTGCGCGTTCTGACGCACGAAGTCGAAGAACGCACGTTCCTGGCCCGGGTACTGGCGCGCCTGGTTCATGATCGCCTGGGTCATCTCGGCGTCGGTCACTTCGATCTCGGCTTTCTGACCCATCTCGGCGAGCAGCAGGCCAAGGCGCACGCGACGCTCGGCAAGGCTGTTGTGCTCTTCGGTGGGCTCGATTTCGCCGTGATCGTGGCCGTGATCTTCCGGGTGCTCTTCGTGGTAGAGCTGGTGCGCGATCTGCTTGGCCTCGGCCTCGACCAGGCTCGGCGGCAGGTCGAAGGTGACCAGTTCGTCAAGCTTGTCGAGCAGGCCGCGCTTCATCACCTGACGCGCGGCGCCGGCATACTCGGCCTCGAGGCGCTCGCGGATCTGGCCCTTGAGACCGTCGAGATCCTCGGCACCGAACTTCTTCGCCAGCTCGTCGTCGATCTCGGCAGCGACCGGCTCCTTGACGGCCTTGACGGTCACGTCGAACACGGCTGCCTTGCCGGCGAGGTTCTCTGCGCCGTACTCTTCCGGGAAGTTCACTTCCACGGCCTTCTCGTCACCGACCTTGACGCCGGTCAGCTGCTCTTCGAAGCCCGGGATGAACGAGCCCGAGCCCAGCACCAGCGGGTAGTCCTCGGCCGCGCCGCCTTCGAAGGGTTCGCCGTCGATCTTGCCGACGAAATCGATCACGACCTGATCGCCGTCCTGTGCCGCTTCGCCCTCGGCACGGTCGTTGAAGTCCTGCGCGGTCTCGGCGAGCGAGGCCAGCGCCTCGTCGACGGCGGCGTCATCGGCCTTCACAACGAGCTTCTCGATCTCGACACCGGACAGGTCGACCTCGGGCACGTCGGGGAGCTTTTCGTAGCTCATCGCCACGTTGACGTCGTCGCCTTCTTTCCAGTCCTCGTTGGTCATCTTGACCTCGGGCTGAAGCGCCGGGCGGTCGCCGCTGTCTTCGAAGTGCTTCGACATCGCTTCGTCGATCGCTTCCTGCATGGACTCGCCGATCAGGCGCTGGCCGAACTGCTTCTTCAGCAGCGGCATCGGAACCTTACCCTTGCGAAAGCCCTTCATCTCGATCTCGGGCTGTGCCTCGACCAGCTTGGCGTTGACCTTCGCGTCCAGCTCCTCGGCGGTGAGGATCAGCTCATAGGCGCGTTTCAGACCTTCATTCTGCGTCTCGGTGACCTGCATACCATCTTCCTTGGTTCTTGCGCGGCCCCGTGTTTCCAAAGCCGCCCGTCTCTGTCGAATTTGCGGTCTTCTATGCGTCCCCGCCCATGCGTGCAAGGCGGATTCGCCTGCCGCGGCGCGGCAATGGCGGCCCGCCGCGCGCACCGGCGCACATCCCGCTTGCCTCGGCTGGGCCGGTGCAGTAAGCAATCGCCTGTCGCGGGTGTAGCTCAATGGTAGAGCAGCAGCTTCCCAAGCTGACGACGAGGGTTCGATTCCCTTCACCCGCTCCATCCCCCTCCGACAATGTCACCGTGAGACAGACGCGCCCTGCGTGCGGATGTGTGTGTTTGGGCTATGACCTGAGCGGCAGGTCCGTACGGGCCGCTGAACGCCGATGTCCGCTCCCGGCATCGTCTCTCAGACCACCCGGACGCGCGCGGTCGGTCGCCCCAGACGATCCGGGTGTGAGGCGGCTCAGAACCGCTTGCCGCGGATCAGGTGCGCGAGCATTCCATTGCGGGTCGGCAGGAAGCAGCAGGCGAGGACGAAGCGGAACGGGTCGATGACCATCATGACGGATCCCTCCAGTGACGTGGACGAGCCAATGCCGCACCGGCTCCGGCGCGGCTCGGGCGCACGCTAGCGGCGTCAAGAATCGATTCCATGACGTTCAGGGCACGATCCTGCGACGGGAGGCGACGAAACGGTTAATCGAAGATTAATCCGACCGCGGGCACGGCCCCGGCCTCAGCGACCGTCCAGAGCGTCCGACAGCACCCCGAGCACCGTCTCGCGCGGAGCGTCGGCGCTGACGAAGGCCTGCCCGATGCCACGGGCAAGCACGAAGCGGATGGCCCCGTCGACCACCTTCTTGTCCTGCCCCATGAGATCGTAGAGCGTCTCCGCGTCCGGCAGCGCGCCCGGAATGTCCGCGAGATCCGTCTTCATCCCCATCGCCTTGAGATGGGCACGCAGCCGCGAGGGGTCCTCCTGCGGGCAGAGCCCCAGCCGGGACGACAGCTCGAATGCCAGCGCACAGCCGATCGCCACGCCCTCGCCATGCAGCAGCCGGTCGGAATAGCCCGTGGCCGCCTCGAGCGCGTGACAGAAGGTGTGGCCGAGGTTCAGCAGCGCGCGATCGCCCTGCTCGGTCTCGTCGCGCACCACGATCTCGGCCTTCATCTCGACCGAGCGCGTCACCGCGCGGGTCAGCGCGGCCCGGTCGCGCGAGGCGACATCCGCGGCTTTGCTCTCGAGCCACTCGAAGAACGCCGCATCGCCCAGCAGCCCGTATTTCACCACCTCGCCATACCCGGCGAGGAAATCGCGGGTGGTCAGCGTGTTCAGCACATTGATATCGGCCAGCACCAGCGACGGCTGATGGAAGGCGCCGATCAGGTTCTTGCCGGCAGGCGAATTGATCCCGGTCTTGCCGCCGACCGAGCTGTCGACCTGCGCCAGAAGCGAGGTCGGGATCTGCACGAAGCGCACGCCGCGGCGCAGGATTGCGGCGGCAAAGCCCACCAGATCGCCGATCACCCCGCCGCCAAGCGCGACCACCACGTCGCGGCGCTCGATCTTCTGGGCGAGCAGCCACTCGGTCACGCGCTCGAGCTCGCGCCAGCATTTCGTGGACTCTCCGGGCGCCAGCGTCAGAGCCTCGCAGGCAATGCCCTCGTCCGCGAGCGCGTCACGCAGGGTCGCGAGATGGGCCGCCGCGACAGTCTCGTCGCTGACCACGACAACCCGCTTGCGGTGCAGGAGTGGCGCGATCTCCGCCCCGGCGCGGGTCAGAAGCCCCTCGCCGATCCGCACGTCATAAGCCCGCTCGCCAAGCGCCACATGCACCGTTCCGCTCATTTCGCCGTGTCCTCCTGCAATACATCCGGGCGCGCCTTCAGCGCCGCGATCACCCTCTGCGCCATCGCCTCGACCGTCTTGGCCTGCTCGGAGGTCACGGTCAGGTCGGCGAGTGCATAGATCGGAACGCGCTGCTCGTAGATCTCGCGAAGGGTGGCCTTCGGGTCCGGGGTGCGCAGCAGCGGACGCGTGTTCTTGTGCTTGACCCGGTTCCACAGCACCGGCAGCGTCGCGTCGAGCCAGACGGCCACGCCGCGCTCGGTGATCATCTCGCGGTTCGCGGCGCTCATGTAGGCGCCGCCTCCGGTCGACAGCACCGACGGCGCGCCATCAAGCAGCCGCGAGATCACCTGGCTTTCCTTCTGACGAAAGAACGGCTCCCCGTCGCGTGAAAAAATCTCGGCGATGGTCATGTTGGCGGCAAGCTCGATCTCGGCATCCGAATCGCGGAAAGGGACATGCAGCGCTGCCGCAAGTGCCTTGCCCACGGCGGTTTTTCCGGCCCCCATCATCCCCACGAGGACCACGGTCTTTCGAAGCTTCAGTGCCTGCACGCTTGTATCTCGGCCATCCATCGCCAATGTTACCATTCGAGGCCGTGAATGACGTGAGTTTGCCGAAAAGGCTAGGTATAAGTTCGGAAAAAGACACGAGGCAGGACGAGCGACCGCATGGGACGTATTATCAAATGGCTTTTTATCCTTCTGATCCTCGGCGGGATCGCGCTGGTGGGATATGCCTATATCGGGCCGTTCTTCGGCGCCGATTTTTCACCGCCGCAAACCGAGATTCGCGAGCCTGTGGAGCTTGATGCGAACTAGAATCCTGACACTGGCGCTCGGGCTGGGCGTGGCCTCGGCCACTCTGGCGCAGGACGCGCAGCGCCCGATGACCGCCATCGACTGGCTCGATGGCGGCGACAGCAACGCGCCTGCGGTGCTGCGCTCTTCGCCGCTGCGCAACCCGCAGCCCTTCGGCGTGCCGCTGGACGAGCCGCCGGTGGCCAGCTCTGTGCAGCGCCCCGAGGTCGAGAGCGCGCCGCTGGGACAACCCACCGCCGAGGCGGTGGGGCTGTTGCCGATGTCCGTCACCGGCCTGCCGCGCAGCCTCTGGCGCAACAGCGATGTCGCCACCCTCACCGAGCTGATCGCAGAGGTCGACCCGGCGGTGCCGGCGCTTTCGGCCCTGCTCTTCACGCTGCTTCTGGCCGAGGCCGATGCCCCCATCGGCTCGGACGAGGGTGCGCCGCTGCTTGCGGCCCGGCTCGACCGGCTGATCGAGGAAGGCGCCGTCGATCCCGGTCTCGCGCTGATCGAGCGCGCCGGCGGCGCCACCAGCCCCGATCTCTTCGCGCGCTGGTTCGACCTCGCGCTGCTGGCCGACACGCCGGATGCGCCCTGTCGCGTGCTGCAACGCCAGCCGCAGCTCTCCGACGATCTTGCCACGCGGGTGTTCTGCGATGCCCGCAACGGACGCTGGGATCATGCCGTCACGGTGCTGGGCACCGCCGACGCGCTCGACCAGATCAACGACCGCGACGCCGAGCTGCTGATGCGCTTCGTCGAGCCCGAGCTGGTCGACGAGGACAACCCGGTGCCACCGCCGGCACAGCCGACCCCGCTCCAGTTCCGCCTGTTCGAGGCGGTGGGAGAGACGCTGCCCACCCAGCCCCTGCCCCGCGCCTTCGCCGCAGCCGACCTCGGCGGCACCAGCGGCTGGCGGGCGCAGCTTCTGGCCGCCGAGCGGCTGGCGGCGCATGGCGCGCTGTCCGCCAACCGGCTGCTGGGGCTCTACTCGGAACGCCGGCCCGCAGCCTCGGGTGGCGTCTGGGACCGCGTCGCCGCGGTGCAGGAACTCGACGAGGCGCTCAGCGAGGGGCGCGAGGACCTGATCGGCCCGGCGCTGATCTCGGCCTGGGGCCAGATGCGCAGCGCCGGTCTGCTGGTGCCGTTCTCCGAGCTGTTCGGCGAGCGGCTGAGCGAGCATGCGCTCGACGGACGTGCCGGGCGGCTCGCGCGCCGTGCGGCGCTGCTGTCGCCGGGCTACGAGACCGCCGCGCGCGATCTGACCGACGCCAGCGACCGGCTCGGCCTTGCCGCCGCCATCGCCGCGGGCACAGCGCCCGATCCGTTGCCCGAGGCCGCCTTCGAGGCCGCCGTGGCACGCGCCTGGGACGATCCGTCCCCGCCGGCCGAGCTGGCACGCCGGTTGCAACAGGGCAAGCTCGGCGAGGTGGTGCTGCGCAGCATGGCGTTGTTCGAGACCGGCGCCGCGGGCAATCAACAGGACCTGACCGAAGCCCTGGCCACCCTGCGCGCCATCGGCCTCGAGGACACCGCGCGCCGCGCCGCCATCGAGCTTCTGATCCTCGAGGACGAGGGCGTGCTGCGATGAGCGCCGCCAACTGGCCCGGTGCCTTTCTCGAGGCGCAGGCGGCTGAGCGCGGGGCCGCCGACAACACCACCGCCGCCTATGCCCGCGACCTCAGCGATTTCACCGGCTGGCTGGCAGAGCGCGGCTGCGCGCTCGACACCGCGCAGCGCGCCGATGTCGAGGCCTACCTGATCGCGTGCGAGGCGCAGGGCCTTGCGGTGGCGACCCGCGCGCGCCGGCTGTCCTCGATCAAGCAGCTCTACCGCTTCGCCTTCGAGGAGGGCCTGCGCGAGGACAACCCGGCGGTGCAGATCCCGGGACCCGGCAAGAGCAAGCGCCTGCCCAAGACGCTGACGATCGAAGAGGTCGACCGGCTGCTCCAGGCCGCCACCGAGCATGGCCGCACCGAGGCCGACCGGCTGCGCAACACCTGCCTGATGCAGCTGCTCTACGCCACGGGCATGCGGGTGACCGAGCTCGTCACCCTGCCCGCCTCGGCGGCGCGGGGCGATCCGCGCATGTTGCTGATCCGCGGCAAGGGCGGCAAGGAGCGGATGGTGCCGCTCTCGCCCCCGGCCCGCGAGGCCTTGGCGGCGTGGCTGGCCTGCCGCGATGCCCAGGACGAGGCAGCCCGCGCCAAGGGCAAGCCGGGCGCGCCGCATCTTTTCCCCTCGCGGGGCAAGGCCGGGCACCTGACCCGCCACGCCTTCTATCTGCAGATCAAGGACATGGCGGTGCGCGCGGGCGTCTCGCCCGCCAAGGTCACGCCGCACACGCTGCGCCATGCCTTCGCCACCCACCTGCTGCAGAACGGGGCCGACCTGCGCGCCATCCAGACCTTCCTCGGCCATGCCGATGTCGCAACCACCGAGATCTATACCCACGTGCTCGAAGAGCGGCTGCGCGAGCTGGTGCTGGACCATCACCCGCTCGCCCGCGACTGACGCGGGCGACCCGACCGCAGCCCGGATCCCACAGCCGCCGCGAAAAGGCCGGCGCTGAAACAGCCCGACCGCCAACGAACCTGCGCCGACCTTGAACCGGCCCTGCGCGCACCCCATAACGTCCCGGACCACCGGACAGACTCAACAAGAGACGCCCCCAATGGACGCCACCACCGCCGCCGCTTCCGGCACCGATCTCACCCTCTGGATCACCGCCGGGGCCATCGCCCTGCTGATCCTGATGTCGGCCTTCTTCTCGGGCTCCGAGACGGCGCTGACCGCTGCCTCGCGAGGCAAGCTGCGCGCGGCGCAGGATCGCGGCTCCAAGGGCGCCGATACCGCGCTCAAGATCACCGAGGACAACGAGCGCCTGATCGGCTCGGTGCTGCTGGGCAACAACCTCGTCAACATCCTCGCCACCTCACTGGCCACCACGGTGTTCACCGGCGTCTTCGGCGACAGCGGCGTGGCGATGGCAACGCTGGTGATGACGCTGCTCGTGCTGATCTTCGCCGAGGTGCTGCCCAAGACCTATGCCATCACCAACCCCGAGAGCGCCGCGTCGAAGGTCGCGCGGCCGATCTCGCTGATCATCCTGGTGTTCTCGCCGATCGTGGGCGCCATCCGCGCCATCGTTCGGCTGCTGCTGCGCGTCGTCGGCGTGCAGACCGATCCCGACAGCCAGATCCTTGCCGTGCGCGAGGAAATCGCCGGCGCGCTGCAGCTCGGCCACTCCGAGGGCGTGGTGGAAAAGGAAGATCGCGACCGCATCCTCGGTGCGCTCGATCTTGCCGAACGCACCGTCGAAGAGATCATGCTGCACCGCTCGAACATCGAGATGATCGACGCCTCGAGCAGCCCGCGCGAGATCCTCAAGCAGTGCCTCGAAAGCAATTACACCCGTCTTCCGGTCTATCGCGACGACCCCGAGAACATCATCGGCGTGGCCCACGCCAAGGACCTGATGCGCGCCATGTACGAGACCATCGCCAATGCCGGCGACCGCGCCGCCGAGGCGCTGGAGGAATTCAACATCACCGAGGTGATGATGAAGCCCTACTTCGTGCCCGACACCACCACGCTCGCCGACCAGATGCGCAACTTCCTGCGCAAGCACACCCACTTTGCGCTGGTGGTCGACGAATACGGCTCGCTCGAGGGTCTGCTGACGCTCGAGGACATCCTCGAAGAGATCGTGGGCGAGATCACCGACGAGCACGACCCCGATGCCGAGCATCAGGTGAAGGCGGGCGACGATGGCTGGTTCTGGCTCGACGGCGCGATGACGATCCGCGACCTCAACCGGGCGACCGACTGGTCACTGCCCGATGACGAGGCAAACACCATCGCGGGTCTGGTCATTCACGAGGCCCAGATGATCCCCACGGTCGGCCAGCGGTTCACCTTCCACGGCTTCCGTTTCGAGGTCATGGAGCGCGAGCACAACCGTGTCACTCGGCTGCGCGTGCGGCCCCTCGCGCCCGTTTCCGGCTGATCCGGCCCACCCGATCGCTCTCGCTCCGGCGCATGTCGATGGGCAGGTCGGCGCACAGCTCGAAGCCGCCGTCGACGCGCCCCTCGCTCAGCGTACCGCCGATCTGGGTCGCCGCCGCTTCCATCAGCCGCGCCCCGAGCGAGGCCGATGAGAGTGTGTCGGTCTCGCGCTCGGCGCCGCGCATCCGTCCATTGTCGCGGCAGATCAGCCGCATCCGGTTGGAGCCGGTGCGCTCGAGGCGGAACTGGATAAGGATCTCCCCGCCCGTCTCCGGCTCGGCGTATTTGGCGGCGTTGGCCGAGAATTCATTGGCGATGACGCCAAGCGCCGCCGCGACGCGGGAGTCGACCTCGATGCGGCTCGCTCCCTCGATCTCGACCTTCGTGCCGGTCATCGCATTGCGCTGCAGAAGCTGCGCCACCCGCTCGAGATAGCTGTCGAGACGCACGTGGTGCATCTTGGAGGTGAGGTTCAGCTCCGCGTGCAGCTGCGCGATGGCATCGACGCGGCGACCGATCGCATCAAGCGCCTCCCGCGCCTCTTCATTGGTGATGCGCGAGCGGTAGAGCCGCACGGTCGAGGCGACGGTCTGCAGCGAGTTCTTGACCCGGTGGTCGATCTCCTCGCGCAGTATCTCCTTGTTCTTCAGCGCCCGCTGAAGATCGAGCTGGCGCATCACCTGCCGCGCCATCACGCTCAGCAACTGGCGCTGCTCAGGCGTGAGCTTGCGCGGCCTGGTGTCGAGCACGCAGAGCGAGCCGATGTTATGGCCATTTCTGGTGATGAGCGGCGCGCCGGCGTAGTAGCGCATCTCTGCCAGCACGCCGCAGCACAGCGGGTTGTCTGCGGTGCGCTCGTCGGCGAGCGTGTCCTCGATCTCGAGAATGTCGTCACCGAGGATGGCATGTGAGCAGATCGACTGCTCGAGCGGAGTCTCGGTCGGCGCGAAGCCGTGGCGCGCGCGGAACCACTGACGGTCACTGTCGACCAGACTGATCAGCGCCACCGGCATGTCGAGCATCGTCGCCAGAAGGTCCACCACCTCGTCGAAGGCCGGATCGTTGGCACTGTCGAGAACCCCGTAGCTTTCAAGCTCCGCGACGCGCTCTTCCTCGTCTGCGTTTTTGGACGCCAACACCATACGCGTTCTGTTCCACTGCTTGACCCCGGCGGGACAAATTATTGCATTAGAGTGTCGCGTCAACACCGGTTCGTCGAATCAGGTGGCCCCATGCCGGTCGACCGGGCGTGCTCACGACAGCATTGGCCCCGGCAGTCCGGAGCCTGCTCCTCCCTTCTCGCCGGTCCGCATGAAACCTTCAGCAAAAAGCGCAGCGCTAACACGCAACATCCGGTATAAGGCGCGCATGGGAGGAATCGCGATCTTGATTCCCGCCGCTGGCGCCAGCCGCCGGATGCGCGGGTCCGACAAGCTTCTGATGCAGGTCGGTGGCGTGCCGTTGCTGCGCCGTCAGGCGCTTGCGGCGCTCGAGGCCGGCGACCACGTCGCGGTCGCCCTGCCGGCCCATGACCATCCGCGGTCCGAGGCGCTGCGTGGTTTGCCCGTTCAGGTCGTCGAGGTCCCCGATGCCGCGCTTGGCATGTCCTCTTCGCTGCGCCGCGCGGTCAGCCTGCTGCCGGGCGCGCTCGAGGGCGTGATGATCCTGCCCGCCGACATGCCCGAGATCACCGCCTCCGACATGTCTCGACTGATCGCGGCGTTCCGCGCGGTGCCGCACGCCACGATCCAGCGCGCCACCGCCGAGGACGGCACGCCGGGCCACCCGGTGCTGTTCCCGTCGGACTGTTTCCCGGCGCTGCAGGCGCTGAGCGGGGATTTCGGGGCCAAAGCGGTGCTGAAGGCGAATATCCACCGGGTCCGCGACTTTCCCCTGCCCGGTGCCCGCGCCCTGATCGACCTCGACACGCCGGAGGCCTGGCAGGAGTGGGAGGCGGCGCAGCAGGCCGCTGAATAGGCACCTCAGACAGCGCTGGCCCACGGGCCGGACCGGCGACCCGCGCGTCTTGTAACCGCCCCGGCCCTTCAGCCCTGCGCCGTCACCAGGATCGCCCGGAAATCGTTGACGTTCGTGCCCGTCGGCCCCGGCACGAAAAGCTCTCCCGCACGATCGAACGCGCCCCACGCATCGTTGCGCGACAGCAGCGTCATCGCGTCCTCGCCGCTATCGCGCAGCACACCCGCGGTGGTCCCATCGGCGAATGCGCCGGCATTGTCTTCGGTGCCATCGATGCCGTCGGTATCGGCGGCCAGCGCATGAATGCCGCCCTGCCCGTCAATGGCGTGGACGAAGGCCAGCAGGAACTCGGTGTTGCGCCCGCCGCGCCCGCCGTCACCGCGCAGGGTCACCGTGGTCTCGCCGCCCGAGAGCAGCACCACCGGCGGCGCGAACGGTCGGCCGCGCGTGGCGATCTCGCGGGCTATGGCGGCGTGCACATAGCCCACGTCGCGCGCCTCGCCCTCTACCGAGTCCGACAGGATCGCGGCGGAGACCCCGGCCTCCTCGGCCTTGCGCGCCGCTGCTTCGAGCGACAGGCGCGCCGAGGCCACCACATGCACCTCGTTGGCCGCGAAACAGGGATCGTCGGGCATCGGCGCGGCGGAGGCCGCGCTGCGGATATGCGCAAGGATCGGCTCGGGCAGCGCGATGTTCCACGCCTCGATCATCGCCAGCGCCGCCGCCGCATCGACCCGGTCCGGCACCGTCGGCCCCGAGGCCACCTGCGCCGGGTCGTCGCCGGGCACGTCCGACACAATCAGGCTCACCACCTTTGCCGGCGCGCAGGCTGCGGCGAGGCGCCCGCCCTTGATCCGGCTGGCATGTTTGCGGATCGCGTTCATCACCCCGATCGGCGCGCCCGAGCCCAGAAGCGCGCGGTTCAGCGCCTGCTCGTCTTCCAGCGTGAGACCCTCCGGCGGGGCGGGCAGCAGCGCCGAGCCACCGCCGCAGACCAGCGCCACGACAAGGTCGTCGGGGCCGAGCCCCGAGACCGCCTCGAACAGCGCAGCACTGGCCTCGAGCCCGGCGGCATCGGGCACCGGATGCGCGGCTTCCATCACGCGCACGTGCTGGCAGGGCGCGGCGTAGCCGTATCGGGTCACCACCACGCCCTCGACCGGCTCGCCCCAGAGCCGCTCGAAGGCGGCGGCGAGCTGCGCCGCCCCCTTGCCGAGCCCGATGACGACCGTGCGCCCCTTGGGCTTCTCCGGCAGGGCTGCGCGCAGCGCCAGCTCGGGATCGGCGGCGGCAACCGCGGCCTCGAACAGTCCGGTCAGAAACGCCCGTTCGTCCTGCATCACTCTCGTGCCCCTCGCCTGCCCCTTGCCTGTCGGCCTTCAGGCGCTCGCAGCGCGGATCTTCAACCCGCTGGCCAGCGCCTCTCCGTGCGCGCCGGGACAGAACGCGAGCTCGAGCTCGGCCACCCTCCCGCCTTGCGCAATGACGTAATCCTGCACCGAGACCAGCGCCGGGACAACTGCCTCGATCTCGGGGGCGGCACAGCCCAGGGCCTCAAGCAGGCGCTGCGCTTCTCCCGCGCGCAGCGGCAGCAGGCCCGTAGCCTCCGCGCTGCCCCGGCGAAGGCTCAGGACGTAGCCATAGGCGGGCTGGGCCGAGAGATGCAACCGCACCGCGTCTTCCTCCGCCGCCGGCGTCTGCGCCGGGCCGACGGCAAGGCCCTCTGCCGCGAGCATCCCGAGCGCCTCGGCCTGATCCGGGATGCGCGTGCCGACACCGGCATCGGGCAGCGGCAGGAACAGAGGCGCCGGGCGCCGCAGAGGGCCGCCGAGCGCCACGCAGGCGGCAAGCGCCTCGAGCGCCTCGGGCAGACCGCAAAGCGGGATCAGCCGGGTGCCGAGCAGCGCCCCGGCGCGCTCCTCGGGCCAGACCTCCGGCCCGGTGGTGAGCAGCGCAAGCGGCATTCCGACCCGCGCCCGCGCCGCGGCGGCGGCCTCGGCGATCCGCTCCCACGCGGCATCGCCGCCGACACCCTGCAGGGCCTCGTCGACCACCAACAGGGTGAGCACCGCGCGGCCGGTCATCGCCTCCGACATGATGCGGGTCAGGCGCGGCACCGAGCGCTGCACCGCGCTGCTGCAATCGAGCGGGTTTTCCAGCGCGCCCCCCGGGCCGAGATCGCGCGCCAGCGCCTCACGCTGCGCATCCGAGAAGGCCGGAAGGTCCAGCCCCTCGGCCTGCGCCAGATCGCGCAGCCGCCCGCCCGTGCCGCCGCTGCAGCACAGCGCCGCGAACATGTTGGCCGGCAATGCCCCGGTGACGTGCAGGATCTTCAGCGTCTCGAGAAGCGTGGCCGGGCTGCTGACCTGCTCCATGCCGGCCCGCTCGAACAGCGCCCGCGCGCCGGTCTCGTGCCCGCTGCGCAGGATGACGACCGACTTTCCCAGCGTCTCGGCGGTCTGCGCCATGTCGATGAGCGCCTGCGGATCGCCGAGGTCCTCGGCCTGGATGCCGAGGGCGGAGATCCGTTCGTCACGCAGCAAGGCCTCGCCCAGCAACGCCAGACCGGTCTGCGCCCGACCCGGCTCGGCCACCGCGAGCACCGCGATGGGCAGGCCGCGGCGCTCCTGCGACAGGCTCTGTGCGAGGCTGGCATTGCGCGCGATGATCGCGACGCCGCGCTTGACGTGGCGCAGGCCGTGCGCGCCGTCCCAGACCGGCGCGCGCTCGAGCGCGTTGATCACGCCCCGGCAGCCCGGCCCGAGCAGCGGCATGTCGCCCGCGGCCCGCCCGAGATCGGCCGGGATCGCCTCGCCCTGACAGATCGCGCCGCCGGCATCGCGCCGCGACAGCGCCGCCACGGCCTCGACCGCCTGCGCCCCGTCCTGTCCTATGAAGGCAAGATCCGGCCCCGCGGGCAGCTGCGTGATCCCGGGATAGGCGCGGATGCCGGCTACGAATTTGGCGCCCGGGACCACCGGCCAGATGCTCCAGACAAAGCGCATCTCGCGCAGCTTCGCGATGACGTCGGCGCACCACGCCTCCGGCCCGATCAGCGCCACCGATCTCGGTCTCAGGAATCGTGAGAAATCTCTCGTCATCGTGTCGTCGCAGCTCCCCACGGATGCAGTCCACCGAACCATTCAGGCATTTTTGCGTGAAGGCGCAGGAGGTTGCGACCGTTTTCCGCTGCAGGGCGGCAAATCACAAGCGCGATGCGGTCTATTTCAGCGCAAGCGTGCAGCGGCGGGGTCAGCCCCCGGCAAGGCGCCCGAGATCATAGCCGTACCAGTCGAGGATCGCGCGCGCCGCGTCGAGCCGCTCGCGCGGGGAGCCGGTCCGGTCCATGATCCAGACCCGCGCACCGCCCGGATCACCGATGGCGGCGGTACGGTCGTCGGCATCGAGCCAGTGCACCCACAGCTCGTCCCCCGCAATGCTGAAGCGCCCGGCGGAGAGATCGCGCACCGGCAGCGCTGCGCCGTCGATCGTCACGCGGTCGCCGACGAACGTCAGCGCGGCGCCGGGGGTCAGCCCTGCGCCCTGCACCACCACCCAGTGCCCCTGAAGCCGGTCGAGAGTGGCGTTGGCCTGACTGGCCACCGGGGCCGTCGGGTTGCGCAGCGGGATCGCGGCGCGGGGCAGCTCCGGGGATGGCGCGCAGCCCGCCAGACCGAGGCAGGCCAGCAGGAATGCGCCCCCAACGGCCGCTTTGATCGTTCGCATGACATCTCTCCAAGACGCGCTCATCCGCGCAAGCTGCGCCACCGCGCGGCCGGGCACAAGCGCCTTCGCCGCAATCCCCGCGCCCCGCTCCGCGGCGCGGTCTTAGCGAACCGGTAAGGCCCGGCGCGCATCCTTGTCGCAAGGAGGTCTCGCATCCGATGCCCGGCACCCTGTCGAACAAAGCGCCCCGCGCCGCACGGCTTGGCTTCGTCGCAAACCGGCTGCGCTGGCCGCCGCCTCCACAGCTCGGCGTGCTGTGGTGCGCGCCGCCCGACGCCAAGCGCGCCGAAAAGGAGCCCGTGGTCACGCCCGGGGCCGCGCGTGCCTTTCTGAGGCGCGCGGAATGGTCCTTCCGGTCCCCGCCGGGCTGAGCTTCAGCCCCTGAAGCCGGTCGCGACGACGAACTTCTCGGACGAGTCGGACCGGCTCGCGGGCGGCTTCACGTTCGCCACCTTGTCGAAGCGCTTCTTGAGCAGCGCCTGCAGACCCTGCTCTGCGCCCCCCGCCAAAACCTTGGCGACGAAGGTGCCGCCCTCTTCCAGCACGTCGAAGGCCAGCTCCGCCGCCGCCTCGCAGAGCGAGATGATGCGCAGGTGGTCGGTCTGCTTGTGCCCCGAGGACGAGGCCGCCATGTCCGACATCACCACGTCGGCCTTGCCGCCGAGCCACGCCTTGACCTTGTCGTCGGCGCCCTCTTCCATGAAGTCGAGCTGGTGGATCTCGGCGCCCGGGATCGGCAGCACTTCCTGCAGATCCACCCCCAGCACGAAGCCCTGCGCCTTGCCCGACCGCTCTCCAAGCGCGTTGACCCGCGGCACCGCGACCTGACACCAGCCGCCCGGCGCGCAGCCAAGATCGACCACCCGAGCGCCCGGCACGAGGAAGCGGTACTTCTCGTCAAGCTCGAGGATCTTGAACGCGGCGCGACCGCGATAGCCCTCGTCCTTGGCGCGCTTCACGTAAGGGTCGTTCAGCTGGCGCTGCAGCCAGCGCGTCGAAGAGGTCGTGCGCCCGCGCGCCGACTTCACCTTGACCTTCAGGTCACGCTGGCCGCGCCCCGAGGTGTTCTTTCCTGTCGGCTTCTTTGCCATGGCCGGTATCGTCTTTCTTCAGATGCCGGGGCGACATGCCCGTCTTGCGGCCATTGTGCAAGTTTCTCAGCCCGGTTCCAACGTCGCTTTCGCATCTTTGAGCAGCCGCGCCGCCTCGGAGCCCTGAATCTTCGCGATGTCGTCCTGATATTTCAGGATCGCCCCCAGCGTGTCCGAGATCACCTCGGGACTGAGATCGATCACGTCGAGCGCCAGCAGGCACTTGGCCCAGTCGATAGTTTCGGCCACGCCGGGCTTCTTGAACAGGTCCTCGGTGCGCAGCGCCTGCACGAAGGCAACGATCTCGCGGCTGAGATGCTCGGCCACGCCCGGCTCTCGGGCGTGCAGGATCTCCACCTCGCGGGCAAAGTCCGGGTAATCGACCCAGTGATAGAGGCAGCGCCGCTTGAGCGCATCATGCACCTCGCGGGTGCGGTTCGAGGTCAGGATGACGATCGGCGGTTCGGGCGCCTTGATGGTGCCAAGCTCGGGGATCGTCACCTGGAAATCCGACAGCGCCTCGAGCAGGAAAGCCTCGAAGGGCTCGTCGGTGCGGTCGAGCTCGTCGATCAGCAGCACCGGAGCGCCGTGCTCGTCTGGCCGCATCGCCTGCAGGAGGGGCCGCTCGACAAGGTAGTCGGGGCCGAAAAGCTCGCGCTGGAGCACCTCGCGGTCGGCGTTGCCCTGCGCCTCGGCGGTGCGGATGGCGATCATCTGCGCCGGGAAGTTCCACTCGTAGACCGCGCTGGCCGCATCCAGCCCCTCGTAGCATTGCAGCCGGATCAGCCGTCGCCCGAGCATCGCCGCCAGCGCCTTGGCGATCTCGGTCTTGCCGACGCCGGCCTCGCCCTCGAGAAACAAAGGTCGCCCGAGTTTCAGCGACAGGAACACGACCGTGGCGAGCGGCCGCCCGCAGACATAGCCTGTTTCAGACAGCAGGGTCTGCACGTCGTCGATGGTAGCGGGTGTGGTCATGCGAGGCCTCCTCCTGCCTTCCGGAGTGCCCGCCCCGAGGGACGCGGTCAATCCCCCTAAGGTCGCAAGCGGGCCGCCCCACGCTCACAGCGCCGCCCGCCCGGCACCGGCGGCGTTGACCGATGCGGGGCAAGCTGCGATTGTCCCATGGTGAGGGGTAGGGCCACGGGGGAGCATACCTCCGGGCAATTTCGGACCGGGCAGGCCCATGAGCGACGGACACGCGGGGGCGCAGGGATGCGCATAACCGCCGTAACATGCGTGAAAAACGAGGGCCCGTTCCTGCTGGAATGGGTGGCCTACAACCGCCTTCTCGGGGTCACCGACTTCCTGATCTATTCCAACGATTGCAGCGACGGCACCGACGCGCTTCTCGACGCGCTGGCGCCTTGGGGCGTGGTGCACCTGCCCAACCCGGCCACCGGGCGCAACTACCAGATGGAGGCGCTGAAGCACGCCCGGAAGCAGCCGGTCGTCAGGCAGGCGGACTGGGTCTGGGTGGCGGATGTGGACGAGTTCCTCAACATCCACGCGGGCGACCACACCATCCCGGCGCTGGTCGACGCCTGCGGCGATCCGCAGGCGATCTCGGTCAGCTTCCAGTTCTTCGCCAATGACGGCGTCGAGCGCTTCGAGGACCGCCCGGTGATCGGGCAGTTCAGCCGCTCGCACAATCCCGACCTCTGGTGCGCCGAGAGCGCGATCGAGGTCAAAACACTGGTGCGAAACGATTTCCCGCTGCACTATTACGGCGCACACCGGCCCTTTCATCGCGTGACCGAAGGCGCCGAACCGCCGCGCTGGACCGATGGCTCGGGCCGCGAGGTGCCGCGGAAATTCCTCGTCGCGGCCAACACGCGCCGCATCCGCAAGTTCCCCGCTGCCGGTGCCCGGCGCCATGCCACGCTGAACCACTACGCGCTGCGCTCGCTCGACAGCTACCTCGTGAAGACCGACCGCGGCGACGTGAACCGCGAGGGCCGCGCCTTCGATGACACCTACTGGCGCGAGCGCAACGACCGGGCCTATGAGGACCGCTCGATCCAGCGCCACCTCCCGGCGCTGGAAGCGGCCTTGCAAGAGATGAAGGCCGGACCGCTCGGAGCGCTGCACGAGGAAGCGGTACGCCGCCACCGTGCCAAGCGCGACGACCTGATGGCGCAGCCCGCCTATGCCAAGATGCGCGCCCATCTTAAGGCCCTGCCGACGCTGCCGCCGGGAGAGCTCGAGCTGATGCGCGAACTGGGGATGGCGCCATGAGCGTGCGGGTGATCAATCTCGGCCTGCCCAAGACCGGCACGACCACGCTCGGCCTGGCGCTCGAACAGGCCGGGCTGCGGGTGGCGGATTTCAAGCTGCGCCGCCGGACCTGCCCGGACAAGACCATCGCCGGCAGCTTCGTCGCGCGGCAACTCTATGACGGCTATTACGGCTCGGGCGATCCGCTGGAGAAGCTCGGGGCCTTCGATGCGCTGGCTGAGATATCGGTGTTAAATCGAGATCTATGTCTCTGGCCGCAAACGGATTTCGGACTTATCCAGAGCCTGCGCGAGCGCCATCCCGAGCTGCGCTTCGTGGCCTCGTATCGCGATCCCGAGGCCACCGCGCACTCGATGCTGCGCTGGTCGGACCTTGGCAGCGACCGCCTGCCGTCAGGCAACATCCCCGGCCTGCCGCGCGGCTATGGCGAGACCCGTCTGCAACGCGCGCAATGGGTGGCGCAGCACTATGCCTTCCTGCGCGCGATCTTTGCCGAGGACCCGCGCTTTCTCGAGTACGATATCGACGATCCGACCGCGCCCGAGCGGCTTTCGGCGCATCTGGGGATCGAGCTGCCATGGTGGGGAAAAGCCAACGAGAACAGGTCGATGCCCCGGGAGGATGCTGAGTGAAGATCATCGTGCATATCGGACCCGACGGCGCTACCTCCGACCGCCTGCAACGGGTGCTGCACCCCAAGCGCGACCAGCTGAGGTCAAAGGGCGTGCTTTATGCCCGCACCCCTGGGGCCAAGAACCACACGCGGCTCTTCATGGCGGTGAACGCGCCCGAGGCGGTCGGCACCCTGCGCTTCAACCGGGGGTTCATCACCCCCGCGGCGCAGGCGGCCCTGCGCGTTGAGGTGGCGCAGCAGCTGGCCGACGAGGTCGCCCAGACCCGCCCAGACACGCTGATCCTGTCGGCGCACCAGTTTGGATCAACGCTCTCATCCCATAATGAAATCAACGATCTGAAAGAAATACTTCAACCGATATCGGAAGACATCGAGATCGTCGCCCATATCGACGATCCGGCCAGAATGCTGGTGAGCCGCTACACCGCGCAGCTGTTCGAAGGGCGCAGCCGTTCGCTCGATCTCGAGCTTGGGCTGCTGGCGGAAGACAACTGGTGGGAGGCGGCCCGCGCCACGCATCCCGCCCCGGATCCGCAGGCCGGTCGTTTTTCCGAGGTTCAGGGCGCGGTGCACTGGCTGGATTTCAGGCGTCTGCAACAGGCGTGGGAGGCGGTGTTCGGTGCGGGCCGCCTGCGCTTTCGCTCGCTCGATCCGTCTCTGCTCTATTCCGAGGCCGCCACCGAGGAAATCCGCGCCGCCTTCGGCATTACCGAGACCATCGGCAAGGCCGCGCCCGAGCGGGTGCCCGCGTCGCCCTCTGCGGCATGGATGGCGCGCTGCCGCCAGATGAACGACGTGCTCCTGCGCCTTCTGGCGAAGCGCGAGACCATCCTGCCACGGCCGCTCTGGCGCAAGATGCTGGGCGAGATCAAGGTGCATGGCGCGCCCATCGACCCGAGCAGCCTGCACGCGGTCTCCGAACGCTTTGCGCAAGACCTCGCAGCGCTCTCAGCCGCGCATCCCGGCCTCGATCCCGCTCACCTTGCGCCCCCGCCCAAAGCCGTGCCGTGGCAGGAGGCGGACCCGACCCTCGGCTTCCGCGCGACGCAGTATCTCATGGCCTTCCGCTGGCGCATCGCGCAGGCCAGCAAGGAGGCGGAGGCCGAAAAGGCGCCCGCGATCGCCGCCCTTGCCAAGCCCACACCTGCGCCCGCACCGACGCCCGCGATGCCCAAGCTCTCGCCCTGGGCCGAGCGCTTCCTGCCCGACCTCGCGAAGCAGAACGTGGCCAAGCTGCAGCGCTCGCCCTTCCGTCCGCACAACCGCCTCGGGCGCGTCGACGAAGAGGTCGCAGCCGCGCCCTACGCCCCGGCCTCGCGCCAGAGCCCCGCGCGCGGCACCGGCAACGTCATCGTCGGCTGCATGAAGAACGAGGCGCCCTACATTCTCGAATGGGTCGCCTATCACCGCGCCGTGGGGTTCGACACGTTCCTGATCTACAGCAACGGTTGCGAGGACGGCACCGCGCAGATCCTCGACAGGCTGCAGGCGATGGGCGTGCTTGAGCATCGCGACAATGACGGGTGGCGAGGCAAGTCGCCGCAGCAGCACGCGCTCGACCGCTCGCTCAAGGAGCCGGTGCTTCGAGATGCCGACTGGATCGCGCATATCGACGTCGACGAGTTCGTCAACATCCGCTGCGGCAATGGCACGCTGAGCGATCTGTTCGACCGCGTGCCCGATGCCAGCAACATCGCAATGACCTGGCGGCTCTTCGGCCACAATGGCGTGACCCGACTCGAAGATCGCTTCGTGATCGATCAGTTCGACACCTGCGCCCCGAAATTCTGCCCCAAGCCGCACACGGTCTGGGGCTTCAAGACGCTGTTCCGCAACATCGGCGCCTACGGCAAGATCTCGTGCCACCGCCCCAACAAGCTGGCCGAGGGCTTCGAAGATAAGGTGAAATGGGTCAACGGTTCCGGCGCCGACATGACCTGCGAGGCGCTCCGCAACGGATGGCGCAATTCCAAGAAGACCATCGGCTACGATCTGGTGCAGCTCAACCACTACGCCCTGCGCAGCGCCGAGAGCTTCCTGATCAAGCGCCAGCGCGGGCGGGCGCTGCATGTGGACCGCTCGATCGGGCTGAACTACTGGATCCGGATGGACTGGGACGGCGCGCGCGACCTGACCATCAAGCGCAACCTGCCCCGCCTCCGAGCCGAGTTTGACCGGCTTCTCGCCGATCCCGAACTCAGGCGCCTGCATGTGGCCGGAGTCGCTTGGCACAAGGCCAAGGCCGAGGAGTTGCACAAGACGCCGGAGTTCGAAGAACTCTACCAGCAGGCTCTCGCCCTGCGCCTGACCGAAACCGAGCGGGTGGCCTATGCTCTCGCCCTTGATCTGGAGAGCTGAGAGATGGATGGCGACGGCCCCAAGACCCCGTTCCTGCGCTCGCGCGGGCTCAAGATTCCCAAGCATCCGCAGATCACCACCGGCCGGGTGCGCGGCGCGATCCGCGACGAGACCTACGAGCGCAAGGAATGCGACGCGGTCTCGCGCGTGGTGCACGAGGGCGACCGGGTGCTCGAGCTGGGCGGCGGCATCGGCTACATGTCGACGCTGCTCTCGGTCAGGCGCAAGGTGGCGCGCGTGGTGAGCTACGAGGCCAACCCGGCGCTGATCGCCTATATCGCGAGCGTCCATGCAGCCAACGAGGTGACAAACGTCGAGGTCCGCAATGCGCTGCTGACCGCCGAGGGCGGCGAGCCGGTGGACTTCCACGTGAGGCGCAATTTCCTCGGCTCCTCGATGGATCGCGAAGCCGATCCCGAGAGTATCACCAAAACTGTGAAGATCGACCAGCATCGGCTCTCGGACGTGCTCGAGGAGGTGCAGCCCGAGGTGCTGGTCTGCGACATCGAGGGGGCCGAGGCGGATCTGCTGCCGGCGGGCGACTGGTCGCGCCTGCGCTGCGCCATCATCGAGCTGCACCCGCAATGGATCGGCCAGAGCGGCGTTCAGGCCGTCTTCGATGCCATGCACCGCGCCGGGCTCACCTATTTTCCCAAGGCCTCCGAGGCGAAGGTGGTCACCTTCCGGAAAGGCTGGTGAGCGCGTGAAGATCACCGCGGTTCTCTGCGTCCGCAACGAGGGCGCCTTCCTGCTCGACTGGCTGGCGCATCATCTGGCCTGCGGCATCACCCACGTCGTGGCGCTGTCGAATGATTGCGACGACGGCACCGACGCGCTCCTCGACCGGCTCGAGGCGCTCGGCCACGTCACCCACATCCGCAATGACGGCCCCTACGACAAGGGCGGCATCCAGTTCACCGGGCTGAAGCTTGCCGACAGGAGCGCCGCGGTGCGGGAAGCCGACTGGCTGCTGGCGCTCGACGTGGACGAGTTCGTCAACGTGCATGTGGGCGGGCGCACTCTGCCCGAGCTGATCGCCGCCCTGCCCGAGGCGGATGCCATCACCCTGACCTGGCGGCTTTTCGGCAATGCCGGGGTGCTGCGCTACGCCGACCGCCCGGTGCCCGAGCAGTTCACCCGCGCCGCGCCGGTGGCGATGGTCTGGCCGTGGCGCTCGGCGATGTTCAAGACGCTCTACCGCAACGATGGCACCTACGCGAAGCTCGGCGTGCATCGCCCGCGCAGCCCCGACCCCGCCCGCGCGGACGCAGCGCGCTGGTTCGACGGCGAGGGCCGCGCGCTTGACGCGCAGTTCCGCACGCGGCGGATCTTTTCCAATTACGGGCGCTCGAACTACGCGCTGGCACAGCTCAACCACTACCCACTCGGCGCCATGGAGAGCTACGTGCTGAAGGCCGATCGCGGGCGCGCGGTGCATTCCGACCATCTGCTCGGCCTCGACTACTGGGTCGAGCGCAACTTCAACACCGACGAGGACCAAACCATCCTCGCATTGGCGCCGCAGGTGGCCGAGCGGCGCGCCGCGCTGGCCGCCGATGCCGAGCTCGGGCGCCTGCACGCGGCGGCGGTGGCGTGGCGGCAGGCGCGCTTCGAGGCGTTGATGCTGCAAGAGCCCTATCGGGCGCTGCTCGGGCGGCTGCTGATGACGCCGCCGAGCCAGCCCTTGGCGCCCCGGACCGCCTCGGTGCTGCATCAGTTCGCGCAGCGCGCCCGGTCGGCAGAGGACGAAACGCAGCCGCAGAACGGCAACCTTTGAGAGAAACGCTGCTTTTTCGACAATTGGGGCGGACAATCTTACCGCGAATTCAGCATAATTTCGCCAAAAACGAAGAACACTATTTCCACCAGCAAGAAGAGCCGCAACACTGCGGGTTCCAGATAGATGGCAGGCACAGATGCAGGATCAGACAGATCTTTCCGCGGTCGATCTCAGCGGACTCGAGCGCAAGCAGTGGATCCGCCGGATCTCGGAGATCGGCGAGAGCGACGGGTTCACCGAACCCCTCGGCGCGCAGCATCACGCGGTTTTCGTCGAACGCGGCGACACGCTTCTGGTCAGCTTTGAATCCGCGCCCGGCATCGACGCGCTGTCCGAAACCGCAACGCCGCTGGGCTGGGAGATGGCGCGCAACTGCGACTGGTCGTCGCTGACGGTGCTGTGCACCGCCGACACGTGGTTCCGCGACGCGGCGGTCTACACGTTCTTCGACCAACTGCTCGATGATGGCTTCTTCGACGATTTCGAGACTGTGGTGTTTTATGGCGCCGGGCCCTGCGGCTATGCGGCCGCGGCCTATTCGGTGACCGCTCCCGGCGCCCGGGTGGTGATGCTGCAGCCGCAGGCCACGCTCGATCCCCGCGTTACTGAATGGGACGAGCGCTTCACCGAGATGCGGCGCACCGACTTCACCTCGCGCTTCGGCTACGCCCCCGACATGATCGACGCGGCTGAGCGGGCCTATCTGCTGTACGATCCGCGCGAGCGCTTCGATGCGATGCACGCGGCGCTTTTCACCCGGCCCAATGTCGAGCGCCTCCGCCTGCCCTTCATGGGCAGCGCGCTGCAGGGCGACCTGCTCGATCTCGAGCTTCTGGGGCCGCTGCTCAGCGCCGCCGCCGAGGATCGTCTCGAAAGGCTGAGCTTTGCCAAGATGATGCGCGCCCGGCGCGACCACCCGCCGTATCTGCGCAAGCTGCTGATGCGGCTCGAGGGCGACGGGCGCATGAGACTGGCCGAGGCGCTTTGCGAGAACGTCACCAGACGGATGGACGCGCCGCGCTTCCGCCGCCGTCTCGCCGCGCTGCGCGCCAAGCGCTCGCGGCCCGATCAAGGCGAACAGACCGCACCGGACGAACAGGGCGAACAGATCCCCGCCGAGGCCTGAGCCGCCTCAGGCGGAGATGGCGCGCAGCGCCCTCGCCCGCGCCGGCGGGATCGCGGCAACCTCGACGCCGGTAAAGACATGCAGCGTGTTCATCGCGCGGTCGACGACGGCGTGATCGCTCACCCAGCCCCCCATGCCCAGATAGGTGCGCAGGAGCGGCGGGATCAACGGCATCGCCTGCCGGGCATCGGCGCCCTCCTGCGGAAACTCACAGGTCTCGGCCGCCCGGCGCCCGATCTGCCAGCGCGCCGGCGCCAGATGCCGCGCGGCGAGATGCGCGAAGGCCGGCGCGAAGGGCGCGGGATCGGTACCGGCAAAGCTTGCGCAACCGAAGAGCAGCCCCGCCCCGCCTCGATCCACCAGCGCGGTGATCGCGCCCCAGGCGAGCCGCAGCACATCGGGATCCCCGCATCCGGGGCGCAGGCAGAACCGTCCCAGCTCGAGCATGGGGCCGCCGAACGCTTCGAGCCGCGACAGGTCATAGAACTGGCCGGAATAGCTTGTGCCGATGGCGGCGCCATCGTCGAGCCAGAGATAGCGGAAACAGGCCAGCAGCGTGCCCTCGCCGGTCCCCTCGATCAGCACGTGCCGGCAGAGCGGGTCGAACGCATCGACATCGGCAGGCCCCTCCGGGCCGAAGAACGCACGACCGCGCAAGGCCTGCGCCCGGCTCAGATCCTCTGGGTCCAAGGCCAGCCGTACGCGGTAGCGTCCGCGCTGCAGCAGGACGCCGCCGCTCTCTGCCGCGCCGTCGCTCTCCCCGAAGGTTGCCACGGCGCGCGCCCGTTACTGCTGGGTGAACTGGTCGAGAGAGATGCCGCCGATATTGCCAAAGAGCTTGCGGATGAAGCTCAGCTCGCCATCGGTGGTCCGGGTGACGCGGCGCGTGAGCGGCACCACATTGCCATCCTCGAGCCCGTAGCGGGTGATGTTCTGGACCACGTCGTTGGCGTCGAAGCTGACCGCCAGCACCTCGCGGTTGACCACCTGCGGGGCCTGCCAGGCGAACTGGCGCATCTCGGATTCGATGTAGTAGAACCCTCCATCGTTGGCCACGCCCGAGGCGGACGGCACGCCGATCACGTCTTCCACGGTGCCGCGGGTGTCGACGCCGGGCACGATCTCCTGCAGATCTTCTTCCGAGGGCACATAGCCATGCGTCCGGTACTGCGCGCTGCACGCGGACAGCCCGAGAACGGCCACCAATGCCACGATCGCCGGAATTGCGGGTTTTGCCATCTGCTGCGCCTTGCCTGTTGTCTTGGCCCTTGCGGGTTTCTATCCCCGATTACATAACCAAGCCAAGCCCTTCAAGCAAAGGAAAGGCAGCGATATGAGCCAATCCGGTTCCACCCCCGAACGGCTGCGCGTGGCCGCACTGCGCACCAACCAGCCAACCACGTTCGACCTGCGACCAGACGAGGCGCGCCGCGACGCGCTCGCCGCAGAGCTCGGCCTGCTCGGTCTGAAGAAACTGCGCCTCGCCGGCGAGATCCGGCCCGAGGGGCGCGATGCGTGGCGTCTTGAGGCCACCATCGGCGCCACCGTCACCCAGCCCTGCGTCGTCACCCTCGCCCCGGTCACCACGCGCATCGACGAGCCGGTCTCGCGGCACTGGCGCCCCGAGGAAGAGTTCCCCTCGGTTCCCGAGGGCGCCGAGGTCGAGATGACCGACGACGAGACCGACCCCCTGCCCGGTGTCATCGACCTTGGCGCGGTGATGGCCGAGGCGCTGTCGCTGGCGCTGCCGCTCTACCCCCATGCCGAGGGCGCAGAGGCCGCCGCCGAGGCGCTCGACGAGCAGGCCGCCCCGTCTCCGGAGGACGAACGCCCGAATCCCTTCGCCGCGCTTGCGGGCCTGCGCGACCAGCTGAAGCGCGATACGGAGGATGACGAGGGCGGCGAAAACCGCTAAGCACGCCGACAGGCGCGCGAAATAACGCTTGCGGTTTCGCAGGAAACTCCTATTTTCGCGCCTTCATCGGAATTCTGGGTTGCCATCTCCGGGTCTATGCGACTATGAGGCCGGGCACGCCCGAACGGAACGGGCAACGAATTGCCCCCACACGCGAAAGATCGAGGTTGAGACATGGCTGTCCAACAGAACAAAGTATCCAAATCGCGCCGCAACAACCGCCGGGCGCACGACGCCCTCACTGCGGCGAACCCCAACGAGTGCGACAACTGCGGTGAGCTCAAGCGCCCGCACCATGTCTGCCCGTCCTGCGGCCACTACGGTGAGCGCGAGGTCGTGGCCATGGCCGACGAAATCGAGCTGGACGAAGACGCAGCCTGAAACCGTCTGAAGGCCAGTGCCGCATGACCTCCGAACTGGATAACTCGCAGGCACGCGGACCGATCGTCCTATCCATCGACGCCATGGGCGGAGATCGCGGGCCGGCAACCATCGTTGCCGGCCTCGCCGCCTTTGCGCAGCGAAACAAGCAGGCGAACTTCATTCTGCACGGTCCCGCCGATCAGCTCACCCCGCTGGTCGAAAAGCGCAAGCTGGGCAAGCGGGTCGAGATCCGCGACGCGCAGGGTGTCGTCTCGATGGAGGACAAGCCGAGCCACGTGATGCGCAACGGGCAGGACACTTCGATGTGGTCCGCGCTCGATTCGGTGCGCAACGGCGAGGCGACGGTCGCGGTGTCCTGTGGCAATACCGGCGCGCTGATGCTGCTGTCGATGGTGCGCCTGCGCAAGCTGCCCGGCGTCAACCGTCCCGCCATTGCCGTGCTCTGGCCGTCAAAGAACCCGCAGGGGTTCAACGTCATGCTCGACGTCGGCGCCGACATCCGCGCCGATGCCGACGACCTTCTGAAATACGCCCTCATGGGTGCCTCCTACGCGCGCAACGGGCTGTCGCTCGAGCGTCCGCGCGTGGGCCTGCTCAACGTGGGCACCGAGGAGCACAAGGGCCGCCCCGAGCTCAAGCAGGCGCATGAGCTGATTTCGCAGGCCGCCGAGAGCAACAATTTCGAATTCGTCGGCTTCGCCGAAGGCGGCGACATTCCCGGCGACCGCTGCGACGTGGTTGTCACCGACGGCTTCACCGGCAATATCGCGCTCAAGACCGGCGAAGGCACCGCCTCGCTGATCGGACAGTTCCTGCGCGAGGCGTTCGCCTACTCGCCGCTGTCGCGCGTGGCCGCCCTGCTTGCCCTGACCTCGCTCAAACGGCTTCAGGCCCGCATCGACCCGCGCCGCAAGAACGGCGGCGTGTTCCTCGGTCTCAACGGCACCGTCGTGAAGAGTCACGGCGCCGCCGACGCGACCGGTGTGGCAGCCGCCGTCGAACTGGCCTACGATCTGGCGCAATCGGGCTTTGGCGACCGACTCGCCGCCCGCATCGCATCGGCGGCGAGCAGCGCCGAAGAGAGCGCCGCCAAAGCTGGCGCCGAGCAGGAAAAAGACGGAACGAATCCATGACCATACGCGCGCAGGTGGCGGGGATCGGGCATTATCTGCCCGAGCGCATTGTCCCCAATGCCGAGTTCGAAAAGACCCTCGACACGTCGGATGAATGGATTCGGACACGGTCGGGGATCGAGCGCCGTCACTTCGCCGCCGACGGCCAGACCACCTCGGACCTCGCCAGCCGCGCCGCTCAGGCCGCGCTGGCCGATGCCGGGCTGGAGGCCTCTGATATCGACGCGCTGATCGTCGCCACGTCGACGCCGGACCTGACCTTCCCCTCCGTCGCCACCATGGTGCAGGCCAAGCTGGCGATGCAGACCGGCTTTGCCTTCGACGTGCAGGCGGTCTGCGCCGGCTTCGTCTACGCGCTCACCAACGCCAATGCGCTGATCACGTCGGGCACGGCCCGCCGGGTGATGGTGATCGGTGCCGAGACCTTCTCGCGCATCCTCGACTGGCAAGACCGCTCCACCTGCGTGCTCTTCGGCGACGGCGCCGGTGCGCTGATCCTCGAGGCGCAGGAGACCGCCGGCACCTCGGACGATCGCGGCATCCTCGCCGTCGACCTGCATTCCGACGGCCGCTACCGCGACCTTCTCTATGTCGATGGCGGCGTCAGCACCAATTCGATCGGCCATCTGCGCATGGAGGGCAAAGAAGTCTTCCGCCACGCGGTGAGCAAGCTCGCCGCCACCGCCGAAGCCGCCCTCGGCAAGGCCGGGCTCGACGCCTCCGATATCGACTGGGTGGTCCCGCACCAGGCCAACATCCGCATCATCGCCGGCACCGCCAAGAAGCTTGGCCTGCCGATGGAGAAGGTCGTGGTGACGGTTCAGGATCACGGCAACACCTCTGCCGCCTCGATCCCGCTGGCGCTGTCGGTCGCGAATTCCGAGGGTAAGTTCAAGCCGGGCGATCTGCTGATCACCGAGGCGATCGGCGGCGGCCTCGCCTGGGGTGCCGTGGCGCTGCGCTGGTAGGCATGATTTCACGCTCTTTTCACGTCTGACACCGCGCTTTCAAGTGCTTGATATTGACTCGGAAATTTCCCGCCCCCATGCTTGGGCGAAACCGGGAGGGATGGGATGAGCGAAAAGACCCTAACGCGCATGGACCTGAGCGAAGCGGTGTTCCGCGAGGTCGGCCTGTCGCGGAACGAGAGCGCCGAGCTCGTGGAATCGGTGCTCCAGCACATGTCCGACGCGCTGGTGCGCGGCGAACAGGTGAAGATTTCGTCCTTTGGCACCTTCTCGGTGCGGGACAAGGCGGCGCGCGTGGGCCGCAACCCGAAGACCGGCGAAGAGGTGCCGATCCAGCCGCGCCGCGTGCTGACCTTCCGGCCCTCGCACCTGATGAAAGAGCAGGTCGCCGAAGGCAACAAGAGGTAAGACCGCATGAGCAAGTCCCGCGACGCGTTCCGCACCATCAGTGAGGTCGCGGACCTTCTCGACACGCCCGCGCATGTCCTGCGGTTCTGGGAAAGCAAGTTCACGCAGGTGAAGCCGGTCAAGCGCGCCGGCGGGCGGCGCTATTACCGCCCTGCCGACATCTCGCTGCTCTCCGGCATCCGGACTTTGCTCTACGACGACGGCCTGACCATCAAGGGCGTGCAGAAGGTGCTGCGCGAACAGGGGGTCAAACACGTCGCCGCCCTCGCCCCGCTGCAGCTTGACGAACCCGAAGAGACCGACGCCGACGCCATCGAGGACGCCCCCTTCATCGAGGCGCAGGCCGAGAGCGGCACGGTTCTGCCCTTCGCGCCGATGACCGCCCCGCGGGGCGCCGAGGCGCCGGTTGCTGCGGTCACTCCACAGGGCGAACTTGCGCAATCGCCGCAGACGGCCACTTCTGAGGCCGACGAGCCTGCGGTGCCGGTGGCAGAGGCTGAAGCGCCGATGCCCGACGCCGAGGCGCCGGCGGCTGAGGCTGAGGCTGAGGCTGAGGCTGAGATGGTGGCGGATATCATCGTCGAAACCGAGGCCGAGCCCCACGAAGAACCTTACACCGACGTCCACGGTACCGAGCACGTCGAGGCGACGGCAGAGAGGTCGCCCGAGAGTTCTCTTTCCGAAACGCCGAGCGCCCCCTTCGCCGAAATGGCCGAAGACGGCCCGACGATCGCCGAACAGGATGGCCCGGTGCCGGATTTCCTCGCGCATTCGCTTGAGGATCGGCAGGCGGATGCCGCCTCCACCCCGACCGAGCCGTCCGACGACGAGACCCGCGCGCCCGATGAGGCCACCCCAACGTTCGACACCCTGCCCGAGCAGCCTTACGGCGCACATCCAGAGCCGAACGCCGAGCCCGCCGAGGCGCCGGAGGCGCCCGTGATGGCGCAAGATGCGCCCGCGGCCTTCGATGCGCCGCAGGACTCGCCCGCCGATCCCGTGGAAACCGACGCAACCGCCCCAGCCGAGGCGCCTGAGCCCGTCAGCCGTGCGCTGCCGGATCTCCCCGATCTCGCGGCCCTGCCCGTCCCACCGGCCGGGGCGCTGCGCCATATCGCCCGGCTCGACCGGCTCGGGGTCGCCGAGGCACAAGCGCTTGCAGCTCCGGTTGCGGCGCTGCGCGATTGGCTCGCGCGCTCGGACAACCCCGCGCGACAGTGATCGCAGGGCGCGCCGATTTTCCTGCAGAATCGACTTGCCCCTGCCGTCAAAACCGGTATGAACCGCACACCAAGTCGGGCTATGGCGCAGCCTGGTAGCGCGTCCGTCTGGGGGACGGAAGGTCGCAGGTTCGAGTCCTGCTAGCCCGACCAAAATACCCCGCACAGAACCCCGTGTGTTCCAAGGCCTTGCGGCCTCGGGCGGCGGGTTTTTGTCGTTCCCTCGCCCGCCCCGGCTTGCTAAGGACAGCAAACGCAACGAGGGGACAGGCATGACCGGGGTGCTCGCCAGCCAGCAGATCGAAACCATGATCGCCGAGGGTGCGATCCGCCTGTCGCAGCCGATGGCCGAGGGGCAGATCCAGCCCGCCAGCCTCGATCTGCGGCTCGGCACGGAGGCGATCCGGGTGCGGGCCTCGTTCCTTGCCGGTGGAGGCCGCAGCGTGGCCGACCGGCTGGCGGAGTTCGAGATGCACCGGGTCGACCTCACCGCCGGCGCGGTGCTGGAGAAAGGCTGCGTCTACGTCGTTCCGCTGCTCGAAGACCTGTCGCTGCCCGAGGGCGTCAACGCGGTGGCCAACGCCAAAAGCTCCACCGGGCGGCTCGACCTGCTGACCCGCACCATCACCGACGGCGGCACCGAGTTCGACCGCGTGAGCGCCGGCTACACCGGTCCGCTCTATGCCGAGATCTGCCCGCGCAGCTTCTCGGTCCTGGCGCGCACGGGGATGCGGCTGAACCAGATCCGCTTCCGCAACGGCCAGTCGGTGCTCGACGATGCCGAACTCACCGCCCTTCACGCCAGCGACACGCTGGTGACCGGCGGCCCGGCCGTGATCCGCGAGGGGCTCGGCTTTTCCGTCGACTTGAAGCCGCAGGATGGCACGCTGGTCGGATGGCGCGCCAAGCCGCATACCGGACTGATCGATCTGGATCTGCTGGGCCATTACGATCCCGCCGATTTCTGGGACCCGCTTCATTCCGATCGGGGTCAGCTGATCCTCGATCCCGATGCCTTCTACATCCTCGTCAGCCGAGAGGCCGTGCATATCCCGCCCGCCTATGCCGCCGAGATGGCACCCTATCTTGCGATGGTGGGCGAGTTCCGGGTGCACTATGCCGGCTTCTTCGATCCCGGCTTCGGCCATGCGGGCGCCGGTGGCACCGGTTCACGCGGGGTGCTCGAGGTGCGCTGCCACGAGGCGCCCTTCGTGCTCGAGCATGGGCAGGTGGTGGGCCGTCTGGTTTATGAGCGCATGGATGAGCTGCCCGAGCAACTCTACGGCGCCGGCATCGCCTCGAATTACCAGGGCCAGGGTCTGAAGCTCTCGAAGCACTTCCGCGCCTGACCGCGCCGTCGGCGGCCCCCGCACAGGGATGACCGGTAGGCAGGCCGGGCCTCACCGTTGCCCTCGGAAGGCGGCTCAACGGCGCGCGCGGCAGGCTTTTTCCAAACACGCCTCGCCCGAGAGCAAACCTTCGCGCTACGCGCGCCAGAACCACGCGGTTTAAGCAGACCCGAATGCCCCGCGCACCAGAACCACGCGGTTAGAGCGAGCGCTTAGGCCACGCGCGCCAGAACCACGCGGTTGCAGCCCGCGCGTTCGGCTTCGCGCAGGGCACCCTGTGCACGGGTGAGCGCCGGACCGAAGGCCGTGTCGCCACGGCGCGAACAGGCGGCGCCCACCGAGATCGTCACCCCGGGAAGGCTGTGTTCGAGCCCGCGCGCCGCGCTCAGCAGGTGTGCGGCGCGAGGCTCGATTTCGTCGCCGGACATGTTGCGGATCAGGATCGTCAGACTCTCATCCGTGCCCAGCGTCAGCACCTCCTCCGGGCGCAGCACATCCCGCAGGCGGGCGGCCAGCTTCGTCAGCGTCGAGACCCGCGGCTCAGGGCCCGTCCCGTCCCGCTCACCCTCGGCGCTTTCGAATCCGACCAGAACGACCCCGACCGGGGCGGTCGCGCCGAAGGTCGCCATGAAGAGCCGCGCCATTTCCGGGCCGTATAGGCCGCTCTCCGGATCGCGCAGCAGCGCTTGCGCCACCGCGCCGCGGCGATGCGCAAAGAGCTTGCGGCGCGATTCCGCCAGCATGGCGAGGTAAAGCACCAGCATGAACACGCCCACTGACGAGAGCACCATGACGAAGAACATGGTCAGAGAATGGAACGCCGGTTCGACGAACCTCAGAATGACGCCGCAAACCGCCAGCCAGCCGACCCAGAGCAGCAGCAGGCGGCGGGCCGCCCGACCTACCGGCGTGTTGCCTATGGTCGACCGCAGCAGCGGTCGTCGCATAAAGCGCAGCATCCCGGCGGTGCCAAGCGCCAGCAGCATGACGCTTGTGGGCAAGGACATGGCACCGAACATCAGCGGCTCGGCGAACAGATAGCCGCACAGGCCAAGGAACGGCAGCGCCATCGCCATCATCGTGAGCCCGAACGGCGCCTCGCGCAGACGCCCGAAGCAAAGCTGGCCGAGCGCAAGCAGGATGAACGACAGCGCCGTGTTCACCCCCATTTCGCCGGCACCGATCCTGATGCTCTGTACGTGAAGCACCTGCGCCCCGACGGCGACGGCAATGACCATGCCCCAGAGCGCCGCCTCAAGCCGTGTCACCGTGCGCAGCGGCGTCTGCATCGAGGTCGCCGCGAGCGCCAGCATCGTGGCGAACACGGTCGGGATCGAGAAGACGGAGACGCCGACCGGGGCGTAGAGGCCGGGAATGGCGTAAACATGCCCCTCGATCGCCATGAGGCAGAGGAACGCCACGACGCTGAGCGAAGCCCATCGCAGCCAGACCACTCCGCGCAGGGTCGTGTGGGTCGCCGGGATGGCGCTGGCCCGGGTGCTTCCACGCTGGAAGGTGAAGACGGAGGACCGGACAACTGACATGGTTTCATGCTCCCGTAAGGCGTTTGGCATTCCCCGCGTGGAACCGCGAATGGCAACCATACCGCCAACGGCATTGAGCAATCGTGAAAGAAACCGCTCGTATTGCGCCGATCCGATCACGGAGGGATGAGCCGCCTGCGCCGCCGCCCCGCGTCGCAAAACGCGCCCAAGGCCGCACCTGCCCCTTCACCAAAAGACAGTGGCCGGCACGCCGCGCAGCCCCCCCGCGTCAGTCCTCGAACAGCTCGCTCTGACCGGGCGCCTCGTCTTCGTCCTCGTCCGCGTCGCTGTTTCCCGGCAGCGGGATGGTCCCCAGCGGCGGGCGGTTGTCGAGCAGGCCGGCGGCGCGCAGCTCTTTCAGCCCCGGCAGGTCGCGGGCGCTTTCGAGGCCGAACTGGTCGAGGAACTCCTGCGTCACCACGAAGGTGATCGGGCGGCCCGGCGTCATCTTGCGACGGCCAAACCGGATCCACTCCATCTCGAGCAGCTGGTCGACGGTGCCGCGCGACACGCTGACCCCGCGGATCTCCTCGATCTCGGCGCGGGTGACCGGCTGGTGATAGGCGACGATCGCCAGCGTCTCGATCGCGGCACGGCTGAGCTTGCGGGTCTCGACCGTCTCCTTCTGCATCAGGAAGCCAAGGTCCGGCGCCGTGCGGATCGCCCAGGCATCGCCCACGCGCACGACCCGCACGCCGCGGCCCTCGTAATGCCGGCGCAGCTGCACCAGCGCCTCGGCCGGATCGGAGCCATGCGGCATCCGCGCCTCGAGCTCCCGTACCGTCACCGGCTCGGCGGAGGCGAAGAGGATCGCCTCGACCATGCGCTCCTGCTCGGCCATCGCCGGGGCTTCGAACAGGGTCTCGCGCGGCTTGGCGGCAGTGTCATCGCGCACGCCGTCCGAGGCCTCGGGCGCCGCGCCGTTCGGCTCTTCGTCGGCGTCCGGAGCGCCGCTTTCCTTGGCGTCAGTCTCGGTCATGGCGGCTCTCCCGTTTGCGCAGCTGGATCGGCGCGAAGGTCTCGGATTGGCGGATCTCGGCATGGCCTTCCTTCACCAGCTCGAGCGAGGCGGCGAAGGTGGCGGCGGTGGCCGAGCGCCACTTGACCGGATCGACCTCCCAGCCGTCGGGAAGCCAGGAGGAGATATCGGTCCATTGCCCGGCGAAGCCCAGCAGCCCGCGCATCCGGTCGAGCGCCTGCTCCATGGTGTAGACGCTCTCGCGGTCCATCACGAAGGGGCGGAACTCGTCCAGGGTGCGGATCCTTGCATAGCCCTGCATCAGGTCCATCAGCGTCGCCGTGTAGTGCACGCGGCGCACGCGCTCCATGTCCTCGGGCAGCCCACGGGCGAAGAAATCCCGCCCCAGCCTGTCGCGCGCCATCAGCCGCGCGGCGGCGTCGCGCATCGCCTGCAGCCGTTCGAGCTGGAACGCCAGATGCGCCGCCAGTTCCTCGCCCGAGGGGCCCTCGTCGGTGGGATCGGGCGGCAGCAACAGGCGCGATTTCAGGAAGGCGAGCCAGGCCGCCATGACGAGATAGTCGGCGGCCAGCTCGATGCGCAGCGCCTTGGCGCGGTCGACGAAGGCCAGATACTGCCGCGCCAGTTCGAGCACCGAGATCTTGCGCAGGTCGACCTTCTGGGTGCGCGACAGCGTCAGCAGCAAGTCCAGCGGCCCCTCGAAGCCGTCGACATCGACGATCAGCGCCTCGGCGGCAAGCCGCTCGGCGACGCTCAGCGTCTCGACGTTGGTGTCAAAATCCTCGTCTGACATCAGGCGGTCTCGGGCAGAAGCGCCTCACGCTCGGCAGCGAGCGCATCGATGTCAAGCGACGCAGGCGCCGTGCGTGCAAGAAGCGCCGCCTCGGCGCGGGCCTGTGCCTCCGGGCTCATCCGCCCGGCAACCTCCATCAGCGGCGCCATTTCGGCCATGTCGCCGTTGCAATGCAGCACGCAATCGCAGCCCGCTTCCAGCGCGGCGGCGCCACGCTCGGGCACGGTGCCCGAGAGCGCCTGCATCGAGACATCGTCGGTCATCAGGAAACCGGCAAAGCCGATCTCCTCGCGGATCAGGCGGATCATCGCGGGATCGACCGTTGCCGGCGCGGTATTGAGGCCCTCGAAGACCAGATGCGCGGTCATCCCGAGCGGCAGGTCGTGGAACGGGCGGAAGGCGGCGAAGTCGACCGCGTCGAGCTCGGCGCGTGGGGCGGAGATGCGCGGCAGGTCGAGATGGCTGTCGAGCTGCGCGAGACCATGGCCCGGCAGGTGCTTGATCACCGGCAGCACGCCGCCCTGCAGAAGGCCCTGCGCCACGGCGCGGCCGATCTCGGCCACACGGTCCGGCGTCTCGCCATAGCAGCGGTTGCGCAGGAAGGGATGCGTGGCAGTGCGGGCGACATCAAGCATCGGGGCGCAGTTGCCATCGATGCCGAGGTCGCGCAGCTCTAGTGCGGTGATCAGGAAGCGCAGCCGCATCGCCTCGGCGGCATTGGCGCCGAAACGGGCCACGTCGTCGAGCGGCGGCAGCCACTCAGTGGCCAGCGGCGGACGCAGGCGCTGCACCCGGCCACCTTCCTGGTCGATGAAGATCGGTGCATCGCGGCCCACGGCGTCGCGCAGCTCGGCGGTGAGAGCGCGGATCTGCGCGCGGCTCTCGAGGTTGCGCGCGAAAAGAATGAAGCCGAACGGGTCGGTCCGGGCGAAGAACTTGCGCTCTTCGGCTGAAAGACGCAGGCCCTCAGGGCCGAGGATCGCCGATCCGAAACGCTGGCCGCTCACCGCGTGGTCACCGGGATGCAGTCGGCGTTCTCGGCCACGAAGGCGGCGCAGAAGCGGCGGGCCTCGGAGAGATCGGCGAAGCCGTGGGCGCGCAGGCGGTAGAAGATCCGCCCGCCCGAGGTCGCACGTTCGATGACACGCGACTTGCCGTCCATGAACTCGCCGAAGCGCGCCGAGAAGCGCTTCCATTCGCTGCGCGCGGTCTCGGGGCTGTCATAGGCGCCGAGCTGCGCCAGTCGGGTGCCGGCGGGAAGCGAAGAGGGGTCGATTTCGCTGGGCCCCTGCTGGGCCTCGAGCGCCGCCGCCAGCGTCGCCTCGGGCGACGGGCCGGAGGTGTTGAGCGCGGCAGGCCGGCTGGACGGGCGCAGCGAGCGCACCAGCGCGCCCGGCGGACCGGACACGGCGGCGAGCTCTTCGGTGGCGAGCCCCTCGTCCTCGGCATCGGCGTCGCCGAGCGCGGTCTGCACCTCGGCATTCTCGCCGTCCTCGAGCGCGCTCAGCGGGCGCGCGTCGGCGGCGATCTGATCGGCCAGCGCGCGGATCATGTCGTCTTCGCTCATGGGCGCCGCGGTCTCGGCGGACGCGCCCTCTTCGGCCTCGCCCAGCCCGGCCTCGGCGATGCGCTCCTGCGCCTGCGGCTCGGGCGTCGGAAGCGCTGCCACCGGCAGATCCTCGTCGCTGAGGTCGGCCGGCTGAGGCGCAAGCAAAAGCTGGTCGGGAACCGGCGCCGCGAGGCCGGTGCCGGCGACGTCGTTCACCGCGAGGCCCTGATGATCGGCAAGCGTGCCGCCCGGGTCCTCCGGCGCGATGCGCATCGGGCCGTCCATGGCCTGCACCACGGGGATCCCGGTGACATCCCGCATCACAAGCTTGTAGCCCCAGACGCCGACGCCGGCGATCAGCGCAAGCGACACCAGCGCGCCGGCCCAGTTGGTCAGCGTCGCGATCCTGTTCCCGCTCGGCGCCTGCTCGTCCGCAGGCGCGTCATAGGTGAAATCCGCCATTCTGCCTCGCTGCCCCGCCGCTGCGGCCCTGCCGCGTCGCGGGTGTTCTGCTCTGCCCGTGCTCCCGGGGCGGCGCGGCGTTCTGGCTCAGCGCATTTCTTCCACCGGGGTCACGCCCAAGATACCAAGGCCCGCGGAAATGACAACCGCGACCGCCCGCGCCAGCGCGATTTTGCTCTGGCTCAGCGCGGCGTCGTCCTGAAGGAAGCGCAGCTCGGGCTCATCGTGGCCCTTGTTCCACAGCGCGTGCAGATCCGAGGCCAGTTCGTTGAGCCAGATGGCGACCTTGTGCGGCTCGTGCCCCTTGGCGGCGATCTCCACGAGGCGCGGCCATTCGGCGAGCTTCTTCATCAGGCCAAGCTCGGCCTCGTGGCTCAGCACCGAGACATCGGCATCGGCCAGCGCGGCATCGGACACGTCGACGCCGGCCTCGGTCGCCTTGCGCATCACCGAGCAGATCCGGGCATGGGCGTATTGCACGTAGAACACCGGGTTCTCTTTCGACTGCTCCACCGCCTTGGCGAAGTCGAAATCGAGCGAGGCGTCGTTCTTGCGCGTCAGCATGACGAAGCGGGTCACATCGGGCCCCACCTCCTCGACCACGTCGCGCAGGGTGACGAAGGTGCCGGCGCGCTTCGACATCTTGAACGGCTCGCCGTTCTTGAACAGCTTGACCAGCTGGATCAGCTTGACGTCGAGCGGGGTCTTGCCGTCCGAGAGCGCCGAGACCGCCGCCTTCATGCGCTTCACGTAGCCGCCGTGATCGGCGCCGAACACGTCGATGAGCTGGTCGTAGCCGCGGGTGATCTTGTCATAGTGATAGGCGATGTCGGGGGCGAAATAGGTCCACGCTCCGTCGGATTTCATGATCGGACGGTCGACATCGTCGCCATGCTCGGTCGACTTGAACAGGGTCTGCTCGCGCGGCTCCCAGTCCTCGGGGGTCTTGCCCTTGGGCGGCTCCAGCACGCCGCGATAGATCAGGCCCTTGTCCTTCAGGCTCTCGATGGCGGCCTCGATCTTGCCGGTGCCATAGAGGGATTTCTCCGAGAAGAAGTGATCCATCTTCACGCCCAGCAGACCGAGGTCCACGCGGATCAGCTCCAGCATCGCTTCGGTCGCGTGCTCGCGGATCGGCTCCAGCCACTCTTCTTCCGGCGCGCCGACATACTTGTCGCCGACCATCTTCTTGAGCGCCTCGCCCACCGGCTGAAGATATTCGCCGGGATAGGTGCCGTCGGGAAACTCGACCTCGTGTCCGTGCGCCTCGAGGTAACGCAGGTAGACCGAGCGGGCGAGCACGTCGACCTGCGCGCCGCCGTCGTTGATGTAGTATTCGCGGGTGACGTCGTAGCCGGCAAAATCCAGCAGGCTGGCCAGCGCGTCGCCGAACACCGCGCCGCGGGTATGGCCCACGTGCAGCGGGCCGGTCGGGTTGGCCGAGACATACTCGACATTGACCTTTGCGCCCTGCCCCATCTCGGAGCGGCCGAAATCGGTGCCGGAGGCCAGCACGGTCTGCGGCACGGTCTGCCAGATCGACGGCGCGAGCCGCAGGTTGAGGAAGCCCGGACCCGCCACCTCGGCGCTGTCGACGCGGTCGTCGGCGGCGATCTTCGCGGCCAGCGCCTCGGCGATGTCGCGCGGCTTGGCCTTGGCGGGCTTGGCCAGCACCATCGCGGCATTGGTCGCCATGTCGCCATGCAGCGGGTCTCGCGGCGGCTCCACCGTCACGGCGGCTGTGGCGAGGCCCTCGGGCAGCGCGCCCTCGGCCTGCAGCGCCTCGATCGCCTGCAGGACAAGCGCGCGAATATCGGTGAAGAGGTTCATGTCAGCGTCTCCATACGGTCGGCGTTCCCTCTACCACTTCGGCAGGCAGGGTCAAATGGCCTGCGCCGCACCCGCTGCACACCCCGCAAGAGGGGGCGCTGCCCCCGCCCGCGCTGTGCGCGGACTCCCCCGGGATATTTTCGGCCAGAAGAAGACAGGAGCGCTGCGCCCCTGTCTTCTCCCCCTGTCTTCTCCCCCTGTCTTCTCTTCGTCAAAAATACTCCCGCCGGAGGCAGGCCGACCATCGCGGCCGGGAGCGTGTCGTGGGAGCGGCGCGCGCGCTCAGCCGGCCTTCATGGTGTCCTGCCCGTTCTCGTCGCGGCGGTCGTCCTTGCGCTCCTGACGCTCGGGCGCGAGGAAGAGCAGCCGCGTGCCCTCGGTCTCCTTGACCTTGGTCTCGGGGCCGAGCAAGCGCAGCGTGCCGTTGGGGCCGAGATCGGCGACCGGCACCGCGTCGGGGTTGGTGTCGCGCCATTGCGCCAGCGGGAACTCCGCCGAGAGCTTGGTGACGCGGAACTCCCAGCCCTCGGCGAGACGCGCGCTGGCCTCGAAGAAGGTCTCGTCGGCGGCGAATTTCTGCCCCCCAAGCGTCGCCGGCAAGGCATGGCGGGCCGAGGTCTCGCGCATCCGCTTGAGCTGGAACACGTGCTCGCGGCCGAACTCGGGCGCGAGGTCGGTGGCGACCAGCGTGTTGTAGGCATCGTTGTCGGTGGCGGCGATGATCTTGTCATAGCTGACGAAATCGAGCTTGTGCTCGGCCGCCTCGGACAGGATGTCGCCCCAGAAGGTCTCGAGCCCCGCCTCGCGGGCACTGCGCAGATGGGCACGGTTCGGATCGGCCACCAGCACCGGCAGGTCGAGCTTCTTGAACGCCTGCCCCAGCGCCACCGACCAGCGCGAGCCGCCGACGATCATCACGCCCGGCGTCTCGGTGGCGGTCAGGCCCAAGAGCCGCGCCATCGGCGTCAGCGTGAAGCCGTGCAGCACCACCGTGGCCGCCACCAGCGCGAAGGCCAGCGGCGCGATGCGCTCGGCATCGTCCACGCCCAGCGAGGCGAGGCGCTCGCCGAAGAGGCCCGCCACCGCGACCAGCACCACGCCGCGCGGCCCGGTGAAGGCCACCAGCAGGCGCTCGCGCCACGGGATGTTCGAAAAACTCAGCGCCGTCAGCACCGGCAGCGGGCGCGCGATCAGGATCACCGCCGCCACGAACAGCGCCGCGCTCCAGTCCAGCGACATCAGCGTCTCGCGGGTCATGTTGGCGGCGAGCAGGATGAACACCCCCGAGACCAGCAGGATCGTGGCGTGCTCCTTGAAGCGGCGCAACTCCTCGTAGCTCGGCAGGTTGGCGTTGGCGATCCACAGGCCCATCACCGTGACCGCAAGCAGGCCGCTCTCGTGCAGGAGGCTGTCGGAGAGCGCGAAGACCCCCAGAAGCAGCACGAACAGCACCGGGACCTTCATGTATTCCGGCACCAGGGCATTGCGGAAGGCGCGCGCCAGCCCCCAGCCCCCAGCCGCCCCCAGCGCGATGGCCACCGCCACACCCAGCACCATCTGCAGTACCGCGTCGCCGGCGGTCTCGGCGTTGTTGAGAACGACCACCACCTCGAAGGCCAGCACCGCCGCAAGCGCGCCCACGGGGTCGTTGACGATGGCCTCCCATTGCAGCAGCGCCGCCGGGCGGCGCTTGAGCCGGGCCTGCCGCAGCAGCGGCGCGATCACCGTGGGGCCGGTGACGATCATGATGCCGCCGAACACCGCGGAGACCTCCCACGACAGCCCGGCGGCCCAGTGCAGCGCCGCCGTCGACGCCGCCCAGCCCAGCGGCCCGCCGACCAGAACCAGCCGCCGCACGCCGGTGGCTGCATCGCGGAGCGAGTGGAAGTTCAGCGTCATCCCGCCCTCGAAGAGGATGATCGCCACCGCGATGGCCAGCATCGGCTGCATCAGCCTGCCGAAATCCTCGGACGGGTTAAGCACGCCGAGCCCCGGCCCGATCGCAAGCCCCGCAACCAGCATCAGCACGATGGCCGGCAGCCTGAGGCGCCAGGCGAGCCATTGCGACCCGACGCCGAGCGCGCCAACCAGCGCAAATCCAATCACCGGGTCGAGACCCGCGGTTTCAGCCACTGCCATCGTCTTCCTTTCACTCGGACGCACCCGACCGGGTACACGCAAGGGCGCGCAGGCAGAGGCCTGCGCGCCGGACACCATCAGATGTGTCGAAAGGCGTTGCTGTCCAGTGAAACCGGCGCCGCGGCGTCGGCTCAGCGCACGTCGTGCAGGATGTCCACACCCATCAGCCGCGAATGGGCCTGCAAGGCGTAGCGGTCTGTCATGCCGGCGATGTAGTCGCAGACCAGCCGCGCCAGCGCGGTCTCGTCCTCGGCGGCGGCGATCTCGACATGCCAGCGCTCGGGCAGCAGCGACGGGTTCGCCATGAAGAGCGGAAACAGATCGTAGACCACCTGCGTGACCTTGGTGCGGATCTCCATCACCGAGGGCGCGCGGTACATGCGGCGGAACAGGAAGCTGCGGATCTCCTTGAGCTGCGCCCACATGTCATCGGAGAACGCGATCACCGGGCGGCCAAGGTCGCGGATCGCCTGCGGCCCGTCGGGGGCCGCGGCTTCGAGCCGGGCCCGGCTGGTGTCGATCACGTCCGAGACCATGTAGCCGAACACCCTCCGCAGCGCCTCGTGGCGGCGGCGATAGGCGTCGAGGCCGGGATAGAGCCGGTCGACCTCGGCATAGGCGGGGCCGATCAGCGCCAGCTCGGCGATCTCGGCCTCGGTGAACAGCCCGGCGCGCAGGCCGTCCTGCAAATCGTGGTTGTTGTAGGCGATGTCATCCGACAGCGCCGCCACCTGCGCCTCGCCGCTGGCATGAGTGTGCAGCTCGAGATCGTGGCGTGCGTTGTACTCGGCCAGCGTCACCGGAAGCGCCTCGCCCTCCTTCAGCGGCAGCAGCGGGCCGTTGTGCTTGGCGATGCCCTCGAGCGTGTCCCACGTCAGGTTGAGTCCGTCGAACTCGGCATAGTGACGCTCGAGCGAGGCCACGATGTGCAGCGCCTGCGCGTTGTGATCGAAGCCGCCATAGGGCGCCATCAGCTCGTGCAGCGCGTCCTCGCCGGTGTGGCCGAAGGGCGTGTGGCCCAGGTCATGCGCCAGCGCCACCGCCTCGGTGAGATCGGTGTTGAGCCCCAGCGCGTTCGACATGGTGCGCGCCACCTGCGCCACCTCGATCGAGTGCGTCAGCCGCGTGCGGAAGAAGTCGCCCTCGTGCTCGACGAAGACCTGGGTCTTGTGCTTGAGCCGTCGGAAGGCCGAGGAGTGAATGATACGATCCCGGTCGCGCTGGAAGCAGGAGCGGAACGCGCTCTCTTCCTCGGGCACGCGTCGCCCGCGTGCGTGCTGCGGATCGCAAGCGTAGATCGCCATGCGCGTTTGCCTTCATGTCTGTCGCGGGCCGGATCGTTTCGCCCGGTTGCCGCCTGTCCTTGGGATCCCTATATTCGACAAGTCCGCCAAGATAAACCGTTGGGAGTCTTGCCATGAATCTGCCCCCCAAAGTCACCGACCGTGCCTTTGCCCGCCTTCACGAGATCGGCGCCCATGCCCAGGGAAAGGCCCTGCGCGTGGCCATCGAGGGTGGTGGCTGCTCGGGCTTCCAGTACGAGATCAAGCTCGATGATCCGGCCGACGACGATCTGGTGCTCGAGGGCTCCGGCGAACAGGTGGTGATCGACGAGGTCTCGCTGCCGTTCCTCACCAATGCGGTGATCGATTTCTCCGAAGAGCTGATCGGCGCGCGCTTCGTGATCGAGAACCCGAACGCCACCAGCTCCTGCGGTTGCGGCACCAGCTTCTCGATGTGAGCGCATGTGACGACGCCTGAACGGCCCGTCACAACACATTGATGTATAAATGAAATACGAACCCCCGCGAGCCTCGCCCGCGGGGGTTTTCTTGTGTTTGCCGGTGCCCCGATCAGGTCAGTCGATGTCGAACACCACGCCCTGCGCCAGCGGCAGCTCGCGCGAATAGTTGATGGTGTTGGTGGCCCGCCGCATATAGGCGCGCCACGCGTCCGAGCCGCTCTCGCGGCCGCCGCCGGTCTCCTTCTCGCCCCCGAAGGCGCCGCCGATCTCGGCGCCCGAAGTGCCGATGTTGACGTTGGCGATGCCACAATCCGAGCCGCGCGCCGAGAGGAACAGCTCCATCTCGCGCAGGTCGGTGGTAAAGACCGACGACGACAGCCCGCCGCCCACCGCATTGTGCGCGTCGAGCGCGTCGTCGAACTCGGAATACTTCATCACGTAGAGAATCGGCGCGAAGGTCTCGCGCAGGACCGGACCGGCCTGTTCCGGCATCTCGACCAGCGCCGGCTTGACGTAATAGGCGCTCTCCGCCCCGACGCTTTCGCGTTCGCCGCCATGGACGCTGCCGCCCAGCGCCCGGGCCTCGTCCAGCGCTTCCTGCATCGCCTCGAAGGCGGTGCCGTCGATCAGCGGGCCAACGAGGGCCTGCGTCTCGAGCGGGTTGCCGACGGAGACCGAGGCATAGGCCTTTTTCAGCGCCGGCACGATCTGGTCATAGATGCTCTCATGCACGAAGAGCCGGCGCATGGTGGTGCAGCGCTGCCCGGCGGTGCCCATGGCGCCGAACGCGATGGCCCGCAGCGCCATGTCGAGATCCGCCGAGGGGCAGACGATGCCGGCGTTGTTGCCGCCCAGCTCGAGGATGCAGCGCCCGAAGCGCTCCGCCACGCGCGGGCCGACGATGCGGCCCATGCGGGTCGAGCCGGTGGCCGAGACCAGCGCCACCGAGGGGCTGTCTGTCAGCACCTCGCCCAGCGGCGGGCCGCCCACCAGCACCTGCGAAAGCCCCTCGGGCGCGTCGTCGCCGAAGCGTGCCACCGCGCGGTCGAACACCGCCTGACAGGCCAGCGCGGTCAGCGGGGTCTTCTCGGAGGGTTTCCAGACCACCGGATCGCCGCAGACCAGCGCCAGCGCCGCGTTCCAGCACCACGGCGCGCAGGGGAAGTTGAAGGCGGTGATGATGCCCACCACGCCCAGCGGGTGCCACGTCTCCATCATCCGGTGCCCGGGCCGCTCGGTGGCGATGGTCAGACCGTAGAGCTGGCGCGACAGGCCGACGGCGAAATCGCAGATGTCGATCATCTCCTGCACTTCGCCCGCGCCTTCCGAGGGCGACTTGCCCGCCTCGATCGACACCATGCGCCCGAGATCCTCCTTCGAGGCGCGCAGCTCTTCGGCGAAGAGGCGCACCAGCTCGCCCCGACGCGGGCCGGGCACCATGCGCCACTGGCGGAAGGCGCGCGCGGCACGGCTCACCGCCGCCTCGGCATCGGCAGAGCTGTGCGTGGCGAGCGTGGCCACGGCCTCGCCGGTGACCGGCGAGATCACCTCGAGGCCGCCGGACGCGTCGAGCGTCGTGGTGACGCCGCAGGCCTCAAGGGTGCGTGCGGTGAGGGCGGGAAGCGGTTCGGTGAGCATCGGGGAGAGTCTCCTTGGCGTGGCGAAAAGGGGTGCGTCGCAACGCACGGTTCCGGAACGCTACCATTGCACCGGCCCCTGCCCCAAACGACGAATGCAACTGCCCCCATGCGCGGCACGCATGGCGGTTCGGTTCATCGCCGGCGCAGGTCTTGTAATGAGGGTCTGCCCTCTCCTCTGTGGGGAGATCAGCGATACCGCGCAATATTGGGGCTCCCGGGACCGGCCCCGCCTGTCGGCGGTTGGCCCCCGCGCGTCCAGATTGACAAACCGCGCCCATCCCGGAACAAGCGAAGGATGCAGTCCACCCGCCTCGATCACAGAGATATCGCCATCCTCGCAACGCTCAGCCGCGAGGGCCGCATCGCCAAGACCGAGCTGGCGGCGCGGGTGAACCTGTCGCCCACCCCCTGTTGGGAGCGCATGAAGCGGCTCGAGAAGGCCGGCTACATCACCGGCTACCGGGCCGAGATCGACCTGGCCGCGCTTGGCCCGCATGTTCAGGTCTTCGTCACCGTCGAACTCGAAAGCCACAAGGCCGAGAGCTTCCAGCTCTTCGAGCGCACCGTCGCGCGGATGGATCAGGTCACCGGCTGCTGGGCCATCGGCGGCGGCTATGACTACTTGATGCAGGTGGTGACCACCGATGTCGCCACCTTTCAGGAGATGATGGACGGACTGCTGGAAAGCCGCGCCGGGGTGCGGCGCTACTACAGCTACATCGTGACCAAGCCGGTCAAGGCCGATCCCCCCGCCATGGGGCTTCTGCGCGGCGCCCCCTGAACACGGTGCCGGACGCGCAGCGGCATCCCCTGCGCGCGTATCGAGACCGCTCGCCTCCTTTGGACACTAGGGCATGCGCCCTGCCCGCCCGTCAGACCCACGGAACTCGCTCCCTGTCGAGGGACGGCTCCCCGAGACCGCTGAAGTCCCCCCTGGTGCGCTTACCAAGGCCAGATAACCCACCAGAGAATTCCTCTCCTCCTTCCGGCAAAACCCGAGAGAAACTTTCCTCCCGCCGACGCAACTCCGGAGAAATCCTCTCCCCGGCCTGAGGCACCCTGGCGACACTCAGGAGGTGTTGCCCATGACCGATCTCTCGAACAGCCCCACGCTCGGCCTCGCCGATCCCGCCCTCATGCCCAGTGCCGGCGATTTCCCCGGCGCGGGCCGTCTTGCCGTGCGCGATCCGGCCACCGGGCAGCTTGTCGCAAAGGTGGCGATAAGCGAAGCCGATGGCGCCCGCGCCGCCGTCGATGCCGCCGATGCCGCCTTCCCCGACTGGGCGCTGACCCTGCCGCAGGACCGCGCCGCGATCCTGCACCGCTGGCACGCCCTGATCGTCGCGGCCAAGGAAGACCTCGCCCGCATCATGACCGCCGAGCAGGGCAAGCCGATCAGCGAGGCCCGCGGCGAGATCGACTACGCCGCGAGCTTCGTGCAGTTCTACGCCGAGGAGGCCCTGCGCCCCAATATCGAGGGTGTCACCAGCCACCTGCCCGATGCCGAGATGGAACTCTGGCGCGAGCCGGTGGGCGTGGCCGCCCTCGTCACCCCGTGGAACTTCCCCTGCGCGATGATCACCCGCAAAGCCGCCGCGGCGCTCGCCGCCGGCTGCACCGTTGTCATCCACCCCTCTGCCGAAACCCCGCTCTCGGCGCTGGCGCTGGCCGAGCTGGCCCGCCGCGCGGGCTTCCCCGAGGGCGTAATCAACACGGTGATCGGCGACGCCGCCGCCATCGTCGGCGAATGGACCGCCGACACTCGCGTGCGGGCGCTCTCGTTCACCGGCTCGACCGAGATCGGACGACTGCTCTACCGTCAGTCCGCCGACACGGTGAAGCGGCTGGTGCTCGAGCTTGGCGGCCACGCGCCGTTCATCGTCTTCGACGACGCCGATCTCGATCGGGCGGTCACCGAGGCGGTGAAGGCCAAGTTCGCCACGTCCGGGCAGGACTGCCTCGGCGCCAACCGGTTCTACATTCAGCGCGCGGTCTATGACGACTTCTGCGCCCGCTTCACCACGGCGGTGGAGGCGCTCACCATGGGGCACGGCATCGACGACCCTGAGATCGGCCCGCTGATCCACGAGCGCGCCATCGAGAAGCAGCAATCCCAGGTCGCCGACGCGCTGGCCAAGGGCGCCAGCCTGCGCGCCGGTGGCAAGGTCTCCGAGAGCCACGGCCCGCTGTTCTTTGAACCGACCGTGCTGGCAGATGTGCCCGACAGCGCCGCGATCATGTCGGAGGAAAACTTCGGCCCCGTCGCGCCACTCGCCGTGTTCGACGACGAGGCCGAGGTGATCGCCCGCGCCAACGCCACCGAATACGGGCTCGTCGCCTACGTGCACAGCCTCGACCCGCGCCGCATCTACCGCCTCACCCGGGCGCTGCAGTTCGGCATGGTCGCGGTCAACCGTACCAAGGTCACCGGGGCCCCGATCCCCTTCGGCGGCACCAAGCAATCCGGGCTTGGCCGTGAGGGCGCCCGCCAGGGCCTCGAGGCCTTCACCGACATCAAATACGTCTGCCGCGACTGGGGCTGAACCCCGCGCGCCTGAAGAACACCAAGAAGGAACGATCTATGCTGACGAATGACCAACTGGGCAAGTGGGACCGCGAGAGCTTTTTCCACCCCTCCACCCATCTCGGCCAGTTCGCCCGCGGCGAGGCGCCCCAGCGCATCGTCACCGGCGGCGAAGGCGTCTACATCACCGACCGTGACGGCAACCGCCTGCTCGACGGCTTTGCCGGGCTCTACTGCGTGAACGTGGGCTATGGCCGCACCCAGATTTCCGAAGCGATCGCCAAGCAGGCGCACGAGCTGGCCTATTACCACGCCTATGCCGGCCACGGCTCCGAGGCCTCGATCACCCTGGCCAAGATGGTGATGGACCGGGCGCCCGATCACATGGCGCGGGTATATTTCGGGCTTGGCGGCTCGGATGCCAACGAGACCAACATCAAGCTGGTCTGGTACTACAACAACATCCTCGGCCGCCCCGAGAAGAAGAAGATCATCTCGCGCTGGCGCGGCTATCACGGCTCCGGGCTGATGACCGGCTCGCTCACCGGGCTCGAGCTGTTCCACAAGAAGTTCGACCTGCCGCTGGCGCAGGTGGTGCACACCGAGGCGCCCTACTACTACCGCCGCCCCGAGGGCATCGAGACCGAGGCAGCGTTCGTGTCTCATTGCGTGGCCAAGCTCGAGGAGCTGATCGCCGCCGAGGGCGCCGACACCATCGCCGCCTTCATCGGCGAGCCGGTGCTGGGCACCGGGGGCATCGTGCCGCCGCCCGAGGGCTACTGGCCAGCAATCCAGGAGGTGCTCGACCGCCACGACATCCTGCTCATCGCCGACGAGGTGGTGACCGGTTTCGGGCGGCTCGGCTCGATGTTCGGCTCGGATCACTACGGGATGAAGCCCGATCTCATCACCTCGGCCAAGGGTCTGACCTCGGCCTACGCCCCGCTCTCGGCCACCATCGTGGGCCAGCGCATGTGGGATGTGCTGTGCCAGGGCACCGACGAGTACGGCGTCCTGGGCCATGGCTGGACCTACTCGGCCCACCCGATCGGCGCCGCCGCCGGGATCGCCAACCTGCAGCTCATCGACGAGCTGAACCTCGTGCAGAACGCCGCCGAAACCGGGCGCTACCTGACCGAGACCATGCGTGACGCCCTCGGCGATCATGCGCATGTCGGCGAGGTGCGTGGCGAAGGGATGCTCTGCGCGGTGGAGCTGGTGCAGGACCGCGACGCGCGGCGCTTCTTCGACGCCTCCGAGGGCAAGGGCGCCAAGGTCGTGGCTGCCATGCTCGAGCGCGGCGTGATCGCCCGCGCCATGCCGCAGGGCGACATCCTCGGCTTCGCCCCGCCGCTCTGCCTGAGCCGCGCCGAGGCCGACGAGATCGTCTCGGTTACCCGCGACGCGGTGACCAGCGTGCTCGGCTGACACACACGGGGCCCCCGGCCAACGGGGCCCCCACTTGCGCGGCGCGGTCGGGAGGGGCACAAGGGCCGCGCCGCAACCTTCGGAGTGCCCCCATGAAGACCTGCATCGCGACCTCCGATTTCTTCGTCCCGGGCGAGACCTTCATCAACCGCCATATCGCGCATATCTTCGGCGGAGAGACCTGCGTGCTCACCGGGCGCTTCAACGGCACCGACCCGCTCGGCAAGCCGATCTTCGAGCGCCGCGCACCGCTCTCGACCGCCGACCGCCTGCGCGCGCCCTTGGCCATGGGCTGGAACGCGCTGACCGAGAGCACCGGCCGCCTGCCCTTCGGCGACAACAAGGCCCGCCTGCGCGACTGGCTTCGCGACCAGCAGGTCGAGGTGATCCTCGCCGAGTTCGGCACCCAGGCCCTCGTCGTGGCGAAGCTTGCGCAGGCGATGGACCTGCCCTGCTTCACCTATTTCCGCGGCACCGATGCCAGCTTCGCGCTGCGCTCGAACAAGACCGTGCGGGCCTACAGGCACATGATGCCGCGGCTCGCCGGCGTGTTCTCGGTGTCGCAGTTCCTGCTCGACAACCTCGCCCGCCACGGCGTGACGCATCCCAACGCCCACGTGGTGCCCTCGGGCGTCGACATCCGCCGCTTCACGCCGGGCGAGAAGACCCCGGGCTCCTTCCTCGCAGTGGGCCGCATGGTCGAGAAGAAGGCCCCCCAGGTGACGCTGCGCGCCTTCGCGACCGCCGCCAGGGGGCGGGACGCGCATCTGACCTTCATCGGCGACGGCCCCCTGCTCGAGACCTGCAAGACGATGGCGAAAGAGCTCGGCGTCGGCCACCAGGTCACCTTCACCGGCGCGCTGCCGCATGACGCGGTGCGCCAGCACCTCGTGGGCACCGAGATCTTCCTGCAGCACTCGGTCACCGCCAAGAACGGCAACACCGAGGGCCTGCCCACCGCGATCCAAGAGGCGCTCGCCTGCGGCTGCATCACGCTCTCGACGATCCATGCCGGCATCCCCGAGGCGGTGGAGGACGGCGTCAACGGGCTGCTGGTGCCCGAATGGGATGAAGCGGGTTTCGCCGACCGCATCGCGCAGCTTCTCGACATGGAGGACCGCTCCGCCATGACCCGCGCCGCCCGCGACACCGCCGTGGCCCGCTTCGACAACGCGGTGCTGCTGGAGAAGGTCGAGCGCGTCATCCGGGGCACCCTCGCCTGAGATCGCTTTCCGTGCCGCCCTCCCGGCCGCGGAGTTCTGCCTGCCTCCGGCGGGGATATTTCTGGCCAGAAGAAGACGAGGGCGCCTCGCCTGACCGGCAACGCGGTCGAAAGATCCGTCGGAGCTCGCAGCGAGGGGCAAACCGGCCGGACCTGAGCGCTTGCGCGTCGATCAGGCGGGACGTGGTTGAAGACGTTCGGTCTTTTTCAGAACCACTCGAATTCCTCATCTCTGTCAGTTTCACTCTCGTCCGGGTCTGCCGCGCGTTCGGCGCGGTTTGACCCGAAGGTTCCGCAGATGTCATCGTGCAGATCGCGCTCCTCGGGGACGGAATAAAGCGTCCGCATCCAGTCGGCGGCTTCCGACGCCCGAGGCTCGCGGTAGAGGTCTTTCGGATCGGCCTCTGCGCAGGCGCTGCCGAGCTGGGCGGCAAGCTCCCGGACCCGATCGACCAATGGGACCTGCACCTCCATTTGGTCGGCACAGGCGCCAAACGCCGCGGCGCTGGCCGGTCCGGTCTGGAGCAGGGCGTCCACCCCGCCCGAGAGCGCCTCCCAGACGTGGAGCACCTGGGTCAGACCGTCGAGATCGTCGCGGATGGCGTCAAGGTCCGCTGAAAGCGCCTGCTGATCCTGCGTATCCGAGATCGAGGCAACGATGTCGGACAGAATGTCGATCACTTCGAGACGCTGCTTCAGGCATCGTATGATCAGCTCGGCAATCTCGTGCGTGACGTAGTTCATTGCGCTGCCACCCCGGATCGCACTCCGGCTCAGCAACGAGACGTTCAAGCTGCCAAACTTCATCTCCTCGTCAAGGACGGCCTGACGATCCAGCGTGCCTTTGACATCCTGGACGATCGCGCCCATCGCCCTGAGACGGTCTTGCACCGTCCGGCGGTGTGCCTCACCCGCATAGAGCGCCGACAGGCTGCGCGCGCTGAGGTCCTTGATCGGAAGGAACCGCGCCGACAAGGTTGTGTCCGACTTCAGGTCCTGCCCCATGGTCAGCAGGGTCCCGGTGTCGGCGCGAAGTGCGCGCAGGTCGCCGGGAAGCGTGGCCAGTTCCCGGCTCAGCGCATCGGCCGCCGCGTAGAGTTGGCGCACCCCGATGATGCCGATCAGCAGTCTGGCTGACGGGGGCGTCCCGGTGCCGGGCCCAAAGGTGCGCGAGGCTTCGATCACGTGCTCGAGACGCTGCCGGACACTGTCGCCGATCTGCAGCGACGCCAAGGTCCGGTTCATCCGTTCGCCGACCTGCCCGGCAACGTCATGAACGCGGCGCGCCGGGGCCTGCGCCTTGGCGAGATCGCCCGCCACCCCGCGGCCGAGCTGGGTAAGCCGGTCGCCGATCCCTGCAAGACGTTGCAGACCGGCTGAGGCATGGGTTTCCTGCGCGGTCTTGAGAGACACCAATTGCAGTTTCAGCTCCCCGACCAGCGTCCTGAGATCCTGGAGGCCGGTAAAGCTCTTGAGCGAGAGTGACTTGATCTGCGCCGAGAAGTTCGAGCGACCGGCGAGCTCGGACTCGGCTTCCACGACGCTGGCGGTGCTAGAGAAGATTTCCAGCGTCCGGATCAGCTCCCGCAGGTGGTGCATCGGCGCCTCCACGCCCGATATGTCCGATATCATCCGCTCCAGTTTCCGAAGGCTTTCGGTGTCCCTCGTTTCGGCGTCCGCCAGCCGTGCGGCCAGCCGCCCGAGAACCTGTGGAAGATCCTGGTCGATGCAGGATTGCAGCCCCTCCTCGTAGGATCGCAGCGCGGCGATCATTTTGACGAGTCCCTCGCGCCCCGAGATCAGCGCCTCCACGGCCTCTGAGAAGGCGCCTTCGATCGCGTCGATTTCGGCCTGAAGCGCCGTAAGGGCGTCGTGCTGAGCGACCGGTCGGGCAAGAGGATTTGGCATAAGGCATTGATCGCATGGCATAGTCCGGGTGCGCGCCCTCCTGTCGCAGAGAGCATCGAAGACGCCCCAGAGCTATCGGACGCGGCTTAAAGAAGGGTTAGTCCGGGCCAGATTTTTCCTGCGCGGCTTGACGGTTTGTAAACCTCCCCCGGTCTAACCAAGGTCCAGTCGGTTCAAGTCAAGGTGGCACGGTTGCCCTATGTGATTTCTGACATCGAGGATGCGCGGCAGGGTCTGATCGGACTTCTGAGCCACGAGACCTGCCGGATCGACCTGAGGGATGTTGCAGAGATCGACACGGCTGGCGCGCAACTCATCGCCGCTGCCCTCAACTCGGCCCGCGCACACGGCAAGGACGTCGCCCTCGTCATGGCACCGGGCAGCCAGCCAGAGGCACTCTGGCGGGGCCTCGCCCTCGATCGGCTGTGCCAGCCACACACCAGCGAAATGGAGAGCCCGGGTGCCCAGACCGATACTTGTCGTTGACGATTCCGATTCTGTTCGGCGGTTGATTTCCTCGACCCTGCGTCTTGCCGGCTATGACACGGTCGAGGCCCCCGATGGTCAGGCGGCCCTTGGCCTGGCGCGAAGTGCGGTCCCCCGGGCCGTCATCACGGACCAAAACATGCCCAACCTCGATGGGATCGGGTTCATCCGCGCCTTTCGCAAGATGCCGGGCAGTGCGGGCGTGCCAGTGATTTTTCTCTCCACCGAGAACGCCGCCGCCCTCAAGCAGACGGCGCGCGAGGCCGGGGCGATCGGTTGGATGACCAAGCCGTTCGACGACAAGAAATTGCTAAGCGTCGTGAAGAAGGTTCTGGGCTGATGAGTGAGGAAACCGATCCGCTGTTCCTGATTGAGGCGCAACACCTGACGGAATCGCTTGAGGCGACCCTACTGGACCTGAAGGCCAACCCCACGGACAAGTCCCTGATCGACAGCGCCTTTCGAGATCTGCATACGCTCAAGGGCAGCGGGGCCATGTTCGGCCAGATCGCGATGTCGCAATTCCTCCACGACTTCGAAACCGCGTTCGAGGCGGTGCGTGAAGGAACGCTTAAGGTGACCCCGCAGCTCATCGAGATCGCCCTTTCGGCGCGCGACCACGTGGTGGACCTGTTGGCAGGCGGGTCGACCGAACCGGGCGCGCTGCTTCTGGGCAGGCTGGCTGCCCTTGTCTCGGGAGATCGCGAGGCGGAGGCCCAAGATCCGGGCTGGATCATGTCGTTCCGGCTTGCTCCGGACACGCTCACGCTTGGCGGACGACCCGAAGCGATCCTCGCAGAATTTCGCGCCATGGGTGCCAGCAACATTGCCCCGATCCTTGATGATCTGCCACCGCTCGAAAAGATGGCGCCGGCGGAGCTGCACATCGGATGGCGGATGGATCTGCCCGGCGAGATCACCGAGGACGACATTCGCGATGTCTTTCTGTTCAACGAGGAGGGACTCGACCTGAACCTCAAGCCTGCTGGGGCCGCGGGTGCGGAGGAGGACGCCGATATCTCCCGCGGCGATGTCTCGTCCGCCATGGCAGCCCCTCCCGCCGAAGCCACCCGGACGTCGCCCCCTACCAGCGAGCGGTCCATGATGCGGGTGCCCGCCGAACGGCTGGACGAGATGATGGACAGGGTCGGTGAACTGGTCATCGCCGAGGCGCGCCTGGCCGAGCTTGCAGCCAGATCCCGCGATCCGCAACTGGTGGCGGTTGCCGAAGACATCGAGCGCCTGGCCTCCGGGATGCGCGAGACGACGATGTCAATCCGCATGACCCCCATCGAGACAATCACCGGCCGCTTCCGACGGCTGGTTCACGATCTCACCGGTACGCTGGGCAAACCCATTACCCTTGAGATCGAGGGCCAGGACACGGAACTCGACAAGACGGTGATCGAAAAGCTCTCCGATCCCCTCATGCACCTGATCCGAAACGCGGCCGACCACGGGCTGGAGACCGCCGAGCAACGTCGTGCCATGGGCAAGCCGGAGCATGGCACCATCCGGCTGTCGGCGCGCTATTCCGGCGCAGAGGTGATCATTTCGCTCTCCGATGACGGGCGCGGCCTCGAACTGGAAAAGATCCGCGCCCGGGCAGAAGACCGCGGCCTGATCGGACCGGACACAAATCTGGACGATGACGACGTCCGTGCCCTGATCCTCCAGCCCGGCTTCTCCACCGCAGACGCGGTCACCGAACTCAGTGGGCGCGGTGTTGGGATGGACGTGGTCAAGCGGACCATCGAGCAATTGCGCGGCAGGATCGACGTTGACAGCGAACCCGGCCATGGCACCCGGATCGACATGCGCCTCCCGTTGACCCTGGCGATCATCGACGGCCTCCTCGTCGAGATCGCGGACGAGCGGTATGCCATCCCTCTTGCGGCCGTCGAACACATCATCGAGTTGCCGGACGATGAGGTCGGAGACGCGCGGACGACGCGGTTTCTCAATATCCGTGACCAGCTCGTGCCGTACCTGCGGATGCGCGATCTGCTTGCCAGCAAGGGCGTGCCTGGCCCTCACCAGAAGGTGGTCGTCGTCACTGCCGCCGGCCTGCGGGTGGGGCTCACGGTGGACCGCATCATCGGGTCGTCGCAAACCGTCATCAAGCAGCTCTCGCCGCTGCATGCCGCGCTCAAGATGTTCTCCGGGGCCACCGTGCTCGGCAATGGATCGGTCGCTTTGATCCTCGACATCCCCCAGCTCGTGTCCTTCGGGCAAACCCTCGACAGCAGGGAGGCCGCGTGATGTCCGACGGGACCCAAAGAGCGCAGCAGGCGAGCAGGGGCGCGAGTGCGCCTCCGCTGAAACGTTGGGACATGGTGACCTTTCGCCTCGGCGGCGAGCTTCTTGCGATCGAGACCAACGTCTTGCGAACCGTGATCGAGCCGGGCGAGGTCACCCGGGTCCCGAACGCGCCGCCTTTCGCGGCGGGCCTGCTGAACGTGCGCGGCGCCGTGGTGCCGCTCACCGACCTGCGCATTCCGCTTCGAATGCCGCAAAACGACGTGAACGAAGACACCCGGATCCTCGTCCTTGATCTCCCACTCGCCGACACGCCCTCCGTCGTGGGGGTGCTGGCGGAACAGGTCCACGAAGTGACCAAGGTGACGTCCGCCAGCCTCGAGGACGTTCCCGCCGTCGGCGCAAGCTGGCCTCGCCACTACGTCCGGGCGGTCGGCCGACAGGGTGAGCGCTTCTTCATCATCCCCGATCTTGGTGCGATCTTCGCGGGTTATCTCGCCGAAATCGACCACCCCGTTCATCAATCGTGCTGAGGTTCCAAAATGCGAATGACATTGAAACTGAAACTTTCCGTGACCCTTGCCGTCATCGTCATGAGCTCGATCTTCGCCTCCGCGATCGCCCTGAACAAGCTGTCGGGGATGCAGGCGCGCATGGAGGGTGTGATCAATAACGACGCCGAACGTATCAAACTCGGCACGGAACTGGGTCGTGAACAGCTGCGCGTGCAGCGCGACGTGCGGGAATATCTCCTTGTGGAGAGCCCTGTCACACGCAGGGACATCGTCGACGGGATGGATCAGGCTCGGAACCGGCACGACCGGTATCTCAGAAGCCTCCGCGAGATCGCGACCGCAGACGGGAACGCGTCTCTCGATCAGTACGATTCCGTCCTGGAACAAATCCGGTCGGTCAACGAACGTGCGATGGCAATGGCCGATGACGGTGACAGCCTCAGAGCCTTTCGCCTCCTGAACACCGAGGGCCAGACCGCCTGGGAGAAGATGGAGGCGCAGGTCGAGTCGATTCTGCTGGCCAACCAGAAGAGCCTCGATCAGTCCGCCGCCGCAGCCTCAGCGAGCTACACTGCCGCTCGCACCCAGACCATCGCGATGATGATCGGCATCGCGGCGGTCTCTATCTTCGCCGGTTTGTGGATTGTCATGACGCTGTCGAGGGGGCTGGCCCGCGCGAGCAACCTGAGCCGCAAGGTCGCCGACGGCGATTTGACGGACACGGCGAAAGTGACCTCGAACGACGAGATCGGCGACCTGCTCAGATCGATGAACCAGATGACCGCGAACCTCCGCCGGGTGGTGGGCGAGGTGACCGGCGGCGCCGGTCAGGTCGCCTCCGGATCAGCCCAGATGGCCTCGACCGCCGAACAGCTCAGCCAGGGCGCGACCGAACAGGCCTCGTCGACGGAAGAAGCGTCCAGCTCGGTCGAGCAGATGACGGCGAACATCAAGCAAACCGCCGACAATGCCGGCCAGACAGAGGAAATCGCTCGAAAGTCCGCCGCGGACGCGCGCGAGAGCGGCACGGCAGTGGCAGAGGCCGTCGAGGCGATGAAAACCATCGCGGAGAGGATCATGGTGGTGCAGGAGATCGCCCGCCAGACCGATCTGCTCGCCCTGAACGCGGCGGTCGAGGCGGCCCGCGCCGGAGAGCATGGCCGCGGCTTCGCAGTCGTCGCCTCCGAAGTCCGCAAGCTGGCCGAACGCAGCCAGACGGCCGCCGGAGAAATCTCGTCTTTGTCCGGCAATACGGTTCGCGCGGCGGAAGAGGCAGGCAAGATGCTGGACGGGCTCGTGCCGGATATCGAGAAAACCTCGGACCTCGTGGCGCAGATCAGCAGCGCCAGCCGGGAACTGGCATCGGGTGCGACCCAGGTCAATCTTGCCATCCAGCAGCTCGACAAGGTGACACAGGAAAACACCTCGGCCTCCGAGGAAATGTCGGCCACCGCCGAGGAGCTTTCCGGTCAGTCCGAAAGCTTGCGCGCCGCGATTTCCTACTTCCGGACCGAGGCCCACGCAGGCGCGCAGCCCGTCGCGACCGAGGTGCGGCGCCCTGCGGCCTCGACACCCAAGCGAACCCCGGGCAAGCTTGCGGGTGGTGGGTTCGACTTTGACCTGTCTGGCGGCGAGGATGAACTCGATGCCGAGTTCATGCGTGCCTCCCGCAGCGCGGCCTGAGGACCGGGACATGACACGCGCAGACACCGTCGTGACCTTCGCCGTGGCCGGTTCCCTGTTCGCGGTCGAGGTCGGGATCGTACGGGAAATCCTCTCGGCGCAGGCGCCCTCCCGCCTGCCCGGTTCGCCCCCCCACCTTCTGGGGCTCATCGATGTGCGGGGTGCCTCGGTGCCTCTCGTGGATCTGTGCCGGTTGCTCGGCGAGGTGCCAGAGGCGGACGACGACGACACCCGCATCATGGTGCTGACGATCGAAGGGCAGACCCGGGATCATACGCTCGCCTTGCGCGTCGATCGTGTGATCGAGGTCTGCGGCCTCGACAACGACGGCGAGGTCCTGCCCGTAGCGGAGGCCGAGATGGTGTCTTGGGATCCTCGGGTCCTGCACGGCATCGGCCGCCGCGAGGGAGGAATCGTGGCAATGCTCAACATCCTCGCCGTCTTCGACACCTCGGACCTCACCGCTCTGCATCGAAGCGCAGATCCGTCTGAAGCTCTGACATGCGCCCCCTGACCAGATCCGCGCCGCAAACCGATTACCGGGCCAGATTCAGGGATCTCGTCTTTTCTGAGACCGGGATCCGGATGCCTGCGAACAAGGACCACCTCATCGTCACTCGACTGCGCAGGCGCTTGCTTGAGGGCGGGTTCTCCGACCTCGACGACTATTTCGAGCATCTCTTCGACGGAGGTGCGCTGCACGACGAGTGGCCCCTCATCATCGACAAGATCACCACCAACAAGACCGACACCCGCCCATTACGAGCTATTGGCAAAGCGGGTCATCCCCGAAGCCATGCGTGCGTCAGAGCGGCGTCACCCCTGCCGCTTCCGCTTGTGGAGCGCGGCCTCCTCGACCGGTGCCGAGGCCTACTCCGCCGCCATGATCCTGGCCGAGGCGGCCGGGACGGATGGCCAGCTCGATTGGACAATCCTCGGCACCGACATCTCGACCCGGGTTCTCGATGAGGCAATGCGCGCGATCTACCCGTGCGATCAGCTGGATCCCGTACCACAGGACCTGCGCGCCCGCTACACGATGTCCGGACGCGGCACGAAGGAAAGCACCGGCGTAGCCCGCATCGTGCCGGAACTGCGGCGCAGGGTCCGCTTCGGCGAGCTGAACCTGATCGACCCGCCCTATCCGGTCAGTCACGGGCTCGATGTCATCATGCTGCGCAACGTCTTGATCTATTTCACGGAAGCCCAGCAACAGCAGGTCATCGCGAATATCGTGGGGCATCTGGCCATCGGCGGCTGGTTCTTCGTTGGCCATGCCGAATCGATGATCGTGCAGGACCACAGGTTGGCGCAGATCGCGCCCGCCACTTTCAGACGAAAGGGCGACTGACGATGAGCCACGCGTCCGATCCGATCCGCGTGATGATCGTCGACGACAGCGCCGCGGCGCGCTCAGCGCTGTCCCGGCTGCTCTCGGTCGATCCCGACATCGCCGTCACGGCGACCGCCGCAGACGCCTTCCAAGCTGCCGAGAAGATGCGCCAGCAGCTGCCGGACGTGCTCGTCCTCGACCTCGCGCTGCCGCGCATGGACGGTCTGACCTTCCTGCGGCGGATCATGGCGCAGCACCCGATCCCGGTGGTGATTTGCTCCAGCTTCACGGCCAAGGGCAGCGAGAACGCGATGAAAGCCCTGTCCTTCGGAGCCGCTGAGGTCATCGCCAAGCCAAAGATGGGATCGGAAGAACAGCGCGCCGAGGCCCAGATGCGCCTGTGCGACGCGGTGACCGCCGCCGCGGCGACGACCGGCCGGCGCAAACCGAAGGCCAGCGCCGCCGCCGGCCCCGGCCCGAAGCTGACCGCCGATGCCATCCTGCCGCCCCTGCCCCCGCGGGCGAACGCGGCGCCACCGAACGGCCAGGTCATCGCCATCGGTGCCTCGACCGGCGGCACCGAGGCTTTGGTGACAGTGCTCTCCGCCCTGCCCGAGGATATTCCCCCGATCGTCGTCGTCCAGCACATGCCCGAGCACTTCACCCAAACCTTCGCCCGAAGGCTTGATGGCCTGTGCCGTCCGACGGTCCTCGAGGCGAGGAACGGCGACCGCGTCCAGCGCGGTACGGTGCTGATCGCGCCCGGCAACCAGCACATGATGCTACGGCGAAACGGGGCCGGCTACATCACCGAGGTCGTGCGCGGGCCATGTGTCTCGCGCCATCGCCCGTCGGTCGACGTTTTGTTCCGATCCGTGGCTCAGGCGGCCGGCAACAAGGCGATCGGCGCAATCCTGACCGGCATGGGCGACGACGGCGCGCGGGGTTTGCGCGAGATGAAGGACGCGGGCGCGACCACGATCGCTCAGGACGAGCAAAGCTGTGTCGTCTTCGGAATGCCCAAGGAGGCCATTCGCCTTGGCGGCGTCGATCAGGTGAAGTCCCTTGGCAGGATCGCCGGCGAACTGCAGTCGTGGGCGACCCGGCAGGAGCGCTAGCATCGGCCGCGCCACGCGGTCCGGGCACGCGCCGGGCCGCGCCACGCCCGCCGACGGCCTGACCGCGAATGAGGCAAGGACCAGAAAGGTGCGGCGCCCCCTCAATCGGGCTTTCGATCAGCCCATCGCCCATCGCCGGTCGCGGAGGGCGAGCGAATTCCCCCAGAGCCGCGGCATCACCGGATCGCAGCACCTGAAAGCGTCGCGGTCCCCCATGCGGTCCGAGTTTGCCCAGGGCCAGCCCGTCGCGGGACCGCCGCCAAACGGATCACGCGCCGGGCTCGCGCAGCACCGAACTCCAGTCCCACCGCATGACCGAGACTTCGCGGACCGGAGAGGAAATCGGCAGACCCGCGTGCCGGTCTTGCGACGGCGGCGACGCACACGCCGTCTGATGAGCCCTCACACAACCGCTTGCATCCCGATCCGCTTTCCGCCAGATTATGAACACTTGTTCATTTCCATCACGGCAGGGAGGGCCCGACATGGATTTCGCGCTGAGCGAGGAGCAGACGGCGATCTTCGACATGGCCCATGGCTTCGGCCAGGAACACGTGGCGCCCAACGCCATGGCCTGGGAGGCCGAGGGCACGATCCCGAAACAGCTCTGGACAGAGATCGGCCAGCTGGGTCTCGGCGGCATCTATGTCAGCGAGGAGAGCGGCGGCTCGGGGCTCAGCCGGCTCGACGCCACGCTCGTCTTCGAGGCGCTCAGCATGGCTTGCCCGGCGGTGGCGGCGTTCCTGTCGATCCACAACATGTGCGCCAAGATGATCGATCTCTACGGCTCCGAGGATCTGCGCGCGCGCTACCTGCCCAAGGCCCTGACCATGGAGACCGTGCTCTCCTACTGCCTGACCGAGCCCGGCTCGGGATCGGACGCCGCGGCGCTCGCCACCCGCGCCGAGGCGTCGGGCAATGGCTACCGCCTCACCGGCACCAAGGCCTTCATCTCCGGCGGCGGCTATTCCGACGCCTATATCGTCATGGCCCGCACCGGCGAGGCCGGCCCGCGCGGCATCTCGGCGCTGGTGCTCGACGACGGCACCGAGGGGCTGAGCTTCGGCGGGCTCGAGGCCAAGATGGGCTGGAAGGCGCAGCCCACGCGGCAGGTGCAGATGGATGGCTGCCCGGTGCCCGCCGGCAACCTGCTGGGCGAAGAGGGCAAGGGCTTTCGCTATGCCATGGCCGGGCTCGACGGCGGCCGGCTCAACATCTCGGCCTGCTCGCTGGGCGCCGCGCAGGCGGCGCTCGACGCGACGCTGGCCTACATGGCCGAGCGCCGCGCCTTCGGCCAGAGCCTCGACCAGTTTCAGGCGCTGCAGTTCCGTCTCGCCGACATGGAGATCGAGCTGCAGGCCGCCCGCACCTTCCTGCGACAGGCGGCTTGGAAGCTCGACACCGGGGCGCCGGATGCCACCAAGTTCTGCGCCATGGCGAAGAAATTCGTCACCGAGGCCGGCTCAAAGGTCGCAGACCAGTGCCTGCAGCTGCATGGCGGCTGCGGCTATCTCGCGGATTACGGCATCGAGAAGATCGTCCGCGACCTGCGGGTGCACCAGATCCTCGAAGGTACCAACGAGATCATGCGCATGATCGTGGCGCGCAGCCTGATCTCGTCCTGACCCGATACACGCGCAAGGCACCACTCACGCCGCGCTTCGGCAGGCCCCCCAGGGGGCCTGCCCCCCGAACACCCCCGACCCCCGCTTTGATGCGCCGAGGAGTTCCATGAGCGACACCCACATCCGCAGCAATGGCCGCGCCGGCCACATCACCCTCACCCGGCCCAAGGCGCTGAACGCGCTGAGCTATGACATGTGCATGGAGATCGAGGCCGCGCTCGATGCCTGGCGCGATGATGACACGGTCGCGCTGGTGATCCTCGATGCCGAGGGGGAAAAGGCGTTCTGCGCCGGCGGCGACATCGCAGAGATCTACCGCGCCGGGCTGAAGGGCGAATTCGACACCGGACGCACCTTCTGGCGCGACGAGTACCGGATGAATGCCAAGCTCTCGGAATATCCAAAGCCCATCGTCAGCTTCCTGCATGGCTTCGTCATGGGCGGCGGCGTCGGGCTTGGCGGGCACGTCTCGCACCGGGTGATCGGCGAGAGCGCCCAGATCGCCATGCCGGAATGCGGCATCGGGTTCGTGCCGGATGTCGGTGGGTCGCTGCTGTTGTCCCGCGCGCCGGGTCGGCTGGGCGCCTATCTCGGCCTGACCGCCGCGCGCATGGGTCCGGGGGATGCGCTGCACGCTGGGTTTGCAGATTTCTACATCCCCGAGGAGCGCTGGGAGGCGCTCAAGTCCGCACTGGCCGATACCGGGACCGTGGCCGCACTTGAGGCCGAGGCACAGGCGACGCCCGAAAGCCCGCTGGCCGACGCACAGGACGAGATCGACCGGCTCTTCGCCTCCGACAGCCTGCCCGAGATCAAGGCGGCGCTGGACGGCGCCGATGGCGAGATCGCCGAGCGCGCCGCCAAGGCGGTGGGCCGCAACGCGCCGCTGTCGATGGCGCTGACACTGGCAATGCTGGCGCGGCTGCGCTCCGGCGAGGAGGGCATCCGAAGCGCGCTCAGACAGGAATACCGGGTCTCGCACCGCATCGTCGAGCAGGGCGAGTTCCTCGAGGGCGTGCGGGCGCAGATCATCGACAAGGACCGCAACCCGCAGTGGCGCTTCTCGATCGACGAGGTGACAGAGGACCGCGTGGCCGCCCTGCTGGCGCCGCTCGGGGAGGAAGAACTGGCGCTCTGAGACGCGTCACGCGAGGGAGGAGAGACACCATGAAGATCGCATTTATCGGGCTTGGCAACATGGGCGCGCCGATGGCCGCCAACCTCGCCAAGGCCGGTCACGAGGTCACCGGGTTCGACGTCGCCGGGGCCGCCGCCGAGGGCGTGGGCACCGCCGTCTCCGCCCCCGAGGCGGCGACCGGTGCCGAGGTCGTCATCACCATGCTGCCCAACGGCCAGATCCTGCGCAGCGTCGCGGCCGAGGTGATCCCCGCGATGCCGCCCGGCGCGGTGCTGCTCGACTGTTCGACCGTCGATGTGGACAGTGCCCGCGCGGTCGCGGCGCAGGCCGCCGAGGCCGGGCTGGGCGCGCTCGACGCGCCGGTTTCAGGCGGCGTCGGCGGCGCCTCGGGTGGCACTCTGACCTTCATGGTGGGCGGATCGGAGGAGGCGTTTGCCAAGGCGAAGCCGCTCTTTGACATCATGGGTCAGAAGGCGGTGCATTGCGGCCCCTCCGGCAACGGTCAGGCGGCGAAGATCTGCAACAACATGATCCTCGGCGTCACCATGATCGCCACCTGTGAGGCCTTTGCGCTGGCCGACAAGCTCGGCCTCTCGCGCGAGGCGATGTTCGACGTGGTCTCGACCTCGTCGGGCTATTCGTGGTCGATGAACGCCTATTGCCCGGCGCCCGGGGTCGGGCCGCAATCGCCCGCAGACAACGGCTACAAGCCCGGCTTCGCCGCAGAACTGATGCTCAAGGATCTGGGCCTGTCGCAGCAGGCCGCCGAGACGGCGGATGCCGACACGCCGATGGGCGAGCGCGCGCTGGAGCTCTACCGCGCCTTCGTCGAGGACGAAGGCGGCACTGGGCGCGATTTCTCCGCCATGTTGCCCCGCTTCGAGGGGCGTGGCCGCGGCTAGGAACGCGCAGGGGGCGTGGGTGCGCGCCCCTTTTTGCGCCTGACGGCTCTTCCGCACGGCCCCGCGCCATTGCCGACCACCCAAACGGGCGCGCGTCGTTCCGCTGTCGATTCCCGGCGCAGGCCCTGCTAGAAGGGCCGCAAAAGGACATGGTACATGGTCACGCTCGACATCTTCTCCGACCCGATCTGCCCCTGGTGCTACATCGGCAAAGCCCTCCTCGACCGCGCCCTGCTCGAAGAGCCCGATCACCCGTTCACCATTCGCTGGCGGCCGTTCATGCTGAACCCCGACATGCCCGCGCAGGGCATGGACCGGCGCGCCTATCTCGAGACCAAGTTCGGCGGCAAGGAGGGCGCGGTGCAGGCCTACATGCCGGTGGCCGAGCACGCCGCCGACGCCGGTCTGACGCTGAATCTCGACGCGATCGAAACCACGCCTTCCACCATCGATGCCCACCGGCTGATCCACTGGGGCGGCATCGAGGGCGTGCAGACCGCCGTGGTCTCCTCGCTGTTTCAGGCGTATTTCGTCGACGGGCGCGACATCGGCGACCGCGAGGTGCTGGCCGACATCGCCGATGGCTGCGGGCTCGACGCCAGCCTGATCCAACGCCTGCTCGCCTCCGAGGCGGACCGGCGCGAGATCGTCGAGATGGACGCCACCGCGCGCGGCATGGGCGTGACCTCGGTGCCGACCTTCGTGGTCGCGGGACAGCACGCGGTGCCCGGCGCCCAGCCCACCGAGCTCTGGTCCAAGGTGATCTCCGAGATCCGCGAAGGCGCCGCCTGAACGCGCCTTATCGCCCGCCAGTGAAGACCGGCAGGAGGCCGCCGAGCCGCAGCCCATGCGGGCGGTGCATGACCGGGTTGCGCGCGCCGCGGCGATATCCGTGGTTGTGCCGGTATACCGTTTTCCGATAGCCCGGTGTTAGCGGTCAACCGGCCCGCCAGCCACAGCGGATGCTGAGCGGCGTGGCCTTGCAGAATTCAGAGGTCACATGCGGTCTGTTCCCGGACGGGTCGAGTTCATCGCGCTGCTCGCGATGCTCTTCGCCACCATCGCCTTTTCCATCGACGCCATGCTCCCGGCCCTGCCCGAGATCGGTGCCGAGCTGACGCCCGAGGCGGTCAACCGCGCGCAGCTCGTGGTGACCAGCTTCGTCTTCGGCATGGGCATCGGGACCTTCTTCACCGGCCCGCTCTCGGACGTGTTCGGGCGCAAGCCGGTGCTGCTGGGCGGTTCCGCGCTTTATATCGTGGCCTCGATCTGCGCCGCCTATGCCGAGACGCTCGAGCTGCTGCTGGCGGCCCGCCTGCTGCAGGGGCTGGGCGCCGCAGGGCCCCGGGTGGTGGCGCTCGCCATCGTGCGCGACCTCTATTCGGGGCGCGAGATGGCGCGGATCATGTCCTTCGTGATGATGGTCTTCACCCTGTTCCCGGCCCTCGCCCCCTCGATCGGCGCGGTGATCATCGCCGCCACCGGCTGGCGCGGCATCTTCTGGGCCTTCGTGGCGTTCTCCAGCATCGCCTCGATCTGGCTGATGGTGCGCCTGTCCGAGACCCACCCGCCCGAGAACCGCCGCCCGTTCCGGCTCACGACCTTCCGCGCCGCGCTGGCAGAGCTGTTCGGCCAGCGGGTGGTGGTGATCTCGATCGGTGTGCAGGCGCTGATCTTCGCGATGCTGTTCTCGATGATCTCCACCGTACAGCAGATCTACGACATCAGCTTCGGGCGCGCCGAGACCTTCCCGCTCTGGTTCGGCGGCGTGGCGATCCTCGCCGCCTCGGGCAGCGTGCTGAACGCGGCGCTGGTGATGCGGCTCGGGATGCGCTTTCTCATCACGGCGATGCTGTCGGTGCAGGTGGCCCTGGCCGGCATCACGCTGGCGCTCTTTGCCTTCGGCCTGTCCGGCACGCCCGGCTTTGCGCTGTTCCTGCTCTGGCAGCTCTCGGTGTTCTTCCAGATGGGTCTGACGGTCGGCAACATCAACGCCATCGCCATGGAGCCGGTCGGCCACATCGCGGGCCTCGCGGCCTCGGTGATCGGGGCGGTGGCGACGGTGGCCGGTGTGCTGATCGCGGTGCCGAACGGGCTGATGTTCGACGGCACCCCCGTGCCACTGGCGGCGGGGATCTTCATCGAGGCAATCCTTGCGCTGCTGCTGATGCGCTGGCTGGTCCGGGCAGAGGCCGCCGAGGCGGGGTGACCCTCCCGCGTGGCGGGCTGCCCGGTGTCGGATCATTACGGCGGCGCTCTGTGGCCCTGCCCTCGCTCATGAGATGAGACGCCCCGGCCTCCGCCAGAGGCCCTCACCCGGTGCCGAGAAGGGCGCGCTCAATGTCGCGTCTCCCCTGACCGACGACCTAAGGATGGGCAGTGGAATATCGTCCGAGGGACGCGGCAGGGATACCCTGCCCGCCCCCGCCAGCGCGGCCCCTCCCTGCCCCGACAAACGCCGCAATTTCCGGCGCCGAGCATCACATTATGTATACCGATGCATACCATACTTCCCAACGTTGCGAATCTGGGCTAAAGCCCCATCATGCTGCACGTGCACAACGGAAAGGGACCTGCATGTCGAAGATCAAGGTAGACAACCCGATCGTCGAGATGGACGGCGACGAGATGACCCGCATCATCTGGGACTTCATCAAGACAAAGCTGATCCTGCCCTATCTGGATCTTGACCTGCTGTATTACGATCTCGGCATCGAGAGCCGGGACGCGACCAACGACCAGATCACCATCGACGCCGCCGAGAAGACCAAGGAGGTCGGCTGCGCGGTCAAATGCGCCACCATCACGCCCGACGAGGCCCGGGTCGAGGAGTTCGGCCTCAAGCAGATGTGGCGCTCGCCCAACGGCACGATCCGCAATATCCTTGGCGGCGTGGTGTTCCGCCAGCCGATCATCTGCCGCAACGTTCCGCGCCTCGTGCCGGGCTGGACCAAGCCCGTGGTGATCGGCCGCCACGCCTTCGGCGACCAGTACAAGGCGACCGATTTCCACTTCCCCGGCGCCGGCAAGCTGACGATGAAATTCGTCGGCGAGGACGGCACGGTGATCGAGAAAGAGGTGTATGATGCCCCCTCGGCGGGCGTCTACCAGGCGATGTACAACCTCGACGCCTCGATCATCGACTTCGCCCGCGCCTCGTTCAACTACGGCCTGTCGCTGGGCTGGCCGGTCTACCTGTCGACCAAGAACACCATCCTCAAGGCCTATGACGGCCGCTTCAAGGACCTGTTCCAGAAGGTCTTCGAGGAAGAGTTCGAGGAACAGTTCAAGGCCAAGGGCATCTGGTACGAGCACCGCCTGATCGACGACATGGTCGCCTGCTGCATGAAGTGGAACGGCGGCTTCGTCTGGGCCTGCAAGAACTACGATGGCGACGTGCAGTCCGACACCGTGGCGCAGGGCTTCGGCTCGCTCGGCCTGATGACCTCGCAGCTGATGACCCCGGACGGCCAGATCGTCGAGGCGGAAGCCGCGCATGGCACGGTCACCCGCCACTACCGCCAGCATCAGGCTGGACAGGCGACCTCGACCAACTCCATCGCCTCGATCTATGCCTGGACCGGCGGCCTCAAGCACCGCGCCAAGCTCGACGGCAACAGCGAGCTGATGACCTTTGCCACCACCCTCGAGAAGGTCGTGGTGGAGACCGTGGAGTCGGGCTGGATGACCAAGGACCTGGCGCTGCTGGTCGGGCCGGATCAGAAATGGCTCACCACCATGGGCTTCCTCGAAAAGGTCGACGAGAACCTCAACAAGGCGCTCGGCGCAGCCTGAGCGCTGCAGGTAGCACGAAGATGGCCGGCCCCCACGCGGGGCCGGTTTTCGTTTGGCCCGACCTCCGCAGCCCTGAGCGCCTGTGCCCGCTTTATCCGCAGCCTGCCCGCAGTTTGATGATCTGGATCACCCCGCCCGCCGGCCGCAACGACGGCAGCCGACGGACGTCATGGCCCGGGACAGCGCCGGTACCGTCATGATCGCTCGTGCTCGGGCACCTGCAGCCGGCGGCCTCGCCCGGCTTCGACCTCGCCGTGGAAATCGACACCCGCGAGACGGCGCGAAGCGATGCGAGGCACACCGGTGCCCTCCAGCGCGCAGTGCGCGCCATGTGGCCTCTGAGGAGGCATCGCGCCCGCCAAAGCCCGGGAAAAGGGCGCTTGCGGAAACGGACGCCGGGTCGCCGCAGCACGCATCTTGACCTCACCCTCGCGTGACGGCAAGGCAACCCCATGCTGCTGCTTGAATCGCCCCCGCCCGATCGTCACACCCTGTGGGAAGACCTGCAGGCCATCCTTGTCGGCACCACGCTCGTGGCGCTGTCGATCCAGTTCCTGCGCGCCTCCGAGCTGTTCACCGGCCAGATCGCCGGCCTGTCGCTGGTGCTCTCCTACCCGACCGGCCTGCCGTTCGGGGCGATCTTCTTCGTTCTCAACCTGCCCTTCTACCTGCTGGCAATCAAACAGTTGGGCTGGCGCTTCACGATCAAGAGCTTCCTGTCGGTGGCGCTGATGTCGGCCATCGCCGAGACGCTGCCGCTGGTGCTGACGATCAACCACCTGCACCCGGCGCTGGGGGCGACGCTGTCGGGGATGCTGGCGGGCGTGGGCCTTCTGATGCTGTTCCGTCACGGCGCGACGCTGGGCGGCGTGGGCATCGTGGCGCTCTGGGCGCAGGACACCAAGGGCATCAAGGCCGGCCACGTGCAGCTTGGCTTCGACCTGCTCGTCTTCCTGCTGGCGCTGTTCCTGTTCGACTGGGAGCGTGTGCTCTGGTCGCTTTTGGGCGCCGTGGTGCTCAATATCCTGATCACCGTGAACCACCGTCGCGACCGCTATATCGCCCGCTCCTGACCGGACCATCGAGGCAAGAAAAAACGCGCCGGGAGATCCCGGCGCGTTTTTCGTTTCCTACCGGCCCCGAGGGGCCGCAGGCCGCGCTCAGAGCGAGGCCTGATAGATCTTGTCGATGTTGCTGCCGAGCAGCGCGTTGAAATCGTCGTCCGACTGCTTCTTCGACAGGCCTTCGGCCAGCGCGCGGCTGAACGACGCGATCATCTTCGGCTGCTTGGCGAGCTTCTCGCAGGCCACGTCGGTCGAATACCCGCCCGAGAGCGCCACCACGCGCACCACGCGCGGATGATCGGCAAGCGTGTCGTACAGGCCATCGATGCTGGGGATCGTCAGCTTCAGCATGACGTCATCGCCTTCCGGCAGCGCGTCGAGATGCTTGGCGATCTCGGTCTTCAGCATCTCCTCGGCCTCGGCCTTGGTGGGGGAGTTGATGTCGACCTCGGGCTCGATGATCGGCACCAGACCGGCGGCAACCACGGTCTTGCCAAGCTCGAACTGCTGGTCGACCACTGCCTTGATGCCCTCGGCATTGGCCTCGTGGATCACCGAACGCTCCTTGGTGCCGAAGATGCCGAAGCTCTCCTTGGCTTCCTTGAGCAGATCTTCGATGCCGGGCATCGGCTTCATCAGCTGCACGCCGTTTTCCTTGTCGGCAAGGCCCTTGTCGATCTTCAGGAACGGAACGACGCCGCGCTTTTCCCACAGGTACTGCGCGGTCGGAATGCCCTCGACCTCGCCGCGCATGGTGCGCTCGAAGAGGATCGCGCCAAGCACCTTGCCGTCGGTGAAGTCCGGGGCGGTGATGATGCGAGTGCGCATCTTGTGGATCTCGCCGAACATCTCGGCTTCGCCGTCATATTCGTTCTCTTCGACACCGTATTGCAGCAGCGCCTTGGGGGTGGACCCGCCCGACTGGTCCAGCGCCGCGATAAAGCCCTGACCGGTCGACATCTTTGTCTTCTGCTCTTCGAAAACGCTCATGAGGAACCCTCTCCCATGGTGAAAAATCCGTGTTGCCAATGGCATATCGCAAGCAATTTGAGATGGGTAGGCGAAAGACGGAGGTTTAACGCTAACGTCCGTCGTTAACGTTCAGCCCCGGCGACGCTCAACCCGCAGGTGAATGCCGTCGCGGGCGCGGACGGTCAGAAAGGCGACCGGCTCGGGCACCTCTTCGGGCAGCGCGGTGAGTTTGAGATCGCGCAGGATCAGCGACAGCATCAGCACGCCCTCGACCATGGCAAAGCCCGCCCCGGTGCAGACCCGCGCCCCGGCCGAGAACGGCATGTAGGCCTCGCGCGCACATGTGCGGCCATTCTCCGTGCCCCAGCGCGCCGGGTCGAACCCGTCGGGATTGTCCCACAGCCGCGCCTGGCGGTGCTGGTGCCACGGGCTCAGCACGATCTGCGCGCCCTTGGGCAGGTCGCGGTCGCGGAACCGCTCCGGGCAGGTCGTCTCGCGCACCATCATCGGCACCGGCGGGTAAAGCCGCAGCGTCTCGCGGAACACGTCGCGCGAGAGCTTCAGCCTGGCGATGTCGGCGAACTCCGGCGCCTCGCCCAGAAGCTGCGCCTCCTCGGCCAGCCGGTCCTGCCAGTCGGGATGGGTTGCCACGAGGTAGAGCGCCCAGGACAGCGCCGAGGCCGAGGTTTCGTGCCCGGCAAGGAAGAAGATCGCCACCTGATCGACCATCTCCTCGGTCGAGAAGGTATCGCCGGTCTCGGGATCGGCGGTGGTCATGATCTTGGTGGCCAGATCGTCCGGCGCGGTGCCGGCCTCGATCTCGGCCTGCCGGCGCTCGCACAGCGCGGTGATCAGCCCGCGGATGCGCTTCGCCGCGGCCTTGGTGTCGGACCGGAAGAAGCGCGGCATCCAGCGCGGCAGCGGCAGGAAGGCGGCAAGGTTGAGGATCGGCTGGGTGCGCTGGTAGGCGCGGAACTCGTGGAAGACCTGCGCCGCGAGGTCGTCCTCGATGGGGATGGAGAACAGCGTGCGGAAGATGATGTCGGCGGCGGCGTGGCTGGTCTGCTCCTCGATCTCGACGGTCTCCCCGGCGCGTGCGGAGAGCCGCGCCAGCGCCGCCTGGCTCGCGGCCCACATCGCCGGATAGGTCTCGCGCAGGCGTCCGCCCTCGAAGGCCGGGTCGATGATGCGCCGCTGGCGCTGCCACTGCGCGCCATTGGTCAGGAAGACCGACTCTCCGAGCAAAGGCCGCAAGCCCTCCGAGATGCGCGCCGACTTGGGAAAATCGAGCGGCCGGTCCTTCAGCACCGTCTTCACCAGATCGGGCTGGTTGACGAGGTAGGAGCGAAAGAACGGCGTGCGAAACTCGGCCATCCACGCGCGGTAGAGCCGCTCCGGCTGGGCCGAGAGCAGGTCCTGCCGGAACAGCTTGAGGTAGCGCCAGAGCGAGACCTTGTCGGGGCGGGAGGCGGGTTTCGGCGGCAGGGTCATGGCGCGGTCGAGGTGAATTTCGACACCGCGACGTCGATGCGGCTGGCCGAGGGCGGGCGCCCGGCATAGCGGGTGGCGAGGCTGAGCGGCCCGGCGGTGATCTGGAAATAATCGTAGTCGCGCGGCGCGTCGAAGGCGCAGAGATACTGGAAATGCAGCCGGAAAAAGCGCCAGCGCAGCGCCTTCCAGCGCTCGGGGCTGAGCGCGCGGGTGAACTGGGCCGAGAACACCAGCGGCCAGCGCTTGTCCGCAGACGCCACCCCCGAGACCGACACCGGATCGCAGAGTGCGAAGGCACAGCCGTCGCCGGGAGCGGTGACGTCGACCCATGTGAGCTCGTCCCGGGCCGAGAGGAAGGCGAGATCGGCGCGCAGCCGCCACGCGTCGCGCAGGAACGAGACCATCGGCACCACCTGCCCGAGGCTCAGGAACGCCAAACGCGGGCCGTGGTCTGGCACCCGGCCCTGCCGGATCAGGTCCGACAGGATCGAGACCGCCAGATGCGCGCCCGAGCTGTGGCCGACCACCAGAACCTCGTCCACGTCGTCGCCAAGCGCGTCGGCAATCGCATCGGTGAAGCCGGCCATGCGCGCCTCGAGCTCGGGCGGGTTGGCGCCGCGATGCTGGGCCGAATAGGCGTAGTCGTGCATCAGGTAATAGGCGAAGAGCTTGCCGTCCTTGGCCTTGAACCAGCGCAGCAGCCAGACCGCGGCCGCGGCCCCCGCGAGGACGCCGCCGATATCGGCAAAGACGCCCAGCCACGGGCGCAGAAGCCCGACCACATAAGCCACGCCCCAGAGCAGCAGCAGCGCCAGCACAAGCTGCCCGAGCAGCATCCCCACCGGGTAGAGCGCCGCGATCACAGGCCCCTTGCGCAGCCGCATCAGCCGCCTGAGCGCTCCGGTCGCGATGTATTCCCACGCGGTGCGAATGAGCTGGAGATAGGTGGCGGGGATGCTCGTCGACATGCTGTCGCGCACGATGTCGGACCAGACCAGAACCTCGACCTCGGCCGCGACCTCGGCGCCGTCGATCTGCGCCGCCACCCGCCAGCCATAATGATTGCCGCCAGCGCCCGGCGTCAGCGCGATCTCGTAGCCCGAGATCCGCGCCTGCGCGGCGCCTTCCTTGCGGTAAAGCTCACGGTAGCGGCGCGGATGGATGGGATCATAGCCCGGGATGTAGAACACCCGGCGCCGCCGCACCTCCTGCGCCGCCTCCGGCGCGCCTTCTGCCTGCGGGTCGTTGCCGATCATCCCTGCCCTCTTTTCGCGATCCTGTCGCGAACCGCCCGCAAGGGCAAGACCGGGGACGGCACTGGGCCGCGTCAGCCCAGCTCGCCAAGCGCAGGGAAGGTCTCGAGCAGCCAGAACGAGAAGGCCGAGAACGCCCCGGTGAGCAGCGCAAGACCGACCGCGATGAGCAGCACGCCCATCACCTTCTCGATCAGCCCCATGTGCCGCTTGAGCCGGTTCATCACGCCCATGGCGCGGCTCAGGAACACCGCCGCCAGAAGGAACGGCAGGCCGAGCCCCGCGGCATAGACCGCCAGAAGCGCCGTGCCCCGCGCCACCGAGGCCTCGGACGCCGCCATCGACAGGATCGCCCCAAGCTGCGGCCCGATGCAGGGCGTCCAGCCGAAGGCGAAGGCCAGCCCGAGGATATAGGCGCCGAAGGCCGAGCCGCCGGTCTCGCCGGTCTCGATCCGGGCCTCGCGGTCGAGGAAGGGAATGCGGAAGACGTGCAGGAAATGCAGCCCGAAGACGATCACCACCACGCCCGAGATCCGCGCCAGAAGGATCTGGTTCTGCAGGAAGAACATGCCCAGCCACGACGCGGTGAAGCCCAGCAGCACGAAGACCGTACTGAGCCCCAGAACGAAGAACAGCGCCGCGGTGAAGGCGCGCAGCCGTGCGCGGCCACCGGCCTCCATCTCGGCGATCGAGACGCCGGACATGAAGGCCAGATAGGGCGGCACGATAGGCAGCACGCAGGGGCTCAGAAAAGAGATGATCCCCGCAGCAAGCGCCACGAACATGGCCGGCAGAAGGCTGGCGTCGATAAGGTCGATTCCGAACATGGGCCTTCGATAGAAGATAACCCCACCGGCGTCACGCGGCACAGGGTCACATCCCCGTAGGCGTGCTGAAACGTCGCTCGGATGCTGCAACGACAAACGGCCCCGGAGCATCTCCAGGGCCGTTTGCAGTGTGTGTCCGTGGGACGGGCTTAGCGCCCGATCGACCACCAGCCGCGACGCTTGGGCTTGCCATCGTCCTCGGCCTCGGCGGTCTCGGAGATGGTCTCGGGCTCCGCTTTCGGGGCCGGCTCCGGCGCAGGCTCAGCCTCGGGCGTCTCGGCAGCGGCGGGCGTCGCCTCTTCGGTCGGCTCCGGCGCAGGTTCTGCCTCGGGGGCCTCTGCGGCGGGCGCGGGCTCGGGTGCGGGCTGCACCTCGGGCTCGACCTTTGCGGGCGCCTCGGTGGCCTCGGCCTCGGGCTGCGCTTCGGACACGGCTGCGCCCTCGGCCTGCGGCTCGGGAGCCGCCGCATCCTCGGCTGCGGGTGCCGGCTCGGCGGCCTCGACCACGGCGGCGCCGGTGGTGTCTGCCTCACCCGCTGCGATCTCGTCCGCGGAGGTTTCGGTCACCGCATCCGCCTTGGGCTTGCGCGAGCGCGACCGGGTGCGGGTCCGCTTGGGCTTGGCCGGTGCATCGTCGGTTTCGGTCGGAGCGACCTCTTCGGAGGTTGCGTCGCCGGAGGCTTCGACCGGCGCCTCGGACGGAGCGTCCTTGCCGGCCTCTCCGTTGTCGTCGTCCCCGTTGCCCGAGTCGTTGCCTGCGTCGTCATCAGAGCCGGTGTCGGAGCCGTTCTCGCCCTCGCCGTTCGACTTCTTGGACCGCGAGCGGCGGCGACGGCGGCGGCGCTTCTTGGGCTTGCCCTCGTCGTCACCGTTTTCGCCGTTCTCACCGCGATCGCCGTTGCTCTCGGAGTCGGTGTCCGCCTCGGACCCGGTCGCGCCGGTGTCCTCGGCGGTCTCGTCCTCGTCCTCCTCGGCGAGCGCATCCTCGTCGATCTGGTCCATCAGCGAGGTGTCGACCGACACCACCGGTGCCAGAACCTCGGCGACGTTGCGGGTGGCGGTCTTGAACTTCTCCATGGTGAAGTCCGGCGAGACCAGATGCAGGTCGCCCTCGATGCGCACGGCCATGCCGTAGCGCGCCTCGATCATCGCGACATGCTCGCGCTTCTGGTTCATCAGGTAGTTGGCGATGCCCACCGGCACCTTGACCAGAACCTCGCGCGAGCGGCGGCGGGTGCCCTCTTCCTCGATCTGGCGCAGGATGTTGAGCGCCATGTTGTCGTCAGAGCGGATCAGACCGGTGCCGTGGCAGGCCGGGCACGGCTGCGTGGTGGCCTCGATCATGCCGGGGCGCAGACGCTGGCGCGACATCTCGAGCAGGCCGAAGCCGGAGATCCGGCCGACCTGGATGCGGGCGCGGTCGGTCTTGAGCTTGTCCTTGATCTTCTTCTCGACAGCGGCGTTGTTCTTGCGCTCTTCCATGTCGATGAAGTCGATCACGATCAGGCCGGCGAGATCGCGCAGACGCAGCTGGCGGGCCACCTCCTCGGCGGCCTCGAGGTTGGTCTTGAGCGCGGTCTCCTCGATCGAACCTTCCTTGGTGGCCCGGCCGGAGTTGACGTCGATCGCCACCAGCGCCTCGGTCACGCCGATGACGATGTAGCCGCCGGACTTGAGCTGTACCGTCGGGTTGAACATCGAGCTCAGGTAGCTTTCGACCTGATAGCGCGCGAAGAGCGGCATCGGGTCGGCGTAATGCTTCACGTTCTTGGCATGGGACGGCATGATCATCTTCATGAAGTCCTTGGCGATGCGGTAGCCGCGCTCGCCTTCCACGTGAACCTCGTCGATCTCGCGGTTGTAGAGGTCGCGGATCGAGCGCTTGATGAGGTCGCCTTCCTCGTAGATCTTGGCCGGCGCGACGCTTTGCAGCGTGAGGGCGCGGATCTGCTCCCACAGGCGCTGCAGGTATTCGTAATCGCGCTTGATCTCGGTCTTGGTGCGCTTGGCCCCGGCGGTGCGGATGATCAGGCCGGCGCCCTTGGGCACGTCGATCTCGGTCGCGATCTGCTTGAGCTTGGAGCGGTCGGCGGCGTTGGTGATCTTGCGCGAGATGCCACCGCCACGGGCGGTGTTCGGCATCAGCACGCAGTAACGGCCAGCCAGCGACAGGTAGGTGGTCAGCGCCGCGCCCTTGTTGCCGCGCTCTTCCTTGACCACCTGCACCAGCATGATCTGGCGGACCTTGATGACTTCCTGGATCTTGTACTTGCGCGGCCGCGGCTTGCGCTTGGGCCGGATCTCTTCCTCGGTGTCGTCATCGGCGACCGACTCGATGCTGTCCTCGCGGCCGGCGTGATCGTCGCCGTCCTCGTCATCCTCGTCGCTGTCGTCCGCATCGTCGTCGGAGACATCGTCAAACGCCGCGTCGGCGGCGGGCGCCTCGTTGTCCTGCGCGGTGGTCTCGGCCACGGCCTCCTCGCCCGCCTGCGCGTCCGGCGCGGCGACGGTGTCGGTGGTCTCGGCAGTCCCCTGCGACGCGTCCTCGGAGATCTCGTCCTCGCCGAGGTCGATGGTCTCCATGCCCTTGATCTCGGACGGATCGGCGCTGGCGGTCTTGTCCTCCGAGCGGGCCTTCTCGGCCTTCGAGGACGTGCGGGAGCGCGAGCGCCGCGACCGCGAGCGCTTGGATTTGGGCTGGTCTTCCTCTTCCTCGGCCTCGGCGGCGAGCGCCGCCTCTTCTTCCATCAGGGCCTGACGGTCGGCGACCGGGATCTGGTAATAATCGGGGTGGATCTCGGAGAATGCGAGGAACCCGTGGCGGTTGCCGCCGTAATCCACGAAGGCCGCCTGGAGCGACGGCTCGACGCGGGTGATCTTCGCGAGATAGATATTGCCGGCTAATTGCCGCTTGTTCTCCGATTCAAAGTCGAATTCCTCGACCTTGTTTCCGTCCACCACCACGACGCGGGTTTCCTCCGCGTGGGTGGCGTCGATGAGCATCTTCTTTGCCATGTTGTCCGTCTGCACGGCGCAAGCTCGCTCTGCCCTGGCGGGCGGAGACGGGTTGCAGCGTGGCTTGTCTGGGCGAGTTGCGGCGTGCAGGCACGGGAAGGCAATCTGCCTTCGCCCGGGTGCCTCATCTGCGTCGCACGCGTCATCGCGGTTCTTCTCCGACGCTCGTCCGCGTATCGCGTCCGGCGCCTGTTTGCAGCCCGTCGCCGATGAGCGGTCCGGGCGGTCTTCGGGTGGCCTTGCGGCCCGATCGGTCTGCGCCGGGTCCTTTGTCGGGGACGCGCCGTCGCAGCGAAACTCTGGGGCTGCCGTCACGCGGAAGCCTATCCGACAGCATAAGGGAAGGGGTGTGGAAAAGACAATATGCAATGTGAACACCGGCGGAGTTCGCGTGCCGCGGCGTCGAAAGGCGATGCAACTTCCAAGCCCTGCCCGCGTTGTGCCCCGAATGCCCGGCAACGGGCGCTTTGCAAGACAGACGGAAAGGACGTTCAGATGATCAACAAATCCGCATCGGCGAACTGGAAAGGCGGCCTCAAGGACGGCACCGGCACGATCTCGACCGAGTCCGGCGTGCTCGACGAGGTGAATTACGGCTTCAAGAAGCGCTTCGAGGGCGAGCCGGGCTCGAACCCCGAGGAGCTCGTGGCCGCCGCCCACGCCAGCTGCTTCTCGATGGCGCTGAGCATGATCCTTGGCGAGGCCGGCTTCACCGCCGACGACATCTCCACCAAGGCCGTGGTGTCGATGGAAAAGCAGGATGACGGCTTTGCCATCACCAAGAGCCACCTCACCGTGACCGCGAAGGTCCCGGAGGCCTCGGCGGAGGATTTTGCCAAGGCCGCCGAGACCGCCAAGGCGAACTGCCCGATCTCGAAACTTCTCGATACCGAGATCACCATGGACGCCACGCTGGCGTGACCCATCGGGCCGGAGGGGGCTCTGCCCCCTTCGCGCGCCGGGGCGCGCTTACCCCCGGGATATTTGTGGCCAGAAGAAACCAGGGGCGCTGCGCTCCTGGCATCTTCTGGCCTTAAATATCCCCGCCGGAGGCATCCGACGGCGCCGTCAGCCGAACGCCTTGAGGCGCTTGATGAGCGAGGAGGTGTCCCAGCGCCCGCCGCCCATCTGCTGCACATCCTTGTAGAACTGGTCGACCAGCGCCGTCACCGGCAGGCTCGCGCCGATCTCTTCGCCGGTGGCCAGACAGATGGCCAGATCCTTGCGCATCCAGTCGACCGCGAAGCCGTGCTCGAAGGCGTCGTCGAGCATGGTCTCGTAGCGGTTCACCATCTGCCACGACCCAGCGGCGCCGCCGCCGATCACGTCGACCACGGCGCGGCCGTCGATGCCGGCTTTCTCGGCAAAGGCCAGCCCCTCGGACAGGCCCTGCACGAGGCCCGCGATACAGATCTGGTTGACCATCTTGCATTTCTGTCCGGCGCCGCTGTCGCCGATGCGCTTGCAGAGCTTTGCATAGGCATCGATCACCGGAGCCGCGCGGTCGTAATCGGCCTCGTCGCCGCCGCACATCACCACCAGCTGGCCGTTCTCGGCCCCGGCCTGACCGCCCGAGACCGGCGCATCGACGAAGCCCGCGCCCTGCTCCTTGGCGATGGCGTAGAGCTCGAGCGTGACCATCGAGCTGACCGTGGTGTGATCGACGAAGAGCGCGCCCTCGTCCATACCGGCAAAGGCCCCGTCTTCCTTGAGGCAAACCGCGCGCAAATCGTCATCATTGCCGACGCAGGCCATGACGAACTCGGCCCCTGCCGCGGCCTCGCGCGGGGTCGCGGCCATGGCGCCGCCGTGTTCGGCGACCCACTTCTCGGCCTTGGCCGTGCTGCGATTGTAGACCGTGACCTCGTGCCCCGCCGCCGCCATGTGGCCGGCCATCGGGTATCCCATCACGCCAAGACCCAGGAACGCGCATTTCGCCATGGGTAAACCTCCCGTTATCATTGTGCTTTGCCCTTTGTTGCCGCTGCCCCGCCCCTTGGCAAGGGGGCGGCGGCGCGCTAAGCCCCGCAAAACCGGACAGCGGGGGTTATCCCAATGGCAACACTCTTTCGATGGCTCCTGAGATTTGCCTCGATGGCGATCCTGCTGTCGGTCATCGTGGTGATGCTGGTCTACTACCTCGCCTCGCGCTCCCTGCCCGACTACGACAAGGACCTCGTCGTCGCGGGCGCGGCGGACGAGATCGAGATCGTGCGCGACAATGCGGCGGTGCCGCATATCTTCGCGCAGAGCGACGAGGACGCCTATTTCGGCCTCGGCTACGCCCATGCCCAGGACCGCCTCTGGCAGATGGTGCTGATGCGGCGCACCGCGCAGGGGCGTCTGTCGGAGGTGTTCGGACGGCGCACGCTCGACACCGATATCCTGATGCGCCGGCTCGACCTCTATACCGCCGCGACTCGCTCGGTGACGGCGCAGGACGACACCACGACCGCGGCGCTGCGCGCCTATGCCGCCGGGGTCAACGCCCGCATCGCCGAGATCAATGACGAGAGCCTCGGGCGCGGGGCGCCGGAGTTCTTCCTGTTCAACGCCCCCGTGGCGCCGTGGCAGCCGGCGGACTCGCTCGCCGTCATAAAGCTGATGGCGCTGCAGCTCTCGGGCCAGTTCCGCGAGGAAATCCTGCGCGCCCGCGCCTCGCTGCTGCTGCCCGACCCAAACCGGCTGGCCGACATCCTGCCCGACATGCCCGGAGAGGGCACCGCCGCCCTGCCCGAATATGCCAGCCTGTTCCCGGACCGGGAGATGCCGCGCTTCGCTCGCGCGAGCGAGGGGCCGCGCGCCCCGCTCTCGCCGGTGCCCGAGCGCGGGCTGGCGGGCGCGTCGAACGCCTTTGCCGCCGCCCCGGACCGCTCGGCAGGGGGCGGCACGCTCTTGGCCAACGACCCGCATCTCGGCCTCACCGCGCCCTCGACCTGGTATCTGGCACGGCTTCAGCTGTCCTCGGGCGGGGTCATCGGCGGCACCATCCCCGGCATCCCCGCGGTGATGCTCGGCCGGTCGCAGGATCTCGCCTGGGGGCTGACCTCGGCGTATCTCGACGATCAGGATCTGCATATCGAGGAGCTCAACCCCGACAATGCCGAGCAGTACCGCACCCCCGAGGGCTGGGCGCGGTTCCGCACCCGGCGCTCGATCATCGAGATCAAGGACGACAAACCGGTCACCGTCACCCTGCGCTGGACCGAGAACGGCCCGGTGATGCCGCGCACGCGCTTCGACCTCGAGACCATCACCCCGCAGGGCCACGTGGTGAGCCTGAGCTGGACGGCGCTTTCGGAGGAGGACAGCTCGATGAGCGCCGCCATCGGGCTGATGCGCGCGGGCAGCGTCGAGGAGGCGCTGGAGGGCAGCGCAGGCTTCGTGGCGCCGGCGCAGATGCTGACGCTGATCGACCGCGACAGCATCGCGATGAAGCTGATCGGCGCGATGCCGGCGCGCGACCCGGCACATCAGAGCCAGGGCCGAATGCCCTCGCCCGGCTGGATCGAAGCCAACCGCTGGCAGGGCATGCTGCCCGACAGCGCCAACCCGGTCTGGACCGACCCCGAGGGCGGCATCGTAGGCAACACCAACAACAAGATCATCGACCGCCCCTTTCCGATGCATGTAAGCTTCAACTGGGGCGACAGCCAGCGCGTGATGCGCTGGACGCAGCTGATGCAGGGGCGCGAGGTGCACACCCGCGACAGCTTCATCGAGGCGCAGCTCGACACCGTCTCTCCGGCGGCGCGCACGCTGCTGCCGCTGATCGGGCGCGACCTCTGGTTCACCGGCGAGGCCGCCCCCGACGGCACGCCCCAGCGGCGCCGACAGCAGGCGCTCGACCTGCTCGCCAACTGGAACGGCGAGCTGAACGAGCACCTGCCCGAGCCGCTGATCTATGCCGCGTGGGTGCGGGCGCTGCAGGAGCGGCTGATCCGCGACGAGCTTGGCCCGCTGGCGGAGGAGTTCACCCACGTCGAGCCGCTGTTCATCGAGCGGGTGTTCCGCGATGTCGATGGCGCCGCGGTCTGGTGCGACGTGATCCGCTCCGTGGTGGTCGAGACCTGCAGCGACGTCGCGCGGCAATCGCTCGACGACGCGCTGGTGTGGATCGGCGAGACCTATGGAGGCTCGCTCGAGAGCCTGCGCTGGGGCGACGCGCATCAGGCGCTGCACGCGCATTCGGTGCTGGGCGAGATCCCGGTGCTGCGCCATTTCGTCAACATCCGCCAGAACACCAGCGGCGGCGATTTCACGCTGGAGCGAGGCCGCACCTCCGGGCGCGACCCGGAGCCGTTCCTCAACATCCACGCCGCGACCTATCGCGGGGTCTATGATTTCGCCGATCCGGATTCCTCGGTCTACATCTCGTCGACCGGACAGTCGGGGCATTTCCTGTCGCGCCATTACGACGATCTCGGCACGCTCTGGCGGCGCGGCGAGTACATCCCGATGTCGCTCGATGCAGAGCTCGCCCGCGCCGCCTCGATCGGGGTCACGCGGCTGCTCCCGGAATGAGCGGCAAGCGGCCGGGCGAGACCCACCTCACGCCCGCCGAGGCGCGCGCGATTGCGCGGGCGACGCTGGCCGAGCAGCGGCCCGGCACGGCGTTCGGGCTTGGCTGCCTGAAGAACACCGACAAGGCGCAGCGCGCGCAGGTGTTCTGCGCCGCCTCCCCCGACACAAGGCTGGTGGTGAAGGTCTACGCGCCCGCCTCCGCCGAGAAGGCCCGCGCCCAGGTGGCCCGGCAGCGCTCGGTTGTTGCCGCTTGGCCAGAAGGCGCGCCCGAGGTGCTGTTCTTCGACGAGGCGCGGCTGGTTCTGGGCATGGCCTATGCGGACGGGCCGAGCCTCGCGGCGGTGGTGGCGAACCGAGCGCCCGAGGATGCCGCCCGGCACCTCGAGGCCGCCGGGCACTGGCTCGTGGCATTTCACGGTCTGACGCGCGAGGCGCATCCGTTCCGGCCCAAGGGGCATATCGCCTGGCTGCACCGGCTGCTGGAGCAGCACGACAGCGGAGAGCGTGCGATCCCCGAGGTCGCCGCCTTCCGGTACGAGGTCACGCGGCTCGAGGCGATGGCGCGCGACGTGCGCGGCACGCCCTCGCAGCGCGCGGTGACCCATCGCGATCTGCACCTCGCCAACCTCATCACCACCCGCGAGGGGCTGGTGGGGCTCGATTTCGAGAATGACAAACCCGACGCGCCGCTGCGGGATCTGGTCGCGCTGCTGATCGACGCGGTGGCGCTTTCGGACGATTCCGAGGCGCTCGACCGCCACGCCGCGGCGCTTTCGCAGGGCTACGGCCCGGCGGGCAGCGCGCCCGAGACGGTGGTCTTTCAGCAGCGCCTGTTCGCGCTCGGGGTCTGGGCCAACACGCCGCTCGAGCCCTCTCGGCGGCAGGCGGCGCGCTATCTCGGGGCGCGGCAGGTCATCGCGTCCGAGCACGCGCTCTTCGCCGGCTGAGCGCGCCGTTCAGGCCTGATCGCGTCCGACGATGTCGTGCAGGGCCTCGCGCTTGAACAGCCAGAGCGCGCCCGCCGCGACCAGCCCGAGGCCGAGCGTCATCAGGCTCGCGAGGATCACCGTCTCGACCCGCTCCACCGCCAGCACGTCGATATCCGCGATCAGCGACAGGATCTCGAGAATGGTGAAGGTCAGCAGCGCGGTGCCCACGAAGGAGCTGCGCGGGAGGAACCGGAAGGAGATCGGAAAGCAGACGAGCGCCAGCGCAATGGTCAGCCATTGCGGCGGCGCAAGCAGCGTCAGCGCCACCGAGGCGGCCGCCCCGAGCAGCGTGGCCAGGGTCCGGATCAGGCTGCGCGAGAACAGCGTGCCATAGGGCGGCATCGACAGGATCACGAAGGTCAGCGGCAGCCAGAAGCCATGCGTGCCGAAGGCCCGCTGGCCAAGCCAGACCGCGCTCACCAGACCGACGCCGAAGATCACGCCGAAGGTGAAGCTGTAGACCCGGCTCACCCGTCCCGAGGGCTGGGGCACGCCGACCCTGCGCGCCAGCGAGGTGACGGAAATGCTCCACACCATCCCGGCGAGGTAGATCGCGAAAAGCTGCGGCAGGTTGTCGGCGGGGATGAGCGGCGAGGTGAACAGCGTCCAGGTCAGCAGCGCCCGCATCGCCGGGCGCGCCAGCCGGCGATGCGCCGCGATGGCGGTCATCGCCGCAAGGCAGCCCGCCACCATCAGCGCCATGACCGGATCGGCGATCGCCACCATGCCGCCAAGACCGGTGACCATCGTGGCCAGAAGCGCCACCGGCGCCCCGCCCTCGCGGGCGGCGAGATGCGCCGGCATCGCTGCGGCGAAGGCCGCCATCCCGACGGGTCCGAAGACCAGCACTGCCACCAGCGGCGGCACGCCCACCGCCAGCATCATGATGCCGACATCGGGCCAGCCCATCTTGCGCGGCCCGTCGATCAACCACGATGTCACTCGGCTGGGCTGCGCCATGCGGGGATCTCTCTCTGCGACTGTCAGGAGGCAGGCTAGCACGCCGTTCCCGGCGCGCCATCCCCGCGTGCGATCAGAGCGTCTCGAACTGGGCGCGGTCCTTGGCGGACCAGCGCACCTGCAGCACGAAACCGTCCTCGTCCTGCGCCTCGTCCTGCACCAGCCCCTTCTTAAACAGCCACGACCGGCGCTTGCCGTCGTCGAAGTCGAGACGCAGCTCTTCCTCGAGGCTCTCGCCCTGCAGCCGATCGGTGACGGCCTCGAGCATGGTGTCGAGCCCCTCGCCGGTCAGCGCCGAGACCGCGAAGATATGCTCTTCGCGCGCCGCGCGCTGCAGCACCGCGTCGTGCTCGTCGGACGCAAGACGATCGGTCTTGTTCCACAGCTCGATCAGCGGCACCTCCTCGTCGACCCCGAGGCTGTCGAGGATCGCGGCCACGTCCGCGGCCTGCTCCTCGGTGTTGGGGTGCGAGATGTCGCGCACGTGCACGATGATGTCGGCGGCCAGCACCTCTTCGAGCGTGGCGCGGAAGGCCGCGACCAGCTCGGTGGGCAGATCCGAGATGAACCCCACCGTGTCCGACAGGATCACGTCGAGCCCCGTGGGCAGCTTCACCGCCCGCATGGTCGGGTCGAGCGTGGCGAAGAGCATGTCCTTGGCCATCACCTCGGCGCCGGTCAGCCGGTTGAAGAGGGTCGACTTGCCGGCGTTGGTGTAGCCCACCAGCGCGACGATCGGGAACGGCACCTTGGCGCGCGCCTTGCGGTGCAGGTCGCGGGTCTTGACCACGCGCTCGAGCTGACGGCGCAGCCGCACGAGCTGCTCGTCGATGGCACGCCGGTCGGCCTCGATCTGGGTTTCGCCGGGGCCGCCGACGAAGCCGAGCCCGCCGCGCTGCCGTTCGAGGTGGGTCCAGGCGCGCACCAGTCGCGTGCGCTGGTAGCTCAGCGCCGCCATCTCGACCTGCAGCACGCCCTCGCGGGTGGCGGCGCGGTCTGAAAAGATCTCGAGAATCAGGCCGGTGCGGTCGAGCAGCTTGACCTTCCATTGCTTCTCGAGGTTGCGTTGCTGCACCGGCGACACCGGGCCGTCGACTAGCACCAGCTCGACTTCGGCTTCCTCGATCTGCTGGCGCAGTTCCTCGATCTTGCCTGTGCCGAAGAGATGTCCGGGATGGGGATCGCGCAGCGGCACAACGGCGCTGCCCACGATCTCGAGGTCGGGAAGCGCCGCGGCCAGGGCCACCGCTTCCTCGAGGGCCATATCCGCGTCGCGCCGATCCCGGTCCGACCGGATGTCAGGATGCAGGACCCACGCGCGGGTCACGTGCGTTGCGTGTTCTTTCAATCGTTGCCGTCGCCGTCATAGAGGTTGATGGGCTGAGACGGCATGATGGTCGAGATCGCATGTTTGTAGACAAGCTGGGACTGTCCATCACGACGCAGCAGCACACAGAAATTGTCAAACCAGGTGATCACACCCTGAAGTTTGACGCCGTTGATCAGAAAGACTGTCACCGGAACTTTGGTTTTGCGGACGTGATTAAGGAATGCGTCCTGCAGGTTCTGTCTGTCCGAAGCCATTGAAATTGCCTTTATTCTTGCCCTTTGCCGCGCTGCGGCCTTCCCTCGTTTTGCCGAGTATGTAACGCGTGAAGCGGAACTTCCAGTGCAAAAATAGGCCCGTAGCGCCGATCACCGGCGCCCGCAAGCGATCTGCCTCACACGGATGCAGGCATGGGGTCAGGGAGGCACGCTATCATTAACGCGGCGTCAACCAAGCCATCGCCCGCGCGTCTCAGTCGCGCCACAGCCCCGGCGTGAGGAGCACGATGATCGCCAGCAGCTCGAGCCGGCCAAGCACCATCGACGCCGCGAAGGTCAGCTTGGCGCCGCCGCTCAGCCCGGCCAGATCGACCGGCATCTCGGCCGCCGCGCGCAGCAGCGGGCCGCAATTGGTCAGCCCCGCGATGGTCATCGCCATGGCATTCTCGAAATCCAGCCCGAACAGGCTGAACACCAGCGAGAATGCCGCGATCGACATGGCGAACATCATGAAGAACACCCACGCGATGAACGCCCCCTGCCGTCGCATCCGCCGCGCGGTGATGCCAGAATGGCCAACCGAGTGCGGATGCACCAGCCGTTCGAGCTCGCGCTTGCCGGCGAGGAAGAGCGCGTAGATACGCAGCAGCTTCACCCCGCCCGCCGTCGTGGCGACGCCACCGCCGATGATCGCGAGCCCCATCAGCATCAGCCCCGGCGTCTCGAGGCCGGACCAGCTGCGCGCCTCGGCCCAGTCGGCGCTGACGAAGCCGGTGGTCGACAGGAAGGACAGCGCGGTGAAGATGCCCCCCCAGAGCGCCCGCAGCCCCAGCAGCAGGTTCGTTTCCTCGCCGACGTCGAAGGCGGCGATCCAGTGGCGCAGGAACAGCAGCGCCGGCACCACGATGACCAGCGCGAGGCCCATGCGGAACTCGGGGTCCTCGGGCAGCCCGGGCCGGTAGGACGTGCCGGTGTCACCGGAAAAGGTCAGGCGCGACAACGCGAAGAACAGGAAGCAGAACACGATCATCTCGCCAGCGATGCCCGAGGGGGCCTTGAGCGGCGCCGAAAGCGGCGAGATGCCCGAGGTCGCCATGGTCGACATCGCGTGGCTGACCGCGAGCAGCGGCGGGTCGCCCGCGATCATCAGCATGAGCCAGAGCGCCAGCGTCAGCCCGCCATAGATCGGCACCAGCATCCGCGCGGTGACCGACAGCCGCTCGGCCGGGTCCGACAGGTCGCGCAGGATGGCGCCGGTATCGACGCTCTGCCCCGGCTCACCGCGGGCGGTGATCTCGAACCCGCCGAGCGTCAGCGGCGCGAGGATCGCCGCCGCCGCCACCCACATCAGCAGCCCGCCGAGCCAGCCGACCTGCGCGCGCCACAGGTGCTCGGCCGAGGACAGGCGCGGCGCGTCGAAGAGCGTCGCGCCGGTGGTGGTGAAGCTCGAGACCATCTCGAAGAAGGCGTTGAGGAAACTGGTGGTGCGCACCGCCTCGTGGAACGGCACCGCCATCACCGCCGGCAGGACGATGAAGGCGGTCATCAGCGCCAGAAGCTGGCGCGAGGCACTCCGGTTGTGCCGCCGCGTCGCCTGCGCGATGGCGATCAGGACGGTGAGCACCATTCCCACGATGCCGGCATAGAAGAAACTGCGCGCGTCGTGATACTCGCCCTCCGACAGCGACACCGCCGCCGGCAGGATCATCGAGGCGCAGACGATCCCGGTCAGCAGGAGCAGCAGCGGCGTTCGGGACAGCGTGCGCATCGGCCTAGAAGAAATCGATCGAGACCTGGAGCAGCCGCTCGACCTGCGCCACGTCCTTGGCAAGCGCGAAGATCACCACGCGGTCGCCATCCTCGATGCGCAGGTCGCCGGTGATCTTGACCACCTTGTCGCCCTTGCGCACCGCGCCCACCAGAACGCCTTCGGGGAAATCGATCTCGCGGACCATCTTGCCCGCCAGCGACGAGGTCGAGAGCACCTCGGCCTCGATCACCTCGGCCTCGGCATCGCCGATGGAATAGACCGAGCGCACCCGCCCGTGGCGGATGTGGCGCAGGATCGAGCTCACCGTGGTGGCGCGCGGGTTGATATAGGCGTCGACCCCCAGCGGCTCCATCAGCGGCACCATGGTGGGATCGTTGACCAGCGCGATGGCCATCGGGCAGCCCGCTGCCTTGGCGCGCACCGCCGCCAGCATGTTGGTCTTGTCGTCGTCGGTGACGCAGAGCACCGCGTCGGCGCGGTCGATCCCGGCCTCGGCCAGAAGTGCGGCGTCGAGCCCGTCGCCATGCAGAACGATGGTCCGCTCGAGGGCATCGGCGGCGCGCTCGGCGCGGCCGCGGTCGCGCTCAATCACCTTGGCGCGGATGCGCTCGGTGCGCTTCTCGAGCGCGCTGGCCACCGCGAGGCCAACATTGCCGCCGCCGATGATTACGACGCGCTCCTGCTTGCGCAGCGACTTGCCGAAGATCTCGAGGGTACGGCGGATGTCCTGACGGTGGGTGACCACGTAGCAGGAATCGCCGGTGAAGAGCTGGTCGCCCGGCTCGGGCGCGAACAGCGTGCCCTCGCGGCGCACGCCCACCACCACCGCGCGCAGGGTCGAGAACAGGTCCGAGAGCTGGCGCAGCGGCGTGTTCACGATCGGGCAGTCATCGTCGATGGTCAGGCCCAGAAGCTGTGCATCGCCCTGCAGGAAGGTCTCGGTGTCGAAGGCGGCGGGCGCTGACAGGCGCTGCTGCGCTGCCTCGGCGACCTCGCGCTCGGGGCTGATCACCACGTCGATCGGCATGTGATCGCGGCGGTAGAGATCGGAATAGATCGCCGTGAGGTAGGATTGCGAGCGCAGCCGGGCCACCTTGCGCGGGATCGCGAAGACCGAGTGGGCCACCTGGCAGGTGACCATGTTGACCTCGTCGGAATGGGTGGCGGCGATGATCATGTCGGCATCGCGCGCGCCGGCCTTTTCCAGCACGTCCGGGTAAGACGCGAAGCCCGCGATGCCCTGCACGTCGAGCGTGTCGGTGGCGCGGCGGACAAGATCGGGGTTGCTGTCGACGACGGTGACGTCGTTGCGCTCGCCCGAGAGGTGCCGGGCGATCTGCCATCCGACCTGCCCCGCCCCGCAAATGATGACCTTCATCCGTTCCTCGTGTCTGGCCCAAGACGTCTCGCTGGCATGACACGGGCGCGCCAGAGCGTCAACGGGCGGCGGACCGCTGGCGTGCCTGAGGCGCGAGGCTGCGACGCTGGCGGCGCGGCTGCGGGCCATGCCGCACAGCGTGGCGAGGCGTGCGACGATGAGGGGCGCTGCCCCTCAAACTCCCCGGGATATTTCCGGCCAGAAGAAGACCTGCCGGGCTCAGGTTTCGGCCTTGGCGCGGGCTTTCCAGTCGGCGTGCCAGGCGCGCACGGCGGCGCGGGATTCCCACTGGTAGTCGGGGTCTTCGGTGACCCGACCGACCCACAGTCGTCCCTGCCCCGTGCGCCAGGGATCGAGGACCAGCCCGCTCTCCATCGGCGCGCCGCGCGCGGTGACGATCACCGTGGCGTGCTCGAGCCTGAGGTTGCGGGCATTAGCGATGGCGCGGTGCAGTTCGAGGCTGCGGAAGCGCGCGGCGGTCAGCGCGATCTCGAGCGCGTCGGCGAAATCCTGACACACGCCCTTCTCGCGCAACCCGTTGACGACCTTGAAATTGTGCACCAGCGGCGGGTCGGTCACCTGCCATTCGCGGGCACGTTCGAGCGGCACCTCGACGGCGATGCGCGCGGCGCGGGCCGCCTCGGCGGGATCGACCGAGGGGCCGAGGGCCAGCAGCGCCTGCGTGACCTCGGCGACCCTGGCCTCGCGCGCCCCAGCGGCGACGGAGCTCGGCGCGTCCACGCTGCCTTTTGTCGACACCGTCGCGCCGCAGCCCGCAAGCAGAAGCGCCAGCGCAAGCAGCGCCGCGTCAGCCGGCCTGCTGAACATTGTCTTCGTCCACATAGGCCATCCGGCCGCCGGATTTGGAGCCGGTCACCACGCCCAGCGACTTCAGCTTGCGGTGCAGCGCCGAGCGCTCCATCCCCACGAAGGAGGCGGTGCGGGAGATGTTGCCGCCGAAGCGGTTGATCTGGGTCAGCAGGTACTCGCGCTCGAACGCCTCGCGGGCCTCGCGCAGCGGCAGGGTCGCGAGCGTGCCCGACAGCACCACCCGGCCATCGTTCTCGCCGCCCACGGGCGCATCCTGCGGCAGCTCGCGCGCCTCGATCGGGCCGGTGCCCTCGCCGAGGATCAGCACCCGCTCGACCAGGTTCTTGAGCTGGCGCACGTTGCCCGGCCAGACCATGGTCTGCATCAAGGCCACCGCGTCTTCGGAGAGCGGGCGCACCGGCAGGCCCTGGCTCTTGTTGCAGGCCTCGATGAAATGCGCCGCCAGCATGGGAATGTCCTCGCGCCGGTCCTCGAGGCTCGGCACCGCGATCGGCACCACGTTGAGCCGGTGGTAGAGTTCCTGACGGAAGCGGCCGGCGTCGATCTCGGCGTCGAGATCGCGGTTGGTGGAGGAGATCACCCGCAGATCGACCCGCACCTTGTCGGAGCCGCCGACCCGGGTGAAGGACTGGTCGACCAGCACGCGCAGGATCTTGGACTGGGTGCCGCCGGGCATGTCGGCGACCTCGTCGAAGAAGATCACCCCGCCATGCGCCTGCTCGAGCAGCCCCGGCTCGATGCCGCGCTCGGGGCTTTCGCGTCCGAACAGCACTTCTTCCATGGTCTCGGGCTCGACCCCGGCGCAGTTCACCGTCACGAAGGGCGCCTGCGCGCGACCAGAATTGGCATGGATGTAGCGCGCCGCCACCTCTTTGCCCGAGCCCGCGGGGCCGGTCAGCATCACCCGTCCGTTCGACTTGGTCACCTTGTCGAGCTGGCTCACCAGCGCGCGGAAGGCGGCGCTGTCGCCGACCATCTGCGCCACTTCGGTCTCGCGGCGCTTGAGCTTCTGGTTCTCGCGGCGCAGGCGCGAGGTCTCCATGGCGCGGCGGATCACCACCAGCAGCTGGTCGATGTTGAACGGCTTCTCGATGAAGTCGTAGGCGCCCTGCTTGATCGCCGCGACGGCGATCTCGATGTTGCCGTGGCCCGAGATGATGATGATCGGGATGTCGGGGTTGTCGCGCTTGACGGTCTTGAGGATGTCGATGCCGTCCATCTTACTGTCCTTCAGCCAGATGTCGAGGATCATCAGCCCGGGCGGCTCGGCGTTGACCTCGGCCATCGCCTCGGAGCTGTTGGCCGCCAGCCGGGTGCTGAAGCCCTCGTCCTCGAGGATGTCCCCGATCAGCTCGCGGATGTCGCGCTCGTCGTCGACGATCAGGATGTCGCTCATGTCTGCCCCTCTAACTCTGAAATGATCTTCTGCTTCTGCGCCGGATCCGCCGGCATCGCCCCGAGCGGAAGGCGGATCACCGCCATCGCCCCGGCATGGGTGTCGCCGTCGAAGAGCGGCGCGTCCTCGAGGGCGAGGCTGCCGCCATGCTCCTCGATGATCTTCTTCACGATGGGCAGGCCGAGGCCGGTGCCCTTGTCGCGGGTGGTCACGTAAGGCTCGAAGAGCCGCGCGCGGTCCTCCGGCAGGCCGATGCCGTTGTCCATCACCCGGATCAGCGCGCGGCCGTCCTCTTCGGTGAGGCTGACGCGGATCTCGGGGGCGTAGCCCTCGGGCACGCCGGATTCGACGCGCGTCTCGATGGCCTCGCCCGCGTTCTTGATGATGTTGGTGAGCGCCTGCCCGATCATCGTCGCATCGAGCTCGGCTGGCATCTCGGCCTCCGGCAGGTCGATGACGAAGCGCACGTCGGGCTGGCCGGTCTCCTGCAGCAGCGCCGCGCCGCGCAGCAGGGCGACCACGTCCTCGGGTCGACGCTCGGGCTCGGGCATCCGGGCAAACTTGGAGAACTCGTCGACGATGCGGCGCAGGTCCTCGGTCTGGCGCACGATGACCTCGGTCATCTGGTCCAGCTTCTCGGCATCTTCGCCCTGCATCTGGCGGCCGAACTTGCGCTTGATGCGCTCGGCGGACAGCCGGATCGGGGTCAGCGGGTTCTTGATCTCGTGCGCGATGCGGCGCGCCACGTCGCCCCATGCGGCCATGCGCTGCGCGCTGACCAGATCGGTCACGTCATCGAAGGCCACCACGTAGCCCTCAAGCGAGCCGTCGTCGCGGCGGCGCAGCGACATGCGCACCAGAAGGTGCTCGAGCCGGCCCTCGCGGCTGACCTTGACCTCTTCCTGCGCGGTCTCCTGCCCGGTCGCCATCAGCTTGTCGAAGAGCGCGCCGAACTCGGGCACGGCGACGGTGATCGGCACCTCGGCCTTGGTCTCGTGCCAGCCCAGCAGCCGCTCGGCCGAGCGGTTCACGAAGGTCACGCGGCCACTGTCATCAAGGCCGACCACGCCCGAGGTGACCGAGTAGAGCACGCTGTCGAAGAGCCGCTGGCGGCGCTCGATCTGGCGGGTGTTCTCGAGCAGGGTCTCGCGCTGCGCCTTGAGCTGGCGGGTCATCTGGTTGAAGTAGCGCCCGAGCATCGAGATCTCGTCGTCGCCCTCTTCCTCCTTGACCTGCACGTCGAGATCGCCGGCGCCGACACGCTGAGCGGCCCCGGTCAGGCGCCCCACCGGGCGCGACAGGCGCTCGGCGAACCACAGGCCCAGCCATGTGGCGGCGAGGATCAGCAGCACGGCAAAGCCGAGATAGAGCAGCGCGAAGTCGAAAAGGCGGCGCCCGCGCTCGCTTTCCTGCTGCTGGTAGAACTTCGCCGTCGCCTGCGTTTCATCAAGCAGGCTGAGCAGGTTGCCGTCGACGGCGCGGCTAACATAGAGGTAGCGGTCGGCAAAGGCATCGAGCGGCGTGAGCGCGCGCAACTCGTGGTTCTCCCAGTCCGGGATCATCACCACGCCCTCGTCCTCGGCCAGCGCGATCTGGGCGATGGTGGGCTGTTCGTAGTCGAAGAGGTAGGAGCGCTCGCCACGGGCGCGGATCTCGCCCGCGCCGTCGATCACGAAGGCTTCGCGCAGACCGCGCTGCACCTGCCCCTGCCCCTGCGCGAGGATCTGGCGGATGTCGCCGTCGTCGAAGGCGAAATTGGCGCGGCGGGCGTTGTCGACGAAGCGCGCCAGCGCCTCCACGTCCTCGGTCAGGCCGCGGCGCTGCTCTTCCTCATAGGCTTCGGCGGCGGCGAGAGAGGCGCCGACCACGTTCTGCACCCGGCTCGAGAACCACGTCTCGAGGCCGATATTGATGGTGAGCACGGCGAAAACCGCGACCGTGACCGTGGGCAGCAGCGCCATCAGCGCGAACACCCCGGTCAGGCGCAGATGCAGGCGCGAGCCCGCGGATTGCGCCCTGCGGTCGGCGATCATACGGGCGACGCGGGCCAGAACCAGCGTCGCCAGAAGCAGCACATAGACCAAATCGGCCAGCAGAACGAGGCTGAGGCTCAACTCCGGCCCGCTGCCCTTGTCGAGCGGACCGAGCGCGATGAAGGTCATCAGCGCCAGCAACGGGCCGAGGATCACCAGACCCAGGGCCGCGATGTTCTGCACCATGCGCTGACGCCGCAAGCGCGCCAGCTTTGACCAAGCCGCGCTTCGCGAGACTGATTTCCGTGCCCGGATGGCCACAGGCCGACCTCATCGTGATGTGCTGCTCGATGCAGCGAACCGCCATATATTGTGGCTTCTTCGCCACTTTCGCAAAAAGCGAAGCAGCGCGGCCACATCTCTGTGGCGGTTTTACATCAGCTTGCGGCGGCGTGTCACGCGAATATCGAGGTCGGTGATCTTCTTTCTCAGGGTATTTCGGTTGATTCCCAGCAGATCGGCGCATTTCGCCTGATTGCCGCCCGTGGCCTCGAGCGCGATCTCGATCAGCGGCGCCTCGACCTCCTTGAGAATGCGCGTGTAGAGCCCCGGCGGCGGCAGCATGTTGCCGTGCAGGTCGAAATAGCGGCGCAGGTGGCGCGCCACCGAGGTGCCGAGCTTCTCGGCATCGCCGCCGCGCAGGATCGGGCCGGTATCGGGCTGGTTGCCCAGCACCGCCTCGACCTCGGGGCGACTGATCTCTTCGGCACGGCTGGTCAGGCTGAGGCGGCGCACCGAGTTCTCGAGCTGGCGCACGTTGCCGGGCCAGCTATAGGCGCGGAACAGCTCGGCTGCATCCGCCGACAGCCAGCGCTTGGGCGCACCCTCGCGCTCGGCCCGGGCGAGGAAGTGATCGGTGAGCAGCGCGATGTCCTCGACCCGCTCGCGCAGGCTCGGCACGTTGATGGTGGCACCCGAGAGACGATAGTAGAGATCCTGACGCACGTGGCCCTCTTCCATCGCCTGCGCCAGATCGCCCTGCGAGGTCGCCATGAAGCGCGGCACGTGCTCGCCGGGGATGTCCATCATCCGCACCACCCGGGCCTGGATCTCGTCGGGGATGTCGGTGATCTCGTCGATCAGGAGCGTGCCGCCCTTGACCCGCGCCAGCACCCGCGCCGGGCCTTCGAGGTCCGACAGGTCGGCCCCGGTCACGGTCACGAAGGGCAGCGTGCGACGGTCGGAGAAATCGTGGATCGCCCGCGCGATCAGGCTCTTGCCGGTGCCGCTCTCGCCCGAGATCAGCACCGGAAGATCGGTGTTCATCACCCGCGCCACGAGGCGGTAGAGCGCCTGCATCGCCGGGGTCTTGCCCACCAGCGGCAGCTCGTCGGGGCTGTCGGCGCCGATGGTCGTCGCCTCGTCGCGCCGCGGCGTGCGGTTGCGATTGTCGAGCGCCTTGGCCGTGCGCTTCATCAGGTCCGGCAGGTCGAAGGGCTTGGGCAGGTAATCATAGGCCTCGGCCTCGGCGGCCTGGATCGCCGTCATGATGGTGTTCTGCGCCGAGATCACGATCACCGGCAGCTCGGGCCGGTCCTGTCGGATCTTGGGCAGCATCTCGAGCCCGTTACCATCGGGCATGACCACGTCCGAGATCACCACGTCGCCCTTCCCTTCGCCGACCCAGCGCATCAGCGTGGTCAGCGACGAGGTCGCGTGCACCTTGCAGCCGGCCCGGGTCAGGGCCTGGGTCAGGACCGTGCGGATGGTGCGGTCGTCGTCAGCGACAAGAACGGTGCCGTCCATTAGCTCTTCTCCTCAGTCTCGCGCGGGGCGCGCGGAAGCGAAATGCGAAAGACCGTGCGGCCGGGGACCGAGTCCACCGAGATCCAGCCGTCATGGTCCGATATGATCTTGGACACCAGCGCGAGGCCAAGCCCGGTGCCGTTCTCCTTGCCCGAGATGAACGGGTCGAACACGTCGCCCTTGATGTCGTCCGGCAGGCCGGGGCCGTCATCGATCACCTCGATCTGCAGCGGCAGCTTCTGCGTCGTGCCGTCCGCCCGGCGCATCCGGAAGGAATGCTCGTAGAAGGTGCGCAGGCGAATGGTGCCGCCGGCCTTCGGGTCCGCGGCCTCGGCCGAGTTCTTCAGAAGGTTCAGAACCACCTGCAGCAACTGGTCCGGGTCGCCATGGGCCAGCGGCAGAGAGGGGTCGTATTCCTCGATGAACCGCATATGCGCCCCGGCCCCGAGCTGGGTCGAGCGCCGCGCCCGGTCGAGCACGTCGTGGATATTGACGGGCTTCTTTTCGGGGGCCGAGAGATTGCCGAACTGCTCGACCTGCTCGAGCAGTTTCACGATCCGGCGGGTCTCGGCCACGATCAGATCGGTCAGCTCGAGGTCGTCCTTGCTGAGACTCATGCTCAGAAGCTGCGCCGCCCCGGCGATGCCCGCGAGCGGGTTCTTGATCTCGTGCGCCAGCATCTCGGCCATGCCGATGGCCGACTTGGCCGCCGATTTCACCGAGTGGCTCTGCGTCATCCGCCCTGCAAGCTCGCGCGGAGAGATCAGCATGATGAACCAGCCGGGATGGCTTTGCACCGGCGCGATCTGCAGGTTGCAGACCAGCGGTGGGCGCGCCCCGGTGCCCACGTCGACATCGTTGACGAAGAGCGGCGTGCCGTTCTCGCGCGCCCGGGCGAGGCTTTCCTCGAGCGGCGCGTCGACCGCCAGCCGATCCCAGATCGGCTGCCCGATCAGCCACTTGGCCGAGTTGTTCATGAAGCCTTCCGCCGCCGGGTTCATGTCGGCGATGCGCTCTTCGGCATCCAGAAGGATCGCCGGGATCGGCAGGGAGGACCAGAGCTGGCCTTGAATTTCGGTGTTCATGCGGCCTCCTCGAGGGCCTCTTCAAGCGCCGCCTTGAGCAAAGCGCCGACGCGGCCGGGATCGCGCTCGGTCAGCACCTCGCGGCGCATCGCGGCGCAGGTTCCGGCGGAATCCATGTACCAGCCCAGATGCTTGCGGGCACAGCGCACGCCAAGCTCGGGGCCGTAGAAATCGATCATCCGGTCGTAATGCTCGCGCACCAGATCTGTCAGCGCCGCGCCCTCGGGGATCTCGGGCGCCGGTGCGCCGTAGAGCGCGTGGGCAATCTCGGCCAGCCGCCACGGCGCGGCCTGCGCCCCGCGCCCGACCATCACGCCATCCGCGCCTGAGAGCCGCAGCGCCTCGCGCGCGCTGGCCGCGTCGGTGATGTCGCCGTTTGCCACCAGCGGCACGCTCACCGCCTCCTTCACCTTGCGGATCGCCGCCCAGTCGGCGCGGCCCTTGTAGAACTGGCAGCGGGTGCGGCCATGGATCACGATCATCCGGATGCCCGCCGCCTCGGCCCGCGCCGCAAGCTCCGGCGCGTTCAGACTGCCATCGTCCCAGCCCAGCCGCGTCTTCAGGGTCACCGGCAGATCCACCGCCGCGACCACCGCCTCGATCAGCCGGAGCGCGTGGTCCGGGTCGCGCATCAATGCGGACCCCGAGTAGCCGCCGGTGACCTTCTTGGCCGGACAGCCCATGTTGATGTCGATCACCCGCGCGCCCATGTCGGCGACCCTGCGCGCGGCCTCGGCCATCGGCTCGGCCGCACGACCGGCGATCTGGACCGAGGTGTTCTCGATCGCGGCGCCAAGCTCGGCCTTTTCGCGGGTGCCGGGACGCGCGGTGAGGAACTCGCCGCTGGCGATCATTTCGGACACGACAAGCCCCGCCCCCCAACGCGACACGAGGGTGCGGAAGGGCAGATCGGTGATTCCCGCCAGCGGGGCCAGTAGGACGGGGGGCGTGATCGACCTGTCGCCGAGGAGGATACTCAAGCGCCTATTCCTTGTGCAGATGCTTGGGAGGTAACCTGTGCTGCCGCGACATTCAATTCCTCAAAGGGTTTGGCGCCCCATCTCGATGCGTCCTGCCTATTTTTTGATCGCCCGCTCCGGCTGCATTGCGCAGCGGCGGGGCAGCGCCTAGAGAAGGCGATGGGAAGGACGCCAGACATGACCACCGCCGCCATCATCGTCGCCGCCGGGCGCGGCACCCGCGCCGGGGGCGCGCTGCCCAAGCAATGGCGCGAGATCGCCGGGGCGCCCGTGGCGCTCTGGACCCTGCGCGCCTTCGCCCACCTGCCCCGGCTCGTGCTGGTGATCCACCCCGAGGACGAGCCCCGCGCCGAGGCGCTCTGCAAGGGCCTGCCCGTGACGCTGGTGCATGGCGCCGGGGACCGCGCGGGCTCGGTCCGGGCGGGACTCGAGGCGCTGGCAGACGATCCCCCCGAACGGGTGCTGATCCACGACGTGGCGCGGCCGTGCGTCTCCGCCCCCCTGATCGACGCGGTGATCGCCGCGCTCGACACCGCGCCGGGCGCCGCACCCGCACTCGCGGTGACCGATGCGCTCTGGACCGGCGCCGAGGGCCGTGTGACCGGCACCCGCGACCGCACCGGGCTATACCGCGCCCAGACACCGCAGGGCTTTCGCTATGACGCCATCGTGCAGGCTCACGCCGCACATCCCGGCGGCGCTGCCGACGATGTCGAGGTGGCCCGCGCCGCCGGGCTGGACGTCGCCATCGTCCCGGGCGAGGAGCGCAATCTCAAAATCACCGGCCCGGACGATTTCGCCCGCGCCGAGGCACTTCTGAAGGAGACCGACGAGATGGATATCCGACTGGGCAACGGCTATGACGTGCACCGCTTCGGCGAGGGCGATCACGTCGTGCTCTGCGGCGTGAAGGTGCCGCACGGGCGCGGCCTGCAGGGCCATTCCGACGCCGATGTCGGGATGCACGCGGTCACCGATGCGCTCTACGGCGCCATGGCCGAGGGCGATATCGGCCGCCACTTTCCGCCCTCGGACCCGCAGTGGAAGGGCGCCGCAAGCGAGATCTTCCTGCGTCACGCGGTCGATCTGGCCCGGTCCAAGGGCTTTACCATCTCCAATATCGACCTCACGCTCGTCTGCGAACGCCCCAAGATCGGCCCGCACGCCGCTGCCATGACTGCCGAGATGTGCCGCATCATGGGCATGGAGACCGACCGGGTCTCGGTCAAGGCCACCACCTCGGAACGGCTGGGCTTTACCGGCCGCGAGGAGGGCATCGCCGCCATCGCAACAGCCACACTGGTGAAATCATGAAAGCCATCGCTTCCTTCTTCTACGTCGGCTTCCTGAAGCCCGCGCCCGGAACCTGGGGCTCGCTTGCCGCCCTGCCCGTGGCCTACGCGCTGCTGCTCGCCGGCGGGTTCTGGCTGCTCGCCGCCGCCGCCGTCGCGGCCTTCGTCCTGGGACTCGTCGCCACCGAACGCCTGACCACCAACGCCCCCGACCACGATCCCTCCTGGATCGTCATCGACGAGGTGGTGGGCCAGTGGATCGCGCTGTTCCCGGTGGGCTACGGCGCGATGATGATGTCAGTGGACATCTGGCGGCTCTGGCCGGGCTGGATCTCGGCGTTCATATTGTTCCGCCTGTTCGACATCTGGAAGCCCTGGCTGGTGGGCAAAGCGGACCGCCGGGGCGACGCGATGGGAGTCATGCTCGACGACGTGATCGCCGGCGTCTTCGCCGCGATCGTCGGCATCGCCCTGGCCGCGCTGGCCCATGGGGTGCTGATGTGACCGAGGCCCTCACCCACGACATCCTGAGGCTGGCCCGCGCCCGCGGCGCCACCGTCACAACCGCCGAAAGCTGCACCGGCGGCATGGTTTCGGCGGCCATCACCGACGTGGCGGGCTCGTCCGACATCTTTCACCGCGGCTTCGTCACCTACTCCAACGCCGCCAAGCAGGACCTGCTCGGTGTGCGCGGCGACACCCTGTCGCGGCACGGGGCGGTTTCGCAAGAGGTGGTGCGGGAGATGGCCGAAGGCGCCCGCGCCGCCGCCGACGCCGATCTCGCCGTGGCGATCTCCGGTGTGGCGGGCCCTGGCGGCTCGGAGCGCAAGCCCGAGGGCATGGTCTGCTTCGGGCTCGCCAGCGCCCGCGGCACGATCACCGAAACCGTGCAGTTCGGCGCGCTGGGGCGGGCAAAGGTGCGCGAGGCCGCCACGATCCGCGCGCTCGAGCTGTTGCTGAGCGCGCTCAGCGAGGACTGAGCCGCCCTCAGCCTTTAGGGCCGTAAAGCTCTGCCGCGCGGCGCTCGAAGGCGCGCACGATGCGCTGCATCGCCTCGTAGAAGAACATTCCCGCGGCGCCCTGCAGCAGCCGGTTCTTGAACTCGAAATCGACGAAGAAGTGCACGTCCACGCCGCCATCGGGCGTGTCCTCGAATTCCCACTTGGAAATCATGTGCTTGAACGGACCGTCGAGGTATTCCGTGTCGATCTTCTTCTGCTCCGGGTACAGCGTCACGCGGCTGCCGAACCGCTCGCGGAACACCTTGAACGAGATCACCAGGTCGGCGAGCATCACAGTGTGATCCCCCTCCTCCTCGGTCGAACGGATGCGCGCCGCGGCGGTCCACGGCAGGAACTCGGGATAGCTGCCGACGTCTGCCACCAGATCGTACATCTGTTGGGCGGTGTAAGGCAGGTGCTTGGTCTCGGAATGGGTCGGCATGACGGTCTTTCTAGCGTCCCTTTATCGCGTGACAATGGTCGGGGGTTTCTTCATATGCTGTGGCCGTCTTTGCAAGGGGAATGCCATGACAGAGCGGCCTTATGTCGTAGATGAGATGATCTCGGCCAAGACCATCGCCGCGCGCATCGAGGATCTCGCGCGCGAAATCGACCGCGAATATGCCGACACCGACAAGCTCGTGGTGGTCGGTCTCCTGCGCGGCAGCTTCGTGTTCATCGCCGATCTGGTGCGCGAGCTCGACCTGCCGGTCGAGGTCGATTTCCTCGAGGCCTCCTCCTACGGCGACGCCATGCAGTCGAGCCGCGAAGTGCGCATCCTCAAGGACCTGCGCTCGCCGATCGAGGGCCGCGACGTGCTGGTGGTGGAAGACATCGTCGACACCGGCTTCACCCTGCACCACGTCCTCAAGCTTCTGGGCTCGCGCGATCCGCGCAAGCTGCGCACCATCGCCCTGCTCGACAAACCGGCGCGGCGCGAGGTGGCGCTCAAGGCGGACTGGACCGGGTTCGAGATTCCCGATGAGTTTGTCGTGGGTTACGGCATCGACTTCGCGCAGAGGAACAGGAACCTGCCGTTCATCGGCAAGGTGCGTTTCCCGGAGGGCTAGGATGAACCCTCACTGGCTCTTGCGCATGGTGCGGTGGGTGCGCAACCCGCCCTCGTCGGGCCGCGTCAAGCTGGTTCTCGCGGTGGTGGCGCTGTGCCTCGTGCTCTACGCCATCGAGCGCTGGGTCGGCTGGCCCGACGCGCTGACCGCAGACCGCCTGCGCGCCCCGATGCGGGTGAGCCCCTGAGCCGAGCGACTGGGTAATCTGGGAGTTGGGCCTCTCTTAGAGGCTTACCGGCGGCTGACAGATCACTGTAAGAAATATCTTCAACAAACTGAATTGCAACATACAATTGCTTTTACGGCGTGTCGACTTTCGAGCGCCACGGCTGACCGCATCGTCGCGAGAGCAAACCCTTCGGATGTCAGACCATCGGCATGCAGCCCGGGCGGATTTGCCGAGACCCCGGTGTCGGCCTAGCTTTCAAGTCACTCATAGATAGAAATTGCATCACCCGCAGGGAGTTTTCCGATGACCCGACTTCTGACCGCCGCCACCGCCCTATCGCTCGGCCTCGCAGGCGCCGCGATGGCGCAGGATTACGCCGACCAGATGAAGGCCCGCCAGGGCCAGTTCCGCATCCTCGCGATCAATCTCGGCACGCTGGGCGACATGGCGCAGGGCAAGACCGAGTACGACGCCGAGGCCGCGCAGGCCGCCGCCGACACGCTCGTCGCGGTCTCGATGATCCACCAGCCGCCCCTCTGGCCCGAAGGGTCCTCGACAGCAGAGATGGACGGCACCCGCGCCAAGCCCGAGATCTGGACCGACTGGGAGGATTTCGCTTCCAAATGGGCCGGCCTCGGCGAGGCGGCAGGCGCCATGCAGACCGCCGCCGGAGAGGGCCTCGACGCGATCCGCCCGGCGATGGGGGAACTCGGCGGCGCCTGCAAGGCCTGCCACGACAGCTACCGCGCGCCGCGGAACTGATCCATGCGCAAGGCACTGGGAATCGTGGTCGTGGCGGCGCTGGCCGCTGCCGCGGCCGGATGGGTACTGACCGCGCCGAACCGGCTGCCGGACGCACGCTTCTCCGGCATGACCGGAGACCCGGCCGCCGGGGAGCGGGTCTTCACCGCCGCCGGCTGCGCCTCCTGTCACCATGCCCCAGACGCGTCGGACGACGAAAAGCTGGTGCTCTCCGGGGGGCAGCGCTTCGTCTCCGAGTTCGGCACCTTCGTGGCGCCCAATATCTCGCCCGACCCCGAGCACGGCATCGGGACCTGGGGGCTGTCCAACTTCGCCAACGCGGTGATGCGCGGCGTCTCGCCCTCGGGCCGGCACCTCTACCCGGCCTTTCCCTACACCGCCTACGCCCATATGCGCGACACGGATGTGGTGGATCTTTGGGCCTACCTGCTCACCCTGCCTGCCTCGCAAGTGCCGAGCGAGCCGCACGAGGTTGCCTTCCCCTTCAACATCCGCCGCGGCGTAGGCGCGTGGAAACTGCTCTACATGAGCGATGGCTGGGTGCTGGACGACGTGCCCGACGCGCAGCTCGAGCGCGGCCGCTACCTCGTCGAGGCGCTGGCGCATTGCGGCGAGTGTCACACGCCGCGGGACGGGCTCGGCGGGCTCGACACCTCCGCCTGGCTCTCCGGCGCGCCGAACCCCAACGGCACCGGCACCATCCCGGGCCTGACGCCGGACCGGCTCGACTGGGACGCAGGCGCCATCGCCTACTACCTCGAAAGCGGCTTCACGCCCGACTACGACAGCGCCGGCGGCCACATGGTGGCAGTGGTTGAGAGCTTCGCCAAGCTCGACGCCGCCGATCGCGAGGCCGTCGCGGCCTATCTCAAGGCGCTTCCCGCTGGCGGAGATATGGACTGAGCAGCGCACACCTGCCCGACAACCATCGCCCGGTCGCCCCGGACGGCCTGCCTCCGGCGGGAGTATTTTAGACGAAGAGAAGCCAGGGGCGCGGCGCTTCTGGCTTCTTTGGTTCGAAAATACCTCGGGGGGTGAATTGGCCGGAGGCCAAGAGGGGGGCAGCGCCCCCCTGCAGAAACCATAGTGCGCCGCGCAGCGGCACTGTTTGGGATCAGCCTTTCTTCTTGCCGAGGTGCTTCTTCAGCGCGCCGGCGTTCTTCTCGCGGCGTCCCTTGTAGGGGTTCTTGTCGCCCTGCCCGCGCATGTAGAGCCGGATCGGCGTGCCGGGCATGTCGAAGCTCTCGCGCAGGCCGTTGACGAGGTAGCGCGTATAGCTGTCGGGCATGTCCTGCGGGCGCGAGCACATCACCACGAAGCCCGGCGGACGGGTCTTGGCCTGGGTCATGTAGCGCAGCTTGATGCGGCGGCCCTGCGGCGCGGGCGGCGGGTGGCTCGACACCATGCCCTCGAGCCAGCGGTTGAGCTGGCCGGTCGAGATGCGGCGGTTCCACACCTCCCAGGCCTTCATGATCGCCCCCTGCAGCCGGTCGAGCCCGCGCCCGGTCTTGGCCGAGACGGTGACCAGCGGCGCGCCGCGCAGCTGCGGCAGCAGGCGCTCGAACGCCTCCTTGAGGTCGCGCAGCTTCTCCTGCTTCTCGTCCTCGATGTCCCACTTGTTCACCGCGATCACCACCGCGCGGCCCTCGCGCTCGGCCAGGTCGGCGATGCGCAGGTCCTGCTGCTCGAAAGGGATCGCCGCGTCGAGCAGCACCACCACGACCTCGGCGAACTTGACCGCGCGCAGACCGTCGGAGACCGACAGCTTCTCGAGCTTTTCCTGCACCCGCGCCTTCTTGCGCATGCCGGCGGTGTCGAAGATCCGCATCGGCACCCCGCCCCATTCGGAGCGCACCGAGATGGCGTCGCGGGTGATGCCCGCCTCGGGGCCGGTCAGCAGCCGCTCCTCGCCGATGATCTTGTTGACCAGCGTCGACTTGCCGGCGTTGGGGCGGCCCACCACGGCGATCTGCAACGGCTTCGCGACAGTGATTTCGGGCAGCGCCTCGTCGGCCTCGTCCGAGACCTCCTCGTCGACGCTCACATCGGTTTCGGGCGCCTCAGCAGCGGCGCGCTCGGCAAAGCCGTCGGCCAGCGGCTGCAACGCGCTGTAGAGCTCTGGCATTCCCTCGCCGTGCTCGGCCGAGATGCGCAGCGGCTCGCCCAGCCCCAGCGCGTAGGCCTCGAGCACCCCGGCATCCGCCGCCGAGCCCTCGGACTTGTTGGCCCCGAGGATCACGTGCTTGGCGCGCTTGCGCAGGATCTCAGCAAAGATCTCGTCGGTCGGGGTCACTCCGACGCGGGCGTCGATCATGAACAGGCAAACGTCGGCCATGTCGACGGCACGCTCGGTCAGGCGCCGCATCCGGCCCGGCAGGCTGTCGTCGGTGGCATCCTCGAGCCCCGCGGTGTCGATCACCGTGAAGCGCAGGTCGCCGAGCTTGGCCTCGCCCTCGCGCAGGTCACGGGTCACGCCGGGCTGGTCATCGACCAGGGCAAGGCGCCGGCCCACCAGCCGGTTGAACAGCGTCGATTTCCCCACATTGGGGCGGCCCACGATGGCCAGCGAGAAGGTCATATCCTGACTCCCAGATCACAAGCCGCCCCGATAGCGCATTTGCGGGCACGGCGAAAGGGGCGACGGGTCGGCCCCGCGCGCCCCTCCTGTCACGTTGCTCCCTGCCGGGTCAGCGATAGGCCGCGAGCTGGCCCTTCTTGGTCACCACGTAGAGCGTGCCGTTGGCGATCGCGGGCGCGGTGGTCGCCCCGCCCGGCACCTCGGTGGCGCCGATGAGCGCGCCCGAGGCCGGGTCGAAGCTGCGCAGCGCCCCGTCCGAGGAGGCCAGCACGAGCCGCCCCCCGGCCATCACCGGGCCATAATGGGCATAGGCGCTGTCGCGGCGGCGCTGCGGCCGGCGCACCGGCTCGTAGCCCGGCAGGTCGATGGCCCAGATCTGCGTGCCGCTGGCGGCGTCAAGCCGCACCAGCTGGTTCTTGTCCGACACGAGGAACACCGAATCGCCAGCCGGCCAGACCGGCCCGCGGGCGCCCATGCGCGCGGTCCAGAGCCGCTCGCCATTCCCGACGTTGAAGGCCACGATACGGCCGGAATGGTTGCCGATATAGACCCGGTCGCCGGCGATCACCGGCCCGCCGGTGATGTCACCGACCTGCGCCAGCGCCGAGCCGACGCGGCTGCCGACGACGTCGGCGCTCCACAGGCGCATCCCGCCCTGCCGGAACGCCGCCTGCACGCCACCATTGCCGAAGGCGAAGATCACAGCCTTGTCGTTCAGTGCCGGCGCCGGGGCACCGGCCACGTTGGCGATGTTCTCGGGGGCGTCGATCTGCCAGCGGATGCGACCGCTGTCGGCCTCGAGCGCCCAGGCGCGGCTGTCGCCGGAGGTCAGGTAGACCAGCCCGCCGGCGGCGGTGGGTGCGCCGGTGGCGGTGTTGCCGAGGCGCTGCTCCCAGATCTCGGCACCGCTGGCAGCGTCGAGCGCGGTGAGCCGGCCATAGCCCGAGGCCACGTAAAGCCGCCCGTCCGCCACGGCGAGCCCGCCGCCCTGCGCCTGACCCGCGCGTTCGCGCGCCGGCACCATGCTCTTTTGCCACAGGATCTGGCCGGAGCTGCTCACGGCGCTGAGCATGTGCTCGGAATCCATCGTGTAGATCCGGCCGCCCGAGACGACGGGGTCGACGTTGATGCGCTTGCGGCGACTGTCACCGGCGCCGATATCGACCGAGAAGACCGGGCTGAGCGTGCGGTTCAGCGCCGCGTTCGCAACCCGCGCGAAGGGCGAGACCGGGCTCTGCGCCCAGCCGGCATTGACCGTGCTGGCCGCCAGCGACAGCGCACGGGCGGTGTTTGGCGGCGTGACGTCGGCCGGGCCGCTGTCCTGCAGCACCTGGCGGGTGCCCAGACGCTCGCCGGGGAGGATGACTTCGGGCTCCGAGCAGGCCGACAGCATGGTCAGCCCGAGAAGCCCCGCTGTGATGGTGGTGATACGCAAATCCACTGCCCCCGTCTTTCGCCTGTCACGCTTCGATCTGGCCGGCGGGCCGGTCAGACCTGTTGTGTTTCCACCGCTTTAGCTGGCATCCAGTTCGCCGCCAAGGGCGATGATCATCTGCGAGGCGCGCTGACGCAGGCCGGCGGTGGCCTCGGAATCCTCGACGATGCGGCGCAGCCGCTCCTCGGCGGCGAGCCGGTCGCCGGCTTCGATCTCGAGCAGCGCAAGCTGTTCTTCCGCCAGCAGGCGCAGCGGCTTGCCGGGCACGGCGAGCGCCTCGAGCCCGGCGCGGCGCTCGTCAATGGAGAGCCCCGACCCTGCCTGGCTCATCGCCTTGTAGCTGGCGATCTCGCGGTAGATCTCGGGCACCTCGCCATTGGCGGCGACCGCCTCGAGGTTCTGCGCGGCGGCGTCCATGTCCTCGGCGCGGGCTGCCTCGGAGGCGCTCAGCATGGCGATCAGAGCGTCTGCGCCGGGCGTCGGCGCGTCGATCTCGGACAGCGCGGCGACGCGCGCCTGCGGCTCCTCGGCCTCGAGCGCGGCGAGGATCTCGTCCCCGAGCGCCTGTGCCTCGGCACGGCTCTGGGCTTGGCTGTATTCGCGCCACGCGGCTCCGGCCACCAGCAGGATGACCAGCAGCACGGCGATCCAGCCATAGCGCTTCATGGCGGCGAAGAGCCGGTCGCGGCGGACCTCTTCGGTGACTTCGTCGATGAAACTGTCGGGATTGCTCAAGGGCGGCCTCACAAGTCTTTGTCGGCCCCCTCTTACAGGCCCCGGCGGGCACTGCCAAGGCATCTCCGGGCGCGGCACCGGCGGCGCGGCGGCGATCGCCCCGCGCAGCTTGATCGGGCGCGGCCGGGCGGGTAATCTGAACGGGACAGTTCAGACCCGGACGCCTCACCGGGAGCACGCCAGACCCGTTATTGAAATGGTCGCATTGCACGGGCACCGTTTCGCGTTATCCCTTGTCCCATGGACCCGAGCCGAGTGGGAAGCCCTGAACCATGCGTATCATTTCGATCCTGACGGCGCTCGTCGTGATGGCCGTGCTCTATGGCGTGGTGATCGAGCGCGACCGCCTGCTCGGTTTTGCCGGTGTGTCCACCCCTGCCGAGAGTGCAGATCCTGCCGAAGCGCCCGGCTCGACGCCCGCGGGGACTGCGCAAACCACGGAGCAAGCTGCCGCCGCTGCGCCCGCCGAAGAGGGAACCGTTGCGGTCATCGCGCGGCACTCCACCGCGCAGGAGATCGACGACGCGGTGCTGCTGCGCGGCCAGAGCCAGGCCTTCCGCGAGGTCGACGTGCTATCCGAGACCACGGGCCGGGTGATCTCGGAGCCGCTGCCCAAGGGAAGCGCGGTCGACGCCGGCCAGCTGCTCTGCGAGCTCGATCCCGGCACCTCGGGCGCCTCGCTGCTCGAGGCCGAGGCCGCGCTGGCCGAGGCGCAGGCGCAGCGCCCGCAGGTCGAGGCGCGCGTGCCCGAAGCGGAGGCCACGCTGGCGCAGGCCGAGGCCCAGCTCGAGGAAGCGCAGATCACCCTGACCGCCGCCGAGAAGCTCTCGGAGAGCGGCTATTCCTCGCGCACCACGCTGGCCTCGGCCCGCGCCGGGCAGCGCGCCGCCGAAGCCGGGGTGCGCAGCGCCGAGGCCGGGCTGAAATCCGCCGACAGCGGCATCGACAGCCTCGAGGCGCAGATCGAGAGTGCCCGCGCCGCCGTCGCCCGCGCGCGCACCGAAGTCGAGAACCTGTCGATCACCGCGCCCTTCGCAGGCGTGCTCGAGGACGACACCGCCGAACTCGGCGCGCTGATGACCGTGGGCACGCGCTGCGCCACGGTGCTGCAGCTCGATCCGATCCGGCTGGTGGGCTATGTGCCCGAGGCCGATGTCGCGCGGGTCAGCCCCGGCGCCCGCGCCGGTGCACGACTGGTGGGCGAACAGCAGGTGACGGGCGAAGTGACCTTCATCGCCCGCCGCGCCGACGAGACCACCCGCACCTTCCGGGTCGACATCACCCTGCCGAACCCGGATCTGGCGATCCGCGCCGGCCAGACCGCCGAGATCGCCATCGAGGCCGACGGCGCCATGGCGCATCTGCTGCCGCAATCCGCGCTCACCCTCGACGATGACGGCCGCCTCGGCATTCGCGCGGTCGCCGCCGATGGCACGGCGCAGTTCCTGCCGGTGAGCGTGCTGCGCGACACCCGTGGCGGCATCTGGGTCTCGGGCCTGCCCGAGCGCGTCGACGTGATCACCGTGGGACAGGAATACGTCACCGACGGCGTGCCCGTCCGGCCAAGCTTCGAGGAGGTCGTTCAGTGACCGGCCTCGTCGACTGGGCCGCCGAGCGCGCCCGCATGGTGCTGGCCTTCATCTTCCTGTCGCTGGTCGCCGGCGCCTATGCTTATGCCACCCTGCCCAAGGAGGGCGAGCCGGATATCGAGATCCCGGCGCTGTTCATCTCGGTCCCCTTCCCCGGCATCTCGGCCGAGGATGCCGAGAAGCTTCTGGTCAAGCCGATGGAGACCGAGCTGGCCGATCTCGACGGGCTCAAGACGCTCTCCGGCGTGGCCTCCGAGGGCTATGCCGGCGTGGCGCTGGAGTTCGAGTTCGGCTGGAACAAGACCGAGACCATGGCCGATGTGCGCGACGCCATGAACACCGCCGAGGGCAGCTTTCCCGACGGCGCAGAGAGTTACTCGATCAACGAGATCAACTTCTCGGAATTTCCCATCCTGATCATCTCGCTCACCGGTGCGGTGCCCGAGCGCACCATGACGCAGGTGGTCAAGGATCTGCAGGACCGGGTCGAGGCGCTCGACTCGGTGCTCGAGGCGGGCATCGCCGGCAAGCGCGACGAGATGGTCGAGGTGATCATCGACCCGCTCCGGCTCGAGAGCTACAACGTCACCGCCAGCGAGCTGATCAACGTGGTGCAGAACAACAACCTGCTGGTCGCCGCCGGCGAGGTGAAGACCGAGACCGGCGCCTTCTCGGTCAAGATTCCCTCGAGCTTCGACGAGCCGCGCGACATCTACGACCTGCCGGTGAAGGTGAACGGCGACCGGGTTGTGACGCTGGGCGAGCTGGCCACCATCAGCCTGACCTTCGAGGATCGCGAGGGCACCGCGCGGTTCAACGGCGACAGCACGGTGGCGCTGCAGGTGGTCAAGCGCAAGGGCTTCAACCTGATCGACACCGCCAGCGACGTGCGCGCGGTGGTGGCGCAGGCCGAGGCCGACTGGCCACCCGAGCTGCGCGCCGCGGTCACGGTCTCGGCCAGCAACGACCAGAGCCGCATCGTTGACAGCATGGTCAAGCAGCTCGAGGGTTCGGTGCTGACCGCCATCGCGCTGGTGATGATCGTGGTGCTGGGCGCGCTTGGCACCCGCGCGGCGCTGCTGGTGGGCTTTGCCATCCCCACGAGCTTCCTGCTCTGCTTCCTGCTGTTGCTCGGCATGGGAATCACCGTGTCGAACATCGTCATGTTTGGCCTGATCCTTGCGGTGGGGATGCTGGTCGACGGCGCCATCGTCGTCGTCGAGTACGCCGACAAGCGCATCGCGCAGGGCACCGGGCCGATGCACGCCTATGTCGAGGCCGCCAAGCGCATGTTCTGGCCCGTCGTGAGCTCGACCGCCACCACGCTCTGCGCCTTCCTGCCGATGCTGTTCTGGCCCGGCGTGGCGGGGCAGTTCATGGGGATGCTGCCGGTGACGCTGATCTTCGTGCTCTCGGCCTCGCTGGTGGTGGCGCTGATCTACCTGCCGGTGATGGGCGGGGTCTCGGGGCGGTTCTCGCGCGGGCTCAACCGCCGCGGCGAAGCCCTGCGCCGCCGCCTGCCGAACTGGTGGGCGCGGGCGGCGCTGGTGCCGCTGGCGCTGCTGGGCATGTTCGTGGGCGCCATGATGGTGCTGAACCCGGACCTGCTGTTCCACGCGCCCTTCACCGGCTACGCCGCGCGCCTGCCGGGCGCGCTGGTCTTCCTCGTCTTCGCGGTGATGGCCTCGATCACGCTCGACGCCGCCCGGATCGAGCGTCGGCGCGAGGGCATCGAGGCGCGCTACCGCCGCACGCCCTTCGGCTGGCTGATCCAGCTCATCACCGCCAACCCGGTGATGCCGGTGGTGACCATCGCCGCGGTCGTGGTCTTCGTCGTCTCGGTGTTCGGCTATTACGGCGAGAACAACAACGGCACCGAGTTCTTCACCGAGAGCGAGCCCGAGCAGGCCATCGTCTATGTCCGCGCCCGCGGCAACCTTTCTCTGGCCGAGAAGGACGCGCTGGTCCGGCGCGCCGAGGAGATTGTTCTCGCCCATCCCGGCATCGAGACCGCCTTCGCCTTCTCGGGCGATGGTGGCCTCAGCTCCAACACCGGCGGCGCCGAGCCGCCCAAGGACACGATCGGGCAGATCCAGCTCGAGATCGTGCCGTGGGAGAACCGCCGCGACCGGCCCGAGCTGGACGGCGATCTGGTGCTGGCCGAGCTGACCGAGGCGATGCAGTCCCTGCCCGGCATCCAGATCGAGATCATCGACCTCGCCATGGGGCCGGCCTCGGCCAAGCCGGTGCACCTGCGGCTGAAATCCGACAACTGGACCGATCTGCTCGCCGCCACCGAACTGGCCCGGGCGCGGTTCGACAGCATGGCCGGACTGCGCCAGATCGAGGACACCCGCCCCCTGCCCGGCATCGACTGGCAGATCGATGTCGACGTTGAAAAGGCCGGGCGCTACGGCGCCGACGTGGCCACCGTGGGCGCCATGGTCCAGCTCGTCACGCGCGGGCTGACGCTCGACACCATGCGGGTCGACAGCTCGGACGAGGAGATCGACATCCGCGTGCGCCTGCCCGCCGAGGACCGGGTGCTCTCGACGCTGGACAGCCTCAAGGTGCGCACGCAGGACGGGCTGGTGCCGCTGTCGAACTTCATCACCCGACAGCCGGTGGAGAAACTCGCCGAGATCAACCGCGTCGACCAGAAGCGCCATTTCGACATCAAGGCCGGGGTGCGCGAGGGGCTGGTGAAATTCGTCAGCGACGGCGCGACCGTAGGATATGGCACGCAAGCCGCGTCCGGCCCCGGCGACCTCAGCCTGCGCGGCACCGGCTACGACCTGACCCGCACCGAGCCCGGCGCCGATCCGGTCGCGCTGGCCGAGAGCGGCGCGTTGCAGGTGGCGCCGGTCAATGCCAACGAGCGCATCGCGGCGCTGACCACGTGGCTCGAGACCAGCCCGCTGCCGCGCGGGGTGAGCTGGGAATGGACCGGCGATCAGGAGGAGGAAGCCGACAGCCAGGCCTTCCTCGGCCAGGCCTTCTCGGCGGCGCTGGCGCTGATGTTCATCATCCTGCTGGCTCAGTTCAACAGCTTCTACAACGCGGTGCTGGTGCTTCTGGCGGTGGTGCTCTCGACCGCCGGGGTGTTCCTCGGGATGATCGTGATGGACCAGACCTTCTCGATCATCATGACCGGCACCGGCGTGGTGGCGCTGGCGGGGATCGTGGTGAACAACAACATCGTGCTGATCGACACCTTCCAGGAATACTCGCGCTACATGCCGCGGATCGAGGCGATCATCCGCACCGCCGAGGACCGGATTCGCCCGGTCCTGCTGACCACCATCACCACCATCGCCGGGCTGTTTCCGATGATGATCGGCCTCAGCCTCGACTTCTTCGGCGGCGGCTATGCCATCGACAGCCCGACCTCGCTGTGGTGGAAACCGCTGGCCACGGCGGTGGTCTTCGGGCTTGCCATCGCAACGGTGCTGACGCTGGTCTTCACGCCGGCGATGCTGGCGCTGCGGGTCTGGTTCAACACCTATCTCGGCTGGATCGCCCGGGCGTTGGCGGCGCTGTCTCTGGGCCGCGGCAGCCGCGCGGCGCAGGACTGGGCGCTGGCGCGGGCGGCGCGGAAGGTCAAGGCGCCGACCATCCTCTGGGAAGAGCTGCCGCCCTTTCCCAGCCGCCCCGCGCACACGCCCGACACGACCGGCGGCGCGGACGCCCTGAAAGCGGCGGAGTGAGGCGCGCGGGTTGAGGCCCGTCGCCCCGGACCGCGCATGGCGGGCGCGCCTGTCCCGGGCCACCGCGTCGCGGGGCGGCTGGCTTTACTCCAGCAGCGTGAAGCCCGACTCGGCCAGGTCGCGCCCGTTGACCTGAAGGATCACCGCGTGCGGCCCGGGATGCAGCCGGAAGGTGCTGGCATCGCCCTTCATCCGGTGACCCTTGGAAAGCGTCAGGCGCTTGCCCGGGGCAAGCGCGGCGGCCTTCAGCTTGAAGACCTTCTCGGCGCTGCCCGCGGGCCGCGCAAAGCGCAGGCGGTAGTCGACCAGCACCGGCCCGGCCTCCGGGCTTTCGAGACTGGCGGCGATGGTCAGAACCTCTCCGATCCGCAGCTCGGGCTGGATTTCGAGCCGCGCGGTGACCGGCAGGTCCGGCCGGTAGCCCAGCAGCGCCAACGCGCCGGTCTCACCGCGCTTGACCGCGGTACGCAGCGCGTGGCGGGTGATCCAGTCGAGCTCGCGCGGGGCTTGCGCACCGCTTTCGTGCCACGCGGTCAGACGCCCGAGCACCACGTCGGGATGCGTCTTGCCGAGGTCGTTGAGATGGTTGGCCACCGAGCGGGTCACAAAACGGGTGTCGTCGGCGTGCAACACATCGAGCAACGGCAGCGGCGCGCGCGGGTCGAGGGTGATGCCCATGCCCCAGGGCAGCTTCGGGCGCGTGCCCTCGGAGACCAGCCGGCGGACGTGGTAGTGCGGATCGCGCACCCAGCCCTGCATCCGCGCCAGCACCAGATCGGGCCAGCGATTGAGGAAGGGCCGGATGGCGTATTCCATCGAGAAGCGCTGCGTCGCCGCGTGCAGCAGGTCGAGGGCGCGCTCTGGATGTTCGAGGCCATGCCGTGCCGCCAGCACCCCGTGCACCGCGTGGATGAAGCGACCGAAGTCGTCATCCTTGCGGGCGGGGTCGAGCGGCTCTGGAAGCGTTGCTTCAAGAGAATCGGCCATAGCATTGAAATCGCTTGGCAGTTGCGCCTCGAGCGCATCCGCCAGAACGCCGAGCCGGGCATGGACGCCGAGCCCGTCGAAGCGCGGCAACACGTGATCGAGAAAGCGCCCGGCATCGAAGCCGGGCAGCACCGAGGCCTCCTGCGCCAGCGCCCCGGCGTTCTCGGCGTTGAAGAGCTGGTCGGCGAGGGAAAACCCCGCGCCGCCGCCCTTGCCGTCAGGACCGCGGGCCATGCGCGGCGCAGCTTTGGGGGCGCTGCCCCCGCCGCCCGTTCCGGGCGACTCCCCCGGGATATTTCGGGCCAGAAGAAGCTGCGGGCGCGTCAGATGGTGGCAAAGGTCTCGCCCCCGTCGAGCACGATGTTCTGGCCGACGATGTAGCCGGCATGGGCGGAGCACAGGAAGGCGCACATCTTGCCAAACTCGGCGGGATCGCCGTAGCGCCCGGCGGGAATGCCGGCGGCGCGGATCTCGCGGGCCTCGGCGCGGGTGATGCCCTTTTGCTTGGCCATCACGTCGTCCAGCTGGTCGATGCGGGCGGTGTCGTGCACGCCGGGCAGCAGGTTGTTGATGGTCACGCCCTTGTCGGCGACCTGGCGCGAGGTGCCGGAGACGAAGCCCGTGAGGCCGGCGCGGGCGGCATTCGACAGGCCCAACGGCAGCAGCGGCGCTTTGACCGAGCGCGAGGTGATGTTGACCACACGGCCCCAGCCGCGTTCCATCATGCCGGGCACCAGCGCCTGCATCAGCGCGATCGGCGACAGCATCGAGCCGTCCAGCGCGTCGATGAAATCGCCGCGGTCCCAGTCGGTCCAGTAGCCCGGGGGCGGCCCGCCGGCATTGGTCACGAGGATATCGCAGGCCCCGGCGGCGGCCAGCACCTCGGCGCGGCCTTCCGGATCGGTGATGTCGGCGGCGATGGCGGTGACCTCGACGCCGGAGGCCTCGCTGATCTCGCCCGCGGCCTCTTCGAGCGGGCCGGCGCTGCGGGCGTTCATCACCAGCGTGCAGCCGGCCTCGGCCAGCGCCTCGGCGCAACCGCGCCCCAGCCCCTTAGACGAGGCGCAGACCAGCGCGCGTTTGCCGGAAATTCCAAGATCCATGTCGTCAGTCTCCTTCTCTGTCCCGGGCCTGCCCCGGGCGGGCCGGGACGAGACCGGCCGAGACTCCATTTGATGCCACAATGGTTTGGCATACAATGGCCGGAACGACATCCGGCGCGGCAAATCCTGCGTCAGGCGTCGGCAGAGCCTAAGACCGAAGACCAATGACAGCCCAACACGCAGAGGCCGACCCCACATGACCGAGGCTGAAGGCGCACGCGTCGCGCATGGCGTCACCGTCTACCGCGCGGACCAGATCCGCGTCATCAACGGCGCGAATCTCGGCGACGGGCTGAGCTTTGCCGAAGAGCTCGTGCCGGACGACATCTATCGCCTTTCACCGGTCGCGGCGCAGCACCGCCTGAGCCTCTACCCGGCCTCCAGCTCGCCCTTCCGCATCGCCGCGGACAGCGAGATCGGCACGCCCGGCGCGGATCTGCACCTCGACTGCGTGCTGACCTTCATGTCGGGCGATGGCCACACGACCGAAGGTCTGGTGCTGGTCGAGACCGACGCGGCGGGCGACGTGGCCGCGATCCTGTTCCTGCCGCTGGCCGCGCTCGACCCGCGGCAGGATCTCGCGCTGGTGGGGATCACCCGCGACGGCGCGCTGCAGAAGTTCGCGCAATCCGCCTGCGTGTCCTTCACCCGCGGCACGATGATCACCATGGCCTCCGGTGCACAGCGCCCGGTGGAGGCGCTCTCGGTGGGCGACCGGGTCCTGACCCGCGACGACGGCCCGCAGGAGATCCGCTGGCTCGGCCATCACACGGTGCGGGCCGTGGGCGAGTTTGCCCCGATCCTGATCCGCGAAGGGGTGCTGAACAATTCCGGCGATCTGCTGGTGAGCCCCGATCACCGGCTCTTCATCTACCAGCGCCGCGACCGCATCGGCGCCGGGCGCTCGGAGCTGCTGGTCAAGGCGCGTCACCTGGTCAACGACGACAGCATCCGGCGGGTGCAGGGCGGCTTCGTCGACTATTACCAGATGCTCTTCGATCACCATCAGATCATCTATGCCGAGGGCATCGCGGCGGAATCGATGCTGATCGATACCCGCACCCACGCGGCGCTGCCCGAGGAGCTGCACCAGCGGCTCTCGGAGCTTCTGCCCGGGCACAGCCGGAGCGATCACCGCGCCCTCGAGGTCGAGGAGGCCTTGCTCGACCGGCCGGACCTGGCGGAGCTGCTGCGCAAGTCCTCGCGCGGGTGAGGCTGCGTCACGCGGCGGGCGGGTCGTCCTGTGCGGCTTCCGCCTGGTCGACCGCCCAGCTCGTCGCGACTTCGACCGCCACCGGAGAGGTGGTCGGCAGGACCGTCAGGTAAGCGTCGGTCTCCTCGACCTGGATCGCCGGGCGCTGCGTCATCCGGTAGAGCGCGTAAAGCCCGATGCCGGCGAAGGTCAGCGTCAGCACCAGCCAGAACCCGTGCGGGCCGAGCGCCTGCATCGCCCAGCCGCTGAGCAGCGGGCCGGCGATCGCGCCGAGGCCGAAGACGAAAACCAGGCCGCCCGAGGCCGCGGGCATGTCGTCGGCGGGCAGGTCGTCATTGGCGTAGGCCAGAAACAGCGAATAAAGCGGCGTGGTCACGCCGCCGGCGAGGAAGGCAGCGACGAACAGCATCTCGGAGTTCCCGTCGGTCATCAGTCCGAGGGCGCAGGCACCCGCCCCCATCGCGGCGGCCGCGAAAATCAGCTTGCGGCGGTCGAGCACGTCCGAGAGCCAGCCTATCGGGTATTGCAGGACGAGGGCGCCGCCGAAAAGCATCGCCACGAAGAACGCGATCTGCGGCGTGGTGAGACCGATCTGGGTGCCGAAGACCGCGCCCATGCCCGATTGCGTGGCGTAGATGCTGCCGAGGAAGAACGTGCCCACGGTGGCCAGCGGCGCAAGCCCGAAGAGCCGGCGCAGCGACATCGGCCGCGCCACGCTGACCGCGGGGGTGGGCGTGGCCGAGAGCAGGATCGGCCCGAAGGAGAGCGACACGAGGATCGAGGCGCCGATGAACAGCACCGATGTGGCGGCGTCTCCGAGTGTCAGCAGCCATTGCGCGCCGATCACGCCAAGGGTCTGGGCGATCATGTAGGCCGAGAGGATCTTGCCGCGGGTGTCGTTGGTGGCGGCGTGGTTGAGCCAGCTCTCGGCGGCGACATAGACGCCGGACATGCAAAAGCCGAGGATCAGGCGCAGCGGGGTCCAGGCCCAGGGTTCGGTGACCAGCGGGAAGGCGATCAGGCCGGCGGACATGAAGCTGCCGAGCGCGGCGAAGACCCGCACATGCCCGACGCGGCGAATCAGGATCGGCGTCACACGCGCGCCGGAGAGGAAGCCGATATAGTAGCCCGAGGTGATCACGGCCAGCGCCGCGGCGGAAAAGCCCTCGATGTCGCCGCGAACACCGATCAGCGTGAACTGCATGCCATTTCCGAGCATGATCAGGAACGTGCCAAGAAGCAGTGCCCAGACGCTGCCAAGAACGGAAATCATGCGGCTCCCCTTGAATGACCGGTTGGCTGTTCCCGGATGCTTGCAGCAGCCGGACGCACTCCGCACGCCCCGCTGCGCCGTCGGACACACTCTTCGCGACATTGGTGAAGAATTCAGCGCCAGCGCGGCAGCTTCGAGGGCCCGCAAGGCCTGTTGCGTCTGGAATATCCGAACCGGAAGGGGGCGCTGCCGCTGTCGGACCGGAGGTGCAACTTTCAAAGAGAAGAG
>NZ_JAIUZY010000015.1 GCF_020171625.1 Salipiger bermudensis
AAGCACTGGCGCGAGGCGGTCGGCGACCGCGGCACGGACGCACCCGGCACCGGCACGGCCTAAGTGCGCGCGCGGGGCGCTGCTCCCCGTCACACCAGAGGTGCCTTTAGATGAGGGGAATAGGGGGCTCCGCCCCCTCTTGGCCTACGGCCAATTCACCCCCGAGGTATTTTTGAACCAAGGAAGCCAAAGGGCGCTGCGCCCGCATCTTCTCTTCGTCAAAAATACTCCCGCCGGAGGCAGGCCGGCCATGGCGGCTGGGAGCTCGGAGGGGCATGGGTGCGGCGGCGCGGGCCGTTTCAGCGTCCGCGCTGCGGGATCACCTGCTGCACGATGCCCACGAAGATCAGGTAGATCGAGGTTGCGACAAGGCCCCAATGCGCCCAGCTCTCGGGGTGGAAATCGACCCACGCCGCCCAGCCCGCGAAACCGGTCCAGGCCAGCGCGATCGGCAGCGACAGGCTGCGCCAGCGCTTGGTGCGCACCGGGTGGATGAACTTGAGCGGCAAGAACATCGCCACCGCGAGCAGCACCACGAGCACCAGCATCACCCAGAGCGCCGGTTCGATCGCGAAGAGCACCAGGACCAGCATGTTCCAGCAGCCCGGGAAGCCGTGGAACGAGTTGTCGGCGGTCTTCATCCGGCTGTCGGCAAAATAGAGCGCGCTGGAATAGGTGATCATGATGATCGCGAACCAGCCGGTCCAACCCGGCATGAGCCCCGACTGGAACAGCGCGAAGGCAGGGATGAACACGTAGGTCAGATAGTCGATGATCAGATCGAGCAGCACCCCGTCAAAGCGCGGCGCGTTGACCTTGACGTCGTATCGGCGGGCCAGGGGGCCATCAATGCCGTCGACGAAGAAGGCCACCACCAGCCACAGGAACATGACCGACCATTCCTCCTGTGCCGCGGCCAGCAAGGCCAGCATGGCAAAGACGGCCCCGGTCGCGGTGAGCATATGGGTGAGCAGGGCTTTGGAGGCGAGTTTCATCCGCCTCTCATGCCGCATGTGACCGGCAAGCGCAAACGCTCAGTCGCCTGCGGGCGGCATCCGCATCAGCTGCGCCAGCGTGTCGAGCTCCTGTCCGATACCAGCGCCCACGTTGTCCGCCGCGGCGCGCCGGGCGGCCTCGGGCTTGTTCTGGCCGAGCTTCCACGTGCTGTCGACGCGCTCGACCTCGAGCCGGAAGGGCAGAATCATTCGCATGAGCTTGTCCCGCGTCTCTCCGGACATCTTGTCCATGGTCCACGGCACCTTGGGCAGGCGCGCCTCGAAGATCGCCGACTGCGCCGCCAGCAGCGGCGCGAGCGCGTCCTGGGGCAGCGGCAGCAGCCGGCCCGTCAGGTGCACGGCCACGTAGTTCCAGGTCGGTACCTGATCGGGGCCGAGGCCGTACCAGTCGGGCGAGACATAGCCATCCGCGCCGCTCACCGCGAGCCGGGCCGGCACGCCGTCCCTGACCGCCCGCGCGATCGGGTTCGAGCGCACGAGGTGCAGATCGGCATATGCGCCATCCTCGGTGAGCAGGAACGGCACATGCGACAGCAGCGGTGCGCCTTCGTCGGAGACCGCCAGCGTGCCGAAACCGCGCTGCCGCGCAAAGGTGAGGCTCTCGTCCTGCGCGGTACCGCGGAAGGCCGGGTTCGGGTGCATCTCAGGCCACGAGCCGCTGGCCCTGCCGGCCGGTGATCGTCGCGGTGACGATGGCGCCCTCGGCTTGCGGGGTCGAAAGATCGACCTCGGTGAACTGCTCGGTGCGCCCCATGGTGGGATTTTCCATCAGGATGCGGTGCGTCACGCCCTGCTGCGCGGCAAGGTGGCGCGCCACCGCGGCCTCGCCGGCGGCGCGCAGCCGGGCGGCGCGGCCCTTGATGGTATTGCCGTCGACCTTGCTGGGGATCTTCGCCGCGGGGGTGCCCGGGCGCGAGGAATAGGGGAAGACGTGCAGCCAGGTCAGGTCGCACTCCTCGACCAGCTTCAGCGAGTTCTCGAAATGCGCCTCGGTCTCGGTCGGGAAACCGGCGATGATGTCGGCACCGAAGGTGATGTCGGGACGCAGGCGGCGCGCCTCTTCGGTGAAGCGGATCGCATCGTCGCGCAGGTGGCGGCGCTTCATGCGCTTGAGAATCAGGTCGTCGCCGTGCTGCAGGCTGAGATGCAGATGCGGCATGAGGCGCGGCTCGGAGGCGATGGCGAGCATCAGGTTGTCGTCCGCCTCGATGCTGTCGATCGAGCTGATGCGCAGGCGCGGCACGTCGGTCAGCCGCAGGATGCGCATCACCAGATCGCCGAGACGCGGCGCGCCCGGCAGGTCGGCGCCCCAGGAGGTCAGGTCGACCCCGGTCAGCACCACCTCGTTGAAGCCCTTCTGCACCAGCCGCTTGATCTGGTCGACGACCACGCCCGCAGGCACCGAGCGCGAATTGCCCCGGCCATAGGGAATGATGCAGAAGGTGCAGCGGTGATCGCAGCCGTTCTGCACCTGCACATAGGCGCGCGAGCGGGTGCCGAAGCCGTCGATCAGGTGGCCGGCGGTTTCGGTCACCGACATGATATCGTTGACCTGCACCTTCTCGGTCTCGCCGATGAAGCCGTTCGACAGCCCCGCCCAGGTGTCGGGCGACATCTTCTCGGTATTGCCGATCACCGCGTCGACCTCGTCCATCGCGGCGAAGCTGTCGGGGTCGATCTGCGCGGCGCAGCCGGTGACGATGACGCGGGCCTCGGGATTCTCGCGGCGCAGGCGGCGAATCTCCTGCCGCGCCTTGCGCACCGCCTCGGCGGTGACTGCGCAGGTGTTGACCACCACCGCGTCGCCGACGCCCGCCTCCTCGGCCAGCGCCTTCATCGCTTCGGTCTCGTAGGCGTTGAGCCGGCAGCCCAGCGTGGTGAACTTCGGCGCGCTCATCGGATCGCCTCCAGCCAGGCCGGCCCGAAGCTGCCGTCGAAGACATGCGCGGTGGCGCCGGTCATCCAGACGCCGTCGTCGCGCCAGTCGATCTGCAGCGTGCCGCCGTCGAGCTCGAGCGTCACCGCGCGCCCGGTAAGGCCGCGCCGCGCCGCCGCCACCGCGGTGGCGCAGGAGGAGGAGCCCGAGGACAGCGTCACGCCGACGCCGCGTTCCCAGACTCGCATCCGCAGGTGATCGGGGCCGATCAGGCTCGCCACCTGCACGTTGGTGCGCTGCGGATAGAGCGGGTGATGCTCGAATCGCGGCCCGAACGCCTCGAGATCGATGGCCTCGGCATCCTCGACGAAGAAGGTGCAGTGCGGGTTGCCCATGCCGGTGGCCACGGGCGTGCCCTCGATCGGCAGCCCAAGCGTGTCCATCGCGGAGGCCAGCGGGATGTCCTGCCACTCAAGCTGCGGGTGGCCCATGTTGACCGAGGTGAGCCCGTTGCCCGCATCCTGCGCGAACAGCGTGCCGCGCTCGGTCACGAGGGTGAGGCGGTCCTTGCCGCTCTCGTCCATGAGGAACCGCGCGATGCAGCGGGTGGCGTTGCCGCAGGCGCCGGCGGTGGAGCCGTCGGCGTTGTAGAAGGTCAGCCGCGCGTCGCCCTCGCCCAACTCGATCAGGGCCAGCTGGTCGAAGCCCACGCCGCGGTGGCGGTCGGCGATGGCGCGGGCGAGACCCGAGGTCACCTGGATACGGCGCGCACGCCCGTCGAGCACGACAAAATCGTTTCCGAGGCCGTGCATCTTCATGAAGGACAGGGGTTCGCGCGTGTGTTCCATGGCGCGCATATACGCGCCTTGCAGGACCCTTTCCAGAGCCACGAAAATTTCCTGTCAGAAAACTGCAAGAATGTGCTTGACCCCACCCCCCGTACTTTCTAGAAGCCGCCCCACAGTGGGCCGTTAGCTCAGTTGGTAGAGCAACTGACTTTTAATCAGTGGGTCGCAGGTTCGAATCCTGCACGGCTCACCACTGCACCAACATCGCGAAAACAAACGCTCCCTTCGGGGCGTGGTATTCGCGGTGTCGGGTGATCTTCCGACAGGGCAGCGCCGATGCGGCGCGTGGAACCCCGGACGCGGCCCGGGCGTATGTCTGCGTAGCCACGGAGATACGCCATGAAGGATCCTCTCAACGCTCTCACCCTGACGCTGATCGCCGCGCTCGGAATTCTTGCGCTCATGGCGGTGCCGCACGGCGATTCGACCACTGCCCTGACACTTCTCGCCCAGCAGTAACCCGAGAGGCTTGCCCCGCGGCCCTGCCGGTGCAAATCTGTCTCTCGTGAAGAGCACGTTGCACATATGATCCCGGCGCAGGTCGGGCAGGGCCCGCTTGATACCCTGCAAAGCACGGCGCTGGAGGCGCTTGCGCAGGCCGAGAGCTTTTTCATCACCTTCCTGCGGCCGTGGAACTTCTACCAGATCGGCATCGCGCTGTTTCTGTTCGTCATTGCCCACCTGATCGCGCAGGGCGTGAGCCCGCGGATGCGCAAGTGGATGCGCTCGCGCGAAGGCTGGCCGACATGGCGGCTCCGCGTCCTGCTGGTGCTGCAACACCGCTTGCGGATGATCTTCTTCGTCATCCTGATCTGGCACGCCATCGGCATCATGCAGCAGGTCACGTGGCCGTCGCGCTCCTACCTGCTCATCGTCATCGCGAAACTGGCAAGCGCATGGCTCGGCATCGCGCTCAGCACGCGGCTGATCCGGAATCCGGCGCTGCGCAGCCTGCTGCGCTATGCGGCGTGGATCTGGGTGACGATCTGGATCCTCGGCCTGAGCGATGAAACCGTGGCGGTGCTCGACAATGTCGCCATCCAGCTCGGCGAGAGCCGGCTCTCGGTCTGGCTGATCCTGCAGGGGCTGCTGTTGCTTGCGGTGCTGGTCGCGCTTGCGCGCTTCGTCGCGGGCACGAGTGCCGCCAGCATTCGGCGCAACGCCAATCTCAGCCCCTCGATGCAGGTCCTCGCGGTCAAGTTCCTGCAGGTCTCGCTTTATGGCATGGCGTTCTTCGTCGCGCTGAAGCTGATCGGGGTCGATTTCACCGGCCTCGCCTTCCTGTCGGGGGCCATCGGCGTAGGCCTCGGCTTCGGCCTGCAGAAGGTGGTCTCGAACCTCGTGAGCGGCATCATCATCCTGCTCGACAAGTCGGTAAAGCCCGGCGACGTGATCTCGCTGAACGACACCTTCGGCTGGATCAACGCGCTCGGCGCGCGCTACGTCTCGATCACCACGCGGGACGGCAAGGAATACCTCATCCCCAACGAGGACCTGATCACGGGGCAGGTGGTGAACTGGTCGCACTCGAACGAGTTCGTCCGGCTCGACATCTTCTTCGGCACCTCCTACGGCGACGACCCGCACTTGGTGCGCCGGATCGCCGTCGAGGCCGCGCTCTCGGTCAGCCGGGTGCTGAGCCATCGCCCGCCGGTCTGCCATATCGTCGGCTTCGGAGACAGCTCGGTCGATTACATCCTGCGGTTCTGGATCTCCGATCCGACCGGCGGCCTCACCAATATCCGCGGCAACGTCTATCTGGCGCTCTGGGACGCGTTCAAGGCGAACGGCATCTCGATCCCGTTCCCGCAGCGCGAGGTGCGCGTGGTCAACGAGACCCTGCCGCCACTGGAGGACCGCACGCCGCCCGCGCCCGGTGACGGGACGTAGCGGCTGACAAGCGTGGCCCGCCGCGCCATCCTCCGCGCAACCCAAGATCTGAGGAGGTCCCCATGTCAGACGATATCGTCATCCTGAGCGGCGCACGCACCGCCATCGGCACCTTCGGCGGTGCCCTCGCGTCGGTGCCGCCGATCGAGCTTGGCACCACCGCGGCCAAGGCGGCGCTCGAGCGCGCCGGTGTCGAGGGCGGCCAGATCGGTCACGTGGTGTTCGGCCACATCATCAACACCGAGCCGCGCGACATGTATCTCAGCCGCGTCGCCGCGATGCAGGCGGGCACGCCCGAGACGGTGCCCGCGATGAACGTCAACCGGCTTTGCGGCTCCGGCGTGCAGGCGATCATCTCGGCCACGCAGTCGCTGATGCTGGGCGATGCCGATTTCGCGCTGGCGGGCGGGGCGGAGTGCATGTCGCGCGCGCCTTTCATCAACCCCGACCAGCGCTGGGGCAGGAAGATGGGCGACATCCGCACCGTCGACATGATGATCGGCGCGCTGAACTGCCCGTTCGGCACCGGTCACATGGGCGTCACCGCCGAGAACGTCGCCCGCGAACACGGCATCAGCCGCGAGGCGCAGGATGCGTTCGCCGCCGAGAGCCAGTCTCGCACCGCCCGCGCGATCTCGGAAGGGCGCTTCAAGGAGCAGATCGTCCCGGTCGAGATCGCCTCGCGCCGAAGCACCGTGGTGTTCGACACCGACGAGCACCCCAAGGAGACCACCGTCGAGACCCTCGCCGGCCTCCGCCCCGCCTTCGAGAAGGACGGCACCGTCACCGCCGGCAATGCCAGCGGCATCAATGACGGCGCCGCGGCACTGGTGCTGGCCCGCGCCTCCGCCGCCGAGGCGGCCGGGCTGACGCCGCGCGCCCGCATCCTCGGCTACGCCCATTCCGGCGTGCGCCCCGAGGTGATGGGCGTTGGCCCGATTCCGGCGGTGCGCGCGCTGTTCGAGCGCACCGGCCTCGGCGCCGGGGATTTCGACGTGATCGAATCGAACGAGGCGTTTGCCGCGCAGGCGCTCGCGGTGAACAACGAGCTTGGTCTCGACCCGGCCAAGGTGAACCCCAATGGCGGCGCCATCGCGCTTGGCCATCCGGTCGGGGCCACCGGCGCGATCATCACCGTCAAGGCGCTCTACGAGCTCGAGCGCATCGGCGGCAAGCGCGCCCTCATCACCATGTGCATCGGTGGCGGTCAGGGCATCGCGCTCGCGATCGAGCGTCTCTGACCGAGGCGTCCGGGCGGCTCAGCCGCCCAGCGCCGACTTCATCCCAAGCTCCGGGAAACAGGTGGCGGGGCGGCCATTGGCCTCCTGCCACCGTCCGATTGAGCGCCGGGTCTTGAAGCCGGGAAGGCCATCGGCGCCGCCAACATCATGGCCGCGCGCCTCGAGCGCCTTTTGCATGACCGCGATGTCCGAGCGGTAGAGCCGCCCGACATCGCCCCAGCGTGCCTCGAAGTCGCCCATGCCATACTGGATGCGGTCGCCCACATGGCCGACGAAGAGCGCGTAGAGGTCGCTCATGTTGTAATCCTTCAGCACGTAGAAGTTCGGCGTCACGATGAAGGCCGGGCCGTGCCGCCCCGCCGGCATCAAGAGAAAGCCCTCGCCGCGCGCCTCGTGCTCGGGGAACGGCTTGCCCGTGACACGGGTGATGCCCAGCGCCGCCCAGTCCGCGATCCGCCGGCCTTGGTCGGGGCCTTCCAGCGTGCAGGAGACCGAGGCCGGCACCCGCACCTCGAAGCCCCAGTCGCGCCCCGCCTGCCAGCCATGGCGGGCGAGGTAGGTGCCGATCGAGGCAATGGTGTCGGCCTCGGAGGTCCAGATATCGGCCTGACCGTCGCCATTGCCGTCGGCGGCGTAGCGGAGGAAATTCGACGGCATGAACTGCGGCTGGCCGAGCGCGCCCGCCCAGCTGCTCTTCATGCTGCGCGGGTCGACATGGCCGGCCTCGGCGATGCGCAGGGCTGCCACCAGCTCGTCGGTGAAATAGTCGGCCCGCGTGCTCATGAAGCCCTTGGTGCCCAGCACCCGGAAGGCATCGTGGCGGATCGCCACCTGCCCATAGCCGCTCTCGCGCCCCCAGACGCCAAGGATGATGCGCCCCGGCACGCCGGTCGCCCGCTCCACCGCCGCAAGGGCCTGCGCGTGCTGCCGCGCCATGCGCCGACCGACCGAGGTGGCGCCATCGAGCGAGCCGCGCGAGAAATACTTGGCCGGCGCGCCGAACTCGGCCTGCCGCTGCCGCTTGGGCGTCTGCGCCGCGCTGCCCGGCGGCACGAGATCCGGCAGATCCCAGTCCAGCGCCACGCCCGAGAACGCCGCCTCGAACGTGCCACGTGAAACGCCCTCCGAGCGGGCGCGCGGCCAGACCGTCTGCTCGAGCCAGCCGCGGAACTGGCGCTCGACGGCGGCGCGGTCCTGCGCCATGGCGGGGACGCCCAAGGCGAGCATCAGGGTCAGAACAAACAGGCGAAGGCTGGCAAACACGGGGACGATACTCCTGTCAGGGCGTGGGAGATGAGCGTTGCCCAGCAACCTACACCGGATCACGCCGACCTAAAGCGAAAGCGGCAGGCTAGCCCCACATCTGGCGCATCTTCGCCGCCACGTCGATCTGGCCCGGCGCCGGGCGCGAGGCGCCCTGCCCCACCGGCGGCGCCCAGTGCAGCGTCTCGAACCGGTCGAGCATCGCCTTCTCGATGAAGCGGGTGCGCATGGCATAGACATGCCGGTCGCCATTGCGGGTCTGGCTGGTGACGTAGAAGCGCAGCGGCACGCCCAGCGTCAGGTGGTCCTTTGCCCGCGTCATGGCGACGTAGAGCAGCCGCCGCTCCTCTTCGAGCTCGTGGGTCGAGCCGGTGCCGAGATCCGAGGGGATGCAGCCATCCACCGCGTTGAGCAGGTAGACAGATTTCCACTCCTGACCCTTGGCGGAGTGGATGGTCGACAGGATCAGGTAATCCTCGTCCTTCAGCGGCACACCGGACTTGTCGCTGGTGGCATCGGGCGGATCGAGGGTCAGCTCGGTCAGAAAGGCCTCGGCATTGGGGTAGCCGGTGGCGATCTGCTCAAGCTGCATGAGATCGGCCCGGCGCACCTCGGCATCCTCGTGCATCCGTTCGAGATGCGGCTCGTACCACGCCCGCGCTTGGCCCAGCGCCGCCGGCCACGGGGCCTTGCCGCGCATCGCCTCAACAAAGCCCGGCCAGTCGGCCCCGGCCCGCGGCGGCGGCGCCACGTCCTCGAGCGCGGCCAGCGGATCGGGCGCGAGATCGAGCGCGTCGAGCACCTGCCCCGCCGCCTTCGGCCCGATGCCGGGGATGAGTTGCAGCACCCGGAAGCCCGCGACCCGGTCGCGCGGGTTGCGCACCAGCCGCAGGAAGGCCAGCAGGTCTTTCACATGCGCGCTGTCGAGGAACTTGAGCCCGCCGAACTTCACATACGGCACGTTGCGCCGGGTCAGCTCGGCCTCGAGCTGCACCGAGTGGCTCGAGGTGCGGAACAGCACCGCCTGCTCCTTGAGCTTGGTGCCGGTCTCGCGGTCCTCGAGGATGCGGTCGACGAAATAGCGCGCCTGGTCGCCCTCGGTCGCCACCGTCACGAGGCGCGGCTTCTCGGTCGAGGCACGCTCGGTCCAGAGATCCTTGGTGTAGCGCTCCCGCGCCTGCCCGATCACCACGTTCGCGGCCTCGAGGATCGGCTGGGTGGAGCGATAGTTGCGGTCCAGCGTGATGACATCCGCAGGCGGCTGGAAGCCGGTCGGGAAGTCGAGGATGTTGCGCACCGTGGCGGCGCGGAAGGCATAGATCGACTGCGCGTCGTCCCCCACCACCGTCAGCCCGCGCCCGTCCGGCTTCAGCGCCATCAGGATGCGCGCCTGCAGGCGGTTGGTGTCCTGATACTCGTCGATCAGCACATGATCCCACGCGCCGCCGATATGGGCGGCAAAGCCATCGTCCGACATCACCTGTGCCCAGGCCAGCAGCAGGTCGTCGTAGTCGAGCACGTTCTGGGCCTGCTTGGCGCTGACATAGGCGCCGAAGAGCTGCTTCAGCTCAGCCTGCCACGGGCTGCACCACGGGAAATGGTCGCGCAGCACCTCGTCGAGCGGATCGCCCGCATTGACCGCCCGGGAATAGATCGCGAGGCAGGTCCCCTTTGCGGGAAACCGCGCCTTGGCCTGCGAAAAGCCCAGCCCGTTGCGGCAGAGGTTCATCAGGTCGGCGCTGTCCTCGCGGTCGTGGATAGAGAACTCGGGGTGCAGGCCGATGGCCAGCGCGTGCTCGCGCAAGATACGGGCGCCGATGCCGTGGAAGGTCCCGGCCCATGTCAGCGCCTCGGCGGCCACGCCACTGCCCATCGCCTGCTCGGTGATCCGCGCCACCCGGCGGGTCAGCTCGGTCGCGGCGCGGCGCGAGAAGGTCATCAGCAGGATGCGCTGCGGATCGGCGCCGTTGACCAGCAGATGCGCCACCCGGTGCGCCAGCGTGTTGGTCTTGCCCGAGCCCGCCCCGGCGATCACCAGAAGCGGCGGCGCGACGGCATCGCGGGCCACGCCGAACTCGACCGCGGCGCGCTGGTTGTGGTTCAGTTTATCGAGATAGCCTGCCTCTGCCATGCGCCTCTCCCCTTGTTGAGTCCCGGGGCGTTCACCGTTTGACCAAGCATACCGCGACAGGAACATAAAGGGAACTTCAATAATTTCTTGCTACAGCTGGCGCTCAGGTCGCCTCGCACCTGTCGCAAAGCGCCCCTGCGCCGGGCCTGACGCAGCTTGCAACCACAACGGGTGACCGCCGCCCCGACCACTGCTAGGCTCCCCCTCGACACCGCCACGCCGAGGGAGACCAACCATGTCGAGATACAGCCTGTTTCTGGCCGCCGTTCTGAGCGCCACGCCGCTCTTCGTGCAAGACGCCCTCGCGCAGGAGGCGGCGGATGCCGTGGCCCCCGAAGCCGCGACCGAGAGCGTCGACGCCTTTGACGGCATCTCCGAGGCCGCCCGCGCGGCGCTCGACGCCAAGGCGGCGGGCACGCCCACCCAGGCGCAGGACTGGATGATCGCCGCCGCCAACCCGCTGGCCGTCGAGGCCGGCGCGCGGGTGCTGCGCGAGGGGGGCAGCGCCGCCGATGCCATGGTCGCGGTGCAGGCGGTTCTGGGACTGGTCGAGCCGCAATCCTCCGGCCTCGGCGGGGGCGCCTTCCTCGTCTGGTACGATGCCGAAAGCGGCGAGCTGACCACGCTCGACGGGCGCGAGACCGCGCCGCTGGACGCCGACCCGCGCCAGTTTCAGGATGAGTCCGGCGAGCCACTGAGCTTCTACGACGCGGTGGTCGGCGGGCTGTCGGTGGGCGCGCCGGGCACACCGAAGCTGATGGAAGAGGCGCATCGCCGCTGGGGCCGGGCCAACTGGCACGGGCTCTTCGACGAGGCCATCGCGCTGTCCGAGAACGGGTTTACCGTCTCGCCCCGGCTGGCCGAGCTTGTCGCAGACGATACCGAGCGGCTGCAACGCTTCCCCGACACTGCCGGCTATTTCTTCCCCGGGGGCGCGGCCATCGCCGCCGGCGACAGGCTCACCAATCCAGACTACGCCGAGACCCTGCGCCTGCTTGCCGAGGATGGCTCGCGGGCCTTCTACACGGGCCGGATCGCGGAGGAGATCGTTGCCGCCGTGCGCGGCGCCGAGGGCAACCCGGGCCGGCTCTCGACCGCCGATCTGGCGCTTTACCGGGTGAAAGAGCGCCCCGCCGTCTGCGCCGCCTACCGCGCGCACGAGGTCTGCGGCATGGGCCCGCCCTCGTCGGGGGCGCTGACCGTGGGGCAGATCCTCGGGATGCTCGACAGCTACGACCTTGCCACGCTCGGCCCCGACAGCGCCGAGGCGTGGCGGCTGATCGGCGATGCCTCGCGGCTCGCCTTTGCCGACCGGGGCCGCTACATGGCCGACACCGATTTCGTGCCGGTCCCGGTCGCGGGGCTGGTGGCACCTGACTACCTCGCCTCCCGGGCCGAGCTGCTCGCCGGTGATGATGCCCTGCCCGAGGTGGCGCCCGGCGCGCCCGAATGGGACCACGCCATGCGCCTCGCCGACGACGAGAGCATCGAGTTCCCCTCGACCTCGCATATCTCCATCGTCGACGCCGACGGCAACGCGCTGTCGATGACCACCACCATCGAGAACGGCTTCGGCTCGCGTCTGATGGCGGCGGGCTTCCTGCTCAACAACGAGCTGACGGATTTCTCCTTCCGCAGCCACAGCGACGGCGTGCCCATCGCCAACCGGATCGAACCCGGCAAGCGGCCTCGCTCGTCGATGGCGCCGACCATCGTGATGTCAGAAGGCGCGCCCTCGCTGGTGATCGGCAGCCCCGGTGGCAGCCGCATCATCGGCTACGTGGCTCAGGCGATCATCGCGCATCTCGACTGGGGCATGGATGTACAGGAGGCCGTCGCGATGCCGCATCTGGTCAACCGCTTCGGCACCTACGACCTCGAGGAAGGCTCGACCGCCGCCGATCTCGAGACACCGCTGACCGAGCTGGGCTTCGAGGTCGAGCTGCGCGGGCTGACCTCCGGGCTGCACGCCATCGCCGTCGGCGAGACGCTGCAGGGCGGCGCCGATCCCCGGCGCGAGGGAATCGCGCTCGGGGAATGACGCACCGGCCCGCTTAGAACAGCCCGCTCAGAACACCCCAATAGCGAGCCCTGCCCCTAGGGCCGCGCCCAGCTCGCGGCAGCGCTCCAGGTCGGCCTCGGGCACGGTCTTGTCGGCGAGGATCGCCTCGGGCGATTGCGCATCGGTGCACACGATCAGCGGTTCCTGCACCTCGCGCAGCCGCCAGCCGGTGGCGATTCGCGCGGTCTGGCGCGCCGCGTTGGCGCCATCCGAGCCCGCGCAGACCATCTGCACATAGGGGCGGCCCTCGATACGGCCCAGCACCGGGTAATAGCAGAGGTCGAAGAACTCCTTCATCGCGCCCGAAAGCGCGGCAAGGTTCTCGGGCGCGCAGAACAGGTAGCCCTGCGCCCGCAGAAGATCCTCCGGCCCCGCGTCTTCGGCGCGCAGCAGGCGCACGTCGCATTCCTCGCGCGCCGCCTCGCACGCGGCCTCGGCCATCTGGCGGCTGCCGCCGGTGCGGCTGTGATAGACGATCAGAAGTTCCATGACGCCCAGCCTAGACCGTGGCGCCGGTTTCTGGAACCGCCCGCCGAGACCCGGCTTGACGCTCTCGCCCCCATGAAATATCCAGCCAGTCAGCCGAGCGGGCGTTGTGTAATGGTAAGACCCTTGCCTTCCAAGCAAGAGATACGGGTTCGATTCCCGTCGCCCGCTCCAGATCTTCCCCAAACGTGTCGTTCCCGCCGATCCGACCGATCCGAATCGGTGAAATTGCGCGGTTCAAAGCCCGCTGCGTCAAAGCGCGGCTTGAATCCTGCGCCTGTCATGGCAAAACGGCCCGGCGCAGGACAGGAGTAGCAATGGCTCACGGAAACCCCGCATCCGCCGTGGCGGAAGAGCGAGACAAATCCCGCAAGCTCGGATCGCTTGCGGCGCTTTGGCCCTTCATGGCGCCCTACAAGGCGTTGCTCATCGGCGCCACGCTGGCCCTCATCGCCACCGCGACGGTGTCGCTGACCCTGCCGATGGCCGTCCGCCGGGTGATCGACAATTTCAACGCGGAAGACGGCGCGCTGCTTGACCGCTACTTCCTCGCGGCGCTCGGCTTCGCCGGGCTGCTCGCCATCGGCACCGCCGCGCGCTACGCGCTGGTGACGCGGCTGGGCGAGCGCGTGGTGGCCGACCTCCGCAAGGGGGTGTTCGACCGGGTCATCGGCCTGTCGCCGGTGTTCTACGAGCGCATCATGACCGGCGAGGTGCTGAGCCGGATCACCACCGACACGACGCTGATCCTGTCGGTCATCGGGTCCTCCGTCTCGATCGCGCTGCGCAACCTGCTGATCTTCGTCGGCGGCCTCGCGCTGATGCTGCTGACCTCGGCCAAGCTCACCGCGCTGGTGCTGCTCTTGGTGCCGATCGTCATCGTGCCGATCCTCACGCTCGGGCGGCGCCTGCGCAAACTCAGCCGCGAGAATCAGGACTGGATCGCCGCGTCGTCCGGCAACGCCTCCGAGGCGCTGCAGGCGGTGCAGACGGTGCAGTCCTTCACCCACGAAGAGATCTCGCGCAGCGCCTTTGCCGAGGTCACCGAAAAGAGCTTCGACGCCGCCCGCCGGCGGGTCTGGGTGCGGGCGCTGATGACCGCCATCGTGATCTTCCTCGTGTTCACCGGCATCGTCGGCGTGCTCTGGATGGGCGCGTGGGACGTGCGCGCCGGCACAATGAGCCCCGGCGCGCTGGTGCAGTTCGTGATCTACTCGGTCATGGTCGCAGGCGCCGTGGCGGCGCTGTCGGAGATCTTCGGCGAGTTGCAGCGCGCTGCCGGTGCCACCGAGCGCCTTATTGAACTTCTGCACACCGAGGACGCGATCACCGACCCTGCAGAGCCTCGGGCCCTGCCCGCCCCGGTGCGCGGCGCGATCGGCTTCGAGCACGTGGAGTTCTCTTACCCCTCGCGCCCCGGCGTCTCGGCGCTGACGCATCTCGACCTCGCCATCCAGCCCGGCGAGACGGTTGCCCTCGTCGGCCCCTCCGGCGCCGGCAAGACCACCATCGTGCAGCTGATCCAGCGCTTCTACGATCCCGACGCTGGTCGCGTGACGCTGGACGGCGTGGCGCTCGACGCCCTCTCGCGCGATGCCTTCCGCAAGCACATCGCATTGGTGCCGCAGGATCCGGTGATCTTCGCCGCCTCGGCCCGTGACAACATTCGCTTCGGTCGCCCCGACGCCTCCGACGCCGAGATCGAGGAGGCCGCCAAGGCCGCCGCGGCGCATGGCTTCGTCTCGGCCCTGCCAGAGGGCTACGACACCTATCTGGGCGAGCGCGGCGTGATGCTGTCGGGCGGCCAGAAGCAGCGCATCGCCATCGCCCGCGCCATCCTGCGCGACGCGCCGGTGCTGCTGCTCGACGAGGCGACCTCGGCGCTCGACGCGGAAAGCGAGCGCGCGGTGCAGGCCGCCGTCGACCGGCTGGCCGAGGGCCGCACCACGATCATCGTGGCGCACCGCCTTGCCACGGTGAAGAAGGCCGATCGCATCGTCGTCATGGATCAGGGCCGCATCGTCGCCCAGGGCAGCCACGACGCGCTTGTCGCCGAGGACGGGCTCTATGCCCGGCTTGCGCGGCTGCAGTTCACCGACGGCATCGCCGCGGAGTGACGACGCTGCACGGCGCGGCCCTCACGGCCAGTCGCCGCCATCGAGAAAAGCCTTGGCCGAGCGCGTAATCTCCTCGCGTTCGGCCTCGCTCTTCTTGCGCAGGCTGCCATAGATCAGCCCCATGCGGTGGTTGTCGCCCAGCTTGTCCTCGTTCTCGATCAGGAAATTCCAGTAGAGATAGTTGAACGGGCAGGCCTCCTTCCCGGTCTTCTGCTTCAGGCTGTAGTCGCAGTTCTTGCAGTAGTCCGACATGCGATTGATGTAGCTGCCCGAGGCGGCATAGGGCTTTGAGCCCAGCCGCCCGCCATCGGCGTGCATCACCATGCCATGCACGTTCGGCAGCTCGACCCACTCGAAGGCATCGGCATAAACCTCGAGATACCATTGCTCGATCTGGCGCGGCTCGACGCCGGCCAGAAGGGCGAAATTGCCGGTCACCATCAGGCGCTGGATGTGGTGCGCGTAGGCGTTGCGCCGGGTGGCGCCGATGCATTCCGACATGCAGCGCATGTCGGTCTCGCCGCCCCAGTACATCGCCGGCAGGTCGCGCTTGGCGTTGAGGAAATTGCTCTCCACGTAGTCCGGCATCTCGGTCCAGTAGACACCGCGCACGAACTCGCGCCAGCCGAGGATCTGCCGCACGAAGCCCTCGACCGCGTTGAGCGGCGCCTCGCCATCGGCGAAGGCCTGCGCCGCCTTCTCGCAGACCTCGTGGGCGGTCAGCAGGCCGATGTTGAGATAGGGCGAGATCAGCCCGTGAAACAGGTAATCCTCGCCGGTCTTCATGGCGTCCTGATAATCGCCGAAGGTGGGCAGGCAGTCCTTCACGAAGTGCCGCAGCGCCCGCAGCGCCTCTTCGCGGGTGACCGCCCAGCCAAAGCCCTCGAGGTCGCCGAAATGGTTGTCGAAGCGGGCCGCGACGAGGTCGAGCACCTCCTCGGTGATCTCGTCGGGGCGAAACCGCATCCGGTGCGGCGTCTCGAGCCCCTTGGGCAGCGACTTGCGGTTCTCCTCGTCGAAGTTCCACTCACCGCCCGCCGGCTCGCCGTCCTCCATCAACAGCCCGGTGCGGCGGCGCATCTCGCGGTAGAAATACTCCATCCGCCCGGTCTTGTTGTCGTCCACCAGCTCGGCGAACTCGGCGCGCGAGCAGTAGAAGCGGTCGTCCTCGCGGATCTCCACCGGCAGGCCGAGATCGCTTTCCCAGTCGCGCATCATCTCCCAGACGCGCCACTCGCCGGGCTCGGTGGCCACGACGCGCTTGGGCTTGAGCCGCTTCACCGCGCGGTCCAGCTCGTCGGAGAAGCTGTGCGTGTTGTCCGCGTCATCGAGCTTGACGTATTCGACCGTCACGCCCTTCTCGCGCAGGTCCTCGGCGAAGTGGCGCATGGCCGAGAGGATCAGCGCGATCTTCTGCGGGTGATGGCGCACATAGCCGGTCTCGTCGCCGACCTCGACCAACAGCACCACGTCGGTCTCGGCATCGAGATCCGACAGCGCAGAGAGCGAGCGTGTCAACTGGTCGCCCAGCACTAAGCGCAGCGTCTCGGTCATGTCCCGTTCCTCGCCTCGTTGCGGCAGCGGTCGGAACAGTATTTCACCGCGTCCCAGTCCCGCGCCCATTTGCGACGCCACGCGAAGGGCCGCCCACAGCAGGCGCAGATCTTGTGCGGCAGGTCGGCCTTCTTGCGCATCTTTGCCATGCAGTCAGCCTCCCGAGGGGCCGGCCCTGCCCCGGCCACCGGCGCCACTCGCGACCGGACCTTGCGCCATGCACGCTCGGTCGCCCGCGCCGCCCCGGTGGCGCGGCAGGATTTTCCCGGAAGGCGCAACCATTCGCGCGTGCCGTTCGTTCCTTGAAAAACCGCCGGAGAAACGCGCATGCACCTTGTCACCCTCTACGCCTCGACCGTGATCATCTTTCTGGTGATCGACATGATCGGCATCACCATGATCGTCAAACCCGTCTTCGAGCGTCACGTGGGCGACATGCTCGCCGATCCGCTGCGGCTCGGTCCGGCGGCGGTGTTCTACGCCTTCTACGTGGCCGGGCTGCTCTATTTCGTCTCGGTCCCGGCGCTTGCCACGGGCCGCCCGGCGCAGGCCCTGCTCGGCGGCGCGCTTCTGGGGCTGATGTGCTACGGCACGTACGAGTTCACCAACCTCGCGACGCTCAAGGGCTGGACCTACAATCAGGTCATCGTCGACACGCTCTGGGGCGCGGCGCTGACCGGCGGCTCGGCATGGGCGGGGGTGATGATCACCCGCTGGATCCACGGCTGAGCCAAGCATCAGGCCGGTCCCGCCCGCCGCAGCAGCGGGACCGCCACCACCAGCGCGATGCCCGTGAGCGCCAGAGCGATGACTGGCAGGTTCGAGACCTGGAGATTGGCCACGACCACGCCCATGCAGGCCCAGCCGACGCCGAAAGCATAGGCCAGCGCCGAGGGGCGCAGCCACAGCACGACCCCCGCGATCACCAGCAGCAGCGAGAGCATCACCAGCGCCGCCGCCTGCGCCGACAGCACGCCGTAGCCGCTGAGGCTGGCGCCGGTCGCGACTCCCGCCGCCGCCGTCAACCAGCCGGCGTAAAGGCCGATCGGTGCGCGCGCCCGCAGGTCGCCGGGGGCGCGCAGCAGCGCCAGGATGGCGGTGGCGGCCATGACGAGGATCATCGCCGTTGCCGCGAGCGGCTGCCACTGCGCCGCCGCGATCCACAACGTGCCGAGCCCGAGGCTCACCGCCAGCGGTCCGCGCATGTGCTGCCAATCCGGATCGAACCGCTGCCGCCAGAGCCCGTAGGCCGCGCTCGCGATCAGCAGAAGAAAGATCACGCCCCAGATCGAGAAGGCCCAGCCCACCGGCTGCACCGGCCAGCGCGACTGAACCACGGGGAACTGCTCCGGCGAAAAGCCGGGAAACCCGCCCGTCAGCGTAGGCGACAGGGCGAAGGCCAGCGACAGCAGCAGGACCAGCGGCGCCAGGGCTCGGCTCATTGCACCAGCTTGCGGGTCAGCCGCATCGAGATGGCGTAGGGCAAGAGCTGCATCAGCTTAAGAGACAGCGTCAGACGGCGCGGGAAATGCACCTCGAAACGCTTGCCGTCGAGGCCCTTCACGATGCGGCTGGCGGCGTCCTCGGGCTGGATCACCGCCGGCATGTCGAAATCGTTCTTCTCGGTCAGCCGCGTATCCACGAAGCCCGGCGAGATCATCCGCACGTTGACCCTTGGCGCCAGTTCGACGCGCAGGCTTTCGATCAGGTTGATCACCCCGGCCTTGGAAGCGGAATAGATCTGCCCCTGCGGCAGGCCGATATAGCCCGCCACCGAGCCCGTCAGCACCAGATCGCCGCCATCGCGCAGCAGCGGCTCGGCCACGCGGGCGAAATGGAAGGTGCCGGTGAGGTTCACGTCGACGATCTTGGCGGCGAACTCGGGATCGATCTCCATCACCTTGCCCGGATCGTAGAGCGCCGCCAGCGTGATCGCGCGGTCGAGCAGCCCGCCCTCGGAGATCCTGTCGGCCGCGGCCTGCAGGCTTTCGAGGTCCGAGACATCCGCCGTCACCACCTCGGCCCCGCCGATCTCGTCGGCGAGCTTGTGCAGCGGCTCTTCCGAGCGCGCCGACAACACCAGCTTCGCGCCGCGTCGGGCGTAGGCCCGCGCCAGCTCGGCGCCGATCCCGGTAGAGGCGCCCATGATCCAGATGCGGGGGGAGTTGGAGGTCTCAGGCATGGGCCAGCCGGTATTGATGGACATTGGTGCGGCCGGTCTCGAACGAGGCGATGCAGGCGGCGAGGTAGAAACGCCAGACCCGGATGAAGCCATCGTCGAAGCCAAGGCCGCGCACCTCGGCCACCTTGGCGTCGAAGCGGTCGAGCCAGTCGCGCAGGGTGCGGGCGTAGTCGAGCCCGAAGGCGTGGTTGTCCTCGACCCTGAGGCCCGCCTTGCCGGCAACCGACTCGAAGACCGGGGACGAGGGCAGCATCCCGCCGGGGAAGATGAAGCTGCGGATCATGTCGCCGCCGGCGCGGTAGCGGTCGAAATAGCGGTCTGCCACGGTGATGGTCTGGATCATCGCCCGGCCCTTCTGGCTCAGGATGTGGGCGACCTTCTCGAAATAGGTCGGCCAGTAGCGCTCGCCCACCGCCTCGAACATCTCGATCGAGACCACGTGGTCGAAGCGGCCGTACTCGTCGCGGTAATCCTGCAGCACGATCTCGGCCTCGCGCCCCAGACGCTCGCGGGCAAAGCGCGCCTGTTCGTGCGACAGCGTCAGCCCCTTGGGGGCGAAATCGCCGCGCTGCATGGCGCGCTCGGCAAAGCCGCCCCAGCCGCAGCCGATCTCGAGCACCCGGCCCGAGTTCGAGCCCAGCCCCTCGAGGATACGGTCGTACTTGCGGTGCTGCCCCGCGACCAGTGGGTCGGCGTGGCCTTCATCCTCGGGCGAGAAGATCGCCGAGGAATAGGTCATCGTCTCATCGAGCCAGAGCTTGTAGAACTCGTTGCCGAGATCGTAATGCGCCTGGATGTTGCGCCGCGAGCCGCGCTTGGTGTTGCGGTTGAAGAGATAGAGCGCCCGGATCAGCAGCGACTGCCACGCATGGCCGTAGAGGAACGGCTCCAGCGCGTCCTCGTTCTTCAGCCCGAAGATCAGGAAGGCCGCAAGGTCGTCGCTGTCGCACCAGCCGTCGCGATAGGCCTCGGTCAGGCCGATATCGCCCTTGGCCGCCGCCGCCGGCACGGTGCGCCAGTCGTGGATGGTCAGATCCGCCGCCGGCCCCGGCTGGGGCCCCTCGAAGTGCCGGACCTTGCCGTCCGGCGTGGTCAGCGCCAGGCTGCCATACTCGACCTTGTCGAGACTGCTCAGCAGCTTGCTTTCGATCTGGCGTTCAAACATCGTGCCCCGCACCCCCTGTCACTTCCGAACCTCGCTGCGCGAGCTGTTCTGGTTTCGAGATAACGCGGACGCCCCGCAGAACAAGCTTCAGCGCCTGCCAATGGATCAGCCCAATCACCTTCTGCGCCTGAAACGCATGGCGCCACTTGGCGCGGGTCAGCGCCTTTCGGGTCAGTGGCCGCGCCGGGCCGCTCATCGAGGTCTGAAGCCTGACCTCGCCGCCCTCGCCGATCCAGTCGACCCAGGCGCCGAAGCGGTCGGGGCCGGGATCGAAGCGGAACACGTAGTGCCCCTCGCGCGGCAGGAACGGCGAGACGTGAAAGAGCTTCTCCCCGGTGATCCGGTCCGAGCGCGCGATGGGGCGGTTGTCGGGGTGGTGGCAGAGGTAGAAGTGCCGCTCGCCGAAGGTGTTCGACACCTCCGCCAGCACCGCGCGAAGCCCCTTGTGATCGCGCGCCAGCCAGAAGCTCACCGGGTTAAAGCCGTAGAGCGGCGAGCGCGGCATGGTGACCAGCGTCACGTCGCAATGCGCCAGCCCGACCGGGGCGAGCTGCTCGCGGATGAAGCGGCCCATCGAGACGCCATCCCGGCGGCCGTAATCCCCCGGGCGCACCGACCAGAGCCCAAGCCGGTCGGGACGGATCGGCAGCCGCCCGTCCTCGAAATCGTCGACCGGCAGCGCCAGATATTCGGCGCGGTAGCGGAACTGCCGGTCGACATCGCCCTTGCGGGCGTGCCAGATCCGGCAGTCCAGCAGTGCACCGTGCCAGAGATCGGTCATTCCGCCGCCTCCAGTGCGCCATCTGCCTCGACCGCCGCGCTGCCGCCCCAGGGATCGGCGCCGAGCGGCCAGTCGATGCCCATCGCCTGCGCCACCCGCAACGCCGAGAGCACGCCATCCTCGTGGAAGCCGTAGCGCGTCCACGCGCCGACATAATAGACCCCGCCCCGCCCCTGGATCTCGGGCAGGCGCGCCTGCGCCGAGACCGCGGCCGTGTCGAATTGCGGGTGGTTCAGCACCGCCTCGTCGTGCAGGTTCACCGGCTCGATCTCGGGGTTGAGCGTCACGATCAGCGGCCTTTCGGTGCCGAGCGGCTGCAGCCGGTTCATCCAGTAGGACAGGCTGATCGGGCGGTCGGTGAGCATCTGCTCGGCCTCGGTGACATAGTTCCAGGACGACCAGATCTTGCGAGTGCGCGGCATCAACCGCATGTCGGAATGCAGCACCATGCGGTTGGGCTCGGTGCGGAAGGCGCTCAGAATCGCGCGCTCCTGCGGGTCGGGCCGGTCGAGCATCTCGAAGCTCTGCGGCGCGTGGGTGGCCATCACCACCCGGTCGAAGCGCTCTTCACCACGCGCGCTCGTCACGACCACGCCATCGCCGTCGCGACGCACCTGCCAGACCGGGCAGCCGAGCCGCAGATCGGCCTTCGTGGCCTTGAGGATCGCCTCGACATAGCGTGCGGAGCCGCCCTTCACGGTCAGCCATTTCGGCTGGTCGTTGACGGTCAGCAGGCCGTGGTTCTCGAAGAAGCGCACGAAGCTCTCGGCCGGAAAGTCGAGCATGTCCTGCGTGGGCGTCGACCAGATCGCGCCCGAGATCGGCATCAGGAAACGGTCGCGGAACTCGGGCCCCAGCCCCATCTTGGCGATCAGCTCGCCGATGCTGGTGCCCGGCTCGACGTGGTCAGGCGCGCCCTTGAAGAAGCGCAGGGTGTCGCGGATCATCCGCCAGTGCGACAGATCGGCCAGCCGGCGCGGCTGGGCAAACAGGTCGCGCGTGCGGGTGGTGCCGTATTCCAGCCTGCCGCCTCCGAAGCTCGCCGCGAAGCTCATGTCGCTCGGCGCCAGCTCGACGCCCAGATGCTCGAGCAGGGGGATGAACAGGGGATAGGTGCGCCGGTTGCAGACGATGAAGCCGGTATCGACCGAAACCCCGTCAACCTCGGCGGTGCGGGCATGGCCGCCGGGCCGGGTGTCGGCCTCGAAGATCGTCACGTCCTGATGCGGCCCCAGCAGCCACGCGGTGGCCAACCCCGAGATGCCGCTGCCGATCACGGCCGTCTTCATGCCTGCGCCTGTCACATTCGCCTCGCTTAATAATTGTCACGCCTTCAGAGACGGAGCGGGCGAACGAAAAGTTTCACTTTCGGCGAAAAAACCCTGCAAGGCGCCTGACACCCGACCCGAGCCTCCAAACCGTGGATCTCGCCCAGCGTCCCGCCCGCGTCGCCCAGTCGGAGCCTAGCGCGATCAGGGCACTCTACAAGACTGAGCCGCCACAGCTTTTGGCCATTTGCGCCCTTGGGCGGGCTGGTCCTGTCCGGATACCCGCGCTGCGTGTGATGTGCGTCGGATCTGGGAGGGCGAAAGGGACCATATCGCGCGCCCGCGGGTGGGCGACGCACTTGGTCGGATCCTCGAAACGGACCGCAGGCAAAAAGACCGGCGAGCGCTGCCCGCCGGTCTCCAAACATCAGTTGGGCAAGGCCCCGCAGAACCCCCCGGACGCCACCGCGCCCGAGCCCAGCGCAAACGCGGCAGGGGCCTGATAGGGGTTGAGGTCCGACGTGGCGAGATCGAACCCGACCAGCGCCACGAGGAACGCCAGCGACAGGGAGGCGGTCAGGGCGCGGGTCATGACCGCGCCTCCAGCCCGAGGATCGGTCGCAGCTTGATGCCGTAGAACGCGCCACAGAATGCCGCCACGAACCACACCCAGCCATGCAGGCTGCCGGTCGAGATGCCCGAGAAGAACGCCCCAACGTTGCAGCCGAAGGCCAGCCGCGACGAGTAGCCAAGCAGGAAGCCCGCCACCACCGTCGCCACCCAGGCCCGCGCAGGATAGCCCGGTAGCGCCGCCGACAGCGCGCCGCGCCGCCACGCCGCCACGCCGAAGGCCCCGGCGATGATGCCGATATTGGTCAGCGAGGTGTAATCGGTCAGCAGGCTCGACTGCACCCGCTCCATCGAGCCGGGCGCGCTCCAGAAGGCCGAGGCCGAGAGGTCGCCGCCCAGCACCGAAAAGCCCTTGGCCGCCCAGAGGCCCAGCCCGTAGACCACGCCCCATGGCTGGCCCGCGACCACGAGGTTGCCGATCGCCAGCGCCGCGAGAACCAGCGCCGCGATGGCGTGGCGCCGGCTCAGCTTCACCGTGCCGGGCGCCGCGCGCCACAGGAACAGGCCCACGGCCAGCGCGATCAGCACCAGCGTCAGGATCAGGCCCGAGGTGCCGCCGAAGGTGATGATCGGCAGCGCGCCCAGATCGGTCCACCAGATCAGGTTCCACGCCCCCGCAAAGCTGCCCAGCGCGAAGAACGGCAGCGCCAGGAGGCTCACCGGGTTGCCGCTGCCGGCATTGACCAGCGTGCCCGAGCCACAGCCCAACACGATCTGCATACAGGCGCCGAAGACGAAAGCACCGCCGATCATCGCGAAGCCCACCGGCGCCTGCGCGCCGACCAGCTCACCGGGATGGCTGGCCAGCAGCGGGATCGCCACGATCGCCACCACCGCGATGGACAGAAGCTGCGCGATCACCCCCGAGGGCTCGCGCCGCAGGATCATCGCCCGCCACGGTCCGGCAAAGCCAAAGCGCATCCCTTCGAGCGCGACGCCGAAGCCGAGGCCGATGGCCAGCAACATGCCGTAGCGCGCCCCGGCAAACACCGCGACCAGCCCCACAAGCGCGAGCGCGCCGAGCAGCAGCCCGGCGCGTTTCCCCAAGACCCCGGCGGGGACCGCCGGGGTCGTGTCATGTGTCGCCGTCTGGCTCATCCGTTGCTGCCCGTGAACTGGTTCAGAAGGTTGCGGATCAGGCCCGGCGCGTTGGCCATCTCACCGCCGGTCTTGGAGTATTCCACCATCGAGCCGGGGTAGAGCTTGACGTCCTCGAGCTGCGCCAGCTCGCTCAGGGCGAACCAGTTGGTCGCCGCCCAGTGGCCGGTGTTGCAGAACGACACGACCTCTTCCTCGCCGCTGAGGCCCAGCGCATCGCGCAGCTCGGACGCGTCGGTCACCTGCCCGATGGCCGTGGCGCCGGACTGGAAGAAGCGGGTGTAGGGGTAGTTGACCGCGCCCGGCAAAGTGCCCGGCTTCTCGGCGGCGCCATGCGCCTTCTTGCCGAGGAAGAAGTCCTCGGGCCGCGAGTCGACCAGTACCGCGTCGCCGGTGCCTTCGACCACGGCGGTCACCTCTTCGGTATCGGCAGTCCAGGTGTCATCCCAGCTGATCGACAGCTCGGTCGGCTGCGGGTCGACCGCCTCGGTCGACACCGGCAGGCCGGCATTGGCCCAGGCCTGCGCGCCACCGTTGAGGATCGACAGCTCTGTGAAGCCCGAGCTTTTCAGGGTCCAGTAGACGCGTGCGGCGGCGCCGAACTCGGTGTCGGAGGCGCCCTGCGCGACGATCACCACCGGCTCGCCCGGCTCGAGGCCCAGCGATTCGTAAGTGGTCTCGAGCTCATCCACCGGCACCAGCTGGCCCGGGTTCTCGGCCGGGCCGCGGAACAGGCCGTAGGGGGCCGAGACGGCGCCCTCGATATGGCCCTCGTCATAGGCCTCGCCACGGATGTCGAGCACCAGCGGCGCGTCGTCCGACTGCAGCGCCGCGTCAAGCTCGGGCGCGGTGACCAGCGGGCCGAGCGGAGCGGCGAAGGCGGCAGAGGTCATGAGGGCGGTTGCGGTGGCAGCAATGCCAAGAATGCGTGTGTTCATCGCGGAATGTCCCCTTTCGCTGAAACTTGCCCCTTACTTGGCGCAACGCGCGCCAGCCGCAAGGGCTGACCGAGCGGCCCGGACGTCCCCGCCGGGAACAAAGATCCCGCAGCCGGCAGGCGGGCAGGACAGGGCGCAGCTGGAGCAGCGTTATCGGAAAATCTTCCCAAACCCGCCCCCGCCTGTGTGAATTTCTTCTTTTCGCGCTGCAGTGTGCCGCGATGGCGGGAAATTCTCCCCGATCAAGCCGTGCGACGCCGCTTCCGAGCCGCCTCTGCGGCGCCCACGCGTGACCCAACGATCCGCGCCGCCCTCGCTGCAGCCCTACATGCGCGACATCAGCGGACCGACACGCGCAGTGCCATCCCGACACCAAGTCCGCAGACGGAGCAGGCTTGGCTTATCGTTTCGGCGTAACAGGCACGCCATGCCGCCCAAGAGCCTTTCATCCGCGTGCTGTCCGGTGTCCCGCCGGCCCACACCGCGACAAGCGTTGAGGCGCGCGTTGCGTCGTCATCTGGGCGGTTTGTGGCGCCGCCGCTGGCGATATCCGCGCAGATCGCCCGAACGAAAAAGGCGCCCCGGGGGGCGCCTTGTTTCATTGGTCGGAGTGAGAGGATTCGAACCTCCGGCCCCTGCCTCCCGAAGACAGTGCTCTACCAAGCTGAGCTACACTCCGACCGTGGCGGGCGGAATACCCCAGCCCGCCGACCTTGGCAAGGGTCATTGCGCGCTCTTTTGCAGGGTTTTCTCGCGCCGCCGCATCGCCCCCAGAAGCGGGCCGAGGCGGAGGCTCGTGCCGGTCTCGAACCGGGCGCGTGTGCGCAGCACCGGGGTGTTCTCGGACGCCCGGCCCCGGCCCTCGCGCAGCACGATATAGAGCCCCGAGCCGATGATCAGCACCGCGCCCGCCAGCGTCCACTGGTCGGGCCGTTCGTCGAAGATCAGCGCGCCGTAAAGCGTTGCCCAAAGCAGCTGCGAATACTGCATCGGAGCCACGATCACCGCCTCGCCCGCCTTGTAGGCCCCGATCAGCACGAAGGACGCGATCAGCGCGAGCACCGCCATCACCCCGACGCCGCCGAGATGCTCGATCGGCATCGGCTGGTAGACGAAGGGCAGCGCGCAAGCCATCAGCACGAAATTGGTCATCATCGGGTAGAGCAACAGCACGACCGAGCGCTCCTCGTGGCCGATCTTGCGGATCACGATCGAGGACAGCGCCCCGCAACAGGCTGCCACCAGCGCCGCGGCGTGGCCGAGCGTCAGCTCGGTCGCCCCCGGGCGCAACACCACGATCACCCCGGCCAGCCCGACCAGCACCGCGATCCAGCGGCGCAGGCGGACCTGCTCGCCAAGGATGGGAATCGCCAGCACGGTGATCAGCAACGGCTGGGCGAAAAGGATCGCGTAGGTCTGCGCCAGCGGCAGGACGGAAAAGGCGTAGAAGGCGCAAAGCCCGGTGATCACCGCCGAGACGGTGCGCAGCGCCGTCCACCACGGGTGGATCGGCCGCAGGTGGCCCGGCGTGGTGTCGCGAATCAGCATGAGGCTGACCAGCGGGAAGCTCAGCAGCACCGAGAAGAACACGATCTGGAACGGGCTGTAGACCGCGCCAAGCAGCTTCACCACGACGTCGTGGCCGGAATAGAGCGCGAAGGAGATCAGCGCGAAAAGCGCGCCTTTGGCATTGTGTCCCATGACGGTGATCGACTCTGCGAAACGGAGGTGGCTCGACCCTTACACTGGTTTCAGCCCCCAACAAGAGGCACCGGCACGGACGCGCCACCCGAGCGGCGGATTTGCGCGACTGCGCTGATTTTGCAGGAGTTCGCGGCGTGCGCCTCGCAGGCCGGACGCGTCCCGGCGACGCGGTCGTCGGCTGCTGCCGGAGGGCCAGCCCCCCGACTTCGCGGCAACACGCGGCGAGCCGAAAGCGGCGCTCCGGACACCGCCCCACACCCGCCCCCGGCAACCGCGTTCGACGCGCCACATCCGAGCGCGCGCTGAAACGACAACGGGCGACACCAGAGGTGCCGCCCGCGTCGTGTCATCCGGTCAGGGCCGCCGGCCCCGCAAGCGCCTCAGAGGCTGGCGTCGAGGGCAGCGAGAATCGCGTCGCCCATGCCGGAGGTGGAGACCGGGGTCACCCCCTCTTCGCCCAGCAGGTCGGCGGTGCGGACACCGTCGGCGAGCACCTTCTCGATGGCGGTCTCGAGACGCTCGGCCTCAGCGCCCTGATCGAAGCTGTAGCGCAGCGCCATGGCGAAGGAGAGGATGCAGGCGATCGGGTTCGCCTTGCCCTGCCCCGCGATGTCGGGCGCCGAGCCGTGCACCGGCTCGTAGAGCGCCTTGGGACGGCCGTTCTCCATCGGCGCACCGAGCGAGGCGGAGGGCAGCATCCCCAGCGAACCGGTGAGCATCGCGGCAGCGTCCGACAGCAGGTCACCGAACAGGTTGTCGGTGACGATCACATCGAACTGCTTGGGCCAGCGGCAGAGCTGCATGGCGCCGGCATCGGCGTACATGTGCGACAGCTCGACCTCGGGGTAGTCCTTGCCGACCTCGGTCACCACCTCGCGCCAGAGGATGCCCGATTCCATCACGTTGGCCTTCTCCATCGAGCAGAGCTTCTTGCCGCGGCGCATGGCCAGCTCGAAGGCCGACCGCGCGACGCGGTCGATCTCGGATTCGGTGTAGCGCTGGGTGTTGATGCCGACCCGCTCGTTGCCTTCCTCGAAGATTCCGCGCGGCTCGCCGAAGTAGACGCCCGAGGTCAGCTCGCGCACGATCATGATGTCGAGCCCGGCCACCACGTCCTTCTTGAGGGACGAGAAATCCGCCAGCGCGTCGAAGCACTGGGCCGGGCGCAGGTTGGAGTAGAGGTCCATTTCCTTGCGCAGGCGCAGCAGACCACGCTCGGGCTTCACCGAGAAGTCGAGCACGTCGTATTTCGGGCCGCCCACGGCGCCAAGCAGGACGGCGTCGACCTCCTGCGCCTTGGCCATGGTGTCGTCATGCAGGGGCGTGCCGTGCTTGTCATAGGCGGCGCCCCCCACGAGATCTTCGCTCACATCGAAGGCGAGACCGCGTTTGTCGCCGTACCAGTCGATGATCCGGCGAACCTCGGCCATCACCTCGGGGCCGATGCCGTCGCCCGGCAGGATGAGAAGCGAAGGGTTGCTCATGGAAATATCCTCTCCTCGGAATGTCCCGATCCGCGTAGCCGCTGGGGGCGGGATGGTCAAGAAAGGCGGGGGCCGGGGTGGCCTGTCAGGGCAGGTCCAGCGTGACCCAGACCAGACGGTGCCGCTGCCCCTCGATGGCCGGGCGCACCCCGGCATCGCGCACCGTGAGTTCGGCTGCGGGCAGGATATAGCTCACCCGCATCGGCCCGGTCTGATCCCACGCCACCGTCGCCTCCCCCGGCAGGGGATCCTGAAGGCGCGGATCACCCAGCAGGCCGCGCATCTCCTCGCGCAGCCCCTCGCCGCGCTCGGGGTCGAGATTGGCGTTTCCGATCAGCACCGGGCGGTCCGGCGGCGTGCCGAACGCGCCGTCGAGATAGCGCCGCCACAGCGCCGCCTCGTCGGCATTGCGCCGGCCGTTGCGATCCTCTGGCCCGTCGAAAACCGGCGGCGTCGCGTTCCACGCCAGCAGGGTCGGCCCGCCTTCGATCCCGATCACCCAATGCGCGTCGGAAGAGAGGCGCTGGCGCCCGGGCGCGGGATCATCGTCGCGCATCCGGCTGCGCGACAGGTCGCGCCAGAGCAGCGCGGTGAAATCCGCCTCCAGCCGCAGCGGACGCCGCGACAGCAGCGCCATGCCCCCCTGACCCGAGAACCGGCCATAACCCTGCGCATCCCGCGGCCCGCCGAGCCGGCCGTCACCATCGAGATCAAGCCCGGTGGGCAGACCGGTATTCGGCCTCTGCGCGAAGCGGTGCGGATAGGACAGCCCGGCCTCCTCCAACCGTGCAGCCAGCGCGCCCAACGCAGCGAGATCGTGATCGAAGTCGATATCGGTGAGCAGCAGGACATCCGGGGCCACGGCGGCAATCTCGGCCACCACCCCGGCGCCCGCGCCATCGCGCAGGTCGCGCAGCAAGAGCCCCGGCCCCTTGCGGGAGAGATCGGCGTTCCACGTGGCCAGCCGCAGCGGCTCGGCCTGCAGCGGCAGCGCCAGCCACAGGAAAACGATGAGCAAGAGGGGCAGGATCAGGAAACGACTCAGGCCGCCTGCAAATCCGCCTGCGCGTAGGCGCGGCGGCGCTTTTCTTCGACCAGCTCGGCAATGCGCATCAGCGCAACGCCGCGCATGATCAGGCTTGCCGGCAGAAAGGCCCATGCGCTCGTGATCCAGATCAGGCTGTGGACATTCGCCAGAGAGATCGGGGCAAACGCCGCTGTCGCCAGTTTCATCAGTGCCGGGATCAGGAATGGCAGAAGAAACCCTAAGGCGATGTTAACGATGGCATCCCGCTTCAGGCGGCGCAGCACGTCGCCGCCCGCGGTCGGGTCAAAGAGGGGCAGGTTGACCCAGAAGTTGAAGGCGCCGCTCCGGGTCGGCCAGTTCAGCACCCGCACGACCAGCACGAACCCTGCCGTCGCCAGCAGGGACAGGAGATAGGCAATCCCCGCGTGGGTCCGGATCATCTCGCCCTGCCCGACCGTCAGGTCCGCCGAGGCGCCGAGCACCATCAGCCGCACCGGCGAGTAGGGAAAATCGAGCACCTCCCCGACGCTGTGGCCGAGCCCGTGCAGTCTGTCGCTGAGCGCCGAGGGTGCCACCTCGCCGCGGGAGATCAGGGTGAGGATCAGCACCGTTGCGAAAAGCGCCAGGAAACGCAGCCGGTTGAACGGCGGCGCATCGCGGAACTCGATGATCGAGGGGTAGTCGCCGACATACTCGACGAAGGCCAGCAGCGCGCCGATCAGCGCCAGAAGCGCAATGAACTGGGTTGCGTCCGCCGTGGTCTGCGGCAACAGCAGCGCCGGCATGGAGATTAGCACCGCAACAAGGACGGCGCGCGTCCCGGCTTTCACCATACGCTTGATCAATGGTCCTGCCTCTCATGTCCGGCCGGGCACGATTCGTTGCCGTGCACCTTGTTCGCCGGACGCCGCCCCAGGGGACGGCATGCCTCAGTATTGCCCAAGTTTTGCCCAGATTACCGCGTCGCGGCAAGGTTCTACGCCGGAAAGGTCCCTAATTTGGGCAGATTGGGGTCTGGATCGGTGCGTTTTTGCATCAGGCGCAACTGAATTGTGGCACGCCCCCCCCCGGACACACAAGATATGGCTGAGGCGCCCAGAAGACGCGGATGAGGCGCTGGATAGGGGGAGCCCGTGCAAGCCATACCGCCATGTCATCAGGCGGCTTTGTACCGGATCAGCGCGTGCTCCGGCCGCCTCTGATGCCCGAGACCTTGGAATAGCGTACGCCAGTGATGCAATGGCCGCTGACCGAGACGAAGGCCCGAGCCGCGTGCGATGCACGAGCGAGTCCCGTTGGGACGGTTGGGGGCGCTGCCCCCGTCGCCTGCGGCGACTCCCCCGGGATATTTCAGGCCAGAAGAAGCATGGGGCGGAGCGCTCCTGTCTTCTTCTGGCCAAAAATATCCCCGCCGGAGGCAGGCAGGGCGAGGACACAGGCGCGAGGCTTCAGAAACGGGAAAGGCGGGAACACACCGGTCCCCGCCTTCCAGTTCGCCGTCGCTGCGCGGTCAGACCCAGGGGCGGCTCTGTCCGGCCTGCTCTTCGAAGCTGTCGATCGCCCCGACCTTCTCCATGGTCAGGCCGATATCGTCGAGCCCTTCCAGCAGGCAGTGCTTCTTGAAGCTGTCGATCTCGAAGCGGAACTCCTCGCCGTCCGAGGTGGTCACCACCTGGTTCTCGAGGTCGATGGTCATGCGCGCGTTGGCGCCCTTCTCGGCGTCCTGCATCAGCACGTCCACGGCCTCCTGCGGCAGCACGATGGGCAGCATCCCGTTCTTGAAGCAGTTGTTGTAGAAGATGTCGGCGAAGGAGGTGGAGATCACCGCCTTGATGCCGAAATCGGCCAGCGCCCACGGCGCGTGCTCGCGCGAGGAGCCGCAGCCGAAATTGTCGCCCGCGACGAGGATCTGGGTGTCGCGGTAGGCCGGCTTGTTGAGCACGAAATCGGGGTTTTCCGAACCGTCATCGAGGTAGCGCATCTCGTCGAAGGCGTGCACGCCGAGGCCGGAGCGCTTGATCGTCTTCAGGAATTGCTTGGGGATGATCATGTCGGTGTCGATGTTGACCAGCGGCATCGGCGCCGCGATCCCGGTGAGTTTTTCGAATTTTTCCATCTCGGGGTCCTTTCGGAGGGCGGAACCGGCGCCGCAGGGCCGGCGTTTTCCGCCAGGATATACCAGGAGTTCAGCGATGTCTTACAGCGAAGGCACCAAGGTCGAATGGGACTGGGGCAACGGCACCGGGACCGGCAAGGTCGTGAAGAAATACACGCGCAAGATCACCCTCAAGATCAAGGGCAGTGAGGTCACGCGCGATGCCTCCGACGACGATCCGGCCTACCGGATCGAGCAGGAGGACGGCGACGAGGTGCTGAAGTCGGAAAGCGAACTTCGCAAGGCCTCGTGACCGCCTCCTGACCGGAGCCGGAGCCGCGCCCCGGCCATCAGGCCGTGACCGGCGCCTCCATCAGGTCGCGCACATCGGTCAGGTGACCGGTGAGCGCCGCCGCCGCCGCCATCTGCGGCGACATCAGGTGGGTGCGTCCGCCCCGGCCCTGACGGCCCTCGAAGTTGCGGTTGGAGGTCGCCGCGCAGCGCTCGCCCGGCGCCAGCTGGTCGGGGTTCATCGCGAGGCACATCGAGCACCCCGCCATGCGCCACTCGAAGCCCGCGTCGATGAAGATTTGCGCGAGGCCTTCTTCCTCGGCCTGGGCGCGCACGAGGCCCGACCCCGGCACCACCATGGCGCGGATGCCGTCCTTGACCTTCTTGCCCTTCAGGATCGCCGCCGCAGCGCGCAGGTCCTCGATGCGGCCGTTGGTGCAGGAGCCGATGAACACCGTGTCGATCTTGATGTCGGTGAGCTTCTGACCGGCCTCGAGGCCCATGTATTGCAGTGCGCGCTTGGCCGCCTCGACCTTGCCGCCGGTGAAGTCCTCGGGCGAGGGCACGTTGGACGAGATGCCGAGCACGTCCTCGGGCGAGGTGCCCCAGGTCACCACTGGCTCGATGTCCTCGCCGCGGATCGTAACGACCTTGTCCCAATGCGCGTCGTCATCGGAGTAGAGCGTCTTCCACCACGACAGGGCGGCCTCGAACTGGGCGCCTTTCGGCGCGTGCGGGCGGCCCTTCACGTATTCGAAGGTGGTTTCATCGGGCGCGATCAGGCCGGCACGGGCGCCGCCCTCGATGGCCATGTTGCAGACCGTCATCCGGCCTTCCATCGACAGCGAGCGGATCGCCTCGCCGCAATACTCGATGACATAGCCGGTGCCGCCGCCGGTGCCGGTGTGGCCGATGATCGACAGGGTGATGTCCTTGGCGGTCACGCCCGGGCGCAGTTGGCCGGTGATCTCGACCTTCATGTTCTTCGACTTGGACTGGATCAGCGTCTGCGTGGCGAGCACGTGCTCGACCTCGGAGGTGCCGATGCCATGCGCCAGCGCGCCGAAGGCGCCGTGGGTCGCGGTGTGGCTGTCGCCGCAGACCACGGTCATGCCCGGCAGGGTCCAGCCCTGCTCGGGGCCGACGATGTGCACGATGCCCTGGCGCACGTCGCTGACCGGGTAGTAGTTGACGCCGAATTCCTTGGCGTTCCTGTCGAGCGCCTCGACCTGGATGCGGCTTTCCTCGTTCTCGATGCCGTTCTCGCGGTCGACCGTGGTCGGCACGTTGTGGTCGGGCACGGCGATGGTGCGCTGCGGGGCGCGCACGGTGCGGCCGGTCATGCGCAGGCCCTCGAAGGCCTGCGGCGAGGTCACCTCGTGCACGAGGTGGCGGTCGATATACAGAAGGCAGGTGCCGTCTTCGTCCTGCTGGACGACATGGGCATCCCAGATCTTGTCGTAGAGTGTCTTGCCGGACATGGGTTCCTCTCCGGAATTGGGAATGGCTGGGCTGGGCGCGAGGCATCATTGTCCCGCGCCGGGGCGGGCGATGACAGGCTTATAGCCGCGCGAGCACCGTAAAGGTGGCGCCGTAGAACCGTTCACGCAGACGCGCGCGGTCGCCGAGGTCGAGAACCCGAGTCATGTCAGGCGGGATACAGGGACTCCCCGCCCCGATCAAGAGGGCGCCGCCGCCCTCCCCTGCGCCCAGTGCGCAAAGCCCTCCCGGCGTGGGACGCGCGCCGCCCGAGGCTTGCCAAAGCCGTGCCGAGGGCGCAGACCGGCGGGCATGGATGCACGCCCGAACCCGCCGCTCGCCGCGGCCCTGACCCTGCTCGCCTCCGGCTTCATCGCCGGCACCACGCTGCTGGCCAAGATGCTCGGCACCGACACGCTCGGTCCGCCGCTGCATCCGCTGCAGATCAGCCAGGGGCGGTTCATCTTCGCGCTGACAGTGTTTGCCACCGCCGCGCTGCTGATGCGGCCGCGAATGACCCGCCCGGCGCTGCCGGTGCACACGCTCCGGGTGCTGTTCGGCTGGGGCGGGGTCAGCTTCATGTTCGCCGCCGCCGCCTTCATCCCGCTGACCGACGCCACCGCGATCAGCTTTCTCAACCCGGTGGTCGGGATGCTGCTGGCCATCCCCTTCCTCGGGGAAAAGATCGGACGGGTGCGGGTCTCGGCGGCGGTGATCGCGCTGGTGGGCGCGATGATCCTCCTGCGCCCGACACCGCAGGCGTTTCAGCCGGCGGCACTTCTGGCGCTTGGGGCGGCGCTCTGCCTCGGGGCGGAACTGGTGGTGATCAAGCGGCTCTCGGGGCGCGAAGGGGCGTTCCAGATCCTGCTGATCAACAATTTCATCGGCACCTGCATCGCCAGCGCCGCGGCCTTCGCGTTCTGGAAGATGCCGACGGCGGAGCAATGGGCGGCGCTCGCGGGCATCGGCGTGCTGATGGCCTCGGCGCAGACCTGCTTCATTCAGGCGATAAGGCGCGCCGATGCCAGCTTCGTGTCGCCGTTCTGGTACGCCACGCTGATCTTTGCCACGCTCTACGACTTCCTGCTGTTCTCGGTGCGCCCCGACGCGGTCTCGCTGCTCGGCGCGGGGATCATCGTGGCGGGCGCCGGGCTGCTGGCCTGGCGCGAGGCCCGGATCCGGCCGGTGGGCCCTAGGCCTTCAGCCGCCAGCCCGTCCGGAACAGCGCCCATGCCGCCAGCAACACCGCCGCCGTCGCCGCCAGAGCGATGACGAAGCCGAAGCCCGGGTGGCTGTCGCTGACGCCGATCATGCCGTAGCGGGCGCCGTCGATCAGGTAGAACACCGGGTTGACGTGGGTGATCTCGTACAGCCCCGGCGGCAGCGCTTCGACCGAGTAGAAGGTGCCCGACAGGAAGGCCAGCGGCGTGACGATGAAGTTGGTGATCGCCGCCATCTGGTCGAACTTGTTGGCCCAGAGCCCCGCGAGCATCCCCATCGCCGACAGGAAGGCTGCGCCGAGGGTCACGAAGACCAGCAGGATCAGCGGGTGCTGCGGCACCAGCCCGGTTGTCACGAACAGCCCCGCTGAGATCGCCACGGCCACGATCAGCCCGCGCGCCACGCCGCCTGCGAGGTATCCCAGCACCAGCTCGAACGGCGCCAGCGGCGGCATCAGCGTGTCGACGATGTTGCCCTGCACCTTGGAGACCACGATCGAGGACGAGGTGTTGGCAAAGGCGTTCTGGATCACCGTCATCATCAGGATCCCCGGCGCGATGAAGTCGGTGAAGGGAATGCCCATCACGTCTCCGCGACGGGGACCGATGGCGATGGTGAAGATCATCAGGAACAGCCCGGCGGTGACCAGAGGCGCCAGCAATGTCTGGGTCCAGACGTTGATGAAGCGCATCACCTCGCGGCTGCACAGCGTGTAGAGCCCGAGCCAGTTCACCTGCCCGAAGCGGCGCTCGCCGGGATCTCTGTGCGGATAATCGGTCATGCGTGGGCCTTTCCTCTGCGGGCTTGGCTTGTAACTCGGAATGCGATGACTACAATAGGGCCACCCGCGGAATTTCCAGGCGGTCCGTTCAGAGGGCCGCCTTTTTCAATGAGGATACGTCATGTCCTGGACCGATGAGCGCGTCGAGCTGCTGAAGAAGATGTGGGCGGAGGGACAATCCGCCAGCCAGATCGCGAAAGAGCTCGGCGGTGTCACGAGAAATGCCGTGATCGGAAAGGTCCACCGCCTTGGCCTGTCCAACCGGACCGGTGCTGGTGCCGCCCCCGCGGCCGCTGCGGCGCCCGCCAAGGAAGCGAAGCCGGTCAAGGATGCCAAGCCCGCCGCCAAGCCCAAGCCGGCTCCGGCCGCGCCCGCGGCCGACGCCGCTCCGCGCGAAGAGGCGGCCGCCGTGCCCGAGACCCGTCCGGCGGTGTCTCCGGCGCGCAAGCAGATCATTCCGGCCGGCCAGCCGCTGCCGCCGCAGCCGTCTGCCAACGAGATCAGCCCCGAGGCTCTGGCCAAGGTCAGCGAGATCGAGAAGAAGGCCAAGCGGCTGACGCTGATGGAGCTGACCGAGCGCACCTGCAAGTGGCCGGTGGGCGACCCCGCGACCGAAGACTTCTGGTTCTGCGGCCTGCCGGTGCAGCAGGGCAAGCCCTACTGCGAGGCGCATGTGGGCGTGGCGTTCCAGCCGATGTCGTCGCGCCGCGACCGTCGCCGCTGAGGGCAGACACCTAACTAAGTACGCCAGTGCTAGAGGCCGCCGCCCACCGGGACGGCGGCCTTTGCGCGTCATGTGTTTCTCGAAGGGCCGTCGCGCGTCCGCGTAATCTCCACGTGTCGCGCGACGCGGCGCACACCGGCCAATCGCGTCGGTGGTGAAACGCCCCTGCCCCAGACGGCTGGCGTGCGCCGAGCGCGACTAAGAGGGACGTAGAAAAGAAAAAAGCGGGAACGTCGAAGATCGACGCTCCCGCCAGTTGGACCCCGGGACGCAGGCGGTGCATCCACCGGGGCGGCAATTCCATTCGCTCGCATCACCGCGCAACACGACATCCCTGTCCCCGCGGGGACAGCGGCACATGCGTCTCGATGACGAGCGGGGGACGAACGGGCTGTCTGTCAGACTCTCCCGGACCGTTGCGGCGCGCTTTCAGGCGAACCCGCACAGCCTTTCCGGGCCGCACCCATGCGGGTACGGTCGACGGTAACCATCGCGTTCATGACGACACTGCTCCACTCGTGGCCACCGGTTTTTATCGTTTGGCGGCCTTTATTTTCTGGTACCTGACTACCGCACCGCGGGCGCTTCCACCAGTGCCGATCAGCTTCATTCAGGTCCCGCGCGCTGGCAGCGCCGTGAATGTTGTCGAAAATCAACACCCCCTCCGGGCGCCCGGCAATCCGCGGAATCACCCCGCAGGCTTTGGAAACCAAAGCAATAAAGGCCCCGGGCGCCTTGACTTCACCGCCTCGGGCGCGAGTTTGAGCGGGAGGGGCTGTGCATCAGCAAACAGTTTCGTCGCTTGCCCCGCCCGATCCGAGCACGCATTACCCTCGCGTGACGATAAGACCACAGATGCGAGACAAGGAGAGACGGCGTGCGAGACGCGACGGCGACACCGCGAGAGGACAGGGCATGAGCCAGAGCCCGCAGAGCTTCGATCCCGCCGGAGCCGATCCCCGCGCCTTCCGCAACGCGCTGGGGCAGTTCGTGACCGGAGTCACCGTGGTCACCTGCGCCACCAAGGACGGCCCGATCGGCATCACCGCCAACAGCTTTGCCAGCGTGTCGCTCGACCCGCCGCTGGTGCTGTGGTCGCCGGCGAAGGACTCGCAGCGCTATGCCTCCTTCATGGCCGCCGAACGCTTTGCCATCCATGTGCTGAGCCGCGATCAGGCCGCGCTCTGTCGCGGCTTCGCTCGCAATGCCGAGTCCTTCGACCTCGCCGACTGGTCCGCCAGCCCCGAGGGGGTGCCGCTGATCGAAGGCTGCCTCGCGCGGTTCGAGTGCAGCACCGAGGCGCAGCACGATGCGGGCGATCACTCCATCGTGGTGGGACGGGTGCTGCGGGTGACGACCCACCACGGCGCCCCGCTGACCTTCTCGGCGGGCGTGTTCGGCGCCTTCACCCCCGATTGAGGCGCGGCTAGACGGCCCGTTTGAGCAACTGCCTGATGACCGGCTGCTTACGCGGTTTGTCGACCAGCGACAGCAGCAGTTCGGACAGTTCAGGCTCGTGCACGCGTTTGGCGGCGGCCTTCGGCGAGAACCAGTGGCGGGTGCGCTGGTTGCGCTCTTTCCAGCGCCGCTTCAGCTTCTCGACGATCATCGGATAGACCTCGACCCGGCAGGGCAGGCTGCTGCCATCGTCGAGGATCTTGTCGTAATGGAAGCTGCCGAGCACCTCGCGGCTGATATGCCCGACCGCCCCGGCCTCTTCGAGCGCCTCGATCTCGGCCGCGGCCCAGGGCTTCTTGCCGTCCATGAGCCAGCCCTTCGGCATCACCCAGCGCCCGGTATCGCGAGACGTCACCATCAGGACCTGAAGGTTGCCCTTCTTGTCCCAATGCATGGGGAGGGCGCCGATCTGCTCGCCGATATCCGTCATAAGGCTCCGTCTGTGCTGTCGGACGTATCAGACAGGACTACAGCCTGTCGGTATACGAAGTATGACAGCTTGATGATGTGACGAGATTTATTTCGCGGCGCGGCCCCCAACAGGGCGCAGACCGTGCGGAAATCTCCCCCTCGAGCCGCGCCCAAATCCCCTAGACAGCACCGAAATCGGTTTCCCCCGCGACGCGGATGCGGCTAGGGTCCGCCCGTTGAGTATTGCCTCGCGAGGAAGCGAAATGACCGAATATGCCGGACGCCTGCGGCTGGGCGTCAACATCGACCACGTCGCCACCGTGCGCAACGCCCGCGGCGGCGCCTATCCCTGCCCGCTGCGCGCCGCGAAACTCGCCCAGGAGGCTGGCGCCGACGGCATCACCGCCCACCTGCGCGAAGACCGCCGGCACATCTCGGACGCCGATATCGACGGGCTGATGGACAGCCTGTCGCTGCCGCTCAACCTCGAGATGGCGGCCACCGAGGAGATGCAGGCCATCGCCCTGCGCCACAAGCCGCACGCGGTCTGCATCGTCCCGGAAAAGCGCGAGGAACGCACCACCGAGGGCGGGCTCGAAGTGGCCAAGGACGAGAACCGGCTGGCGCATTTCATCGAGCCGCTGCGTGCGGCGGGCTGCCGGCTGTCGCTGTTCATCGGCGCCGACGAGGCGCAGGTGGCGGCTTCGGCACGGATCGGTGCGGCGGTGGTCGAGCTGCACACCGGGTCCTATTGCGACTTTCACGCCGAGGAGAAGTTCGCCGAGCGCGATGCCGAGCTCGAGCGCCTGCGCGAGATGGCGGCCTATGCGCATTCGCTGGGGCTCGAGGTCCATGCCGGGCACGGCCTCACCTACGAGACCGTCGCCCCGATCGCGCAGATCCCCGAGGTCATCGAGCTGAATATCGGGCACTTCCTGATCGGCGAGGCGCTGTTCCGCGGCCTCGGGCCCGCGATCGAAGAGATGCGCCGGCTGATGGACGCCGCCCGCGCATGACGCCGACCCCGGCAGAACGCGAGACGCTCGACGCGGTGATCGCCGCCGCGCTCGAGCGCTTCACCCCCGGCGAGGGGCCGGTCTTCACTGCCGCCGTGCTGCGCGGCGACGAGGTTCTTGCGCTCTCGGCCAACGAGGTCTCCGCGCGCTGCGACGCCTCGCGCCATGCCGAGATCGTCGCCATCGAGACCGCCAGCCGCGCGCTCGGCACCACCAAGCTTGACGGCTGCACGCTGATCGCCTCGATGCAGCCCTGCGAGATGTGCCTTGCGGCGATGCGGTGGGCCGGGATCGACCGGCTGGTCTTTGCCATGACGCAGGAGCTGGCGCCGACGTTCTTCCAGTTCCCGAGCCTCGGGATCGCGGACTATGCCCGCGCCTGCGACCACGCCTTCGACTGGCATGGCGGGCACGGCGCCGACCGCCTGAGCCAGATCTACCGGGGCGAGGCATGATCCTCGGCATCGGCACCGATCTGGCCAATATCGAGCGCATCGAGCGCACGCTTGCGCGCTTTGGTGACAGGTTCCGCAACAGGGTCTTCACCGAGACCGAGCAGAGCAAGGCCGAACGTCGCAAGGACGTGGCGGGCACCTATGCCAAGCGGTGGGCCGCCAAGGAGGCTTGCTCGAAGGCGCTTGGCACCGGGCTGCGCATGGGCATCGCGTGGAAGGACATGGCGGTCACCAACCTGCCCACCGGGCAGCCGGTGATGGCGCTGACGGGCTGGGCGCTCGAGCGGCTCGAGAGCATGACCCCGCCGGGCCACGAGACCATCGTCCACGTGACCCTGACCGACGATCACCCCTGGGCACAGGCCTTCGTGGTGATCGAGGCGCGCCCGGTCGAGCGCTGAACGCTCGACACGCGCCCCCCGTAATCCCTCAGCCGCGGATGATGCGGTTGACGTGCCCCATCTTGCGACCGGCCTTCACGGCGTCCTTGCCGTAGAGATGGATCGCGGTGTCGGCCTCGGTCGCCAGCTCGGGCAGCCTGTCGAGATCGTCGCCGATCAGGTTCTCCATCTGCACGTCGGCAAAGCGGCTGCCGTCGCCCAGCGGCCAGTTGGCCACGGCGCGGATGTGCTGCTCGAACTGGTCGATGGTGCAGCCGTTCTGGGTCCAGTGACCGGAATTGTGCACCCGCGGCGCGATCTCGTTGACCAGAAGCCCCTGCGGGGTCACGAACAGCTCCACCCCCATCACGCCGACATAGTTCAGCGCGTTGAGGATCTTGGCCGCCAGCAGCACCGCGTCGGTGCGCTGCGCCTGCGACAGCCGCGCCGGCACCGTGGTGGTGCGCAGGATGCCCTCGCTGTGGATGTTCTCGCCGGGATCGAAGCAGGCCACGGCGCCGTCGGCGCTGCGGGCCGCGATGACCGAGATCTCGCAGGAGAACTCGACGAAGCCCTCGAGGATTGCCGGCGCGCCGCGCATCTCCTCGAGCGCCGCTGCCGCGTCTTCGGGGCTGTCGATCCGCGCCTGCCCCTTGCCGTCATAGCCGAAGCGCCGGGTCTTGAGGATCGACGGCGTGCCGATGATCTCGAGCGCCTGCGTCAGGCTTTCCGCGTCGGTGATGTCGGCGAAGGGCGCGGTCTTCAGGCCGAGATCGGTGAGGAAGGTCTTTTCCGTCAGCCGATCCTGGCTCACCCGCAGCGCCTCGCGGCCGGGGCGGATCGGGCACAGCGCCTGCAGCGTGTCGAGCGCCGCGGTGGGGATGTTCTCGAACTCGTAGGTGATGACATCGACCGACGCCGCGAATGCCTCGAGCGCGGCGGTGTCCTCGTAGGGCGCGGTGGTCACCGCGTCGGCCACATGACCGGCGGGCGGTGCCTCGCCGGGCTCGTAGACATGGCAGCGCAGGCCGAGGCGGCTGGCCGCGACCGAAAGCATACGGCCCAGCTGTCCGCCGCCGAGAATGCCGATGGTGGCGCCCTGTGGAAGTGGTTCGGTCATGTCAGCCTCCGGAATCGTGATCCTGCGCCGCTTCTTGCGCGAAACGCCGCCGCTGACAAGCCGCGCCGGCCGATCAGTCGCGCACCGGCTCGTCCGGGATCGAGGCCGAGAGCGCCTCGCGCCACGCGTCGAGCCGCTCCGCCAGGGCCGGATCCTGCAGCGCGAGGATGCCCGCCGCCATCAGCCCGGCATTGGCCGCGCCGGCACCGCCGATGGCCATGGTGCCGACCGGGAAGCCGCGCGGCATCTGCAGGATGGAATAAAGGCTGTCGACGCCCGACAGCGCCTTGGTCTGCACCGGCACGCCGATCACCGGCACGCGGGTTTTCGACGCCATCATGCCCGGCAGGTGCGCCGCGCCGCCGGCGCCCGCGATGATGACCTGAAGACCGCGTCCGGCGGCCTCCTTGCCATAGGTCCAGAGCCGATCCGGCGTGCGGTGGGCCGAGACGATCTTGACCTCGTAGGCCACGCCCAGCTCGTCGAGCATCCTTGCGGCCTCTTCCATGGTGGGCCAGTCCGACTGGCTGCCCATGATGATGCCGACCTTGACCGTGTCTTCCGCCATTTCCTGCCCTGACCTGTCGCAAAAAGAAGCCCGCACTATAGCGGCTGGCCGCCCCGTGTCCATGCGTCCGGGGCGGCCGTTTGACGGAACGTCAGTCGCCGATCTTGTCCTGCGTCCTGGTCTCGAAATCCGAGGCCGCGTGACGCTCGCGCAGCTGCTCGCTGGGCTCGCCGCTCATCGCGTTGACCATGCGACCGCGCTGCACCGCCGGGCGCGCGCCAACCTCGTCGGCCCAGCGGATGACGTTCTTGTAGCTCTGCACGTCGAGGAACTCGCCCGCGTCGTAGGAGCCGCCCTTCACGGTGCGGCCATACCACGGCCAGATCGCCATGTCGGCGATGGTGTAGTCGTGGCCGGTGATGAACTTGCGATCGGCCAGCGCCCGGTCGAGCACGTCGAGCTGGCGCTTCACCTCCATGGTGAAGCGGTCGATCGGGTATTCCATCTTGTAGGGCGCATAGGCGTAGAAATGCCCGAAGCCGCCGCCCAGGTAGGGCGCACTGCCCATCTGCCAGAACAGCCAGGACAGCATCTCGGCGCGGTTCTCGGGGGCCCCGAGGAAGGCGCCGAACTTTTCCGCGAGGTGCATCAGGATGGCACCGGATTCGAACACCCGTACCGGCTTGTCGCCCGAGCGGTCGAGCAATGCCGGGATCTTGGAGTTGGGGTTGATCTCGACGAAGCCCGAGCCGAACTGGTCGCCATCGCCGATCTTGATCAGCCAGGCGTCGTACTCGGCCTGCGAGAAGCCCGCCTCGAGCAGCTCCTCGAACATGATGGTGACCTTCTGGCCGTTCGGCGTGGCGAGGCTGTAGAGCTGGAACGGATGCTCACCGACCGGCAGCTCCTTGTCATGGGTCGCACCGGCGATGGGGCGGTTGAGCGAGCCCCAGGTGCCGCCGTTGTCCTTTTCCCACTTCCAGACCTTGGGCGGGGTATACTCTTCGGTCATCTCTCTGTCTCCCTTGCGGTGGTTGGGCGAAAGGTAACGTCGCCGGGCAGGAATGCCAGTGCCGCCCCTGTGCGGAGGGGCACAGGCCCGTCGCGCGGGGCCGCGCAGCCCATTTCGCGCGCGCGAATTGCCAGCTCTCTGTCGCAATCGCGTGTGCCGCCCTATCTATGGCCCATGACGTCACTCCCCCCTTCCCTTCAGGGCTGGTTCGTCCGCCGCGGCTGGCAGATCCACCCGCACCAGCGCGAGATGCTCTCGCGCGCCTCCGATCCCTGCCTGCTGCTGATTGCGCCGACGGGGGGCGGCAAGACGCTCGCGGGCTTCCTGCCGACGCTGGCCGAGCTCGCCGAGGCGCCGCGCGAGGGGCTGCACACGCTCTATATCTCGCCACTGAAGGCGCTGGCCGCCGACATCCGCCGCAACCTGCTGATCCCCATCGAGGAGGCGGGGCTGCCGATCCGCGTCGAGGACCGCACCGGCGACACGCCCTCCTCGCGCAAGCGGCGGCAGCGCGCCGACCCGCCACAGATCCTGCTGACCACGCCGGAAAGCCTCGCGTTGCTGACCTCCTACGAGGATGCGCCGCGGATGTTCGCCGGGCTTCAGCGGGTGGTCGTCGACGAAATCCACGCTCTGGCGGAAAGCAAGCGCGGAGACCAGCTGATGCTGGCACTGGCGCGGCTGCAGGAGATGTGCCCGGGGCTGCGGCGGGTGGGGCTGTCGGCCACCGTCGAGGACCCCGAGGCCATCGCCCGGCTGCTGGCGCGCCACCCCGATCCCTGCGCCATCCTGCAGGCCGATCCCGGTCCCGAGCCCGACATCTCGATGCTGGTCACCGACGAGGCCCCGCCGTGGTCCGGCGGCGGCGCGGCCTATGCCATCCCGGCGGTGCTCGAGCAGGTCAAGCAGCACAAGACGACGCTGATCTTCCACAACACCCGCGCCCAGGCCGAGATCTTCTTTCACAACCTCTGGCTCGCCAACGAGGACGCGCTGCCCATCGGCATCCATCACGGCTCGCTCGATCGCGGCCAGCGCGAGAAGGTCGAGGCGGCGATGGTGCGCGGCGAGCTGCGCGCCATCGTCTGCACCGGCTCGCTCGATCTCGGGATCGACTGGGGCGACGTGGATCTGGTGATCCAGATCGGCGCGCCGAAGAACGTCAAGCGGCTGGTGCAGCGCATCGGGCGCGCCAACCACCGCTACAACGCACCCTCGAAGGCGCTGCTGGTGCCGGCCAACCGCTTCGAGGTGGTGGAATGCGTGGCCGCCCTCGAGGCGGTGAAGGATCGCGAGCTCGACGGCGAATGGCGCGGGCGCGGGCCGCGCGACGTGCTCTGCCAGCATATCCTCATCGCCGCCTGCGCCGGGCCGTTCGACGCCGATGCCCTCTACGACGAGATGACGCAGGCCGGGGCCTATGCCGACCTGAGCCGGGCCGAGTTCGACGCCTGCCTCGCCTTCTGCGCCACCGGCGGCTACGCGCTGCGGGCCTATGACCGCTGGCAGCGCCTGCTGCAGCGTGAGGACGGGCTGTGGCAGTTGCGCGACCCGCGCTCCGCCGCCCGCATCCGGCAGAATATCGGCACCATTCAGGACACCGACACGCTCAAGGTGCGCTGGCGGGGTCGGGGTGGCGCGCCTCTGGGCGAGATCGAGGAGGGCTTCGCCGCCTCGCTGAGCCGTGGCGACACTTTTCTGATCGGCGGCCAGATCGTGCGCTACGAAGGCCTGCGCGAGATGACCGTGGAAGTGTCGCGCGATGCCGCGAGAAAGCCCAAGATCGCCACCTTCAACGGCACCAAGTTCGCCACCTCTACGCAACTGTCGCAGCGCATCCTGCGGATGTTCGGACAGGAGCGCTGGCCCGAACTCCCGGGCCACACCGCCGAGTGGCTGGGCCTGCAGCGCGAGGTGAGCCGCCTGCCCGAGCCGGGCCGCCTGCTGATCGAGAGTTTTCCGCATGACGGGCGCGAGCAGCTCGTGGCCTATGGCTTTGCCGGGCGCAACGCCATGCAGACGCTGGGCCTTCTGCTGACCAAGCGGATGGAGGAAGAGGGGCTGGCGCCGATGGGCTTCGTGGCCTCCGACTACGCGGTGCTGATCTGGGGGCTTGATGCGGTGACCGATCCCAAGCCGCTCTTCGACCTCGCCAAGCTCGAGGCCGGGCTTGAGACATGGTTGCAGGGCAACGCGGTGATGAAACGCACCTTCCGCGCCTCGGCCACCATCGCCGGGCTGATCGAGCGCAACACCGGCGGCCAGCGCAAGAGCGGACGGCAGGCGACGATGTCGTCGGACATCCTCTACGACACGCTGGTCAAGTACGACCCCAACCACCTGCTGTTGCAGATCACCCGCGAGGAGGCGATGCGCGGTCTGGTGGATTTCAGCCGCATCCGCGAGATGTGCGAACGGGTCGAGGACCGCATCGACCTGCTGCGGCTGAGCCGCGTCTCGCCGCTCTCGGCGCCGCTGTTCCTCGAGCCGGGGCGCATCCCGATCGCCGGGATGGCCGATGAACGTCTGCTGCAGGACGAGGTCTCGGCCCTGCTCGACGAGGCGGGGTTGTCGCAGCTTCCGGGCGCGGTGGTTGCCTCCTGAGCGGTTTGCGCGGACAGTGGGCCAACTCCGCATTCCGGGTTTGCCCAGCGGCGCCCGCGGATGTATCAGCCGACTGAAGCGAAGACGGAAGCGATGACCGAGAACGACCACAAGCCACCGAAGAAGCGCCAGATGCCGCGTGGCTGGTGGCTCGCCCCCTGCCTCGTGATCGGGGCGCTGCTGTGGTTCTTCATCATCAAGGCCGTGATCGCCCTCGTGCATCTCGTCACCGGCTGAACGCCGCCCTGCCTGCCCCTTGCCTCCGCCGCGCGGTTCGGCCATTCAGGCCGGCATGGAACAGGCCATGAACACCCTTCCTTTCCGGTTTCGCGACAGCACGCTCGTGGCGCTGCCCTCGGGCGCGCTGCACTGGCCCGACGAACGGCTTCTGGTGGTCTCGGACCTGCATTTCGGCAAGTCCGCCCGGCTCTCGGCGGTGGGCGGCGCGGCGCTTCCCCCCTACGAGACGCGCGACACGCTGCTGCGGCTCGAGGCCGATCTCGAGGCCACCGGGGCGGAGCGGGTGATCTGCCTCGGCGACAGCTTCGACACCGCGCAGGTCGAGGGCGAACTGCCCGAGGCGGACCGGGTCTGGATCACCCGCCTGCAGGCCGGGCGCGACTGGGTGTGGATCGAGGGCAACCACGATCCGGGACCGGTGGCGCTTGGCGGTGCCCATCTGGCCGAACTGCGGATCGCGGGGCTGCTGTTCCGGCACATCGCCACGCCGGGTGCCGAGGGCGAGGTCTCGGGGCATTACCACCCCAAGGCGCGGCTGAAGCTGCGCGGGCGGACGCTGTCGCGCCCCTGCTTCCTCTTCGACGCGGCGCGCCTGATCCTGCCGGCCTATGGCGCCTATACCGGGGGCCTGCGCAGCGACAGCGCGGCGCTTTGCGGGCTGATGGCCGGGGATGCCCGCGCCATCCTTACCGGGCCGCGCCCAGTCGCCATCCCGATGCCGCGCTGAGGGCTTGCCAAGTCGCGCGCGCCGTGTCCCCTTGGTCGGCATGGAGATCGACACCCGCATCCGCGAGAGCTTTGCCCGGCAGGGCATGATGACGACGCTGGGCGCCCGGCTGGTCGCCGTCGCCCCCGGCGCCGTCGAGATCGAGGCCGCGATCACGCCCGGCGTGTCGCAGCAGCATGGCTTTGCGCACGCGGCGCTGGCCTTCGCGCTCGGCGACAGCGCGGCGGGGTATGCCGCGCTCACGGTGATGCCCGAGGACCGCGAGGTGGTGACCTCTGAGATGAAGATCCACCTGCTCGCCCCGGCGCGCGGCGCGCGCCTGATCGCCCGCGGACGGGTGGTGAAGCCCGGGCGGCGGCTGGTGATCGTGACGGCGGATGTCTACGCCGTGGCGGACGGGGTGGAGACCCACGCGGCCCTGCTCACCGGGACGATGGTCCCGGTCTGAGCGAAACCGCCGGGGCCCGCAGGGCGCCCCGGCGCTTGTATCACAATATCAGGCGGTGAGGCCTTCCGGCTCTGCAAGACCGTTGGCACGGCAGCAGGCGGTGACGGTGTTGGCCAGCAGGCAGGCAATGGTCATCGGACCGACCCCGCCCGGCACCGGGGTGATGGCGCCCGCGACCTCGGCGCAGCTGTCATAGGCGCAATCTCCCACCAGCCGGGTCTTGCCCTCGCCCTTCTCGGGCGCCGGAATACGGTTGATGCCGACATCAATCACCGTGGCGCCCGGCTTGATCCAGTCACCCGGCACCATCTCGGGCCGGCCCACCGCGGCCACCACGATATCGGCGCGGCGGACCACCTCGGGGAGGTCCTTGGTGCGCGAATGCGCGATGGTCACGGTGCAGCTCTCGCCCAGCAGGAGCTGCGCCATCGGCTTGCCGACGATGTTCGAGCGGCCGATCACCACCGCGTCGAGCCCGGAAAGCGTGCCGAGCTGGTCGCGCAGCATCATCAGGCAGCCGAGCGGCGTGCAGGGCACCATGCTCTTCTGGCCGGTGCCGAGCAGGCCGACGTTGGAGATGTGGAAGCCGTCCACGTCCTTGGCCGGATCGATGGCGTTGATCACCGCGTCGGAGTTCATGTGGTCCGGCAGCGGCAGCTGCACGAGGATGCCATGCACCGCCGGGTCGGCGTTGAGCTTCTCGACCAGCGCCACGAGCTCGGCTTCGGAGACGCTGGTGTCGAGCTTGTGCTCGAAGCTCTGCATCCCGCATTCGACGGTCTGCTTGCCCTTGTTGCGGACATAGACCTGACTGGCCGGGTCCTCGCCCACCAGCACCACGGCGAGCCCCGGCGTGATGCCGTGCTCGTCCTTGAGACGCGCAACATGCGCTGCAACCTGTTCCCGCACCTTGGCCGCAAAGGCCTTGCCGTCGATGATCTTCGCCGCCATGCAGCTCTCCTTCATTCGCGCCCGAGCGCGGTTTGCTCGCGCCGGATTGACCAGTCCACAAGTTCCCGCCAGAGCGCCTCGGCCAGCTCGGGATCCCAGCCCCCGGCCTCGGCGTTGCGGCGCACGTTCCCGATGACCTCGTCGACCCGTGCGTCGATGCGCGCGGGCCAACCGTTGGATGTCTTGAGTTCGGCGGCGCGCGAGATCACCCGCGCGCGATGCGCCAGCAGATCGCAGAGCGCGGCGTCGGTGGCATCCACCTCGGCACGCAGTTCGATCATGTCACCAAGGGTGGCGGGGTCGCGCATTCCGGTGCTCTCCAGCAAGGCCGTCATGCCCCTAATGCCGCGAGTGCCGCGAATGATCAACGTCCCCAAGCGGCGCAATGCGGTCTCGATGCGGCAAAAGCCGTTCCGATAGGCACCGGGCGGTGCGGATCAGAACAGCCCCTCGACCTCGCCCGCCGCGTTGAGCCGGATCGCTTCGGCCGCCGGCTGCCGCGGCAGGCCCGGCATGGTCATGATATCGCCGCAGATCGCCACCACGAAGCCCGCCCCCGCCGAGAGCCGCACCTCGCGCACCGGCACGACGTGCCCCTCGGGCGCGCCGCGCAGGTCGGGATCGGTCGAAAAGGAGTACTGCGTCTTGGCCATGCACACCGGCAGGTGCCCATAGCCCTGCGCCTCCCACTCCTCGAGCTGTGCACGAATGCGGGCATCGGCAGTGACCTCGCCGGCGTGATAGATGCGTTCGGCCACGCATTCGATCTTGTCCCAGAGCGACATCTCGTCGGGATAGAGCGGGGCGAATTGCGACTGCCCGGCATCGGCGATCTCGGCCACCCGCGTGGCCAGCGCCTCGGCGCCCTTGCCGCCCTCGGCCCAGTGGGTGCAGAGATGCGCCTCGGCCCCCTGCCCCTCGACATAGGCCCGCACGGCGGCAACCTCGGCGTCGCTGTCGCCGGTGAAGTGGTTGATCGCCACCGCCACCGGCACGCCGAAGCCCTTCAAGTTCTGGATATGCCGGCCAAGGTTCGCACAGCCCTCGCGCACCGCGGTGACGTTCTCGGCCGAGAGCTCCTCCTTCGCCAGCCCGCCATTCATCTTCAGCGCCCGGATGGTCGCGACGAGCACCACGCAATCGGGATGCAGCCCGGCCTTGCGGCACTTGATGTCGAAGAACTTCTCGGCGCCCAGATCGGCCCCGAAGCCCGCCTCGGTCACCACGTAATCGGCCAGCTTGAGCGCGGTGCGGGTCGCGATCACCGAGTTGCAGCCATGCGCGATGTTGGCAAACGGCCCGCCATGCACGAAGGCCGGCGTGTGCTCGAGCGTCTGCACGAGGTTGGGCTGCATGGCATCGCGCAGCAGCACCGTCATGGCGCCGTCGGCCTTGATGTCGCGGGCGAACACCGGTGTCCTGTCGCGGCGATAGGCGACGATCATCTCGCCCAGCCGGCGCTGCAGATCGGCAAGGTCATCGGCGAGACAGAGGATCGCCATGACCTCGGAGGCCACGGTGATGTCGAAGCCGGTCTCGCGCGGGAAGCCGTTGGCGGCGCCGCCAAGCGAGGTCACCGTTTGCCGCAGGGCGCGGTCGTTCATGTCGAGCACCCGGCGCCAGACCACGCGGCGCAGGTCGATCTCCTGCTCGTTGCCCCAGTGAATGTGGTTGTCGATCATCGCCGCCAGCAGGTTGTGGGCGCTGGTGATGGCATGGAAATCGCCGGTGAAATGGAGGTTCATCTCTTCCATCGGCACGATCTGCGCATAACCGCCGCCGGCGGCGCCGCCCTTCATGCCGAAATTCGGCCCGAGCGAGGCTTCGCGGATGCAGATCGCGGTGTTTTTGCCGATCCGGCTGAGCCCGTCGCCGAGGCCCACGGTCGTGGTGGTCTTGCCCTCGCCCGCGGGCGTGGGGTTGATCGCGGTCACGAGGATCAGCTTGCCGTCTTTGCCGCCCTCAAGCCCGGCGATGAAGCCCTGCGCCACCTTGGCCTTGTCATGGCCATAGGGCAGCAGATGCTCCGGCGGGATTCCCAGCTTGCCGCCGATCTCTTGGATAGGCCGTTTCTCGGCCTCGCGGGCGATCTCGATATCCGGTTTTGCGGCCATGACGTGCGTCCCTTCGGTCTTCGCGGTGGTTGCCGCGACTTTGCCGCATCGCGCGCGCGGAGAACACCGGGAATCCGCCGCCGCTAGCGGCCGCGCACCGCTTCGATATGCGCCCAGACCCGCTGGTCGGGAATGCTGAGCCGCAGCGTCTCGCCCACCGCCAGCCGACCGGGCCGCTCGACCCACGCTGTCACCCCGCGCCGGCCCTCGGCGGCAGGCTTGAAGCGGGCGCCGAAGCCTTCGCGCTCGGTCTCGATCTCGCGCCCCGGCAGCACGCAGGGGCGGTTCTCCATGTCGACCGCCAGCGTGACGCCGTCAGCGCCCTGCAGACGCGACGAGGGCGGAATGTGCGAGAAATCCGGCAGTCCTTCGACCACCACCGACGCGCCGATCCATTCGGGTTCGATCCGCTCAAGCCCCATGCGCTCGGCAATGGCGGCCAGCTCCTCGGCAGAGACGATGGCGAGCTGGCGCACGTTGCGGATCTCGGTGCCGCGCCGGTGCTGCGCCAGCACCCGGCTGCACGAGGGCCGCGTCAGCCCGGAATGCCGCTCACCCACGGCGCCCTCGAAGCGCAGGTCGAGCGCCTCGACCGGCTCGGAGCGCAGCCCGTCCCCCTCGAGCGGGACGCGACCGAGCCAGATGATTCTGGCGTGGAAATCGGTGGTCTTCAGAGCGGGCATTCTGGGCATCTCCTTGGAACTACGCGGAGAATGCGGAAAGCGCCGGGAGCCTCAACCGCATTTTGCAAATTCACGAAGAATTCGCGGAAGAGATCAGACCGTGAGTGTCAGGAACAGGCGGCGGAACGGGAACAGCACGCGCCCGTCGCCCCCGGTGGGATAGGCGCTGCCGATCACCCGCTCGTAGGCGGTGATGAGCTTGGCCTGCTCGTCGTCGTTCAGCGCCGCGAGCACGGGCCGCGCGAAGCTCGCCTCGGTGAAGCGACGCACCGGGTGGCCCTCGCCGTCGGGCGCGAGATCCTGGTAATACTCGGTCTCCCAGATCGAGACCCTGCCGAGCGGGCTGAGCAGGCGATGGTATTGCGCCGGCAGCAGCACCTTGGGCTGGGCGTCATGATCGATCCGGCCCGGGAAGAGCTCTTCGGCGAGGCTCAGCCAGAACCGGTGCGAGGGGGCGTTGTTCTGATGCGGGACCTGCACCGCCAGCGTGCCGCCCGGCGCCAACTTGGCCGCCAGCAGCGTCAGCAGGTTGGGATGATCGCCGACCCATTGCAGCGCGGCGTTGGAAAAGATCAGCGCGGCGGGTTCGGAGGGCAGCCAGAGCGACAGGTCATCCTCGACCAGTTCGTCATAGCAGCCGGTGCGCCGGGCCTGATCGAGCATGGCGCGGCTCAGGTCCACGCCGACGAGTTTGCGGCGAAGCTGCTGTAGCGCCGGGCCGACCGTGCCGCTGCCGCAGCCAAGGTCGATCACCGCGCCTTCGGGAAGCGGGCCGACACTGCGCAGCAGGTCGATGGCGGGGCGCAAACGAAGACCCCGGAACCTGTAATAGAGTCCGGGGTCCCAGTCTTTCTGCAGAGACGCGCTCATGCGGTCGGTTCGGGCTCCAGCCCACCCTCGCCCGCGGGCTTGGCTTTCGGCTTGGTCTTCGGGATCGCGGTGACGCTGGGCGTATCATCGTCCGAGCTTCCGGCGCCGTCGCCGCTTTGCGGCGGCTCGCCGTTCATCACGCGCTTGATCTCTTCGCCGGTCAGGGTCTCGTACTCGAGAAGGCCCTTGGCCAGACGCTCCCAGTCTTCCTTGCGGTCGCTGAGGATCTGGTAGGCGCGCTCATAGGCGTCCTGGATGAAGCGGCGCACTTCGTCCTCGATCAGCTCCTTGGTGTGGGCCGAGACCGACAGGCCAGCGGTGTTGCCCTGATAGCCCTCGTGGGCCTCGGAGTAGTCGATGTTGCCGATCTTGTCCGACATGCCCCAGCGCAGAACCATGGCACGTGCCAGAGCCGAGGCCTGCTGGATGTCGCCTGCCGGGCCGTTGGAGACATTGGGCTCGCCGTACTTGATGATTTCGGCGGCCTTGCCGGCCATGGTCATGGCGAGCTTTTCCTCGCACTCGGACTTGTGCCAGTTCAGGCGGTCGATCTCGGGCAGCGAGACCACCATCCCGAGGGCGCCGCCGCGCGGAATGATCGTCGCCTTGTAGACCGGATCGCATTGCGGCAGGGCAAGGCCGACGACCGCGTGACCGGCCTCGTGATAGGCGGTCTTTTCCTTCTGGTCGGCGGTCAGGACCATCGAGCGGCGCTCGGCGCCCATCATGACCTTGTCCTTGGCGTTCTCGAAATCTTCCATCGTCACGAAGCGCCGGCCCACGCGGGCGGCCATCAGCGCCGCCTCGTTCACGAGGTTGGCCAGATCGGCGCCCGAGAAACCGGGGGTGCCGCGCGCGATGATTCGCAGGTCGACGTCCGGCCCGAGCGGGGTCTTGCGGGCGTGCACGCCGAGGATCTTCTCGCGGCCCTTGATGTCGGGGTTGCCGACCATGACCTGCCGGTCGAAGCGGCCCGGACGCAGCAGCGCGGGGTCGAGCACGTCGCGGCGGTTGGTGGCGGCGATGATGATCACGCCCTCGTTGGCCTCGAAGCCGTCCATCTCGACCAGCAGCTGGTTGAGGGTCTGCTCGCGCTCGTCATTGCCGCCGCCATAGCCGGAGCCACGGTTGCGACCGACGGCGTCGATCTCGTCGATGAACACGATGCAGGGTGCGTTCTTCTTGGCCTGCTCGAACATGTCGCGCACGCGGCTTGCGCCGACGCCGACGAACATCTCGACGAAGTCGGAGCCCGAGATGGTGAAGAACGGCACGCCGGCCTCGCCCGCGATGGCGCGCGCCAGCAGCGTCTTACCGGTGCCCGGAGGGCCCACGAGCAGCGCGCCCTTGGGGATCTTGCCGCCGAGGCGCGAGAATTTCTGCGGGTTGCGGAGGAACTCGACGATCTCTTCCAGCTCTTCCTTGGCCTCGTCGATGCCAGCGACATCGTCGAAGGTGACGCGGCCGTGCTTCTCGGTGAGCAGCTTGGCTTTAGACTTGCCGAAGCCCATGGCGCCGCCTTTGCCGCCGCCCTGCATCCGGTTCATGAAATAAATCCAGACCCCGATCAGCAGCAGGAAGGGCAGTAGCGAAAGCAGGAAGGCCTGGAAGCCGGACTGTTCCTGCTGCTCCGCGCGCACCGTCACGCCGTTGTCGATGAGAAGGTCGGTGACCTGGGCATCCTGGGGTTTCACAGTCACGTAGTCGGTGCCGTCGCTGCTGCGATAGCGGATCTGTTCGCCATCGATCGTGACCGAGCTGACACTGTTGTCTTCCACCGACGAGACGAAATCCGAGTAGCTGATTTCGCGGCTCTGAAGGGTGCTGCCACCGCCCGAGAACAGGTTGAACAGGGCGAGGATCAGAAGAAACAGGACCACCCAGAAGGCGATATTGCGTGCGTTGCCCAAGGAATGCCTCCAAACATGCGTCGCGTGCCCCGATCAGAGCACGATGTGCCTAACATAAGGATCAGTGCGGCACGTTCAATGCGAATTCAGTGCGAAAGCAGGAAGCGGTCGAAACCCTGGCCCCGTGTTCCGCCGCTCTCCAGCGCCGTCGTGCCCCCCGGCCCGACCCCGAGCGCATCGCAGGCGCGCAGGGTCTCGCCCTGCCAGACCGAGGGCAGGCTCAGGGCCAGCGCGTGCGGCACGCGCCGTGGCCCGGCCTCCGCCGCCTGACGCCAACCCTCCTCGCCGAGCGCGCGCACTTGGAGCCCCTTGAGATCGGGGTGAAAAACCCGCCAGCGCCCATCCCAGAGCGCCCCGTCGCCGACCATTGCCGAGGCGTCAGACACAGCCGCGTACTCACGCCAGATCCGCAGCAGCGCAGGTTCGGCCCGCGCCGCGCACCCCATCAGCGTGCCCGCCCCGCCCGACAGCAGCCGCTCGAGCAGCGCCTCGAGGGCCGCGGCGCGCGGGCGGTACTCCGCCGAGGAGACCCATTGCAGCGCCGCCGCGAGCAGCCTCAGCTGGGTGTCACGCTCGATCGTCGCGAACAGGTCGCGGTCGAAGACGAGGTCGCCGGCGGCGCCCTCCTCTCCGCACTGCTGCCACACAGAGGCCGCCCGGGCGCGCAGCGCCTCGCGGGCGCGGCCCATGCGGGTGGCCGTGGCCGCCAGCGTCTCGGCCCCCAGCCCCTCGTCCTCGAGCCCGCGCAGCAGCTTGCGAATGCGGGCGCGCTCGTAGTGATCGTCCTCGTTGGTGGGATCCTCGACCCAGCGGCCCTTGAGCACCTTCAGGTAATGCCGCAACTCCGCGCGGCGCATGTCGAGACAGGGGCGCACGATGGTCGGCCCGCCTTGAACGGCCCCTTCCGGAGGCCGAGCGCCGTCGCAGTCTTCGGGATCAAGCGGCCGGGTGTCGGTCTGGGCGATCTCGCGCAGCGGCGCCATCGCCGACAGCCCCTCGACCCCGGAGCCGCGCGCCAGCCGCATCAGGAAGGTCTCGGCCACGTCATCGCGCGTATGGGCCAGCAGCACGTGCGAGAGCGCACCGCGCCAGCGTCCGATGAGGTCGAGCCGGGCGCGGCGGGCGGCGTCCATCAGGTTGCCCTGCCCGTCCCAGTGCCAGCGCAGCGTGGCATGCGGATGGCCCAACTCGGCGCAGGTCTCGCGCACCAGCGCCGCCTCGTCCGCGGCCTCGGGGCGCAGCCCGTGGTCGACCGTCACCACCCAGAGCCTCGTGCCCCAGACATGCGCCCAGTTGTGCGCCAGCGTCAGCATCGCCATGCTGTCGCCGCCACCCGAGACGGCGAGCGCGATGTCGGTGGGGAAATCCGGCCCCAGCGCCGCGCCCATGGCCTCGGCAAAGCGCTGGTCGAGACTATCTGGCCGGGGTGTCACGAACGAAGTCTCCGGCGCGGCCTCACTGGCAGCCGAGACGTCCCATCTCGGCCTCGGCTTCGGCCACCGCCGGGGTGCCGGGATAGCGCGACCCGACCTCGGCCAGCGTCACGCAGGCCTCGTTGAGGCTCTGCAACGCGCCGAGCGCGGTGCCCAGCCGCCACAGCGCCTCCGGCGCCGCATCGCTCTCGGGGTAGTTGGCATAGGCGTCGAGGAACCGGCGCGCCGCGGTGCGGGTGTCGCCGGTCTGATCCAGCGCCTTGCCCTCTTCCAGCAGTGCGGCGGGCTCTAGCGGGCTTCCGGGAAAGGTCTCGCGGAAGGTCGCAAACTGGTCCGCGGCGCCTTGAAAGTCACCGCTGGCGAGCGCCTCCTGCGCTCGCCGGAAGTCGTTCTGTTCGCCGATTGCAAGTTCCGCACCGTCGCCGGACGGCAGCGCGGGCGCAGGGGCCGGCGCCGGAGCGCCGGTCGAGGGGGCCTCTCCGCCGAGCGGAGCCGCGTCCCCGAGATTGCCGATGTCACAGGCGGGCTCGAGCTCGCAGAGCCGGAACTCGAGATCGCCGATGCGGTTGGTGCCGTCCTGCACCACCACGTCGACGCGGTGCTGCAGTTCCTCGGCCAGCGCGGTGACGCGCTGCAGCTCGGTCTCGATGATGTTGACGCGGTCGAGCGTGCTTCCGCTGACCTGCACCCCGGCCGTGCCCGTGGTGTTGAGCTCCTGCTGAAGTCGCTGGAGCTCTCCCTTGAGCAGCGACAGGTCCTGTCGGATGTCGGCCAGGGTTTCGCTGTCCTGGGCCGGCGCGGCGGAAGCCACGGCGAGACCGGAGCAGAGGGCAAGAACGGCGAGGCGCATGGTCGTCAGCTCCCGAGACCCATGGAGATCACGGTGACGGCGCGGCGGTTTTTGGCGTAGCACGCCTCCTCCGAGCAGATCTCGACCGGGCGTTCCTTGCCGTAGCTGATGATCTTCAGCCGGTTCGGCGCGACGCCCTTGGAAATCAGGTACTCCATCGTGGCGTTGGCGCGGCGCGCGCCGAGCGCGATGTTGTACTCGCGGGTGCCCTGCTCGTCGGCGTGGCCTTCGATCACCGCAAGGTAATCGGAGTTGGTCGTCAGCCAGCCGGCCTGCGCGTCGAGGGTCGCCTGCGCCTCGGGCGTGAGGCTCGACTGGTCGACGCGGAACAACACGCGGTCGCCGATGGTCTGGTTGAAATAGGCCGGCGAGCGCGGATCGTTGGCGCTGCCCGGCACGACGCCGCCATTGGCGCCGGCACCGGCGCCCGCGCCGTACCCGTCGGCGCCACCGTTGGCGCCGAAGCGGTCCCCGCTTGTGCAGGCCGCCAGCCCCAGTACGGCGGTCATCATCAGGGCCTTGGAGAGATGTTTCATGGAACTGTCCTGCTCGTTTCTTGCCGGTAAATTATCACAGGCATATTGGCTTGCAAATGTCATGCGAAGACCAGGATTTTTCGTACGAAAAATCCTGGTCCCCGGTCGTCCGACCCGAAAAATCTCTCGAAGAAGATTTTTCGGGCCCCTTGGTCACTGTAGCGGACCCCAGCTCGGGTCCGAGGCGCCGTCCGGCGTGCGCACCCGGGTCAGCTTCCGCCCGGCCACATCCACGCTGTAGAGCGAGGAGGTGCCACTGGCGCCCTGCGTCTCGCGCGAGAACATCAGCACCCGGCCATTGGGCGCCCAGGTCGGCCCCTCGTCGAGATGCGAGGCGGTGAGCAGGCGCTCTTCGCTGCCATCGGTGCGCATCACGCCGATATGGAACCGGCCCTGGTTCTGCTTGGTGAAGGCGATGAGATCTCCGCGCGGCGACCACACCGGCGTGCCGTAGCGCCCCTGCCCGAAGCTGATCCGGGTCGGCTCACCGCCGCTGGCCGGCATGATGTAGAGCTGCTGGCTGCCCGAGCGGTCGCTCTCGAACACGATGCGGCTGCCATCGGGCGAGAAGCTCGGCGCGGTCTCGATCGCGGGGGTGAAGGTCAGCTGCGTGGTGTTGCCGCTGGCCAGATCGCGCATGTAGATGTCGGTGTTGGAGCCGGAGGTCACCGAGTAGACCACCTTGTTGCCATCGGGCGAGAAGCGCGGCGCGAAGCTCATGACCCCGCCACCCGCGGGCATGATCTGGCTCTGCACCGCGCCCACGTTGAGCACATGCACCCGCGGCTCGCCGGATTCGTAGCTGGTGTAGAGCACCCGCTCGCCATTGGGCGAGAATCGCGGCGCCAGCACGATCGAACGGCTGTCGGTCAGGTACTGCACGTTGGCGCCGTCGTAATCCATGATCGCGAGGCGCTTGGCGCGCTGGTCCTTGGGACCGCTTTCGGAGACGAAGACCACGCGGCTGTCGAAATAGCCGCTCTCGCCGGTGAGGCGCGAATAGACCTGGTCGGCCACCTTGTGGGCCAGCCTGCGCCAGCCGTCGGAGGTGGCGGCGAACTGCATCCCCTCGCCGAGCTCGTTGCCGGCGAACACGTCCCAGATGCGGAACTTCACCGTCACGCGCCCGTCCTGCTCGGAGACCGCACCGGTCAGCAGCACCAGCGCGTTGATCGCCTTCCAGTCGGCAAACTGCACCGGGCTCTCGAACGAGGTGATGCGGCTGATATGGGCGTCGCGCGGGATCTCGCGGAACAGGCCCGTGCCGGTCAGGTCCTCGGCGATGACCTGGGTGATCTGGTCGGCATATTGCTGTGCGCCGGGCGTCTCTGCGACGAAGCTGGGCACCGCATAGGCCATGGGCTCGATGGTGCCCTCGGTGATCTCGATCCGCAGCGGACCGTCCTGCGCCTGTGCCGCGTTGGGCAGCGCCAGTCCCAGCGCCGCCACGAGGGCGAGACCCAGGGCCAGTGCCTGCGCCAAAACCTGTTTCATTCCAAAGCTCCCCTTGCCGGACCGACCGCTGCTCGGGCCGTCCTCGTGGTCAGGATAGTGCGTTGCGACGGCAGGAACAGCAAAGTTCCGCCGCCGCGATGGGCAAGACCTTGCCGGTCGCATGATCATCGCAGCCTCATGTCGTCGGGATTGAACGTCATCTCGATCGTCTTCCACTGGTCGTATTTGTCCTGCGGCAACTGGTACCCGTCGTTCTGACAGCGCAGGATCGCGCGCCGTGCCGCCTGGAATGCGGTCTCGGCAGCCGCGGCGCTGCCGCCTTCCGAGCCGATCAGACGCAGGCTCGAGCTCACCACGCGGCCCGAGGGCTCCATGTCCATGCCCACGGTCACGGTGACACTGGCCGCCTCGCTGCCCACGTCGACGATCCAGCAGCGCTGCACCGCGATGCGCAGCGCATCCTGTTCGCCGCGCGTCAGCGGCGGACCGGCTGGCGTGTCGGCCTGCGTGGGCGCGCCGCCTCCCAGCGCCTCGGCGATGGCGGCGTCGACGGCAGAGTCGTTCGGCTCCGACGGTTCGGGCTCCGGCTCCGGCGTGCTCGGCGTTGCGGTCTCGGTCTCCGGCGTGGGCTCGGGGGTCGGCTCCGGGGTCGGCTGCGCCCTCGCGATGTCGCGCGGACGCGGGCGCGGACGCACCGAGGCGGGCGGGGCCGAGGCGGGCTCTTCGGCCTCGGTGACGATCTCGGTCGCGGTCTCGGGCGGCGCGGTCGCCTCCTGCGCCTCCTCGGCCACGTCGGGGCTGTCGGCGTCTTCCTGTGCCGCCTCCTGCACCTCTTCGGCTTCGGTGACGTCAGGCTCGGACGGCGCGACGGGCTCGGGCGCCACGCGGGGCGCCGGGCGCGGCACCGGGCGGGTGGCGCTTTGCGGGGCCGACACCTCAGGCACCGCCTCGGCGGCGGGCGGCAGCGGGTCCGGCTCGGGCGCAGGCTCGGGTTCCGGCGCCGGCTGCGGCTCGGGCTCGGGTTCGGGCTGCGGCGCGGGTTCGGGATCGGGGGCCGGCGCGGGCTCCGGCTCCGGCGTCGGTTCCGGCTGCGGCTCTGGCTCAGGCTCCGGTTCGGGGGTCGGTTCGGGCTCGGGCGCCTCGACCGGGGCGGTCACCTCGGTCTGGACCTCGGGCGCCTGCGCGGCATCGACCATGGCAGAAAAGTCCGCCTCCGAGATCACCGACACGTTCGAGACCTCGAACTCCGGCGGATTCGGACGGAACACGTTGCCGACCAGCAGCCACAACAGCACCAGGGCGTGCGCCCCGGCGGATATGGAGAAACTCCTGCGCAATCAGGCCCCCTCAGCCGCCGTCCGCGCCGTCGAGCGCCGGGCCACCGCTGTCGGTGACGAGTCCGATCGAGGAAAAGCCGCCCCGGTTCAGCGCGCCCATGACCTGCGCCACCGTCTGGTAGGGCACAGCCCCGTCGGCGCGCAGGAAGATGCGGTCATCGGCGCGCTCCACGGCAATGGCGCGGAGCCGGTTGACCAGCTCGTCCATCTCGACCTCGGTGGTCATGATCGTCACGGTGCCGTCGGCGGTGATCGTCACCGCGAGCGGCTCCTCGGTTTCGGAGGGCAGCGAGCTGGCCGCGGTCTTGGGCAGCTCGACCGGCACGCCCACGGTCAGCAACGGCGCGGCGACCATGAAGATGATCAGCAGCACCAGCATCACGTCGACCATCGGCGTGACGTTGATCTCGGCCATGGGCTGCGACCTGCCGCCGCTGCGGCGCCGCCGGCGTCCGCCGCCGCCTCCGCCCGATTTCATCACCCCTCCGCCCATGGATCAGGCGTCCAGCTGGCGCGAGAGGATGGTGGAGAACTCGTCGGCGAAGGCCTCGTAGCCCGAGATGATGCGGTCGGCATCGGCGGAGAGCTTGTTGTAGAAGATCACCGCCGGAATCGCCGCGACAAGACCGAGCGCGGTGGCGAACAGCGCCTCGGCGATGCCCGGCGCCACGACCACCAGCGAGGTGTCCTGTTGCGACGCGATCTCGATAAAGGCGTGCATGATGCCCCAGACCGTCCCGAAGAGGCCGACGAAGGGCGCGGTGGAGCCCACGGTGGCCAGCACCGGAAGGCCGCGCTGCAGATCCTCGGATTCCTTCTGGATCGCCACGTCCATGGAGCGGTCGATGCGGGCATGGGCGCCGGCGATCAGGCCGCCATCGTCGCGATGCGAGCGGCGCCATTCGGTCATGCCGGCGGCGAAGACGCGCTGCGCCCGGCCCTTGGGCTCGGGCCCGATCTGGTCGTAAAGCTCGTCGAGCGGTTCGCCGGACCAGAAGGCACGGTCGAACTTGGCCGCCTCGCGGCGGGCGGCGCGGTAGCTGACGATCTTTTCGACGATGATCGCCCAGCCCCAGACCGATGCCAGCACCAGCATCAGCATCACCAGTTTCACCGTCAGGGTGGCGCGTGCGAACAGCCCCCACATGGAGAAGTCGATCTCCTGCGCGAGCTGGAGGGTTTGTGGATCCATTTGCCTGCTCTTCCTCATCGGGCCCGTGTGCACTGGGCTCTCGTTAGCGCCGATTCTACAGGATTTGCAGGGAGAACGCCAACACATTGGCGTCATCGCGGGCGTGAAAGCCCTTTGTAACAGGGTTTTGACGGCGCATCTCCGCCGAGCGGACGGCCTCAGTGCACCTTGCGGCGCAGCTCCTGCGGCAGCCGCGTCGGCTGGCCGTCGAGCGTCATCGAAACGAGCGTCACCTCGGCGGTGAACAGCGCCTCGCCGGCGCGCTGCACTTCCTGATGCAGCACAAGACGCACGCCGCCGACCGACTGCACCTTCGTCTGCACCACAAGCTCGTCATCGAACCGGGCCGAGGCGCGAAAATCGGCCTCGATGCGGCGGATCACGAAGACCACGCCGTCATGCTCGCGCAGGGCGTTCTGGTCGATGCCCAGGCCCTTGACCCATTCCGAGCGCGCGCGCTCGATGAACTTGAGATAGTTGGCGTGGTAGACGATCCCCGCCATGTCGGTGTCTTCGTAGTAGACCCGGACCGGAAACTCATGCTGCATCTCTAGGCTCCCCTGGCTCGCGCCGCGACCCTATGCGCAGGCCGCCCCTCACGCAAGCATCGGACGGGCAAGGGCTTTTCAGCGCCGGTTGCTGAGCCACGCAAGCCGCACGAAGCCGCGCTCGACCAGTGCCATGGCCGGCGCCCTCTGGCCGGCGGAGCGGATCGAGAGATCGGTGTCCATCAGCATTCCCAGCGCCGCCTCGAGCCGGTCGGCGGACCAGTTCTGCGCCTGCCGCAGCATCCGGTCGCGCCTCGGCCCGAAGAGCGGCGGACGCAGGCGCTGCACCCCGGCCTGCGGGCCGCCCTGTGCCGAGGCCAGCGCGTAGAGCACGCGGAAGTGGCGCATCGCCATGATCAGCAGCGTCACCGGGTTGACCCCCTGCCCCTCGAGCCGCTGCACCAGCGGCCCGATCTCGGCGCTACGGCCCTCGGCTACCACGTTGAGGATGTCGTCGAGCTCGGCCTCGATCGAGGCCGGCGCGCAGAGCGCCACCTCGTCCGGGGTCAGCGGTTCGGGATCGTCGAGCTTGTAGAGCGCGACCTTCTCGAGCACCTGCCGGAAATCGCCGGGGTCGAGCGCCCGGGCCAGCCCCTCCAGCGCCTCGAATGCGGCGCGGTCGACCTGCTCGAGCCCCGCCTTCCTCAGTGCCGCCTCGATCTCGTCGCGACCCGGCGGGTCGGAATAGATGCCGATGGAAAAGGCGTTGTGAAAGCCCTCGAAGAGCTTGCGCAGCTTTGATTTCGCGGCCAGCTGCCCGGCGGTCACGATGATCTGCGCATCGCCCTCGCGCCAGTCGTCGAGCGCCGTCTTGATGACGTCGGTGAGGCCATCCGTGGCGTCCTCCACGAAGGCCACGCGCGGCCCCGGAAAGAAGCCCTGCGACTTGATCGCGTCAAGCAGCATGGCGCTGTCGCGGCGCAGCTCGCCGGCTGGAATGCGGGTGAGGCGCATCTCGGCCTCGCCCTCGGGACCGACCAGCGCGGCGATGACCTCCTGCCGGCGATGCGCGACGCGCATCGCGTCCTCGCCGAACAGCAACACCCCCGCGCGCGACGGGTCGGGCTTGCGGAAGAAAGCCTGTGCGTCGCGCCCGGTGAGCTTCATTGCGCCAGCTTGTCGGCGTCAAGCAGCAGCCGGTCGATGACCTGATCGGCGAGAATCACCATCAGGCGGCGGCGCGCATCGCGCTCGGCGGCCTGCGTGGCGGCGGTCGAGCCGGTGGCGGAGTAGCCGGTGAAGGCGTCGGTCTGGCCCGAGATCAGCACCTCCTCGCTGCCCACGAGGCTCAGGCTGTAGATCGCCCGACCGGTGAGCTGGTAGCGCGTGGTCTGACCGTCGGCCAGCGAGCCGAGCCCGCTCGAGGACACCTCGATCGAGCGATTCAACAGGTAGGGCCCCGAGGCGCGGCCGAGCCGTTCCTCGAAGCGGGCGTTGAAATCGTAGTTGGAGCGCCGGTTGGGTTCGGGCAGAGCCACGGCGTTCAGCAACTGACCGCCGCCGCCCTGCGGCCCGTAGACCGGCGTGAACCCGCAGCCCGCGAGGGCTGCGAGCGAGATCAGGAAGGTTCTGCGATCAGGCAACAACATTGACGATCCGGCCCGGGACAACGATCAGCTTCTTCGGCGCGGCCCCCTGCAGGGTCCGCTCTACAGCTTCATGCGCGAGGACGAGTTTTTCAATCTCTTCCTTGCGCATGTCCTTGGGCACGGTCAGCTCGCCGCGGCGCTTGCCGTTGACCTGGATCGGCAGGGTTACGGTGTCCTCGACCAGCATCGCCTCGTCGGCCTTGGGCCATGCCGCATCGGCGATCAGCCCCTCGCCGCCCAGAAGCTGCCAGATCTCTTCCGAGAGGTGCGGCGTCATCGGCGACATCAGTTGCGCCAGAACCTTGGCGGCCTGGGTCTTGGCCTCGGTGCCCGCGCGCGACTTGGTCAGCGCGTTGGTGAAGGCGTAGAGCCGTGCGATGGCGGCGTTGAAGCCGAAGCTCTCCACGCCCATGGTCACGTCGTGGATGGCCTTGTGCATCTCGCGCAGCAGCGCCTCGTCCTCGCCGGTCGGCGGCACGTCGGCCTCGGCGATCTCGGCGCAGGCGCGGTAAACGCGCGAGAGGTGCTTGTTGGCGGCCTCGGCCCCCGACGCCGTCCACTCGACGTCGCGCTCGGGCGGGCTGTCGGACAGCACGAACCAGCGCGCGGTGTCGGCGCCGTACTGGCCGATGATCGCGACCGGGTCGACGACGTTGTTCTTGGACTTCGACATCTTGGCCGAGGGGATGATCTCGACCTCGGTGCCGTCCTCGAGGAAGCCCTTGCCGTCGCGAAGCTCAACCGCCTCGGGGTAGTGATAGACCGGGCGGCCCTCGGCGCTCTTGGTCTGGTAGATCGCGTGGGTCACCATGCCCTGCGTGAAGAGCGCGTTGAACGGCTCCTTGCACTTCTCCGGCAGATGGCCGGTGAGGTGCATCGCACGGGCAAAGAAGCGCGAGTACAGCAGGTGCAGGATCGCGTGCTCGATGCCGCCGATATACTGGTCGACATTCATCCAGTAGGCGGCCTCCTCGGGATCGACGGGGGTGTCGGCATCCGGCGAGGTGAAGCGGGCGAAGTACCACGAGCTGTCGACGAAGGTGTCCATCGTGTCGGTCTCGCGCCGGGCGGGCGCGCCGCAGGACGGGCAGGCGCAATCGCGCCAGTCCGGGTGACGGTCGAGCGGGTTGCCGGGGATCGAAAAGTCGATCGGCTTGCCGCCCTCGTCATAGGGCAGCTGGACGGGGAGGTTCTCTTTCTTCTCCGGCACCACGCCGCAGGCCTCGCAATGCACGACCGGGATCGGGCAGCCCCAGTAGCGCTGGCGGCTCAGGCCCCAGTCGCGCAGGCGGTACTTGGTGACGCCGTGGCCGACGCCGTTGCTTTCGCAGAACGCCACCGCGGCATCGACCGCCTCGTCGCCGGTCTGGACCTCTTCGCCCGCCACGAGACGGGTGTAGCGGACCTTTTCCGACTTCTGCGGCACGAAGGGCGCGGCGGTGATGTCGATCTCGCCGTCGAGCGGCACGAAGGTCTCGACGATCGGCAGGCCGTACGTGGTGGCGAACTCGTGGTCGCGCGCGTCGTGGCCCGGGCAGCCGAAGATCGCGCCGGTGCCGTAGTCCATCAGGATGAAGTTGGCGACGTAGACCGGCAGCTCGACCGAGGTGTCGAACGGGTGGCGCACGGTGATGCCGGTGTCGAAGCCGCGCTTCTCGGCCTTCTCGAGTTCTTCCTCGGAGGTGCCCACGCGGCGGCACTCGGCGACGAACGCGGCCAGCTCGGCATTGTCCTTCTCGAGCGTGCGGGCGAGCGGGTGATCGGGCGAGATGCCGACGAAGCTCGCGCCCAGCAGCGTATCGGGACGGGTGGTGTAGACATCAATGCGGTCAAAGCCCTCGGGGGCGTCGACGGTCGAGAAGGCGAACTCGAGCCCGCGCGAGCGGCCGATCCAGTTGGCCTGCATCAGCTTGACCTTGGCGGGCCAGTCGTCGAGCCCGTCGAGCGCATCGAGAAGCTCGCCGGAGAACTCCGAGATCTTGAAGAACCACTGGGTCAGCTCCTTGCGCTCGACCAGCGCGCCCGAGCGCCAGCCGCGGCCGTTCTCGACCTGCTCGTTGGCCAGCACGGTCATGTCGACCGGATCCCAGTTCACCACGGCGTTCTTGCGGTAGACGAGCCCCGCCTCGAGCATGTCGAGGAACAGGCCCTGCTGCTGGCCGTAATAGTCCGGGTCGCAGGTGGCGAACATGCGCGACCAGTCGAGCCCGAAGCCCAGCGGCTTCATCTGCTCGACCATCGTGTCGATGTTGGAATAGGTCCAGTCCTTGGGGTGACCGCCCGACGCCATCGCGGCGTTCTCGGCCGGCATCCCGAAGGCGTCAAAGCCCATCGGGTGCAGCACGTTGAAGCCGTTCTGCTTCTTGTAGCGCGCGATCACGTCGCCCATCGTGTAGTTGCGCACGTGGCCGATATGGATGCGCCCCGACGGGTAGGGGAACATCTCGAGCACGTAGTATTTCGGCTTGTCCGCGGTGCGGGTGGCCTTGAAGGTCAGGGCCTCATCCCATGCGGCCTGCCATTTCGGCTCGATCGTGGCGGGGTCGTAACGCGACATTTCTTATTCCCTCGGAACGGACGGATCTCCGGGCGGGGTGATAGGCGCATGGGGCCGGGGCGTCCAGTGCAAGGCGACATTTCCGCAACCGACACCCCCGATCGCCGCGCCGCGCAACCTGCGCGGTTGGATCGGCCCCAGTCCCATGCAACAAATCTCGAAAGCCATTTCGAGATGACCGCACAGATGAAGATCCTCTGCATTCACCAGAATTTCCCCGGCCAGTACAAGCACCTTGCGCCCGCGCTGGTGCAGCGGGGGCACGAGGTCGTCGCCCTGACCCTCAAGGTGAAGGAACCGACGCAGTGGAACGGGGTGCGCGTTTTGCCGTACAAGATCACCGGAGGCAGCACCAAGGGCATTCACCCGTGGCTCGGGGATTTCGAGACCAAGCTGATCCGCGGCGCCAGCTGCTACAACGGGGCAATGCACCTGAAGAAGCAGGGCTTCACCCCCGACGTGATTCTCGCCCATCACGGCTGGGGCGAGAGCCTGTTCCTCAAGGATGTGTGGCCGCACGCCCGGATGGGGCTGTATTGCGAGCTCTACCATCTTGCCTCGAAACCCTTCGTCGGCTTCGACCCCGAGTTCGACAAGGCCCCCTCCGACGCCAACGCCTTGCGCATCCGGATGAAGAACCTCAACAACCGGCTGCACGAAGAGATCATGGATGCCGGCATCTCGCCGACGCGGTTCCAGGCCGAGACCTTTCCAGAGGAATGGCAGGATCGCATCACCGTCACGCATGACGGCATCGACACCGATCTCGTGCGCCCCAACCCCGACGCCACGCTCGAGGTCGGCGACGGCAAGGTGCTGACCCGCGACGACGAGGTCATCACCTTCATCAACCGCAACCTCGAGCCCTATCGCGGCTATCACATCTTCATGCGCGCTCTGCCCGAGATCCTGCGGCGCCGCCCCAATGCGCAGATCACCCTGATCGGCGGCGACGAGGTGAGCTACGGCTCGAAACCGCCCAAGGGCACCACGTGGAAACAGATCTTCATCGACGAGGTGAAGGACCGCATCCCCGAGGAGGACTGGGCGCGGGTGCACTTCCTTGGCCGCGTGCCCTACGACCGGTTCCTGTCGATGATGCAGGTGAGCCGGGTGCACGTCTACCTGACCTACCCCTTTGTCCTGAGCTGGTCGCTGCTCGAGGCGATGAGCGCGGGCTGCGCCATCCTCGCCAGCGACACCGCGCCGGTGCGCGAGGCGCTGAGCGAGGACGAGACCGGCTGGCTGGTCGATTTCTTCGACGTGAAGGCCCTCACCGAGCGGCTCTGCACCCTGCTCGACGATCCCGAGACCCGCGCCCGGCTGGGGCAGGCCGCCCGCGCCCATGTGCGCGAGCAGTACGATCTCAGGAGCCGCTGCCTGCCGCGACACATCGAATGGGTCGAGCGGCTGGTGGCGCAGAAACCGCGCCCCGCCCGCGACTGACGCGCTACGATATTTCAGAAGACGGCCGCGAGGGGCCTAGCGCAGGGCGAAATTCTCGGGGGAGAATGCCGACAATGCGGCCCATTCCAGCGCGCTGCGCTCGGCCTCGCCATCGGGATGCATGAGAAGGGCGACAAGCGCGACCACGAGCCCGCACATACCCCACAATTCGGTTCTGATCGACATCTGCTCTGCCTCTGATTCTTTGTCTTGGGCGTCTTTTTTTCTAGTCCGGGAAGATGGGTTTGCCGGCGCTCTGGATCAAGTCACGCTTTGTGGCAGGATCTTGCGCGTGCTCACGATGCCACGCCGGGCTAGCGCTTGCGCCGGCCGCCGCTGCTGCGGGCGTGAAACGCCGGCGGGCGCTTGCGCACCCAGTCGAGAAACCGCGCCATGCGGGGATGGGCGCGTAGCGCCTCGGGCGTGTTGAACTCACGCGCCAGCTCCGCCTCGGTAAAGGTGGCGTGAATCTCGTTGTGGCAGATCTGGTGCAGCCGCACGACCGGCCCGCCCTTGCCGCCCTTCAGTTTCGGCACGAGGTGATGCAGGCTCTGCTTTGCCTCCCGAGGGATCGGGCGCAGACAAAGGGGGCAGATCGGGTCGGTCATGCGCGGCTCTTGAACGGGGGCGGCTGGCAGGGCAGAAGACTGGCGCCAGTCACGGCAGGATCAAGGGGGCGTTGATGCAGGCAGGGCGAGAGATCGAAGCGCTGGTGATCGGCGGCGGCCCCGCCGGGCTGATGGCCGCCGACGCGCTGCTCTCGGCCGGGCACAGGGTGCTGCTGGCCGAGGCCAAGCCGTCGCTCGGGCGCAAGTTCCTGATGGCGGGGAAATCCGGGCTGAACCTGACCCGGGCCGAGCCCCTCGCCCGCTTGCTCGCGGCCTATGGCGGCGCCGAGGCGGCGCTGCGCCCGATGCTGGCCGAGGTCACCCCCGAGACCGTGCAGTCCTGGGCCGAGGGGCTGGGCCAGAGCACCTTCACCGGCTCCACCGGGCGGGTCTTCCCGACGGCGATGAAAGCCTCGCCGCTCCTGCGGTCATGGCTGGCGCGGCTCGACGCCATGGGGCTCGAGCGGCACACCCGCTGGCGCTGGACCGGCTGGGACGGTGAGGAGACGCTCTTCAACACCCCCGACGGCCCGCTTGTGCTGCGCCCGCGCGTGACCGTGCTGGCGCTTGGCGGCGCGAGCTGGGCGCGGCTCGGCTCGGACGGCGCGTGGGCGGGGCATTTCAGGGCGCAGGGCATCGAGGTGGCGCCGTTCCAGCCCGCCAATGCCGGGCTGTGTGTCGACTGGTCCGGGCACATGGCGCCGCAGTTCGGCGCCCCGCTCAAGGGTATGGCGTTCCGCGCCGGCGGGCTGGTCTCGCGCGGCGAGGCGGTGATCTCGGCGCGTGGGCTCGAGGGCGGCGGGATCTACCCGCTCTCGCCTGCGCTGCGCGCGGGCGCGGCTTTGGTCATCGACCTCGCGCCGGATATCTCGGAGGAGGCCCTGACCGAAAGGCTTGCCAAACCGCGCGGCAAACAGAGCCTGTCGAACCACCTGCGCCGCGCGCTCAGGCTCTCGCCCGCCGCCCGCGCCCTGCTGATGGAATGCGCCCGCCCCCTGCCCGAAGATCCCGGCGCGCTCGCCCGGACCGTCAAGGCGCTCGAACTGCCGCATCAGGGGCTGCGCCCGATGGACGAGGCGATCTCGACCGCCGGTGGCGTGGCCTTCGCTGCGCTTGACGACGGGCTGATGCTGACGCAGCGCCCGGGCTGTTTCGTGGCCGGCGAGATGATCGACTGGGAGGCGCCGACCGGTGGCTACCTGCTCACCGCCTGCTTCGCGACCGGGCTCTGGGCCGGGCGCCATGCGGCGCTCTACCTGTCGTCTCGCGGACGCACGCCGTAGCTGAGCATCGCGCCCTCGCGCATCTCGGCAACCTCTGTGTCCGGGTAGAAGAGGTAACTCGGTGCACGCACGGCGCTCTCATGGCTCACGTCGACGGCGATGACGTTGCGGATACGAAACCGCGTGCCGACCTGCGCCAGCAGCGGGGCGGCGAGCGCGTCGAACCCGTCGCTGCCCGCAGGCACGATCCGGGCGCGCCCTTCCAGACGCCTGCCGCGCTGGCTGAACACGTCGATCAGGCTGATGCAGACCGCCGGGTTGGCGCGGATGTTGCGCAGACTGCGCCCCGAGGCGATCTCGGCGATCAGGAAGACGCCCTCGGACGGCTCGGCATAGACTTCCTTCGGAGAGACGTTCGGCAGCCCCTCCTCGGAGACCGTCGCCAGCCAGCACAATATGGCCCTGTCTTCCATCCCGCTCCCTCCCATCTCCGTAGCCCGGGCGAGCCTGATGGCACGCAACGGGGCCGTCAACACACGAAAGGGGCGCCCGCATTCGGACGCCCCTTCTGACTTGCCGGAAAAGCCGATCGCGTTGCGGCGGTCAGACCGCGACCTTGCGGCTTTCCTCGAGATAGATTTCGCGCAGCCGGCCCGCCACGTCGCCCGGGGTGCCGGTGCCGATGGTGGCACCGTCGATCTCGACGACCGGCATCACGAAGGCCGAGGCCGAGGTGAAGAACGCCTCGTCGGCCTCCTTGGCCTCCTCGATGGTGAAGGGGCGCTCTTCCACGACCATCTGCGCCTCGCGGGCGAATTTCAGCACCGCGGCGCGGGTGATGCCGTGCAGGATGTCGGTCGACAGGTTGCGGGTGATGATCTTGCCGTCCTTGACGATATAGGCGTTGTTCGAGGTGCCCTCGGTGACGAAGCCGTCCTCGACCATCCACGCATCGTCGCAGCCGGCCTTCTTGGCCATCATCTTGCCCATCGACGGGTAGAGCAGCTGCACCGTCTTGATGTCGCGGCGGCCCCAGCGGATGTCCTCGATCGAGATCACCTTGATGCCTTTCTTGGCGGTCGGGTTGTCCGCCAGGCCGGGCTTGGCCTGGGTGAACAGCACCAGCGTCGGCTCGGTGGTCTCGGGGTCGGGGAAGGCGAAGTCGCGGTCGCCGGGCGCGCCACGGGTGACCTGCAGGTAGATCAGCCCCTCTTCGATGCCGTTCAGCTCGACCAGCTTGCGGTGGATCTCGAGCAGGTCGTCGAAGGCCGCGGGCTTCTTCATCTCGAGCTCGTTCAGCGAGCGCTCGAGCCGCTTCTGGTGGCCCTCGAAATCGATCAGCTTGCCGTCGAGCACGGAGGTCACCTCGTAGACGCCATCGGCCATCAGGAAGGCGCGGTCGAAGATCGAGACCTTGGCCTCGGCCTCGGGCAGGTACTCTCCGTTAACGTAGACAGTGCGGGTCATGTGGGGGGTCTCCAGTCAGGTCGGTCGGGAGCGGCGGGCGGGGATCAGCCCCAGAGCGCCGGCTCGGAAGGATGCACGCCCTGCGCGTCGAACAGCAGGGGGGTGGGGCGGTCTTCGGCCAGAAGCAGAGGACCGTCAAGATCGGTGAAGGCGGCGCCCTGCGCCACCAGCACGGCGGGCGCCATGGCAAGGCTCGAGCCGACCATGCAGCCGACGAAGATGCCGTAGCCCTCGGCCTCGGCCGCGGCGCGCATCGCCACCGCCTCGGTCAGGCCGCCGGTCTTGTCGAGCTTGATGTTGACGATGTCGTACTTGCCCTTGAGGCCGGGCAGCGAGGCGCGGTCATGGGCGCTCTCGTCGGCGCAGACCGGCACCGGGCGCTCCATGCCGATCAGCGCCTCGTCGTCGCCCGCGGGCAGCGGCTGCTCGACCATCGCCACGCCGAGCCGGACCAGATGCGGTGCCAGATCGGCATAAACCTGCCTCGTCCAGCCCTCGTTGGCATCGACGATGATGGTGCTGTCGGGGGCGCCGCGCCGCACCGCCTCGAGCCGCGGCATGTCGTCGGGCGTGCCGAGCTTGACCTTCAGCAGCGGCCTGGCGGCGTTCTTGGCGGCCTGCGCCTGCATGTTCTCGGGGCTGTCGAGCGACAGCGTGTAGGCGGTGATCTCCGGGCCGGGCTTCGGCTGGCCCAGAAGCTCCCAGACCCGCTTGCCCTGCGCCTTGGCCTCGAGATCCCAGAGCGCGCAGTCCACGGCATTGCGGGCGGCGCCGGCGGGCAACAGCTCCTGCAGAGCGGCGCGGCTCACGTCGGCGGGCAGGCCGGCGATCTCTTCGGTCACGCTCTCGAGCGTCTCGTCGTAGCGCGCATAGGGCACGCATTCGCCCCAGCCGGTCACCCCGTCGCGGGTGATCTTCACGGTCAGCACCTTGGCCTCGGTGCGGCTGCCCCGGGAGATGGTGAAGACCTGTGCCAGTCTGAACGTGTCGCGCGTGACCTCGATGCTCAAGAGCCCTGCCCCTTCGTTGTGTCGTTCCGTCGTCGTGCCGGCCGGCGGCGCAGCCCGCGCCGCCGACCGGCGGTTCGTGTCAGAGTGCCGGATGGCTCAGAGCGCGGCAACCGCATCCGCGAGGCGCTCTGCCCCGTGGCGGTAGGGATCGACCGTCGGCAGGCCGAAGCGCTCTTCGATGTCCTTGCAATAGGCCTTGGCCTCGTCCTCGCCCATGTGCTGGGTGTTGATCGAGATGCCGATGACCTTGCAGTCGGGGTTGGCGACCTGCGCCAGCTGCAGCGCCACGTCGCGCACCGATTCCAGCGAGGGCAGCTGGTAGCCCGGCAGGCCGCGCATGTGGCTGCGGGTCGGCTCGTGGCAGAGCACAAGCGCATCGGGCTGGCCGCCATGCACCAGCGCCATGGTCACGCCCGAGTACGAGACGTGGAACAGGGAGCCCTGCCCCTCGATGATGTCCCAGTGATCCTCGTCGTTGTCCGGCGTCAGGTACTCGATCGAGCCGGCCATGAAATCGGCGATGACCGCGTCGAGCGGCACGCCGTCGCCGGTGATCAGGATGCCGGTCTGGCCGGTGGCGCGGAAGGTCGACTTCATGCCCTTCTCGCGCATCGCCGCGTCGAGCGCGAGCGCGGTGTACATCTTGCCCACCGAGCAGTCGGTGCCCACCGCCAGCAGGCGCTTGCCCTTGCGCGGCTCGCCATTGGCGATCGGGTATTTCACCGACGGAATGCGCACGTCGTGCAGCGTCCGGCCTGTGGCGCGCGCCACGGCGGCGAGGTCTTCCTCGTCGCGCAGCAGGTTGTGCAGGCCGGAGGCGAGGTCGAAGCCCTCTTCCAGCGCCTCGACGAGCACCTTCTTCCAGCTCTGCGAGATCACCCCGCCCCGGTTGGCGACGCCGATCACCAGCGTCTTGGCGCCGGCGGCCTTTGCCTCGGCCAGCGTCATGTCGGGCAGTTTCATGTCGGCCTTGCAGCCCTCGAGGCGGAATTGGCCCACGCAGTTCTCCGGGCGCCAGTCCTTGATGCCCTGCGCCACCTTGGCGGCGAGGGGGTCCGGAGCGTCTCCGAGAAAGAGCAGATACGGCGTCTCGATCATGTCAGTTCCCTGTGGTTTGAATTTGCGGCATGTTGCCTTGCATCACACGCAAATGCATCGCGAATGCCAGCGTTCCACCCGGGTGCACGCCGAATTTTCGTGCATTTTCGGCGGAGCGCCGAAGAATCGTGCATCCTCTCGGGAGGGCCATGCCGCATCGCGGCGTCTGCCGCCAAAGGGATTTCGCTTGCGCAGCATCGCGCAATTTAATAACCAATGTCGCGGAATAATCGAAACATCGTTACTTAGCGAGGACCCGCATGAGCTTTCGCATCCAGCCCGCCGCCCCGGCACGTCCCAACCGCTGCCAGCTGTTCGGCCCGGGCTCGCGCCCCGCGATCTTCGAGAAGATGGCCGGATCGGCGGCGGACGTGATCAACCTCGATCTCGAGGATTCTGTCGCGCCCACCGACAAGGACAGCGCCCGCCGCAACATCATCGAGGCCATCGGTGACATCGACTGGGGCAACAAGACCCTGTCGGTGCGGATCAACGGGCTCGACACGCCCTACTGGTATCGCGACGTGGTCGAGCTGCTCGAGTCCGCGAGCGACCGGCTCGACCAGATCATGATCCCCAAGGTCGGCTGCGCCGCCGATCTCTATGCCGTTGACGCGCTGGTCACCGCGGTCGAGCGCGCCAAGGGCCGGACCAAGCCGATCAAGTTCGAGGTCATCATCGAATCCGCTGCCGGCATCGCCCATGTCGAGGAGATCGCCGCCGGCTCGCCGCGGCTCGAGGCGATGAGCCTTGGCGCCGCCGATTTCGCCGCCTCGATGGGCATGGCGACCACCGGCATCGGCGGCACGCAGGAGAATTACTACATGATCCGCGAGGGCCAGAAGCACTGGTCGGATCCGTGGCACTGGGCGCAGGCCGCCATCGTCGCCGCCTGCCGCACTCATGGCGTACTGCCGGTCGACGGCCCATTCGGCGATTTCTCCGACGACGAGGGCTTCCGCGCGCAGGCGCTGCGCTCGGCGACGCTGGGCATGGTCGGCAAGTGGGCGATCCACCCCAAGCAGGTGGCGCTCGCCAACGAGGTCTTCACCCCGTCCGACGCGGCGGTCTCGGAAGCGCGCGAGATCCTCGCCGCGATGGAAGAGGCCAAGGCCAAGGGCGAAGGCGCCACGGTCTACAAGGGCCGGCTGGTGGACATCGCCTCGATCAAGCAGGCCGAGGGGATCGTGAAACAGTCCGAGATGATCGCCGGGCACTGAGCCCGCGGGAGGCTCCGGACAGGCGATCGACAGGGGCGGAGACGGGGTCCGCACGCCTCTCTAAGGGGGCGTCCGTCTGTCAGGGCCGCGCCCATCTGTCGGGGCGCGTCCGGCGCCGCCCCTCGCGGCCCCCTCCCCGGCTCGGGGTGTCCCTCGCCCCTTCATACCAGCCGGGCACGGCTGCCCCGACCAGATGAGGCCCGGACCACTTCCGCCCCCTCGGCCCCGCCCGGACGTTTGCCCCGAGGCCCCGGGACGCTAGCTGCGCTGACGTATTGTGCCTGTCATACTGTGCCGCTACAGCACGCTACCGCGCGTCTCGAAAGGAGCCCGTTGATGACCCAGTTCACCCTCGGATGGGAAGAGTGGCTTGCCCTGCCCGATCTCGGCCTTCCGGCGATCCGCGCCAAGGTGGATACCGGGGCGCGCACCTCGGCGCTGCACGCCTTCGCGATCGAACCCTTCGGCGCCGAGGACAAGCCGATGGTGCGCTTCGCCATCCATCCCGACCCGGCCGATCCGGGGCTCGAGATCATCTGCTCGGCGCCCCTCAAGGACCGGCGCGAGGTGACCTCGTCGAACGGCGAGACCGAGCTGCGCTTCGTGATCGAGACCACGGTGGCGATGAACGGGCGCAGCTGGCCCATCGAAGTCACGCTGACCGACCGCGGCGCGATGGCCTATCGCATGCTGCTCGGTCGCTCGGCCCTCGATGACGACATGATCGTCTCGCCCAGCAACAGCTTCCAGCAGCCCGAACTGTCCTTCGACGAATACCGCGCCATCCGGCGCCACACGCAGCACCGCCGCGCCCTGCGCCTCGCCATTCTGACCCGGGAGCCGACGAACTATTCGACCCGCCGGCTGATCGAGGCGGCAGAGGCGCGCGGCCACACGATGGAGGTGATCGACACCTCGCGCTGCTACATGAACATCCGCGCCGTCGGCGGCGAGGTGCATTACGACGGCCGCCGCCTGCCGCATTACGACGCGGTGATCCCGCGCATCGGGGCCTCGGTGACCTCCTACGGCACCGCGGTGGTGCGCCAGTTCGAGAGCCTCGGCACCTACTGCCTGTCGGGCTCGGAGGGCATCACCGTGTCGCGCGACAAGCTGCACGCGCATCAGGTGCTGGCGCGTCACCGCATCGGGATGCCGACCACCGCCTTCGCCCGCAGCCCCAAGGATTCGGGCAACGTGATCAGCCTCGTGGGGGGCGCACCGCTGGTGCTGAAACTGCTCGAGAGCACGCAGGGCAAGGGCGTGGTACTGGCCGAGACCAAGAAGGCCGCCGAAAGCGTGATCTCCGCCTTTCAGGGGCTGAAGGCGGATTTCCTCGTGCAGAGCTTCGTCAAGGAAGCCGCCGGCGAGGACATCCGCTGCTTCGTGGTGGGCGGCAAGGTGGTGGCCGCCATGCGCCGCCGCGGCAAGCCCGACGATTTCCGCTCCAACCTGCATCAGGGCGGCACCGCCGAGGCGGTGAAGATCACCCGCAGCGAGCGCGAGACCGCGATCAAGGCCGCCCGCGCCATGAAGCTCGACGTGGCCGGGGTCGACCTGCTGCGCGGCGAGGACGGCCCCAAGGTGCTCGAGGTCAACTCCTCGCCCGGGCTCGAGGGCATCGAGCGCACCTCCGAGAAGGACATCGCCGGGCTGGTGATCCAGCATATAGAGGAAAAGGTCGCGCCGCGCCCGCCCAAGCCGCGCCGCCGCGCCCCCTAGGCGCCTGCCCCTCGCAGCCAAGGGCACCCGCCCCGGGCCCATGGCGCCCCCCCGACCAGCGGCGCCCCCTTGTGCTTCTCTGGTTTCCAAATACCTCGGGGGAGGCGCCCGCAGGGCGTCGGGGGCAGCGCCCCCACCTGTTGCGCCCTTGCCGCAAGCGCTGGCGGACGATACATAGCCCCAACACCGCCAATGGAAGGGAAACCCATGCCCGCCTATCGCTCCCGCACCACCACCCACGGCCGCAACATGGCCGGCGCCCGCGGCCTGTGGCGTGCCACCGGCATGACCGATGGCGACTGGAACAAGCCGATCATCGCGATCGTCAACAGCTTCACCCAGTTCGTGCCCGGCCACGTGCACCTCAAGGATCTCGGCCAGATGGTCGCCCGCGAGGTCGAGAAGGCCGGCGGCGTGGCCAAGGAATTCAACACCATCGCGGTGGATGACGGCATCGCCATGGGCCATGACGGGATGCTCTACTCGCTGCCCTCGCGCGAGATCATCGCGGATTCGGTCGAGTACATGGTCAACGCCCACTGCGCAGACGCCATGGTCTGCATCTCGAACTGCGACAAGATCACCCCGGGCATGCTGATGGCCGCCATGCGCCTCAATATCCCCGTCGTGTTCGTCTCCGGCGGCCCGATGGAGGCCGGCAAGGTCGAGTGGGAGGACGGCGAGAAGGCCCTCGACCTGGTCGATGCCATGGTCGCCGCCGCCGACGACAAATACACCGACGCGCAGGTGCAAGCCATCGAAGAGGCCGCCTGCCCGACCTGCGGCTCGTGCTCGGGCATGTTCACAGCCAACTCGATGAACTGCCTGACCGAGGCGCTGGGGCTGTCGCTGCCCGGCAACGGCTCGACGCTTGCCACCCATGCCGACCGCCAGCGCCTGTTCATCGAGGCCGGCCACCTGATCGTCGACCTCGCCAAGCGCTATTACGAGCAGGACGACGCCAGCGTCCTGCCGCGCTCGATCGCCACCGTTCCGGCCTTCGAGAACGCCATGACCCTCGACATCGCCATGGGCGGCTCGACCAATACCGTGCTGCACCTGCTGGCCGCCGCCAGCGAGGGCGAGGTCGATTTCGACATGACCGATATCGATCGACTGTCGCGCAACGTGCCGGTGCTGTGCAAGGTGGCGCCCGCGAAGGACGATGTGCACATGGAAGACGTGCACCGCGCCGGCGGCATCATGGCGATCCTCGGCCAACTCGATCGCGCCGGGCTGCTCGACAGCTCGGTGCACACCGTCCACGCCGAGACCATGGCCCACGCGCTCGACCGCTGGGACGTGTCGCGCACTAATTCCGAGAGCGTGCACGAGTTCTTCCGCGCCGCTCCCGGCGGGGTGCGCTCGACCACCGCGTTCTCGCAGGACCGCCGCTATGCCGAGCTCGACCTCGACCGCCAGGGCGGCGTGATCCGCGATGCCGAGCACGCCTTCTCCAAGGATGGCGGGCTTGCAGTGCTCTACGGCAACCTCGCCGAGGATGGCTGCATCGTGAAGACCGCCGGCGTCGACGAGTCGATCCTCAAGTTCTCCGGCCCGGCGCGCATCTTCGAAAGCCAGGACAGTGCGGTGAGCGCGATCCTGACCAACAAGGTGCATCCCGGCGACGTGGTGCTGATCCGCTACGAGGGCCCGCGCGGCGGCCCGGGGATGCAGGAAATGCTCTACCCGACGAGCTACCTGAAATCGAAGGGCCTCGGGAAGGACTGCGCGCTGGTCACCGACGGCCGCTTCTCGGGCGGCTCCTCGGGGCTGTCGATCGGCCACGTCTCGCCCGAGGCGGCCGAGGGTGGCACCATCGGTCTGGTGGAAGAGGGCGACCTGATCGAGATCGACATCCCCAACCGCAAGATCCAGCTTGCGGTGGATGACGCGGTGATCGCCGAGCGCCGCCTGAAGCGCGACGAGAAAGGCTGGCGGCCCGACGAGAAGCGCAAGCGCAAGGTGTCGAAGGCGCTCAAGGCCTATGCCGCGCTGACCACCAGCGCCGCCAAGGGTGCCGTGCGCCAGATCTGATCTTCGGCCCCGCCCCCTGAGCTTATGCAGCGACCCCTCTCGGGGCGCTGTTTTCATGTCTGACGTGCGGACCGTCGCGCGTCTGCCCCCTGTCGCACTGGCGGTGCTCTGTCTGGAGAGAGGAAGGGGGCTCTGCCCCCTCTTGGCCTACGGCCAATTCACCCCCGAGGTATTTTTGAACCAAAGAAGCCAGGAGCGCTGCGCCCGCATCTTCTCTTCGTCAAAAATACTCCCGCCGGAGGCAGGCCGGGCGGGGCCGCAAGGGATCCCCCCCGGCAAGGGCGCGACGCGCGCAACCCCGCCCCGCGATGGCAGATGCGTCAGACCCGCGCCGCGAGGCGCGTTTCGGCCTGCGCCATGAGCGCCGCCTTCTGCGGCAACGTGGCCTGCGCGACGCAGAGCCCGGCGACGGTGTGCAGCGCGGCGCGCCGGTCTTCGAGCCCGGTCGCCGCGGCGGCGGCCTCGATCGCGCTCAGACGGTGCACGCTGTTGAGGAACGAGCCGAACGCCGCGCGTTCGGACACCTCACCAAGCCGTTCCGGCGCCTTCATGCGGGAGAAGATCCACCAGTGCACGGGGTTGTTGATCTCGATGCCGTAGGACAGCAGCTTGCGCATCAGCGTCGCGATGTGCACGATGTCATCCGGATCGGAGAGCAGCACGAGGCCGGCGCATTTGACCGTGTTGCTGCTGCTGTTGAACAGGTAGGGCGTCATGCGGCGCAGCTGCAGCCCCTCGACCTCTTCCCGGAACCACGTCGCCAGCCGGTCCGCATGGCGCGACCCGGTCAGCAGGTCGAGATTCAGCGCCACGTTCAGCGCCGAGAACACCAGGTGCGTGCGGTCCTTGCGCAGCCCGAAGGCGATCGGCATGGCACGGATCTGCGCCTCGGCCGCGAGGAACCGGTCGAGCCAGTGCGCCGCTTCGTCGAGCAGCACCTCTTCGCAGACCTTGTGACCGCCGGCGATCAGCGCATAGATCCGGTCGATCTCGGCCAGCGCCGGCTCGCTGCGCAGCGCGTCGAGGAGCAGGATCTGCTCGGTCAGCCCGGCGGGGCGCTGGTGCTTCTTGTAGATCAGGCGGCGCGCCGTATCGCGCCGCTTGCGCGTCGGCAGAGCCTCCAGCCGGGCCAGGGCCTCGCGCGCGGTCAGCACGGTGAAATCTGTGTCCTTTGCCATGACGGCTCCATCTGTGTCGTTCGGCGAGCCGCCGTCGTTGCGAGCTCCGGCGCGGCGATCCTGTCTGCCCAAGGACTAGCGGGACGGGGTAACACGGTAAAGACACAGAGCGTCGCTTTCGCGCGACCGCCCCTGCCGTGGAGGGATCAGGCGCGCTGATCCTTGGGCGAGCCCATCACCACGTAGGAGGTGATGGCGTTGACCTGCGGCAGGGTGCCCAGAACCTCGGTGTGGAAGGTCTTGTAGGCGGCGAGGTCGGCGGCCTCGATGCGCAGCAGGTATTCCCAGTTGCCGGTGATGTTGTGGCACTCGCGCACCTCCGGTGCCCGGGCCATGGCGCGCTCGAAGGCCTCCTGCGCGCTCTTGGTATGGGCGTTGAGCCCCACCGTGACATAGGCGACGAACCCCACCCCGGTCTTCTGCGGACTGAGTACCGCGCGGTAGCCGGTGATCACGCCGGAGCGTTCCAGCGCGGCGACCCGGCGCAGGCAGGCCGACGGCGACAGCCCCACCCGCTCGGCCAGGGCGAGGTTGCTGATCCGCCCCTCGCGGGTCAGAACCTGCAATATCCTGCGGTCAGTATCATCAAGCGCGCTCATAAGTTGCGACCTTACCTGCCCAACGCGGCATTTCGCAATCTTTCCCCTCGCGTCTTCGGCAAATATTGCGCCATGACACCCGATCTTCTTCTTGCCCTCTCGGCCTTCGCGCTCGTCTCGGTGATCACACCGGGGCCGAACAACATGATGCTGCTCGCCTCGGGCGCCAATTTCGGCTTCCGCCGGAGCATTCCGCACATGATGGGCATCGGGCTGGGCTTTCCCGCCATGGTGCTGCTCGTCGGGCTGGGCGTGATGCAGATCTTCGAGCTCTGGCCGTTGGCGCATGACCTGCTGCTCGCGGTGTCGGTGGTCTACATGCTGTGGCTGGCGTGGAAGATCGCCCATGCCGCCCCGCCACCCGAGGCCGGGGCGGAGTCCAAGGGCCGGCCGCTGAGCTTCGTGCAGGCGGCCGCCTTCCAGTGGGTGAACCCGAAGGCCTGGTCGATGGCGCTTGGCGCGATCACGCTCTATGCCGCCGGGCGCGACCTGGCCTCGGTGCTGTGGGTGGCAGGCTGCTACGTGGTGATGTCGCTGGTCTCCACCACCTCGTGGACGGTGCTCGGGCGCGAGATGCGCCGCCTGCTCAACCGCCCCGCCCGGCTGCGCGCCTTCAACTGGACCATGGCGGCGCTGCTGGTGGCCTCGCTGATCCCGGTCCTGGCGGGCTGACACCGAAGCAACCGGCTGCTTTGTTGCAACTCGCCGCGTCAGACGCCATATAGGCGGCGAAAAACAAGAGTGCCCGGGCAAATGACTCACTATCTCGACTTCGAAAAACCGCTCGCCGAAATCGAAGGCAAGGCCGAAGAACTGCGCAACATGGCGCGGAAGAACGAAGAGATGCACGTGGAGGACGAGGCCGCAGCGCTCGACCGCAAGGCGCAGGACCTCCTCAAGGATCTCTACAAGAAGCTGACGCCGTGGCGGAAGTGCCAGGTGGCACGCCACCCGGACCGGCCGCATTGCAAGGATTACATCGAGGCGCTGTTCACCGAGTACACGCCGCTCGCCGGCGATCGCGGCTTTGCCGACGATGACGCGGTGATGGGCGGGCTGGCGCGGTTCAACGACCAGCCGGTGATGGTGATCGGCCACGAGAAGGGCAACGACACCCAGAGCCGCATCGAGCGCAATTTCGGCATGGCGCGCCCCGAGGGCTACCGCAAGGCGATCCGCCTGATGGACATGGCCGACCGCTTCGGCCTGCCGGTGATCACGCTGGTGGACACCCCCGGCGCCTATCCCGGCAAGGGCGCGGAAGAGCGTGGTCAGTCCGAGGCCATCGCCCGCTCGACCGAGAAATGCCTGCAGATCGGTGTGCCGCTGATCTCGATCATCATCGGCGAGGGCGGCTCCGGCGGCGCGGTGGCCTTCGCCACGGCGAATCGCCTCGCCATGCTCGAGCACTCGGTCTATTCGGTGATCTCGCCCGAGGGCTGTGCCTCGATCCTGTGGAAGGATGCCGAGAAGATGCGCGAGGCCGCCGAGGCGCTGCGCCTGACCGCGCAGGACCTGCTCAAGCTGGGCATCACCGACCGGGTCATCGCGGAACCGCTGGGCGGCGCGCATCGCGACCGCGAGGCGACCATCGCCGCCGTGGGCAAGACCATCGCCGCGATGCTCGACGAGATGAGCGACATGAAGCCCAAGGCGCTGGTCAAGGCGCGCCGCGACAAGTTCCTGAACATGGGCGACAAGGGCCTCGCCGCCTGAGCCCGGCCCCATAGCGACAGTCTTCAGACGGCGGCGCGATCCCTCGCGCCGCCGTTTTCATGTCGGCTCAGTAGGGCAGCGGGTGCGCCTTGTGGGTCTCGTCGAGCGCCGCGAGCAGCTCGTCCGAGAGCGTCACGTCGACCGCGCCCAGAAGGTGCTCGAGCTGCGCCACCGTGGTCGCACCAAAGATCGACGAGGCCACGAAGGGCCGCCGCGCCGACCATGCCAGCGCCATGTGCACCGGGTCGAGCCCGAAGCGCTGCGCCACCTCGAGATAGGCGTCGACCGCCGGGAACACCCGCTCGGACTTGCGCCCGCCGAGATTGCCGTTGAGCGCCATGCGCGAGCCCTCGGGCACCGCCCCGCCCTGGTACTTGCCGGTCAGCAGACCCGCGCCCAGCGGCGAGAACGGCAGGAGGCCCACCTCCTCGTTGCACATCATCTCGGCCAGATCGGTGTCGGCGAGGCGGCAGAGCAGCGAATACTCGTTCTGGATCGAGGCGACGCGCGGCCCGCCGGTCTCCTCGGCGATCCTGAGCCACATCATCGTGCCCCAGGTGCTTTCGTTCGAGAGGCCGAAGGCGCGGATGGTGCCGCGCTCGACCTCGCGCTGCAGCGCGCCGAGCGCGTCGTGCATGTGCTGCACGGTCTGCGCCCGGTCCTGCCCCGACGGGTCGAAGCTCCAGTTCTGGCGGAAGTGATAGCTGCCGCGGTTGGGCCAGTGGAACTGGTAGAGGTCGATGGTGTCCGTCTTGAGCCGCTTGAGCGAGCCCTCGATGGCGGCAGGGATGGTCTCCCCGCTGATCGGGGCGCCGTCGCGCACCATCTGGGAGTCGCCGGTGTGCTTGCTGGCGAGGATCCACTCGTTGCGGCGCCCGGTCTTGGCGAACCAGTCGCCGAGGATCTCCTCGGTGCGGCCGATGGTTTCCGCGCGCACCGGGTTCACCGGATACATTTCTGCGGTGTCCATGAAGTTGATGCCGGCATCGAGCGCGCGCTCGATCTGGGCATGGCCGTCTTCCGGCGGGGTCTGGTTGCCAAAGGTCATGGTGCCGAGGCAGAACTCGGACACGGTCATGCCGGTCCGGCCAAGCGGGTTCATCTTCATCGCGGTCTCCGTGCGTCGATTGTCGGCGCCAACGTAGCGAGCCGCGCCGGGAAGCCAAGGGGCGGCGCGCAAGACCCCGGCCCTGCCGCGGCAGCAGTCGCGATCTGCCCAAGCCCTGCGCAGGCACGGCGCCACTGGCAACGCCGGGCCAGTTCCGCTAAAGCGGCACCAAACCGGACCACAGGACAGGCGATACATGGCACGGCATCTCATCACCTCGGCGATCCCCTACATCAACGGGATCAAGCATCTGGGCAACCTCGTGGGCAGCCAGCTTCCGGCGGATCTCTTTGCCCGCTACCAGCGCGCCCGGGGCAACGAGGTGCTGTTCCTCTGCGCCACCGACGAGCACGGCACCCCGGCCGAACTTGCCGCCGCCAAGGCCGGCAAGCCGGTGGCCGAGTACTGCGCCGAGATGCACGAGGTGCAATCGCGGATCGCCGAGGGCTTCCGCCTGTCCTTCGACCATTTCGGCCGCTCCTCGAGCCCGCAGAACCACAAGCTGACGCAGCATTTCGCCGGCGTGCTGGCCGAACGCGGCCTGATCCGCGAGGTCTCGGAGACGCAGATGTACTCGCCCACCGACGGGCGCTACCTGCCGGACCGCTACATCGAGGGCACCTGCCCGAACTGCGGCTTCGAGGATGCCCGCGGCGACCAGTGCGACAACTGCACCAAGCAGCTCGACCCGGTCGAGCTGATCAACCCGCGCTCGGTGATCTCGGGTGCCACCGATCTCGAGATGCGCGAGACCAAGCACCTCTACCTCTGCCAGAGCCAGATGAAGGATGAGCTCGAGCAGTGGATCGACACCCGCGAGGGCTGGCCGGTGCTCACCACCTCGATCGCCAAGAAATGGCTCAACGACGGCGACGGCCTGCAGGACCGCGGCATCACCCGCGACCTCGACTGGGGCATCCCGGTGAAGAAGGGCGACGAGGACTGGCCCGGCATGGAGGGCAAGGTCTTCTACGTCTGGTTCGACGCGCCGATCGAGTACATCGCCTGCGCGCAGGAATGGGTCGATGCCGGCAAGGGCGAGGACTGGGCGCGCTGGTGGCGCACCGACAAGGGCGCGGAAGACGTGACCTACACGCAGTTCATGGGCAAGGACAACGTGCCGTTCCACACCCTCAGCTTCCCCGCCACCATCCTCGGCTCCGGCGAGCCGTGGAAGCTCGTGGATTACATCAAGTCGTTCAACTACCTGAACTACGATGGCGGGCAGTTCTCCACCTCGCGCGGGCGCGGCGTGTTCATGGACCAGGCGCTCGAGATCCTGCCGGCGGATTACTGGCGCTGGTGGCTTCTGAGCCACGCGCCGGAAAGCTCGGACGCGGAATTCACCTGGGAGAACTTCCAGTCCTCGGTCAACAAGGACCTCGCCGACGTGCTGGGCAACTTCGCCAGCCGCGTCACCAAGTTCTGCCGCTCGAAATTCGGCGAAGTGGTGCCCGAGGGCGGCAGCACCGGTGAGCGCGAAGCGCAGCTGGTGGCCGACCTGACCGCCAAGATCCGCGAATACGAAGAGCACATGGCCCATGCCGAGGTGCGCAAGTCCGCAACCGCACTGCGCGCGGCCTGGGTGCTCGGCAACGAGTACCTGCAGGACGCCGCTCCGTGGTCGACCTTCAAGACCGACCCGGAGACCGCCGCGGCCCAGATCCGCCTGGCGCTGAACGTCATCCGCCTCTACGCGGTGATCTCGCAGCCCTTCATCCCCGACGCCTCGGCGCAGCTTCTCGAGGCCCTGAAGACCGACGATGACAGCTGGCCCGACGATGTCCCGGCGGCGCTCTCCACCCTGCCCGCCGGCCACGCCTTCACCGTGCCCGACGTCACCTTCCGCAAGATCACCGATGACGAGCGCGAGGACTGGCAGACCCGCTTCGCCGGGAAGCGCGACTGATCCGACCCCGTCCCGTCGGCCGCGCGCACCGATAGCCCGGATGCCTCCGACGGGGATATTTTTGGCCAGAAGAAGACAGGGGCGCCGCGCCCGGGCGTCTTCTGGCCGAAAATATCCCGGGGGAGTCGCGGCTTGCCGCGGCGGGGGCAGCGCCCCCGACCATGCGCGATTGACAAGCCACGCGGAGGCTTGCTACCTCGCGCGCCTCATCACATGCGAGGGCAGACCATGGCACGCAAGAAGGGCCGCGACATTTCCGGCTGGCTGATCGTCGACAAGCCGGCGGGCATGACTTCGACCTCGGTGGTCAACAAGGTCCGCTGGGCGCTGGCGGCGAAAAAGGCGGGCCATGCGGGCACCCTCGACCCGGAGGCGACCGGCGTGCTCGCGGTAGCGCTCGGGGAGGCCACCAAGACCGTGCCCTTCATCACCGACGCGCTCAAGGCCTATCGCTTCACCGTGCGGCTCGGTCAGCGAACCAACACCGACGATGCCGAAGGCGAGGTCATCGCCTCCTCCGACGCGCGCCCCGGCGATGACGAGATCAAGGAAGCGCTGCACGGCTTCGTGGGTGAGATCCAGCAGGTGCCGCCGCAGTTCTCGGCGGTGAAGATCGACGGCGAGCGTGCCTACAAGCGCGCTCGTGACGGCGAAACTATGGAGATCGAGCCGCGCCCGCTCTGGGTCGAGGAGCTGGTGATGACCGGCCGCCCCGACGCGGACCATGTCGAGCTGGAGATGACCTGCGGCAAGGGCGGCTATGTGCGCTCGATCGCCCGCGACCTGGGCGAGGCGCTCGGCTGCCACGGCCACGTGCTCAGGCTGCGCCGCATATGGTCGGGCCCGTTCGAGGCCGAGGACGGCATCAGCATCGAACAGGTCGACGCGCTGGCCAAGACGCCCGAGCTCGACGACAGGCTGCTGCCGCTCGAGGTCGGTCTGGCCGAGCTTCCGGAACTGAAATGCACCGCCGAGGGGGCTGCGCGCCTGCGCAACGGCAATCCCGGGATGGTGATCCCCGGAGATGTCGACTACGGCGACGAGGCCTGGGCCTCGTTCGAGGGCCGCGCAGTGGCGGTGGGCGTCTTCAAGGGCGGTGAGCTGCACCCGAACCGGGTGTTCGTGCAGCCCTCGGCCGGTTGAACCCGAAGATTTTTCGAACGAAAAATCTTCTTACCCCGATCTTTCCCGTCCGCCCAAAAGATTTTTCGGACGAAAAATCTTGGCCCTCAGCGCAGCATCGCCAGCCAGCGCGTCAAGGCATCGAGCGCTTCGGGCTCGTCGAGATAGGGAATGTGGCCCCGCCCAGGCACCTCGACTGCGATCATGTCCGGGCGCCGGTGCTGCATCTCGGCAAAGGTCCCGGGCGTCAGCAGGTCGGAATTGGCCCCGCGGATGGCGCAGAGCGGCAGCCCCTTGAGCGCATCGAAGAGCGGCCACATGTCCGCCGCAGGCTGCGCGCCCTCGCCCAGAACCGCGTCGCGCAGGCGCGGATCGTAGACGATCTCCAGCCCGTCTGGCGTCTCGCGGAAGAACTTTTCGACCTCGGCCCGCCAGCGCGTCATCGGAACGCCCTCGAACTGCGTCAGCAGGGTCGAGAACGCGATCGCCGCCTCCTCGAGCGTGCCGAAGGCCGGGTTGCGACCGAGATAGGCCTCGATCACCGCCAGCCCCGCCGGGGCGATCTCGGGGCCGATATCGTTCAGCGCCACGCCGGTCAGCCGCTCCTTGGCGGTGGCGGCGAGCAGCATCGCGATCAGCCCCCCGCGCGAGGTGCCGAGCACCGCGGCGCTCTCGAGCCCGAGGTGGTCGAGCAGCTCCAGCGCGTCGCGGGCCTCGACCGGGACGGTGTACTGGCTGTGATCGCCCCACTCCGACTGGCCCCGCCCACGGTAATCCATCCGGATCAGCCGCACCTGTTCGAGATGCGGGGCTACATAGTCGAAATCCCGCCCGTCGCGGGTCAGCCCCGAGAGGCAGAGCAGCGGCAGGCCCGTGCCCTCGTCGGTATAGTGCAGCGACAGACCGTCCGAGGTGGTGAAATGCGGCATCAGAGTATCTCCGGGATCGTGGTCAGGTCGGTCAGGACGTGGCTCGGGCGCGCCGGCAGCCGGTCCACCGGCACGCCGGCGCGGTTGACCCAGGCAGTGGTGAAGCCATACCCCGCGGCACCAGCCGCGTCCCATCCGTTCGAGGAGACAAACAGCACCTCGGACGGTTCGGTTCCGAACCGGTCGCCGACCATGTCATAGACCGCGCGGGCGGGCTTGAAGACGCCGACCTCCTCGACCGAGAGCACCGCGTCGAGATAAAGCCCGATCCCGGCGCTGTCGACCGCCCCCTCGAGCATGTCCGGCGAGCCATTGGACAGGATGGCGCAGGTCTTTCCCTGCGCCTTGAGTTGCGCCAGAAGCTTCGGCACCTCCCGGTAGGGGGCGAGCTGCCAGTAAAGCGCAAGAAGCTCCTCCCGCAGTTCGAGATCGTCAAGCCCGTGGCGCTCCATCGCCCAGTCGAGAGCATCCTGCGTCACCTGCCAGAACGGCACGTGCTCGCCGGTGATCGCCCGCAGCCAGGAGTATTCCAGCTGCTTGCGCCGCCAGTCCTCGGCCAGCCCGACCCAGACCGCCGCAAGAGCCCCCTGCCCGGGCTGCTCGGCCTTGCGCCGCGCCGCGCTCGCCACGTCGAACAGCGTGCCATAGGCGTCGAAAATGCAGGTGGTGATGGTCATGCAAGCGTCCTCCCGGCGGAAAACTTGCACGGCAACGGCAGTGTTTAAAGGAGAATTCAGGGCGTCCGTTTGCAATCCGGGAAGTGGATGGTTAGCTTTGTGGGGATCGACACGAGCACCCGCCCCCGGCGGCCTCGTCAATTCACGCATTATCTTCCCGAAAAGACACGGAGTTTCTCATGACGCAGGTCAAGACCGGCGACACCGTTCGCATTCACTACACCGGCACCCTGTCCGACGGCACCACCTTCGATTCGAGCGACGGCCGCGATCCGCTGGAGTTCACCGTCGGCTCCGGCCAGATCATTCCCGGCCTCGACAAGGCGATGCCCGGCATGGCGCCCGGCGACAAGAAAACCGTCGAGATCGCCTCGGAAGAGGCCTATGGCGAGGTCCACCCCGAGGCCGTCCAGCAGGTGCCGCGCACCGAGATCCCGGACCACATCCCGCTCGATCTCGGCACCCAGCTGCAGGTCCAGACGCCCACCGGCCAGACCGTGCAGGTGGTGGTCGCCGAGGTGACCGAGACCGAGGTCACCCTCGACGCCAACCACCCGCTGGCGGGCAAGGACCTGACCTTCGACATCGAGCTGGTCGAGATTGCCTGACCGGTGCGCCCGGTGACGGGGGCGGAAGCTTCCGACGGGTGCATTCGAGACACAGAGAGGCCCCGGGGCAGTGCAAACTGCCTCGGGGTCTTTTTTTGTTTAGTCCGCCGGCGGGCCGTATGTCCCGGCGGACCGCCAGGCGGGGCGGTGGGATGCCTCCGGCGGGAGTATTTGGGACATAGAGAAGATCGGGGTGCTGCGCTTTGGCGGGGGACTTCGCTTGGGGTGGCGTGCTCGTCGGGACGGCTCCAGCGGAGCATCCGGTGGGGCGTGGGGACGCCTCCGGCGGGAGTATTTGGGACGTAGAGAAGATGGGGGTGCTGCGCTTTGGCGGGGGGCCTGCGCTTCGGGCGTGAAAAGGTCGGGGCGGGTCCGGCGGTGCATCCGGTGGGGCGGGTGGACGCCTCCGGCGGGAGTATTCGGACGTAGAGGAGATGAGCGCGCTGCGGCTTGGCTTCCCTCGGGAGGCGGGGGACGGTAGGGTCGCCGCGAACGACAGGAGGGTCTCCATGCAGATGGCCGATCTGGGCGGTGTCCGCCTGCATTACCGCATCGACGGACCAGAGGACGGCGCGCCGCTGGTGTTCCTGAACGCGCTCGGCACCGATCTGAGGATCTGGGACCGGGTGGTCGACCAGCTCCCCGAGGGGCTGCGGATCCTGCGCTACGATACGCGCGGACACGGGCTCTCGGATGCGCCCGAGGGGCCCTATTCAATGGGCACTCTGGTGCGCGACGCCGAGCAGCTGATGGCGCATGTGGAGATGCGCGACGCGGTGGTCGTGGGGCTCTCGCTCGGTGGCATGATCGCGCAGGGGCTGGCGGCCAAGCGGCTCGATCTGGTGCGCGCGCTGGTGCTGTCGAACACCGCCTGCAAGATCGGCACGCGGGCGATCTGGGAGCAGCGCATCGCGCAGGTCGAGGCTGGCGGCGTCGCGGCACTGGCCGAGGGCACCCTGCAGCGCTGGTTCTCGGCGCGGTTCCGGGCGACGCCCGAGTTCGCGGTGTGGCGCCACATGCTCGAGCGCAGCCCGGTGCAGGGCTATCTCGGCTGCTGCCACGCCATCGCCGGCACCGATTTCATCACCCCGACCTCCGGACTGCGGCTCGCTGCGCTCGGCATCGCGGCCTCGGAGGACGGCTCGACCCCGCCGGATCTGGTGCGCGAGACCACCGAGCTGATCCCCGGCGCGCAGTTCCAGCTGATCCGTGGCGCCGGGCACCTCGCCTGCGTCGAGGCGGCAGACGCGTATGCAGCGGTGCTGAGCGCGTTCCTGACCGCGCAGGGGCATCTCTGATGGCGCGGTTCCTGCTGGTGCATGGTGCCTCGCACGGGGCGTGGTGCTGGCGCGACGTGGTGCCCGCGCTGATCGCGCATGGCCACGCGGTCACCGCCATCGACCTGCCGTCGCACGGCGCGGACCCGACCCCGGCGGCCGCGATCGGCCTGCAGGACTATATCGACGCCATCCTCGCCGCCCTGCCCGAGCCCGCCCTCGTGGTGGCGCATTCCATGGCCGGAGTCCCCGCCACCGGCGCCGCCGACCGCGCCCCGGACCGGGTGCAGCGTCTGGTCTATCTCTGCGCCTACCGGCCCGAGGACGGTGACAGCGTCGCCGGTCTGCGCCGCGCACAGGCCGAGCAGCCGCTGCTGCCCGCGATCCGCCGCGCCCCCGACGGCGTGACCTTCCGTTTCGATCCCGCCATGGCGCCGGAGCTGTTCTACCATGATTGCAGCACCGCGGATCGCGCCTATGCGCTGGACCGGCTGGTGCCGCAGGCGATCCGCCCGCAGGCCGAGCCGGTCACGCTCACCGGCGCCATCGCCTCTGTCCCGCGCAGCTACATCCTGTGCAGCGAGGATCGCGCGATCCCGCCGCGCGACCAGCGCAGGATGGCAGAGCCGCTGCCGTCGAGCGACGTCCACGAGAGACCGTGGTCGCATTCGCCCTTCCTCGCGACCCCCGAAGCGCTCGCCTCGCTGCTTGCGGACATCGCTGCGTCCTGAGGCGCAACCTGCACTGGCCACGCCACCGGCGCCCCACTATAGGGGGAGCGCCATTCGCAGGAGGACGCCATGACCGCCACGCCATTCGACAGCGCCCATTTGCACAAGCTCTTCGCCGCCGGCGAGATCGGCAAGCTGTTCTCGGACAGCGCCGAGATCCGCGCGATGATGATCGTGCTTGGCACGCTGGCCAAGGTGCAGGGCGCCGCGAGCCAGATTCCCGAGACCGCGGCCAAGGCGATTCACCGCGCTTCGCTCGAGCTGCAAGTCGATCCGCGCGGGCTGGCGGAGCAGGCGGCGCGGGACGGCAGCACGGTGCCGGCGTTGGTCGAGGCCTTTGGCGGCCTGATGCAGGCGCCAGAATACGCCCGCTACCTCGCCCATGACACGCGCCCCGAGGACATCGAGGACAGCGCGCTGATGCTGCGGCTGCGGCAGGCGCTGACGCTCTGCGACGAGGCGCTCAATGCGCTGCTGGATCAACTCGTGACGCTGGCGCGCAGCGACCGCCACCCCTGCGAGGCGCTGACCTGTGGGCGCGCGCTGCTGCCGTTGCGCGACGCCTTGCCCGAGCTGCGCGAGCGCGCGCTCTGCGTCTCTCTTGGCGACAATACGGAGCTGCGCGCGGCGCTGGCCGAGGCGCTCAACCTTGCAGATCCGGGCTGCGACTGGCGCGAAGAGCGCAGCGGCCCGCGGGCCATCGCCGACTGGGCGGCACAGCTCACGCAGGCGCTGACGCTGATCCGTGCGCCGGGCGAGACAGGCACCGAGGCCGCGGCCTTGGCCTCCCTCTGGGTGCACTCCTCGGCGATGCGCAGCATGTTCCCGAGCGCCCAGTGCGGGCCGGCGGCGCGCTTCACCGAATGGCTGGCCCTGCCCCAGCTCATGCTGGGCACGGGGGCCGCCCTGATGCACGCGCGCGCCCTCGCCACGCTGCGAATGGACCGCGACCCGACCGGGCCGGACCACAGGCTCACGCAGGAGGCGCTCGGGCGTTTCGTCGCCGCGGTGGCGCGCGACTAGGCAGGCGGGGTCATCGGGGCGGCACTCGGGCGCTGCCCTCCCCCGCAAACCTTGGCGCGATCTCGCAATCGTTGCGGGACATGCTATATATGCAGCATTCGCAAAGTGAGCCCGCAAAGTGACCGATCAGACCCCTGTTGTCCCCCCGCCGAAGGAAATGGCCGAGAACGCGCGCAGTGCCGCGGCCTATCTCAAGACGCTGGCGCATGAAGGCCGGCTGATGATCCTGTGCCATCTGGGGACAGGCGAGAAATCGGTTGGGGAGCTCGAGCAGTTGCTGGACACGCGGCAGGCCGCGGTGAGCCAGATGCTCGCCCGCCTGCGCGAAGAAGAGCTTGTGACCACCCGGCGCGAGGGCAAGACGATCTATTACAGCCTCGCCAACGCGGACACCCGCAGGGTCATCGGCCTGCTTTACGAGATCTTCTGCGCCCGCGACGCGGGCTGACTCCCCTTTCCGAGGCTTATCCCCCGGGCGGCCTGAGCCGCCCGCGCGGCACGAGGGCTACTCGGCCGCGGTATTGCGGTCCGTGGCCCAGTCCCACGGGCGGGTGAAGGCGCCAAGGCACTGGCGCACCGCCTCCTGCTCTGCGCCGTTGCGGTCGACCTGCGCCACCAGACCACGCTTGCGATCGTCGATCACCTTGACCACCCGCGCCGGCAGCCCCGCCGCCTCGAGCGCGGCGTTGTAGACCCGCTCGATCGCCAGCATCCGCAGCTGCGGCTTGAACACCTTGCCCACCGCGGTCTTCGGAAGCTCGGGCAGGATGGTCATGTGCTTGGGATAGGCGGCGCGCTCGTGGATGTGCACGCGCGCGTGCTTCATCAGTTCATCTTCGGTGACGGTGGCATCCCCCACCAGTTCCACGAAGGCGCAGGGCAGCTCGCCGGCATGGGCGTCGGGCTGACCGATGGCGCCGGCGAAGGCCACCGCCGGGTGCGCCAGCAGCGCCTCCTCGATCTCGGCCGGATCGATGTTGTGGCCGCCGCGGATGATCAGGTCCTTGGCCCGGCCGGTGATCCAGAGATAGCCCTCGTCATCGACGCGGCCCAGATCGCCGGTGCGCAGGTAGATGCCCTCGTGGAAGAGCTCGTGGTTCTTGTCCTCTTCGGTATAGGTCGAGCCGGCATAGACGCCCGGGTTGGCAACACAGATCTCGCCGACCTCGTCGGTGTCGCATTCCCGCGGCCCCTCCGGCGTCTGCTTGACGATCTTGACGTGGGTATAGGGGAAGGGGATGCCGATCGAGCCGACCTTCTTCTTCCCCTCCGGCGGGTTCACCGAGACCAGACAGGTCGCCTCGGTCAGCCCGTAGCCCTCGCAGATGGTGACGCCGCAGGCGCTCTCGAAGCGCTTGAACAGCTCCAGCGGCATCGGGGCCGAGCCGGAGAAGGCCACCTGCACGCTCGAGATGTCGGCGTCGACCTTGCGCTGCATCAGCGCCGAGACGGCGGTGGGCACGGTGATCACGAAGGTGATCTTCCAGCGCTCGCAGAGCTTCCAGAAATTGTCGAACACGCCATCGCCGCGATAGCCAGCGGGCGTCGGGAAGACCACGTGCGCGCCGGAGCAGATCGCCGACATCAGGATCACGTGCACCGCGAAGACGTGGAACAGCGGCAGGGGGCACATGATGTTGTCGTTCTCGTCGAACAGCAGGTTGTGGCCAAGCCAGCCGTTGTAGAGCATCCCCGAATAGAGATGCTGCGCCACCTTGGGCATCCCGGTGGTGCCGCCGGTATGGAAATAGGCCGCGACGCGGTCGCCCTTGCTGTCGGCGAACCCGAGCTCGGTCGGCTGCTTGCGCAGTTCCTTGTTGAAGCACAGCACGTCGGCGTGGGGATGGCCGCCGGGCTTGGGGCGGATCAGTGGCACGATCCACGATTTCGGCGGCGTGAGATACCGGTTGAGGTCGATCTCGAGCACGGTGTGCACATGCGGCGCGTGGCGGCAGGCCTCGGCCACCTTCTGCGACACGTCGGTCTTGGGGAAGGGCTTGAGCGTCACCACCACCTTGGCGTTGGTCTCGCGCAGAATGGCGGCGATCTGCTCGGGCTCGAGCAGCGGGTTGATCGGGTTCACGATCCCCGCCACCGCGCCGCCCAGCAGGGTGTAGAGCGTCTCGTTGCAGTTCGGCAGCACGTAGGCGACCACGTCGGTCTCGCCGATTCCGAGGCTGCGGAACAGGTTGGCCGCCTGCGCCGTGCGGTCGCGCAGCTGCGCCCACGTGATGGTCTCGGCCTTGTCCTTGGGGCCCGAGAACATCTGGTAGCTGACCGCCGGACGATCGGGGAAGGCCGTTGCCGTGCGGCTCAGCTGGCCCCAGAGCGTGGCGGGAACATCGCGTTCCGCCCACGGCATCTCGGCTTCGATCGCGTTGCGGTCGCTCACGGACGCAAAGCTCATGGTGTGGCTCCTCCCTCGAGCCCGGACGGCGCCGGGCGATGTTCTCCTCGCGTCCCAGTCTGAGAAGGAACGGGCCTCGGCGCAAGGCACAGGGACGTTACGGCAGCCCCGTCACGACGCAACGTTCCGACCCCCGCGGCGGTCAGCGGGGCGCCCGCCCAGCCGTTTGGAGCAACCCGGAATAGAGCAAAAGCCCCCAGGGCGCCAGCGCCGCCTCGACCTGCGCCCAGACGGTGCCGAATCCCAGCGCGTCGAAGCGCGCCGCGCGGGCGATCTCGGTCAGGCTGCGGCGTCCGTCGATCGCCGCCAGCACCGGCGCCGCGCCCCGCGGCAGGGTAATCTCGGCGGACAGCTGGCCGATGCGCAGCGGCAGGCTGCGGCCCTGCGCCACGGCCTTGGCGAGCGGCTGGCGCTGCACCCCGCGCAGATGCGGCACGAGGCTGCGGTCGGTGCCTTTCGCGATGGTCGCCTCGCTGCCCTCGGGCACCGCATAGGCGGTGTGCATCCGGATGGTGCCGCGCAGCTTCTCGGCCACCGCCATCTGCTGCGCCCGGTCCATGCCCGCGGGCACCTCGGTGATCTGCGCCAGATCGTAGATCGCCGGCGTGGTGAACGAGGCGAGCGCCCAGCCGGTCTGGCCGAGAATGTCGAGCAGATCGGGCACGCTGAAGGCCCGGTCCTGCCCGTGCAGTAACAGGTCGTAGAAGCCCGCGTCGCTCTTGTGGTGGTCGCCGAGATTGCGGTTGCTGGCGAAGGGGTGCCCCTCGGGCAGCGTCGCGGCGATGGTCTTGGCGCGCTCGAGCCGCTCCGCCGCGGGCAGGCCCTCGAACAGCGCGCCGAACGCCTCCTGCAGCGGATAGACGCCCGAGCGGCCATAGGGCGCGTAGACCATGAAGCCCATCCCGCCCCCGGGCGCCAGCGCCGCGCGCAGGGCGCGGAAGCCCTCGGCCGGGTCGGGCAGATGATGCAGCACGCCGCAGCAGTCAATGTAATCGAAAGGGCCATACTCGGCGGCATCGAGCAGGCTTGCGGTGTGAAAGGTGATGCTGGTCAGCCCGCGCACCTTGGCGCGCGTCTCGGCCACCTCGCGCGAGGCGGTGGAGAGATCGAGATAGGTGATCTCGGCCGCGGCGCCGGCCTTGTCGAGCAACGTGGCGAGCTGGATCAGCCCGTCGCCGGTGCCGCCGCCGGCGACCAGCACCTTCAACGGCTGCGACCAGTCGCGCCGGCCGCGCCACAGGAAGTGATCCATCTCGAGCGGGTGCGACGGGGAGCCGGTGATCAGCCGGGTCTTCTCGTCCTCTGGATCGCGCTCGGGATAGGGATAGGTTTCGTACTGTTCCTTGACGCTGACCATCCGGCACGGCCCTCCTTGATGCGGCCGCGACCCTGACACGGCGCCGGGGGATTGTCCAAGCCTCAGCGCGCCTTGCGGGCGATGGCGATCTTCGCCTCGAGCAGCGACATCTCCTGCATCATGCGCCGCCGTTCGCTGCGGTCGGCGGTCTCGCGCAGCTCCTCGCGCAGCCGTGCCAGCTCGCGCGAGAGCGAGACGAACTCGGGCACCGCGCCGTTGTCCTTGAGGATGCGCGTCATCACCGCGCCCTCGGGATCGTCGCAGGCCGGCAGGGGCTTGCCGGCCCCGGGGAGGTTGTCGAACGCCCCCTCGCCTTCGGCCTTGGCGATGCGGGCGTTGATCAGGTCGATCAGCGGATGATCCATCGGCGACTCCGGAACGGGCACATGGGCCGGGTGGCCCTGCCGGCAAGACTGCTGCAGATCGCCGCGCGTTTCCAGCCCCCGGGCGGCCTACCTGCGCAACGCCGCCACGGCCCGGGCCATGAGATCGAGGTAGAGGCTGCGCTCCTGCGCGCTCATCCCGGCGGTGGCGCGGGCATTGACCGCGTGCGCCTCGGCCTGGGCCGGCCCCTGAAGGTCCCGGGCGCGTCCGGTCAGGTGAATGGTGCGGGTGCGGGCGTCGCCCTCGTGGGCGCGGCGCTCGATCAGCCCGTCGCGCTCCATGCGCTTGAGCGTGTTGGCCATCGTCGCCTGTTCGACATTCAGTCGCTGCATGAGGTCGCGCTGGGTCAGCCCCTCTTCGCGCCAGAGTTCGAGCAGGCATTTGAACTGCGCCGGTGCCAGCCCCATCGGTTTGATGCGCTCGGCCAGCGCCTGGGCGAAGAGCCGAGCCTGGTGATTGGCGAGGTCGGCGGCGGAGCGCGAGGTGTCAAAATCCTTCATGTGCATGGCCTTAGCAGCGGAAGGATCGTGTGGCCATTGGCAGCCCCTTGAGACGTCGCGGCACGGCGTGGCCTTTGTGGAGGGGGCGCTGCCCCCGCCCGCGCAGGGCGCGGACTCCCCCGGGATATTTCAGGCCAGAAGAAGACATGGGCACAGCGCCCCTGGCGTCTCTTCGTCGAAAATACTCCCGCCGGAGGCAGGCCGTCCCCGGCGGCCAGGCGCGGCTTTCGGGAGTCTTCCGGCGATTGGAAGGCCTGGGGCACGAAAAAGGGCGCGCGGACATCATGCCGCGCGCCCGGTTAACGCTCTCGGAGCAGAGCGCTTATTCCGTCACGGTGATTCGGCCATCGGTGTAAGGCGTGTAGGGGGCGTTGGCGGCGAGGTATTCGGCCACCACGTCCGCGAGGTCGGGGCCGAAATCGTAGGCGTTCTCGGCATCGACGAACATCTTGTAGCCGTCGCCGCCATTCCGCACGTAGTTGTTCGATACCGCGCCATAAGTGGCCTCGGGATCGACCGGCTCGCCGCCGACCATGACCTCGGAGATCCGGCTGCCCGCCTCGGCGGAGGGATCGACGCTGAACGACAGGCCAGCCACCTGCGGGAAGCGGCCGGCGCCCTCGTCCATCTGGCTGGCACCGTTCTCGAGCGCCTCCACCAGCGTGGCGCCAGTGATCTGGAAGGTCGAGAGCGTGTTCTGGAACGGCAGCACCGTCAGCACCTCGCCCATGGTCACCTCGCCCGCGTCGATCGAGGCGCGCACGCCACCGCTGTTCTGGATGGCGATCTGGATTCCCTGGTCCTTCACGCGGTCGAGCATGGCGTCGGACACGAGGTTGCCCATCTGGCATTCCATGGCGCGGCACACCTCGCGTGCGCCCTCGATCGGCTCGGAGCTTTCTGCCACCACGGTGGCGCGCATCTCCTCGAGCGGACCCGCGAGCTCGTCCACCCGGGCCTTGGTGTCAGCGTCTTCCTCGACCGAGGCGTCCAGCAGCACGGGGGCGCCGGTCAGCTCGGTGAGTTTGCCGTCTTCGTCGAAGGTCGCGACGACCTCGCCAAGATACTTGCCATAGGCGTAGGCGGTGACGATCGGCGTGTCATTGGCCATCGTCGGATAGGGCCCCTGGGCGTCGTCCATGTCGCCCAGCAGGGTGTGGCTGTGACCGCCGATGATCAGGTCGGCCCCGGTGAGCGCTTCGGCGAGACGGATGTCGGCGTTGAGCCCGACATGGGTGAGCAGGATGATCTTGTTGACTCCCTCCTCGGTCAGGCTGTCGATCTGCGCCTGCGCCGCGTCGATGATCGGCGAGAAGATCACCGCGTCGCCGGGCGAGGAGGTCTCGGGCGTGTCCTCGGCCAGCACCGACACGATGCCGATCTGCTCGCCGCCGGGCTGCAGGAGGACCGACTTGCCGACCCGGCCCGCCAGATCGGGCACACCGCTGACGTCGATATTGGCCGAGAGCACCGGGAACGTGACCTTGTCGAGGAAGGCTGCGAGCCCCTCGGGCCCCTTGTCGAACTCGTGGTTGCCGACGGCCATGGCGTCGTAATCGAGCGCCGTCATGAACTCGGCGGCGAGGTCTCCGCCGTACTGGGTGAAGAACAGCGAGCCCTGGAACATGTCCCCGGCGTCGAGCAGCAGCACGTCGCCCTCGGCCTCGGCGCGGCGGGATTCGACAGCGGAGACAAGGCGCGCGATGCCGCCGAAGCACTCTCCGGCCTCGTTCTCTTCCGGCGCGCAGGTCGAATCGTACTTGCTGATCGGCTCCCAGCGATCGTGGAAATCGTTGGTGTGCAGAATGGTCAGCGAGTACTCGGCACTCGCAGCGCCGGCGGTAAGCGCAAGCGCGGCGGCGCTGGTCAGCAGACGGAAAGTCATCGGGGAAAACCTCTCTGTGGGCGTGTTATGGCAGAAGTGTTGCAACGCTTCCGCGTGCGAGTCAAAGCACGGCTTCACCTGACGCAGCGGCGCCCCGTCGAACCCGGCTGGCGGCGCCCATTCGGCGCGCGGCGATCCGGGCGCGCGCGGGTGTCAGTGGGGCGTCAGCCGGCGGTCCAGCCCCGCACCAGCGTGCGCGCCATGCTGGCGGTATCGGCATCGAGGCGGCCCACCAGAAGGTGCAGCCACGCCATCGCCATCACCGCCCGCGCCATCTCGGCCGCCGGGACCTCGGCGCACAGCTCGCCGCGCGCCCGCGCCCGCTCGAACAGCACCGAAAGGCTCTCGAGCCGCCCGAGCCGGTAGGCCTCCAGCGCCTCGAGCACATCCGGGTCAGACTGCGAGGCCGCGATGATGTGGCGGAAGATGCGGCCTTCCGGACGGCCCCAATGCGCGAAGAGCGTGTCGAGCACCCCCTTCACATCGCCCTCGAGCGTGCCGGTGTCGGGATAGCCCGCGATGCGCTTCTGGCGCTGGTAGACCGCCATCAGCAGCGCGCCGCGGGTCGGCCACCAGCGATAGAGCGTCGCCTTGCCGGCGCGCGCGCGCCGGGCCACCGCTTCCATGGTCAGCCCCGAAATGCCCTTCTCCGCCACCAGCGCCTCGGCGGCGTCGAGCACCGCGGTCTCGGTCTCGGGGTTGCGGCGGGCGCCGATGGACGCGCGTTTTTCGGTCATGGGCAGTGGGTCCGGTGCTTTTGTGACGTCTTACGTCTTTACAAGACCCAAGGCCAGCCCTTACTAGAACGGTACGTTCCGTTTCAAAAGACATCCGCAAAGGACCAGCCCATGTCCGCAGCCCCCCGACCCCCCTCCCGCACCCGGCTCGCGATCTTCGTGTTTCTCGGGGTCTATCCGCTGGTGACGGCCCTGATCTATGCCCTCGCCCCGTTCACCGTGGGCTGGGAGATCTGGCAGCGCAATCTCGTGATGGTGCCGATCATCGTCGTCAGCATGATCTGGGGGATCATTCCCCGCATCCACCGCCATTGCGGCCGCTGGCTCTGACCCACCGCGACGCCGCCGGGGATTGACCGACGGCGCGTTCGCGGTCATCTGGGGATCATGCTGATCTACAAAATCCTGAGGTCCGGTGAATGGGCCGCGCTGCAGGCCGAGGCCGAGACCGCCGGGGCGCCGGTGGACGAGGCCGATGGCTATATCCATTTCTCGACCCTCGCGCAGGTGCGCGAGACCGCTGCCAAGCATTTCGCCGACGAGGACGGGCTCTACATCCTCGCCTTCGAGTCCGACGATCTCGGCGACGCGCTCAAATGGGAGCCGTCGCGCGGCGGCGCCCTGTTCCCGCATCTCTACGGCCCCCTGAGGCTTGCAGACGTGCGCTGGTCGCGCCCGCTGCCGCTGGGCCTCGGCGGCCATATCTTCCCGGATGACATGACATGAGCCTGATCGAACGCGCGGGCCTTGCGGTGCTGCACCGCATCGACCCCGAGGCCGCCCACGGTCTCGCCCTGCTGGCGCTCAAGAGGGGGCTGGCGCCGTCGGCGGGCGCGCTGACCTCCGAGCGCCTGCGCTGCAGCGTTGCCGGTCTTTCGCTGGTCAACCCGGTGGGCCTCGCCGCCGGTTTCGACAAGAACGCAGAGGCGCTGTCGGGGCTGACGAAATCCGGCTTCGGCTTCGTCGAGGTCGGCGCCGCCACGCCGCGCCCGCAGCCCGGCAACCCCAAGCCGCGGCTCTTCCGCCTGACGCAGGAGCAGGCGGCGATCAACCGCTTCGGCTTCAACAATGACGGCATGGAGGCGATCGCCGGTCGCCTCGCGCATCGCCCGCGCGACATGGTTCTGGGGCTCAATCTCGGCGCCAACAAGGACAGCGACGACCGCGCCGCGGATTTCGCGCAGGTGCTGGCCCGCTGCGGCGGCGATCTGGACTTCGCCACGGTCAACGTTAGCTCGCCCAACACCGAGAAGCTGCGCGACCTGCAGGGCAAGGCGGCGCTTTCGGCGCTGCTCGCCGGCGTGCTGGCGGCGCGCGACGGGCTGGAGAGGCCGATCCCGGTCTTCCTCAAGATCGCGCCGGATCTCGACGAGGCGGGGCTGGCGGACGTGGCCGAGGTGGCGCTGGCCTCCGGCATCGACGGCATCATCGCCACCAACACCACGCTCTCGCGCGAGGGGCTGAGCTCGCCCTTCGCGGGGCAGGCGGGCGGGCTCTCGGGCCAGCCGCTGTTCGAGAGATCCACCCGCGTTCTGGCGCGGCTGTCGCAGCTCACCGAGGGCCGGCTGCCGCTGATCGGCGTCGGCGGCGTGGGCTCGGCCGAGCAGGCCTATGCCAAGATCCGCGCCGGCGCCTCGGCCCTGCAGGTCTATACCGCGCTGGTCTTCGGCGGCATGAGCCTCGTGCCCGAGATCGTGCGCGGCCTCGATGCGCTGCTCGAGCGGGACGGCTTTGCCAGCGTCGCCGAGGCGGTGGGCAGCGGGCGGGAGGACTGGCTGTGATCCTCTGGCACAACCCGCGCTGCTCGAAATCCCGCGAAGCCCTCACCCTGCTCGAAGCGCGCGGCGTCCGCCCCGAGATCCGCCGGTATCTCGAAGACGCCCCCTCCTACGACGAACTCAGGGCCGCCCGGACCGCGCTGGCCCTGCCGGCGATCGAGATGATGCGAACCAAGGAGCCCGCCTTCCGCGAGATGGGCCTGAGCAAGACCGCCGACGACGACACCCTGCTGCGCGCCATGGCCGCCGAACCGAGGCTCATCGAACGCCCCCTCGCGATCGAAGGCACCCGCGCCGTCCTCGGCCGCCCCCCGGAAAAGGTCCTCGACCTTCTCTAGGCGCCAGCCAGACGCCCCCGTCTTCTTTGGTTCAAAAATACCTCGGGGGTGAATTGGCGCACAGCGCCAAGAGGGGGCAGAGCCCCCTCTCTTTTTCTCGATTGCGCGCCTGCGGCGCGACAGAGATCGGAAGAGCGTCGTGTAGGGAAAGAGTGTGAATCCGAGTGTAGATCTCGGT
>NZ_JAIUZY010000016.1 GCF_020171625.1 Salipiger bermudensis
CCCCCCCCCCCCCCCCCCCCCCCCCCCCCCCCCCCCCCCCCCCCCCCCCCCCCCCCCCCCCCCCCCCCCCCCCCCCCCCCCCCCCCCCCCCCCCCCCCCCCCCCCCCCCCCCCCCCTTTTTCTCGATTGCGCGCCTGCGGCGCGACAGGGGGCAGCGCCCCCTCCCCCCTCCCCCCTGCCTCCCAGGCGCCCCGCCGGGACAGCAGCACACGGCTCACGTCACTCGCCCGGCAAGGCTCAGTCGTAGACCCGCGCGTCCTCGATCACCACGCCGTCGCGCGGCAGCCCGCCCGGGGGCACCAGCTCCACCGTGCCCCTGAGCTTGAGCACCTCGGCCACCGTGCCGGCATAGGCCGCGGGGTCGCTGGCGGTGGTCTCGATGCGCACCGTCAGCACGTCCATCTCGCCCTCGCGGCTCGCGACCACGCGCGCGCGGTCGATCTCGGCGTGGCGCGCCACCAGCGCCGCCACCTGCTCGGGGCGCACGAACATGCCCTTGATCTTGGTGGTCTGGTCGGCCCGGCCCATCCAGCCCTTGATGCGCAGGTTGCTGCGCCCGCAGGGGCTCTCGCCCTCGAGCACCGCCGACAGGTCGCCAGTGGCGAAGCGGATCAGCGGGTAATCGGGGTTGAGCGTGGTCACCACCACCTCGCCGACCTCGCCCGGCGCCACCGGATCGCCGGTGCCCGGCGTAACGATCTCGACGACCACCCGCTCGTCGCAGATCATCCCCTCCATCGCCTCGCTCTCGTAGGCCACCATGCCGAGATCGGCGGTGGCATAGCATTGCCGGCAGGCGATGCCGCGCTCGGCGTACCAGGCGCGCAGCGACGGGAACAGCGCCCCGCCCGAGACCGCCGCCCGGGTGATGCCCAGCTCCAGCCCCATCGTGTCGGCCTTCTCGATGATCAGCTTGAGGTAATCCGGCGTGCCGGCATAGGCGGTGACGCCCAGATCATGCGCGGCGCGCACCTGCAGCTCGGTCTGGCCGGTGCCGGCGGGCAGCACCGCCGCCCCCACCGCCCGGGCGCCGTTCTCGAAAATCATGCCGGCGGGCGTCAGGTGATAGCCGAAGCAATTCTGCACGATGTCGCCCGGCCCGATGCCGCAGGCATGTAGAAAGCGCCCCAGACGCCACCAGTCATGCGCATTGCCGCCCGGCTCGTAGATCGGCCCCGGCGACTGGAAGACATGGGCAAAGCCGTGCACCGGCCTCGCGGCATAGCCGCCCAGAGGCGCCCCCGGCCCCTGCGCCGACACCAGGTCCGACTTGCGCAGCACCGGCAGGCGCGCCAGCGCCGCGCGGTCGGTCACCATCGCGGGGTCGACCCCGGCCAGCGCCTCGGCATAGCCCGGCAGGCCCTTGGCACGGGCGATCTGCTCCGGCAGCGTCTCGGCCAGCGCCGCGGCGCGCGCCTCGGCGCTGCGCGTTTCGAGTTCGTCGTAGTAGCTGCTCATCCGAGCCTCCCTCTCATCCCGTCCCGGATTCCGCCTCGAGCGGATACTCCGCCAAGGTGTCGTAAACCGCCCCCTCGGGGGTCAGTGTCGAGCCCACCAGCCGCATCTCCGCGACCGGCGCAGCCGCCGTGCTCAGCCCGGCCAGCGGCGCCAGTGCCGCATCGAGCCGCAGCCGGTCCGCCTCGCGCAACCCGGTGCCGAAGCGCAGCAGCGTCACGTGCGGGCGAAACCGCTCCCGCGGAAGCGCCATCCCCGCCGCCGTCACCGCCCGCAGCCCCTCGCGCTGCAACGCGGCGAGCGCGGGCGTCTTTGTCACCTCGGCGGCCAGCAGCTTGATCCGCCGCCCGCCGAATGTCGCCAGCCCCGAGAGCGCCAGCGTCACCGCCGGCAGCGCCCGCTGGCCGAGCGCCAGATGCAGCTCGCGCAGCTCTGCCTCGGGCCGGTCGCCGAGGAAGGCCAGCGTCAGGTGCAGGTTGTCCTCCGGCACCGCGCGGCCGACCGGCACCGCCTCCTGTACCGCGAGCAGCGGCGGCAGGAGCGGCTCCGGGATCGGCAGGGCAAGAAAGCACCGCATCTCCCTCCCTCTTGAAGTATCTCAGCCGCGCCGGGCGCGGATCACGCCAGCCACCGCTTGCGGCGGCGATAGGAGCGCACGTCGCGGAACGACTTGCGGCCCTCGTCCGAGACGCCGAGATAGAATTCCTTCACGTCCGGGTTCTCGCGCAGGTCGGCGGCGGGGCCGTCCATCACCACGCGCCCGTTCTCGAGAATGTAGCCGTAATGGGCGAAGCGCAGCGCCACGTTGGTGTTCTGCTCGGCCAGCAAGAACGACACGCCCTCGCCCTCGTTGACCGCCTTCACGATGCCGAAGATCTGTTCCACCAGCTGCGGCGCGAGGCCCATCGAGGGCTCGTCGAGCAGGATGGTCTCGGGGCGCGACATCAGAGCCCGCCCGATGGCGCACATCTGCTGCTCGCCGCCCGAGGTGTAGCCTGCCTGCGACTTGCGCCGCTCCTTGAGGCGCGGGAAGTAGTCGTAGACCATCTCGAGATCGGCCTCGACCGCGCCCTTGCCATCCTTGCGGGTGAAGGCGCCGGTCATCAGGTTTTCCTCGACGGTGAGGTGCTCGAAGCAGTGCCGGCCCTCCATCACTTGGATCACGCCCTTCTTCACCAGCGCCGCCGGATCGAGATCCTGCACCCGCTCGCCGCGATAGCTGATCGTGCCCTTGGTGACCTCACCGCGCTCGGAATGCAGCAGGTTCGAGATCGCCTTGAGCGTCGTGGTCTTGCCCGCCCCGTTGCCGCCGAGCAGCGCCGTGATGCCGCCCTTGGGCACCGAAAGCGACACCCCCTTCAGCACGAGGATCACGTGGTTGTAGATCACCTCGATGTTGTTGACCTCGAGCAGGGTCTCGCGCGTCTGAGCGGCGTCCAGCATGTCATGTCTCTCCAGTGTCGGTGTGTCGGGCGGCGAGCGGGCCGCCGCCTGACGGGCCCATGTCGGGGCGTCCGGCGGCGAACGAGGCCGCCGCCGGACGGGTGCGGATCACATCTCGCAGTCTTCGTTGACCGGCCAGGGCGCGTTGGCGTCGGCATATTCCTGCGCCGAGGCCGTCTCGAGCTCCGAGATCACCTCGCTGTCGGGCATGATGAGGTCGGACGCCTTGACGAATTTCGACCCGTCCCACTCGAGGATCCAGCCGCCGGAGTGGCCGGTGTGGTTCGAGCACGAGGTCGAGAACGGCGGCACCATGCCGGTCATCCCGAGCTCTTCGAGGCGCTCTTCGGTGAAGTTGAGGTTCTCGAGACCCCAGCGCAGGTCGGCGGGCGAGATCTCGGCCTTGCCGGCATGTTCCTGCGCCACCGCGATGCCCTCGGCGAGGATCGCCGAGATCACCAGCCCGCGCGAGTAGAAGACGCCCTGCATCTCTTCCTCGTTGGTCTGGCTTTTGCCGGCATCGATGACGTGCTGCTTCACGTCCGCCATGACCGGGGCGTCGGGGTTCGGGAACGACCAGCTGACCGACTTGTAGCCCTTGCCGTCCTCGCCGACGATCTTGAGGTCGGCGTCATGACCGGCCCACCAGACGCCAAGCATGTTCTCCATCGGGAACTTGGTCTTCACGGCCTCGGTGATGGCGCCGGCGTTCATCGCGCCCCAGCCCCACATGATGACGTAGTCGGGACGCTCGCGGCGGATCTGCAGCCACTGAGCCGACTGGTTCTGCATCTCCTTCAGACCGACCGGGATCGGCACCAGTTCGAAGCCCTGCGCCTCGGCCTTCTTCTCGAGATAGGGCAGCGGCTCCTTGCCGAACGGGTGGTCGAGATGCAGGAAGGCGATCTTCTTGCCGCTCAGGTCTCCCTGCTCCTCCAGGTACTTGAGGATGATCGAGGCGCCGTCCCAGTAGCTCAGCGGCGTGTTGAACGCCCACTGGAACACCTTGCCGTCGGCCATCGGCGAAAAGCCGTAGCCCGGGGCGAGGATCGGGATCTCGTCGACGTTGGACTTGGGCAGCACCTGCAGGGTGATGCCGGTGGACCAGGGCTGCGTCACGATGGCCTTGCCCTTGGTCTTCTCGTAGCACTCCACGCCCTTCTCGGTGGAATAGCCGGTCTCGCATTCGTCGAAGTCGATCATCACGCCGCCGATGCCGCCGTCACGGGCGTTCAGCATGCTCATGTAATCGGCCTGGCCGTTCATCAGCGGGATGCCGGTGGCCGCGAACGGGCCGGTCCGGTAGGCGAGGTTCGGGGTGTAGAGCCCCTCGGCCATGGCGGTGGTGCCCATGACAGCGCCGAGCGTCGCGGCAACGGCGATCCTTGTGAAAGTCTTCATCGTCAAAGTCTCCTCCCTTTTATTCGATGATCTTGCGCCGGCCCGGCCCGTCAGTGCGGGAAGGGCCAGATGATGAGCTTCTCCCGGATCAGCGCCCAGAGCCGGGCAAGCCCGTGCGGTTCGATGATCAGGAAGAAGATGATGAGCGAGCCCACGATCATGATGTTGAGGTGCTCGACGGTGGCCGAGCTGATCGGGATGCCAAGCGCCTCGGGCAGCGTGTTGAGCACCACCGGCAGGCCGACGATCAGGATCGCACCAAGGTAGTTGCCGAGGATCGACCCCAGCCCGCCGATGATGGCGATGAACAGGATGCGGAAGCTGAGCGGGATGTCGAACAGGTTGGGCTCTGCCGCGCCGCGCCACATGAAGACGAACAGCGCCCCCGCCACCCCCACCACGTAGGACGAGACGGCAAAGGCGGTGAGCTTGGAGCGCATCAGGTTGATGCCGATGAGCTCGGCGGCGATGTCCATGTCGCGGGTCGCCTTCCAGGTCCGGCCGAGGTTGCCGCGGGTGAGGTTGATGCACAGCAGCGTGAGCAGCGTCACGATGACCAGCACCACGTAGTACTGCACCGTCGAGGACGCCTGCGGGCCGGCGACGTAGACGCCGAACATCTCGAGGTTCGGCACCTGGATCGCGCCCGAAGCGTTGTAGTTGTAAAGCCAGCCCCATTTCTCGAACAGCCAGACCAGGAAGAACTGCGCCGCCAGCGTCGCGATGGCGAGGTAGAAGCCCTTGATGCGCAGGCTGGGGATGCCGAAGGCCACGCCCACCCCGGCGCTGAACACGCCCGAGAACAGGATCGCCACCACCGGGTTCAGCCACGGCATCAGCGTGACCATCTTGTAGCAGGCATAGGCGCCCACCCCCATGAAGGCCGCGGTGCCGAGCGAGAGCTGGCCGGCGTAGCCCGTCAGGATGTTCAGCCCGAGGGCGGCGAGGGCGTAGATCAGGATCGGGATCAGCAGGGTCTGGAAGGCGAACTCGCTCGCCATCAGCGGGAAGATCACCCAGGCGAAGGCGAGGATGACGGCCAGCAGGAACGCGTCCTGCCGCACCGGAAACAGCGCCTGATCGGCCTTGTAGCTGGTCTTGAATTGTCCGGCCGTGCGATAGAGCATCCCGGGTCCTCTCCCTTGTTGTCAGGCCGCAATGGCCCGGTGCGGTCGGAAGATCCGCCGCGAAATCGTCGTTTCCAGAGCCGCGTGTCGCGGTGTCAGAGACTGCCTTCGTGCAGCCGCAGATCCTCGTCCGGGTAGGCCCGCTTCGGTGCCGGGGCATAGCCCGTCGCCTCGCTGTGCCGCACCAGCCAGAGCCACGCCCAGAGCCCGAGCCCGCCGCCGAGGGCGGCAAGGATCAGCGCTGTGACCGTCTGCCCGCCGGCACCGCTGTCGGCGGTCAGGGCCAGGTAGCCGAAGGCCCAGAAGCCGGCCCATGCGGTGACGTTGAGGATCGCGATCAGCTTCGCCATCTCTTTCTTCTCCCTTGCAGCGGCGCCGCCTGTTCTCCTCCGGGCGGCACCCACCAGTCTCCTCGAAGCCTTGAAGGGGGCTCCACCCTCTCCGGTGATCGGGCGCGGTTTGCGCCGCTCTCACCTCGTCCGTTGCCCGAAGGCCGGCCGGGTCCCGGCTTGCCGGGGCTCCGCCCTTTCGCGCCTCAGCCCCTCCCCCGGAGGGTCTGCCGCGCGAGAGGCGCGGACCGGCGCTAAACCCTTTCGATGATGCGTTCCCCGAACAGCCCCTGCGGGCGGAACAGCAGCACGATCAGCGCGAGCACGAAGGCGAACCAGGTCTCGGTATTGCCCCCGAGCAGCGGCTGGCCCCAGTAGATCTCGAACAGCTTCTCGAGCATCCCGATCATCAGGCCACCCACGATGGCCCCGGTGATCGATTCGAGTCCACCCAGCATCAGCACCGGCAGCGCCTTGTAGGCGATCACCTCGAGGGCAAAGCTGACCCCGGCCCGCGCCCCCCATGCGATGCCCGTGACCAGCGCGATGATGCCGGCGATGAACCACACCAAAACCCAGATCTGCTGCAGCGAGATGCCCACCGACAGCGCCGCCTGGTGGTCGTCGCCCAGCGCCCGGATCGCCCGGCCCATGCGGGTCTTGTTGAGGAAGGCCAGCAGCGCCACCACCAGAAGGGCCGCCACGACCACCGCGGTGATGTCCTTCTGCTCGAGGATCAGCAGACCGCCCCACGGCTCGAACACGACGCTGTCGGTCGGGATGCCCAGCTCCTCGGTGATCATCACCTTGTTCTCGCCGCCGAAGATGATCTCGCCGAGGCCGATCAGGAACAGCGTGATGCCGATCGTTGCCATGAACAGGATGATGTCGGGCTGGCCCACCAGCGGGCGCAGCACCACGCGCTCGATCGTCACCGCAAGGCCGAACATCACCGCCAGCGTCAGCAAAACGCAGATCCACGCCGGTACGCCCATGGCGTGCAGCCCGACGAGGGTCAGCGCCGCGAACACCACCATGATGCCCTGTGCGAAGTTGAAGATCCGGCTCGAGCGGAAGATCAGCACGAAGCCCAGCGCGATCAGCGCGTAGAGGATGCCCGAGACCAGCCCCTCCCACAGCACCTGCAGCAGGAAGTCGGGCGCGGAGAACATGTCCACGAAAGGCTTGATGAAGATGTCGTTCAGCATGTCTTTCCGTCCCTCAATGCGCCACGCCGAGATAGGCGTCGATCACGTCCTGGTTCGCGCGCACCTCGTCGGGCGGGCCGTCGCCGATCTTCTTGCCGTAATCCATCACCACCACCCGGTCGCTCAGGTCCATGACCACGCCCATGTCGTGCTCGATCAGGCAGATCGTGGTGCCGAACTCGTCGTTCACGTCGAGGATGAAGCGCGACATGTCTTCCTTCTCCTCGACATTCATCCCCGCCATCGGCTCGTCGAGCAGCAGGATGCTGGGCTCGGCGGCCAGCGCGCGGGCCAGCTCGACCCGCTTCTTCAGGCCGTAGGGCAGCCGCCCCACCGGCGTCTTGCGGATCGACTGGATCTCGAGGAAGTCGATGACCTTCTCGACCACCTCGCGGTTGGCGATCTCCTCGTCGCGGGCCTTGCCCCACCACAGCGCCTGCGCGGCGAGGCCCGCCTTCATGTGGGTGAGCCGCCCGGTCATCACGTTGTCGAGCACCGACATGCCCTCGAACAGCGCGATGTTCTGGAAGGTGCGGGCCACGCCCATGCGCGCCACCTCGTAGGGCTTCATCGGAGGCCGCTTGGACCCCTTGTACCAGAGCTCGCCCTCGGAGGGCGTGTAGAAGCCCGAGATGATGTTGAGCATCGACGACTTGCCGGCGCCGTTGGGGCCGATGATGGCCCGGATCTCGCCCTCGCGGATGTCGAAGGAGATGTCCTTGATCGCCACCACGCCGCCGAAGCGCAGGGTGATGTTGCGAAGCTCCATCAGCACCCCGCCGATCTGCCGCCCGTCCGCGGTCACGTAGCCTTCGCTGTCCTTCACGGCCGCCTGCCTTTCGTCCTTCGTCCAGTGTGTCTGTTCGGTCCCGTCCATCATGCCCGGCCCTCCCCCGGCGCGCGGCGCCCCGTGGGATGGCGGGCGGGGCGATTTGCGCAGCAAGAGCGTCGTCTGCTCATCCCCGTCACTCCGCCGCCATCGCGGGCGGTGCCGCCGGCACCGTCTTCGCGTCCATGATGGCGAGCGTGGCGCGGATCTTGCCCTTACGCCCGTCCTCGTAGGTCACTTCCGTCTCGGTGTAGATGCTGTCCGAGCCGTCATAGAGCGCCGTCACCAGGTCGTTGAACTTCTCGGCAATGATCTTGCGCCGCACCTTGCGGGTGCGGGTCAGCTCGCCATCGTCGGCGTCGAGCTCCTTGTGCAGCACGAGGAAGCGGTGGATCTGGCAGCCCGAGAGCATCTCGTCCTCGGCGACGCTGGCATTGACCTCCTCCACGTGGCCCCGGATCGTCTCGAGCACCTTCGGATGCCCGGCCAGCTCCTGGTAGGAGGCATAGGCGATGTTGTTGCGCTCGGCCCAGTTGCCCACCGCCGTCAGGTCGATGTTGATGAACGCGGTACACCGGTCGCGGTCGGCCCCGAAGACCACCGCCTCGAGGATGTTGGGGAAGAACTTGAGCTTGTTTTCGACATACTTGGGCGCGAACAGCGCGCCGTCGGCCATCTTGCCCACGTCCTTGGCGCGGTCGATGATGCGCAGGTGGCCGGTGTCCTCCTCGAAGAAGCCCGCGTCGCCGGTCGCGACCCAGCCCTCGGGATCCTTGGTGTCGGCGGTGCTGTCGGCGTTCTTGTAGTACTCCACGAACACGCCCGGCGAGCGGTAGAACACCTCGCCGTTCTCGGCGATGCGGATCTCGACCCCCGGCGAGGGCACGCCCACCGTGTCGGGCCGGACCTCGTTGTCGGGCTGCTGGGTGATGAAGACCGAGGCCTCGGTCTGGCCGTAGAGCTGCTTGAGGTTGATGCCGAGCGCCCGGTAGAAATCGAAGATCTCCGGCCCGATCGCCTCGCCCGCGGTATAGCCCACGCGGACATTGGAAAAGCCCAGCGTGTTCTTCAGCGGCCCGTAGACCAGCCCCGAGCCCAGCGCGTATTTCAGCCGGTCCATCAGGCCCACCGGCTTGCCGTCGAGGATCTTCGGCCCGACCTCGCGGGCATGGGCCATGAAATGGTGGAACATCCTGCGCTTCAGCGCGCCCGCGTCCTCCATGCGGATCATGATCTGGGTGAGCTGGGTTTCGAACACCCGGGGCGGCGCGAAATAGTAGGACGGTGCGATCTCGCGCAGGTCCGTCATCATGGTCTCGGCGCTCTCGGGGCAGTTGACGCAGAAGCCGGTCCAGTAGGCCTGCCCGATCGAGAAAATGAAATCGCCGACCCAGGCCATCGGCAGGTAGGCGAGCACTTCCTCGCCCGGCCCCAGCTTGTCGAACGCCGCCGAGTTCTTCGCGGTCTCGATGATGTTGCGGTTGGACAGCACCACGCCCTTGGGCTTGCCGGTGGTGCCCGAGGTGTAGAGCATCACGCAGGTGTCGTCGTAGCCCAAGGACTCGCGGCGCGCGGTCAGCTCACCGATGAACTCGTCATAGGCCGCGCGGCCCTGATCCTGAATGTGCGAATACTCGTGCAGCCGGCGGTGGTCGTATTTCCGCATCCCGCGCGGATCGACATAGATCATGTGTTCGAACTGGTGCAGCGCGTCTTGGATATCGATCACCTTGTCGACCTGCTCCTGGTCGGCGGCGATGACGAAGCGGGCGCCGCAATGCTGCAGCGCGTATTCCATCTCTTCCGCCGCCGCGTCCTGGTAGAGCGGCACCGGCACCGCGCCGCACATCTGCGCCGCCACCATCGACCAGTAGAGCGTCGGCCGGTTGCGGCCGATCACCGCGACGTAGTCGCCCCGCTCGACGCCGAGGTTCAGCAGACCCAGCGCGAAGGCCTCGATCTCGGCCTCGGCCTCGGCCCAGCTCCAGCTTTGCCAGATGCCGAATTCCTTTTCGCGATAGGCCGGACGGGTGCCGAACCGGGTGGCGTTGCGCTGCAACAGAGCCGGAATCGAGCGCAGACCTTCCGCGCCCTCGGACATGTAAGCCAAGTTGTCTCCTCCCACTGCGCCCGGCTCCTCTTCCGGGCGGCGACCCCGTCTTGCCGAGGTCCGACGCGTCTCCCGCGCGTCTGATCTCATTAAGGGTCAGGCCGAGGCTGATGGTCAATCTTTTCGTGATGATTTCCGGATTCTTACGAATTGTAACAGGCGAGGACGGGGGCGAGACATCGGCGCGGCGCGACCTGCGCGGCGAGGCACCTGGGGATACGGGCGGGAGGGGGCTCTGCCCCCTCTTGGCCTGCGGCCAATTCACCCCCGAGGTATTTTTGAACCAAAGAAGATATGGGGGGCGTGGCGGAGGTGGCGTTGGTTCGGCTTCCGCGCGCCGGTGGGGAGTGCTAGCCATGTCGGCGGGGAGGCTGGAGGCGCCATGAGCAAGGATGCACTGACACAGGCCGGGCTGAACCTGATCCAGCAGGCCCTGTCGATCTATGACAGCGATCTGCGGCTGGCGGTGAGCAACCGGCGGTTCGCCGAGATGTTCGATCTGCCGCGGCGTCTTACCGACGAGGGCGCGCGGTTCGAGGACACCATCCGGCATCTGGTGGAGCGGGGCGAGTACGGCCATGTCGACGATCCCGAGAGCTTCATCGCGGTCCGGGTGCAGCAGGCCCGGGCCTTCGAGCCGCATTACATGGAGCGCACCCGCGCCAACGGGCGCACCATCAGCGTGGAAGGCTCGCCGCTGCCGCAGGGCGGCTGGGTCACGGTCTATACCGACATCACCGGCATGAAGCGGCAGGAGCAACTGCTGCGCACCCGCTCGGAACTGCTCTCGGAGGAGGTGCTGCGGCGCTCGGAGGACGTTGCGGCCAGCAACCGCGAGCTCGAGGCCACCAATGCCGCCCTGCAGGAGGCGCGGCGCGAGCTGACCGAGATCGAGGCGCGCACCCGCCTGACCACCGAGATGATGCCGGCGCACCTTGCGCGGGTCGATGCGTCCGGGCGCTACACCTTCTCCAACCGGCGGCTGTCCTCGGTGATGCCGGGGCGGCCCTCGGAGATCCTCGGGCTGCATGTCTCGGAGGCGCTCGGCCCGGCCTACGAGAAGGTGCGGCCGCATCTCGAGCGCGCGCTCGGCGGGGCGCAGAGCATCTTCGAGTTCAGCGACGAGGCCTCGTCGCGGCGCATCCGGGCGGTGTTCACCCCAGACCCGGCCGAGGCCGGGGTCTACATCCTGAGCCACGACGTCACCGAGGAGACGCAGGCGCGGGCGGCGCTGCAGCAGACCAAGCGGCGGGAGCTGGCGGCGCAGCTGACCTCGGGGCTGGCGCATGACTTCTCGAACCTGCTGACGATCATCCTCGGGATGCAGGCGAAGCTCGCGCGCATGGTCGAGGGCGACGAGGCCGAGGCGCTGATCACCGCCACGCTGCAGGCGGCGCGGCGCGGCGGCGACCTGCTCAACCGCATCGCAGACATCACCAGCCACCGCGCGTGGCGGCCCGAGCCGGTGGCGCTGGCGCGCTTCCTGCGCGATCTCGAAACGCTGGCGCGGCCCTCGCTGCCCGAGGCGCTGACGCTGCGCGTGGTGCAGGAGGCCGAGGGCGCCGTTCTGATCGATCCGGGCATGTTGCAGGACGCGGCGCTGAACCTCGTCCTGAACGCCGCCGATGCCTGCGGCGAAGCGGGCCGGATCACCGTCACGGCGCGCACGGTGCAGGACACCTGGCTCGAGCTTGCGGTGGCCGACGACGGGCCGGGCTTCAGCGCCGAGGCGCTGGCGCACGGGCTCGACCCGTTCTTCACCACCAAGGGCGGCGAAGGCTCGGGGCTGGGGCTGGCCATGGTCTATGACATGGTCAAGCTGGCGGGCGGCGAGGTGAAGCTGGGCAACGGCGCGCCCGGCGCCTGTGTCACCCTGCGCCTGCCGCTGCGTCGGCCCGAGACCCAGCCCGGCGGCGGGCTGGCACTGCTCGTCGAGGACAACCCCGAGCTGCGCACGCAGGTGCGCGAGATGCTCACCGGGATCGGCCACAGCGTGGTCGAGGCCAGCTCGGTCGAGGAGGCCTGCGCGCTGGCCGAGGGGCTGGAGATCGATCTGGTGCTGTCGGACATCTCGCTCGAGGGCGCGCTGCCGGGCAGCGCCCTGCCCGGGTTGCTGCCGGATCTGCCAGTGCGGCTGATGACCTCGCTGCCGCCCGATCACCCGTGGCATGTGGCGGCGCGGCAGGCGGCGCCGGTGCTGGCCAAGCCGTTCACCGCGGACGAGCTGCGGGCCTTTCTCGGCCATGGGAGGGATGCGGCATGAGCGCGCCTCTGGTCTTCATCCTCGACGACGAGCCGGCGATCCGCACCATCCTGTCCGAGGCGCTGACCGAGGCCGGCTTCCGCACCCTGAGCTTTGCGCGCGCCACCGAATTCGAGGCGGCGCTGAAGCGCGCGACCCCGGATGTCTGCCTCGTCGATCTCGGCCTGCCGGACCGCGACGGACTGACACTCGTGCACCGGCTGGCGCTGGAACAGGGGGCGAGCGTGATCATCATCTCGGGCCGCGCGCAGGTGCAGGACCGGGTGACCGGGCTCGAGCTCGGGGCCGACGACTACATCATCAAACCCTTCGATCCGGCCGAGGTGGTCGCCCGCATCCGCGCCCGCCTGCGCGGGCCGCGCGCGGCGCCCCGGCAGAGCGACAGCGCCCGGTTCAACGGCTGGACCGCGCATTTCGACCGCTACACGCTGGAAGATGCCGGCGGGGCGGAGACGCCGTTCTCCCACGCCGAGGGCGAGGTGCTGCGGCTGTTTCTCGACAGCCCCAAGCGGCTGATCACCCGGATGCAGATGCAGGAGAGCCTCGGCGGCGCGGCGGGCGAGAGCTTTGATCGGGCGATGGACGTGCGGATCTCGCGGCTGCGCACCAAGCTGCGGGAGGATCCGAAGAACCCGCGGCTGATCAAGACGATCTACGGCGCGGGCTATATCTTCCTGGGGGATGTGGAGTGGCTGTGAGGCGGGGCTAGCCTGCCGCTCGGCGTTTGGGCCTGTGCCGTTGACTCCGGTCGAAAGACGCTGACGCCGATCGCCTCCGTTGCGGAGAGGGCGCGGTCTGCCGCGCCGGAACCGGTCGTTGCCTCGCGGGAGACGTACCCAGCCACGAGATGCACCCTCGGGACATTCACCCGCCTGGCATCTCCTTCCGCTCCGGCAAAACGCCCGCCGCAGGCACGCCGACGATCATCCCTGCGATCCCCTCGGCACCGGGCCGACCGGCCCGGCACAGCCCCACACGGCTAAGCGCGTCACAGGCGAAACGCACCGGCGCCACGCGACCCCGCCGATGACGCGTAGGGTCGCGCGGTTTCAGCACCCGTGAGGGGATCAGGCGTCGCCCGGCTCCTCCGAGAGCAGCGTCACCAGCTCCCCCTTCATCTGCTCCAGCTCGTCGCGGTAGCGCGAGGGGGACAGGCTGCTGAGGGCGGCGTCGAAATCCGCCAGGAGCTGCGCCTCGGCGTCCTCGACGGCGCTCATCATGTCGCCGTCAATCTCCTCGAAGAGCGCGCGCAGCGAGACTGAGGTGCGATTGACCGCCGCGCGCACCCCGCCCGAGCGGTCTGGCGTGCCGCCGAGCGCCGTCATGATCGCGGTAATGCGATCGCATTGCTCCACGTGAAGGCCGCGGAACTTCAGCGCCACATGCCGGAACTCCGGCTCGGCCTTGTCGGCCATCTCCTCGAACCAGGCGTGGTTTTCGGCGCTGCGCGACAGCAGGTCCTGCAAGGTGGAAAGCTGGTCATCGGTTGCGCTGACGGGCTGGGGATCGGTCATAACGGTTTCTCCGGGAACAGTTTTCTTGAAACGCCCTTCATGGCGGGAGGTTCCGCGCCCTAGCCGAGCGCCGCCACCGCGCGGGCCAGCGTGTTGAGGCCGCTCACCAGATCGGCCTCGCTGGTGTCCTCGGCGAAATCGTGGCTGATGCCGCCGATCGAGGGCACGAACAGCATCGAGACCGGCATCAGCCTGGCCACGTTGGTGGCGTCGTGCAGCGCGCCCGAGGGCATCACCCGCCAGTTGCCCGGCGCCTCGGCCTCGGCTGCTGCCTCGAGCGCTGCGCGCAGGCCGCCGTCCATCTCCACCGGGTCGAGCCCCAGCATCGGGCCGAACTCGAGCGCCATGCCGTGAGCCTCGGCGATCTCGGCGGCGGTGTCGCGGATGATCGTCTCCATCCGCGCCAGCCGGTCGGCATCGCCGTCGCGCCACTGCATCGAAAAACGCACCCGGCCGGGCACGATGGAAGCGGCGTTGGGATGCAGGGCGACATGGCCGATGGTCCAGACGGTCTGCGGCGTCACCACGTTGGCAAAGCGCGCGTTGAGTGCGGCGTTGAAGCTTGCCAGCGCCTGAAAGGCATCGCGGCGCAGGTGCATCGGCGTGGTGCCGGCGTGGTTCTGCTGTCCGGTGAAGCTCACGTGCATGTCGCGGATGCCGACGATGGAATCGACCACGCCAAGCGTCTCGCCGCTGGTGTCGAGCACCGGCCCCTGCTCGATATGCATCTCGATATAGCCCGAGAACCGCGCCGGATCGACGAACCCGCTACGCCGGTCGCCGAAGCGGGCGCGCGCCTCGGCAAAGCTCACGCCTTTCGCGTCGCGCAGGGCATCGGCGCCCTCGAGCGTCTGGTTGCCGCCCCAGACCGAGCTGCCCGTGGTGACGCCGAAGCGGCCCTCCTCGTCGGAGAACGACACCACCGAAACCGGCGGACCGCCAGCCTCCTGCGCGGCGCGGGCCACCTCGAGCGCCGCGACCACGCCCAGCGCGCCGTCGAGCCAGCCGCCCTCGGGCTGGCTGTCGGAATGCGACCCCAGCAGCAGCGAGCGCCCTTCGGCGAGACCGAAGAGCGAGCCGGTGGGGTCGAACTGCGGGGTGAGGCCCGCCTCGGACATGCGGCCCGCGAGCCAGTCGCGCGCGGCGATGTCCTCGTCCGAAAAGCCGGGGCGCGCGACCCCCTTGCCGACGCCGGAGGCACCAAAGCGGCGCAGGGCGTGCAGGTCCTCGAGGAAACGCTTGGGGTCGACGGGCAGCATGGCGGCACTCCTTTCGAGGCGGACCCTGCGGACGGCGTCACCGGTTGTCAAACGCCCTCGCGGGTTTGCCGCCCCTCAAGCGAGGATCGTCTCGAGCGCCGCGCGCAGACCGGCGGGAACCGGCACGGGGCGGGTGTTGCGATCCACGGCAACCTGAATGAAGAAGCCTTCGACGCAGGCGATCTCGTCATCCTCACGGAAGATGCCGACCTCGTAGCGCACCGAGCTGCTGCCCAGCCGCCCGACGCGCAGCCCGGCGTGCAAGGTCTCGGGGAAGCGCGCCTCGGAACGGTAGGTCGCGCCGCTCTCGACCACGAGGTAGCGCACATCCGCCGCCGACCCGAGATCGACCCCCTGCCCGCCCTGCCAGCGCGCCACGATGGTGTCGATGTACTTGAGGTAGGTGACGTTGTTGATGTGGCCGTAAAGGTCGTTGTCGTCCCAGCGGGTCTGCACCGGGAACAGGATACGATAGGCGGAGCGGGGCTGCGGTGGTTGGCGGGTCATCCGGATCTCAGGGCTCTGAAGGCCGCCGAGGCGCCCCAGCCGGCGGCGATGGCGATCACCAGCGAGAGCAGGCCGTAAAGCGGCGGCTGGTTGCGCGAGAGGTTGTAGAGCCAGCGCTCGAGCCCGACCTTGCCGACCTCGAGCTCGGAGCTGTACTGCGAGACCACCTGGCCGCCGCGGGTCAGCAGGACGCGCACGGTGTAGGTGCCCTCGACGATGTTGGCGGGCATCGAGATGCGGGTATCGAACAGGGTGGATTCGTTGAACGTCACGGTAACGGGGCGCTGCTGGTAGAGGCTGCGGGTCTCACGCAGGCGGATCAGCGCCTCGGTGAAACTGGGCGAGTCGACGATGTTCATCGGCGCGCCGACCGAGCGGATCGCGCGGTTGACCGACACCTTGTGGCGCAGGTCCTCGACCTCGGTGATCACATCAGGCCACGGCGCCGAGGTGGCCACCGCGTAGAACGACGGCGCCGCGTCGATCTCGACCGCATCAGTGTTGACCCAGATCCCGAAGCGCCGCGCCTTGCGCCAGACCGTGACCGGCGACACCGGCCCCGAAACGGTGACGATGACTTCAAGCGGCGGATCGGTGCGGATCTCGGCCTCGCGCTTCACCGCGCCGAAGATCAGGATCTCGGAGCCGTCGAAATCGGCGGTGATCGACACGCGGTCCTTGCTGAGGCCCATCACGACCTCCTCGGCCCGGGCCGGAAGGGCGAAGACCGCCAGAAGCAGAAGCAGCAGCCGCATCATTGCCCCCCCAGCTCGTAGAGGTCGGACGGCGTGAGGAACAGGTCGAGCGCCAGCTTGCCGCAGACCAGCAGCACCAGCGAGGCCAGTAGGATCCGCAGCTGCTCGGCCTTGAGCCGGGTGCCGAAGGCGGTCCCGAACTGCGCCCCGATCACCCCGCCGATCAGCAGCACCAGCGCCAGCAGGATGTCGACGGTGTAGTTGGTCACCGCGTGCAGCATGGTGGTGAAGGCGGTGACGAAGATGATCTGGAACAGCGAGGTCCCGACCACCACCTTGGTGGGCATTCCCAGCAGGTAGATCATCGCAGGCACCATGATGAAACCGCCGCCCACGCCCATGATCGCCGACAGCACGCCGACCGATAGCCCGACCAGCAGCGGCGGGATCGCCGAGATGTAGAGCCCCGAGGTCCGGAACCGCATCTTGAACGGCAGACCGTGCACCCAGCCGTGGTGGCGCCGCTTGGGCGGGCCGCCCTTCTTGGACCGGCTGAGCGCGCGCAGGCTCTCGACGAACATCAGCGAGCCGATGATGCCAAGAAAGACCACGTAGCAGACCCGCACCAGCAGATCGACCTGACCGACCTGCTTGAGCAGGTTGAAGACGTAGACGCCGAGCGCCGCCCCGACGAGGCCGCCGCACAGAAGGACCGTGCCCATGCGCAGATCGACGGTCCTGCGCTTGAGATGCGCCAGCACCGCCGAGACCGAGCTCGCAACGATCTGGTTGGCGCCGGTGGCCACCGCCACGGCGGGCGGAATGCCCATGAAGAACAGCAGCGGCGTGATCAGAAAGCCCCCTCCGACGCCGAACATGCCCGAAAGCACCCCGACCAGCCCGCCAAGGCCGAAGAGCAGGAAGACGTTGACCGAAACCTCGGCGATGGGGAGGTAGATCTGCATGATCCATCTTTGAAACCGGCGTTTCGATTTGGCAAGCGCCCGCGCGGCGCCGCGCGTGGATCGGGGCGCGTCTGTGATGGTGCTGCCGATATTGCCGAAGGCGCGCCGGTGTTATTGTACGAGTGTCATCCCCCTACTGTCTTCAAAAGGCAGCGCGGCCACGAGCGGCCCGGCTCAGGGCGTCTCCCGGCGCAGCGTCCTATCGCCGCCGTACCCACGCGCTATCGGCGCAAGTCTCAGCGCACGCGAATGCCTTCAAGAAACACCCGGATCGCGCGCTGGCGCCTCAGCTGCTTTTCCTCGCGCGCGTCGCATCCCGCGCGGCGCGCCTCGCCCGGCGTCAGAAGCTCGTGCAGGGTCTCTCCCATCACCATGTCGACCAGAAACTCGGCGGCCTCGGTCGCGGTCAGGTCGTGCAGCGTTACCTCGCCGTTCCCCGTCGCAGCGGCCAGCTCGGCGGAAATATAGCTGATCAGGGCGCCGCGCCCCTCGGCATCCCACTGGCGCGCGATGCCCGGATGGATCGGCGCCTCGGCGATCACCGCGCGCAAAACCTCGACCGCACCCTGCTCGAACTGCGGAATCTCGTTCAGGGTCATCAGCTTGTTGAGCCGCTCAACAAGCGGAAGGTCACGTTCGTGCGCCGCGAGCGGGCGAAAGATCCGCTGTCCGATTCGGGCGAAGGTCGCCCCGAGAAGCTCTTCGCGGCTGGCGAAGATGGTGTAGAGTGTGCGCTTGGACATCCCCGCCTTGCGGGCGATGCCGGACATGCTGATGTCCTCGAGCCGGCAGTGCAGCAACAGCTCTCCCACCGCGTCGAGCACCATCGCCTCGCGGGTCTCTTGATCGATCTGTACCGGGCGCCCCCGGCGTCGCGGCGGGACCGTCGCGGACTGCGATGAATGATCTGGCACTGCACATCTCCTGTGCCGCAACGCAGAGGAAAAAGCTCTGTTCCCAACGCGGCGCGCTTTACAAAACTACACAGTTTCCTTATCGGCATTCAAGACCGTTCCGCTTTTCAGCGGCCTTTTGCCTGCTTTGGAGTGCCCCCATGCTCAGAGGACTTACCCGCAACCTGCGCCTTGCCACCGTCGCGCTGGTCACGGCCGCTGCCACCCTGCCCGCCCACGCGCAGGAGCAGGGCGGCGAACGCCCGCCACAGCCGGTCACGGTGGTGACGCTCGAGGCGTCCGACGTGACGCTCACCTCCACCCTGCCGGGGCGCGTCGCCGCGTCCGGGGTTGCCGAGGTGCGTCCGCAGGTCAACGGCATCATCACCGAACGCCTGTTCAAGGAAGGCGCCGAAGTCGAGCAGGGCGAGCCGCTCTATCGCATCGACCCGGCGGTCTACGAGGCCACGAAGGCCGCCGCCGAGGCGTCGCTGGCGCAGGCCCAGGCCACTCTCAGCTCGGCCCAGCGCGATGCCGACCGTCAGGAAGAGCTTCGCCAGCGCAACGTCGCCAGCCAGCAGAACCTCGACGACGCGCTGGCCGCCCGCGACGTGGCCGAGGCCGCGGTGAAGGTGGCGCAGGCCAACCTGCTCTCCGCCGAGATCGATCTCGAGCGCACCACCATCCGCGCGCCGCTCAGCGGCTCCGCGGGCCTCAGCGAGGTGACGCGTGGCGCGCTGGTGACCTCGGGCCAGTCGACCGCATTGACCACGATCCGCCAGCTCGACCCGATCTATGTCGACGTGACCCAATCCGCCGCCGAGATGCTGCGCTGGCGCCGGTCGGGGCAGGCTGTCGAGGACGAAGGCAACGGCCTCGTGTCCCTGACCCTTGCCGATGGGGAGACCTATGAACACACCGGCCGCCTGGCCGCGGCGGAACCCTACGTGAACGAGCAGACCGGCGTCATCGTCATGCGGCTCGAGTTCCCCAACCCCGACCAGTTCCTGCTGCCGGGCATGTATGTGCAGGTCGAGATGCCACAGGGCACCATCGAGAACGCCATCCTCGCGCCGCAAGAAGGCGTCACCCGCGACCGCCGCGGTCGTCCGATGGCGATGGTGGTGAACGCCGAGAACGCCGTCGAGAGCCGGCAGCTCACCGTGCAGCGCGATCAGGGCAACGCCTGGGTCGTCACCGACGGGCTTGCCGCCGGGGACCGCGTCATCGTGGCCGGGCTGCAGAAGGTTTCGGAAGGCATGACCGTGTCGCCGCAGGAACGCAGCGACGCCGAGGCCGGAGAGGCTGCCGCAGAAGCGCCTGCCGCGGAAGGAGCCGCCGATGCGCCCGCTGCCGATGCGCCTGCTGCGGAAGGGACTGCTAAGGCACCCGCCGCGGAGGGGGCCTCCGACGCGCCCGCCGCTGAAGGCGCCGCCGACGCGCCCGCTGCGGAAGGCTCCGCCGAAGAGGCGCCCGCGCAAGGTGCCGCCGAAGCGGCGCCCGCAGACACCGCCGAGACCGCCAACGAATAAGCCGCGCCGCAAGCGCCAGGAGTCCCTTATGGCCCGTTTCTTCATCGACCGTCCGGTCTTTGCCTGGGTGATCTCGATCCTCATCATGGGCGTCGGCGTGCTGTCGCTGCTGACCCTTCCGATCGCGCAGTATCCGCAGATCGCACCGCCCTCGGTGCGGGTCAGCGCGCAATATCCCGGCGCCTCGGCGCAGACCGTGGCCAACACCGTCACCCAGATCATCGAACAGCAGATGACCGGGCTCGACGGGATGCGCTACATGTCGTCCTCGTCGACCTCGGCCGGCACCGCCTCGATCACCCTGACCTTCGAATCCGGCACCGATCCGGACGTGGCGCAGGTGCAGGTGCAGAACAAGCTCAGCCAGGCCACCGCGCTGCTGCCCGAGACCGTGCAGCGGCAGGGCGTCACGGTCGAAAAGGCGTCCTCGTCCTTCTTCATGGTGATCGGCCTGATCTCCGAGGATGGCAGGCTCGAACAGGCCGACCTGTCGGACTACCTGAACTCCAACCTCGTCGACGAGTTCGCCCGCATCGAGGGCGTCGGCGGGGCGCAGGTCTTCGGCGCGCAATATGCCATGCGGATCTGGCTCGACCCGTCCAAGCTCGCCGCCTTCGAGATGACCCCGTCCGACGTGGTCAACGCGGTGTCGGCTCAGAACGCGCAGATTTCGGCCGGCTCGTTCGGCACCCTGCCCGCCCCCGAGGGCCAGCAGCTCAACGCGACCATCACCGCGCAGTCGCTGCTCTCCACGCCGGAAGACTTCCGCAACATCGTGCTGCGCACCGAGACGAATGGCGGTCTGGTGCTGCTGCAGGACGTGGCCGAGGTCGAGATCGGGGCCGAGAACTACTCGACCATCGCGCGCTACAACGGCCAGCCTGCCTCGGGCATGGCGCTGAACCTCGCCTCCGGGGCCAACGCGCTCGACACCGCGGAGCGGGTCAAGGAGCGTATCGAGGAATACTCGGAGTTCTTTCCCGAGGGGGTCGACTACGTCATTCCCTACGACACCACCCCCTTCATCGAGATCTCGATCCACGAGGTGCAGAAGACCCTGATCGAAGCCATTGTCCTCGTGTTCTTCGTGATGCTGCTGTTCCTGCAGAACCTGCGCGCCACGCTGATCCCGACGCTTGCCGTCCCGGTCGTGATCCTCGGCACGTTCGGCATCCTCGCGGTGGCGGGCTTCACCATCAACACGCTGACCATGCTTGCCATGGTGCTGGCGATCGGCCTGCTGGTCGACGACGCCATCGTGGTGGTCGAGAACGTCGAGCGCATCATGGAGGAAGAGGGCCTCTCCCCGCGGGAGGCGACGCGCAAGTCGATGGGCCAGATCACCGGCGCCCTGATCGGCATCGCGCTGGTGCTGTCGGCGGTGTTCGTGCCGATGGCGTTCTTCCCGGGCTCGACCGGGGTGATCTACCGGCAGTTCTCGATCACCATCGTCTCGGCCATGGCCCTGTCGGTGCTGGTCGCCCTGACGCTGACGCCGGCGCTTTGCGCCACGCTGCTCAAGTCGAAGGACGCACATCACACCAAGCGCGGCCCGTTCGGCTGGTTCAACAAGGGCTTCGACAAGACAGCCGACGGCTACCGCGGCACCGTGGCCTACCTGATCAAGCGCCCGCTGCGCATCATGCTGGTCTATCTCGCCCTCGCCGGCGGCATGGTCTACCTGTTCAACAACACTCCCACCGGCTTCCTGCCGGACGAGGACCAGGGCATCCTGATGGTGCTCGTGCAGGGCCCAACCGGCGCCACCGCCGAGCGCACGCTCGACGTGGTCGAGCAGGTCGAGTCGCATTTTCTCGAGAACGAGACCGAGACGGTCGAGTCGGTGTTCGGCGTGGTCGGCTTCTCCTTCGCCGGCCAGGGCCAGAACATGGGCCTCGCCTTCGTGCGGCTCAAGGACTGGGAGGAACGCCCCGATCCGGGCCAGAGCGTGCAGGCCGTCGCCGGACGCGCCTTCCCGACCTTCATGGGCATCCAGGACGCGCAGGTCTTTCCGATCGTGCCGCCCTCGGTGATCGAGCTCGGCAACGTCTCGGGCTTCGACTTCTACCTGCAGGCGCAGGCCGGCCAGACCCACGAGCAGCTGCTGGAAGCCCGCAACCAGCTGATCGGCATGGCCTCGCAGAGCCCGCTGATCGGCTCCGTCCGGCCCTCCGGGCTCGAGGACGCGGCTCAGTTCAACCTCGACATCGACTGGCGGGCCGCCGGCGCGGTCGGGGTCTCGCCCACCGATGTCGGCAATCTCCTGTCGGTGGCCTGGGCCGGGCAATACGTGAACGACTTCAACGACAACGGCCGCATCAAGCGGGTATATGTGCAGGGCGATGCCGACAGCCGCGCCACGCCGTCGGACCTGCAGAAATGGCGCGTGCGCAATGCCAACGGCGATCTTGTGCCGTTCGCCAACTTCACCTCCGAGGACTGGGCCTACGGCCCGCAGGGCCTGAACCGCTACAACGGCATTCCCTCGATGCAGATCCAGGGCGAGCCGGCGGCCGGGGTGACCTCGGGCGAGGCCATGGCCGAGATGGAACGTCTCGTCTCCCAGCTGCCGCCCGGCTACGCCCTCGCCTGGACCGGCCTGTCGCTCGAAGAGCGGACCTCGGGCGGTCAGGCGCCGCTGCTCTACGCCCTGTCGCTGGCGGCGATCTTCCTCTGCCTCGCGGCGCTCTACGAAAGCTGGACGATCCCGTTCTCGGTGATGCTGGCGATGCCGATCGGTGTGCTCGGCACCATGGGTGCGGCCTACTGGTTCGGCTTCGAGAACGGCGTGTTCTTCCAGGTCGGTCTGCTTACGGTGATCGGCCTGACCGGCAAGAACGCCATCCTCATCGTCGAGTTCGCCCGCGAACGCTACGAGGCGGGCGAGGAGCTTCTGGCGGCGGTGGCCGAGGCGGCGAAGCAGCGCTTCCGCCCGATCATCATGACCTCGCTGGCGTTCTCGCTGGGCGTGGTGCCGCTGGTCCTGTCCTCCGGCGCCGGCGCCGGCGGCCGCACCGCGGTGGGCTCGGCGGTGCTTGGCGGCACCATCACCGGCACCGTGCTCGGGGTGATCTTCGTGCCGCTGTTCTTCGTGGTGGTGCAGCGCATCTTCGGACGCAAGAAGGCCAAGGAGCTCGCGAAGAAGCAGGCGGAGACCGCCTGATCCGCCGCCAAAGCAAGCCAAAGACCGCGCCGTCCGGGCCTCCCGGACGGCGCGGTCGCGTTTCGGGACGCCTTCGGGGCGGCATTTCGGCCCCTGTCGTCTGTTTTCGCTGTGGTGCAGTTGCGGCTCTGGCGCACGGCCCCGAGGCCGGGGCGCCCCACGCATGGTACATCGCTCCATGGCTTCGAGCTTCGCTGACGAGACAGCGGCCTGGCCCTGCCCTGCAGCGGTTGGGGCGGGATGCCTCCGGCGGGAGTATTTTTGACGAAGAGAAGCTGGGGGCTGCGCACGGGTCCCGAGGGTCGGGCGGCGGCAGAGGGCGGACCCGGAGAGGCGGTGCCCCGGCCTTGCCCTGCAGCGGGCGGGAGCGCGGCGCGGGGGCGCATTGGCCGGCCGCCCCTTTCCCCCTGCGCGGCGATCCGCTAAGAGCGGCGCGATACGTGACACCAACACGGGCGGCCTCGCGATGAAATTCACCCTTTCCTGGCTGAAAGAACACCTCGACACCACAGCCTCGGTCGACGAGATCACCGAGGCCCTGACCGACCTCGGGCTCGAGGTCGAAGGGGTCGAGAACCCCGCCGAGCGACTGGCGGCCTTTACCATCGGCAAGGTCCTCAGGGCCGAGAAGCACCCCGACGCGGACAAGCTTCGGGTCTGCACCGTGATGACCGACGAAGGCGAAAGCCAGATCATCTGCGGCGCGCCGAATGCCCGCGAGGGCATCACCGTCGTGGTCGCCAAGCCCGGCACCTATGTGCCCGGCATCGACACCACCATCCAGGTCGGCAAGATCCGCGGCATCGAGAGCTTCGGCATGATGTGCTCGGAGCGCGAGATGGAGCTGTCGGAAGAGCATGACGGCATCATCGAGCTGGACTCGGGCGAGGTCGGGCAGAGCTTCACCGACTGGCTGGCCGAGCACGATCCGGCCAAGGTTGACCCGGTGATCGAGATCGCCATCACCCCCAACCGGCCCGACGCGCTTGGCGTCGAGGGCATTGCCCGCGACCTCGCGGCGCGCGGCCTCGGCACCCTGAAGCCGCTTGCACCGGTGACGGTCGAGGGCAGCTTCCCCTGCCCGATCTCGGTGAGCATCGACGACAGCGCCAGGGACGGCTGCCCGGTGTTCTACGGGCGCGTCATCAAGGGCGTGAAGAACGGCCCCTCGCCGCAGTGGCTGAAGGACCGGCTCAAGGCCATCGGCCTGCGCCCGATCTCGTTCCTCGTCGACGTGACCAACTTCTTCACCTTCGATCGCAACCGCCCGCTGCACGTGTTCGACGCGGACAAGGTGCAAGGCAACCTGCGGGTGCACGCGGCCCAAGGCGGCGAGACGCTCGAGGCACTGGACGAGCGGACCTACACCATGGAGCCGGGGATGCTCCTGATCTCCGCCGACAGCGGGCCGGAGAGCCTCGGCGGCGTGATGGGCGGCGAATCCACGGGCGTCAGCGACGAGACCGTCAACGTCTTCCTCGAGGCGGCCTATTTCGACCCGATCCGCACCGCCTATACGGGCCGCGGCCTGAAAATCAATTCCGACGCCCGCTACCGCTTCGAGCGCGGCCTCGATCCGGCCTCGGCCCTGCCCGGCATCGAGGCGGCGACGCGGATGATCCTCGACATCGCCGGTGGCGAGGCCTCCGAAATCGTGGTCGCGGGCGAGACCCCCGACGTCAGCCGCGCCTACAAGCTCGACACCGACCGCGTGGTGAGCCTCGTCGGCATGGAGATCCCGGCAGACGAGCAGCGCGCCACGCTGGAGGCGCTCGGCTTCACGCTCGAGGGCGACATGGCCCACGTGCCAAGCTGGCGCCCCGACGTAATGGGCGAGGCGGATCTGGTCGAGGAAGTGGCCCGCGTGGCCTCGCTCACCAAGCTCAAGGGCCAGCCGATGCCGCGCCCGCAGGCCGGCGTGCCGGCCCCGATCCTGTCGCCGATGCAGAAGCGCGAGCAGATCGCGCGGCGCACCGTGGCCGAGCTTGGCTACAACGAATGCGTCACCTACAGCTTCATCGACAAGGCGGCGGCGGAGCTCTTCGGCGGCGGCGACGATGCCACCATGCTGGCCAACCCGATCAGCTCGGAGATGAGCCACATGCGCCCGCAGCTGCTGCCGGGCCTGCTGCAGGCGGCGGCGCGCAACCAGGCGCGCGGCTTTGCCGATCTGGCGCTGTTCGAAGTGGGCGCAGCTTTCCACGGCGGCGAGCCGGGCGACCAGCACACCCAGATCACCGGTCTTCTGGTCGGCCGCAGCGGTCCCAAGGACGTGCACGGCGCCTCGCGCCCGGTCGACATCTTCGACGCCAAGGCCGATGCCGAGGCGGTGCTGTCTGCCATCGGCGCGCCGGCCAAGATGCAGATCCTGCGCGGCGCCGAAGAGTGGTGGCACCCGGGCCGTCACGGCAAGCTCTGCCTCGGCCCCAAGAAGGTGCTGGGCGTGTTCGGCGAGATCCACCCCAAGGTGCTGGCCGAGCTGGGCGTGAAGGGTCCGGCGGTGGGCTTCACGCTCTACCCCGCCGAGATCCCGCTGCCGCGCTCCAAGGGTGCGGGCCGTCCGGCGCTGAAGCTCAACGACCTGCAGGCGGTCGAGAGGGACTTTGCCTTCGTGGTCGATGCCGACGTGGCGGCGCTCGATCTGGTCAATGCCGCGGCGGGCGCCGACAAGGCGCTGATCGAGGACGTCCGGGTGTTCGACGAGTTCATCGGCGGCAGCCTCGGCGAGGGCAAGAAGTCGCTGGCGATCACCGTGCGCCTGCAGCCCTCCGACGCGACGCTGAAGGAGAAGGACATCGAGGCGGTCGGCGCCAAGATCGTCGAGAAGGTCGCCAAGGCCACCGGCGGCACGCTGCGCGGCTGAGGGCGCGCCGGCCCGCAAGGTCGGGACCGGCCCAAAGAGTCATAGGGACGCCCGAGGCGCCCCGACACGTGTCACGAGATCCGCAGCCCGGCCACGGGCTGCGGATGGGCACTGCAAGGCGTCCCCGCCCATTGCCCGTCGCCTTGCCTCTCCCTCTCCTCCCCCTCCGCACGGGTCCTGCCGACCTGCACGACAACAGGCAGCCGAGCGCCCGGACAAAACCCTTAGCCGAGGAACGCGCGGCGCAGCAGGTTCAGCGCCGCGATCAGCAGCACCCAGAGGGTGATCTTGCGGAACGCCGCCTGATCGATGCGGTCATGCACCTTCATGCCGAACCACATGCCCAGCATCGACGGCACCACGAGCAGGGCCGAGAACCACACCGTCTGCGCGTTGAGCACGCCCGACACCGTATGCGCCCCGGTCAGCGACAGCGCGCCAAGCCCGTAGGCCACGCCCTGCACGCGGATCTGCTCACGCTTCTCGGTGTCGATGGCGGTGAGATAGGCCACCATCGGCGGCCCCCAGACCCCCGACATGCCGCCGATGAACCCCGCGACGCTGCCGATCCCCAGCTCGGCAAGGCGGTTCTGCCCGTTCTTCAGATGCGGCCGCCAGCCGGCCAGCTGCATGATGCAGAACAGCGCCACCGGCCCGCCGATCATCGCCAGCAGAACCGGGACGGGCAGCACCCGGACAAGCTGCGACGAGAGCAGGAGGCAGAGCAGGCCGGCGCCAAGGAACACCCGGAAGCGCTTGAGCGAGGCCAGCGCCGGCCCGAGGCCATGCTGCAGCGCCTGCACCGTGTTGCTGATCAGCGCCGGCAGGATCAGCCCCGCGAGCGCCAGCTCGGGCGACAGGAAGCTGCCGAGGCCCGAGATGAGGATCATCGGCAGGGCAAATCCGACCATGCCCTTGATCAGCCCCGCCACGGCGGCGACGGCGAAGGAGACCATGAGCAGGGAGGGCGGGATCAGGCTGAAAATCGTGTCCATGCAACGCTCATACCATGCGCGCGCAGCATGTGTTTTCCAAAATTTACGCGCAACAATAGAACCCTAAAGCAATCCTTTTGGCATTTTTGTTGCGCTGCACCTGCAAAGCCGGTATCCCCTGCATGACCCAGGAGAAGGAAGTGATTCATGGCACATGACGGACAGGACATCGCCCTCGGCCAGAGCATCCTGCTCGACGATCTCATCGGCCTCACGAAGGCCGCCATCGCCCCTGCCGAAGCGGTGTTCGAAGCCGCGCGCGCCTCGGTGCGCGCCATGGTCGAAGAGGACGGTCGCGTCTCCGGCAGGCTGATCGAAGAGAACCAGTTCGCCGCGCACGGGCTTGCCTGGCTCGCCACCTATGTCGAGAGCCTGCGCCAGATGCAGTATTGGGCCGACAAGCTGACCGCCGAAGGCGGCTTCGGCGAGGTCGAACAGCTGATCCACCAGATCGCGTTCGGCGAGTACCTGAACCAGATCGCCGGCGGCATCCAGATGAACCAGGGTGAAATGGTGCGCCTTCCGGATCTGGGCGTCAGCACCGAGGCCGCCGCCGCGCTGCGCACCGACGCCACCGAGACGCTGATGGCGCGTGGCAACAGCCAGGCCGCCCGCGCGCGCCTCGTGGAACTGATGCAGGAACGCGCGGCCGAGATCACCGTGGGGAAAACCGCGCTCGACGAAGAGCTCGAGATGATCCGCGAGCAGTTCCGCCGCTATGCCGTCGACAAGGTCGAACCCTTCGCCCACGAGTGGCACCTGAAGGACGAGCTGATCCCGATGGAAGTCATCGAAGAGCTGGCCGAGATGGGCGTGTTCGGCCTGACCATTCCCGAGGAATACGGCGGGTTCGGCCTGTCCAAGGCGTCGATGTGCGTGGTCTCGGAAGAGCTGTCGCGCGGCTATATCGGGGTGGGGTCGCTGGGTACCCGCTCCGAGATCGCCGCCGAGCTGATCCTCGCCGGCGGCACCGAGGCGCAGAAGCAGAAATGGCTGCCGGCGCTGGCCTCCGGTGAAACGCTTCCCACCGCCGTGTTCACCGAGCCCAACACCGGCTCCGACCTCGGCAGCTTGCGCACCCGCGCGGTCAGGGACGACAACGGCGATTACTCCGTTACCGGCAACAAGACCTGGATCACCCACGCCGCGCGCACCCACGTGATGACGCTGCTGGCCCGCACCGATCCCTCGACCGACGATTACAAGGGGCTGTCGATGTTCCTAGCCGAGAAGACCCCCGGCACCGACACCGACCCGTTCCCGACCGAGGGCATGACCGGCGGCGAGATCGAGGTGCTGGGCTATCGCGGCATGAAGGAATACGAGCTCGGCTTCGACGGCTTCAAGGTCAAGGGCGAGAACCTCCTCGGCGGCGAGGAAGGCAAGGGCTTCAAGCAGCTCATGGCCACCTTCGAGAGCGCCCGCATCCAGACCGCGGCCCGCGCCATCGGCGTGGCGCAGGCGGCGCTCGATGTCGGGATGCGCTACGCGGAAGAGCGCAAGCAGTTCGGCAAACCGCTGATCGCCTTCCCGCGGGTGTCGGGCAAGCTCGCGATGATGGCGGTTGAGATCATGATCGCCCGACAGCTCACCTATTTCTCGGCGCGCGAGAAGGACGAGGGCATCCGCTGCGACCTCGAGGCCGGCATGGCCAAGCTGCTCGGCGCGCGCGTGGCCTGGGCGAATGCCGACAATGCGCTGCAGATCCACGGCGGCAACGGTTTCGCGCTGGAATACACCGTGAGCCGCATCCTGTGCGATGCCCGCATCCTTAATATCTTCGAGGGTGCCGCCGAGATCCAGGCGCAGGTCATTGCGCGGCGCCTTCTGGGCTGAAGTTCCAGCCTTGGCGGCGCCGTGTCAGAGGCAGCCCGCGGGATGGCGATCCGAAATTTGACCCTCTCGATTTATCCCGGCCAAGTCCGAAGAACGTCGACACGCGTCCCCCGACCTAACCAGATCGCCAGCCCGGTGGGGCGGACTGCCGATGGCGCGGCGGCGCGTTCCGCGCCTTGTTCCGCGCCGGCCCGACCTCAGAACTTCTGCGCCGCGTCCACCGCGCGCTTCCACGCGGCATACTTCTCCTTGCGCAGATCGTCCTCCATCTCCGGCTCGAACTGCCGCTCGAGCGCCCAGCCCTCGGCGAATTGCTCCATCCCCGGATAGATCCCGGCGCGCTGACCGGCGAGCCACGCCGCGCCCATCGCCGTGGTCTCGAGCACCTCCGGTCGGTCCACCGGCGCGCCGGTGATGTCGGCGAGGAACTGCATGGCGAAGTCGTTGGCGCTCATGCCGCCATCGACCCGCAGCGCCGCCTCTTCGCCCCCCTTCCAGTCGGCGCGCATCGCGTCGAGCAGGTCGCGGGTCTGGTAGCCCACGCTTTCGAGCGCCGCGCGGGCGAACTCCGCCGGGCCGCTGTTGCGCGTCATGCCGAAGATCGCGCCGCGGCACTCGGCGTTCCAGTACGGCGCCCCGAGCCCGGTGAACGCCGGCACCAGCACCAGATCCTGCGCGGAATCGGCGGCCTCAGCCAGCGGCTGGGTCTCCTTGGCGTGGCGAATGACTTTGATGCCGTCGCGCAGCCATTGCACCACCGCGCCGGCAATGAAGATCGAGCCCTCGAGCGCATAGGTGCGCTTGCCGTCGAGCTGGTAGGCGATGGTCGAGAGCAGCCGGTTCTGCGAGCGCACCAGCTCTTCGCCGGTGTTGAGCAGCGCGAAACAGCCGGTGCCATAGGTCGATTTCAGCATCCCCGGCCGGAAGCAGGCCTGACCAATGGTCGCCGCCTGCTGGTCGCCGGCGACGCCGAGGATCGGGATCTCGGCACCGAAGAGATCGGCCCGCGCCATGCCGAAATCGGCGGCGCAATCCTTCACCTCGGGCAGCATCGACATCGGGATGCCCAGCATCTCGCACATGGTCGAGGACCAGCGCCCCTTGCTGATGTCGTAGAGCATGGTGCGGGCGGCATTGGTGGCGTCGGTCACGTGCACATGGCCCGCGGTCATGTTCCAGATCAGCCAGCTGTCGACGGTGCCGAAGGCCAGCTCCCCGGCCTCGGCCCGGGCGCGCGCGCCGTCGACATTGTCGAGGATCCACGCCACCTTGGTGGCCGAGAAATACGGATCCAGCAGCAGGCCGGTCTTTTCCGTCACCACCGCCTCGTGGCCCTCGGCCTTGAGGCGCTTGCAGAACTCCGAGGTGCGCCGGTCCTGCCAGACGATGGCATTGTGGATCGGGCGGCCGCTCTTGCGATCCCAGACCAGCGTGGTCTCGCGCTGGTTGGTGATGCCGATGCCGGCGATGTCCGCGGCGCGCACACCGGCCTTCTCCATCACGCCGCGGCAGGTCGCCGCCGTGGTGGTCCAAAGGTCCGAACAGTCATGTTCGACCCAGCCCGAGGCGGGGTAGTGCTGCTCGAACTCCTCCTGCGCCGAGGCGGCGATGCTCAGGTCCTTGTCGAACAGGATCGCGCGGCTCGAGGTCGTGCCCTGATCGATTGCGAGAATATAGCCCATGTCTCCCCCTCCGGTCTTAACCCTGCGGCAGGCCATGCCGCTCAATCTGGTGCAGTCGCAGCCCCCGGCCAGTTAGCCGACACGCGTGTCGACGCGACGGTGGGGCGCCTGCATGTAATCCTCCAGCGCCGCCACCTGCGCCTCGCTCTGGCGCAGGCCGAGCTTGCTGCGGCGCCACAGCACGTCCTCCGCGGTGCGAGCGTATTCGCGATTCATCAGCCAGTCGACCTCGGCGCCGGTGAGATCGCCGCCGAACATCGGGCCGAGCGCCTCGATGTCCTTGGCCTCGCCCAGAATCTCGCGTGCCTCGGTGCCGTAATGCCTGACCAGCCGACGCGCCCAGCGCTCGCTCAGGAACGGGTAGGAGCGCTGCAGCCCCGATATCTGCGCCGGCACGCCGTCGACCGGGAAATCCCCGCCCGGCAGGGTGACCCCGGCGGTCCACGGCCCGCTCACGCCCGGCAGGTTCTCGGCGATCCTCTCGAGCGCGCTCTCGGCGAGGCGGCGATAGGTGGTGATCTTTCCGCCGAACACGTTCAGCAAGGGCGCCCCGCCCGCGCTCTCGACCTTGATGGTGTAGTCGCGGGTGGCCGCCGTGGCGCTGCTGGCGCCATCGTCATAAAGCGGGCGCACGCCGGAATAGGTCCAGACCACGTCCTCGGACGTGATCTCCTGCTTGAAGTAGCGGTTGGCGAAGTCGATCAGGTATTGCTGCTCTTCGGGGGTGCACTCGGGCCGCTTGTCGGGGTCGAGATGCTCGGCATCGGTGGTGCCGATCAGGGTGAAATCCTCTTCGTAGGGAATGGCGAAGATGATCCGTCCGTCGGTGCCCTGAAAGAAGTAGCACTTGTCATGATCGTAGAGGCGACGCGTCACGATATGCGAGCCGCGCACCAGCCGGACGCCCTCCTTGACGTTGAGATGCACCTTCTCGTGGATGATGTCGCCAACCCACGGCCCGCCCGCGTTGACCAGCATCCGCGCGAAATGCGTGGCGGTTTCGCCGGTCCGGGTGTTCTGCACCTCGACCCGCCACAGCTCTCCCTCGCGCGCTGCCGACAGAACCTTGGTGCGGGTCATGATTTCAGCGCCGCGCGCCTCGGCATCGCGGGCGTTGAGCACCACGAGCCGCGAATCCTGCACCCAGCAGTCGGAATACTCGTAAGCCGTCTCGAACCGGTCTTCGAGCGGCACACCCTCGGGCGTGCCCTCGAGCGAGACGGTGGAGGTGCCCGGCAGGATCTTCCGCCCGCCGAGGTGGTCGTACATGAACAGCCCCAGCCGGATCAGCCAGGCCGGGCGGCGGCCCTTCATCCACGGCATGACGGTGGTGAGCAGCTTCGAGGTCGGCGTGTCGCTCTCGAAGCGCATGTCCTTGTGGTAGGGCAGCACGAAGCGCATCGGCCAGCTGATATGGGGCATGGCGCGCAGCAGCACTTCGCGTTCGATCAGCGCCTCGCGCACCAGCCGGAACTCGAAATACTCGAGATAGCGCAGCCCGCCATGGAACAACTTGGTCGAGGCCGAGGAGGTTGCCGAGGCGAGGTCGTTCATCTCGGCCAGCCGAACCGACAGGCCGCGACCGGCGGCGTCGCGGGCGATGCCGCAGCCGTTGATGCCGCCGCCGATGATGAAGAGATCCGTCGCGTCTCGCGTGTGCTGGTCTGCCATGGCTCTGTCCTTGCTGCGATATGCGTGCTGTCGGTATGCCGAAAGCACAGCCGTCTCGCAAGTCAAACGCTTTCGCTTTCTTTCGCTTCCGAAAAACTGGCAGAAAACCGCGCTCAAAACCGAAAATCCTCGGCGATGCAGGGCGCCGCACCACCATGGGCAGGTCAGGGCGGTAACAAGACACCGCACCCAGACCGATTTATCGGCAAATTCGCGCGTCGCCCTTGCGGGATGCGCCCGGCAACGGCACAGTTGCGAACAAAAACGAAAGCCCCGCATGTCCAGCTCTTTTCGCCACCCGGAAATCCTCGAGATCGCGCGCCGCGACGGCAAGGTCAGCGTCGAGCGTCTGGCGCAGCATTTCGGCGTCACCCTGCAGACCATCCGCCGAGACCTCGCCGACCTTGCCGAGGCGGGCCAGCTCGACCGGGTGCATGGCGGGGCGGTGCTGCCCTCCGGAACGGTCAATATCGGCTACGAGGAACGGCGCGAGCTCAACCCCGCCGCCAAGAGCGCCATCGCGCGGGCCTGCGCCGAGCAGATCCCCGACGACATTTCGCTGTTCCTCAACATCGGCACCAGCACCGAGGCGGTGGCGCGCCAGCTTCTCACCCACCGCAACCTGCTGGTGGTCACCAACAACATGAACGTCGCCAACATCCTCGCCGGCAACCCCGATTGCGAGGTCATCGTGACCGGCGGGCACCTGCGGCGCTCGGATGGCGGGCTGGTCGGCAATCTTGCCGCCGGCACCATCGGGCAGTTCAAGTTCGACCTCGCGGTGATCGGCTGTTCGGCGCTCGATGGCGAGGGCGACCTGCTCGATTTCGACATCCAGGAGGTCGGCGTGAGTCAGGCCATCCTGCGCCAGTCCCGGCGCACCTTCCTCGTGGCCGACGCCTCCAAGCGCACCCGAAGCGCCCCGGCGCGCATCGGCTCGTTGAGCCAGATCGACACGCTGTTCACCGACGCCCCCCTGCCCGGCCCGCTGGCTGAGCGCTGCGCCGACTGGGGCACCGAGATCGTCGTCGTGCCCTCGGCCTGATCCCGCGCGGCCCGCGCGATTGCGGGACGCAACGCCGCGGTCGCCGGTCGGCTGTCTTGACACCGCATCGCCTGCCGACCATGAAGCCGGTGTCAGACGGCGCGAAAGGCATGTTTCATGGCAAAAAAGAAAGAAACCGGCGGCTTCCTCGAGACCGTCAAGACGATCGTCTACGCGCTTCTGATCGCGGGCGTGTTCCGGACCCTGTTCTTTCAGCCCTTCTGGATCCCCTCCGGCTCGATGAAGGACACGCTGCTGATCGGCGACTTTCTCTTCGTCAACAAGATGAGCTACGGCTACTCCTACGCCTCCTGCCCGTCGATCCGCCTGCCGGTGGTCGGCCTCGACATCGACGCCAAGGACATCTGCGGATGGCTCGGCGATGACAACGGCCGCATCTTCGGCTCCGAACCCGAGCGCGGCGACATCGCGGTGTTCCGCCACCCGGTCAGCGGGCGCGACTTCATCAAGCGCGTCATCGGCATGCCGGGCGATCGCATCCAGATGATCAACGGCGTGCTCTCGATCAACGGCGAACCGGTGCAGGTCGAGCGCAACGGCACCTTCTCCGAGACCGCCGAGCCGCAGGGCCCGCAACAGCTGCGCCCGCGCTGCGAGAACGGCCCCGTGGGCACCGGCGGCGTCTGCGAGAAATCGCGCTGGACCGAGACCCTGCCCAACGGAAAGACGCATGACATCCTCAACATCGCCATGCAGGGCTCGGACAACACCCGCGTCTACACCGTGCCCGAAGGCCATTACTTCATGATGGGCGACAACCGCGACAACTCGTCCGACAGCCGCGTGCCCAGCGCCGCCGGCGGCGTCGGCTTCGTGCCCTTCGAGAACCTGATCGGCAAGGCCAACCGCGTGGTCTTCTCGTCCTCCGGCCGCTCGATGCTGTTCTTCTGGACATGGCGCGGCGACCGCTTCTTCCACAAGCTGCAATGAAACGCTCTGCCGAGATCATCGCGCTCGAAGAGCGTCTCGGCCACCGCTTCGACCGGCCCGAGCTGCTGCGCCGAGCGCTGACGCATTCCTCGATGTCGGCCCCGGGCCGCGAGGACAACCAGCGCCTCGAGTTCCTTGGCGACCGGGTGCTCGGCCTCGTCATGGCCGAGGCGCTGCTCGCCGACGACCGCAACGCCTCGGAAGGCCAGCTTGCGCCGCGCTTCAATGCGCTGGTGCGCAAGGAAGCCTGTGCCGACGTGGCGCGCGAAATCGATCTCGGGGCCGCGCTGAAGCTCGGCCGCTCCGAGATGATGTCTGGCGGGCGGCGCAAGCTGGCCCTGCTGGGCGACGCCATGGAGGCGGTGATCGCGGCGGTCTATCTCGACGCCGGGTTCGACGCCGCCAAGGAACTGGTGCGCCGGCTCTGGGGCGACCGGGTCACGCGGGTCGACGAGGACGCCCGCGATGCCAAGACCTCACTGCAGGAATGGGCACAGGCGCGCGGGATGCCGCCGCCGGCCTATGTCGAGACCGCACGCTCCGGCCCCGATCACGCCCCGGTCTTCACCATCGAGGCGCGGCTCACCTCCGGCGAGACGGCGCAGGCCACCGCGGGGGCCAAGCGCAAGGCCGAGCAGGAGGCCGCCGCGGCGCTGCTTGCCAAGGTGACGGGTGGCTGAGCGCGACGCCTCGGGCAATATGCTGGGCGCGCTGTTCATGTGCGCCGCCATGACGCTGTTCGCCATTGAGGACGCGCTCTTCAAATCGGTGACCCCGGCCCTGCCGCCCGGCGAGGCGACGCTGATCTTCGGCATCACCGGCACCGCGATCTACGTGCTGCTCACAATGCGCGCACACGAGCCGCTGTTGCACCCCGCGATCCTGCGCCCGAGCCTGATGATCCGGACCTTTTTTGAAATCATCGGCCGGCTGTTCTTTGCCCTGTCGCTGGCCTACACGCCGCTCGCCGTCACCTCGTCGATCCTGCAGGCGGCCCCGCTGGTGGTGACCGCGGGGGCCGCGCTGCTGCTGGGCGAGCGGGTCGGCCCGCGGCGCTGGATCGCGATGGCGGTGGGATTTATCGGCGTGCTGATGATCCTGCGCCCGACGCCAGACGCCTTCCGCCCCGACGCGCTTCTGGCGGTCGCGGGCATGATCGGCTTTGCGATGCGCGATCTGTTCACCCGCGCCAGCCCGCCGGCGGTCTCGACCAACCAGCTCGGCGTGCTGGGCTTCGCGGTGCTGATCGTCGCCGGGCTGATACTGCTGCCCTTCGATCCCGCCCCGCCGCGGCTGCCCACCGGCACCGAGCTTGTCCGGCTGTTGCTGATCGGGGTCGTGGGCGTTGCTGCCTACACCGCTCTCACCCGCGCGATGCGGGTGGGCGAGGTCTCGGTGGTGGCCCCGTTCCGCTACTCGCGGCTCCTGGTGGCGCTGACCTTCGCCTTCCTGTTCTTCGGCGAGCGCCCGGATGTGTGGACGCTGGCGGGCGGGCTGCTGATCGTGGTCAGCGGGGTCTACACCCTCCTGCGCAGCGGCAAGCCCCGGCCTGCCGCAGGTCCGGCCTGATCGTCAGCGCGTCTCGCAGCTTACCTCGATGGCGGGATCGCGCCGCGCGCCGCCAAGCGATTCCTGCGCCAGCGCGATGGCCTGCGCGTTCTTCGACTTCCAACGTTTCGCCTGGCTCTGGCACTCGGCAAGGGGAACGCCCTGCTCGCTTCCCTTGAGCGGCGAGTCGCGGTAGCTGCCGTCGCCCTGCAGGGCGTGGATGGTCGGGACATAGAGGGTCTCGGCACCGGCCACCGTGGCCAGCCCCATGGTCATCAACGCCAAAGCCGCCGCATGAACCTGTCGCATCAAAGTCTCCTTCCGCGCCGCTCCGAGTCGGAACGCTCGTTATATAAGGCAGAGTCTGCGCCCTGCCATCACCGCATCCTATGGCTCTTTGTGCAAAAAACGACTATGTGATGCGGATCATTCCCCCAACGGACCAGCCCATGACCACACGCGCCGGATTTGTCGCCCTGATCGGAGAGCCCAACGCGGGCAAATCCACCCTCACCAACCGCATGGTGGGGGCCAAGGTGAGCATCGTCACCCACAAGGTGCAGACCACCCGCGCCCGCATCCGCGGCGTGGCGATGGAGGGCGACAGCCAGCTTGTCTTCGTCGACACGCCGGGCCTGTTCAAACCGCGCCGCCGGCTCGACCGCGCCATGGTTGCCGCGGCCTGGGGCGGGGCAGCGGATGCCGACATCATCGTGCTGCTGGTCGAGGCCCATCGCGGCATCACCGAGGGCGTCGAGCGCATCCTCGAGGGGCTGGCCGATCTGCCCAAGGGCCGCACCGTGGCGCTGGCAATCAACAAGATCGACCGCGTCGAGTCCAAGGTGCTGCTGAAGCTGACCGAGGATCTCAACGAGCGCTACGCCTTCGCCAAGACCTTCATGATCTCAGCCGAGAAGGGCCACGGCGTGAAGGACCTGCGCGCCTGGCTGGCGGGCGAGGTGCCCGAGAGCCCGTGGCTCTACCCCGAGGACCAGATCGCCGACCTGCCGATGCGCATGATCGCCGCCGAGATGACGCGCGAGAAGCTGACCCTGCGCCTGCATCAGGAGCTGCCCTATCAGCTCACCGTCGAGACCGAGAACTGGGAAGAGCGCGAAGACGGCTCGGCCCGCATCGATCAAATGATCTACGTCATGCGCGACGGCCACAAGGGCATCGTGCTGGGCCGCAAGGGCGAGACGGTCAAGGCGATCGGTCAGGCCGCGCGCGCCGAGCTCGAGGAGTTTCTCGGCCGCAAGGTGCACCTGTTCCTGCAGGTGAAGGTGCGTGAGAACTGGCTCGAGGAAGCAGAGCGCTATTCCGAGATGGGGCTCGACTTCAAGGACGGCAACTGAGCCCGTGGCCCGTCTGACGACGCGGTTCTGGGTCGACGCCTATCTTGCGCGGCTGTCGCTGCAGACCATCCCCGCCTACGTGACCGCCCATGGCGACGACCATGCCGGTGCGGTTCTGGTCAAGCTCGCCACGCTCGACGGCAAGGCGCGCGCCTTTACCCGCGGCTTCGACCTGATGACCGGCGCCCGGCAATGGACCGAGCTGGCCGCCGGCGACGAGCGCGAGGTCGATGCCAGCATCGCGAAACAGCGCAGCTTCGACCCCGATCTCTGGGTGATCGAGGTCGAGGACCGGCAGGGCCGTCACCTGCTCGACGAGGACGGGCTGTCGGACTGAGCCCGTCCTACTCGGCGGCCCGCGCCGCCTGCCATTCGGGCAGCGGAAACAGCCGGTCGTAGCCCCAATTGAAGCACAGCGCGTAGAGCATGTAGAACGCCGCAAAGGCCGCATCCATGACCAGCGCCTGCCAGATCGAGATGCCGAGATACCATGCGATGAACGGCATTAGCACCACCAGCAGGCCACCCTCGAACAGCACCGCGTGCAGGATGCGGACGCGGTTGCTCTTCTCGGTGCTGCCGGTCCGGCGCTGCAGGCCCAGATCGAACAGATAGTTGTAGATCAGGTTCCACAGGGTCGCGAGCGTGGCACTGACGATGCCGACCACGCCGATGTCGTGCACCGGCATGTGAAACGCGATGGCGCCGAGCGGGACGACCAGAAGCAGGCCGAGGATTTCGAAGCTGAGGGCGTGACGAAGACGATCAAGAGGAGAGCGCATGGCAACCTTTTCCTTGGTAGCCGGGCCGTCCCGGATGATATCCCGATCTGGGGGAGGTCGTCCTCTCCCCTCAGAGATGCCAATGTCCGGGCGAATTATCAAGGTCGGGAGGCGCGGCTTCGGCGGAACTGTGCCTGAGAGGGCCAGAACAGTTGCCTCTGGCGGACCGCGCCCGCCTCCGCAAGGATGGCAACCTAATCAGAGGGAAGCGAGCACATGAGCGAAACCAGTGGAGGCTGCCTCTGCGGCGCGGTGCGCTTCGTCGCAAGCGGCGCGCCGGATCGGGTCGGGATCTGCCATTGCATGGACTGCCGCAAGCACCACGGCGCGGCGTTCTATGCGTCCGCTGTCTTCCCTGCGACGGCCGTGCGTGTCACCGGGGAAACGCGTAGCTACGAGGGGCGGCATTTCTGCGAGACCTGCGGCTCTTCGGTCTTTGCGCGCAGCGGCGACGAGGTGGAGCTTCATCTCGGGGCGCTCGACACCCCCGGCGCGTTCGAACCGAGCTACGAGCTCTGGACCTGCCGGCGCGAACCGTGGCTACCACCCTTCCCCGGCATGGCCTCGTTCGAGCGCGAGCGCGAGGACATCTGAAAGCCGTTTCAGCCTTTCGTCCGGACCCGCTCAAAGCGCTGGCGGGCGATGTCCTCGTCGCGTTCGGCCTGCCGGTCGGCGGCCAGCGCCGTCTCGACATAGCTCAGATGCGCCTCGACAGCGGCACGGGCGGCTTTCGGGTCGCGCGCCTGCAGTGCGGTGTTGATGGCGCGGTGCTGGTCGAGCAGCGCTTCGCGGGTGGTGCGCTGCTTGAACATGACGGAGCGGTTGTAGAACACCCCCTCGCGCAGCAGCTGATACATCGACCGCATCATGTGCAGCATGATGACGTTGTGGCCGGCCTCGATGATCGCGAGATGAAAGTCGGCATCGAGCCGCGCCTCGTCGGCCGGGTTGCGCTTGCTGTGTGCCGTTTCCATCTGCACGAACAGCTCGTCGATGACCTTGAGGTCGGTTTCGGTGCCGTGGATCGCGGCGCGCTCGGCGGCCAGCCCCTCCATGTCGCGGCGAAAGCTCAGGTAGTCGAACACCGCCTCGTCATGGCGGGCAAAGAGCTGCACCAGCGTGTCGGAAAACGCCGAGCCCAGCGCCTCGGTGACAAAGATCCCCGCCCCCGCGCGCGAGGCCAGCAGGCCGCGCGATTGCAGATCCGAGACCGCCTCGCGCAGCGACGGGCGCGACACGCCCAGCCGCTCCGAAAGCTCGCGCTCCGCCGGGAGCCGTTCGCCCGGGCGCAGGATGCCGCGCAGGATCAGTTCCTCGATCTGGCGCACCACCGCGGCGGCGAGCTTTTCCGAATGCACGGGGCGGAAGGGCATGGGGTGATCCGATCTTGCGAGAATTGGTCAGATCATATGACCGCGCCCCCACCGGGCGCAAGGCACGTCACCGGTCAGCGCTCACCAGCGATCCAGCGCGGCCTCGTCCTCGTCCTTGGCCGCGACCCAGGACTGGTCGCCGCCGGCGCTTTCCTTCTTCCAGAAGGGGGCGCGGGATTTCAGGTAGTCCATCAGGTATTCCGCCGCCTCGAAGGCGTGCTGGCGGTGCGCCGAGGCGGTGGCGACCATCATGATGCGCTCGCCCGCCGCCATCTTGCCGTAACGGTGGATCACCAGCACCTCGCCCAGCGACCAGCGCGTCCGCGCCTCGGTGGCGATCTTGGTCAGCGCCTTCTCGGTCATGCCGGGATAGTGTTCGATCTCCATGCCGTCGAGGCCGCCGGCCACGTCGCGCACCACGCCGGTAAAGGTCACAACGGCCCCCAGATCGGTGCGGCCCGCGGCAAAGCGCTCGGCCTCGGCGCCGAAATCGAACGGCGCCTCCTGAACCACGATCCGAATTCCGTCCTGCGCTGACATCGCCCGCCCCTTCCTCAGCCGCCGGTCATCGGCGGAAAGAACGCGACCTCGCGTGCGCCGTCGAGCGAGGCGTCGAAATCGGTCAGTTCCTGATCCACGGCCACGCGCAGCGCCGAAAGGTCGGCAAAGGCCGCCTCGTAGCGCTCTTCGCGCGCCTTCAGCTCCTCGACCAAGGCCGCCACGGTGGCGGCAGAGGTCTCGAGCCGTTCTTTAGGCAGCCCGATGCGCTCGCGCACCCAGGCGAAATACAGCACGTCGATCATCTGTCGTCCCTCAGGTGGGGCCACGCCTTCACGAAATAGTCCCAGCCGGTGATCAGCGTCAGCGCGGCGGCCATCCACAGCAGCGTGAGGCCGAGATAGCCGGTCCAGAGCATCCCCTGCTCCTTCCAGATCAGCCCGTGCGCGTCCGCAGCCTCACGGCTGAGAATCGCACTGACCTGCTCGGGTGACAGCCCCTCGACGCTGACGGCGAGGTAATGCTCGAACACACCCTGCGCGAACAGCACCGCGATGGCGACCATCTGGAAGGTGGTCTTCCACTTCGCCAGCTTGGTGACCTTCAGCGTCCCGGCGGTGTCGCCGAGGTATTCGCGCAGGCCGCTGACAAAGACCTCGCGGAAGAGGATGAAGGTCGCGGGCAGCACCAGCCACGGCGACATTGAGGAATAGCCCACGATCACCATCAGGGCGATCACCACCATCGCCTTGTCGGCGATCGGGTCGAGCATTGCGCCGAGCTTTGATTCGAGGCTCCAGGCGCGGGCGATATACCCGTCGAACCAGTCGGTTACGGCGGCGCTGATGAACAGCAGCAGTGCGAACCAGTCCGCCAGCGGGCGGGAAAAATACAGGAACATCACCGCAACGCCGGGGGCGGCGAGCAGGCGAAGGGCGGTGAGGGTGTTTGGCAGGGTCCAGCGCATGGAGGATACGTAGCGCCCTTTGGGGGCCGAGGAAAGGGAGCCGCGCGCGACAGTTCAATTCGACTGTCGAGCCAGCCGGTCGAGGAACAGTCCGCGCGCCGCCGGAAGCGGCCTGTCGCCGAGCGCCGGGGCCAGCCGGTTCTCGAGGAAATGCCCCGTCGTGCGCAGCGCGTCGAGGATCTCGGCGTCGGGCGCGGTGCCCCGGCCGAGCATCACCGGCGGCAGCGGCAGCAGCCGTGCCACCCAATCCCCCGCCCCGAAGGCCGAAACCGCCCGCCCCGTGCGCGGCGAGACGTAATCGAGTGGCTCGTTGGTGCCGGTCACGGCGCAGGCCGAGAGATCGAGGCCAAAGCCCATCTCGTCGAGCAGTGCCATTTCCCAGCGCATGTAGGCCAGCGGCCAGAGGTCGCGCTCGGCCAGCAGATCGAGCAGGCTCTCGGTGCGGGCATAGAGCGCCGGGTGGGCTTCGCGCTCGGGCAGGCAGAACGACAACAGCGCCACCACCGCGTTGAGCCCGGCCAGCGACAGGCGGTCGGACATGGCGCTGGCGGCACGCGAGCGCTGCGGCTCGACGGTCCATGCGCCCATGTGATCCTCGAGCCGGGCGCGCCATGTCAGGTCGAGCTGCGCGCCAGGCTGCAGCGAGGGCGCGATCTTGCGCGAGGTACCGCCGCGCAGCACCCCCATGTGGCGGCCATGCGTGGCGGTGAAGACCTCGAGAATCGCCGAGGTCTCGCCATGCCTGCGGGCCGAGAGAAGAATGCCGGTGTCGCGCCAATCCATGCCTGCGACTATCCTTTGCCTTGCCGGGATCGGCAAGTTGCGTCACATCGTGCCGCCATGACCCTGCCCGCCCGCCTTTTCGCAACACTCATCGCCCTTGTCGCCGTGGCCGGGCTGGTGTTGCAGTTCGTGACCTATCGGATCGGCCATCCCGGCGCGGATGCGCTCGAGACGGTCTGGAGCCTTGCGCGCTATTTCACCATCCTGACCAACACTCTGGTGGCGGCGACCTTCACGCTCATGACGGTCCGCGGCCGGATGCCCGGCCCGCTCTGGATCGGCGGGCTGACGCTGTGGATCGCCATCGTGGGCGTGGTCTACTACGCGCTGCTGGCCAACTCGGTCAGCGGGCTCGACGCCGTCGCCGACCGGCTGGTGCACTTGGCGACGCCGCTGCTGACGGCGGTGTTCTGGCTCTTCTACGCCCCGAAGCACGCGCTCAGGCTGGCCAGTGCGGCAATCTGGCTGCTCTGGCCGCTGCTCTATGTGGCCTACGCGCTTCTGCGAGGTGAGCTCGACGGCTTCTACCCGTATTTCTTCGTCGACCCGACCCGCATCGGCTGGGACGGGGTGCTGCGCTGGTCGGCGCTGCTCGGTGTCAGTTTCGCCGCCGCCGGGGGCCTTCAGGTGGGCATCGCCCGGCTGCTGCGCTGAGCGACGCCGGGGCGACCCCGGCTCAGGCCGCTACCCCTGTGACAAGAGACTAGCCGGGAGGCGCGTCCGCCCGCCGTTAGACACGAAGGTCTCTCCCGGAGCCACGCCCTTGCCCGGTCTTCGTGGGCCGGCACACAAAGGCTCGGGGCACGCACACCACGCAACACTCCTCTGACGGCCCCGCCCCTGATTCCGAGACCTCACACCCAGCGCCCCCACCGAGGCTCGCCAACCTTTGGCCGGGCGGCACCGGACCTCTGAACAACAAAAAACCCGGGCGCGAACGCCCGGGCAGTTGGTCACAAAAGGCTGAAAGGAAGGAGGAAATCAGCCTTTGGAGAATTCCGGGTAGGCCTCCATACCCAGCTCGCCCATGTCGAGGCCCGCGATCTCTTCCTCTTCCGAGACACGGATGCCCATGACCAGCTTGAGGACGAACCACACGATGGCGGAGGTGACGACGGTGAAGATGCCGACCACGACGATGCCGTAGAGCTGGGTGCCGAGGGATGCTTCGGGGTTGGTGAAGACCACGGCGATGGTGCCCCAGATGCCGCAGATCAGGTGCACCGGGATCGCGCCGACGACGTCGTCGATCTTCATCTTGTCGATCGCCGGGATGGCGAAGACCACGATGATACCGCCGATGGCGCCGATGATGGTGGCAGCGCCCAGCGAGGGGGTCAGCGGCTCGGCGGTGATCGAGACGAGGCCTGCAAGGGCGCCGTTCAGGACCATGGTGAGGTCGGGCTTCTTGAACATCACCTGGCTGGTGATCAGCGCCGCGATGGCGCCACCGGCAGCGGCGGTGTTGGTGTTGGCGAAGATGCGCGACACGTCCGCCACGTCACCCACGGTGCCCATGGCCAGCTGCGATGCGCCGTTGAAGCCGAACCAGCCGAGCCACAGGATGAACGTGCCGAGCGTGGCGAGGGTCAGGTTGGAGCCCGGGATCGGGATCACGGTGCCATCGCGGAACTTGCCGATACGCGGGCCGAGGATGAGCGCACCGGTCAGAGCGGCCCAGCCACCCACGGAGTGCACGACGGTCGAGCCTGCGAAGTCGAGGAAGCCTGCGGCGTCGAGGAAACCGCCGCCCCACTTCCAGGAGGCCTGCAGCGGGTAGATGATCGAGGTCAGGACGATCACGAAGATCAGGAACGGCCACAGCTTGATGCGCTCGGCCAGGGTGCCCGAGACGATCGATGCGGTGGTGGCGCAGAACATCAGCTGGAAGAAGAAGTCCGAGCCGGTCGAGGCGTAGCCGTAATCGTCGGCGCCCTCGGCGGTCACGCCCACGACCTCAAGAACCGCAGGACCCCAGACGCCGGAAATGATGCCATCGGTGGCCCAGGTGCCCAGCGGGTACATCAGGTTGTAGCCGATCAGGTAGTAGAAGATCGCCGCGAGCGAGAACAGCGCGACGTTCTTCATGCACTGCATGGCCACGTTCTTGGAGCGGACCAGGCCGGCCTCGAGCATTGCGAAACCCGCGGCCATCCAGAACACCAGGAAGCCACCGATGAGGAAGAGCAGCGAGTTGAAGATGAAGACGGTGTCGGTCGACGCATTGACGCCCGGAGCGGGGCCCTCGTCCTGCGCCAGGCCCAGCGAGGGCAGCGCGATCAGCGCGGCAGCCGGGGCGAGAGTCTTGAGAAGTTTCATGTTCCGTTGTCCCTTGTAATCTTTGCGAACGAACCGCGATCAGATCGCGTCTGCGTCGGTCTCGCCGGTACGGACCCGCACCGCCTGGGCCACGTCGAGCACGAAGATCTTGCCGTCGCCGATCTTGCCGGTCTGCGCCGTCTTGGTGATCGTTTCGACGACCTGGTCTGCCATGGAGGACGCCACCACGATCTCGAGCTTGATCTTCGGCACGAAGTTCACTGCATATTCCGCGCCACGGTAGATTTCGGTGTGACCGGACTGAGAGCCGAAGCCTTTGATTTCCGTCACCATCATGCCGCGGACGCCGATACCGGTGAGCGCCTCGCGCACCTCCTCGAGCTTGAACGGCTTGATCGTCGCAATGATCAGTTTCACCTTGGTCCCTTTCAGTTTGGCAGACGGCTGCCTGCGGTATGCATGGGCAGAAAGCCGCTCAATCCCGCGCATTGGAAGAAAAGGCCCAGTCTGCGCCCGAATGTGCCGTCGATTCCGCACAAGAAATGCGCGCAATATGTGCGGCTGCTCAGTTTCAGTGCAGATCAAAAAGTCATCAATTGGGCGGTTTCGCGGTCTACATCATCCGGCAAAGCCGCTATCCTGCCGCGAAAGAGCAGTATGCCAGGCAAGACGACATGAGTGATTCAGGCCGGGGCAAGGGCCGGCTGGTGGCGGAGCAACGCTATCAGAAAAAGGCCGGCCAGACGCCCAGGAAACCCAACCCGAAAAAGACCAACCGCAAACCGTCGCGGCGCAAACCCGTGCGCAAGCGCAATCCCATCGTGGCCTTCTTCCTCGGCATCTTCCGCTGGGTCTTTGGCCTGATCTGGAAGATCACGTGGCGCATCACCGCCGTGGTGGCGCTGCTGCTTGCGGTCGGCGTGGGCTATTTCTACGCCCAGCTTCCCCCGGTCGAAGAGCTGCTCGACGGTCGCGCCCGCGGCTCGGTCACGCTGATGGACCGCAACGGCCAGATCTTTGCGTGGCGCGGCGACCAGTTCGGCGGCGCGGTGACCGCGGACAGCGTCAGCCCGCATCTGCGCAACGCCGTCATTGCCACCGAGGACAAGCGCTTCTACCGCCATTTCGGCATCTCGCCGCGCGGCATTGCCAGCGCCGTGCGTATCAACATGTCCGAAGGCCGCGGCCCGCTCTCGGGCCATGGCGGCTCGACCATCACCCAGCAGACGGCAAAGCTGCTCTGCCTCGGCGTCCCGTATGACGACACCAAGTGGGAGAGCGAGGCTGCCTATATCTCGGACTGCCGCCGCACCACGCTGGTCCGCAAGGGCCGCGAGGCGCTCTACGCGATGGCGATGGAGGCCAAGTACACCAAGGACGAGATCCTCTCGATCTACCTCAACCGCGCCTACATGGGCGGCGGGGCCTACGGTGCCGAGGCCGCCGCTCAGCGTTACTTCAGCAAGCACGCGGGCGAACTGAACCCGCAGGAATCGGCGATGCTCGCCGGGCTGCTGACCGCGCCTTCGTCGCTGTCGCCGACCAACGATCTCGAGCGTTCGCAGGCCCGCGCCGCTACGGTGCTGCGGCTGATGAAAGATCAGGGCTTCCTCACCGCCGAGCAATCCCAGCGCGCCCAGGACAACCCGGCGCAGCTTTCGGAAGAGGCCCAGCGTCGCCTCGGCGGCTATTTCGCCGACTGGGTGATGTCGACCGGGCCGGAGTTCTTCACCCGTGACACCACCGAGGACGTGGTGATCTCGACCACGCTCGACCCCAAGCTGCAACGCGCCGCAGAAGAGGCGATGAACGCCGTCTACAGCGAGAAGGTCACCAAGCCCGGCTCGGTGGTGCAGGCGGCGATCGTGGTGATGTCGGCGGACGGCGCCGTGCGCGCCATGGTCGGCGGCAAGAAAACCGGCGTCTCGGGCGTGTTCAACCGCGCCACGCAGGCGAAGCGCCAGACCGGCTCCTCGTTCAAGCCGTTCATCTACGCCACGGCGCTGGAGCTGGGCTATTCGCCCTATGACACCGTGGTGGACGAGCCGTTCTGCATGAACATCCCCGGCTCGGGCCGGTGGTGCCCCGAGAACTACAGCCGCAGCTACAAGGGCACGGTCACGCTGACCGATGCGCTGAAGCAGTCGCTCAACATCCCGGCGATCAAGATCTCCGAGAGCGTCGGGCGTGATCTGGTGCACAAGGTGGCCAGCGAGTTCGGCATCAAGTCCGACCTCAACGACACCCCTGCCATGGCGCTCGGCACCTCCGAGGCCACGCTTCTCGAGATGACCGGCGCCTATTCCGGCTTTCTCAACGGCGGCTCGGCGGTGGTGCCCTATGGCCTCAAGGAACTGCGCCTCAAGGGCGATGACGAGGTGCTCATGGGCACCGGCGGCGGCATCCGCGAACGGGTAATTCAGAGCCAGGCGGCGGGCCAGCTGACCTGGATGATGGAGAAGGTCATCAGCGAGGGCACCGGACGCCGCGCCCTCCTGCCCGACGGCCGCCCGGCTGCCGGCAAGACCGGCACCTCGAACGATGCCCGCGACGCGTGGTTCATCGGCTTCACCGCCGACTACGTGGTCGGCGTGTGGATGGGCAACGACGACAACTCCCCGCTCAGCGGTGTCACCGGCGGCGGCCTTCCGGCCGACATCTGGCGCGAGACCATGATCCGGGTGAACGAGGGCCTGCCGGTCAAGCCGCTGCCCGCCATCGCCCCTGCCGGCCCCTCGCCGCAGATGGTCGAGCAGCAACAGCGCCAACAGCAGCAACAGCAACAGCAGCAGGCGCCCCGGCAGGAACGCCGCCAGCGCGACAACTTCATCCAGCAGGTTCTGCGCGACCTTCTGGGCGGCGGCTGACTGACGCCACGGCGCACCGCGCGAGGGAGGGGATTTTTCTTTCCCTCGCGCCGCCGACACGGTCTAACACTGGCCACGTCCCCTCGACGGAAGGAGCCCCGGCATGAGCGTGAAAGAGATCTTCGAGAGCATGGAATACGGCCCCGCCCCCGAAAGCGCTGCCGAGGCGCTCAGCTGGCTCGCCGACCGGGGCAACCGGTTCGGCCAGTTCATCGACGGCGCCTTCACCGCGCCAGGCGCCCCCTTCGAGAGCCGCAACCCGGCCTCCGGCGACGTCCTGGCGACCCTCACGCAGGCGACGCAGGCCGATGTCGACGCCGCCGTCTCTGCGGCCCGCGCCGCACAGGGAAAGTGGGAAAAGATCGGCGGCCCGGCCCGCGCCCGCCACCTCTATGCCATCGCCCGGCTGGTGCAGAAACACGCCCGGCTTTTCGCAGTGCTCGAGACGCTCGACAACGGCAAGCCGATCCGCGAGAGCCGCGATATCGACATCCCTCTCGTCGCCCGCCACTTCTACCATCACGCCGGCCACGCCCAGCTGATGGAGAGCGAGATGCCGGGGCGCGAGGCGCTCGGGGTCTGCGGCCAGATCATCCCGTGGAACTTCCCGCTGCTGATGCTGGCGTGGAAGGTCGCGCCGGCACTGGCGATGGGCAACACCGTGGTGCTCAAGCCGGCCGAGTGGACCTCGCTCACGGCACTGCTCTTTGCCGATATCTGCCGTCAGGCGGGCCTTCCGAAGGGCGTGGTCAACATCGTCACCGGCGACGGCGCGGTGGGCGAGATGATCACCGCGGCGGAGGTCGACAAGATCGCCTTCACCGGCTCCACCGAGGTCGGCCGCAAGATCCGTGAGGCCACCGCAGGCAGCGGCAAGGCGCTGACCCTCGAGCTGGGTGGCAAGTCGCCCTACATCGTCTTCGAGGATGCCGACCTCGACAGTGCCGTCGAGGGGCTGGTGGATGCAATCTGGTTCAACGGCGGTCAGGTCTGCTGCGCCGGCTCGCGCCTGCTGGTCCAAGAGGGCATCGCCGAGCGCTTCCATGCCAAGCTCAAGGCGCGGATGGAGAAGCTGCGCATCGGCGATCCGCTCGACAAGTGCATCGACGTGGGCGCCATCGTCGATCCGGTGCAGCGCGAGCGCATCGCGGCGATGGTTGAAGGCAGCGACGGCGAGGTCTTCCAGCCGGGCCCCTGCCCCGAGGGCTGCTTCTACCCGCCCACGCTGATCTCCGGCCTGTCGCCGGCCTCGAAGCTGATGCAGGACGAGATCTTCGGCCCGGTGCTGGTCTCGACCACCTTCCGCACCCCCTCCGAGGCGGTGCAGCTGGCCGACAACACGCGCTACGGCCTCGCCGCCAGCGTCTGGTCCGAGAACATCAACACCGCGCTCGACATCGCCCCCAAGCTGGCCGCCGGCGTGATCTGGGTGAACGGCTCGAACATGTTCGACGCCGCCGCCCCCTTTGGCGGTCTGCGCGAGAGCGGCTTTGGCCGCGAGGGCGGGCCGGAAGGGCTGCAAGCCTACACCCGCGATGCGCGCAAGCCCAAGGCGCTCAAGCCGATCGCGCCGTTCGGCGGCGACGAGGCCGAGCCACAACCGGTGGACCGCACCGCCAAGCTCTATATCGGTGGCAAGCAGGCGCGGCCCGATGGCGGCTATGCCCGCGCGGTCAACGACAGGCGCGGCAAGCTCATCGGTCAGGCGCCGCTGGCCAATCGCAAGGACCTGCGCAACGCCGTGGAGGCCGCGCGCGGCGCGGCGGCGTGGTCCTCGGCCAGCGCCCACACCCGCGCTCAGGTGATCTATTACATCGGCGAGAACCTCTCGGCCCGCGCCGAGGAGTTCGCTGCCACCCTCGACCGGATGACCGGCGCCCGCACCGGCGCCAGCGAGGTCGAGAAGTCGGTCGAGCGGCTGTTCACCTACGCCGCATGGGCCGACAAGTTCGACGGCCGCATCGCCAGCGTGCCGCTGCGCGGCGCGGCGCTGGCCATGCGCGCGCCCTGCGGCGTGATCGGCGGCTTCTGCCCCGATGCCTTCCCCCTGCTCGGGCTGGTGTCGCTGATGGCCCCGGCCATCGCCATGGGCAACCGCGCGATTCTCGTGGCCTCGGAGCCGTTCCCGCTTGCCGCGACGGAATTCTATCAGGTGCTCGAGACCTCGGACGTGCCGGGCGGGGTGGTCAACATCCTCACCGGCAGCCATGCCGAGCTCGCGCCCGCGATGGCCGGCCACATGGATATCGAGGCGGTGTGGAGCTTCTCGGGCGCCGATCTCTCGGCCGAGATCGAGCGCGGCGCGGCAGGCAACCTCAAGCGAAGCTGGGTGAATTACGCCCAGGACCGCGACTGGATGCGGGCCGACGGCGAGGGCCGCGCCTTCCTCGAGGCCGCCACCGAGGTCAAGACGGTGTGGATCCCCTGGGGCGCGTGATGCGGGCTTGATGCTTGGCGGCGGCGGCGTTAAGCGCTGCGCTGCCCTGCGATCATTGAGATTTTGCGTCTCCGATGCTATATTCAAGGCACGCCCGGCGCCGGGGTGGCTTTCGGCGCTTGCAACCAAGGAGGACAACGTCCTGACACTTACTGCGAATGCGGCCGGTGCCGCAGAGCCGGGGGCGCCGATGAACGGTCTGCCCCAATCCGAGGTCACAAGCGAGCAGATCCTCGCGCGCATCCTCGAAAGCCTCGATGACAACAAGGCGGAAGACATCGTGCAGATCGACCTGCGCGGCAAGACCTCCGTGTGCGACCACATGGTCGTCTGCTCGGGCCGGTCTTCGCGTCAGGTTGTCTCGATCGCCGAGAAGCTGGCCGAAAACCTGAAGCACGATCTGGGTGTGCTGCCCAAGATCGAGGGTCAGGACACCGGCGACTGGGTTCTGGTCGATACCGGCGATGTCATCGTCCATGTCTTCCGCCCGGAAGTGCGCGAGTTCTACCAGCTCGAGAAGATGTGGATGCCGCTCGGAAAGACCGAGCAGACCGCGACCTGATCACGGTCCCATGCGTGTGCATCTTTGCGTCGTGGGGCGCCTTCGGGCGGGCCCCGAACGCGATCTAGTCGACGATTACCTGAAGAGATTCGACCGCACCGGTCGCGCGCTCGGGCTGGGCCCGGTGCGCGTGGTGGAGGTCGACGACCGCAAGGGCGGCGGCATGGCCGCCGAGGCGGAGTTGCTGCGCCGCGCCCTGCCCTCCGGCGCCCGGCTCTGCATCCTCGACGAACGCGGCAAGCTGATGAGCTCGCCGTACTTCGCCCAGACCCTCGGACGCTGGCGCGATGACGGCACGCAGGACATGGCCTTCGTCATCGGTGGTGCCGATGGCATCGACCCGTCGCTGCGCGCCGAGGCCGACATGGCGCTCTCCTTCGGGCAGATGGTGTGGCCGCACATGCTGGTGCGCGTGATGATCGCCGAGCAGCTTTACCGGGCCGCCTCGATCCTGTCCGGAAGCCCGTACCACCGCGTCTGAGCGGACGAACCGACTCACCTGAGCGGGAAGTCGCGCGCGCGGCAATTTGCAGCGGCGGGTTTCCGCTAGCGGTATTGAGGCACCATTGCGCTGCCCGACTCGCTTGAATTAGCAGGATTCCAAGCGTGTGCTCGCGTACTGAAATCGCGCGTATGCGTCGGCATCCCTGTCCCCAGCGGTCAATTCCCGTCCGCGAGTCGGCGCATCTCAAGGCCCCGGAGTTCCCCAAACTCCGGGGCCACCCTTTTTCCGGGGGGAAGCTCAGGTGTAGGCGTAGATCAGCAGCGCGACGCCGAGCACGACCCGGTAGATCACGTAGGGCGTGAAGCTCACCGAGCGCAGCAGGCGCATCATCAACGTCAGCGCCGCGAGCGCCGCGCCAAAGGCGAAGACCGCACCGATCAGCCCGTCGATGGCAACGCGTGCATTGGCCTCGGAGGCGACCTCGAGGCCAAGCAGGGCGCCCGAGGCGAGGATCGTCGGGATCGACATCAGCATCGCGATTTTGGCGGCGTCGTGCCGGTTGTAGCCAAGGAAGCGACCGCCGGTGATGCAGATGCCCGAGCGCGAGGTGCCGGGAATCAGCGCCACCGCCTGCCAGAGCCCCATCTTCAGCGCATCCATGGCGCCCCAGTCCTCCTCCTGCTTGTGCACCGGGCCGCGCTGGTCGGCCCAGTAGAGCACGAGACCGAAGCCCAGCATCGTCCAGCCGATCACCTCGACCGAGCGCAGCGCCTCGTCGAGGCCGGTGATCTTGATCGCGAGGCCCGCGATGACGACCGGGATGGTGGCGATGATGAGACCCAGGGCCAACCGCGCCCCCGGCGTCTGGCGCCGCCCCCGGAGGAGGTCGACGGTGCCGAGCGCGGCCACGCGCACGTCGCTCCAGAAGTAGAGCACCACGGCGGCCAGCGTGCCGACATGCACGGCGACATCGATCGCCTGCCCCTGATCGGCCATGCCGGTCAGATTCGGCAGCAGAATCAAATGACCCGAAGAGGAAATTGGCAGAAACTCGGTGATGCCCTGGATCAGGGCCAGCAGGATGAGCTGCAGCAATGGCATGGGCGGGAACCTCCGGCTAGCCTCGTGCCGTGTCTATAACGCCCTTGTTTCAAGGGGAAGAGTGACAAATAGGTCCGGGTCGTTACTCAATTTTCATCAAAGGATGCTGGGCTCCACGTGGCGAGGGTAAAATAAACCGAATATAGGTCAGGCTTTCTGACTTTTCTTTCATTTCGGCTTTCAGTATTGAAGCCAAACCCAAGGACTTGTTCGGAGACCCAGGAACATGGCGAAGCAGCCGATGCTCAAATTCGTGAAGATCGAGCGGGACATGCCCGAGAAACGCGAGGCAGATGTCCGGAACAAGGACTTCGACGAAATCTATGCCGAATTCGCCGACGCGAAAGCGACGGAACAGTCGAGCCGTTGTTCGCAATGCGGCGTTCCGTACTGCCAGTCGCACTGCCCGCTGCACAACAACATCCCCGACTGGCTGCGCCTGACCGCGACCGGCCGCCTCGAGGAGGCCTACGAGGTCAGCCAGGCGACCAACACCTTCCCCGAGATCTGCGGCCGCATCTGCCCGCAGGATCGCCTGTGCGAAGGCAACTGCGTCATCGAGCAGTCGGGCCACGGCACCGTGACCATCGGCTCGGTCGAGAAGTACATCACCGACACCGCGTGGGAGAAGGGCTGGGTCAAGCCCGCCGCCCCGGCGCAGGAACGCTCCGAGAGCGTGGGCATCATCGGCGCCGGCCCGGGTGGCCTTGCCGCTGCCGACATGCTGCGCCGCGCCGGCGTTCAGGTGACGGTCTATGACCGCTACGATCGTGGCGGCGGCCTGCTGACCTATGGCATCCCGGGCTTCAAGCTCGAGAAAGAGATCGTCATGCGCCGGATGCAGCAGCTCGAGGAGGGCGGCGTCCGCTTCGTGATGAACTGCCGCGTCGGCGACGACATGTCGTTCGAGGATCTCCGCGCGCAGCACGACGCGGTGATCATCGCCACCGGCGTCTACAAGTCGCGCGACCTGCGCGGCCCGGGCGCCGGCGCAACCGGCATCGTCAAGGCGATCGACTATCTCACCGCGTCGAACCGCACCGCCAATTTCGGCGATAGCGTGCCGGAATACGAAAGCGGCGAGCTCAACGCCAACGGCAAGAAGGTCGTGGTGATCGGCGGCGGCGACACCGCCATGGACTGCGTCCGTACCGCGATCCGTCAGGGCGCCGAGAGCGTGAAGTGTCTCTACCGCCGCGACCGCGCCAACATGCCCGGCTCGCAGCGCGAGACCCAGAACGCCGAGGAAGAGGGCGTCCAGTTCGAGTGGCTGACCGCGCCCAAGGGCTTTGTCGGCGATCCGGTCACCGGCGTGCTGGTGCAGAAGATGCGCCTTGGCCTGCCCGATGCCACCGGCCGCCAGTCGCCCGAGCTGATCGATGGCTCCGATTACGAAGAGCCCGCCGATCTGGTGATCAAGGCGCTCGGCTTCGAGCCGGAAGATCTGCCGACGCTGTGGGGCGCGCCCGAGCTGGAAGTGACCCGCTGGGGCACCATCAAGGCGGAGTTCACCTCCGGCCGCACCGCCCTGCCCGGCGTCTATGCCGTGGGCGACATCGTGCGTGGCGCCAGCCTCGTGGTCTGGGCGATCCGTGACGGCCGCGACTGCGCCGAGCACGTGCTGCAGGACTTCAACAAGACCGCCGCCGTCGCGGCGGAGTGATCCAAGGGTTGCGCGCCCGCGCGGCGCGCCCCGCAAGCCGGCGCGTCGGAGCCCCCGACACACCATGCCAGAGGATAGAGCGATGACCGAACGGACAGGCGGATGCATGTGCGGTGCCGTGCGCTTCACGGCAAAGTCGATGAACGGCTTCGGCGTGTGCCACTGCGAGCAGTGCCGCCGCTGGGCCGGCTCTGCGCTGTTCGCAGTCACCGTCCCGGTCGCCGATATGGCGATCGAGGACGCGGGCAGCATCCGTGCCTTCCGGTCGTCTGACTGGGCCAGCCGCGAATTCTGCGGCACCTGCGGCTCGGTGCTCTGGTATCGCCACGACAAGGGCGTCGACGGCGCCGGCGATTACGAGATCACCATCGGCCTGCTCGACGATGCCGACGGGCTGGAACTCGAGCGCGAGATCTTCGCCGACCAGAAGCCCGACTGCTGGGCATTGCAGGGCGATCATCCGCGCATGAGCCGCGCCGAGACGCTGACGAAATACGGCGTGCAGGTGGACGGCGCATGAGCCGCATCGCTGCAAATGCCCTGCTCGCGACGCGGCCGGCGCTGCTGAGCGACGACCAGAGAGAGACTTACGCGCGTTTGCGCGGATATGGCGGCGGGACCGGGGGGCACGAAGGTGCCGGCCTCGATCGCCCGCAGCATTGATCAAGGAGGCTTGACCATGACCACTTACGACCAGAACTGGGCCGCCGCCGAGGAAGCCAAGCGCAAATGGATGGAAGAGAACGCCATGTTCCGCGAGGAGCATGAGCATTCTTCCTGCGGCGTGGGCCTCGTGGTGTCCATCGACGGCAAGCCGTCGCGCAAGGTTGTCGAGGCAGGCATCACCGCGCTGAAGGCCATCTGGCACCGCGGGGCCGTCGACGCCGACGGCAAGACCGGCGACGGCGCCGGCATCCACGTGCAGATCCCCGTCTCGTTCTTCTACGACCAGATCGCCCGCACCGGCCACGCTCCCCGCAAGGGCGAGCTGATGGCGGTGGGCCAGGTCTTCCTGCCGCGCACCAACTTCGCCTCGCAGGAGACCTGCCGGACCATCGTCGAGACCGAGGTCCTGCGCATGGGCCACTACATCTACGGCTGGCGCCACGTGCCGGTGAACGTGGACTGCCTCGGCGAGAAGGCCAACGCGACGCGCCCCGAGATCGAGCAGATCCTGATCTCGAACGCCAAGGGCATCGACGAAGAGACCTTCGAGCGCGAGCTCTACGTCATCCGCCGCCGCATCGAGAAGGCCGCCGCCGCGGCCGGCATCAACGAACTCTACATCGCCTCGCTGTCCTGCCGCTCGATCATCTACAAGGGCATGATGCTGGCCGAGCAGGTGGCGGATTTCTATCCCGACCTGCAGGACGAGCGCTTCGAGTCCGCCTTCGCGATCTACCACCAGCGCTATTCCACCAACACCTTCCCGCAGTGGTGGCTGGCCCAGCCCTTCCGGATGCTCGCCCATAACGGCGAGATCAACACCCTGAAGGGCAACACCAACTGGATGAAGAGCCACGAGATCCGCATGGCCTCGTCGACCTTCGGCGACATGGCCGAGGACATCAAGCCGATCATCGCCAGCGGGGCGTCGGACTCCGCCGCCCTCGACGCGGTGTTCGAGGTGCTGGTCCGCGCCGGGCGCAACGCGCCGATGGCCAAGACCATGCTGATCCCGGAATCGTGGTCCAAGCAGGCGGTGGAACTGCCGCAGGCGTGGCGCGACATGTATTCCTACGTCAACTCGGTGATGGAGCCGTGGGACGGCCCCGCCGCGCTCGCCATGACCGATGGCCGCTGGGTCTGCGGCGGTCTCGATCGCAACGGCCTGCGCCCGATGCGCTATGTCGTGACCGGTGACGACCTGCTGATCGCCGGCTCCGAGGCGGGCATGGTCCCCGTCGACGAAGGCTCGATCCGCGAGAAGGGCGCGCTTGGGCCGGGCCAGCTCATCGCCGTCGACATGGAAGAGGGCAAGCTCTACCACGACACCGAGATAAAGGACCGGCTCGCTGCCTCGCAGCCCTTCGGCGAATGGGTCGGCAAGATCACCGATCTCGACGAGCCGCTGTCGAAGGTCACCGAGAAGCCGGTCTTCACCGGCTCCGAGCTGCGCAAGCGCCAGATCGCTGCGGGCTACTCGATCGAGGAGCTCGAGCAGATCCTGTCGCCGATGGCCGAGGACGGCAAGGAGGCGCTCGCCTCGATGGGCGACGACACGCCCTCTGCGGTTCTGTCCAAGAAGTACCGCCCGCTGAGCCACTTCTTCCGCCAGAACTTCAGCCAGGTCACCAACCCGCCGATCGACAGCTTGCGCGAATTCCGCGTGATGAGCCTCAAGACGCGGTTCGGCAACCTTAAGAACGTGCTCGATGAATCCTCGTCGCAGACCGAGATCCTCGTGCTCGAGAGCCCGTTCGTGGGCAACGCCCAGTTCGACGCGCTGAAGGACCACTTCAACGCCGGGCTTGTCGAGATCGACTGCACCTTCCCCGCCGATGGCGGCGAGGGCGCTCTGCGCGAGGCGCTGGCACGGATCCGCAACGAAGCCGAGGACGCGGTGCGCTCGGGCGGCGGGCATCTCGTGCTCACCGACCAGCACCAGACCGAGGACAAGATCGCGATGCCGATGATCCTCGCCACCTCGGCGGTGCACTCGTGGCTGACCAAGAAGGGCCTGCGCACGTTCTGCTCGCTGGGCGTGCGCTCGGCCGAGTGCATCGACCCGCATTACTTCGCGGTGCTGGTGGGCTGCGGGGCGACCATCGTGAACCCCTATCTCGCCGAGGACAGCCTTGCCGACCGCATCGACCGCGGCCTGCTCGACGGCAGCCTGACCGAGAACGTCGCCCGCCTCCGCGAGGCCATCGACCAGGGTCTGCTCAAGATCATGGCCAAGATGGGCATCTCGGTGATCTCGTCCTATCGCGGTGGCCTCAACTTCGAGGCGGTGGGCCTGTCGCGCGCCATGTGCGCCGAGTACTTCCCCGGCATGCTGAGCCGGATCTCGGGCATCGGCGTGCACGGCATCCAGACCAAGGCCGAGGAAATCCACCAGCTGGCCTTCCGCGGCGGGCGCGACGTGCTGCCGATCGGCGGCTTCTACAAGGCGCGCAAGTCGGGCGAGACCCACGCCTGGGGGGCGCAGACCATGCACCTCATGCAGGCGGCCTGCAACAAGGCCTCCTACGAGCTGTGGAAGACCTACTCCAAGGCGATGCGGGCCAACCCGCCGATCCACCTGCGCGACCTGCTCGACGTGAAGCCGATCGGCAAGGCGATCCCGATCGAGGAGGTCGAGAGCATCACCTCGATCCGCAAGCGCTTTGTCACCCCGGGCATGTCGCTGGGCGCGCTGTCGCCCGAGGCGCACAAGACCCTCAACGTCGCGATGAACCGCATCGGCGCCAAGTCCGACAGCGGCGAGGGCGGCGAGGATCCGGCACACTTCGTGCCCGAGCCCAACGGCGACAACCCGTCGGCCAAGATCAAGCAGGTGGCCTCGGGCCGCTTCGGCGTCACCGCCGAGTACCTCAACCACTGCGAGGAGCTCGAGATCAAGGTCGCGCAGGGCGCCAAGCCCGGCGAGGGCGGCCAGCTTCCGGGCATGAAGGTCACCGACCTGATCGCCCGCCTGCGCCACTCGACCAAGGGCGTGACGCTGATCTCGCCGCCGCCGCACCACGACATCTACTCGATCGAGGACCTTGCGCAGCTGATCTACGACCTCAAGCAGATCAACCCGCGCTGCAAGGTGACGGTGAAGCTGGTGGCCTCCTCCGGGGTCGGCACGATCGCGGCCGGTGTCGCGAAGGCGAAGGCCGACGTGATCCTGATCTCCGGCCACAACGGCGGCACCGGGGCCTCGCCCGCGACCTCGATCAAGCACGCCGGTCTGCCGTGGGAGATGGGCCTCACCGAGGCGCATCAGGTTCTGGCGATGAACAAGCTGCGGGATCGCGTCACGCTGCGCACCGACGGCGGTCTGCGCACCGGGCGGGACATCGTCATGGCCGCGATGATGGGCGCCGAGGAGTTCGGCATCGGCACCGCCGCGCTGATCGCCATGGGCTGCATCATGGTCCGTCAGTGCCAGTCGAACACCTGCCCGGTGGGCGTGTGCACCCAGGACGAGGAGCTGCGTGGCAAGTTCACCGGCAGCGCCGACAAGGTGGTCAACCTGATCACCTTCTACGCCACCGAAGTGCGCGAGATCCTCGCCTCGATCGGTGCGCGCAGCCTGAACGACGTGATCGGCCGCGCCGATCTGCTGCACCAGGTGTCGCGCGGGGCCGAGCATCTCGACGATCTCGACCTCAACCCGCTGCTGATCCGCGTCGATGGCGCAGACGATATCGTCTACGACCGCAACAAGGACCGCAACCCGGTGCCCGACACGCTCGATGCCGAGATCGTCCGCGACGGTCATCGCTTCCTCGAGGACGGTGAGAAGATGCAGCTCTCCTACGCGGTGCAGAACACACACCGGACCGTGGGCACGCGGACCTCGTCGCACATCGTGTCGAAGTTCGGCATGCGCAACGCGCTGCAGCCCGATCACCTGCACGTCAAGCTGACCGGCTCTGCCGGCCAGTCGCTGGGCGCCTTCGCGGCACCGGGCCTCAAGATCGAGGTCTCGGGCGATGCCAACGACTATGTCGGCAAGGGCCTTTCGGGCGGTCTGATCGTGGTGCGTCCGCCGATGATGTCGCCGCTGAAGGCGGACGAGAACACCATCATCGGCAACACCGTGCTTTACGGTGCCACCGACGGCCACCTCTTCGCCGCCGGCCGCGCCGGCGAGCGCTTCGCGGTGCGCAACTCGGGCGCCAAGGTGGTGGTCGAGGGCTGCGGCTCGAACGGCTGCGAATACATGACCGGCGGTGTGGCGGTGATCCTCGGCCCGATCGGTGCCAACTTCGGTGCCGGCATGACCGGCGGCATGGCCTATCTCTACGATCCCGAGGGCATGGCGCAGGACATGCTCAACATGGAGAGCCTCGTCACCTGCCCGGTGACGCAGGAGCACTGGGAAGCCGAGCTCAAGGGCCTGATCGAGCGCCACGTCGCCGAGACCAACAGCCGCAAGGCGCAGGACATCCTGCAGCACTGGGACCTCGAGAAGGGCAACTTCCTGCAGGTTTGCCCCAAGGAGATGCTCAACAAGATCACCCACCCGCTGGGGATCGAGGAAAGCGTTGCGGTCCCGGCAGAGTAAGCCGCGCCGTATCGACATAGCGAAACGCCCGGGGCTTCCCCGGGCGTTTTTGTTTGTGGGGGGCTTGGAAGGGGAGGCCCCGGCCCTGTGGGGTGACGCTCACCTGTCGAGATCTTATCGCCTAACGGGGAAGCCTGAGAGGGCCGGGATCGCCGGAGCGATGCGTTCTTGTGGCGGAATCGGGTGGAAGGCTCGGTTTTGGCGAAGACGTCTTTCCCGAACGAGTCCGCGCGTGTAGACCATCCTCCATGGCGCGCGCAGCAAAGAAATCCAAAGCAAAGCAGTCCGGGGAGTCGACCCCGCGCAAGTCCTTGGCGGGACGGTTCCGCCCGACACGCTGGCTCGTCCGGGTGGCGGTTCGCGGCGGCCTTGGCCTTCTGGCGGTGGTGGTGCTGCTCGTGGTGCTCTACCGCGTGGTCGATCCGCCCACCACCTACACCATGTGGTCGGAAGGCAAGCGGCTCGGCGCGCCGGTCGATCAGGTCTGGGTCGATGCCGACGACATCGCGCCGGTGATGCTGCGCTCGGTCGTGGCGGCGGAAGATGCGAATTTCTGCACCCACTGGGGCTTCGACATGAAGGCGATCCGCACCGCCATCGAGGAAGGCGGCAACCGCGGCGCGTCGACACTCTCGCAGCAGACGGTGAAGAACGTCTATCTCTGGCAGGGCCGGAGCTGGCCGCGCAAGGCGCTCGAGGCGATGATCACGCCGCTGGTCGAGGCCGTCTGGCCCAAACGCCGCATCCTCGAGGTCTATCTCAACATCGCCGAGTTCGACGAGGGCGTGTTCGGCGTCGGCGCGGCGGCGGAACACTATTTCGGGGTAAGTGCGGACGCGCTCAGTCCGACGCAGGCCGCCCGTCTCGCGGCGATCCTCCCCGACCCGAAGGACCGCTCGGCATCGCGCCCCTCGAACTTCGTGCAGCGCCGCTCGGCGCAGATCCGCGACGGCGCCGCCACCATTCGGCGGGATGGTCGGGACGACTGCTTCGAGTGACTTGCCTCGCCCCGCTCTGACGGAATTGGCGGGGCTTTCTTAACCCGAGCGTCGCGTTTCAAATTCACGGCAAAAGGGGATTGTCGATTTCGCCCCCACGCCTATTTGCCGGAATCCTGAAACAGCAATTTCAGACCCGGAAATTCGTGCTTCTTTCGGTGCGGAAAACGCACCCGCCAAAACGAGAACCGGCGCCAGATGGGGATATCTGACGCCGGCCCTTGCTGAAAACGAAATACTATAAGCGCCACTCACTAACGCCCTTAAACAACTTTAAACAATATTGCCGAACCGGGACTGCACGACGGGAACTCAAAGCTTCCCCGGCGCCGACGGACATAAACCTCTCATATTCGGACTAGAAACGAAATTAGTGTGATTGCCTGCGTAGTTTTGCCTATGCGCAATCGCCCCATCGCAGTTGCCCGAAACGTCCCTTTGTGGAAAGACTTCGGGGCGGGTAAGCCACCGGCCGGGCGGCGACATCGGGCACGGGGGTGTGATGCGCATTTCACTGGGAGCATTGCTGGCGGTCGGTCTTGCCGGGCTTCAGTTCATCGCCGTTCTCGCGGTGGTGTTTTCCTCTTACGTGACCTCGGAACGCGCGCTTCTCGATCACGCCCGCGACCTGCTTAGCGACGTGGGCACCAACACCATCGAGCATTCCCGCGGTTTCCTGAGCCCCGCACGCGGCGCCGCAGAGCTTTCGGCCCGGCTGGCTCAGGACCGGGTGATCGCCAGCGACGTGCCCGAGCTGCTCGAGCAGTTGCTGTTCCAGCAGCTTCAGCTCGCCCCGCAATTCGCCGGGGTCTACCACGGCAACGAGAACGGGGATTTCGTCTATGTCATGCGTGCCGACAATGCGCCCGGCCCGTTCAGGACCAAGATCATTCGGGTCGACGGCGACACGCGCAGCACCGAGCTGATCTGGCGCGACGACGAGTTCCGGGTGATCGAGCGGCGCTTCGACAACGACGATCCGTTCGATCCGCGCACCCGACCGTGGTACATCCGCGCCCGCCAGCAGCTCACCACGATCTGGACGGACCCCTACATCTTCTTCTCATCCCAGCTTCCCGGCATAACGCTGGCCTCGCCGGTGATGGACGGGCCCGACGGCGTGCGCGGCATCGTCGGCGTCGATATCGAGATCAGCGAGATCTCGGACTTCCTCGCCAGGCTGCGCATCGGCAGCACCGGGCGGGCCCTGATCATCCACCGCAACGGCGACGTGCTGGCGCACCCGAACCAGTCCCTGCTCAAGACCAAGGACGCCGACGGCACGCTGCGCTTCGTCGACATCCGAGAGTTCGAGGACCCCATCGCCCGGGCCGCCTTTGCACAGGTCATGGAGAACGGGGTCGCGGCGGTGGAAGAGGAGACGCTGTCGCAGTTCCGCTACGACGGCGAAACCTACGTCGCCATCGTCATGCCGCCGATCTCCGAGCACCTGCCCTGGACCATCGCGGCCTACGCGTTGGAAAGCGATTTCACCGAGGTCATCAAGGAAAACCGCCGGACCAACATCTGGATCGCGGCAGTGGTGGCGGGGATCACCGGCGTTTGCGGGCTGGTTCTGGCGAATTTCATCTACAAGCCGGTGCGCGTCTTCGCGGTGCGCTCGGCGCTGATCTCGCAGGGCGAGCTTGACCCCTCCGAGCCGCTCCCCAAGACCTACCAGGAGCTTGAGAACGCCAACGAGACGCTGGTGCAGCAGATCGCTGCCCGGCGCGAGACCGAGATGGAATACGGCAGCACCTTCGCGCTGTCCTCGCGCGGCATGGCGCAGATTGACGCCCGGACGGGCCGCTTCCTGCGCGTCAACGACCGCTTCTGCGAGATCACAGGCTACAGCCCCGAAGCGCTTCAGGCGATGGCGATCTCGGACCTGATCCACCCCGACGACCCGCCCTTCCGCCTGTTCGCCGGAGACGACGGCGATCCCGCCGGTGAGATCAATCAGGAACTGCGCTGCGTGCGGCGCAGCGGCGCGGCGATCTGGACCGCGCTCAACGCCATCCTGATCTTCAACCAGCAGGGGCGCCCGCTGCATTTCGTGCTGACCATGGACGACATCACGCAGTCCAAGCACACCGAGGAACAGGTCGCCGAACTCAGCAAGGACCTGTCCAACCTGTCGCGCGACAACACCATGGGGCAGGTCGCCGCCGGGCTGGCGCACGAGCTCAATCAACCGCTCACCGCCATCGCACAGAACGCCGACAGCGCGCTCTACGCGGTCGATCAGCTCAGCGCGGTCGATCCCGAGTTGAGGGCCACCCTCGAGGAGATCGCCGAGCAGTCGGTGCGCGCCGGCGAGATCATCCGCGCCCTGCGCGCATTCATCCGCCGCGACGAGGGCATCCGCACCGATTTCGATCTTCCCGAGCTCGTTGCGCAGACCCAACGTCTGGTGATCGCCGAGGCCCGCGCGGCCGGTGCGACCCTGACGACCGAGCTCGAGGATCTGCCGCTGGTCAACGCCAACCGCCTGCAGATCGCACAGGTTCTGGTGAACCTGCTGCGCAACGCCATCGAGGCCGTGGCCGAGACCACCGATGGCGAGCGCCGGGTCACCGTGCGGGCGCACAGGCTCGGCCTGCAGGTTCTCGTCACCGTCGCCGATACCGGCCCCGGCGTGTCGCCCGATGTCAGTCTCTTCACCGATTTCGAGACCACCAAGCCCAGCGGCATGGGCCTTGGTCTGTCGATCTGCCAATCCATCGTGCAGGCCAATGACGGCCGCCTCTGGCACGAGCACGCGGACCCTCGCGGCGCCTGTTTCCGCTTTACGGTGGACGCCTCGGACTGTTCCTCAAGAACAGAGTCCTCCCCGTCCGGGCCCTGACCCGCCCGCAAGGATGCAAAGCGGCTTTATTGGTCTACCAACAGTTGCTTATTCTTGAAAAAACTGACATTTCGCTTTGAGCTCTTTTCGAGAAACAGAATTACCCCGCGCTGTTTCGCTAGTCAGGTTTCGGTTTTCCATGGGTGACGGCAATCAGATGATCTTCATCGTGGATGATGATCAGGACATTCGGACCTCGCTGTCCCGCGCCCTGACGCAGCGCGGCTTCGAGGTCGAGGCCTTCGCCTCCGGGCGCGAGTTTCTCGCCGCCTATGATGGCGAGCAGGCCGCGTGTCTGGTGCTGGATCACGGGATGCCGGGTATGAGCGGGCTCGAATTGCAGGCGCTGCTCAACGATCAGGGCAGCCCCCTCGCAGTGGTCTTCATCACCGGCCATGGCGGGGTGCCTGAATCGGTGCAGGCGATGAAGGCCGGTGCGGTCGATTTTCTCGAGAAACCCTTCCGGCAATCGGTGTTGATCGAACGGATCGAGACCGCACTCGAGATCGCCGCCGCCAAGCGCTGCGCGCTCGAGAGACGGCGCGCGCTTCAGGCCCGGTTCGACCGGCTCACCGCCCGCGAGGAAGAAATCGTCGAGCGGATGCTGGCCAATCCCGCCGAAGTCTCGAGCAAAGAGATCGCCAATTCGCTTGGCATCAGCCCCCGCACCGTCGACCACCACCGCGCCCGCATCCTCGAGAAGCTCGAGATCCGCTCCCTGGTCGAGCTTGTCGACCTCGTCAACAAGCTGCGCGGCGAGACCACATCCGGCGCGCTCTGACGCCGCCCGCGCCCCGGGCCGACGCAGTCTACTGTTCCCCTTCCCGAGCGCCTGCGAGCGTGTGCACCTCTGAATGATCGCTCCGGCGCGGCTTTGCGGACCGACAGGTCGCAGCCCCCAGCGCACTGCCAATCTCCTCCGACAGACCCGTTCCGTCGGTGATCTCCTCCCGCACCGGAAGGCGAGGCATACCAAGACTTGCAGAGTATTCCCGCGCTACACTCATGGGCGAGTCCGCTCGAGATAGATTGGAGAAGATTCGGTGAACAGATTTATAGTCCTGCCCACAGCCACGCTATTTTCCGCCTCGATGGCGACGGCGCAGGACCCGAGCCCCGAAAAGCCCAATATTCTGGTAATCTTTGGAGACGACATCGGACAAACCTAGATGTCGACCTACAGCTTCGGCCTGATGGGGTACGACACCCCCAACATCGACCGGATCGCCGCTGAGGACGCCAAGCTCACGGACGATTAGGCCGAGCAGAGCTGACGGAGGGTCGCTCGACCTTCATCACCGGCCAGTCGACGCTGCGCACCGGCCTGTCCAAGGTCGGACTGCCCGCGCCAACGCGGGTATGCGGGACGTGGACGTGACGCTGGCCTCCGCGCTCAAGGATCAGGGCTACGCCACCGACCAGTTCGGCAAGAATCACCTCGGCGACCGTGACGAGCATCTGCCCACCGAGCACGGCCGCGACGAGTTCTTCGGCAACCTCTACCACCTCAATGCCGAGGAAGAGGCGGAACAGTTCAATTATCCTCAGAACCCCGAATTCCGCGAGCGCTTCGGCCCGCGCGGCGTGCTGCACGCCTACGCGGATGGCGAGCTCGAAGACACCGGCTCCCTGACCACCAACCGGATGAAGACCGTCGTCGAGGAAACCGCCGCCGGGGCGATCGACTTCATGACCCGCGCCGTGGAGTCGGGCACGCCCTTCTTCACCTGGTACAACACCACGCGGATGCACTACAAAACCCACGTCCGCGACGAGAACCGCAGCGAACCTGGCCTCACGGCGCGGACGGTATATGCCGACGGCATGGTCGAGCATGACGGCGCGATCGGCGAGGTTCTCGACGCGCTCGACGAGCTCGCGGTCGCCGACAACACGCTGGTGATCCATACCACCGACAACGGGCCGCACCAGAACACCTGGCCGGACGCGGGCACCACGCCCTTCCGCTCGGAGAAGAACACCAAATGGGAGGGCGCGTATCGCGTGCCTGCGCTGATCCGCTGACCCGGCCAGATCGAGCCCGGCACCGTCTACACCGAGATGTTCTCGGGCCTCGACTGGTTCCCGACCATCATGGCCGCAGTGGGTGTCACCGACATCAGGGAACAGCTGCTCGAGGGCACGACCATCAATGGGGAAGAGTACAAGAACCATCTCGATGGCTACAACCAGCTCGACTACCTCACCGGCGACACCGATGAGGGCGCCCGTGACGCGTTCTTCTACATCAACGATGACGGGGAAATCGTGGCGCTGCCCTACGAGAACTGGAAAGGAACAGCGCATGCAGGGCACCATGGGTGTCTGGGCCGAGCCCTTCACCGAGCTGAGGGTGCCCAAACTGTTCGACCTGCGGGCCGATCCCTACGAGCGGGCCGACATCACCTCGAACACCTACTGGGACTGGGTGAGCGATCACGCCTATCTCGTGGCACCGGCCTCGCAGGAAGTGGCGAAGTTCTTCGCGACCTTCGAGGAATACCCGCCGTCCCAGCGGCCGGACAGCTTCTCGATCGACCAGATCCAGGAAGAGCTGAACTCCAGCCTCGCGAACATGGGCAGCAACTAAGCGCGCAGCAGATATCCCGGGCCGGCGGACACCGCCGGCCCGGTTTTTACAGTCTCAGGCCGCGTCCGATCCCACTGCCCTGCCCCGACCTGCAGCGCTGCCGCCAAGCGCCATCGGCTTGGCCCCCGCCTCAGCGATACCAAACGCAGAAAGCGCCAATGCCGGCAGGTGCCGCCCTGACCTCGCTTTCCGGCGCGCCCCCACCAGAGCAGACGGTCTTCGCTCGGCAATGCTGCCGAGCGGGGTCTCGAGCGCAGTCGTTCATGTCCGGCGCAGGACCGCTGATCGGACAGGGTGGTCGATCTCACGAGCGACGTGCTGCGGATGGGGCGCAGCCCGACAACGCCGACTGTGCCCCATCTGCCACCTCAGCTATTGAACAGCGCCACGGCATCTGCACCGGCGGGCACGCGCATCGGTGTTGCCGGGTCTGTGGCCACGCGCCAGATCGCTCCGGCCACGTCTTCCGATCGGGTCTTCTCGTCATCGTTTCCGCTGGCGAGCCGCGCGAAGACGCCTTGGATCATGTCGGCATAAGGGTCGGGGAAGCCGCCCGCTTGCGCCAGCCTGTCCCGGGCAGTGGCTGAAAATGCGGTGCCCGGCGCCTGTCCCGGCAGCACCACGTGGCTCCGGATCCCGAACGCGGCAAGCTCCAACGCCATGACCTCGGTCAGCGCGTTCACCGCAGCCTTGCTGGCGGTATAGACGGAGAGCAGGTCGTAGGACTTCAGGGTCACGCTTGAGGTCACATTGACGATCACCCCCGACCGGCGGGCGCGAAATTGCGGCAGCACGGCCTGGATCATCGCAATGGTGCCGATGGTGTTTGTCTCGAAGAGGTCGCGCACGACATCGATCGGGGTGCCTTCGACCGCGTTCAGCCAGCCGATGCCTGCATTGTTCACAAGCACATCGATCTCGCCCGCGGCCTCCACCGCGGCTGCGATGCTGTCCGGATCGGTGACATCGAGCGGCAGGATCGTCAGCCGGTCGGAGGCGGGGAGCAGATCGGCCCTCGGGGTCCGCATCGTGGCGATGACGGTCCAGCCTTCGGCAAGGAAGTGTCGCGCGGTCTCGAGCCCGAAGCCCGATGAGCAGCCGGTGATCAGGATGGTAGGCATGGTGATGTCCTTTCGATGGTGTCCTCCCAATCTAGCCATGCCCTCCGAGACGACCTATAATCTGAAGTCCTAGATGATTTACAAATCGTCCAAACCGTGAGTCGCCATGACCGATCCGCTGACCCAGATCGTGACCCTGCTCCGCCCCGGCGCCCCCTATGCGAAAATCGTCAGCGCCTCGGGTGCCTGGCGGGTGCGCCGGGACGAGGAGGGCATCGTCTTCTACAATCTGACCCTCAGGGGTCACGCGCTGCTGGAAGCGGACGGGCGGCCGCCGATCCTGCTGGAAGAGGGCGATTTCGCCCTGATCCCGGCCGCGCGTCGCTTCACGATTTCAAGCCCCGATCCGGTCCTGCCCGCCGGACACTTCACCAACCCTGTTCCGATGGCGCCCGGGCAGGTCCGTATCGGCGATCCCGACCTGCCCGTCACGACGCAGCAGTTGGTGGGCCACTGCACCTTCGGCGCGCGGGACGCCGCGCTGCTGCTGACACTGCTTCCCGATCTCGTCGTCATCCGCGGCGAAGCACGGCTGGCGATGCTGATCCGGTTGGTCGCGGATGAAGCACGGGCGGCACGCCCCGGGCGCGACGTGGTTCTGGAGCGCCTGCTGGAGGTTCTGCTGATCGAGGCCTTCCGTGCCACGGACGGCATCGCCGCCCCGCCGGGCCTGCTGCGCGGCCTGGGCGATCACCACCTGTCCGTCGCCCTGCGTGCGCTTCACGCAGATCCGGCGCGGCCCTGGACGGTGGCGGAACTGGCCCGTGCGGCGGGCCTGTCGCGCTCGGCCTTCTTCGCACGGTTCGAGCGTGAGATCGGCCGGGCGCCGATGGCCTATCTGACCGGCTGGCGGATGAGCCTCGCCAAGGACAGACTGCGGCGCGGCGACGGCAGTCTGTCCGAGATCGGCGCGGCCCTTGGCTACGGCTCGGCCAGCGCGTTCAATACGGCCTTTGCGCGTGAGGTCGGCCAGCCACCGGGACAATATGCGATGTCGACTGCCCGGCCAGAGCCGGAAGCAGGGCCTGTCTGACCGCTCGATCCCTGTCAGCCCGAGAGCGCCGTTCGCTCAATGCGACCGAACGCGCCGCTCCTCGATCGGCGGCAAGAACCAAACGGCAAGACCCGCCAACGGCAGGAAGGCACAGAGCCGATAGACGGCCTCGACCCCGTAGCTGTCGGCCAGGATGCCGAGCAGCGCCGCCGCGATCCCTCCGAGGCCGAAGTTCAGGCCGTAGAAGAGCCCGCCGATCAGGCCGATGCGGTTCGGCAGCAGGTCCATCGCGTAGATCAGGATCGAGGCAAAGGCGCTGGCCATGATCAGGTTGATCGCGATCGTCAGCACCCCGGTCCAGAACAGGTCCGCGTAAGGCAGGATCAGGGTCAGAGGCAGCGGTCCCAGCACCGAGATCCAGATGATCTGCCGCCGTCCGATCGCATCGCCGACGATGCCGCCGATCAGCACGCCCACGGCGGCAGCCATGAGGAAGAGGAACAGCATCATCTGCGAGGCGGGAATAGACAGGCCGAACTTCTCGATGAGGTAGAAGGTATAAAACGACCGGAAGCTCTCGCCATACGTGTTCTTGGTGAACATCAGGAAGGTGAGGACAATCAGTCCCAAAGCGACGGTCCCGGCACTCCGCTTCGAGGCGGGGGCTTCGGCCAGCCTGCGGGCCGAGCGGACGGTGAACTCTGCCCGGATCAGGCGCTGCTGGCTGCCGATCCAGGTCAGGATAAGCATCGCGAGCAGTGCGAGCACCGCAAACCAGGCGAGGCTTGGCTGCCCCCAAGGCACGATGATCAGCGCGGCAAGGACCGGCCCGAGCGCGCCGCCCGCCTGACCGCCCACCTGGAAGATCCCCTGCGCCAGCCCCTGCCGGTCGCCCGCGGCATAGCGCGCCGTCCGGGTCGCCTCCGGGTGGAAGATCGAGGAGCCGATGCCGATCAGCGCGACCGCCACAAGGATGCCGCCATAGCTTCCCGCGAAGGCGAGGCAGATCAGCCCCGACAGGGTGAAGGCCATGCCGACGACCGGCGAATAGGGCGCCGGGTAGCGGTCGGTCACCATCCCCATAACCGGCTGCAGCAATGATCCCGCGATCTGGAAGGTCAGCGTGATCAGCCCGATCTGCACGAAGTCGAGGCCGTATGCCTCCTTCAGGATCGGATAGGCCGCCGGGATCAGCGACTGCATCAGGTCGTTCAGAAGATGCGTCGCGCCGAGCGCGGTGAGGACGACGAGGTATGTGCGGGCGGGCGTAGCGCTGAGGGTCAAGGCAATCACTTGGTGCTGGTTGCGGCGGAGTATGCCCGGAATGACGGGCGCAACAAGGGTGTCGGCGAAACCGCGGACTTGCGCAATGTCGCCATAAGGATGTCTTGGCCTCCGAAATCGAGGTGAGGAGATGACAGAGGTCCAGGACGCCGTCGCGGGCCGAGAGCGGGTGTTAGAGACTTCGGCTGCTCTCGCCGCTCGCGGCCCAGAGCTGCCGTTCCTCAGGCTGGGTCCTTCTGTGATGCAGCTTCCCCGAGCCGGCTCCTCTTACATCGCGCAGCATTGTCCAACCGATCATTGTCCGCGATGCGGACGAAGTTGCCATCCAGAATTTCGGAACGGTGCAAGCCAAGCAAAACCGTGCTTTAAGAGTGTTCCCTCCTCAGTCTGTCGTGAGCCCCATTATGCCCGTTCGCATCTCCCATTTTTCTTTGCTGATCCCGGATTACGACACGGCTCTCGACTTCTTCCGCAGCATTGGTTTCGAGTGCCGGGAGGATACCGATCTTGGAAACGGAAAAAGATGGGTGCGGATCGCTCCCCCGGGCGCAGAGACCGAGATTCTGCTCGCCCGCGCTGCCGAAGATCGACAGTCCAGGTCTATCGGAGAGCAGGGCGGTGGACGCGTCTGGCTTTTTCTTGAAACCGAAGATTTCGCACGGGACTACGAGCGGCTTAAAGCCGCAAACGTGGCGTTCGAAACGCCGCCACGCGATGAACCTTATGGGCGTGTCGTCGTCTGGAAGGACCCGTGGGGGAATCGTTGGGATCTGATCGAGTATGCTCGTCCTGACCGGAGCGGAACAGGCGACTAAGGGCGCGAACCGGACATGCGGCGTGGCAGAAGGTTGGACATCCAGGAGGCGGCAGCAGCGGCCGTCGCTCACGGCCCTGAGCGGACCTTCGCGGGGCGGTTGGTCGCCACGATGCCGTTTTACCAAGCCTGCCGTTCGACTCCCTGCGGAATCGATGCCGTGTCGAACTCACACGATGCGGACGACGCCGCCATGCGCTGACCATGCAGCAGTGTCAAATGTCTGGACTGTCCGAAACCTGTCCGTCTTCACCGGTGTATGCTAGCGATATTTCCTGTCAGCCAAAGCACGCTCAACGTCCTCTCGCTGATGGCTGAGCCAGAAGAGGACGGACGGGAAGAATATTGCCACAACGCTGTAGAACGAAAACGCGGCGGGAACGGTCATCATTCCCCACGTCACAACCGGCGCCGTGGAAGCGACAAACTCCGCGTCATTGAGCATCAGCGCGACGATCCCGCCCGATAAGACCGCCGCGGCGCCGGCCTTATACCCCTCGCAGACACGTCTGCCGTACCATTCCTTCACGTAGAGATTGAACAGTTTCGGGTTTCGCAAGGCCATCCTCAGCGTGACCCTCATGGGTCTCCCGCGCGAACGCCCCGAGCGAAACCATTCCGAACTACGCCTCATCGCTGCACCAGTCATATGCCGGTCGTAAAAACGAGACGTTGTATACTGGCTCGGGCGACGGTCTCATCGGGTCTCTCCGGCATGTTTTCGCGCGGGCGAGTATGTCGATGCGCATGAACGCTGACAATCGCCCCACATGTGGAAGGCAATCGCACGCCGATGCCAAGGGCATCGACCATAGCTCCCCCCAATGGGACCCGCGACAGGGGCGACATGACCGCATCGCCGGCTGAGGCCGGTTCCTACCCCGTTTCCGATGGCCGACAGCCGTATCGAAACGGAGGGGTTTCGACCAGCGCTCACGATCGCCCCTCACTGCGCGGCATAACCAAGCGCCTGCCCCCGCCTCGCGCGGCACAGCTCCCGGTCCCGGCCTGACGTTCACGCGGCGTGCCGATGCGACGGTGCTCTGTCCCGAAGCGGTCTTCGTCAGTGTCGCGCAGCATCCTCGCCCCTGCGAGGTCAACTCTGCGACGAAGCTGCCTTTCCTCAGTTTAGGCTGGAAAAGTCGAGTATCGGCTTCTGGCCACCGGGACGTTCGGCCTCGGCAAGGGCGTCTTGCCATTGCTGGGCCGGGAATACTCTTGGCTCTGCGGGCGGGGCGCCTTCGAGCAACGGCCAGATGTCCGAGAACGCGGCCTGCATCCCCAGTCCTGCCAATACCGTGAAGTGATCGCGCATGTGAAACCGATGATAGCGCGCCCTGACCCCGGCTCCGGTCGTCACTGGTTTGCCCGTCAGAAGGCCATAGGCCACGAAGTTCGCCTCCCCGCGCATCCCTTCCAGAACAAGGGTCCCGATGTCGCCGCCCAGAGAGTCGAAGGCAATGTCGGCCAAAGCGGAGGCCTTCGAAATGGTGCCGAGATCGTGGATCGGAATCGGTTCGATCCCCACTTGGCGCAACCGATCCTTCCGGCTCTCCGAACGATAGACTCCCATGACACGCGTGGCGCCGTGGGCAATGGCCCACCGTCCCAGATGTTCGGCACAGCTAGATCCCGCGCCACTGAGCAGGACCACCTTGCCGCGGGCGGGCCATAGCCGAAGCATCGTGGCGGCAGCCATGGGATTGATATAGGCCCGCGCCGCAACGATGTCGGGAATCCTGTCGGGCACCTCCACGGCATGGTGGGCCGGACAATCGACATAGGTTTGCCAGGTGCCTTCTCCCCGGAGCGGCAGGACACGTCGACCGACCATGTGTGAGAGGGCCTCCGGAGCTTCGACCACACGCCCGACACCTTCGTATCCCGCGACGGCCGGCAGCGAAATCCGATGGGCATAGGATCCGGTGATCGGGATCAGATCAGAGGGATTGACCGGCGCATGTGAGACGTTCACGCGAAGTGTCCCACGGGCGCGTGGCGGCAGCTCGCGATCGAGCATTTCAAGCGTCGTATATGGCGCGCCGAAAGTCCTGTAGATGAACGAGATACGCTTGCGGACTGGGAGGCTTTTTCTGAACATGCGCTGCCTTAGCGCAAGATAAGTCCGTCAGGAAAGGACTCGGGGCCGACCAGTGCTATGGAGCGATGGTGTACCGGGCCGGCGGATGTCCAGCCCACACGACCGACCTGCCACGATCGGCGCAAAGCCGACCTCACCTGCCCGTCCTTCGCTGCGGTGCGTCTCCCCCCGTACCGACCTCCATACTTCGGCATCGCCTCGGCCGAGCCAGAGACCGTCGGTTGTGCGGTAGATGGGCCGGGCGGTTTGGGACGGCTTTGGCGGATCAGGCGGTCTCGTGCTCCATGCGCTTGGCACAGCGCAGGACCCAGTCCCGGACCGCCGAATCGTCGGGCAGGAGGTCAGGGAACCAGGCAAAGGGCGAGCTGCACAGCATGTCGGCGGCACTGAACGTGCTCCCCAGCAACCACGGACCGGTCGCAAGCGCCTCTGCCAATCTTGCAATCATCGTATCGACATCGCGCAGCGATGCGGTCACCGCGGGATGGCTCAGACCGGCCCAATGCAGGATGATCAGGGGCTCCATGATCCCCTGATAGTAGAACAGCCATGACAGGTAGGCGCCCCGGCCCGGTTCGCCGGGGAGCGGCCCCAGCTTCGCGTCGGGATAGGCATCGGTCAGATACGCGATGATGGCGCCGCGTTCGCGAACGGTCTCTTCGCCGTCCACCAGATAGGGCACCTTCTTCTCCGGATGCGGATTGTCGGGATCCGGCGCGCCCGTTCCGTCCTGGCGGGGAATCGTGACCTCGCGGATCGTGATGCCGGCGTTCAGCATCCGGACGAGGGTCACGACCGTGTCGGAGCGGGATCGGGGGGACTGGTAGAGAATGGGCATCAAAGACTCCTTTCGATATCTGCAGCACCCGCTTACCCTGCCCCTACTGACAGAATGAGGCAGTAGGGTATGGGCCGCCAAGACCGATTGATGCGCTTGATGGACGTTCTGCGCCGCCTGCCTGCGCCGGTGACGGCCGAACGGCTTGCCGCCGCGACCGAGATCTCGCGACGCCAGCTTTACCGCGACATCGCTACGCTGCGGGCCGGAGGTGTCCTGATCGATGGCGCGGCCGGCTATGGCTACACGCTGACGGAGGATCCGGCCTTGCCGCCGCAAAGCTTCTCGCGGATCGAGATCGAAGCGTTGATGCTCGGTATCGGTAGCCTCGACACCCTCGGCGATGCCGATCTGGCCCGCGCCGGGCGCGATGCGATCGCCCGCATCATCGCGACGCTGCCGGACGGCCAGGCCCGCCAGGCAATGCACACCATACTGCGGTCCTGGCGCCCGCCCGACGCGCGGGCCGAGGTGAACATCGACATCGATATGGTGAGGCGCGCCTGCTGGGACGAGACGAGCCTCTGGATCAGCTATCGCGACCTGAACGAGCGCCGGACCGAACGGGAGATCTGGCCGCTCGGACTGTCATACGGGCCAAACTCCCTGATCCTTCTGGGGTTTTGCCAACTGAGACAGGATTATCGGCTCTTCCATGTGGCCCGGATCGGCGAGGCGCGCCCCGGCGGCACCAGCTTCCGCCCGCGCCGGGTCGAGCTGCTGCGAGCCTACGTGGCACGTCGGTCGGGATAGCGGGCTTGCGTCGCGCAAGTCAGACCGGCCCGATAGGAACGCCGCGCGCCATCGTCCTCGGACCAATGGCACACAATAGCACGCCTTGGCGGAGCGGCAGCCCGAGGAGGATCTTGAGGGTAAGGCAGGCCTGGATCGCCGCGACGCCCCTAGGGAATAGCGTCCCACTGCATCGATGGATCGAACCAACGGTCAGTGATCCGCGCTGCCTCAGCGCCTGATTCTGGCTTTGCCGGTCGGTGGTCTTGCAGGTCGCCTTCGCGGCTCTTTCCATGCTCCCCGGCGAGCATTCTGTATCCACGAGAGGAATCCTCCCGGACTTGCGCAACAACGCCTGCCTGATCGGTCAGTTCTTCATCACCCCCCGCTGGCGCGGCGGTCAGCCACAAATAATATCCTTGATTGTATACTATCTGTCCGCGCAGGATGCTGGAAGGCGCGAAGCAATCGCGCGGCAAAACAGGGAATGGAACATGACCTTCGCATTCAAACAGGCGCTCGCGGGCGCCATAACTGCCGTGACGATCGCTGGCGGCGCCATGGCACAGGACCTGCCGGACTCCCTCGTCATCGGCACCGAGGGCGCATACCCGCCGTTCAACTTCACGGAGGCCGACGGCTCGGTCGCGGGCTTCGAGATCGATCTCGGCAACGCGATGTGCGCCCATCTCGAGATCGAGTGCGAGTGGGTCACGCAGGATTGGGACGGCATCATCCCCGGACTGCAGGCGCAGAAATACGACGCGATCATGGCCTCGCTCTACATCACCGACGAGCGCCGCGAAGTGATCGCCTTCTCTGACAAGTACTACCAGGTTCCATCCCAATTCGTGGCCGCCGCAGACAGCGACATCGAGATCTCGGCGGAGGGGCTCTCGGGGTCCGTCGTCGGCACCCAGCGTGCCACCAGCTTCGAACGCTACATGAATGCCAACATGCCCGAGGTCGAACTTCGTCTCTATGGCACGATGGATGAAGCGTATCTCGACCTGGTTTCCGGTCGACTGGACGCGGTGCTGGGCGATGTGGTGGCGCTTCAGGATGGCTTCCTCGGCACGGCTGATGGCGAAGGGTACGAACTGCGGGGGCCGGAATATACCGATCCCGAGTTCTTCGGCTACGGCGCCGGTGTCGGCGTTCGGCAGGACAACCAGCCCATTGCCGACGCGTTTTCCGGCGCGATCAAGGCATTGCGCGAGGACGGCACCTATCAGGAGATCTCCGAGAAATGGTTCGGCCTCGACGTCTACGGCGGCTGACATCCCGGGGCCGGGTCTGACCCCGGCCTCGACTCCTTCTGGCTTGGCAAGGGAACCGCATGCCTGATCTTCAAGGATATGGCTGGCTGCTGATCGACGGGCTCGTTCTCACGCTCGGCGTCGCAATCGCGTCGATGGCGGGCGCGCTTGCCCTCGGGCTGCTTGCCGCGATGGGCAAACTCTTTGCACCGCGCGCGGGACGGATCGCGATCGAGGTATACACGACCTTCGTCCGCGGGGTGCCGGAACTGGTTCTGCTGCTGCTGATCTACTACGGCCTGCCAACGCTGATCCAGAACACGGCTGGCGGGATGGGCGTCGATCTGACCCTTTCGATCAATCCGTTCGTGGCCGGGATCGGAACGCTGACCGTGATCTATGCCGCCTTCGCCTGCGAGGTCTTCCGAGCGGCGTATCTCGCGCTGCCCCCGGGGCAGCGCGAAGCGGCCTATGCTCTGGGGCTCAAGCGCTGGGTCACGTTCCGCAAGGTCGAGCTTCCGCAGATGATGCGTTACGCGCTTCCCGGGCTCGGAAACGTCTGGATGGTGCTGGTCAAGGCAACTGCGCTGATTTCGATCATCCAGCTGCCGGAGCTGATGCGGAACGCCGATATCGCAGCCCGGTCGACGCGGCAGCCTTTCACGTTCTTCTTCGCGGCCTGCCTGCTCTATCTCACCATCACCGCAATCTCCATGTGGGGACAGGCGTGGCTTGAAAGGTGGGCCGCGCGAGGCACCGCCGGGGCGCGCCCCTGATGGGGTTCGTCATTGAAAACCTGCCGCGCTTTCTGGAAGGCGCCTGGACCACGATACAGCTGGCCACCCTCAGCTGCACGATCGGCCTGATGCTGGCCCTGCCGATCGCGCTGGCCCGCCTGTCGCGCAATCTTGTCCTGCGCGGCATCTCGACGGCCTATGTCTTCTTCTTCCGGGGCACGCCGTTGCTGGCGCAGATATTCCTGATCTACTACGGCAGCGGGCAATTCCGGCACGAGCTTGCGTCAGTGGGGCTCTGGGCGTTCTTCCGCGATCCGTGGGTCTGCGCGCTGCTTTCGCTCACGCTGAACACCGCCGCCTATACATCAGAGATCCTGCGCGGCGCCATCCAGTCGATTCCGCGCGGCGAAATCGAGGCCGCCCGCGCGCTGGGGCTGAAGCCACCGCTTTTGCTCCGTCTCGTGATCCTGCCGCGCGCCATCCAGATCGGCTGGCCGGCCTACACCAACGAAATCGTCTACCAGATCCAGGCGACATCGCTGGTGTCGATCATCACGATCATGGACATCACCGGCGTGGCCCGTGCCGTCGGCGCGCGCGACTTCACCTTCTTCGAGGCCTTCGGACTGGCGGCTTCATTGTATCTCGTTCTTGTCTACGGCTTCATCTTCGTTGCAAGGCAGATCGAACAGCGGCTCAACGCGCACCTGATGCGCCCCGAAACTGCCCGTCCGCGCAAGCTTGGAGGATTGATCAGATGAGCCAGACCATGCGCAGCCGGAACGAAGAGACAGCTCCCAAGCGGCGCGGCGGCTTGCGCGAGAAGGCCTTTCAGACGCTCAAGGAGTCCATCCTCGGCGGCGATCTCCACCGGGGCGAACGGCTGTCGGAGGCCCGCCTGATGCGCGATTTCGGCATCGGTCGCACGCCGCTGCGCGAAGCGCTCAACCGGCTGGAACGCGAAGGCCTTGTCGTGAGCCAGCCCAACAGCGGGTACTCGGTGGCCAATCTCGACGTCGATGCGGTCTGCGAATTGCTCGTGGTGCGTGAAGGTCTCGACGCGATGGCCGCCGAAATCGCGACCGAGACCGCGACCGACGCCGAGCTCGAAGCCCTCGCGGGGGTCATGGCCGAGATCGACGCGCTCGACCGGATCCATGACCGCACGCCCGATGTCTATGCCCGCGAACTCGAACTCGGGCTCAAGGTCCACGAGGTCATTCTTGCAGCGACGCACAACGCGGCCCTGATCGAGATCACCCGGCGCGTCTATGACCAGCTTCGCCTCGGCCTGTGGATCGAGGTGCGCTGGATCGACCAGTGGACGATGGCGGTTGCCGAGCACCGCGCCATCGTCGAGGCCATGCTCGATCGGGACGCGCCGCGCGCAATGCAGGCCGCACGCGCGCATGTGCGGTCCTCGCAGCGCAACATGCAGGTGATCCGCGACGTGTCGAGTTTTCGCCGCAACACTGGAACCCGCTTGCCCGTGCAGAACGACGACTAGAATTCGGAGACCGCGATGCGCGACTTTCACTTTCCCGGCCGTTCCGCCGTGCATTCCACCAACGCCATGGTCGCCACGTCGCATCCCCTCGCAACCGAGGCCGCGATGCAGATCCTGCGCGAAGGTGGCACGGCGATGGACGCGGCGATTGCCGGGTCTGCGGTGATGGCGGTGGTCGAACCGCAGATGACCGGAATCGGCGGCGATTGCTTTGCCCTTCTGGCGGGACGTAGCGGGCCCGTCGTCGCGTTCAACGGATCCGGACGCGCCGCCTCTGCAGCGTCCGCCGCGCGGCTGCGTGACCACGGCCACACCGACGTGCCGATCGACTCGGTTCACGCGGTCACGATGCCCGGCGCGATCGACGGGTGGTTCAGACTGCACGCCCGGTTCGGCAGCCTCGAGATGGCGCGCCTGCTGAGGCCGGCCATCGGCTATGCCCGTGGCGGCTACCCTGTTCATGCCCGCGTGGCGCGCGACTGGACGCGCGCCCAGGCGCATCTGGCGAAGCGCGACGCGACACGGGCGCTTTTCCTGCCGGCCGGACGCAGCCCTTCCGAAGGGACGATCCACCGCCAGGAACGGCTCGCCGACACCCTCGACCTGATCGCCCGCAAAGGGCCACGTGCCTTCTACGAGGGCGCGGTGGCCGAAGCGATGGTGCGGACTCTGAGATCGCATGGCGGCGTGCATACGGCGGAGGATTTCTCAGCCGTCGCCGGCGAGTTCGTCGATCCCATCGCCACCGATCACCACGGCCGCACGGTGCATCAGGTTCCGCCGAACAACCAGGGCATCACGGCCCTGATGATGCTGAACCTGCTTGAAGGCTTCGATATCGCCTCGATGCGCCCCGGCTCGGCCGCGCGGCTGCATGTCGAGATTGAGACGGCGCGGCTGGCCTACGCGATGCGCGACCGCCAACTTGCCGACCTCGCCAGCATGACTGTCGGCGTCGACGACATCCTGTCGAAATCCTGGGCCGCCGAGCTACGCAGGCGCATTTCGCCTCACCGGGCGACGACGGATATCGGTCCGCTGGGGCTTCGTACGTCCGGCACGGTCTACATCACGGTCGTCGACAGGGACCTGAACGCCGTCAGCTTCATCAATTCGATCTTCGACAGCTTCGGAAGTGGCATCCTGTGCCCCGAAACCGGCGTTCTGTTCCAGAACCGAGGGCATTCGTTCTCGCTCGACCCGGATCATCCCAACGCGATGATGCCCGGCAAGCGTCCGATGCACACGATCATGCCGGGCATGGTGACTGAAAACGGTCGCCCGGTCCTGTCCTTCGGCGTCATGGGCGGAGACTACCAGCCCATCGGACAGGCACGTGTCATCGCGGACGTGTTTGGGCAGGGGCTTGGCTTGCAGGAGGCGATCGACGCCCCTCGCGTCTTTCCGCAGGACGGCGTGGTCGAGGTCGAACGCAGTGTGCCGTCCGGCGTGCTGAGCGATCTGGAAGATCTGGGGCACAAGCTGCGCGTTGCGAATGACCCGCTCGGCGGCGCACAGGCGATCCGGATCGACCACGATAGCGGTCTCCTGACGGGGGCATCCGATCCCAGAAAGGACGGCCAGGTCGCGGCGTATTGAGCCCAATGCTCGTCACCGACGTCCCCCGCGCCTGCCGGGTCGTCCGCAACGCTCCTCGCCGTCTCCCGACACGCTCGGGCATTCTCCCCCGTAGTGTGCGCGGTTTTTGGTTGGCTCTTTTCAGGTCTTGCGGATGCAAAAAAGGCCGCTGCCCTTTTGGGTGCGGCCTGTTTTTAAAACTGGTTGCGGGAGTAGGATTTGAACCTACGACCTTCAGGTTATGAGCCTGACGAGCTACCGGGCTGCTCCATCCCGCGGCGATTTAGCCCTGATTTGGTTAGGTGATCAGGGTGGGATCGTTTAGAGAGATACGGTTGTGGTCTTTTCTAGGTTTGGCGGTGACCTACTCTCCCACGTCTTGAGACGCAGTACCATTGGCGCGACGGCACTTAACGACCGGG
>NZ_JAIUZY010000017.1 GCF_020171625.1 Salipiger bermudensis
CGCCCTCGCAATATCTTCCCGCCATATTGCCGGTGACACGAAAAGGCCTCGCCTGTTGGTGCGGCAGGTGGGGCCTTCGTGGTCAGGTCTGGAGTGTTCCGCTCCCCTGCGGCGCACGGCTGTCCCGTGCGCCGGTGTCTTGCTCCTCAGGACAGCGATGCCGGGACCTGACGGCGGTTCTGCCAGAAGGCGAAGACCAGGATCGGCAGCGCGACCACCAGGGCCACGCCCACGAGGTCCAGATCGCTCCAGCCGGGCACGATGGTGGCCGGCAGGGCGATCAGGATCGCCGAGGAGAACAGCAGCAGCCGCAGCGGGAAGGCATAGGGCCGGCGCTCGAACAGCGGACCCACGAAGGGAACGTAGCCCTGCACGGCGCAGGCGAAAAGGGCCGTGCCCGCAAAGGCAAGCGAGGTCGAGATCACGATCTGCGCCACCGTTCCCTCCAGAACCAGCGCGGGCTGGAAGGCGAAGAAGAACGGAATGAAGTAGATCACCGACCCGATCCGCATCGCCTCGAACCCGGTCTGCATCGGCGGCGTGCGCGCGATCGAGGCCGCGGCAAAGGCGCCCAAGGCCACCGGCGGGGTGATGAAGGACAGCATCCCCCAGTAGAAGATGAACATGTGCACGGCCATCGGGTTCAGCCCCACCTCGATCAGCGCCGGCGCGAGCAGGATGGCGAGGAAGATGTAGGCCGCGGTCGAGGTCATGCCGACGCCGAGGATCAGGCCGGTCAGCGCGCCCATCACCAGCAGGAAGATCGCCGAGCCGTCCGCGATGCGCAGCAGGTCGTTGACCAGCGTCGCGGCGACACCCGTCATCGACAGCGCGCCCACGATCATGCCGACCGCCGCGAGGATCGCCACGAGATTGGCGAACAGCGTGCCGAGACTGTCGATGAAGGCCCCGAGCTCCCGCCAGCCCCACCGGTGCTTCTTGGACAGAAGCTGGTTCAGGAGGATCAGCAGCGGCGTGGCGTAATAGGGCGCCAGCGCCTCGCGCCGCATCACCAGCAGCATGTAGATCAGCAGGCCGAAGACGAAGATGTAGTACCAGCCCTCCTTGAAGGTCTTCCAGACCGAGGGCAGTTCCTCGGCCGGCAGGCCCTTGATGTTCTCGCGCCCGGCCATGGCATCGATCTGCACGAACAGGCCGAAGAAATAGAGCGCCGAGGGAATGATCGCCGCCAGCGCGACGGTGCCGTAGGGCACGTTCATGAAGCTGGCCATGACGAAGGCGGTCGCCCCCATCACCGGCGGCATCAGCGTGCCCCCGGTCGAGGCGCAGGTCTCGACCCCGGCGGCAAAGGTGCCGCGGATGCCGATCCGGCGCATGGCGGGGATGGTCATCACCCCGGTGGTCAGCACGTTGGTGATGACGCTGCCGCTCATCGAGCCCATCAGGCCGGACGAGAAGATCGCCACCTTGGCCGGCCCGCCGCGCACCCGGCCCAGAAGCGCGAAGGAGAGGTTCATGAAGAACGCCCCTGCCCCGGTCTGCTGCAGGGCGGCCCCGAAGACGATGAAGCCGATGATCAGGCTGGCGAAGGTCCGCAGCGGAATGCCCAGAATGCTCTCCGAGCCCATCGCATGATAGGCCGCGGTATAGGAGGGCGGCGAGGGGAAGCCCGCGATGGCCGCCGGAAGATACTCGGTATAGAGCGGATAGAGCGACATCAGCCCAACGATGATCGCCAGCGGCAGGCCGCCGGCCCGCCGTCCGGCCTCGAGCACGAGAATCCACAGGGCGAACGAGAACCACACGGCGGTCTCGGGGGGCGCCATCTCCCACCCCCGCAGGCTGATGTTCATCGCGTTGGCGAAGAAATAGGCGCACACGCCCAGCGCGGCTGCGGCAAAGCCCCAGTCGTACCAGGGGACACGGTGGTCGTTCGTGCCCCCCGACGCCGGATAGACGAGGAAACCGATGCCCAGCGACAGCGCGAGGATCGCGTAGTAGAACCGCAGGTCCACCAGCGTGTAACCGACCAGAAGCTGCAGGTTGAACGTCTGGTTCACCGCCAGCGCGAGGATGATCACCGTCGCGATGCGCACCAGCCACTTTCCGGCGCCGCCCGGCGAGCGCAGGGTGAATTCGCCAATCTCCGCCAGCTCATCCGCCGGGGTCTTGTTGGTCTCTGTCTTTTCCATGTTGTCCTCCCGCTGCCTCGTCATACGCTCCGGCCCCCGACCCTCAGGTCAGGGGGATGTCCACCAGTCGCGAGGGGTTGTCCCGCACCAGCAGCCGCACTTCGTCATCCGTGAAGCCCAGAGCGAGGCAAAGTGCAATCGCCTGACGCATCCCCTCGACCGGCGTGGGGTTGTCCACCTGCCCCAGATCCGACCCGATCGAGCTGTGCTCGACGCCGGCGGCGCGAATGTCGGCGGCCAGATCCTCGGGTTCGAAGACGTTAAACCGGCTGTCGATATACAGGCAGGCCGACTGCTCGATCAGCGCGTTGTAGGTCTGCGCGATCTCGCGGATGTCGTCATGGGTGAAGTGCAGGCCGTACATCGGGTGGTTGACGATGAGCCGCTTGACGCCCCGCGCCTTGGCTTCCTCGAACAGCTTCCAGATTTCCCACACGTGCAGGTGGCCCGAGGACAGGATCGCGTCGAACTCGGCGATGCTGTCGAGGATTTCCTTGACCTCGTCCTTGATGTTGCCGTTGTCGTCGAGAACCGTCAGCAGCTTCGGCGCGCGCAGCTGCACGTTCGAGGCCAGCCGCGACTTGCGGAAATTGGTCCGGATGTGGTTGGCCGAATGCGCCGTCGGCATCCAGATCAGCCGGGCGCCATGCTTGAGGATCGAATCCACCACCGCAGGGTTGAACCCGCCGGTGGAGTTGTTCAGCACGAGGCCGCCGAACATCGACACGCCGAGGTCTCCGAGCATCCGCTCCATGATCGGGATGATCGGCGACACCGAGTAGTGGTGATCCTTGAACAGGATGCCCTTCATGCCCGCTTCGGCGGCCTGCTCGACGGCCTGAAAATGGTCCACCTGCCGGTCCATGATGGAGGGGCCGGAATGGACGTGCAGGTCGACGGCGCCCTGCATGAGGGCGTCGACCCGCGTCTCGTCGATCCCTGCGATCATCTCCCGCACCCGGGCGCGTCGTGTTTCCGTGCTCATGAGAGTTCCGTCCTTCCCTTGTGTCAGAGTCTTCGCTCGCGAAGTGCACCTTGATTGTCCTCGGGGCGGGGTCATCTCAACATGTCGCGGGGAACATTCCGGCAGGCGGAATGCCCGGTGTGGGAGGTGTCGTCGGCCGGCAGGCCGCCGCAATGATCGGTCAGACGAGACATCCGTGGCGGCCCGGCGCGTTGGCGCCGAGGGGCGGCCGCCCCTGCCGAAGGGCAGCGCAAATGAGAGGAAAGGACGACCCGTGCGGCGATATTTCGAGGACTTCAACATCGGCGAAACCTGGGAGAGCAGAGCCGTCGAGCTGACCGAGGACGACATCATCCGCTACGCGCGGGAGAACGACCCGCAACCGATGCACACCGATCCCGAAGCGGCGGCGGCCGGGCGCTTTGGCGGCGTCATCGCCAGCGGCTGGCAGATCGCGGCCCTGTCGATGCGGCTGTTCGTTGAGGCGGGCGGCTACGGCAAGACCCCGATGGTCGGGATGGGCATCGACGAGCTGCGCTGGCGGCGTCCCGTCCGCCCCGGTGACCGGCTGAAGGTCACGCGCGAGGTCGTGTCGACCGAGCTGCACAAGACCCGCCCCGAATACGGGGTCGTGCGCACCAAGGTGACGGTCGGCAATCAGGAAGACGAGACGGTGATGACGCTGATCTCGCTGGGTCAGGTGCCCACCCGTCCGGCCGAGTAAGAAGGCTCGACGGAGATACCAGCGCCCGGCGGCAAAGGCGTGTTGCCGGGCGGCGCCCCGTCCGCCCCGGCGACCGGCTGAAGGTCACGCGGGAGGTCGTGTCGACCGGGCTGCACAAGACCCGCCCCGAATACGGGGTCGTGCGCACCAAGGTGACGGTCAGCAATCAGGAAGACGAGACGGTGATGACGCTGATCCCGCTGGGCCAGGTGCCCACCCGTCCGGCCGAGTAACAGGTTCCGACAAACACACCGCAGCCCGACATCAATAGAGCGCTGCCGGGCGGTGCTGGGTCCGGGGTCTTTCCGCTCCCGCGGGCGATGCCTCAGGATACCAGTGCAGGCCGCAGACATGCCACGCCCTGCCCCGGCGATCCCCCAGTGGGGCGCCGTGTTACGCGTCCGCCGGCCAGTAGGGTTTGCGCAGTTCCGGCTTGAGGAGTTTGCCGGCATTGTTGCGCGGCAGCTCGGCGCGGATCTCGATCGCCGACAGGCGCTGCATCCGCCCGACCTGTCCGTTCGTCCAGTCGAGCAACTGCTGCACGTCCGGGCTTGTCCCCTCGCGGCAGACGACGAGGCCGAGGGGCGTCTCGCCCCACTTGGCGCTCGGGATGCCGATCACCGCGGCCTCGGCGACATCGGGATGGCCCAGCAGCTTCTCCTCGAGGTCGGAGGCGTAGATGTTGAACCCGCCCGAGATGATCATGTCCTTCTTGCGATCCAGCAGCACCAGAAAGCCGTCGTCGTCGAACATGCCGATGTCTCCGGTCCGGTGATAGACCGTTCCGTCGGTGTCGGTCCAATAGATCGCCCGGTCCGCCTCGGCGTTGCGGAAATACCCCGACATCATCGTGACCGAGCGGCCGATGATCTCACCGCGCGCGCCCGGCGGAAGATCGCGCCCGTCCTCGTCGACGACGCGGATCTCGTTTCCCGCGGCGGGGCGCCCGACGGTGTGGGCCTTGTCCGGGAAGGCCGACAGGTCGAGGATGCAGGTGCAGCCCCCCTCGGTCAGGCCGTAGACCTCGAGGAACCGGCCCGGCCAAGTGTCGAGGATCTCGCGCTTGTCGGCGGCGGGCAAAGGCGCGCCGGTGCTCTGCTTGAGCCGGAAGCTGGACAGATCGCGCTGGGCAAAGCCGGGCACCGACAGGATGCGACGGTACTGGACGGGCACCAGCATCGTGTGGGTCACGCGCTCGCGCTCGGCCAGGTCGAGATAGCCCTCCGCGTCGAACTTGGGCATCATGATGACGCGGGAGCCGTGGAACAGCGCCGCCAGCATCGGCATCAGCGTGGTGTTGGAATAGAGCGGTGTCGCCAGCAGGAGCGTGCTCTCCGCATCCATGCCGAACAGCGCCCGCGCGGCCTGCCGCCAGCGCATCGCGTGAGAGTGCACGATCCCTTTGGCCCTGCCCGTCGTGCCCGAGCTGTAGATGATGTTGAAGGGTGCGTCCCCCGCAGGCACCATCGCGTCCTGCAGCGGCTGAGCTTGATCGGTGAACTCGGGCGCGATGCCCTCGGCGCCGATCTCCACGACCGCGCCGGGATGGCCCTCGCTCAGCAGCGAGCGGTATCCGTCCTGCACGAAGATCAGCTCCGGCTCGCAGTCGCGCAGCATGGTCATCAGCGCATCGGGATGGGCCGAGACCGGCAGCGGCACAGCGCAGCCGCCCGCCGCCACCACCGCGAGATAGGCGACCACCAGCCCGGCATCGGCGCTGCCCAGCAGCGCGATGCGCCCCACCGGCCCGTCGCGGCCGGCGGCAATGGCCCCTGCCGTGGCAAGCACCTGTCGGCGCAGTTCGCCCCAGCTCAGCACCTGCGATCCGCAGACCAGCGCGGTGGCGTCCGGTCGGGTCAGCCCGTGCTGCAGGAGGGTTGCGAGGAGGCGGCCTTCGTCCGTGTCCGTGTGCGTCATGGCGGTCTCCGTCAGCCGTTCTCGAGAAGCAGGATATGCCGGGCGACGACGGCGGGCCTGTCCATCCCCTCGACCTCGATGGTCGCATCGCAGACCAGCCGCGTGCCGCGGGCATGGGGCGCGGCCTCGACCACGGTCAGCGCCAGCCGGATGCGGCTGTCGACCTGCACCGGCGCGACGAAGCGGATCTTGTCGTATCCGTAGTTCAGCCCGCGACCGCGCTTGCGGATGGCGTAGATCTCGCGCTGCAGGCGCGGCATCAGGGACACCATGTGCAGCCCGTGCGCGATGGTGCGGCCGCCCGGCATATCGCGGCTGGCCCGCTCCGGGTCTACGTGGATCCAGTGATCGTCCCCGGTCAGGCGCGCGAAGGCGCTGATCGCCTCCTGATCGATCCGCATCCAGTCCGAATGGCCGATCCGCTGGCCTGCATGGGCCGCCATGTCGGCGGGCTGTTCAACCGTGATCATTGCGGGATGGTCTCCTGTTGCGGGCGCGGTCGCTGTTCGGCCTGCGCGGTGTCCACCGCCAGCACGACCTTGCCGATCTGGTCATTGCGGTCGAGCACCTCATGCGCGGACCGGACGTCGTCGAAAGCGAAGACCTGATGGATGCGGGTGACGATCCGCCCGTCCTCGAGCAGCGGCCAGACCCGTTCCACCAGATCCGACGCGATCCGGCCCTTGTAGTCGGACGGTCGGGGCCGCAGCGTCGAGCCGGTCAGTGTCAGCCGCCGCCTCACGATGGCGCGGATGTTGACCTCTGCCGTCGGCCCCTGATGGCTGGCGATGAAGACGAGGCGCCCGTCGGGTTTCAGCAGGTCGAGCTGGCGTTGGGTATAGTCCCCGGCCTGCGCATCGAGCACCACATCGACGCCCGCGCCGTCGGTGCAGCGCCGCACCTCCTCGTCCCACGGGCCCTTGTAGCTGATCGCGGCATGGGCACCGATGTCGCGGCAGACCTGCAGCTTCTCGTCGCTGCCGGCGGTCGCAAGCACCGTCGCCTTGCTGAGCTGGCGGGCCATCTGGATCCCCGCCATCCCCACGCCGGACGTGCCACCCTGAATGAGAACGGTCTCGCCCTCCGCAAGGCGGCCGAGCCAGATGAGGTTGTTCCAGGCGGTGAAATAGGCCTCGGGCAGCGAGGCCGCCTCGATGAAGCTGAACCCGAGCGGCACCGGCATACACTGGACCGCGGGCACGCAGCAGAGCTCGGCATAGCCGCCGCCGTTGACGAGGGCACAGACCGCATCGCCGACCGCAAGGCCCTGCACGTCGGGGCCGATCTCTTCGACATAGCCCGCGACATCGAGGCCCAGGATGGGCGAGGCCTCGGGCGGCGGCGGATAGAGCCCGCGGCGCTGCTGCACGTCGGGCCGGTTGACCCCGGCAGCGACGACCCGGATCGACACCTCGCCCCGCTTGGGGCTTGGGCGTGGCCCCTCGACGATGTGCAGAACCTCCGGACCGCCCGTGCCCCGGGTTTCGACAAGCCGCATATGTTTGTTCGTCATGGTCCCTCTTCCCTTCGCGGCAGCAGGATCGACCCTGCCGCTCTCGGCGATGGCGGCACCGGGCCATGGACAGAGATCCCGCGGATCCCGGCCCCGGGCGTCCGTCATCGTCCGGCCCACGGACCCTAGAAGTCGACCTGCGCTTGGGACAAACTGCGCTCAGGACTATTTCGCCCAGCGAAATGCGCGGGGCGCGAAGGGGATGGGGACAGAATGACGATCAGGTCGATTGAGCGCGCCATGCGGGTGCTGCAGGAAATGAACATGCAGCCCTACACGACCGTGCGGCATCTTCATGCCCGGACCGGTCTGCCCAAACCCACGATCGTGCGGATCCTGCAGACGCTGGAACATGCCGGGTTCGTCGAGAACGATCCCCGAATCGGCGGCTACCAGCTCAGCGCGTTGGTCTCCTCCCTCAGCTCGGGCTATCACAAGGAGCCGATGGTCGTCGAAGCCGGGCGCCCCTGGGCCATCGCGGTGACGCGCAAGTACCAGTGGCCGGTCTCGATCTCGCTGCTGGACCGCGACGCGGTCGTGGTCCGGTTCAGCACCGTGCCCGACAGTTCGGTGTCGCCCTTCCACAAGACCGTGAACATGCGCCTGCCCCTGCTGACGCGCGGCATGGGGCTGGCCTATCTCGCCTTCACGCCCGCCGAGGAGCGCGATCTGATCGTCCGGATGCTGCGCAATTCCGACGATCCGGAAGACCGGCTCGCCCAAAGTCCGGAGGCCGTGGACCGCCTGATCGCGGTCACGCGCGAACAGGGCTACGCGGTCAGGTCGCCCGACGCGCAGCCGCGCAATTCCAACACCATCGCCGTGCCGATCTACAACGAGCACGACCGCGTGGTCGCCAGCCTCGGGCTGACCTACTTCATCTCTGCCTTTCCGTCGCTGCGCAGCGCCTGCGAGACCTACGGGCCGGTCCTGAAGGATGCCTCCCGGGAGATCTCGAAAGACCTCACGCGGCTGAACCAGACCACCTCGGGCTGACCGCGCGCCGCGAAGGGGTCTACGGCGACTGCCCACCGGAGCATTCCGCCTGTCGGAATGAGCGACTTTCGCTGATCGGCGATCGCCGCCCTGCCCTTAAGCTCGGGGCGACCCACCGGAGGATGGGTTCAGACACTGCGCATGGAGGCGCGCAGGAAGCGGAGGGGTTCGGAACACACGTCCGGAATGAGACAAGGCCACGGCGACGCGCCGGGGCGTTTCGTTCACGCACTCGGTCTACCGGCCGGGATCGACGGCGCTTGCCCGGTCCACCGGGTCGGCTCGGCGACTGACGGAAAGTCCGACCCTGCGCATCCATACCGTGTCTGACCTGCTTCTCCGGCGGATCGAGGTCGGTGTCAGGTCGCGACCGCGACGTGACGCATTTCAGGGAGGAAACACAATGACCGCAACACATATGCTCGGCCTTGCGGCCGCCACGCTTCTCACGGTGGTGCCCAGCTCGGCGCTGATGGCGCAGGAAGCAGAGCTTCCGAACACCCTCGCCGTCACGTCCTATGACGTGGGCGCTGCGTCCTACAACCAGGCCGTCGCGCTCGGCACGGCGCTGGGAAATGCCTATGACACCTCGCTGCGCGTGCTGCCGGCGACCTCCGACGTGGCGCGGCTGATCCCGGTCCGGCAGGGACGTGTCCAGTTCGGCATCGTGGGCTCGGAATCGTTCAACGCGGCGGAAGGCACCGAGGCCTTCGCGGCGCCAGAGATCGGACCGCAACCGCTGCGGATGCTCATCGGCTCGAACTCCGACAACTGCTTCACCCTCGCGCTGCGGGGCGACGCGGGCATCGAGACGGTCGAGGATCTGCGCGGCAAGCGCGTGGCCATGGTCGTCGGCGCCCCTGCCCTGCAGAGCAACGTCGCGGGCTTTCTCGCCTTCGGCGGTCTCGGCTGGGAGGACGTCGAGCCGGTCGAGGTCGCAAGCTTCGGCGCCTCGTGGGAAGCCCTGATCAACGGTCAGGTCGACGCCATCACCACGATCACCACCACCAGCCTTGCCCAGCAGGCAGCGGCCTCGCCCGCCGGGCTGGACTGGCTGTCGCTGCCGGAATCCGACACCGAGGGCTGGGCGCGGCTTCAGGCGATCAAGCCGCAGTTCTCGCCGCGCCGCGGGACGCTCGGGCCCAACCTGTCGGAAGAGAACCCCGTCGCCTGCGCCGGCTTCCCCTTCCCGGTCGTCGTCGGCTACCCCGATCAGGACGCCGATCTGGCCTACAACCTGACCAAGGCGATCAACGAGCAGTTCGACGCCTACGTCAAGATCGAGCCTGCGATGATCGGATGGGCCCCGGATCGACAGGATTTCGAGTGGGTGCTGCCCTACCACGAAGGGGCCATCCGGTTCTGGAAGGAACAGGGGCTCTGGAGCGACGCGGCGCAGGCGAACAATGACAAGCTGCTCGCGCGGCAGGACCTCCTCGCCTCGGCCTGGGAAAAGGTGGCCGACGTGCCCGCCGGCGAAAAGACCGAGCGGTGGCTCGAGATGCGCCGCGACACCCTCGAAGAGGCGGGTCTGCCGACCTACGAATGAGCTGAGGCCGTCAGGCCCTCTCCCTCGGCCTCCACGATCTCCGGCCCGGGGTCGTGGACTTGTCGCCGGGCCGCGGCATGACCCCGACCAGCCGCGTGTCCGGTGACAGCCGCCCCCGCCGACAGGCGTGGGGCGGTCACTGGCCAACCCCTCGCCCCCCGCCTGCGGCAATGATCGGGAACCTTCCCAGACGTGCGAAATGCCGGTATATGCACCGCTCAGGGGGAGGTTGCGATGAAGCACGGCAAACCTCATATCGAGCGCGTGGTGGAGACCGCGAAGGACCCGGGCGCTGCGGCGCGGTCCCGGCTTGCGGCCTCTTGGCGGCGGTCCTTCGATCATCACGGGCTGGACCCGGGACGGTGCGAAGGGGTGCAGCGCGTTTCCGACACCGAATTTGCCGAGCGACGCGAACGGGCCGAGAACATCCGTCGCATCGCATCCCCCAAGCTCGACCACCTGTACCAGCTTGTCGGCAGCTCCGGCTGTGGCGTGCTGCTCACCGATGTGGACGGCGTCGTGCTGGATGTGCGGGTGTCGGATGCGGACCGGTCGGTGTTCGACGCCTGGGGCCTGGCGCCGGGATCGGACTGGTCCGAAGCCTCCGAGGGCACCAACGGCATCGGCACCTGCATCGCCGACAACCGGCGTGTGATCATTCACCGCGATCAGCATTTTCACGCGCGCAATACCAACATGAGCTGCATCGATGCGCCGGTCTTCGGGCCGGAGGGCAATCTGATCGGCGCGCTCGACGTGTCGTCCGCCCGGGCCGACCAGACCGAGGCGATCAACCGGCTGATCGCCGCACAGGTGGCCCATACCGCGCGCCAGATCGAGACCGATTGCTTCCGGGCGGCCTTTGCCGACGCGCGCATCATCGTGGCTGACGACGACGACACGGACCAGGCCATGCTGCTGGCCGTGGATCGCGATGACCTCGTCATCGGGGCGACGCGGGGCGCGCGCGTGAGCTTCGGTCTCGGCACCGCGGGGCCGGTGCGGGCCGTGCCGGCGTCGGACCTGATTGGCCGCGATGACGGACCGACCGGGTTCGAGAAGGCCGAACGTGCCACCGTGATTCGCGCCCTCTCGCGGAGCGGAGGCAACGTCTCCCAAGCGGCGCGCGATCTCGGTGTGGGGCGTGCGACGCTCTATCGGCGGATGAAACGGCTCGGCATCGGCGAATAGCGGGCCCCACCTGTCTCACTCCTGAGACAACCGCCGCGCATTGGCCGGGTCCGCCCGGCAGACAGCGCCCCCTCTCATTGTCATCCTGTCTCCATTCCCGGTGGAGGACCGGTAGATATGGAGGAGACTTACCATGAATGAGATGACGCAAGTTGCCGGCGACTACACCTCGCCCTTCAAGCTTCGTTACGACAACTTCATCGGCGGCAAATACGTCGCCCCGGTGAAAGGTCAGTATTTCGACAACGTCACACCGATCACCGGCGCCAAGGTCTGCGACATCGCCCGCTCGACCGCCGAAGACGTGGAACTGGCCCTCGACGCCGCTCATGCCGCCAAGGATGCCTGGGGCAAGACCAGCGCCGCCGAACGCTCGAACATCCTGCTCAAGATCGCCGACCGGATCGAGGAGAACCTCGAGCTGATCGCCACCGCCGAGACCTGGGACAACGGCAAGCCGATCCGCGAGACCACCGCCGCCGACATCCCGCTTGCCGTCGATCACTTCCGCTATTTCGCCGGGGTCCTGCGGGCGCAGGAAGGCAGCATGTCGGAGATCGACAACGACACCGTCGCCTATCACTTCCACGAACCGCTCGGCGTGGTCGGTCAGATCATCCCGTGGAACTTCTCGATCCTGATGGCGGCATGGAAGCTCGCCCCTGCCCTGGCCGCCGGCAACTGCATCGTGCTGAAGCCCGCCGAACAGACGCCCGCGGCGATCATGGTCCTGATGGAGTGCATTGCCGATCTTCTGCCCGATGGTGTGCTCAACATCGTCAACGGCATGGGCGCAGAGGTCGGCGGTCCGCTGGCGGAAAGCTCGCGCATCGCCAAGATCGCCTTCACCGGCTCGACCGAGACCGGGCGCATCATCATGAAGGCCGCCACCAAGAACCTGATCCCGGTGACGCTGGAACTGGGCGGCAAATCCCCCAACATCTTCTTCTCCGACGTGATGGCTGCGGATGATGCGTATCTCGACAAGGCCGTCGAAGGCTTCGTCCTGTTCGCCTTCAACCAGGGTGAAGTCTGCACCTGCCCGTCGCGTGCGCTGATCCAGGAAGACATCTACGAGGAGTTCATCGCCCGCTGCATCAAGCGCGTCGAAGCCATCGTTCAGGGCGACCCGCGCGACATCAACACCATGGTCGGCGCGCAGGCCTCGGCGGAGCAGCAGGCGAAGATCAAATCCTACCTGACCATCGGGGTCGAGGAAGGCGCCGAGGTTCTGACCGGCGGCTCCGAAGCGCGCTTCGACGGCGACATCTCCGGCGGCTACTACATCCAGCCGACGATCCTGAAGGGCCACAACAAGATGCGGGTCTTCCAGGAGGAAATCTTCGGACCGGTCGTGTCGGTCACGACCTTCAAGGACGAGGAAGAGGCGCTCGCGATTGCCAATGACACGATGTATGGCCTTGGCGCCGGTGTCTGGACCCGTGACGGCACCCGCGCCTACCGCTTCGGCCGCGAGATCGAGGCGGGCCGCGTCTGGGTGAACAACTACCACGCCTACCCGGCCCACGCGGCCTTTGGCGGCTACAAGCAGTCGGGCATCGGACGCGAGAACCACAAGATGATGCTCGATCACTACCAGCAAACCAAGAACATGCTGGTCAGCTACAACCCCAACAAACTCGGGTTCTTCTGATCCGGCATCCCTAGGCAAGTGTCGGCGGCCCCGGTGGCCGACACGTGCGTGTCCTCCCCCCTGAGGCACCCAAGTCCCGGAGGCGTCGATATCGACGTCTCCGGGCACTCGTCGTTTTCGTTGTCGCTTTCCCGCAGGTCCGGGCTCGGAGCGAAATCCAGCGGCGCCGATCGATATCGCTCGTCACGATCCGTTCGTTTCTGACGTGCGCCAAACCCGACGGACATCCGGCAGGCCGCTCTCGGCAAGACGGGCATAGGCCAGCCTTCGCAGTAGGAAAACGGACGGGCCATACCCGCTAAATGCCGGCGTCCGCTCCGTCCCGCCAAGCGGACTGTGGAGAACGGCGCAGCGACACCGTCCCTCTTCTCCAGACGAAGCCTTCGCCCCCTGCGGCAAGCCTCGCCAAGCGCTGACCACTTCCCCTGCTCCCGACACAAGACAGGCCGCCCCGGGCCGCGCGCTCGGACCAAACGGAAAATCGTCCTGTCGCTGGTGCGCGTGGCGATGTCGCTTCCCGCCATGTGATCCGCCCCGGCGCAGATATCGTCCTCCGGATGAGGCCCTGCATCCCTTGGTATGCCGACATGCGGTGCCTCGCCTGTGCAAGATCTATGGAGGAGACGCACATGAGCAATATCGGTGTGGTTTACACTGGCCCGGGATCCGTCGAGGTTCAGAAGATCGACGATCCGAAACTCCAGGCCCCGGACGGGCGCAAGCTGGAGCACGCAGTCATCCTCAAGGTCATTTCGACCAATATCTGTGGCTCCGACCAGCACATGGTGCGCGGTCGCACCACCGCCGAGCCGGGCCTCGTGCTGGGCCATGAAATCACCGGCGAGGTGATCGAGACCGGCTCAGACGTGGAGATGCTGGAGGTCGGGGATGTCGTCTCCGTGCCCTTCAATGTGGCCTGCGGCCGCTGCCGGTGCTGCCGCGAGGGCGACACGGGCGTGTGCCTGACGGTGAACCCCGAGCGCGCCGGCGGCGCCTATGGCTATGTCGACATGGGCGGCTGGATCGGCGGTCAGGCCCGCTATGTCACCGTGCCCTATGCCGACTTCAACCTGCTGAAGTTCCCGGACCGGGATCAGGCGATGGCCAAGATCCGCGACCTGACCATGCTGTCGGACATTCTGCCCACCGGGTTTCACGGCGCGCTGCAGGCCGGCGTCGGCGTGGGCTCCGTGGTCTATGTCGCGGGCGCGGGCCCCGTCGGGCTGGCTGCGGCGGCCTCGGCGCGCATCCTCGGCGCCGCGGTGGTGATGATCGGCGACTTCAACAAGGAGCGTCTCGACCATGCCGCCAAGGTCGGCTTCACCCCGGTCGACCTCTCCAAGGGCGACAACCTGCCCGAGATGATCGCCGAGATCACCGGCTCGCCCGAGGTCGATGCGGCGATCGACGCGGTGGGCTTCGAGGCGCGCGGCCATTCGGGCGGAGAGCAACCGGCCATCGTTCTGAACCAGATGATGGAGATCACCCGCGTGGCGGGCGGCATCGGCATTCCCGGTCTCTACGTGACCGAGGATCCCGGCGCGGAGGACGATGCGGCGAAACACGGCAACCTGTCGATGCGGTTCGGCCTCGGCTGGGCCAAGGCGCAGAGCTTCCATACCGGTCAGACGCCGGTGCTGAAGTACAACCGCCAGCTCATGCAGGCGATCCTGCACGACCGACTGCCGATCGCGGACATCGTCAACGCGACGATCATCCCGCTGGATCAGGCGGCCGAAGGCTACAAGAGCTTCGACAGCGGCGTTGCGAAGAAGTTCGTGCTCGACCCGCACGGGATGCTTGCGTCCTGATCAAACGACAGCCGCCGCCCCCTTTCCGGGGCGGCGGTTCGCCTTTGGTCGGCCCGTGGGGCCGGCAGACGCTTTGTTTGGATGCCCATCGTCGGCAATCGTCGCAGCCGGTTCGCACCCTGCCCCGCACCCCGGGTTGTGACGCCCAAGGCGCGAGCGCTCACCGCGACACCGCTGGCCACTGCACCACGACCGCGCCCAGAAGCACCAGCGCCGTCCCGGCCAGCCGCGTCGCGTCCACCGGCCGCGCCGCCAGCCCGACACCGCCCGTCCAGTCGATCAGCAGCGCCCCGACCACCTGCCCCGCGATCACGGCGATCATGAAGCTCGCCGCCCCCAGCTTCGGCATCAGAAGAAGCGCGGCGGTCACGTAGACCACGCCGGCCACACCGCCGATCCAGATCCATTTCGGTTGCCCCGCTAGGCCCCCAAGGGTCGGCAGCGGCACGCGCAGGATGAGCAGGACGGGCAGGATGCACAGCGCACTCATCGCGAGCGACGTGAGCGTCGCCCAGAGTGGATGACCAAGCGCGCGCCCGAGCGCCGCATTGGCGCCGCCCTGAAAGGGCACGGCGGCTCCGGCGAGGGCGGCGATGATGACGAGGGGAAGAAACGGCATGACAGGATCCTTTCGGTTTTTCCCTTCCTGTGGCCCATCGCGCGGCGCATTTGAAATTCGACTTCATCGCCGTAATATGCACGTCATGAATAATTTGCGTGCCATCGACCTCAACCTGCTCGTTGTGCTCGACGCGCTTCTGGCCGAGCGGCATCTGTCGCGGGCCGCCGAGCGGCTAAACATGAGCCAGCCCGCGGTGAGCCATGCGCTCGCGCGGCTGCGGATCCTGCTCGACGATCCCCTGTTCCACCGCCGCAGGCGCGAGATGGAGCCGACCTTGCGGGCGCTCGAGCTGTCGACCCCGCTGGCCGAGGCGCTGGCGCAGATCCGCACCGTGCTGGCGCCCGAGGGGTTCGATCCGCACGAACGACATGTCTTCCGCCTCGCCATGTCCGACTTCGGCACCGCGCTGCTGCTTCCGGAGCTGATGCGGCGCCTGCGCGCGGAGGCGCCCGGCATCGACCTCGTGGTCACGCAGAAAAGCCGCGAAGGCATGAGCAGCGCGGTGGCCGATGGCGAGATCGACATGGCCTTCGGCGTCTTCCCCGATCTGTCCTCCCGCTGCGTGGCAGAGACCCTGTTCGAGGACGACTATGCCTGTCTCCTTGACCCATCGGCCCAGCCGCAGCCCTATGACGGCCTGACCGAAGAGCGCTACTGGGCCGCGCCCCATGTCCTCGCGGCGGTTCATGGCGAGGCGGCGACCGAGCTCGATCTGCATCTGCGCGCTCATCGCAGGCATCGCCGCATCGCCTTGGTCCTGCCGCACTGGACCGTGGCGCCGCAGGTCGTTCGCGGCACCGACCTGATCCTGACCGTGGCACGGCGGTGCCTGCAGAACACCGGCGCCGGTCTGGAGGTGACGGCGGCGCCCGTCGCGACGCCCACGATCCGCTTCGTCGCGATCTTTGCGAAACGCCGGCGCACGGATCCGGCGCTGCGCTGGCTGATCGAGCAGGTCCGGCAGGTCATCGCGATGCGCCCGTCGCCCTGATCGGACGCGCGCCGGTGCAGGCTGAGGGGTATCGGTCAGCCAGCCGGTCGCTTTCGCCCACGACCGCGCAGCGACCTTCCGCTCCGAGGGCCGGTGACCTCTTCACGGCACGGATGCCGCGGTGATATGGCCGCGTCATGCAGCGCAACCGCTATCACCATCTGGGCTGGTTCCACGGCATCGAGCTGTTCGAGGCCGCATTCAGCACCCAGACCTTCGCCCGCCACGCGCATGAGGGCTTTGCCATCGGTGCGATCGCCGAGGGCGCGGGCGGCTATCTGTGCCGCGGCGAGCGCATGGTGCTGCCCGCCGGCTCGCTATCCTTGATGAACCCCGAAGAGCCCCATACCGGCCACGCCTCCGCCGGTCGGGTGCGGTACAACATGCTCTACGCCTCCGAGGCGGCGGTGCGGGCGGTTCTGGGTCTGCGGGACCTGCGTGGCTTTGCCGAGATCGCCCCGCAGGATCGCGGCCTGACGCTGACCAAGGCGCTCGAGCGGCTGGCCCGGAGCCTCAACCAGCCCAGCGCAACCGACCGCCGACTGATGGCCGAGGAGGCCGTGCACGAGGTGCTGGCGCAGGCCTTCGCCCAGTACGGCCGCGCGGAGTTGCGCCAGCCGGGCCGCGAGCCCACCGCCATTCGCAACCTGCTGGACCAGATCGAGGCCGGTGTAGCTGCGGGCGATACGCTGAGCCTCTCGGATCTGGCGGGCGAAGTCGGGCTGAACCCCTCCTACCTGATCCGGAGCACCACCCGTGCCACCGGCCTCACGCCGCACGGGCATGTGCTGCGCAGCCGCGTGGATCTCGCGCGGCGCCTGTTGCTGGACGGCACCCCCGCCGCCGAGGCTGCCGTCGCGGCCGGATTCTGCGATCAGCCGCATCTGATCCGGCAGTTTCGCCGCCATTACGGTGTGACGCCCGGCGCCCTGATCCGGCACTGAGGTCAATTTCGTCCAATCCCGCCGACACGCGGCATGGCATGGCAGGGGCCGAAAGGAACCTGTTATGTCTCTGAAACCCGTCATCATTCTCGATGAAACCCTGCCGACCGGCCTGAAGACCAATTTCGCCGCCATTCTCGGAATGAGCCTTGGGCGATTGCGCCCGGATCTGATCGGCGCCGACACCCCCACGCAGGACGGTGAGGTGCTCGCGGGCATCACGACCGTCGCCCTACCCGTCCTTGGCGCCCCCGCGACCGAGCTTCCGGCGCTCTTCGCCGCGGCTGCCGACCTTCCGCTGCGGCTGGCCTACATGCGCGCGGCCTTCGAGGCGCGGGACTATGCCGATTATACCGCCCGCATCGCCGCCGCGCCGCTGGCCGGCCACGCGCCACAGGCGATCTTGCTGGCCGGGCCGCGAAAGGCGGTCGACCGACTGTGCGGCAGCCTGCCTCTATTGCGCTGATGCGGTCGGGGGAAACGCGGCTGGCCAGGGTCGGCATAAGCCTATAATTTGCCTACGCATTCGTGCGATGTGGCATTCGCAAGCTCGGGCAAGGAACCGGTGAGATGAAAGAGACCCTGAAAGCGCTGAAACTCCGCTACCCTTCGGCGCAGACGTTCAAGTTTGGCGACGGTCCCGCTTTGTCCAGCGCATTGGTGTCCCTCGTGCAGCGTGGAAAGAAGGTGGCGACCTGCAGCGCGCTGCGGGACTTCGACAACGGAGAGCCCGCCCCCGAGATCGGCAGGCGCGATATCTGTCTCAACTGGGACGACACGCCGGCGCTGGTGATCGAGACCGTCGAGCTGATCCAGTGCCGGTTCGATGAGGTGACCGAGGAGATGGCGCTCGCAGAAGGCGAGGATGACAGTCTCGAGGAGTGGCGCGCGGGGCATCGCGGCTATTTCGAGAGGAATGGCGGGTTCGCCCCGAACATGCAGATCGTCTGGGAGCGGTTCGTCCTCGTCGAGGACCTTGCGCCGGAGTGATCCTCCGCCTGACGGCCTTTCCGGGATAAGCACCCGGCGGCTGGAACTGCCCCGGCGGCGTCATGCGCGAGGCGGCGTTACGAACATCGAAGGACCGCTCTGACCCCCGGTACGGCTATCCGAACACCGCGCGCGAAAAGGCGACCTCGCCACGGTGACAAATGAGGGGCGGCGCGCGACCGCCGCTACCTCCGCCCCAGCACCGCCTGGGGAAAGGCAGCATCGCGCCTGTGACACATGCGGCGGGCGCGCCCCTGACGGCTCACCCCGCCTCGCCCAGAAAGCGTCGAGGGGCGTCTCTCCAAGCGATAGACGGCAGCTCAGTCGCAGCGTCAGCCAGACGCCGCGCTGCCGCCCGGCGCACTCGGCTCGCACAGGCGGTACCCCACCCCCGGCTCGTTCAGGATCAGCGTCGGGAGCGAGGGGTCGTCCTCGAGCTTCTTGCGCAGCGATCTGACGGTGACCCTCAGATATTCGACGTTGTCGGTGTGCGCCGGCCCCCAGACCGCGCGCAGGAGATGCGTGTGGGTCAGCACCTTGCCCGGATGAGCGGCCAGTTCCGCCAGCAGCGAGAACTCCTTGGGGGTGAGCTTCATCTCGGCCCCGCTTTTGCGCACGCTGTGCGCGTCGAGATCGATCTCGACCGGGCCGACCCCGACCCGCCGCCGCACACCGGCGCTGCGATCGGCGCGGCGCAGGCAGGAGCGTATGCGCGCCAGAAGCTCTTCGCTGTCGAAAGGCTTGGTGACGTAGTCGTCGGCCCCAAGGTCGAGCGCCGCGACCTTCTCGCTCGAGCCCTCGCGGGCGGTGAGCACGATGATCGCCACCCCCTTGTCGCGGAACGGACCGATCAGTTCGAGACCGTCGCGGTCGGGCAGGCCGAGGTCGAGCAGCACGAGCCGCGGCGTCGCGCGGGCAAGCGCCTGAAGCGCCGCCGCGGCGCTCGCGGCCTCCTCGGTCACATAGCCGCTGCGCTCGGTCGACACGCGAAGCAGCCTGCGGATCGGCATCTCGTCGTCGACGATCAGGATATGGTGGCTCACGCAATGTCCTCCATCGAGACCTGAACGATCGTTTCGGGCGGCATCCGGATGGTGAACCGCGAGCCGCCGCGCTGTCGCCGCGCGGCCTCGACGGTGAACCCCATCGCCTGACAGAACCCCTTGACGATGGCGAGGCCAAGCCCCGAGCCGCCGGTGCGGTCCGAGCTCTCGCCGCGTGCGAACCGGTCGAAGATGCGCTGCTCGCTGCCCGGCGGGATGCCGGGGCCGCAATCGAGCACGTCGATCACCGGACCGCGCCGGCCCATGCGCGCGACCACCTCGATCGGCTGGTCGTCCGGCGCGTATCTCAACGCGTTGTCGACGAGGTTCAGGATGGCGTGGTGCAGCAACACGGCGTCGGCCCGCACGAGCGGGAGGGTCGGGTCGATCGATGTCTCGAGCCGGCGCCCGTCCAGCGCCGAAGCGAGGTCCGCGATGGCCGAGGTGATCGCGTCGGTCAGGTCGATGGGCTGCAGATCGGGCGTGACCGCGCCCTCCTCGATCCGGGTCAGGTCGAGCAGGTCCGAGAGGAACCGGTTCAGCCGACGCGCCTCGCTGCGCACCGTCTCGACCAGCTCGGCATCCTCGCCACTGGCCGACAGCGCCGCGGCGGCGGCTGTCACGCCGGTCAGCGGCGTCCTGAGATCGTGGCTGAGCGAGGCCAGAAGCGCGGCGCGCAGGCTGTCGCGCTGGCGCACCACCTCCATCTCGCGCATGTCGGTCTCGAGCTTGAGCCGCTCATGCGCGAGCGCGGCCTGATCGATCAGGCTCTCCGCGAGCGCCGCCCGCTCCGTCGGGACGGCGACGCGCCCGGACGGGCTGCGCAGCCCGAGCACCGCCAGCGTGCCGAGCGCGGTCTTGAGCGGGCGGAACTGCCAGTCGCTCGCGGTCAGCGTGTTGGTGCCGCGCCCCGCGGCCTCGCCATGCTCGAAGGCCCACTCGGCAGCCGCCCTGTCCACCGGGCTGAGCTCGGGCCGCGTCTGTCCCGAGGCGGTGATCTTCACGCCCTCGCCCGACCCGTGCAGGATCATCGTCTGCACGGCGAGAATGGAGCGGACCTCGTCGCAGACGATCTGCGCCGTCTCGGAGGTGTCGGACGCGGCCCCGAGGCGTGTTGCGAACCGGGCGAGCGCTGCGTTCTCGCGCGCGCTGCGCATCGCGAAGGCCGCTGCCGCCCGCGCCTGCGCGGCGAGCTGGCCGGTGATGATCGCGACGATCACCAGCAGGATCGCCGTAATGAGGTTCGCGGGGCCGTAGATGATGAAGGTGTAGACGCGCTGCAGAAAGAAGAAGTTGTAGGCGATGCCGGCGGCGATGCCCGCCACAAGCCCCGAGCGGAAGCCGAAGAAGCTCGCGCTTGCGATCACCGGCACGAGGTAGAGCATGTCGATCGGGCCACGACCGACCCAGCCTTCTGCGACGAAGAGCGCGAGGGTCGTGGCCGCCACCGCTCCGAGCGCCACGATATCCCCTGTGAACGGGGCTCTGGGCAGGTAGCGCCGCCAATCATCGGCCCGACACTCCGCCGCCAGCGGCACGACATGCACGGCGACGCCGTTGGTCCTGTCGATCAGGGCTTTCACGATCGACCGGCGGACCGGAAAAATGCCCCGACCGGCGTGGCGCGAACTTCCGATCACAAGCTGCGTCGCCCGCGTCTCGCGGCACTGCGCGATGACGGCTTCGGCGACGGAGGTCGCGGGCACCGACTGCAGCGCGGCGTCGAGCGACGAGGCCAGGGCCAGCGTGCGCGCGAGCCGGGTCTTCTCCGCATCGCTGAGCCGGGCGGCCGACGGCGTCTCGACGTAAAGCGCGATCAACGGCGCCCGCAGCGCGTCCGCGAGCCGCTTCGCGGCCCGGACCACCTGCTCGCCGCCTGCCGCCTCGGAGATTGCCACCAGCACCCGCTGCCCGCCGCCATAGCCGTCCCGGCCGGTGACCCCCTGATGTTCCTTGATCCGGGCATCGACATATTGCGCGGCGTGGCGCAGCGCGAGTTCGCGCAGCGCCAGCAGGTTGCCCTTGGAAAAGAAGTGGTCGAGCGCCTGCGCCGCCTGCTCGGGAACGTAGACCTTGCCCGCCTCGAGCCGGACGATCAGATCCTCGGGCGGCAGGTCGATCAGCTCGATCTCGGCGTGCTCGAAGACCTTGTCGGGCACCGTTTCGCGCACGCGGACATGGGTGAAGGACCCCACCACGTCGTTCAGGCTCTCGACATGCTGGATGTTCACCGTGGTCATCACGTCGATGCCGGCGGCGAGCAGTTCCTCGATGTCCTGCCAGCGCTTGGGGTGGCGGCTGCCGGGCGCGTTGGTGTGGGCAAGCTCGTCGACCAGCGCGATCTCCGGGCGCCGCTCGAGGACGGCGTCGATGTCCATCTCGGTCAGCATCTGCCCCTTGTAGAGCAGCCCCCTGCGGGGAATCACCGGAAGCGACGCGACGCAGGCTTCGGTCTCCTTGCGCCCGTGGGTCTCGACGATCCCGATGACCACGTCGCGCCCCGCCGCGCGCTTTTCGGCGCCTTCGAGCAGCATCTCGTAGGTTTTCCCGACGCCGGGTGCGGCGCCGAGAAAGATCTTCAGCGTGCCACGCCCCTCCCGTTCCGCTTCGCGGAGGAGAGCATCCGGGGAGGGGCGCGTTTCTTCTGTCATGTGAACAGCTTATTCCGAGACCGGCGGCGCCGCCAGTTCCGTGTCGAGCGCGAGATTGAGCTCGAGCACGTTGACGATGCGGCCTTTGGTGAAGACGCCTCCGGGCGCATAAGCCATGGCCCGGACGAGGGAGGTGACCGCCGAAATCTCGACCCCGCGGGCTTCGGCCACCCGCTCCGCCTGGAAAAGCGCGCCTTCGAGCGAGATGTGCGGGTCGAGCCCAGCGCCGGAGGCGGTGACGAGGTCCGCCGGGATCGGTCTCTCCGGGGTGGCGCCGCCATGGGCGGCGATCAGGGCCGTGGCGCGTTCGGTCAGCTCCGGGTTCGCCGGCGAGAGGTTCGAGCCGCCGGCGCCCGCGGCGTCGTAGGCCACCGCCGAGGGCCGCGGCCAGAAATCCTCGGGCGCCGTGAACGCCTGGGCGATCAGACGGCTGCCGACGATCTCGCCTGCCGCGTTAGTCACGAGGGAGCCGTTGGCGGTGGCCGGGGTCACGGCCTGCGCGACCCCGAGGACGAGGGCGGTGTAGCCCGCCACGCAGAGGGCCATGGTCGCGGCAGCGACGCGCAGGCCGGAAATCACGTCTGACATGTGCATGTCTCCTGTGTCATCCGCTCAAGGCAGCGAGAAATGTTCGGCAAGCGGCCCGAGCGCCGCCGCCGGGAGGAAGGTGAGCGCGCCGAAGATCACGACGGTCAGCCCCAGCATGGTGCCGAAGGTGGCGTCCTCCACCCCGAGCGTGCCGGCGCTCTCGGTCGCGCGCGTCTTGGCCATGAGGCTGCCGACGATGGCGAAGGGTAGGATGATCGGCAGGTAGCGCCCGAGCAGCATCACGAGGCCGGTGGCGATGTTCCAGGGCCCCGACCCGTCGCCAAGCCCCTCGAACCCCGAGCCGTTGTTGGCCGCCGCCGAGGAGAACTCGTAGAGGATCTCGGAAAAACCATGCGCGCCGGGGTCCTGCACCGTCGTCTGTCCGAGCGGCGTCGCAGCGAAGAGCGCGGTGCCGCCGAGGATCAGCACGGCGTGGGCAAAGAGCGCAAGCACGGCGAAGCGCACCTCCTTGGCCTCGATCCTGTGGCCGAGATACTCGGGCGTGCGCCCGACCATCATGCCCGCCACGAACACCGCCACGACGATGTAGAGGAACATGTTGATCATGCCGACGCCGGCACCGCCGAAGGTGGCGTTGAGCCACATGCCTGCCATCGGCATCAGGCCGGTGAGCGGGTTGAAGCTGTCGTGCATCGCACCGACCGAGCCGTTCGAGGTCGACGTGGTCAGCACCGCCCAGAGCGGGCCTGTCGTGGCGCCGAGGCGCAGCTCCTTGCCCTCGAGGTTGCCGGTCGCGTCCGACACCGGCAGCTCGGCGAAGGCGGCGGTGGGGGCGCTCTCGAAGGCGATGGCCCCTGCCAGCTTCACAATGAGAAAAGCCGCCATCACCGCAAAGATCACCGCGGCGTGCTTCGTCCGCCCGACGATCCGGCCGAACATCCACACGCAGGCCATCGGGATCAGGATCACCGCACTCATTTCAACGATGTTGGTCCAGAAACTGGGGTTCTCGAGCGGGTGGGTCGAATTGGGTCCGAAGAAACCGCCGCCGTTGGTCCCGAGCTGCTTGATGGTCACGAAGGCTGCGACCGGCCCCCGCGCGATGGTCTGCATCGCTCCATCGAGCGTCGTCGCCTCGGCGGCCCCCTGCAACGTCATCGGCACGCCGCCGAGCACCAGCAGGAGCGCCCCTACCACTGCCAGCGGCAGCAGGACGAGGACGCTCGCCCGCTGGACGTCGACGAGGAAGTTGCCGAAGGCCGGCCGCCCCGCGATCCCGCGCGCCAGAGCCGCCAGCGCGGCGATGCCGGTCGCGGCGGAGACGAACTGCAGCCACATCAGCCCCGCGAGCTGGCTGAGGTAGCTCATCGAGGCCTCGCCGGAGTAGTGCTGCAGGTTGGTGTTCGTGGTGAAGGACGCGGCCGTGTTGAACACCAGCGTCGGGTCGAGCGCGCCCTGCCCGTCGGGATTGAGCGGCAGCCACTGCTGCATTGCAAGGATCGCGAAGGTCCCGGTGAACATGATCACGTTGAACACGAGCAGCGTGACCAGATAGCGCTTCCAGTCCTGCTCGGCGGAACTCCCGCCGAGCGTCCGGAACAGCCCGGTCCAGCGCATGGCCTGTCCCGGCGCGGGGTCCATCGCCCATTTCATGTAGGCGCCGAGCGGCAGGGACAGCAGGGCCGTGCCGCCGACGATGAGGAGAATGACAGAGACGTGGTCCATGGCGTCAGTCCTTGAAAGCCCGTGTCACTGCGCCGATCAGGGCGGCGAACACGAGGATCCCGAGTGCGTAGGTGAGAAAGATCATCCGAGGTCTCCTGTCAGGCGAGGCCGAGGCCAGACACGGCCAGGTCGATCACCTTGATGCCCGCGAAGGGCGCGATCAGGCCGCCAAGGCCGTAAATGCCGAGGTTGCGGGTGAGTTGGCGGGCAGCGCTCTGCGGGCGGTAGGCAACGCCTCGCAGCGCCAGCGGCACCAGCAGCGGGATGATCAGGGCGTTGAAGATCAACGCCGACAGGATCGCGCTTTCGGGGCTGGCAAGCCCCATGACGTTGAGCGCCCCGAGGCCCGGGTAGAGGGCCACGAAGATCGCCGGAAGGATCGCGAAGTACTTCGCCACGTCGTTGGAGATCGAGAACGTGGTGAGCGCACCCCGGGTCATCAGGAGCTGCTTGCCGATGCCGACGATCTCGATGAGCTTGGTGGGGTTGTTGTCGAGGTCGACCATGTTGCCGGCCTCGCGCGCCGCCTGCGTGCCGGTGTTCATCGCGACGCCGACGTCGGACTGCGCCAGCGCCGGCGCGTCATTGGTGCCGTCGCCGCACATCGCCACCAGCTTGCCGCCGCCCTGCTCCTTGCGGATCAGCGCGAGCTTGTCCTCCGGCGTCGCCTCGGCGAGGAAATCGTCCACACCGGCCTCCGCCGCGATCGCCGCCGCGGTCAGCGGGTTGTCACCCGTGATCATCACCGTGCGGATGCCCATGCGCCGCAGTTCGGCGAAGCGCTCCTTGATCCCGGACTTCACGATGTCCTTGAGGTGGATTGCGCCCAGAAGGCGCGTGCCGTCGGCCACCGCGAGGGGCGTGCCGCCCGCCCGCGCGATCCTGTCAGTCAGCGACCTTATCTCGCGCACCGCCGCAGGCTCGAAGGCGTGCAGCTTCAGCACGGCATCGACCGCGCCCTTGCGGACCTTGCGCGCCCCGATATCCAGACCGCTCACGCGGGTCTGGGCCGTGAAGCCGACCACCTCCGCGCCGCTGGGGGCCGCGTCGCCACGTCCGGCAAGCGCGAGGATCGAGCGGCCTTCCGGCGTCTCGTCGCCAAGCGACGACAGCCGCGCCGCCTCGACGAGCTCGGCCTCGCGGATGCCCGAGAGCGGCAGGAACTCGGTGGCCTGCCGGTCGCCGAGCGTGATCGTCCCGGTCTTGTCCAGAAGCAGCGTGTCGATATCGCCCGCGGCCTCCACCGCGCGGCCCGACTTCGCGAGGACGTTGAAGCGGATCAGCCGGTCCATGCCCGCGATGCCGATGGCCGAGAGCAGCGCCGAGATCGTCGTGGGGATCAGCGCCACGAAAAGCGCGATCAGAACAGGGACGGCAATCGCGCCTCCAGCATAGGCGGCGAAGGCGGGCAGCGTCCCGACGGCAACCAGGAAGATCAGCGTGAGGCCGGTGAGCAGAACCGTGAGCGCGATCTCGTTCGGTGTCTTCGACCGGCTCGCCCCCTCCACGAGCGCGATCATCCGGTCGAGAAAGCCCGTCCCCGGCTCGGCCGTGACCCTGACCTTGATCCAGTCGGAGATGACGCGCGTGCCGGCGGTCACGGCTGAGCGGTCGCCGCCCGCCTCACGGATCACCGGGGCGCTCTCGCCGGTGATCGCCGCCTCGTTCACCGACGCCACGCCCTCGATCACCTCCCCGTCGGCGGGGATCAGGTCGCCCGTTTCGACGAGCACGATGTCGTCCTTGCGCAGCTCGCTGGCCGCCACCTCCTTCGTGCTATCGCCCCGGACGCGCTTGCCGCGCAGTTCGGCCTTCGTCGACCGAAGCGCCGCCGCCTGCGCCTTGCCGCGCCCCTCGGCCAGCGCCTCGGCGAAGTTGCCGAAGAGCACCGTGAGCCAGAGCCAGAAGGCGATCTGCACCTCGAAGAGGACGTCGCCACGGGTGAGCACCGTGCGCAGGAGCAGCACCGTCGCGAGGAGCGCGACCGCCGCCGTCGTGAACATCACCGGGTTGCGGACGAGTACGCGGGGATGCAGCTTCGCGACGCTCTGCCGCAATGCCGGGCCGACGAGTTCGGCGGCGAAGATGGATTGTGTCGGTTGCCTTGCCATGATGCGCCCTCAGAACCGCTCGGGCCGCATCAGCACGGCCAGCAGATAGACGAGAAGCGCCATGGCGACGAGGCCGCCGAGGACGAGTTCGAAGCCCATGTCTTGGACCCTCCAGAGACAGAATTGTCCCGCTGTATCTGGATCCGGAGCCCGTAATGGCGCCATGCGGAACTCGGCGTCTTGGCATTAGAAACGCATAAAGACGGACGGCGCGCCGGCGCGAGGCCCGCTCAATACCGGGCGCGTCAGGAGAGCGGAGACGCGCGGTCGCAGATGGCCCGCCTCCCACTTGCGGCGAGTGTCATCACGAGCGGGACCCTTCTGTCAGGCGCGCTCAACGCCCTCGTCAAAGCCCAGACGGCTCGGGCGACAAATGAGGCGGAGGCGGCTGAGTACCCGCAACGACAACGGAGGCAATTTGTCATACCAAGAAGGACAGCGACACGGAGTTTCGTCCGTAAAATCGCACCTATTCACGCTCCACCTGCAGAATTCCTCCAATTAGTCCAATAAGAAGCACAGATTCCGCAACGCCCCCGAAAAGTGAATGTTGATCTTTAACGCATCCTATGCGCTATTTGTCCAACCAAAGAGGCCGAAGCGCCTCTCCCGGTTCTCTGGAGGAGATGGACCGGGCATCGTTCCTAGGGAGGACAACATGACTTTTGCAAAGCGGCTTTCCGCGCTGGCGGCGCTGACCGTTTCGGCCATCAGCCTCGCCGGAGCGGCCATGGCGGCCGATTACAACTGGACGTTCCAGACCTCTGAAACGGCAGGCGAACCGGGCTACGTGAACAAGCAGAAATGGGCGGACGAGGTCGGCAAGCTGTCCGGCGGTCGGATCGAGATCGAGATCCTGCCGATCGGCTCGGTCGTCCCGCACACCGATACGCTAGACGCCGTCGGCGCGGGCATCCTGCAGGGGCACCTGACCGACCCCAGCTACTTCTCGGGCAAGGATCCGGCCTTTGCGATGATGGGCAACCTCGTCGGTGCGTGGAGCGATCCGTTCGAGTTCCTCGGCTTCATGGAAAGCGGCGGCGGCAACGAGCTCTATGCCGAGCTGGTCGAACCCTATGGCGTCAAGTTCATCGGCGCCGCGGCAACAGAGCCCGAGGCCTTCGTCTCACGCGTTCCGATCCGCACGGTGGAGGACTTGAAGGGCGTCAAGCTGCGGGCGCCCGAAGGCATGGTTTACGAGATCTTCTCGAAGGCCGGCGCGGCCCCGGTGTCGCTGCCCGGCTCCGAGATCTTCTCGGCGCTCGACAAGGGCGTGGTGGACGCGGCGGACAACACCGTCTTCGCCACCAACCAGTCGCTCGGGATGAACGACATCGCGAACTACCCGCTCTACCCCGGCTTCCACTCCCTGCCGATGATCGACGTGTCGATGAACAAGTCGGTCTGGGACGAGCTGCCCGAGGACCTGCAGGAGATCCTCACCGCTTCGGTCAAGCAGTTCAGCTTCAACCACATCTTCTCGGTGCGCGAGCTCGATGCCGCCGCGGTGAAGGAGGCGAAGGAAAACCCGGATATCGAGATCATCAACTGGTCCGGAGACGAGCGTGCGAAGTTCCGTCGCATCGCGCAGCAGGAATGGCAGAACTGGGCGCCCAAGACCGAGATGACCCAGCGCTATTACGACGCGGTCATCGCCTATCTGCAGGGCCGCAACCTGCTCTGAGCCCCCACATCCGAACCCACTGCGCCCGGCGGATCCGTCGCCGGGCGCAGCACTGACAGGCAGCGGGAGAGCCGAAAATGGCCGATGAGCGCGACATCATAAACGAGACCGAGCAGGACGACGCCGAAATCCGCACGGGACTGGACCGGGCCATCACGACCTCCTCGAAGGTGCTCGCCTGGGCCATCTTCGCGGCGTTCCTCATCACCGTGATCGAAGTGATCGCCCGCTACGCCTTCGACAGCCCGACCTTCTGGGCGCACGAGACCACCACCTTCCTGATCGCCGCCGTCTTCCTGATCGGTGGCCCGGTCGCCCTCGCACGTGACAAGCACATCCGGGTGAGGATGATCTACGACGCGGTCGCCCCCCGCAAGCGGCGGGTTCTGGACATCGTCAACTCCGTGATCGCGCTCGTGTTCTTCGCAGGCCTCGCCTACGCGAGCTGGGTGATGGTCGGGAAGTCGTGGTTCACCCCCGCCGGCGCGCTGCATCTCGAGGGCACCGGCACGTCGTGGAACCCGCCGACGCCGGCCCTGCTGAAGCTGCTGGTGCTGATCTGCGTGGTGACGATGTTCGTGCAGACGGTGGGCCATCTGATCGGCGCGATCCGCCGCGACACCTCCTCGACACCGGGCGGAGGGGAATGAGCATGGATCTCAGCGCACTCGGCATCGAGGCCGGCTCCTATCTCCTCGTCATCGCGATCTTCGTCCTGCTGCTGACCGGCCAGCCGCTCGCATGGGTCACGGGGCTCGTGGCACTGGTCTTCACCTTCGGCTGGTTCGGCCCGATGGCCTTGCCGCTGGTGACGGCCCGCATCTTCGGCTTCATTACCGAATACTCGCTCGTCGCGATCCCGATGTTCATCCTGATGGCCGCGCTGCTCGACCGCTCAGGCATCGCCCGCTCGCTGTTCAACGGGATGCGCATCCTCGCCGGACGGCTGCCCGGCGGCGTGGCCGTGCAGACCCTGATCGTGGCGATCCTGATGGCCGCGATGTCGGGCGTGATCGGCGGCGAAATCGTCCTGCTCGGCATCCTCGCGCTGCCCCAGATGCTGCGGCTCGGCTATGACCGCAACCTCTCCATCGGGGTGGTCTGCGCCGGCGGGTCCCTGGGCACCATGATGCCGCCCTCGATCGTGCTGATCATCTACGGGCTGGTGGCCAACACCTCGATCGCCGACCTGTTCGTCGCGGCGATCACCCCGGCCCTGCTGCTTCTGGGCTTCTACGTGGCCTACGTCCTGTTCCTCTGCTGGAGGAACCCCGATCTCGGCCCGCCGATGTCGCGCGAAGACGCGGCGCAGGAGTCGCTTTTCTCGGCCCTTCGTTCGCTCGCGGCCCCGCTCTTCATCGTCTTCGTGGTGTTGGGGTCGATCTATGGCGGCATCGCCTCGATCACCGAGGCCGCGGCGATGGGCGTGTCGGCGGTGATGATCATCGCCCTGATGCGGCGCGAGCTGACGGCGAAGATTATTCAGGACAGTCTCGTGCACACGCTCGAGACCTGCGGCATGATCATCTGGATCGGCATCGCCGCGGCGGTGCTGGTCGGGGTCTACAACCTGATGGGCGGCAACCGCTTCGTCGCGCAGGCCATCCTCGGGATCGACGCCGCGCCGGTGGTCATCATCATGGTGATGATGCTGATCCTGCTGGTGCTGGGCATGTTCCTCGACTGGATCGGCATCGCCCTGCTCACCCTGCCGATCTTCGTACCCATCGTGGTGCAGCTTGGCTACGACCCGATCTGGTTCGGCATCCTCTTCGCGGTGAACATGCAGGTCTCGTACCTGACGCCGCCCTTCGGCCCAGCCGCATTCTATCTCAAGAGCGTGGCGCCGAAGGAGATCACGCTCAAGCACATCTACACCGCGCTTCTGCCCTTTATCGCGCTGCAACTGGTGGTGCTGGCAACGATCCTGTTCTTTCCGCCCATCGCAACGTGGTTGATATGAGGACATTGGCGGAACCACATGAGGCGAAACAGTTGGACGACACTTTCGACATACCCGGACAGGGATCGGCGGTAGATCAGGTCGTGGCCCAGATCCGGGAGCTGATCGACACCGACGGGCTGACGGTCGGCGACAAGCTCCCGACCGAGCGCGAGCTCTGCGACCGCTTCGCCACCAGCCGCAACACGGTGCGCGAGGCGATGCGGATGCTGAAGGCCTACGGCATCGTCGACGTGCGCCCCAAGGTCGGCGCGACGATCATCGACGAACGGATGAACCGTGCGCTCGACATTTTCTCGTTCAACGTGGCCGAGATCTCGCGCCGGACCTTCGACGACATCCAGGGCTTCCGCGAGCTGATCGAGATCGGCACGGCGCTGGCGATCTTCGACGCGGTCACGCCGGAGGTCCTTGCAAAGCTGCGGGAGATCAACCGGCAGATGGTGCAGGCCCGCAGCGTCGTCGAGGCGTCGGAGTTCGATTACCAGTTCCATATCGAGCTGATCTCGCTGACCGGCAACCGGTCGATCCTCGACGTTTACGGCATCATGAAGCCGGTGATCCTGCGGATCATGCAGCGCGGCAAGACGCGCCGCATCATCGAGGGCGAAACCTACCGGGAACACGAAGGCATCCTGCACGCGATCGAGGAGGCGGACCACCTTGCCTACCAGTACCTCATGCGGACGCATCTCCGGAGAGGTCTCGCGACCTTTACCGAAGAGGCCCCCGCCCCGGACGGCAAGACCTGACGCACCACCACCACGGGGCGCGCGCCGGAGGAGAGCCGGCCGGACATCGGAGATCCAGATTTTCTGGGAGGAGAACATGACCCTGAAGACGTTGCTCGCGACAGCGACCTCCCCGGGCAGCAGCGCGCTACACGCCGGCCCAGAGGTCGTGTCGAGCCCCGGCGCCGCGCCCGAGCGCTTTCCTTCGTGGGACGAGGGCCAGCGTGACATGGGCCAGCGACGGGGCGGGGTCATCTTCTCCGGGCTGAGGGCCATGGGCGACGACGGCGCCACGCTGCGCGGCCCTGGCGGCACCTCGGACGACCGGGAACTCGCTCAGGCACGGTCCCGGGCACCGTGCTGATCGTGCTGCGCAATTCCGTGCGGTCGATCACGCAGACGCCCAAGGCGCTGTGGTGGATCATGACGGCACGGCCCTCATCGGACTGTTGCTGAATTACGGACGCGGAAGAAAGGTCACGGAATGACACAGAACACGCCACTCGCGCTGAGCGCGCACGACATCCTGCCCGAGGGCGACGGTGCCCTCCTCGTCGGTCGGGTCTGGTCGAAGACGGCGAGCGGCCCCTGCCCCGTGCTGGTGCGCGCAGGCGAGGTGCTGGACCTCAGCCACATCGCCCCGACCATGGCCGACCTGCTGGAGATCGACGATCTTGCCGAGGCTCTTCAGGAGGGCGGCCCCTCTCTCGGCCCGCTCGACAGCTTCCTCGATCGGGGCGACGGCACTGGAACCGCGGGGCGGCTGCTGGCCCCCTGCGACCTGCAGGCGGTCAAGGCGGCGGGCGTGACCTTTGCAGGCTCGATGATCGAACGGGTGATCGAGGAGCGCGCCAAGGGTGACCCGGCCCAGGCCGACGCGATCCGCACCGAGCTGGCCGACCTTCTCGGCGGCAACCTGCGCGGGCTGGTCCCGGGATCGGACAAGGCAGCGGAGGTGAAGGCGCATCTCAAGAAGGCCGGTCTCTGGTCGCAATATCTCGAGGTTGGCATCGGCCCCGATGCCGAGATCTTCACCAAGGCGCAGCCGATGTCGGCCGTGGGCTGCGGCGCCGAGATCGGCGTGCATCCCGGCTCGCACTGGAACAACCCCGAGCCCGAGGTGGTGCTGGCGATCGACTCGCGCGGCGAGATCCGCGGCGCGACGCTCGGCAACGATGTGAATCTGCGCGATTTCGAGGGCCGCTCCGCCCTGCTGCTCGGCAAGGCCAAGGACAACAACGCCGCCGCCGCCATCGGTCCCTTCATCCGGCTCTTCGACGGTGGGTTCGGTCTGGACGATCTGGGCAGCCTGCGGGTCGGCCTCGAGATCACCGGCGACGACGGCTTCACGCTGTCGGACCACTCCGACATGAGCCAGATCTCCCGCCAGCCCGCCGATCTCGCGGCGCAGCTGCTGAATGCGACACACCAGTACCCAGACGGCGCGATGCTCTACCTCGGCACGATGTTCGCGCCCACCAAGAACCGGGGAGACGCAGGCATGGGCTTCACGCACAAGACGGACGACGTGGTCTCGGTCTCCTCGCCCCAGCTCGGCCGCCTGATCAACCGGGTCCGCCCGTGCGATGCCGTCGCGCCCTGGACCTTCGGCACGCGCGCCTTGATGGGCAATCTCGCGGCACGGGGGATCCTGCAATGACCAAACGCCGCCTGCGGAGCCAGGACTGGTTCGACAATCCCGACCACGCCGATATGACAGCGCTCTATCTCGAGCGCTTCATGAACAGCGGGCTCACCCCCGAGGAGCTCTCCGAGGGCCGGCCGATCATCGGCATCGCGCAATCGGGCAGCGATCTCTCGCCGTGCAACCGCCACCATATCGAACTGGCCAAGCGGGTGCGCGACGGCATCCGCGATGCCGGCGGCATTCCCATCGAGTTTCCCACCCATCCGATCTTCGAGAACTGCCGCCGCCCCACGGCGGCGCTCGACCGCAACCTCGCCTATCTCGGGCTGGTCGAGCTTCTGCACGGCTATCCCATCGACGGCGTCGTGCTGACCACCGGCTGCGACAAGACCACCCCCGCGGCGATCATGGCCGCGGCCACGGTCGATATCCCCGCCATCGTCCTCTCTGGCGGGGCGATGCTCGATTCCGTGCATGAAGGGCGGCTGGCGGGCTCCGGCACGGTGATCTGGCAATCCCGGCGGCGCTACGCCGCGGGAGAGATCGACCGCGCGGAGTTTCTGGAGGCCGCGCTCGACTCCGCGCCCTCCATCGGACACTGCAACACGATGGGCACGGCATCGACGTTGAATGCCCTCGCCGAGGCCATGGGCCTGTCGCTCACCGGGTGCGCCTCCATCCCGGCCGCCTACCGCGAGCGCGGCCAGATGGCCTATCGCACCGGCAAGCGCGCCGTCGAACTGGTGGACGAGGACCTGCGCCCCTCGCAGATCCTCACCCGCGAGGCGATGCTGAACGCGGTGCGGGTGAACGCGGCCATCGGGGGCTCGACCAACGCGCAGCCCCACCTCGCCGCCATCGCCGATGCTGCAGGCGTGGAGCTTGACCCGGATGACTGGCAGACCTACGGCTACGATATCCCCCTGCTCGCCGACGTGCAGCCCGCCGGACGATTCCTGTCGGAGCGTTTCCACCGCGCGGGCGGCGTGCCTGCGATCATGTGGGAGCTTATGCAGGCCGGCGAACTTCAGACCGACTGCAGGACCGTCACGGGAGGGACCATCGGCGAGAACCTCGCGGGCCGCGAGGCGAAGGACCGCGACGTCATCCGCCCCTATGGTTCGCCGTTGATGGAGCGTGCGGGCTTCCGTGTCCTTGCCGGCAACCTTTTCGACTTCGCGATCATGAAGACCTCGGTGATTTCGGAAGACTTCCGGCGGCGGTTCCTGTCGGACCCGGGCCACGAGAACTGCTTCGAGGGCCGCGCAGTGGTGTTCGATGGGTCCGAGGACTACCACGCCCGGATCAACGACCCGGCGCTCGACATCGACGAACGCTCGATCCTCGTGATCCGCGGCGCCGGTCCGCTCGGCTGGCCCGGCTCTGCGGAGGTGGTGAACATGCAGCCGCCCGACCGGTTGATCCGGGCGGGCATCACCAGCCTGCCGACCATCGGCGACGGGCGTCAGTCGGGCACCGCGGACAGCCCCTCGATCGTGCACGCCTCGCCGGAAAGCGCCGAGGGCGGCGGCCTCGCGTGGCTGCGCAGCGGCGACACGATCCGGATCGACCTCAACACCGGGCGCTGCGACATGATGGTCGACGAGGACGAGATCGCCCGGCGCCGGCGCGAGACGCCCCCGGCCATCCCCAGCGAGCAGACACCGTGGCAGAAGATCTACCGGCGCGAGACGACGCAGCTCAGCGAAGGGGCGGTGATGCGCTCGGCCAAGGGCTTCCACCGCATCGCCACGAAGCCGCCCCGGCACAATCATTGAGATGCGGTCAGGTACCGAGTGACCCGCTCTGAGAAGGGCGGCTCCGACGGGTGAGCCGGAGGCAGCATCGCGGGCAAGGAGACGCACGCGCGCGCCTTTCTGGTGGGTCGCGGCGGCTCGCGACAGGGGAACGGCCATCTGCGCGGGTCGGAGCGCGCTCCGCGGCGACGCCGTGGAGCGCTGCGATCCTACAGTTTCAGAGCGACCGGGACGATGAGGATCAAGGCAAAAATCCGCACGAGGTGATGCACGGCCACGTAGGCCGGGTCTAACCCCAGAGACAGGCCAATCGCGGCCATGGCCTCGACCCCGCCGGGCGCATAGGCAATCCAGATCTGGCTGAAGGAGAGCGCCGTAAGCTCGACCGCGATCAGGGCGAAGACGAGCGAAACAATGAGAGCCGTCGCCACCGTGGACAGGCCAGCAAGAAAGTAGCTCCGGATTTGACCGAGGGTCACGCGGCTCATCCGCGATCCCAGCACCGCACCGGTGAGGGCAAAGGCGATGAAAATGACCCATGGCGGTGTCGCCCCCTGCACGAGCCCTCCAGCGTGGGCGGCGGCGCTGACAGCCATGCCCGAGAGCAAGCTCGCCGCGGGCAGGCCCAGCCGGCTCCCGATCAGTCCCAGCAGCACAGCGGCGGCCAGCAAGCTGACGAGCGCCAGAAGGTCCATGTTGGCCGGGGTCAGCGCCGAAGCGACCTCCGACGTGTCAAACGCCACGGCCAGTGGGGGAACGAGGATGACCAGCGCGAGAAGACGCATCAGCTGGAGAAACATCACCGCTGTCGCGTCCCCGGTGCCTTCTGCGGCAATCGCCACGGCGTTTGACATGGTGCCGGGCGAACTGGCCAGCGTTGCCGTCTGCGCGTCCAGCCCGAAGATCCGGGTCAGGAGGAGTCGTCCGGTGAGGACCGTGACCACCAGCGACAGGATGAGGATCGACAGGCTGATGCCCCATGTGCTGATCTGGCCAAAGACGTCTTCGGTCACGCTTGATCCGAGCGACACGCCAATCGTCGCAAAGGCAAGGTCGCGCAGCCCGTTCGGCAGGCCGACCTTGAGGCCAAGGGCAGAGACACCGGCGACGGCAAGGGTGCTGCCGATCAACGCCCCTGCCGGAATGCCCGCGAGGGCGGCCAAGGCCGCCCCCGCAAGTCCTGCCAGAATGGTCGGCAGGTAGGATTTCAGATCGAGCAACACGTCGTCAGATCGCTTTCGAATTGCCATCGCCTTCCATTTTGCGCGCCCGCCGGGACAGCCAGATCGGGGCAATCACCACCAGAAGCGCGAGGACATAAAGCACGATGCTCTTGTAGTCCGCGACCAGGATCGACCAGTCCCCGCCCGAGATCGACAGCGCCCGGCGCAGGTTGTTCTCGAACAGGCTGCCAAGCACGAAGCCAAGGATGACCGGCGCCAGCGAGAAGTCGAGCTTTCGCAGGAACCAGCCGAACACGCCAAGGCCGGTGATCAGAAGCAGGTCAAAGGGGTTGCCCACGATGGTGTAGATGCCGATGAAGGCGAGGATGGCGATCAGCGGTGTCAGGTAATGCTGCGGGATCGTCAACATCCGCGCAAACAGCCCCACGAGCGGCAGGTTGATGACCAGCAGTGCCACGTTGCCGATATACATCGAGGCGATCAGACCCCATGCGACCTCGGGACGCTGCACGAACATCATCGGACCGGGTTGAATGTTGAACATCAACAGCGCGCCAAGCAGGATGGCCGTGGTGCCGGACCCCGGAATGCCGAGGGTCAGCATCGGCACCATCGCACCGCCGGCGGCCGCGTTGTTGGCGGCTTCGGGCGCTGCCAGCCCGCGCACATCGCCGGTGCCGAAGGTCTTGTCGGTGTCCGAAATCCTCTTCTCGGTGCCATAGGCGACGGCAGAGGCCACGGAGGCGCCGGTGCCGGGCAGGATGCCGATGAAGAAGCCGATGACCGAGGCCCGCACGATGGTCCACTTGCATTTCGCCAGATCGGCCATGCGCACGAAGCTCTTGTCCACCGGAAGGGCCTTGAGCTTGCCCGAAACCTGATGCTCGACGAGTGTCAGCAACTCGGCCATGCCGAACAGCCCCACCACCACGATCAGGAAGTCGATCCCCGCCAGAATGTCCGGCAGTCCGAACGTATAGCGCGGCACGCCGGTATTGGCATCGATCCCGATGGTCGCCAGCATCAGGCCAATGGTGGCCCCGAGCAGCGTCTTGACCGTGCTTTTGCCGACCAGAGAGGCCAGCGAGGCGAAGGCAAAGACCATCAGTGCCACATAGTCGGCGGGCGAGAATGTTACCGCGAAGGACGCCAGGGTCGGCGCGAACAGCGACATCAGGATCACCGCGAAGGTGCCGCCGATGAACGAGGCGATGGCAGACAGCGCGAGAGCACGCCCAGCCAGCCCGGCACGGGCCATTGGATTGCCGTCAAGCGTGGTCATCACCGCGCCCGCATCGCCCGGAACATTGAGCAGGATCGAGGAGATCCGCCCGCCGTACTCCGCGCCATAGTAGATGCCGGCCAGCAGGATCAGCGCCGATTCAGGACCGAACCCCAGCCCGTAGGCGATGGGCAGCAGGATGGCCACGCCGTTGATCGGACCAAGCCCCGGAAGGGCGCCAATCAGGGTGCCGGCGAAACAGCCCGCAAGAACGAGAAAGAGGTTGAACGGGTCGAGCGCCACGCCAAAGCCCGTGGCAAGGCCGGTAAGAACGGTTTCCATCAGGAGCTTTCCTCTTGAAACGTGTCGACGATCGCCTCGTAGAGCTCACCGTCGGGCAGGTTGAGCTCGAGCAGCGTGGCGCAGAGCAGATAGCCCAGCACCCCGGCGGCGACGCCGAAGAGCGCCGAGCGCCAGATGCCCGCTCCCAGCATCGCGCAGAGCGTGGTGCCAAAGAGGATCGTGGCAAGGATGAAGCCGAGCGGCTCGTAGAGTTCGGAATAGGCAACCAGCATGATCACCGTGGCGCCCAGACGAAACCAGGTCTGACGGGTGACGCCCATCTCTTCGGTGTCGGGTTTCCACAGGATCACCAGCAGGCAGGCAATCGCGACAAGCGACAGGATGCGCGGCCAGCTTTCGGGGCCAAGCGGGTCATACTGGAAGGGCGCGCTGATGGCGGTGAACGCGATGACCGCATAGGCAAGCGTTACGACCAGCAGGACCCCGGCAAAAATTCGGTCGACCATTGTGGCCTCCTCAACGTCTGGGGCGTGGCATGAAGAAAGACGGCCCGCACCGATGATAGGTGCGGGCCGTAGCAGGAGTGGCGATCAGTTGATCAGCCCGGCCTCTTTGGCGATGGTGCGAAGGTTCTCGACCCGCTCTTCGATGGAGCTCTGAAGGGCTTCACCGGCAAGGTTCATCGGCAGCAGGCCACGCTCTTTCTGGATCGCGGCGAACTCCGGCGTTGCATAGGCGGCCTCGAAGGCATCGACCCACTTCTGGTAGTCTTCGTCGGACACCTCGCCGCCCATGTAGAAGCCGCGCAGGATGGTCCATTCCACGTCGAAGCCTTGTTCGATCGCGGTCGGGATCTCGGCAAACGGGGCCTCCAGACGGTCGGGCGACATCACGGCGAGGATGCGCATCTGGCCGGATTCAATGTGCGGCACCATTTCACCCACATCGCCCATGTAGACCTCGATCGAACCGCCCAGCAGGGCCGCAATCGCATCGCCGCCACCATCGAACGCGACATAGCGCATGTCCATCGGCTTTGCTCCGGCTTCGCGCAGCAAGAGCGCGCCCTTCATCCAGTCCTGCGAGCCGACGGAACCGCCCGCGCCCACGACGACCGAAGCGGGATCGGCGGAAAAGTCGCTCATCAGCTGCGACAGATCGGTATAGTCGCTGTCGGCACGCACCACCACGGCACCGAAATCGGCGCCAGCAGTGCCGACCCAGCGGACGTCCTTCTCGGTGAAGGCGCCGTATTTGCCGGTGACGATGTTCAGCAGCGAGCCCGTCGAGAACGCGACGATGGCGGAGCCGTCATCGGTGCGGGTCGAATTGAAGAGGTTGTAGGCCACTGCCCCGATGCCGCCGGGCATGAAGGTGACCTGAACCGGCGCATCGATATGCGGGTCGAGACCGGTCTGCGCCACACGGCAAGTCAGATCGAAGCCACCACCGGGGTTTGCCGGGGCCACGCATTCGGGATTGTCGATCTGGACCTGCGCGGATGCGGATGCCGCAAAACCGGCGGCCACGATGATGGCCGCGCCAAAGCGAGTGAATTTCATTGGTGTTCCTCCCTGAACAATGTCTCCGGGTCCCCCCGGGGTCAGACATCTATAGAGAGGCTTGCTGATCCAACCCTGACGCGAAGCTGACAGGACGCTGACCTGAGGTGTGGCGCCGTTTCTCCATCTTCCCGGCTCATTGCCGCTCTGATATCTGTGGGCAATGCGCATTCTTCTGGTGGAAGATAATGACGAACTGGCCGAGACGATCGTGGATCGTCTTCGGGCCGAGGGACATTCCGTTGATCGCGAAAGCGACGGCAACGAAGCCAACGAGCTGCTGCGCCACATCAATTTCGATATCATTCTGCTGGACGTGAACCTGCCCGGACGCAGCGGCTATGACGTGCTGCGCTCGCTTCGGGCGCGGTCCGACCAGACCCCCGTGATCATCCTCACGGCGCGCAGCCAGATCGACGACCGCGTGCTCGGCCTCGATGCGGGCGCGGATGACTACATGATCAAGCCGGTTGATTTCCGTGAATTGTCCGCCCGCTGCCGCGTTCTGGCACGGCGGCGTTCGGGCAGCGCCAGCAACCTTTTTACCGTCGGTGCCTTCAGTTTCGACCGCGCCGCCAAACTCGCGAAGATCAACGGTCAGGACGCGCAACTGCGCGCGCGGGAAGTGCAGTTGCTGGAGATCATGATCGACAACCTTGGCCGTATGCTGACCAAGGAAGAAGTGGCCGACCGCCTCTATACCTTCGAAGAAACGCCGAGCATGAACGCCGTCGAGCAGCTCGTGACGCGGCTGCGGAAAAAGCTGGAGGGCACCCATCTGGTGATCAAGACCGCGCGGGGTCTGGGCTATATGGCCTATGTCTCGGACGATGACTGAACGGCCCGGCCATTCGCTGCAACGACGACTGCTGTTCAGCATGGCTGCGGGGTTCGCGATCCTGCTCATCCTGATCTCGATCCTGCTCTGGACCTATGCCCGCTCGGCGGCGAACCGGACGCACGACCTCCTGCTCGCGGGCGCAGCGCTGTCGATCCTGGAACGGGTCTCGATCGGACCAGACGGACCGACGGTGGACATGCCCTATTCGGCATTGGAAATCCTTTCATTGAACCCTGTCGACCGCGTTCAGTACCGGGTGTTCGTCCCCGGAAAGGCGGACATCACCGGCAACGAAGACCTCCCCTTTCCGACGAATGACGAATTGTCCGCCGAGCCTGTGTTCTACGATTCCGATTACCAAGGCGCCGCGTTTCGCTTCGTCATGCAGGGCAGACGTCTGAATGCCCCGACGGGGGCGGAATGGGTGGCGGTGAAGGTTGGACAGACGGTCGAGGAGCGCGCCTCGCAACAATGGTCCTTCTTTCTCAGCGGCCTGATCGGGCTGGGGGCGCTGTCTCTGATCGGGCTCGGCTTCGTTTGGGTCGCAATCCGCACGTCACTGTCCCCCCTGCGGCAGATCGCGGGCGACCTGAGGCTGCGCGCCCCGAATGATCTCTCACCGGTCGAAGGCGCACCGCCGCGCGAAATTCGCGGGCTTTTCGACGCGATCAACGGTTTCATCACCCGGCTCGATCAGAGCCGCTCCCTCACCGAGACCTTTATCGCCGACGTTGCCCATCAGACCCGCACCTCGCTTTCCGCGCTGCAAGGACACCTGGCGCTGGCGGTCGATGCCGAGGATTTCGACGCGATGCGCGCCCGGGTCGACAGGGCTGACAGACAGGCCGCGCGCACGGTGCGGCTGACCAACCAGCTCTTGGCAAATGCGATGGTGATCCACCGATCGGACCAGGCCAGTATGCACCCGGTGGCGCTGCGGGCGCTGGTCCGGGACACCCTCGCCGAAAGTCTCAAGGACAGCCGGATGCGCAAGATCGCCCTGTCCTTCGAGGACGAAGGCATCGCGCCGGGACGGGACGTGATCCACGGCGATGCCTTGTCGATCCGCGAGGCGCTGCGCAATCTGATCGAGAACGCCGTGCGACATGGCCCTACGGACAACACCGTGACGATCACGCTGGACGAGGCCGACGAACAGGTGCGCCTGAGTGTCGATGACGCCGGACCGGGTATTGCCGACGAGGACTTGGCGCAGGCCACCGAGCGTTTCACATCCCTGTCGACCAAGACCAGAGGGTCGGGTCTCGGCCTGTCCATCGTCAAAGCGGTCGCCGAGGGCCACGACGCGGAGCTGCGCCTCGGGCGGTCGTCGCTTGGCGGGTTGAACGTCACGCTGATTTTCAGGCGCCTCGCGGTGGCCCTCCTGCTGATCCTTGGGCTGGGTTTCACCGGGCCAGAGGCCCAGGCGCAGACCCTGCGCATCTACAGCGCCACCGACACCCCGGCCATGCAGCCTCTGATCGACGCTTTCATTGCCACCACCCCCGGCGCCACGGTCGAGTATGTCGAATTTCAAACCATCGACCTCTACGAGAGAATACTCGACAGCACGCCCGAAGAGATGCCGGATGTCGTGATATCCTCGGCGATGGACCTGCAAGTGGATCTTGTGAACCGCGGCCTCGCGCAACGGGTTTTCCTCCCGGCAGACGCCATGCCGCCGGAATGGGGCACATGGCGCTCGGAACTCTTTGGCTTCACCTTCGAGCCGGCCGCCGTGGTCTATGACAGGCGGGCGATTTCGGCGAGCGAGCTCCCCGCAAACCATCGCGATCTCGCAACGTTCGTGCGCGCCAATGAAAGCCGTCTGAGAGGGCGGATCGGCAGCTACGATCTGCGAGCGTCGGGCGTGGGATATCTCTATGCCTCACAAGACAGCCTGCAAGGGCCACAGGCGCAACGATTGATCGAGGTTCTCGGGCGCGCCGGTCTGCGCATCTATTGCTGCACGTCGCGAATGGTGGACGCGGTGGCGAGAGGCGAGTTGGCGTTTGCGGTGAATACGATCGGGTCCTATGCCAGCAGCCTCATCGCGGACATGCCGCAGCTCGGTCTGCATTTCTTCGAGGACTACAATCTCGTGATGACACGCACGGCATTTGTTCCGGCCGCATCGAGGCAGCCGGAGCTTGCAGCAAGCTTTGTCACCTATCTTCTCTCCGAAACGGGGCAAAGCGCCATCGCGGAGCAGACGCCGCTCATTCCGATCCGGCCCAGCGCCCCAGCCCATAAGGAAATCGAGCGAATGATCGCGGAGAAGCGCGGCACCTTCCTCCCGATAAAGCTGACGCCAGCTTTGCTGACGTTTCTGGATGTTTTGAAGAAGAGGGACTTTCTCTCTGTCTGGGACACGTCCCTTGCACGGCTACCCTGATCGTCGGACGCTAGGGCTGCGCCAGCGCGAACCCGTTGCAGCCCATAGCTGCGCGTGACGCGCAGCTATGGGCCCCAGACTTGGCGGTGGTTTTGCCAGTGCCGGCTCTGAGCTGCCTCAGGACCTCTCCGAGCCGCCGGACGACCGCCAACCACATGGCCTGAAGGCAGACTTCAATCGGTCAGGTCAGCTCGAAGATCAGACACGGCGACAGACAGGGCGCCGGACCAAACCGGCGGATCGGTCGCAATCAGCCCTGCCCCCCGTTCCTGCCCCCGTTTCGAACGCCATCCAAAAACGACCGTCGCGTTGGGTCGATCGACGGCGCGTCTTCAGGCGCCCCTCACCCCCATGGCGTCACGAGGTACTTCTCGCCGGTCTTCATCTGGCTAAAGTCGCTGACCGCCTCGCGGGTGAGCATCTCTTCGAGAGTGACCCGTGTCTTGTAGTGGCTGGCAAAGGTCGTGGTCAGGTTGTCGCGCACCCGCGCGCGCATGCGGGCGACCGTCTCGCTGCCGGCAGATTGCAGGAACGGGAACAGCAGCCAGCCCGACAGGGTCCAGCCGAACCCGTAGGCGGGCGTCAGCACCGTCTCGTTGGTGTCGAGGCGGCCGTAGATGTACATCCGCTTGGGCTGGTTCGAGCCGTAGCGCGAGTATTCGTCCATGCGGCTGACCGCGACCTGCTCCATCGCGCGGAAGGCCGTGTCGACCGACTTGCCCCCGCCGATCGGGTCGAAGCCGCAGAAGGCCCCGGTGTCGTCGATCGCCTTGGTGAGCTGCGCCATGAAGTCGTCGTCGGCGGAGTTCACGACGTGGGTCGACCCGATGTCGCGCAGCAGTTCGGCCTGATCGGCTTTCCGCACGATGTTCACCAGCCCCATGCCGTCCTCGAGGCAGATGCGCGTCAGCATCTGCCCGAGGTTCGAGGCCCCGACCGTGTGCAGGATCGACTCCTGCCCCTCGCGCTTGGCCGTCTCCACGAACCCGAGCGCGGTCATCGGATTGACGAAGGCGCTGGCGCCCTCCTCCGCCGAGTGCTCCCCCAGCGGCAGGCACATGGCGGCGTCGGCAAGGCAATACTGGCTGTAGGCATTGCCCGGCACGCAGGAAACGCGCTGACCGATCAGCGCCTGCGCGGCCGGGTCGTCGCCGGCGGCAATGACCGTGCCCGCCCCTTCGTTCCCGGCAGGCAGCTTCAGCCCGTGCCGCGCTTTCGAGCCGGCATTGGCAGGCTCGGGCACCTTCGCCACGAACTTGCCCGGCGTGAACTCCGCCGTCTCGATATCCGCGGCGCCCACGAGGATGGCGAGGTCGGAGGGGTTGATCGGCGCGGCCTCCATCTTCACCAGCACTTGGGCGCCGGTAGGATCGGGGGTGGTGACCTCCTCGAGCGCAACGGTCAGCGTGCCATCGGGGTCGAGTGTCGTGAAAAGCTGTTGGCCGGTGGTGGACATGGGTATTCTCCCGCATTTGGTCGTCAGGTGAGGCGCCACCCGCGCGATGGTAGGGGGGGGCGGCGGCTTTCTCTGCCAAATAGGACGAAGAGCGCCTGCGGCGACCGTCGCCGAAATCTCGCCCAGATCAACTGCCCGCGAGGAAGGCGGAAGCGTGCTTCTGAATCAATCGCATCCCCCCTTCCAAAGGTGAGGCGCGCTCGAAATGCTCTCAGAACATCAAGACGCGGCGCCCGGGGTGTGGCACCGCTCTCAAGCGCAAGCGGCGCGCCAGCCGCCTCGGACACGCCAGTCTTTAAGACGCGGGTCCAGGGCTTCTGACGCATCTCCTTTTGCAATCGGACACCGGAGCGCGCTGCCTGCCTCGAGAAACAGGCAAACGCCCAAAGGTGCGCCGGGGCGCTCTTCCGGAGGACAGCATACAGCCCCCAATAGCACTCGAAGCCATCGCAATCCTGATCTATGCGACGGTCGGGCGCTTTGCGGTGGCCTTCGCTTCAACGAAGCTCCATTGGTTTCAGCGCGCATCCGGAAGCGGTATGATTGTCTTTGGGCTGCTTCTTCTTTTGAGCCACCAACCCGGTCGAGCTGCAGCCTAGCGCTTGATCTACGTCTGTTGACCACTCGGAACCGCCAATCGCGGCGCGTCTGAGTGGCAGCACAGCGGGACGACGCGGATATTGTAGACGGCGACGCGCACCGCCATTGCGCTCTCGGGTGTGAATAGGAACAGCGATCTGACATGCCAAGACTATATCTGATAGGAGCATCCTGCTCGGGCGTCTCGACGCTCGGGGCCACGCTGTCGGCGCGCCTGCGCGTGCCGCTGCTGGATGTCGACGGCTTCTACTGGCTGCCGACAGATCCCCCATTCACGACGAAGCGCCCACCGGAAGATCGGGTCCGCCTGATCCAGGAGAGGCAATCCCGGACCGACGGCTGGGTTCTGTCAGGCTCCTTCATCGGCTGGGGGGATCGCCTGATCGAGCATGTCGAGATCATCGCCTTTCTGTATACTCCGACGACGATACGGATGCGCCGTCTGGAGCACCGGGAGGCACAAAGACATGGTGATCGGATCCTGCCGGGTGGCGACATGCATGAAGGCCATCTGGCATTTCGTGACTGGGCCTCTCGCTACGATGATCCGTCGTTCACAGGGCGCAATCTCGCGCAGCATGAGCGCTGGCTTGAAGCGCAAACCGCTCCGGTTCTAAGGCTTGACGGCACACAGCCTGCTGACGTGCTCGCCGATACGGTCACGACCGCGCTGGACCGGCTCTGAGGGGCCAAGACGCGCGCGATCCCGACCGTCGCGCAGGTGGGCTGGCAGGGAATGGCCCTGCCAGCCCTAGTCTCAGGCCTTGATCCGGAGGGAGGCATTCGGGAACGGGAAGCCAAAATCATCGACCGCGCGCCGGGACACCTCCTGAAATCCGAGCCTCCTGTAGAAGCGGACGGCTTGCTCATTCGCGGTATAGACCTCGAGGGACAGTTCGCCCTTCCGGGCCAGGGCGTCGGCGATAAGCCTGCGCCCGATCCCGTGGCCTTGCCAGCCCGGCGCGATGAAGATCCCGCCGATGAAACAGTCCAAAAGGCTGATGAAGCCAACAGCGTCTCCGTCAAGGCAAGCCACGGAGGTCTCCGCCTCTGGCAGATACGTCTCCTCGATCAGCCTGCGCTGTTCCGTCAGCCTTGTTTCACCGATGAAGGGGTGCGCCTTCAGCGAGGCGGCGAACCATATGGTCGACAGTCTTTCCAGATCCGTTGCCGCGTCGAAGGGCCGGATCACCACATTTGCGTTCTTCATGAGAACTCCAAAGAAATCATGCAAAAAGGGTCGGCATCCGCGTGCCGAGCGATGCCGCTAGATGCGGGTCAATCCAAGCCTCTGTGCATAAATCTCCGTCTGTGACGGGATGAGAGTAAGCCGCAGTGCCACCAGCTTCAATGACGATTGAGGGCTCGAACCGGACATCCGCTGCGCTTCGACCGAGGGGTCGCAGACCGCAGCGAACGGTCGAACAGCTCCAGTCCAGTAAACGCCGGGAGGCTTGAATGACCGCCAAAACATCAGAGCGAACTACCTGCGTCGATGGCGGAAGGATCGAAGTCATGGACGACCACAACAGCATGACATGCGACACCTTGCTCCTCGCCCGAGAGGCCACGCATCGCATGGTGGTAGACGGGCTGCGCAGGATCGAAATGTTCCAGAACGGCAAGGACTATCGCATCATGGTCCGCGCACGCTGCTGATTCAGAAATCCCCGCCGGCCTTTCCCTTGCAGCGCATTTCCAATGTTCTTGGATGGACTTCGGCGGACGATGCCAAAAATTCCCCTTATAAGATTGGCCCGAGCGACACACGCCAAAATTGTGCTACCCTCGGGACACAAGTTTGATTCCAAGCAATTAAAGAATTGGAGAGAAGTGATGTCTCGATCATATCTTCTGGCGATTCCGCTGGCGGTTCTGGGCCTTGCGGGCCCGGTCGTCGCGCAGGACCAGCCCGAGAAACCCAATATCCTGGTGATCTGGGGCGATGACATTGGCTGGTCGAACCTGTCGTCCTACGGCATGGGCACCATGGGCTACACCACGCCCAATATCGACCGGATCGCCATGGAGGGCATCCGCTTTACCGATCACTACGCGCAGCCGAGCTGCACCGCAGGCCGCGCCGCATTCATCACCGGGCAATACCCGATCCGGTCGGGCATGACGACGGTGGGTCAGCCGGGCTCGGCCCTTGGCCTGCAGGCCGCCTCGCCCACGCTCGCAGAAGAGCTCAAGCAGATCGGCTACCGCACCGGGCATTTCGGCAAGAACCACCTTGGTGACCGCAACGAGCACCTGCCGACGGTACATGGCTTCGACGAGTTCTTCGGCAACCTTTACCACCTCAACACCCAGGAAGAGGCCGAGCAGCGCGACTACCAGCGTTTCGGTGAGGCGTTCTCGGGCTCTCTGGAGGAGTATGAAGCCCAGTTCGGCACGCGCGGTGTGATCCACTCCTTCGCGTCCGAAACCGACGATCCTACCGAGCAGCCGCGCTTCGGCAAGGTCGGCATGCAGACCATCGAGGACACCGGCCCGCTCACCCAAGAGCGGATGAAGATGTTCGACGAGGAAGAGGTGCTGCCGCTGGCGATCGACTTCATGTCCGCGGCCAAGGAAGCGGGTGAGCCCTTCTTCGTCTGGCTCAACACCAGCCGGATGCACCTTTACACACGGCTCAACGACGAATGGCGCTATGCCGCCGAGGAATACACCTCGGAGGCCGACCTCTACGGCTCGGGAATGCTGCAACACGACCACGACATCGGCATGGTCCTCGATTGGCTCGACGAGCAGGGCCTCGCCGACAACACCATCGTCTGGTACTCGACCGACAACGGGCCCGAGCACAATTCCTGGCCACATGGTGGCACAACGCCGTTCCGCGGCGAGAAGATGACCACCTACGAGGGCGGCGTGCGCGTGCCGTCGATGATCCGCTGGCCCGGGCATCTGCCCGAGGGTGAGATCCGCAACGGCATCCAGGGCCACCAGGACATGTTCACCTCGCTGGCTGCCGCCGCCGGGATCGAGGACGTGGCTGCCGAGGTCATGGAAGAGAAGCAGCAGTATATCGACGGGGTGAACAATCTGCCGTACTGGATGGGCGAAGAGGAGGCCTCGCGCCGCACGCACATCTTCCACTACTACGAGAGCAAGCTGACCGCTGTCCGCATGGGTCCGTGGAAGTTCCACTTCTCCACCAAGGAGGACTATTACGACAGCCTGCAGGCGCGCACCGCGCCGCTGGTGTTCAACATCCGCATGGACCCCTTCGAGAGCTACAGCAGCACCGACGCCTACGGTCACCTGATGCAGAAGGTGTCCTGGATGATGCAGCCGATGAGCGTGCTCATGGGCCAGCACCTGCAGACGCTTGCGGAATACCCGCCGGTGCAGGGTGGGGCGTCCTTCGACATGTCAAACGTCGTGGCGGATTTCCTCGACAGCGCGATGCAGTAAGGCGCCCGACGCAGCCCATAGACCATGGGCTGCGTCCCATCTTCTTCCGACGGGTGACACTCGCCAATGGCGCCGCGAGTGTCGCAAAAGGGCTCGGTTCCGTCATTTGTCGATGCAGAACAACCCTCAATCTTGGCCCGCCCTGATTGTCGGCTTCCATCTTGGCTGTGTGATCGCATGGCCAGCGCAGCGAAGGCCTTTCGTTCTGGCCCTAGCTGTGATGCAGCACCTGGCGCGATGGTCCGACCGGTGCTGCCTGAAGACCAGCGCCAACGCGATGGTGCAGACTTCCAGCGTCGCTCTGGGAAAGGTGATGGAGCGGCCCCGGCAGACCCGGCATCGCTAGCCACTCCACCGGCGCTGTCGGCTACGCAAGCGCGTGATCTCGCGCCGCGCATGCCCCGACGCTCACCAAGTGTCGGAGCGAACGCCACGCCTGAGAGACGTCACTCGCGAATGACAGCGGCCACCGCCCGGCCCAGATCCTTCAGCGCGTCGTTGCGGAGCTCGAAGGCCGCGTCCGTATCCGAGATGAACATCGTCGCGATCCAAGGCGCCTCGCCGTCAGGCTGGATCACCGCGACGAGGTTGCGCGTGTGGCTTCCGCTGCCCGACTTGTCGAGGATCAGCCAGTCGTCCTCGGCCTCGGCGCGCAGCAATGCGCCGGTCACGCCGCCATGACGCATCCACTCCGCCAGCTGCCCGCGCGCCTCCGGAGACAGCGCATCGCCCAGCAGCAGCACCCGCAGCGTGTCGGACATGGCGGCCGGGCTGGTGGTGTCCCGTTCGTCTCCCGGGGCGAAGTCGTTCAGCTTGGGCTCGATGCGGTCAACGCGACTGGTAATATCGCCGACGCTGCGGAAGAACTGCGTCACCGCCTCCGGCCCGCCGAGATGCCCGATCAGGAGGTTCGCCGCCACGTTGTCGCTTTGGTCGATCGCCGCGCGGCACAGCGCGTCGAGGGTCATGCTGCCACCGACCCGCGTCTCTGTGACCGGCGCATAGGGCACGAGGTCGGCCTCGCGCACCGGCAGCGCATCGGAGAGCGACAGCGTGCCCGCGTCCCACCGCGCCAGGATGGCGCCGCAGACCGGCACCTTGACCGTGCTGTTCATGAGGAAACGCTCGTCCTCGCGGTGCGACCAGGACCACCCCGAGCCAGTCTCCACAAGCGAGACGCCGACGCGGGCGCCGAGCTGCTCCTCGATCCGCGCGACGGTGTTTGAGAGCGCCTCGACAGGCGTTTCGGCGAGGGAGGCCGTGGCCATGAACAGGCCGAGAGTGAGCCCTGTCGCGACACGCGACAGGACGAAAGCGGGGAACCGCATGGGACCATTCCTTTCAGGATCTGCGCCAGTGGCGCTGGGGATGCGACATCACATGATGTCATGCGGACTGTATATTTCGGCTTGATATAAGCCATCAAACGACAAATCTTATGGCCAGCCATTAACTGAAGTATTGCCATGGACCGCCCCGACCTGCCGCTCAATGCCCTGCGCGTGTTCGAAGTCGCCATGCGCCAGGGCAGCTTTACCAAGGCGGCGATCGAACTGCGCGTCACCCAGGCTGCCGTCAGCCACCAGATCGCGCGGCTCGAGGACCTGCTTGGCGCGACCCTGTTCCTGAGAACCTCGCAGGGGCTGGTGCCGACCGACGAGGGCCGCCTGCTCTTCCCCGTGCTCGAGCATGGCTTCGACGCGATGGCGCGGGTGCTCGACCGTCTCGGCGGGCGGCGCGACATCGAGGTGCTGAAGGTCGGCGTCAACACGACCTTCGCGATGGGCTGGCTGATGCCGCGGCTCGAGGCGTTCCGGCAGGCCCATCCCGAGATCGACCTCAGGATCTCGACCAACAACAACCGCGTGGAGATCCTGCGCGAAGGGCTCGACATGGCGATCCGCTTCGGCACCGGAGGCTGGACCGGACACGAGGCGATCCCGCTGGCAGACGCACCGATGGCGCCACTCTGCGCGCCGCGCCTCGCGTCACGTCTCCTGCATCCTTCGGACCTCGGGCAGGTCACGCTCCTGCGCAGCTACCGAAGCGCCGAATGGCCGGGCTGGTTCGAGGCCGCGGGCGTGCCCTGCCCGCCCGTCACCGGGCCGGTCTTCGACAGCTCGATCGCACTGGCGGAACTGGCCGCCTCGGGCGCAGGCGTGGCGCTGCTGCCGATCTCGATGTTCGAGAGCTACATCGCCCAAGGTCGCTTGGCACAGCCGTTCGGGGTCGCCGTTTCGGTCGGACGTTACTACCTTGCCTGGCCGTCCGACCGCCCATCCACGCCAGCGATGAGCACGTTCTCCCGTTGGCTGACCGGCCAGAGCGCCGAGTAGCCAGCCAAGTCGTGTCAGCTCAGACCCGCCGGGCGCACGAGGGGCTGCTTCCGTCTGATTGTCACACGATGAATGCGAGGTCTTGGGTGGTTTGGCTCCAACACCGATCAACCCTCCGCTGGGCGGGTGTCTGCGCCGTATGAATATGGGTTTCGCAGTCAGCTACGTGACGTGCGCGGAGGCGGCAGCCGCAGACCCGCGCGAGAGGCCTTGCCGAGCGCCTCGGGCAACGTCCTGCCGGCCCGTCGGGAGATGGCCGGCTTGTGGGCACCGGCGGAGCGTTATAAGCTCCGCCTCCAGCCACGCAGCCTGCGAAGCGATCTTCTGTCGAGCGACATCAGGTGTGGTCTCTTGGGCTTCATGCATTCAATGATCTGCCGGACCGACGGCATCTCGCGCACGGCGCCGGTTCGCTGGCGGTCGTTCGAGCGCATGTGCGCGGTTCATTGGGAGGCCCGCGCGACATCAGGCGCCACGGGCTACTACCGCGCCCCGGATCCGCGCGTAATGCTGTTTTTCAATGACGTTTCGGGCATCATCCGTTTGGCAGAGCAAAGCGAGATCGACCCGGCGGCATGGCGCCCGATGCTGAGGGCGCTCTACGTTCCCGCTGGCGTTCCGATGTGGACAAGCTTCAACGCGGCGCACAGTTTTTCCCATCTGGATCTGCACCTCGACGGGCGCTGGCTGCTTGACCGGCTGTCGCCGCTGCTGGGCCATGACGTGGCCGCTGAGGCGCTGCAGCGGCAAGCCGAGGTTCAGGATGTGGGGCCTCTGGCGGCACTGGCGCAGGCGCTGGCGGGCGAGATCGGTTCGCCCTCCCGCGCGCCCGCCTTCGCCGAAAGCCTTGCGGTTGCGCTTGTCACGGGGCTGGTGGCCCCGGCTGTCGATGCAGAGGAGGAGACGGGCCGTCAGGGCGGACTGACGCCTTGGCAGATGCGCCGCCTGCGCGCCTTCCTTGAAAGGCGTGGCGGCAAGGCGAGCAATGCCGAGCTGGCGCAGGAGGTCGGGCTTTCGGAAGGCTGGTTCAGCCACGCGTTCAAACGCACCACCGGCAAGACCCCGCTGCAATGGCAGCAGGAACAGCGCATTTCTGCGGTGAAGGAATGCCTCATGCGAGAGGATCTGACGATTGCGGAGATTGCCGCGCGCTTCGACTTCGCCGATCAGGGCCACCTGACCCGCGTGTTCCGGCGCCACGCCGGGACGACGCCGTCCGCGTGGCGGCGCGAGGCCCTGGCCCGGTAAACCCCGCTTTCGTGGTCGTCGATCACGAGGCAGTCTGGCAGGCATAGCCCTGCCGAACCGTAAGGCCCGCACGCAGCTGGCAGACGGGCCTTGCTCTCTTGAGGACCTTACCAGCTATGGCGCAGGGTCAGGGAAATCTCGCGACCGGCATTGTAGTAATCGGTCGAAAAGCCGCCCTGGGCGATGTGCTTTTCATCGAACAGGTTGCTCACGTTCAGCTGCATCTCGGTGCCTTCCGCGATTTCGTAGCCGATGGCGGCATCCCAGATCCACGCCGAGTCCGTCTTCGAGCTATTGGCATCCGAGCGCCAGTATTCGCCGGTGTAGCGCGTACCCAGCCCAAGGCTCAGATCCCCGAAGGACCCCTGCCCCGGCACCAGATAGTCGACCCAGACAGATCCGGAACGCTTCGGCGTCGAGGCCAGCTCGTTGCCGTCGTTGTCGCCGAGGTTCGACTCGACGATCTCGGACTCGATGTAGCTGTACGCGGCGGTCATCGACAGGCGCTCGGTGATCTCGGCCTTGGCTTCGAGGTCGATCCCCTGCACACGCGACTCGCCCCGCACTTCCTGCAGCAGTGTGTCGGCGTTGGTGATCGTCTCGTTGTATTTGCTCAGGTCGTAGATCGACGCCGAAAGCAGCCCTCGGAAGCCCTCGGGGCGGTATTTCACACCCAGCTCGTATTGCTCGCCACGTTCGGGCTCGACCCCGAGCCCGGCAGGCACGACGGACTCGGCGTAGGAGCCGAAGACCGAGAGGTTCGGCGTGATTTTGTAGGTCAGCCCAAGGCGCATGGTGTCTTCCATGCTCTCGCCGGATGTCGTCACACCGCTCAGATGGTCGCGCACCTCCTGATCGATCCAGTCGCGACGCAGACCGGCCTGCAGAATGAACTGGTCGCGGGTGAACTCCTGCTGAAGATAGACCGACTTGACCTTGGTGTTGGTGGTGGTCTCCTGATAGGGATCGGTGCTGTCCAGATCCAGCCCGCCGGTATAGACCGGATCTTCCCAGTCGATATCCGCGGCCCGAGTATACCACAGGGTGTTGTGACGATGGTTGTCGCGGTATTCCACGCCGCCCATTGTCCGGCTCGACACGGTGCCGAAGCTTGTCTCGTACATCAGGTGCGCATCACCCACGAAATTGGCGAAGTCGGCGTCATTGGCGAAGTAGTAGCGCGATACGGTGGTGTCGGGCAGCGAGGTCACATCGCCCAGAAAGACGTAGCCAAACCCGCCCGTGCCTTCGGCAAAGCGCAGCGACGCGCCGAGCTCCAACCCGCCTCCGAAATCATGCTCGGCCTTCAGGGTGAGCGTATCGCGGTCGGTGTCGAGATAGTTGAAGTCCGGCTCACCGAGGAACAGATCGCGGTCGAAATCGTCGCCCGTCGCGGGATAGCCCGAGGAGTTCGGGTAGCCGTCTCGATAGAGGTGATCGTAGACCAGGCTGACCGTGGTACGGTCGGTCGGGCGCCAGGAAAGCCCGCCCATGAGGAAGCTCTCGTCATCATTGGAGTCGTCCGTCTCGGCGGCGCTGTCCTGGATCTTGCCGGTCAGCCGCCACGAGAAATCGCTGTTCTGCGCGAAGGTGTCGCCCAGGTCGAAGCCAAGCTCCCTGTGCTCGAAGCTGCCCACCGCGCCGTAGATTTCGCGCAGACGCTCGCCTGTCGGGGTCTTGGTGATGAAGTTCACCGCGCCGCCGGGATCGGCAAGGCCGAAGGCGGTCGAATTGGCCCCTTTCAGAACCTCCACGCGATCAAAGGCATAGACCTCTTCGCGAATGCCACCGAACGCATCGCCGATCAGCATGCCATCGCGATAGGTGGTGGCGTCGTAGGCCCGGATCTTGAAGAAGTCGTAACGGTCATCCCGGCCATAGAAATCGGTCGACACGCCGGCGGTATATTGCAGCACCTGCTCGGTGCTGGTGGCGCCGCGCCGCTCGATTTCTTTCGAGGTGATCACCGACACGCTGGCCGAGCTGTCCAAAACATCGCTCGGCAGGCCGCTGCCGCTCGAGATCTGGTCGGCCACGATGGTCTCGTCGTCGTCGCTGCCGTCGCTGGCGGTTTCGAGGAAGATCGTTCCGAGCGAGACACTCTCCTGCGCATGGGCCGGCAGCGACAGAAGCGCGATGGAGGCGCAGCCGGTCAGAAGGATGGAAAGGCGCGATGGCGCGGCGATAGGTGCGGTCACGGTGATGCGTGCTCCCTGCATGACATGAGGCCGGGCAAGGCCCGGCGTGTTGGCTTTCCGGCAAGGGCGGATGGCTCGCGAAAGGGATCGCCACCGCGTGTCGGACCGCAAAAGGACCCGACTGGCGCGCGGCGGCGACGCCCTTGTCCCGGGGCGCTTAGCAACAGGCGGCTTTCTGCGTCTTGAACAATTCTGCGGTTTTTGTCTATTCCTGATGAAAACCGTCAGAACATGACGCCCCTGCCCCCGCACCCCCGGTTGACCGCCCCGGCGCGGCGCGCTTAGGCCCCTTGCAGACCCAACAATGAAGGAAACAGCATGTTCACACGCCGCTATGCCTTGACGCTTGCGCTTGGCGCGCTGCTTGCCCCTGCCGCGCGGGCACAGGGCGGCTATCCGATCCGGATCGAACACGCGCTTGGCACGACGGTCATCGAGCGCCCTCCCGAGCGGGTCGCGACGGTGAACTGGTCCAACCACGAGGTGCCTCTGGCGCTCGGCGTGGTGCCGGTCGGCATGGCGGCCGCGAATTTCGGCGATGACGACGGCGACGGGCTGCTGCCGTGGGTTTCGGCGCGGCTCGACGCACTCGGTGGCCCGCGCCCCGTGCTCTTCGACGAGGGTGACGGCATCGACTTCGAGGCCGTGGCGTCGACACGGCCGGATGTGATCCTTGCGGCGCATTCGGGGCTTTCGGCGGACGACTTCGCCATCCTCAGCCAGATCGCGCCCACCGTCGCCTTCCCGCACCTGCCCTGGACCACCGGCTGGCGCGAGAACATCCGCATGAACAGCGCCGGGATGGGCATGGAGGCCGAAGGCGAGGCATTGATCGCAGATCTCGAGACGCAGATCGCCCGCGAGGTCAGCAAGTATCCGGTCCTCAAGGGAAAACGGGCGATCTTCGTCACCCATCTCGACCCGACTGATCTCAGCCGGGTTCCGTTCTACACCGACAACGACACCCGCGTTGCCTTTCTGAAGGATCTGGGGCTGCAATCGCCCCGCATTGTCACCGAGCTTTCGCAGTCCGGGCGCTTTGCCGGCGAGGTCAGCGCCGAACAGATCGACCTGCTCGACGATGTGGACATCGTGATCACCTATGGGACCGACGCGCTGCTGGGCCAGCTGGAAAGCTACGTGCTGACGGAGCGGATGCCCGCGATCGCGCGCGGCTCGGTGGTTTTGCTGCGCAACGATCCGCTGGGCACGGCGGCGCACCCGACGCCGCTTGGCATTCCCTATGTGCTTGAAGACTACGTCGCGCTGTTGGCCGAGGCGGCGGCAAAGGCCTCCTGATGCGCCTGCTGGGTCTGCTGTTGCTGCTGGCGCTGGCCGGGCTGCTGTCGCTTGGGGTCGGGGCACGCCTGACCGGGCTGGACGATCTGCGCGCCCTGACCGGCACCGTCGAGACGATGGGGCAGGCAGCGGTGGCCAGCCGCATTCCGCGCAGCGCGCTGGCGGCGCTGGCGGGCGCAGCGCTGGGGCTGGCGGGTGCGGTGATGCAAGGTCTGACCCGCAATCCGCTGGCCGATCCGGGGATCCTGGGCGTCAATGCCGGCGCGGCGCTGGCGGTCGTGGTGGCGCTGGCGACGATCGGCATGGACAGTGCGCAGGGCTATATCGTCGCGTCGATCCTTGGCGCCTCCGTGTCCGCAGTGGCGGTCTGGATCATCGCCTCGCTGGGCGCGGGCGGGGCGACGCCGCTCAAGCTGGCTCTGGCAGGCGCGGCCCTCTCGGCGGCGCTGGCCTCTCTGACGACAGCGGTGGTGCTGCCGCGCGGTGACATCGCGGGATTGGTGCAAAGCTGGCTGGTGGGCGGCGTCGGCGGTGCCACGTGGGATCGCATCACCCCGGTTCTGCCCTTTCTCGGCGCAGGGGCGCTTCTGGCGCTGGCCTCGGCGCAGAATCTCAACCTGCTGGCGCTTGGCGAGGACACGGCGACAAGCCTTGGCACGACGGTCTGGAAGGCGCGTAGCATCGCCGCGCTCGGGGCGGTGACGCTCTGCGGCGGGGCAACCGCTGTCTGCGGACCGATCGGCTTTGTCGGGCTCGTGGTGCCGCACCTAGCGCGGCTGGTCTTCGGCGTCGACTACCGGCGCATCCTGCCCGCCTCGATGCTCATGGGCGCGGCGCTCCTGCTGCTGGCGGATGTCGCGGGGCGGGTGGTGGCGCGCCCCGGCGAGCTGGATGTGGGCATCGTCACCGCCTTTGTCGGCGCGCCCGTGTTCATCTGGATCGTGCGCCGCCGCCGGGTGGCCGCGCTATGAGCCTCGCCGCGATCCGTCTGCGCAGTCGCCGCGCCCGCCGCCTCCGCGTTGGCCTGCTGACGCTACTGGGGCTTGCGCTTGCGCTGCTGACCCTGAGCGTCGGGCAGAGCGTGACGCCCCTGCCCCGCGTGTTTGCCGCGCTCACCGGAGCGGCGCAGGATTTCACCGTCTCGGTGCTGCGCCTGCCGCGGGCGGTGCTCGGGGCGCTGGCGGGGGCCTGCTTCGGGATGGGCGGCGTAGCCTTTCAGACCCTGCTGCGCAATCCGCTTGCCAGCCCCGACATCATCGGCATCAGCTCCGGCGCCTCGGCGGCGGCGGTCTTCTGCATCGTGATGCTGGGCATGTCTGGCGCCGCAGTCTCGCTCGTTGCCGTCCTCGCGGGGCTGGGCGTGGCCCTGCTCATCTACGCGCTGGCGTGGCGTGGGGGCGTTGCGGGGGCAAGGCTGATCCTCGTCGGGATCGGCGTCTCGGCCATGCTGCAGAGCGTTGTGGCCTATCTGCTGACGCAGGCGCCGAGCTGGTCCCTGCAGGAGGCGCTGCGCTGGATGACGGGATCTCTCAACGGGGCGCAGCTTGGCGCAGCCCTGCCGCTGGCCATCGCCCTGCTGATCTGCGGCGGGGCGCTGCTGCTGGTCCAGCGCGACCTCGAAGCGCTGCGCATGGGCGACGACATGGCCGCAGGGCTTGGCGTGCGGACGGGCGTCACGCGGCTTGTCACGGTCTGCGCGGCTGTGGCGCTTGTCGCCTTCGCCACGGCGGCCGCGGGGCCGGTGGCCTTTGTCGCCTTCCTCTCCGGCCCCATCGCCGCGCGGTTGCTGCGCCGGGACGGCGGCCTGCTGATCCCCGCCGCGCTGACCGGGGCCGCGCTGGTGCTGGTGGCGGATTTCGCCGGGCAGGTGCTGTTGCCCGCACGCTACCCCGTGGGCATCGTCACAGGCGTGCTTGGCGCGCCTTACCTTCTTCTGCTCATCATCCGCGACAACCGCGCCGGAGGCTCTCTTTGACCAAATCCCTTCAAGCCCAAGGACTTACCGTAGGGTACGGCGAGGCCGCCGTGCTCGACGGGCTGAGCCTGTCGCTCCCGCAAGGGCGGATCACCGCCATCGTTGGCGCCAATGCCTGCGGCAAATCCACCCTGCTTCGCGCCCTGTCGCGCCTGCTCCCCCCACGCGCCGGCAAGGTGCTGCTAGACGGCGATGACATTCACCGCCTGCCCCCGCGCCTGCTGGCGCAACGGCTCGGGCTGCTGCCGCAAAGCCCCATTGCGCCGGAAGGCATCACCGTTCTGGAGCTGGTCTCGCGCGGGCGGCATCCGCATCAAGGGATGTTCGGGCGCTGGACGCCGCAGGATCAGGCCGCCGTGACAGAGGCGCTGGTGATGACAGCCACGACCGCGCTGGCGGAGCGGATGGTCGAGGACCTCTCGGGTGGCCAGCGCCAGCGGGTCTGGATCGCGATGGCGCTGGCGCAGCGAACCGACATCCTGCTGCTCGACGAGCCGACGACCTTTCTCGACATCAACCACCAGATCGAGGTGCTCGACCTGCTGACCGACCTTAACCGCAAGAGGCAGACGAGCGTCATCATGGTGCTGCACGATCTCAATCTCGCGGCCCGCTACGCCGACCGTCTGATCGCGGTGGCCTCGGGGCGCATCCACGCCGCCGGTCCGCCTCAGGAGATACTCACCGAGGACATGCTGCAAGCGGTGTTCGGGCTCACGGCCCGCGTGGTGCCCGATCCGGTGACAGGCAAGCCGATGATGATCCCCGTGGGGCGCCACGGCCATACCCCCGCCAGAGGAGACTGACATGACCCGACAGGACACCGCCCGTCTGCCCGGCGTCGCTCTGGATGCGCTGCGCCGCGCGATCCTTGACCAAGCCGAAGAGCACGGGCTGACCCTGCGGTCCGACGATCCCTGCGCGCTGCGTCTGGGCACGGTCTACGGCGAGATGGCCTTCGCTGCCGATCCCGAGGGCTGTATCATCACCCTGAGCGCCGAGCGCGAGGATCACCTCCAGACCCTGCGCGACAGCGTGATCTACCATGCCGCCGCCTTCGCCCCGGAGGCCGCACAGGCGCTGCGCTGGCAGGACCGTGAACGAAGCGGCCTGCCCGCCAACGCCCGGCTGATGCGGGTCGAGCGCGTCGAGCCGCTCGACTGCGGCTTTCTGCGCGTGACGCTGGCGGGCGACGTCTCGCGCTTTGGCGCGGCTGCGATCCATTTCCGCCTCGGGCTGCCGCCTCAGGGCCGCACGCCTGTCTGGCCCACGGTCGGCAGCAATGGCGCGACGCTCTGGCCCAAGGGCGAGGACGCGCTTCACCTGCCGGTCTACACCGCCCGTTCCGCTACCGGTGGCAGGCTGGTGTTCGATATCTTCCGCCATGAGGGCGGTCGGACCACCACATGGGCCGAAACGGTCTCGCCCGGCACCGAGGTGCTGATTGCAGGCCCCGGCGGCGGCGGTTGCCTCATCGAAGGGCGCATCCTCGCACATATCGACGATACCGCCTTTCCCGCCATGGCCCGGATCCTCGAAGCCTGCCCCGGGTTGACCGGCGAGGTCCATCTCTACCCCTCCAATGAGGCCACCGCGCGCTATCCGTTTCCCGCCCATCGCGGGGTGAGGCTGAGGCGGCACATGCGGGCCGGCGCAAGGCTTGGCGCGGATGCCTGCGCCGCGCTCGATACGGGCAGTTTTCCGTGGCTGGCAGGCGAGCGCCGCCATGCGGACAGGCTGCGCAAGGCATGGAAGGCGGCCGGGGGCGCGGCGAAGCAGGCCTATATCGCGGCCTACTGGCAGGCCTGAGCGAAACGCGCCCGCCGCGATCAGCGCGCGTCCCGCTCCTGCATCTGAAGCCATCGTCGAGCTGAACCCCGATCTCCCGGCCCGCCCGTACCGCTGCATTCCGGGAGAAGGGCTGCTCGAAGGTCGCCGTCCGACGTCAGCGGCACGTGCCGCCGGACGGCTGAATAGCCCCGCGTTTCTTAGACGCCTTCGTATCTCAGTTTTTGCTGCCGCTCGAAGTCGACCGGCGACAGCATTCCGTTTCGGGCGTGTTTGCGCTTTGGGTTGTAGAACATCTCGATGTAGTCGAACACATCCTGCCTGGCCTCTTCGCGTGTTCGGTAGGTCCGTCGCCTGACCCGCTCTCGCTTCAGCAGGTTGAAGAAGCTCTCGGGCGAGAC
>NZ_JAIUZY010000018.1 GCF_020171625.1 Salipiger bermudensis
CCGTCAACGCCATCGCGCCGGGCTATATCGCGACCAACAACACCCAGGCCCTGCGCGACGATCCCGACCGCTCTGCCGCGATCCTCGACCGCATCCCCGCCGGGCGTTGGGGCGATCCCGCGGATATAGGCGGGACGGCGGCCTTCCTCGCCTCCCCGGCGGCGACATACATCACCGGGGCCGTGCTCAACGTCGACGGCGGCTGGCTGGCGCGCTGAGCCTGCCTGATGCCGTGAAGGGGCCGCGTCGGAGGCGACGGGGCCTTTTCGTTTTGGGGCGCGCAACCTGTCATATCAATATTGCGAAAGAACTTTCTGCAGGTGCAAAATGGGCGGGGTTAAGTTGCTGTTATATTTAGGTAATAATGAAGTTTGCCGCCGTGCTTGACAGTTATCATACAAGTTGGGCATATATTGCGCAGGCAGACTCGACTCTGCCGACTGTCAGGGAGGACAAAACCATGTTTCGTATCACCACGTCCGCGCTTGCGCTTGCTATGATTGCCGCCCCCGCCATGGCCGAGACCTGGCGCACCTGGGCGATCCATCCCGAGGGCTACCCCAACGTGACCGCGCTCGAGAGCTTTGCCGAGGACGTTGCCGAAGCCACCGAGGGCCGCATCGAGCCGCAGGTCTATCCGGGTGGTGTTCTGGGCGCCCAGCCCGACGCCATCGAGCAGCTGCGTGCTGGCGCCATCGCCGTCGGCAATTTCAACATGGGACCGATGGGCGAGATCGTGCCCGCGACCAACGTGCTGTCGCTGCCGTTCATCTTCCGCGACGTCGATCACATGCACGCGGCGATGGATGGCGAGATCGGCCAGCGCTTCTCGGATGCTCTGTCGGAGGCGGGCATCGTGGCGCTGTCGTGGATGGATAGCGGCTCGCGCAGCTTCTACAACACCAAGAAGCCGATCATGACTCCCGCCGACATGGACGGACTGAAGTTCCGCGTCATGAGCAATGATCTCTATGTCCAGATGGTCGACAGCCTTGGCGGCAACGCCACGCCGATGGCCTATGGCGAGGTCTACCAGTCGCTCAAGACCGGCGTGATCGACGGGGCCGAGAACAACTACCCGAGCTTTGAATCCTCGAACCACTACGAGGTGGCGAAGTACTACTCGATCACCAACCACCTGATCATCCCCGAGTGCATCTGCGTCGCCAAGTCGGTGTGGGACGAGACCTCGCCCGAGGATCAGGAGCTGGTGCGCGAAGCGGCGATCGCCGCCGCCGAGGAGCAGCGCCAGCTCTGGGCCGAGCGCTCGGAGGCCTCCCGTGCCCAAGTCACCGAGGCCGGTGTCGAGATCAACGAAGTCGAGGATCCGATGGCGTTCCAGGACGCGATGGAGCCGGTCTATGCCAAGTTCATCGAGGCAAACCCGGATCTCGAGCAACTGATCCGCGACATCCAGGCTGTCGAGTAAGCACCGCTCGCACCCCGGCCTGCGGGCCGGGGTCTGCCGCAGCAAGTGGCCGCACTCGGGGCCGAATTGAGGGGAAGACGCGATGTTACCTCAGGACAAGGCGGTCGCCCATATGGGGCCCGTCGAGCGAGTGTTGGATCTGCTCGCCAAGGGCTGCGTCGGCGTGGCCGGGACCGGACTGGTCGTGCTGGTGGCGATCTTCGGCTGGCTGGTCTGGGGGCGCTACGTGATGAACGACACCCCCACATGGGTCGAGCAGGTGGCCCTGCTGCTGGTGGTCTGGATCACCTTCCTCGGCGGCGCTGCCGGCGTCTGGACGCAGAGCCACCTCTCGATCGACTTCGTCCGCGAGATGCTGCCGCCGGTCCTGCGCGTGCCGTTGCACTGGCTGGCGCTGGTGGGGATGCTGGTCTTCGGCATCGTGCTGTTCTGGCAGGGCTGGACGCTGGCGCAGAGCCTCTGGCCCCGCCGCGTCCCGATGCTGGGCATCAGCGAGGGGCTCCGGGCGGTGCCGATGGCGATCTGTGGCGCGCTGACGGCGGTTTTCACACTTTACCAAGCGGTGGCGCTGGCCACACGCAATACTTGACTGGCAAGGACTGAACCCATGGGTCTGGCACTTCTCTTCGGGCTGTTCTTCTTCGGCCTGCTGACCGGGATGCCGGTGGCCTTTGCGCTTGGGCTCGCGACGGTGGGAGGGTTCCTCTACGAGGGTCTGCCGCTCTTCATCGGCTTCCAGCGCGTGCTGTCGGGAATCTCGGTGTTCTCGCTGCTGGCGATCCCGTTCTTCATCTTCGCAGGCGAGCTGATGATGCAGGGTGGCATCGCCGGACGCCTCGTGCGCCTCGCGAGCTATGCCGTCGGCTGGATGCGCGGCGGGCTCGGCGTGGTCAACGTGGCATCGTCGATGCTGTTCGGCGGCATCTCGGGCTCGGCGGTGGCTGACACCTCCGCGCTCGGCTCGATCCTGATGCCGGTGATGAAGGAGAAGGGCTACGATGCCGACTACGCGGTCAACGTCACCGTGACGTCGTCGGTGGCCGGCGTGGTCATTCCGCCCTCGCACAACATGATCCTCTTCGCAGTGGCGGCGGGCGGCGTCTCGGTCTCAAAGCTGTTCATCGCGGGCATCGTGCCCGGCGTGCTGATGTGCCTCTGCCTCGGAGTCGTGGCCTACGTTGTCGCCGTCAAGCGCGGCTACCCGGCCGAGACCTTTCCCGGCTTCAAGTCGCTTGCGATTTCGACCATCGTCGCCCTGCCGGGCCTGATGACCGCGGTGATCATCGTGGGTGGCGTGCTCTCCGGCGTGATGACGGTCACCGAAAGCGGCGCCTTCGGCGCGATCTGGGCCATCCTCGTGACGGTGCTGGTCTACCGCGAGCTGACCTGGGAAAAGTTCCGCGCTGCCGTGGTGACCTCGGTGCGCACCACCGCGCTGGTGATGCTGCTGGTGGCGACGGCTTCGGCCTTCTCCTACCTTCTGACGCTCTATCGCGTGCCCGATCTGCTGGCGACCGCGGTGACCGGGATCTCTGACAATCCGATCATCATCCTTCTGCTGCTCAACCTCGTTCTGCTCGGTCTGGGGATGATCATGGACATGGCGGCGCTGATCCTGATCACCACGCCGATTTTCCTGCCGGTGGTCGTGGGCCTTGGCATGGACCCGATCCAGTTCGGTGTCATCCTGATGATGAACCTCGGGCTCGGCCTCTGTACCCCACCCGTGGGCGCCTGCCTCTTCGTCGGCTGCGTCGTCGGCGGGGTGCGCATTGACGAGGCAGTGCGGACGATCTGGCCCTTCTACCTTGCGATCTTCGGCGCGCTCATGCTGGTCACCTACGTGCCCGCCTTCTCGATGATCCTGCCGGGGCTGATGGAGTGACACAAATTATGAACCGGATTCTGATCACCGGCGCCGCCGGTGCCCTCGGCACCATGCTGCGCGACAAGCTGCGCGGCCAGGCAAGGATATTGCGCCTGTCGGATGTCGCCGAGATGCCACCCGCGGGCGCAGGCGAAGAGGTGGTGCCCTGCGACCTGAGTGATGGCGATGCGGTGATGCGGCTCGTCGAGGGCTGCGACGGCATCGTGCATCTTGGCGGCATCAGCGTCGAGCGCAGCTTCGACCTGATCGAGGCTGCCAACCTGCGCGGCGTCTACAATCTCTACGAGGCGGCACGGTTGCATGGGATGCCGCGCATCGTGTTCGCCTCCTCGAACCACACTATCGGCTTCCACGACCAGACCACGCGGCTCGACCACACGGCGCCTTACCGGCCAGATAGTCTCTACGGCGTGTCGAAGATCTTTGGCGAGGCGGTGGCTAGCCTCTACCACGACAAGTTCGGACAGGAGAGCGCGCTGGTGCGCATCGGCTTCTGCACGCCCAAGCCCGAGAACTGGCGCATCCTGTCGGTCTGGTTCAGCCATGACGATTTCGTCTCGTTGATCGAGGCGGTCTTCGCCGCGCCGCGGCTCGGTTGCACCATGGTCTGGGGTGTGTCGGCCAACGATCACGGCTGGTGGGACAATTCCCACGCGGGCTTCCTCGGTTGGCGGCCAAAGGACAACGCCGCCGCCTTCGCCGAAGAGATCGCCCGCACCGTCCCGCGCCCCGATCCGAACGACGCGATCGCCCGCTATCAGGGCGGCGTCTTCACTGATGAACCCATTCATCCATCCCGCAAGGAGGACTGACATGCTCGACGACACCTTCACCCCCCACGGCAAGCACCTGATCGCCGGCGCGTGGGTCGCCTCCGACGCGACCTTCCCCTCCGAGCCGGCGCACGGGCCCGCGCATGACTTCTCCGTCGGCACACCGGATCTGGTCGACCGCGCCTGCAAGGCCGCCGAGGAGGCCTTCTGGAGCTACGGCTACACCAGCCGTGAGCAGCGCGCCGCCTTCCTCGACGCCATCGCCGACGAGATCGAGGCCCGCGCCGAGGCGATCACCGCGATCGGCACCCAGGAGACCGGCCTGCCAGAGGCCCGGCTTCAGGGCGAGCGCGGCCGCACCACCGGCCAGCTGCGCCTGTTCGCCGAGCATATCCGCAAGGGCGACTACCTCGACCGCCGCCACGACGAGGCGCTGCCCGACCGCGCGCCGCTGCCGCGCCCCGACCTGCGCATGATGCAGCGTCCGATCGGCCCGGTGGCGGTGTTCGGCGCCTCGAACTTCCCGCTGGCCTTCTCCACCGCCGGCGGCGACACCGCCGCGGCGCTGGCCGCCGGTTGCCCGGTGGTGGTCAAGGGCCACTCCGCCCATCCCGGCACCGGCGAGATCGTCGCCGAGGCGATCCACGCCGCCATCGCGTCGTGCGGCATGCCCGAGGGCGTGTTTTCGCTGATCCAGGGCGGCAAGCGCGATGTCGGTCAGGCGCTGGTGCAGCACCCGCTGATCAAGGCGGTGGGCTTCACCGGCTCGCTGGGCGGCGGCCGGGCGCTCTTCGATCTCTGCGCCCAACGCCCCGAGCCGATCCCGTTCTTCGGCGAACTGGGCTCGGTCAACCCGATGTTCATCCTGCCCGAGGCGGCCCGCGCCCGCGGTGGCGAGATCGGCAGCGGCTGGGCCGGCTCGCTCACCATGGGCGCCGGCCAGTTCTGCACCAATCCCGGCATCGCGGTGATCGGCACCGGCGCCGAGGGCGATGCCTTCGTCGCCGCCGCGAAGGCGGCGCTGAGCGACGCGCCGGCGCAGGTCATGCTGACCGAGGGCATCGCGCAGGCCTATCGCGACGGCAAGGCCCGGTTCGACGGGCGCAACACGGTCAAGCCGGTGCTCACGACCGAGCCGGAGGGCCGCAACGCGACCCCCAACCTCTACGAGACCGACGCCGCCAGCTACCTGCAGGATCACGCGCTCGGCGAAGAGGTCTTCGGCCCGCTCGGGCTGGTGATCCGCGTCGCCTCCGACGACGAGCGCAGCGCGCTCGCCCGCGGTTTCGAAGGCCAGCTCACCGCCACCATCCACATGGACGAGGGCGACACCGCAGACGCCCGTGCGCTTCTGCCGATCCTCGAGCGCAAGGCCGGCCGGGTGCTGGTCAACGGCTTCCCCACCGGCGTCGAGGTCGCGGACACCATGGTCCATGGCGGGCCCTACCCGGCCAGCACGAACTTCGGCGCCACCTCCGTGGGCACGCTGTCGATCCGCCGCTTCCTGCGGCCGGTCTGCTACCAGAACATCCCTGAAGGTGTGCTGCCCGACGACCTGACCTGACCTTCCGCGGGGCGCGCCGCGCAAACGGCGCCCCGCTCTCAACCGGCCCGCTTTTCTTCTGGCCGAAAATATCCCGGGGTGAATTGGCCGCAGGCCAAGAGGGGCAGCGCCCCTGCACCCCGCCAATAGAGGACTGCCCAATGGACCCGCAACAGATCAAGACCGCCCTCGGATCGGGCCTTCTCTCCTTCCCGGTGACGCCCTTCGACGCCGAGAACCGCTTCGCCCCGGAGCCCTACAAGGCGCATGTGGAATGGCTCTCGGGCTATGACGCCCCGGTGCTCTTCGCCGCAGGCGGCACCGGTGAGTTCTTCTCGCTCACTCCCGAGGAGATCCCCACCATCGTCTCCGCCGCCAAGGAAGCCGCTGGCGACACCGCCATCGTCTCGGGCTGTGGCTACGGCACCGAGATCGCGGTCTCGATCGCGAAATCGGTCGAGAAGGCCGGCGGCGATGGCATCCTTCTGCTGCCGCACTACCTCATCGACGCGCCGCAGGAAGGGCTCTACGCGCACGTCAAGGCGGTCTGCGATGCGACCGGGATGGGAGTTATGGTCTACAACCGCGACAACGCGGTGCTGCAGGCCGACACGCTGGCCCGCCTCTGCGATGCCTGCCCCAACCTCGTGGGCTTCAAGGACGGCACCGGCGATATCGGCCTGGTGCGTCAGGTCACCGCCAAGATGGGCGACCGACTGACCTACCTTGGCGGGATGCCCACTGCCGAGCTTTTCGCCGAGGCCTATCTCGGCGCCGGTTTCACCACCTACAGCTCTGCCGTGTTCAATTTCGTCCCGCAGCTCGCCAACAAGTTCTACGCCGCGCTGCGGGCCGGCGACCGCGCCACCTGCGAGGGCATCCTCAAGAGCTTCTTCTACCCGTTCATGGAGCTGCGCGCCCGCCGCAAGGGCTACGCGGTCGCGGCCATCAAGGCGGGTGTCCGTCTCGCAGGCTTCGATGCCGGCCCGGTGCGCTCGCCGCTCTCGGATCTCACCGGCGAGGAGGAGGAGATCCTCAAGGACCTGATCGAGGCGCACAAATGAAGATTGCCGAGATCCGCACCCACCTGCTCGAGCACAAGCTCGACACCGCCTTCGAAAGCGCCTCGATGCGCTTCGACAAGCGGGCGCACCTGCTGGTCGAGGTGATCTGCGAGGACGGCACCACCGGCTGGGGCGAGGCGCTCGGCCCGGCCGGGCCCAACGCCGCCGCCATCGCAGCCTATGCCGGCTGGCTCAAGGGCATGAACTCGCTTGAGACCGAGAAGGTCTGGGCGACGCTTTACAACGTGTTGCGCGATCAGGGGCAGCGCGGGGTGACGGTGACGGCGCTTTCGGCCATCGACATCGCGCTCTGGGACATCAAGGGCAAGGCGCTTGGCCAGCCGGTCTCGGTGCTGCTGGGCGGGCGCTGGCGCGACAGCGTGCGCGCCTATGCCACCGGCTCGTTCAAGCGCGACGGGGTCGACCGGGTGTCCGACAATGCCGAGGAATGCGCCGGCCACGTCAAGGCCGGCTTCCAGGCGGTGAAGATCAAGATCGGCTTTGGCGTCGACGAGGATCTGCGGGTCATCGAGGCCGTGCGCGAGGCCATCGGGCCCAAGACCCGGCTGATGATCGACGCCAATCACGGCTACGACACGATCGAGGCGATCCGCCTCGGTCAAAGCGCGGCCAAATATGGCATCGACTGGTTCGAGGAGCCGGTGGTCCCCGAGCAGCTCGCCGCCTATCGCAAGGTCCGCGAAAGCCAGCCGATCCCGGTTGCGGGCGGCGAGACCTGGCACACCCGCTGGGGCTTTGCCGAGCCGCTAGCCTCGGGCTGCGTCGACATCGCCCAGCCGGATCTCTGCGGGGTCGGCGGCTTCACCGAGGCTCGGCGGGTGGCCGATCTCTGCACCCTGCACGGGGTGCGGCTGGTGCCACATGTCTGGGGCACCGCGGTGCAGATCGCGGCGGCGTTGCAGTTCATGGCGGCGATGGTGCCGAACCCAATGCGGGTGAACCCGGTCGAGCCGATTATGGAGTTCGACCGCACCCACAACCCGTTCCGGCAGGCGGTCGTGACGACCCCCATCGAGCACGAGCAGGGAGTCGTCCGCATCCCCGACGCGCCCGGCCTCGGCATCGAGATCGACCGTGCCGCGCTGACACGCTTTGCACCGGAGGCCGCATGATCGACCGCAAGCTCTCGGGAGCGAAGCCCCGGACGCCAATGCCGAAAGGCGCGGTGGACACCCAGATGCACATGTACCTGCCGGGCTTCGCCATGCGGGCGGATGGGGCGGGCCGCCCGGCCGATCCACTGCCGACCCCCGAGATGTATCGCGAGTCCATGCGCTGGCTCGGGCTCGACGCGGTGGTGGTCACCCAGGGCAATGCGCATGGCACCGACAATGCCAGCCTGCTGGCCTGCCTCGCCGAGATGGGCGACTGCGCCCGCGGTGTGGCAGTGATCACCCCAGAGACGACGGAAGCCGAGATCGCGCGGCTCTCCGACGGCGGCATCGTGGGGGCGCGGATCATGGACCTGCCCGGCGGCGCGGTCGGGCTCGACGCACTCGAGGCGGTGGATGCCATCGCCGCCGACGCCGGCTGGATGCTGGCGGTGCAGTTCGACGGTTCGGCCCTGCCGGAGCTCGAGCCGCGGCTCGCGGCGCTGAAATCGCGCTGGGTGCTGGACCACCATGCCAAGATCTTCGACGGCGCGACGCCCGCGCATGTCGATGTCATCAAGCGGCTGCTCGACGGCGGGCGCTGCTGGTTCAAGTTCGCGGGCTGCTACGAAAGCTCGCGCAGCGGCGGGCCGGATTTCCCCGACATCGCCGAGGTCGCGCGCGAGATCGGGGCGCACGCGCCGGACCGGATCGTCTGGGGCACCAACTGGCCGCACAACGCCGCACAAAAGACCGAGGACTATCCCGACGACGCCCATCTGCTCGATCTTGCGATGTCGTGGCTGCCCGATGACGAGGCGCGGCGCATGACACTGGTCGACACGCCGCGCGCGCTTTTCGGTTTCGCGCCGGCCTGAGGGGCCGACGCTTGGCGGGGGTCAGGCGGTTTCGGCCGCCAGCCCCGCCCGCACGACTTCCGCTCCGGCCATCATCAGCGGCCCGACGCCCTTGGCGTCATCGGCGACGATCTTCTCGCGCGTGTAATAGCCCGGCGAGCCGTCGCGATAGACACCTTCGAAACCACCGAGCCCCGCCACGTGGCAGATCCGGGTCAGCCGCGTCACGCCCTTGGTCTCTTCGAGCCGGGTCGCGACCAGCGCCTCCCACGCTCGCCGTCCCGCTGCCGCCTCGGGCGCGAGGTCCACGCGGGCGGCGCCGAGCAGGGCATAGGCGAACATCGCAGAGGCCGAGCTTTCCTCGTAATTGCCGTCCAGAGCCGGCGCGTCGAGGACCTGCGGCCAGAGCCCCGAGGGTGCCTGTTGCGCCACAATCGCGTCGAGCAGCGCCTTGGTGCGGGGCAGGGGCGCGCGCTCGGGGACGAGCTCGGCCAGATCGACCAGCGCCATGGCGAGCCAGCCCACCGCACGCGCCCAGACCGCGGCCGAGCGCCCGGTCTCGGGGTCGGCCCAGTCCTGCGCCCGCACCGCATCGTAGCCATGCACATAAAGCCCCGCCGGCCCCTCGGTGAGATCGAGCGCCCGCTCCAGCTGGGCCATGGCGTCGTCGATCAGTTCGGGCCGGTCGCGGCGCTGCGCGTATTCGACCTGAAACGGCAGGCCCATGTAGATGCCGTCGAGCCAGACCTGCTCGGGGTAGCGCTTCTTGTGCCAGTAATTGCCGGCTTGGGTGCGGGGATGACGGGCAAGCTGATCGGCCAGCCGGTCGGCGGCGGCCATGTAACGCGGGTCGCCGGTTTGATCGGCGAGGTGGAACAGGCAGCGCCCGGCGAGGATGTTGTCGATGTTGAACTCCTCCGGATCGAAGCCCTGCAACGTGCCATCGGCGGCGATCTGCGGGGCGGTCAGGCGCAACAGGTGGTCGCGCCAGCGCGCCTCGCCGGTGGCCCGGTGCAGCAGCACGAGACCGCGATAGATGCAGCCATCCTCGTAGCACCAGCGGCCGTCCTTGTAGGGCTCGTAGCGGCTGGCGTAGGCGTCGAAATAGGAGAAAGGGGTCATTGGCGCTCCGGGGCTCTGGCTGTTTCAAGGGCTTCGGCGGCGGTCAGCCCGCCGGGCTGGATCTGGAGGCCGGGCGCGATGACCTCGGCCTGTTCGGCAAGCAGGCCCGCGTGCCGGAGCGGGGTGATGCCCGCGGCCATCAGCGGTGGTACGGGTCGGGCCGCCGGGTCATGCGAGAGCACGCGCACCCGCTCGATCCGGATCGGCCCGAAGGGGGCTTCGGCGAGGCCGAGAAAGGCGCCGAGCGCGTGGGCCAGTCCGCTGATCTCGACGTCGGAGATCGCGATTCTGCCGACATGGGGCGTGCTTTCCCCGACTGGCGCGGGGGCGCGGTCTTGCACCCATGGGGCGTGGCCGTCCGCGTCGCAGAAATAGTGCCCGTTGGCTGCAAAGGCGGTCTGCACGCCCTCCATCGTGACGTCGTGAAAGCGGATGTCCTCGACCGCGCCGCCACGGCCGCGGCGGGTCTTGATGCGCAGGCCGCGGTCCGTGCCGCGCATTTCGCAGTGAGAGACGGTCACGTCGCGCACGCCGCCCGACATCTCCGATCCGATCACCACGCCACCATGGCCGCGCTCCATCAGGCAATGTTGCACCCTGATGCCGGTGGTGGGGCGCAGGTGGGCGCTTTCGCCATTGGGCCCGCGCTTGCCGGCTTTGATGGCGATGCAGTCGTCGCCGACCGAGAAATGCGTGCCGGTGATCTCGACATCCTCGCACATCTCGGGATTGAAGCCGTCGGTGTTGGGGCTGTCGTGCGGCGCCTCGATGCGCACCGCGGCGGCGGTAAGCCTTTGGCAGCCCTGGGGGTGGATCGTCCAGGACGGCGCGTTGCGGATGGTGAAGCCGAGCAGCGTGGTGTCGGTGCAGTCGATCAGGTGCAGGCCGCGCGGACGGCGCGCGCCCTGACGTGTCTCCTTTGGCCAGGTCCACCAGTCGCCCCGGTCACCGCCACCGTCGAGGGTACCCGGGCCGGAGATGGTGAGGTCGCTTGTGCCGATGGCGTGGAGCGGCGCGGCGAAGCAGGGCTCCGGCAGGCCCTCCCAGCTTCCGAGCATCTCGCCGTCCCGCCAGGCAGGCAGGATCGGCCAGCCTTCGCGGTCACGCGGCGCGGCAAGCACGGCGCCCTCGGCAAGGTGCAGCGTCATGCGGCTGCGCAGTTCCACCGGCCCGGCGACATAGCGCCCCAGCGGCACCAGCACCGTGCCGCCCTCGGGCACGGCGGCGATGGCCGCGGCGATGGCACGGGCCGTCTCGGCCGCCGCCTCGGGCGTGTCTGCCGTGTCTGGGATGGCGCCGTGATCGCGGATGTCCACCAACCCGGCGCACGGCGCGGTCTCGAAGGCGAAGGGTGCGAAGCCCTCCGCTTCGAGTTCGTAGCGCATGGCGGGCGCGAGGTCGTGCAGCGCGAGGCTCACCTGCGCCGCCACCCCCCGGGCGACCGTCTTCCCGGCGTGCGTCAGCTGCCAGGGAACAGCAGGAGAAAGCGTGTAGCGCGCGCCTGGCTGCGGCAGGCATAGGGCCACCGACCGCGCGGAACGCGCGGCAAATCGGATGCTGGGCATGGGTCGGACCTCGGGTCTGGAAAGAGGGCCGCCCCGGCGCGTGGCCGGGGCGGCCGGACGGTCAGGAGTCGAAGTCGCTCAGCACGTCGTTGGCGGCATCGATGATCGCTTCGGCAGCCTCGACCTCGTCGATCATGCCGTAGGAATACTCCTCGAGCGTGTCGATGAAGGCGCCGCGCAGCTCCGGATGCTCGTTGAAGGGCGAGATCGCCGGGCCGCTGGCCGCCATCGCGATCTCATGCGCCTTGACGATCTCGGGCTTGATCATGCCGGCCTCGATCAGCCGGTCCGCCGCCACTTTCGAGGCGGGCAGGCCGCGCGTGTCCTTGAGGGCATCGATGCCCTCTGGCTCGGTCAGCATGCAGTTCAGGATCTCTGCCGCCGCCTCCGGATTGTCGGAATTGCGCGAGATCGCGAACAGCATCGAGGGCTTGCGATACGCACCATCGGTCACCGCGTCCTCGAAGCGGATCGGGGTGACGCTGTCGATGGTCTGGCCCTCTTCGAGGGTGTCGGCATACTTGAAATAGGTCGTGTCCCACTCGTAGGAGCCGGCGATGCGGCCCTGTGCCCAGTCCTGTTTCTCGTAGAGATTGACGTTCCCCTCACCGGCCTCCTGCTGCTGGCTGCGCACCGCGCCGGTCTCGATCAGGCGGCCATAGAAGGCGATGCCTGCAGCCAGCTCTTCCGGCGTCCATGCGACGCGGTTGGTCTCGGGATCGACCAGATCCTTGCCGGTTTTCTGCACCACCGCCAGCGTCACCAGAAGCTGCGCGGTCTCCTTCACCGCGTTGAAGAGGTTGTAGCCCTCGCCCTGGCTTTCGCGGAGCGCGGCAGCGGCGGAGAAGAACTCTTCCCAAGTCGAGGGCACCGGAATGCCAGCCGCCTCGAGCGTGGTGGTGTTGAAGAAGAACACACGCCCCGTGGTCGACAACGGCAGGCCGTTGAGCTTGCCCTGCACGGTGACAGTGGCGAGCTGGTCATCGGACCATTGCGACAGGTCGATGGTCTCCGACAGCTCGGTCAGATCATAGAAGCCCTCGCCATCCTGCGAGAACAGCGGCAGCCACGGCCAGTTCACCTGCACGATATCGGCTTCGGTGCTTCCGGCCATCTGGGTGGTCAGCTTCTCGAGATAGCCGTCGAAGCCGGTGAATTCCGGCGCGACCGTGTGGCCGTATTTCTCGCCACAGACCTTGAGCGCCTCCTGCGTTGCGATGTGGCGGCTGTCGCCGCCCCACCACGACATGCGCAGATCGGCCGCGGTGGCCTGCGAGGCCAGCGTCAGCGCCAGCGCGGTTGTCAGATGCAGTTTCATCGGGGTCCTCCTCCCAAAGGGTCAGCCCTGCGCGCGCAGGGAGACATTGCGACCGCTGTCGCGGTCGAAGATGTGCATGTTGGCGGCCTCGGGCAGCAGCCGGATGGTGTCGAGCGAGCGGTCCATACGTTCGAACTCGGCGGCGCTGGCAACGGTGGTCACCTCACGCCCGTCGAGCAGGGCGTGGAGATAGACCTCGTGCCCCATGAACTCGACGCCGCGCAGCTGCGCCGAGAGCGCGCCGTTGATGCCGGTGGCCAACGCCAGATGCTGCGGCCGGATCCCCAGCGCGGCGCGCTCGGGCCGGGCCGTGAGCCTGCCGGTCAGCGCCTCGCCGAGCGGGATCACCTGCCCGCCGGTGCGGAAGTCGCTGCCATCCACGTGCCCCTCGATGACGTTCATCTCAGGGCTGCCGATGAAGCCCGCGACGAAGAGGTTGGCGGGCTGCTCGTAGAGCTCCTTCGGCGTCGCCACCTGCATGATGTGGCCGTCCTTCATCACGCAGATGCGGTCGCCCATGGTCATCGCCTCTGTCTGGTCGTGGGTGACATAGACCACCGTGCTGGCCATGCCCTCGCGCTTGAGGCGTTTGTGCAGGTCGGTGATCCGCACCCGCATCGAGGCCCGCAGCTTGGCATCGAGGTTCGACAGCGGCTCATCGAAGAGGAACACGTCCGGCTTCTTGATCAGCGCGCGACCGAGGGCCACGCGCTGCGCCTGGCCGCCCGAGAGCTGCTTGGGCAGCCGGTCGAGGAGCGGCTCGATCTCGAGGATCTTTGCGACCTCCTCGACCGCCTTCGCGGCCTCGGCCTTGGAAGCACCGCCGATGCGCAGCCCGAAGGCGAGGTTGGTGCGCACCTTCATATGCGGGTAAAGCGCGTAGTTCTGGAACACCATCGCAATGCCGCGCTTGCCCGGCTCGAGCGTGTTGACGATGCGGTCACCGATGCGGATTTCACCGGCGGTGATCTCCTCGAGCCCGGCGATCATCCGCAGCGTGGTGGACTTGGCGCAGCCCGAGGGCCCCACCAGCACCATGAACTCGCCTTCCTCGACATCGAGGTTGATCCCATGCACCGCCTTGAAGGCACCGCCATAGACCTTTTCGAGATTTCTCAGTTGAAGCCGTGCCATTATCCCTTGATTCCCCCTGCGGAAATGCCCTCGATGAAGTACTTCTGCGCCATGAAGAACACGGCCAGCGCGGGCGTGATGGTGAGCACCGACATGGCCAGAATGCGGTTCCATTCGAAGGCCTCGGTGGTGTCGATGGAGAGCTTCAGAGCGAGGCTCACCGGGTACTTGTCGACCGAGCTGATATAGATCAGCGGGCCGAGGAAATCGTTCATCGTCCACATGAACTGGAACAGGCAGACCGAGATCAGCGCCGGCGCCAGCATCGGGACGACCACGAAGAGCAGCGTCTGCCACGAGTTGCAGCCATCGACGCGGGCGGCCTGTTCCATGTCGTCGGGAATGGCGCGCAGGAACTGCACCAGCATGAAGACGAAGAACGCGTCGCCCGCCATCGCCGAGGGCACCCAGAGCGGCAGGAAGCTGTCGAGCCAGCCGAGCTCGCGGAAGAGGATGTATTGCGGGATCCGGGTGACCACGTTGGGCAGCAAGAGGATTGCGATGACGCTGCTGAACAGCAGTTTCTTAAGCGGGAAGTCGAACCGAGCGAAGCCGTAGGCCACCATGGTGCAGGAGATCGCCGTGCCGATGGTCTTGGGCAGGATGATCAGGAACGAATTCCAGAAGAAGCGCCCGAAGGTGTAGGGCGTCGAGGTCTCCCAGCCCTGCACGTAGCCCTCGGTGGTGGGCTCGCGCGGGATGAAGCCGGGGTTGGCGAAGATCTCGGCATTGGTCTTGAACGAGGCGCCGACCAGCCAGATCAGCGGGTAGAGCATGACCAGCCCGACGCCGAAGAGGATGGCGTAGCGCATGATCGCCGAAATCCGGGCCCGGCGCTGCTGGATGCGCTGGTGGCGGCGGGCCTCGGCAAGCGCGTCGGCTCCAGCGGTGAAGACGTCGGAGGCTTGTGAAATGTCGGTCATCGGCTCAGCTCCGCTTGTCGCCGGCATAGAAGACCCATTTCTTCGAGGACCAGAAGGCCACGAGGGTCAGCGCCATGATGATGAGGAAGAGCACCCACGCGATGGCCGAGGCATAGCCCATGTCGAAGCGCTTGAAGGCCTCGTCGTAGATGTAGAGCGGCAGCAGGTAGGTGGATTTGAGTGGCCCGCCCTGGGTGATGATGTAGGGGCCGTTGAACTCCTGGAAGGCTTGGACCATCTGCATGATCAGGTTGAAGAAGATCACCGGCGTGATCAGCGGGATGGTGATGAAGACGAAGCTGCGCAGCTTGCTCGCCCCGTCGATGGCGGCGGCCTCGTAGAGCGACTTGTCGATGCTCTGAAGCGCTGCGAGGAAGATCACCATCGCCGAGCCGAACTGCCAGCAGCGCAGCAGCGTGATGGTGAAAAGCGCGTTGGTGGGGTCGCCGAACCAGTTAACCGGCTCGATTCCGAACCACGCCAGCACCATGTTCACTAGCCCCTCGGTCGCGAAGATGTAGCGCCACAGCACCGCGATGGCGATCGATCCGCCGAGGATCGAGGGCACGTAGAAGGCGGTGCGGAATAGGTTGATGCAGCGCAGCTTGTAGTTGAGGATGTAGGCGATGAAGAGCGCGAAGGCGAGCTTCAGAGGCACCGTCAGGAACACGTAGAGCAACGTCACCGAGAGCGACCGGCGAAAGGTCCGGTCAGAGGTGAAAAGCTTGATATAGTTCTCCAGCCCCGTCCATTTCGGGGATCGCATCAGATTGTAATCGGTGAAGCTCAGATAGAATGATGCGATGAATGGAATCGCGGTGAACGCCATTAGCCCGATGATGTAGGGGCTCAGATAGATCAAGCCTAGAGCGCGTTTGCGGGTCATGGCGCGCCTCGCGAAATGGCTAAGTTTCCTGAGATAATAGTCACTTTCTCCTCCTTGAACTGCGGTTTGCGCCCGGCTTTCGGCGCTCTACCCGATGGCGCGGCGGGCCTCCTCCGGCCCGCAGCGTTGCGCCATCCGAAGTTGTATGATGAATTAGTGACAGATTGGGGGCGAGAGATAAATTGACGATCATGGGGGAAAACATGGACGAAATCGAAGGCGGTGTTCTGGCCCGGTTTCCTCCGGGCGCCCTGACGCTGACGCTCACCCGTGCGGCGATCCGGATGCAACACGCCACGACCTGGCGGATCGAGAAGGAAAACCCGGTCGAGGATCTTGTCATTGCGCTCGAGGGGCAGGGCCAGTACCGGATCGGGGGCCGGCTGCAAACGCTGTCTGCGGGCGAGGCGATGCTGCTGCCGCGTAACACGCCCTTCGAAGGCTGGAACGACGGGCCGGAGACCTATCTCGGCGTGGCGCAGCACTTCACCCTCTCGGCGCACGGGGCGCAGGATCTGATCGGACAGATGTGCTTGCGTCCGAAGGTGCGCCTCTCTCGCTGGGAGGTGCTCGGGCCGATGATCCGGCACTATAGGCAGAGCGCACCGCCGGCCTCGGTCACGTTGCCGCAGCATCACCTGTTCATGGTGATGCTGCTCTCGTTCGTCGACGATGCGTTTCTCGGCTGGCGCCAGGAGGCGGTGCCGGTGGATCCCGGCGCGGGCATCGATCTTGCGGTGATGAAGGCCGCGTCGCGGATCGCCGCCGCACCGCTGGAGGCGGAGATCGCCGCGCAGGTTGTCGAGCATGCGCCCTACAACCCCGACTATTTCCACCGCGCCTTCCGCGACCGGATCGGGCGCACGCCGAAGCAATACCAGGAATTCTGCCGCATCGAGCGGGCGGCGCACCTGCTGGAATCCGGCCTTGCCGTCGGCGCGGCAGGGGCCGAGGTCGGCTATGCTGATCCCTACTACTTCTCACGCTGCTTCAAGCGCATCATGGGGCTGAGCCCGCGTGCGCATCTGCGCCGGGTGGCGCTGTCGCGCGACGGGCAGCTGATGGGGTTGGACGAGCCCGAGCAGGAGGCCGCGCTTAGAGGAAATCGTCCCGGCGCGGGGTGAAGCAATCGACGAGCTGCCCGGCTTCGAGGCAGACGCAGCCGTGCCGCGCACCCGAGGGAATGACGAAGCTGTCGCCTGGCCCGACCTCGAACTCCTCCCCCGAGAGGTGAAAGCGAAAGCGCCCGCTTTCGACATAGGTCGACTGGACATGCGGGTGATTGTGCAGCGCGCCTTTGGCACCCTCTTCGAACCGGAAAGACACCACCATCAACTCGGGCGCGTCCGCCAGAACTTGGCGCTGCACGCCCGCGTCGGGCGAAACCACCGGGAAGGTCTTCAGGGGTTCAGTCATGATCCCTCCTTTCTGCGGCACGATCGGCCGTTTTGCAATATGTATGACGGATATGTATTACAGCCTGCGGCGCGTCAAGCCTTGCCGAAACTGCCGGCACGCAGCAGCCCCCGATAGCGTCCCTGGCTACCCTTGAGATGCTGGCGCATGGCGGCGCGGGCGGCGTCGTCATTCCCGTCGAGGATGGCGTTGACGATCTTGTGGTGCTCGGCCGAGATCACGTCGAGATATTCGCGCGGGACCGGCTCGGAGTCGCTCTCGGTGAGCACCTTCCGCGGGATCAGGCTCGATCCGATCATCGACAGGAAGTCGCCGAACCGCGGGTTGTTGGTAGCCTCGGCGATGGCCAGATGCAGGGCGAAATCGGCTTCGACCGTCAGTTCGCCGGCATTCGCGGCACGATCGACCTCGCGCAGGCAGCCGATGATGCCCTCTTCCTGCGCTGGCGAGCGGCGCAACGCGGCCAGTGCCGCGGCCTCGGCCTCGACCGCGGTGCGCAGCTCGAGCAGTTCAATCATCGAGGAGATGCGTACGAAGTCGATGTTCTGGAATGGCAATTCCACCGGGGCAGGGGGCGTGAGCACGAAGACCCCGGCGCCCTGTCGCGGCTCGACCAGCCCATCGGCGCGCAGCGAGGCGATCGCCTCGCGGATCACTGTCCGGCTGACGTTGAAGTCCTGCGTCATCTGCGCCTCGCTCGGGAGGCGCGTGCCCGGCGGATAGTTGCCAGCGCGGATCTGGTCGCGCAGCGCTTCGCGCACCGTCTCGACCAGCGTCCGCCCGTTTTCGGAGCGGTCAGAACGGCGCATCTTGGCTGGCATATCCATGGCTTGCTTGCTCACTTCTCATACAGGATGGCGTCATGAAGTATGACACCTGTCGAAAAACTTGTCCATGCGACTTCCGCGATGTGTGGTGACGGTTCTGTTTTCGTCGCGGACGCCAGAGATTGTTAAGAAACCTTGACAGATCATAACCTGTATAACAAGTATGTGGATGTGTATGACTGAAGGAGGCCGTCAGATTCGGCGGCAAGGGAGGGGAACATGCGGCTCGACAGGCGCCGCCTGAATGGCATTGCCGAACAGGGAATCTCGATCTTCGTGACCCTCTTCGGCCTCTTGATACTGACTTTCGTGATCGGGCGCATCATGCCGGTCGATCCGGTTCGCGCCATCGTCGGCGAGGACGCCACCCGCGAGGTATATGAAACCGTCTACCGCCAGCTCGGGCTCGACAAGCCGATGTGGCAGCAGTTCCTGCTCTACCTGCGGGACGTGGTGACGCTGGATTTCGGCACCTCGATCCGCACCGGTCAGCCTGTGCTTCAGGATATTGCCCGCGTGCTCCCAGCAACCATCGAGCTTGCCACCTTCGCCATCCTCATCGGTGCCGGTCTCGGCACGCCGCTCGGGGTGATCGCCGCGGTCAACAAGGACCGCTGGCCCGACCAGTTGATCCGGGTGATCAGCCTGATGGGTCACTCGATGCCGATCTTCTGGACCGGGATGATCGCGCTGCTGGTGTTTTATGCCAATCTCGGCTGGGTCGGCGGGTCTGGGCGGATGAGCCAGTTCTATATCGGGCTGGTGCCGGAGCGTACGAACTTCCTGCTGATCGACAGCGCGCTGGCCGGGGAATGGGAGGTGTTCCGCAGTGCCATCAACCACATCATCCTGCCGGCGGCGCTTCTGGGCTATTCCTCCTCGGCTTATATCACCCGCATGACCCGGAGCTTCATGCTCGACCAGCTGGGGCAGGAATATGTGACCACCGCGCGGGTCAAGGGGCTGAGCCGCCGCCAGACCGTGTGGCGCCACGCCTTCGGCAACATCCGCGTGCAGCTCGTGACCATCGTGGCGCTGGCCTATGGCGCGCTGCTCGAGGGGGCGGTGCTGATCGAGACGGTCTTCGCCTGGCCGGGCTTCGGCCAGTACCTGACCTCCAACCTGCTGATCGGAGACATGAATGCCGTGATGACCTGCGTGCTGATCGTGGGCGTCATCTTCATCGGGCTGAACATCCTCTCCGACATTCTTTACCGCGTATTCGACCCGAGGACGAGATGAGCATGACCCGCGACATACCCGCCCCCGCACCGCGCCGCCGGATGCCGCAGAGCCTGATCGCGGCCCGCAACATCGTGGCTTTCCTGACCCGCTCTCCCACCTCGCTCTTCGGGCTCGTGGTGCTGGCCCTGCTGATCCTCGTGGCGCTCTTCGCGCCGCTGATCGCGACGCATGACCCTTATGCGCAGGACTTGCAGGCGACCCTGCAGCCGCCCTCGGGCACGCATTTCTTCGGCACCGACGAGCTTGGCAGGGACATCTTCTCGCGGCTCGTCCACGGCTCGCGCATCACGCTCACGATCATCTCGCTGGTGACCGTTGTGGTAGGGCCGCTGGGCCTCTTCTTCGGCACCGTCGCCGGCTATTTCGGCGGCAAGGTCGACACCGTGCTGATGCGGATCACCGACATCTTCCTGTCCTTCCCCTCGCTGATCCTGTCGCTAGCCTTCGTCGCGGCCCTCGGACCGAGCCTCAACAATGCAATCATTGCCATCGCCCTGACCGCCTGGCCGCCGATCGCGCGGTTGGCACGGGCCGAGACCCTGACCTTTCGGCAGGCCGACTACATCTCGGCGGCGCGGCTTCAGGGGGCCTCCGCGGCGCGGATCATCTGGAAGAGCATCGTGCCGATGTGCCTGCCCTCGGTGACCATTCGCCTGACCCTCAACATGGCGACGGTGATCCTCACCGCGGCGGGGCTCGGCTTTCTCGGACTCGGCGCGCAACCGCCGCTGCCGGAATGGGGCGCGATGATCGCCACCGGGCGGCGCTACATGATCGACAGCTGGTGGCTGGTGACCTTCCCGGGCATCGCGATCCTCTGCGTCAGCCTCGCCTTCAACCTTCTGGGCGATGGCCTGCGCGACGCGCTCGATCCCAAGCAGATGAACAAGAGGTAATTCATGGACCCGGTTCTCGACATTCAACGGCTCTCGATCCGCTATGCCGGGGCGCCCGCGCCCGCGGTCAGGGACGTGAGCTTCACCCTCGGGCGTGAGCGGCTCGGCATCGTCGGCGAAAGCGGCTCGGGCAAATCCACCGTGGGGCGGGCGATCATGCGCCTGCTCGACACCGCCGAGATCACCGCCGACCGGATGCAGTTCGAGGAGGTCGACCTTCACAACGCGCCCGAAAGGCAGATGCTCGACGTGCGCGGCAAGCGTATGTCGATGATCCTGCAGGATCCGAAGTTCTCGCTGAACCCGATCCAGCGCTGCGGTCACCAGATCGCCGAGGCCTACCGCACTCATGTGAAATGCTCGAAATCCGAGGCCCGCGCACGGGCCATCGCGATGCTCGAGCAGGTGCATATCCGCGACCCCGAGCGGGTCTATGATCTCTATCCGCACGAGGTCTCGGGCGGCATGGGGCAGCGGGTGATGATCGCGATGATGCTGCTAACCGACCCCGACCTTGTGATCGCCGACGAGCCGACCTCGGCGCTCGACGTCACGGTGCGCCTGCAGGTGCTGCGCATCCTCGACGGGCTGGTGCGCGACAAGGGCATCGGGCTGATCATGATCAGCCATGACCTCAACCTCGTGCGGGCGTTCTGCGACCGGGTGCTGATCATGTATGCGGGACGGGTGGTCGAAGCGCTCGACGCGCGCGATCTCGACAACGCGCAGCACCCCTATTCGCGCGGACTGCTCGCGGCGCAGCCGCGCATCGGCGGCACCCGTGAGCCGCTGCCGGTGCTGGCGCGGCAGGACAGCTGGCTCGAACCCCTGGAGGCGCAGGCATGAAACCCATCACCATCGACAGGCTCGCGATCAGCTTCGGACCGGTCCGGGTGCTGCACGATGTCAGTTTCGACGTGGCCGCGGGCGAGTGCTTCGGGCTCGTGGGGGAATCCGGCTCGGGCAAATCGACGATCCTGCGCTGCGCCTCGATGCTGACCGATATCTGGGAGGGCAGGGTGCGCATCGAAGGTCAGGATGTGCGCAAGATGCCGGTGGCCGAGCGCTGCCGCACGGTGCAGATGGTCTTCCAGGATCCCTACGGCTCGCTGCACCCGCGCCACTCGATCCGCACCGCGCTGGACGAGGGCCTCCGGATCAATGGCTTCGACGACCGCGAGGCGCGACTGGCGCAGGCGATGCGCGACGTGGGTCTGCCGGTCGAGTTCCTCGACCGCTACCCACACCAGCTTTCGGGTGGTCAACGCCAGCGTGTCGCCATCGCCCGGGCGCTGATCCTTGAACCGGATGTGCTGTTCCTCGACGAGCCGACCTCGGCGCTCGACGTCTCGGTGCAGGCGGAGGTGCTGAACTTGCTGGTGCGGCTGCAACAGGAGAAGGGCTTCACCTACCTCATGGTGAGCCACGATCTCGCGGTGGTCGATCATATGTGTGACCGCTTCGCCATCATGCAGCACGGGCGCATCGTCGAAGTGCTTGACCGCGCGGCGATCACCGGCGGCGGGGCGACGCAGCCCTACGCCAAGCAGCTCATCGACGCGAGCCTCGAGTATGAAAGCGCGATCTGAACCACCCTTGCTGCCGGCGTTCCTCGAGCGCCGGCGGCAGGATCTGCCGATGTCCCTGGCCTTCGCCGCCGCGCGAGGGCCCTTTCGCGTCTGGCAGGAGCGGCTGGGTACGCTGTGGCGCGCGGAACTGCCCGAGTGCGATGCGCCCGCCGAGGGGCTGTGCGATGGGGAGAGCGTGACGCTTGCGTTTGCCACCGGTGCGAAGGCCGCAGGGGTGTTTCTGCGGCCCTCGGGTCCGGGTCCGCATCCGGCGGTCCTGCTTCTGCACGAGCATGGCGGCAGCTTCGATTGCGGCTGGGAGAAGATGGTCGACCTGCCAGCCTCGCAGAAGACGCGTGGGCGTCTCTACGAGGGGCGCGCGCCGGCGCAGGCGCTTCTCGAGGCCGGTTTCGCGGTGCTCTGCCTCGACGCTCCGGGCTGGGGCCAGCGCTGGCAGGGCGGGGCGGAGGCGCAGCAGGCGCTGGCGGCCAACGCCATGGGCCTCGGCTGGTCACTTGCGGGCCTTGTCGCGGCCGAGGACGTTCAGGCGGCGCTCTGGCTGGCACGACAGCCCGGCATCGATGCCGCTCGGATCGGCGCCTTCGGGTTCTCGTGGGGTGGATTCCGGGCGTGGCAGGTGGCGGCGCTCTGCGGCTTGGTCAAGGCGCATGCGAGCCTGTCATGGATGGCCTGCAGGGCCGATCTCATGCGCCCCGGAGCGCCGCTCTTGCGTGGGCAGTCGGCCTTCTGGATGCTGCATCCCGGCCTTGCTCATCAGGCTGATTTCCCCGACCTCGCAGGGCTTTGCGGGGCAAAGCCACAGTTCTATCGCTCCGGGCGCGGCGATCGGCACATGCCGGAGGGCAGCGTGGTGCGGGCGTGGGAGACGCTTTCGGCCATTGCCGCCGCAGCCGGCGCGCCGCAGCCCGACACCGGTTTTCACGATCATGCCCATACCTGCCCCTCGGAGACGCTTGACGAGGCGGTGGCGTTCCTGTCCCGTCAGCTCTGAGCCTCCGGGAGACCGGAAGCCGCAACCCGAACATGGCAAAACGAAAGGCGCGGGACTGGCCCGCGCCTTTCAGCGTCAGCGAGGTGCCGACGTCAGGGAGTCTTTGTGACGTCTTCGAAGCGGGTCACCCACGGGTCGACCACGATGCCCTCGATCCCGTCCTGATACGCGGCGGTGACGACGCGCTCGGAGAAAGGCTGAATCGAGGGTACGACCTCGTCGATGGTCTGCTGGATCTCCTTGTAGAGCTCGATCTGCCGGTCGCCGTCGGCCTCGACAAGCGCGGCCTCGATCTGCTGGTTCAGCCCTTCGTCGTAGAACGAGGTGCGCCAGCCCTGGTAGTTGGTCAGCCCCGCCGCGTCGGAGTTGTCGGGGTTGTAGATCAGCGCCCGCAGGTTGCTGTCCGGATGCGGCTGTTGGCCGCCACCGCCACGCCCGACGAGCAGCTCGAAATTGCGCTCGCGCATGGCGCCGTAGATCTGCCCGCCGTCGCCGGTGATGATCTCGGCATTGATCCCGGCCTGCGCCAGCGTGCCCTGGATCGCGGTGGCGCTGTCGAGGAACTGCTGGGTCGAGATCACCCGGATCGAGGTGTCGAACCCATCTGGGTAACCGGCTTCGGCAAGCAACGCCTTGGCCTTCTCGACGTCCAGCGCATAGCCCGGATCGGGCAGCAGGCCGAAGGCGCCGGAATTGATCGGGCGCTGCTTCTTCACGCCGAAGAAGGGCATGATTGCGCCGTTGATGCCGTCATAGTCGATCAGGTACCGCAGCGCCTCGCGCACCTTGGGGTCGGCGTATTTCTCGTCCTTTGCAGACGCGGCGAGGTAGTAGAACCCGGCCGAGGGCACGGTCTCGACGGTAATGTCCTCGTTGGCCTCGAGCGCCTTCAGATCCGGCGCAGCGAGCGAGAAGCCCACGTCGATATCGCCCTGCTCGAGTCCCAGACGTTGAGACTGGCTTTCGGGCAGGTGACGCATGAGCACGCGCGTCATCGCGGGGGCGTCATCCCAGAACTGCTCGTTGCGGGTCAGGATGACGTATTCGTTGGGCTGCCAGCGGGTCAACTCGAACGCGCCGGAGCCCGCGGCGTTGTTGGTGAGCCAGGCCTGCCCCCAGTCGCCGTTCTGCTCATGCTCCTTGACCATTTCGCTGTCGAGGATCGAGCCGCGCCCGGCCTCGGCGAGGTTCATCATGATCAGTTTGGGATCGTCCGGCTGCGGCAGGGTGAGAACGAAGGTTTTGTCATCCTCGGCGACGAAGTAGGTGTCGATGTCCTCGGTGACGAAGCCGCGCGATTTCAGCGCCGAGGCCTGCGCGAGGTTCAGCGTCAGGAGGCGCTTGAGGCTGTATTCCACGTCATACGCGGTGACCGGGTTGCCCGAGGCGAAGACGGCGTCGTCGCGCAGGGTAAAGGTTACGGACATGTTGTCGTCCGAGATCTCCCAGCTTTCCGCCAGTCGTGGCTCGAGCACGCGGGTCTCGGGGTTGAGATCGACGAGCGCGTCGTAGACGTTGTTCAGGATCTGGACGGCCTCGCCTCCCGTGATGGCCGCCGGGTCCATGGTCAGGACGTTGTTCATGTTGAACGCCACGATCAGCTGATCCTCGGGCGTTTCGGCCAGCACGGGGCTGGCCCCGGCCATCAGCACCGCCATCGCGGCGCTTGCAAGCAGATGTCTCATGTCTCCTCCCTCAGGTTTCGTGACATCGCGATGCGCGCGGCCTCAGGCCACGCGGTTGTTCTCGATATGGTCAAAATCGATGTCCTCGCCCAGACCGGGGCGGTCGGGCAGATGGACATAGCCATCCTCATCCATCGGGTCGGACAGCGATTTCAGGTAGTCGAACCCGTCATCGTATTCGAGGAACGGGTGCAGCAGGCCGCGCTCGTACCAGCGGCAATTGCGCACCGCGGCGACCACGTGAAGGTTCATCGCGGTGTTGCCGTGGACCTCGCAGTGCATCCCGAACGTCTCGGCCATGTGCAGGGTCTTGAGTGCGGGCGTGATGCCGCCCACGTCGTTGACCCCGGTGCGCAGGATGTCGCAGGCCTCGGCCTTGACCCATTCGGCGCGCTGCCAGTGCTTGCCGGCGGCGCTTTCGGGGCCGAGCACCGGAATGTCGAGCTGATCTGCCAGCCACTTGTAGGACGACATCGATTGCTCGTCCATCGGCTCTTCGATCCAGTCGAAGCCGAGCTTTTCCAGCCCGCGGCCCAGCTCCAGCGCGTCGGTGCGCGAATACCAGTGGAAGGCGTCGATCATCAGGCGGATGTCCGGCCCCACCGCCTCGCGCACGGCGGCGCAGGCCTTGAGGTCCATCTTCACGTCCGGCGACCAGCTCACCGGCGGCATCCAGGTGTGCAGCTTGATGCCCTTGTAGCCGCGCGCCACGAGCTTTTCTGCAAAGCGGCCGTAGTCCTCCGGCGTGGCAAGTCCGCCCTCGATCTCGTCGCCGCACATGGTCGAGCCGTAGGCCAGCACCTTGTCGCGATAGCCGCCGATCAGCTTGTAGACCGGCTGGCCTAGCGTGCGCCCGGCCAGATCCCAAAGCGCGCAATCGACCACCGCCAGCGTGCGGTCGGTCAGCTGCGCCGCCGAGCCGCGCTGCCAGTGGGCCAGATCCTGCCAAAGCCGCTCGCGGTCGCGGTGGTCTTGACCGATGAGCACCTTGCGGACGTATTTGTCGAGCACATGCGGACGCATCACCTCGGGTGGGGCAAAGCTGTGGCCCTCGTGGCCGTCCTCGGTGCGGATCGTCAGGATGCCCTGATGCACCTCGTGCTCGGGGCCCGGATGGGCGTGGCCAGCGCTGTCGGAATGGCGTCGCGTCTTGTGCCGGAACACCCGCGCGGTGACGTCGGTGATGATCACGTGTTGGTCCTCCCGTGCCGCAAGCGCCGAGGCGGTTGCGGGTCTTCAATTCTGTATGACAAGTTGTATTACAGATTATTTGGCGCGGTCAATACAGGATTGCGTGTGCATCGGGCGAATTCCACCAAGCACGGGGCTGGACGGCGCGCCGCGCTTTCCGGTAGCTTTTAGATCTGTGTAACAGAAAGAAGGGCCGTGCAGCGTGTCCAAGACAGGTCCAGCCGAGATGACGGCCCCGATCGCAGAGGCGCCTCCCGCCCGCACCCGCGTCGCGGTGATCGCCGACGAACTGCGGGAGGTCATCGTCAAGGGTGAGTTCGCGCCGGGCGACCGTCTGCCCAGCGAATCGGAGCTCACGCGCCGGCATTCCGTCAGCCGCACCGTCGTGCGAGAGGTCTTCGCGCAGCTGCGCTCGGAGGGGCTGATCGAGGCCCGCAAGGGATCGGGGGTCTATGTGCTCGACCCGTCGAAGGCGAAACGGCACCCGTTCTCGGATCTCGACACCGAGCGGCTGTCTGGCGTGATCGAGCTTTTCGAGCTGCGCTCCGCCTTCGAGATCCGCTCGGCGGCGCTGGCCGCGACCCGGCGCTCGGGCGCGCAGATCGACAAGATCGTCAAGGCTCAGGGCGAGGTGGCCAAGTGCTTCGAGACCGGCACCTCGACCCGGGAGGCGGATTTCGCCTTTCACTACGCCATCGCCGAGGCCTCGCAGAACAAACGCTTTCCGGAGTTCCTTTCGCTGATCCGGCCGGGGCTGGTGCCCCGAGTCGAGCTCGAACCGCGGCGCGGGCCGCCGCGCCCATATGTGCCGAACCCGGAACTGGTGAAGGAGCACGATCGGATCATCGATGCGATCATCGTCGGCGACGCCGACGCAGCAGAGCAAGCGATGAAGGCGCATCTCGAAGGCAGTCTCGAGCGGTACCGCGACCTTCTGAGGCGCAACGTCCGCTAGACAGACAGGAGATTCGCGTCCAGCGCATCTGTTTCGGCAAGCGCCTTGGCGTAGTCCGCTCGAGATGTGGCAGACGCCAAAAGCCAGAGCGGCGTGCGCCATCGCGGCCCATGGCCGGGGTCAGCCGCACGCCGCTAGATCGGGTAGCATCCGTCAATGTGGTGTAATTTCTCAGATGGCCTGAGGTCATGATCAGGCGGCTTTCGTGGTAATGCTGAGAATGGGGTCGATCTCCTCCTTGTCGATCTGGGCGAAGGCTTCGACCATCATGTAGCGGCTGGCGGTCTGCCATTCGTCGTTCTGCTCAAACAGCACGGCGCCGATCAGGCGCATGATGGAGGCCTCGTTGGGGAAGATGCCCACGACGTCGGCGCGGCGTTTCACCTCCTTGTTCAGGCGTTCGATCCGGTTCGTGGGGTGCAGCTTGGTGCGGTTCAGGCGGGGGAAGGACATGTAGGCCAGCACATTGTGCTCGCTGGTTTCCATGAGCCTACGCGGCAATTGCCACGACAACGCCGTTGCCGAGAGCTTCTTCAACCTCCGCAAGCGCGAGAGGATCAGGCGCCGCACCTACCGGACCCGCCAAGAAGCGCGTCGCGACGTGGTCGAACTACATCGAGATGTTCTACAACCCAAAGCGCAAGCACGCGCGAAACGGAATGCTGTCGTCTGTCGAGTTCGAGAGGCAGCAGAAACTGAGACATGAGGGCGTCTAAGAAACTCGGGGCTATTCATCGGACGCACCACGGCCTCCGCAACGGCCTCGGCGTCATTTGCATCGTTTTCTGCCGCTTCACAAAGGGCTTCACGTAGATCGGCGGGATGAGCCGCACTTCGTGGCCGCGTTTCATGAACTCCCGGCCCCAATAGTGCGACGAAGCGCAAGCCTCCATGGCGACGAGGCAGGGCGGGTGGTCAGCCATGAACCGGGTTAGCTGGGCCCGCGAGAGCTTCTTGCGGAATACGGGCCGTCCTGACGCTGCCGCGCCGTGAAGCTGAAAGACCGACTTTGCCAAGTCGATGCCGATGCCTGTACCTCTTCCACGGATACCTCCTCCATGCTGGTGCGTTTCAACATCACCATCTTGGCACATCGCGATGCCGTTGCGGGGTGAGGTATCCACACCATCAGTGCCCGAATTCCCTGCGGTGCGCCACGTCGTCGGGGCGGAACAGGATACTGACATCATGGTCGAATTTTGGCGCTCGGCGCTTGCGGGCGCGACGCTGACGGCGGGCCTTGCGGTGCTCGGGCAGATACCACCAAAACTCCTGCGCCATGCCTTCGTTCGAATAGATGTAGCGGTAGATCGTCTCTTGGCAGACCCGGAGCTTTGCACCTTCGTGGATCAATCGGTTGCCGATCTGCTCAGGCGTCCCGTCGACCGGCAGGCGCATGCGCAGCATGCTGCCGAGAGGGGGCCGTTCTTGATCCGCTCGACGACCTGATTTCGTAGCTGCGGATGCCGGATCAGCTTGCGCTGCCAAACACGCCGATTGGCGGCTTTCTGATGCGCGGCGGCGCCGTAGTAGCCGTCATAACCCGGCAAACACTCATCGCTGTACCAGTTCCGCTTGATCTTGCGACAGATCGTGGCTTTCGAGCGCTGCAACACGCGCGCCATCTCCCGGACAGGGGCCTTTGCCAGTTTCCAGCGTTCGATCTGGACACGTTCATTGACGCTCAGTTGCGCGTATACCGCTCCCATGGCAGACTGTCTCCATTAGATAATCAACTGTTTTCTAACGGAAGTCGCACTTGATGGTAGCGCGCACCCCCTGTGGGCCGTTATCGGCGCGCGCCCGGCCACACGGTCCTGCTCTCTGCGCAAGACTGGCACCTCTGCAACATCTGCGTCAAAGTCATAACATGCAATTGCATGTTATGACGGGATCGACTAACCCCTCCCTCAGCCAGGCCCTGCCAAGCGAACCTTTGGGGATCAGTGAAGGGAACAGGGACTATGGCCTCGATCAACACGAGAACGATATTGCTCGCCGGCACCGCAAGCGTGGCCTGCACCGCGCCGGCACACGCGCAGCAGCTCGAGGGCTATTACGCGCTCGATCCGCTGTATTTCGAACAGCTCGACAGCTTGTCCGGTGCTGCGGACCGCGCCACCTCGATGTACGTGTCGGGGCGCGAGCTTGAACATGCGCGCACCGGCGATCTCAAGGACCTGTTCTCCGGCATCGCCCCGGTCAGCGTCGGCGGCGCCATTCCGATCGCCCAGAAGATCTTCGTCAACGGCGTCGACATGCTCAATCTCGGCGTTGTGGTCGACGGGACCGCGCAGAACAACCGCACCTTCCACCACGCCACCGCGAACGCCATCGATCCCGGCCTGCTGGAGGAGGTGCGCGTCGATGCCACCGTCTCGCCCGCCGATGCCGGGCCCTACGCGCTGGCCGGTTCGGTGGTGCTCGAGACAATAGACCCCGAGCGCCTGCTGGGCGAGGAACGAAACTTCGGCGGCAATCTGCGTCTGAGCTACGGCGACAACGGCGAGACCTTCCAGCGCGCGCTGACGCTTGCGGGCCGCACCGGCGGGCTGTCGGTGCTGGGCTATGCCAAGCGCGCGGCCGGCGAGGATTATGTCACAGGTGGTGGCGACACCATGGGCGGCACCGCTGCCGATCTCGACAGCCTGCTCGGCAAGATCGCCTACGAGAGCAAGAGCGGTCATCGCCTCGAGTACTCGGGCCAGCAGCTTCGCGATGACACGTTGCGCCAGTACCGAGCCAATTTCGGTGGCGATGACACGAACCTGCGCACCTATGACACCACGCGCACCAGCTACTCGCTGCGCTACGAGAACACCGCCGCCACGGGGCTGTGGGATCCCTCGGCGCATATCGGCTACTCGGAAAGTGACATCATCATCGATTTTCCGTATGACAGCAACGGTCTGTCTTGGACCAAGTCGGCGACGTTGATGAACACGTTCAACCTCGCGACTGGCACTGTCAACGCGGGCTACGACTGGCGCGAGCGCTTCGGGGAATACGACAGCCCCGCCTATGAGACTTACCTGACAGAGCAAAGTGTCACTCAAGGCCTTTTCGCGCAGGCCCGTCTGAGTCCGACCGACGCGCTCGGCCTGTCCTTCGGCGCCCGCTACGACTGGCAGGAGTTCGAGGGCGTGACCGGCGAGGAGGTGTCTCATTCCGGTGCATCGGGCAACGTCTCGGCGACCTACGCGGTGACCGATCAGCTGACGCTGCGCGGCGGTGTCTCGTCGGTCTTCGGTGGCATCGACATCGAGGACAACTACATCTTCGAGAGATTTGTCCTGCCCTTCGACTACGGCACGCTTGATCCGTCGCGCGCCCGCAACGCCTCGCTCGGCCTCGACTGGGAGCGCGGCAGGCTCAAGCTTGGCGGTGAACTCTTCATCACCCAGATCGACAATGCCCGCAATGGCAGCGAGAATTTCGATTTCGAGAGCCGCGGCTTCAACATCGGCGCCAGCTATGGCTGGGACACCGGCTTTGCCCGCTTCACCCTCTCGAAGAGCGACACCACCGTCGACGGAGACCGGACCGACAGCTACGACCAGCTTGATTTCGGTGCCCCGCTTGGAACGGTCATGGCATTCGAGATCGATCAGGAGACCGGTATCGACGGGCTGAACGTCGGCGGCGGCATCGATGCCGCGCTCGATTACGAGATGCCCTCGGGCCTCGAGGATCTCGACGGCTACACCGTGTTCAACGCCTATGCCGAATACGTGCCGCCGCGGCTCGACAACATCACCGTGCGCGCGTCCGTCGAGAACCTGTTCGACAGGGACTACGCGGATCGCGCCACCTATGGCAACGAATACGCCGGGTTCACCCCGATCAACGAGCCGGGGCGGACGTACTCGCTCACCGTCATCAGCCGCTTCTGAGCCTCCCGCCGCGCCCGGACGCCGGGCGCGGTTCCCCGCCGGTCAGGGATAGAGCCGGATCAGCATGCGTGACAGCGCATAGGCCTCCTCGGTGCTCATCCGGGGGCCGAGCCGCGCGCGAATGGCCTCCTCGTAGACCGTCCAGAGGCGTGCGTGCAGCCCTTGCCCGGCCTCGGTCAGCGCCAGCAACTGCCCGCGCCCCGGGCCCGGCCGCGGGCTGCGGCGAATCCAGCCGGTCGCCTCGAGCCGGGCGGCATGCCGCGAGAGCGAGTATTGCGGCATGAACAGCTTGTCTTCCAGCGTGGCCATCGCGATGCCATCCGGTCCGGCGCGCTCGAGCTCGAGCAGGATCTCGTACCAGACCGGATCGTCGACGCCCTCGCCCTTGAGCGCGCGCGCGATGTCGGGGCCAAGACTGCGCTGGATCCGCATCAGATTGAACCAGACGCGGTTATACGCCATCTCGTCATAGGGATCTGCCGCGAATTCCGGGTGCCTGCTGTCTGTGCCTTGCGCGCTCACGTCGGGTCTCCAGAGATCATCCGGCATCGGGATACCCTGCCGGGGCCGGTAGGCCAAGGGTCGGCAGAGACCGCCTGTTGTGAGCCCGCGGCAAGCCCGAGACGGTCGCCACTCTGTTCGGCACCCGCACGGGCTGGCAGCCGAAGTTTGAGCCACTCCCCGTCCCTTGGACAGGATCTGGCATAATTTAAGCTACTCGTTGCACCTGCTGATCGGGTTGGTTGTTATCATTTCTCTGCCAGTAGACCAGCGCTGGAGGCTGGCCGCCCAGGGCTGAATGCGGGCGCTGGTGGTTGTAGAAGCTCATCCATTTCCGGATGGCTGCCTTTGTCTTAAAACCGGTCTCCCAGGCATGCAGGAAGACGCATTCGTATTTCGGGCTACGCCAAAATCTCTCGATGAAGATGTTGTCGAGGAAGCGGTCCTTCCCGTCCATCGATATGCGCACGCTGGACCGGCGGAGCCGATCCGTCCAGGCAAAGGAGAGGTGGCCGGGGAAATCTGAACAGCCGAGATAAGTGGATTTTCCGCGCAACAGCGGTATGATGCTGCGAGCAAGGAGAAGACCCATGGCAAGACGATCGCGCCGGAATCACGGCCCGGCGTTCAAGGCGAAAGTGGCGGTGGCAGCGATCAAGGGTGAGAAGACACTGGTCGAGCTGGCGCAGGATTTCGACCTGCACCCGAACCAGATTAAATAATGGCGAGACCAACTCTTGGAAGGTGCGACTGGCGTATTCGGCGAAGCCCCAAAGGGCGATGGCGAGCCCAAGATCGACGTGAAGACTCTGCATGCAAAGATCGGAGAGTTAACGCTTGAGAACGATTTTTTATCCGATGCGCTTGGCAAGGCGGGTCTGCTGCCGAGCGCGAAAAGATGATGGATCGGAAAGCAAAGCTCGGTTTGTCGCGCCAGGCCAGGGTCCTCGGGACCAGCCGGAGCAGCATCTACTATCAGCCCCAGCCGGTTGGCGATGCTGATCTGAAGCTGATGCACCGAATCGACCAGTTGCACATGGAATTACCATTCGCGGGCAGCCGGATGCTACAAGGTCTGCTTGTCCGGGAGGGGTTCGTCGTGGGACGCCTTCACGTCGCCACGCTGATGAAGCACATGGGCATCGAGGCCCTGTATCGCAAGCCCAACACCTCGAAACCAGCCCCGGGCCACAAGATCTACCCCTACCTGCTCAGGAACCTCTCCATCACGCGCCCCAACCCTGTCTGGGCAATGGATACTACCTACATCCCGATGGCCCGAGGTTTCATCTACCTCGCGGCGGTGGTCGACTGGGCCAAGCGCCGTGTCCTGGCCTGGCGGGTATCAATCACGCTGGATGCGAGCTTCTGCATCGAGGCGCTGGAGGAAGCCTTGGCGAAGCACAGTCAGCCCGAGATCTTCAACAGCGATCAGGGCAGCCAGTTCACATCCACCGACTTCATCAAGGTTCTGGCGGCCCGGCAGATCAAAATCAGCATGGACGGCAAGGGCGCGTGGCATGACAACGTCTTCGTCGAGCGCCTGTGGCGGAGCATCAAGTACGAGGAGGTCTACCTCCGGGCCTACGCCAGCGTCTCCGAGGCGCGCACCGGCATCGGTCGCTACATCGGCTTCTACAACGGACGCCGCCCCCATTGATCCCTTGACGGCAGGACGCCGGATCGAGCTTACTTCAACTTGCCGCTGCCCGAGCTGGCAGCGGCATAACCGAGGCGGAAAACCACTTAGAGAACTCCCGGAACCTGTTCAGACAAACCGAGCCACCTCTGCGCGGCAAACTGCTAGGAACCCAATGCCCCTATTGTGACAGCATGCTGTCGAACTCGAAGGTCACGATGAGGCCATCTAACTTCGTGTCCACGTCGAGCTTGGCGTCAAGTTCCGCTGATATCACCGCCGCGATCTGCATGCCAAGACCGCCGGTCGACAGCTCGGCGTCCTTCGACAGCCCAACACCGTTGTCCCGGCAAGTCACCAGAATGCGAGTATCCGCATTCCGCGTCACGATGACGTCGATCTGTCCGGGGCGATTGTCAGGGAACGCATGCTTGAACGCGTTCGCGACGAACTCGTTGATCAGCGTGCCAACCGCGACAGCCTGGTTCGAGGTCACTTTCGTATCGGTCACCTGACATTTTAGCGTGACGTTGTCCGGCGCAATCTGCCGGAAGTGCGACATCAGGTTTTCGATGTACCGACCGATCTCGATGATATGTCCCGCATCCGTGCGGTAGAGTTCCTGGTGGAGCATCGTGACTGCGTCGATCCTGGACCCTATCGTTGCAAGCGCCTCTGTCGTCTCCTCCGCCTTTGCGTTTCGACCCGCGAGGCGAACGAGCGACGACAGGGACTGCAGCGAGTTTTTTACTCGATGGTCTACCTCTTTCCGCAGCATTTCGGCGTGTCTGAGCATCTTTCGGAGATCGAGTTGCGCCATGACCTGGTTAGCCAAGACGCGGAGCGTGTCGCGCTGGAGTGGCGTCAGCTCCCTCGGCTCGTAGTCGAGAACGCACAATGTCCCGAGCGGTAGTCCTTCGGCTGTCTTCAAAAGCGCGCCGGCATAGAACCGCAGCCCGGGATCGCCGCAGCAGAGCGGGTTGTCGGACATTCTCTGATCCAGCAACGTGTCGTGGATTTCGACAAACTCATCCTCCAGAATGACGTGCGAGCATAGCGACGTGGCCAAAGGCGTTTCGCGCACACCGAGGCCTGTTTCGGCCTTGAACCACTGCCGCTCGGCATCGATGAAATTGATCACGGAGATCGAGGTGCCGCAGGCGGCGGCGGCAAGCTGCACGATGTCATCGAATTCGCGTTCCCGCTCGGTTTCGAGGATTTCGTAAGCGTAAAGCGCGGCGAGGCGTTCGGTTTGCTGAGGATGGGATGGGGCAACGGACATGTAAGGTGGCGCTAAATCAACTCAGTGTTTCTTGCTATAACACATTATTGGATGATGAAAACTCGCAGAGAGCCTTTGAAGATGGCGCTTCCATCACGCGATCGATGCATTTTCGTTCGGCGGCGTCTGCTTGAGCGATTCAAATCAAATTCATTCTAAGGACAAGAAGTGGACTTTCGTGAAGCCGCAGCGAAAGCGCACTTGTTCGCGGAGCTGACCTCGGTGTGCCAGACCTTGCTGCACGATGCCACGGATGGCCGGTTTGGGGAAGCTGCGCTGCAGCAAAGCCAGCTTGGCGAATGTCCGGAGAGGGCCGAAGGGAGACATGGCAGCACCTCCAGTCGTGTCTTCCGACACCGCTCCTCGGTCTTATCCGGGCGGTGCTCTGACCGGCCGTTACTGCAGCTGTGCTACCATGCCCCCACGCCCGGTCTTCACCGCGCCAAGAACATCTCCACGAAGCGGCTTGCGGGGCGGCTGCGGAGCTCGACCGGGGGGCCGACCTGCTCGATCCGGCCCATGGACATCACCACCACCACGTCCGCCAGCTCCATCGCCTCGTCCTGGTCGTGCGTGACGAAGACCGTGGTGAGCCCGGTGCTGTCGTGGATCTCGCGCAGGCCCTGGCGCAGGTCCTTGCGGACCTTGGCGTCGAGCGCGCCGAAGGGCTCGTCCAGCAGCAACATGCGCGGGTCGATCGCTAGCGCCCGCGCGAGGGCAACGCGCTGGCGCTGGCCGCCGGACAGCTGCGATGGATAGCGCGGCCCGATGTCCGGCAGCTGGATGAGGTCCAGCAGGCGTAGCACGCGCCGGTCGATCTCGGCCTTGGTCGGGCGGCTGCGGCGGGGGCGGGCGCGCAGCCCGTAGGCGATGTTCTCGAACACCGTCATGTGTCGGAAGAGGGCGTAGTGCTGGAACACGAACCCCGCGCGCCGATCCTGTACCCTGAGGCCGGTGGCATCCTGCCCGTCGAAGCGCACGCGCCCCGCGCTCGGGATCTCGAGCCCGCCAAGGATGCGCAGCAGCGTGGTCTTGCCGGACCCCGAGGGGCCAAGCAGCGCCACCAGCGCCCCGGACGGGATGGTGAGGGACACCGGGTGCAGCGCGGTCTGGGCGCCGAAGCTCTTGGTGAGGTCTTCGATGTCGATGTTCATGGATTCGGTCCTCTCAGTGACGGCGGGTGGCGGCCAGCAGGTCGGCGTGGCGCCATTCCAGCAACGATTTCAGGGCAAGCGTGACGAGGGCCAGCAGCGCAAGCGCGGCGGCAAGGCTGAAGGCGGCGGTGGCGAGGTACTCGTTGTAGAGCATCTCGACCATGATCGGCATGGTGGTGGTCTCGCCCCGTATCTTGCCCGAGACGACGGCCACGGCGCCGAATTCACCCATCGCGCGGGCATTGCACAGAAGCACGCCATAGAGCAGCGCCCAGCGGATGTTGGGCAGGGTCACGGTGCGGAAGGCGCGCCAGCCCGAGGCCCCGAGGGTCAGCGCCGCCTCTTCCTCGGCGCGGCCCTGTTCGATCATCACGGGGATGAGCTCGCGGGCCACGAAGGGGAAGGTGACGAAGAGGGTCGCCAGGATGATGCCGGGCAGGGCGAAGACGATCCGCATGTCATGGGTGATCAGCCAGCCGCCAAGGGTGCTGTTGCTGCCGAAGAGCAGCACCAGTGCCAGCCCTGCCACCACCGGCGAGACCGAGAAGGGCAGGTCGATGAGCGTCACCAGAAACGCCTTGCCGCGGAAGTCGAAGCGGGCAATGGCCCATGCGGCGGCGATGCCGACAGCGGCATTGAGCGGCACAGTGATCACTGCCACCAGCAGCGTCAGGCCGATGGCCGAGCGGGCGTCGGGCTGGGCCAGCGCCTGCAGCGCCGCGGGCAGGCCGTCTGCCAGCGCCTCGGAGAACACCGCGGCGAGGGGGGCGAGCAGCAGTACGGCGACCAGCGACAGCACCAGCAGGATCACCAGAAAGCGCACTCCGCGTGGCTCGGTGGTGACGGGAACAGGGTGGACGACATCAGACATTCACGGATCTCCTGGCGTGCCGGGGCCAGTGGGGACACCGGGGCCTCCGATGGATGGCGTCCTGCACCGCCATCGTGGTGAGGAACCCGCCAAGCGTTGCGGGCCCGCCGAGCGCCCATGCAAGCAGCACCCACCCCCATCCAGCGCCGGACGCGCCGACAAAGGATGCTATGGCAAGGCCGCAAAGCCCGCAGGCGATGGCGAGGGCGATCCCCGATCCCGGGGCGGGGCGATGGGGGTCAGGCATGTCCGGTCCTCCGTCTGGTCCCGGTCTGGATGAGGTTGAGGGCAAGCAGCATGGCAAACGAGATCATCAGCATGGCGATCCCGATCGCGGCAGCGGCGTCGTAGTTGTATTCCTCGAGCCGGATCACGATGAGCAGCGGCGCGATCTCGGTCTCGAAGGGCAGGTTACCGGCGATGAAGATCACCGAGCCGTATTCTCCGACCGACCGCGCCAGTGCGAGCGCGAAGCCGGTCAGAAGGGCCGGTGTCAGGGTCGGCAGCACCACCCGCCGCAGCGTCACCGCGCGGGAGGCGCCAAGGGTGGCCGACGCTTCCTCGAGCTCGGGGTCGAGCTCTTCGAGCACCGGCTGCACGCTGCGCACCACGAAGGGCAGTCCGATGAAGATCAGCGCCAGCCAGATGCCCGGCTCGGCATAGGCGACCCGCACCGGCAGGAGCTGCCCGAAGGCGCCGTTCGGGGCGTAGAGCGCGGTCAGCGCGATGCCTGCCACCGCCGTGGGCAGCGCGAAGGGCAGGTCCACCGCCGCGTCGATGAGGCGGCGCCCCGGAAATCGGTAGCGCACCAGCACCCAGGCCAGCAGCAGGCCGAAGACCAGGTTGACCAGTGACGCGATCAACGCTGCCCGGAACGACAGCCCCAGCGCGGCCCAGATGCGCGGCGTGTTCACCATGCCCCACAGCTCTGTCGGGCCAAGGGCGATGCCCCGCCCCAGCAGGAAGGCGATGGGCAGGAGCACCACGGCGGACAGCGCCGCCATGGTGATGCCGAAGCCGAGGCCAAAGCCCGGCAACGGCGAGGGTGCGACGAAGCGGTGGGTGGCCATGTCATCTGCCCTCGTAGATCTGGTCGAAGATCCCGCCGTCACCGAAGAACCTCGGCTGCGCCTCGGCCCAGCCGCCGAATTCGTCGATGGAGATGCGGGTCAGCTGCGGGAAGCGGTCCAGCTCGTCCTGCGGCACCTTCGAGGTGTCCCAGGCGCGGTAGTGATGCCGGACCGCCAGGGCTTGCGCCTCGGGGCTGTAGAGCTGCCGAAGGTAGGCGAAGGCGGCCTCGCGCTGTGCATTGGAGGTGATGTTGCCATCCACCACCGTCACCGGCGGCTCCGCCAGCATGGAGATCGACGGCACCACAATGTCGAAGGCATTCTCGCCCTGTTCCTCGAGCGCGAGGAAGGCCTCGTTCTCCCAGGCCAGCAGCACGTCGCCGAGGCCGCGCTGCGCGAAGGTGTTGGTCGCCCCGCGCGCCCCGGTGTCGAGCACCGGCACGTTGGCAAAGAGCTGCGCCATGTAGTCGCGCGCCTGCGCCTCGTCTCCGCCGTAGGCGTCGAGCGCCCAGGCCCAGGCCGCGAGGAAGTTCCAGCGCGCGCCGCCCGAGGTCTTGGGGTTGGGGGTGATGACCTCCACGTCCTCGGCCACGAGGTCACCCCAGTCGGTGATGCCCTTGGGGTTCCCGTCCCGCACCAGGAACACGATGGTCGAGGTATAGGGCGCCGAGTTGTGCGCAAGCCGGCTCTGCCAGTCCTCCGGGATTTTGCCGGTGCGTGTCGCGATGGCGTCGATGTCGGCGGAGAGCGCCAGCGTGACCACCGACGCCTCGAGCCCGTCGATGACCGCGCGGGCCTGTCCGCCGGACCCGCCATGGGACTGGCGCAGCGTCAGCCGGCCATTGCCCTCGGCCTGCCACCAGTCGGCAAACCAGGCATTGTACTCGCGGTAGAATTCCCGCGTCGGATCGTAGGACACGTTGAGGATCTGGACCTCTTCCTGCGCGCGGGCACCGGGAGCGGTGGTCGCGGCGAGGCCGGCGGCGATCAGTGCGAGGATCGCGCGGCGATGGAACGGCGTGCCGGCGGTTGTCTGGCTTCTGGGCATGCGGATTTCCTTTGCGTCACCCTGTCGGTTTCGTGTCAGGCGGACGGGGCAGAGCCGGCCTCATGGGCCGGGGAGACCGCCAGCGTCGCCTGACACCTAAATATCGACAGGGTTAGTCGTGTATTGCAAAAGCAAATCCGTGGCGTTTTTATCCGCCGCGGTGGAAGATTATTCTCCGGCGCCGGGCCCGGGCAGGGCAAACCGCTCGAGCGGATCCAAGTCCTGCTGAAGATCGGCAAGCGTGAGGGATTCGATCATCAGGATGTAGGTGGCATAAAAGTCGCCGAAAACCGCCCGTACGCGGCAGGTCGCCTCGTCGCAATCGGCGCATTTCTGGTAGGCCCGCCGTGACAGGCAGGGCAGGGGCGCCAGCGGTCCGTCGATCAGCCGCAGGATCTCAGCCAGAGACACCAGCTTCGGCTCCTTGATGAGGACGTAACCGCCGTTGCGCCCGCGGCGGCTTCCGATCAGCCCGGCGCGTTTGAGATCCAGAAGGATGTGCTCGAGGAACCGCTTCGGGGCGCCGGAGCGGTCCGCGACCTCCTCGATCCGAAGGGCGGCGGCGTCTCCGGCGGCTTCGTCTGCCAGCACCGTAAGGGCCTTGAGCGCGTACTTGGTCTTGTGGGTGATCATCGGTCACGAAGCCTTGGTCCTGGGGCGGGCCCATTCAATCTACAGGCAAAAAAGCCGTGAAGCGAGCCTTAACCGATAAACACGATAAAAGCGGTCGACATTTAGGTGAATTGTGCCATGCTCTGGTCGACTCAGGGCCGGGTGGCCCGGATGGACCAGGGAGGGACCATGCCGTTCGACCGCATCGACCTTAAGATCCTCGACTTGCTGCAGCATGACGCAACCATGCCGGTGGCGCGGATCGCCGACCGCGTGGGCCTGTCGCAGACCCCCTGCTGGAAGCGCATCCAGAAGCACGAGGAGGCGGGCACGATCCGTGGCCGCGTCGCGCTGCTCGACCCCGACGCGTTCGGTCTGGGGGTGACAGCCTTCGTCTCGCTCGAGACGGCCGAGCACAGCGCTGCGTGGCGGTCGGCGTTCCTCAGGGCGGTGGACGAGATCGAGGCCATCCGCGACGTCTACCGCATGGCGGGATCGTACGATTACCTGTTGCGCGTGGTGGTTCCGGACATGGCCGCCTTCGACCGGTTCTACGAGGCACTCACCTCGGCGGTGACGCTGAGAAAGGTCGAGACGGTCTTCGCCCTCGAGCGGCTACGCGACCGCACGACGCTGCCGCTGGGAACGGTGGAGTAGGCATGAGTGGATGTTTGCAAACAGTACGCTGGCAGGTCTGATAGTGATATCTCAGAAAGGTATTCTTCCGGTAAAACGGGACGTCAGTCGGTAAACCCGAGCTTGGGACGCTCAGGAAACGACACTCCGCATCGGACTCCCGCCTCTTCGCCATCGTCGAGAATTGCTTGTCGCCCGCATGGCCGCCGAGCACAGCGCTGCCAAGATTGCGCAAGCCTTTGGCTCATCCGTTCGCGCGGCCAGTGATTGCAAGCCGGGCTACCACGCTTGCTCACACCAGGGGCTGGCGGACCGCTTGGTCGGCCAGCCAGCCACAAATCACGCTTTCACAATGAGTTTCTTACCGCTGTGCGTCCCGTCGAAAAGAGTCATGAATGTATTGGGCAAACTGTCGAAGCCCTCTAGGAGGTCTTCGCGATACGTGATCTCTCCATTCACCACCAATGGTGTCATCTCGTCGAGGAACTCGGGCATGAGGTGCATGACGAAAGGTGTCGCGAACGCCTTGATGTCGACAAAGCGGTAGTGGATCAGGGAGATCAGGCGCGGCAGGTAGTTGGGCCCCGCGGGCGGCTCCGTCTCGCTGTAGTCGGAGATTGTTCCGCAAATCACCATCTTTGCGTTCGTGTTGAAATGCTCCATCAGTACCGGAAATATGGGCCCGCCAACGTTTTCGAAAAGCGCGTCGATCCCTTCAGGTAGAGCGCGCCTCACTTGCTCCTCGAAGTCTTCAGCCTTGTAGTCGATGGCCGCGTCCACCCCGAGCGTGTCCTTGAGGTAGGCAACCTTATCCTTGCCACCAGCGACGCCGACGACGCGCAGCCCACGCCGCTTGCCCAGTTGGACAGCCATCGATCCGACGGAACCCGCAGCGCCGGTGATGACCAGCGTGCCGCCGGCCTTGAACTCATGCACATTCGTCATGCCGTACCAGGCGGTGAACCCGGTCAGGCCGAGGGGGCCAAGCGCTGTCGGAAGCGGAGCCGTGTCGGGATCTAGTTTGCGCAGGTCAGAGCCGTCAGAGATGGCATAATCCTGCCAACCCGACCAACTTTGCACGTAGTTCCCGGTGGCAAACCCCGGATGCCGGCTCTCCTCGATCACTGCGACAGTCGGTCCTCCCATCGGAGCGCCGATATCGATGACCGGCCACTCTGACGAGCCATTCCCCATCAGGTTCCGCTGATAGGGATCGATCGAGAACAGGATGTTGCGAAGCAGGACTTCTCCTTCCGCCGGTGACGGCACGGCGTCTTCGATAAAGGCAAAGTCACTACGTCTGGCTGCGCCCTCGGGGCGTGCTGCGAGGGTGAACTTGCGATTTGTGGCGGGCATAACGGTCTTTCCATTTTGTAACGGTCATTATTTAATGGCCGTTACAAAACTGGACACGCGTCGTCAAGCGTTTCATAATGATCGTTATGAATGGAAACTGGTGATGACTATGGGGCGCAAACGCACCTTCAACGTAGAGCAGGCGCTTGATGCCGCGCTCGCGGTCTTCTGGCGCAAGGGCTACGAGGGAACGTCCTACGCCGACCTCGTTGCGGCAACCGGTCTCGAGCGTCCCTCGCTATACTCCGCCTTCGGCAACAAGGAAGCCCTCTTCCTTCGGGCCCTCACGCGATATACCGAACATTACGCCGACTACGTCTCGAAGGCGCTGGAACTGGCAACATCGATAGAGGTCGCGAAAGCGGTGCTCTTCGGCGCGGTCGAGCTCAGCACGCGCTATGACGACAGAATGGGATGCTTCGGTCTCAACGGAGGGTTGGCGGGCTCTGACGAGGCCGAACCTGCCAGACGGGCGCTTGTCGCATGGCGTGCCGAGGGCGAGGCCGCGTTGCGACATCGTTTCGAGCGCGCGCAAGAAGAAGGTGACCTGCCGCCCGATACCGACTGCGAGACCCTCGCTGCCTATGTGCTCGCTCTGGCCCACGGCATAGCCGTTCAGGCCAAGGCCGGATTTCCATGCAAGACCTTGATGGCCGTGGCGCAGCAGGGACTCGAGGGATGGCCGGGCAGAAGGGACAGTTCGACTCCGTAAGGCAGCGTGCCTCGCCAAGGTCTACGCGAAAGGGCTCCTCCCGGATCAGCGCCGCGTCCCGTGTCGCCTCCAAGGTTAGAGTATGGAATTCAACAGGGCTATTGTTGCAACGCCGATGGCCATCGTCAGCGGCAAGCTCCGCGACCAGAGTGCGACACCCAGCGAGACCAAGGCAGCGCCCCATTCCGGGGGGCCTGCCGGGGCGAGCGTGATCGCAAGAAGCGCCGCGATCATGCAGCCGGGCAGTGCGTTCAGGCCCACGGCCCAAGGCCCCTTGGACGGCAGCCGTGAGCCGATCAGATAACCGACCCCACGTATCGCGGCTGTCCCGGCAATCAATCCGGTGATGACGATGGCGTGATCAGTCATGGGATCGCACCCCGGCATACGCAGCCCCGACGATCGCCCCGAAGAGCAGGCCCCACGAAGGATCAAAAGGCAGCACGAGGCTCCAGAGCGCTGCAACGGATGCAGAGATCATCCACGGAGCAAGATCGCCACGCCGCTGCCAGAGGCTCGTTAGCAATAGGATGAAAGCCGCCGTGAAGGCGAAATCCATGACGCCGGTACCAAGGTCGGGGATATTTCCGGAGAACGCAGCCCCGGCGGTCGTCGCCGCCACCCACGCCAGGAAGAGACTGACACCGGCCCCCAGCAGATAATGATATCCCGCCGGGACACCCCGATTGCGCGCTGCGTGCATCAACACCCAGTTCTCGTCAGCCGTCAGGTGTAATCCCAACACGATCTGCCACAAGGGCCTTCCCCCCAATTCGTCCCGAAGGGAAGCAGTCATCAGCAGCAGCCGAAGGTTGAGCGCAAGCCCGGCCACCAGTGCGATCATGGCGCCAGCACTAGTCCCAAGCCGCTCCAGCGCGACGATCTGGCCGGCCCCGGCAAAGACAAAAGCGCTCATGAAGCCTGTCATCGCTGCGGACAGGCCCTGGCCCGCTGCGAGGATGCCGAATGCCAAGCCGTAAATGCCGACCCCGAGAGAAATCGGGATCGCATCGCAGAGACCAGAGCGAAAAGCGTCATGCCGGGTCTGTTCTGGAAGGGCGCTGCAGGTCATGCTTTTCATCCCATGATGAACGATGTTCGATTAAATGAACGTGAAAGTTTGTTTGTCAAGGCGAACGAAAATATTCTATATCGAACACATGACACTGAATGACCTCATCGCAGCCGCAGTCCGCCGAGAGCGGGAAATGGCCAACCTGTCTCTCTCGGCATTGGCGGCACAAGCCGGGCTGGCGAAGTCGACGCTGTCGCAACTGGAAGCGGGCAAAGGCAATCCCAGCGTTGAGACCATGTGGGCGATCGCAACTTCGCTCGGGATCCCCGTAAGCGCGCTTTTCGAGGGGGCATCGCAGGAGCGCACTTTGATCCGCGCACACGACGGGACAGCCATGCGTTCGGAGCAGTCCGACTACGCAGTGGTGCTGCTGAACAGGGGGAACGCCGATCAGCGGCGTGATTTGTTCCGCGTTACTCTGGCGGCAGGTGCTATCCGGCATTCCGAACCGCATCCGCCGGGCACGGTCGAACACGCTGTCGTCTGCCAGGGGCAGATTGAACTCGGCCTTCCGGACGAGATCGTGAAACTTTCCGTCGGCGATTACTTCCGGTTTCCCGGAGACGTCGCGCATTCCTACGCCGCGCCTGAAGGGCCAGCTCTGCTGATGCTCGCCACCGACAGCCGCCGTTAAGACCAATTGAGGTAAAGGTCGGCTCTGTCCTGCACTCCTGACCTTGAAGCATACGCGGCCGACGTCTGCGCACGGCCCTTCGTGCCGGGCATTTTTTAGACTACGGTCGTCCGCCCGTTCGCTGCGGTCTGCGGACCTTCGAACCAAGCGCAGCGGATGTCCGGTTCGAGCCCTTCTACGACATCCAATTTCCTTATTCTTGACTGCCGCCACCCGCATCCGACGCAAGCTCACGCATGATCTGGGCCATCTCTTCCAGACGACTGGCAGTCAGGCGGCTGCTTGGCCCGGCGAGCCCGAAGCCCGCGCGGACTTCTCCGTCGTCGCGCCAAGGAACGGCGACGCAATTTAGGCCGGGAGACCAGTTCTCGCGGTCGAGGGCTTGGCCGCGTGTAGCTATGGTGCCAATCTCGGCTTCAATCCCGGGGCCGATGCGGTGCGCGTGAACCTCGAACATTCGGCGGCGAAGAGCCGGGAGGAATGCGAGGAAAAGAAGACCGATGGCTGAGCCCGCCATTGGGAGGCGCTCACCACGTTGGCTTGAGGCTCGGAGCGTGCGTGGGCTCTCTATCGCATCGAGAAAGAAGACTTCGTCGCCAGAGGGCACAGCGAGGAAAACCGTCTTACTGGTGCGGGCTGCCATCTGCTCGAGCGTGGGACGCAAACGGCGGCGCAAGGCATCGTCGTCGCCCACCACGCGGGCGAGGTTCAGGATGCGATCCCCAAGGTGATAGCGCATGTCGCCGGGGCGACGGCGGATGTAACCGGCGTCCTGTAGTGTCCTCAGAATATTGTGAGCGGTCGTCGTCTTGAGGCCCGTCTTGGCCGCAATTTCTCCGAGCGGCGCAGCGCCGCCTGCGTGGGCAACAGCGTCGAGGATCTCAAGCGCGCGGGTGATCGACTGGATCATTGGCCGTTAAAGTTCCACATGAATGAAGTTTTGATAAAATATTGATAGATTTTCTATTTATACCAGAACTTTCCGGAACAGAGCTGGTCATGCTCCTGTTGGCCCTGTGACTGCCGCAGCGCGGCATCGCAAAACGGAGACAAATATGACACGGACTATGATCGCAAGGGCCACACCCAAAGCCGGGCAAGCCGAAAGACTGGCAGCGCTGGTGGAGACGCTGGCGGAACAGGTGCGCCGCGAGGCTGGTAACATTCGCTTCGAGGCCTTTGCCGAAGACGGCGGTGCAGTGGTGATGCTTGAGGAATACCGCGACGACGACGCCTTCAAGACGCACCTCGTCCAGCCCCATACCCAAGAATTCAACGCAGCGCTCGAGGAAGTGGCGACAGGAGGCGCGTCAACCGTGACCGACCTCGCCAGCCTTGCCAGCGAGCAGTTCGCCTCGCCCGGCATTCGCGGGGTTGATCACGCGGGCCTAACGGTGCCCGACATCGATGCGGCGACCCGTTTCCTGTCCGAAGCCTTCGGGGCCGTCACGCTTTACGACGTGCTGCCGGCAGACGGCCCCGACATGGAAGGCGAAGGTCCGGAAGCCGAACTCGGCCTCTCTTCGGGCACACGGATCACCCACATGCGCCTCGTCCGGATCGGGAATGGGCCCTGCCTCGAGCTTTTCCGGATGAAGGATGGGGCGCAATCCGATCCTGCAAGCCTTCAAGATCTGGGGCTTACACACCTCGGCCTCTACGTTGACGACATAGATGCGGCCTGCGCCGCCTTCACCGCGGCCGGAGGCACATTGCTGAAGGGGCCGCATCCGCTTGCCAATAACGAGGACAAGGTCGGCAATGCGGGCATTTACGGCCGCGCCCCATGGGGCACGCTGTTCGAACTCCTGAGCTATCCCGGCGGTATTGACCTGCCTGCGGATGCCGTGGCGCCCCGCTGGACCCCACATCCCTGAAGGAACCACACAATGATCAAGATGACCATGCTGCTCAAGCGCAATCCAGAGATCGACCACGCCGCTTTCGTGCGGCACCATCGCGAAACGCACGGTCCTCTCTTCCGCTCGATCCCCGAAGCGCAGACTCATGTGCTGCGCTATATACAGACCCACCCGGTTGATGGCGACTTACCCGTTCCGCAGGCCAATTTCGACGGCACCGCCGAGATCTGGTTCGACAGTCCCGAAGGCATGCGAGCCGTGCTCGGCTCCGAGACCTACGAGCAAAAGGTCTATCCGGACGAGAGGACCTTTCTCGACCATGAGAACACGCTGATCCTCGTGGGGTTGCAGACCGAGATCATAGAGGACAAGGGATAGCAGGATCATGGGCCTTGAATGCGGGAGCCAGCGTAAGGAAAAAGTCCGCTTTGTCCGCCCTGCTGACCTTCTTGGCCCGTCTGGATGCTGCATCGCGGCGCTTGGTCGTGCGAAGGTCGTGAGGCTTACAACGCCCCTGGCCTTGCTGTTGGCGCCTAATACTGCAACCTTGCCTGCGAGTGCATTCGGTCCGAATGATCGCGATGCAAGCGCGCCCGACCGCGCAGGGAAACCAGAGAATGACCTACATTTCCTTTCAGCGCCAAATTGACAGCTACTGTCTCAGCATCACTGCAATGCGTGCGTGCCATCTCGATGCTCTGCATCGCCTTTCAGCTTGTGTGGGCTGGCCTCACCGTCGGTCCGACTGGGCGGCGAACCTGGAGACAGGCATCGGGATTGTTGCGGTCGACGAAATGCAGCGCGTGCATGGCTCGGCAATGTGCTTTCCCTACGGCGATGGCGCCGCCGCGGTCGGCATGGTTATCGCAAATCCAAAGCTCCGCTCCTCGGGTCTTGCCGATATGTTGGCACGTGAGGCCGTAGAACGCAGTGGCGGCCCAAGGGCATTCCTCAATGCCTGCCAGGGCGACGTACTTTTCTATCGCGGGCTCGGCGCGAAACGAGGTGAGCCGGTCTTCAAGTACGAAGGTGTGCTGAAGGTCGACTTGATTGCCTTTGCCCCGATCCGGGATTTCGCCCCTGGAGATTTTTCCAAAGTGCTGGAGCTCGACCAGATGTCCTACGACGCCGACCGGACTGCGGTTTTGTCGGGACTGCTGGCGATATCGGATATTCGAGTGATCGAGCGTGCGGGGAAAGTGGTCGGCTTCGCAATGCGGCGAAGGTTCGGACGGGGGTACGTCATCGGGCCGATCACGGCGGAGCTCGGAAGCGATGCAGTCGCGCTCGCAACGTCCCTGCTGGCCGATCTCAAGGGCCAGTTTGTCCGGCTTGATACGCGCCACACTGACGGGGTTTTCCAACAATTTCTCGGGTCCTTAGGGCTTCGCTGCAAACCCGATGTGGTGACAATGACATTTGGGCAGAACTCTCGGATCGGATCGCCCACCAGCTACGCACTTTCGAGCCACTCGACAGGGTAGAACGGCGACAGACGCGGCGCAGGCCTCGTTCAATCATCCATCATGAAGGACGTTGGAAGGATCCCGCGACGCTCGATGCTTTCTTGGAGACATCAGCAGTACCGCAGCCATGCCAAGGACCGGGCGCATGGCAGCTTTCAGCCATGCGCCCGCGACCGCTCAGCCTTTCGAGGGCCGGGAAAGCTCGGTGAAGGCACACCAGTCACGATGGTCCCAGCCTCTGGCAATCGCCTTCTGCATCTTCTCGATAATGATTGGGGCAAAGTCGAGAGAGCCCGAGGTCGCGGCGGATGCGTCGTTCATCAGCTTCACATCCTTTAGTCCGGCGGTGAGTTCGAAGCCGACATTCTCCGAGAAGTCCCTATCGCGAATTTTCGCAGCATACATTTTCAGGGTAGGGTTGGCGTAGCTGCTTTCGAACAGCCGGCCGTAGAAGGCACGGTCAATGCCGACCGCGTCGCCATAGGCATAGATCTGGCCCATGAGCTCCATGCTCGACACGGCGAAGTAGTTGACCGAGAGCTTCGCGTAATTTGCGAGGCCGGCGCGCTCGCCGAGGCGCATCGTGGTCGCCGAATAGCTCTCGCAGACCGGCATGCAGCGCGCCACCGCGGTGTCGTCCCCCGACAGGAGGGAGATCAACTTCCCGGCCTCGGCCGAGTCCGGACGCCCGACGACTGCGGCGGAGACGAAATGGCAGCCCTTCTCGTGGTGCAGCTCAGCCATCTCTTGTGCCAGTTCTGGTGAGATGGTGGTTGCACACATGTGGATGGTACCGGGCTTCATGCCTGCGAGGATGCCCTCCGGCGAGGTGACGATGTCGCGCACGGAGGTGTCGTCCATCAGACTCGTGACAATGATCGAGGCCTCAGCTGCGGCATCGCGGGGTGTTTCGGTAAGGCGCCCGCCCGCATCGACAAAAGGCTGCGCCTTGGAGGCGGTACGGTTGTAGACAACCAGATCGAAACCGGCCCGCTGGATGTTGTGCGCCAGGCCGGAGCCCATCTTGCCGAGGCCAAGCACCGCCACCGTTTCATCGCTCCCAAGGCGTTCAGGCGCGCCGTTCATGGACTGGGTCAGACTGCGTAACCATTGCGCCGCCTCCATATCGCCGTCGAGCTGAAGATCGCCGACCTCGAGTGCGCGTGCCATGACCGAAGCATCGCCCGATTTCATTGCGCGGAACGCGGTGGCCGCGTTTTTCCATGTCATCGTCACGTCCGCATCGCCGCTGGCACCAGATTTGCTGAACACAGCGCCATCGCTGAAGACAAACAGCCTGCCGGCCTTGTTATCCGCGGTCCGGATGCGGACCGAGGTGGTGCGCCCCCGCAGGAGCGCGCGGGTTGCATCGTTGCCTCGCGACGCAGCGCGCAGTTTCCGTGAGAGGATGAAGAGGAGAAGATCGAGTTTCATAGTATCGGGTCCTTGCGGGAAGAATGATGTCTTGAAGAGAAAATATGAGCTATGCTCAGATTTCCCTACTCGCTTTCCCGGTAGCCGGCGTAACTCAGGTGTCGTGATGAAAAGTACTGATACTTATCGAAAAATCCCGAGGCAGGCACGGGCCCTGGCAAGTGTTGACGCCATTCTCGAGGCCGCTGCTCGGATTCTGCAGGGGGGTGATGGTAGGTTCACCACCAATGCCGTGGCTGAGCGCGCCGGGGTCAGTATCGGCACGCTCTATCAGTATTTTCCTGACAAGAACGCCATCTTGATCGCCCTGGCGCGACAGGAGCTTTCCCTCACAGGGTCAGCGGTTACCGACAGCCTTTCTCAACGCGAAACAGGATGTGAGCTGGACGAGCGTCTGAGGCTTGCCATTCGGGCGCTCATCGAAGGGTTCCATGGCCGACAGAGAACCCGCAAGGCCCTGATCGAGGCACTTATTGCAAACGGCCTGTCGGAAGAGCTGACCCGCCCCGTGGATGAAGCGATGCAGGACGTTCTTTCAAATGCGCCGAGATTGCCAAGTGGCACGATACCCAAAGTGCGCCCGGTGACAGCCTTTGTTGCGACGCGCGCAATTGTAGGTACCCTGCGCGCAGCGATCATGGAGGAGTCCTCCTTCATCGGGTCTCCCGAGTTTGAGGACGAGTTGGTCAGACTGGCGCATACGCTGCTGAATTCGTCACACTGACATGAACGGCCAAGCGGTACGGCGTCTTGATGGCCGATGAAGTGCCCATGCTCATCACCGAGCGCGCCTATTCCTCGCCGATCTGGTACAACCACACGTGAGCTCCTCGGTGGAATTCCTTCGGGCGCAGGTGCCCGGAGGACCGCCCGCACCCCCTTGTTGCGTTGCGGCGAACGGCAGAAAGGTCCCGCCCAGCCGACCTTCAGCCTCCGAAAATGCTGCGCGATGGACGAATGGCCGGTATGGTGAAGCCGCACCGCGGCGATCGGCGAGGGGCTGAACGGCAGGTTGGGGCTGGGAGCGAGGGAAAGGCAGGTTACGGACACACCTGCCGCCATTGACCCTTTCTACGTTTGGTGCCGTTCGGGCAGATGCTAAGCGGCTCTCGCTCGTTAAGGTGTGCCGCGCGGCTCTGGGCACGCTGCCGCCCCTACGCACTGGTCAGGTTCCTTCTCGTCGCTAATGCGAAAAGAACATTCATACGGCGCAGACAAGGTCAGGTAGGTAACGGCGGTTGCCTGCTCCCGCAACCAACTTCCGCGAAAATCGCAGAACCACGCACGGCGCCGAGATCCTCCGGCGCCGATTTGCGTAGCATCTCCAGCAGATTGCCCTCGATGGTCAGAAGATGCGCCTTCGCCTCATCGTCCCAATCGACCTCAATCCGGTCGACCAGCTCATGCAGCTCGTCGGCCGCTCGACCGACAACGCTCTCCTCTGAGAGGCTCGCCGCCAGGCTCGCGACCATCTCCTGATAGAGCTCGGGCAGCCCCTCGGGCAGCTCGATATCCGGCGGGACGATCTCGTCGCGGGTGGCCGCGAGGCGCGCGAGGTCGGCATCGATCTTCTGAAGCTCGGCGACGAGCGACTCCGAGCCCAGCCCCTGCTTCGCCAGGGCGACCAGGTTGCGTTGTTCCACCTCCAGCTGCCGCACCCGCGCGTCGTGAAGACGCAGCGTATCGTCCGCGGTGCTCTGGCCTGCCTTCAGTTGGTGATGCACGCGATCCCGGAATCGTGCGTAGGCCTCGGGCTTCATCAGGTCGGCCTTCAGGGCCGACAGGATCAGGGGCAGGGCGACGCTCTCCCTGAGGCCCCGGAAGCCCGTGCAGACGCTCGGGCCCTTCTCCTTGGCGTCGGCGCAGTAATAGGTCTTGTATTTGCCGGCCCCGGAGACGGTCATCCGTCCGCCACAGAGCCCGCAGTGCAGGAGCCCCGACAGCAGATACTTCCGGCGCCGGAGCGTCTGGCCCGATGACAGGCGGTTCCGGTCGGTGGTGGGCACCTTGGACCGTCGCCTCGTCTGCGCCGCCTGGCGCGCCTTCACGGCGTCCCAGAGGTCCTGATCGACGATCCTGAGCTCGGGCACCTCGAATACGTGCCACACGCTCTCTGGGTTCAGCGTCGAGCGCTTCTTCTCGGTTTGGTGGTGCTTCGTGTAGGTCAGCCGGTTCCAGATGCGGGTCACGACATAGAGTTCGTTGTTCAGGATGCCGGTGCCGCGCGCGCGGTTGCCGTTGATCGTGTTCTGCTTCCAGTGCCCCGACGACTTGCGCTTCGAGCCCACCGACGGAGAGGCGATCCCTTCCTCGTTGAGGCGACTGGCGATCTTGATGGGCGACAGGCCGGCGGCGTAGTCGCGAAAGATGCTCCGCACGACCGCGGCTTCGATCTCGTCGATGGCCAGTGTGCCCTTCACCGGGGCACAGCGCTCGTCGGTGCCGGGGCGGTATCCGTAGATACGACCGCCGCCGCTCAGACCCTTCAGCACCTTGCCCTCGATGCCGCGGCGCACCTTGTCCGAGAGCTCCTCGAGGAACATGGCGCTCATCATCGACGAGAGCCCCAGCGTGAGCGCATCCACCTTGCCGCGCCCGACCGTGTGGATCTCGACCCGCGCGGTCTTCGCGGCCTTGTAGAAGCCGGCCAGGTGCTCCTGGTCGCGGGAAATCCGGTCGAGGGACTCGGCAAGGACGATGTCGAACCTCCCCTGGTGGAGCGCGTCTGACAGGCGCGTGAAGTCCGGCCGGGTCCGGCCCGCCGTGCCGCTGACCGCGCTGTCCGAGAAGCGCTCGACGATCGTCCAGCCTTGCTGCCTGGCGTAGCGCTCCGCTTGCCGGAACTGGTCCTCGACCGACATCGGATTCTGCAAGTCGGTCGAGTAGCGGGCGTAGAGCGCGACGCGGCGGGGGGCTTCGAGGGATGTGATCATTGGCGGGGCTCCCGGGCGGCGTAGAGGCTGTCGTCATCGTCCGCTTCGGCGCAATCAGTCTCTCTGAGAAGGGCGTCGAGATTGACCTTGTGCTCGGCGAAGCACAAGTCCGCCCCGTGCTGCCGGCAGAACCGGGCGAACGCCTGAACCCGTTCGGGATCGCGCGAGATGCGCGCCAGATCCGTCGCGATGACGGCCTGCGCTTCGCCGCCCGCAATGCGCACCCGCAAGATCGTCAGGCCGGGGGCGTCACGCATCCCGCTAACCCCGTTGTCGACGACGACGCCGAGGATACGCCACCCGCGCGCTTCGGCGTAGCCGATGCAGAGCCGACGCTGTTCGGCGATGGCGGCTACGCCCGCGCTTGCCGCGCGCAGGTAGAGAAGGGCGGTGGTCTGGGCAGTCATGGTCATTCCGTCTTTGGTCTGTCGAGCGCAAGGCGCTGTTGAATCTTGTGTCTCAGGAGAATGAGGACATCGTATGGCCGCAATCTCGAGTAGAGTGGAAACATCGCGTCAGGCGTTGCGTCCTTTGCCTCCCGCTCCTGCGAGAGCTTGCGGACTGCGGCTTCTGCGAGAAGGTCGATCAGTCTGTCGAGCGGCATCGGCGGAGTCCTTTCCTGTTCGGGCAATGAACAACCGACACGGCGGACGCCCACCCGAGTCCCCGCACACAGGTGGCCGAAAAGCGCCCGCGGGTCTCACGCGGGCGCGTCTCATTCAGCGGAGCAGCAGCGCCGCGTGCACCAGCAGCAGCAGAACGATCGCGGCGCGCACGATCAGAAACTCTTGGCGGCGCACCCAGAAGCACGCGCGGCGGTGGCAGCGGGACATGTCTGAACTCAACTTATTTCAGGTCAAATAAAATAACGCTGAACCGATGGTCGAGCGTAGTGTGCTTTCGGAGGGAATAGGTTTGCGGAATTTTTCCACGATCACTTGGCAATGAGCTCGACCTAAAATATAACTCCAGCCAAGTGTTTCGGGCGAGGTTTAGGTCGTGTTCAGAAAGAAGGTATCGTATCAGTGCATACTGCAAGAGGACCAGTATCGGAGAGTTTCGTTCGAGAGTGAGAAGTATAATGCGGCTTGGTTAGAGCGCGATCGATATGTCATTTATCGAAGAGCTAAAGAAATAGAGCTTTCCTTCTTGCCGTTCTACGGTCTCCAAATAGAGGGCGAGGGGGTTCTGGACGGTCCATTTGAAGTCAAAGAGATAACATTTGATATTGTGCATTCGAAGTTCATCTTATTATACGCCAAGCGGAACTGGCGCGGTAGCATTGTTGGTGGAAATTTGGATAATAAGCAAATTATGGAGATAATAGACAAGGAAGAGGAGCGCGATAGCTTCTTAAAGAACTGTGAGTCATATAGGTATGATGGAAGAATATTGGTGGGCGGCTTCAACTATCTCCCTCACTATTTATGTGACCCAGACGAGTAGGGTTGCGAACAGTTTCGCTTCAAGCGAGCGATTTGCCCTCGAATAGGCGTTGTTGCAGAACTCTCGCCATGAAGGATTCACATTACGAATCCATGCAGTTAGACGGGCGGCATGAGCAAGCCCGAGCCCGCCCGCTACCGCACCACCAACTGGTCTGACTACAA
>NZ_JAIUZY010000019.1 GCF_020171625.1 Salipiger bermudensis
GCAAAATTTCGTGATCTTCTATGCAACGGGCATGGTGCCCTTCGTTGCCTTCCAGTCCGTCAGCGGTAAGGTTCAGCAGGCTATCCTTTACTCGCGGCCGCTGCTAGTCTACCCGAGCGTTACCTATATCGATGCCATCCTTGCGCGGTTCCTTCTGAATTTTGCGACCGAGATTCTGGTTGCTTACTTGGTTTTCAGCGGCATTCGGACGATCTGGGAAACTCGAACGGTGGTTGACCTGCCAGCTGTGGCGCTGGGCTATGCCATGGTGGCGGCACTCTGTTTCGGAGTCGGTTTGATGAACTGTTTCCTGACCTCGATGTTCCCTCTCTGGCAGAAGATCTGGGGCATTGCCACACGGCCACTGATGCTGATGTCCTGTATCTTCTATTTGTTCGACACGATCCCGGATACGGCAAGAGATATCCTTTGGTACAACCCGTTGATCCACGTCGTCGGGCAGGTGCGTAGCGGCTTCTATACCAGCTATGACGCACCCTACGTGAGCCCGCTCTACGTCTTCGGCCTGAGTCTGGTATTGGGCACGCTGGCGCTAATCTTCCTCGGGCGGTTTCACCGCGAGATCCTCACCCGCTGACGCAGCCTTAGAACGACACGCAGACATGGCAGAGCCAGACCTTACGATCCTCATGGCCACGCGGAACGGTGCTATGCATCTGTCTGAGCAACTGACCTCTTTCCTGATGCAGGCAGGGGTCGACTGGGCGCTTTGGGTCAGCGATGACGGCTCCAGCGATGGCACATGGGAGATGCTCCAGCGCTTCCGAGACAGCCATCCCACCCGCGAGATCAGGCTCTTTCATGGCCCTCAGAAGGGCGTGGCAGCGAATTTTCTATCGATGCTCTGTCATCCAGAGCTGAACACGGCCCGGCCGGTGGCGCTCAGCGATCAGGACGACGTGTGGTTGCCACACCGGTTGCGGCGGGCGCTTGACGACCTCGAGGGGGCAGGCGACGCGTATCCGGTGCTCTACGGCAGCCGTACTTGGGTCGTGCGTGCAGACCTGACGCGGTGGCGGCTGTCCCGGCGGCGCGCGCCGCGGGTCTCGTTCCGCAATGCCTTGGTGCAGAACGTGGTGGCAGGCAATACCATGGTTCTGAACCCGCTGGCGTTGGACCTCGTGCGCCGGGCCGCGCAGCGCGAGCCGGGGCAGGGGGCCGAGATCCCCTATCAGGACTGGTGGATCTATCTCCTCATGAGCGGCGCCGGAGCCGAGATTAGACTCGACGAGAAGCCAGGGGTGCTCTACCGCCAGCACGGTACCAACACCATGGGCGACGCCCGTGGCGCGCTTGCCGGCTGGCAGCGGGTGCGAGTGGTGCAGCGCGGAGAGTACCGTGGCTGGATCCGGGACAACATGGCAGCTCTCGGTCCGATTAGGCACCTGCTAACCGAGGACAACCGAGCCACGCTTGAAGGTTTTCTCGACACGCTGGACGGCACCCGGTTCGAGCGCATCCTGGGGCTGGCCGGGCTGCGGATCCGGCGCGAGACATGGCTCGGAACTGCGGCGCTCTATCTCGCAGCCTGGACCGGGCGCCTGGCTCGGGTTAGGCCCGGCGGTTTACCCGGGCTCCGGACGGACTGAGAGGGCAGGGGGAACAGCTCATCCAGCGAGGGCGAGCGGGCGCCAGCCGGTGCCGTCGAAGACGCACAGCGTGCCAAGACCGGTATCAAATACCACTGTTCCTGCAGCCGGGTCGGTGAGGCTGTCGCGGGCCCCGGTGCCCATGCTGGCAAAGCTCTGGGTCATCAGCGGCGGGTATGAGAATCCTTCATCGAAGCGCGTGCCACGGCAGTAGATTGCGCCTCCGAAATCGGCATTGCGCAACGGCGCCTCGGAGAACCCGTGAAGCTGCCCGGCAGAGAGACTGATGAAGCCGTTTTCGTCGGTTCGGGCCCCGTTCCGCGCGGTGCCCGAACCGGTCAGCCGCAGCCCGGTGGCATGGATCGCTCCGTCCCGGGCGGCGAGCAGCAGGGCAGGGAGGTCGACGCCCTGGCGCACCGAGAAGCGGCTGCGGTTGGCAAAGACATCGCCGTTGGCAACCTGCGCGACAGGGGCGGCGATGTTGCGCGCACCCTGTGTCAGTAAGCGGCCGCCGAATTCCCAGGGGGTGGCGGCACGGGGTCCGTCGGCCGGCAGGGCGACGTGGTCCTCGTCGATCACCCGGATCGCCCCGGACAGCCCGTTCAGCGCGCTGCCGCGGGGCACACCCGCCAGGGTGACGCGGTCGCCGTCCGAGAGCCCGTGCGCCACGAGCCTCAGCTGCAGCCTGCCCGAGACCTGCTCCAGCCCCTCGAGCGGCAGGTTGCTGCTCTCGTTGTCGATGTTGATCTCGCCGCCGGCGCCGAACACCTTGGCGATGACCCCGGCCGTGTTATTGAAACTGCCGTGTTCGGCGGTGATCAGCCCCTTGCCCTGGGGGCGGTCGCCGGTGATCCCGGCCTGCAGAACCGGAAAATCGGAGGTGCCGCAGCGGTTGAATATCCCGCTCGACGCAATCACGCTTCCATTGTCGAATGCGACGATGGCCTGGCCGGTGCCGGTGAAATCGCCATCTTTCGCCGAGATCTGGCTGCGGGCGCATCGGATGCCGCGGATGCTGCCGCGAAACCGCGCGTTGTCCGCCTGTACCTGCGATCCGCGCGAGACGAACAGCCCTGCATGGCCTATCCCGAATGACAGGTCGCTGCCGCATTCGCCTAGATCGGCCCCGGGAATGGCGGCGGTGCTGTTGAAGGTGACCCAGATTCCCCGGGCCGGCGCCCCGGAGGCCACCAATCCTTCGGTGCGACCGCGCCGAACCTCCGACGCGCAGTAGAGGTTCGAGCCGCCGTAGACGAAGAAGTTGCACCCATAGGGCGCCGAGCCACCATGCGTGCCGGTGTTGCGGTAGCCCTTGCCGGTGGCGACCTCTAGCACGCTGTTGCGCAACGAAACCCCGGCCCGACCCCGCCCTCCGGCATCCACGAGAATGTCCCAGAACGGGCCTCGGGAGGCGGTCATCTCGGCAAAGACCGCAGTCTCTTCGGTGCGCTCCGACAGCATCACCACCACGTCTTCCGAGCGCAGGCGATAATTGCCGAAATCACCGTTCTCGAGCGTGAAGCCGCTGGTAGGCCGGTGCCCGGCTTCTATCACCACCTCGACGGGACGTGTCCGGTTCGCGCCGAAACGGTCGAAGACCTCCTGTAGCGTGTCGAAATCCGATGGCACGCGGATCGGCGAGCGCAGGCCGAAGTGCTCGGGCTGCAGTTCACCTAATGCCTCCATCCCGGGCAGGTCGCGAAAGTCGCGGGCCTTGGCCTGTACTAGGTACTCCTCGTTTCCGGCGCGTAGCCGGGTGCCGGGCTGCCAGGCCTGTCCCCGCTGTACCGCGCCGACCAGCGTAGTACGGCTGGAAAATTGGGGACCGGCTTCGAACAGGGCCAACCCGGCGCGAGTGGTCTCGTCCGGGCTGGTACCGAAGGGCGCCACCTCGCGCAGGGCGCCGTCTGTGCAGCGGATCCGGCAGCCCGGGGCAAGGCCTCGTCCGAAGCGTGCGTCCTCCAGAAGCTGCACCGAAGAACCGTTATAGGTCACCTCGAACAGCTTTGGTCCGTGGGTGTCGTGACTGCTAGTCTTGGCGGCGGTGGCGGTTGCGCCGACGGCCGGCAGCGAGAGCAGGCGCATGAGAAAGCTGCGGCGTGCAGGCATGGAAGACCTCCTGTGGCATGGGCCAGAGCCCTAAGGGAAGCATGTGCCGGGCGGGAGGGAAATCAACGCTGCGTAGCCGAGTGGGCGGCGAACTGGTGCTGGGATGATGAAAACGGATGAGAACTGGCTCTGTTTTTCCGGCATTAACGAGAGCTTCAGGCTATCGCACAAGGTACTGAAACCTTTTTCGTTTCAATACCCTGTAGCTCCGCCGAAGATGGGCTGTTTGGCCACTTCGAAGCGGGAAATAACTGCTTGGTGTTGCCTGAGGTGCAAACGTGTTTGTCCGATCCCGTCGGAAGCGCCTATAGCGTTCAGAATTATCATAATATAAATTATAAGATATATATATTTCTGTTGCGACCCATTCTAAACTGGGTTGCGTCAAATCCTCTATCCTATTGGAAAGGCAATGTGTGAAAGGCGCGCCGCAAGAGACTGCGAAGCTTGACGAAAAAGGCTTCTCCGACAACTTGGAAAGGTCCAGTGCGCGGATGTGCGAAGGGTCTCTGGGCAACCTGATTGTGTGGCGCGAGCACAGTGCTTATACCGATGGATGAGCCCGGACAGGGTACGGAAGAAACACATCCTGCGAGGATATTACGTATGAAAATTGCTGTTGCAGGCTTGGGCTACGTCGGCCTTTCGAACGCCGTATTGCTGGCGCAGAGCCACCCGGTCACGGCACTCGACGTCTCCGAAGAGCGGGTCGAACTGGTAAATGACGGCAAGAGCCCGATCGTCGATGCCGAGATCGAGGACTTCCTCGCCAACCGCGACCTTGATTTGAGTGCCACCACCAGCCCCGAACAGGCCTATGTCGAGGCCGATTACGTCATCGTCGCGACCCCGACCAACTACGATCCCAAGACCAACTACTTCGACACCTCCAGCGTCGAAGCGGTGATCGCGCAGGTCGTTGCGGTGAACCCGCGCGCCACCATCGTCATCAAATCCACCATCCCGGTGGGCTATGTGCGCCACATCCGGCGCGAGATGGAAACCGACCAAGTGATCTTCAGCCCCGAGTTCCTGCGCGAAGGCCGGGCGCTTTACGACAACCTGCACCCCTCGCGCATCATCGTGGGCGAGCGTTCGGAGCGGGCGCGGATCTTTGCCGACCTGCTGTTGGAGGGTGCGGTCTCGAAGGATGTCGAGGTGCTGTTCACCGATCCCGACGAGGCCGAGGCGATCAAGCTCTTCGCCAACACCTATCTCGCCATGCGGGTGGCCTTCTTCAACGAGCTCGACAGCTACGCGCTGGCCGGCGGCATGGACAGCCGCCAGATCATCGAGGGCATCAGCCTCGATCCGCGCATCGGCAGCCATTACAACAATCCCTCCTTCGGCTATGGCGGCTACTGCCTGCCCAAGGACACCAAGCAGCTGCTGGCCAATTACAGCCACGTGCCGCAGAACCTGATCCGCGCCATCGTGGATGCGAACCGCACCCGCAAGGATTTCCTCTCCGACCAGATCCTGATGCGCGGCCCGAAGGTGGTGGGCATCTACCGGCTGGTGATGAAGGCGGGATCGGACAATTTCCGCCAGAGCTCGATCCAGGGCATCATGAAGCGGCTCAAGGCGAAGGGCGTCGAGGTCATCGTGCACGAGCCCGTGCTCGACGAGCTCGATTTCTTCCGAAGCCGCGTGGTCAACGATCTCGAGGCGTTCAAGGCCGAGGCCGACCTCATTGTCGCCAATCGCCTGACCGAGGACTTGGCTGACGTGGCAGATAAGGTCTTCACTCGCGATCTCTTCGGCGCCGACTGAGGGCGCAGCCCGGCTGCCGGATGTCCAAGTGGGCCTGATCTTCCTGTACCCCCCGCGGCCCCCGACAGGCGCAGGGGCTGTACTCAGAGCTCGAAGTCGCCGGCCCCGAAATCGGCACGACATCCGTCGCGAAGCGTATGTCGGCCGTGCCATTCCCGTCCACATCTACCTGCATCGTCGCGCGCCGGAGGTATCTGGCGAATAAAGCGGCGAGGCGGCCCCCCCTACGATTGTGCGGGAGGTCAGAGGGGCTGTTGAAGGTGATCACCTGCGCGCAAGCCTCGGTCGGGCTTACAACGTCAATGCTTTGCTCGAAATCGAGGATGAACCCGAGCGGCTGGGCGTTCGGCAAATCCTAAGAAATCGTGCCTCTCCTGTCCGCTAAAGCGACGAACTGTTCAGACCTCGCAGCGCAGCCTTGGCGCGTCACAGCGGAGTCTCTCATGCCGGATCTCAGTCCCCCCGTCTTGGCCTGCCCTACCTGATGCCCTCGCAGGCCCAGAAACATGTCACCCACAACGAAGCGCTGCGGCTGCTCGACAGTCTCGTGCAGCTCACGCTGGCCGGGATCGGCGCGCTTGCGCCCCCGCTGGTGCCGACCGAGGGCGAGGCCTGGGGGCTGGGGGATGGCCCCACCGGCGTCTGGTCCGGGCATGACGGCGAGATTGCCATCTGGTCGGATGGTGCCTGGGCCTTCCTAGAACCTGTGGCGGGCTGGCGCGCTTGGGATGGCGCGGCGGCGGAGTTGCTGGTCTATGACGGTGCCTCTTGGGTGCTGCCCCTGGCAGCGGATCCGGAGTTGCAGAACTTGCCGCTGCTCGGCATCGGAGCCACCGCAGACTCGGTGAACCGGCTGGCAGTCGCCTCGGAGGCGGTTCTGCTGAGCCATGCCGGCGCCGATTACCGGCTCACCGTGAACAAGGCCGGGGCTGGCGATACCAGTTCAGTGCTGTTCCAGAGCGGCTGGTCGGGGCGGGCCGAGATGGGCCTCGCGGGCAGCGACGATTTCTCGGTCAAGGTGAGCGCCGATGGTGGTACCTGGCGCGAGGGGTTGCGTATCGACGCGGAGAGCGGCGCGCTGCTGCCCGCTGCCGGGCTGCGCTTTCCGGCGGTGCCGGCGCCGGTCGCCGAGGCCAACACGCTCGACTGTTACGCCGAGGGCAGCTGGAACCCCGGGCTCTCGGCCGCCACCACCGCGCCAAGCGGGGGCTCGATCACCGCTTCGGGCAGCTTCGTCAAGATCGGCCGCATGGTCTGGCTGAGCTTCGAGATCACGGTGGCCTTGCCCTCGACTAAGCCGGAAACACGCAAAAGCCCTGCCCGGATCTCTCCGGACAGGGCTGTTTTGGCTGAAACAGGGTCTTAGTAGACGTCGAAATCCGACACCGTCATGGCGTTCGAGAGACCGTCGATCGTGGTGACCAGTTCGCGGCCTGCGAGGTCCGACCAGTCATCGTCGTAGTAGAGCGCGCTATCGGTTCCATCGGTGGCCGCAATATAGGCTTCGACCTGCGCCCCAACCCCGACCGCGAGCTCGGCTGTGCCACCGGTGGAATAGACTACCTGCTGATCGTTGCCGGCATTGAGCCCGGCAAGTCCGGTCACGCTATCGAAATCCGCCGCCGAGAGGTCGCTCGTGCCGCGCATCGCGTTGGTGGTGGAGTTGGCGAAGCTGATCGCACCGTCATCGAGCAGAGAGATCACGTCCTCGCCTTGGGTGAAGTCAGTGATCTGATCGGTGCCGGTGCCGGCATCGAAGTGGAACTCGTCCGCGCCCTCGCCGCCAGTCAGCGTGTCGTTGCCCGCCAGACCGCCGAAGATGTCGTCGCCGGCATTGCCCATCAGCATGTCGTTGCCGTCGCCACCGACGATCAGGTCGTCGCCGCCGCCGCCACCGATATTGTCGTCGCCGGCATCGCCGAACAGCCGGTCATTGCCGCCGGCTCCGCGCAGGATGTCGTTGCCGTCACCGCCATGGGCCTCGTCGCCCATCATCCCGGTGTGGACATTGGCGAAGCCATCGTCGGAATCGCCCCAGGTACCGGTGTGGATCTCGTCGTTGCCGTCACCGCCATAGATGGTGTCGGCCCCGTCGGCCCCGAGATCGAAGCTGCCGCCGGTCCCGGTCGAGGCACGGCTGTCATCGTCGCCGGTGATGATGTCGTCCCCGTCACCGCCCCTGATCATGTCGTCCCCGGCACCACCGGCATAGGTGTTGTCGTAGTCCGCTGCACTGAGCGCGCCGGAAGCTCCCGCGTCGGCGGCGTTGGCGATGTTGATGTCACCGGCGCCAGCCTCGATCGTGTCGTTGCCCGCGTTGCCGGTGATGTAGTCCTGGCCGGCACCGCCATAGGCCATGTCATCGCCGAGACCACCGACAAGCTTGTCGGTGCCGGCACCGCCGTAGAGCCGGTCATTGCCGGTTCCGCCGAGCATGATGTCGTCGCCGTTGTCGCCGTAGAGCGCATCGTTGCCATTGCCGCCCTTGAGTGCGTCATTTCCGGCACCGCCGCGCAAACGGTCGTCGCCGTTGTCGCCCAGAAGGGTGTCCATGCCGGCGCTACCGTTGAGGAAGTCCATCCCCTCGCCACCGCGCAGCAGATCATTGCCGTTGCCGCCCATCAGCTTGTCGTTGCCGCCGTCGCCCATGAGTATGTCGTCGCCAGCCCCGCCCGAAAGCGTGTCCATGCCGGCGCCGCCGGACATGTTGTCGTTGCCGTCATCGCCGTTCATCAGGTCGTTTCCGATGCCACCGATCATCCGGTCATCGCCGTCACCGCCGCCGAGGTTGTCGTCGCCGGCGCCGCCCGTAAGCGTGTCGTCATCGCCGCCGCCGCGCAGTACGTCGTTGCCGTCATCGCCGATCAGCGTGTCCATGCCGGCTTCGCCCAGCAGGGTGTCGGCGCCGTCACCGCCGGCCAGAACGTCGTCGCCCGAGCCACCGCGCTGCAGGTCATTGCCGATGCCGCCATCAATCATGTCGCTGCCGTCGCCGCCGTCGAGCATGTCGTCACCGGCACCGCCGAGCAGCATGTCGTCGTCGCCGCCACCGGTCACGGTATCGTCGCCAGCCCCGGCAAGGATGGTGTCGTCGCCTACACCGGCGTCGTATAGGTCGTCACCCTCGCCAAGCGCCACAGTGACCCGGGCCGCTTCGCGGGCTACCTCGAGCAGGCGCAAGGCTTCTTCCTGGCTGACCTTCTCGATCTCGGCCGCGGCCGCGGGAAGCAGGGACGTGTACCCGCCGCTGCCATCGACCTCGTTTGGGGTGCCCGTGCCGATGCCTTCCGGCACGTTAACACCGTGCAGAACGTATTCGCGCAGGGCCAGCTCGGCCAAGTCATCAAAATCGTACTGGGTGCCGGTCACGGGGCTGAAGAAGTTCGACATGTCGTCGATGGCATAGGATTGTACGAAGGCCAGCCCGCCATAGGGGTCCGACATCGGTGCCGAGCCATCGGAATTGGAGAGCGGCAGCAGGATGTCGCCGTAGCTGCCGAGCCCCTCGAAGACCTCGACCATGCCGTCGCGGTCGGCGTCATTGGCCAGCGTCGGGGTAGTCGAGTCGATCGGGTTTCCGTCCTCGTCGAAGAGGCCGTGCACGTGCTGCATGTGCGCCTGATTGGCGGTGGAGCCGGATGCGGACACGGCGACGTTGAGATAGCCGGTACCGTCGCCGTTGTCCTCGATCGCGAAGATCGCGGTGCCGCTGACGCCGGAGCTGTTCAGCGCCACGAGATCAGCGGCGAAGAAGCTGTCCGCGCCGGACAAGAATGTTTCAAAAGAAGTAAAAGAACTACCTAGATGAGCCACGACGTCCTCCCTGGTTCGGTGGGTCTCGGTCATAGACACGGAGCCGCAGCTCCCGCGGTTTCAGAAAATCTTGAAAATTCTTGAGAGCGGCGCGGGCGGAGGGTTCAGAGGAACAGGATGTCCTTGGCTAGCTCCTCGGTTCCGGACAGCCCTGCAAGGAGAATGCCGTCGCCGCCAAAGGAGAGTAGTACGCCGTCCGCCACCACGCTGGCGTGATCGGCGATCAGCTGCGCCTGCGCGGTGGCGCCGCCGCCGTAATCGGTCCCGAAGTCGAGCGCCAGACTGTCCTTTCCGATCTCGTAATCGGTGATGGTGTCCTGCCCATCGCCCGTGTGGAACACGAACTGGTCCGCACCGCTGCCGCCGGTCAGCAAGTCGTCGCCAGTGCCACCGTTGATCGTGTCGTCGCCATCGCGGCCGAAGACTTGGTCGTTGCCCGAACGGCCCTTTATGCCATTGTCTTGGTGGTCGCCGCGCAGGTTGTCGTCGCGCAGCGTGCCGGCAAGATCCTCGACGTCGATGTAGCTGTCGCCTGCGGCGATTCCGGTGTTCACCGTGGGGTTGGCAAGGTCAATGCGCAACCCGGGGTATGAATCCCGGTAGTCGGCCACGTCGCGACCCGGCCCACCGTCCAGGACGTCGGCGCCGCTGCCGCCGCGCATCACATCGTCGCCCTCGCCGCCGTGCAGCGTGTCGTCACCCCAGCGCCCGAAGAGCCAGTCGTTGCCACCCTCGCCCCAGAGCTCGTTCGCGCCGATCTCGCCACGCAGGTTGTCGTTGCCGACGCCGCCGCGCAGATTCTCGATGGAGAAGAGCATGTCGCCGGCGGCCGCGCCGGTGTTGAGCTCTGGCCAGCGCGGATCGACCCGGACCCCGCGTGACTGCTGCGAGTATTCCGCCGTGTCGGTGCCTGTGCCGCCGGCCATGTCGTCGGCGCCGAGACCGCCGACCAGCTGGTCGTCGCCAACTCCGCCCGAGAGCGTGTCGTTGCCTGCGCCCCCCTGCAGTGTGTCGTTGCCGGTGTTTCCAAGCATCAGGTCGTGGCCGGCCTCTCCGGCGAGCAGGTCGTGGCCCTCGCCGCCATGCAGGCTGTCGTTGCCAGCGCCGCCGGCGATGCTGTTGTTGCCGCGGTTGCCGGTCAGCAGGTTGGCCATTCCGTTGCCCCTCAGCGCGAGATTTGCGATGCCGAGCAGCAGGGCGTCGGTGGCGCCTTCGCCCAGAACCATGTCGGCGGAGCCGTTCAGCACGTTCCCGTCCACCAAGTCGAGCTTGGCGTTCTGTCCGTCCAGCGCCACCTGCAAGTTGACGGGTCCGCCCGCGCCGGTGCGCAGTGTGACAGACAGCAGGCCGCTCTGCAGCCCGCCGATGGCATAGCCGCCGGTTTCGGTGGTCACGGCGCTGCCGCCGCCCTGTACCTCGATCCCGATGCCCTCAACCGGGATGCCGAAGCTACCGTCGGCGCGGGCCTCGTGGGCGACACCGGTCAGGAACAGCCCGCTGCCGGCGGTGACAGCAAAATTTTCAGTCAGCATGGTGACATGGTAGCCGTTACCGTCGCGGGTGAAGGTGCCGTCAAGCATGCCCAGCCCGATCTCGGAGAAGGCGCCCTGCAGGATGTTCTCGCGGTGGCCGGGGCTGCGGAACAACATCTCGTGCAGCAGCGCGGTGATCTCGCGGGGGTTTTGGTTGGTGCTGTGGTAGGCGATGTTCTCGCCACTGGACCAGGGCGGCACGAATGGATAGCCGGCAGCGTCCATTCGGTCATGCGGGCTGCTGCTGCCGATGCCGGTATGACTGAATGTGTCGGTCTTGAGCATCCATGCTGAGTGCCCGACGGCCGCGTCTTCGAGCAGCTCGTTCGGTGCTAGGACCTGCTTGGGCTCTGGGCTGATCGTGCCCGGGGTCAGTCCCTCGTTAAGGTTGATGCCGAACCCCCCTGCCATCCCGGCGGGATCGAGCCGTGCCGCGTTGATCAGCTCTAGAAGATACTGTTCCTGGTAGCTCAGTGCCATGCGGTGCCTCCTGCCCGTCGCGTTCCGCCTGGGCGGGGTTGTCGAGTGCCTTGCCTAGGATATGATTAATGCAAGCAAGACGGGTGCGAGCAAGACAGAAGTGAGATCATTTGAAGGCGATGATCGTCCGGCGATGCCCGACATAGTAATGCTCCTTTTCCCGATCGGGGTATTTGGGCCCGATGATCGGTGCGACCTCGACTAGGTTCCGGAACCCGGCGAAATGGATCAGGTCGACCAGGCCACGGTAGGTGGGGTGCAACTCGATCTGCTGCTCACCCATGCCCGAGCGCTTTATCTGGTCTTCGTTTAGATATGCGGTGATGAAGCCCGAGAACGGCTCCTTGTGGCAGAGCGTGTCGAAGACGGCGACCTTGCGGGTGAGCGCGTGGGTGAGCTGTACCAGGCGCACCGGGTCGGTGACGTGGTAGAGCAGCCCCAGGTTCAGCACCACGTCGAACCCTTCTTGGTAGTGAGCGGGTAGGTCGTAGGCATTGGCCACGTCGAGCTGCACGTCCGTGCCCATGTAGGCATTGAGCATGCCGGCGCGGCGGATGTTGTCTTCCTTGAAGTCGAAGGCGGTGACGCTTCGGAAACCGCGATGCGCCATGTCGATCGCCATGCCGCCCCAGTTGCAGGCGAAGTCGAGCACGCTCATGTCGGATTTCTCGGCGCCGACCACGTCCTCGATCACCTCGTTGATCATCTGCATGCGCAGCGAGGACGAGGCGCGGTTGATCTCCCGTGCCTTCGGGAAGCGATCGAGGGTCGACTTGCCGCCGCCGAGGTAGAAGTAGTAGCCCCACTGCTCGGCGGCGATGGCGTCGGCTGCAGCGGGATCGGTCGCGTGGCGCGCCTCGGCGGCCTGCATCGAGGCGGGCAGCTCGGCGCGATAGGGCACCTCGATCCGTGGCAGGATGAATTCGGTGGGAAGGGTCGCCACGCCCTTGAGGGTCTGCACCCAGCCGCCGTAGCGCCGGCCGGACGTGACGAGGTTCGTGCCCTCGAGCACGGGAAGGCCGCGCCAGACGACGGCGTCCGTCCGCAGCGGGTAGCGTGTTCCGAAGGTCTGGGAGCTGGGCGAAGACGACGGTGAAGGAGACGGGGCGGGTTGTGACGAGACAAGCCGTGGTTTCCTGATACCGAACATGCGCGACAGCTCCGAACTGGTTTCCGTGACGAGGAGGAGCATGGCACGCTCCTCCTCTGGTTGTCATCAGAAATGCAGGAAGTCGCTTGCGGAAACCTCTGCTGCGTTGTCCAGAGCGGCGAACAGCATCTGCCCGCCGGCGGCGCTGCCGTTGGCGTCGTACCACAGCCGGCCGGTGGCCTGGTCGTAGATGACCCGGTCGTTGGCATCCTGCGCCTCGGTGCCCAGGACGAAGGCACCGTCGGACAGCATGCCGGCCTCGGCCCCGCCGAAGATCCCCAGCGAGAGGTGGATGCTGTCCTCGCCCGGAGTGAAGTCGAGGATGGTGTCGACATTCCCGGCGTCCGGGGTGGTATTGAAGACGAACTGGTCGGCCCCTGCCCCGCCTTCGAGCGTGTCGCGGCCCTCGGCGCCGACAAGGCGGTTGTTGCCGCTGTTGCCGGTGATCGTGTTGTTGAGGTGGTTGCCGAAGCCGTCGATGTTGCCGCCGCTCTCGACCAGGGTCAGCATCTCGATGTGGCCCTGCCGCATGTTGAAGTCGACCGAACTGTACACGTGATCGACGCCGCGGTGGTTGTACTGCTCGATGACGCGGTCCCCGACGTTGTCGACGTAGTAGGTGTCGCTGTTCTGGCCACCGTTCATCACGTCAGCGCCGATGCCACCATCCATCGTGTCGTTGCCGCCCCCGCCAACCAGCGTGTCGTTCCCGGTTTGGCCGTAGAGCAGGTCGTCGAAGCCCTGGCCTTCGAGCCGGTCGTTGCCGTCGCCGCCGTACATGGTGTCTTCGCCGGCATTTCCGAACATGAAGTTGTTTTCCTCGTTGCCGACCATGCGGTTGCCCAGACCGTTGCCCCAGCCCCGTTCGGCCGTGCCAGTGAGGGTGAGGTTCTCGAGGTGCGACATGCCGAGACGGAAGTTCACGCTGGAATAAACGTGATCGGTGCCATCCCAGGCGCTTTCGATGATGCGGTCGCCGATGTGGTCGACGTAGTAGGTGTCGCTGTCGGGGCCGGCGCGCATCAGGTCGGCACCGTCGCCGCCGTCGAGCGTGTCGTCACCGAACCAGCCGTCGAGCGTGTCGCGGCCATCGCCGCCGAGCAGGCGGTTGGCGCTGCTATTGCCAGTGATGGTGTTGTTGAGGTGGTTGCCGTAACCGTTGATGTCGTCCGCGCCCTCGATGAGGGTCAGCATCTCGATGTGGCCCTGCCGCATGTTGAAGGTGACCGAGCTGTGGACGTGGTCGACACCGCGGTGGTTGTATTGCTCGATAACGCGGTCCCCGGCGTTGTCGACGTAGTAGGTGTCGCTGTTCTGGCCACCGTTCATCACGTCAGCGCCGATGCCACCATCCATCGTATCGTTGCCGCCCCCGCCAACCAGCGTGTCGTTCCCGGTTTGGCCGTAGAGCAGGTCGTCGAAGCCCTGGCCTTCGAGCCGGTCATTGCCGTCGCCGCCGTACATGGTGTCTTCGCCGGCATTGCCGAACATGAAGTTGTTCCGGTCGTTGCCGACCATGCGGTTGCCCAGACCGTTGCCCCAGCCCCGTTCGGCGGTGCCAGTGAGGGTAAGGTTCTCGAGATGGGCCATGCCGAGACGGAAGTTCACGCTGGAATAGACGTGATCGGTGCCGCCCCAAGCGCTTTCGGCGATGCGGTCACCGATGTGGTCGACGTAGTAGGTGTCGCTGTCTGGACCGCCGCGCAGGAAGTCCGCATCGCTGCCGCCGTCGAGCGTGTCGTCGCCGAACCAGCCGTCGATCGTGTCGCGCCCCGCTCCGCCGGAGAAGCTGTCGTTGCCGTTGCCGCCTTGGATCCGGTCGGCCTCCTCGTCGCCCACGACCATGCCGCCGACGCGGTCGGTGATCTGGATCGCGTGCGCCCGGCCGCCCTGCAGGCGGATCTCGCGCGCGCCGTCGATCAGCAGGGTCTGGCCCTCGGGCAGGTTCTCGGAATCGAGCAGCATCAGCCCGGTGTCACCGACGAACAGCCGCAGGATGTCGTCGTCCGACTGGGTCACCATATCCCGCGAGAGGGTCAGATTGAGGTTGGTGACGCTGGTGAGGTCGATGGCGTCGATTCCGGTGAGGGTCAGGGTCTCGCCGAGATTGCCAGTGAAGAAGCTCACGTTGACGTTCAGCGTGTCGAAGCCCAGCCCGCCGTGCAGAATGGTCGGGTCGGTCAGCTGTGAGCGGAAGATCGCGAAGCTGTCGTCGCGGTCGGTGCCGACCGCGTAGAAGTCGCTGGCGGTCATCCGGATCGCCTGGCCGGGTGTGGTGCTGTCGGGCACGAAGTCGAAGTTGCCCGGCACGAGGTCCGCGGCATTGGTGTCGAGCATCAGAACGTAGCCCGAGGGGCCGAAGTAGACGAGCGTGTCATCGCCATCTTGCTGCAGGGCGAGCTGCGAGAAGTCAGTGTAGCCGTAGCCATGCAGCACCAGGACGTCGCCGTCAGCGCCGGCCTCGAAGTCGGTGATGACGTCGTTGTTGTCGTCGAAGCTGCGCTCGAACCGGTCGCTGCCCGCGCCGCCCGCAAGCGTGTCGCGCCCGGTGCCGCCGATCAGCGTGTCGTTGCCCAGGCCGCCGACAAGCAGGTCGTTTCCGGCGCCGCCGCCCAGGTTGCCGCCGTCGTCATGGGCAATGAACCAGTCGCTGTCCTCGTTGCCGCGTGCGAGGCGGAAGACGTTGGTGTTCGCACCGGGGGTGGAGCGGGGGTGTTCGGGGAAGAAGCCGGTGTGGATGCCGGCCCACTGCGGATCGCTGCCCTCGGGGAAGTCGTAGATCGCCTCGTCGACGATGATCACGTTCCCGGCGTCGGGGCTGCCGTGGTAGTTGATGTCGCGGTTGGTGAAGTCGACCTGGACGTGGTTGTAGTGCTCAGCGTGGGCACTGGCGGTCAGGACCGCGTGGCGCCCGTCGATGCTAACCAGGCCGGTCAGGTGGTTGGCGAAGCTTTCCTGCAGGTAAAAGTGATAGCCCGAGCTACCCAGCTTGTTGTGGGCGCCGATCGCGGTCAGCGAGTCACCTTCCACGCCGTAGCTGCGCTGGAAGGTGAAAGCGTGCGAGGCAGGCTCCTCGATGGTGATGTTCTCGAGCGTGGAGTCGGTGACGCCGTCCAGTTCCAATGCGGCGATCGCCTGCCAGCCGTCCAGCGTGTCGGCGTAGAGATAGGGGTCGGACTGACCCCATGTGCCGCGAATGGTGAAGCCCTCGAGGTGCACCCCGGAGAGGAAGTCGGCCACCGCAACCTCGGCGACGCCGCCGGCGAAGTCGTAGGCCACCGGCTCGGCAAGGGTCACGGTGTTGCCGTCGATCGAGACGATGCGGCTGTACTGCTCGCGTAGGTTCACGTTGGGCCCTTCGGGCGCTTCCCAGCCGGTGTTGTTGGTCTCTTCGAGGAAGGCGGCGTCATTGGCCTGGGTGATGAAAAGGATGTCGCCTGCGGTCAGACCGTGCCCGTCGGGCAGTGTCACGGTGAAGCCGCCGGCGGAGGCGTTGCCGGCCAGCAGGCCGATCGGGTCGGTGATGTCGCCGCCGGGCTGCACCACGATGGTAGGCGAAGCTTCCTCGACGGGGATCTCGGTGAGAAAGATGGTCTTGCCCTCGCCGGCACCGATCAGCGAGATGTCGTCACGCTCGATCTTGAGACGCTCGGTTACGTGGTAAGTGCCCGCGGCGAGGTGGATAGTCGATCCGGCGGGGGCCGCATCGAGCAGGTCCTGCAGCGCGGTCAGCGACATGGAGCTGTCGACGTGGAAGACCGTCTGCACCGGGTCGCCGTTGAAGCGGAAGCTGCTGGCGTCCAGCTCGGAGGCGGTGACGCCTTCGAGGGTGACGTGCAGGTTGCCGCCGGTGACACGGGCGCCGGTGGCGGTGTCGGTTATGGTGAGGTCGGAGATATCGCTCAGACCGGTGAAGGCCCGCAGGTCGATGACCTCGAGCAGGTTCTCGGTGTCGAAGTCGGTGATGGTGGCGCGGCTGCCAGGCACATTGCTCAGCACGAAGCTGTCGGTGCCGTCACCGCCGGTCAGCGTATCGTCACCGCCGCCCGACACCAAGGTGTCGGCGCCGCGGGCTCCGTCGAGTACGTCGGCCCGCGAGCCGCCCACGATGCTGTCGCCGCTGATGCCGCCGAGCACGTTGCCGGGCAGCGCGTCCGAGACGGCCACCTTCTGGCCGGGCTGGTCACGAAGCATGACGAGGCCGGTGCCCTCGACGGTGATGTCGTCCGGGGTCTCGGCATCGGAGGCGTCGAGGTAGGTCGAGGAGGCGCCGATCTTGAACAGCATCTGGCCGCTGCTCGACTGGGAAAGCATGGCGCGGTCGGCGGTGATGGAATGGGTGCCGGTGGCGCCGGACAGGTCGATCACCTCGACCGAGTTCATCCCCGCGAGACGCTGCATCGAGATCGGGCGGTCGGCGCCGTCGACGCGCAGCACGTCGGTGCCGGCACCGCCGTCAAAATTGTCTTCCTCGGAGAGCTTCAGGAAGTTTCCGGAGATCTCGAAGATGTCGTCACCAGAGGTGCCGGTGAAATCGTCTGCCTGATCGGTGAAGGAGAAGTCCGCCAAGGGGCCGAGGGCTTCGGCCAGGGTTTGCACGTCGTCGCCGGGGAAGACGAAGCTCAGCTCCGACAGGGCCGAGGCCTGCACACCGGTGAGGCGCACGGTGGTTCCGCCGGCCATGGTGATCACGGCGTCGGCGCCAGACTGGGTGATGGTCAGGTCGCCGAAGGCGGCGACCGGCACGGCGCGCAGGTCGATGCGCTCAAACGGATCGGAGGCTGCGAAATCGGTGATGGTCAGGGTTTCGCCGCCGGTGATGACGAAGGTGTCGGACCCGGCGCCGCCAGTGGCGGTGTTGGTGCCGCCGCCGCCGGTCAGCAGGTCGAGCCCTGCGCCGCCCGACAGCGTGTCGTTGCCGCCGTTGCCGCGCAGCACGTCGTTACCGTCGTTGCCGGTGAGATTGTCGCGACCGTTGCCGCCGATGATGGTATCGGCGCCGCTGCCGCCCAGCACGGTGCCGTTGCTGCCGTTGGCGACGCGGACGGTCTGGCTCTGGGCGTTGGCCAAGGTGACGGTGCCGGTGCCCTGCAGGATGTAGCCGCTCATTGGGGAGGTCATGCCGCGCAGGTCGAGCCGCAGCGGATCACCGTCGAAGATGATGGTCATGGTACCGTTGTCGGATTGCTGCAAAAGCCCGTGGTCGACGGTCAGGGTGACGTCGGTTGCTGCCGAGACATCCATGGCGTCGATGCCCGAAAGGCCGGTCAAGCGGGCCATGCCGATGCCAAGCTGCGCGGGACGTTCGAACAGCAGCGTGTCGAAACCTGCCCCGGTCTGGATTGTGTCGCTGCCGGCGATGTTGGAGATGGTCGAGGGGACTTCGACGATATCATCATCCGCGGTCCCAATGATCAGATCGTCAGAGGTTGTCAGTCTGTATGTCGGCATTTTGGTCCCCAATGGCAAAGCAGTAACAATATCTTGTCCGAACTTTGATGGTCCGGGCCCTCGATACAATGCTTTTCTGATAGGTGGCGACTTTAAGAAGACTTTCGGGCAGGGAAGTGATTTTCCTGCAATATAACTAAAATTTTACCTGTTTATCTGCTCAAGCAGTGCCTCGACGCGCTTCGCATCACCCCGGGTGTGGGCACTCACGTCTGCCTGCACCGCAGCCTCGAACACCTCCGCGTCGAACGGGGTGTCGGGCACCAGGCCAAGCCGTACCATCGCCTCGTGGATGGTTTCGGGTCGGCTGATCACGCTGGCGGAATCCGCGGTGATCTTGCCCTTGAAATTGGGCAAACGACGCAAGCTCATGTCGTCCCCCAGCTGATGAAAGGGGCCGCGCGGCTCGATGTGGGGCCGGAACAGGTTGGCGCCGTTCTGGCGCCGGGGGATCATGTAGAAGCTGGCGGAGCTGCTGTTGAGAAGCTCTATCGGGTAGACGCTGCTGCCCTCGGTGAAGACCACGCGCCGGGCGTTGCGCAGCATCGCCATCTGCTGCCGGATCCCGTACTTCTCGGGGGTAACAGAGGCAAAGCCGCTGTTGTTCAGCGCCTCCTCGATCCAGCTTTCGCCCATCAGGCTGCCCTTGTGCAGGATATGCGTGCGGCCAAGGAAGATGTCCTTCGGGAAGCCGCCCTCGGGAACCTTGTGGCGAGGCAGTGCCCAGTCCTTGGCCTTCCGGCGCAGGTAGGACAGGTACCAAGGCTTCGGTCCCTCACCGAGCCCGCTGGCGGGGCGGGCGAAATCCAGCTCCTCGATCTGGGTGGGGCGGTCGAGGATGAATAGCTGCTGCTTGTCGATGCCGAATAGGCCGATGATTTGGCGCACCCAGTCCTGCACCGCGAAGCCTTCGACCTTGGGAAAGACCACGCCGCGGTGTATGGCTGGGTCAAAGGCGTAGAGCCGCACGATCGTGTCCACGAGCATGTGCCCGAAATGTACCTTGAGCGGCCCACCGTAGAGGTAGCGTCCCTCGAGGATGCGCTCGGGTGGGGTGTCCTGCCAAGCCTTGCGGAACCGGCACTTGGCCTCGCCGAACTTGTAGACCCTGCCATGCGCGGGGATCTGGAAATGGTTCGGGCCACCCCAGTAGCGCCGGTCATATGGCAGCAGCAGCACGTTCTTCCGGGTGTCTGGCGGGGGAGGTGTCTTCGCCACGGGGAGGGCCTTTCCTGGTTCCTCCCGCTGTCTTCCAGATCGGGGGGGCACTGTCCAGTTCGGGCAGGCGCGCGACGGGCCGGAAAGCCGGGCACCGGCGCCTCCCCTCCTCCCGCCGGTGCCGGGTTACAGCCACTCGAGGCCGGGCTCGACCAGACCGGTGTCGCCTATGCCGGACAGGGTCAGCGAATGGCCCCCTCCGATGGAGAGGGTCAGGTCGCCATCGACCACGCGAGCCGATTGCAGGATATGTTCGAGGCTTTCTCCAGTTAGGCCGGGGTCGATCAGTAGCGTGTCGGAGCCTGTGGCGAAGTCGCTGATGGTATCCTGCCCCCCGGTGAACACGAAGCTGTCGCGCCCGGTGCCGCCTTCGAGCACGTCGTTGCCCGCGCCGCCGTCCAGTGTGTCGTGCCCGGCCCGGCCATAGAGCCTGTCATTGCCCAAACGCCCATTGATGCGGTTGCCCTGCGCATCGCCGCTTAGATTGTCGTCGCGCAGGGTGCCGGCCAGATCCTCGACGTCGCGATAGCTGTCACCACGGGAAATGCCGGTGTTTCGTGACGGGTTGGCCATGTCGATGCGCAAGCCGGGGAAGGAATCCCGATAGTCGGCCACGTCGCGCCCTGCTCCGCCGTCCAGCACGTCGGCGCCGCTGCCGCCGCGCATCACGTCATTGCCCGTGCCGCCGTGCAGTGTATCGTCGCCCCAGCGCCCGAACAGCCAGTCGTTGCCACCCTCCCCCCAGAGCTCGTTCGCGCCGATCTCGCCGCGCAGATTATCGTCCCCGGACCCGCCAATCATATTCTCGATGGAATAGAGCCTGTCCCCGCCGGCTTCTCCAGTGTTCAACTCAGGCCAACGGGGGTCGACCCGCACGCCACTGTCCCGCGCCGCGTAGAGTACTGTATCGTTTCCCGACCCGCCGGCGATATCGTCCGCGCCGAGCCCCCCGAGCAGCAGGTCGTCCCCGTCGCCGCCCGAGAGCGTGTCGCGGCCTGCACCGCCTTCCAGCGTGTCGTTGCCGCTCCAACCAAGTAACTTGTCGTGGCCGCCCTCGCCCGCCAGACGATTTGCTGCGGCGCTGCCCCCGAGAACGTCGGCGTAGGCTGAGCCGGACAGGTGCTCAATCGAGCCATAGACGTCGCCTGAAGCCTCGCCTGTGTTGCTCCGGGGCCTGCCGAGATCGGCCCTCAGGCCAGCGGCAGCATTGGCATAGTCGACCGTGTCGCTACCACTGCCGCCTGCGAAGGTATCGGCCCCGGGGCCGCTGGCGAGCAGGTCGTCGCCGGGACCGCCGGAGATCGTACCGCCACTGGCTTCGGTGGCGGGCGGAGGCGGCGGTGCCTCGGGCGGCGTTTCGGGCTGAGGGGACGACGGAAGCCCGAGGAGCGTGGCCTCCGCCGCCAGCTCCTCGGGCGAGGGCAGCGGGCCGAGCGACAGGCTGCGGGGTTTCGGGCTGCTCTTGGGGGCGACATGGGACAGGCCGACAATGCGCCACTCGGCTATGTCGGCGGCGGAGAGCCGAGCGCCGTCGGCGGTGTGAAGCTCGATCTCCTCTTCTTCGTAACGCAGCACCGCTCCATAGGAGGTGCCCGAGATCTCGAGCTGGTCGGGGCTGTAGAGCCGCTCGAAGGCGCTCAGGTCGAGCCGGTCCTGCACTGGGTCGAAGTCGAGGATCGTGTCGCGTTCGCCGTCTTCCGTGAAGACGAAAACATCGTCGCCGTCGCCGCCCGACAGGGTGTCACGGTCGGCGCCGTCGAGCAGGATGTCATCGCGGTCGCCGCCGCTCAGCCGCTCGGCGCCGGCAGCGCCGGCGACCAGTTCCCCGATCGCACCGAGATCGATCGCGAGCTGGGTCACCCCGGGGGTGAAGGCTCCGGCAGCCAGCACGTGCAGCTTGTCGCCGATCACCGTGGCTTCGAGCCCACCGATCCGGCCCAGCGTCATTCCCGGCTGGTCCTCGATGGTGGCCAACTCGAGCAATCGACCGCCTGGCAGCAGGGTGAGCAGGGTGAGCAGGGTGAGCCCGCCATCACTGCCGGCGGCCAGAACGTAGACCCGGTCGCCGACGCTGACTGTTTCGAGCAACCCGGCCCCGGCGAAGCGGGTGTGGGTGCCGTCGATCACGTGGTCGGTGAGGGCCAAGGCACCGCTCGGGGCCACCGAGAAGACGGTGAGCGAGGAGGACGAAGCGCAGGCGGCGATCAGGTAGCCCTGCCCGCCGCTCCCCACCGCCGCGAGGGCGGTGGGCATGGCCAGCCCCACCCCCTGCCCGGCGCCGAGCGCGAAACCGGCTTCGGGCAGCCCGTCGGCGCCGAGCCGGTAGCTCAGCACGCAGTCGTCGGTCTGGCTGGCGGCGAAGAGGTAGCTGACGTCGCCGCGGGTAAGGCTGGCCAGGGCGGGGATGTCATGCTGGCCGGTGCCCGGCGCATCGCTGTGCCCGGAGCTACGCAGGCTGCCGCTCTCGGTCCAGAGCCCGTCAGTGCCGCTGTCGTAGATCCGCAATCCCGGCTCGCGGGCATGCACGGCGTAGAGCCGGGCGCTGCCGCCGCTCTCGATCGTCACCGCCTCGGCCAGCGGCGGCCGCGGCTCGGCGAAGCTCATGTCCTGCGGCGCCGACAGCCCGCCCTGCGGCACGATCGCCAGCGCCTGTGGCGCGGCGGTGGCGCGGCCGAGGCTCATGAGCCGGACACCCTGTGGTAGATTGAGCAGCGCGAGATCTGCGGCCATCCCAGCGACGGCGTTGCCGCCGACGCCCTCGCGGTCGAGCAGGCTCAGCCCGTCGGCTTCGACACGCAGCGCGGTCATGCCCATGGCCAGGCCGGTGGAGAGATAGAGCACCGGGCCTTGCGCGGACTCGTGCAGGGCGCTGCCGCCGACGCCGGTGAGAAAGGCTGCGTTGGTGTCGTCGAAGGTCGCGACATGCCGGATTGAAACCATGGCACCCCTCCGTTTCGAGGTGCCCCCACGCCGCCGACACTGGTGGCGGGGATTTAACCGCAGCTTTGGAGTGAATGTCGGAAAATGGGCATTTCCGGACAGATTTCGCCGACTGGCGGGGCCCGCTGCCGGAACGGCTCTGGTGTGTCGATGGACGAACCGGTAGGGATACACTAAGGATGAAAACCGGCCCCCGGAATTGCCCGGAAAGCTGGACGAAGGAACTACGAATGCGGAAGCTCTTGCTGCACATCGGGCATGGCAAGACCGGATCCAGCATGTTGCAGTCGAGCTTTCGACTGAGCCGTGCGCGACTGGCGGGAACCGGGATTATCTACGGCTCGGGAGCCGACGAGAACGTCACCGATGAATTGCAGATCACCTCTGGCAACGGCACCGGGCTAGTCTCGCAGCCCGGCGCGTTGGCCAGAACGCTGGCCCCCCATGCCGACGGCACCGAGCACCTGTTCTTCTCCAGCGAATTGCTGTTCTCGGAGTTCGTCAAGCTGAACGACCCGCAGCGGCTGATCGCCGATGCCCGCTCGGCTGGGTTCGCGGGCATCTCTATTCTGCTCTTCGTGCGCGATCCGATGGGCCATGCCTCGTCGCTGTGGCAGCAGGGTGTAAAGCGCGGAGGCAAGACCGATCCGATCGAGGTCGCCTACCAGGCCTACAAGTTCCCGGCACTGGTCTCGAAATTCCTGCGCACGGTGCAGCCGGTGGACGGGTTCGAGGTGACGCTGCGCAACTACTCGGCCTGCCGCAAGAGCCTGCTGACCGAGACCGAGAGCTGGCTCGGGGTGCCCGAGGGCACGCTGGTGGCGCCCAAGGCGACGCGGGTGAACCGCTCGATGACCCGGGCCGAGCTCGAGCTGCAGATGGCGTTCAACGCGCATCTGGGAAAATGCGGCGACCTGATCAGCGATCCGCTCTGCGAAAAACTGCATGACGTGGACCCTGACGACATCCGTCCCTCCGTCGAGGTACAGCAGGCTTGTTGGGACCGGCTTCAACCCCCCATCCGGGTGGTCAACGCCGCCCTGCCCGAGGATCACCGCTATCGCTTCGACGTCAAAGAACCGCCCTCTGATGAGGGCAACCTAGAGTTCACCCCTGAGCAGGTGAAGGTCTTCGTCACCAGCATTTGCGAGCGGATGAGGCGGATGCGCGAGATGAACCAGAAGCTTCAGCGCCGGGGGTGACATGGCGCGCGGATCCAATCAGGATCTGCAGCGAAACGGCCTTTTCCAAGGACAGCATTCAAGGCCGTGCGCGGCTGCATGAGGATCAAATGGCAGGAACCCACAAAACGGCCGCCGGCAGCGAGATTTCAGGCTATGTCGAAGGCGTGACGGAGAGAACGCTCTCGGGGTGGGCCTATGACGCGAAGGCCCCCGATCGGCCGCTTGAAATGGAGCTGCTGGTCGACGACCAAGTCCGCGCCGTCTTCCTGGCCGAGATCGACCGCCCGGACGTGCAAGATGCCGGCCATCCCGCCCTGACCTGCGGCTTCTCGCTGACCCTGCCGCGCGACGTGCCCGCCGGGAAAAAGGTGTCTCTGACGGTCCGCGCCAGGGCGTCCGGCACGGTGATCGAGGGCGGTGCGCTGCGTGTCCGCCTGCCCGAGCCCGATCTCGAGGAGAAGCTGCCCGAGATTGCCTCCGCAGCCCCGGCGGCGCCCGAAGAGCCCCCGTTCCCGCTCGCCGGCGGGGTCGAGCAGATCGACACCGGCGGCATCATCGGCTGGGTCCAGGACCCCGCGGACCCGGGACGTGCCGTCGACCTGTGCATCCTGGTGGATGGCGAGGTTGCCGGCATGGCGGTGGCGGACCAGCCGCGCCAGGACGTGCAGGAGGCAGGGCATGCCCGGCTCAACTGCGGCTTCCGCGTCGCGCTGCCCGAGGCGGCGCTGGACGGGCGCAAGCATCGGATCCGGGTGATCGACAACGACAGCAACTGCATGCTGCCCGGCGGCGAGGTCGAACTGGCGGCCAGTTTCGAGGGCGTCGCCTTCCTGCGCCCCGGCGCCGGGGTGATCGCCGGCTGGGCGCGGCCCGGTCGCCACGTACGGCTGCGCTTCGGCGACGCGCCGCCGGTCACCGTGCCGCTCGACCGACCGGTCGCGGGGTTCCTCGCCGACAACATTTGCGGCTTCGAATGCCCGGTGCCCGAGGCGTTGCGCGACGGTGCCTGGCACGAGGTCAGCGTCGAACATCCCGGCAGCGGGGCACCGCTCGATGGCAGCCCGCTGAACATCCGCCTGGCGCCCTCGGGCCTGCCGCAGGTGGTCGAGACTGCGATGCTCGGCCGGCGTTTCCACGGCAGCATCGTCGACGACCGCGGCCTGCCGCTGCAGATCGACCTGGCGGTCGAGACCGGCGGCCGGCGCCTGCTCGAGACGCGCTCTGACCATGCCCGCACGGATCCGTCCCCGGATGGCGAGCCGCGTCCGAGCAACCGCTTTTCCTTCCCGGTGCCGCACGGCGCGACGGAGCTGTCCCTTCTGGAGCTTCTGGCGGATGGCACGTCCCGCCGCCTGGCCACCTGCGCGATCACCGAGGCCGGTGAGGGCGAGGTGATCCCCTCGCTGGCCCAGGAGATCTCGGATCGCACCCTGTCGGACCCCGAGCGGCTTGCCACGATCCGGGCCAGGTTCGAGGCCTTCTGCAAGGATCCCGGCACGTTGTTCGACCCGGTCTGGTACGGGCTGGCGCATATGGGGCGCAGCGATACGGACACCGATCCCACCGAGGCGCTGCAGCATTACGCCTCCTCGGGCCACGCCGCCGGGGCCTCGCCCCTGCCTGCCTTCGACGAGGCCGAAACGCGCCGGGCCTTCCCGGCGATCGACCGCGCGGTCAAGGCCGGCCGCGTGCCTTGCGCCTTCGCGGTCTGGCTCCATCTCGGCGAGGGCGTGCTGCCTCTGGCCGGCACCGAAACGGACGCCGCGGCAGGGGCGATGACACCGGCCCCCGAAGTCCACGTGGCCCGGCTCGGCCGGCCGACGGCCGGACGCGAGCCGGCCACATCTGTCTATGCTGCCTGGCTGGCCCGCCTCGGGCTCGAACCCGAGACACGACTGGCGCTGGAAGAAGACGAGGCCCGCGCCCGCGCCTTCATCCGCAGCCATCCGCTGACCCGCAAGCCGCTGGTGAGCATCATCATGCCCACCTACAACCGCGCCTACACCATCGGCGACGCCATCCAGTCGGCGCTGGACCAGGGCTACGACAATTTCGAGCTGCTGATCTGCGACGATGCCAGCGACGACAAGACCCCCGAGGTCATCAAGCAATTCGACGATCCGCGCATCCGCTACTTCCAGTTCGCCAAGAGCAACGGCGCGGGCACCCGTAACAAGGGGCTGCGCTTCGCTCGGGGCGAGATCATCGCCTATCTCGACAGCGACAACCTGTGGAATCCGCACTTCCTTGACCTGATGCTGCGCAAGCTGCTGCAGGACCCGGGCACCCACATCGCCTTCAGCGGCTATCTCGACACGGTCACCGTGGGCAGCCGTGTCGATCTCGAGGCGATCTCGCACCCGGTCTTTAACCCGGTGGCACTGTCCCACAAGAACTTCATGGATCTCAACACCATCGTGCATCACCGCCGGGTCTACGACTGGCTTGGCGGCTTCGACGGCGAGCTGCCCCGGCTGCAGGACTGGGACCTGATGCTGCGCTACACGTCGGTGTTCCGGCCCGTCGCGGTGGATCACGCCATGGTCTACTACCGGCGCAACGTGGCCTGGGGGCAGGTGACGCACCTGCACATGGGCGGCAACGCGCAGAACCTCGTGAACGCCAAGACCCGCGCCCGGCTCGAGGAGTCGCACGTGACGCTGGATCTTGACTGGCCTGCGCGTGAGCGGCTGACACTGATCTGTGCCAAGGCTTCGAACCTTCCTGCCGCCGAGGCGCTGGGCGGGCTCGCCGCCGCCTATGCCGATGTCGAGATCGTCTCCGGAACTGCCCCTGCCGGGCCCCTGCCCGAGGGTGTGAGCCACGATGCCGAGCTCTCGGGTCTACTGGGCACGCCCGAGCGGCTGGCCTACCTGCTGTCGGTGCTGCAGGGTGGCCACGCCGTGATCTGGATCGGTGATGACGCGCCGGCCCTGCCCGCCCTGCGCCGAGCGCTTCCGTCCGACCAGCTCTTCCGGCTCGAGCTGGGCTCCGCCGGTCTGGCGCTGCGCAGCGTGCAAAGCCCGCCCGTCCATTTTCACCTCGGCGCCCTGCCAGTACCGGCCTTGGCCGGCGTGACCGCGGCATCGCGGCGAGACCTTCTGGTGGTGCTTCCGGGCGCTGGCGAGGCCCCATCCGCCGAGGAGATCGCCGCACAGTTGCGTCCGCGCGGTTTCGAGGCGCTGGTGGCGCCCGCCGCCGACGACGAGGGCTGGACCCGGATTACCGCCAACCGCATCGAGACCACCGCTCCCGGGCAGGATGCCTCTGCCGAGGCCGTGTCGCGCGCCGCCCTGGCGGTGGTGCTTGCGCCCCGATCCGCGCTATCGATGGCCAACTTCGGCCTGCTGACGGCGCTCCAGGCGGCCGCGGTGCCGCTAGCCCTGCGCCCCGGTCCGCTGTCGGACGAGCTCATCAGCACCCGTTGCGCCTACCCGCTCGAACAGGACCGGCTCGACTGGATCTTTGAGAAGATCTCCAAGCTGCTGAACAGCGGCAAGGATACGGAGCGTCTGTCTAAAGCCAGCCGGACCGCCCATCGCATTGCCGAGCATCCCGAGCTGATTCAGCAGCGCCTCGCCGTCTTCCTGCAGCTTGTCGCGGCCGGCGCCGTCCGCCCGGAGGTTCACCTGAATGACTGATACCACGCATCCCCGCCTCCTCCCGCTGCTGCACGAGGGCCTGCTGATGACCGGCCAACCCGTCGGCACCCCGCTCGAGGCGCGGGTGAACGGCGAGTCGATAACCGCCGAGGGCCCCCACCTGACGCTCGAGCCACGGCTCGGCCGCGAGCTGCGCATCGAGCTGTCGCGGAATGGAAGCCCCCTGCCCGGCTCGCCGTTGCGGCTGCGCCGGGGCGGCTGGCAGGGCCGCGTCACCGGCGTGTCGGGCCTCGTGGTCCGCGGCTTGGCCTGCGACCTCGAGCAGCCGGAACGCGACGTCGCCGTGGTGGCCTGGGGGCCGGACGGCGTCTTGGCGTTTGCCACTGCCCGCGCCGATGCGAACGGTGCCTTCACCCTGATCCTGCCCGCAAGCTTGTCCGAGACCACCCGCCGAACCATGGTGCGCGTCGGTATCGTTGGCTCGGACTGCCTGCTTGAGGGCGGACTTTTCCCAGCCGGGGGCATGACCGGTTGGAGCCCGGACCTGCGCGTTTCGGCCCCGGAACGCCCGCCGCTGTCAATTCGCATCAAGATCTCCTGTCCGACGCTCAAGGACGCCCCGGCTTGGGGTGATTACCATTTCGCCAACTCGCTGCGGAAGTCTTTCGAGAAGATCGGCATGCGCGCCTCGGTCGATTGTCAGGACAGCTGGTACGACCGCCCCGACGACGAGGACGTGACCATTGTCCTGCGCGGCCGGCACCGCTACAAGACCGACCCCGCGAAGTTCAACATTATGTGGCTAATCTCACATCCGGACCGGATCCCTTTCGACGAGTACGCCGACTACGACCACGTTGGCGTGGCTTCGGACATCTACTGTGCCGAGCTGCGCTCGCGCGGCGTGTCGCACGCGGCACCGCTGCATCAGGCGACCGATGCCGAGCTGTTCGGCGCCGAGTTCCCGCCCGAGCGCAAGCAGGCCTGCCTCTTCGTGGGAAATTCGCGGCGCGAGTACCGGACGATGGTGCACTGGTGCCTCGAGCGACACCTTCCGCTGGAGCTCTACGGTGGCGGCTGGGAAGACGTGGTGCCGGATGAGCTGGTGCGTGCGCAGAATATCCCCAACGCCGATCTGCCGAAGTACTATGCAGGACACCTGCTGTTGCTGAATGATCACTGGGACAGCATGCGGGACAATGGCTTCTTGTCGAACCGGCTGTTCGACGGCTCTGCCGCTGGTGCCCCGATCCTGACCGACCGGGTCCTCGGCCTGTCAGAGATCTTCGGCGACACCATCGCCACCGCCAGCACCGTCGAGGAGTTCGAGGCACAGGTGCGCGACGCCTTGGCCAACCCCGACGCCTGGACCGCCCGCGCCGCCGAGGCCCGGGCGATCGTTCTGGGGCGGCATACGTTCGATCACCGGGCGCGGGAGCTGGCAGAGGTGATGTCGAATTCGTCAAATCTGACTGTTGCTCAATTTCGTAAAACCTTCCACATCATTTCAAGAAAATCCAAAGGCGAAAATGCATAACATGGACGTTTCCGAAAGTAGTACTTTTTTCATCACGGGTGCGGCCGGTTTTATCGGATACCACCTTTGTAAATCCCTGTTGAATGAAGGCTATAATGTCGTAGGGTTAGACGCGCTTACGAATTATTATGACATTTCTTTGAAAGAGAACCGTCTTGGGAAACTTCAGGGGCATCCAAGATTTACCTTTGTGAAGGGTCGATTGGAAGAGCATGATATACTGGCGCAAATTCTAGAAATTCATAAGCCGGAATATATCATTCATCTAGCCGCACAGGCGGGGGTGCGTTACTCGATCGAGGCACCTAAGACATATGTCGATTCAAATCTAGTCGGAACTTTTGAACTGCTTGAAGCAGCACGAAATCAGCCGCCAAAACATCTGCTTCTCGCATCGACGTCAAGCATTTTTGGCGCAAACACTGAGATGCCCTACAAAGAAGTCAGTAAGGCTGATCACCAAATGTCCTTCTACGCTGCCACCAAGAAGGCTAACGAGGCGATGGCGCATTCCTACGCGCATCTTTTTGATCTGCCGGTCACGATGTTCCGCTTCTTTACAGTTTATGGACCATGGGGGCGGCCAGACATGGCCCTTTTTAAATTCACAAAGGCCATGCTAAAAGGTGATCCAATCGACATCTACAATAACGGAGAGATGAAGCGCGATTTTACCTATATTGACGACCTGGTCTTCTCTGTCCGCAGGTTGATTTCTTGCCCCCCGGGCAAGATGCCGGTCGACCCGGATATCGACTCGAAAAGCCCGGTAGCCCCCTTCAGGATCGTAAATATAGGAAACTCACAGCCTGCAAAACTTATGGATTTCGTATCCTCCTTAGAGAAATCCCTTGGGATGGAAGCGAAAAAGAACTTCCTTCCGATGCAGGCCGGAGATGTACCTGCGACATGGGCGGACACATCGCTTCTAAAGAAGCTGGTAGGTGATGCGCCTCACACCAACCTTGACGAAGGGGTCTCCAAATTCGTGGAGTGGTATAAAAGCTACTATCACATATAATCGAAAACCAAACCACACAGGGTTATATGAAGTATGAGCGAAAAGAAAATATTTTTTATTGGCCTCAATAAAACCGGAACCACGTCGCTCCACCATCTTCTCAGTGCGTCCGGCGTGTCTTCCGTTCACTGGAAGATCCCAGCACGACCTGTCTTCCTTGGGAAGACAATATATAGAAACTTTAGCGCAGGCCTCCCGCTCCTCCATGGAATTGACCAATTTGTGGGGTACTCAGAGTTCACTTTCACCAGCAATGAAATTCATCTAGATGGAACGCGATTATTCAAGAGCTTATATGAAGAATATCCAACTTCGTATTTCATCCTGAATACGCGTGACAAAGATCGATGGATCGCATCAAGAGCGAATCATTTTTCAGATACCTATGGGATGTATATTGATCGCTTCAAGAAATGCGTAAACCTATCCGAAGAAGCCGTGAAGGATCTCTGGGCTAAGCAATACGATGAGCACCTCGTAAATGTACGAGATTTCTTCTCGGGGAGCCCGAACTTTTTGGAGTTCAATATCGAGACCGATCCTGCCGAAAACATCGCAAACCTCGTCGCCGCAGACTTCAAAATAGATTCGAGTAAGTGGAGTAAGCGGAATACTGGAAAATCCTTAGCGAAACGTCGCGAGAAGAAGAATCTTGATCAACAGTAAATACTACGAGGAAAATCCAATGCGGCTTGTGAAAAACTTAAATCCCATTCATAATTTCGACCTTGGCCTTTCCAGAAGGGAATTTTCACGCCCAGAAGAGTTTCGTCAAGAAAATTACGAAGAGAGTTTCGACCGTCACGTTCTGGCCTATGACGCTATTCGGCGAGACGGCGAAATTATCCTAGTTTGTCCACCGCTGCTCAATAATCAAGGGGCTTTCAAGGGGCTGAATTTTTACGAAATGCCTTCGGGAGCGAAGGTCGAGCCTTCGGTCAACACTTTCAACCGGTTTACCCGCGTCCGCTTTCCGGTTCGGGAGGACACCTATTGCGTCGTCGCCCGTGGTGGTTTTGGAGAATATGTCATCCATACAACGCCCAGTATGTGTGACCGCTTCGCCGGCCTGCGTGTGGGCGTGACAATTTCAAAGAACAACGATCCGGTTTGGCTTGCAGATTGGGCTCGTTTTCATGCCAAGACGGCAGGCATGGAAGCCTTCCTTCTTTACGACAACAATAGCACGAGCTACGATCCGAATGTCATCTTCGACCACATGAAAGATGTCGGTCTGAAGGAGTTCATGATCGTCAAATGGCCCTACAAGTGGGGGCCTATCGGTTTCCTAGAAGGACGCAGGAGAAACCATTGGGATTCGAACTTCGGCCAGCTTGGAATGTTCGAACATGCGCGTTGGACATATCTCGAAAAGGCTCGTTCCATTCTCAACTGCGACGCAGACGAACTCGTGTGCCCGCTAGAGGGAGATCGCTCGATCTTTGACGCCGTAGAGAACGATCCGAACTTCTACAAGTGCATGAAGGGGATCTGGGTCGAGGCCTTGCGCGACAATCGCTTAGAAGGGGCAATACCTCGCCATGCCCATTTCACTCATACGCTTAACCCGCCCGCAGAAACCCTAACGAAATGGGCCTGTGTCCCTGGCGAAATGCCAACTGGGGTAAATTTCGGCACGCACGTTCTACGCAACACCCGCGGCAACCCATTCAGGAAGCATCTTTCGGAAGACTTCGTCTATTTCCATTTCCGTGGCCTCACCACGTCGTGGAAACCCGAGCGGTCCTCGGCGTCCCAGAAACGGCTCATTGAGAACGGTCAGTCCATGATGGAAAGCGAACCACTCAAGGCTGCATTCGATAGAGCGGGCATGTTCGATCATGCATGACGGTGATTATAATCGATACGAGAAGCAGTTTTTGTCCCGGCGGCGCGAGTTCATGCCCTGGGAGGTCAAGGACGCCGATAGGGAGGAGCAGAGCGCCATCCGGGAGGTTCTCCGACGACATTTAGATGGGCAAATTTCGCCGACCTCCTACATCTCGCCGGACGCTCTCATTTTCTCGAAGCCGTTCAGGCTGGGCGAGCGCAGCTGGATAGCCAGCGGTGCGATCGTACGGGGTAACACTGCGATCGGCAGCGACTCCACCGTCAACGCTTACGCTCACATTGCGGGTAAGGTTCAGATAGGCAATGGTGTACGCATCGCATCGATGGCCTCGATCTACGGGTTCAATCACGGCTTCAAGCGACTAGCAGTTCCGATATACAAGCAGAAATCCACCTCAATTGGTGTTCAGATCGGAGATGGCGTCTGGATTGGAGCCAATGCGGTCATTCTCGATGGCTGCAGCATAGGCGAACACTCTATCGTCAGCGCCGGCGCAGTCGTCACGAAATCCTTTGAACCCTACTCCATCATCGGTGGCAATCCGGCGCGACTCATCAGATCCCGCAAAAACTCTCTGAACACCTAACCCCCCATGGCCCCTCCTTATCCGGCCGATCAGGCCGGATAAGGGTGTGGTATCATCTGGCCGCGATCACTTGCCGCCCATACACGCTCTGGAAGTACTCCCCAAGCGCCTGGATAGCCGTGTCGTTGCCACCGAACTTGTTGTAGTTCAGGTAGAGAGACGAGCTGTAATCGGTCTCCTCGAACGTTCCAACTCGGTAGTCGACATTGATGATATTGACCGCGACGTTGTTCAGGAGCAGGTGCCAGCGGAACCACAGATCATCGACCGTCGGGGCGATTTTCATCGCCTGTTCGACGTTCAGCACTCCGATCGGGAAAAAAGCTGTGTTGTAGAGGATCCCATCCTTGCCGGTCGGCAAAATCAGTGAGCTCGGGTTTTCCTCAATGCGAGATTTCATCCAGCTGCGGTAAGGGGCCAGTTCGCCTTTGCGCACCAGCATGCGGTGCCCGCGGTAGCCAATGACGCAGCGATAGGTGTCGTAGGCCTCCACCATCCTCCGCAACCAGTCGGCAGGGTAGATCGTGTCGTCATCCGCTGTCACGACCAGACGCGACCGGCCCCAATTCTCGCGCAGGTAGGGCAGGAGCTTCCGGTACGGCCCCCAGTTCGGGCAGTATTTTACCACAAGCCGTCCGCCAGAGTTGGCCTGAAGCTCCGCAACGTCCTGCGGTAGATCGGGGACACCCTCGTCCAGCAGGTAGGGATCGCGCGAGAGGTAGAGGTGAATGCGCAGGTCCCCGTAATCCTGATCGAGCATCGACTGCAGCGTCCGCGCGATGGTCGACATGCGCGAGCTCATTGAGGTCAGGGAAATATCGATCGTGCCGTAATCGGTTGTCATTGGTCTTGGTCCTCGGCGGGAATCGTCATCGGTGGGCGCAGCGCAAAGGGCACTGCAACCTTGTGGACGCTCTCCAGTGGCAGCCCCTGCCGGCGCAACACCGACAGGTCGGGACGCGAACTGATGCTAGTACGGAACAACTTCAGGTACTCGAACTTGTCGCTCTTGGTCTGCTGCGACAGCGTCTTGCTATCCGCGAGACAGAACATCATCGGCAATGTCAGCTCGGACAGGGTGTGCCCCCCGAAGTAACTGATGATGCGTTCGCGCATCTCGACATCCCCGCGCGAGCGGACCAGCGCGAAGGAGCCAAGCGTCTCGAAGGCGCTCTTACGGAACATAGAGGTCATCGGGCCATCGCCCAGGATAGTGAACTCGGCCTCCATCTGAACCTCGCCGTAGCGGTCGACGCGCACGTGAGGGAAGGTTACGAGCTGCAGGATCGGCTCGGCTTCGAAAGCGGCCAACTGCTCGGCAAAGCGGTTCGGGTGCGACCAGTCGTCGGCATCCTGAATCGCGATGAAACTGCCAGTGGATTCCGAAATCGCGAGATTGCGGCCCACATAGGGCCCGGAGTTCTGATCCATGCGCCGGTAGATCACCTGCGGGTGCTCAGCGCAGATCTCGGCCAGCGCCGCGCTGCTGGCGGGTTCGCTGGCATCGTCGACCACGAAGATCTCAATGTCACGGTGCGTCTGGTTGAGCACCGATTCTAGAGATAGGCGGAACAGCTCGAGGTCCGGGTTGAACGCTGAGATAATTACCGAAACCTTCGGGCCCCCTTCGCTGACGGCACCACCGGCAGTCGCCTTGGCGGCATTGGCGAAGACCTCGGCAGTGGTGCCGCCACGCATCCTGAGCGGCGCGATGCCAGTCTTCTCGAAACGCCGCGCGAGGAACTCGTTGAGCGGGGCATCTTGGCCGATGATCTTTTTGGCGACTATGCTCAGGTCGCTCTGGTCCTCGAGGAAGCCTTGCGCTTCGAGACGCTTTAGAGTTTCAATGTCAGCGAAGTTGGTGGCCAAGAGCACGTTAGCAAAGACGCCGGACAGTTGCGGCGAGGACACTTCAGCTGAGGGCAGCGCCGCCGCGCGCAGTTCGTTAGAATGGCTGCGCAGGCTGTCCATCCACTTGAAGAGATCGACTTTACGCATTTGCGTGCGGTCCTGCAGCAAGTCTAGGAGCCGGTCACGGTCGCCTGCGATCAGCGCGTCCTTGAAGGCATCCTTGGGGTCTTGCGTCGCAGCGATGCGCTCGATCACCGTGTTGCCCACTGCCTGCTGTAGCGAGCCGAGATGCTCGGAGACCAGTACTTTGCGGAAGCGCAGCAGGAAGCCGCTGTCCTGCAGAAGCTCCGAACCGCGCAAGGTCAGCATCATCAGAAATTGAATCATCACCTCGGGAGAACCGTAGCGCCGCACACATTCCGCCAGCCGGTGCTGGCCGCGGTTCCCCCTCTCTTGGGCGATGGTGAAGGCGAGGGCGCTTTGCATCATTTCGCCCGGCAGCACATATCCGAAAACCTCGAACAGCGGCAGGATGTTGCGGAAATTACGGCCGGTGATCAGTCCGGTCTGCAACCATAGGTTCCGACCGATCTGATCAAGCGACGGCATCCTGCGCACCAGCGCTAGGTAATCGTGCAACGACTCGATGCTTATTTCTGCCAGCAGGTCGGACCGCAGCGACGCGGTTACGGCAAAGGCATTCATTTCATCGAGGAGCGCTAGCTTATCGTCGGGACCGGCCTCTTTATGTGCAGCGATGATGGCCTCGGCCTGAGCCGCCGTTGCACCGCTGCGGAACTTGCGCAGCGCGGTCGCCACGATGTCTGCTCGGTCTTGCGCCGCAGCGATCATGTCCGTCAGGGGCCAGTCCTCGATGAGCGACAGCCCGCGTAGCAGTGCTTCGCTGGAATTGTTCTTGAGGAAGACCGTTTCGGTCATTGCAGGGGTCTGCCCAGATAGACGCCGCTGGCATTGCTTGAGCTCCCTCGGCGTCACCAGCGCGGGCAGGCAGCGGACCACCACCGGGCCATTTGGCCACAGCAACCCATCTTCCGAAACGCTTCCGCCAGCAGGCGTGCCGATCGTCAGCGCCATCGAAAGCGGCAGGACCGCCATGTCGGCGACCGCCATGCTCTGCAGCGCCGGGGCGTTGGTCGTCGACAGGGCGAATTGCTGCGTGGCCCCGTCGTAGGACAGGCCCAAGAGGCTGACCGGGTACTTGCCGGCCTGTCCCCAGTAGAGTTGCACCATCGACACGATATAGGCCGGATCTTCCGGGCTCGCGGCCCCGATCACCACCAAGGGCTTCTGCGCCAGGACCTGCGGCGCGGCGGCCCAGTCTTGGCGCAGCTTCTCCCAGCCTCGCACCAACAGGCAGCGGTCTAGGTTGAGATAGCCCTCGAGCTGCGCCTCGGGCACGTCATCCTGCACCAGCACTACCGCGAAAGCGTCCTCAGGCGTGACTTGGCTTGCCGTGGCCACCTGCGTGATATCGCCGCGATCCGGAACGATCTCAAGCAAACGATCGCGGTTCTGCGCCTGTCCCGCCGGCACGAAGACACCGACCGGCGCGCAATCCGGCGTGTAAGGGCACCCCTTGATCTCGCTGGTCCAACTGCCCTGCTCGCCCCCCGCAGCGAGACCGAGTGAAAGCGGTCCGATGGCCTCGCCCGCATGGCGGAGCAGTGCCAGCAGCAGCGGCACGGGCCGCACCGTCGCCGGCAGTTCCACCTGTGCGGCACTGGACGGCGTATCGGACGGGGTGCCGTCGCTCGCGATATCCTGCACCAGCCCCATGTCGCGCAGCTTCTGCCAATGCGCCTTGGCTGATTTCGTCGGTGTCCCCTTTAGCACGACCTTCAACGGCTGGGCGGGGCGGAGCACCGCGTCTGTCGCCAGATCGATGCCGCAGTCGCGCTGCAGGCAGGACAGGGTGCCGATCCGGTTTCCCGGCAGATCTTGCAACCCGGCGCGCGCTAGCTCGGCTCGGATAAAACCGATCATCTGCGCTGTCTCGATGCTGTGCACGCCGGGCAGCATTCCTTGGGGACGCCTGACAGTCTGGATCATGAGCGAGAGAAGCTCGGAATTGTCGCCCTTGGCATTGCGGCCCATCTCAGAGATGATCAGCTCCTCGAGAGTACCCTCATGCTCGGCGAGGCGGACGTACAGCGCCGCCATTCTGCGGATCCGCCCCAGCATCTCGAGGTTCGCCTCGCGCATCTGCTTGCTCGCGAGGATCTCGTCGATTTTGTAGAGATAGGGGCTGTCCGGCTCAGACATCGGCGCCAGGAACTCGGTAATGAACTTGTTCGCGGCCTTTTCCTGCCCCGTCTCGAAGGCCGTTAGCCCGGCAGCAATTCGCTGATAGAAAGGCTTGGCCCGCATCAACCGCGTCAGCAACCCGTCTAGAAGCTTGTCCCGCTCAAGAACCTTCTGAAGCTCCTCCGGGGTTGGCTGCGACCGGCCATGCAGCACCCACATCTGCTGGGAGACCACCGCTTCGGAGATGGGAAGCATCAACTGCGCCTGTACCGCTTCGGGGTAGGCATCAATACGCTGAAGAAAGCTCTGTGGCAAAGGGGGGGTGAGTTCGGTGTTCTGGGTCATCTCATACGTCAAGCGGTTTGGCTAATTTCGTCCTGAACGGGAGGCTGGCGTCCTCCGGAAAAGCTGGATGGACACTTGCGTTTATCTGGTCAGGTCATTGTCTCAAATCGAATATCGTCGGCGAAAAAGGCTCTTCTTTGATATCCTGCACCCCCGAAAGGAAGGCCATCGGTCGGGTCGGATCCAGATGCTGTAGCTGCCAAGGCGCATACCGCCACCATTTGGTTCGCAACATCGGAGAGATCAGGTTCGGGGGCAACCGCCATTTCTTGATCACGGCGGGATTCCCAGCCACCACCGCGTAGGGTGGCACATCTTTGGACACAACCGCCCCCGCGGCGATGATCGCCCCGTCACCGATCGTCACCCCTGCGCGCACCGTGGCGCCGTGTCCGATCCAGACATCGTTGCCGATCCGGGTGATCTGCGCCTTGGTGGCGGCTCCCTTGTAGGAAAACTTGTAGCTGTGGTACTCGGCCGCGCCCTCGAAGCCGTCCTTCAGGCCGAACAGGCGATCGCCGAGATAGAAGGCCGGGCTGGTCGAGACCCAGCCGGTCGGGTGGTCCTGGCGCCCGATCTGCACCTCCTCGCCGAAGGAGCAGTAGCGCCCGATCCGGGCGGCGCAGCAATAGCCCGACACTTGGTAGGAGAACGCCCCCAGTTCGATCGAGTGCTCATACTCGGTCCATTTCAGGCTGCACGGGGCCTCGAGGCGGGTATGGCCGGGCAGGACCACCGAGTTGCCCGGACCGCGGGGCAGCACCTCGATGCCGACATTCCGAAGCTTGCTGAAGGATACGTCCACCTTGCTCATGCCGTGCTCGCTTCCGTTTCTAGGTGCGGCGCCTCGAGCGCCTGCAGGATTGCCGTGACCGGGTCGCTCCCGGGGCCGAAGGGGATGACGCGGCCGTTCTCTGCCGCCGCCGCCGCCTCGCCCTGCGCCCCGAGGTCGAAGGCATGCACCGGCAGCCCGGTGGCGAGGGCCTCTCGGATGGTGAAAGAAAAGGTTTCGGGCCAGATCGAGGGGATCAGCCACGCGGTAATGTCGTAATGTGCCGCCAGCGCACCAATCTCCTGCGGTTGGTAGCTGCCATGCACCACCACGCTGCCTGGAAGGGCATAGGCCGGGTCGATATTGCCGATCAGCACCAGACGGTGCGCGCCGCCCCCGGCGGTCATGCGCTGCGCCAGATCGGCGATCACCGCAGCGCCCTTCTGGTACCCGATATTGCCCAGCACCGCGAGTACCTCACCAGTGCCGGGCTGCGGCGGGGTGACCCGCTGCGGCAGCGCCCGCATTCGGTGCGGCTGCACCGACAGAGCCGCAGCGGCCTGCGGATAACTGGCAAGCACCAGATCGCGGCTCGATTGCGAGAACACCGTCACTCGGTCCGCGGTGGCAATCAGCCCGCCCCAAGCTTCCTGCCACTCGGCCAGCGATCCCCGGCTGCCGTCGCCCCGCCGGGGCTGGTGGGCCGAGTCGTCGCGCTCCGATGTCACCGCGCCGCGGAAGACTCCGTCGCGGTCGAGCAGGCAGTAGGAGGGCGAGACCGGGAAGAAATCGTGGAACAGCACCTCGATGCGGTCCTGCGGGCCACGCTTGAGCCCGGCAAGCAAACCCGGCAGCGCCAGCGGATCGGGATCCCCCACGCCGCAGGAATAGACGACGTGGCGCACGGACACAGGGTCGAGAAGCGTCTCTACGAAGGCAAAATCCGAGACCATGCCAGAGGTCACGCCCTGCGGCGTGTGCAGCTCGATCTGCCAGCGGTGAAGCCCGCCCACGCGCAGCACCAGCGCCGCGCCAGAGTGCTCGAGATCGCTCGCGATACGGCTTTCGAGATAGTGCTCCGCACCGCCACCGAGACTGTGGGCAAGGTAGATTGGCAGCCCCTCCGCGGCGCGCGCGCCGGCCCAGGCCAACGCCAGCGCCAGCCGCGCGGTGAGCAACGGGTCGGCGCGGATGAACTCTTGCACTTCGGCATCGTAGCCCGGGTACCGCTCGGCCACGATGGCGTTGTTGGCGAGCACCAGCTTGAGCTTGTCCTCGCTACCGAAGCTCTCGCCGCCGCGATGCTCGACGAAGAGCGACGGCAGGCCGAGATGCCTTCCCCCCAGCGCGCGGGTCTTCTGGCACCAGTCGACCTCCTCGCCGTAGCCACGACCGAAGGCGGTGTCGAGCCGCGGCTCCCGGCGCAGGTAGTCCACTTGCATCGCCATGCAGAAGCCGACCCCGGTGGGAGCCTCGGCCAGCGCCAGCTCGGAGCCGATGCGCTGGGCAACGCCGTCGATCGCATCGCCCTCGCCGGGCAGCAGCACGCAGCGCCGGCAAATCGCCGGGACCGAAAAGATCTCGGCGTCGTTCGACATCGGGGTCACGCTGGCCACATCGCTGGCATCGAGCATGGGGCGCAGCAGGCGGATATCCCAATCCGCCGGCACAAGCGCGTCGGAGTTGAGCAGAACGACGTGATCGCCACGCTCCAGCGCCTGTTCGAGGCCGCGGTTCACGCTGCCGATGAAGCCGAGGTTGCGCGGGTTCTCGAGCAGGCTGACCCGGTCGGTGCGCCCGGCGGCCCAGTCGCGCAGGAACGGGCGGACCCGCTCGTCGGTGGAGCCGTCCTCGAGGATCAACAGGTGATAGTCGAGCCGGCTGTGGCGTTCGATCCGCTCCAGCACCTCGGGCAGAAGATGGAAGGCGTTGTAGACCGGCAGCACGATGGTGATGCGGGTATCGTCCGGAACCGGCTTTCGGGCCGTGTCAGGCTCGAATATCCGGATTTCGAGCGGGCCGGCCTGACGCTGCGGATCGAGATCAAGCCGGCGTTTGATGCGGGCCCGGCAGGCCGGGTCCCGGCGCAAGCGCCAGCCCAGGATGTCAGAGCTGCTGCTCAGGATCAGCCACAAAAACCGCCAGCGCAGGCGATGCAAGGCGTGGCGGTACTGGCCCGGCGTAGGCTCGGGCAGAGGCTGCCGGACCTCGCCACCGTCGAGGCTCAGGAACATCTGCGGCGGGCTGTCCTGCAGCGCGAGATCGAGCGCGAAGCCGACCTCGGGACTGCCACCAAGCGTCGCTGCCACGTCGTCTCTGCGCAGTTCGGGCACGACGCTGCTCTGCATCGCACCAGAGACCAGCGTCACGCGCCCGGCCCGGGCCCAGCCTTCGACCTCAAGCCGCCGCCCGACCCGGCAGGCCCGGTCCACGTGCCCTACAGCCTCGCCGTTCGGACCACGCAGGTCGAAGCTCGGCAAGGAGATCTTCAGATGGCGATCCGCATAGCGGTGGAACAGTCCACGTAGGCGCCCAAGGATCATGTCGGTCTCACTTCCGCCGGCGGGCCGGCTCGTTGTCGTTCAGCGCAGCAGTTCCAGCAGCGCCTTGCCGTACCGGGTCTTTTTGAACAGGTCAGCTCTCCGGGCGAACTGATCGGCATCGATCCAGCCGTTGGTGAAGGCGATCTCGTCCGGGCTGCCGGTTTGCATGCCCTGGCGCTGCTCGAGGGTGCGCACGAAATTGCCGGCGTCGAGCAGCGAGCTGTGGGTCCCGGTATCGAGCCAGGCATAGCCGCGGCCCATGCGCTTCACAGACAGCGTGCCCTCGCCGAGATAGGTTTCCAGCAGCGTGGTGATCTCGAGTTCGCCGCGCGCCGAGGGCTCGACCCCGCGGGCGCGCTCGGGGGCGGTCTCGTCAAGAAAGTAGAGCCCGGTCACGGCGTAGTTCGAGGGCGGTACCTCGGGTTTCTCGATGATCGCCTGCGCCTGCCCGTCGCGGTCGAAGGAGACCACGCCGTAGCGCTCGGGATCGGAGACGTGGTAGCCGAACACGGTGCCGCCAGAGGGCTGCACATCCGCCTCCTGCAGCATTTGCGGCAGGCCATGGCCGAAGAAGATGTTGTCGCCCAGCACCATCGCCGAGGGGGCCCCGGCGAGGAAGTCCTCGCTCAGCAGGTAAGCCTGCGCGAGCCCGTCGGGGCTGGGCTGCACAATATAGGTGAGCGCCAGACCCCATTGGCCGCCATCGCCCAGCAGGCGCCGGAACTGATCCTGATCCTCTGGAGTGGTAATGATGGCGATCTCGCGGATCCCGGCCAGCATCAGCACGCTGAGCGGATAGTAGATCATCGGCTTGTCATAGACTGGAAGCAGCTGCTTCGAGACCCCCATCGTGATGGGATAGAGACGAGTTCCGGAGCCGCCGGCAAGAATGATGCCCTTGCGTTGTGTCATCGGTTCGATCCTTCCTGATGATCCATGAACCGCTCAGCCTTCAGCCTCAAGATCCGCCAGCAGCGCGCGCAGCCCTTGGCGCCAATTGGGGCGGACGATGCCGAAGGTGGCCTCGGTGGCGCTGTTGTCCATGCGCGAGTTCAGCGGGCGCTGCGCCGGGGTGGGGTAGGCGGAGGAGGGAATGTCGGCGACCTCGCAGGCGATCCCGGCCTGGGCAAAGATCTCGCGGGCGAAATCGGCCCAGCTCACGTCTGGCCCGCCGGAGAAGTGGTAGGTGCCCGATTTCGACGGGTCCGCGCGCAGCGCGGCCGCGATGGTCAGGCAGGCATCGGCGATGTCGGCGGCGCAGGTCGGCCCGCCCACCTGATCCGCGACGATGGTCAGCCGGTCGCGCTCGGCCCCGAGCCGCAGCATGGTCTTCACGAAGTTCTTGCCATGCGACGAGACCACCCACGAGGTGCGCAGGATGGCATGGGCGCCGCCGGCGGCGCGTACCGCCTCCTCACCCGCCAGCTTGCTGCGCCCGTAGGCGCCCAGCGGGGCGGTGGGGTGGTCAGGGGAGAAAGGCGCCTCTCCCGCGCCGTCGAAGACGTAATCGGTCGAGACATGCACGAAGGGGATGTCCGCCTCGGCGCAGGCCCGGGCGATGGCGCCCGGGGTCTCGCCGTTGATCGTGGTAGCGAGCGTCTCTTCCTCTTCGGCCTTGTCGACGGCGGTGTAGGCCACCGCGTTGATCACCGCGTCGGCGTCCGAGGCCGCAACCCGCGCTGCGCAGGCGGCGGGGTCGGAGAAATCGGCGCTGTCGCGACCGTGGATCTCGAGCGTCACATCGCCGGCGCGGCGCGCCAGTTCGAGCCCGAGCTGGCCAGTCTCTCCGAACACCAGCACCTTCATGCGGAGACCTTCCCGGTCGTGCCGGTGCCAAGCCGCTCGCCGACGCCGTGGCGCGCCTGCAGCGGGCGCCACCAGGCCTCGTTGTCGAGATACCATTGCACGGTCTTCTCCAGACCCTCTTCCACCGTCACCGAGGGCCGCCAGCCCAGCTCGTCGCGAATGCGCGAGGGGTCGATGGCATAGCGCGCATCGTGGCCCGGGCGGTCGGTGACGAAGGTGATCTGGTCGGCATAGGAGCCGCTGTCCTTCGGGCGCTTGCCATCAAGGATGGTGCAGAGCGTCTTGACCAGTTCGAGATTGGTGCGCTCGTTCTCGCCGCCGATATTGTAGCTGCGGCCCAGCTCGCCCTTCTCGACCACCAGAAGCAGCGCGTCGGCGTGGTCCTCGACATAGAGCCAGTCACGGATATTCTCGCCCTTGCCGTAGATCGGCAGCGGCTTGCCGGCGAGCGCGTTCAGGATCACCACCGGGATGAGCTTTTCGGGGAAGTGGTAGGGGCCGTAGTTGTTGCTGCAGTTGGTCAGCACCACCGGCAGGCCGTAGGTCTCGTGCCAGGCACGCACCAGGTGGTCCGAGCTGGCCTTCGACGCCGAGTAGGGCGAGCGAGGGTCGTAGGGCGTGTCCTCGGTGAACATCACCTCCGGGTCGGCGGGTAGCGAGCCGAAGACCTCGTCGGTGGAGATATGGTGGAAGCGGAAAGCCTCGGGCTTGCCCTGCGACACCCAGTAGGCCCGGGCGGCTTCCAGCATGTTGTAAGTGCCGGTGATGTTGGTCTCGATGAAATCGCCGGGCCCGTCGATCGAGCGGTCGACATGGCTCTCGGCGGCCAGGTGCATCACCGCGTCGGGTGTGTGCTTGGCAAAAGCCGCATCGAGCGCCGCGCGGTCGCGGATGTCGGCCTGCTCGAAGGCGTAGAGCGGGCTGTCGGCCACGGGGGCCACGTTGTCGAGGCAGGCGGCATAGGTCAGCGCGTCGAGGTTGACGACCTCGTGGCCGCGCGAGACGGCCAGACGCACCACGGCCGATCCGATGAAGCCTGCGCCGCCGGTTACCAGAAGTTTCATGCAAAGCTCCTTGAGCGGGTCTCAGCCCTGCCAGGTGAAGGGACTGTCGAAATCGGCCAGCAACGGCGCCGCTGCGTCCTTGTCCGAGAGCAGCGGCTCGACGCCATCGAGCGCCCAGTCCATGCCGATGTCGGGATCGTCAAAGCGCACCGCGCCGTCGCAGTCAGGGGCGTAGTAGTCCGAGCACTTGTAGACGATCTCTGTGTCCGGCTCACGGGTGACGAAGCCGTGCAGGAAGCCCGCGGGCACCAGCAGCTGCTTGCCGTTCTCGAAGCTCAATTCCTCGCCGACCCACTGGCCGTAGGTCGGGCTACCCTTGCGAATGTCGACGGCGACGTCGAAGAGCCGGCCCCTGCCGCAGCGCACCAGCTTGTCCTGGGCATGGGGCGGGCTCTGGAAATGCAGACCGCGCACGGTGCCGACCTTGGCCGAGAGCGAATGGTTGTCCTGAACGAAATCGTAAGCCAGCCCGTGCTCCAGCAGGACCCGCCTGCTCCAGCTTTCCGAAAAGAACCCCCGGGCGTCGCCGAACCGTTTCGGGGTGAGGATCAAAACGCCCTCGAGCGCCGTCTTCTGAATATCCAAGGTTACCTCGGCAATGGTCTTCCGCAATTGCCCGTCGGTCTAGCAGGCGTCTCGGACAGTGTCACCCTGCGAAACGTTTCCGCCCGCGGGCTTCCGCCAATGCCCGGCTCAGGCGCCTTCCGAAGAGGCGGCCCGGGTCCGGCAGAACCCTAGGAAGGCCCGGTCCGCGGCGCGCAGCCGGGGCCGTCCACTGCTGACCCAAAAGCGCCGCCAGTCCGCCTCGACCGCGTAGATATCCGCACCGGGTAGCAGTATCCGCGCCTCTTCGAGCGCTGCGGACGACAGCGGTGGCCCTTCGACCTCGACCACCCGGTCGCGGGGCGCAAAGCGGATGATGTCGCCCGGCTCTTCGGACATCTCGTAATCTGGCAGGTGGTCAGCGGCGATCATGTCGCGCAGCATTTTGCGGAACACCCGCCGCGGAGAGGCCGAGCCGGATTTCTTCAGCAGCGTCTCGACCGAGATCCGCCAGCTGCCCTGCCGGCCGCAATGCTTGCGCGCCAGCTCGTAGATGCGCCGCTCCAGCGGCTTGCGCAGGCGGAAGTAATCGCGGCTGAGCGTCAGCACCGATTTCGACAGCACCGCGCGGAACAGCCATTCCGACAGCGTCACCGAGACGCTGACCATCCGGCCGCCGCGGGTCCGACGCAGGATCTCCCAGCTCTCGATCAGACCGAAACCGCTGGTGACCTCGTGGTCACCGGTGACGATGTTAGTGGTGATCCGGGTGCCCGCCAGCCGCTCGAACGACTCGCGCAGGCGCCGGTAGGAATCGCCGCTGGTCTCGCGATTGGTCGCAACCAGCAAGTCATGAGCGCGCAGGGTCAGCGTCCGGCTCACCGACCGTCCGGCATTGATCGCCGCCATCAGCTGGCTGATGCAGAAAATCAGGATGTCCTTGTCGTGGACCGTTGCCAGCCCCTTCACCGAGGGCACGACCTCGATCCGGGCCCCGTTGTGCTCGTAGTTCAGCACGCGCCGGTCCGGCCGCGTCGACAACGAGAAGACCGGATGCTCCATCGTCGCGAGATCGCCCTTGGGGATCGCGTCGAAGATGTCGCAAAGGAAGAAATCGACCTGCGGGTGCCTGTCGGGAAGAAGCCCCCCTGCCCCGGTCGGAATACTGCCTGCCATGCTGCCTGTCCCCCGGATCTTCGCCCGAGTCTTTTATCGTGGTTTCGGTGACGCCCACCCTAGAATTATCCACAGGTCGAATCCAGCCCCGCGATCGTGGGTTCGGAGTCGGGCTGACGGGGGTTCGGAATCGCTCTATCGTGGGTTCAGAGTCGCTTCGGTACGGAAATACGGCGAAAAACCATTTTTTTTCATTGCTTTATCTTCTAGATCCGGATGCCATAACACATAAATAACTCATATTTAACACCTACGATTTTTTCACTCCCACCTCGCACAGGCACAGGGAGCTCAGGAAAAACCTTGTTTTTTCATAGAATTGATTCGGCTGATGCCGTAAAAGCTTTCACATGCCGCGTTTTCTGCTACCTTTGAACAAAGACAGCACCTGAGGCAAAGATGGTGAAGGATTCCCAGACCCAGCCCCCCTATTTCAACATCGATCCAGACCGTGCCCTGCAAGAGCTCGATCCTCCTGTCACCACAGGCGATTTCAATCGCATCGCGGAGGTCTGCACCCGGGGCCGCGAAGATCTCGCCTCGCGTGGAATGAACGAAGAAGGCCGCAAGTCGCTGCGCCTGTTCTCGACCTGGGAAATCACCCGCTACCTGATCCCGGTTGCCACGCCGCATTTCCGCCGGGTGCTGAAGGCGCATCCCGACCTGCCTCAAGGGCGATCCGAGACCGAGGGCGGTGCCAAGTGGTTCACCCTCGACGAGGTGCTGCGGCTGCGCGCGCATTTCGCGACCGAGGGCTCCAAGGCCAAGGAGTACCGCCCCTACCGGCCCGACGGCCTGCCCGCGAAGATGGTCGCGGTGGCGAACTTCAAAGGCGGGGTCGGCAAGACCTCGACCGCCGCGCATCTCGCCATGTCGGCGGCGCTCGATGGGTACCGGGTATTGGTCATCGATCTCGACAGCCAGGGCTCGATGACCTCGATCTTCGGCGGCAAGGTCGATGACGAGTGGGACACGGTGTTCCCGCTCCTGGCGCGTCATTATGCCAGCCATCTGCGGCGTGAAAACCAGGGAAGGATCGATCGCGGAGACCCGCCGCTCCCGTTCGACGACACCCTGACCGAGGCACTCAAGGTGCGCAGCCAGGACCTGATCCAGAAAACCCACTGGCCGAATATCGACCTGATCGGTGCGCAGCTGAACCTCTACTGGTCCGAGTTCCAGATCCCGGTCTGGCGCATGCAGGCGCGCGGCTGGAAACTCTGGGACTCGCTGACCGACATCCTCGAGGCGGACGGGGTGCTCGATGGCTATGACGTAATTTTCCTCGATACCCCCCCTGCCCTCGGCTACCTGACGATCAACGGGCTCGCGGCCTCGGACATCCTGCTGGTGCCTCTGGGCGCCTCCTTCCTCGAGTTCGACTCCACCGGCCGGTTCTTCGACATGCTGCATTCCACCTTCGCCTCGATCGAGGAGGGGGAAAACATGGCAGCGCGGGCCTTGGGGCGTGAGGAATTGGCTTTCGAATGGGATGCGGTGCGGGCGGTGATCACCCGCTACGACGGCGCGCAGCAGGGAGAGCTGGCCTCGTTGATCCAGGCCTATCTCGGGCGGACCCTGTCGCCGCACCGACAGGACTTCACGGCCCTGATCGGGCAGGCCGGGGAACAGGTCTCTGGCATCTACGAGGCCGATTACCGCGACTTCAACCGCGAAACCTATGCCCGTGGTCGCGAGACGTTCGACGCCACCTATGCCGCCTTCAAACGGCTGCTTCTGGGCAGCTGGCGGCGTGACGAGCTGGCAGCACAGGCGGAGGCGGGCGTAGCATGAGCGGGATGCGAAACGTTTCGCGCGCGAAACATCCGCAGGTGCGGGGCGTCTTGTTCCACGGCACAGGAAGGGGCTGAGACATGGCCAAGCGCAGACGACTGACCCCGGCGCGGGAAGAGTTCCTCGATACGACCCCGGTGGTCGAAACCAGCACGCGGGAGACCGGCCTCACCGCTGCCCAGCCCGCGCGGTCGGGACTCCCGCCGATCGCACAGGTCGCCGGCGACAGCTCGACCAGCGCCGCGCTCACCGAGTTGACCGAGGCCATGGCGCGGGCGCGCCGCGAGGGCCGGCTGGTGCAGGCTCTTCGCCTCGAGGAGATCGAGGTCGGGCACTTGGTGCGCGACCGGCTCGAGGCCGAGCAGGAGGCGCTGGAGGAGCTGGTCTCGAGCCTGCGCCGGCGCGGCCAGCAGACCCCGATCGAGGTCGTCGACCGTGGCGAGGGCGCGGAGCCGCGCTACGGGCTGATCTCGGGCTGGCGGCGCCTCGCGGCGCTGCGCCAGCTGCGCATGGAAGATGACCGGTTCGACTCCGTTCTGGCCCTGATCCGCTCTCCGGCAAGCTCGTCCGACGCCTATGTCGCCATGGTCGAGGAGAACGAGATCCGGGTTGGGCTGAGCTACTACGAACGTGCCCGCATCGTCGTAAAAGCGCTGGAGCAACGGGTCTATACAGAGACGAAGATGGCGCTTCAGACTCTGTTTGCAAATGTTTCGCGCGCGAAACGTTCGAAGATCAAGAGCTTCATGACGGTTGTCGAGACACTGGATGGATCGCTGCGCTTTCCCACTGCGATCGGCGAACGCCTGGGGCTGGAACTGGCCCGCGGACTGGCCGAGGATCCCGCCCTCGCCAAGCGTCTGGCACAGCAGCTCAAGGCTGCAGCCCCGGCAAGCGCCGCCGAGGAGCAGGCGCTTCTCACTGCCGCGCTGGCGCCTCCTCTGCCGGAGAGCCGGGCTGCGGGACCCCGGGAGGGTGCCGAGACCCGTGAGGTTCTGCCGGGGCTGAAGCTGTCGCGCCAAGGGGCGCACAGCGTGACCCTGAAAGGCCGTTTGGTAGATGCCGCGCTGCTCGACCGGCTCGAGGCTTGGCTGGCCGAGACCTGTCGGCAGAACGATGCCTGACCCCCTGCCCCATCGGCTTGATCCACCGGCGGCATGCTGTCATATCGGAGTTCCGTCGGGCCTGCGCCAGCGGCAGAGTGTTTGAGGACCGAATGAGCGTTATTTCCTTTTTGTCGAAGACCGGCGTGCATGAGCAGGCGCTTCGCAAGTTCTTCAAAGGCAGTGTTGCTTATGACGGTCCGCCAATGTTCGATCACCCGCTCTACTGCATCGGGTTCTTCAATCGCAGCGGTTCGAACCTGCTGGCCGGTTACCTGCGGGCGACGCCGTATTTCTCTGGTTTCCACGAGCAGCTGAACTTCAACACTGTCGAGAAGCAGTCGGCAGACTGGGGCGTGACGAGCTTTCCAGGCTTTATCCGTGAAGCCTCCGAGCGCTTCGGCAAGGGGCAGTTCGTACACGGCTTCAAGGCTTCGGTCGACCAGCTGATGATGCTGCAGCGCTTTGGCATTCCGAAAATGTATGCCGGCGGCCTGCGGATCATTCACATTACGCGCGGCGACCTGATCGGTCAGGCGGTCTCGTACCAGATTGCCAGCCAGACACAGCAATGGACCAGCCAGCAATCCGGGATCAGGGCCGATGTCGACGTGTGCTTTGATGCGAAACAAGTAACCCACCTGGTGGAAGCCGCCCAGGCCTCGGTCAATGGCATTGCGATGTTCGCCGAACTCTTCGATTGCCCACGCCTACATGTCTCGTACGAGGAACTGGTGAAGCGTCCAGGCCGGGTGCTGAGTCGGGTCGCGCGCTTTGCAGGTCAGACCGGCGCGGACTGGCCCGTCGTCAAGCCAGGCATTGAGCGTCAGGCCTCTGAACTCAACGAGCGCTTGCGCCAACAATATCTTACGGAAACCCGCGACAAACTGCTCTGAGCCTGGCTGCGGGCAGAAACAATCTCAAGCCGCTCGCACCTTCATATTGCGCTCGTGATGCTCGATGGCAGCGTCGATGTCGGTGTAATAAGTCATTCGGCCATTCTCGAGTACGCCGGCCTCGGTACAGAGATTGCGCACTGCTCCGGTAGAGTGACTGACGAAGATTGCTGCAGAATCTCTAAGCCTATCATGCAGGTAGGCATTGCTTTTGGCTTTGAAGCTTGCATCGCCCACCGCGGTGACTTCGTCCAATAGATAGGTGTCGAAGGGGATGCCCATCGAAGCTCCGAATGCGAGACGCGAGCGCATCCCCGAAGAATAGGTGCGGAAGGGCAGGTGGAAGTGCTTGCCGACCTCGGCGAACTCCTCGACAAATTCTACTAGCGCGTCGCTGTCGACACCGTAGATCCGAGCAATGAACCGTACGTTTTGGGCACCGGTCATGTCCGGGTGGAAGGAGCCGGAAAAGCCGACAGGCCAAGACACCCGACCAGTAGACAGAATCCGTCCGGAGGTTGGCTCGAGCGTGCCGGCGATCATGTTGAGCAGCGTGCTCTTCCCCGCCCCGTTGCGACCAAGAAGAGCAACGGCGGTGCGTGACGGGAAGGTCACGTTGAGATTGTCGGCCACCGTCTTGCGTTGGCCGTACATCACGAAGGTCTTGGTAAGGTTCTCGAGCCTGATCATTGGTTGTTGGCCGCCTCAGCGGCGATCCCTTAGGCTGTAAACGACCAGCACCAAGACCGACCATACGAGGACCAGAAAGCCCCCGATCAAGGCTAGCAGCATTGGACGCTGTGGGTAGGTCGAGCGTTCCGCCTGAGTAGGGCGCACATGTGCGGCCAAGTAGCGGCTTTGTCGACCTGCCTCGGCCCGGGCCGCGTTGAATGCCGCAAGCGTTGTAGTGTAGGTCTGCTCCGCAAACTGCTGGTCAACGCTGAGCCGTTCGTACTCGCCGACGATATCAGCCATGACCTCGCCGCTGGCGATCATGCCGCTGCCGACCCCGACCTTACGGCGCTCTTCCTCAATGCGGTTCTCGATGACGCGGATCTTGCGTTCCAGCTGTGTCACCCTCGGGTCATTGGGCTGGCTGCTCTCGTTGAGGATATCCAGTTCCACGAGTGAGGCTGCAAGCTGCTGTTGTAGGCTGCTGACCACGCCCATCTGGTCCTGAGTATCAATGGTGGGATCTACGATCTGGTAGCGATTACGAAAGCCAGTGACGGCGCTGCGCGCATCTTTGAGTGTCTCAACCGCCTCGTCGAGGTCTTCGCGAGCGTAACGGATCGCGTCCTCGCGGGCGATCTGTGACAGTTCGTTGATCAGTGCGGTGCTCTCGGCATAGATGCGCTCGGAGATCTGGGTGGCATCCTCGGGGGTGAAGGCGAGGATTTGCAGTTCGAGAAGACCACCGGTCGAGTCGTAGGTGATATGGACCATGCGATTCCAGTAATCGACCAGATCTTCGATGGTTCCAGGCGGATGATACGAGAAAAGCGGGTCCTCGCTTGGGCCAGCCTTGGACCAGATCGTGCGCAGGTCGACGTCATCGTTGATTTTCTGCACCAGCTCTTGGCTCTGGATGTACTCGTAGAGGATGTCGGTGTCGGAGGAGCTGGAGCCGGAGATCTGGCTTAGCCCACCGAGCAGTTCCATGGCGCTGTTGGCGTTTTCGCTGCGCACTGAGAAGGCGACATGGGAGACATACTGGTCTTTCGCAAAGCCCCAGAGATAAATACCGCTGGCTGCGACGGGCAGAAGTACCATGATCGCGAAGCTCAGCGCGAGGTAGACATGGCGGGTGCGCATTTTGCTCTCGGTTACGGGCGGGCGAACCTTGATGGTGGCATCGCCCTGGCGGCCCGTGGATGCGGGCTGTTGCGGCTGGCCCGCGGCCGGCTCGGCTTTAGGGCCGGCCGTCGGCTGCGCGGGCGAGCTTTCGACCGGTTGGGCCGGGCTGAAGACCTCGGCGGGCCGGGGAGGCTGTGCCTCCGGCTGGGCAGCGGTCAGGCTGGGCTGGGGGGCTGCCGCCCGCTGGGCTCCGGACTGAGCCGTGAACTGGGTAGCGGCTTGTGTGCTGGGCTGCGCCGCGGGCTTGGCGGGCTTCTTCGCCGGTTTCTTTGCGGGCTTCTTGAGAGGCTGCGGTTGTTTCGCTGCGGGAGAGGCACCACCTGCCGCCTCCTCTTGTGCCTTAGGCTTGGCTGTGGTCAACAGACACTCCGAAAATAGCGGCGTTGTTTTAGTAGTCCCGTTCTAGCTAATGTCTGCCCGGGATGCCAGCGTTGAGGAAAGACACCGCATGGCCATGCAGTCTGATGAAGAAGCGCTTCTGCGACCGGTCCAAAAACAGCGAAGCTTCGGCACGCTGCGGGCGATCGGCGCACTGGTCCTGCGCGAGATGGGATCGAGTTACGGGCGCTCGCCCGGGGGCTATATCTGGGCTCTGCTTGAGCCGATCGCCGGCATCGCGATGCTATCCGTCATGTTTGCATTGTTCCTGCGCTCGCCGCCATTGGGGCAAAATTTCGTGATCTTCTATGCAACGGGCATGGTGCCCTTCGTTGCCTTCCAGTCCGTCAGCGGTAAGGTTCAGCAGGCTATCCTTTACTCGCGGCCGCTGCTAGTCTACCCGAGCG
>NZ_JAIUZY010000020.1 GCF_020171625.1 Salipiger bermudensis
TTCAACCTGCTGAAGCGAGAGCGGGTCAGGCGACGGACCTACCGAACACGCGAAGAGGCCAGGCAGGATGTGTTCGACTACATCGAGATGTTCTACAACCCGAAGCGCAAACACGCCCGAAACGGAATGCTGTCGCCGGTCGACTTCGAGCGGCAGCAAAAACTGAGATACGAAGGCGTCTAAGAAACGCGGGGCTATTCACATCGACCTTGGGAGTATAGTAGAAAGACGAGCGCGCGATCGACAGCAGCTTGCACTGCTGGCCGATCGACAGGTCCAGGTGGTCCGGCTCGATCATGCCGCGCCTCACTTCCCGCCCCAGGTCTTCAGCTTTCGTTCCAAAAAAGAGTTGGCCAGCGCCAGCTCACCGATCTTGGCGTGAAGCTCCTTCACCTGCTCCTCGTCAATCTCGGGCTTCTTGCCGCCTCCCGCGCTCGAACACACCGGAGGCGCCTTCGAGCAGGCCACGCTTCCATTGATGGATCATCGTCGGATGCACCCCGAACCGGCTTGCCAGCTCGGCAGCGTTGTTCGGGCTTACGCCGCGCCACCGGCGCGGCGGTCCCTCCAGCCCTCGCCTTTCAGGGCCTCCAGCGCGACCTTGGTTTTGAACTCAGGAGCGTGCTGCTTCCGTTTCGAGATCTCTGATCTCCTTCTCGTCGAAGATCAGCAGACTGCAAATCGTAGCTCATGTCAGTGTGCGAATTCCGGGGGTAGCTCAGCGGGCTTTCATGTCTTCTGCCAGAAGGCCGAAACATAGGCGTCTTTCGGACGCCGGCCTAAGGCGCGCCAGGCGGAGCGAACCGATGTGGCCAGCTCCCGCTCTCCTGCGAACCAGAGGAAGATATCCTGCTCCTCGGCAATCGCGGCCTTCGCGTCCCGTCCCATATCCTCACGACGTTCCGGCTCGGCGTAATCGATCTGCAGCCAGGAATGATCGGGCAGAGGATAGGCCGCGCCGGCGGCGTCGGTGTAGAGCGTTATGCGCCCGGTCGCGTCGGGGTTGGCCTCGAGGATGCGCGCGATTGCCGGGAAGGCGGTTTCGTCCGCAAAGCCGCGCAACTCGCCCGAAATCAGGCATCCGCCGCCGCCCGGGGCCATGACCAGCACTTCCTGCCCGGGTTGCGCCGTCCGGGCCCACTGCGTCGCGCGGCCTCCGGCGTGCTCGAAGAGATCGAAGCAGAGCTGCCCCCGGGCCGGGTCGACCGTGCGCGCGGTGTAGACCGGCAAATGAAGCCGGTCGGCGCCCTCTGGCCACTTGGTCGCGCCGTTCGGCGCCACCGTCGGCCACCGGGCCGCGCGCCCTTCGGGCGGGAGGCCGAGGCGGAAGTGGATCGCCGCGTCGGTGAAGCGAGTGACGTCGCCCTGCAGCGTGATCCTCAGGAAGCCGCCCGCGAGGGGCGCGACGCCGAGCACCCTCATGAGCGCCGCATTCGCGGGCAGACGCCCCTCGGGCGGCGCATCGCTCCAGCGGATCGCGTCTGCCACGCCGGGCGCGGCGGCCCCGAGCTGCGCCACCAGCGCGTCCTTGAGGACCTGCAGATACTCCGCATGAGGGGCGTGAAGCGCGACCTCGACCCCCTCGCCGCGGCTCAGAAAGGCGATGCGGCCATAATAGCTCTCGAGCACCAGCCCCTCCGCGTCGTCCCGCAGCAGCGGCAGGTCATACTCCCGCGCCTGCGCGCGCGCCGCCCGGCGGAGCGGATTGAAGCGAAGCCCAAGCGAGGCGGTGCGGGCGGTGATCTCAGGCATGGCTCGGCGCCTTCTGCCCCGCAACGCGCCAGATCATCGGCAGCGCGGCGAGCGAGAGCGCGCAGGCCAGCCCGAAGAACACGCCATAACCGAGATGCTCGGCGAGATAGCCCGCGGCGGTCCCGGCCACCATCGAGATCGCCGCATCCATGCATTGAAACAGGGTGAAGTCGACGCCGCCCTGACGGGGGTCGGACCAGCGCATGAACTGGCCGTAGAGCGCAACGAAGCCGAACGCCATCACGGAAGCGCTTGCCACCATCGCGGGCGGGGCCACCATCGCCGCCGGCAGTACGGCATCATTGGCGGACAGCGCCACGACCGCGAGGATCGCCGATTGCAGCGCCACCGCGCCGACCAGAACGCTGCGCGCGCCGAAGCGGCGCACGCAGGCGCCGCCGGTCATCGCCCCGAGAAAGCCCAGCGTCAGGCTGCCGACGCCGCTCAGGAGGCCGAGCTGTGCCAGATCGTAGTCGGCATCAATGAAGAACGGGCCGAACATGCCCATCGCGGTCTTCTGCGCCACCACGTAAAGCGCGGCGATCAGGAGCCCCTTGCGGACCTCCGGGCGCTCGAGCGCGGCCCTCAGGCTGGGCGTGTGGGGACGGGGCTGGGGCCGTGCGCTGCGGGCGAGCCGCACGAAGGGCAGGCAGAGCACCGCAATGACCAGCGCCATGGCCCAGCTTGCGCTGAGCCATCCGGCCCGATCCACGAGGATGAGAAAGACGCCGCCGCCGATGGCCGCGCCGAGATAGGCGCCGCCAACCTGCGCGGCGTTGCCCCAGCCGTAGCGCGTGTCCTTCAACGCCGCGACGGCATAACCGTCGCAGGCGATGTCGACGGTGGCGGTCGCGAAGGCCGCCATCATGAGGACGGCCAGCACCGGCAGCACCGGGAACGGGCCGATGAGCCCGACCACCAGCAGCGCGGCGGTCACCACCGCGGCGCCGCCCAGCACGATTACCGCCGAGCGGTCGCGCCCGCCATCTGGCAGGCGGAACCGTTCCACTGGAGGCGCCCAGAGGAACTTGAGCGCCCAGGGCAGGACCAGAAGCGACACCAGCCCGATCTGGTCCAGCGGCAGCTCGCGCGCCCGCAGCACACCGGGCAGCCCAGTCCAGGTCACGCCACCGATGACGCTCTGCGCCACGTAGACGCCACCGATGGCCCCGATGACGCCCCAGTGTCCCGCTTGTCCGGACATCAGAACCGGTAGGCGATGCTGGCGGTCGCGGTGCGGCCCTCGATGCGGTAGCAGTTGCCCGCGCTGCAGGTCTGGTCGGTGTTGTCGAACACGTTCTTCACGTTCACCTGAAGGCCGAGCCCGTCAAATCCGATCTGGGCAAAATCATACGACAGTGACAGATCGGCGAAGAACAGGTCGTCGTTGCGGAAGGTGTTGGTATCGTCGCCCCAGCTTTCGCCGACATAGCGCAGACCGCCGCCGAAGCCCCAACCCTCGAGCGCGCCTTCGCGCGGCTCGTAGAAGGCCCAGAGCGAGGCGGTGTGTTCGGGGGTTGCAGAGAGTTGGTTGCCCTCGGTACCCGAGGCACCGCGTTCGATTTCCATATCGAGATAGGTGTAGGCAGCGGTCATCCGCAGATCGTCGGCGAGGTTGAACTGGCCCTCGATCTCGAGCCCGCGCGAGCGCAGGTCATAGGGCACCTGCACCTGGGCGAGTCCGCCGAACGCCTCCCGATCGACGGTCTGGAACACCACGCCGTCTTCCTGCTGGATGTCGAAGAGCGAGGCGGTGATCAGGCTTTCGGTGTTGGGCAGCTGGTACTTGAAGCCGATCTCCTTCTGCAATCCGCGGGTCGGATCGCCCGAGCGTCCGCTGTTCGGCGCATTGGGCCCGTCGAAGACCAGCCCGGTCGTCGGCACGAAGCTGCTCGACAGGTTGGCAAAGAGCGACAGGTCGTCGTTGACGGCATAGCTGACGCCGATCCGGCCCGAGAAGCCCTCGTCGGACTTGTCGGTGCCGGTCTTCGCAGCATCAAAAGTGGTGGTCTCGACCCAGTCGTAGCGCCCGCTGAGGAAGACCGTCCAGTCGCCGCTCTTGATCTGGTCGTGCAGGTAGACGCCGAGCTGTTCGCTCTCTTGGCCACCGGAATAGGGCTGGTCGATCGCGTCGGTCGCGTCCGCCGAGACATAGCCCACGCCGCCGGAATAGGCGTCATAGGAGGCATCGCTGTAGTCGAGCCCGGTCACCAGCGTGTGGTTCAGGGCGCCCGTCGTGAAGAACGCCTCGACGCTCGTGTCGACGGCAAAGGTCTCGGAGTCCTCGAGATAGTGCCCCCAGTAGCGGCCAAGGCCGGGGTCCGCGGCGTAAAGCCCGCTGTACTCGAGATCCACGTCGACCTCAGAGTAACGCAGGTTCTGGCGCAGGGTCACGCTGTCGGTCAGCGCGTGTTCGATCTCGTAGCCGAGGCGCCACTGCTCGGTGTCGAAATCGTTGTAGTCGGGATCTCCGACATAGCGGTCGGAGGCCTCGCCGTAGGACGGGTTGTAATAGGAGGCCGTGCCGCCGCGGGTGGACTTGGCGTATTCCCCGAGCAGGGTCACGGTGGTGCGGTCGGTCAGATCGTAGGTCACCGCGGGCGCGATCATGGCAAGGTCGTCGCGGTAGCCATCGAGCGGCGTTTCCGCGTCGCGAAGCACCCCGGTCAGCCGGTAGCTGAGCCGGCCCTCCCCGACCGGCCCGGTCAGGTCGAACTTGAGCTCCTGATGCTCGTCGGTGCCGAAAGTCAGCTGCACCTCGCGGAACGGGTCCTGCTTGGGCCGCTTGGACACGATGTTGACGATGCCGCCGGAGCCGCTGACGCCATACATCGACGAGGACGGCCCCTTGAGCACCGAGACCGCCTCGAAGCTGTAGGGGTGGTTCTGGTACCACGCCGAGGGGCCGTTGACCTGCCGCAACCCGTCGCGGAACAGGCCGGTGTAGTAGGACGAGAAGCCGCGCAGGTAGATTGCGTCGTAGCGGCTGTCGAAGCCGAAATTGGTGGTGCTGGCGCCGGAGGTATAGCCGAGCGCATCGAGTAGAGTGCGCGGCTCCTGATCCTCGATCTGGTCCTGCGTCACCGTGCTGATGCTCTGCGGGATGTCGCGGATCGCCGTATCGGTGCGCGTTGCCTGCCGCCCGCTCTCGGCGACATAGCCGTTCTGAACCAGCGTGTCGTCGCTTTCCGCCTCAAACACGAGGGTCCCGAGATCAAACCCGGCGCCATCCTGCGCCACGGCGCTCGTGGCGAACATTGTGGTCGACGCCGCTGCAAGACCGGCGAGCAGGGCAATTCGAGAAACAAGCATGGGAGCCTCCATCCTGGTGGCCCTGGCTGTTTCATGGCTGAGGCATCCTTTCTCGCCTCTTGACAGTTTTTGTCGGATAACTTCAATCCACCTGCCCAGATGACGACCTATTGAGACATGGTGTTTGTATCTTTGTGGCAACAGGTCCATGGCAGGCGTGCTTTGGCCTGCCGTTCCGTTTTCCAAGCGGCGCGATCGGGAGCGGGGCGCCGAACTGCCGGCAGGCGCGGACGACACCCAAACGCGCTAATGTCTTCGAAGCGCGTCTTGGCATCCGACGTAGCGCCGTGACCGAACCGCCGAAGGCTCTCGACATGATAATGCGCCATCAGATTCATGACTTGGGACAGGTGACGCGCAGGGGGGGGCGGAGGCGGGCTTGCCATTCCCAAGTTCTTTTGTCAGAAATTCGTGAAGCGCCAGCCGGTTCCCGCCATGCAAGCCTGACCTCATGTGTATCGACTTGCGGGAGGCCGGATCGGCCGGCCTTCCGCCTTTTCGCACAGCGTGGGGGCCGTCCGATCCCGCATGTGAAAGGGTTGCCATGATATTCCCCGAACGCCCGAGCCGCCGCCGCGAACCGATCCGCCCGCAGCACGATCTGCGTGGAGCCGCGACGCTCGATCCGGTTCTACATTGTGTTCTGACCATCGCGCGGCTTCAGTTCCAGAGCTTTGCCACGCCCGAAAGCGAAAGCTGGACGTGCGCGCTGCCCCATGCCGACCGGCTATTCGGGCGCGAGGTTGCGCCGGGGCTCGTCTGCGGGGTCCAGCGCGCCGTGCAGGAAATGCGGCTCGCCCGGAAGAGCGTCTTCAAGTTCTCGAACCCGGGCTGCCGCCGTTGCGCGGCGCGGATCAGCGGCCATGAGCGCCTGCTTCTGAACATCCTGCGCGCCATGATGTGCGGGCGACCGCAGGATGCCGAGGCCCACGCCATGTTGCTGTGCGAAGGCAATGATACCAGTGCCTTCCTTACAGAGGTCTCATCGCTGGCAATGGGCCTGCGGTCGCTTCGCCCGGCGGTCATTGACCAGTAGGGCGGCAAGGCGAGCTCACTCATCTTAGGGCCCGGTTCCCGCGACAGGGCCCGGGCCCTGGCCCCAAGGGTCTGAGCGGTCAGGCCGGAGACCAAGACATCGCGAACGCCTGCGAGAGAGGGATACCGTCTCCGGCGCAGCGGCTTGAATACGGGTGCGTCCGCAAACCGTGTTGGTCCGCACCGCGTGACAGAGCTGCGGTCGTTCAACTTGGATGGGCAGCATACTCGACCGACCGGAATTCAATCTCGATATTCATTCTGAACGGGTGAGCAAAGTCTGCGCTGCGCAAGTCTCTTCTCTACCCTGTCGAATGGCTCGAAAGAGCGTAGCCCATCGGGGATCCGATCCGAGAGCTTCGGCCAAATTTCATTGTCACCACATCCGGTTTGCACCGAAGCCCCAAGGATTCAAGAAATTGCTGGAACACACCGCCCGTTTGGCGCGTATCAATCCGGACGAACTGGCCTTTGAGATCGGCCAGCAGGGACGTCGCGAGCGCGACTGCATCGCTTCCGAGCTCCGCCGTGATCGGCCCGATGACGTAGCCTCGTCCGAACCTTCGCCGCATTGCGAAGCCAACAGCTTGCCCCGCGCGCTCGATCACCCGAGTATCCGATTTTTCCAGCAGCCCCGACAAAACCACAGATCGATCGGCGTCGTAGGACGTCTGGTCGAGCTCCAGCACTTTGAGAAAATCTCCCGGGTCGAAATTCCGGATCTGAGCAAAGGCCATCAAGTTGAGCTGCAGCACGCCTTCGTATTTGAAGACCGGCTGACCACGTTGCGCGCCGAGCCCGCGATAGAACAAAACATCGTCTTGGCAGGCGTTGAGGAAGGCCCTTGGCCCGCCGCTACGTTCGACGGCCTCCCTTGCCAACATGTCGGTAAGGCCCGATGAGCGGAGATTTGGATTTGCTATGACCATTCCAACCGCTGCGGCGTCTTTGCCGTAGGGAAGCACATTGCTGAGCCATGAACGCGCTCCATTTCGTCAACTGCAACAATCCCAAGACCAGTCTCGAGGTTCGTCGCCCAGTCGGACCGACGGTGCGGCCAGCCCACACATGCCGAAAGGCGATGCAAGGCATCGAGATGGCACGGACGCATCGCATTCATACTGAGACTGTAGCTGTCGACCTGGCGCTGAGTCGAAATGTAGGTCAGACGGAAAGTGCCAACATTAGATGAACGATCAGACGTGTTCGGAGAGCGGTCTCGACGAAGACACCGTCAATCACCTCAACGCCAACTAACGGCGGTCGCACTCAGCACGCGCCGGCGCTGGTTTAGTGAACGAGAAATCGGGCGTAGCTCACCGCATCGCTCTCCTGATAATCCGGATACTATGCTCGGGCGTCGCGCTCGCCGGCTCGTTCCTGTCAGCTGGATCGCAAACGACCAGCGGCGTGAAGACCGGCTCGCTGATCTCCTCGGTGGGGAGAACCAACTGTCCGTGCTGTGCCAAGCGCCGTCAGGCCAAGAGTTGGTTCGCGCGGATGCCATACCGCCCGGCCACAGCAAACACTGTCGCACCCGGCTCCAAGGTCTCCGCCACAGCGCGAGCCTTCGCATCGTCCCGCCAGCGCCGGTGACCCGATGCGTAGATCTCGACGCCCAGAGATTTGAGAAGCGGATTTGTCGCGCGCATTGCGAAAGGCACTCCCCATCATGAGATGGGTATCACCTCGCAGCGTCAGAGCCCCTCTACAACGTGGGGCGCAGACACCGCTCACGGACGTTCGGCGAACACGCTTAATGACTGCGCAAGTAGGAGGAGGTCGACAGCGGCAAACGCGCAGACGTCCTAAGCAAGATGGCAGCTTGCGCGACTAGATCCTGAATGACATTTTCGAAGCACTGAACGACGCCCGGCGCAAGCTGGCGCCCTGGCGGTAAGATTACAACGCTATCAGGCCGCACTCGTCTCTGTACAACTAGACGCCGTTCAAAGGCAACTGACGCTTCCCTAGAAAGCAAGAACGCGGCAGGCACATGCCGATTCAGGCGCTGGTCAAAGCGTTGAACCCACCTCCCCAGATCTGCGAACCAGGACGTTTTCGATCGTCATGTCGGGCTCCAGCCCCAGCTCCACACGCGCCTGCTGGATGATTGCGACATCCTGGACCACGGCCAGTTCGCGTGAAGCGAACAGCGCCTCCAGGATCTGGCAGATGAGCTCGATGATCAGTTCAAGCAGCGACTTAGCCGGAGCCAAGCGGTCGTCGACAATTTTGGGCAAGGGCGTGGGTTTCCGGCCGGCCTGCACCCAGACGAGCTGCCGCGGCTCATCAGGGCGCAGTGATTCCCAGCCGATCTGATGGCTCTCGAACAACCGCAAGCCCAACGCCAGCGCCTGGTACCGCGCTTTCGCCGCCTCGACCCGAGCGCCTTCAGCCTGCACCTGCGCGCGCAGCACCGTGACCTGTGTCCGCTCCGCCTCTGCCTCGCTGGAAAGCTCGACGACCTCCTGCTTCATCTCGCGCACACGCGTGCGTAGGCTGTCGAACTCTGCCTTCTTCTCCGCGATTACCGACAGCGCCTTGATGTGTATCTCGCCTTGTTTCTTCACCAGCCTGTCAATCTGCACCTGCTGGGCGGAGACTTCGCTCCGCGTTTCCACCAATGCGCTCTGCGTTTCCACCAGCGCGCTTTGTGAACCGCCTCGACGTCATGCCTGTGGTGATCGCCACGGGTTTCGTTTTTGGGGCGCAGCTTACCTATTTTGCAGTGGCTGCGGATCTCTTCGGCGTACTGTACGGGCTTCCAGAGTTGATGCCTGCGCTATTGGCGCTCCTTGCGACAGGAATGGGCGCGGCGCTCCTCTTGAATGTTCGCCTCCTTGGGCGCACTGGCATGGAGGTCCCGATAGTTTCCGGCCTGCTTCTGCTAGGCGCGTCAGGAATGGGTCTCCTTGCGGCTGCGGCACTCACTGATGGTCATCCCCCGTTGGCGGCGTTGATCGGTCTAGCGTGGGTTGGATTCTTCGCTCTCGGCTTTTTATTCGGCAATCTCAATGCCTTCGCCATGCGTCCACTCGGGGATTTAGCAGGGCTTGCTTCTTCGATAATTGCGTCAGTCTCTAGCATCGTGGCATTCGTTTTCGCCTCAGCGGTAGGGTTGGTGGCTGAGGGGCCGGTTTGGGTTGTCGCCTGGGCATTCGTACTTGCCGCGCTGCTATCCGCCGTCTTCATTCTGGTAGCTATCCCAGATGGATCTCGTAATCGGCTCCTTCGCACCATCGGCATTCGCAGGTGATCTTCAGTACGAGTTGGAACTGCGCCTTTTCTCACGCGCATTTTCTGAAGCAGACATTTGCGCAACCGCAGCGAAAGCTCACTTTGTCCGCACTGCTGACCTTGAAGCCCTGAACGATGCTGCAGGTGCCACGAAGGTCAGGAATGAGGAAGCCGCACTACGGCGATGGCCACTCTGGCGAACGGCTGCTCAGGGCCGAAAGCGGCGGCGTAAGGGGCAATCAGGCGTTTGGCCCTGCAGGGCAGCGGCGGGCGGTAGTGAGGTCAATACTACAAGCTCTTCGTTTCGAAACGGATGCCGGCTGTTAGAGAAACGGTATGAACCGGCACCAGTGGGGCGATATGGCCATGGCGCTACTGCGGCGCGTTTCGTTGCAGTGATCGATGGTCAACTTCCGCCTGCATCAGCATGTTGCTGCCGCCCGCATGGTGGAAGATTGTCAGCTTTCACGAGCCTCGACATACTCCCCCACGTAAACACCCTGGAGATGCCTGATGACACGTTCGCCCGAGCCACTATGCAAGTTCTCGATTTTGGAAACGGCAAGTGACCGGTGTAATCATGCGGCGTAATTCGCAATGGATGCGCTCTCAGTATCGGCGTGGGAGACCGATGAAGGTCGATCTAAAGAGGGCCTTGCTGAACCCGAGAATGTTCAATCTTTATGTGAAGGAATGGTACGGCAGACGTGTCTGTGAAGGATATAAGGCCGGCGCCACAGCGCTTTTGTCTGGCGGGATCGTCGTGTTGATGCTCAATGATCCGGAGTTTGTCGCCTCCATGGCGCCGCTGGTGAAATGGGGAATGATCACCGTTCCAGCCGCGTTTTCAATCTATAGCATTGCGGCATTATTTTTCCCATCCACCCTATTCTGGCTCAGGCATCAGCGAGAGGACGTAGAACGTGCGTTGGCTGATAAAAAGGATCGTTAGCATCCGCCAAGCTAGAAAGACAGTCGTCGGGAATCGCTAAAGTTGACGTCGATCAGTGTTCTGTGAAGCTCCCAAAGCCGACCATCAGGTCTATGATACTGCCTGCCACCCGGAAGGTCCGCTTTTCGGAAGCTGCGGCTCAGCGTCGGCTTGGCTGGCGAATGTCGGGTTTGGGCCGCGAGCGTCGACGCGCGAGGCCCGACCAAGCGCTTGGCCCTGCGGCGCAGCGAAGGTCGGGAACGAGCCCAAATTAACTAGTGCTGCGGCATGATCGAATGTCGGTTTCGGGTATCCTGCCGCGTAAAGCTTTGCGTCGTTTGAGGTCTTCGTAAAGCGCGTACGGGTCCCCAACGGGGGGGTGTTCAGTGCCGTCCGCTCTCAGCTCCGGGTTATCGATCCGAGAACGGCAGTCCGCCGGTCGTTGCGGATACAGCAAACGGCCGACGGCGGAGGCGGGAGCCGTGACGATGCCTGCCACGCCGGCGCCCTCCACGCCGTCCTAGATCGACGCGACGGCGGCGTCGACGGTCTTCTTTTTACGTTAGGTCACCTTGACATTTACTCCGGCCGCGGCTGGCCCCGTCAGCGACGGCGAGGCCGATGCAGGCGGTGGAGCCGGTGACGATGGCGCGTTTTCCCTCGAGATCGATTTTGATAAAAAATGGTCTCCGATGTCGTGCAGGTCCGGGCGGTGGCCTTCTTCTGCCGCCCATTATTGGCCAACGGCGCTAGTCCGGGACGTGCGGTATGTGCCTGGCCTTCGTGACCGGGGGCTACGCACGTCCTCGTCAGAAAGCGAGACGAAGTGGGTCTCTTAGTTAAGCCCGGTCGAGCATCGTGGAGACCTTCACGCCATTGGGCGTGGAATATGAGTATAACTGGATTACGACGGGGTTCTGGGCGGGCCAACGCTTGGCAATGGAGAAGCCGTCGGGGAACATCGTGTTTCCTGTTTGGTCGTCGGGTTCGGTTGCCCATTGCGGGGCAAATGCCCCGGTCAGGCGACGCGGTTGCTGCCGGCAGCGCCGGATTCCCCGGACGTGGCCATGCGGCGTCTCAGCTTACCTTTCGCGCGACGGAGTCCGTTTCCGCGGCCGGGCTCCAGTCGAAGCTGATGTCCTCGCGGAAGGCGAAGCGGGTGAGGTGGTTCTCAACCACCTGCGCAAGCTTGTCCGCCGCCTCGGGCGTGTCTGCGTAGACCAGGGCGCGCAGGCCGGTCTCGTCGGCGATCAGATCGGTGCGCTCGCCGCCGCCGAAATCGATGGTGCCGTGCAGTTGGTCGAACGCGACCTCGAACTTGTGCGTCCAGTGCTTGCAGAGCTGCTGGAGGTAGCGGCTGGCGTTCCGCGTGGTGATGTGGGCGGTCGTTTCGTACATGGTGGGTCTCCTTGTCTGAAGGGCCGGATCAGGCCGCGCGCAGGCGCAGGACTGTGCCCCAGGGATCGGTGAAGAGAGACGAGTCGCCGGGCTGTTCCCCGGCGCGTGCCGCGAGGCGCGCGTGAAGCTCCGGATCGGCGGCGACGATCTCGACCGAATGCAGGCCCGTCATGCCCGTCGGCCTCGGTCCAGCGCCGGCGCTATTCCAGGTGTTCGCTGCGATGTGGTGGTGGTAGCCGCCGGCGGAATAGAAGGCCGCGCCGCGCACCCGGCTCGTCACGTCGAGACCGAGGAGGCCGGTGTAGAACTCGTCGGCTTTCTTCACGTCGCCAACCTGCAGATGGACGTGGCCAACGACGGTGCCCGCCTGCATGCCGCCCCAAGGCTCATCGGGTGCGTCTGCCGCGAGCGCGTCGAGGTCGAGCCGGATCGTCGCCATGTCGACCTCATCATCGGCCCAGGACCAATCCTCGCTCGGGCGGTCGCGGTAGATCTCAATCCCGTTGCCCTCGGGGTCTGCCAAGTATAGCGCCTCGCTCACGAGGTGGTCGCTTGCGCCCAGCAGTCGGACGCCCGTCTCGGCGGCATGGCGCAGCCAGTGGCCGAGGGACGCGCGGTCCTGAAGCAGGAAGGCCACATGGAAGAGGCCGGTCTCGGTCCGGTCCGCAAGGCGCGCGGCGGGGTTGTGGATCAGCTCCAGCAGAGCCTCGCCACCGGTGCCGAGGCGGGAGAGGCCGGGACGGGCCTCGACCAGCTCGAGCCCGATGGCGTCGCGGTAGAATTCGGTCATCTGGCTCAGATCGCGCACGGTGAGCGCTACGGTACCGATGCGGAGGGGGGCGCTGGCCGAGGTGATCCCGGCGGGTGACAGGTTGGCTCGCGTAGTCATGGTTCCCTCCATCTCAGCGGGTTGTGCGGGTGGGCCGCAGGGAATGGGCGCCGTCGCCCAGAAGCGCCTGCACGATAAGCGCGACGATCCAGAAGGCGGGGTATTCCCAACCACCGCCCTCGTTGTCGAAGAAGAAGCCGGCGGCGCCGTGGACCATGAAAATCGCGCCCAAGAGGACCGGGATCAGCGCGACGGCGACGATGCGGGTATAGATGCCCGCGATCAGGGCAATGCCGCCGAGCGTCTCGACGAGGATGGTGAGGTAGGCCAGCGCGCCGGGCAGGCCGAGGCTCTGGAAGAAGCCGGCGGTGCCGCTGGGGCCGAAGACGAAGATCTTCAGCCCGGCATGGGCGAGAAAGAGGATGCCGAGGGCCACGCGGAGCGTCAGCGCGGCGTAGGGGGCGGTGCGGGTGTCGATCATCGGGAACTCCTGTGTGCTGTTGCCCCCATATGCCCTTGACCTTCCCGTGTGATAATACACTTTGTATGACAGGATTTCTGAACTGTGGGTGCGAGATGCTCGATCGACTGACCGGCATGGAGGTTTTCGCCGAGGTCGCCCGGCAGGGCAGCCTGTCGGGTGCGGCGCGGGCCGTGGGGATCTCTCCTACGATGGCAACGAAGCACGTCAACGCGCTCGAGGAACGGCTGGGGGTGAAGCTTGTCCATCGTACCACGCGCCGTGTCGCGCTGACGGATACGGGACGGCGCTACCTCGATCACGTGGAGCGGGTGCTCTCGGACGTGGCCGAGGCAGAGGCCGAAGCAGCGGCCGAGCGGGTCGAGGTGACGGGACAACTGCGTATCGCTCTGCCGGTCTCCTTCGGCATCCGGCAGGTGGCGCCGCTCCTGCCGGAGTTCATGCGCCTCTATCCGCGGCTGCGCGTCGACCTCGGCGTCGACGATCGCAAGGTGGACATGATCGCCGGTGGTTGGGATGTGGCGGTGCGGATCGGGCAGAACCCCAACGAGACCACCATCGCACGCAAGCTTGCCCATTGTCGCACGGTAGTTAGTGCGGCGCCGGACTACCTTGAGCGGCACGGTACGCCGGAAACGGTCGCCGATCTCGCCTCGCACAATTGCCTGAGCTACACCTTGTCCCACGATGTCGGTCCCGGCCGGTGGCCCTTCGGCCCGGAGGGCAAGGTTGCGGCCCCGGCCACGGGGAACCTGCAGGCGGATAACGGCGACATGCTGGTGGCTATCGCGCTGGCCGGGCAGGGGCTGATCTACGAACCGACCTTCCTCGTAGGCGACCACATCCGGGCGGGGCGACTACGGATTGTCCCGCTCGACCACCCGCCCTCCGAGATGCCGGGGGTCTACGCCGTCTATCCCGCCCCGCGGCGCCCGCCCGCCAAGGTGCGGGCCTTCGTGGATTTCCTGGTGGAGCGGTTCGGAACGGTCCCGCCCTGGGACCGGGATCTCGACCTGCCCCGTGCGCCGGTCACGTAATGCCCTCGACGATGCGTTTGCGTCCGTCCGCGCAAGGGGGCCGACGTGGCGAGCATAGAAATCGCGGATGGGCGCGCGCAGGTCGGGCGAATGGGCCGCGGCGGCCATGAAGACCTCGGTGCATCGCGCAGCGAAAGCCCGTTTCGTCCGCCCTGCCGACCTTCATCCTCCGATGATGCTGCGCGATGGACGAATGGCCGGTCTAGTGAAGCTGCACCGCGGCGATCGGCAAGGGACTGAACGGCAGGTCAGGGCCGTCAGCGTCCGCAGGCTCGGCGCGCCAAGGCAAGTGGCCTGCCGCGCCGCAGCATGGCCGGTTCGAGCCCTGAGTAACTCACCCTGCGCATGATTTGCCGCTTGGATGAAACCGGCGCTTCAAGCGTTTCATGTGATTTAGGTTGCACCGATTTCCTTGGTCCGGATTTTGGACGGGGACCTTTGGGAGCGATTTATGTGTTGCGAAGGACCGGTTCGCTAAGGCTTAATCACTTTAGGGCCTGCGGCTATGTCGACAGCTCGGATATGGCTTGAAGTTCCTCTGTCCCCCACACGTCGTCTCGTTCCGGACCCCCAGCGGGTGTCGCTTGTTTGAGGCGTGACGTCGCGATGCTGACGGTCCGTGTCATTCATCGATCTAAGCCGCAGTAACGTCGCGAAAATGAAAGGATACCGAAGATGTCGTTCCGGACCTACTTTGCTATCGCATTTTTTGCTACCGGTCTCGCGCTCCCGGCCGCCGCTCAGGAACCTGTCATCGTCCAGCCCTTCGCGGGGTCGGAATTGGCCCGGCCCCAATACGCCGTCGACTTTGATGTTCTGGGATACTTCACGGCGCTCGACGGCGACGTGGCTGAGACTGCCGAAATCGAGGGGCAGCTTCGGTCCGGCCTCTATTCCTGGCCCGAGGGCAAAGCTCCGATCGAGATCGAGCGCAGCTTCGAAACCGCCCTCGACGCGGCCGGCTTCGATATCCTCGTCGATACCGGCCTGCCAGAGTTCTCCGATGAGCAGAGCGCTATCAAGTCCCTGCAGGAAACCAACCGGATCGGTCAGCGCGGCTTCAGCATCGCCGGGCAACAGGTGACCGTGTTTCCGGGGCATTACATCTCGGCGAAGCGGACCGAGGCGGGGCAGACGACCGTCTTCACACTGACCATCAGCAGCAACCGACGCATCTACATGACCGAGGAAGTCACGTCCGCCGGGATGGAGGAGGGCACGGTGGATGTCAGTGCCAAGGCCCTGACTGCTGAAATCGAAGAAGCGGGAAAGGCGATCCTCTACGGCGTCCAGTTTGACACCGGCAGCGCGGTGATCCGGCCCTCATCGGCCGCGTCGCTCGAGGCGATCGCCGAGGTGCTTATGCAGCGCAATGGTCGCTTTTATGTCGTTGGCCACACGGATGACACCGGGGGATTCGAGCTTAACATGGCCCTCTCGGCCAACCGAGCGGTAGCCATCGTTTCGGCCTTGGTCCGGGACTATGGAATAGGCGCGGGACGTCTTCAGGCCGGTGGCGTAGGCCCGCTCGCCCCGCTCGCCTCAAACGAAAACGAAGCGGGGCGCCAGTTGAATCGCCGGGTGGAGCTGGTGGAGATGTTGGCGGAGTAGCGGCCGCTGTCTCCTGATAGTGCTCGACTTTACCGTTTGGACATTTCGCAATTACCCTCTCGAATCCTTGGCCGACTGAAGCGATCCTGCGGCGGCGGCCTTGGCGAACGGCAGCTTCGTCCGCTCTGCGGACCTTGGGGCCCTGGACTATGCTGCGCGGTGCCACTGATGGCCGGTTTGGGGAGGCCGCGCCGCGCCGTTGGTGACCCAGGCGAATGGCAGGTTTGGGCCGGGAAGTGCCCGGGGCGCGGCCGCAGCCAGGTCGCGAGGCGTGTCCGCTTGCTGCGCAAAACGGAAATCCGAGGGCTCGAGCTAAGGTCGCGATTGTCGGTGTTTGCCGGTTATACCGGCGCGCTAAGGAACCCTCTGCAGCTATACGTTACCCTCCTCCTACGGAATGCACTCGCCGTCGTTTGAAGCCAGGTTATCGCGCTCAGGTTCTCTTGTTGCGAAATATGTCGTATTACGGGACAGCCCTTCGGCTACCTCGCTACTCACCAGCCAAGGTGAAGTGAAATTGCATGACCCCGAGACGCAGACATGAGTGCCAGTTCAATCACATCAGCCGACGGTCTGAGCAATCTCCAGGCCGAGATCGCCCAGAAGATCCTTACCCTTGCGAAGGACGGGCACTGGAAAGAGGGAGAGCACGTCTCGGAGACGCCGCTGGCGAAGTTTCTGGGCACGTCGAGGACCCCGGTTCGCCGTGTCCTCATGCACCTGGAAGAACGGGGCCTATTTAGCAAGATCCCGAACATTGGCTTCCGCTTTCAGGGGCTGCCGGCGGAGAACGACAACCTTTCCGCACTGTTGCCGAAATCGGAGACCGAAACGCTCTACGATCAGGTGATGACCGCCCGCGCCTCGGGCGCGATCGCCCCCGAGGTGTCGGAGGCGGAACTGGCAGAGCATTTCGGCACCACCCGCGGCATGATCCGACTGGTGCTGATGCGGTTCGCCAATGCCGGCCTAGCCGAACGTCGCACCGGCCACGGCTGGCGGTTTGCCGAAACCCTAGACAATCCGCAGGCTATCCACGCCAGCTATGGCTTCCGGGTCATCATCGAATGTGGCGCATTGCGCGATGCGGGCTTCCGCCCCGATCTGGCGCAACTGGCCGAACTGCGCGCGCAGCAGCAGCGCCTACATGACACGCCAGTGGACCGGATTGCCGGCTCGGAATGGTTCGAGGCCAACGCCAACTTTCACGCCACCGTCGTCAGCTGGGCCCACAACCGCTTCCTGACCGAGGCGATCCGACGCCAGAACAGCCTGCGCCGCATGACCGAGGTGGTGGAGTTCACAGAGCTGAGCGCGGATCATATCCGCAAGGCTGCGCGCGACCACCTGGCCATCCTCGACGCGATCGAGGACGGCGATCCAGAAACTGCCGCGCAGATCCTCGATCGTCACCTCAGCCGCGATCCGGGCGACGCGGCGAAGCTGGACTAACCGGCCAGCAGGCGGGCGAAGAAGTCCTCCACCGGCGGCTGAAGGGCCGAGGCATCATGGCCAACGCCCAGCAGGTCACGGCGTTCGGGCGCTGCGCCTATCCCGCGTAGCGCCGCCTCCAGCGCAGAAAGCCGCGCCACCCGGGTTGCCCCGGCGTCATTGGCACCGTCCTCGCACCAGAAATCCGAACCGGGCTTGATCGTCATGCCCTCGGCTGTGTCGTCCGCCCCGACCAGCAGCTGGATCGGCACCCGGGCGACTGCGACCGCGTCGAAGGCCGCCCCGGTGGAGGTCGCCATGTCGCCGGTTCCCACCCACCAGCCGCGCGGATCGCCCGGCAGGGTCACCGTCCCCGGCGCCGCTATGGAGACGCCGCGCAGCCGGTCCGGGTGACGCAGCAGGAAGCGATGCGCGAACTGCCCGCCCCCCGAGAAGCCCGACAGCAGGAAGCGGTTGGTCTGCAGGCGAAAGACCTCGGCGATCTCCTCGACCATGCCCAGCAGCACTTCGTCATAGGCCACGCCGCCGTGGCGCATCAGCTTGTAGTTGTTAAAATCGTCCGGGCCGGTGATCCCGCAGGGGAACAGCGGCGCCAGCAGCGCACAGTGATGCGCCTCGGCGAAGGCGATGTAGTGGTCGCGCAGGGCCTGGGCATCGCGTTTGCTGTGGTGGATCAGCACCGCCAGCGGGTAGGTCTTCGCTCCCTCCGGATCGTAGCTCTCGGGCACGTAGGTGCAGTAATGGAACCGCGGATCGCAGCGGGCCGCAAACATGGCGCTGGCCGGCAGACGGTAGAAATTCATGCGTGCCATCAGGCCACCTCCGCCTTCACGTAGTCGGCGACGCGCGCCACCAGCCGGGTCATCGCCGCCTTGAAGGCCGGGTAATCACCGCTGCGCTCCCGCGTCGCCTCATCCATGTAGAGGCGGCGGTTGATCTCGAACTGGACGGAGTGGCGCCCGATGGCAGGGTTGGCATAGGCCTCCGTCAGCTCGGCCCCCTTGAAAGGCTTATTCATGGCCACGCTGAACCCCTCCTCCATCAGGATTTCCCGCAGAAGCCCGGTGAACTCGGCCCCCGCTGAGGTGCCAAGCATGTCTCCAATGCAGATGTCGGCGCGGGTCGTGCCCAGCCCGTCGGAGGACATGGCGTGGCCCGCGTCCGTCATCGAGTGGCAATTGATGTGCCAGACCCGGCGGTACTGGGCAAAGGCCCCGTCCAGCAGCTGACGCAGGGCGTCATGGTAGGGCAGCCAGTAGCGGCGGATGCGCGCCTCCGCCTCGGCCACCGACAGCGGCGCGTCGTACATCGGCGTCTCACCCCAGGCCTTGCGCCAGATCAGGCCCATGCCGCGGCGGGCGGTGTTGCTGTCGCGCGTGAGGTGCGGCCAGGGGCCGGCAACCATCAGCCGGTCCATGTCCGACAAGGACCGGTTGGTATCGAGGAAACTGCGCGGGAACAGCGCCGCCAACAGCGGCGCGCCGTGATCGGGGGCGGCAGCGAAGATGTCATCGACATGGGTATCGGCCGAGATCCGCACCATGGCTGGGTCGACCGCCGGCTGAAATTCGGCAGGCAGAACGGTGCCACTGTGCGGACTGTCCAGCACCAGCGGGATCAACGGCGCGCGGGGCGCAGTCACGGTCAGCACATCCGCCACCGAGGCAGGCATGGGCACCAGCAGGTCTTGTGTCATCTCTTCGCATCCTTCGGATCATTCAAGTCGGCGATCCGGGCATTGACCCCGGTGATATCACCCAGTCGTTCGCCCGCCGCGAGGCGGTCCATGGTGCGGGCCACCCGGCCCTCGCGCGCGATGCCCGCCTCTGCCTCGGCCGCGGCCTCATCGGCGGGCATCACCACCACGCCGGAGGCATCGCCCAGCACGATGTCGCCCGGCAGCACCGGCACGCCGCCACAGCTGACGGGCCGGTTCAGGGTGCCGCCCAGCTCCAGCCGCCGGGTGGTCAGCTGCGCGGGGCCGCGCGACCAGACCGGCAGGCCCTCCGCCAGGATCTCGGCCACGTCGGTCACGGGGCCGTCGAGGATCACCCCCGCCGCGCCGGCCCTCTTCGCCGCCCGCGCCACCGCCCCGCCCAGGCAGGCGAAACGGTCATCGCCCAGCCGGTCGACCACCAGCATGTCGCCGGGGCGCAGCAGGCTGACCGCGTGGTGCATCAGGGTGGAACACATCGGCGGCAGCGCCAGCGTGACCGCGATGCCCGCGCGCGCGGGCTGATGCGGATCAAGCGCACGTAAGCCGCGATCCACCATGCCGGTCAGGCGCACATGGCCCAAGGTCGCGGTCTCGATCTGCTCCAGCGCGCCCAGCAGGGCGGAATCCGCCGGGGAGGGCATCGGGTCGATACGGTAGCGGCTCATGCGAGGTCCTTTCCTGTGGCCGGGGCCTCTTGAAGATGGGTGACAAGCGCGGCGAGGCGCGCCACCAGATCCTCGGTGATGGCCGCGCCGGCCTCTGCCGTGGCGTGGGAGGCATCGCCGCCCAGCAGGCCGTCGGGCGCGATCTCGGACGCGGTGACCGGCAGGTTCACCCGCAGCCCTTCGAAATCCGCCCCCGACACGCCGCGCAGGGCCATGTTCAGCAGCGCCCCGCGCCGGTCCTGCGGCGGAACCTCCAGCGGTCGCGCCTCCCCTGCCAGCAGGTGCAGGGCGACCGAGGTGATCGGCTCGCCCCCGTGGCCCTTCACCGGGGCCGCGCCGAACTGCTCCGCCATCACCGCCCCCGAAACCGAGGGCCAGAGGTCGACCGATGCGATCACCGCCCCCCGCTCCCGCCGCAGGGCGCGGGTCACCTGCGCGATCAGCGGGGCGTTGGTCGTATGACCGTTGAGGATCAGGAGCCGCGTCAGCCCGTGGTCTAAAAAGCTGGTCAGCATGTCAGTTAGCACCGCGGTGAAGGTCTCCGCTCGGACCTGTACGCCGCCTGGGTAATCGCGGAAGAAATCGGCGTAGCCGAAGGGCAGCACCGGGGCTATCAGCGCGCCACTTCGGGTCGCGATCCGTTCGGCCAGCACCTCGGACAGGCGGTAGTCGCCCATGGGTACATGCGGCCCCTGCCCTTCCTGAGAGCCGAGAGGCAACAGGATCACGGGGTTGTCGGTCAGCCGCCGTGCCGCTTCGGCCTGGGTCATCCGGCCCAGATGGATCGGGGCGTTCATGGCGTCGTCTCCTGCGCCTTCGGACAGTCCTGCGACACGCGGGTGGCACACAATTGCGGCAGCCGCCGGAAAGAGGAGTTGACGTTCACCTCCCGCTCCAGCCGCAACTCGGCCCCGCGCAGCCACAGCCGGAGCGTGTCCCGGAAGGCCGTTTCTACGTAGGCACAATCGAGGATCAGGCAGCTCCAGCCCTCGGCATCGGGGGCGGACCAGGCCGCCCAGGCGGCGACACAGGCGCCGGGTGCTTCGAACTCGTAGGCGTGGTGCAGGCCCGCGCCGCTGAGCGTCGTCAGCCCCTCCTGCCGGTGGCCCAGCCCCGCGCGCACCTCGTGGCGGCCGCGCGCGTCCTCGACTCCGAGGCGGACCGACACGCCATCCAGGGCCAGCTGCAGGCCCGTCACCCCCTGCGCGTTGTCCTGCGCGAGGTAGCGCCCTTCCCAGCCCGCTGGAGCTGTTGCGGCGTTGCCCAGGGGCGGCGGCAGAAGGTCCAGCCCGGCCAGACGCGGAGCCAGCTCCGCGCCGCGCCACTGGCCAAGCGCGGGGCGCAGCTGTTCCTGGATCAGGCGTTTCAGGCGGCTGTCCTCGTCGTCCATGCCGGCGGTGACGGCCACCACCGCGCGTTCGTTGGGAAAGACGAAGCAGTTCTGCCCGAAAAGCCCGTTGGCCGAGTAGCTGTCATGGGGCCCGCGCCACCACTGGAACCCGTAACCTTCGCGGCGCTCAGCCTCGGCACCTTCGTGGCTTTCGCCAGGGCCGAGGTAGGCCTCCCCGGTCAGCACGCCCAGCGACACGTCGCGCAGCTGCATCCCCGTGGCGGCGCGCACCCAGTCGCGCGACAGCACCTGTCGGCCCTGCCATCGCCCGTCCTGCAGGTGCAGGATGCCCAGCGACAGCAGGTCGCGGCTGGTACACCACAGCCCGTTGCCGCCGGTGTTAATCCCTTCCGGGCTGAGATCCCAGCGAATACCGGCTGTCAGGCCCAGAGGGTCGAAGACCCGCCGCCGCAGCAGATCGTGACAGATTTGCCCCGTCACCTTCTGCACGATGGCCGACAGGACGTAGCTGCAGGCGCTGTCATAGACGAAGACCTCACCGGGCGCATGCTCCAGCGGCTGACGCAGGAAATCCGCGACCCAGCTCGTTTCCAGCTTACGCCAGGCCCCGCCCGAGATGCCGCGCCCGTGGCCGCTGGTCATGGTGAGCAGGTGGCGCAGGGTCATCGCCTCGATCCCCTTGGGCGCCACCGCGCGATGCTCGGGGAAGAAGTCGATCGCCGGGGCGTCCAGATCCAGCAGACCGTCGTCCCAGGCCAGCCCGACGGCCATGGCGGTAAAGCTCTTGGTGACCGAGTGCATCATGTGCAGCCGGTCGCGGCCGTAAGGGTCCCAGTAGGCCTCCTGGATCAGGGCACCGTCATGCCAGACCAGCAGGCTATGCACCTCCAACCCCTCGGCGGCGATCCGATCCAGCAAGCGCAGCAGCACCTCCGGATCGGTGCCATGGGCCTCGGGCGCGCAGTTCGGCAGTATACGCTGTCCACTCATGCGCCCGCCTCCGGCGCGGCGAACCGCCAACTTAGCTCCACGCCCTCGCCACTGCGTTTCAGGGTCGGGATCGCCGAGAGCAGCGCGCGGGTATAGCCGCTCTCGGGCGCGTCGAAGATCCGGTTTCGCGGTCCCTCCTCGACGATCTCGCCGTCACGCATGACGACCACACGGTCTGCAAGCTGTTCGACCACGCCCAGGTCGTGGCTGATGAAGAGGCAGGAGAAGCCGTGGCGTTTCTGCAGGTCCGCCAGCAGGTCCAGCACCTGCGCCCGTACCGTCACGTCGAGCGCGGAAACCGCCTCGTCCGCGATAACGAAATCGGGCTCGGATATGATCGCGCGGGCGATGGCCACCCGTTGCCGCTGGCCGCCCGACATCTCGTGCGGCAGGCGGTCCAGGTGCTTCTCCTCCAGCCCCACCTCTGCCACGATACGGCGGATGCGCTCGTCCTTTTCCTGCGCGCCGATGTCCACGTGATAGAGGGCCTCGGCCAGCGCACGCCGGATGGTGAAGCGCGGATCAAGAGAGCCGAAGGGGTCCTGGAAGATCATCTGGCAGTTCACGCGGAAATCCATCCACCCCTCGCTGCCCCGGGCGACCGGCTTGCCGCGAAACAGGATTTCGCCGCCGCTGTAGGGGATCAGGTGCGCCAGCGCGCGCCCCAGTGTCGTCTTGCCGGAACCGGAGGCGCCGACCACCGCAACCACCTCGCCCCGCCGCACCGACAGGCTGGCGCCTTTCAGGGCCAGCTTGCGATTGGCTCGCGACAGCAGCCCCCCGCGAGAGACATACTCGACCTTCAGGTCGCGAAGTTCCACCAGCGGGGTCTCGTCTTCCACGAAGGTGCGCAGGGGCCCGCGTTCGGGCATCGCCGCCAGTAGCTTGCGGGTGTAGTCATGGGCCGGCTGCGTTAGGATCCGGCGCGTCTCGCCCTGCTCCACCAGTTCGCCCTGCCGCATCACCATGACTCGTTCGCAGTAGCGGGCGACCATGGGCAGGTCGTGACTGATCAGGATCAGCGCCGTGCCGTTTTCGCGCGTCATCTCCACCATCAGTTCCAGCACCTCGCGCTGTACCAGCGCGTCCAGCGCCGTCGTCGGTTCATCCGCGATCAGAAGCGCGGGTTTCAGCAGCATGGCCGAGGCCAGCATGATCCGTTGCCGCATCCCGCCCGAGAACTCGTGCGGGTAGTCGTGCAACCGGTCGGCGGGAGACGGGATGCCAACGCGCTCCATCATCTGCAGAATGCGGGCGCGCCGCTCTGCCGTGCCCAGCTTCGTGTGGGTCCGCAGCGGTTCGTCCAGCTGCCGCCCGATGGTCATCGACGGGTTGAGCGAGGTCATCGGTTCCTGGAAGACGATGGCCACATCCTCCCCCCGCATCTTGCGTCGCTCCCGCGGGGACATCTGCGTAATATCCCGCCCGCGCAGGCGGATGATGCCGCCGCGCCCGACGATGCCGCCGGGCTGCAAGCCGATGACGGCGCGGCCCAGCATGGTCTTGCCCGAGCCGGATTCCCCGACAAGTCCCACCATCTCACCCGGGCGGATGTCGAAGCTGACGCCGCGCACGATGCGATTCTCGGGCAGGCTGGCGATCCCCAATTCAAGCGCCTCGACGCTCAGCAATGTGTCTTGATCGGTCATCACAGGCCTTTCATGCGCGGATCGAAACGGTCGCGGACGTAGTCCCCGAAGAGGTTGATGCCGAGCAGGGTCAGCGCGATGCAGAGCCCCGGGAAAATCCCCAGCCAGGACGCCTGGGACATGTAGGGGCGTGCGCCGGCCAGCATGTTCCCCCAGGTGGGCGCCGGCGGCGGCACACCCAGACCAAGGAAGGACAGCGCGCTTTCCGTCAGCAGGACCGAGCCGAACATCGACGTCGCGATGACGATCACCGGCGCCAGGCAGTTGGGGATCACGTGGGCCCGCAGGGTATAGCCGACGGGATGGCCCATCAGGCGCGAGGCCTCGATGAACTCCTGCTCCCGCAGGGACATGACCGCGCCGCGCACCACGCGGGTCACGGTGGGCATGTAGGCCAGCCCCAGCGCCAGGATCACGCCCCAGATGTTGGCGCCGAGGATCGACAGCAGCGCCAGCGCCAGCAGGATCGAGGGAAAGGCCAGCAGCGTATCGGTCAGCAGCATGACAGCGCGGTCGATCCAGCCGCGCGCATAGCCCGAAAGCGCGCCCAGCACGATGCCGAAGGTCACCGCGAAACTGACGGTCAGCGCCGAAATGGTGACGGAGGTCCGTGCCGCCGCCATTAGGCGAGACAGCACGTCACGCCCGTATTCGTCGGTGCCCAGCCAGTGCGCCGCACCGGGCGCCTGAAGGCGCGCGCGCAGGTCCAGCGCCAGCGGATCATAGGGCGTCCAGAGCCAGCCAAGCAGGGCGGAGAGAAGGAAGAAGGCGATCAGCAGACCACCGAGATACTTGTTGGTACGGCCAAGGTTCATGTGGTCTTCACCCTCGGATCGAAGAGCGGATAGCAAAGGTCGACGATCAGGTTCACGACGACGTAGGTGAAGGCAACAAACAGCAGGCAGCCCTGCAGCACCGGGTAGTCCCGGCCATAGATCGACTCCACGATCAGCCGGCCCAGGCCCGGGATGGTGAAGACCGTCTCGACAACGGCCACGCCGCCCAGCAGGTTGCCCAGGATCAGCCCCAGCAGGGTCCAAGTCGGCCCGAAGGCATTGCGGAAGACGTGCCGGCGCAGCACCTGCCCCTCGGTCAGGCCCTTGGCGCGGGCGTGGGTCACATAGTCCAGCCGCAGCACGTCGAGCGTCGAGGCCCGCGACATCCGCACCAGGATCCCGCATTCATGCAGCACCAGGGCGGCGACCGGCATCACTAGGTAGAGCGCCCCTGCCCCAAAGTCGTCGAAGGGCGAGACATAGCCCAGCACCGGCAACCAGCCGAGGTTCAGGCCGAAGAGCAGCAGCAACATCAGCCCCATCCAGAAGGTCGGGATCGACATCAGCGCCGTGGCGCCCACGACCACGCCCAGGTCGAAGGCCGAGTTCTGCCGCCAGGCCGCCAGCATGCCGAGCGGCACCGCCAGCACTGTCGCTAGCGCGACTGCCACCAGCACCAGCTGCGCGGTGATGGCAAAGCGTTGCAGCACCAGCGGCAGCACCGCCTCACCGGTGGTGATGGAGCGGCCCAGGTCGCCCTGGAACGCCCCTTGCAGCCACATCAGGAACTGGACCGCGATCGGGCGGTCCAGCCCCAGCTCATGGCTCATGGCCGCGTAAGCCGCATCGTCGACATTGTCGCCGAGCATCAGGCTTACGGGATCCCCGGGGATCAGCCGGATCAGCGTGAACACCGCCAGCGATACGAGGAAAAGGGTGGGTATCGCGGAGACGAGCCGCGACAGTACAAATCTGGTCATTTTGGTCCCCGAAGGTCCTGTCGGATCGGTCAGTTACTTCTCGACGCTGACGCCCCAGAGGCGCGCAAAGCCGTTCCAGGTGCTGTAGCCCTGCACGTAGTCGGCGTTCACCGAAACGGTCAGGTTGTTGGCCAGCATCACGAAGGGCATCTGTTCGAGGTAAAGTTCATGCAGCTCGTCGAAGAGCGCCTGGCGCGCCTCGCCGTCGGGGGTCTGGAGCGTCTCGTCTACCAGCTCGATGGCGCGGGGGTCGTCCCAGATGGAGCTGCCGCGGTCCTCCTTGCTGTCGACGACGGCGCTGTAGGCCAGAACAGGGTCGGCTCGGTTGGAGTAGTTGAAGGCCGACATCTGGAAGCTGCCGGAGCGGAAGCGATCCAGCTGGGTGGCCCATTCCAGAACCTCGATCCGGGCGTTGATGCCGGCCATCTGCAGCATCGCCTGGGCCAGCACCGCAACGTTTTCGTTGATCGGGTTGCGGCGGTTGGTCTGGATCACCAGCTCCTGCCCGTCATAGCCCGCGGCCTCCAGCATCGCGGGCACCTCGCCCGGGGCATAGCCCACGCCCCGGTCATGCACCGCGCTGTGGTAGAGAGAGCTGATCGGCACCAGCGAGGCATTGGGCGTGCCCAGTCCGTTGGTCGCCACATCCACCAGCTGCGCGACGTCCAGCGCCTTGGCCACGGCCATGCGCATCTCGGTCGAAGACAGCACCGGATCCTCGGTCTGCATCAGCAGGGTGATCATGCCGCCGTGGGGAGCGGATTTCACCACGAAACCGTCTTCTTCCTGCAGCTCGGCCGACTCAGCGGTCGAGAGGTAGGGCACCACGTCCAGGTCACCGCTGCGCAGCGCCGCCACGGCGGTGGCGCGGTCAGGGGTGACCACAAGGTTGACCGTCTCGACGAGGGCCTCCTTGTGACCGGCGAACCCGTCGATCTCACCCGCCAGCGGCTGGTAGTCAGAGAACTTCTCCAGCGTGACGTTCTGGCCGCGCCGCCAGTCAGCAAAGACGAAGGGCCCGGTGCCGATGGGGTGATCCCAAGTGCCATCCTCGGCGAAGCTGTCGGGGTGCGTGACTCCCATGCCGCCGCACTGGGACTGCGCGGCGTATTTCAGAAACATCGCGTCGGGTTCTGCCAGGGTGATTACCACGGTCTGCGCATTAGGCGCCTCGATCCCGGTGACCGCTGAACCGCGGCTGCCGTCGAAGAAACCGGTGCAGTTGAAGTCGGGCGCCGCCAGCATGGCCTCCCAGCTTTGCTTCACCAGGTCGGCGGTGACTGGCGCGCCGTTGTGGAACACCCGTCCTTCCCGCAAAGCGAAGGTGTAGGTCGTACCATCCTCGGACACCGTCCAGCTTTTGGCCAGCATGGGCACGATATCCCCCCGCTCACCCACGGCGAACAGACCTTCGGCCACGTTCAGCGCCACCATGTCCGACAGCGCATCGCGGTTCACGCCGGGACGGGAACTACGGATGTCCGAAGACAGCTGCACGTTCAGGGTCTGCGCTGTGGCCCCGCCTGCGGCCAGAGCTGCCATGATGCCAAGGGCCGAAGCGCCGATGCGGTTTCCAAGTCTCATTCTGTCACTCCCTGTCAGGATGTCTCTACATTGTTTTTTGTCTTCCCATAATACAACATGGGAATCGACCTCGGGGTCAAACGAAAAGTTTCCAACGCTTTTCAGAGCCTTGGCCAAAACGGACCGTCGGTCCCCCATGGGCGGTAACCCCGGGGCATAGCAGGAAACAGGGGCGAAGGCCCCGCTCAGAGACAAGGATTCCCATGAAGATCGCGATGCTTCAGATGAACTCGCGGGACAACAAGCTGCGCAATCTCGACACCATCGAGGCGCTGTTCCGCACCCATATCACCCCAGGCGAGGTCGACCTGGTGGTAGCCCCCGAATATGCCACCTTCCTCGGCGGCAGCAGGGAGGCCCAATGGGCCGCAGCCGAGATCCTACCCGACGGCGAGGCCTACCGCGCGCTGCAGTCCCTGGCGCGCAGCTATCGCACTACCTTCCACGCCGGTTCGATGCTGGAGGCTGCGGGTGGGCGCTATTACAACACGAGCGTCACCTTTGGTCCCGACGGGACCGAGATCGCGCGTTACCGCAAGATCCACCTCTTCGACGTGGAGACCCCCTCGGGCCACGTGTTCAGCGAATCCGACGTCATCGACCGCGGCGACACCGTCACCAGCTACAGCCTGGCTGGCCGCCGCGCGGGCTCTGCCATCTGCTATGACCTGCGCTTCGCCGAGCTGTTCTTGGCCCACATGCGCGCCGGCTGTGACCTGATCGTCCTGCCCGCAGCCTTCAACATGGAGACCGGCAAGGACCACTGGGAATGCATGTTGCGCACCCGCGCGATCGAAACGCAGTGCTACGTGATTGCCCCGGCACAGGTAGGTGCTCACGCGGAACCGGCGGGCGAACGCGCCTGCTACGGCAACTCCATGGTGATCGACCCATGGGGCGCCGTCATCGCCCGGGCTTCGGCCCAGCCCGGCGTCACCTTTGCCGAACTGGACTTTGACTATCTTGATCGGGTGCGCAGCACCCTGCCTTCCAATACCCACCATGTGATGGCCTGATTATGAACAGCTTTGCCTTCTGGATGAGCACCCCGAACCTAGACCTGCTGGAAATGGCCGCCGATGCCGGCTTCCGCCGCGTGGTGCTGGATATCGAACACAACGGCTTCGACGCCGACCGGCGCGAAGCGCTGGTGGTCGCAGCCCGCGCTCTGGGACTGGCGGTCTGCGCCAAGATCGAGGCGCCGGAGCCGGTCTGGGTGCAGCGCGTCGTGGACCTTGGCGTCGACGCGGTGATCCTGCCCCACGTGGGCCGGCTGGCGGAGGCGGAGGCGGCACTGGCCACGTGCAAGTTCCCGCCCCTTGGCACCCGCAGCTACGCCGCTGGCCGCTCGGCCCGGTTCCAAGCGCCCGATCCCGACTACTTCGCCCGACAGAACCGCGAGGTTCTCTGCCTGCCGATGATCGAGACGGCCGAGGCCTTCGACGACGCCGAAGCGCTGCTCGCCAGTCCGCTGGTCGACGGGATCTTCGTCGGCCCCTTCGACCTGGCGCTGACCCGTGGCCGCGCGACTTATGGGTTCGGCGATGATGACCGGGCCGACATCGCCCGGCTCGCGGGGCTGGCACAGGCCGCCGGCAAGCCCTGGTGGATGCCGACGTGGCGGCCCGCGGAACAGGCCTTCGCTCGCAATCACGCTGCATCTGTGCGTGTCGTCGCCGCGGAGCACCAGCTCTTGTCGCTGGGGCTCAAGCAAGTGCTGCAAACCTTGGAAGACTGACAAAAAGGTGGCGCAGGCAAGCTTCCTGCCTGCACGCTACCAACCTCACAAGTGGGCTTTTTTCTCCTATTAGCCGCGCACGAAAACGACGGTCCCCTCACCGGTCAGGAGGATTTTGCCCAGATTTTCAGGGTACCCCCGGGGGGTAAGGCTCGTCAGCGAGTGCGTCCTCGTACCACGCAACGAAAGTTCACTCTCAGCCTACCCACGGCATTCATAATCCCCGCGATATGACGCTAGACACTGGCACAAAGGGCGGTGAGCCGACATTCGCTGCGGCGAAGATCCGTTCACCCACAAAAGGTGGAAGCCGACATTCGGAGTGGACCAAGGTCGAGGCTTGTTCTGTATCGCCGTACGGCTGCACCGAACCCAAACTACCGAATGTCGCATTGCACACCAAAGTCCGCTCTTCGGTCATCGAGCAAAAACCAGACAAAATCAGCACCTAGCCGGAGCGGATTGATTTTGAGGGATGTGTCATTCGAATCGAAACCCAGCATACTCTTGCTGAGAAACACTAAAGACTGTCTGTGCCAGCTGAGACGAACGTCACTGGATTGACAGGTCGAGCCTGAACCCGGTCGTCGCGCCGCTGTCGGCATCGTTGCCCATCTGGTAGACGCGGATCGTGTATGTGCCGTGTTCGGGAAGATCAACCGTGGCGGTGTTGCCGTCCATCGAGCCATTGTAGATTGCGACGCCTTCGCTGCCCGGGGGCAGGACGTTGAAGTAGATCGTGCCGTTCCCGTTCGAGTCGATGACGGTCAACTCCGCAAACAACTCTTGGCCGGCACGCGCCCCCAGGCGATAATCCATATAATCATCGCCGATGATCGTGCCACTGACATTGGTTCCAAAGTTACCCGGTTCAAACCGGACATCGGCCGACATTTGGGCCAAGGCCGGGCTCCCGGTGGCCAACGCCACCATCAGACCGAAGACAAGATGAGCGTGCATGGTCAATTCTCTCCGTCCATCATGAAATCAAGAGCATATCCGTTCTGCCAAGCATAGCTCGCGCCACCTTGGTTCGACAGGATTTCGCCATCCGCAAGTACAAAGGTGTCAGCTCCGATCAGTACCCCGGAGCCTGCAGCGCTGTCGATGACAAGCTGCCACGAAGCCCCCGAACCATCGGCCGTTCCGCTGAGATCAGTCAGGGCATCGTCAGAGATGGTCCCCTCGCAGGCCCCGTTTGCATAGATCTTGCCAAGGTAGCTGAGCACACACGTGCCCGTCACCGATTCATCGTCGCTGACTTGTGCTGCAATGGCCGTTGCCGATAGCGAAAACGCGGCTGCAAAACTGAAAATTTGTCTACCCATGGATGATCCTCTCATATAACCTCAATTTAGACATGAAAAAGCTTAGCTGACATTCGTGACTTCGCAAGGTTCACAGGAAAAGCACATGCACATTGATCTTATCCATGCGGTTATCGCTGCGGTGCTGATCCTTGGAACGCTGCTCGTGCTACGAAAAATGAAAATCACAACAGCAGAGGGCAATAGATCGTTCGACTGGCGCGTGTTTGTCGCGGTCTTCGCGGTCATGTTCGTGTTCAACATGCTCTGGCCCGCCGGGCCATGACCGGCTGCGCTCGGCGAGCAACTCCCCATTGCAGTCGCTGACTAGTATTTAAGTTACCCAACAAAGGACTTCACCATGACCCGGATACTTACCGCAACATTCTTGCTGGCCCTTCTGGCGGCCTGCGTCGAAGACGACAATTTCGTCACCGAGAACGACATCTCCGAGGCAAATATCAACACCGAGTGCCCGGTCGATGTCTCCGAAGCCGACCGCGCGAATTACCCTGCTTGCCAGTAAGTTGAGGTCTACAGTGGTGGCAAAGTCCCGTGCGGTCGCTGTAGTTCGAACCCTGCCAGCGCGCGTGCGTCGAGGCAAGAGGCTGTTGGTAGGTGAAATGACCGCTCTGAAGTACTCGCCCATTGAGATACAATGATGCCACTTGGAAAGGACCAGAGAATGGCTGAGGAGCGTGATAAACTCGAGGCCAACGTCCCGGAGCTGCGACAGATGGAAGTGCTGCAAGGCTAGGGTCTTCGACTTTTTCGTGTCGGTGTGCCAATTGTCTTTTGCAGGTTAAATCCGGGAAAACCCTACAATGTTGCCGTCACGGACCGAGCAGCGGAACGACTGACCATCGGCCAGAACGGTATAGGTCTGCGTACCAAAAATATCTGTCCAGATCGCCTGAGACGAGGTGTCGTCAAAGGACACGCTCAGCAAGGCCGCCCCGCGCTCACGGCAGGAGAAGGCGGATGGATCGGAAAGGCCGCATCGAACTCGGCCTCGGTACACGCCACCAAAGCTGTCGAAAGGGCTGTCAAAACTGCAAAACGCATGACTTCGCTCCAGTTTTATAAAATCTAGCCGAGCGAGCGGCCATCAAGCAAAAGCGGTTATGTATCAAACCTGTGAAAACTGCTCGTGGTCGATAGCATTGATGGCAAGGCCACCGTGAAAATGGCCGCCCGAGCTGCAATTTTTAGGCAACTTTCTCGATATGCATCTTCCTTTCTCAATCCAGCACCCAACGCATCGTGAAAGCCTTTGGCGCTTTCTGCTGCTGCTTGCCATCCTGATAGCCTATTTCGGCTACTTGAGCTGGAAGTTCGACGCGACCACCGGCGCATGGCTGGCAGCACTCTCTTGGAGTTTCTTTGTCCTCTGCACGCCCGTTGCGGATGGGGGATTCATCATCGCTTTCCCGCTGCGGATGCTTTTCGGGGTGCGGATGCTCTGGACGCAAGTGGGCGTCTGGGGCATGGCCGTTGCCTTAAATCTCATCGTACTCTCGCTCGTTCCGGAGGCCTACGACGACAGCGTTCTCACCCGGCTACTCAAGACGCTTCTGACAGTGCCATGGCCCAACTGGTCGATGCTCGCGCTGTCGGCCATCGGAACCGGTCTTTCCATCTGGTTTGGAGACGAAATGATCGACGTAACCGCGCACCGCGACCGCCAGAAGCATCACAGCCATGGTTTCCAATTTAAGATCATCGCGGCGATCTCGCTCGGAGTGCTCACCATCATCGCCTACTATAACCTGCTTGAGGAGCTGGGTGTCCAGGTTCCTGGTACCTGACATGGCTCCTGCGTCCTTATCGAACGACAACGCCACCGCCCGGCCCGGCGCATGGATCGCGTTTTGCGTCTTAGCGCTCTTCTTCCTGTTCGAGTTCGTCGCGCGGATCGAGCCGTCCCTCGCCGCCGATGACATCGCGGCGTGGTTCGGCCTTGGCAGCGGCGGCTTCGGCACGCTGTCGAGCGTCTTCTTCTGGATCTATGCGCCAATGCAGCTTGTCGTCGGGCTCGTTCTCGACCGCTACGGGCCACGGCGTTTCGTCGTGCCAGCGATCCTGACCCTTTCGGCCGGGGTGGCGCTCTTTGCGTTTACATCCAGTCCGCTCCTTGCCGCGGTCGGCCGGTTCCTGACCGGACTGGGCGCGTCCTTCGGCTTCGTCGGCGGTCTCTATATCGTCAATCACTGGTTCGCGCCGTCCCGATTTGCGGTCCTGTCAGGGGCGGTCAATGCCATCGGTATGCTGGGCACTGCTATCGGGGCCGTGGCCCTGACCGGCATGATAGAACAGGCCGGGTGGCGCCCTGTCTTCTTCGGAACGGCCGCAGCCGGGACGGCGCTGTTCGTCGTGGCTTTGTTCACTTTGCGCGACCCGAAAGACCTGGCTGCGGAAACGCAGCCGCTTCTCGCGCCGCTTCGCCTAGTTGCCCGCGAGGGGCGCATCTGGTGGATCGCCATCCTGGGCGCGCTCTACTACATGCCGGTCAATGTCTTCGGCGGCCTCTGGGGTAAGGCAGAGCTGACGGCCGACCACGGGCTCACAGCGGTGAACGCGGAGACCGCAATTTCCATGATCTTCTGGGGGATGGCGTTCGGCTCAGTCGCGGCCGGCTGGGTCTCAGATCGCATCGGCCATCGAAAATGGATCATTGTGTCGAACGCGGCCTTGGCAGCAGCGTTCTACAGCGCGGCGATCTACTCGGACAGCACCTCCGTGCTCTTTTTCTCGGCCATGCTGTTTATGGGCGGTTTGTTCGGGGGCGCGCAGATGCTTACCTTCGCAGCCGCCAAGGAAGGTCACTCAAAACATATCAGCGGCACGGTCGTCGCGTTCGTCAACATGATCGGCATAGGCGGTGCGCTCATTTTTCAGCCGCTTGTTGGTTTGTTGATCGATATGAGCGGCGACGCATTCGCGACAGCCCTGCTCACCATCCCGGCCTGCCTGCTGGTGAGCGCGGCCATGGGGCTGGCGATGAAAGAGGTGCGGCATGAGGACCACGCCGATGCGCAGTCATGAGATTTTTTGATGAAGAGTAGAAAAAGTAGCCGTTGGCGCATCCGCAGCGAAAGCCCGCTTGGTACGCCCTGCCGACCTTCATCATCTGAAAATGCTGCGCGAAGGACGAATGGCCGGTGTGGTGAAGCTGCACAGCGGCATTCGGCCAGGGACGGAACGGCAGGTCTGGGCCGTAAGCAACACGCAGCGCCGCCAATCTGGCCATGCGTCCCGGCGAGCCGCCGCAGGTCTGCTACGAGCCCAATTTTCTAAATGCGACAGAGTGTACGAAGGCTGGCTTTGACAGATCGGGCTGGGAATGTAGCATCATGTGCGATCTGGGTTTAGACTGCGTGGCCGGTGGTTCACTATAGAGGCTATCGTAACAGTAGTTCGGTTCTACTCGGGCGCTCCGATATGGCGCACCCAGCTGGCACTCTTATATCGCTATGATCGCCGTCCAGCCTGCCGCCAGAACCATTCCCGCGATCATGGCCCAGACCGCACTCTGCGTCGCCAGCATCACGACGCCCGCTAGGCCGACTGCCACTGCTTCTCGCGTGCCGCCCTGGGCCACGATGGAAGCGACGAGGGCCGCGAGGACCGAGACCGAAACCCCTTCGAGAAACCGCTCGACCCGCGGGGACGCCCCGATGCGGGCCATAGCCAAAGGCCCGGCTAGCCGGGTCGCCAGCGTCACGGCGACCAAGAGGCTGATCGCGACCCAAGTGCTGCTGACGGGGTCACCCATGACGCACCACCGCGACGGCGCCGCCTACAAGCGCTCCGGCGATCACATTCCAGCCCACGGGAAGAACAGTCAGTGTGCCGACCGACGCCACGACTGCCGCTCCAACGGGAATCAGCGCGCCGATCCGATCCGTTTGACCCGCGGTCATGCCAACGACAACCGCAGCGAAGAAGCAAGCCATCACCACATCGATGCCGTAGGTCGCGGGCTCTCCGATAACCGCGCCCCCGAGGGTGCCGAGCGCGGTGCCCGCCACCCAAGTCAGCCAGACGATGAAACCTCCACCAACGAGAATGCCCAGATCGCGCTCCCCCTGCCGGAGCGCGGGCTGCGTGTCGGCAAAGTTCGCGTCAGTGAGCAGCACGACCGATAGGAGCCGACGTCCGGGGGAAAGGCGGTTCACCCAAGGGGACAGCGCGGCTCCCATCACAACATGGCGCGCGTTGATCGCAAGCGCCACAAGGGTGAATGATGCGAAGGCAATGGGTCCCGGCCAGAAGTCCAGGGCGGCGAACTGCGCCGCGCCCGAGAAGGCGAGCGCACTCATGGCGATGGCCTGTGCGGGCGTTAGCCCCGCTTTCGAGGCAGCAACACCGAAGGCAATACCAAAGGGTACTATTAAGATGGATACCGGAAGCAGGCGTCTGAACCCTCGCTGCAATCCTGCGACGGTGAGGACAGGCCTGGGTAAATCGGCTTTGGTACAGGTATCCATATCTTTAGAGCGGGCCGTATACGGTTGCCAAGCGTGACGTGCCTGTTGCCACGAACATGCTCTGGGCAAGAGTTCTCATCATCTCGATCACCTCCGAGAGGAAAATAGGATAGCTTTCTCGATTTCTGAAATGAATAGGTTTGCTAAGGGTGATGAGCATAGCGTATCATCTAGCCATGAAGCGCGACCTCGAAATCGACCTCCTGCGGTCCTTTGTGGCCGTAGCGGCCCATCTCAATTTCACGCACGCAGCGCACGCGGTCGGTCGCTCCCAGTCGGCGGTGAGCCTTCAAGTGAAGCGGCTCGAAGAGATCGTCGGAAGGAGCCTTTTCGACCGAAGCCGTCAATCTGTAGCGGTCACACATGCGGGCGAAACCCTGCTGGTTTATGCCAATCGCATCCTCGCTGCGAACGACGCCGCGCTCTCACACATCCAGCGGCCCGAAGCGGCGGGGCTGGTTAAGATTGGAGCACCAGACGACTACGCCACGTTCCTGTTGCCGCCGATCCTCGCTGCCATCAGCAAAGATTATCCTAGGCTACAGCTGGAAGTCACGTGCGACAATGCCGGCGATCTGCTCCTTCAGCTTGACAGACGAGCCCTCGATGTCGTCGTCGCAACCCACCCGACGAATGCCGTCGCTGGCGAGATCGCCCGATACGAACCGATTCACTGGGTCGCTGCGCCGGACTATCTGGACGACCCGGCGGCACCGCTGTCGCTGGTGCTGTTTCCAACGGGATGTGTCTGCCGCGACATTGCCCTTGACGCCTTGCGGCGCATCGACCGACCTTGGCGCGTGGCCTATTCCACCCGCAGTATAGGGCTGGTGGAGAAAGCCATTCTCGAAAACGCCAGTGTGTCGGTGATGGAGGTTTCAACCATCCCCGCCAGACTTAAGATCATCGACGGAAGGGAGGGGTTCCCCTCACTGCCCGATGTGGCGATTTCGGTTCATCGACCGACAAAGAGCGAGGCGCATGTCTCTCTCGTCGCCGACTACCTTTTGTCGAAGCTCGCAGGCACCGTATCGAGAGATATTGTCGGGCAATGAAATTGACGATCCGACGACGCGGCTTCCATCCGTGATCTATTGCCTTTCAAAGCAGTCCCTTCGAGAACACAGCATTTATCGATGTATGTGATCGAGGAACGGATTGCCTTGCCAAATTTCATTTCTATACCCCACGCTGCTGAACGTTTAGCGAAAGCCAATCGCGTCCTCGTGATTGGCTGTTCGGGTGCTGGCAAGAGCACCTTGTCGCTCAGGATCGCCGAACAATACGGACTTGAGTATCAATCCTATGACAGAGACGTGCGCTGGCTTCCCGGTTGGCAGGTTCGGAACCGCGCCGAGCAGCGCGCTCGCGTTTTGTCTCTCGTCAGTCGCGAGCGATGGGTGATGGACGGCAACACCCCGTCAACACTCAACATTCGCCTGCCACGGACTGACTTGGTGGTGTGGCTCCGTGTACCACGCCGGATATGTCTTATGGGTGTCGCTCACCGCGTCTATTCAAACTACGGATCGGTGCGCTTCGACATGGCTACAGGCTGTCCAGAGCAATTGCCCGACCGAGAGTTTCTTTCATACATCTGGACGTTCGAGAAAAAGGTCTCGCCTCGCATCATCGCAGAGTTGGATCGCCATGGCCCAAGCGTTCCTGTCGTAATTCTGCCAGAGCTGACCTGCCCCCTGCGGGTCCCTCATTCATAACGAGGGTCTGCTGGTTGGACTTTGGTATTCGTGCGCCTCGTCGGACGCAAGCGCGGCGGGCGCGGAGCCCTCAAATTGCTCAAGCGCTCGGCGCGCTTGTTGCGGGGTCTGGTTGCCCAGCGAAGAGTGCGGTCTGACCGCGTTGTAGTCGTAGCGCCACAGGGCCAGCTTCCGCCGCGCATCGCCCAGACTGTCGAAGAGTTCCTCGTTCAGCAGCTCGTCTCGCAGGCTGCCATTGAAGCTTTCGATGAACGCATTCTGCTGGGGCTTACCCGGATCGATGTAGTGCCACGGCACCTCGTTCTCGTCGGCCCATTTCAAGATGGCACGACTGGTGAACTCGGTTCCATTGTCGCTGACAATGCAGCCGGGCATGCCGTAGACCCTGATCAGGGCGCTCAGTTCCCGAGCAACCCGTGCGCCGGAGAGGCTGGTGTCTGCGACAAGGCACAGGCATTCCCGGGTGCAGTCGTCGATCACCGCCAGAATCCGGAACTTCCGCGAGGCGCCGAACCTGTCGGACACGAAGTCCAAGGACCAGCGCGCGTTGACGCATGCCGCTGAAGGCATCGGCGTCCTTGTTCCGCGCGCGCGCTTCCGGCCACGTCGTCGCTTCACTGACAGTCCCTCTTCCCGGTAAATCCGGTAAAGTTTCTTGTGGTTCATGATCATGCCCTTGCGTTCCAGCAGGACGCCAATCCGGCGATAGCCGAACCGACGTCGCTTGCCGGCGATCTCCTGCATCTCCTTGCGGATCTCGGCACAGTCCGGCCGGCGTTCTCGCCGGACTGTCTTTGGATCGACACCAACCAACTTGCAGGCTCTGCGCTGCGAGATGTCATGATCCCGCATCACCCGGAGCGCCGCGTCTCGCCGCTTCGTCAATGTCGTCAGCTCTTTCCCAGCAAGTCTTTCAGCACGACGTTGTCGAGCATGGTATCGGCCAGCAGGCGTTTGAGCTTGGCGTTCTCGTCTTCGAGCGCCTTCAGCCTGGCCGCCTCGGACACTTCCATCCCGCCATACTTGGCCTTCAGCTTGTAAAATGTCGCCGTGCTCAGACCGTGTCTGCGGCACACCTCCGCAGTCGGCATGCCGGCCTCTTGCTCTTTGATCATCCCAATAATCTGTGCCTCGGTGAAACGGCTCTTTCGCATGTGTCTGCTCCTTCAGAGTTGGCGCAGACTCTACATCACGGTGAGGGATTTCGCGGGGGGCAGGTCATGACTTGCTTAGTAGGCAGCCCCTCCCGCCGCAGCGTGACATGTCCACAGAGTCCTTGGTCCATCGCCAGGCACAACGACCCGCCCGACTGCATGGCACGCCACTTCATCGCAATCTCGCTTCGAGCCCCATGCCGCCAAGACGCTGCCCGAATGACACGAGGTGCGTCCACGACCTTCAGTCGACGCGGATCTCCCGCAACCAATGCTCGTGGAGCGCCTTGATATCGTCGCTAGTCAGCAGCCGCATCGCGAGGCGCAGTTGAAGCTCGGTCCAGTCCCACCACCGCAGCTCGAGCAGGAGCGCGATCTGCGCGTCCTCGAAGCGCCTGCGGATGACGCACGCGGGGTTGCCGGCCACGATGGCGTAGGGCGGAACGTCGCGCGTCACCACGGCCCGCGTACCGATCACCGCGCCGTCGCCGACGATGGCCCCGGGCATGATGATCGCCTCGGAGCCGATCCAGACATCGTTGCCGATCACCGTGTCGCCCGCGGGCCGATACCCGTTCTGCGCTCCCTCAAAAGCCGGAATTTCAGACATCCAGTAGAACGGAAAGGTGCTGATCCAATCGGCCCTGTGGCCTTGATTGCCAGCCATGATGAAGGCCCCCCCCGAGCCGATGGAGCAGAAGCTGCCAATGAAAAGGCGGTCGGCTCCGTCCTCGGCCACGAGGTAGCGGGCGAAATCGTCAAAGCTGTGGCCGTGATAATAGCCCGAATAGTAGCTGAAGCGACCGACCGTGATGTTGGGATTGGTGACCTGCTGATCGAGCGTCACCCCGCGAAACGCGGCTTTCGAAGTGGTTTTCCATGAGATGGTCTCTGAAGGCATGTGACATAGGCGCAGACGCGCGAACCCGGCGCAGTCGCCTGTGGCGATGCGAGACAGCCCCGGGACACAACCCGGGACCGAATTCAGGATGTTCGGTCTACTGACTTCATATGTGCTCCTCCGGGGCACCGAGACAGGTGCCCGCCCTGTATCCCGGATCGCGGAGCGGACGTAAAGCACCGGCGTTCACCGCGACAGCACGGACCACTGGACGATGATCGCGCCCAGGAGGACCATCGCTGTCCCGGCCAGCCGCGTCGCATCCACCGGCCGTTCGGGCAGCCCGACGCCGCCCGTCCAGTCGATCAGCAGCGCCCCCATCACCTGCCCCGCGATCACGGCGATCATGAAACTGGCCGCCCCCAGCTTCGGCATCAGCAGGATCGCGGCGGTCACGTAGATCACCCCGGCAATCCCCCCGATCCAGATCCATTTCGGTTGCCCCGTCAGGCCGCCAAGTGTCGGCAGCGGAACGCGCAAGATCATCAGGACGGGCAGGATGCACAGCGCACTGACCGCAAGCGACGCAAGCGTTGCCCAGAGCGGATGGCCAAGCGCGCGCCCCAGGGCCGCATTGGCACCCCCCTGAAAAGGCACTGCGGCTCCGGCGAGGGCAGCGATGATGAAGAGGGGAAGTAACGGCATGACACGCTCCCTTACGATGTCCCTCTCGTGTGACCCAATGCAAAGCGCATTTGAAATTCGACTTGGACACAGCAATATGCAGCGCATGAATAATCTGCGTGCCATCGACCTCAACCTTCTCGTCGTGCTCGACGCGCTTCTGGCCGAGCGACATCTGTCGCGCGCGGCCGAGCGACTGAACATGAGCCAGCCCGCGGTCAGCCATGCGCTTGCACGCCTGCGGATCCTGCTGGATGATCCCCTGTTTCACCGCCGCAGACGCGAGATGGAGCCGACATTGCGGGCACTGGAGCTGTCGACACCACTGGCCGAGGCGCTGTCGCAGATCCGCACCGTGCTGGCGCCCGAGGGCTTCGACCCGACCGAACGCCATGTCTTCCGCCTTGCCATGTCTGACTATGGCACTGCACTCCTGCTTCCAGACCTCATGCAGCGCCTGCGCGCGGAGGCGCCGAGCATTGACCTCGTGGTCACGCAGAAAAGCCGCGAAGGGATGATCGGCGCGGTGGTCGACGGCGAGATCGACATGGCCTTTGGGGTCTTTCCCGATCTGCCCTCACGCTGCGTGGCAGAGACCCTGTTCGAAGACGAATATGCCTGTCTTCTCGATCCCCTAGCCCAGCCGCAGCCCTATCACGGCCTGACCGAAGCACGCTACCGGGCAGCGCCCCATATCCTTACGGCGGTCCATGGCGAGGCGGCGACGGAGCTCGACCTCCACCTTCGATCGCATCACAAGCATCGGCACGTCGCCTTGGTTCTGCCTCACTGGAACGTGGCGCCGCATGTCGTTCGCGGCACCGACCTGATCCTGACGGTCGCACGCCGGTGTCTGGATACTGTCGGCCCCGACCTCATGATCGCCGCTCCGCCCATCGCGTTGCCCGCGATTCCCTTCGCCGCGATCTCCGCCAGACGTCGGCGCACCGATCCTGCGCTGCGCTGGCTGATCGGGCAGGTTCGGCAGGTGAGCGGGGCGCGGCCTGAGCCTCGATCGGAATAGAAGCGGCACCAACGAGAGAGCCTCAGGGTCACCGGGCGTTCGGCGACAGACACAGAAAGGCGGCAGGGCTGGCACGCATGCGAGCGAAGCTGCCCATGCCGTACACCTCGGCACTCAAAGCGTCGGCCTCGCCTCTCCTGCCCTGCGCACCAGGACGTCCTCGATCGTCATGTTGGGCTCCAACCCCAGCTCCACACGCGCCTGCTGGATGATTTCGACATCCTGGACCACGGCCAGTTCGCGTGAAGCGAACAGCGCCTCCAGGATCTGGCAGATGAGCTCGATGATCAGTTCAAGCAGCGACTTAGCCGGAGCCAAGCGGTCGTCGACAATTTTGGGCAAGGGCGTGGGTTTCCGGCCGGCCTGCACCCAGACGAGCTGCCGCGGCTCATCAGGGCGCAGTGATTCCCAGCCGATCTGATGGCTCTCGAACAACCGCAAGCCCAACGCCAGCGCCTGGTACCGCGCTTTCGCCGCCTCGACCCGAGCGCCTTCAGCCTGCACCTGCGCGCGCAGCACCGTGACCTGTGTCCGCTCCGCCTCTGCCTCGCTGGAAAGCTCGACGACCTCCTGCTTCATCTCGCGCACACGCGTGCGTAGGCTGTCGAACTCTGCCTTCTTCTCCGCGATTACCGACAGCGCCTTGATGTGTATCTCGCCTTGTTTCTTCACCAGCCTGTCAATCTGCACCTGCTGGGCGGAGACTTCGCTCCGCGTTTCCACCAATGCGCTCTGCGTTTCCACCAGCGCGCTTTGTGCCTCGGCGATCTGGCGTTGCACGGCCCTTTCGGCCTTCTGCATCACGGCGTTCCTACGGCGCGCGTCCTTTATCGCGCGCTTGCGACATTTACGAACCATCTTCTCGGCTTCCGGGCGCGCGCCCGCTGTCACCGCCCCGGCAGCCGCCCTTGCATCTTCAAGCATCCGGTTCGCCGTGGCGTTCCCCTTGACGATCTGCTCGGTGCGCCACTGCGAAGGCGGCACATGGCGGCGTGGCGGCGGAACGACCTCCTGTTTGCGCCGTGCCTCCCTGCGCGCTTCGGCCCGCCGCTCACCGCGGCAGATTCCGAGATCGGTGAAGGCCATCCCCGCAAGATCCTGTGCATGCTCGTAGTTCGCGAGCAGCGGGTTGGCCGAGGGCTGCAGCACCATCTGGCGCCCGCGGTTGACACTGTGCTTCTCGTCCCAGACCGCGACTACGAAATGAAGGTGGTAGGCCTCCTCGTCTGCGTGTGCGACAACATACAACAGTTGGTCACCCGGGAAGTGCTCTTTCAGAAACTCGAGCGCGCGCTGCCGAAAGGCCTCAACCTTTTTCACATCCCACTCCAGCCGACCGACACCCCCGAAGAAGGATTTGTGAACGGTCAGGATGCCTTCGCGCATGGGCCCCTCCTTGCTTGGCCGCCAGGGATCGGAAGGCCCCTCCAGACGAATTCGCTTCGCCTCCTTGATCCGGTGTTTCGCAAGCTGTGCGCGGATCTCTTCGCGGTGGTTGGCATGGCGAACAAGGTGAATGCGCTGCTTCACCTTTTCATGCCAATCCGGGCGTCCATGCAGAACGTGATTTTCCCGTGTGGCCGCGAGATCGACATGCGAGAGATCGCCGCCGCTCCTGCCGTCATGCAAGACGAACCTATGCATCAGGTCAGGCGCCATTCCCTTGAAGCGCAGCACGATGGGGTAAGCCGCGGTGACCTGCTCTCCGGAGGACGGAACGGGCTTGGCAATCTCTGTATTTGCGGGCATTCTGAACCTCGATGATCTCTTGACCTCTCGAGTCTCCGGGATCCCAGCGAAAATCCCGACACAAAATTATACGGATTTTCAACGAACTTACTCACTAGGTATATTGCAGCCCCGGGGCGCCCCCGCATCTTCAACATACCCGTTCGCGAGGGGGATACCCCCTTCGATCCCCTCCTCGTCAGTTTGTTCTCGGCCTGCGCCTCGACAAACACCCTGCGGCCAGCAGCCTGCTGGACCCGGGTTATCCGGGCTAGAATCTCATATCGCTTTTCGGTTTTCGCTCAGGAGACCTAGTGCCGTGAACCCTGATCTCGGCTCGGAAATCCGGTAGACCTGCTCTGTGTCCCTACCCTGACCGACTACTGCTTCGCAGCATCATCGGTCATGGAGAGCCACTGCACCAGCGCCCTTCTGATCATCTCGGGGCGAGTTGGTACATCCGCCTCTCGGCGCCGCCGGTCATCGATCGCTTCTATCATTTCTCGAGGCAGTCGGAGCGTGAGAGCTTCGGTATCTTTCTTCGGAGGCGCCATTAATCTTACCATTTTGACGTTGACATCATAATGGCATGATCCCATATTGAACGGGCAAAGGCAAGAGATCCTACCCTCTCGCCCTGCCCTGACCCTGTACGATCATCTGGAGATCATCCATGGCTACTCTCATCTCTACCACGCTCCCCAACGTGACGGAAGCATCGCGCGACCTGTTTTCGCACAGCACTATCTCGCGCCGGTTCACGCAGTTGAACATCGCGCTCTCGAAGTACATCGAGTTCGAACGGGATCTGGAGGCGGCTGACTGCTTCGACTTGGCGTTCGAGGCTTGGACCGCCGATGCCGAGATGGCGCGGAAAGACGTGTTGCACGCGACGGACGCAATCACCGCGTCACCGCTCGAGCGTCTTGAGGACCGGCCTCTGAAGCGTTCGGCCCTGCTCACGCGGGCGCTGATCGTGAGCGACAACGAGGTCGAGTTCACCGCGCTCCATCGCTTGCTCGACAGCTATGCGCCGCTCTTCGCCTGCTGCGTTTCCGGCGCCGTGGGGGCACGCGTGCAGCAGATGCTGGAGACCTGCCACTCCCACCTCGACGCCATTGCCGATCTTGGCGAATTCAATGACCCGGTCGCGGCCCGGGCAGAGCCGACCACAGATGCTGAGCCGGATGCGCTGATCGCGACCTGCGCGATCTGATCCCCACTTCCAGTAGCTAACAGCCCGGCGCGCGCCCCGCGCCGGACGGATTCCCCGTGTCCATTCACAGATGACGCGTGCGCCCACCGCGCCCTCACGGGCAGCGGGCTGGCGACCCCGCATCCGGAGGTTTCTCCCATGCCCCATCAGACCCCATCTTTTCCACACTCCTGGGCCAAGCCACCCGTCAGCGTCTTGCCGATCCATGACAACTGGCAGGTCGCCGCCCACGCAAATGGTTTCGAGATCATGCAACGCTGCGCAGACCCCGCCTATGTCGAACTGAAGTGCCAGACCTGTGAGCGCACGCACGAGAAGCGCCATAGCGTCATTCTTGGTAGCACTCCGATCTGCCCCCATTGCGTCGAGCATCGCTGGCGCGAGGATGCCACCGCTGCTGGTGTCAAATGGCTTGGCCGCGACCCGCAGCACCGCAAGCGTGGGCTGTATCGTGCGCGCTGCGGCCATGTCGTTGCGCGTCAGTTCGAGCTTATCAAGAGGATCGTTGCAGGCAACTGCGCGCTCCGCTGCGAGACCTGCCAACGCTTCACAGAGGAAGCCGAAGCGCGCACCGCCGGCTGGGAGCTGGTCGGTCCGTCGCCAGACCGTGGCTCGAGCTATCGCCGCTATCGACACCGCTGCGGACACCAGCAAGACGTCGCGCGCGCCAACATGCAAACCGAACGGGTCTGCTGCGGCGGATGCGGTGTCAGCTGGGCGACAGCGCCTAGCTTCATCTATTGCATGCGCTTCATCCTGCCGTGCGGCACCCAAGCCGTCAAACTCGGCTTCTCGCGCAATCCGAGGAGCAGACTGTTTCATCAACTGATGTGTGGTCCTGACATCCACGGCACACTCCTCGACCAGGTCGCGATCCCGACAGGCCGCAAGGCGCAGCGCATCGAGAAGAGACTCCACCGGTGCCTTGAGGAGCAGCATCCGCATGCGATCCTGCCCTATTCGATCTATCAGGATCATCTTCGCGTCCGCTCCGAGATCTATCACGCCCGCCTCGAGCCAAAGATTCTGCTGTTGCTGGACGATCTGGCCCTGTCCTCGCGCGCGACCTGATTCCGCCCTCTTCCCTCACCTTCCCCTTCTCACGGAAAGAACCGGCGTCAGCCGGCCCCCTTCCCCTTGTCATGGAGCACCGCGACATGCCGACGCCCACAAGCGCCCATTGGGCCCCCTTTGCCCGAACGATCCTGCGCCGCCTCCGCACGGCGGAGGCCGACGACCGCTACGATCTCGACCTCGCAACAGAGGGCGACCGGATCGATCCGGCCGAGAGGCCGACCAACCAGAGCGCGGTCGCGCTCTTCGACGAGCTGGAGCACAGCCAGCGGCACGATTCCCGCGATCTTGAAGCGATGCGCGCGGCAGGCGTCGACGGCTGGACGCTTGACGAGACCGGCGCCGATACGCCCAAACCGTTCATCGAGCCGGGCAAGATCCTGACCGCGCTGCAGCTCGCGGCCACCTTCTGCACGGAGCCCGCATTCCTCGACACCCTCCATCGTCGCAAGGTCACGGTGATCGATGGCATCGATCCGCAGCAGCTCGCGGGTGCCGCAACCTCGATCGGTAGACTGCTTCTACCCGAAGGCTGGGCGGCGCAGATGCGCGCCCCGCGCGCAGCTCGCAGCGGGATCCTGCAACTGCTCCGGCCCGTCGACCCCACGAGCCGCATGGTGCCCGAGCAAGCCTACATCAAGCTTGAGGCCGAGATCCTGGCGGCGCTGGCCCTGCCGCATCCACTCATGATCCTGCTTCCCGCAGGCGCCCGGCTGCCTGCGCGGTTGAGTCGGGTCCTGCCACCCGCGATCCGCTTCGCCTCTCTGGACCGCGAGATGCTGCTTTGTCTTTTCGCACAGACCCACTCCTCCACTGGCAAAATCGACCGCCAGCATATCCGTCCGCTCCTGCCGAGCGACGCGGCCTTGGCAGATCTCGACCCGCTCAGCCTGTTCGCAGCCCTGCGGCAGCCCAATGCCACGGCGGCGGCACGAGCGCTGGCAAGGTTTCAGATGCCCGACGCCACCGGCTCAGGCGACATGACGCTTGAGGAGAGCGGCGGCGACAGTCCCGCGCATCAGGCCGCGCGGGATCTCGTGGCGGACCTGACCGCATGGCGCCGCGGCGAAGCGCAGTGGAGCGAGATCAATTCTTCCCTTCTTCTCCACGGCGAACCCGGGACCGGTAAGTCCATGCTGGCTCGCGCTATTGCCGCCTCGGCTGGCGTCCCGCACGTCGAAGGCTCATTCGGATCGTGGCAAGCTGCTGGCCACCTTGGCGACATGCTACGCGAGATGCGCCGGACTTTCGCTGCAGCAGCAGCGAAGCGGCCCGCCGTCTTGTTTATCGATGAGGTAGACGCAGCCGGATCGCGCGACAGTCACGACACGCACTCCGCTAATTATCGTCGGCAGGTCATCAACCAGTTTCTCCAAGAGATCGATGCGCTCCGGCGCAGCGAGGGCGTGTTGTTGATCGGTGCAACGAACCACCGCGGAGCTCTGGATCCGGCCATTCTCAGGCCCGGCCGGTTTGACCTGCACCATAGTCTGGGGCGTCCGACGCAGGCCCAGATCCTGCAGATCCTGCGGCGTGCCCTGCCTGAGGCGACGGAACCGGATCTTGCAAGGCTCACACGCACTTTCTCTGGCGAGACGCCAGCCACAATCGATGCGACTCTCCGCGCGGCGATGGCACAGGCGCGGCGGTCAGGCCAGCGCCTGAGCATCCCAACGCTGATCGCAGCGCGTCCGGCGGCACCCGAAGGCTATGATCGCCGGATCGCGATCCATGAGAGTGGACATGCCATCGTCGCGACCCTGCTTGGCGCGGGACCGGTCCGCCGGATGCAGATCTCGCGAGACGGCGGATCCACGTCCCGCGGCTCCGCAATTCACCAGGGCACTCCGCTCGAGGTCGAGAACGAGCTGACTATCATCTTGGCCGCGCGCGCGGCCGAGCGCCTGTGCCTCGGCGCGATCAGCGCGGGCGCCGGCGGCAGTGTCGAAAGCGATCTGGCCCAGGCCTCCGCCCTCCAGTTGCAGTTTGACCGTGAGTTCGGGCTCGGCGTCAACGGCAACGCCTGGATCGGACCACCTGACCTGAAGCAGCTCTCTCCCGAGGACTGTAATCGCCTTCGCATCAAACTCGACCAGTTCGAGCGCCGCGCCCGCGCCTTGCTCGCCCCGCATCGCGATCTGCTCGAGACGTTGGCCGCACATCTCGTCGAGCACCGCGAACTTCAGGAGGCCGACCTTCGTCCTTGGCTCTCGGGACTGCAGCCGGTGGACCTCGCAGATACAGACCTGAACGGAGGTCCCTCCGAGTAGGAGCACGGACATGGAAGTGCGTCCCCCTGACGCGCTTCCATGTTCCAGAAGCGATCACGTCGCCCGGAGCCCCGTTTTGCCATAAACGAATTTGCAAAACTGCGGCGATGGCGCGGAGCGCGCCCTCGGTTTGCACAAAGGATATTCGCAAACTTCGCCTCGTGCGGCCATCATCGCCCACGGACATGCGCAATGGCAGGGGCACCGAGGTCCAGTTGGCACAAAACCAAATCGCAAACATCTGGCAAAGGTCGCCCCATCCTGCATCAAAGCCGCCCGTGCCTGCCGCAATATGGAGAACTCCCTTCAGGTAATATTTTGACCAACCGAGCCCGCATGTTGCCGGGGCGTCTCGTCGCGCCAACGCGCTGCCCCCGCATGTCTCGCCCCTGAGTTTTCCACATAATCCCGACCAAACGCCCCTCGGCCCCTTCTCTTGGCAGGCGACCCTGCCCGTGCGGCCACGATATGATGATGACAGCAGCAGCCGGGGCATGTCCCGGACAGATCATCACCAATTTGCACCTCCCGCAGCACTTACGGGCGGGGGATCGGGAGAACTCGGCCAGTGGCACGGGAGCGGACAAGACACGCGAATCCAGAGGAGACGCCGCCCGCGGCGGCGCCCCTGGACCATGCGTCGGCTCGTCCCGTCGTTTGCCAACCGCCAGAGCCGTTCCATCCCGCGCTGCGCCATCTCGTCCGTCTGCTCGCACAGCAGGCCGTGCGCGAGGAGATCGCCGCTTCCGATCCGAAGGAGTGATGCATGACACCAAATGCGCCCACCCGCGTGGCGATCTACGCGCGCTACTCCAGTGACCTGCAATCCGCCGCGTCGATCACGGATCAGGTCCGCGTGTGCCGGTCCCTCTGCGCCGATCGCGGCTGGCGGGTGGTCGAGGTCTTCACCGATGAAGCCATGAGTGGCGCCTCGCACCTGCGGCCTGGCTTCCAGACGATGCAGCAGGCAGCGATGAACGGCCAGTTCGACATCATCGTCGCAGAGGCACTTGACCGTCTGTCGCGCGATCAAGAACATATTGCAGCTCTGCACAAGCGCATGAGCTTCCTCGATGTGTCGGTCGTGACCAAGGCCGAGGGCGAGATCAACGAGATGCACATCGGCCTCGGCGGCACGATGTCGGCCCTCTTTCTCAAGCAACTCGCCCAGAAGACACATCGCGGTCTGGAAGGCCGCGTCCGTAATGGGAAGTCGGCGGGCGGCATCAGCTATGGCTATCGCGCGGTGAGAGCACTTCGCACCGACGGCACGGTGACCACGGGAGAACGCGAGATCGTCGAGAACGAGGCCGCCACTGTTCGTCGCATCTTTGAGGGCTATGCCGCCGGCCTGTCTGCCCGCGCGCTCGCCGCTGCGCTGAATGCGGAAGGCATCTGCAGCCCCGCAAACGGCAAAAATGCCGACACCTGGGGCCCATCCACTATCTCGGGCAACTGGAAACGCGGAACCGGGATCCTCAACAACGAGGCCTATATCGGTCTCCTGGTCTGGAACCGGCAGCGGTTCGTCAAGGATCCCGCGACCGGCAAGCGGCAGGCGAGGCTGAACCCGCCAGAGAAGTGGGTGATCCGGGAGGTCGAGCATCTCCGGATCATCGACGACGATCTTTGGCAACGGGTGAAGGAGAGGCAGGGAGCGATCCGCGAGGAGATGAACCCCGCAGGGGTACAAGACGGTGGACTTCGTCCCGAGCGGGCACGCCGCCCGACCTACCTGCTCTCAGGACTGATCAAATGCGGATGCTGCGGGGCAACCTACACACTCATCAACAAGACCCGGTATGGGTGCTCGGCGGTACGCAACAAGGGAACGGCCATCTGCACCAACCGAGCCACCATCCGCCGCGACGCCGTCGAAGAGCGGGTCCTGGCCGGTCTTCGGGAACGCCTGCTCCACCCTGCCCTCCTCGACACCTTCATCGAGGAATACCGCACGGCCTGGAACGCGGCACAAGCCGACACGCAGGCAGCGCGCGCAAAGGCCAAGCGGGAACTCGCCCAGGTCGAGAAGAAGATCGACGGTCTCCTCTTGGCCGTCGAGGACGGCATGTATCACTCCTCGATGAAGGAGAAGTTGGCGGGGCTCGAGGATCGAAAGCGGAGCCTCGCAACCCTGGTTGCGGCGGCCCCAGAGCCGGCCGTCCTGCGGATGCACCCGAGCCTCGGCGATCTCTATCGCCAGAAGATCGGCGACCTGGTCGACGCCCTTTCAGACCCAGCAGTTCGGGTCCAGGCTGCCGAGGCGATGCGCAGTCTGATTTCCGAGATCCGGATGGTGCCAGCAGCGGACGCGCCCGATGGGCACAGGATCGAACTCAGCGGTGATCTGGCGGGTATTCTGGCGTTGGGGAATGCGGATACGACCAAGCCCCCGCTTATGGCGAGGGCTTGGTCGGAAACGATGGTTGCGGGAGTAGGATTTGAACCTACGACCTTCAGGTTATGAGCCTGACGAGCTACCGGGCTGCTCCATCCCGCGGCGATTTTGCCCTGATTGTTATGTTGATCAGGGTGGGATCGTTTAGAGAGATACGGTTGTGGTCTTTTCTAGGTTTGGCGGTGACCTACTCTCCCACGTCTTGAGACGCAGTACCATTGGCGCGACGGCACTTAACGACCGGG
>NZ_JAIUZY010000021.1 GCF_020171625.1 Salipiger bermudensis
TCGAGATGTTCTACAACCCGAAGCGCAAACACGCCCGGAACGGAATGCTGTCGCCGGTCGACTTCGAGCGGCAGCAAAAACTGAGATACGAAGGCGTCTAAGAAACGCGGGGCTATTCAGGCAGTCGCATGTCTTCGGCCGCGCTCACGGCTGTACAGGCCGCGACGGTCGCGGCGCTCACCGGGGCGATGCTTTGGGTGCAATCGGGCTCAGGGGGGCTTTTTGTCCGGGCTGACCTTGCGGCATGGGGCGCGGTGGCCTTCCTGTCGCTCTTCTGCACCATCGGCGCCTTCTACGTCCAAAACGCCGCGGTGCGCCGCACCAGCCCCACGCGGGTGAGCTTACTCATGGGCACGGAGCCGCTCTTTGGCTTTGCCCTCGCCTGGATGCTTCTTTCTGAACCTGCGACCTTATCGGCATTTCTCGGCGCCGCGCTCATCGTTTCGGGGACTTTCCTTGGCCTTTGGGTCGAAAGGCTCCGCTGACGCTCGCAGAGCTTGAAAAGCATAGATCCCAATCGCAACGCGACCGGATCCGTTTTGCCTGTGGCCTGCCCCTTACCTTGGCCTGAGCGAGTATGCCGCGCCATGCCCTGGGTGCCTGTCTCGGTGACGCCGCGCTGCATCACCTGCCACCTCGGCACGCGGCAGGGTTGGGCCGATAGTGACGGACATGCCGATCGCGGAGCCACGACGCGGTACGGCAATTACCTGCGCAGAGCCGTCGCTCAGCGGCTCGCAGGCTGTGGCTGCAGCGAACGGCAGAAACGTCCGCGGTGCGGACCTTTCGACTATCGCAATGGTTCGCAAGCGCAGCGAACGGCTGCTTCGACGGGCCGCGCAGCTCGGCCAGCAGCTTTTCGAACCGGCGGGCGCGGACTCACGGGTCGTTCTTCCGGTTTGCGTGCCCCTCTCCGCGGGTCGGAACAGCACGGACGATGCCGGCTCGAATGCGGCATACGGCACAGTCAGCGACAATTAAGGAAAGGTGGTTGCGGTGATGACAGGGAGGCGCTTGTCTAGCGAGACGCCCAAGATCAACCGAAGCCAATAATATCCTGACTTCACGATCGTGATCTCACCTGGGAAACGCCATTCCGCATCAGTAGATCCGGTCTGTGGGGTCAGGCACCTGACATGAAAGTCGGTTTTGCCTGAAACCCCACATCCGAAAACTGGCGGACCGAGGAGGATTCGAACCCCCGACCCCTTGATTCGTAGTCAAGTACTCTATCCAGCTGAGCTATCGGTCCGTGGAGGCGGGGTTTAGACTTACCTGCGAAGATGCGCAAGGGGGTCCAGAATGTTTTTCAAAGAAATTTCCGCTACCCCATTTCGCCCATCGGCAGGCGGATCTCGAAACAGGTGCCGCCCTCGTCCGAGCGCGCCAGTTGCAGGCTGCCGCCGTGATTGCGCACCAGCTCGGCGACGATGGCAAGGCCAAGCCCGGCCCCGCCCTTTCGCACGCCGCCCTGAAACGGCTGGAACAGATGTTCCCGCGCCTTGGGAGGCAGACCGGGGCCGGTATCGGTCACCTCGATAACCCATTCGGTATCGCCCGCCCAGGCGGCCACGCTGATCTCGCCGGGCTGGCCGGTTCCGGTGATCGCCTGCCGCGCATTGCGCACCAGATTGCCGATCACCCGGTAGATCTGTTCGGGATCGCCGCGAATCTGCATCGTGGCGGGGATATCCTCGGACAGGCTCACGTCATGCTCGTCGATCGCCAGACGCTCGGCCTCGAGCACTTCGTTCACCAGCTCCGCGAGGTTGAACTGGGTCAGCACCGGCGCAGGCTCCTCGGCGCGCCCGAAGGCGAGCGTGTTCTCGCAGAGCGACACCGCGCGGGTGATCGAGCCCACCAGCTTCGGAGCCATGCGCTTGACCGAGGGGTCCTCGGACATCTCGATGCGGTCGGTGAAGAGCTGCGCCGAGGTCAGGATGTTGCGCAGGTCGTGGCTGACCCGCGCCACCGCGCCGCCAAGCTGGGCGAGCCGTTCCTTCTGCCGCAGGCTCGCGGCCAGCTGGGTCTGCAGCGACTGCAGCGCCTCCTCGGCTTCGCGCAGCTCCGTCACGCTGGCCGATGGCTTGATGATCCGGCGCGCATCCTCGGGCGCCTCGGCAAAGCGGATCATGTGACCCACCACGCCCTTGATCGGGCGCACAAGCAGCCGTCGCACAGCGAGAAACAGCAGCAGCGCGGTGATCACCGAGATCACCGCCGAAAGCAGCAGGATGCGCACGCCGTACTCCAGCATGGCGCTGCGCAGCGGTCCGGCCTCCATGGTGATCTCGATGAGCTGGCCGGCCTGCTGGGAGGGGTAGCCGAGCACCCGAATGATCTCGGGCTCGGGATTCGCCAGCCGCGAAAGTGCGTCATGCATGAGCACGACCGGTCCGGCTTCGCGCAGGTCAAAGCTCTCGGCCACGGCTGCGGGAACCGGAGAGGACAGGATCAGCTCGCGGGTGGCGTTGCGCTGCAGGGCCACGTTGTAGACGCCGGCATTGGCGAGTAGTTCCCGCTCGAGATCGGGGTCGAGCATATCGTCCGCGAGCAGCGCCAGAGAGGCGATCTGCGCGCGCTCCAGCCGGTCGGTCAGATAGTCGGCCCGGAAGCGGGCCACGGAGGGGACGAAGATCAACACCTCGGCCAGCATCACGAACACGGTCGTGAGGATCAGGAAGCGGCCAGAAAGTGAGTTGAGCATGAAGAGTACTGCTTGTCCCGTCAGGGCAGCCAGCGCTGCACCAGTCCTACAATTCTTTTCACTGTTTCGTTTTCAAACAGACGGGGAGAGAAATAGGTTCCCGCGACGCGTTTGTTAAGCTCCGCGATGGTGGGATAGGGCACAACCATCCCTGCAATCGCGCTCATCTTGAGCTTCGAGTTGATCGCCAGCGACCATAGCCCGATGAGCTCGCCCGCCTGCGCGCCCGCGATCGAGGCCCCCACCGGGCGCCCCCGGACCACCATCACCTTGAGCAGGCCGGTGGTCTGGCGCTGCGCGATGGCCCGGTCGTTGTGCTGGTAGGGCAGCCGGACGACCTCGAGCGCATCGCCATGTTCGAGCCGCGCTTCGGCCTCGGTCAGGCCGACCTGCGCCAGCTCGGGCGCGGTATAGGTGGCGCGCGGGAGGATCTGGGGCTTCACCCTGATCGGCAGACCGAACAGCGCGTTCCGCACGACGAGCCCGCCGTGATAGCCCGCCACGTGGGTGAATTGCGGCCCACCGGCGGCATCGCCGATGGCATAGACCCGGCGATTCGTGGTGCGCAGCCCCGCGTCGACCTTGATGCCGGTCTTGGTGGTCTCGATTCCCGCCTTCTTGAGGCCGAGCCCCTCGACGTTCGCCTTGCGCCCGACCGCGACCAGCAGATGCGAGCCGTGCACCGCGCCATCGACGGTCTCGACGGTGATGGCCCCTGCCCTGCCGCTCACGCGCTGCGCCTGCACGCTTTCGAGGATCTCGACCCCCTCGGCCCGCAGGCGTTCGAGCACAATGGCGGCCATCTCGGGGTCTTCCCGGCCAAGCGCGGTCTGCGCCTCGATCACCGTCACCCGGCTGCCAAGCCGGCGATGCGCCTGCGCCATCTCGAGCCCGATGGGGCCGCCGCCGATGATCACGAGATGCTCGGGCTGCTCGCGCAGTTGCCAGAGCGTTTCATTGGTGAGGTAAGGCACCTCCGACAGGCCGGAAATCGGCGGCACGAAGGGCGAGGACCCGGTGGCCAGCACGATGCGCCGGGCCGAGATCACATGCGCGCCCGCCTGCACCTCGGTGGCCGAGATGAACCGGCCATGCTCGCGGATCACCGTGACCCCAAGGCTCTCGAAGCGCTCCTGGCTGTCCATCGGCTCGATTCGCGAGATGGTTTCGGCCACGTGCGCTTGCGCCGCGGCATAGTCGACTTGCGGCGTCACGCTGGCCACGCCGAAGGGCGCGGCATGGGTCATCGACGAGGCGCGCGCGGCGCTGGCGATCAGCGCCTTCGAGGGCACGCAGCCGTAGTTCAGGCAGTCCCCGCCCATCTCACCGCGCTCGAGCAGCACGACCGAAGCGCCCATCTGCGCCGCGCCTGCCGCCACTGAGAGCCCGCCGGAGCCGGCGCCAATCACCAGAAGATCCGTTTTCATGCGTCTATTTCCTCAAATCTCGGTCTTGCCGCGCACCGCCTTGACCACCATCGGCAACGCCGCCAGCACCGCGAGCCCCAGCAACGGCAGGATGACATGCGGCGCCCAGAGCAGGCTCAGGTCGGGCGCCTCGCCGCGGTCGAACACCTCGCCAACGCCGACCCCGATCGAGGTGAAGACCAGCGCGCCGGGGATGATTCCCAGCACCGTGGTCAGCACGAAGTTGCGGAACCGCACGCCGACCAGCGCTGGTAGCAGGTTGGCCACGAAGAACGGCACCACCGGCACCAGCCGCAGCAGGAACATCACGCTGATCTCGTTCTCGCGCAGCCGGTCGCGCAGCTTCGAGAGCTTGCCCTCCGAGGCGTCCACCTTCTCCGACAGCGCGGCGCCAAGCCCGGCCCGGGCGGCTAGGAAGATCAGCACCGCGCCCACGGTGGCGGCCAGCACGTTGAGCACGGTGCCGGCGGCAAGCCCGAACAGGAACCCGCCGGTGACCGAGGCCACCGCGGCACCGGGCAGCGAGAAGGCGACGATGGCGACGTAGGCCAGCACGAATCCCCCCGCGATCAGCAGGTAATGCTGGTCGCGCAGCGCCAGCAGCGCCTCGCGATTATCGCTCAGCGTGTCGAAGCTGAGGTAATCCCGCAGCGTGAAGAAGCCGGTGACGGCGACGATCAGGATGATCGCCAGCGGCAGGTGGCGGGTCAGGCTGCGCTTCGGCGTCTCGGCCATGTCAGCCCCTCGGGTATGGTGCGTGTCGCTCATGGTATCCAAGATGCGTCAGGCGGTCGCATCGCAACAGCCCTCTCACGGCGCCTTGATCGGCGGTGACGGAAAACCGGGCCTTTTGACCCGTCTACGCCGAAACTGTAACATACCGAGGGACGGCGCCCTGCCCCGCACCGGAATGTTGCAGTCCTGCGAGATAGAGGTTTGACACGCGCCCCTCACCTCCCTATAGGACGGGCTTCGAATGACATGGCCCGGCGAATCCGTCTTGGGCTTCCCGAGAAACGGAGTAAAGCGCGATGAAACGCACCTTTCAGCCGTCGAACCTGGTTCGCAAGCGCCGTCACGGCTTCCGCGCCCGCATGGCGACCAAGGCTGGCCGTCAGATTCTGAATGCGCGCCGTGCCCGCGGCCGCAAGAAGCTGAGCGCCTGAGTCGCACGCTTCGCCTTGGCGAAGCGGGACGCATGGATCGACAGAAAAGCCGCTTTGGATGCGTCCGAAGCGGCTTTTCGTCGTTGTCTGTCGGCTCTAAGTTGACGGCAGGGATCTGAGGGCAGTGGAATGAGCGAAGACACTTCGGACAGCACCGAGAAGGCGCGGCTCGAAACCCTGTGCAAGCGGCCCGAGTTCCTCGCGGCCGCCCGCGCCCGGCGTCAGCCGGCCAACGCGATGCTGGTGCAGGCGCGCGAGCGCGGCGACGGCTCCGACACGGTGCGCGTTGGGTTCACCTGTTCCAAGAAGGTCGGCAACGCCGTTGCCCGCAACCGCGCCAAGCGCCGGATGCGCGAGGTGGCCCGGCTCACGCTGCCGACGCAGGGCGTTCCGGGTTGGGATTACGTGCTGATTGGCCGCCGCGACGCCACCGCCGAACGCCCCTTCGAGTTGCTGATCAAGGATCTGGAATACGCCCTGCGCAAGATCCACGGCCCGTCCAGATGAGCCCGCTGGCCCATGTCGTGGCCCTGCCCGTCCGGGCCTACCGCCTGATCTTCTCGCCTTGGGTGGGGCATGCCTGCCGTTTTCAGCCGACCTGTTCGGCCTACGCCATGGAGGCGCTCGAGATGCATGGCGCCCTCAAGGGCAGCTGGCTCGCCGCACGTCGCATCCTGCGCTGCCACCCGTGGGGCGGCTCGGGGATCGACAACGTCCCCGAACCGCGAAAGCGCGACTAGCGCCTCAGGACGCAGCCTCGACCACGCCGCAGGCGATGCGCGAGCCCGCACCGGCGTCTTTGCCGTAGCTGTCGGGACCCTCATGGATGATGAAGGCCGAGCCGTCCTCGTCGAGGATCGGCGCGGTGTCGCCGTTAAGGGTCAGCGCGGTGCTCGTCATCTCTGCCCGGACAGCGCCGTCCGCCGTCGCGTAGACGTTCGGCAGGTCGCCCGGATGCGGCGCCTCGCCGGTGAGCAGGCCATGGCCCTTGTCGTCCGGGGCATAGTGATCGCCAGCCGAGGAGAAATCCGAGGCCGAGCAGTCGCCGGTCTCGTGCAGGTGGAAGCCATGCCAGCCTTCCGGGACCCCGTCGGCCTCGACATGGATCAGGACGCCCTCGGCGGTTTCGTAGAGCTCGGCCATGCCGACGGTGGCGCCTTCGGCGTCCTTGAGCATGGCCACGGCGGCGGGCGACTGGCCGCCCATGGCTTCTTGGGCGTGGGCGCCCGCGGCGAAGCCGGTGGCGGTGACCGCTGCGAGAAGCAGGGATGCGGTTTTCATGGGGATCCTCCTTGGCTGATCTCCCCCACAACGCCGGCCCCGCCTGCGGCGTTCCCGCAGAGCTCTTGCCTGAAGCGCATTCCCCGCGTATCTGCCAGCCCATGTTCGATGAAGCCGACGATATTCACCCGCTGTTCTACGGCGCTCCCAAGAGCACCGAGTTCAAGAAGCTGCGCAAGCGCATCGTGCAGAACGCGCGCGAGGCGGTGGAGCAATACGGCATGGTCGAACGCCGCGAAGACGGCAGCGTGCCGAAATGGCTGGTCTGCCTGTCCGGCGGCAAGGACAGCTACACCCTGCTCGCGGTGCTGCACGAGCTGAAATGGCGCGGCCTGCTGCCCGTCGAGCTTCTGGCCTGCAACCTCGATCAGGGCCAGCCGGGTTTCCCGGCGACGGTGCTGCCCAAGTTCCTCGAGGACATGCAGGTGCCGCACCGCATCGAGTATCAGGACACCTATTCGATCGTCGTCGACAAGGTGCCGCAGGGCCGCACCTTCTGCGCGCTGTGCTCGCGGCTACGCCGGGGCAACCTGTACCGAATCGCCCGCGAGGAGGGGTGCTCGGCGGTGGTGCTGGGCCATCACCGCGACGACATTCTCGAGACGTTCTTCATGAACCTGTTCCACGGCGGGCGGCTCGCCACCATGCCGCCGAAGCTGGTCAACGAAGAGGGCGACCTCTTCGTCTGTCGCCCGCTGGCGCACGTGGCCGAGGTCGATTGCGAAAAGTTCGCCCGGGCGATGAACTACCCGATCATTCCCTGCGACCTCTGCGGCAGCCAGGACGGGCTGCAGCGCCAGCAGGTGAAGCAGATCCTCGACCAGTGGGAAAAGAACAGCCCCGGCCGCCGGCAGGTGATGTTCCGCTCGCTGATGAATATCCGGCCCTCGCACATGCTCGACCCCAAGCTCTTCGATTTCGCCGGGCTGATGCGGGATGCGGCGGGCAAAAGCGCCGACGAGTCCGATATTCCCGATCTGCGTTAAGCCCCCGGTCACATCGGTGCGCTAGTCCTGCTTCCGCCAACCACGGCAAGAGGGAGGCTGGCATGGGACAGATGCTCCGCGCCGCACTGATGCGACATCCCGCGCAGATTGCGCGGTGGCTTCACGGCACCCACATGCTGGCTTTCCTGCCGGCGGGCGCGCTGGTTGGCTTCTGGATCGGCGGCGAGGTGCTGCTGGTCGTCCTCGCGATTGGGATGCCCCTCGCCTATGTGCTGGCCGGGCAGGCCGATCACGATACGCTCGACCCCGACCGCCCCCTGCCCGACCTCATCGACCTTCCCACCGCCACGGCCCTCGCCGACCAGATCCTCGCCCGCGCCACCGCCGCCAAGCTCGGAACCGCCTGCCTCCTTGTGGAGGCCGAGGGGCTCGATGCCATCCGCCGCCGTGCCGGCGACACCGTCGCGCAAGAGCTGCAGGACAGCGTGCTGCAACGGCTCCGCGCCCAGTTGCGCCGGGGGGACCGGGTGGCGCGGATCGGGGACTCGCGCTTCGTGGTGCTGCTCTCGCCCTCGCTGCGCCTTGATCTCGACGCGCTGCTGCTGATGTCCTACCGGATGCAGCGCGCCCTCGAGGAACCGGCCGAGACCGAGGGCGGGACGCATTTCCTCTCGGTCGCCATCGGCTTTTGCGCCTCCTCGCGCCTGCGCGGCGACGGCGGCGGTGCCCAGCTGCTCGACGCCGCCGCCACCGCCCTGACCGAGGCTTTGGCCCATGGCCCCTCGGCGGTACGCGCCTGGTCCGAAAGCATGCGGGTGCAGCGCCACGCCCGAAAGACCCTGCTCGAAGAGGCCGAGCGCGCGCTCGCCAAGGGGCAGATCCGGCCGTGGTTCCAGCCCCAGCTCTGCACCTCGACCGGGGCGATCAGCGGCGTCGAGGTGCTGGCCCGCTGGCTGCACCCGGACCGCGGCATCGTCTCGCCGGACGACTTCCTGACCGCGCTCGAAGATGCCGGCCATCTCGACCGGCTGAGCGAGGTGATGCTCGATGCCAGCCTCTCCGCGCTGCGCCAGTGGGACGAGGCGGGGATCGCCATCCCCCGCGTCAGCGTCAACTTCTCCGATACCGAGCTGCGCAATCCCCGGCTGGTCACCCGGCTCAAATGGGATCTCGACCGCTTCGGCCTGCCGGCCTCGCGCCTCGGGGTCGAGGTGCTGGAGACGGTGATCGCCGACGCGCCGGAAGGCGTGGTCGCGCGCAACATCACGGCACTGTCGCAGCTCGGCTGCCAGATCGACCTCGACGATTTCGGCACCGGACACGCCTCGATCACGGCGCTGCGCCGGTTCGCCGTGCACCGGCTCAAGATCGACCGCAGCTTCGTCACCCGGGTCGACCGTGACGAGGACCAGCGCCGGATGCTGGCCGCCGTGCTCGGCCTCGCCGACCGGCTTGGCCTCGAGACCGTGGCCGAAGGCGTCGAAAGCGTGGCCGAGCACACGCTGCTGGCCCAGCTCGGCTGCGATCACGTGCAGGGCTTCGGCATCGCCCGCCCGATGCCCGCCGACCAGCTCGCCGACTGGGCCCGCGGTTATGCCGAGCGGGTCGCGAAGGCGCAGAACATCGGACGCAGCGCCGGCACCCGCTAGCCTTGGCACCGCTGCGTATCCGGTCACAAAACCCGCCCCACACCCGGAATCGGCTTGACCTTTGGGGGTCCTGCCTGTTGAACCCGGCGTGACTTTTCCAAGGACAGGGCGGCGCCTTCGCATGGACGATCAGAACAAGAACCTGCTCATTGCAACCGGTCTGAGCTTCGTGGTGATCCTCGTCTGGTTCCTGCTCTTCCCCCCGCCGGAAGAGCAGCTGCAGGACCAGGCCGGCCCGAACGCCGTCGAGACCGTCGAGAGCGACACCGCCGCGACGCCCTCCACCGCCCCTTCGGCGACAACCGGCAGCGGTGACAGCCCCGCGGCGCCTGCCGAGGCCGAAACCGTCGACGCCCCGCGCGTGGCGATCGACACCGCCCGCCTCGGCGGCTCGATCTCGCTTGCCGGCGGCCGCATCGACGAGCTGATCCTGAAGGACTACACCACCACGCTCGACGAGGACTCGCCCAATGTGCAGATCTTCGCGCCCGTGGGCGGCGACAACCCCTATTACGCGCTCTATGGCTGGGCCCCGGGCTCGGGCCTCGGGCTCGACGACGTGCCGGGTGCCAACACCGCGTGGGAGCTCGAGAGCGGCGACACCCTGAGCGTTGACAGCCCCGTGACCCTGCGCTGGGACAGCCCGGCCGGCCTCGTGTTCCGCCGCACCATCGCGATCGACGAGAACTTCATGTTCTCGGTCACCCAATCGGTCGAGAATGCCGGCGACGGCACCGTCTCGGCCGCGCCCTACGGCATCATCGCCCGTCACGGCGAACCTGCGGACCTGAAGAACTTCTTCGTCCTGCACGAGGGCGTCGTGTCCATCGCCGACGGCAAGCTGTCCGAGATCGGCTATTCCGACATGCCCGACATGGACGTGAACCGGAACGAGGGCGCCCGCGCCGAGGTCACGCAGGTGACCGAGAACGGCTGGATCGGCTTCACCGACCACTACTGGATGACCACGCTGATCCCGCAGCAGGGGGCGCCGTTCAAGCAGGCCGCCAAATATGACGAGCGTCGCGACATCTACCAGACGGAGGCGGTGCTGCCGACCCTGACGCTCGCCCCCGGCGAGACCCAGGAGGTCACCACCCAGCTCTTTGCCGGTGCCAAGGAATACGAGACCATCCGCGACTACGAGGATGACGGTGTCGTGCGCTTCATCGACTCGATCGACTGGGGCTGGTTCTTCTTCCTGACCAAGCCGATCTTCTGGCTGCTGCACCAGATCCACCTGCTGATCGGCAACATGGGCTGGTCGATCATCGGCCTGACCGTGATCATCAAGGCGATCCTGTTCCCGCTGGCCTACAAATCCTACGTCTCCATGGCGAAGATGAAAGAGCTTCAGCCCGAAATGGAGAAGCTCAAGGAGAAGGCCGGAGACGACCGCCAGAAGCTCCAGCAGGAGATGATGGCGCTCTACAAGAAGGAAAAGGTCAACCCGGCCTCGGGCTGCCTGCCGATCCTGCTGCAGATCCCGATCTTCTTCTCGCTCTACAAGGTGATCTTCGTGGCCTTCGAGCTGCGCCAGGCGCCTTGGTTCGGCCCGTTCCAAGATCTGTCCACGCCGGACCCGACCTCGCTGTTCAACCTGTTCGGCCTGCTGCCCTGGGCGGCCCCGGCCCCCGGCACCACGCTGGCGCTCGTGTTCATCGGCATCCTGCCGCTGCTGCTCGGCATCTCGATGTGGCTGCAGCAGAAACTGAACCCGGCGCCCGCCGACCCGACCCAGAAGATGATCTTTGCCTGGATGCCGTGGGTCTTCATGTTCATGCTCGGCGGGTTCGCCAGCGGTCTGGTGGTCTACTGGATCACCAACAACACGATCACCTTCACGCAGCAGTACCTGATCATGCGCAGCCAGGGCTACAAGCCCGACGTGTTCGGCAACATCGTCTCGAGCTTCAAGCGCAAGCCCAAGGCCGGCGGCGACGCCAAGGGCAAATGACCGCAAGGCTCGCCCAGATCGCGCGCTACCCGATCAAGGGGATCGGCAACGAACCCCTTGAGACGGTGATCCTCGACGCAAACGCGCCCATGCCCGGAGACCGGGCATGGGCGCTTCGGCACGAGAGCGCCCCGGAAGAGCTCGGCTGGTTGCCGCGCAAGAACTTCCTGGTGGTCGCCACCGGCCCGGCGCTCGCCCCGATCCGGGCCCGCACCGAGACCGACGGCCGCATCGCGCTCTCGCACCCCGACCGGCCCGACATCGCCATCGCGCCGGGGCGCGACGGCCCGGAGCTGATCGACTGGGTGCGCCCTCTCTGGCCCGACACCGCGCCAGCGCCGCGCCTGCTGGTGCCGGCCCCGCCGCAGGGCATGGCGGACAATGGCCGGGCAGAGCTCGCGATCGTCAGCCTCGCCAGCCTGCGCGCCCTCGAAGAGCGCATCGGCCAGCCGCTGCAGATCGGGCGCTTCCGCGGCAACCTGATCCTCGACGGGCTCGCCCCCTGGGCCGAGTTCGACTGGGTCGGCCAGCGCTTGCAGATCGGCGATGTCGAGCTCGAGGTGACCGAGCGTATCACCCGCTGCCGTGCCACCGAGGCCAGCCCCGAAACCGGCCAGCGCGACGCCGAACCGGTGCGCGCGCTGCACGGCGGCTGGGGGCACCGCGATTTCGGGGTCTATGCGCGGGTCACGAAGGGCGGCATGATCGCCACAGGCAACGAGGTTACCCTGATATGACATCGCTCCCCTTCCCGCTCGCCGAAGAGCCCGAAGACGACGCCCGCGAGGCCGCGCGCAAGCTGTTCGCCGGCGAGGTCGAGTTCCTCAAGGGCGTGGTCGGCATGGACGGCCTGCCGCCCGACGACCGGGTCGAGGTCTGCTTCGCCGGCCGCTCCAATGTCGGCAAGTCGAGCCTGATCAACGCGCTCACCGGCCGCAAGGGAATTGCGCGGGCGTCAAACACACCGGGCCGCACGCAGGAGATCAACTTCTTCACGCTGGGCGAGGAGCGCTACCTCGTCGACCTGCCAGGCTACGGCTTTGCCAACGCCCCGGTGGCGGTGGTCGAGAAGTGGCAGCGGCTGCTGAAACAGTATCTCTCGGGGCGGGTCTCGCTGCGACGGGCCTTCGTGCTGATCGACGCGCGCCACGGCGTCAAACCCGTCGACGAAGAGATCATGACCCTGCTCGACCGCTCGGCAGTGACCTTTCAGGCGGTGCTGACCAAGGCCGACAAGGTCAAGGAGAAGGACCGAGAGAAGGTTCTGGCCCAAGTGCGCGAGAAGCTTGCCAAGCACCCGGCGGCGTTTCCCGAGTTGGTGCTGACCAGTTCCGAGAAAGGCGACGGCATCGCCCTTCTGCGCGCCATCATCGCAGGGCTCGACTGAGAAAACTCTTCGCAGAAGAGTTTTTGCCCGCCCGCCGCGCACAGAGATTTTTCGTACGAAAAATCTTGCGTCCCGCGCGGTCATCCCGGACACAGGAAGGCAGATCGACCGCATCGGAAGGATGCCTTCTAGACATGAAGCAGCAAAAGATGAACCGAGACTGGATCGCCACAGCCCGCACGCTCAACGAAGCCCTCCCCTACATGCAGCGCTATACCGGCGCCGTGGTGGTAGTGAAATTCGGCGGCAACGCCATGGGCGATGACGAGGCCATGGCCGAGTTCGCCCGCGACATCGTTCTGATGCGGCAGGTGGGCGTGAACCCGGTGGTGGTGCATGGCGGCGGTCCGATGATCAACGACATGCTCAAGCGGCTCGACATCGAGAGCCGCTTCGTGCGCGGCAAGCGGGTCACCGACAAGGCCACGGTCGAGGTCGTCGAGATGGTCCTCACCGGACTTGTGAACAAGCGCATCGTGCAGGCCATCATGGACGAGGGCGGCCGCGCCGTCGGGCTCTCTGGCAAGGACGACGACCTCATCGTCTGCGAGCCCGACGATCCCGAGCTGGGCTTCGTCGGCCGGCCGATCGAGATGAACGTGCAGGTCCTGCGCGACCTCTTCGCCGCCGGGATCATCCCGGTCGTGGCGCCCGTGGCCACCGGCACCAAGGTCACAGAGACCTACAACGTCAACGGCGACACCGCCGCGGGCGCCATCGCCGGGGCGCTCAAGGCCGACCGCCTGCTGCTGCTCACCGATGTCTCGGGCGTCAAGAACGCCGCCGGAGAGGTCGTCACCGCGATGACCCCCGAGGACGTGCGCGCCATGACCGCCGATGGCACCATTGCCGGCGGCATGATCCCCAAGACCGAGACCGCGCTGAAGGCGATCGAGGACGGCGTGCGCGCCGTGGTGATCCTCGACGGCCGGGTGCCCAATGCCTGCCTTCTCGAGCTCTTCACTGAGCATGGCGCGGGTTCTCTGATCCGCTCCGCCGAGCGCGCGCCGGTGCCTCCGCGCGAGTGACCCGCGCGGTGCCGGCCGGTGCCAGCGCGTCAGTATCCGCCTGCTCCACGCGGCGCCGAGACGCTCGAGCCGGCCCGCCGTCGCGGAGCCCCCGGACGGTCGACCAACAGGCGCCTTTTCACATCGCCCTCTTCATGGGACACTGCCTGATGTGGCCCGGCCCGATTAGCCACCGGCGTCACAACAACGGAGGACGCGGATGAAACGACTGATCCTCATGCGACATGCCAAGTCGGACTGGTCGACTGGCGGCGCCGATCATCAGCGCCCGCTCAACAGCCGCGGCCGCGCCAGTGCCAAGGTCCTCGGGGACTGGCTGCGCGCGCAGGCGCTGATGCCGGATCAGGCGCTCTGCTCGAGCGCCACGCGCACCCGCGAAACTCTCGATCTGCTGGAGCTGGACGTCGAGACCCGGCACGAGGACCGGCTCTATCACGCCGGCCCCGTGGCGCTGCAGAAATTCCTCTCGGAGGCCACCGGCGGGACGGTGCTCATGGTCGGCCACAACCCCGGCATCGCCGCGTTCGCCGCGGAACTGATGGCCGAGCCGCCGCGCCATCCCCGCTTCGCCGACTACCCCACCGGAGCGACGCTGGTGGCCGAGTTCGAGATCGACGACTGGTCCGAGCTCGAGGCAGCCACGGGCACCGCCACCGGCTTCGTCATCCCGCGCGAGCTGCTCGAGGAAAGCGGCGCCTGAGCAGGCGAGGCCGGATCGGCCTCACTTTTCCTCTTCGGTCATTTCCGGCGGATGATCGTAAAGCGCCCAGCCGTAATCGCGGCCCGATTCCGGCAGGTCCTTCCGGCGGATCTTGTCCTGCATGTAGGTCTTGGCGATGAAGTTCGCCGTGATCGGCGCGGTCAGGAAGAGGAACAGCGTGATCAGCAGTTCATGGAACGAGAGCTGGTCCTCGAAGAACAGAAAGTAGAGCATCGAGCCGATCAGCGCGCCGCCGACGCCCACGGTGGAGGCCTTCGTCGGCGCGTGCAGCCGCTGCAGGGTGTCCTTCAGCCGGATCAGGCCAATCGAGCCCACCAGCGCGAAGAAGCCTCCGACGACGAGGAAGAAGGCCACCAGAAGCTCGGCCAGCAGAGACAGGTCTTGGTCCATCGGGTCCTCCTCACTCGATGATGTCGCCGCGCAGCACGAAGCGGCACAGGGCAACGGTTGAGACGAAGCCGACCATGGCGATCAGCATCGAGGCCTCGAAATAGAGCGCGGTGCCCTGCGAGATGCCGTAGAGCACGATCAGCGCGATGAAGTTGATCACCATGGTGTCGAGCGCGAGGATGCGGTCGGCCTGGGTCGGCCCCACCAACATGCGCCACATGGTGGACAGAAGGCCAAAGCCGAAACAGGCAAAGGCAAAGATCAGGGCGTAGGTGACGATCATCGGAAGATCTCCATCAGGCGGCGCTCGTAGCGGGACTTGATCTCGTCCCGGACGGCGTCCGGGTCATCGGTGTCGAGCGCGTGCACCAGCAGGCTGCCGCCATCGGCGGCCAGCGTCGCCGACACGGTGCCCGGCGTCATGGTGATGGTGCCCGCAAGCACGGTGATCGCCTCGGGCGAGCGCAGCTCGAGCGGCACCACGACCCATTGCGAGCGGATCTTGTCGTGGCGCTTGAAGAGCACGATCATCGCGACCTCGAAATTGGCCACGATGATGTCCCAGAGCACCACCAGCGCATACTCCACCGCCATCAGCGGTGCGCGCAGGGAGGGGCGGTTGGGCCAGTAAGGTGCAGTCATTACCGGGATAACGATGCCGAACACCACGCCGAGGAACACGTTGCCGGACGTGATCTTGTTGACCAGCATGAGCCAGACGAGCACCAGCGTCAAAGACAGGATCGGGTGCGGAAAGATGCGTCGCAACATGGTCAGTGACCCTCCTCTGACGGCGTGCCGGCCTCGGCGCCGCTCTCGTCATAGCCCTTTGCCGCGGCCTCCTCGTCGCCATGTGACTTCGACGAGGGGTCCTTGGTGCCCTCCTGGTCGGCCAGCACCGCGGTGACGTAGGCGCTGGGATCGAAGAGCTGCTCGGCGGTCGCCTCCATGTGGCGCGACACCGGCCCGGCAAAGATCGTCAGCGCCGCAAGCGAGGCAAGCGCAAGAACGCTCGGCGCGGCCAGCATCGGCCCGATGGTGTTGGCGGGCGGACGTTCTTCCTCCGGTGCAGGCTCCGGGCCGGCGAACGCGGCCGAGGTCGATTTCCAGAACAGCAGGCTTCCGGCGCGGGCAAAGCCCACGATGGTCAGCAGCGAGCCCACCAGCACCACCGCCCAGATCAGCCAGGTGTAATCGGCCACCCGCACCGCATCGAGCACCAGAAGCTTGCCGAGAAAGCCGCTCAGCGGCGGCATCCCGGCGATGCCGATGGCGGCGGCAAAGAACAGCGCCGCGAGGAATCCGTTCTGCACCGTGGCCGGCGCCGCCCTGAGAAGGTCGCCGCTCTCGCGCCGGGCCAGCAGCAGATCGGCGACGAGGAACAGCGCCGCCGTCGCCATGGTCGAGTGCAGCAGGTAGTAGAGCGCCGCCGTCGCCGCGTAGGGCGTGAAGGCCGAAACCGCCAGCATCAGCGTGCCGGTCGAGCCCAGAACGGCGAAGGCGATCAGCGGCATGAGACGTCGCGACCCCAGCACGCCGAGCCCGCCGATCGCCACGGTGATCAGCGCCGCCGGCATCAGCCAGTCCTGTGACAGGCTGCCGATGGCGTCGGCATCGGGCCCGAAGACCACGGTGTGCATCCGCAGGATGGCGTAAGCACCCACCTTGGTCATGATGGCGAACAGCGCCGCCACCGGGGCGGGGGCGTTGGCATAGGTGCCCGGCAGCCAGAACTGCACCGGGAACATCGCCGCCTTCACCGCGAAGACGATCATCAGCAGCATCGCCGCAACCCGCACCAGCGCGGCTTCCTCGACCGGGATCTCGCGCACCTTCACCGATAGGTCGGCGATGTTGAGCGTGCCGGTGGTGGCGTAAAGCGTGCCGAGCGCGATCAGGAACAGGCTCGACCCGGCAAGGTTCATGATGACGTATTGCAGGCCCGATTTCAGCCGTGCCTTGCCGCCGCTGTGGATCGCCAGCCCGTAGGACGCGATGAGCAGGATCTCGAACAGGACGAAGAGGTTGAAGGCGTCGCCGGTCAGGAAGGCGCCGCAGATGCCCATCAGCTGGAACTGCATCAGGGCGTGGAAATGCCGCCCCCTTGTGTCCCAGCCGCTCGCGGCGGAGTGCATCAGCACGATTAGCCCGAGCACCGAGGTCAGCAGGATGAGCAGCGCCGACAGCCGGTCGAGCACCAGCACGATGCCGAAGGGCGCGGGCCATGAGCCGAGGCGGTAGACATGCACGCTGCCATCGGCCGAGAGCATGAACAGCCCGGCGGCGATGGCGGTGAGCATCACCGCCCCGGCCAGCGAGGCGGCGCGCTGCAGGGTGATGTCGTGGCGCATGACAAAGGCGATGATCGGCGCGAGAAGCGCCGGCAGCACCACGGGGGCGATGATCCAGTGATTCACGCGTCGCCCTCCCCGTTCGCGTCCTCGGTGACGTCGACCCGGTCGTCGCCCGACTCGAGCGCCGAGCCCAGCGCGATCAGCACCAGCACCGCGGTCATGCCGAAGGAGATCACGATCGCCGTCAGCACCAGCGCCTGCGGCAGCGGGTCGGAATAGGCCGTCGCCGCGTCATCGAGCACGGGCGGCACGCCCACGGCGAGACGGCCGGTGGCGAAGAGGAAGACGTTGACCGCATAGGTCAGCAGCGTGAGCCCGAGGATGACGGGGAAGGCCCGCAGCCGAAGGAGCAGGTAGACCCCCGCGGCGGTCAGGCCGCCAATCGTGGTTGCCACGACAAGTTCCATGTTATGCGTCGTCCTTCTTGTCGGCCTCGATCGCGGCATCGACGCGCCGCGACGGGTCGTAGTCCATCGGCTCGAGGTTCACCGTCTCGCCGGCATAGCGCGCCATCCGCGACAAGCTGTAGAGCATCAGCATCACCGCCCCGAGCACCGTCAGGAACACGCCCAGATCGAACAGCATGGCGGTGGCCAGCTCGAACTCCTCGAACGGCGGAATGGTGAAATAGCCAAACGCACTGGTCAGGAACGGCGCGCCGGCCAGCCAGGCGCCCGCGCCGGTCAGCCCGGCGATGATGACGCCCCAGCCGATCATCGCGTGGTACTCGAACCGCTTGCGCTCCTGCGTCCAGGCAAAGCCCGAGGCCATGTACTGCATCAAGAGCGCAATCGAGATCACCAGTCCCGCGACGAAGCCGCCGCCGGGCATGTTGTGGCCGCGCAGGAAGATGTAGACGCCCACCAGCGCCGCGATCGGCATCATCACCCGGGTCGCCACCACCATCATCAGCGGATGGCGGTCGCGCGAGCGGTCCGGCGGGAAGGTCCAGTTGCGCAGGCGGCGCGAGGCCGGCCCGTTGAGCAACGCCTCCATCAACGCATAGAGCGTCAGCCCCGCGATGCCGAGCACCACGATCTCGCCGTAGGTGTCGTAGCCCCGGAAGTCGACGAGGATCACGTTCACCACGTTGGTGCCGCCGCCACCCTTGTAGGAGTTGGCGAGGTGGTAGTCCGAGATTGGGCTCATGTCGGTGAGCAGGAAGCTGTAGGCCAGCGCCGCGACCGCCGCGCCGGCGATCACCGCGATGACGCCATCGCGAATGCGCATCGACAGCGGGCTCTCGAGCGGCGTGTACTTGGGCAGGAAATGCAGTGCCAGCAGCATCAGCATCACCGTCACCGTATCGACCGAGATCTGCGTCATCGCGAGATCCGGCGCCGAGAGATAGACGAAGCCCGCCGAGACCATCAGGCCGACCACGCTTACGAGGATCAGGGTGCGGAAGCGGTTGCGGTGGGCAAACACCGTGGCCAGCGTCGCCAGCATGGTCAGCACGAAGCCCACACCCACCAGCGGCGGAACGGGAAGCATCTCGCGGGTCTGTTCGGGCAATCCGCCGCCCTGGAAGGCCGCGAAGCCCAGCAGTACGGTGGCCACCACGAAAATCGACAGATAGCGCGAGATGGCGCCGTTATGCGTGCCCTCGATCAGCCAGCGCGTGCCCAGCACGGTGCCCGCCACGACCCGGTCGAACATCGCCTTGGCCTCGGGCCGCGGCGTGCGGATCCAGGCCTTGTCGAGCGGACGGTGCAGCCAGAGCAGCACGGCCCCGCCAAGCACCGCGGCGATCGACATGAACAGCGCCGGGTTCACCCCGTGCCAGAGCTTGAGCGAGTAATACGGCAGCTCTCCGCCGCCGATCACCGCCGTGCTCGCCGCCGCCACGATCGGGCCTGCGATCAGCGAGGGCGCGAGACCGATGGCAACCACGAGCACCGCGAGGAAGCCCGGCGCCAGCAGCATCCCGGTGGGCGGATCGTGCGGGTGATGCGGGTAGTCGTCGCGTACCGGGCCGAAAAAGGTGTGGCCGATGAAGCGGAAGGAATAGGCCACCGAGAACAGCGCGCCGACGGTGGCAAGGATGATGATCGGCCACTTGCCGCCCCACCAGTCGGTGTGCGCCACTTCCTCGAGCATCATCTCCTTCGACATGAAGCCGTTGAGCGGCGGGATGCCCGCCATCGACAGCGCCGCGACCACGGCGATCAGCGCCGTGGCCGGCATCAGGCTGGCCAGCCCGCCGAGGCGCTTGATGTCGCGGGTGTGGGTCTCGTGGTCGACGATACCCGCGCTCATGAAAAGCGCCGCCTTGAAGGTCAGGTGGTTGATGATGTGGAACACCGCCACCACCGCCGCGAGCTTGGTGCCGAGGCCCAGCAGCATGGTCAGCAGGCCGAGGTGGCTGACCGTCGAGAAGGCGAGCAGCGCCTTGAGGTCGTCCTTGAAGAGCGCGATCAGCGCGCCGATCACCATGGTGATCAGGCCCACGGTCGAGACGATGTAGAACCATTCGTCGGTGCCCGCGAGCACCGGCCACATGCGCGCCATCAGGAACACGCCGGCCTTCACCATGGTGGCCGAGTGCAGGTAGGCCGAGACCGGTGTCGGCGCCGCCATCGCGTGCGGCAGCCAGAAATGGAACGGGAACTGCGCCGACTTGGTAAAGGCGCCGAGCAGGATGAGGATCAGCGCCGGCAGGTAGTACTCCGAGGCGCGGATCTCGTCGCCGTGCTGCAGGATCACCGAAAGATCGTAGCTGCCGACGATATTGCCGAGGATCAGCATCCCCGCGATCATCGCAAGCCCCCCGGCCCCCGTCACGGTGAGCGCCATGCGGGCGCCCTGCCGGCCCTCGGGCAGGTGCTTCCAGTAGCCGATCAGCAGGAAGGACGACAGCGAGGTCAGCTCCCAGAACACCAGCAACAGCAGGATGTTGTCCGACACCGAAATGCCGAGCATCGCGCCCTGAAACAGCAGCAGATAGGTGTAGAACTGCCCCATCGGATCCTCGCCCGACAGGTAGAACCGAGCGTAGAGCGTGATCAGCAGCCCCATGCCGAGGATCATCCCGGCAAACAGCAGCCCCAGCCCGTCGAGGAAGAAGTTGGCGTTCAGGCCAAGCGCCGGAAGCCACTCGATCTTGGCGGTGACGGTGCCGCCCGCCATGATCTCCGGCGCGAGAATCCCGAGGAAGATCAGCGCCAGAAGTGTCGGAACCGCGGTGAACATGGCACACGCGTCGCGCCCCGCACGGATCATCAACCCCGGCACCAAGGCGCCGATAAAGGGCAACATCACCATGACGGCCAAAAGTCCGCTGCCTGAAACCATCCCTGTTCCTTCGTCTTCTCCGCCGGGGCCTCTGCGGGCCGATGACGGTTTGCGCCCGTGTCTATTGGTGTACTTTTAGTAGGTATTCTGTCCGAATATTCAATATTTGCGCACGAAAATCGCCCGATTCAGGGCCCGGTTTGGGCGATTGTTTCGCTTGACGACCCGCGAGCGTCCGTGATTGCCGACGACAGCGTTCTGATGCAAGGTATCGTTATGTGTCTTTTCGATAGAAAAACATGATTGCCAAGCTCGAGATGCTCATCGCCCTCGCGCGCGAGCAGCATTTCGGTCGGGCCGCCGAAAGCCTCGGCATCACCCAGCCCTCGCTCTCCACCGGCATCCGCCAGCTCGAGGAGCAGCTCGGCGTGAAGCTCGTCAGCCGCGGCTCGCGTTTCGGTGGCCTGACGCCCGAGGGCCAGCGCGCCCTGATCCGCGCCCGGCAGATCGTCGGCGACACGCGGCGGCTGCGCGACGAGATGCGCGCCTCGCGCGAGGGGCTGGCCGGTCACCTGCGGCTGGCGGTGATCCCCACTGCCCTGACATGGGCCTCGAAGCTCGTCACCGGCTTCACCGCGCGCCATCCCAACGTGAGTTTCACCGTGCTGTCGCGCGCCTCGACCGAGATCTTGTCGCTGCTCGACGATCTCGAGATCGACGTCGGCATCACCTATCTCGACAACGAACCGCTGGGCCGGGTCACGACCCGCCCGCTATATCACGAGAGCTACACCCTGATCTGTCGCCCCGATCATCTCTTCGCGCAGGGCGGCGCGATCGGCTGGGAGGCGCTCGGCGCGGCGCGGCTCTGCCTGCTGACGCCCGACATGCAGAACCGCCGCATCATCAACCGCCACTTCATGGAAGCCGGCATCGGCCCCGCGGCGCTGATCGAATCGAACTCCACGGTGGTTCTGGTGGCCAACGTTTTGCACGGCGACTGGGTCACCATCCTGCCCGACGATCTCGCCCGGTTTCTCTGCGAGGGAAAGCCGCTGGCGGTGGTGCCGCTCAGGAGTGAGGGCGCGGCGCCCGCCGTCGGCCTCATCGCGCCGCATCAGGAGCCCTATACCCCCGTCCTGCAAGCGCTTCTCGACGAGGCCGAGGGCCTGACACGGCCCGCACCTTGATAGGATTAGACTATCATTCGACGGAACAACGATATTGATTCATAAATCGTGCATCTGGCAAAACCGCAGAAATCCAAGGGAGGAGAAGCCCGAATGCGCCACTCGCACCCGACATCGGACGATTTGCAGGCCCTGATCGATGCGCAGATGTCGCTCGAAGGGCCTCTGCTGCCGATTCTGCACGCCATTCAGGAGGCCCACGGCCATGTGCCCGAAGCGGCGCTGCCGCTGATTGCCGAGACACTGAACCTGACGCCGGCCGAGGTGCATGGCGTGATGTCGTTCTACCACGATTTCCGCAAGGCGCCCGCCGGGCGCCACGTGGTCAAGCTCTGCCGCGCCGAGGCCTGCCAGTCGATGGGCGCCAACGCGCTCTCCGAGGCGGTGCTCGACAAGCTCGGGATCGGCTGGGGCGGCACCACCCCCGACGGTCGGGTGACCGTCGAGGCGGTCTACTGCCTCGGCCTCTGCGCCTGCGCCCCGGCGGCGATGATCGGCGACCGGCTCATCGGGCGCGCCGATGCCGCCCGCATCGACGCCGAGCTGGAGGGCGCGGCATGAAGATCTGGGTTCCCATGGACAGCGCCGCCAAGGCGCTTGGCGCCGAGGCGGTGGTCGCGGCGATCCGCACTGAAGCCGACCGGCGCGGCGTCGAGGTCGAGATCGCGCGCAACGGCTCGCGCGGGATGATCTGGCTCGAGCCGCTGGTCGAGGTCGAGACGCCCGAGGGCCGCATGGCCTATGGCCCGATGACCCAGGCCGATGTCCCGGCCCTGTTCGAGGACGGTCCCGAAAAAGCCCTCGGCCTGACCGAGGAGCTCGACTGGATGAAGCGCCAGACGCGGCTGACCTTTGCCCGCTGCGGCCTCACCGATCCCCTGTCTCTGGAGCAGTACGAGGCGCATGGCGGCCTTGCGGGCCTGCGGCGCGCCATAGGGATGAAAGCCGAGGAGATCATCGACGAGGTCAAGCTCTCGGGGCTGCGCGGTCGCGGCGGCGCGGGCTTTCCCACCGGCATCAAGTGGGACACGGTGCGCATGGCCCATGCGGACCGCAAGTACATCGTCTGCAACGCCGACGAGGGTGACAGCGGCACCTTTGCCGACCGCATGATCATCGAGGGCGATCCGTTCTGCCTGATCGAGGGCATGGCGATCGCCGGTCTCGGCTGTCACGCCGAGAAGGGCTTCGTCTACCTGCGCTCGGAATATCCCGACGCCATCGCGGTTCTGACCCGCGCCATCGAGATCGCCCGCGCCACCGGCGTTCTGGGCGCGGATGTGCTGGGCTCGGGCCACGCCTTCGACATCGAGGTCCGGGTCGGCGCCGGGGCCTATGTCTGCGGCGAGGAGACCTCGCTGCTGAACTCGCTCGAGGGCAAGCGCGGCGTGGTCCGTGCCAAGCCGCCGCTGCCGGCGCTCGAGGGTGCCTTCGGCAAGCCCACCGTGGTCAACAACGTGATCTCGCTGGCCACCGTGCCGGTGATCTTCGAGAAGGGCGCCGCGCATTACGCCGATTTCGGGCTCGGACGGTCGAAGGGCACCATCCCGCTGCAGATCGCCGGCAACGTGCGCCATGGCGGTCTGTTCGAGACCGCCTTCGGCATGAGCCTCGGCCAGATCGTCGAGGATCTGGGCGGCGGCACCGCCTCGGGCCGCGCCGTCAAGGCGGTGCAGGTCGGCGGGCCTCTGGGCGCCTATCTGAGCCCGGAGCAGTTCGACACGCCCTTCGGCTATGAGGAGTTCGACGGTCAGGGCGCGCTGATCGGCCATGCCGGTCTGGTGGTGTTCGACGACAGCGCCGACATGCTGGGCATGGCGCGCTTCGCCATGGAGTTCTGCGCCGTGGAGAGCTGCGGCAAGTGCACTCCCTGCCGCATCGGCGCGGTGCGCGGCGTCGAGACGCTCGACCGCATCGCCGCCGGCGACGCCGGGGCGATCCCGCTGCTGACCGATCTATGCGAGACCATGCAGGACGGCTCGCTCTGCGCGCTGGGGGGCTTCACGCCCTACCCCGTGATGTCGGCGCTGCGCCTGTTCCCCGAGGAGTTCGGGGCGGTCCGGGAAGCGGCGGAATGACGGGACACGGTGGCGCGAGGGCACATGGCGGTGCGAGGGGTTTCGCCTCGCCTGCGGCGAGACGACCGGTCGGGGGGCCAGCCCCCCGAACCCCCCGAGGTATTTTTGAACCAAAGAAGATGCGGGAGGCGTTGAGATGAAGGACTTCATCATTCCCTGGGACGACCGGGACATGGGCACGCCCGCGAAAGCGGGCAAGCCGGTGCATCTCACCATCGACGGGATCGACGTGACCGTCCCCGCGGGGACATCGGTGATGCGCGCCGCGATGGAGGCCGGGATCACGGTCCCGAAGCTCTGTGCGACCGACTCCGTGGAGGCCTTCGGCTCCTGCCGGCTCTGCGTGGTGGAGATCGAGGGGCGGCGCGGCACGCCGGCCTCCTGCACCACGCCGGTCCATGCCGGGATGAAGGTGCACACGCAGTCCTCCAAGGTGAAGAAGATCCGCAAGGGGGTGATGGAGCTCTACGTCTCGGACCACCCGCTCGATTGCCTCACCTGCGCCGCCAACGGCGATTGCGAGCTGCAGGACATGGCCGGCATGGTCGGCCTGCGCGACGTGCGCTACACCCCCGGCGAGAACCATTACGACCCCTCCGGCACCGGCGCACGCAGCCAGGCCGAGGCGCGGCTGCGGATGCCCGTGGGCGAGGCCAACCCGCGCTACCTGCCGAAGGACGAAAGCAACCCGTATTTCACCTACGATCCCTCCAAGTGCATCGTCTGCTCGCGCTGCGTGCGGGCCTGCGAGGAGGTGCAGGGCACCTTCGCGTTGACCATCGAGGGCCGCGGCTTCGAGAGCCGGGTGTCGGCGGGGGCTGCGGGCGACGATTTCCTCAGCTCCGATTGCGTCAGCTGCGGCGCCTGCGTGCAGGCCTGCCCCACCGCCACGCTGCAGGAGAAGAGCGTCGCCGAGCTTGGCACGCCCGACCGCGAGGTCGTCACCACCTGCGCCTATTGCGGCGTCGGCTGCTCGTTCAAGGCCGAGCTCAACGGCGACCAGCTGGTGCGCATGACCCCGTGGAAGCACGGCAAGGCCAACCGCGGGCATTCCTGCGTCAAGGGCCGCTTCGCCTATGGCTATGCCGAGCATCCGGACCGCATCCTCAACCCGATGATCCGCGACAGCATCGACGAGCCGTGGCGCGAGGTGAGCTGGTCAGAGGCGCTGGCCTTTGCGTCCGAGCGCATGACCGGCATCCGGGAGAAATACGGCCGCCGCAGCCTTGGCGTGATCACCTCGAGCCGCTGCACCAACGAGGAGACCTACCTCGTGCAGAAGCTCACGCGGGCGGTTTTCCTCAACAACAACACCGATACCTGCGCGCGGGTCTGCCACTCGCCCACCGGCTACGGGCTGGGCCAGACCTTCGGCACCTCTGCCGGCACGCAGGATTTCGACAGCGTCGAGAAGGTCGACGTGGCGCTGGTGATCGGCGCCAACCCGACCGACGGCCACCCGGTCTTTGCCTCGCGGCTGAAGAAGCGGCTGCGCGAGGGCGCCAAGCTCATCGTCATCGACCCGCGCCGCATCGACATGGTCAAGTCGGCCCATATCGAGGCCGCGCATCACCTGCCGCTGACCCCGGGCACCAACGTCGCCGTGGTCACCGCGCTGGGGCACGTGATCGTCACCGAAGGGCTCTATGACGAGGCCTTCATCCGCGAGCGCTGCGACTGGGACGAGTTCCAGGCCTATGCCGAGTTCGTCTCGGACAAGCGCCACGCCCCGGAAAGCACGGCGCTGCTCACCGGCGTCAACGCGCAGGAGCTGCGGGCGGCGGCGCGGCTGTTTGCCAAGGGCGGCAACGGGGCGATCTATTACGGGCTGGGCGTGACCGAGCACAGCCAGGGCTCGACCACCGTGATGGCCCTCGCCAACCTCGCCATGATGACCGGCAATATCGGCCGCGAGGGCGTCGGCGTGAACCCGCTGCGCGGACAGAACAACGTGCAGGGCTCCTGCGACATGGGCTCCTTCCCGCACGAGCTGCCGGGCTATCGACACGTCAAGCTGCCCGAGGTCCGAAAGGTCTTCGAGGACGCCTGGGGCGTGGAGATCGACCCCGAGCCGGGCCTGCGCATCCCCAACATGCTCGATGCCGCGGTCGAGGGCACCTTCAAGGGGCTCTACTGCCAGGGCGAGGACATCCTGCAATCGGATCCCGACACCCGCCACGTGGCGGCGGGGCTTGCGGCGATGGAATGCGTCATCGTGCATGACCTGTTCCTCAACGAGACGGCGAACTACGCGCATGTCTTCCTGCCCGGCTCGTCTTTCCTCGAGAAGAACGGCACCTTCACCAATGCCGAGCGCCGCATCAACCGCGTGCGCAAGGTGATGGCGCCCAAGAACGGCTACGAGGACTGGGAGGTGACCCAGATGCTCGCCAACGCCATGGGCGCGGGCTGGGCCTATACCCATCCCGAGCAGATCATGGCCGAGATCGCAGCCACCACGCCGAGCTTTGCCAACGTGACCTACGACCTGCTCGAGCAGAAGGGCTCGGTGCAGTGGCCGTGCAACGAGGAGCACCCCGAAGGCACGCCGCTGATGCACGTGGACGGCTTCATGCGCGGCAAGGGGCGGTTCATCGTCACCGAGTATGTCGCGACCGCCGAACGCTCCGGGCCACGCTTCCCGCTGCTGCTCACCACCGGGCGGATCCTGTCGCAGTACAACGTGGGCGCGCAGACTCGGCGCACCTCGAACAGCGTCTGGCACGAGCAGGACCTGCTCGAGATCCATCCCCACGACGCCGAGAACCGGGGCCTTAAGGACGGCGACTGGATCAAGCTCGCCAGCCGCTCGGGCGAGACCACGCTGAAGGCGTCGGTCACCGACCGGATGAGCCCCGGCGTGGTCTACACCACCTTCCACCACCCCGACACGCAGGCCAACGTGGTCACCACCGACTATTCCGACTGGGCCACCAACTGCCCGGAATACAAGGTGACCGCGGTGCAGGTCTCGCCCAGCAACGGCCCGACCGACTGGCAGGAGGATTACGCCGCGCAGGCCGAGCGCTCGCGGCGCATCCTCCCGGCGGCGGAATGAGCCGGCCGAGCGTCAGCAGGTCCGGCATGGCGGTGCATCGCGAAGGGACGCGCTCGGTCGTGCGCTCCCTGCCCGAGGAAGTGCCGGTGGCGATGGTGTTCGATGGCACCACGCAGGCGGTGATGATGGCGACCCCCGCGGATATCGCCGACTTCGCCTATGGCTTCGCGCTGAGCGAGGGCATCATCGCCCGCCCCGGCGAGGTGGCCGAGTTCGAGGCGGTGACCCATCCGCGCGGCATCGAGGCGCGGTTCTGGCTGCACGAGGCGCCGGGGCGCGACCTGAAGGAGCGTCAGCGCAGCATGATGGGGCCGACGGGCTGCGGGCTGTGCGGCATCGACAGCCTCGAGCAAGCGCTGCGCCCCCTGCCCCGGCTGCCCGAGGGCGGCCCGACCCTGACACGCGCCGAGGTGGCGCGGGCCACCGACGAGCTGCGCCACCACCAACCCCTGCACGATCAGACCCGCGCGGTGCACGCCGCGGGCTTCCTGCTGGCCGGCCGTGGCATCGTCATGGCGCGCGAGGATGTCGGCCGGCACAACGCGCTCGACAAGCTGATCGGCGCGCTGGCCCGGCAGGACATGGACGCCTCGGAGGGCGCGGTCGTCCTGACCAGCCGCGTTTCGGTCGACATGGTGCAAAAGACCGTGCTGGCCCGCTGCCCGATCCTGATCGCCGTGTCCGCGCCCACCGCGCTGGCTCTGAGCACCGCCGAAGAGGCCCACCTCACGCTGGCCGCCTTTGCCCGGGGCGGCGGCTTCGATCTTTACGCCGCAGCCGAGCGCATCGTCGATGGAGCATCCCATGTCGCCTGAAAAGATGGTCATGATGGCCAACCAGATCGCCACCTTCTTCGCCACCCAGCCGGGCGAGGACGGCGCCACCGGGGTGGCGACACATATCAACGATTTCTGGGAGCCTCGGATGCGCGCGCAGCTGCTCGACCATGTCGAGGCCGGCGGCGCGGGCCTGCACGAGCTGGTCATCGCGGCGACCCCGGAGATCCGCGAGCCTGCCGAGAGAGCCTGACCCGGCCCGGGACAGGGCTCGGAACAGCTTTTGTCTTTTTGTTCTCGAGCAATTTTCGCTTGTCGGGCGCGCTGTTCGGGCGAAGGCGTCTACGTATCCGTGGCAGCGACCCTCGACGGCCCCGGCGCTGCGCGCAGCGCCGTGCGCGCTCAGCTCGCCAGCATCTTGAGACCCTGTGTCACGTCAGAGCGCACCGCGAGGCGCAGCCCCGGTTCGTCCCCCGCCTTGAGAGCGGCGATGATCAGTCGGTGAAACTGCGGCGCCTCCGAGCGGCGCAGGCGGCCATAGAGAGCCCGCATCGTGGGGCCGAGCTGCAGCCAGACGGTTTCCGCCATGGCGAGCATCGCCGGCGCCTGCGCCCTGAGGTAGAGCGTGCGGTGGAACTCGAGATTCGAGCGGATGTAGCCCACAGCGTCGCGGTCGCGCACCACTTCCGCGATGGTGCCGTTGATGGTCTGTAGCCGGTCGATCAGCGCGATGTGCGCGCGCGGCAGCGCCCGCGAGGCCAGCTCGACCTCGATCAGCGAGCGAAGCGCCGCCAGTTCCTCGATTCGCTCGTTCGACAGCTCCGGCGTCTGCACCCGACCCGAGGACGACATGCTGAGCGCGCCTTCGGCCACCAGCCGCCGCACCGCCTCGCGCGCCGGGGTCATCGAGACCTCGAACTCCTTGCCGATGCCGCGCAGGGTCAGCGCCTCTCCCGGCGCGATCTGGCCCAGCATGATGCGGGTGCGCAGACCTCGATAGACGCGGTCATGGGCGGATGTGACGATTTCGACGGGGCGGGTAACTGGAGTCATAATCCGCGCAATGTGATCACAATCCGCGACGCCGTCAATCGCCCTCCTGCACGGCGCGCTGCGCTCAGCCGCCGAAGCGATAGCGGTGCAAGCTGCCGCCCTCGTCGTGCAGCCAGCGCCGCTGCGGGCGCCAATCGCCGTAGAGCGCCTCCACCGTGTCCCAGAACGCCTTGGAGTGGTTCATTTCCGCCAGGTGCGAAACCTCGTGCGCGGCGACGTACTCGAGCACCTCGCGCGGCGCGAGAATGAGCCGCCAGCTGTACATCAGCGCGCCCTCCGAGGTGCACGACCCCCAGCGCGACCGCGTATCGCGCAGCGTGAGCCGGGTATAGGGCCGCCCGAGCCTTGCCGCGTAGCGGTCCGAGGCCTCGGCCAGCCGCTCGCGCGCCAACGTACGTAGCCAGCCCTGCAGCCGCGCGGCGACCCGCTCATCGGGGCCCGGCACCTCGACATGGGCCGCGCCAAGAGCCACGCTGCGCCCGGCCCCGGGGCGGATCTCGCGCAGCACGCCCTCGATCGGCAGCACCGTGCCGAGCGCGATCCGCGCGTCATCGCCGCGCGCCTCGAGATGGCCCCTGAGCCACGCCTCCTTCTCGCGCAGGAAGCCCACCGCCTCGCGCTCGGGGACCCGGCGCGGCAGCGTCAGGGTGACGCGTCCGTCGATCTGGCTGAGCCGCAGCGACAGGCGCCGCGCCTGCGCGGAACGGCGCAGGGTCACCGCGATCGGCGGGTTGCCAGGAAGTGTGATCTGCCCCATATGCTCTGCCTCGGATGCAACATGGCCAAAGCCTTTGACACCGCCTCCCTGATATGGCAGAGGGCGCGGATTGTCGACATGACCGGACAGGATGAAAGGGATCTCCCATGCCCAAGGAAGAATGGGGTACGAAGCGCGTGTGCCCGACCACCGGCAAGCGTTTCTACGACCTGAACAAGGACCCGATCGTCAGCCCCTACACGGGCGAGGTGCTCGAGCTGGACACTGGCAAGCGCACGATGCTCGTCGCTGACGCAGCCGATGGCGCGAAGCGCAAGGCCGATGCCGAGAACGACGAGAGCGATGACCTGCTGGACGATGATGTCGAGGTCGATCTCGACGATGATGATGTGCTCGAGGACGACGATGACGACAACGTCTCGCTCGACGACATCACCGATGTGGCCAGCGAAGACGACGAGAGCTGAGGCTCGGAATTTTTTCGTCGCGGGCGGTGATTTTTTCCCTTGAACCCGCCCGCGGCTTTGCGTAGATCACGCCGCACGACGCCAAGGGCGTCACACGAGATGGGGCCTTAGCTCAGCTGGGAGAGCGCTTGCATGGCATGCAAGAGGTCAGGGGTTCGATCCCCCTAGGCTCCACCATCTACCTTTTGAAAAGCACCAGGTAGTTCTGCCTTTTTCGTCAGAAGGTTTGCCTCTGCTGCGCAGACGGGTGCTGTTTTCCCTACGAAAATCCATGCTGCCTTGATCCGCGCCTTTTGGCGCGTTGATCGCCTCGCAGCCCTTCCCCTGTCAAACCCGAGGATGGCCCATGAGCGACCATTTCTTCGTCGTGACGGGCGGCCCCGGTGCGGGCAAGACCAGCCTGATAACCGAGCTTGCCCGCCGCGGCCTCCACACAATCCCCGAATCCGGCCGCGCGATCATGCGCGAGGAGATGGCGCGCGGCGGAGACGCCCTCCCCTGGGCGGATCGCATGGCCTACGCCGAAAGGATGCTGGAACATGACCTGCGCGCCTACAGCGCCGCACAGTCCCTCTCAGGCCCCGTGATCTTCGACCGCGGCATTCCTGACGTTCTGGGCTACCTGACCCTCTGCGGCCTCCCCGTGCCGCCCCACATCGCCGCAGCGGCCAAGGCAGCCCGCTACAACGCCCGCGTTTTCCTTGCGCCCTACTGGAACGAGGTCTTCACACAGGACACCGAACGCAAGCAGACCCGCACCGAAGCCGAAGCAACCTGCGCCGTCATGCGGGAGACCTACACCGCGCTCGGATATGAGATCACGGAACTGCCGTGCACCGACATCGCATCACGCGCTGATTTTGTCTCTGCGCGACTAGCGCTCTGACCGGCTTCTCCAGATAGACGGAGAACCTACTGGAGCGGACAGACCGCGCAGCTCCCTCCTGCCTCCTACTAACTGAAGCCGACGGCCCTGAGCCGACCTTCGTTCGCGCCGCAGCCGACGGCCGGTCATGGTCCAGGAAACGGACATTGGGGCTCGGTCCATTGAAGTCTACCGAGCGAGCGTCGATGCACCTACAAGGATCTGCCTCCTAAACTGCAACATTTAAATCTAGCCTGACCGACAAGAATTGTGCCAGTCTGCACTGGCGTTTTTTAAAAGGTCGATCATGCCGTTTTACATCAGGGATTCGATTACCCTCGGACCGTTTAGGATCAATCTCTCAAAATCAGGTCTAGGCTTCTCTGCCGGCGTAAAGGGGTTCCGGGTCGGGACCGGCCCGAAGGGCCATTACATCCATGCTGGGATGAACGGTATTTACTATCGGAAGACGCTTGGCACCCTTGGCCGAAGGCCTAAACAACCCGGTTCGGAGAAGCAGGGGGATTACGCGTCGGAGCTCGCCAAGATCGCTCCGGAGGAGAAGCTGCCAACCTACATGACTGAAGACGGTGTACTAATGCACCGGATCATCTCCGCTGAGGCGGATGTGCTTGTTTCTGAAACGCACTCAGAAGCGCTGAATAGCCTGAATCGGGCGCGCGAGAAGCCTTCCTATACGCTCATACTGTGCGGCGCGGCGGCCTTGGGCCTCGTCTTCAACCTCATCTCGCAGAATTCGGCTGCGATAATGGCGTGCGTCGCGCTCTTGGGGATCGCCTATGCTGTGGGGCACATGCTAGACATCCCGCGTCGCAACGTCGTATTCGCCTATAACCTCGAACAAGCTGCCGAAGAGAGATATAGGGCGCTCATTGGAACTATTGACCAGATCGCTGGAGCTAGCAAGCTCTGGTTTGTGAAAGCGAGCGGTGACATTACGACGCTCCATGCGTGGAAGAAGAACGCAGGTGCTACGAGTTTGGTCGACACGACGGAAACGTCCGTATCCTATGCTTTGCCGCCCGGCATCGCGTCGAACGTGACGCCGCCCATGATCCTCATCGACGGAAAGAAGTGCTACTTCTTCCCTGACTGCATTCTAATTGAGGAGAATAAGCGCTTTGGAGCGGTTCGATACGAAACTCTTCGCACAGCTATTCGTGACCAGCGAATGATCGTGGAGGCCGCCCCCTCAGATGCAAAAGTTGTTGGTCAAACCTGGAAATACGTAAATAAGAACGGTAGCCCAGATCGACGCTTCAAAGATAACCGACAGCTGCCGATTTGCCTCTTCCAAGAAATCGCCATGATCAGCGAAGATGGTTTCAAAGCCCTGTTGCAAGTCTCCAAACACGGGATCAGCAGCGACTACGGAAAAGCGATGACGGAGCTCGGCCGGCTCACGAAGGAATTGAAGGACGCCGAACCTTTACTGATCGCGCAGGAGACCTAATGCACCAGTGGCCTCCATTGGCCTATCGCTCTGAGGTTACCATTCACGGCCGAAACCTGCCGTTCAGTCCCTGACTGATCGCCGCGGTGCAGCTTCACCAAACCGGCCATCCGTCCATCGCGCAGCATTTTCCGAGGATGAAGGTCGGCAGCGCGGACGAAGCTGCCGTTTGACCTTCGACTTGATATGTCCGCATTCATCTGGAACCCTCGCATTGTCAATTTTCGAGATGGAGCGATCCGGTGACTTTAACTTCAGAAGACAGGGCCGCTCTGTTGGCGCTGGAAGAAGCGCTTTGGCGAGCCGAAACACGCTTTGATCCGGTCCTCATGGATCAAACCTTTTCTTCGGACTTTTTGGAGTTCGGCAGGTCGGGGCGCAGATATGAGCGGGCGGAAATGATATTTGATCCCGATCAAAAGGCTGAGATCAGAGCAGTTTTACCTCTGCCGGACTATTCTGTAGCTATGGTCGCTGCGGATGTAGCCCTTGCGACTTACACGAGTGAGGTAAGATACGGCGATGAAGTCGAAGCAGGACGCCGTTCGTCGCTATGGGTGAGAGAAGGCGGTCGCTGGCAACTTCGGTTTCATCAAGGAACACCTTGCTAACGGGAAGTCACCGCACATCCGCCTATCGTCAAAGCAGTCCTTCGCGCAAGTTGCAGCATTCGGTAAGTTGGGCTCAGACCGGACATGCGGCGGTGCAGCGTGCTGGTCACCCAGGCAAGTGGGTATGCCCGACGCGATCGGCCCTTTGCGGTCATTGGCCAGGATCATTATTGCCGCAGCGCGCCTTCCCCTTACCGGACCTTCCTGGCCTGCTGCTGGTTCCGTGGACACAGAGTTAGGTTTGCACAGCGCGGTCCTCGAACGCCATAGGGCTGAGATAGCCCAATTTTGAGTGGCGTCGTCTCGGATTGTAGAAACGCTCGA
>NZ_JAIUZY010000022.1 GCF_020171625.1 Salipiger bermudensis
CTCACCAGCTTTACCGCCTCAATCTTAAACTCGCGGCTGAACTTCCGTCTCTTCATTTCCACTCTCCAGTTCCTTGGTCACGATCTTATCTTCGTGTCCACGAAACCGGCAGCAGGCCAAGATGGTTTGATCTCGGCGACTTGGACCTGGACGGCGGACCAGAACTATATCCGAGCGGTCTGAAAAACCATCTGCGTCCCAAAGGCAGCTAAGTCCGCACTGCTGACCTTGAAGCCCTGAACGATGCTGCAGGTGCCACGAAGGTCAGGTATGGGGAAGCCGCACTGCGGCGATGTCCACTCTGGCGAACGGCTGCTCAGGGCCCTCAGCGCCCGCGGGCCTGGCGCGCCAAGGCGACGGGCCTGCCGCGCCGCCGCAGGTCTGCTTCGAGCCCTCATTGGCTAGGCAGATTAATGTGTGTTCGCCGATACCAGTCGACTGCCTTCTGCTCCGTCTCGACGATGAAAGGGGATTTGGCGTCCGCATACTCGCGCCGAGAAATATTATTGGCAGCGGCAATCCGCGCCTTTAGATCGGAGTATTGCGCGGCTATCCAAGGATTTTTGCGCAGGTATTCTCGGAAAGCGATGTGGCGTTCGATGTGGACCGAACCCGCTGCGAACACATGCAGGTGATGGGTCCTTCGCCCAGAAATGTCGACCTTTCGGAAATACTGTCGCTCATCGATGCCATACGCGCCCATGGATTCGTATCCCAGATTTAGTAAGGTCGGGATTAGCTGCGGGACGTTCTCGAACGTGGAGACGACGCCGAGCATATCGATGATAGGTTTGGCGAGAATACCGGGAATGGACGTACTTCCAATGTGGTGAATGTCCATTACACCTGTTCCAAGCTCCCGATTGACTGCTTGGACTTCACGCTCGAAAGACAGCGCCCATGTTGGATCATGTGGGACTACAAATTTATGCATATCCCTCCGATATGCGCCTTCATTGATCGTGGCAATGGCCGCTTTGTCCGCTCTGCGGACCTTCGGGGCCCGGACTATGCTGCACGCCGTCAGGAAGGTCCGGTAAGGGGAAGGCGCGCTGCGGCAATAATGATCCTGGCCAATGACCGCAAAGGGCCGATCGCTACTGCCGGAACGGAATGACGTTCGAACCGCCGTTGGCGAAGGCGACCGCACCTTCACTGCGAATGGTGCTAATTGCCTCCTCGAATGCCGCTTGGTCGTCTTCGAAGAGATCATCCCAAACAATGTATGTCCCGTCTTCGGTAACGACTTCCAGAGACCAACCGTCCCCACCTTCGAGTTTGTAGATATCCACCTTGAACGGCACGCCATCCTCGACGACGCGCTGGGAGGCGCAGGAGATGACAAGGTTGGGTTCGCGTTCCATGTGAGCACCTCTTGGATCTTCCGCGGATGATAGAAGCACTGATGACGGAAGCCAATGTCCGCAAAGCGGGATGCTGTCGCAGCATCTGCAGTTACCTGCCGATGGCGGCTCTGGGCCGACCTTGACGTGAGCGGAGCGATTGGCAAACGATGTGACCTGCCCCCTGCGCGACGAGTGCCTGAACGAGTACCTGTTCGCCAACCTGCGCTACGCCCGCGAGTTGATCGCCGACTGGCGCAACGACTACAACCATCACCGCCCCCAGACGAGCCTCGACGGGCTCACCCCGTGGGAGTATCACCAACGGTTAGGAGGACCAAACCCTGAACAGAGCGAACTAAAAAACGCGGACAGCAAGGGGAGCAGGTCAATTCGCACCCTAGCCTTCCAACAACTGGCGCTTTCAAAGGAACTGGGGCCGGGCAGATCGTACGGCGATTGGAAACGTAGACGTGGTCAGGATCGTATAGACCTGTCTACTCCGTAGTCACCGCAAAGGTCAGCGAGGACAGCGTGCAGGAGGGCGATGATTTCAGCACGCGGCGCCGCAGTCCTCTCGACAATGCCAATCTGGCGGGTCACCTGCGGAAAGCCGAAGGCCAGGCGCATGATGTTTAGATCCGCGGGTTCCTGCAGAGCAACATGTGGCACAACCGAAATGCCCAGACCTTGCCGCACGCCTGTAACGATCGATCCGATAGTGTCGATTTCGGCCACGTCATTGGTTACAACACCCAGACGGGACAACTCTGTATCGATCAGGTTCGCCAATGGCACTGCGCTTCGGAAACGGATGTAGGGACGCGTGTTCAACAGTTTGATCGGGTCGCTCGCTTCCATGCCACGCGGCACGATCAGCCAAAGCGGTTCACGAAGGAAGGGGCTCCAGCGCAGGGTGCTGGGAATACCGAGGTGTTCCGCAACGATAGCGGCGTCGAGCCGTCCTCCGGCCACGTCCGCGATCAGCGTTGAGGAAAGGGATACTCGCAAGCTTGGCTTCAGGTCCGGATAGCGCCCGCGCATCTGCACCATGGCGCGTGGCAGCAAGTTCAGCGCACTCGAGCGGACCGATCCCAGCATAAGCGTACCGGCGATCTGGTCGCCGCGCAGACTGGCCTTCGCGTCCTCGGCGCGGCGTAGGATATCCTCCGCCATTTCAATGACCTGGAGGCCGTCAGGTGTGATCCGCGGCGGTCTCTTGGTGCGGTCGAAGATGGTCACGCGCAGTTCCTCCTCGAGCGCGTGAACCTGCTGGCTGACGGCTGAAGGTGTCAGGCCGACAAGGTCTGCCGCCTGCGCGAAGGTGCCATGCGATTGAATGGCCAGAAGGGTCTTGAGTTGCCGTGTGTCCATGAGAGATCCAGTTTTTCTAAATCTAACAACCAAAAATACGCGCTTTTGTGAAGTCATTTTTGGCGATACGGTTTCCAACCAAGGAGGACACCCATAGCCGGTTCGGGAGACCGCTGTGGGCCAATCGAAAAACAGAGACACGAAATGGCGCGCCCCGAGGCTTTGGGACGCTGTGGAGACATGTGTGATGAGCAAGACAATCCTCGTTACGGGGCCTGACCTCGATCCGTCCGCCGCCCAGCTGGTGGCGGACCATGGTTACAAGACGGTGCATACCCCGCCCTATGCTGACAGTGCGGTGATTTCCGAGTACCTTCAGGAGACTGGCGCCGAAGGGATCGTGTCGCGCATGGGGCGTCTTGACGCCGCAGTCATGGACGCGGCGCCGCAGCTCAAGGTAATTTCGAAGCACGGTGTCGGGGTCGACAATATCGACATCCAGGCCGCTGCCGATCGGGGTATTCCAGTGCTGGTCGCGACCGGTGCCAACGCCGTGTCCGTGGCCGAACATGCCATCGCGCTGCTTCTGTCTTGCGCCAAGCGGATCCTACCGCTTGACGCTGGTCTGCGGGACGGGCGCTGGGAAAAGCCGGGCTTTGCGGGACGCGAAATTGCCGGATCTACCATGGGTCTGATGGGCATGGGCGCGATCGCACAGGCCACGGGCCGCATGGCCAAGGGTTTGGGGCTGACCCTCATCGGTTATGATCCGTACGCGCCAGACAGCGCTTTCGAGGAACTCGGCGTCACCCGCTGCGACAGCTTCGAGGAGCTTCTAGCGGAGGCCAATGTGCTGAGCCTGCATTGCCCGCTGACCCCCCAGACGCGGCAGATCCTGAATGCAGAAGCAATCGCCCGGATGCCGGAAGGCGCATTCGTAGTCAACACTGCCCGCGGCGGGCTGATCGACGAGCCGGCACTTCTGGCCGCGATCCAGAGCGGCCATCTGGCGGGCGCGGGCCTCGACACTTTCGCGGCTGAGCCGCCTGAGGCCGACCACCCGTTCTTTGCCGAGCCACGCATCGTGCTGACCCCGCATATCGGGGGCGTCACCCGCCAAGCGGGAGCACGGGTCGGCGTCGATGCCGTGCGCGGGATCTTTCAGATCCTCGACGGGCAGCCCGTCGCTCCCGAACGCATCATCAACCGAAAATTGCTGGCCGCCGCACAGGCTGAGCCGACCAGTATGGAGAAATGACCATGACCACCGGGTTCCGTATCCTCAAACGCGACCGCGTTGCCGCTCCTGAGATCGTTGCCGAATTCGCCAAGCTGCCCGTCGCCAACGTGTCTGACAGCATGTCGCGCATGACAGCCGCCGGATCGCGCCTCCGCCCGATGCACACGTCGGGTGGCATGGCGGGCGTCGCCCTGACTGTCAAGGCGCGCCCCGGCGACAACCTTATGCTCCACGCGGCCATCGATCGGGCCGTGCCCGGCGACGTGATCGTTGTCGATGCTGGTGGCGCGCTGGACAACGCGCTGATGGGCGAGCTGATGCTGGCCTACGCAATCAAGAAAGGTGTTGTCGGCTTTGTCATTGACGGTGCGATTCGTGATTTGGACAATTTCCGCGAAACCAACCTGCCCACGTGGGCGGCGGGTGTCACCCATCGCGGCCCATACAAGGACGGCCCCGGAGAGGTGAACGTGCCCATAGCCATCGACGGCATGGTGTTCCACCCCGGCGACATCGTCATCGGCGATAGCGATGGTGTGCTCTGCGTGCCAATCGACGGGGCCGAGACGATCCTGGAAGCCACTCAGGACAAGTCTGCGAAAGAAATCAAACAAATGGCAGACATCGAGGCCGGCACCAACGACCGGACCTGGGTCGACCGCGCGCTCAAGGAACGCGGCTGCGCCCTGCTCGACGACTGAAACACGCGCATGAAACGGAGGAGTAACATGCTCAACATTTTTAAGAAATCCGCCATCGCAGGCGCGATGATCCTGTCCGCAGGGGCCGCGCTGGCCGAATATCCCGAGAAGCCCATCGAGGTAATCGTCGGGTACTCGGCCGGGGGGGGGACAGATGTCATGGCGCGCACCGCCGCGCCCTTCATCGAGAAATACCTCGGGGACGGCGCAAGCCTTGTTGTAAAGAACATGCCCGGTGCCTCCGGTCAGATCGGCGTGACCGAGGCGGCCAACGCGGACCCTGACGGTTACACGCTCGGCACCTTCAACCTGCCGGGCATGATGGCGCGCACCATCGACCGCGAGGCCGGCTACGACCGCGACAGCTTTACCTACCTCGCAAACGTGGTGAACGATCCCAACGTCATTGTCACCTCCAAGGAAAGCGGTCTCGACACACTGGATAAATTGCTCGAAGAGGCCAAGGCAAACCCACTGGCCGTGACCGTCGGCATGTCGAGCCTCGGCGGCGATGACCATTTCGCGCTGATCAAACTGCAGCAGGCCACCGATACCGAGTATACCATCGTTCCCTTCAAGGGCTCGGCTCCCGCACGGACCGCGCTGCTGGGCGGCCATGTCGCCATGGGTATCCTGAACATCTCGGAAGTGGCCGAATTCCAGGACCAGCTGAACGTGCTGGGCGTCGCCACTAACGAGCGTTCGCAATTCGCCCCCGACCTGCCGACCTTCAAGGAGCAGGGACTGGACCTCGTGAACGGCTCCATGCGCGGCTTTATCGCGCCTGCCGGTCTGCCCGAGGACGTGCAGGCCAAACTGATCGACGCCTTCTCGCAGCTGTCCGATGATCAGGAGTTCCTCGATGCCATGGCCGCGACCGCGAACCCGATCGAAGTGGTGACCGGCGAGGAGTTCAAGCAGCTGACCTCGGATCTCTACGACCTCGCCAACAGCGTGTGGCAGACCACCCCCTGGAACTGAGGCCATGTGCGTGAGGGGGGAGACCTCCCTCACACCGCCCAGTCGTATAGGGCGTCGCCCTTGGACATCTCACCCCTCATACCGAAGGCAATCTCATGCCCGAGAGCCGTAATTCCCGCCTGGCAAGGCCCGAAACCCTGACTGCGGTCGGCATCATCGTGGTCGCTGCCGGGTTCCTTGTTCCGACCTATGATCTGCGCGCGATTTCCGCGCTCTTACCTGCCGCCATGCTGATCGGTCTGATCGTGCTGTCGGTGTTCCTGTTGCTTGCCGATCAGCGCAAGGCCAGCGCTGGCGAAGACGCCGCGCCGATGACCACCTCGCCCAAGCGGGTGATCGGGGCCTTCCTGATGATCGTCAGCTACGCCCTGGCCTGCGATTTCGTCGGCTTCTACATCAGCACCGTCGTGACGATCCCACTGGTCGCGTGGACCTTCGGCTATCGCAGCCCTGTGGGCCTGCTGATCGCGACCGTGATCGTCGTCGGCACGATCTGGGCGATCTTTGATTTCGGGATGTCGCAGGACTTCCCCACCGGCCGACTTTGGGGGCGCTGAACCATGTATTCCGATCTTCTCCATGCCCTGCCGGATGTCTTCGCCTGGACGAATTTTGCCGCTGTCGTGATCGGCGTGATCGCGGGCATCGTCGTAGGCGCCATGCCGGGCCTGTCGGCCACCATGGCGATCTCCGTCCTCGTTCCCTTCACCTTCGGCCTTGAGCCACTTGTCGCGCTCGGCCTGATGGCGGGCATCTATAACGGCGCGATGTATGGCGGCGCCATTCCCGCCGTTCTGCTGCGTATTCCCGGCACGCCTGCCGCCGTTGCCACCACATTCGACGGCTACCCGATGGCGCAGAAGGGCGAGGGCGGGTTCGCCCTGCAGGTCGCGGTCGTGTCCTCGTCGATTGGGGGCATTGCATCGGCCTTCGCGCTGATGCTGCTGGCGCCGCCGCTCTCCAAGGTGACACTGCTGTTCGGCCCGTCCGAGGTGTTCTGGGTTGCGGTCTTCGGCTTGGCCTCGATCATCTTCCTGCTGGGCGGAAACCCGATCAAAGGCCTGATCTCGGCCTGTTTCGGGGTCTTTGTCTCGGTAATCGGCTCTGACCCGATCTATGGCAACGACCGTTTTACCTTTGGCCAGCTCGAAATGCTGGACGGCATCAACATCGTGATCCTGCTGGTCGGGCTATACGCGCTGCCGCCGGTGATCGACTTGCTGGAAACCCCGCTCAAGACCGATGGCGTCAACAGTTCCAAACTGGGGACCGAGCCGATCTGGAAGGCGCTGCCGCGTATGAACTACTGGAAGACCTGGCTGCGTGGTTCCTTTCTTGGCATCTGGATCGGCATTCTGCCCGGCGCCGGTGGCTCCATGGCGGCCTTCATGTCCTACAACGAGGCGCGCCGCACCTCGAAGCATCCTGAAACCTGGGGCGAGGGCGAACCTGAGGGCGTCGCCGCCGCCGAGGTCGCCAACAATGCCGACACTGCATCGGCGCTGATCCCCGCGCTGACACTCGGCATCCCGGGCACCGCTGTGGCTGCGGTCATGTTGGGAGGCCTGCTGGTGCATGGCCTGCAACCGGGGCCGATGCTGTTCCGCGACAACCCGGACATCGTCTTCGGCTTCATGTGGCAGTTCCTGTTCGGCGCGATCCTTCTGGTCCTGCTGGGTGGCTCGCTGGCGACCAATTCCTTCGCCCGCCTGCTGAATCTGCCGCGCCCGCTTCTGGGGTCGGTGATCATCGTGCTCATGCTGATCGGCGTCTATTCGATCCATGGCCGCATGTTTGACGTCTACCTGATGCTCGGCTTCGGCGCGATTGGCTGGGTGATGGACCGGCTCAAGTTTCCGCTTCCCCCCGTGGTTCTGGGCCTGATCCTTGGTGGCTTCGCAGAAGAGAACCTGCGCCTTGCGCTGCGGATTGGACGCGGTGATCCGCTGGTGCTTTTCCAGAACACCACCAGCCTGATCCTTGTGGCGCTGACCGTCGCCGTGGTTGTCGGCCCGACGCTGAAAAAACGTTTCATCGACAGCCGCAAGAAAGCATGATCGCGAGCCCGCATCATAAGGTCCGCGAGGATTGGTTGGCCCTGGGGCAGGAGGAGACTCTTGCCCCAGAGCAGCCGATCTTCGACTGCCATCACCACCTCTGGGACCGGCCCGAGGGGCGTTACCGCGCCAAGGAGCTGATGGCGGATGTTGGCTCGGGCCATGACGTGCGGGCGAGCCTATATGTTCAATGCCGCACCGGATATCGCGATCACGGCCCCGAAAGCCTGCGCCCGGTGGGCGAGGTCGAAACCGTGCTCGACTGGACGCGCGGACAGGATCGGTTTCCGTCGGGCATCATTGCCATGGCGAACATGCAACTGGGCGACGACGTGCGCCCGGTGCTGGACGCGCTGACCGAGGGGGGGCAGGGTCGGGTGATCGGCATCCGCAATACCACCGCCTGGCATCCCGATCCGGCGGTGCGCTCCAATCCCAACCCGCCCCCCGAGGGCTTGTTGCAGACAAGCGCCTTCATCGACGGCGCCCGGGCGCTGGCCGCCCAGGGCCTATCGCTCGATGTCTGGGCCTATCAGACCCAACTGGAAGAGGTCCGCACCTTGGCCGAGGCCGTTCCGGAGCTGACCGTCATCGTCGACCACTGCGGCGGCCCGCTTGGCGTCGGCCCGCATGACCGCTTCGACGCACAGAATTTCTGCGCCTGGCGCGATGCGCTGGCCACTGTTGCCGCGCTGCCCAACACGCGCATCAAGATCGGCGGCTTCGGCCTTGGCGTCTTTGGCTGGCGCTACGCCGACGCGGCGCTGCCGCCGCATTCCGAGACACTGGCCGAGGACTGGCGGCCGTGGGTGGAAACCTGCCTCGAGCTCTTCGGGCCGAACCGCGCCATGTTCGAAAGCAACTTCCCCGTGGACAAGGGACAGTTGAGCTACCGGACGCTCTGGAACGCCTTCAAGCGCCTTGCCGCGCCGCTGAGCCGGGAAGACCGCGATGACCTGTTCTGGCGCAGCGCGGCGCGCGCCTACGGCATCGATGACCAGATTTTCGCACATGACACTGGGAGGATACCGTCATGAAAACACCCCTTACCGCTCTTGCGCTGGTCCTTACGGCCACCGCGGCATTCGCCGAATACCCAGAAAAGCCCGTCGAGATTGTCGTCGGCTATTCCGCCGGCGGCGGCACCGACGTGATGGCGCGTACGGTTGCGCAATTCCTTGAGCAGGAGCTAAGCGATGGCGCATCGGTCGTGGTCAGGAACATGCCTGGCGCGGGCGGCCAGATCGGCTTTACCGAGGTTTCCGAGGCGGCGCCTGACGGCTACACTCTGGGCACTTTCAACCTGCCAGCGGCCCTTGCACTAACCAAAGACCGCGCGGCGGACTACGACGTGGACAGCTTCACCTATCTCGCGAATTTCGTCGAAGATCCAAACACGATCACCGTCGCAGCCACGTCCCGGTTCCAGACGCTGGCCGAGCTTCTGGACGCGGCCGAGGCCGACCCGGGCGCGATCACGCTGGGTCTGTCGAGCCTTGGCGGAAATGATCATTTCGCCGCCAACATGATGCAGGACGCAAGCGGGGCGGAGTTCACTCTGGTGCCGTTCAAGGGCGCATCGAACGCGCGCACCGCGATCATGGGGGGGCATGTGGCCGCCGGAACCATGACGCTGGGCCAGACCTCGAACTTCCCCGACGAACTGCGCGTTCTGGCGGTGCTGGCCAACGAACGCTCGCCCTTCCGCCCGGATGTGCCGACCGCCAAGGAGCTGGGCTATGACGTGCAGATGTCGTCCCTGCGCGGCATCGTCGCACCTGCGGGGCTGGACGAAGCGACGACGGATCAGCTGCGCGCCGCGCTGAGCGCCGTCAACGAAAACCCCGACTTCCAAGCGATGATGGCCGAACAGGGCAACCCGATCGCCTTCATGGTGGGCGATGACTTCGCCGAGACCGCCTCCAACCAGGATGACATCGCTGCCCGGATCTGGGCTGAAACACCCTGGAAGTAAGACCGCTGCAGTAGAGAGACGACTGAGTTTCGGGAGGAGAACGGTATGAGATACGGGACGGGCACCGCACTTGCGGCGGCGCTGCTGCTTGGCGCGCTGCCGGCATCCGCCGAGAGCGATCCTGACATGTCGGCACGCCATGTGGAAGCCGCAGAGGCCGCCGCGGGACAGGAGCTTGCGTATGTGCTGGGCCATTGCAAAAAGATCGGCAAATCCTTCACCATCCCCCATGACAAGGGGCACGAGATGCTGGAGCGACTGGTCGGCAAGGGCGATCTGCGGTCCACCGCGATTTTCGACAACCTGGTCTTCCTTGGCACGTCCTGGACCACGACGTGGGCGATCCCCACATCCGATGGCATCATCCTGATCGATGCGCTCAACAACGAAGATGAGGCCAAGCGCTTTATTGAGGGTGGGCTGCGCGAGATCGGGCTGGATCCGGCTGACATCAAGAAGATCGTCGTGTCCCACGCGCATGGCGACCACTACGGCGGTGCCGCCTACCTCAAGGAGAAGTACGGTGCCGAGATCATCATGTCGGACACCGACTGGCAGGAGCTGGAGAAGGATGAACTTCAGTTCGACGACCCGCTTTGGGGCCGTCCGCCCAAGCGCGACGTCAGTGTTTCTGATGGCGATACGGTGACGCTGGGGGACACGACGATCACCCTGCTGGAAACGCCGGGCCACACGCCCGGAACCCTGTCGACCATCGTTCCGCTGACGGACGATGGCACGGCGCACAAGGCGATCATCTGGGGCGGCAACGGGCTGAACTTCGGGCCGAACGCAGCGCAATTTGTTCAGATGATCGAGTCGCAGCGCCGCCTTGCAGCGATGGCGGGGGAGGAAGGTTTCGACGTGTTCCTGTCGAACCACAAAACCCTCGATGCGACCTACACCAAACTCGACGCCATGGAGGCTGGGTCCGATGGCAATCCCTTTGTCATCGGGACGGGCCAGGTGGAGCGGGCCTTCACAGCGATGAGCCATTGCGTCGCCGCGCAGCTGGCAAGCTTCGACCCCGAGGCCATTCCAACGCACTGAAACAAGATGGACCGGGCTGCAACGTCCGCCCCGACACTTTGAAACTGGAGGAAAATCATGAACATCAAAACCCTCGGCGCCGCTGCGCTGATCGCCGCGTCCGCCACCGTCGCACATGCCGACGACTGGACCGCTTACACCTATTCGTCCGTCTCGACGACATCTGCCGTCAAGGGCATGCAGCGCATCGTCGACCGCGCCGCGGAAGACAGCGACCTGACCATCGACCTGCACCTTGGCAAGACCTTGCAGATCGCGTCCGCAGACATCACGCAGGCCGTGGGTGATGGCATCATCGACATGGCGGCGGATTTCTTCTTCTCGGGCTCGGTGCCGATCGCGCGGGTTCTGAACCTGCCGATGCTGATCGAGAACGACGAGGAATGGGCCAAGGCCTATGCGGCGATGGAACCGACGCTGGTCGAGGCCTTCGCACAGCAGGGCGTCGTGCTGCTGGGCGGCTACCGCTACCCGGAACAGACGATCTTCACTACTTTCGAGATCAGCTCGCTGGCAGACCTCGAAGGACACAAGATCCGCGTGACCTCGCCAGAGCAGGGCAAGTTCGTCGAGATGTTCGGCGGCGCGCCGATCACCCTGTCCGGCTCCGAAGTGCCGACCTCGCTGGAACGCGGCGTGATCGAGGGCGTGCTGACCGCCTCTGCTGGCGGGGCGAAGAACTGGCACGAGTTCCTGCCCTATAACTACCGCTTCGCGGTCAACTACGGCAACTCGATGATCATCGCCAACCAGGACAGCTTCGACGCGCTCTCCGAGGGCACCCAAACCAAACTGCGCGAGATCGTCGCAGAAGAAGGCCCCGCGACCACCGCCGCATTCCTTGAAGACGAGGAAGCGCAGAAGGCCTCGCAATCCGAAGCGGGCATGACGCTGGTCGATGCGGCAGAGGGCGACGCAGAGATGGCGGGCGAGAAGCTGGCGCCGTTCTGGGAGAGCTGGGCCGAGGAGAACGGGCCGGAGTATGTCGAAGCCCTTGCCACCGTGCGCGAAGCCATCGGTAAGTAAGATGCAGACGCAGAGCAGAACGGGGCCGGCATCGGCCGGCCCCATTTTCGACATTGCCGCACGGATCACGGGCGCTGCAACGGGCGCGGTCTTGGTGGCGCTCGTCTCGCTGGTCTGCCTCGAGGCGCTGCTTCGCGGCGGCTTCAACTACTCGCTGGGCTTTGCCGAGGAGCTGACGGGCTACGGCGTCGTCTTCATGACCTTCTTCGGCGCGGCCGTCTCGCTGCGGCGCAATGCGATGTTCCAGGTGCATTTCCTGCTGGATACCTGGCCCGAGCGCACCCGCCGCTGGCTGATCCGCGCCTTCGTGCTGATCTCGCTCGTGGTCTGCGTGATCCTGATATGGAAGACCAAGGATCTGACGCTGTCGTCATTTTCGCGGGGCAAATTTGCCCCGACCGTCCTGCGCACACCGCTGTGGATTCCGCAGATCATCCTGCCGGCGGGCTTCTCCGTTCTGGCGTTTTTCCTGGTCGAGAAGCTGCTGCTGACCTTCCGCAAATCTAAGGAAATCTGACATGGAAGCGATCCTCGCCTTCGGCCTGCTGATCGGCCTGATCCTTGGCGGCATGTGGGTGCAATTCGCCGTCGCGGGCGCGGGCCTGACCTATATCTGGCTGCTCAAGGGTTTTGGCGGCTGGAAGGCGCTCGGCCTTGTCAGCTGGGGCGCGGCCAACAGTTTCACCCTCGCCGCCATTCCGCTGTTCGTGCTGATGGCCGAGATCCTGCTGGGCTCGGGCCTGTCGACGCGGCTTTACAATGGCGTCGCGCCTTTCATGCGGCGGCTGCCGGGCGGATTGTTGCATACCAACATTGCGGGCAGCGGCATCTTCGCGGCGATCTCGGGCGGCTCGGCGCCGACCGCCGCCGCCATGTCCACCGTTGCCCTGCCGGAATTGTCCGCGCGCGGCTACAACAAGCGTCTTGTCGCCGGATCGCTCGCTGCGGGCGGCACGCTGGGGATCCTCATCCCGCCGTCGATCACCATGATCATCTACGCCACCTTCACCGAAACCTCGATCGCGCGCCTGTTCGCTGCCGGTCTGGTGCCGGGCATTGTACTGGCGCTTTGCTACATGGGCTTCATCATGGCACGTGTTCTGATCAACCCCAAGCTGGCGCCGAAGACCGAGAGAAAGGCAAGTGCTGGTGATTTGGGGCGCGCGCTTCTCGATATCGTACCTTTCCTGATGCTGATCGTCATCGTCCTCGGCAGCATCTACGGCGGTTTCGCCACCCCGACCGAGGCAGGGGCCGTGGGCACCGTCGGCGCAATCCTGATTGCCGCGCTCTATCGCAAGCTCAGCCTGCAACTGCTCAAGGATGCCCTGTCGCGCACTGCCTCGATGAGCGGCAACATCCTCTTCATCGTCTTCACCTCGATGATCTTCGCCTATGCCACCGCTCTGTCGGGCATCGGTGAGGACCTTGTCGGCATGCTGGAAGAGGCCAATGTCTCGCGCCTGACCTTCCTGCTGATCATTATGTTGGTCTTTGCGATCCTGGGCTGCTTCATGGAAGGGCTCGGCATGATCGCGATCATCGTGCCGGTGATCTTCCCGGCGCTGATGGCCATGGACGTTGACCCGATCTGGTTCGGCGTCTTCGTGGTGATCCTGGTGGAACTGGGCCAGCTCACCCCGCCGCTGGGCGTGATCCTGTTCGTCGTCGCCTCCTCGTCGAACGAGGTGAAGGTCGAGGATGTGATCATGGGCACCTTGCCCTTCGTCCTCATCATCGTCGCGTTCATGCTGCTTTTGATCGGCGTGCCCGACATCGCCCTGTTCCTGCCGGAGTTCACGTTCGGATGACCCACACCTATCCTTTTCCCGAGCCGGTCATCATTGACGCCGAGGTCTTCACCGAGCTGCCCGCCGCGCTGCGCCGCACCGGCCAGCCATCCTATTGGGCGGAGAAGAACCGGCGCGGTGCCCCCGCGGACAGTTTCCTTGAAGGGCCGTCGTTCGATACCGATGGGAACCTGTGGTTCGTCGACATTCCGTTCGGACGGGTGTTCCGCGTGGATCCGGCGGGCGAGATCTCCCAGATCGCGGAATACGACGGCCAGCCCAACGGGCTGAAGATCCACCGTGATGGGCGGATCTTTCTGGCGGATTACCAGAATGGCATCATGTTGCTGGATCCCGCCACGGGGGCCGTGTCCAAGGCGCTTGGCGATGCGGATACCGAGAGCTTCAAGGGCTGCAACGATCTGCATTTCGGACGCGACGGGGCGCTCTATTTCACCGATCAGGGCCAGACCGGGCTGCAGGACCCGACGGGCCGGGTCTGGAAATGGCAACCCGAAACCGGTGCGCTGACCTGCCTGATCGACAAGGTGCCCAGCCCCAACGGGCTGGTGCTGGATCTGGCAGAAAATGTGCTGTTCCTTGCCGTGACGCGGGCCAATGCGGTCTGGCGTTTGCCCATGTCGCCCTCCGGGCGGGTCAACAAGGCAGGGCTGTTCATCCAGTTTTCGGGCGGTCGTGCCGGGCCGGACGGGCTGGCGCTGACCTCTGATGGCGGCGTCGTGGTCTGCCAGACCGGTATGGGCCTGGTCTGGGTGCATGATGTGCTGGGACGGCCCATCGCCGTAGTGCGTAGCCCGCGCGGTCTGGGGACCACCAACTGCGCCTTTGGCGGGCCGGAGGGGAGGACCCTCTTCATCACCGAAAGCGACAGCGGCAGCATCCTCAAGGCCGAGTTTCCCGAAAGCCTCGGCATTTCTGGAGCACCGATTTTCTCGGGCGCGCTTTAGACCGGGTGCAGGATTCCGGGGCCGACCTCTGACAGGTCCCGGAGACCCAACAGGCCGAGATTGCGATGCACCTCGGCCTTCAGGATTTCGGCGGCGCGCTCGACCATCGGCTGACCGCCCAGCGTTGCTGCATAGAGAAACGGCCGCCCTACCAGCACCATGTCCGCACCAAGCGCCAGCGCCTTGATGACATCGGTGCCGCGCCGAATTCCGCCGTCGATCAGCAGCGCCATGTCGCCCGCCTGCGCCCGCGCCTCGGGCAGGATGCGCAACGGCGAGATGGCGTGATCCAGTTGACGCCCGCCGTGGTTCGACAGGACCACCGCGTCACAGCCAAGCGCGCGGGCCTGCGCGACGTCGGCGGGCGCGATCACGCCTTTCAGCACCAACTTGCCGGGCCAGAGGTCACGCATCAGCGCCAGGTGATCCCAATTCAGGTGATCCTTGCGCCCAAAATCCCGAGCCGCCTGTTCCGAGATGATCGGTGCGCCGCGCACGGCATCGGAATTCTCGAAATGCGGCATGCCTCGCATCAGAGTGGGCAGAAAGGTGCCCAGCACCCAACGGGGCTTGATGGCGAAATCCCAGATCAGCCGTGGCCTGACCTTGAGCGGTGTGGAAAAGCCCGCGCGCATGTTGTTCTCGCGGTTTGCCAGTACTGCGGTGTCGGCGGTCAGCACCAGCGTACCGAAGCCTGCCGCCCGCACGCGGGCGATCAAGGTGCGGATGCGGTCCTCCTCGCCGGGCAGATAGGCCTGAAACCATGCTTGCGGGTTGGCCTCTACCACAGCTTCCATGCGCGTGAGAGACGACCCGGAGAGCACGAAGGGAACGCCCGCTGCCGCTGCAGCGCGGGCGAGGACCACATCCCCGTCGCGGGCCATCAGCGCCGAGAGGCCCATCGGTGCGACGCCGAAGGGCGCCGTGTAGCTCTCGCCCAGAAGCGCGCAGCCGGTCGAACGCCCCTCGACCCCGCGCAGCACGTTCGGCACCAGCCGCCAAGCGTCCAGCGCACCGCGATTGTCCTGCCTTGCCGCACCTGTCTCAGCCGCGCCTGAGACGTAGCCGAAGAGCGGGCGCGGCAGACGCCGCCGCGCGGCAGGTTCGAAGTCATCCAGAGTCAGAAGCATCAGAAACCGTAGAGCCTTTCAGGGTTGCCCCACATGCACCGCGTGAAGTTATCCTGGCTCAATGCCCTGCGGCACAGCTCCAGCATCGGCGGAATCTCGGGCACCGGCTCGGGGGTCATAACATGCGGCCAGTCGCTGCCCCAGATGATCTGGTCGGGGAAGGCTGCACCAAGGCGTTCCACCAGCGCGCTCAGGTCGCCGTAGTGCCCGATATCGGTGCTGACCCGCGTGGGCGACAGCTTGGCCCAGACGCGACCTGTCTCGAGCAAGCGGAACAGGGGGGCCGGTGCGGCAGGATCGGCATGACCCATGTGGTCGAGAACCAGCCGCAGCCCCTCGGGCAGATCGGCCACCATATCGGCAAGCCGGTCAAAGCTGCGCGGCTCGGTGTTCAGCTCGATATGCCAGCCGATCTCGGCCACGCGTTTTGCAAGTTCTGGAAGCTGATCAAGCGCGCTGGCCCCGAGCCTTGCACGGTCCTGAATGCGGGTCGCGCGGATGCCTGCAGCGTGCAGTGCTTGCAGGTCGGCATCGGCGTCGATCATTGCAACGCCGCGCAGGGCGACGGGTCCGGCGTTGCCCAGAACTTCCACCAGCCGGCTGTTGTCCGTCCCATCGACCGAGGCCTGCACCACAACCGCACGGCGCACGCCCAGCGGCGCGGCCTCGTCCATATAGTCGTGGATGTCGCGTGCGGGCGGCACATAGGCGCCGGTCTGCGGGGCCTCGGTCTTGGCAAAGGAGTGGATGTGGCAATCGGTGATCATATGCGGGGCTTTCGCAGGTTGAAGAAAAGGCTGATCGCCAGCGACAGCACGGTCAATGCTACAAGCCCGATAGTGATGGGTGAGCCCACAAAGATGCCATAACCACCGCCCGAAGTCAGAAGGGCCTGCCGCAGGCTTTGTTCGAACGGCGCGCCGAGGATCAGGCCGATCAGGAGCGGCGGCAGGGGGAAGTTCGAGCGCCGCAGCAGGCAGCCCAGCACGCCGGCACCCAGCATCACCCAGACATCAAACAGGCTGTTGTTCACCGAAAACGCGCCAAATATGGCGAGGATCGTGATCGCGGGCAGCAGATGGCGCGGCTGGATGCGAGTGACGTGGATCGCCACACGGAAGAACAGCAGGCCAAGGATCGCCGTCGGAATGGACGACAGCAGAAGCGCTTCGAAGATGGCATAGACCTCCAGCCCGTGGTCGCGGAACAGGAACGGCCCCGGCGCGAGCCCGTGCAGCATGAAGGCGCCAAGGATCACCGCCGTCACTGCATCGCCGGGGATCCCCAGTGCCAGCGTCGGCACTAGCGCGCCGCCGGTCACGGCATTGTTGGCGGCCTCGGGGGCGGCGACACCTTCAGGTGCGCCCCTGCCGAAGGTATCCGGATCGGCAGAGCGCGAGCGGGCGAGGCTGTAGCTCATGAACGCGGGTACCGTGGAGCCGATCCCCGGCAGGATGCCGACAAAAGTGCCGATGAGCGAGGATAAGAACAGCGTCATGCGCATCCGCCACAGTTCAACGAACCTCACGACGGAGCTTTTCAGTGGCGGCACCTTGACGTCGCCCACGAGCGCTTCACGGTCGAACGCCTGCAAGAGCACCTCGGACATGGCGAAGAGGCCGATCAGCACAGGAATCAGCTGGAACCCGTTTTCAAAGGCGAAGGATCCGAAGGTAAAGCGCGGCGTGCCGCTGATCGGGTCAAGCCCGACGACACCGGCGCAGGCCCCCACGAGGACCATGATCAGCGCGTCGAGCTTCGATCCGCCACCGAACAAAACGATAACCAGCAGGGCGAACAGCATCAGCATCGCCATCTCGGCTGGGCCGAAATCCAGTGCGAAGCGCGCCAACGGCTCGGCCAGAGCCATCAGGACGAGGCAGCTGAAGATGTTGCCGACTACGCTGGCATAGAGGGCAAAGCGCAGCGCTCTGCCACCCTCGCCACGGCGTGCCATGGCGAAACCGTCGATGGCCGTCGCCGCGGAGGATGGCGTGCCCGGCACGTTCAGCAGAACCGCCGAGATCGACCCGCCGAAAATCGCGCCTTGGTAGACGCCAAGCAGCAGGATGATCGCCGGGATCGGCTGCATCGAGAAGGTGACCGGGATCAGCAGCGCGATGGCCATGGTGGGGCCAAGCCCGGGGATCGCCCCGATGATGATCCCCGAGATGATCCCGACAAGCGCGGCGACCAGTACCCAGAGGTTCAGAAGTTCGAGAAAGGCATCGACAAGCACGGCTTGCGCTCCTTTGAGGTCTGGAATGGATCGGCAGGCTCAGGGCAGGGGGATGTTGAGTCCATGCCGTCCGCCAAGGGTCACGACGGCTGCCACGATCAGCGGCAGGACCAGCAAGAGGGGGCGGCGTTCACCCAGCGTGAGTGCCACGACGATACCGGCACCGGCGGCCCCGAAGAAGAACCCGACCTGCGGCATCACCCATAGCGCCGCTGCGCTGCTTGCGGTGACGGCCAGAACGCGGCCAAGCCGGACCCGATTGCCAAGCGGGACATCTTCGGAGCGCAGGCTCAGGACAAGGCGGAGCGCCACGACCGCCGCCAGCAGCCACAGGGCGAGGCGGGGAAAGCTGCGCGCGTCCGGTCCGGAGGCGCCGAAGCCGAACACCTGGATCTGGCTCTCAAGACTGTAAAGCCCCCAGACCGCTGCTGACAGCAACAGCCCAGCGGTCAGCATCCGGAAGCCGGGGCGGGCGACCCCGCCCCCGTGGCCGTTGATGCTCAATTTCCGAGATCCTTGGCGATCTCGCGGTAGGCGGCGAGGTTCTCCTCGATCCTCGCCGCGAGATCGTCGCCCGACATGATCCGCACCGGTTGGCTGAGATCGGTCATGAAGGTCTTGAACCCATCCGACGAGGCCACCTCGGTGAAGGCGGTTTCAAGCTTGGCGATGATCGCCGGGTCGGTGCCGGCGGGGGCCATGATGCCGACGATCGACGGGAATTCCGCGGCCAGCCCCGCCTCTTTCAGCGTCGGGGCATCGGGGAAGTCCGCGTCGTTTGTGCCGTCGAGCACGCCTAGAAGGCGCAACTGACCGTCCTGCACAAGGTCACGATAGGCCGGAACCAGTGCTGCATCCACGTGGCCGCCCAGCACCGCCGCGGTCGCCTTCGAGGCGCCGTCGAAGGGCACGTGCTGCAGCATCGTGCCGGTGTCCTTGGCAACCGAGGCGAAGGCCAGGTGCGCGCCGCCCATGGCGCCCGCGGTGCCATAGGTCACGGCGCCGGACTTGGCGCCCTCGATCAGCGCGTCGAGCGTGTCGTAGGGGCTGTCCGCCGGAACCACGACGCCGTGGAACGGGCCGGAGTAGTTCATGATCGGGGTGAAGTCGGCAAGCGTGTCATAGCCCACGTCTCGCAGCGCCGGCGTGACGAAGGACGGCGACGAGGTCGTCGCGATCAGCGTGTAGCCATCGGGCTCGGCCGACGCGACAGCGCGCATTGCGTTGGTCCCGCTTGCGCCTGGATGGTTTTCCACGACAATGGGCTGCCCGAGGATTTTTTCAGCCATTGTCGCCATCTGGCGCGCCGAAATATCGGTGGTGCCACCCGCACCATAGGGTACGACAAGGGTGATCGGACGGGTCGGGTAATCTTGCTGCGCGACGGCGGCAAGCGGCGTGATCGCCATCCCGGTCAAAAGAACTAAGGTCGAACGGCGTGTGTATCTCATGGTATCCTCCCAAGGATCGAAAGTGCTAGCCAATCACCGCGGCAGAGCGCGTCAAACCTGTTGACGGTTGTGGCTTGTCGTCCGGCCTCCCACCGGATGCTCGATCATGGATTTTATTATTTTTTACTAAAAGCGCTAAAAATTTAAGCTTAAGAACAGATATTCTTCACCAGCCGCTCTGTCCGCGTGGGGAAGGAATATTCCGACCCATTTGTGGATGCCCGGCTGAGGTCAAGGTTGCTTTAGGGTCTTGGAATGAATGGTCGTTGCGGTCATGTGTCAGGCGTACTGTGAGGCGTTTTCATTGGATCTCTGGTCGATATGCTGATACGCGGATTGGCATTTCATCAGCGGAGCGAGCTCGGTGCTCTTGGGTCGATACGGCTTGGTCCAATCCCAATCTGTCGATCGCTTTCACTACACTTTCAGGCACTCCTCTCATTCCCGGCGCTCCCTGGCGGCGGTCCGATCAGGCCATGGCAGGACCCCTGTAATCCTCGTCATTCGTCAACATGGCCCAGAGGCTGCGGGCCATTTTGTTGGCCAAAGCAATCGAGGTGAGCATCTTCGGCGTTCTCGCCAGCATTCCTTCCAACCACGATCCGGGGCGAGGCGGTTTGATCGCGAGGGCGCCGTGCGGATCCCGTTCCTGTCAGCGATGGCGATGATGGGCGCCAAGGATGGCGAGCGCGGACGCTATCCCGAAATCGTTGACGCTCTGGCCGAGCATGGCGCACAGGGCAAGACCGATGCCCAGGCCCTGTATCGCCGCGTCGTCTTCAGCTTGCTGATCTCCAAGGTCGACGAACATCTGCGCAACCACGGCTTCCTCTGGCGCGGCAATGCGGGATGGTTGCTGTCGCCGGCCTGCGATCTCAATCCGGTGCCGACCGACATCAAGGCGCGGGTGCTGACCACCAATATGGATCTCGACGAGGGCACCTGCTCGCTCGAGCTGCTGGAAGAGGCTTCAGAATACTTCGCCCTGACGCTCGCGCAGGCGCGCGCAATCATCAAGGAGGTGGCCACAGTCACCGCCACCTGACGAGAGGCCGCGAGGTCGGTTGGTGCGCGTTCGGCGGAGATCATTCGCATGGCCAGCGCCTTCGAGCATGAAGATCTGCAGCGCGCGCTGGCGCTATGACGCGACCATGCCTCCGCGGATTTGACACGCCATCGGTCAGGGTGCAGCCTCTTGAGGGCGAGTGCCATTTGATTGTGCCCAGGATGACCTCCAGAAAGGGAAGCCCATGATTGGTCCGTTGATCTGCATAGCTGGCATGGTGATCAGCGTCGTAGGGTCAGTCCATTGCTGGCTGGTCTACCGGGAGTCTGCGCGCAGTGCCCGCGTCGACCCTGAGAGGGTCCGGCGCTTTTTAGAAAGCGCGCCGCTGCACCGCCTTGACGAGCTGAAGGCGAAGCGCCCGGTGTGCCGGTGCTGCGGTGCGCCGCTCGAGGCGCGCGGGGCGTAAGCTCAGGCCGCGCGCGGCGGCCGCATATTTTACGGAAAAACTTTTACCGTAAACTTGACGCGTGATCTGTCGGGTGGCATAACGCTCCCAACGACACTTCACGAGGACATCTTTTATGGCGACGAAAGGGGAAATGGTGCGGGCGCTTGCCCAGCGGTTCGACCTGAACCCCAACAAGGTCGACGCGATGACGCGTGCCATGGCGCGGGCCGGACTGCGAACGCCTGGCGGCCGTGGCCGGGCGGCGGCGGACATGACGGGGGAGGATATCTTTCATCTCACCCTGGCACTTGTCATGGGGCTGGAGACCAAAGATGCGCCTGAGGCCGTGCGGGAACTCTCGCAGCTTCGGCTTGTGCGCGGGAACCTGTTTCTTGACGGCCATATCCAATGGGAAGCCAACTGCGATGCGGGAGGGGAGAGCAAGCTGCTTGATGCCCTGAACCGGTTGCCTGTCGCTGGCCTGCAGCTGCATCGCACCTTTGGCGCATTCTGCGGTCACTGGCTCGAGGAGGGGTTCGAGGATGCCGACGAAGGGTTCAACTCTGCCCCGGTCTCCGTTGAGGTCAGTTCAAACGGGCCGCATGCCGTGTTCTCGCACCGATCCGACAAGGGCAGCCTGAAGCTCTGGTTTGGGGATGCTGCCAGGGAAATGAAAACACCGGAGTGGGAGCGGCGGACGATCCTGTCCGACAAGCTCTTCCGGCGGCTGTCGCAGCTCGCCCGCGGCGGCGCGTCCTGACCGAATCCCGGCGCCTTCCTGGCGCGGAGGGCCGAATGGTTTGCCGAATTCGATTCGCGAAATCGGAGTGATTTCATGATGTGCGTCGACGAATTGGCGTGCATTCTCAACTATCCACAGAGTTATCCCGATGAAAATGACCATTCAAAAATTTTCTGAAGCTCACAGCGCCCGCGTTTTGGCCGGTGCTGAAGAACTTCCGGTCATCTTTTCGCAAAATTTGCTGGATGATCTGAAAATCGGAGGCGTGTGCCTTTCCGATCTTGAGGCCGGAATTTGCGAAAATTCGGCCCCCGAAACCCCGCACTCCCAGCGGGCTGGACAGGCGGGGCCAGTGTCTCTTATGGGCAATTCCCGAATATGCGGCTGATCTCCTGACGCGGTTCTGATCTCTCAGTTCCACTCAGGTTGCAGGCGCTCATCGGAAGAAACTGTCCAAAGAGGCTCAAACACCCAAAACCAGATATAGGCGCTCGGCGCCCGAATGAACCGTGCGAAAGCCCGATCCCTGTGTTGCACCTGCCGATTAGCATGATGCTGTCGCCAGGACAAGGACGGCTCTCCGCGCATTTCCAAGATCGTCATAGCCCGAGAATGTCTATTTCTCGGGGCGGGAGAAATCATGTCTGACCTTTCCATCGGCGGCGGCGTCCGCCTGCCCGAACCCAGCCGTGGCAACCGTGCCACCCAGGTCGGTTCGACCCAACACTTCACCGGCGGTATCGTCCTAGGCTTCGGCTCCGGCTTTCGCACCGGGGTTGAGAGCCATCTTGAGGGGCAAGGGGCGCTGTTGCTGGCAGCGCGCCCCGAAGTGCAGAAGCTTGTTGAGCAAGTCCGTTTCGACTGGTTCGATGAGGACGGCGAAATCCACAAACACTACATCGACCTTGTCGCCACCGAGCGCGACGGGACCGTCATCGGCTATGCCGTGCGTCCCCTGGAGCAAGTGAAGGAGGCCTATCTGGCGCAGCTGGCCCGCGTCAAGGAGCAGGCCATTGCGCAGGGGGTTCTGGACGACTTCCGTCTGTTCACGGAGCGGGATGTCTGCCCAGTCGAGTTCTTCAACGCGAAGCTTTTCCATTCGGTGCGGCGACCGGACTGCTTCGGCGATCCCGTGGCCCGGGATATCGTCGACCGGATGTTCGGTGTCGTCACGATCGAGAGCTTGGTCGAGCAGACGGGCCTTGACGGGATGGGCTTTCGCGCGCTCGTTCGGCTGATCCGGTCCGGGCACCTCCAGATGGTAAGCTATGAGCGCATCGAGCACTCCAGCTTGGTGTTCAAGGCGAAAGGGGGCTGCGCATGACCGTCGAGCATTCCCGGAGCACCGATCTGGTTGCGCCGCGCCGCAAGGGCTCCAAACGGGTCCCTTCCGCACCTGTCGGTCCTGTCGAGCACGACGACGCCAAGGCTGCTTGGTGGGGTACGCCTGTTGTTCCGGCCTGGATGATCCTCGACGTAGGCTCGGCTTTCCGGTGTCAGAAGGGTCTGCAGGTCGCCTCTGATCTGACCGTAACCCCCGGCGACTGAGCCCAGGACGGCAGACGACGCCGTCCGCACCGCAACCCGCACTCACTCGACCCATCCCTCTTCCAAGCGGTGCCATTCGGCGACCGCGCTATCTCCTGCTGCCTTGTGCAGCGCCAAACATCCGAAAAGGACTTCGAAATGGATCTCTCCTTCACCACCGAAAATTCCCGTTATGCCTTCGGTAGCTTCGATCGTGTGACCGTGGACGGCACGGCCTTCCGCCTCCACATGGAAACCGAGGTCGGGGTCGTCATGACCCAGGATGACGACACGGGCTTTTCGCGGCAGTTCTCGCACCAGGATCTTTCCCGCCTGGGAAGCCTGGGCCGGATTCGCGTCGAGCGTAACTACTTCAATCCGGACGCTGCGCGTAAGCGTCAGCTGGCGCATGGCGTATCTCTTTCCGCACTCTCCGGGCGGCCGCTGCGCCGGTTCGTTCGCAAGGATGCCTACTGCCAAGCGGCAATTGACATGCATCGCGAGAAGCTGCTGAAATTCACCGACGCGTCCATTGATGCCTCCATGGACATGCTGGTGGGCCGTGCGGCGCAATTGGCATCCAAGCATATCCCTGCCGGTGGCATGAACGTTCTGCCCTCCGAGAACATGGGAGAGGCGCCCAGCCCGCGCACGCTGCGCCGTTGGCTTGCAGAACGGAATGATCTGAATCTGATCGGCCATCTGGACAATATGGATCGGCGCGGATGGCGGGGGACCCGTCTCGACCCCGAGGTGGCCGCCATCATGCACGAGGAAGTGCAAGGGTATCTGTCGCGCGACAAGCCGACGATGCAGCAAATCTACGAGAATGTCGCGCTGGCCATCCATGAGCGCAACGAACACTACACCGAAGAGAACGACCACCTCAGCGTACCGAGCCGCGAGACCGTGCGCCGGGCGATCCGGGCACTGGATCCGTTTCGCGTGGAAGTTGCCCGCAATGGCGAGGCTGCAGCCCGCAAGAGGTTCCGTCCCGTACTGAACGGTCTCAACGCGACCCGCCCGTTGGAACGCGTCGAGATCGACGAATGGACGGTGGACGTCTCGACCCTGCTCGAGAGCACGAACATCTATGGCTTGCTCAGCGATGATGAGAAGCGGCAACTCGGCCTCTATATCAAGGGGGACGATAAGGACCCGCGCTATAAGGGGAAGGCCAGGCGTCGGGACCGCTGGACGCTGACGGCTGCGATCTGCTGTGCCACGCGCTGCATTGTCGGCATGGTCCTGAGCCGTTCGGCGAACTCCGAGGCCGCGGTGCAGCTCCTGCAGATGATCACGACCAACAAGGGGGCGTGGGCGGACGCTGTCGGGGCCCTGACGCCCTGGGACATGCATGGCACGCCCGAGCTGATCGTCTTCGATGGTGGCTCCGCCTTCAAGTCGATGCGCTTCCGCATGGCGGCTGAGGATCTCGGCGTGATGTGGCAAATGGCGATGAATGGGGTGCCGGAAAACCGCGGAACGATCGAGCGTGCGTTCGGAAGCTTCCGGAGCGACTTCGCGCCGCGTCTGTCGGGGCACACGTTCTCCAGCATCATGGAGAAGGGCGATGCGGATCCCGAGAAGCGCGCAGCACTCACCCTGGACGACTTCACCTTCGCGCTGCTGCGTTGGGTGATCGACATCTACCACAACACGCCCCATCACGGGCTGGGCGGAGAAACCCCTGTGAAAGCGTGGCGTCGCTTGTCGAAGCTGCATGGGGTGACGCCGCCGCCGGACGCGGAGATGATGCGGCTGTGCTTCGGCCAGGAGCGCGAGTATCGCCTCGACAAGACCGGTATCACCATTCTGGGCGTGCGCTACCAGTCTGAAGCAACCCAAGAGCTCTTCCGTCGCGAGGCGCCCGAGACGGTGTCCGTGCGCTGGCACCCTCAGAACATCGGCGCCATCTCGGTCAAAGGAGGCAAGACCTGGTACGAGGTGCCGGCCCTCGACGCGTCGCTGCAGGGTGTCGCAGCCCAGACCTGGCTGACGGCTGTGCGTCATGTCCGCGACGCGAACCCGAAGTCGAACCGCCTCGACAATGTCGCCGTCCGCGACGCCATCACGGCGATCAAGGCGCGCAACGAAGCCGCGATGGCCGCGGCCGGCCTCAACCTCGAAGACTGGTCCGCGAAACGCTGCGCGAAGGAGGAGAAGAAGCTTCTGGCCGGCATCGAGTTCGTTGAGCGTAAGGATCTGCGCCAAGCGAAAGACGGTCTCGGCATGGAGATCCCCGCATCCTCCGACCTGACCGTGGCGGCTGAGAAACCCAGCAGGCCGGAGACGCCCGCCAAACCCGCGAAGCGGGCCGCCAAAGCGCGCGGCGTTACGCCCACCTCGCCCAAATCCAACATGACCATCGAGGAGGACTGATCATGGCACAAGCTGATACCGCAAAGAGCGCCCTGGAACGGGTCCGCAGCCTCCACATCGGTTCTGCGCGTGATGCCGAGGCGGCAATGCACACGACGCGCCTTCTTGCTACGGACGAACAGGGGGCTCTGACCCCTGTCGCCAAGCGCTTCACCCGGACCGGGGAAACTCGCGGGGTCATGCTGATCGGGGGGCCGGGAAGCGGCAAGTCCCATCTGTTGGAGCGCACGCTGTCCAAGCTCACGGTGCTGCAGGACGGCGAATACGGGCGCCCCCGCTATCTTGGATGTTCGGTGCCGAGCCCCGCGACGTTCAAGAGTATGACCCTCGCCCTGCTGGCGGAGAGTGGCTACCCCGGTGCGAACCCGCGCAAGGAGGCCTGGTCGCTCTGGCAGGACCTGCGTCACCGCTTGCAGCTTCTCGGGATCTCTGTGCTCTGGATCGACGAGGCGCAGGACCTCTTCTGTGCGGACCGCAAGCTGATCCTGCGGGCGCTGAAATCCCTGATGCAGGGGGACGATGCCGTCATCGTGGTCCTGTCCGGCACGGAAGACCTCGCCAAGGTCATTCGCACGGACCCGCAGGTGCAGCGCAGGTTCACCGCGATGGTGCTGCCCGATCTCGTGGAGCAGGTCGATGGCGACAGTTTCCGCGATGTCATCACCCAATACTGCGAGCGGGTGGGGCTCGGAGCGCCGATCGAAGCGGATCTCATCGCACGCATCTTCCACGGGGCACGCTATCGGTTCGGACGGGCCCTCGAGCTGCTGCTGCAGGCCATGGAAATCGCCATCGGGCGCGGCGACGACGACCTGGATATCGGCCATTTCGCTGCCGCCTATGCGATGAACGAGGCCTGCACGGCCGCCGAGAATGTCTTCTTCGCAGAGCACTACTGGCTCCTGAAACCCGACGCGGTCGACGAGGAAGAACAACCTCGTCGGAAAAAGCGGTGAGGGCGGCCCCATGAGCACGCTTTTCCCCTTGCTGCCGTTTGTCGATGATGAGACGCCTCTCTCCTGGGCGGCGCGGCAGGCCGCCTTCCATACCCGCGATCGCGTTCTGTCGTTCCTGACGGACCTCGGCATTCCACTCGTGGACCTCGCGCGGGGCGACGAGCCGGCGGTCCTGCGGCTGTGCGAGAGGGCGGGGCACGATCCCGCAGCGGTGTTGCGCAATACGGTCAGCGCAGTTGGTGGGCGGCGCTACCAGTTGCGGGGGCTCGAGTTCGCGGCCGAGTTCATGACCGGTCCTGTGACACGGATCTGTCCTGCCTGCTTGGACAATGATCTCACCGGGGCGCGTTTGCCGGGTGCCGTGCTGCGTCACCGGCTCATCTGGCGGTTGGCTCCGGTGCGGACCTGTCCGCTCCACGGAACAGCGCTCCGGGATCTGCGGTCGGGGAGGTGGGATGACATCGCGCATGAGCTGCAGGCCATGACGTCCTTGATCGATGCCGAGCGGCGGGTGCCGGGTCGTGCCCGCGTTGTCTCGCCGCTGCAGGCCTACGCGGTGGCGCGTCTGGAGGGCTGCCCCGGGCCCGCATGGCTGGATGGTCAGGATATCGACCAGGCGGTGCGCGCGACCGAGATGCTGGGCGCCCTTGAGGCCTTTGGGCCGAAGCTGAAAGCCTCTGACATGAGCGAGGACATGTGGGATGCGGCCGGGCGTGCGGGCTGGCCCATCGTGTCGGAAGGCGGCGCGGCGATCCGGGAGTATCTCATGGCGCGCGTCACGGCATCCCAAGGGAAAAGAGCCGCGCCGCGCGCGGCCTTCGGCATGTTGCATGCCTGGCTCTCCGGTAGCCGACTGTCCAAGAACCCGGGGCCTATTCGCGACATGCTCCGGGATGTGATCCTCGAGACCACCCCGCTCAGCAAGGGGCACATGCTTTTGGGTAAGCCGGTGACTGATCCCCACCTCTGCAGCGTGGCGTCGATCGCAAAGGCTGAAGGTCTCGACGCCAGAACGCTGCGCAACGTCCTGCAGGTCGCGGGGCTGCTAAGCCCGGAGGAAGCGGAGCAGGGGAGCAACCGGCTCGTGGTCGACTACACCGCAGCGCGCGATCTGATCGATGTCGTAAAGCATGCTGTCCCGGTCACGCGCCTGCCGAGCATGCTCGGAGCTTCCCGCCCGCTGGTCGCGCTTCTCATCGAGATCGGGCAGCTGCACCGCGTGCAGGATCACCGTGCCCTGGCGAGCAAGATCGGCAAGGCGGTCGACGGCCGGGGCGTGAAGCCGATCCTTCGGTTTCTGGAGACGAACTTCCAGGCGATCGACGAGGCGCCCGAGGGCTTTGTCCATCTCTCCAAGTCGGCCGAGAAATCCCGCGCCGGGGTGAAGTTCATCCTCGAGCTGATGTTCCTCGGCCATCTGAAGCGGGTCTACCTGGTGAGCGGCGCACACGGCTTCGCGGCCGTGGTCGTCGATCCGGAGGAGATCAAGGCGCTGCTCGAATCCCCGCCGTCCGGGCTTTCCCAGGACTCTTATTTCCTGATGGGCTGACCCGCAGAACCTGACCTTTCCCTGGAATCCAGATCATGCCGCCTTCGGGCGGCATTTTTTTACGAACTTTCGATGGCCATTTTCTCTGGGTGAAATGGCCATCTGGCGGCCTCAAGGTCAGTTTTGGTGATTTCGGTTGTTATATTTCAATGACTTATGGAGGAGGAAAGGCCGCCAATGGACTATTTTTCGTGGGTTCTACAGTTGAGTCAGAGAAAGCAGATGAATGCGCAAACGGAAGCATAAGTCTGCGCAAGGGGTGTCAAGGGCGAAACGTACCGCCTAGTGCCCTTCGGCTGCTCTCTGAAAGGCGGTGATAGAGGCGCTGGAGCTGACGCTCCGGCGCCTTTCGCGTATGAAGGGGATGTGCGGTTCGTGATATGAAGTCGCGGAGGGCCGTCGTGCCGTCGCTATGCGCTCCTGAGCACGGCGCAGCGGCGCTCGCGATGTTGAGACCCTGAACACAAGGTTGCTTTGAAACGGTGGAAGCTCTGACGAAGACTATGATGCAGACGCAAACTGTCGCTACGATCCTGAACCGATATCAGCGTCGGAGAAATTGTCAGGTGCCCATCACGGCAACCGATGTTTACGCCGACAGCATTGCGCGCGTCTGTGGAGAAGACGTTGACCTTGACCCGGTCGAACGAGGCCTTATCCACCTCAAGCGTCAGAAGGTAATTTCTGGCCGAAGACTGGTCGCCCTCCTTGGCCGCCACCAGCGCGAGATTAGACCTGAGTGACGCCTCGCGAGGGCTTCCTGGGCCAGTTGACACAACGCTACCCAAGAAGACACTGAGCGTCGCGGCTCTGGGAACAAAGTGATGGCTTCAACCGGCCCGTAGACACCGCTCACGTCCGGCGCAGGAAGGCGAACTTACCTGGCTTGAAGGGCGGAAACCGGAACTTCGCCGCAGGCGCGAACGCACTCTCGTCAGATCTTTCAAGCGGACATCCAGCCAGGATCGCATCGTTGGATACAGCGCACCCTCACAAGGGGCAGGAAACGGTCCTTCGCTGCAATTGCGCAAGCCTTCACAGCCGATCGCAATTGTGAACATTCTTTGGCGGTCCATGCAGAGCTTCGAAGGCCCGGTGTCGATGGTGTCCGCAGGTTATTTCTGAGCATTCTCGGGGGGGGGGCTGGATTACTTGCTACCAGTACATGAACTTCGCGTTGACGTCAGATTTTCCGTTTTCCGTGTGGTTCTACATTGATCCGGAATTCTTGCCTTCACCGCTCCGAAGAGCCTTGCAGCCCACCTCTATCTGTAAGATGTCTAACATGAAACGCCTTACGGTTGAGACCACGTGTTGAAGAGGGAATTATGGACTGGGCCGATATTTTCGGCGGCAGCAGTGAAAAGACGACAAATCCTCGAGAAATTTTCGCGCTCCTGGATAAAGATGCGCGTTTTGAATTTCTGCGAGATGTCCAAGCGGATATTCTTGACGGCTGGTACCAAAAGCGTGATCAGCGGGACGACGTTGTCAAACTCGATACTGGCGGTGGCAAAACAACCTCAGGCCTCCTTATGCTTCAAAGTAGCCTCAACGAGGATATCTATCCAGCAGTGTACCTGACGCCAGACAAGTATTTGACAGAGCAAGTCATTGCTGAGGCAAAGGCGTTAGGCATCGAGGCCACTGACGATGAAGATGATCCTCGAATCCGAGTAGGATCTGCGGTCTATGTTACCAATATTTTCAAGCTCTTCAACGGAAGATCAATCTTCGGAGTAGGCCGGGCTGGAGCCAAGTTACCGATCGGCGCTATTATCATTGATGATGCGCACGCTTGCTTGGCAACGGTCTCCAACCAATATCGCATCAGATTGAAACCTGACCACGACGCTTATTCGGAAATCGCTTCGCTCTTTGAAAGCGCTCTCAAGCGCCAGAGCATGGCCGCCACTATGGCGATCATGGCTGGCGATCCGCAGGAATATCTTGAAGTCCCTTTCTGGGATGTTCAAGAAAAAGCGGAGAGCTTACTAAAAATCCTTTATCGCCACCGAGAAACAAAAGACCTTATGTTCTCCCTACCCCTGCTGGAAGATAATTTGCGCCTTTGTCGCGTTGTTATCTCGGGCGGCGAAATTGAGATCGAGCCTCTTTTTCCAATACCATCTATGATCCCTTCGTTCCAAAATGCAAAGCGTAGGATCTACATGAGTGCGACCTTGGCGGATGACTCGGTGTTCGTAACTCATTTCGGAGCCACACCTGAGACGCTTAGAAATCCGGTGACCCCAAATGTTGCGAACGCAATGGGGGATAGGATGATCTTGCTTCCGCGCGAAATCAATCGGGAACTAACTCGGCAAGATATTAAAGCCCTCCTCGTGGACTTGGCATCAGAACGGCGTTGTTGCAGAACTCTCGCCATGAAGGATTCACATTACGAATCCATGCAGTTAGACGGGCGGCATGAGCAAGCCCGAGCCCGCCCGCTACCGCACCACCAACTGGTCTGACTACAA
>NZ_JAIUZY010000023.1 GCF_020171625.1 Salipiger bermudensis
CGAGCTGAGCATTGAGGACTACTCGAACAACGAGAAGATCGCTTACCCGCCGCGCAAGCTGACCACGGAAGGTGCCCGCTCCTTCGGCAACGAGCAGCCCGGGGATTTCTGCTACTATGAACCGCCCCGGGTCTGCCGGAGGCTCCAACTCTTGAGTAGACTGGAGCCATCATGAGCAAGACAACGAACAAGTTCTCCCCTGAGGTCCGCGAGCGCGCAGTGCGCATGGTCCTCGACAATCCGGGTCAGCATGGATCGCGCTGGCAGGCGATCGCCTCGGTGGCCGCGAAGATCGGTTGTTCAGCGAACACGTTGAACAGCTGGGTCAAGAAGGCCGAGGTGGACAGTGGGCAGCGCGCCGGCATCCCGAGCGACATGGCCGAGAAGATGAAGGCGCTCGAGCGGGAGAATCGGGAACTGCGCCAGGCGAATGAGATCCTCCGCAAAGCATCAGCATATTTTGCCGTGGCGGAGCTCGACCGCCGGTCGAAGTAATGGTGTCGTTCATCGATGCTCATCGTGCGGAGCACGGGGTCGAGCCGATCTGCAAGGTGCTGCCGATCGCCCCTTCCACCTACTACGATCACTTGGCGAAGCGGGAAGAACCTGCCCGACGGTCGGCGCGTGCCAAGCGGGACGCGGCTCTTCGCCCCGAGATCCACCGCGTGTTCGAGGAGAACTGGCAGGTCTACGGTGTCCGCAAGGTCTGGCGGCAGCTCGGGCGCGAGGGGATCACTGTCGCCCGCTGCACCGTGGCCAAGCTGATGAAGGATTTGGGCCTTCAGGGCATCATTCGCGGCAAGCCGCATCGCACGACGGTGCCGGACAAGAAGGCGCCATGTCCGCTCGACAAGGTGAACCGGCAGTTCCGCGTCTCCGCGCCGAACAGGCTCTGGGTCAGCGACTTTACTTACGTGGCCACTTGGAAAGGGTTCGCTTACGTCGCCTTCGTCATCGATGCTTACGCCAGACGGATTGTGGGCTGGAGGGTGAGCACCTCGGCCCACGCGGGCTTTGTTCTCGATGCGCTGGAGCAGGCCGTCCACGAGCGTCGGCCGGCGAAGGGCATGGGACTGGTCCACCACTCGGATCGCGGGTCCCAATACCTGTCCATCAAGTATTCCGAGCGCCTCGGTGAGGCCGGCATCGAGCCATCTGTCGGGAGCGTCGGTGACAGCTATGACAATGCTTTGGCTGAGACAATCAATGGCCTGTTCAAGGCGGAGGTCATTCACCGCCGCGGCCCTTGGCGCAGTTTCGAGGCCGTCGAATACGCGACGCTCGAATGGGTAGACTGGTTCAATACCCGCCGCCTGACCCTTGCAACCGTGACCACTATATGCTCGTTATCGCAGTCCGCACGATCCAGCAACATGTGGAGGCGCCTGCCGTTCACGCGCCGGCCTCGTCGGGCCCGGAACGCCCCACCAAGGACGCCCCGCGCTTCTGTCATTCGGTGGGCAAAGTCTCGATCCAGTCCGCGATGGCGTCCGCTGTCTCCACGGGTTTCGCGGCGGGCAGCGCGTGGCTGGCGCCCTCAATGACCTCGACGGTCACCCGTTCGCCCAGCTCCTCTCGCACCTCCATGCGCGAACTTTCCGGCCGGAATGGGTCGCTGCCAGCTTGCAGGTCGAGGATCCGTGCCGTGCCACCGGCCCAGTAGTCATCACGGTCGGTCAGCTTGCGCGCGGCGCGCTGGCTGACGGTCACATCCTGATGCCAGCCTTCCAGCCACGGCTCGGCGCTTTGCTCATCGGTGAAGAAGGCAAGAAGCAGCCCGTCCATCCTCTCCTCGCGGCTCGAGGCGGGATCATTGATCATGGTGATCGCCTCCGACAGCTCGGGCGGCCAGGATTTCGCGCCGCCGGCGATCAGCGCGAGACCGGAAACCATGTCCGGGTGATCCGATGCCACGGTCTTGGCGATCCACTGCCCGTAGGCGTGGCCGGCAACGATGGCCTTGCCGCCCTCCTGCTCGATCACCGCGGCGAAATCGTCGCCGAAGTCATGAAAGGACACATCGGTCATCTTGCCGGTGCTTGCACCGATGCCACGGGGTTCGGGCAGCGCGACACGATAGCCCCGTTCAGCAAGCCGGTCTGCCACGGGAGCGAACTCGGCCGCGCTGCGGCCGGTGGACGCGATCATCACCACCAGCGGCCCCTCCCCGCGCACCGAATAGCCCACCTGTGTCTCACCGTTCATCGCGGTCTTTTCCTCGACATTGGCCTGCGCAAGGCACGGCACCGCCATGGCGAGGGCAAGGCCCATCGCCGCAATTCTCGTTTTCATGTGATGTCTCCTCCTGAATGCCCCACGGATCTGCGCCAGCCCGGCGTGGGACGAACCGGTCTTGTCCCGTCAGGACATCGGGCGCAGAATTTCGAATGTCGTGTCGGTCACCGCGTAGTCCATGTACCCCAGCCGCGAGAGCGGGCGGATCAGGTCGGTCCGTACCCGGCCATCGCGCAAGACATGATCGGCGATCTCGATGCCGGTCACCTCGCCGAAGACGATATGCGTATTGCAGGGCAGCCCGCTTTTTGGCTCGAGCGAGACAACGCGGTTGAGGATGCACTCGATGACCACGGCGCTTTCGGCCACGCAAGGGGCGTCAATGCTGCGGCAGGCGCGGGCCGTAAGCCCGGCAAGTGCGAACTCGTCCACCTCCGGGGCCACCGCAGCCGAGCTGCGGTTCATCGCCTCAGCCAGATCGGCGCCGACGATATTGATGGCAAAGACACCAGTGGCCTCGATGTTGGTCAGGCTGTCCTTGCGCGGGGTCGAGGACAGCATGACGAAGGGTGGATGTGTCGCAGCCGCATTGAAGAAGCTGTAGGGTGCAAGGTTCGGCACCCCGTCCGGATTGCGGCTGGACACCCAGCCGATCGGCCTTGGTGTGACCAGCGCGGTCCACGGGTTGTGCGGCAACCCGTGGTCGCCTTTTCGCGGATCGTAGTACATCACGCCTCCCCAGATCGTCCGCCGCCTCTCCCGAGCGGCAATCGCGACCCTCTACCGATGCGAACAGGATGCCTTCATCCCGGACGAGTCGGCAGCAGGTCGCCTGCTCTGAGTAAAATAAATCAATAAGCTATATTTACAACTTTTATATTGTCAGGTGAGGAGTTTCATGTCGATCCGCACCTTGTCCCCCCGGTAGATGCCGTTCGCCACGAGGATCAGTTGCCCGCCTTCGTCGATGGCAAGACGCTGGACCAGCACGATGGGATCGTTCAGCGACAGTTGCAGAAGCTGCGCCGTCTCGACATCCGCCGAAGCGACCGAGAGGATCTGCCGGGCGTCCGAAACCCGCACTCCGGGCAGATCCGACACCAGCCGCATCGCGGTGGTGGTCGTGTAGTTCGCCTCCGGGATCAGCGGCTGGATTCGTTCGTCCACGTAGACGTCCGCAACGAGGAAGGGCACGTTCTGGCGGCGATGCAGCCGACGCAGATGCCGATAGGACGGGGCGACAGTGCCGTGGTCGAAATCAGCCTGCTGCAGGGTGGCGCCGGGCTCGTCGGAGAGCACCTCGATCTGGGCATCGGCCCGCGACATCAGCAGCCCGTTCCAGTCGGTCTGCACCTCGCACCACAGGTCGCGTTCGGGACGGGCGCGCACGAAGGTGCCCTTGGCGCGGAACCGTTCGATCAACCCTTCCTTTTCGATCTGGTCAAGCGCCTGGCGGATTGTCATGCCCGCCACGCCGAATTCCTTCGACAGCTGTTCCACCGTCGAGATGCGCTCCCCGATCGGCCAGTCCCCGCGCTCGATCCGCCCACGAAACACCGAGGCGAGTTGGATGTAGCGCGCCACGTTGCTCTTTTCGAGAAGGTCTGTACGGCTGGCAGCCATGGTAGGTCCCCTTTGACGGACGAAATCGGAAGCTCAAAAGTGATTTTATAGCTTTATATCATTTCAGCGCCGACAAAGGGAACCACGCGAGATCATTGACGTTCGGGCAAGTCGTAGAGACGCCCCGATGTCACGGGCAGGTCGGCGCGCACGCCATCGGGCACCGGAATTTCATGCGCGTTCAGGGTCATGGCAACCATCGAGTAATAGCCCACCACGGCGGTCAGTTCGACCACCCCCACTTCGCCCCAGCGGGCGCGGATCGGATCGTAGACCCCCTGCTCCGGCTTGCCGCGGGTCAGCAGCTGACAGACGTAGTCGTAGATCTCGCCCGCGGCGGGGTCATCGGTGAAATCCGGCACGCGGCCCTCGCGCAACGCGTCGATGACCCCCTGGTCAAGGCCGGCCTTCAGCCCGTCGCGTTCATGGATGGCCCATTCCAAAAGGCTGTTCCAGCGCCGCGCGGTGATCAGGATCGCCAGTTCGTTCAGGGACGCCGGCAGCGTGGTTTCAAACCGCAGCACACGCCCGAACTGTTGCCAGCGGTCGGCCAGCACCGGGTTGTGCAAGGCCGCGCGCAGCGGCCCCACGAGCACGCCACGCGGGCCCGAGACGATCTCGTCAAAGACCGCCTTCTGCGCGGGGGACATGGTTTCTGGGGCCGGGAAACTGATACGTCCCATGGTCATCCCTCCACCTTGGCGGCCACGATCCGCTCCCGGATCGCCTCGGTGTGTTCCCCCAGAAGCGGCGGGGCCGCCTCGAAGGTCAGCGGGCTTTCCGTGAAACGCATGGGCGACACGACCTGGGGCACGGTCCCAGACAGCGGATGCGGCAAGTGTTGCAGCATCTGGCGGTGCTGCACCTGCGGTTCGGCCAGCACGCCGGGCACGGTATTGATCGGCGCACAGGGCACCTTCACCGCGACCAGATCGGCGCGCCAGTCGCCAAGGGAGCGCGTCTGCAGCGTGTCGCAGATCATCGGGTGCAGCGTATCGAGGTTCTCGACCCGCGCGGCATTGGTGGCAAACCGCGGATCGGTGGCCCATTCGGGATGACCGAGCGCCTCAGCAAAGCGGACAAACTGTTCATCGTTGCCGACCGCGATGACGATATGCCCATCCGCCACCGGGAAAATGTCCTGCGGCTGAATGTTGGGGTGCTTGTTGCCCTTCCGCGTGGGAGTTGCGCCGGAGACAAGGTGGTTCATCGCCTGGTTGGCCAGCATCGCGGTCGCCACGTCGAGCATCGCGATGTCGACGTAATCGCCCTTGCCAGTTTCATTGCGGCGGGCCAGCGCGGCCAGCACGGCGACGGTGGCATACATGCCGGTCATGATGTCGATCACCGGCACGCCGACCTTCTGCGGCCCTGCCCCCGGCTCACCGTCCGGCACGCCGGTCACGGACAGCAGCCCGCCCATGGCCTGGATCATGAAGTCATAGGCCACGTCCTGCGCCATCGGCCCGTCCTGCCCGAACCCGGTGATGGAGCAATAGATGAGCCTGGGGTTGATGCCGCGCAGGGTTTCCTCGTCCAGCCCGTATCGTTTGAGGGTGCCGACCTTGAAGTTCTCAAGCACGATGTCGCTTGTCCGGGCAAGGTCGCGGATCATCTCCTGCCCCTCGGGCGAAGATATGTCGACCTCGACGGATTTCTTGCCGCGGTTCACCGACAGGTAGTACCCCGACTCCTTCGTCGGGTTGCCCTCCGTGTCATTCATGAAGGGGGGGCCCCAGCGGCGGGTGTCATCGCCGACACCGGCGCGTTCCACCTTGATGACTTCCGCGCCAAGGTCGGCGAAGATCTGACCGGACCACGGGCCGGCCATGATGCGGCTCAGGTCGAGGACCCGAACGTGGGAAAGCGGTCCGCTCATGTTGTCTCCTTTTCGAATGTCAGGATGCCTGCGGTGAGGGCGTTGTCGCCCGCGCTGTCGTCCACCACCGCCGTCGCCGTAACGGAAGGACGCGCGGCCCAGTCGGCGGCCACACCGGCCAGCTGTGGGAAATGGTCGCGCCAGCCGCAATCGGGCCAGCGGAAATCCAGCTGCCCGAGGAAGCACACCAGCGCGACGTGACCGGGGCCGAAGGGCGCGTCGGCCAGCGCATCGGCCTCGGTTTCCAGATGGGCCATGACGGCGCGGATCTTGGTCAGGTAGCTGCCGGTGATGGCAGCCCACGGGCCGGTTGGGCGCGCCAGTTCGGTCCGCCACGCCAGCAGGATGTCGGTCGCGCCATCGGCCAATGCGGCCCACGTCTGCGCCTGCGGGCCGTCGGGCAGCACGCCGTCGCGGTCGAGGTAGGCACAGATCACACGGCTGTCGAACAGCACGCCCGCGTCGGTGATCAGCGCCGGGATCTTGCCCAGCGGGTTGTCGGCCAGAACCGCCGGGTTGGGCGGCAGGTGCGCGGCCACCACGTTGCGCATCAGCTCGACGTCGCCAAGGCGGCCGGTTTCATGCAGCGTGATCATCACCTTGCGCACGAAGGGCGACCGCGGAGACCAGTGCAGCTTCACGACGCCATCTCCGCAAGGAATGCGGTCAGCCGCGCGGCGGTCGCCTCGGGCTGCTCGAAGCAGGGCACATGGCCCGCGTTTTCAACGCCCTCGAACCGCGCGCCAAGGGTTTCGGCGAGGCCGCGCATGGTCTCGGGGATCTTACCGTCCGACAGGCCCGCCACCAGTAGGACCGGGACGGAGATCCGTGACAGGACCGCCGTCTGGTCATAGCCCTGCAGCGCCGTGGCACAGGCGCGGAACCCTTCGAAGGGCGTCGCCGCGATCATCGCGGTCAGCGCCTCGGCCTTCGCCCCCGAGGTCAGCCAACGGTCGGCGGTGACCTTGGCATAGCCCGCCATGCCAAGATTGCGGGCCTCCTCGATCCGGGCGCCCCAGGTTTCCACGGCGGCGGGGGCGGATCTTGCCATGCCATCCATCAGGACAAGGCCCGTGAAGCGGTCCGCCGCCTTGCCGTATGCGGCAAGCGCCGTGGGCACGCCCATGGACAGTCCCACGCAGACCGCGCGCCCGACACCGGCATGATCCATCACCGCCAGCAGGTCGTCGGACAGGATGTCGAAGTCCACCGCGCCTGTCGGCACATCCGATGCCCCGTGCCCGCGCTGGTCGTAGCGAAGCACGTTCCACCCCGTGAGCGCCGAAACCACCCCGTCCCAGACCGACAGGTCCGTGACGAGCGAATTGGAGAACACGACCCAGGGCGCATCTTCTGCGACCCGGTCGATGCGGATGTTCAGCAGGGTACCGTTGATCGCGGCCCGTTCCATCACTTGCCCTTCCAGACCGGCTTGCGCTTTTCCACCACGGCGGCGGTGGCTTCGCGGGCGTCCTCGGTCTTCATCAGCTGGGTGCTGAACTGCTGTTCGATCTGGTAGCCCTCATCGACAGGCAGGAACTCGATCTGGTTCAGGGACTGCTTGCCGATGCGCAGGCCCAGCGGCGCCTTGGTGGCGATCCTGGCCGCCAGCGCGCGGGCCTCTGCCATCAGCTGATCGGGGGCGTAGATGTCCTGCACGAAGCCAAAGCGCCACGCCTCCTGCGCGTCGATCGGCTCCCCTGTGAAGAACATCTTGCGCAGCAGGCCCTGAGGCAGGTGACGCCCCATGTGGGCCATGCCGCCACAGCGGCCGATGTTGACCTCCGGCGTGCCGAACTTTGCCGTCTCCGACGCCAGCCGGATGTCGCAGACCGACGCCAGCACCGTACCTGCTCCAAGCGCCGGGCCATTTACGGCGGCGATGGTCGGCAGGGCACAATCGCGGATCGACTTGAAACAGCGGCGCACGACGCGGGCGCGGGCGGGGTCTTCGGCCACCGTGGCAGCAAGAAACTCCTTCAGGTCCAGCCCGGCGCAGAAGGCGCGGCTGCCAGCCCCGGTCAGGATGATGCAGTTGATCCCCTCCCAGGTGTCGGCAGTGTCGAAGGCCTCCCCGATCTCGGCGTAATTGGCCAGCGTGATGGCGTTGACGGGGGCCACGTCGATGGTGATCTCCGCGACCTGTCCGTTGAAGCTGATGTCGATACCCATGTCCTTGGTCCTTTCGTTCAGGCAGTTGCGAGCGACAGCGCGATGCCCTGCCCCACGCCGATGCACATTGTTGCAAGCGCGGTCTGCGCCTCGCCGCGGGCGATCATGCGCGCGGCAGTTCCGGTGATGCGGGCCCCGGACATGCCCAGCGGATGCCCGAGGGCGATCGCCCCGCCATAGGGGTTCACCCGCGGATCGTCGTCCGCGATGTTCAGCCTCCGCAGAACGGCCAGCGCCTGCGCGGCAAAGGCTTCGTTCAGTTCGATCCGGTCAAAACTGTCCGGGGTAACGCCCAGCTGCGCACAAAGCTTTTCGGTCGCAGGGGCAGGCCCCATGCCCATGATGCGCGGCGCCACGCCCGCGGTCGCCCCGCCGGTCACGCGCGCCAGCGGTTTCAGCCCGTGGCGCTTCATCCCGGCCTCCGTCGCAAGGATCAGCGCCGCCGCGCCATCGTTGACACCGGAGGCATTGCCCGCCGTCACGCTGCCTCCCGCACGGAACGGTGCCTTCAGCGCGGCCAGCTTTTCGGCGGTGGTGGCGCGGGGGTGTTCATCGGTTTCGAAGACCACCGGATCGCCCTTGCGCTGTGGCACGGCGACGGGGATGATCTCTTCCGCGAGGATGGCGCGGGCGGCCGCAGCCTTCTCTTGACTGCGCAGGGCAAAGGCATCCTGATCCTCGCGGGAAATGCCGAAGTCCGCTGCCACGTTTTCCGCCGTTTCGGGCATGGAATCCGTACCGTAGCGCGCCTGCATCTCCGGGTTGATGAAGCGCCAGCCGATCGTCGTATCCTCGACCGAAGTGGCGCGGGTGAAGGCCGCATCCGCCTTGGGCATAACGAAGGGCGCCCGCGACATGCTCTCGACGCCGCCTGCGATGGCAAAGTCGCCCTCCCCCACGGCGAGGCGGCGATAGGCGGCCAGCACCGCGTCCATCCCCGACCCGCAGAGCCGGTTGATCGTGGTCCCCGACACGGTTTCCGGCAGCCCTGCCAGCAGCAGCGCCATCCGCGCGACAGAGCGATTGTCCTCCCCGGCCTGATTGGCGCAGCCGTAAATCACGTCGACGGTATCGGCCCAGTCGAGATCGGGGTGCCGGTCCTGCAACGCGGTCAGCGGCAGGGCGGCAAGGTCATCGGCGCGGATGCCCGACAGGCTTCCACCGTAACGGCCTATCGGCGTGCGAATGTAGTCGCAGATGTAAACGTCCTGCATGGGTCAGCCCTTCAGTGCGGCAAGGGTCTGGGCGACGGGACCACGGGTGAACCCGTGACCGATGCCCCGTTCCAGTTGGTCGAGATCGGCGGCAATCTGCTCCGGGTTCTCCTGCGCGGCCCACCACAGCGGCCCGCCCTTCCAGCGCGGGAAGCCGTAGCCGTTGGCCAGCGTCACATCGATGTCGGAGGGACGCTGCGCCACGCCCTCGGCCAGAAGCAGCGCGGCCTCGTTGATCATCGCGATCAGCAGCTGCCGCTGGATCGTGTCGGCGGTGACGGGCTCCGGCGTGATCCCGGCCTCTGCCCGCGCCTCCCTGATGATGTCGGCCACTGCCCCGGACGGGACCGGCGCCTTTTCGGGGTAGTCGTACCAGCCCGCGCCGGTCTTGCGGCCCAGCCGCCCGCCCTCGCACAGCCGGTCGGGGATGGAGACGTAGCGGGCATTGGGATCACGGGTCGCCGCCTGCCGTTTCCGCATGGCCCAGGCGATGTCGAGACCGCTCAGGTCCGATACGGCAAAGGGCCCCATCGCGAACCCGAACTCCGCAGCCGCCGCATCCACCGTTTCAGGCGCAGCACCGTCAAGCACCAGAAGTTCAGCCCGGCGCCGATAGGCGGCATAGATTCGGTTGCCGATGAACCCTTCGGCCACGCGGGCGACCACGGGCTGCTTGCCCAGTTTCTTCGCCAGTGCAAGGCCGGTGGCCAGTACGTCATCAGCGGTCGCCTCGGCGCGGACCACCTCCAGCAGCTTCATCACGTCAGCGGGACTGAAGAAGTGCAGGCCCAGCACGCGGGACTTGCCCGGCAGATCCGCCACCATCGCGTTGATGTCGAGGTAGGAGGTATTGGTGCCGATCACGACATTCTCCGGCAGCACCCGGTCGAGCTGCTCCAGCAGCGGCACCTTGACCGACAGCTCCTCGAAGACGGCCTCGATGACGAGGTCGCAGGCGGCAATGTCGGCCACGTCGGTCGCCCCGCTCAGCGCAGCCTTCTGCGCGGCGAGGGCCGCGTCGGTCAGACGGCCCCGCGCATGGCGGGCGTCGAGCGCATCACGCAGCGCGGTCAGGCTGCGCTCAAGCGCCTCCGCATCGCGTTCCACCAGAGTCACGGGCAGGCCCGCGGCCAGACAGGCGCGCGCGATCCCCTGCCCCATCGTCCCGCCGCCGATCACGCCGACGGAGGCCAGCGCGCGGGGTTTGGCGCTCAGCCCGTCGACCGATCCCGCCCGCCGTTCAGAGAAGAAGAGATGCCGTAGCGCAAAGGCGTCGGGCTCAAGCCGCAGCCGCTGGAACACGGCGCGTTCATCGGCCAGTACAGTGGCCACGTCAGGGTCGGCGGCGGCCTGCACGAGGCGGATCGCCTCTGCCACGTTGGGACGGCCCCGCCCCTTTTTCAGCGCCTTGTCACAGGCGGCCTTCAGCGCGGCGGAGCCTTCGTCAGGCACGGTCAGCTGCGCCACCACCCGCTTGGGGCGGTCCTGCGCAAGGAATTCCAGCGCAGCCTCCAGCAGGTCGCCGTCGGCCAGCGCATCGACGAGGCCAAGCGCCTCGGCCCTGATGCCGGGGACGCGGGTGGCGCCGCAGATCATCTCCACGGCAGCGATGCGGCCCGTCAGGCGCGGCAGGCGCTGCGTGCCCCCTGCCCCCGGCACCATGCCAAGCGACACCTCCGGTAGCCCCAGCTTCGCGTCCGGCGTGGCGATGCGATAGTCACAGCCAAGCGCCAGCTCAAGTCCGCCTCCAAGGGCGACACCGTGGATCGCGGCCACCACCGGGAAGGGCGCATCCTCGCAGGCGGCAATCACGTCGGGCAGTTCGGGCCAGGCCAGCGGCGCGCCGAACTCCCTCAGATCGGACCCGGCGACAAAGCTGCGCCCCGCCCCGATCAGCACCGCCCCCCGCAGATCACCCGCGCCCTGCAGCGCCTTGATCAGTCCGAGACGGACAGCGTGGGAGCCCGCGTTCACGGGAGGATTATCGATGGTCAGGATGGCGATACCATCACGGATTTCGGTGTGGACGGCGCCGTGAGACGGAGCACTGTGCGTGTTCATGGGTCTGTCCTCTCTCAATCGGTGGAATGGGCGGGGCTGCGGGCAGGACCGGGGATGGTGAACCGGTTGATCACGATGGCGGCGCCAAGCAGCGCGAGGCCGATCAGGTCCGAGAGTGATCCAGGCACCACCAGGGTGACCGCCGCCGCGCCAAGCGTGATCCGCGCCGGGACCGACATGCGCCCCACGAAGTGCAGCCAGCCCTCGCTAGCCGCCGACATGAACCACACAGCCAGCACCGCACTGCCCACGTCATGCAGGATGGCCAGCGGTTCGCCCTGCAACACCAGCGTCGGATTGAGCACGAAGATGAAGGGCAGCACGAAGTTCACGGCGCCGAGACGCATGGCGAGGATACCGGTGCGCATCCCGTCTGACTTGGCGATCACCGCAGCAGCAAAGGCGGCCAGGGCGACGGGCGGGGTGATGTAGCTCAGCATGCCCCAGTAGAGGATGAAGAGGTGCCCCGCGATCGGGTTCAGACCGGCGCCTGCCATGGCCGGCCCCAACACGATGGCAAGGAAGATGTAGCAGGCGCTGACGGTCATCCCCATGCCGAGCACGAAGGAGGTCAGCGCACCGAAGACCAGCAGCAGGTAGATGTTGTCGCCTGCGAATTGCAGCAGCTCCCGCGAGAAGGCTCCGCCGACGCCGGTATAGCTGAGCGCGCCCACGATCAGGCCGACACCTGCCAGGATGCCGACGATGTTCGCGATATTGCGGATGGAATCCTCCAGCAGGTCGATCAACAGGCGGAAGGTCACGCGGTTCTCTCCGCGGATCCAGCCATTGAGCGTCGAGGTCACCAGCAGGACCAGCGTGGCATAGAACGGCGCCTGCGCCTCGATCCCTTGTGCGACGATCAGGTAGACCAGAACGACCAGCGACAGCAGGAAATGCCAGCCGGATTTCAGCACCGGCCAGACCTTCGGCAGATCGGCAGGGTTTTGCCCCTTCAGCCCACGCCGCGCGGCGTAGCAATCCGTCTGCAGCATCAGCGCGAAGTAGAAGAGCGCGGCCGGCACGATGGCGGCGATCATCACCGTGGAATAGGCCACGTTGAGGTTCTCGGCCATGATGAAGGCCACCGCCCCCATCACCGGAGGCATCAGCGCGCCGCCCGTGGAGGCACAGGCCTCGATCGCGGCGGCATAACGCGGCGGATAGCCGACCTTCTTCATGGTCGGAATGGTCATCTGCCCGGTGGTCACGATGTTCGAGATCACGGATCCCGAGAGCGAGCCGAAGAAGCCGGATGACAGGATCGCCACCTTGGAGGGCCCGCCACGGGTCCGGCCCAGAAGCGCCTCGGCAAAGGACATGAAGAAGGCGCCGCCGCCGGTCACCACGAGGGCGGACCCGAAAACGAGGAACCCGACCAGCAGCCCGGCGACCACGCGCATCGGCACGCCGATGATCGATTCAGAGCCAAGCGCATGCATCATCACCAGCCCCGGAATGTCCGTGCCCGGCCCCCAGAGGAACCCCGGCATGCTTTCGGCAAACAGCGGGAACAGGAAGAAGGTACCGCAGATCAGGAGCAGCACGAGGCCCCCGGCGCGCCGCAGCGCCTCCAGCGTCAGCAGGCAGAAGATCCCGGCGATGATCTGCGCGTTCACCGGCGCGACCAGATCCCAGCCTTCCATGAGGATGCGCTCGCCGTTCCAGGCGAAGAAGGCGGCGCAGCCAAGCACGAGCGCGGAGGCCGTGATGTCCAGACTCCGCCCGACGATGCCAAAGCGCTCGATGGACAGCGGATAGACCTGGAACACGATGGATAGGAAGATCCCCGCCAGCAGGTAGAAATACGACGTGTCGAGCAGGACGTAGCCGATCAGCATCTGCGTGTTGAACAGCCGGTCGACGTTCAGCAGCAGGGCGACAAGCCCGAGCACAAGCACGACGACCCGTGTCGGGCCGTGCAGCATCCCCGCGCCCGCAGGAGGCGCCGCCGGTTGGTCCGCGGTGGTCTGGTGGTTGGATACAGTGCTGGAATGCGGATCGCTCATCACGGACCTCGCTTGCTCGGTTGACGTCGTTCAGGAAGGGGCGGATCCGCATGGCGAACCCGCCGAAGGAGCCTTGTGTCAGTCGGACAGATGCTCGGCGCGCCATTCGTTCCAGAAGGCGGGCCAGTCATCATCGCTGCCATCATATGCGGCGCGGGCCTCGTCCCAGGCTGCCTCAACGGCATCCTCGCGGGCCAGGCGTTCGTCCTGCCAGGCCTGGGCCTCATCGGTCCAGTAGCCCATTTCCTTGGCGTAGCGCACGGCGCCTTCGTGGAAGGCCGCGTCCGCAGGTGGCATGATCGCTCCGGACACTGCCCAGTTCGACGCTTCTGCGGTGGCGTCCTTGAAACCGTCAAAGCTCTGGTCGATGGCCTTCACGAGGTTGTAGACGGCTTCCTCGTCCGTTTCGGAATAGGTCGCCAGCATCGGGTAGCGATAGCCCAGCAGCCAGACGGGGTTCTCTTCCGAGATACCGGCGCCGGTGGTCTGCTGGTAGGGCTCTGCAAAGCTGATGACGCTGGTGGCGTTGTCCCAACCTTCGGTGTTTTCCGGATCAAAGCTGAGCCAGGTGAGGCCGCGCGCGCTGGCCTCGATCTCGCGCGCGAAGGACGAGGTCGGAACCATGCCCATCGCATCGAGCTGGTTGGAGATGATGGCATCCTTCAGCGCGCCGTAGCTGCCGAACCAGACCTGTTCCACGTCGTCTCGGGTCAGACCACCGAACGCAAGATAGGCGTCGGTCTTGATGTTGAGCGCGGGGTTGCCCCGCACGAAGCCAACGCGCTTGCCGCGCAGGTCCTCGACGCCTTGGGCCCCCACGTCCGCCGCCGCGATGATCCCGACGGAAGCGGGACGGCCAAGGATCACGCGCACCTCCTGCGGGCCCCAGTCGAGTGCCGCGAATTCCTCGGTGCCCTCGTTGGCGAAGAAGAGCTCGTTTGAGAGAAACCCGAACTGCGCACGGCCTTCACGCAGCGGCAGCAGGCGGCCAATGGACGTGCCCGATGGCAGAACGCGGATGCGGGTGTCGAAGTTGCCCTGGACCGCGTTGGCGATGGCCGAGGCTTCGGTGTAACCGCCCGAACCCACGTCGTAGGCGCTCCAGATCATCGAGCGCGGCAGGTCCACATCGTCCTGCGCCAGCGCAGCGGTGGCACCGACGCCGGCGATGGCAAGCGCAGGCAGGGCGTTCACAAGCAGTCTAAGCATGAGGGGCTCCTCTCCCAGTTGTCGATCGGCCAAGCCCGCAACGGCGGCCGATCCCTCCTGCTAGAGAGCTAAAACAATATAAGCTATATTACTAGCTTTTTATTGATTTATCCTGAGAAGAGATTTTTTCATCTCAGAGCAGAACCTTATCACCTCACCCGCCTCATGTTCGAGTGCTGATGAGTGCCATCTTAGTGAGTCGCTGCGTCGGCCGCAGGCGCTGGCCTGGCCAGATGTCAGGCGATAGCGCCTCGCCGCCCCCTCCCATTTACGGGTCCCTCAGGTATGGATCGTCTCACGACCAGCCTCGCACCCGCGGGCGGTCCGAGCTGCTCAGTCTCTCTGCCCTGCAGGCAGGCCAGCAGTCCTGCCAAGTCCCAGCCCGCCCCGCGGTCGCGGACGCCCTTGCGGATACCCTTAAAGCGATGGAGTCGCCCATCATGCTTGAACCGATGGCGCCTTGATGAGCAACCGTTCCAAATGCTCAAACGGATTGATATTGAGATGAATGAGTTCGCCGTACCACTCCCACTGGTAGCGCCGCACGGGCTTGGACGGATTAAGGGCTTTCAGCTGGCCGGTCCGGGTCAGCCAGCCAACCACCGTCAAGCGCGGGAGCCCGGCAGCCCGGCTTGCGATCAATGGCCGCGCGAACGGCGGCGACAGCGAACATCTGGTAGCTGGACCTTGCTAGAAGGTTCCGCCAACTCGTACCGGACGGCGCTACTCGCGTTCACGCACGAGGTAGGTGCAGCGCCGCCCGCCGGCGACGATATGTTCGTCCCGTTCAATCAGGACATCCGGGCCGAGCACGTTCTGGAACACGGCCTTCTCGGCGCGGCAGAAGCCCTGGCAGAAACTCGCGGCGGCGCAGATCGGGCAATGGTTTTCAATAAGCCGCAGCGTACCGTCGTCTTCCTCTTGGACCTGCGCCATGTAGCCTTCCGCGCTGCGCATCTCAGCAAGCTTCTCGAGCCGGTCGCGGGTGTCGCTGCAGTCGGACATGGCGGTGCGGTACTTCTCGAGCGTCACCCCCTCGCGCTCGGAGATGATCCGGTCCAGCGCTTCCGGGCCCAGTACCTCGGAGATGCTGCGCAGGATGTCCACGGTCAGCGCGGCATGGGTGTCGGGAAAACGCGCCTGCGCCTTGTCGGTCAGGTGCCAGTAGACCGCGGGTCGCCCGCGCCCGGCGCTGCGCCGCTCTTCGCGCACCAACCCATCCTCCTGCAGCTTGCCAAGCTGCTGGCGTGCGGCCTCACCGGTGATGACCTGTCGCCGACCGACGTCTGCCGACGTCTGGGCGCCATGCATCTTGAGCGTCATCAGCAGCCGCTCGGAAGGTGCGCGCGGGGACCACGCCCATTTTTCCAAGTCATCACTTGACATATTCGCTCCAATGTTTTTCAAAGCCCATGCTTGCTTAAATAACCGAACGGGTCCCGGCGCGCAAGCGCTGGCTCGACAGGAGACCACAGATGACCTTCGAACTTCCCGCCCTGAACTACGCCCATTCCGCCCTTGCCGAGCGTGGCATGAGCCAGGAAACCCTTGAGCTCCACCACGACAAGCACCACCAGGCCTATGTCACCGCGCTCAACGGTTTCGTCGACGGCAACGCCGCCCTTCAGGGCAAGACCCTCGAGGAGATCGTCACGCTGAGCTACGCCGACGACGCGCTCGCGGGCGTGTTCAACCAGGCCGGTCAGCACTGGAACCACATCCACTTCTGGAACGCCCTGTCGCCCAATGGCGGCGGCATCCCCGGCACGCTCGAGGCAAAGCTGGTCGACAGCTTCGGCTCGGTCGACGACTTCAAGGCCGCGTTCAAGACCGCCGCGACCACGCAGTTCGGCTCGGGTTGGGCCTGGCTGATCCAGAAGGCCGACGGCAGCCTCGGCGTCACCAAGACCGCCAACGGCGTCAACCCGCTGGCCACCGGCGAGGGCACCGCGCTGCTCGGTCTCGACGTGTGGGAGCACAGCTACTACGTCGATTTCCGCAACCGCCGTCCGGATTACGTGACCAACTTCCTCGACAATCTCGCGAACTACGAGTTCGCCGAAGCCAACCTGGCCTGACGCCAAGCGGCCGGCCCCGACGCGTGGGGCCGGCCAACCCGCCGCGTAGAAGGAGCCTACCGATGAAATCCCTCCCCTGGCGCGCCATCCCGGCCTGGCTGCTTGCAGCTTTCTTCCTGCTCGGCGGCACGCTCAACATGTTCGCCTCGCCCGAGATCCTCGCCGATTACGACCGCTGGGGCTACCCGAGCGGCTTCAACCGCCTCACCGGCCTTCTCGAATGGCTCGCGGCGCTCTTGATCCTGCTGCCGCGCACCCGCTTCGTCGGCAGCCTTCTGGGTGCGTCCGTCATGGCGGCGGCAGCGCTGACGGTGCTGCTGCACGGTGAATACGGGCACGCGGTGCCCCCGCTCATCGTGATGTCCGTCGCGCTGCTGACCGCCGCGCTGTGGCGCCCGGTACGCCGCCCGAAAGGCTTCCGCCCCGGCGGCTGACGCCCCTCACCTTTCTGCCCAAGACCTGCCCCGCCTGCGGTGACAGCGCACCGGCCCTCCGACCGCGGAGGGCCGACCGGCGGCCCTTTCCCCGGAGTTCCGATATGTACCCGATCCCTCGGCCCGCGCGCCGTGCCGCCCTTCCCTTGCTTGCCGTTCTGGCGCTTGCCCCTGCCCCTGCCGGGGCGCAGGGCTACCCGCCGCCCTCGGTCGGCGTCATCGTCGCCGAACCGCAGCGCGTCGAGGTGGCCTCCGAGCTGCCGGGCCGCATCAGCCCCACCCGCGTCGCCGAGGTCCGCCCCCGCATCGGCGGCATCGTCGAGGCCCGCGTCTTCACGCAAGGAAGCACCGTCGAGGCGGGCGACGTGCTCTACGAGCTGGACCGCCAGCCCTACGAGGTCGCCGTCGACGCCGCCCGCGCCACCGTCGCACGGGCCGAGGCAGGAGTTGCCGACGCCCGCCAGACCGAAACGCGCCTGAGCTCCCTGCGGTCTCGCAATGTCGCGAGCCAGGCGGATCTTGATACCGCGCAGACCGCCGTGCTTCAGGCCAATGCCGCGCTGGCCGAAGCACAGGCGCAGCTGCGCGCCGCCGAGATTAATCTCGGATACGCAGAGGTGCGCGCGCCCATTGCCGGGCGCACCGGCCGGGCGCTGACCACCGAGGGCGCGCTGGTGAGCGCACAGGGCGAGGTGATGACCACGATCCAGGCGCTCGATACCGTCTATTCCGACATGCAGCAGCCGGTGTCGGAACTGCTGCGCCTGCGCCGCGCGATGGAAGCGGGCGAAATCACCGAGCTGGCCCCCGGCGCCGCGGAGGTGCAGCTCTATCTCGACGACGGCTCGCTCTACCCGCACTCAGGCAAGCTGCTGTTCTCCGAGGCGTCGGTCGAGCGCTCCAGCGGGCAGGTGACGCTGCGCGCCGAGGTGCCCAACCCCGACGGCACATTGCTGCCCGGCATGTATGTGCGCGTGCGCGTGGCACAGGCGGTGCGCGAGGCGGCGCTGGTCGTCCCGGCGCAGGCGCTGCGGCGCGACGCCTCGGGTCAGGCGCAGCTGATGCTGGTCGCCGAAGACGGAACTGTCGCGCCCCGCCCCGTCTCGGAAGGGCGCGCCAACGACAACAGCCTCACCATCGAAGAGGGGCTTGCTCCCGGCGACATGGTGATCGTCGACGGGTTCCAGAAGATTGGCCCCGGTGCGCCGGTCACCCCGGTCTGCTGGACCGATCCCGCGGGCGCGGAGGATGCGCCCACCGACACCTGCAGCCGCGCCATCGACGCGCTGCAGCCCGCAGCCGCGAACTGAGGCCCCGATCCATGGCACGTTTCTTCATCGACAACCCGGTGCTTGCCTGGGTCATCGCGATCTTCATCACGCTGGCGGGTGCGCTGTCGCTGCCGTCGCTGCCGGTGGCGCAATATCCCGATGTCGCCCCGCCGCAGGTCACCATCTCCACCCGCTTCGCTGGGGCCTCGCCCGAGGACCTCTACCAACAGGTCACCCGCCCCATCGAGGAAGAGCTGAACGGCATCCCCAACCTGCTCTATTTCGAGTCGACCTCCGAAGCGACGGGGGCGGTGACGATCACCGTCACTTTCGCCTCAGGCAGCAGCGTGTCGCAGGCCGTGGTGGAAACGCAAAACCGCCTGCGCCGGGTGGAATCCTCGCTGCCGCCGCAGGTGCAGCAGGAGGGCCTTCTGGTCGAGGAGGCGGGCAGCAGCTACCTGATGTTCGTCTCGCTCGCCGGGGCGCCGGGGTCGGGCTACGATTCCGTCGGTCTCGCCGATTACGCCACCCGCTTCGTGCTGAACGAGATCCGCCGGGTCGAGGGTGTCGGCAAGGCGCAGCTGTTCTCGGCCGAGCGGGCGATGCGGGTCTGGATCGACCCGGCCAAGCTGGTCGGGCTCGATCTGTCGGTCACCGACATCACCGCCGCCATCTCGGAACAGAACGCACAGGTCTCGGCGGGCTCCGTCGGCGTCGACCCCGCGCCCGAGGGGCAGCAGACCCAGGCGACGCTTCTGGTCACCGGCCAGCTGCGCACCCCTGCGGAGTTCGGCCAGATCGTTCTGCGCGCGGGCGAAGACGGCTCCATCGTGCGCCTCAGCGACGTGGCGCGCATCGAGATGGACGCGGAGTTCTATTCCTTCAAGGCTTATCTCAACGGCGAGGAAGCCGCGCAGATCGGCATTCAGCTCTCGCCCACCGGCAACGCACTCGACACCGCCGAGGGCGTCCGCACGCTGCTCGACGAGCTGTCGGCGGGTTTCCCCGAAGGGGTCGAGGCGTCGATCCCCTATGACACCACGCCCTTCGTGTCGGCCTCCATCGAGAAAGTGGTTCACACCCTGCTCGAGGCGGTGGCGCTGGTCTTCGTGGTGATGCTGATCTTCCTTCAGAACCTGCGCTACACGCTGATCCCGATGCTGGTGGTGCCGATCGCGCTGGCGGGCACGCTGGCGGTGATGCTGGCGGCCGGCTTCTCGATCAACGTGTTGACTATGTTCGCGATGATCCTCGCCATCGGCATCCTCGTGGACGACGCCATCGTGGTCGTGGAAAACGTCGAGCGCATCATGTCCGAAGAGGGGCTGTCCCCCCGCGAGGCATCCAAGAAGGCCATGGGCCAGATCTCGGGTGCCATCGTCGGCATCACGCTGGCGCTGATGGCGGTGTTCATCCCGCTGGCCTTCTTCCCCGGCTCGGTTGGCATCATCTACCAGCAGTTCTCGCTCACCATGGTGGTGTCGATCTTCTTCTCGGCCTTCCTTGCGCTGTCGCTGACGCCGGCACTCTGCGCGACGTTTCTAAAACCCATCCCCAAAGGTCACGGCCATGCCCGCAAGGGCCCGGCGGGCTGGTTCAACCGCAACTTCGACCGCGCCTCCAAAGGCTATGCCGGGGGCGTGCGGGGCCTCGTGCGCCGCTCGGGGCGGATGATGGTGATCTATGCCGCGCTGGTGACGGGTCTTGCTTACGTCTACGTGCAGATCCCCGCCGCCTTCCTGCCGCAGGAGGATCAGGGCTACCTCATCGCGTCGATGCAATCGCCGCCCGAGGCGACCTCGTTCCGGATGCGCGAAGTCACCAAACAGGCCGAGGCCTTTGCATTGGGGACCGAGGGCGTGGCCGACGTGGTGACGATCCAGGGCTTCTCGTTCTCGGGACAGGGGCCGAACTCAGCAGTCAGCTTCGTGACGCTCGAGGACTGGGCCGAGCGTGAAAGCCCCGAGCTGGGCGCGGCCTCGCTTGCGGGGAAACTGTCGGGGATGCTGTTCTCGATCCGCGACAGCTTTGCCTTCGCCATCTCGCCGCCCCCGATCCAGGGGCTGGGCACCGGCTCGGGCTTCAGCTTCCGGCTTCAGGACCGCGCGAACCTCGGCAACGCCGCGCTGCAACAGGCAGCCGGCCAGATCATGGGCGCGGGTGCCGAAAGTCCGATCCTCGGGCAGATGTACATCGAAGGGCTGCAACCGGGGCCGCAGCTGCGCCTCGACGTGGACCGCGAGAAGGCCAATGCCTTCGGCGTCACCTTCGGCGAGATCAACCGCACTATCTCGGTCGCGCTCGGGTCGGGCTATGTCAACGACTTCCCCAACGACGGTAAGATGCAGAGCGTCATCGTGCAGGCCGAGGCTGAGGCGCGCAGCTCCATCGAGGAGGTGCTGAAGCTCAACGTCCGCAACGTGCAGGGCGGGATGGTGCCGCTGTCGTCATTCGCCAGCGCCGAGTGGGGCTTCGGCCCGTCGCAAATCGTCGGCTACAACGGCTACCCGTCGATCCGCATCAACGGCGAGGCTGCGCCGGGGTACTCCTCGGGCGAGGCGCTGGCCGAGATGCAGCGCATCGCGACGGACCTGCCGCCGGGCTTCGGCTACCAGTGGACCGGCCAGTCGCTGCAGGAGATCGAGAGCGGCAGCCAGGCGCCGATCCTGATCGGGCTGTCGGTGCTCTTCGTCTTCCTCTGCCTCGCGGGGCTGTACGGAAGCTGGTCGATCCCGCTGGCGGTGATGCTGATCGTACCGATGGGCGCCATCGGGGCGGTGGCGGCGGTGACGCTGACGGGGCTGTCGAACGACGTATTCTTCACCGTGGGCCTCATCACCATCGTCGGGCTGTCGGCCAAGAACGCCATCCTGATCGTCGAGGTCGCCAAGGATCTCATCACCGAGGGGCGCGGCCTCATCGACGCCACCGTCGAAGCCTGCCGCCTGCGCTTCCGCCCGATCCTGATGACCTCGCTGGCCTTTACCATGGGGGTGATCCCGATGGCCATCGCCACCGGCCCCTCGGCAGCCAGCCAGAACGCCATCGGCATCAACGTGGTGGGGGGGATGATCTCGGCCACGGTGCTGGGGGTGATCTTTGCGCCGGTGTTCTTCGTCTCTGTGATGAAGCTCACCGGCACCCACAAGCGCCTCGGCACACCGCCGCAAGGCTGACCCCTGCCCCCGTCATGATCGCTCCCTCCTCTCCCGGGAGGGAGCCGCAACCCGAAAGACAAGATCACATGACCGCCAGACATCTCCTCTTTCCGGCACTGCTCGCGCTTGGCGCCTGCACCGTCGGGCCGAACCACCAAGCCCCGATCCAGCCCCTTGCCCCGCAATTCGCCGAAGGCCGCGCCGAGCCCGCGGGTCCTGTCGCCGACCAGGCATGGTGGCTCGGATACGACGATGCGCTCTTGAGCGAACTGGTGCAGGCCGGGCTGCGCCAGAACCTCGACATCCGCACCGCGCTGGCCCGTGTTGCCGAGGCGCAGGCCGCCGCGCGCAGCACGGGCCTGCCCGCGCAGGTCACCGGCACGCTTGGCGCGGACAGCATCCGTGCCGGGGGCGAGACCGTGCCCGGCACCACCAACACGTCGGGCGCGAGCTTCAGCCCTGCCCTGATGCTGGATCTCTTCGGCGGCGAACAGCGCGCCCGCGAGGCGGCGCTGGCCGGGCTGCAATCGGCCGAGCTTGGCGTCGGCACGGCGCGGCTGGCGCTGCTTTCGGCGCTGGTGAGCAGCTACATCGACCTGCGTTATTACCAGAACGCGCTGGCGATCACCCGGCAGACCCTGGAAACCCGGCGCGACACGCTTGGCCTCGTGCAAAGCCAGCGTCAGGCGGGCGCCGCCACGGCGCTCGACGAAGCGCAGGCGCAGGCGGCGCTCGACGAGTCACAGGCGTCCCTGCCCGGCCTCGAACAGGACTATTACGCGGCCTCTTACGCCATCGCCACGCTGTTGGCGAAGCCGGTCCAGACACTGGAAGCACGGCTGGAGCGCGGCGCCGCCCAACCCCGGACCGGCGGAAGTGCCACTGCCGGGATCCCGGCAGAGTTGCTGCGCAACCGCCCCGAACTGCGCGCTGCCGAAGCGGATCTTGCCGCCGCCACCGCTCGTGTCGGGGTCAGCGAGGCGCAGCTTTACCCGTCCCTGCGCCTTGGCGGCATGGTGTCGACCTCGGAAGGCGTGAACAGCTGGAGCTACGGGCCGCAGCTGTCGATCCCGGTGCTGAACCAGGGCCTTCTGCGCGCGGACCGCAACGCGGCCATCGCGGAGGCCGAGCAGGCGGAACTGGGCTGGCGCAGCGCCGTCCTAGACGCGGTCGAGGAGGTGCAGTCTGCCCAGAGCGACCACCTGCGCAACCGCCGCGCGGTCGCCGCCTACCAGCGCAGCGTGGCCTCTTACAAGCGGGTGGTCGCCCTGTCGCGCGAGACATACGAGGGCGGCACGACCACGCTGCTCGACTACCTCGACGTGCAGCGGTCCCTTGCCGAGGCGCGCCTGAAACTGGCATCCGGCCTGCGCGACCTCGCGGCCAGCTGGGCCCGGCTGCAGGTGGCATCGGGCAAGGGCTGGGCTCTTCCACAGCCATCCGCCGACTGAACAGCAGCGCTTGTCCTGGACGAGCAAAGACCTTCCAATGCGACCTCCGGCTGCCCCAAGCCGTCAGGGGGACGTGTAGCGATCTTCCGCTGTGAGCCGCCGGGCTGCAAGCCGCTTGAGCCATGCTCAACGGCAGCTGAAGGGTTGATCGTTAAGCTGAGCGCGTCTTTGCGCGAGCAAAATCGGGCCGGCACACTCTGATCAGTTTGGGCTCGGTGCCGCCTTGCGGCGATGCAGCGCGTCATGTTCCAGGCAGGTTGCGGCGACCGATGCACCCGGCCCTTTTTTATGTACCGGCTGCTGTTCGCAAATGATTTTTGGCATGATCTCGGAAGTCGCGCATATGTATCCGGCCTGTTGATCGACACGCGGGGGTGACGTCCATGGACGTGGTGTAGCTTGCGGTGGCCATCGGGTTTCCCGGGAGGGTTGGGTTGCGACAACCAACCTGAACCAAGGACTTCACCCGATGACCAAACCCATGATGGACCTACGTGCGCTTGTCGAAAGGAGCGCAGACGCCGACCTGCTGCGTGAGATGATCGGCTTCGCGGCCGAGCGGCTGATGGAACTTGAGGTCGGCGCCAAGACCGGCGCTGACTACGGCGAGAAGAGCAGCGATCGGCTGGCGCAACGGAACGGATACCGCGACAGGTCGACATATATGTCGGCGGCAGACCCGTGCGGGCAGCGTCGAGTTGCGCATCCCTCGCCTCCGTACCGGGTCGTACTTCCCGTCTTTCCTCGAGCCACGGCGGTCCTTCGAGAAGGCCCTGACGGCGGTGATCTAGGAAGCCTACGTTCATGGCGTATCGACCCGGGCGATGGATGATCTTGTGCAAGCCATGGGCGGGACCGGCATTTCGAAGAGCCAAGTCAGCCGGTTGTGCGAGGAAATCGACGACCGTGTCGATGCCTTCCTGACCCGCCCGATCGAGGTAGAGTGGCCATACCTGTGGATCGATGCGACCTACCTGAAGGTACGCCAGGGCGGGCGCATTGTCAGTGTCGCGGTCACGATCGCCGTGGGCGTCAACATGGATGGCCGACGCGAGGTTCTGGGCATGGCGACCGGCGCCTCGGAAGCTGAACCCTTCTGGACCGACTTCCTTCGCGATCTCGTGCGGCGCGGCCTGTCAGGCGTGAAGCTGGTCATCTCTGACGCTCACGAGGGCATCAAGGCGGCCACGGCCCGCGTGCTGTCGACCAGCTGGCAGCGGTGCCGGGTTCACTTCCAGCGCAATGCCTTGGCCCATGCCGGCAAGAGCAGCCGTCGGGTGGTGTCAGCCTTCATCGCCACCGCCTTTGCCCAGCCCGACCACGCGGCGGCAAAGGCCCAATGGCGCCAAGTCGCGGATCAGCTGCCCAAGCTCGCAACGCTCATGGACGGGGCCGAGGAGGACGTCCTCGCCTACATGAGCTTTCCCCAGCAGCACCGGACGAAGCTGCACAGCACGAACCCCATCGAGCGTCTGAACGGCGAGATAAAGCAGCGCACCGATGTCATCGGGATCTTCCCCAACGAGGCATCCATACGCCGCCTCGTCGGCGCCATCCTGATGGAACAGACCGAGGAATGGACCGTCCAGCGTGGCAGGTACATGACGCTGGAAACGCTCGCTCCTGTCTGCGATGATGTCGTGGTCAGCCTGCCTGCAGCGCAGCGCGACTAACAAGCTCGGCCCGCCGGTGAGCGCGAGGCCCGTCGCAAGCTACACCACGCCGCGGGACATCATCGGAACATCTATCGTCGGGGGCGCTGCGGGCGCGGATTGAAAAGCCCCCTTGGCACATCTTCACGAGTAACAAGGCAATTCAGGCTCTGTCTCGTTTTTCCATCAGGAAAGAAATCAGCGCCCCTAACGCCGGGGGCGTCTGGCGCTTGCTTGGATGATAAAGGAAGAACCCTGCGTAGCTCTTGAATAGCCCCGTGTATCGTGGACGCCTTCTTTGCTAATTTTGAGGCAAGGAGGCCATGATGAGCAGCACCAAGTTCAGCGACGATTTCAAGAGAGACGCCGTCGCGCAGATCACCGAGCGGGGCTATCCGGTCAGGGAAGTGTCGGAGCGTCTCGGGGTCAGCGCGTATTCGCTCTACGCCTGGAAGAAGAAGTTCGCGAAGGCGTCATCCGGTGACGCTGAGAAAGAGGCGGAGATCCGTCGGCTCAAGCGTGAGCTTCTGAGAGTGACGGAGGAGCGGGATATCCTAAAAAACCGTTCCGGGCCGCAGCCCGCCTGTGCGCGGTAGCAACAGCCTGTGTTACGCTCTTTGCGAAGGGCAGTTGCCGATCGCTTATTGGTGGGCTGGACCCCGTTAAAAAACGTGGCACATGGGCTGATGCGCACTTGAGAGTGGTGACGTCGCAGTCGCGGCGATCCCGGTTAGGAAGATGACGAACTTGCATGGCCCACGCCCTTCGTTCTGAACGGAGGAGATGTCATGCCCAGACCTACAACCGGCGGCCACCCGGACCTCACGATGGTCAACCCCAATGCGGCGGCAATCGACATCGGCTCGACGATGCACATGGCGGCAGTAAACCCATCCACCTGTGACATGCCGGTGCGCGCTTTCGGCACCTTTACCCAGGATCTGCACAACCTCGCAGACTGGTTCCGGTCTTGCGGCGTCACCAGCGTGGCCATGGAATCCACCGGCGTCTACTGCATACCGGCGTTCGAGATCCTCGAGGCCCGAGGCTTCGAGGTGATCCTGGTGAACGCCCGCTACGCCAAGAACGTGCCCGGTCGCAAAACCGATGTCAGCGATGCGGGGTGGCTGCGGCAACTGCATTCCTACGGCTTGCTGCGCGGCAGCTTCCGTCCTGATGCGGAGATTGCCACGTTGCGCGCCTACATGCGCCAGCGCGAACGACTGACCGAGTATGCGGCCGCCCATATCCAGCACATGCAAAAGGCCCTGATGGAGATGAACCTGCAACTCCATCACGTGGTCTCGGACATCACCGGCGCGACCGGCATGAAGATCATTCGCGCCATCGTCGCGGGGGAACGTGATGCGGATGTGCTGGCCGATTACCGGGATGTGCGGTGCAAATCCTCGCCGGAGACGATCCGGGCAGCACTTGTGGGCACTGACCGGGCGGAACATGTTTTCGCTCTGGCCCAGTCACTCGACCTCTACGACTTCTACAAAGCCAAGATCGCGGACTGCGATCAGAGGCTGGAAGAGGCTGTCGCAGCCCTCTCAGTCAAGGGAGGGGACGATCGGCCGCCGCTGCCGAAGGCCCGGATCAAAGGCAGGCAAGTCAATGCACCGTCCTTCGACGTGCGGGCAGCGCTCTACGGGGTATTGGGAACCGACCTGACCCAGATAGATGGCCTTGGTCCCTCGCTGACGCTGAAGCTGGTGGCTGAGTGCGGCACTGATCTGCGCGCGTGGAAGACGGCGAAGCACTTCACATCGTGGCTCTGCCTGGCGCCGGGCAACAAGATCTCGGGCGGCAAGCTTCTGTCGTCGAAGACGCGGCGCTCCTCGAGCCGGGCGGCGGCCCTGTTGCGATTGGCCGCCACGACCATCGGACGCAGTGACACTGCCCTGGGTGCCTTCTATCGCCGTCTCTCGGCGCGGATAGGAAAGCAGAAGGCGGTGACGGCGACCGCCCGCAAGATCGCCGTCCTGTTCTACAACGCCATCAGGCATGGAATGACCTATCAGGATCTGGGGGCCGCAGCCTATGACAAGAGACATCGACAACGGGTTCTTGCAAACCTCCAGCGACGCGCCAAGACCCTGGGTTACGCCTTGGCGCCCGTTGCGGCTAAACCGGATGTTTCTTAGGAAGGCGACCGCGTATTTCGCCAGGGATGCAAAGTGAGATACGCGTTCGTGGCCGAGCATCGCGGACAGTTCTCTGTCAGGGCCATGTGCCGCTGTCTGCGCATACAGCCGAGCGGGTTC
>NZ_JAIUZY010000024.1 GCF_020171625.1 Salipiger bermudensis
CGCTCGCCCGCGCGGGCGAGACGGGCGGCGGCGCTTACAGCCCCTGCCCCGGTTTCACATCGCGAAGTTCCATCGCCTTCTTCGGATCGCGGTACATCTGCGCCAACACGTTCTGGCGCTTGACGTCCTGACGGTGGCGCAGGGTCAGCACGATGGCGCCGATCATCGCCACCAGCAGGATCAGGCCGGCAAGCTGGAACAGCAGGAAGTAACGGTCGTACAGCAGCAGGCCGAGCGCCGCGGTGTTCTGCGTCTCCGCGGCGAGCGGCGCCGGGGCCGACAGCTGCGTGGCGGCGATCTCGGAGGTTTCCCAGGCGCCGAAGGCCATGCCGAGCTGCATCAGCAGGATCACCCCGATCAGCAGCGCCAGCGGCATGTATTTCGCCATCCCCGCCCGCAGCTCGGCGAAATCCACGTCGAGCATCATCACCACGAAGAGGAACAGCACGGCCACCGCGCCCACGTAGACGATGACCAGCAGCATCGCCACGAACTCCGCTCCCAGCAGCACGAACAGGCCGGCCGAGCTGAGGAAGGCGAGGATCAGCCAGAGCACCGAGTGCACCGGGTTGCGGCTGATCACGGTGAACAGCCCGCCGACGATGGTGCAGAGCGCGAACAGGTAGAAGGCGAACACGGTCATTCTTCGTCATCCTTGTTGTCTTCCATCACCTCGCGCGCAAGCTCCATGGCGCGGGTCATGGCGGGTATGCCGGCGAACATCGACATATGGGCGATGGTCTCGGCGATCTCGTCCTTGGTGGCGCCAGCCTCGATCAGGTGGCGCACGGTCATCCTGACCGGCGTATCGGCCTGAGCGCCCTGCATCGTCAACCCCGCCAGCGTCAGCAAAAGCCGGGTCTTGCTGTCGAGACCGTCCTTCGAGATGCCGCGCCCGAACCAGAACTCCATGAAGTCCTTGGGCATGGTCGGCCAGAGCTTTTCGTACTCCCGCGGCGAGAAGCTCTCGAGCGCGGGGTTGAAGGCCTTTGCCATGTCCTGCGCCTGCTGCATCATCAGCTCGAAGGGTGTCTTCTCGGTCATGCCGTCCGTCCTTGGTCCAGCGCGCGGCGGCACCGCCGCGCGAGGCGGCAGCGGCTTGCGGTCAGGGCAGTGCGGTTGGCGGTCATGGCGATCTCTCCCGGCTCAGCGGTACGGCGCGTCCAGCTCGAGGTTGCGCGCAATCTCGGCTTCCCAGCGCTCGCCGTTGTCGAGCAGTTTCTGCTTGTCGTAGAACAGCTCTTCGCGGGTTTCGGTGGCAAACTCGAAATTCGGCCCCTCGACGATGGCATCGACCGGGCAGGCCTCCTGGCAGAAGCCGCAATAGATGCACTTGGTCATGTCGATGTCATAGCGCGTGGTGCGGCGGCTGCCGTCATCGCGCGGCTCGGCATCGATGGTGATGGCCTGGGCCGGGCAGATCGCCTCGCAGAGCTTGCAGGCGATGCAACGCTCTTCGCCGTTGGGATAGCGGCGCAGCGCGTGCTCGCCGCGGAAGCGCGGCGACAGCGGGCCCTTCTCGTGCGGGTAGTTGAGCGTGGGCTTCGGCGCGAAGAAGTATTTCAGGCCCAGGGCGAAGCCCTTGATGAAGTCGGTGAGCAGGAAATACTTGGCCGCGCGGCCGTAATCGATCTGAGTCATGAGCTAGCTTAACCTCCCGTGGTCCAGCGGGCGAAGATGCCCCAGAACCAGCCGAACTTGGCGGCAAAGGACACGAAGACCACCCACACGAGGCTGAACGGAAGGAACACCTTCCAGCCGAGTCGCATGAGCTGGTCATACCGATAGCGAGGCGTGATCGCCTTCACCATCGCGAAGATGAAGAAGAAGAAGGCCATCTTGCCGACCATCCACAGCGCGCCGTCGGGCAGCCCCGGGATCGGCGACAGCCAGCCGCCGAAGAACAGCAGCGAGGTCAGCGCGCACATCAGGAAGATGGCGATGTATTCGCCGGCCATGAACAGCAGGAACGGCGTGGCCGAGTATTCCACCTGGTACCCAGCGACGAGCTCGGATTCCGCTTCCGGCAGGTCGAAGGGCGGGCGGTTGGTCTCGGCCAGGGCCGAGATGAAGAACAGGAAGACCATCGGGAAGTGCGGCAGCCAGTACCAGCCGAAGAAGCCCCAGCCGGTGTCCTGCGCGTGCACGATGCTGCCGAAGTTCATCGAGCCGGTCGAGATGATCACGCCGATGATGATGAGGCCGATCGAGACCTCGTAAGAAATCATCTGCGCCGCAGAGCGCAGCGAGCCGAGGAACGGATATTTCGAGTTCGACGCCCAGCCGCCCATGATGACGCCATAGACCTCGAGCGAGGAGATCGCGAAGACATAGAGGATGGCCACGTTGATGTCCGACAGCACCCAGCCGTCCGAGAACGGGATCACCGCCCAGGCGATCATCGACATGACGAACGAGATCATCGGCGCCAGCATGAACACGGCCTTGTCGGAGCCGGCGGGGATCACCACCTCCTTGAGCACGTATTTCAGCGCGTCGGCCACCGATTGCAGGATGCCGAAGGTGCCCACGACGTTCGGTCCGCGCCGCATCTGGACCGCGGCCCAGATCTTGCGGTCGCCATAGACCAGGAACAGCAGCGAGATCATCACGAAGCCGAGCACGGCCAGGCACTGGGCCAGGATGATCACGAAGGTTCCGAGTGGGGTTGAGAAGAAGTCTGCCATCAAGTGTCCCTCACACCATCGGTATTTCGTTCTCGGCGCAGGCTGACGCGACGACTTCCGCGTCGATCGTCTTAAGCCCCGCGGGCAACGCCGCCGAGATCGTGTAAACAGCATCTCCGCGCCAGAGGCCACCCTCTTGCGCGACATTCGTGCGCAGATGCCGCGCAAATCCGTAGCCGCGGATCAGCGCGTACTGCGCCGCGGCGCACCGGGCGTAGTCCTCGACATCCGACGCATCGCGGGCGCCGTGCATCTGAACGAAGAAATTCACCAGATCGCCGTCGAGCAGCCGCGTCTCCACCCCTTCGTAGACAGGCACGAACGGCGCGTCCGGCTCCGGCGCCGTTTCGGCGCAGGAGGCCAGCGCCGTCAGCGCGAGGCAGAAGAGGGAGAGGCGCGCCCGCATGGTCATTCGGCGGCGAGCGGCTGGTCGCGGCGGGCCTTGGCGTTGGCCGACAGCTCGGCCATCAGCACGCTCGACCGCGCGATCGGGTTGCTCAGGTAGAAATCCTTGATCGCGTACCGGAACGACGCCTTGCCCAGAGAACCCGGCTCGGTGCTGGCCCAGGTGTTGCCCGGCACCTCGTCGATCTGGGCCAGATGCGGCACCTCGGCGACCAGCTTCTGACGAAGCTGCGGCAGGCTGTCCCACGGCAGCGTCGCACCAAGCTCGGCGGACAGTGCGCGCAGGATGGCCCAGTTTTCCTTGGCCTCTCCCGGCGGGAAGCAGGCACGCATGGCAAGCTGCGGACGGCCCTCGGTGTTGACGAAGAGGCCGTTCTCCTCGGTGTAGGCCGCGCCCGGCAGGATCACGTCGGCGCGGTGCGCGCCGCGGTCGCCGTGGCTGCCCTGGTAGATCACGAACGGCCCATCGGCGATCTCGACCTCGTCGGCGCCGAGGTTCCAGATCACGTCGGCGCCGTCGATGGCGGCGTCCATGCCGCCCTCGGTCACCGCGTTCACGTCAAGCGCACCGACGCGGGCGGCGGCGGTGTGCAGCACCATGAACTTGGCTGAGGCGCCCTCGGCCAGCTTCATCGCGGTGGCAAGCACCGCGGCGCCGTCGGCCTCCTGCAGGGCGCCCTGCCCGACGATGACCACCGCGCCCTCGCCCGCCTCGGCGGCGGAAAGCGCCGCGCGATCGGCGCCGAGATGCTCGTAGTCATAGGTCAGGTCGACCGCCTCGCCGATCAGCTTGACGGTGGCACCGTGCAGCCAGGCCTTGCGGATGCGGGCGTTGAGCACCGGCGCTTCCTGCGCCGGGTTCGCGCCCACGAGGATCACCTCGCGCGCGACATCGAGATCCTCGATCAGCGCGTTGCCGACATAGCCCGAGCGGTTGCCGGCGGGCAGCTTGGCGCCGTCGGTGCGGCACTCGACCGAGCCGCCCTGCCCCTCGATCAGGGTCTTGAGCGAGAACGTCGCCTCGACGGAGGCGAGATCGCCGATCAGACCCACGGGCTTCTTGGCGCCCTTCAGCGCTTCGGCGACCTTGCTCAGCGCCTCGGGCCAAGTGGCCGGGCGCAGCTTGCCGTTGTCGCGGATGTAGGGCTTGTCGAGGCGCTGTCGGCGCAGGCCGTCCCAGACGAAGCGGGTCTTGTCCGAGATCCACTCCTCGTTCACGCCGTCATGGTTGCGCGGCAGGAAGCGCATCACTTCGCGGCCCTTGGTGTCGACGCGGATGTTGGAGCCGAGCGCGTCCATCACGTCGATGCTCTCGGTCTTGGTGAGCTCCCACGGGCGCGCGGTGAAGGCGTAGGGCTTGGAGACCAGCGCGCCCACCGGGCACAGGTCGATGATGTTGCCCTGCAGGTTCGAATCCAGCGTCTGGTTCAGGTAGCTGGTGATCTCGGCGTCCTCGCCACGCCCGGTCTGGCCCATCTGCGCGATGCCCGCCACCTCGGTAGTGAAGCGCACGCAGCGGGTACACGAGATGCAGCGGGTCATGTGGGTCTCGACCAGCGGGCCGAGATCGAGATCGTCGACGGCGCGCTTGGGCTCGCGGAAGCGCGAGAAGTCGACGCCATAGGCCATCGCCTGATCCTGCAGGTCGCACTCGCCGCCCTGGTCGCAGATCGGGCAATCGAGCGGGTGGTTGATGAGCAGGAATTCCATCACCCCCTCGCGCGCCTTCTTGACCATCGGCGAGTTGGTCTTGACCACCGGCGGCTGGCCCTCCGGCCCGGGGCGCAGGTCGCGCACCTGCATGGCGCAGGAGGCCGCGGGCTTGGGCGGGCCACCCACCACTTCGACCAGGCACATGCGGCAGTTGCCAGCGATCGACAGGCGCTCGTGGTAGCAGAAGCGCGGAATCTCGATCCCGGCCTGCTCGCAGGCCTGGATCAGCGTCATGGCCGGATCGACCTCCAGCTCTTTCCCGTCGATGATGATCTTGCGCAGGTCACTCATTGGCATCTTCCCAGACAGAATTTGTGCTCGGCACGGCGCAGAGGCCGCCTGCGGCTCCGGCAAGGAGCGTCGTGGCGTTCTCTGCGCCGCGCCGCATCACCGGGCCCTCAGGAGCGCGCCGATCGGCGTGCCCCTGTCGATTTCTTCGCGGCCAACGCGGCAGTAGCCGGCTTCCTGGCCCAGCGTCACGCCACGGGCCTCGAGCCATGCCTCGCCCTTGGCGCGCATCTTCTTCTTCTCGGTCTTCGAGGTCACGTAATCCTCGATCTCGTCCTCGCTGTAGCCCAGCGAGCGCGCCCGCGACTTGAGCTGCGCGAGATAGCTGTAGGCCGAGATCATGCGGGCATCGATCGTGCCGCAGGTCTTGCGGATCTCGTCGGCGATGCCCACCGCCAGCAGGCCGTCGTGGATCTCCTTGACCTGACCCAGCGGCGCCTTGGCGTTGGCGGCGGCGGGCAGGATCGCGACGGTGGTCGCGCAGGCCAGCAGAAGCGTCTTGATAATGCGCATATCAGTTCTCCGATGCGGGGTTGCAGAGCGCGCACGCAGGCGCACCCGTCCACATCCCGAGGTGGGTGCCGCACGTCGCGTTATGCAATAACATGCGCGGCGGGCCGCTGATATGACCGCGATCTCCCTCACTCGACGCAGCGCCCCCGGAAGGTCACGCGATTGCCGCTCAGATCGAGCTGCTGGCGCGGCGTATCGGGGCCGACCTGCCACGCGATGTCGGAGGTGCCGAGGAAATCGATGCAGTACTTGACGCCCTCGTAGGTCGCCCCGCCGATGGCACCGTCGAGCGAAACGCTGGCCGGGCCGGCGGACGCGACAAAGCTCTTCCGGTCGCCCCGCACCGGCTTGGCCTTGCCGCTGAAGGTGACGCCGCCATAGGTGTAGTCGTTCTTGACGCCGGTACAGCCCGCCAGGGCCAGCGCCGTCAGTGCCAGCGCCGCAATGGTCTTGATGCCGTTTTGCCTGCTCACCTTGCCCATCCCGTCCTTCATAGTTTCGTCAGCACCTTGCCCACCTCGGAGCCTTCGGCGATCTCGGTCGCGCCCACGGCGCAGAGGCTGGCCGGCGCCTCGACAGAGCCGCCGCGCGAGGCAAGATAGCGCTCGACCGCCGCGGTGGTTGTGTCGAAGTCATGCGCCGCGAACACCGCATTCAGCGCCGCGCGATCCTCGCCCGCCGCGACCAGTTCCTCGGTGGCGCGGTGCACTGCGCCGCCATAGGGCGACGGCGCCAGATAGATCCCTTCCCCGTAGCAGGCATCGGCGATGCGCTCGGCCACCAGCAGCGTGACCACGCGCCGTTCCCAGCGCGCCTCGAGCGTGCTGCCTGAGGGCAGCGCCGCACCGGCGGTCGTGGCCGGACCGCCCCCCGTGCCCGGGGCACAGGCGGACAGCAGCAGCGCCAGAGCCGGCGCGACAAGATATGCGGCGCGCGAGGTCATGCTCATTCCGCCGCCATCGCGCCCATGCGGCCAGTCTTCTTGGCCTTGATGCGGTCCTCGATCTCTTCGCGAAAATGCCGGATCAGGCCCTGGATCGGCCAGGCCGCCGCATCGCCCAGGGCGCAGATGGTGTGGCCTTCGACCTGCTTGGTCACGTCGAGCAGCATGTCGATCTCTTCGACCTCGGCCTCGCCGCGGACCAGACGGTCCATCACCCGCATCATCCAGCCGGTGCCCTCGCGGCACGGGGTGCACTGGCCGCAGCTCTCGTGCTTGAAGAACTTCGACAGGCGCCAGACCGCCTTCACCACGTCGGTGCTCTGGTCCATCACGATCATGCAGCCGGTGCCGAAGCTCGACTTGTTCTCGCGCATCCAGTCGAAATCGAAGATTGCGTCCTCGAGCTTGTCCTTGGGCAGGATCGGACAGGAGGCGCCACCGGGGATGATGGCCTTGAGGTTGTCCCAGCCGCCACGGATGCCGCCGCCGTGCTTCTCGATGATCTCGCGCACCGAAAGCGACATCTCTTCCTCGAAGACCGAGGGCGTGTTGACGTGGCCGGTCAGGCCCATGAGCTTGGTCCCGGAATTGTTCTTGCGCCCGAAGCCCGAGAACCAGCTCGCGCCGCGACGCAGGATGGTCGGCACGACGGCGATGCTCTCGACGTTGTTGACCGTGGTCGGGCAGCCATAGAGGCCCGCGCCGGCCGGAAACGGCGGCTTCATGCGCGGCATCCCCTTCTTGCCCTCGAGGCTTTCCAGCAGCGAGGTTTCTTCGCCGCAGATATAGGCCCCCGCACCGTGATGCAGGTAGAGGTCGAAATCCCAGCCCGAGCCGCAGGCGTTCTTGCCGATCATGCCGGCGTCATACGCCTCGTCGATGGCGGCCTGCAGCGCCTCGCGCTCGCGGATGTATTCGCCGCGGATGTAGATGTAGGAGCTGTGCGCCCCCATGGCGAAGCTGGCGATCAGCGCGCCCTCGATCAGCGTGTGCGGATCGTGGCGCATGATCTCGCGGTCCTTGCAGGTCGCGGGCTCGGATTCGTCGGCGTTGATCACCAGATAGGCCGGGCGACCGTCGCTTTCCTTGGGCATGAAGGACCACTTGAGGCCGGTCGGGAAGCCCGCCCCGCCGCGTCCGCGCAGGCCCGAGGCCTTCATCTCGTCGATGATCCAGTCGCGGCCCTTGCCGAGGATCCCGGCGGTTCCGTCCCAGTGGCCACGCTTCTTCGCACCCTGCAGCGTGCGGTCATGCATGCCGTAGAGATTGGTGAAAATGCGGTCCTCGTCCTTCAGCATCGCATCAGTCCTTGTTCTGCTGGCGCGCGCGCCAGAGCCCGTAAATCATCCAGATCGCCGTCCCGAACCCGGCGATCGCCGCCAGGTCGAAGAAGGCGCGTGTGCGCTGGGACCATCCCAGCGCCTCGCCGGCCAGCATGGCGGCGATCCAGGCCAGCCCGGTGCCGGCGATCACGAGCGCGATGATGCGCCCCTGCCGGTTGTGGCGGTCCCGATCCGTCATGCTCTGGCCCTTTCCTTGGCCTCGCGGGCCCTGCGGCGCGTCCCCCGCGCCGTGGCCCGTCCCCTTGGTTTCGTCTCGTGCCCGCTCGCGCGGGGCGCTGTTGCCTGCCGGGCCTCAGTAGACCTCGCCGTTGTCGACGCGGGTCGAGAAATCGGTCTCGCCCCCGGCGGCAAGGATCTTGGCCTGCCCGATCCAGTCATCGCGCGACACGCGGCCGCGGAAGCCCTTGAGGTTGTCGTCCATCCACGCGACCTCGGCGGCGCTCCAGCCGGCGATCTGGTCGAAATGGTAGATCCCAAGCTCGTGCAGCAAAGTCTCGAGCTTTGGACCGACGCCCTTGATTTCCTTCAGGTCGTCAGCACCGCTGCCGCGCGGAGCGGACAGCGCTTCGGGCTGCCTCTCGCCCTCGTCGCTCGCCGGCGCCGCCTCGGGCTTGGTTTCGGACCCGCCTTGATAGGTCCAGTCCCCCTTGCGCGACGCCAGCTCGGCCTGACCGGCGAGCGGCTTGCTCGGTTTGATCACGGGCTCATCGTTCTCAGGCTCAGCGGCAGCCTTGTCGGAGGCCGGCGCAGCGGCAGACGGCTGCGCGGCGGAGCTTGTCGGCGCGGGCGCCGGGGCCTCGGCCTTGGACGCTGCGGCGGGCTTGGGCGCTGCGGCGGGCGACGGCGTGGGGGCGCTGGCCTTGCGGACGCCGAGCGTCGGCACCGGCGCGCAGGTCAGCCAGACGAACAGGCTTCCGAGCAGCGCAGCCGACAGGACGCCGAGCAGGATCGCGGCGACGATCCCCCGGTCGGCCCCGAGCGCAAACAGCGCCACGAGCGCACCGATCACCGCCGCTGCGATCCAGCAGTTGCGCTTGCAGGTTCCGTTCGTTGCCATGTCCGTCATTCCGATCCTCCCCTAAAAGGCCGCGTGGGTTCGTGTCAGCCGTCGCTGACATCCCCCCTCTTAGCACGATCGGAGGAGTCCGTCTCTGTGCCGGAGGACAGGGCTTTTGCCTGATCCACCCAGCCATCCCGGCTGACCCGTCCCTTGAAGCCTTGCAGGTTGGCGTCGACCCATGCCACCTCGTCGTCGGACCAGTTGGCGATCTGATCGAAATGGTAAAAGCCGAGGCCGTGAAGCTGCTCTTCGAGCTTCGGGCCCACGCCCCTGATCTGCGTGAGGTCGTCCGCCCCGCCCTCGCGCGGGCCATCGAGCGCCTCGGGGCGTTGGCCTGCCTCCGTGGCCTCGGCCGGGCTTTCGCTCTTGGCGGAGCTGCTGTCCTGTGCCGAGCTTTCGCTCTTGGCGGAATCTTCGTCCTCGACCGGGCTTTCGACCCTGGCCGCAGGCTCGACCGGAGCCTCGCGCTTGTCGACGCCGGTGTCGTCCGCCGGAACGTCCTCGGCCAGCTTCGGCGAGTGGGTGTCAGGCTCCGCGTCGCCCTTCTCGTCCGAGCGATCGCGCCACGGGGTGCGCAGCGGCACTTCGGTGCCATCGATGCGCTTGACCGTGTCGCCGATGGTCGTCGCAAGCTCGACCGAGGCGTTGTATTCCGGCCGGCCCTCGACATGCTCGGTCAGCACCACCGGCCCGCCCAGGGGCTCGGAGGAATAGCGGCCGTTCTGCGGACCGGGCACCGGCACGTTGCCGGCGGCCAGTTCGTCGAGGATCTCGGCCAGACGCGCGGCGGTCAGGTCTTCGTAGTAATCCTTGCCGATCTGCGCCATCGGCGCGTTGGCGCAGGAACCGAGGCACTCGACCTCTTCCCACGAGAACTTGCCGTCGGCAGAGACCTGATGCGCTTTCGGCGCGATCTTGTCCCGGCACACCGCCATCAGATCCTCGGCGCCGCAGATCATGCAGGTCGTGGTGCCGCAGATCTGCACATGCGCCACCGAGCCGACCGGCTGCAGCTGGAACATGAAGTAGAAGGTCGCGACCTCGAGCACCCGGATATAGGCCATGTCGAGCATCTCGGCCACGGTCTCGATCGCCGGACGGCTGAGCCAGCCTTCCTGCTCCTGCGCCCGCCACAGCAGCGGGATCACCGCGCTGGCCTGACGCCCGGCGGGATACTTGCTGATCTGCCCCTCGGCCCAGGCCATGTTGGCTTGGGTGAAGGCGAAACTCTCGGGCTGGTCGGGATGAAGGCGGCGAAGCATCAGTCGGATGGCCTCTTGTTGAGGGTGTCTCTACCGGCGCCGGGCGCGCGGGCTGGATATGTCGGCAAAGCCGGTCACCGGGATCAGCCGGCGCCCACCGGCGCGGGGGCGGCCTCGGCCACCGGTGCGGCGGCTTCCGGTGCGCAGCTGCCCGTGGTCAGGCGGAACCCGCCGGCCGCGGAGGATTCGCCCGCGCCCGCCGCGATGCGGTAGTTGGCAACCTGCTGGACCTGCTCACGCGCCAGCCCGGTCTGCAGTTCGACGGCCAGATAGTCGGCCTCGTAGTCGAGATTGCAGCCGATCGAGGCAACCGCCTCGTCAAAGGCCCGAAGCTGTGCGTCTTCGATGCCCTGCGGCGGCAGCGCAAGGCAGCCGGCGGTCGCGATGAGTGGCAGCAGCAGCCAGCTTTTCTTCAGCATATCGTTCCCTCGTTCTCTTGTCTCAAGGCGCACCGGATTGGTCCGCGAGGCGCCGCCTGGCCGGGCACACCCGGTGCCCCGCCCGTTGTCAGTTCTGCCGCCTTAGCGGTCGACCTCGCCGAACACGATGTCGAGCGAGCCCAGAATGGCCGCCACGTCGGCCAGCTGGTGGCCCTTGCAGATGTAATCCATCGCCTGCAGGTGCAGGAAACCCGGCGCGCGCAACTTGGCGCGGTAGGGCTTGTTGCTGCCATCGGCCACCAGATAGACGCCGAACTCGCCCTTGGGCGCCTCGACGCAGGCATAGACCTCGCCCGCGGGCACGTGGAAGCCTTCGGTGTAGAGCTTGAAGTGGTGGATCAGCGCCTCCATCGAGGTCTTCATCTCCGAGCGCTTCGGCGGTGTCACCTTGCCGCGCGCCAGCACGTCGCCCTGGTTTTCCGGCAGGCGCAGCTTGGCGAGCGCCTGTTTCATGATCTTCACGCTCTCGCGCATCTCGGCCATGCGGCAGAGATAGCGATCGTAGCAATCGCCGTTCTTGCCGACCGGGATCTGGAACTCGAACTCGTCATAGCATTCGTAGGGCTGCGCGCGGCGCAGGTCCCACGCGAGACCGGAGCCGCGCACCATGACGCCGGAGAAGCCGAATTTCTGGATGTCGTCCTCGGTCACCACGCCGATATCGGCGTTGCGCTGCTTGAAGATCCGGTTCTCGGTCAGCAGATCGTCAATATCCTGAAGCCGGGCCGGGAACTCGTCGCACCAGGTGTCGAGGTCTTCGATCAGCTCGGGCGGGAGATCCTGATGCACACCGCCGGGGCGGAAATAGGCGGCGTGAAGGCGCGCCCCGCTGGCCCGCTCGTAGAACACCATCAGCTTCTCGCGTTCCTCGAAGCCCCAGAGCGGCGGCGTCAGGGCGCCCACGTCCATGGCCTGCGTCGTCACGTTCAGCAGGTGGTTCAGGATGCGCCCGACCTCGCAGTAGAGCACGCGGATCAGCTGCGCGCGGCGCGGCACCTCGACGCCGGTGAGGCGCTCGATGGCGAGGCACCATGCGTGTTCCTGGTTCATCGTGCCGACATAGTCGAGCCGGTCGAAATACGGCAGGTTCTGCAGGTAGGTGCGGCTCTCCATCAGCTTCTCGGTGCCGCGGTGCAGCAGGCCGATATGCGGATCGCAGCGCTCGACGATTTCGCCGTCAAGCTCGAGCACGAGGCGCAGAACGCCATGCGCCGCAGGGTGTTGCGGCCCGAAGTTGATGTTGAAGTTGCGGATCTGCTGCTCGCCCGACAGCGCGTCGGTGCTGCCGTCGTCGAATTTCGAGCCGTCCATCATGTCAACGATCCTCTCATCGCGGGGGCAGGAAGATTTTTAGTCCTAAAAATCTTCGCCTCTGACGTTGCACGCATCACTTCGCCTCCGCCTTCTCGTCGCCGGGCAGAACGTACTGCGCCCCTTCCCACGGCGACATGAAGTCGAACTGACGGTATTCCTGCACCAGGCTCACCGGCTCGTAGACCACGCGCTTGAGCTCTTCGTCGTAGCGCACCTCGACATAGCCGGTGGTCGGGAAGTCCTTGCGCAGCGGATGGCCGCGGAAGCCGTAATCGGTCAGGATGCGGCGCAGGTCCGGGTGGCCCGAGAAGATGATGCCGAACATGTCGAACACCTCGCGCTCGAACCAGTCGGCGCTCGGGTGGGTGGCGGTGATCGACGGCACAACGTCGTCCTCGCGCAGCGCGACCCGCAGGCGGATGCGCTGGTTCTGGTACATCGACAGGAAGTGATAGACCACGTCGAAGCGCTTGGGCCGCTCGGGGTGATCCACCGCGGTGATGTCGACCAGGGTCGAGAACCGGCAGGACGGATCGGCCTTGAGGAATTCCACGAAGCCCGGGATGTTGGCCGGGGTCACGTCGACGGTCAGCTCGTCAAAGGCCACCGACCAGCCGAGCACGCAGTCGGGGCGCCGGATCTCGAGATGGCCGCCGAGTTCTTTCAGTGCTTGCGTCATAGTTCTCTCCCCGCCTCGCCTATCGCACGATCGTGCCGGTGCGGCGGATCTTCTTCTGCAGCGCCATCAGCCCGTAGAGCAGCGCCTCTGCCGTCGGCGGGCAGCCGGGCACGTAGACATCCACCGGAACGATGCGGTCGCACCCGCGCACGACCGAGTAGCTGTAGTGATAATAGCCGCCGCCATTGGCGCAGGACCCCATGGAGATCACGTAGCGCGGTTCGGGCATCTGGTCGTAGACCTTGCGCAGGGCCGGGGCCATCTTGTTGGTCAGGGTGCCGGCGACGATCATCAGGTCCGACTGGCGCGGGCTGGCGCGCGGCGCGCTGCCGAAGCGCTCGAGATCGTAGCGCGGCATCGAGGTGTGCATCATCTCGACGGCGCAGCAGGCCAGACCGAAGGTCATCCAGTGAAGGCTGCCGGTGCGCGCCCAGTTGATCACGTCGTCGACCGAGGTCAGCAGGAAGCCCTTGTCCGAGAGTTCGCGGTTGAGGGCCTGGGTGGCGACCTCCTGGTCGCCGCCGGCGCGGTAGGTGCCGTATGCGACCGGGGCCGACGGGCCCGATTTGACCCGCGGCCCTTGCTTGCCGCCGCCCTGCACGTCGGTCACCAGCGGCGTCTGCTCGTCGCTCACTGCCATTCGAGCGCCCCTTTCTTCCATTCGTAGGCAAAGCCAGCGGTCAGCACGCCCAGGAACACCATCATCGACCAGAAGCCGACCATGCTCACGTCCTTGAAGGCCACGGCCCAGGGGAACAGGAAGGCGATCTCGAGATCGAAGATGATGAACAGGATCGAGACCAGATAGAACCGGACGTCGAATTTCATGCGCGCGTCGTCGAACGCGTTGAAGCCGCATTCGTAAGCCGAGACCTTTTCGGGATCCGGATGCCGGACGGCGAGAACGACGGCGGCGAGGATCAGGATGGCGCCGAGCGCGATCGCGATGCCCAGGAAAACGAGAATAGGGAGATACTCCCTCAGCATCTCTTCCACTTGCTGGCTCCTTTGCGAGGCGCGCCGAGCGACCGGCGCGGAGACCATGGCGATGTTGCCTTGCTATGAGTGACTTATCGCTGACACCCGGCGGGGTCAACAAGCCCCGCAAATATTCAGAATTGGTTAAAACACTGATATTTTAGAGAGATAGCGCGGATTCTCGGCGCCGGTCGCAAGGTCGCGACATTTTTATCGCCGACTCCTGCATACAATTGCCGCACCGTTCGGCCGGTCAGGCGGTCACGACCACCAGCGCCAGCGCCGCCAGCAACGCCTGCAGGGGCGCCCAGCCGGCGCGCTCCGCCGGTTTGCGCGACATCCGGCTCACCCCGGCCGAGGCGCCATGCAGCGCCACCGTGACCCAGCCGGTCCAGCGCGGCCAGCCCAGCCCCGGAAACCCCGCCGCCGAGATGATCGACAGCGCCGCGAACAGCATTAGAAGCGCCGTCAGCCCGGCGTTGAGCCGGTCGCGATACGGCAAGGCCCCCGCCTCTGCCGCCCCCAGTGCCAACGCCGCCAGCGGTGCGCCGAAGATCAGCGCGATCTGGAAGAAGATCACGGCGAGGCAAAGCGTTGCATGAAAATGGGCGATCTGGATCAGGGCGCGGCCCTCCGTGCGACAGGGCGCAGCCTGCCGCTGCCGGCGTCGCAGCGCAAGGGCCGCCCCCCCGGATCCAGGCGCCCTACCCCCAGGGCGCCTTGCGCTTGTCGAGAAACGCACCGATGCCCTCACGCGCCTCCTCTGTTTCCCAGCGTCTGGCCAGCGCCTCGATGGCGAAGTCGAGATCCGCCTCGCTGACCTGCCCGGCCAGCGCATTGAGCAGCGCCTTGGCATCGCGCACCGCGAAGGGCGCACAGGACAGGTAAGGCGCGATCTCGGCCTCGACCGCCGCGTCGAGCTCCTCCGGTGCCACCACCTTGGCAAGAAGGTTGAGCCGCACCGCCTCCGCGGCGTCGAACACCCGGCCCGACATGAACACCTCCCGCGCCCGCGTCGCGCCCATGCGCGCGATGGCATAGGGACCGATATTGGCCGGGATCAGTCCGAGCCGGGTCTCGGTGAAGCCCATCTTGACCGCATCGGTGCCGATCGCCATGTCGCAGACCGAGACCAGCCCGACGCCACCGCCCAGCGCATTGCCCTGCACCCTGCCGATCAGCGGCTGCGGCAGCGCCGCCAGCGAGGCAAGCGCGGTGGCGATGCGGCGCGACTCCGCCTTGCGGGTCGCGGCGTCCATGCCGAACTGCTCCCGCATCCAGGCCAGATCGCCGCCGGCGCAGAACGACGCCCCCTCGGCGGCCAGCACCACCACGCGCACCGCGTCGTCGCCGGCCAGCTCCTTCGCCGCCGCCTCGAGCTCGGTCATCATCTGCGCCGAGAGCGCGTTGTGCTTCTCGGGCCGCGCCAGTGTCAGCACCGCCACCCCGCGCGCGTCGCGCGTCACCGTGATCAAGGCCATCGCCGATCCTCCCTTCTTGATGTCTCCGTCGCGGCCCTCGGCCGCGCTGGTCCCAAATGCGGCCCTCAGCCGCGCATTTTTCTGTTGTGGCACTCAGCCGCGCATCGTCCCGCCGCAGTCAAGGCGCCGCGCATCGCGCCCAAGCCCCCTGCCCGCATCACGTCCCTATCAACGCTCAGCCGCGCATCGCCCGCGCCATCGGGGCCGCCTCCGCCAGCACCTGCATGTCGAGCCCATGCGCGTAGCCCAGCGCCGACAGCCGCGCCGCCACCGCCTCGGTGGCCACGTTACCCGCGGCGCCCGGCGCATAGGGGCAGCCGCCCAACCCACCGACCGCGGCGTCGAAGACCCGCAGACCACGCCCCAGCGCCACCTCGATATTGTCGAGCGCCCGCCCGGAGGTGTCGTGAAAATGCCCCGCCAGCCGCGCCGCGGGCAGCTCGCCCACCACCGCCGTCAGCATCGCATCCACCGCCTCCGGCGTGCCGCGCCCGATCGTGTCGCCGAGCGAGACCTCGTAGCACCCCATGTCGCGCAGCGCCGCGACCACGCCCGCCACGGCCTTCGGCGCCACCGCCCCGTCATAGGGGCACTCGAGCACGCAGGAGACATAGCCCCGCACCGGCACCCCGCGCGCCCGCGCCGCCTCGGCCACCGGCGCAAAGCGCGCCAGGCTCTCCTCGATCGAGGCGTTGATATTGGCGCGACTGAATCCTTCCGAGGCAGAGCCGAAGATCGCCACCTCGTCGGCCCCCGCCGCCATCGCCGCCTCGAACCCTTTCAGGTTGGGCGTGAGCGCCGCGTAGGACACCCCACGTGCCCGGGTGATGCCGGCCAGCACCTCCCCGGAGCTCGCCATCTGCGGCACCCATTTCGGGCTCACGAAACTGGCGCATTCGATGCGCCGGAAGCCGGCCCGCGAGAGGCAGTCCACAAGGGCGATCTTCTCCGCCGCCGGGATCTCCCGCGCCTCGTTCTGCAACCCGTCGCGAGGCCCCACCTCGAAGATCTCGACCCGCTCAGCCATGCCGCCCCTCTCCCATCATCGTCATCTTGCACCTCCTCTTTTGCCGCCCGCACCAAGAGGCCGTCCGCCGGACCCCGCCGAGCCACGCCGCCACCGCGTGTCACCGAGACCGGCGCAACGCCAACAAGCAGCGCAGTCCCCCATCTTCTCTACGTCCCAAATACTCAAACTCCACCCGCGCCACCCAGCCTCTCGCCAGCCCAAGCTCGCCCAAATCCCCACACAGCCCGACCCCGAGCCGCCCCCGGGGCGGCGAGACAACCTGTGCGCGCCGGCACGGCGCGCGCCGTTCAACTCACGCCCAGGCCGGGTAGAAGTCCTGACGGTACAGCCGCCCATCCGCCTCGGGCAGGGATCGCAGGAACCCGTCCCGCGCGGTGATCCGCGCATACCAGGCACTCAGCTCCGCAAACCCCTCGATCTTGGCAAAGTGCCGCGCCATGTAGACCGCCTGCCCGACCGCGATGTCCACCGCCGAGAACCCCGAGGTCAGCAGATGGTCGCGCTTCTCGAGCGGCGGTGACAGGCGCGCCTCAAGCGCCTCATAGCATTTCTCCAGCCGCTTCGCCTCGAGCTGCATGACGATCGGCGAGCGCATTGCATCGTCGCGCAGCATGAGGTGCTGCTGGGTCAGCGCCGCCACATGCTGGCTGATGGTCTCAGCGAAGTGCAGCCAGCTCAGCCAGCCCATGCGGTCCGGGCTGCCCGGCGACCGGCCCAGCCCCGCCTCGGGAAAGCGCTCGCAGAGATACTCCATCATCGCGAGACTCTCGAACATGCGCTCGCCCTCGATCTCCAGCGCCGGCACCCGCCCGGCGGGCGAGAGCGACAGGTAGTCCGGTTCGCGCAGCGACCGGTCGAGGGGCCGCAGCAGCAGCTCGAAGGGCGCATCGAGCTCGTAAAGCAGCCACAGCACCCGCATGGAGCGCGACTGCGGCACGTGATGCAGCCGGATCACGCGGCGCCCTCCGCCGCGTCCTCGAGGCGCATCAGCGCCGCGCCCGCCTCGACCTGCGCGCCCGCCGCCACCAGCACCTCGGCCACCACCCCGTCGCGCCAGGCGGTCAGGCTGTGCTCCATCTTCATCGCCTCGAGCACCGCCAACCGGTCGCCGGCGCTGACCGCCTGACCAGCCTGCGCATGGACCGAGACCACCCGCCCCGGCATCGGCGCCTCGATCAGGTTGCCGCCCGACGCCTCCGCCGCCCGCTCCAGCGGATCGACCAGCTCGAAGACCTGCCCGCCCTCGGCAAAGACGGTGATCTCATTGCCCTCGCGGAACAGCGCCGCCGCGGGCCGCCCGTCGAGCCGCCACGCATCGCCCGTGCGCTCCGCCAGCACCCGGCTCTCCCCGAGCGTCACCTCGATCCGCTCAGACGCCATGACCCGCAATGTCGCGACGATCTCCTCGCCGGCATGGCGCAGGGTCACGCCGCGCGCCAGAGGCTCCCAGAGGGAAAAGCCTCGGTGCGGCGCGTCCCCCTCCCAGAGGTCCGCCGCCGCCAGCGCGGCCTGCGCCAGCACCGCCGGCGTCGGCGCCGGTGCCTCGGTCAGCGCGGCGATGTCGCGCCCGATCAGCCCGGTATCGACCTCGCCCCTGGCAAAGCCCGCGTGCCGCGCCAGCGCACCGAGGAAGGCCAGGTTGGTCACCGTGCCCGCCACCTGCGTCTCCGCCAGCCCGCGCGCCAGCTTGCGCAGGGCGATCTCGCGCGTCGGGCCGTGCACGATCAGCTTCGCGATCATCGGATCGTAATGCGGCGAGATCAGGTCGCCCGAGCGCACGCCGCTGTCGGCGCGCACATCGGCCGGGAAGGCCAGCCGCGCCAGCCGCCCGGTGGCCGGCAGGAACCCCGCCGGCACGTCCTCGGCATAGAGCCGCGCCTCGAAGGCATGGCCGGTGATGGTGAGGTCCTCCTGCGCCATCGGCAGCGGCTCACCGGCGGCGACCCGCAGCTGCCACTCCACCAGGTCGACGCCAGTGATCGCCTCGGTCACCGGGTGTTCGACTTGCAGGCGGGTGTTCATCTCCATGAACCAGAATCCGTCCGGACGCAGCCCGCGCGAGCCATCCACGATGAACTCGATGGTCCCCGCGCCCTTGTAGCCGATGGCCTCGGCGGCGCGCACCGCCGCGGCCCCCATCGCCTGCCGCATCTCGGCGGTCATGCCCGGCGCCGGCGCCTCCTCGATGACCTTCTGGTGGCGACGCTGCAGCGAGCAGTCGCGCTCGAAAAGATGCACCGCCCGCGTGCCGTCGCCAAAGACCTGCACCTCGATATGGCGCGGCTTGGTGACGAATTTCTCGATCAGCACCGCCTCGTTGCCGAACGCGCCGCGCGCTTCGGCCTGCGCGCTCGCCAGCGCATCGGCGAACTCCTCGGGGCGTTCCACCAGCCGCATCCCCTTGCCGCCGCCGCCGGCCACCGCCTTGATCAGCACCGGGTAGCCGATGGCCTCGGCCTCCGCCGCGAGGACGCCCGCCTCCTGCGCCGCGCCGTGATAGCCCGGCACCACCGGCACGCCGGCCTCCTGCATCAGCCGCTTGGCGGCGTCCTTGAGCCCCATCGCCCGGATCGCCGCCGCACCGGGGCCGACGAAGACCAGGCTCGCCGCCTCCACCGCCTCGACGAAATCCGGGTTCTCCGACAGGAAACCGTAGCCCGGATGGATGGCCCCCGCCCCGGTGGCCAGCGCCGCCTCGATGATGCGCTCCCCGCGCAGGTAGCTCTCCGCCGGAGACGCCCCGCCGATGCACACCGCCTCGTCCGCCATGGCGACATGCTTCGCACCCGCATCGGCTTCGGAATAGACCGCAACGCAACGCAGCCCCATCGCGCGCGCCGTCTCCATCACCCGGCAGGCGATCTCGCCGCGGTTGGCGATCAGTACCGTGTCAAACATCTCCGTCCTCCCAGACGCCCATGACTTCTTCTGGCCCCAAATATCCCGGGGAGTCCGCGCCTGCGCGGACGGGGCAGCGCCCCGGCTCGATCCTCGCCGCCTCTCACGACCGACGGTTCCCCCCGACCCAAGCCAACATCCCCGCGCGGCGCCAGAGGTCTCGCCCCGGTGGCGGTGCGGGGTGGGCGGGCGG
>NZ_JAIUZY010000025.1 GCF_020171625.1 Salipiger bermudensis
TCCGTGTCGCACTCATGAATCGCTTCAATGCCCTCGGCACCGCAGAGATCGTTCGCGTGGCATGAACCTGAAGGGGAAAGGGGACCTCACGTCTCAGGCTGCCTTTCTGCAACAATGCCTTTCGGTAGTTACACCTGGCTCAATTTTGCGATCTGATGCTCTCAGAAAGGTTTTCCCGGAATAACGAAAATGTCTTCTTTGTCCGCGCTGCGGTCATTAAAGCGTCAAGAATGCTGCGCAACGGACGATTGGCCGGTTCGGTGAAGCTGCATCGCGGCATGGCCGTACCCAGCCAAGGTCCGCTCTGGGCCGGGAACGCCCGTCAGCTGACGACGTCACAGGTCCAGAGGGTACGCGAAGCCGCCATTTGCAAGCCTCTACGGCCGCTGCTTTTTCTCGTGGATAATAAAAAGAACGGGGCGTTCCAGCGATCTCTCGGGAACGCCCCGTTCATGGGACTGAATGCTCAGCCGAACAACTATGAGTATCTCTATCTTTTGAATTCCAGACCGACAGGACCGGCCGCGGAAATCAAGGCGTGGCACTGTCAGTGGTCCGGATCAGGTAGTAGTCAAGGTTCCTCTCCACGTGCCGCTCAAGCGCGGCCAGCAAGTCCTTGTCGGCCGCCTCTGTCAGGACATCGAACACGTCAAGATTGTCCGTCCAGAGTGTTTCAAGCTGATCCCATCGCTCTTCCGGAGTGGCGGCCGGCAGTGGGTCGCCCAATTCATCGAGGATCGTCCGAAGCTGACCGGCGGCTACGGTCGCTCCGAGCGTTTCAAGCGCATCGAGGACATCCTGGGCTGCCAGATCCGGCGAGTCTGTCAGGAAGCTGTTGATCCCGCCTCTGTTCGCGCCGCCCATATAGACGGCTGCGATCGCCGCGGCCCGGCGCTCACCTGTGCCGTCGCGGTAGGTTTCGTCCGCGTTCAGGACCAAGGCGTTCCAAGCGGCGATCTTTTCGTCGTCCGTCATCGTCTTCTCCATTCGCAAGGGTGGCTCCGTCTTCTCCATTTCTGACCGTACGCGCTCAAGCTCTGCGCCAAGGGCGCTCAACGGCAAAAGGTCGATCTGGTGACCACCCAGCTGCTCGAACTCCTGAGGTGAGACAAAGTCGATTTGACCAAGCTCCTCCGTCACGCGCACTTCGCCGATGCTGGCATCCAGAAGCAGAAAGCCAGCCTGCACCGCCTGCTCGCGACGAGGACCCGAGAAAAGGTCATGCACAAGCACGATGGCAATAGTCTGGTCATGTGCGGAATAGCCGAATGGCAGAAAGCCGACGTCACGGGCACGCATCGTCGCGATGCCATCGACTTGCAACTCGAATGTGGCTAGGTCGCTACGGGGCTGCCGAAAGGCAATGGCATCGATATTGGGGAATTCCGGTGCGGACTCGACGATCTGGGACACGATCGGAAAGACCAGTTCGATGCCTTCGGCTGACACGATAAGCGCGCCGTTCTCCCCGAGGTCAGACCGGATCTCCAAGGCAAAATCAGGGGTCAGCGTTGCCAGCTCGGCCGATATTTCGTTTAAGCTTTGAGCAAGATCTTCCATGGGAGCTTCGGTCGAAAGACCTTCGACCACAGGCGTCACACTGCGCCAGAACCGGTCTACATCTTCTGCGGGCAATTGTTCTGAAGACGCGAGGTTAGCAGCAAAGAGAAGAACGAAAAGGGCAACAAGATTTTTGAGTTTTTTCATCGGACACTTTGAAAGGCAATTACAATTCTACGGTGAGTATGAGCAGGCTGTTCGTTTTTGCACGTTTGAAGACTGATTTCAGGCGAAAACTTAAGAAACACCAAATGGGCCATTCAGGGCGATGTCAACGTCGGCTTCGTCCCGGACCGCAGACCTCTCGCTCCTAGACGATGCTGCGCGCTCCTGTGAAAGTCCGGTTTGGGGAAGCCGCGCTGCAGCAGTAGTGATCCTAGCGGACGTCCGGAGAGGGCCGGGACCGACGTCGCGCTGGGAAGGACCGAGGGCTGGCCCTCGCTGCGACGCCGCACGGCCGCTTGGAGCCCACACCAGTCGATCTTGCCTTGTACTTCGAAAGGCGACGACGGGCCTGGTGACCGAGCGGCTCCGGGCCCGTAGTGAGTCGTCCGTCGCGTGTCGTCAGCCGTCGGTGGAGCAGGTGACGGCTTCCCAGTCATCGATTTCCTGGAGCATCGCATGAAGCCGCTTGCGCACCAGGCCGAGTGCGTCGCTACCGAGCAGGAGCTGCGGCGGGGGAGTGTCCGACATCACGAGGCCGAGAACGGCTTCGGCCAGCTTATCGGGGTCGCCGAGCTGAGCGCCGTGCTTTTCCTGCCGCGCTTGGCGGATCGGGTCGAAGAGGCTGTCGTAATCGCTGATGGAGCGTTCGCTTCGAACCATGGATCGACCTGCCCAGTCGGTGCGGAAGGAGCCGGGGCAGAGTGCCGTTACATGCACCCCGAATGGCGCCATCTCGCTGCGCATGACCTCGGAGATGCCCTGCAACGCGAACTTGCTACCACAGTAATAGGCAATCCCGGGCATTGTGATCAGACCGCCCATCGAAGTGACGTTAAGGATGAAACCGGCTCGGCGCTGGCGAAACCGGGGTAGAAAGGCCTTGGCCACCGCGACTGCTCCGTAGACGTTGACGTCGAACTGGCGCTGCAACTCGGACAGGGGGCATTCCTCCAGCACGCCCTCGTGCCCATAACCGGCATTGTTCACGAGGACATCGACTGGGCCGAAGTCTGCCTCCGTCCGGCTGACCACCGCGTCGATACGATCAAAATCGGTGACGTCGAAAAGAACCGGATGAACGTCGGGAAGGCGTTCGAGGAGCGAGGCCCGCGCTGCATCGGAGCGGACCGTGCCGATCACCTTGTGGCCAGCTTTCAAAGCCGCGCTGGCGATTGCATATCCGAACCCCGAATTGGCGCCGGTAATGAAGAAAGTCTTGCCTGACATGAGGAGGCCCTCGCTTGCGTGTTTCGATGTATTGACAGATTGTCTCGATCGAACCCGCCGTACACGGCTGATCCTCTCTCATCTTTGTCCGATCCTATGAACTGCAACGATCTCGTCTCCCAAGCGGCAACCCTCGCGCCCCGCGCGGGGTACAACCGCACAACATTGTCCGGCCTTCGCATCCTGCGCTCGGAAGCCGTGCTCGAGGATGTGCCGGTCCTCTACCGGCCCGGCGCGGTCTTCGTGCTGCAGGGCGCCAAGCAGGGCTTTCTGGGCGGGACGGTCTATCGCTACGATGCGGATCACTATCTCGCCGTCTCGGTTCCCGTGCCGTTCCGTATGGCCTCGCAGGCCGATCCCGAACGGCCGCTGCTGGCGCTCTACCTCGAGTTCGACCTGCAGCTGGCCGCCGAGATCGCCGTCGCTCTGGACGCCGTGGGAGGGGCGGCGCCAGCGCAGGCCCGGAGCCTCGTCTCCAGCCCGATGGACCCGCGGATACACGCGCTTCTGGGCCGGACACTTGCCGCGCTCGCGGATCCTCAGGAAGCGGCGATCCTGGGCCATGGGCTGCTTCGGGAGTTGCATTACCGCGTGCTCGTCGGGCCGCAGGGCGGCGCCCTTCGCGCCGCCCTGCGGCAACGGGGCCCCGCGGGACGAATTCTCGAAAGCTTGGGGCGGATTCGGCAGAACTTCACCACGAGCCTCTCGGTGCCAGATCTGGCCACCGCGGCCGGGATGAGCGTTCCGTCCTATCATGCCCACTTCAAGCAGCTGACGGGCACCTCGCCGGTCCGGTATATCAAGGCAATGCGCCTGCACGAGGCAAGACTGATGATTGCGCGCAACCACGGCTCCGTTGCCAGTGTCGCGGCGAAGGTCGGCTACCAGAGTGCCTCCCAGTTCAGTCGTGACTTCCGAAGACACTTCGGGCGGAGCGCGATGGAGGAGGCCCGCTGGATGACGGAGCACCTTGGCGAAGCGCCGTGATCTTCGGCGCTGCTCGGTACTCCCCCTTCCAAATAGATCGACGCGGATACCCGGGGCGAAGGCTCACTAAGCGGATCAGGTACGTGTACGAACGGCAGCAAAGTCCGCTCTGCGGACCTTCGGGGCCCGGACTATGCTGCACGCCGTCAGGAAGGTCCGGTAAGGGGAAGGCGCGCTGCGGCGATGGCCACTCTGGCGAACGGCAGCTCTGGGCCGGAAGTGACATCGCGCTGGGAAGTACCGAGGGCTGGCCCGCGCCGCGACGCCGCATGGCCGCTTCGAGCCCTCTCTACCGGGGCTACATCGGTTCAGGACCGCGTCGGCGTGAGGCGCTTGGTCGTAATACGGCCGATCACGCGCGGGCCGACCAGGATCAGGGCGAGCCCCGCAGCGACCAGACCGGCCGAGCCCAGCGAGAGAGGACCAGCGACTTCGCCCAGGACGAGGACACCGAGGCCAAGCGTCGCGACTGGGATGAGGGCCGGCAGGGTCGCGCCCGCGACAGGGCCCAAAAGCTCGGCCGAGCGGTTGAACGCGTAGATCGCGACAACGCTGACGAGCACGCCCTGGAAGACGGCCTGGAGCAGGATGTCCGCCGCCGGGGCAGTGCCAACCTCTTTAGGGAGCGCGAAAAGGTAGATCGGCAAATAGAAGACCGCGGATCCCACTGCGACAATCGCCGTGGCGGTGAGCGCCGGGACGTCCGTGCGCCGGCTCGTCAGGGCGTAGCCCGCCCACATCACGCCTGTCCCCACGAGGATCAGGTGGCCCTTTGCGATCGCACCGCCCGCGCGGGTGAAGAGCGCGATGCCGAGCGCCGTGACTGCGATACCCATAGAGCGCGCGCCACCGATCCGATCCCCGAAGATCGCCCGGCCCACCAGCACCGAGGCGATGGCCATCACGCCGGGATTTAGGGCTCCGGCCGCGGCGGAGGGCGCCGTGGTCAGCGCGAGCGAAATCAGGAGCGCGTAGGGCGCGCCGAAAAGCACCACCATAGCCCCCGCCGCCACCGGCCCCGCCGGCCCGACCCCGTGCCGCCAGAAGACCGGCAGGAGGACCACGCCTGCCACGCCGAAGCGCAGCATTGTCAGGTCGTATGCGTTGAGCGAGGTGGTCACGCCGAGCCGCAGCATCACCAGCGATCCCGACCAGATCAGGATGGCGGCGGCCGCCCAGGCAAGGCCGATCGGGATACTGCGGGTCATGGGAATTCTCCTGTTGTGATGGACGGGAGATTAAGGGCTGCGCGGTGTTTCGAAAAACGATATGATTTGCACCTATGATGCAGGAAACCGAAACGACGCTGGGCAACCGAACGCTGAAGCTGACCGCTCTGCGCAGCTTCGCGACCATTTGCGAGACCGGTTCGTTCCGGCGGGCCGCTGCGCTGCTGGCGAAATCGCCTTCCGCGGTCAGCCTCCAGATCGCGGGGCTGGAGGAGATGCTGGAGACCCGCCTCTTCGAGCGCGACGCACGGCGGGTCGTTCTGACGGAGGGCGGCGAAACCTTGCTCCGGCAGGCGCGCCAGCTCCTCCGCCTGAACGACGAGACTGTCGCCCTCTTCCGCCGGGAGGCGCTGTCGGGGCGCCTGACGCTTGCCGCACCGCACGACCTGGGCGTCTCGATGGTGCCGGCACTGCTGCAGCGTCTCGCCGAGGCGCATCCGGACCTGCGGGTCGATGTTCGTCTCGGCGCGAGTGCCGACGTCTTGGCGGCCGTCCAGGGCCGCACAGTCAATCTGGCGCTCTTCAACGATGTCGGTTCCCCCGACTTGCCGTCCCGCGAGGTCTCCGGCGAACCGCTCGTCTGGCTCATGCTGGACGGCGGTGGGGCCGTGCATCGCAACCCGCTGCCCATTGCGACGGCGGAGATCGGCTGCGCCTGGCGCGTGGCTGCCCTCGCCGGGCTCGATGCGCAGAGACGAGACTATCGCATCGCCTATGCCAGCGACACGTCCATGGGCCAGCTCGCGGCGCTCCGCGCCGATCTCGCCATCGCGGCACTGCCCCGGTCGCTTGCGACCCGCGATCTTGTCGAGGTCCCACCCGAGCATGGCCTGCCGAAACTTCCTCGGACGCTCGTCCGCATTGCCGATGACGGCAGCGACCTCGCAAAGGCCGCGGCATCGCTCGTCTTCGACCTGCGATTCCTGGACGCGAAACATGCGGCCGCGTGAGACGGCGCGTTCCGATCATTCGCCATGGCTTCGCCCGCGCCGCCCCACCGGGAGTTCTGTCCGCACTGCTGACCTTGAAGCCCTGAACGATGCTGCACGGTGCCACGAAGGTCAGGTATGGGGAAGCCGCGCTGCGGCGATGGCCACCCTGGCGAACGGCTGCTCAAGGCCGTCAGCGCCCGCGGGCCTGGCGTGCCAAGGCGACGGGCCTGCCGCGCCGCCGCAGGTCTGCTTCGAGCCCTTCCGCGACATTGCCGTGAAATGCGAAGCGTGCGTTTGAGCAGATAGTCAAATCCCGCGCCGGAAATTTGCAACCGCTTTCGGAGAGGCGCCAAAGGCGCGACGGAAAGCCTGACTGAAGGCGCTCTGCGACTGGTAGCCGACTGCATTGGCAATCTCGGCCACCGTCGCGGCATCCTGCACAAGGGCCGCCCGCGCCTTGGTCAGACGCCAGGTGCGCAGGTAGGACAGGGGCGGTTGACCGACCCGCCGGGCGAAATCGGCGGAAAAGGCCGCACGGGACATGCCGGCGATACCGGCCAGTTCGGCCACGGTCCACGCGTGCGCGATGTCCTTGTGCAGAGCGGCCAAAGCACGGCTAAGGCGGGGGTCGAGCAGCGCGCCGAGCCAACCCATATCCCTTGGCCCGACCTGCGCGGCATGGGCCCGGATGGCTTCCACCAGCAAGATGTCGGCGAGCCGAGCGTCCACGATCTCGCGTCCAGGCATGTCCCGCTCGATCTCGCCCGACATGAGGGTGAGCAGTGTCGTGACGGTCCCAGAGGCCGACACGCTGTGCGGGATGACGTTGAAACTCGGAAGCATGTCGAGGAGAAAGTCGGCGTTTGCCTCGGCAAAGGTCACGGTCCCGCCGATCGCGATCGTGTCGTCCCCGCTGATGCGCGCGACATCCATATTCGGCCCGTCATAAAGGACGCGACCATCCGTCGGCGTCAGCGCCGGGTCGCTGGCGATGGCGTAGTTGGTGGGTCCGATCAGGCAGACGTCCCCTGCCTGCAGCCGCTGCGCAGGTTGATCGGGAACCAGTATCCACGTCTGCCCTCTCAACAGCGCGACGAACTTGAGGCGATCGACGCTGGGAAACGACAGTGCCCAGTCTCCCGCTGCTTCGATCCGGGAGCGGCGCGTCACGGCCGCGCCCAAGACATCAAGCACGTCCGAAAGCGGATCCAGCCCAATTCTGGACGTTCGCGACAATTTCCTGGAGCGCGTGGCATCGTGCATCTTTCCGTTCTCTCATAGGTCTCTCGCGAGAGGAACCGTTCAATTCGAGAAGGAGATCCCCATGAGTATCGAGGGCAAGGTCGTCGCCATCACGGGCGCGAGCAGCGGAATAGGGTGCGCGACGGCGAAACTGCTTGCCGAACGCGGCGCCCGTATCGTGCTGGGTGCCCGCCGGGAAAGCAAGCTTCAGGCACTCGAGGAGGAGATCACGTCCGCCGGTGGCATGGCCGCCGTCCGGACCATAGACGTGCGCCGACGCGGCGATCTCGAAGCGCTCGTCGCGACGGCCATCGAACGGTTCGGGCGGCTCGACGTCATCGTCAATTGTGCCGGAATTGGCCCGATTTCACGTTTCGACGCCTTACGGGTTGAGGAATGGGACGCGATGATCGACGTGAACCTGCGTGGCACGCTCTATGGCATCGCGGCCGCATTGCCGGTCTTTCAGCGCCAGAGCGGGGGCCACGTGGTCAACGTCATCTCGACCGCCGGACTCAAGATGACGCCGACGATGGGCGTCTATGCCGCCACGAAGAACGCGGTGCGCACGGCGACCGAGGTGCTCAGGCAGGAAGCAGGGCCGAACCTGAGGGTGACCGAAGTCTCTCCGGGGATGATCGCGACGGATTTCATCGAGGGAATTGCCGACGCTCCGACGAAACAGTTGATCGCGGGACAAGTGAGTGAGATCTCGATCTCGCCAGAGGCAATTGCGCGGGGGATCCTCTTTGCGCTGGAACAACCCTCTGATGTGGATGTCGGCAGTATCGTGATCCGCCCCACCGCACAGGGGTGAACACGTAGGACGCCCTGACCAGATCTGCCCGCCAACCGAATATCGCGAGGCGCAGCGAGCGACCGCTCCATCCGCTCTGCCGACCTTGGGCACCTGGACTATTCTGCGCGGTGCCATCAAGGTCCGGTATGGGGAAGCCGCGCTGCGGCAATGGTAATCCTCGCCAATGACCGGTGTGGGCCGGAAGCAGCGGCGCGTCCGGTTGAGGTCCCACACCTGCACAGCAAGCCCCTAGCCGACTCGCGAAGGTCTCGAGGCGAAGTCACTTCTCCGCTGTATCGTCAGCCGCTGTCGAGAGGAGGGCTTCAAAGAGCCCTGGTTCAAGCCAATTCCTGTCGTCCAGAATCTCTGCATCGACAACGCTCTGCTGACGCTTCAGCTCTGTCAGGCCAGCCGCCATGATGCGTGACATGCGATATCCGCCGCGTCGGCATAGATAGACGGAACCTGATCGACCAAGGAAGTGGTATGCGCGGTCGCCCGCATGAACGGTTTGGATGCCTGAGTTTATTCGCCAGGCATCCCCGTCCAGATAACCACCGGACCAGCCGCCTAATACTCTGAACTGAGTGAAAGTTCTGTCCCGCATCGCCAACGAAACTTTCAGGATCACCCAGTCGTCAGGTGAATACTCCATGTGCCGTTTCTCCATAGTGCATTTTCGGTAGTGCGATATCTGGGGGCGTGACACCGCTGGCCAGGTTTGAAGCCCGATGCAAGGAGTGCATCGAGGTTAGCGCTCGGCGTGCCGTGAAACACGGATGGCCGGAGGCTCTTGGGGGCCAGTCTTAGATCGACTGAAGTGCTGGCCAAGTGGCCTGGCCTGTCTCGCAAGTGGTGTGCCTCGCGTGGCGAAGCCGCTCGTCACCTACTTGTCGTCGAACGGAGCCAGGATCGTTCTCAAGAACTCATATGTCTCTTCCGCCACGTCCTCCGCAGCTGAAGCAGGCAGGTCGTGATACCAGAACGACATTGGCAGGGTTTCCTGAATCCAAGCGGGCTCCGCGTAGGTGTTGTGGAGACGAGCGATAAATTCCGCAAACTCGGCCTCATGGGCTTTGATGGCTTGGCTCCGGGGGCCAGTAAGTTTTTCGCAGTGGACGAAGACAGTGCATTTTTCGCCCAGAACCAGCGCGTAAATGCATGGGATCTGATGAGCTTCGCAGTAGTTGGCATGATCCGTCACATCATGGCGGTCATATGTCGTGATGAGGTATTTCATTCCCCGTCTTTCTCCTTGTTTTGTTGGCTTCTTGGTTTCGTGGAGGGAAGGTCAGCTGCGATAGCGACATCGCGCTCGAAAACCGCGCCGTAGTCCTGCCCGTCTGGACTGAAGGGCTCGATCCCCGCAGCCGCCAGCTTGGGCCGGAGCGCCTGCCAGGGCATGCCAAGCTCGACGGCCAGGCCGCGCAGGGTCACGAACCGCTCATGGAAAGCGGCGAGATCGCCTGGTGCCAGGAAGCGCTGCCGCGCATTGGTCTTGGGGTGTCGGCCTTCCGTGGACGGGATATGCCCTTCGCGCACCAGCCGCATGGCGGCGGAGCGTGTCAGACCGCACTGGCGGGCGAAGACATCGATACTGAGACCCGGCGCCTCGGGGCGATCCAGAAGGCGCTCGATCTCACCTTTCGTGACCACGATGCTGGCGTAGCCATCACGGTTGGTGTGCCGACCGATCCGCTGAACCCTGCCGCCCTCGAGCAGTTTCAGGACCATGCCTGGGGAGACCTTCAGGCTTTGCGCGGTCGTCGGGATGTCATCCCAGCCGTGCATGGTCACGTAGATCGGCTCGGCACCGGTCAGCAGGCTTTCCAGATGCAGGTGCGCGGCACGGATGTCCCAGAGTGGCTTGTGATCTCCACCGTCGATCGCGGGCGGGAAATGGCCCTCTTTTCGCAAAAGCTCGAACTGCGAGCGGGACATGTTCAATGCTTCCTGGAAGTCCTTTGCGGACACCAGGGTGTTGATCCGGTCGAGATGTGGCTGCGCTGCCCTGGCATCGAACAGCTCCCACTGGTCATCGCGGCCGGTCTCGGCGGGCCGGACGAGATCGACATCGACCAGCAGCTTGCGCAGGCGCCGGGGATCCATGCCGAGTTCGCGCGCGGCGGTGCGGACCGAGTGGACCTTTCGCTCCAGCACAGGCTCTCCCATGAGGTCGTCGCCCGGACCTAGCGGCCAGGTGCTGGCGATGTGGTCGCGGAGAAGCTCCCGGAAGGGTGCGTAGGCCTCGCCCAGGAGGTCGAATGCGAGCCTGTCGTACAGCGCGCCGTACTTCTTCTTGGGGCCGTCGGTCGGCTCGCCAATGGTCTCCTGCAGCTGCATCAGGGTATCGCGGACCGTCGCTTCCCCTTCGGTCGCGAAGCGGAAGCCCATCTCGAAGGACATCCAGGCACGTTCCGGGCCGAACTTCTTCCACTTCGGGAACCTGACCGCCCAGATGGCGCGGCCGAGCAACTCGCAGAAATGCGCGGCGGCGTAGAGGTCGAACTGATCCAGCCAACTCTCCGTGGGGGTGCCCTTAAGGCGGGCCTCGATCCATTCATCGAACGGGTTGGGGGCGCGAAGCTCCTTGTCCAGTTTTCCGGCCCATACGCCGGGCGCGATCTCGGCCAAGCGAGCGGCAGCGTCGTAGCGCCGGCTGACATTGGCCTCGGCCCATAGCGGAACGAGAGGATGGTGATGCTTCAGGCAGAGTGTCACAGGCCGGAAGAGCCAGTGGCCCCTGATGTACATGTCGCCTTCAAAACTGTCTGGGGCGGCTTCCGCATCCTCCCGCAGACAGGCAGGGCAGCCCCGGACGGTGCTTTCCTTGATGGCCTTGGCATGAAGGCGATTGCCGCGGAACTCATGCTCCCGGTTCCCTAGGTAGCGCGGCGACCAACGCCGCAGCTCCTCGACATCAGTCGCGCTGAGATCTGCCAGACGGGCCAAGGCTTCGGGCTTGCCGTCGATCACCTGGCTGAAAGACAGTCCCATGTCGGTACAAAAGCCCGCAGTATCGACGCCGTTCATCGCGGCGAGGCGCGATACGAAGGAGAAGGCAGTTTCCCGATCCTGGAGATCGGGCGCGAGGGGGAGTGGTGTGGTCAACGCGGCGCCTCGTGGTCTTTTGCGTCTTTCTCACCAGGTTCGGCCTCTTGCGCGCGAGAGGGCCTCGCGTCGGGGCATTGATCCTGATGAGCGTAAAGCAGGTGGCCGGGGATCGGCAGGGCGCTTTCGACGAAGCGTTTTACGCGCTGCGGATCAGGTTCAGCCGAGCGCGTGGTCTGCCGGTAGGCGATGACGACATGAACAAGGCCAACCAGACAGACCAGTATCCCCGAGATCGAAATGATTGCATCAAACGGCATCATTCAGAACCTGGCCGTGTCTGGCCGAGCGCGACGGTGACATCGTTTGCGTAGTACGCGTCTCCATCCGGCACGACAGGGCAGGCGCATCCCCTCAACGCGTGGCGCAGAAAGGTGCCCTTTGAGGGTGTGAGCTTGTCCACCAGCACAGGAACGCCGGTTTCGCTGCACCGAAGCGCGTACTCGAAGTCTCGCTCGAGTCCCTGTCTATCAGCCGGCAGGTCCCTAAGCTCACTCGGGGGTTGCGTGGCCAGCGCCGCCGCTATGAAGCAGACCTCCGCCAGGTCATCCTCGTCGTCGCCGTGATCCTCCTCCGGGTAGCCGATCGAGATGTTCTGAATGCGTGTCCCAGCAACCACGGAAGACAGTCGTCGGTGTGAATGACCGAAGAACCAGGTGTCGATGTCGCTCCGCTCGAGGACTTCGGTCAGGTTTGAGTGGAAGGCTGGCGTGAGACCATCGATTGGGCCTGCGGCGGACGGGTGCGGGCCGTGGTGCGTGACGACAAAGGTCCTGCCATTGCCGGCGAAATGTGGGGTCGCCAGTCTTTCTTCCAGCCAAGCGCGGTGTTCTCGATGCACGGCGATTATGTCCTCAGGTGTAACCGGGACAATGCGGCGCGGCAGCACCTCGTTCGGATCAAGCCACTCATGACCAGACGCTTCGGTGGAGATCATGTCGAAGTCGCGCATGAACCGGCGTGCGTAGTTCTTGGCAGCCTCCTGATCCCCCAGTAGCTCGAAGTCGGTCCAAAGCGTGGCGCAGAGATACCGGTCGCCACGATGGCGGAGTTCGGTCTTCTGCGCGAACCAACTCCCGCTGGCGTGAATCAGGTCACGGAGCCGGTTCTCGTCGTCCAGCCGCCCAGAATAGTAGTCATGGTTTCCGGGGACGACGTAGATGCGATCGGCGGGCACATAGCGGGTCAGATAGGCGAGCGCGTCCTGCAGAGACGGACCGAAGGTGTCGGACAGGTCACCCGCGACGATCAAGGCATCGACGTTTTCCCCGAGCAGCCGATCTTCGAGGCCATGAAACTCGAGCGGGTTACTTCCATGCCAAAAATAGGACTTGAGGTGGAGGTCGGCCATTACTGCGACCGCCCCGCCATTGTCCGGGATTTCGATAACGGTGGGGGCGGCCAACATAGCCTCCGATGAATTCGAGCGAGTTTTGACCCACAGAGAGCGCAGGCCGCGTCACGGCTGATCGGGAGGAGTTGGAATGCTCGCCTCGCTCAGTCGAGGGTAAAGATGCTCTTAAGTTGGATGGATTGCAAACCGTTGATAATAAATGGTTTTTCTCAACGTTCCTGGCAGCCCCAAGCCCCTGGATTCGCTGGACTTAAGGCCTCAACAAGTTTCTTTTTCGCAAAAGACTCGAGGCCGTCATTCATCCAGACCGCAGAATTCTGGGCGGCTAGACATCAACGGTGCGGGCGGAGCCGCCGTTGGCGGGGCTTTCGGTCAATTTTTCTCGGAGCCACGAGAGCAGTGCATCGGTCTCCGCATGGTTGCCGCGGCGAGTGCCGCGGAAGACCGAGATCTCTGTCGGGCTGAAGACCGCCTCATCGCAAAGCCTCACGAGCTTGCCGTCTGCGATGAGCCCACTTACCGTGTTGCGCCAGCCGAGCGCGATCCCCTGACCTGCGACCGCCGCCTGTAGCACCAAGGGAAAGCTGTCGAAGCCGGTGATCCGCGCGCTTTTCGGCATGGGGCGTCCGACGGCCTCGAACCAGTCCGGCCAATCCATCCAGTCCTGCGGCAGGACCCGGTGCGACAGCAGCGGGTATCGGGCCAGTCCCGCAGCAGGAAGCGGTAGCGCTCCGGACGGCACGAGGCCTGGGGCGGCCACGGGAAAGATCTCGTCCGAGACGGTGAAGGCCAGACGCGCCGAGCCTGCAGCCCGGCCGGTCGTCTGGATCGCCACGTCGAAGGGCTCGGGTGCCGCCGTCAGCGGCGCCAGGGCGCTGACAACCCGCACCTCCAGACCGGGATGGCGTTCGTGGAAGCCCGCAAGGCGCGGCATGAGCCAGTAGAAGGCCTCGCAAAGCTGGCAATGCAGGACCAGTCCCGTGCCGGAGGGGCCGCCGCGCAGGCGCGTCGTCTCGGCTGCTATATCGGCGAGGGCCGCGCCGACAACCTGTCCGTAGGCGCGCCCGGCCTCGGTCAGGAAGACGGCCCTGTTGCGACGCTCGAAGAGCCGCAGGCCGAGATCCGCCTCCAGGGCGGCGATCTGCTTGGTCACAGCGGTTTGCGTCAGACCGAGTTCTTCGGCGGCGGCGGTGAAGCTTTCATGTCGGGCGGCTGCTTCGAAGGCAGGGAGCCGAGACAAGGGTGGCAGCGAACGGCGATCCATTCCAAATCCTCATACATTGGCGACCCATTCTCATTTTATGAGCGAAACAGCCCGTGGTTTCCATCGCGTATGGCATGGAAATCCGATCACATCCCACCTCCTGGCGGGACCACACGCGGCATCATCGCGATCCTCGCGGCGGTTACGCTTCTGTCCTTCTCCGACGCATTGGTGAAGATGAGCGGAGACAACTTCGGGCTGGCACAGCTGGTCTTGCTGCGCTCGACCGTTGCCGCAGTGCTGCTCGCCGCCTGGCTCCTGCCCATGCATGGCCGGTCGAGCCTTCGTCTCACCCGCCGCGGCTGGGTCTGGGCGCGTAGCCTCTGCCTCGCGGCCATGTGGCTGAGCTATTACGCAGCGCTACCGGCCATGTCCTTCGCGCTCGCCGCAGCGTGCTACTACACCGCGCCCGCCTGGATGGCGCTACTGGGGCGCGCCCTGCTGGGCATGAAGGTCGGTGGGCGCGGATGGACGGCCGTGGCGCTGTCTCTTGCCGGGGTGCTACTGGTAGTGTCGCCCTCGACCGACACCTTCACTCCTCTGCTGCTGCTCCCGCTCGCAGCTGCCGGCTTCTATGCTCTGGCCGGGCTCATCACCTGGAGCCGGTGCCAGGCGGAAAACCCGGGCGCGATGGCCTTTACACTCAACCTCTGTCTCGTTTGCGTGGCCGCCGCAGCGCTCCTCCTACTGTCGCTCTTTCGGCCGCGCGGCACAGAGAGCTTCATTCTGGCGCTCTGGCCAAGGCTCACGCTCGCGGACTGGAGCCTCGCATTCGTGCTCGGATGTCTCTTGGCAGTGATTGCCACGGCAGTCGCAACGGCCTACCGGCTGGCCCCGACGCCGGTCGTCGGTGTTTTCGATACCGCCTACCTGGGCTTCGCGGCCATCTGGGGCGCTGTCTTGTTCGGAGACGTCCTCACGGCCCGGGAAACCCTCGGGATCGCCCTGATCGCGTGCAGTGCAATCCTCATGAGCGGCGGGCGACAGGAACGGAAAGACCATTTCTCCTGATCTCGACGCTCAGTTGGGTTCGAAGCGGGCCTGCGCCACCGCAGCCGGCCAACTCGCTCGGTTGAGTCGGCCTGCCGGGCAGAGGCGGCCCTGATCTGCCGTCCACCGGTTGCTCCATCGCTGCGGCGCGGCTTCACCGAACCAGACGCTCGCACACCGCACAGCACTTGCACCGCCCTGATGACGCCTGCGCTGACAGAGCGGACCTCTGGTCCTACCGGCTTGCAATGTAAAACGATCGTTTTACATTGCGGTTCAATCACGCCAAAGGAGGTTCCCATGAACGTGACCAGCAAACTCACCGCCGCCGCCGAGCGGCTCTTCGATCGGCACGGCTACATCGCCACTGGCATGGACCGGCTGACGGAGGCTGCGGGGATTTCGAGCCGCACGCTCTACAAGCACGTCGGCAGCAAGGCCGCGCTCATGGCCCGCGTGCTGACCGAGCGCGACCGGCGCTTCATGGCCCGGATCGACGTGCGGACTATCGACGCCCTGTTCGCAGCTCTCGAGGACTGGGTCCGGGTGGAGGGCTGCCGGGGCTGCCTGTTCCTGCGCTCGCGCGCGGAAACGGGGGGTGACACGCCGGAGATCGCCGAGGCGGTTGCGCTGCACAAGGACGCGTTCCATGAGCGGGTCGGTGAGGTCGTCGCAATGGACCTCGGACGCGAGGACCCGGCACTCGCAGCGCAGGTTGTGGTTCTCTTCGAGGGCGCAACCCACGCGGCTGTCTATCGCGGAGCGGATGCCGTCTCCGCGGCTCGGGCGGCGGCGGCCGTCCTGCTTGAAAGGGCGCGCGCATGAGCCCGGCCCTTCGCATCGGCGCGACCGGCTTCGCCGTCATCGCGGTCTGCTACGGCTTTGCCCGCTTCGCCTTCGGCCTGTTCCTGCCGCAGATCGACGGCGAACTGGGCCTCGGCCCCTCCCTCGGCGGCGTGATCTCGGGCGGCTCCTTCGCCGGCTACTGTGTCGCCATCGTGGCCTCGGCCCTCCTGACCGAACGTCTCGGCGCGCGCGCCGTCGCGACAGGCGCCGCCCTCGTCGCGGCGATCGGGATGGCGGGCATCGCGCTCGCGCCATCGCCGCTGATCCTGGCCATCGCAGTTGTGGTTGCCGGATCGAGCACGGGCCTCGCTTCCCCGCCCATGGCTGCCGCGGTCGCCGCTGCAGTCGGCAAGAGCCGGCAAGACCTGACGAACACAGTGATCAATGCGGGTGTGAGCGCGGGCGTGGCGCTGTCTGGGCCAATCGCGCTTGGCCTCGCGGGACAATGGAGATTGGCCTTCGGGGCTTTCGCCGCCGTCGCGCTGGTGCTGGCCGTCGCGTCCGCGATCTCGCTTCCTGCCGCCTCGGGCAGCGGTCGTGCAGGTGGCCTTCCCCCGATGACGGGACCGGTCCTGCGGCTGATCTCCGCCTCCTTCCTGATGGGGGCCGCGAGCACCGCGCTATGGTCCTTCGGGGGCCAACTCGTCGCGGAGCAGATGGGCTGGGGGGCGACCGGAACCGGCCTTCTCTGGAGCTGCATGGGCACCGGGGGACTGGCCGGAGCCTGGGCCGGCACGCTCGTTGGCTGGCTCGGTCTCGATCGCGTCCACTGGGCCTTTCTCAGCCTGATGGCAGCCAGCATCCTCTCGGTCGGCTTCGGCCTCGGCCCGATCCCCACGCTCGTCGGAGGAGCCGTTTTCGGTGCGGCCTACGTGATGCTCACGGGGGTCTACCTCATCTGGGGCACTCACGCCCTACCGGACCGGCCTGCAACCGGCCTCATGGTCGGCTTCCTGACCATTGCCGTGGGCCAGACCGTCGGCGCTCCTCTCTTCAGACTTCTCTTGGCGGGGCCGGGCGTCGCGTCTGCCGTCATAGGTTTCGCCGCCCTCACGCTGATCGCCGGGGCATTCCGGTCAGGGTCGGCGGTCAATGGCTCAATTGCGTAGCCCGGGCGCGAGCGGAACTTCCTCGAAACGTCGTGGAAGGGCTCGGAGCAGTCATGCGATGGCGCAGCGGGTCGGGCACCTGACAGACCGAAGCGGCCGTCACTCACGGCCCCCACCTGCCTCTCATGCCTACGATAGCCTTTGCGGTGCGGCGTCACCAAACCTGCCATTCGCCATGCGTGCAAAAAGCGGCGGACAGCGATGCTCTGCATGGCTGGATGGAAGGCAACATTCTTCCGATATTAGTGAAGGTCAGTCTTGGGGCCGGAAGATATGGATTCCGTTATCTTCCGGCCCTTAAATAGACAGCTCACCAATTAGGTCAACCAGTTCTACTGATCGTTTTTCGAAGTCATTCCACGACGTTTCCAGCCCTCACCAAGGTGTTTTGCGGCAATATCCTACTTAACCTCACGTGAAAAACTATTCACCAACAGGTCGGCCTGCAAATTGCACGACGTAAGAAGTGACGCGATTCTCTCTACATTTCTAATCGCACTTTCATCGGTGGCCAACGCCTGCACGAAGGATTTCAACGCATTGTTAAAGTTCTTAAGGTCCTGTGGATTTATCACGCGAGTACCCGGCGGGACGGAAGCAGTTGCACCCGCTTTGGCGTGGGGGTGGATTATAATCGGTGTCGCTTCGGCGGCACCGTAATGACGTCCAAACCAAGTCATCGACTGCTGGAGTTGTCCTAAATCTTTTTTGGCGATGCCATCTTGGCTCTGCACGCCATTTTTGCATTCGATAACCGCGAAGCGATCTTCGAATAGGTGCCACAAATTATCGGGCCCCTCTCCATAGAGCTTTTCTGGGCGTTGACTCGAAAGACCTATCAATCGCGCAGCGTCATCGATACCTTGCTCGAACGGCTCAGAGGTGTCGGGGCGGAAACGGAGATCTTCAGCAAGCGCATCTACAAAGCGAACGCGATCATACGCTTCCAAGAGCGTCAGCAGGTACTGCTGGGATGCTTCAGCCTGTCGGATCTCACGACGACTCAATGCATCATAGTCAACTCCAGTCAATGGGCGGAGAACTTGACGATTGTATGTTCTTGCCTTCACGAGCCTGCCTTGAGCCGCTGTCGGATCGAAATTCTGACTATGGAGCGCCTCTCTGACAAGCAGCCACGCTTTTAGTCCAGGATCTGCCGCCTGCTGGACCTGTGAGTGAACTTCTTCAACAGCCGCTCGATCATTATCTAAACTCGCCAAGTCGAAAGCTTGACGAAGTGCGACCGAGGTTGCGTCGAGCCTCAAATTTCCATCTGGACGAATCGAAGCCCGAGCCCGGCGGCTTCCCTCAGTCCAAACTTTTTTACGCTCAAGACACAGCATCATTGTTTCGCGGAGATCGGTTGTAGACCCCCCCTGCGATTGAGCAGCCAACTTCTGAGCAATGTCGATTTGGGCACGCGTTGCATTCGACAACAATGGTTTTCCCTCAGTCGAAAGTAGCCTCTCTGTCAACCGCGCACCCAAGAGCAAGACAACGCAATAATCGTCAACAGAGCGGACGCCTCGCCCCATTCCCTGTTCGATCCTCTCGACCTGACGGCGTAGTCCTACTGTACCATTACCCAAAATTACGTTATCCACTCGTTCGACAAGAGAGTTAGCTTCCGGCAGTCCGTCAATGACGAGGACACGGCAAGCGTCCTGTGGAAGGTCTACTCCATCATAGCGGTTAACAAGGATTACGAGGCCCACGTGACCAGCCCTCAGCCGTGCTACTCCCGGCGAAACCTCGTCCCCGATCAAGACCTCGTTAGCAACATCCCGCCAGTCATCCGCCACACGTTTAGAAGGCACGATGACTACGCAGTTGCGTTCTGATGGGCATTGTTGCAGAAAGGCAGCCTGAGACGTGAGGTCCCCTTTCCCCTTCAGGTTCATGCCACGCGAACGATCTCTGCGGTGCCGAGGGCATTGAAGCGATTCATGAGTGCGACACGG
>NZ_JAIUZY010000026.1 GCF_020171625.1 Salipiger bermudensis
CGCGGGTCTCGAAATCCGAACCATCGAGACGGTCGAGGACACCGAGATCGGTCGCCGCGTGGTCGAGGCCTGGGTCGAAAACGAGGTCGCGCAATGCGGCTATTGCCAGTCGGGGCAGGTGTTGGCGGCGACGGCGCTGTTGAGCGATATTCCCAACCCCACGGACGCGGACATCGATGGTGCGATGACCAACCTCTGCCGCTGCGGCACCTACAACAAGATCCGCGCTGCCGTGCGCAGCGTGTCGGAGGCCTGAGCCATGGGTGTGATTGATCAACTCGCGCGCCGCCTCGGGCAGGCGCCGGTGAACGTGTCGCGCCGCGGCTTCCTTGCCGGGTCCGGGGCGTTGGTACTGGCCACCGCGCTGCCGCTGCGTCCGGTGCGGGGCCAGGAGGCCGCCCGAGAGGCGCCTGCCGTCGAAGCTTTCCTTGAGCTGCGCTCTGATGGCACGGCGCTGCTGCGCAGCCCGTTCATCGAGGGCGGGCAGGGCATCTTCACGGCCATGGCGCAGATCGTCGGCGAAGAGCTTGACCTCGCGCCCGAGAACTTCTCGGTCGAGATCGCCCCGGCGGGCGGCCCCTTCGGCATCATGGGCGGCTACCGGCTGACCGGTGGCAGCATGTCGACCCGCACCGGCTACCCGGTGATGCGCCAGCTTGGCGCCGCTGCGCGGGCGATGCTGGTCGAGGCGGCGGCGCGGGAGTGGGGTGTCGATGCCTCCGAACTGACCACCGAGCCGGGCGTCGTGGTGCACGAGGGTTCCGGCCGTCGTGCGGCCTATGGCGATTTGGCTGCGGCCGCCATGGACCTGCCGGTGCCCGCCGCCCCGGCGCTCAAGGACCCGGCTGACTTCCGTTGGATTGGCACCGCCCTGCCACGCATGGATGTTCAGGCGAAATCCACCGGACAGCAGAATTACGCCATCGACGTCGAGGTTGAAGGCATGCTTCTGGCCGCGCTGCGCCACGCGCCGCGCCTTGGCCTGACGCCCGCGTCGGTCACCAACCAAGCCGAGATCGAGGCAATGCGCGGTGTGCATTCCGTGCAGATGCTGGACGGGGCCGTGGCGGTGGTTGCAGAGAAATTCTGGCAGGCCCGCCGCGCCATCGATGCCGCCGAGATCGACTGGACCGAGGGCGAGGCGCAATGGCCGATGCCCGCCGACTTCTCCTCCGCCGCCTTCCGCGACACGCTGGCCGGTGCCACGGGCGAGGTGGTCGAGGTCGAAGCCGCAGGCGATGCCGCGGGCACGCTGGAGGCCGCCGAGACGGTGATCGAGGCTACCTACGATGCGCCCTACGTGGCGCATGGCCAACTCGAGCCGCCCTCGGCCACGGCGCGGTTCAACGAGGACGGCACCCTCGATCTGTGGATGCCCTGTCAGGCGCCTGAGATGTTCGTCGGTGCGGCGGCAGCTGCGGCCGGGCTGGAGGCGAGCCAGATTAACCTGCACCAGCAGGTGCTGGGCGGCTTCTTCGGTCGGCACTTCCTCTATGCCACGGCCAACCCATTCCCGCAGGCGATCGCGCTGGCCAAGGCCGTGGGCCGTCCGGTCAAGCTGATCTGGACCCGCGAGGAGGACTTCCTGCGCGATGCGCCGCGTCCGCTGGGCCTCGCGCGCTTCCGCGGTGCCGTCGGTCCAGATGGCCCGACCGCGCTGCAGGTCGAGGTGGTGGGCGAGGGTCCGACCCAGCGCTGGTACCAGGCGCCTCCGGGGCAGGACCCCTCGGCGACCGAGGGCATCTCGGGCAAGTCCTATGCGATTGCCGACAAACACATCGGCCAGATCTTCCACGCCAACCCGGCGGTGATCGGCTACTGGCGCGCCGTGGGCCACTCGATGCATGACTTCATGTACGAAGGTTTCCTCGACGAGCTGGCGCAGGCGGGCGGCCTCGATCCCTTCGAGATGCGCCTGTCGATGCTGTCGGGTTCGGAGCGGCACCGCAGCCTGCTCGAACGCGTCGGCGAACTCTCCGGGGGCTGGACGCCCGGTCCCTTCGAGGCCGAGGACGGCACCACCCGCGCGCGGGGTGTGGCCATGGCCTCGCCTTTCGGGTCCGAGGCGGCTGTGATCGCCGAGGTGTCGGTGGATGGCGGCGAAGTGCGCGTGCACCAGGTCTGGGTCGCGCTCGATCCGGGGCAGGTGGTGAACCCCAGCACGGTGGAGGCGCAGGTGCAGTCGGCGGTCGCCCTCGGCACCTCGCAGACGCTGGTCGAGGAACTGGTCTACGAAAACGGCGAGCCCACCGCACGCAACTTCGACATGTACCCGATCCTGCGCCCCGACCAGATGCCGCAGGTCCATACGGCCATTGTCGAAAGTGGTGCCCCCATGGGCGGCGTCGGTGAGCCCGGTCTTCCGGCGGTCGGCCCGGCCATCGTCAATGCGGTGGCAACGCTCACCGGTCAGCGCATCCGCAGCCTGCCCCTGTCGAAACACGACTTCGGATAAATGATGAAGAAACTCGGTACTTTCGTTCTCCTCGGCCTGCTGGCAGGGAGCCCCTGACGGCGCAGGACGTCGCTGAAGGCGAAACTGTGTTCCAGCGGCGCTGCGCCGCCTGCCATACGCTCGACGGCTCCAATCGCGTCGGACCCAGCCTGCAGGGCGTGGTCGGTCGTGAGGCGGGAACCGCCGAGGGCTTCCGCTACTCGGGCGCAATGGAAGACAGCGGCCTGACGTGGGATGCCGAGATGCTCGTGCAATACCTCGAGAACCCGCGCGACATGGTGCCCGGCACGCGCATGGTGCTGCGCCTACCGGACGAGGAGGATCGCCGAAACGTCGTGGAATTCCTGTCCACGCAGTAGGGCGGGTGTGAGTAGCGAGTGATGTGTTGACGGGAGGCGGCTTCGGCCGCCTCTTGGCGTTTCCGGCGTTGGGGAAATCAGGGGTAGTCCTCGCGGGTGAGCGGCGGGCGGAAGGTGAGGATATCGCCGCGGTGCATGGCGATGTTCATCCTGAACGCCTCGGCCACGCGCTCGGAGCGGGCGATGAAGAGCGCGGCGGTGCGCTCGGGGCAAAGCTCGGTCACCGTGTACCGGAAGATCGCGAGCCAGCGGCGGAAGTGCGCGTCCTCCAGCTCTTCGATGGCCTGGTGCTTGGGCATAGGCTTGCCACTGTAGCTGCGCGTGCCGAGCAGGGCGGAACTCCAGAAGGCGGTGATCTTTTCCAGATGTTCCGGCCAGTGGTCGTCGGCAATGCGGGCATGGAAGACCGGGCCGATGAGCGGGTCGGCGCGAACCTGGTCGTAGAAGCGGTGCACCACGCAGCGGACCATGGCCTCGTCCAGACCTTCGGCAATCGCCTCGTCGGAGGTGGGCTCTCCGGCGCGCGACAGGGAAGGGCTCATGCGCCGCTCTCCCGCACGACATAGGTGCAGCGCCGCCCGCCGCTGACGATGTGCTCGTCTCGTTCAATGGTCGCGCTGGAGCCGAGGGCATTTTGGAACACCGCCTTCTCGGCGCGGCAAAAGCCCTGACAGAAGCTGGCGGCGGCGCAGATCGGGCAATGGTTCTCTACGAGACGTAGCGTGCCGTCCTCGTCCTCCTCGACCTGCGCCATGTAGCCTTCGGCACTGCGCAGTTCGGCCAGCCGCTCCAGCCGGTCGCGGGTGCTCTCGCAACCCGCCATGGCGTCGCGGTACTGCGCGAGCGTTGCCACCTCGCGCTCGGCGATGATCCGGTCCAGCGCGTCCGACCCCAGCACCTCGGTGATGCTGCGCAGGATGTCGACGGTCAGCGCGGCGTGGGTGTCGGGAAAGCGCGCCTGAGCCTTGTCGGTCAGATGCCAGTAGGTCGCGGGTCGCCCGCGGCCAGCGCTGCGGCGTTCCTCGTCCACCAACCCCTCTTCATGCAGCTTCATCAGCTGCTGCCGCGCCGCCTCGCCGGTGATGCCCTGCCTGCGGCCGACCTCGGCCGAGGTCTGCGCGCCGTGCATCTTCAGCGTCATCAGCAGCCGCTCGGAAGGAGCCCGCGGCGACCACGCTTCTTTTTCCAAGTCATCGCTTGACATATTGGCTCCGATGGTTTTCAAAGTCGTTGCTTGTTTAATTAACCAAACGGGCCGCATCGCGCAAGCGCTGGCTCGAAAGGAGACCGAGATGACCTTTGAACTTCCCGCCCTGAGCTATTCCCATTCCGCCCTTGCCGAGCGCGGCATGAGCCAGGAAACGCTCGAGCTGCACCACGACAAGCACCACCTGGCCTATGTCACGGCGCTGAACGGTTTCGTCGAGGGCAACGCCGCCCTGCAGGGCAAGACGCTCGAGGAGATCATCGCGCTGTCCTATGGGGATGACGCGCTTGCCGGCGTGTTCAACCAGGCCGGCCAGCACTGGAACCACATCCACTTCTGGAATGCGCTCTCGCCGAATGGCGGCGGCATCCCCGGCACGCTCGAAGCCAAGCTGGTCGAGTCCTTCGGCTCGGTCGATGACTTCAAGTCCGCCTTCAATACAGCGGCGACCACGCAGTTCGGCTCGGGTTGGGCCTGGTTGATCCAGAAGGCCGACGGCAGCCTCGGTGTCACCAAGACTCCGAATGGCGTCAACCCGCTGGCCACCGGCGAGGGCACCGCGCTGCTCGGCCTCGACGTCTGGGAGCACAGCTACTACGTCGACTTCCGCAACCGTCGCCCGGACTACGTGACCAACTTCCTCGACACTCTCGCGAACTACGAGTTCGCCGAAAGCAACCTCGCCTGATCGGCGCGGACCTGTCCCGCCGTGCAGGGGCACGGCGGGACGTTCGGCCACGGCGGATGGAGATGGAATGACTTACGTCGTCACCGAAAACTGCATTGCCTGCAAATACATGGACTGTGTCGAGGTCTGCCCGGTGGACTGCTTCTATGAGGGGGAGAACACGCTGGTGATCCACCCCGATGAATGTATCGATTGCGGCGTCTGCGAGCCGGAATGCCCCGCCGACGCGATCCGCCCGGACACCGAGCCGGAAATGGACAAATGGGTCGAGTTCAATCGCAAGTACGCCGAGCTCTGGCCGGTGATTGTCGCGCAGGGAACGCCGCCGGAAAATGCGGCCGAGATGGACGGCGTTCCGAACAAGCTCGCCACGCTGTTTTCGCCGAACCCGGGGAGCGGAGAATGAAACCTTGGACAAGCCAATACGGCACCGGAGAAGCCGGGGAGGACAGCACCAGCGCCGATCCGCAGGTGTTCCGCGACGCCATGGCGACACTCGCGGCGACCGTCTGTGTGGTGACCTGCGGCTCCGGCGACGCGCGCCTCGGGCGGACCGTCACGGCGGCGATCTCGCTCGGTGTGGCACCGCCTGCGATCCTCGTGTCGATTGCAGCCAACTCGGAGCTCGCCGATCGGATCCGGCAGACGGGCCGATTTTCTTATGCCATCCTCTCGGAGGGGCAGGACGATATCGCCGACGCCTTCGCGGGTATGCTGCCGTCCGAAGAACGGTTCTTCGAGGCAGACTGGATTTCCTGGGCGTCAGGGGAGCCGCGGCTGCTGGATGCCGTCGCCGCCATGGATTGTCGCGTGGCGGATGCCTTCGAGGCCGAGGGTCACATGCTCTTTGTCGGTCATGTGCAGGAGATCGCGCGCAGCACACGGCGCAAGCCGTTGCTCTGGTACGGGCGGCGCTACGGCACGGTCAGCCCGCAATAGCTGCCGCGATCTAGGCGGCGGTGGAGAACCGCTCCCGGTACTCACGCGGAGTCAGCGAGAACTTGCGGTTGAACACCTTGCGCATCTGGTCGTCCGAGGAAAATCCGACCCGGTGCGCGATGGTCTTGACCGGCAGTCCCGTCTCCAGCAGCAGCGTCGTCGCGCGCTCGCAGCGGGCGTTCATCACGTAATCTGAGGGGTTCTGCCCGACATCCCGGGTGAATTGGCGCACGAAGTTGCGCTCGCTCATCCCGGCGCGCTGCGCCAGATCGCCGGTCTGCAGCTTGCGCTCGAGATTGGCGTGGATCCAGGTCCGGATGTCGGCGATGCCGGAGCGGACCTGCGCCTGCCCGGTCAGCACCGCGCTGAACTGCGACTGGCCGCCGGGGCGTTTGAGATAGATCACCATGTCGCGCGCCACAGACAGTGCGAGGTCGCGCCCAAAGTCCTGCTCGACGAAGGCCAGCGCGAGGTCGATCGCGGCGGTCACGCCGGCCGAGGTGTAGAGGTTGTCTTCGCGCAGGAAGATCGCGTCGGCTTCGACCCGTACGTCGGGATAGGCCTGCTGCAGGCGTGCGGCGACGCTCCAGTGCGTTGTGGCGCGACGTCCATCCAAGAGTCCGGCCTCGGCTAGGAAGAAGGTGCCGGTGCAGAGCGAAGCGAAGCGGCGGGCCTGCGCCGCGTGGCGGCGGCACCAGTCGACGATCTGCGGATTGCCGCGGAGCGCCTCCTCGATCTCCAGCGCCCCGGCGATCATCACCGTGTCCTGCGGCGTGGCCTCCGCCAGCGCGCGCTCGGCGGTCAGCGTCAGGAAGCTCTCGGACTGCACCGGGCCCGGGGTCGGGGCGATCAGTTCGACGTCGTAGCGCGCCGGGTGCGAGGCCGCCGCGAGGTATCGGTTGGCGGCGGTAAAGACGTTCACCGGCCCGACGGCCTCCATGCATTTGAAGCCCGGGTAAATTACGATCTGGACGTGGCGCAGCGCGCTCGGCGCGGTGACAGGCTCGGTCGGCGAGGAGGCAGGCACAGCGGCTCCATTCTTGGCATTGCTCGGCGCAATTCAGGGGTGACTTGTCCGGAAACGTCCGAACATCCCGATTGCACCGGCCTTGGGGGTATAGGACTTTTTCCCCATGGGGAAGGCGCGGCGGCACCTTGGTGTCTTGCCCTTCACGACAATTGTCAGCCCTGGGACCGCCCTTGCTCGAGGGGCGTCGCCGCAGAGGTTGTCAGGACATTCTTTGAAAGGAACAACGACATGAGAACCCGTGCAGCCGTGGCGCTCGAGGCCGGCAAACCGCTTGAGATCATGGACGTGGAACTCGACGGGCCGAAGGCCGGCGAGGTGCTGGTCGAGATCAAGGCCACCGGGCTTTGCCACACCGACGAGTTCACCCGCTCCGGCGCCGACCCCGAGGGGCTCTTTCCCTGCATCCTCGGCCATGAGGGCGCCGGCGTCGTGCTCGAAGTGGGCGAGGGCGTCACCACGCTGAAGCCGGGCGATCACGTCATCCCGCTCTACACCCCTGAGTGCCGCGAGTGCCCGTCCTGCCTGTCGGGCAAGACCAACCTCTGCACCGCGATCCGCAACACCCAGGGCCAGGGCCTGATGCCGGATGGCACGACCCGTTTCAAGATGCTCGATGGCACGCCGATCTACCACTACATGGGCTGCTCGACCTTCGCCAACCACACGGTGATGCCCGAGATCGCGCTGGCGAAAGTGCGCGACGACGCGCCCTTCGACAAGATCTGCTACATCGGCTGCGGCGTCACCACCGGCATCGGCGCGGTGATCAACACGGCGGGCGTGGAGATCGGCTCGACCGCGGCGGTCTTTGGCCTCGGCGGCATCGGGCTCAACGTCATCCAGGGCCTGCGCATGGCGGGGGCCGACATGATCATCGGCGTGGACCTCAACGACTCCAAGGCCGAGATGGCCAAGAAGTTCGGCATGACCCACTTCGTGAACCCCTCGAAGATCGAGGGCTCCGTCGTGCAGGAGATCGTCAACCTGACCAAGCGCGGCGCGGATCAGATCGGCGGAGTGGATTACTCCTTCGACGCCACCGGCAACGTCAAGGTGATGCGCGACGCGCTGGAATGCTCGCACCGCGGATGGGGCGTGTCGGTGATCATCGGCGTCGCACCGGCAGGCGCTGAGATCTCCACCCGTCCGTTCCAGCTGGTCACCGGCCGGGTCTGGAAGGGCACTGCCTTTGGTGGTGCCAAGGGCCGGACCGACGTGCCGAAATTCGTCGACTGGTACATGGACGGCAAGATCGAGATCGACCCGATGATCACCCACAAGCTGAGCCTCGACGAGATCAACCACGGCTTCGACCTGATGCACGAGGGCAAGTCGATCCGCGCGGTCGTCGAGTTCTGAGCCGCCCCGGATCCCGAACGATCTGAAATTTCTCCCGGCAGGCGCTTGGCTTGCCGGGAGTTCGACATGTCCTTCCTATTCGGACATTCGGAGCCGAACGCTTTCTCCGGGCAATGGGACCATTCATGCATTACTCTCATGAGTGCCTTCCACTCTGAGCGGATTATCCGGTCGGGCGGTCTCGCCTAAATACCGGGTCATGAAGCGGACAGGTCCGGTGAGGCGTCAGCGACGTCTCGTCGGCCGCACCTGTCCGGGAACCCAGAACCGGAGTGACTCAGATGATCCTCGAAGAAACGTTCACCCTGCCGAATGGCGTCGCCATGCCGAAACTCGGCCTCGGCACCTGGATGATCGAAGACGATGTCGTGGCGGAGGCGGTGAAGGCGGCCATCGCGATGGGCTATCGCCACATCGACACCGCTCAGGCCTACGGCAACGAGCGCGGTGTCGGTTTGGGCATCCGCGAGAGCGGCGTGGCCCGTGACCAGCTGTTCCTGCAAACCAAGCTGGCGGCTGAGGTCAAGGACTACGAAGGCGCCAAGGCAGCCATCGACGGCTCGCTCGAGACCCTCGGGCTCGATTATATCGACCTGATGATCATCCACAGCCCGCAGCCCTGGGCGGAGTTCGGCGGCGAAGATCGCTGCTTCGATGGCAACCTTGCCGCGTGGAAGGCGCTGGAAGAGGCCTACGAGGCCGGCAAGATCCGCGCCATCGGCGTGTCGAACTTCAAGCAGGCCGACCTGCAGAACCTGCTGGAGAACGCCACCGTCAAGCCGATGATCAACCAGGTCCTCGCGCACATCAGCAACACCCCGTTCGAGCTGATCGACTTCTGCCAGCAGAACGGAGTGATGGTCGAAGCCTATTCGCCCATCGCGCATGGCAAGATCCTCGACAACGCCGAGATCAAGGCGATGGCCGACACATACGGCGTCACCGTCCCGCAGCTCTGCATCCGCTACGTGCTGCAACTGGGTCTCGCGGCGCTGCCGAAGACCGGCAACCCGGCGCACATGAAGAGCAACGCCGAGCTGGACTTCGTGATCTCGGACGCGGACATGGACGCACTGAAGAGCGCCGAGGAAATCAAGGACTACGGCGACGCCAGCATGTTCCCGGTCTACGCCAAGAGCTGACCTGCCAGACCGAGACAGGCACGGGGTGTCCCGAGAGACGCCGCGCAGTTCGCGCGGCGTCTTTTTCTGCCGGGCTGCTGCCCTCTACAGAGCGGGGATGGTCCAGGTCTCGCCAGGTTCGAGCGCGCGGAATCGCGCCTCGGGGACGCCGTGGCGGGCGAGGGCGCGAAGCAGGTCGGTGCGCGGCGCGGTGCGTGCCTCGTTGGTCAGCTGGATCGTGCCCCAGTGATGCCCGATCGCATAGGCGGCGCGCGTCATAAGAAAGCCGCGCACCGCCTCGTCGGGGTTCTGGTGTTGGTCGGCCATGAACCAGCGCGGATCATAGGCGCCGATGGGCAGAAGCGCGGCGCGCAGCGGGCCGAAGCGTTGGGGCAGGTCCCGATAGGGCTTGCCGTCATCGAAGCCGGTGTCGCCGACGAACAGCACCGGCCCGCCGGGTCCGGTCAGCATAAAGGCCGCCCAAAGTGCCATCGACCTGTCGCCGACGCCGCGCGCGGACCAGTGGTGGCTTGGCAGGCAGTGGATCCCGAGGGGGCCCAATTCGGTGCTCTCGCCCCAGTCCATCGTCACGCAGCGCAGCCGGGTCGGAGCGATGATCGCATCGTTGCCGAGCGGCGTGATCACGAGCGGATCATGCACCTGCTTGAGCCGTTTCAGTGTGTCCATGTCGAGATGGTCGTAGTGGTTGTGCGACAGCAGGACCATGTCGATCGCCGGCAGGTCCTCGAAGGCGAGGCCCGGCGCCACGACGCGCTTCGGCCCTGCAAAGGAGAAGGGCGAGGCGCGCTTGGACCAGACAGGATCGGTGAGGATGTTGAGCCCCTGCACCTGCAGCAGCATCGTCGCGTGGCCGACCATGGTCACCGTCAGTTCCTCGGCGCGTGTCGCCGGCCTCGCGGTGTCCGTCAAAGCGACCGTCTCCGGCCATTCGGCTGGCGACTCCCCGAAGCGCCAGCGCATGATGTCGGCAAAGCCGCGCGGCGGCGCCCCTCCGGGGTTGAAAAAGCGCGTGCCGTCGAAGTGATCGCTCGGCGGGCCTTGGTAGTAGGGGTTCCGGCTCTGGCTTGCGCAGGAGGCGCCAAGCCCGCCCAGTGTCCCAAGGCCGAGAAAGCCGGCGGCAGCTCGGAAGACCGTGCGTCTTTTCATGCGAAATCCTTCGGTTCAGCGCGTCTATCGAACCGAAGATGTTCGGCGCTTTCGCCTTCGTTGGTTAGGGCTTCTCCGGTCATGGCAGTTATGAGGTCACCTCATCGATCAACCGATCGCGTCTCGCGGATCGGCAGGCGGATTGGCCGGGCATGTCTTTCCAAACGCCGCATTCCTGATTGGTTCACGCGGTGAAGCGGACCGGCCCACCTCGGGCCGGTCCGAGGGTCGTTTACGCGCGATCTGTCGCTGAGGCCTCGATCCGGTCGAGCACCTCGTGAAGCGCGAGCGCGTCGGCAAAGGTTGGCGCCGTGCGCGAGCCGGTGCGGATGTCCAGCGCGACGCGGGCGTACATGCGGGCGATGTTGCGCGCGCCGGGAAACTCGGGCTGGCCGTCGTAGACTGAGGGATCGGGCATCTGCTCAGTCAGCTCGGTCTCCTCGCCGCGGGCGCCCTTGATGGTCAGCTGCACCATCTGCGCGTGGCCCAGACCCGCGGTGACTTGAATGTCCCCCTCGGTGCCGTTGATCTCCCACAGGAAATTGGTGCCGCGGCTGGTGCCGCCCCGGTAGTGCAGCGACAAGGCTGCGCCAGAGGCCATGCAGCCCTGTACCATCACCTGGTCAGGCGCGGTCTTGAGCTTTTCCTCGCCCGTGTCGGTCACGGTCACCGTCTGGAAGTTCGACAACTTGGTCGCGGTGAGCGCGCCGAACTCGCCCAGAACATCGCGCACGGCGGCCAGCGTGTGACCCATCGGAATATCTTCCATGGTGCCGCCATTGGTCTTGTCGAAGAGGTAGTAGAGCGCCTCGGAGGTGGTGTTCGCCCAGTTGCCGCCCGAGCCGATCAGGGTGGTCGAGAGAACACGGCCCACGTAGCCGTCTTTGATCATCTTCTTCAGGTGCAGCACCTCACGCGCGGCGCGGGCCTGTGTGCCTGCCACGGCCACCACGCCTTTCTCTTCTGCCAGCGCGGTAAGTTTCTTCGCCTCTTCCAGACCATTGCCGAGCGGCCATTCGCAATAGACGTGCTTGCTCGCTTTCAGCGCTGCGGTCACCAGTTCGAAGTGGTAGGGCACCTTGACGGTCACCACCACAAGGTCGATCGCGTCCGAGGCGACGAGGTCGGCTGGCGTGTCGAAGGCGGTGAGCCCCAGCGCCTCTGCCGTGCGCTTGCCACTCTCGGGAGTGGAGTTGGCCACGCCGACGATCTCAAAGTCGTCCGCAAGCGTCTTCAGGGCCGGAATGTGGGCGTTGAACGCCCAGTTGCTATCGGGATTGAGGCCGATGAAACCGACCTTGATGGGATCCGCCATGGATCTGTCTCCTGTCTTGCCCCGGGGCCAGGTATCGCCCCGAGGAAATTCACTGTGCCGATGTTGGTGACGCCTCACTGCATGCCCGATCTGGACAGGGGTCCTGCGCAGCTTTCCGACATGGTCCTTGCAGGATCCGTGGGTTGCACGCGTTACGGCCAACATCGCAAGGGATATTTATCTGCGGGTGCTTGAACTCCCATGGCGCATCCGCTCTGATACTTGCCTAATTCGATCAAACGGCGCACGCGCCTTGCAGGAAGGACATCGCATGAGCGACACCCTTGCGCCACTTGTGGCCCGAGCTTCCCGGCTGGCCGTTCCCGGCGAAAGCGTCGGCCTTCTGGATGGCGTCACGCTGTTTTCGGCGACCTCAACCGAGATCCCCATGGCGATGTTCTACGAGCCCATGGCCTGCATCGTTCTGCAGGGCGAGATGGAGGTGAACATTGGCCAGGCAGTGCTCGACTACGCGCCCGGCACCTGTTTCGTGGGCTCCATTGCCCTGCCGGTGACTGGTCGGATCACCCGCGCCAGTGCTGAGCGTCCCTATCTGGCACTGAGCGTGACGCTCGGCCGCGATGTGCTGGCGGATCTGCTGGCCGAGGCGCCGAAGGTCACGCCAGAACGCGGCAAATGCTATGCCTTCGGCCCGGCATCCGAGGGGCTGCTCGAGGCCAGCCAGCGGATGCTGACCCTGCAGGATGCGCCCGAGGACATCCCCGTGCTCGGGCCGATGGTTCGGCGGGAAATGCTATATCGCCTGCTGCGCGGACCGCAGGCGGCCGCGCTGCACCAGATCGCCGCCGCCGACCCGAAACTGTCGCAGGTGCGCCGAACCCTCACCTGGATCCGCACGCACCTAGACGAGAGCGTGCCGGTGCATGACATGGCCACTTGCGCGGGCATGAGCGACGCCTCTTTTCGTCGCCATTTCCGTGCCGCCACCGGCATGAGTCCGCTGCAGTACCAGAAGACCCTGCGGCTGCAGGCGGCGCGGCGGGCGATCCTCGCCGGGTCCGAGGTGGCACGGGCCGCCTTTGCCGTAGGCTACGAGAGCCCCTCGCAGTTCAGCCGGGAATACGCACGGATGTTCGGTCTGCCGCCGTCGCGGGATGCACGCCGGTTGCTAGAGGCCGGTGGTGCCGAGCCGGCCTGATTGGCAGGCCTTCCGCACGTTGCCGGGGCGCGCCCGTAAGGCGCGGCGCGTCAGTTAACGGCGGATGATGGGGTGAGGCCCGAGAGGATAAGCCGCGCCGCCAGCGGGAAGGAGCACGAGAACTCTTGCCCCTCGAAGGCGGGACGCAGATCGTCGGGTACACCGGACAGATCGCGGCGCGCGGCGATGTCGAACTGCGCTGCGCCCTGCATGGTCAGCATGAGGGCCTTGCTGGCGTCACGGGCCAAGTCTTCCGGCGCTCCGGTGACGTTGCTGATCAGCCGCGCTACCCGCGCGCCCATGGTGTGCATTCGCCGCTTCTCGGCAAAGAGCGGCTCGTCGGGCACATTGGCCTCGATCACCGCCACCAGCCTTGCGAGCAGGGGCACGAACAGCGGAACTTCGGCGGGGACGCGGCCCATCACTTCGATCAGCGTCACGGAAGTCGCCTCGGCCTCGATCCGGCAGACGACTTGCTCCATCGCTTCTACAAAGAGCGCGAGAAACAGTTCTTCCTTCGTGTGGACGTAGAGATAGAGCGTGCCTTTCGACACGGCGGCTTCCTTTGCCACGGCGCTCATGGTGACCCCGTCAAAGCCATCCTGGTCGATCAGCCTCCTCGCAGCGTCGAGGATTGCGCCGCGCCGGGCTTCCTTCTCGCTGTCTGACCGGGCGCGCTTTCGGTTCGCTGGCAGGACCATGGTGAAACTTCTCCGTCGCGACCCAAAAATCGCTCTTGCCAAATGACTCAGGGTCACTAGTTATCTGACTTGCAGTCAGTTATACGTCGCCTTAGGCCCGCGTGCCAAGCGCCATCCTTTGCAGGAGCACATCATGTCAGAGCATTGGACCGAAACCAACGTGCCTGACCAGACTGGCAGGCACGTTCTCGTCACCGGTGCGACGAGCGGCCTCGGACTGGCGAAGGCGATTTCGCTGGCCCAGAAGGGAGCGCGTCTCACGTTGGGTGTGCGGGATCAGGTGAAGGGCGGGGCGGCCACAGAATGCATTCGCAAGGTCGTGCCGGACGCTGATATCTCCCTCCGCGACCTCGACCTCGCCTGCCAAACATCGATCGCTGCTTTTGCAGATGAGCTCACCACCGTGGAAGATCGGCTCGATGTATTGATCAATAACGCCGGAGTCATGGTCCCTCCGCTTGGTCGGACCGAGGATGGCTTCGAGCTGCAGATGGGAACGAACCACTTTGGTACCTTCGCGCTGACAGGGCGGCTAATGCCCTTGCTGATGGCCACGCCAGGCGCTCGCGTCACAGTGACATCCAGCGTGGCGCACCGGCAGGGCAATCCGAACCTGTCGGACCTCGACTGGACCCGGCGCAGGTACCTCGCCTGGCAGGCCTACGGTGACAGCAAGATCGCCAACCTGCTTTTCGCGTTCGAACTGGTGCGGCGGCTAGATGGACGTGGCCCGACCGTCGTCGCAGGACACCCCGGCTGGACTCGTACGGACCTGCAGCGTCACTCCGGGGTGGCCCGGTTTCTCAATCCAATCGTCGCGATGCCGCTGGATCAGGGTATGCTTGGCCCGTTGCGCGCCGCGACCGACCCGACTGCACAGCCCGGAGATTTCTTCGGGCCGACTCGGCTGGGGCAGATGCGCGGCTACCCCGAGCGGGTGTAGCCCAAGCCACTGGCCCGGGACCCAAACCTTGCTGGGGCGCTCTGGGAGATCTCCCAGCAGCGCACAGGCGTGACATATCCCTGAACTTTCAAACGGACACTCCGATGAAGACACGGCTTCTAACCACGGCCCTTCTCGCCACCACGACGCTGGCCGCACCCGCCTTCGCGCAGGACTGCGCTGCGCTGGCGGACATCGACCTCTACAATGCGGATATCTCGAATGCTGCGGTCCAAGAGGCTGGCACCCTGCCACCCGACCCGATGAGCGCCATGACCGGCGGCTCGCCGCGCCCGGTGGAGGCCGGCGCGCATTGCCTCGTCGAGGGCAAAATCGAGGACCGTATCGGCGCGGATGGCAAGCAATACGGCATCCGCTTCCAACTGCGGATGCCGGACGACTGGAACGGCAAGTTCTTGTTCCAGGGTGGTGGCGGCACCGACGGCTTCATCGCCCCGGCTATCGGCGCGGTGCCCTCGACCGGCTCCACCGCGACCCCGGCGCTGCAGCGCGGCTACGCCGTGGTGAGCATGGACGGCGGGCATGCAGAGATGAACCTCGATTTCGCCGCGGACCAGCAGGCGCGGCTCGATCTGGCCTATGCCGCGATTGGCAAGGTGGCCGGCACCGCCAAGGCGCTGATCCGGAGCTACTACGAGGGTGCGCCTGAGAAGTCCTATTTCATGGGCTGCTCGAACGGCGGCCGCGAGGCAATGATGGCGGCGGAACGCTTCCCGCTGGAGTTCGACGGCGTTGTCGTGGGCAACCCGGGCTTCCACCTCTCGCGCGCGGCGCTCGGAAGCGTTTGGGACGTATCGCAATTCCGCCCCCTCGCGCAGGACGGCAAGCTCTATACCGCGCTGTCGCAGGACGATCTGGACACGGTGTCAGCCGAGGTGGTGAAACAGTGCGATGCGCTGGATGGTCTGGAAGACGGCGTCGTCGCGGCCTACGGCCAGTGCAACTTCGACACCGAGGCGCTTCGCGGTCAACTGCCCGACGACAAGCTGGATGCTCTGCTGGCCGTAATGAGCGGCGCGGTCGACGATCAGGGCAATCAAGTCTATACCGGTTGGCCTTGGGATCCGGGCATCAAGGCCCCCGGTTGGCGGGCCTGGAAGCTCGGCACCGAAGAGCGCGTGGCAATGAACGAAAGCCTTTCGCTCGGCGCTGCGGGCCGGGTCTTCATGACCCCGCCGCAAGAGGTGCCCGCAACCCCCGATTACGGGCAACTCGCCCGCGAGGTTGCCGACGTCGGTGGCTATTTTGACGCCGACGAGACCTTCCTGACCACCTTCGCGGCACGCGGCGGCAAGATGGTGATCTTCCAAGGCGCGGCCGACCCGATCTTTTCGGCCGAGGACATCACCCGCTGGTATGGCGAGGCGACCGAGGACACCGGGGCCGATTTCGCCAGGCTCTTCGTCGTACCCGGCATGACGCATTGCGGCGGTGGTGACGTGGCCTTCGAGGACTTTGATCCGCTCACCTTGCTCGAAGACTGGCAGGAAAGCGGCACGGCCCCTGGAAGCATGCCCGCCTCGGCGCCCGGCATGCCCGATCGCGAAATGCCGCTCTGCGCCTACCCGGCCTATGCCGAATACACGGGTGGGGACGAGGCGAGCCTCGACAGCTTCACCTGTTCCCGGCCCTGATCCGGATCCAGCCGCCGCCCCGGGTGGGCGGCGGCGAGTTCCTTTAGGAGACCCATAATGTCGACATCCTCCCACGGCCCCAGCCGCCGCACGGTGCTGACCGGCACTTGCGCCGCCATCGCGACCGCTGGACTGCCACGCTTCGCCTTTGCGCAGCCTTCCCCGGTCGTCGATACCGCCTCCGGCCCGGTGCAGGGCGTGGGCGAAGGTGGCGTGCGCCGCTTCCTCGGCATCCCCTATGCGCAGAGCATCGCGGGTGCGAACCGCTTCCTGCCGCCGCAGCCAGTCGCGCCCTGGACCGAGCCTTTCGTCGCCGACCGCCACGCCGACACCGCGCCGCAGGGGCCGGAGCCGGTAGATGGCTCTCCGGTGACCCCGGCCTTCGCCCCGCCGGACTACGTCGAGGCGGGGGACGACTGCCTCGCGCTCAACGTCTGGACTCCGGAAGGCGCCGAGGCGTTGCCGGTCATGGTCTGGCTGCATGGCGGCGGATGGCAGAGCGGCTCGGGCTCCTGTGCGATCTACGACGGCACCAACCTGGCGGCACGCGGCGACGTGGTGGTTGTGACGATTAACCACCGGCTTGGCGCGCATGGGCTCACCGACTTCAGTCGCGTGTTGGGCGGCTTCTGTGGCGACAGCTCGAACCTTTCGGTCAAGGACATGGTCGCGGCGCTGGAATGGGTGCGGGACAATATCGCGGGGTTTGGCGGCGATCCGGATACCGTGACGATCTTCGGTGAATCTGGTGGCGGCTGGAAGGTCAGCACGCTCTTGGGGGTGCCCTCCGCTCAAGGGCTTTTCCACCGCGCTATCGTCCAGAGCGGCCCGCTCACCCGATTCCAGACCGCGGACGAGGCCGACGAAGTCGCTCGCAGGATGCTCGAGGCCCTTGGTATTTCTGCTGACGCTCCACAGGCGCTGAGTGAAGTGAGCATGGAACAGGTGCTCGAAGCCGAACGCGCAGTGATGGCGCAGACGGGCATTGTTGCAGAAAGGCAGCCTGAGACGTGAGGTCCCCTTTCCCCTTCAGGTTCATGCCACGCGAACGATCTCTGCGGTGCCGAGGGCATTGAAGCGATTCATGAGTGCGACACGGA
>NZ_JAIUZY010000027.1 GCF_020171625.1 Salipiger bermudensis
CGAGCTGAGCATTGAGGACTACTCGAACAACGAGAAGATCGCTTACCCGCCGCGCAAGCTGACCACGGAAGGTGCCCGCTCCTTCGGCAACGAGCAGCCCGGGGATTTCTGCTACTATGCGCCTTGGGGAGACATCGTTTTCTTCTACGCGGGCTACCACTATTCCCCGGGCCTCGTCAGGCTTGGTCGGCTCGACGGCCCGATCGAACCGCTGCTGGTGAAGGGCACCTTTCCTCTGTGCCTGGAAGCTCTGGAGTAACCGCTGCCCGCCCGAAGTCCGCGCGATTAGAGCGCAGCAAAAAGGCCCCGAGGAGAACCCGGGGCCATTCGCGTTGTCGGAAAGATCAGAGGAACTGGCCGTTGTCGACCTGGATCACTTGGCCGGTCACCGCGCGGCCCATGTCCGAGGCGAGGTAGAGCGCCGCGTAGGCCTGGTCGATCGGTTCGGTCGAGGGCACCGTGGTGTTGGTGTACTTGTCCGAAAACTCCAGCATCTCGCCGCCACCGTCCTGCTCGCCAGCGGCCCATGCTCGGGCTGCGTCGGTGTCGGTCACGCCCGGCGCGATCGCATTGCAGCGGATGTTGGTGCCCGAAAGGCGGATGGCGATGTTGAGGGTCATCGTGTTGATGCCGCCCTTGGTGGTCGTGTAGGCGACGCCGCAGATCGGCTTGGTGCCGTTCACCGAGCTGACGTTGATGATCCGGCCCTCGTTACGGGGCATCATGTGGTTGATCGCCTCGCGGCAGAAGCGGAACGGGCCGGCAAGGTTGATCTGCATGATCTCGTCAAAGTGGTCGTCTGTGGTCTTCTCGACCGCGTACATCTCGCCGACACCAGCGTTGTTGACCATGATGTCGACCTGTCCGAAGGCTTCGATGGCCTCCTTGAACACCCGCACCGGGGCCTCGCGGTCGGCGCTGTCGGCAACCACGCCAATCGCATTGTGTCCCTTTGCCGTGATCTTGGCGACGGCCCTGTCGAGGCCCTCTTTCCCGCGTGCGGTCAGCACGACATTGGCGCCCTCTTCGGCGAAGAGATCGGCGATGGCGTAGCCGATACCCTTGCTCGCGCCGGTGACGACGGCAGTCTTACCCTCAAGCAATTTCTTCATTTCTGTGGTCCTTCTTGGATTATTCTGATTCGACAGGAACGCCCCGGTCAGGCCGGCAGAACTTCGACCGTGGCGCCGCGTGCCCGCGCCGACACCATCGGCGCGAGATAGGGGCTGCTCGGGTACTTTGCGCGGTAGGCGGCATCTATGGCCGGCGTCATCGCCTCGTCCATTTGAACGAAGCGCACGTCGAACACCTGACCCGCAAGGTGGACTTGTCCTGCACCTTCGCGCAGCGCGGCGCGGTACCAGCTCGATGCCGCGCCGCTGTATGCCCGGACGAACAGCCGACCCTCAGCGATAACCGCCCAGATGTAGGTGGGGGTGCCGAAGGTCGCGTGGTCCTCGCGCAGCGGCGCGATGCGCAGCCCGTCGTTTGCCGCGAACATGTCGAAAAATTCAGCGGCCCAAGCCATGGGCGTGCTCCTTCCGGTCTGTCGGCTGCTTGAACACAGCGCTCGACCGGAAATCTAGCAGGCTGCCGCATGGGCATTAGAGCGCCGATGCAACTGCCGGTCATGAGCACAATTCATAGAACCGGTTCGCATGGAACCATGCGCGTGCCGACATAAAGAAACCCCGCAAGGCAGCACCTTGCGGGGTTCGACATCGTCAGGACCTGCGGTCAGCCGATTGCTGGCAGCCCACCGATCAGCTTGTCCAGCGTCACCGGATATTCGCGCACACGCACGCCGGTGGCGTTGTAGACGGCATTGGCCACCGCCGCAGCCACGCCGCAAACCCCGAGCTCACCAACGCCTTTGGCCTTCAGCGGAGAGGCCACCGGGTCGAGCGTGTCGATAAAGATCACCTCCTGCTCGGGGATGTCGGCATGTACCGCCACCTCGTAACCCGCGAGGTCGTGGTTGGCGAACATGCCGCGTCCGCTATCCAGTGCCATGTCCTCGGAAAGGGCAGCGCCGACGGCCATCGTCATCCCGCCGATCACCTGACTGCGCGCGGTGATCGGGTTGAGAATGCGGCCCGAGTCGCAGACCGCCAGCATCCGCCGCACCCGCGTCTCGCCGGTGCCGGCATGCACGCCGACCTCGACGAAATGCGCGCCGAACGTGGCCATCTGGTACTCGGACTGGAAGTCACCCCACTCGATGGAATCCACCGCGTCGATCTGGCCTTCCAACTCCGACAGGGCACGGTCCGTGTCGCCAGCGATCACCCGCCCGTCACGGAACTCCGCTTCCTCGACGCCAAGCTGCTCGGCGATGCGCTCGCGCAGCGCCATGCACGCAGCATAGACACCCGCCGAGGAGGACGCGGCGCCGAACTGACCGCCCGAGCCCGAGGACACCGGGTAGGCGCTGTTGCCCATGCGCATCTCGACATCATCGAGAGTGAGCCCCATCGTCTCGGCGGCGGTCTGCGCCAAAATGGTGTACGAGCCGGTGCCGATGTCGGTCATGTCGGTCTCGATCACCAGCTTACCGCCCTCAAGCAGCGCCCTTGACCCCGACGGCAGCACCAGCGCGCCGCGGTAAGCCCCGGCCACGCCATGCCCGACCAGCCATTGGCCGTCGCGCGTCGCTCCCGGCGCGGTGTTGCGATCGGTCCAGCGGAATGCTTCTGCGCCCCGGTCGAGGCATTCGACGAAATTCCGGTCGGAGAATTCCTGCTCCGGGTTCGACGGGTTGACCTGCGTGTCGTTCACCTTGCGGAATTCCACCGGATCCATGCCCAGCTTCTCGGCCATCTCGTCCATCGCCACTTCCAAGGCCATCAGGCCCGCGGCCTCGCCCGGTGCGCGCATGTCGGCGGACTCGGGCAGCGACATGGTGACGATGTGGTGCTTGGCGCGGATGCTGTCCGAGGCATAGAAAAACGGCGTCTGCGCCGTGGCATCCTCGCCGCGGCCATCGGGCAGCGCATGCGAGGCCGCCTCGTGCCAGATTCCGGTCAGCTTGCCGTCCTCGCCCGCCGCAAGGCGGATGCGCTGCACGGTCTCCGAGCGGTGCGTGGTGTTGTTCATGATGAACGGACGCGGCAGCGCCAGCTTCACCGGCGCGCCCGCCGCCCGCGAACCAAGCGCCGCCAGAACCGCATCCGCGCGGAGCCAGAGCTTGCCCCCGAAGCCGCCGCCTATGTAAGGGCTCTCGACGCGGATCTTGTCTTCGTCCAGCCCGAAGGTGGTGGCCAGCGAGCCGTGGTTCCAGTTGATCATCTGGTTCGAAGTCCAGACGGTCATCTGGTCACCGTCCGACCAGTCAACGATCGAGGCATGCGGCTCCATCGCCATGTGCGACTGCGAAGGCGTGTGGTACATCTCGTCCAGCAGCGCGGCCGCGCTGGAAAAGGCCGCTTCGACGTCGCCGGTGTCGGTGTCCATCTCGCCCGAGCCCTGCAGCCTTTCGAAGGCGGCGCCAAGGTCATAGTCCGCCGGATCGCCCTTTTCGTACTCGACCTCGATCAGCGAGGCCGCTGCACGCGCCTGCTCGAAGCTGTCGGCCACTACCACGGCAATCGCCTGATGATAGTGCTGCACCTCGGCGCCGCCAAAAAGGCGCGCGACGTTGTTCATGCCCTTCTCGAGCGGATCGATCTCCAGAGTGGTGACAACCGCCCGCACGCCGGGCGCATTGCGCGCGGCCTCGGCATCCATCGACACGATAAGCCCGTGGCTGATCGCGCTTCCCAGCGGGTAGCCGTAGAGCTGGCCCTCGACCACATCGTGTCGCTCGTAGGCGTAAGGCGCAGTGCCGGTGACCTTGAGCGGGCCATCGATGCGGTGCGTCGGACGACCGACGAACTCGGCATTGTCGAACAGGGTGTTCTCGCCTGCTGCTTTGTCGAATTTCATGGCGTCACTCCTCTGCCAGCATGGCCGCGAGCGTGCGCTCGGCCAGGGTGATCTTGAAGGCGTTCTCCTCGGTCGGGCGCGCGCCGCCGAGCAGCTCGGCCATCACCGCCGCCGCGCCGTTGGACAGCTCGGCGTCGGCGGCCGCGCTGCGCCACGGCTTCGGCGCGACGCCGCCAAGGGCCACGCGTTCGGTACCGTCGGGCTGACGGATCAGCGCCACCGAGACCAGTGCAAAGGCATAGGACGCCCGGTCCCGCACCTTGTGGTACTTCTGTTCGCCGCCAACCGGCGCGGGCAGGGTCACCGCGGTGATCAGCTCGCCCGGCATCAGCGCGTTCTCCCGCTCGGGCGTGTCGCCGGGCAGCAGATGGAACTCCTCGAGCGGGATGCTCCGGGTCATGCCTTCGGGGGTCACCGTTTCGACCACCGCGTCAAGTACGCGCATGCCCACCGCCATGTCCGAGGGATGCGTGGCGATGCAGGCATCCGACGTGCCTATCACCCCGAGCTGGCGCGAGAAGGCGCCCTCGCTCAGCGCGGCGCAGCCAGAGCCCGGCGCGCGTTTGTTGCAGGGCTGGGCCGTATCGTAGAAATAGGGGCAGCGCGTGCGCTGCAGCAGGTTGCCGCCGGTCGTCGCCTTGTTGCGCAACTGCCCCGAGGCGCCCGCGGCAATCGCCCGGGTCAGCACTGCATAGTTACGGCGGATGCGGGCGTCGGCCGAAAGCGCGGTGTTGGTCACCAGCGCCCCGATGCGCAGCCCGCCCTCTTCGGTTTCGGTGATCTCGTCGAGGCCAAGGCCGTTGACGTCGATCACATGCGCCGGGCGCTCAATCTCGAGCTTCATCAGATCCAGTAGGTTGGTGCCCCCGGCGAGGAACTTGGCGCCCTCGACCTCGGCGGCGCGCGCCGCGGCCTGCGCCGGATCGGTCACCTTCTCGTACGAAAACGCTCTCATGCCTCGTCTCCTTCAGCGACCTGAGTGATGGCGGCGAGAATGTTTGCATAGGCGCCGCAGCGGCAGATGTTGCCCGACATGCGCTCGCGGATCTCCGCGTCGGTCAGCGCTATCTCGGCGGTCAGATTGCCGGTGACATGGCTGGGGATGCCGGCGCGGATCTCCTCGATCACCGATTTCGCCGAGGTGATCTGGCCCGGCGTGCAGTAGCCGCACTGGAAACCGTCGTTCTCGACAAAGGCCGCCTGCATCGGGTCCATCTGTTCGGGCGTGCCGATCCCCTCGATGGTTTTCACCTCGTCGCCATCGTGCATCACCGCCAGCGACAGGCACGAATTGATGCGCTGGCCGTTCACCGTGCAGGTGCAGGCACCGCACTGGCCATGGTCGCAACCTTTCTTTGTGCCGGTGAGCTTCAGCTGCTCGCGCAGCGCGTCGAGAAGCGTGGTGCGGTTGTCAACGGTCAGCTCGCGCTCTTCACCGTTCACCGTCAGCGTGACGGCTGTGCTTTCGGGACCGACGGGTGTGCCCGTTGGTGTCACGGTCTGCGCTGCGCTGCGCTGCCCGCTGGCAGCGCTCATGGCGATAGCCGCACTTCCGGCCAGTAGGGTCCGGCGGCGGAGTTCAAATTCGATGGGTGGGGACATCGGAGTTCCTTCCTGTCGATGGAGCACGCCGCAATGGATCGAAGGAGGCGCCGCGCGAAATTTGAGGAGGAGGGTGCGGCTCCGGATGGCTTTGTCCAACTTCGTCTGGCTCAATGCCGGCATTAGCCAGATTCATGAAACCAATCGGATCGGTTGCGCGTTCGCGCGAGCCCGTTGGTCTAAGCCTCCGAATTTCGGGAAATTCAGCAATGCAGCTCATGAACCGGATGAGCGATTGCCCCATAGTCAGTTTGTCGCAGGAGGATCACAAAGCCGCGACGTTTCCTTGCGGTTTTGTGATCGGCAACGGGAGGAGCGCGCTCCGCGACGGTCCCGTCCGGACGCCGTCTGGGAGACGCCGAAGACACTCCAGGAACGTAAAGACATGCAAGAAACACCCTCTGCAAGTCCGTGGAAGAAGGTCACCCTTCTGATCCTCGGACTTGTCCTCCTCGCAACCGGCCTCTTCCTGATGGTTGGTGGTGTCCGCCTGCTTATGCTGGGCGGTTCACTCTACTTTGCGCCCGCCGGGCTGGCGCTCGTGGTCTCGGGTATCCTCGTGGCACGCCGCCGCCCGGCCGGAGCCTACCTGCTGCTGCTGACCTTCGCGCTAACCATCCTCTGGTCGCTGCTCGATGTCGGGCTGACGCTCTGGCCGCTGATATCGCGCCTTGCAGCGCCAGCCGTTCTGGCGCTGGTCACGCTGCTGCTCTTGCCGGCCTTTGATTTCGCGCAGCGCCCCAAGTCGTTCCGCCTGCCCCAACTCGGTGCGGTGATCATCGCCCTCGCGCTCGTGCTGACCGTGATCGAGGCCTACCAGACGCAATGGATCGTGCGCCCGTCCGGTGACCGTGACATCGTCGCAGGCGCCGGGGTCTCCTCCCCCGCGGACGAGAACTGGGCGGTCTGGGGCGGCAACGCCGAGGGCTCGCGGTTTAGCGCCCTCGACCAGCTGACCCCCGAGAACGTCGATGGGCTCGAAGTCGCCTGGACCTACCGGACCGGCGAGGTGCCGTCGGGCGGTCAGGGCCACATCGTGACTCCGCTTCAGGTGGACGGCATGCTTTACGGCTGCACCCACACCAGCCGCCTCTTCGCAGTGAACGCCGAGACCGGCGAGGAAGAATGGACCTTCGACCCCGAGGCCGAGGGCAATATCTTCCCGCGGTGCCGCGGCGTGATCTACTACGACGCGACTTCCAACCAGACGCCGGCCGAGCGCAATGGCGACCTCGCTCCGGTGGCCGAGGGCGCGGCCTGCGCGCAGCGGATCATCTCGAGCACCGTCGATGCGCGCCTCGTGTCGGTGGACGCGGAAACCGGCGCGCCCTGCGCCGAGTTCGGCGACAATGGCATCTTCGACCTGCGCAACGGCATGGGCGAGGTGAAGCCGGGCTACTACTTCCAGACGTCTTCGCCGACGGTCGGTCGCGGCGTGATCGTGATCGGTGGCTGGGTGCATGACAACGCCGAGGTCGGCGAGCCCTCGGGTGTCATCCGTGCCTTCGATGCGCGTACCGCAGAGCTGGTCTGGGCCTGGGATCTGGGCAACCCGGACATCACCATGATGCCGCCCGAGGGTGAGAGCTATTCTCGCGGCACACCGAACGTCTGGTCGACCATGTCCTATGACGACGAGCTGGGTCTCGTGTTCCTGCCGGTCGGCAACGCCACCCCCGACTTCTGGGGCGGGCACCGGTCGGATGCGGCAAACGAGTACTCCTCCTCGGTCGTGGCGCTCGACATCGAGACCGGGCGCGAGCGCTGGCACTTCCAGACCACGCACCACGATCTGTGGGATTACGACGTGGCCTCGCAGCCGGTGCTCTACGATGTCCCGGACGGCAATGGCGGCACCATTCCCGCGGTGCTCCAGCCGACCAAGCGCGGCCAGATCTTCATGCTGAACCGCGAGACCGGCGAGCCCATCGCCGAAGTCGAGGAGCGCCCTGTCCCCACCGACGGCGTCGACAATGAGACCTACTCGCCGACCCAGCCCTATTCCGTGGGCCTGCCCTCCTTCGGGACTGAGCAGCTGACGGAGTCGCGCATGTGGGGCGCTACGCTGCTGGACCAGCTCTACTGCCGCATCCGCTTCAAGTCGGCGCGCTACGAGGGCGACTTCACGCCGCTGACCACAGAGCCGACGATCATCTATCCCGGCTGGTCGGGCGGCATGAACTGGGGGTCGGTCTCGATCGCCGAGGACCGGGGCCTGATGATCGTCAACGACATCCGCATCCCGATCATCAGCCGTCTCATCCCGCGCGACACATTCGACGCGCTGGCCGAGTCCGGCGAGACCCACGGCGGCAGCGCCCCGCAGCACGGCACCCCTTGGGGCCTGCAGCAGGACCGCTTCATGTCGCCGCTCGGCGTGCCCTGCCAGGAGCCTCCTTACGGCACGCTCTCGGCTGTCGATCTGAACACCCGCGAGGTGGTCTGGTCCAAGCCGCTCGGCACGATCCAGGATGCCGGCCCCATGGGCCTGCCCACGGGTCTGAAAATCCCGCTGGGCCTGCCGACCCTTGGCGGTTCGGTCTCCACAGCGTCGGGCCTCGTCTTCATGGCCGGCACGCAGGACTATTACATCCGCGCACTCGACGCCGAGACCGGTGAAGAACTGTGGAAGGGCCGCCTCCCGGTCGGCGGCGAGACCACCCCTATGACTTATGTCTCCCCGGAAAGCGGCCGCCAGTTCCTGGCGATCACCGCCGGTGGCAACCGCGCCACCAACATTCGCGGCGACTACATCGTGGCCTTCGCCCTGCCCGATTAACCCACGACCGGCGCGGCCCCTGGGGCCGCGCCATCAAACGCGGCGGCCCGGCGCCTCCTCGCGAGGCGCCGGGCCGTATCGTCTTTGCCGCTTTCATGACAGACAGTCATCACTGGCAGAAGTTATGCGGCTATACCGCGCCACCCGAGGCCCGGCGTACAAGTGTCGCAATCCGCTCATATCCCCCCAGAGATTCAGAAGGACACGCCTCCCATGTCCCAGGCAACCTCCTCGATTGCCCCCGGAGCTGGCCTTTCGCCGCGCCTTGCGCTCCTTGCGATCGGCCTCGGCGCCTTCGGCATCGGCACCACCGAGTTTGCCCCCATGGGCATGCTGCCCGCCATCGCGGACGGCATTGACGTTTCGATCCCAGCGGCTGGCCAGCTGGTCACTGCCTATGCCGTCGGCGTGATGGTCAGCGCGCCGTTTATGACGCTCTATCTCGCGCGCTTCGGACAACGTCGCGCGCTGATCATCACCATGGCGATCTTCACCCTCGGCAACCTCGTCTCGACGCTGGCCCCCGACTACTGGTCGCTGATGGCTGGGCGCGTGCTGACCTCCCTGTGCCAAGGTGCCTTCTTCGGGTTCGGCGCGGTGGCGGCAACCTCATTGGTCCCGCCCGAGCGCCGCGCGAGCGCGCTAGCGATCATGTTCATGGGCACCAGCATCGCCAATATCGGCGGCGTGCCCGCCTCGGCCTGGATGGGCGAGACCATCGGCTGGCGCGCGGCCTTTGCCGTGACGGTGGTGCTCGGCGTGCTGGCGCTAATCGCCCTTGCGCGCGCCCTGCCCGAGACCGGACCGCAGCCGCGCCCCGATGCGAAGCGCGAGCTTGCGACCTTGCTGCGCCCCCGGATGCTCGCGACCCTTGCCGCCACCGTGCTCTTCGCGGGCGGCTTCTTTGCGGTCTACACATATGTCGCGCCTTTCCTACAGGAGATCGCGGGAGCCACCTCGCGCTTCGTGACGCTGATGCTCGTGTTGGTCGGGCTGGGGCTGACTCTTGGAAACTGGCTGGGCGGCGAACTGGCTGACCACTCGCTTGAGCGTGGTGCCGCACAGGCGATGAGTGCCCTGGCACTGACCTCGCTGGCACTGCCTTTCGTCTGCAGCACGACCGCGGGCACCATCCTAGGCTTTCTCGCCTGGTCAACCGCAGCCTTCGCCTGCGTCCCGGCACTCCAAATGCGCGCCATGCACGCCGCAGCCGAAGCACCGAGCCTGGCCGCAGCCATGAACATCGCCGCCTTCAACCTCGGCAATGCGGTAGGCGCGGCAGTGGGCGGCGCGGTGATCGGTCTCGGCTTTGGGGTCGGCACGGTCCCGGTGGCCGGTGCCCTGCTGGCCCTGTTGGGTTGTCTTGCCCTGCGATTGCAGAAAGGTGCGGTGGCATCTGCCAAAACTCTTGAGACTTGAGAGCTTTTGAACGGCCAAGTCTCGCCCGCTTTGTCCAGAACCGCACGGGCGGCTTCGGACGACGGATCGACGGAAGGCGAGAGCGCCAACTTCGGAACCGGCTACCGGCGCTGCGGCAGCAAGACCGATTTCTGCTTGAGCCGCATTGAGCGAGCTCCCGGATAGTTTCGCGGTGCCGCCAAGTCCTGCGAAACAGGGTGCCAAGCCCGCCCTCAAACCACGCCGTTTTGCAAATTCGCCCAACCTTCGGAGGATCAGGCAAGGATGCCGCCGGAATGGTCTATCTGTGTCCGGTCCCGCTGGACTATCTGAGCTTCAACGCCGACGCGCCTGTCAGCGCTCCGTCTTCGAAAGGACACACGATGGAACTCACTCAGGACTGGGACAAGACCTTCCCGAAAAGCGACAAAGTCGACCACAAGAAGGTCACCTTCACGAACCGCTACGGCATCACACTCGCGGGCGATCTTTACACACCTAAGGCCGAAGGCCCCTTCGCGGCCATCGCCGTCAGCGGCCCCTTCGGCGCCGTGAAGGAGCAATCCTCCGGCCTGCACGCCCAGACCCTGGCCGAGCGCGGCTTCGTCACCCTTGCCTTCGACGCCTCCTACACTGGAGAAAGTGGTGGCCAGCCCCGCGATCTGGCCTCGCCCGAGATCAACACCGAAGATTTCAGCGCCGCCGTCGATTTCCTTGGCCTGCTGGCAGGCGTCGACCGCGAGCGCATCGGCATCCTCGGGATCTGCGGCTTCGGCGGCATGGGCCTGAACGCGGCCGCAGCCGATCCGCGCATCAAGGCGGTTGCCGCCACCACCATGTACGACATCAGCCGCATGATGTCGCAGGGCTACTTCGACAGCACCACGAAAGAACAGCGCATCGAAGGCCGCAAGGCACTCAATGCGCAGCGTTGGGCGGATGCCGAGGCGGGCACCGCCGCCTACGGCCCGACCGCGCTGCAGAACCTGCCGGAGGACGCGCCGCAGTTCGCGAAGGAATATGCGGCCTACTACACCGACGAAAACCGCGGTTTCCACGCGCGTTCGGTCAACTCCAACGGCTCCTGGACGCTGACCACGCCGCTGTCATTCATGAACATGCCGCTGCTCACCTACATCGACGAGATCGCGCCGCGCCCGGTGCTGCTCGTCCACGGCTCGGCAGCACACTCGCTCTACTTCAGCGAAACCGCCTATGCCAATGCGGCCGAGCCCAAGGAACTGTTCATCGTGAAGGATGCGACCCACACCGACCTCTACGACCAGATGGACAAAATCCCCTTCGACAAGTTCACCAGCTTCTTCACCGAGAACCTGTGATAAAACCGCGGGGCCACCTTCGGGTGGCTCCGCATCTTTATTTGGACATCAGGCAGATGAGCGACCCCGACATCCAATACGGACGAGAGCCGCACGCAAAACTGGCGCAGATGATCCAGGCGTGGTCCGGCACGTCGGAGGACGCCTCCACCCCGATCGAGAGCCTGAGCTTCTTCCGGCGCACCCGGCCGACCGAGCCGGACCTCTGCCTGGTGGAGCCCGCGCTGCTCGTCGTGGCGCAGGGTGCCAAGCAGATGTTCGTCGGCGGCGCGCCGCACCGCTATGATCCTTCGGGGTTTCTCATCACGTCGCTGGAAATTCCCGGGCAGACACAAATCATCGAGGCCAGCCCCGACGCGCCCTGCCTTGGCCTGGTGATGAAGCTCGATCAGCGCATGCTGGCCGAAATGGTCGCCCGCAACGTGACGCCGCCGCACCAGAAGACCGACCGCAGCAGCGTCGCTGTGGGCACAGTGACGCCCGAGCTGATCTCCCCGCTCGAACGGCTCGTCGCCCTTCTGGATGAACCCGGAGCCATCCCCGTGCTCGCGCCGCTGATCCTGCAGGAGATCCACTACCGCCTCCTTCTGAGCGATCAGGGAGATCGACTGTGGTCCTTCGTGGCCGCGGGCAGCCCGAACCAGCGTATCCTGGCGCTTCTCAACTGGATGAAGCTGCACTACGCCGAGCCACTGCGTGTCGAGGATCTGGCCGAGCGCGCGCAGATGAGCGCCTCGACCTTCCACCAGCACTTCCGCGAGCTGACAACGATGAGTCCGCTGAGGTACCAGAAATGGCTCCGTCTGAATGAAGCGCGGCAGCTGATGCTGAACGACCATCTGGATGCCGCCAGCGCCTCCTACCGCGTGGGCTACGAGAGCCCCTCGCAGTTCAGCAGGGAATATGCGCGGCTCTTCGGCAACCCGCCCAAGCGGGACATCGATCAGTTGCGGCTTGAGGTGGCGCAATAACGCCCCGGACCGCCCTTGGATATAGGGCGCCCTGCTGCTGACGAGCATCCGACCGCGGCCGTGCTTTTGCGGACGTGCCGCTGTTCGCAGGGATGCTGGTTCTTGCAGGCCCGGGCCATTCCGGCCACCGGTCACCAGACGCAGGCGCAAGCTCCGGCCTGCGGCTTCCGGGCCCGCAGTGCAAGGACCCTCCGAACGCCGCCCGGACGCGCCTTGCCCGGCTATCAGATTGTCTCGATCCGGACGGGATAGGTGCCGTTGTGCAGCAGCGGCTCCACGGGACCCTCGATATGGCCCAGCCGGATCAGGTCGTTGCGGAAGGTGTATTCGCCGTGGAACAGCGCGAGGTTTCCCCAGCCGAGGAAGTAGCACAGGTCGCCCGGTGTCTCGTCGCCGAACGCCTCGAAGCCCCCCTCGTCGAGGCGGCGCGGCAGATGCACGATCTTCTCGTTGGTCGAGAAATCCTCGATTTCCAGCGCCAGCGGCAGCAGCGACAGGAGGTCCCGCACCGTGGGATTGTCGAAGAGCGTGTAGGTCGCGACCTGATCGTCGAAGCGAAATTGCAGGCGTAGGGCCTGCGCCCGCGCCACCGCCGGAACCAGAAGGCTCGCGGCAGCTCCGGTGACAAGGCTGCGGCGGGTCGGACGTGTCGTTGCAGTCATGTGATCAGCTCTCCTCCGGTTCAGCGCGAGGGTTTCAGAAGATGGCGGCCGCCTCCCGTGAGGGCCACCGCAACCAAGGCCAACATGACGCTTCCCCAAAACGTCGCGACGACCGAGAACTGGTCGAGAAGCAGGCCACCGACCATGCCGCCGAGCAGGATGGACGCCTGTATGACCGCGACCATCAGCCCCCCCGCCGCCTCGGGCAGATCGTCGGCGTTGCGCGACATCCAGCTCATCCAGATCACCGACATCGCGGTGTTCATCGCACCCCAGAGCGCCAGCAACATCCCGGCAGCGACCGGCGCAGCGCCAAAGAGCAATAGCCCGGAGGTGCAGCCGCCCATCACCAGCGCGGGCAGGCACAGCATTCGCTCGACGCGGCCACCGACCAGGCGGCCCGACAACCAGGAGCCGACGAAGCCTGCGCCTCCGAGAACCAGCAGCAGGACCGAAAGCGCCTCCACGCCTACGCCAGTGACCTGCTCAAGGAACGGCCGTAGGTAAGTGAACATGGTGAAGGCCGAACCCCAAGTGAAGGTCACCGCCAGAAGGCCGCGCCGGAAATAGCCGCGGGAGAAGAGCACCCCGAAGCTGGCAAAGCTCTGACGGTCACGCGCCGGCAGTGACGGGAGGGCGACCAGATGCCAGACGAGGTTCGCCGCCACCAGCGGCGTCAGCGCCCAGAACACGCCGCGCCAGCCTATCACCTCGCCGAGGTAGCTCCCGATTGGGGCAGCAAAGGCGGCTGCGATGGCCTGCCCGCCGTACATCAGCCCAAGCGCCTTCGGAACCTCACCTTCCGGGACGAGCCGCATCAGGATCGAGGTGGCGAGAGACCAGAACCCGCCGACGCAAACGCCCAGCAGGGCCCGCCCCAGCATGAGCACCGAAAAGGACGGCGCCGCCGCGACGACGACCAGCGACAGCAGCATCAACCCGGTCAGCCCGACAAGCACGGACTTGCGGTTCACCCGGCCCACGGCGGTGGTGATGAGAAGGCTGGTGGCCACGGCAAAGAGGCCGCTGATCGAGATCGCCTGCCCGGTCTGCCCGACACTCGCCCCGAGCCCCTCGGCCATCGGGGTGAGCAGGCTGACAGGCATGAATTCCGACGCGATGAGCAAAGCCACGCAGAGCGACATCGAAAGTACCGCGCCCCAAAGGGCCTTGCCCGCAATCTCGGGTGTTCCAAGGCTGATGTCCGACAATCGTTTAATCCTTGCGAGGTCGTCCTGCACCTCGGTTACCCTGAATTCGCGCGGCCGATTATGCGGTAATTCGCAATGCAGTCATGAGCCTCACAGATAGAAGCCCTCGAAACCCGACATACGTGGCACCGAGCCTGTCCTCTCGCTTTGATGAATGTGGCTCATGGCTGCGTTCTGGAAGGGCGATCTAATGCGCCGCGAGACCGATCCGGCGTTGTTGCAGAACTCTCGCCATGAAGGATTCACATTACGAATCCATGCAGTTAGACGGGCGGCATGAGCAAGCCCGAGCCCGCCCGCTACCGCACCACCAACTGGTCTGACTACA
>NZ_JAIUZY010000028.1 GCF_020171625.1 Salipiger bermudensis
TTGTAGTCAGACCAGTTGGTGGTGCGGTAGCGGGCGGGCTCGGGCTTGCTCATGCCGCCCGTCTAACTGCATGGATTCGTAATGTGAATCCTTCATGGCGAGAGTTCTGCAACAACGCCCTACCGAAATGCGCTTGAGTTCAGGCCAGCAATTCGAAGGATCGACTGCAAGAACGCAATAAGGGTAATCTCTCCAACGGTCCACGAGTACCTCACGTAACGCATTGGACGCAAAATTCTCAACGGGAATCGGCGTCCCAAGAACTATTCCTGCACTTAGCGCCGCTTCGTATGCCAGCTCGGCATTGTAAAACCCTTCATTCCCGAAAAGCATGAATGTATCATAAGGCTTCATGTATGCGGACATGGGAGTGTAAGACGATAAAGAACCTTGTGCCATCACGTCATCAGGCGAATATTCATCAATAAAATCAATTCTATAAACAGCATACTCACTTTCAGAGAGTCCCTCTATGAAGTCTCCAATCATCGTTTCCGTGACGCCCTCAACGGGATCGACGTAAACAACACGAGGGCTTCCGCTGGATGCACGCATGATCCCGACGCTGGCCCATTCGCTGCCTTCTGATTTCATGATAAGTTCATCAAAATCGCTTAGTCCGTTTCTAAATATCAAGTCGTCTGGGTGCCAATCCCACGCAGTTTCGGCCATTTCATTAATCGTATTTAAATCGTCAGCCAACGCCGAACTGCTCATAAACGCAAGCAACGCAGAAGCAAGAAAGCATAAGTAATTTTTCATGTCACTGTCGCCTCATATATTGTTTTGATTATCTTACACAACTGACCACCCAATGCTAGATTTGGGCTCGAAGCGGTCATGCGGCGGCGCAGCACGAGGCAGGCGCATGGTTGCCTCAGGTGCGCCATCGCTCCCGACCGAAACCGGACATTGGCTAGGATCACCATTGCCGCAGCGCAGCTTCCCAGTTGCGGATCTTCTTGTCACCGCGCAGTATAATCCAAGGCTCTGAGGTCCGTACCGCGGGCGATGATACCGTTCACTGCAAGCACGGCAGGAGACTGATTTACTGTCAGCGCGAAGGAAGCTGCAGCGGGCGCCATGCCCGCGACAGCCGCTATGCAGAATACCGAGGGCCGGGAAAGCCCTTTTTTCGACAGTCCGGTCCACCTGGCTGAGCGAAGGTTTGACACAACGCGCGGGGCGAGGAACCAGGGCGTTGCACGCCGGGGCAATCGCTGCATGACCCCAGGCTTGCCGGACAGGATCACCGGTGCCCAGCATCACGGCACTGGACAGAGGCATTCTCCGAGCGCACGCCTTCAGAAATTGCCTGGCGCGCATTGCAGGCAGACCAGGCCTTCGCCGCGCCAGGCGTCGACGACCGAGCTGCGGTCGTCGATGACCAGCCAGGGGTCGAAGCCATCGTCGCGCATCTCCTTCAGCGCACGACGCTTGACCTCGGGGTCTGTGGCGGCGTCCTGATCCTCGGCCCGCAGGTAGATGCCGTCGAATGGCAGGTCATGCTTGCGCAGCCAAGCGACGGTTTGCTCGGCCCAGCCTTTCGGCCGGCCCGAGCAGATCAGGATCGTTTCGCCGCTCGCCTTGAGCCGGTGCATCAGCCTGGCAATCGGGGCGATCAGCGGTGCGTCGGCCATGGCTGCGTGGAAGTCATCCCAATGCTTTTCCACGCCATGCACAAGGTGGCCAAGGCGGTCGGCGTCAAATTCGGCCAGCGTTCCGTCGACATCGAACACCACGCAGGGGATCGGGGCTGTGTTCGTCATAGGGGGGGCTCCGTCAGGTCAGGCCCCGCCGCCGTCCGGAACAGGAGCGGGGTTGCATTTGGAGGGCGCGTGCCCGCATCGCCCGTCGTCCACAAGACGCGCGCAGCGCGGATAACGCCCGAATGGCAGATCAGGACAGGCAGCGCGTCGGGGTGTTCGGCGCAGATCCCGAGAATCGCGGCCTCAACCCGCCGAAGCATGTCCGCCCAGGATTCGCCTTGGTCCGGGGTGTCTTCGCGGTCGGGCTGTCGGGCCAAGGGGCGCCCTTCGAAGACGCCCCAGTCCCGTTCGCGCAGGCCGGGGTGCACCCGCACCTGCCGTCCCGGCAGGGCAAGCCGCGCGGTCTCAAGGGCCCGGTTCAGGGGGCTTGCGTAGACGGCGATGTCGTCCGGCCAGGGCCGCCCGGCCAGCGCGCGGGCCTGATCCCGGCCCTGTGCAGTCAGCGGCACGTCAGTGATGCCGGCAATGATCCCGCCTGCATTCGCCGTCGTTTCGCCGTGCCGGACCAGGCAGAAGTCACGCGCGGGACGCGTGCGGCCAATCACAGATCTCTTCACAGGCGCACCCGGTCGTGGAAGAACACCTCGACCTCCAGATCCTCTGCCAGGTACTCCTCCGGGCGGGTGCAGAACGCCGGCGCAAAACGCCTCGCGCCAAGACGCCGGAGCATCTTCAGCTGGTCGCGCAGGGGCGGATGCACGTTCCAGCGCTGGAAATGTCCGCCCGGAACGCTGCAGATGCCGCGTGCATGGGCGGTCATGTGGCCGGTGAAGATGACATGCGCATCGCGGCCCAGGCGGCCACTTTCGTTCCAAGCCCGGACATAGCCCCAAGCGGCGCCGCCATCGGCGTTCGGGGTGTCGCAGATCAGGAACCGCGCCTGTTCCATCGGGCCGCGATCCAGCAGCGGCGCCACATCCCGGGCCTCGGGGCAGACCGCCCCGCTGTCCAGTGCGATCCGCAGCGCCGACTTGCATTCGGGATCCAGCATCACGCTTTCGCAGCCGTGATGCCGCATCAGGTACAGGGCCATCTCTCCAGCCCTTCCGGACGGCGGCACCGGCAAGAGCACCTGCCCTTCCATTTGGGCCAGCAGCGCGTCAAGGGCCGCGAAGCGCGCCGACTGGGGTACGTCGTCCAGATGGTAGGAGCAATCGAGCACGGCCGTTGCCGCAGGCGGCGGCACATCGAAGGAGAACCAGTCGGATTCCTCCGACCAGTCGCCGGAATAGAAGAACCCGTCGCCCAGGTCGAAATGGAACCAGACGCCGCCCAGGGCATGGCCATTGCGCCCGGTGGTCAGGGTCACGCCGTTGATCACCACCTGCCCCTGCTCGGGCAGCAGGTTGACCCGGGCCGCCGGCGGCAGGGCCTTGGCCGTCTGCGCGGTGGCATAGATCGGCAACCCGGCCTCGACCGCGTAGGAGGCGCCGCCGATGTGGTCGATGTGGTCATGGCTGATGAAGACGGCCTCGGCGCCGTCCAGCCAGGCCGGATTGAATTGGGCGTTGGCCTCGGGGCCAAAGCCACAATCAAGCAGCCAGATCCGCCCGTCGACCATCAGCTGGATGCAAGCGGGGCCTTTGTCCCCGATGCCTGAAAGTAGTCTTACGCTCTGCATCAGTCCTCCGCGAAGGCCCAGGGGCTGGTGATCGCGAGACCCAGCTGCGCGCCGATCTCGAACCGGGCCCGCGTTTCCACGAAGAGCCGCGAGCCACAGGTCGTCAGTGCCTCGAGCAGGTATTTCCCTCCCATGTAGGTGATCCGCGAAACCGTGCCGCGCAGGTCGCCAGTCTCGGCGATGCTGAGGTTCTCGGGGCGCAGGCAGACGTGGCTGACAGGCACACGGCCACGGTCCGGTTCCGCCTGCACGGTCACCCGGGCGCCCAGCACCTCGGCCTCCAGCGCCGCGCCGCGGGTCGCGACAGACTGGATTGGCAGGACCGTGCCGCGCCCGACGAATTCCGCGACGAAGCGGTTCTTCGGTCGCTCGTAAAGCGCCTGCGGCGTGTCGAATTGCCGGATGCGGCCCTGATCCATCACCGCGATCCGGTCGGCCATGGCCATGGCTTCGGACTGGTCGTGGGTGACATAGACCATGGTGGCGCCGGTGCGCTGGTGGAAGTCGGTGAATACCCCCTGCATCGAGGCGCGCAGCGCCACGTCGAGGTTGGCCAGAGGCTCGTCCAGCAGCACGGCGCAGGGATCGGAGACCAGGCACCGTGCCAGCGCCACGCGCTGCCGCTGGCCTCCCGAGAGGTCCGAGGGCATGCGGTCCGCGTAGGCCTCAAGCCCGGTCGAGGCGAGCGCCGCCCCCGCCTGACGCGCGATGTCGGCCTTGGGCAGGCCGCGGATCTCCAGCGGGTAGGATACGTTACGGCGCACGTTCATGTGTGGCCACAGCGCGTAGGACTGGAATACGAAGCCGATATTGCGGTCTTCGGGGGGCAGGTTTGCCCCGGTGTCGGCATTCGCCACCAGACGCCCGCCGATCCGCAGGCGACCGCTTGTCGGGGCCTCGAAACCGGCAAGGATACGCAGCAAGGTCGTCTTGCCGCAGCCGGAGGGGCCCAGCAGGGCGATAAACTCGCCATCCTCGAACCAGGTGGTGATGTCATGCAGCGCGGGCGTGCCCGCGAATGTCTTGCCGACGGAAGACAGATCTATGTCTGCCACGGGACGACTCCTTTTGGAAAACGGTGCGACAACAGTTGGACCAGGCCCATCAGCGCCATGACGACGAGGACGATGGCCATGGCCAAGGCGCTGGCCATGCCCGCTTCTCCGCTGTCATTGAGGTTGAAGATCACCACGCCAAGGGTCTCCGTCCCCGAGGACCAGAGCAGCGCCGAGACGGTGAGCTCGTTGAAGGCGGTCAGGAAGACAAGGATCGCGCCCGCCGCCGCGGCCGGGGCAGACAGCGGCAGGATCACGTCGCGCAGCCGGCGGCGCAGCGAGGCACCGACCGATTGCGCGGCCTCGTCCATTGCCGGGTCAAGCAGCTTCAGGCTGGCCTGAACGGGGCGGAACATGACCGCGAAGAACCGGCCCATGTAGGCCAGGAAGATGATCCAGATCGTGCCGTACAGCGTGGCGTCGGTGAAGGGCAAGTTGATCAGCAGCAGGATCATCGCGATGGAGAGCACCACGCCGGGCAATGCATAGGGCAGATCGAGCAGGCTGTCGAAAAGCCGCGCCAGGCGCGTCCGGCGCCGTTCCATGAGCCAGGCCAGCGGCAGGCAAATCAGCATCAGCGCCAGCGCGGCGCCCGCGGCCAGCCCGAAGGAGTTCGCGAAGGCCCGCGTCGTCACCGGCTGGCGGAACAGCACCTCATGCCACTTGTCCAGCGTAAGCGTGTCCAGGCGCAGCGGCACCCCGTAAGCCGGCACCAGCGATGCTGCCAGAAGGCCGAACATCGGCAGGACCAGAATCGCGAAGACGACGGCCCAGAGGGCGATTTCAACGGGCAGACGTGCCGCGCCCAGCGGCAGGGCCAGCGGGCGCGAGGTGCTACCGACCAGGTGCAGCTTCTGCCGCCCTTGGAAATGGCGTTGCAGCAGGATCCCCGTCACGGCCACGGCCCCGATCAGCATCGCCAGCACCGAAACCTCGGCCAGCACGGTGGTGCCCATGCCTGCAAGCTTCTGGTAAACCAGCGTCGGCAGGGTCGAATAGCCTGCGGGAATGCCCAGCATGGCCGGAATGCCGAAATTGCCCAGGGCCGTCACGAAGGTGATCGCGGTCCCCGCCGCAAGGCTTGGCAGCGTGAGGGGCAGCACCACCTGCCACCAGGTCCGCAGCCCCCGGGCGCCGCTGATACGGGCGGCCTCGACCACGTCCTGCGGGATGGAGCGCAGACCCGCGCGCAGGGTCAGGAAGATGATCGACATGTGCTGGATGCCCAGCAGCAGGATGATGCCTTCAGGCGAATAGAGCGGCTGCGGCGATCCCAGCGGCGGCGCGATGCCGAGCGTCTTCAGCAGCACCGACGACGGCCCCATGATCTGGATCCAGGACAGCGCGGTGATCTGGGGCGGGATCATCATCGGGATCATCAGGCAGAAGACCAGAGCCGCCTTGGCCCGCAGATCGGTCAGCGCCACGAGAAAGGCAAAGGCCGCGCCCAGCACCAGCGACACCACGGTGCCAAGCCCTGCGGTGACGATCGAATGCTTCAGCGCGCTGAGGGTGGAGGGCTGTGCCAGGACGTCGCGCATCAGATCGAGGCTTGGCCGCCCCTGATCGGTGACGCCCTCGAAGAACAGGCGCACCACGGGCGCCAGCGTCAGGCAGAGCGCGATGATCAGGATTGACGAAAGCAGCCGAGCCTCGGCTCGGCTGCTTCCTGTTTGCAAGGCGATCCCCATCACTCGGCGCCGAAGAGCTCTGCGAATTTGCCCTTGTTGGCCTCGGAGTTCTCCAGCGCCTCGGCCGGGTCGAAGGCCATCAGCTTGATGTCTTCGCGGGCCGGGAAGCCCTCGGGCACACCGATGCCGTCACGCGCGGGGATGTAGCCCATGTCGAGGACCAGCTCCTGGCCTTCCGCACTCAGCAAGAAATCGACGAACTTCTGCGCGCCCTCCATGTTCTTGGCGGAGGACATGATCGCGACCGGCTCGGTCACGTAGGACACGCCTTCCTCGGGGAAGACGAACTCGACCGGCGAGCCTTCGGCCTTGTTGCGGATGGTGAGGAAGTCCACGACCATGCCATAGGGCTTTTCGCCCGAGGCGACGGCCTGGAAGGTGCCGCCGTTGCCGCCCTGCGCGCGGGCCTCGTTCTCGGCCAGGGTGGCGTAGTAGTCCCAGCCCAGGGATTCGTCGCCGGTCAGGGTGGCCAGGTGGATCAGCGCGGCGCCGGAATAGAGCGGCGACGGCATGGCGATCATGCCCTTCATCGCGGGATCGGCCAGGTCGCTCCACGAGGTCGGCACCGTTTCGACGCCGGTGTTGTAGACGATGCCGGTGGTGATCAGCTTGGTGGAGTAGTAGTACCCTTCGGGCGAATAAAGGGCCGCGTCGTAGGCATCGGCTTCGGGCGACTGGTAGGCGGCCAGCAGGCCTTCCTGCGCCATGCCTTCCAGCGTGACGGTATCGGCGATCAGCAGCACGTCGGGCTGCGGGTTGCCGGCTTCGATCTCGGCCCGCAGGCGCGCCATAAGCTGGGTCGTACCATCACGGACCCATTCGACCTCGGTGCCGGGGTTGGCGGCCATGAAGGCGTCGACGGTCTGCTGGGCATCCGCATTGGGCTGGGAGGTGTAAAGCGTGATGGTCTCGGCCATGGCGGTGCCGGCCATGAGCGCGAAAACGGCGGAGGTGAGGGCGAATTTCATGGGGCTGCTCCCGGGTTAAGGCTTTCGAACGAAAGCTGCATTCGGGCCCTTATCCGCGTACTCATCAACAGTTTTGTAACCAGGGCGTTAAATATTTATTTATATTGCAGCACTTGCCGGTCCTCCGTACGCTTTCCCTCGATCAACTTATTTTCGAAGGAAAGTTTCCGTGAGGCTGGATTTGCATGGACGCCGCGACGCCATCCTCGCGCTTCTGGCGGAGAACGTGTCGCTCTCGGCCGCCGACCTGTCCGCGCGTCTGGGGGTTTCCGTCCAGACCCTTCGGGCCGATCTGCGCGACCTTGACGAAGCCGCCCTGGTGCAGCGCCGCAATGGCCGCGCCCAGCTGCGTCAGCAAAGCGAGAACATCGGATACCTGCCGCGCGAGGGGATTGCCCGCAAGGAAAAGCAACGCATCGCCCTGGCGGTCAAGAACCTGATCCCCGACGGTGCCCGCGTGGCGCTTGGCACCGGCACGACGGTCGAGCAATGCGCGAGGTTCCTGACGTCTCACAGGGACCTGTTCGTGGTCTCGAACAGCATTCACGCGGTTTGCGCCCTGCAGAACGCTCCCGGTATCGCGGTCGAACTGGCCGGCGGAACGGTGCGCATGCGCGACCTCGACATGATCGGCGTCGCCGCGCACCAGTTCTTCTCGAGATACCGTGTGGATTATGCCGTGTTCAGCTGCGGGGGGGTGTCTGACCTAGGGGGAGTGATGGACTATAACTCGGACGAAATCGCTGTGCGCAAAGCCATTGCGGGCTGCGGCAAGCAGAGCGTCCTGGTGGTGGACAGCACCAAGATGGGGGCGGATCTTGCCTGTCAGATGGGCCACATCCGCGACTTCGACGTGGTCGTCACCGGCGCGCGGTTGGCGCCGGCTTTGCTGCGAGACTGCAGGCAAGCAGTATGCCGGGTTATCGAAGTGTGAACGTAGTGCGGCCGCGACGACCTCTCGTCTCCGTGGCGTAAATCTTACTTCAGCTCTGCTAGGGAAGAACCATGTCGCGTGGCGGTCGCGCTCATCCATTCGGACTCCGCAAGGTGCATTTGCCTGAGGGCCCCGTACTCGTTGCATCATATGGCTGCAGTCAACTTTCCTCTGGGGGCGGGCGGACCCGCTATCGTGATCCTAGGATAAAGCCCGCATCCCGGCCCTCCTGTCGATCTAGCTGATATTGGTCTTGATTTTCGCCTGAACGTCCGCTTCCACGGTGTGGTCGGGATGCCTTCGCGACCGCGGCTAACGGCAGCTTTCCGCCCGTGGTGTCGATCGAGCGGGCTTCGGTCTTGCTCCTCGCTCGAATGTCCGCTTCGGCGGTGCGGCAGGGGTGCCGAAGCGACCGCGGCGAACGACCGCTCTCCGCCCCTGATGTCGATCGAGCGGGTTCCGGCCTTGGTTCTCGCTTGAATGGCCGCTTCCGCGGTGCGGCCGAGGTGCCTTCGCGACCGCGGCGAAAGTCCGGTATCCGCCCCGTGTACGCCGCGATCTGCGTCGTTGGCATCCGGCGTCCATCGCAACTCCTGCCTGGCGAACGGTTGCATCTTGCAGTCTCAGCCGCCCATCAGGCCACTTCGCAAGAAACGCATAGGGCGTCGGGTTTACCATCGAGCGAGTTTGTTCCCACAATGGCTACAAACTGCCCGATCTTCAAACCTCCGGACTTTCCTCGCTCATCAACTCGCCCGTCGTTGGCGACTTGGGTGGTCGACTTGTTGCGGCCGCAACGACAGCGGCACTGCGCGCAACTAGAGCGAGATCTGGTCGCAATCGTAATTGCACCTCGGCTGATAGCTCGCGGGGGCGTGGCAACTTTCTTCTCTCGATGTCCTGCTCATCACCTTGTGAGAACATGTCCGACATCGTCGCGCCGGCCCCGAGAACGTGACGCCGATGGCCCCTGAAGAGCTCATGTGAAGAAAATTCAGTCGATATTTTTTCGCATTTTCAGGGGGTTGACTCCATTTTGGTAAGGGCCTTGAAGGCCGGGCGCATTTTCTGTTTTGGATTTTCAGCGGATTCGCGGACCCTCCCCTTGTGCAAGGTCGGCGGTCCCTGAGGGCCAAGTCCTGCGCAAAAGAAAACGCGCACCCTGGGGTGCGCGCCTGGAAGTTGGGGCAAAGATCGCCCGTGTATCACTTGCCAAGCTAGAGGCCGAAAACGGCCCGAGCAAGCGCGGTCTGAGCTCCTGGATGAAAAGATGATTACCCCGGAAGCGCCTCGTTTCCGGGAACGGAGACGGCATGTCGAATTACGAAGACTGGTTGCAGGACCAACCGGCGCCCAAGAAGGAACAGCCCGCCCTAGTGGTGGCACCGATCCACGGGGTGCTCCCCTATGCAGGTGCTCTTAATCCTCTGACCCGCAGCGACACGGTCAAGCGGGTGTCGACAGCTTTGGCAACGCCGATGACGGGCGGCATCCGGCAGCTTTACCATTTTGATGGCGAGTCCGAATACGCCGTCGCTCTGGATGCCCTTCGCAGCCCCGAACTCTATGGACTGGAAGTGCAGCTTGCCCCTGTTTACTACTATTGCCGTCGCCAGAAGGGAGTGTACCCCCATCACTTCGACTTGCGGCTGACCTTTCGGGACGGTTACCGGCGCGCGGTCTTCGTCCGCAACGCGACGAGCTTGGCGAGGCGCGAAACCCAGGACGAAATCGACGACATCTTCGCTGCGGTCACCGAGGACTTTGCTGACGACTGCATGGTCGTCTGCACCGATGACTACACGCGCGCCTATCGCGACAACCTTCGCCGTATCTGGGACTATCTGCAGGTGTCGGACGATGACGCGGATGAGCTCGTCGAGGATGCCGCACGCAATACCAGCTATTGGTATCTGAGCGACCTGATCGCGAATTGCGACATGGAGCCGTGGCGCTGCTACCAGGCGGCGATGCGGCTCATCGGTCAGAATGTGCTCTGGACGGACATGCATGGGGTCATTGATTACCCCTCCCGGGTCGCGCTGAACGCATGACCTCGCAACCGCTCTACAACATCCCCAAAGGATCCATCCTGAAGCTGGATGGTCGCGAACTGACGGTGTCGGTTCGCGAGGAGAGCGGTTATGCGGTGGAATGCAAGGAAACCGGCGAGTGTTTCACGCTGCCGCTTGAGCGGGTTGAGACTGCAATCCGACACCGGGATTGCGAGGTCATCAAGCCGGCCGATGTTGAAAAGCGGAAGGCTCTGCTCAAGCATACCGACGGCCTCGAGTGCGTTGATCAGCTTTCGGAAAAAGACCAGCGGATTGTCCAGGCGCGCCTAGCTCTTGTTATCGCCCAAGACGAGCTGCGCGCCGAGGGCGTGAAGCTCACCCAGCGCAGCATGAACAAGAGCGGTACACATCGCCGTCTTCTATTGACCCGAGCGGAACAGATCGCGCCTGGGCACAATTTTCTCGGGACACGCCGCGGCGGGAAGCTCGCAAGCGGCTTTGATGTCCCGCAAGGGCGGACCCTGACCAGCTACCGCGACGTCTACCATCGCTTCGATCAGAACCCAGTTGTCTTGGCGGATCGTGACCGTATGAAGGGGCGTCGGGAGCCAAGGCTCTGCGAATGGCAAGAGCGGTTCATCGACTACGTCCTAAACCGTTGGCATGATCCTAAGAAGCCAAAATTGGCATCTGTTTACAAGCTGGCGACAAAAGTATTCCACCGCTCTCCCCGAGAGATGGCGCAAGACATCAACTTTCCCTCGATCACGACGATCCGCACGCGTGCGAAGGCGATTTCCGATGTCGTCACCGTGCTCGGTCGCGGTGGGACGCGACACGGGGCCAACACCAAGGGAGCTGGGTCGACTGACGTGCGCGCCTTGGCGTTTGGTGAGAAGTTCGAATGGGACCAGTGCCTGCTGTCGATTTTTACCTCCGGCGATGGTGTTGTACGTGCTGAGGTCATCGATCCCAGGGAAGCTCCGCAGGAGCTTGCTGACAATGAGATCCGCCGCTGCTGGCTCCATGTGAATAGCCCCGTGTATCGTGGACGCCTTCTTTGCTAATTTTGAGGCGAGGAGGCCATGATGAGCAGCACCAAGTTCAGCGACGATTTCAAGAGAGACGCCGTCGCGCAGATCACCGAG
>NZ_JAIUZY010000029.1 GCF_020171625.1 Salipiger bermudensis
CCCCGGGATGGGACTCCGGAGGCCCTGAATCAGTTCCACGTCACTTGCCGAAAGCCGTCTCAAAGTAGTCGACGAGCTTGCCGAAGGGGATCACGTCGGTCTTGTCATAAAGGTCGACGTGGTTCGCGCCCGGCACGATGAAAATTTCCTTGGGGTCGTGCGCTTGCTTGAACACGTCCTCGCTGAAGTAGCGCGAGTGGGCGTGCTCGCCGACCACCAGCAGGACGGGGCGACCGGCGAGCCATTCGAGATCGTCCATCAGCGCGAAGTTCATCCACGACGGCGTGCTGGTCATGGTGAACTGGGTGATCGCGCGCGGGTGGTAGCCACGCGGACGCGAGTAGAACGCGCCGAACTCGGCGCCGACGGGGTTGGCCTCGGCATCCCATGCCAGCGGTGCACCGCGGTCGGTGAGTGTCTGCTCGCCGGTTTCGAAGTCGGCCCAACGTTGCTCGGCCAGCGTCGTCAGAAGCCCGGTTCGGTCGGCAACGGTCAAGCTGTCGCCGAAGCCGTTCTTCTGCATGCGGCTGATGTCATACATCGACACGGTGGCCACGGCCTTGATGCGCGGGTCGATCTTGGCTGCCGAGAGCGCGAAACCGCCCGAGCCGCAGATGCCGATGGCGCCGATACGGTCGCGGTCGACGAAGGAGCGGGTGCCGATGAAATCGACGCAGGCCATGAAGTCCTCGACCATCTGGTCGGGCGACGACAGGTGCATCTGGCCACCTTCGGAGGCACCGTTCCAGGCAGGGTCGAAGGTCAGCACGACAAAGCCCTGCTGCGCCAGTTCGTTGGCGTAGACGCCGGGGCCCTGTTCCTTCACGCCGCCGTAGGGGGCGCCGACGATCAGCGCCGGGTACGCCCGGGTCTCGTCGAAATCGGCGGGGCGGTAAAGGTCGGCGGCGATACCGATGCCAAAGCGGGTCTGGAAATCTACCGCGGTGCGGGTGACGTTCGGCGAGAGGTCGAAGATGTAGGTGTTCTTGGGCATTTTTCTTCCTTGGGAGGCTTTGGGGAGGTCCGTGGGGGAGGGCGGCAGGCGGGTCCGCGGCCACCGGGTGGGCGGCCCCGACAGGATAATGCGGCGTCGGCTGCGGATCACTCCGGCTGCACGGTGGGGCGGAACAGGATCTCGTTCACATCGACGTTCGCCGGCTGCGAGATCGCGAACGCGACCATGTCGGCCATGGTCGTCGCAGGTACGCCGATCCTGCTGACCGCATCGCGCACCGCATCGCCGAGGCCTTCCTCGGTGATGTGCTGGGTCAGCTCGGTGTTGACCGCGCCGGGCGAGATCACCGTGACGCGCACATTGTAGTCCTTGACCTCCTGCCGCAGGCCTTCCGACAGCGAGCGCACCGCGTGCTTGGTGGCGCAGTAGACGGCGCCGGTGGCGACGGTTTTGTGGCCGTAGACCGACGAGACGTTGATAACCTGGCCCGACTCTTGCTCCTTGAAAATCGGCAGCACCGCGGCAATGCCGTAGAGCGTGCCCTTCATGTTCACGTCGATCATCTGGTTCCACTCGTCGATGCGCAGGCTGTCCAGCGGCGAGAGGGGCATCAGACCGGCGTTGTTGAAGATGACATCGACGGTGCCGAAGGTCTCTTTGGCGGTATCGACGAGATTCTGAACGTCTTCGAGCTTGGTGACGTCGGTGGCTACGGCGATGGCCTCGCCGCCAGCCGCCTTGATCTCGTTCACGAGGGCGTCGAGCCGGTCGGTGCGGCGCGCGCCGAGCGCGACCTTGGCACCCTTGGCGGCGAGGTCGCGGGCGGTGGCTTCGCCCATACCGCTCGAGGCGCCGGTGATAATGACGACTTTGCCGGTGATGTTATCGGTCATGCTAGTCTCTTTCCTAGGGAATGCGGAGCGCCGGGACGGACCTTTTGGCCTCTTGCGGCGCCACGGGTGAATTTGCTGCGGGCCGGATCAGTCGGCGCGGGCCAGGCTCACCTTGAAGCTGCCGTGCCGGAGCAACGACTCGAAGTCGCCGTCAAAGGCACCGAGGCGGACGAGGCCCACCGCGGCCTGAAACGGCTTGTAGAAGATCGCGAGGTTGCCCCATGGCGCATACAGCGTGATGTCCCCCGCCTTCGCCGCGTAGCGCGCCGGGGCATCGGTGGTGTCGAGCTTGCGAGGTAGGTCGGCGACCTTCTCGATGCCGTGATAGTCGCTGAGGGTCAGCTCCAGCGGCAGAAGTGCTGCGAAGTCACGCCCGGCAGGCGTGTCATCGAGCGTGGCGGAAAGAACCGCCTCGCCGACAGTCACGTGTATCCTGGTCATGGCTGATCCTTTCCATCTGGGTCATTGAAGACCGAGGCGAGGGCGCCTCGGACAGCACATCACCTAATCTATCCGCTACGCAGGATAATCGGGCGCTCAGTACATGCAGCCATGAATGACGCTCATGAAACCGGAAGCGCGCCAGATTGACTCCGTCTCCGCGCTGGGGGAGCAGTCTGGGTGGTGACGCTGGGCTTTCATGAGGTCCTCTCATGAGCGTGTCCCGAACCGCTGGCATTATACACCAATACGGCATCGCTATCTCATTTGGGCAGGCAGGGAATGAACCCTGCTGCAGGCCCTATGGCCGCCTCATGCACAATGGAGACGACCTGATGAAAACAACCCTTGCAGCACTCGCCCTTACGCTGGCCGCGGCTCCCGCTGCCTTCGCGCAGGAGATGACGCAGACCACGACGCTGGATCGTGGCGGCCAGATCGGCAGCGAAGACACCTTCACCGGCACCGTGTTCGTAGCGCCGGTCTTCGGGCCGAACATGAACGATGTCAGCGCCGGCGAGGTGACGTTCATGCCGGGCGCGCGCTCGGCTTGGCACACGCACCCGATCGGCCAGTATCTGGTGGTCACGAAGGGCACCGGTTGGTACCAAGAAGAGGGCCAGGAAAAGCAGATCATGCGTACCGGCGACGTGGTCTTCGCTCCGGCGGGCGTGAACCATTGGCACGGCGCGACCGACAGCACCTCGGTCACCCACTATGCGATCCAGGCCGCCGAAGATGGCTCGGCAGTGACCTGGGGCGCGCTGGTGACGGACGAAGAATATGGCAGCTAAGGCTGCAATCTGGCGCGGCCTGCTCATGGCCGCGCTTCTCCCGCTGGCTGCACAGGCGCAGGAAACGGTGCTTGAGGGGCTCGACTACCCTTGGGACATCGAGGCGCAGGGCGAGGTGATCTACGTAACCGAGAAGGGCGGGACCATCGGCATCTTCGACGGCGAGAACTTCGCCCGGCTGCCGGTCGAGACCAGCGCACCGGTCCTGAATGACCGGGGTGGCGGGCTGCTTGGCCTCGCGCTGCGGCCCGACTTTGCGCAGAGCCGCCGCGCGGTGGTCTATCAGCACATGGGCACGCCGGAGGATCGCAGTAACCGCGTCATCGAGATTGAGCTGCGCAACGATGCCTGGCATGAGACGCGCGTGCTGCTCGACGGCATCCCTGGCCATCCGCTTTACAATGGCGGACGCGTGGCCTTCGGCCCGGACGAGATGCTCTATGTCACCACGGGTTGGACAGAGAACCGTGAGCGTCCGCAGGACGTAGGAAGCCTCGCGGGCAAGATCCTGCGGCTGACGCCGGAAGGTGCGGTTCCCGAGGACAATCCGTTCGACGGCTCGCCGGTCTGGTCGCTGGGACATCGCAACCCACAGGGTCTAGCGTGGGACGCCGTCGGGCAGCTCTACGCCGCGGAGCACGGTCAGTCCGGCCATGACGAGGTGAACCGGATCGAGCGGGGCGCGAACTACGGCTGGCCGCTGATCCAAGGCGACGAGACGCGGGACGGGATGCAGGCGCCGCTGGCCCATTCCGGGCGCGGCACCTGGGCGCCGTCGGGCCTTGCCTGGGAGGGCGAGCGCCTGCTGCTCGCCAGCTTGCGGACGGGTTCCGTTCTCTCGGTCGGCACCGATGGTGCGGTGTCCGAAGCCCTGAGCCTCGGAGATCGGGTGCGCGACGTGCTGGTGACCGACACCCATTTCTACGCGATCACCAGCAACCGCTCGCCGCGGCGGGACGGTGCGTCCGCTGATCGAATGATCCGGGTTTCCCGATAATAGGATAATCATTGGACGTCATGAGCCACGCACATATATTGTGAGGGAGACCCGTTGTGATCCTCGAGCACCAGATCAAGGCCTCCCTCATGCTTCGTGAAAACATAAACGACCTCATAGCCTTGGCGGCAGTTGCCGAGGAGCGGAGCTTCACCCGCGCCGCAGCCCGGCTCAACGTCTCGCAGTCGGCCCTGAGCCATACGATCAAGGGGCTCGAGCAGCGGCTCGGTCTGCGCCTGCTGACCCGGACCACCCGCTCGGTCGCCCCGACGCTTGAGGGCGAGGACCTCCTAGCGACGCTTAATCCCTGTTTCGAGATGATCGAGGCGCGGCTCAAGGCGCTGAATGACGCGCGCGATCAGCCCACCGGCACGGTGCGGATCGTCGCGGTGGAATACGCGATCGACAGCATTCTCTGGCCCAAGCTCTCGCCGGTGCTGAAGCAATACCTTGCGGTGAACGTCGAGTTCGTCATGGACTACGGCTATACCGATCTGGCGAGTTCGCAATGCGATGCCGGGGTGCGTTACGGCGAACAGGTGAGCGACGGCATGATTTCGATGCGCATCGGCCCGGAAGAGCGGATGATCTGCGTCGGTGCCCCCGAGTATTTCGAGGCGGCGGGCACCCCGCAGGTGCCACACGATCTGGCCGAGCATCGCTGCATCAATTTGCGGCTGTCGACCCATGGCGCGCTTTATGCTTGGGAATTCGAGGACAAGGACGGCAACGAGATCCGCGTGAAGGTTTCGGGCCAGACCTGTTTCAACACGATCAACCCGGTGATGCGCGCGGCGGTAGACGGCCACGGGCTCGCGCTGATCCCGGAACGGCTGGCGGCGGAACACCTGGCCTCCGGCGCTCTGCAGACCTGCCTTGATGACTACTGCCCTTACTTCCCGGGGTTCCACCTCTACTACCCGAGCCGGCAGCGTCCGTCTTCTGCTTTCGAGGTGGTGCTGGAGGCTTTGCGAGAGCGGGGTTGAGGCATTCATGAGGCGCTGTCATGAGTGGGTTGGCCCAATCGGGCATTAAGGTTCCGCAGGGTCCGCCCACATCAAGGGGGTAACCGGAACCAGCCCGACAGGAGCTCCCATGAAGACCTATGTTGCCGCTTCGGCCCTCGCCCTCATGACCACCGGCGCCACCGCGCAGGAGGTGTCCAGCACCCTGCCATCCGCCGTCGGCGCCGTTGCGCCCGCGCTTGAGGCTTATTCGACCAATGATCTTTTCGGCTCTGTCTGGGCGGGCGAAGAGCTCTCGATGCGCGACCGCGCGCTTGTCACCTTCGCGGCGCTGATGACGCGCCATGAGACAGAGAACCTCGGCAGCTACGTCGAGCTGGCGCTCGACGCGGGCGTGACCCCGGCCGAGCTGTCCGAGACGATCACCCATCTCGCCTTCTACACCGGTTGGGGTAATGCCACCGCCGCCGCGGAGGCGATGGCGCCGGTCTACGAGGCGCGCGGTGTCACGGCAGAGGATCTTCCGGCGCTCGAGCCCGAGTTGCTTCCGATCAATGAGGAGGCCGAGGCCGCACGTGAAGAAACCGTGCGCGGCAACTTCGCCAATGTCAGCATGGGTGTCGTCGACACCACGCGCGAGCTGCTGTTCAACGATCTGTGGCTGCGCCCGGCGCTGGAGCCCCGCGACCGCAGCATGGTGACCGTCGCCGCGCTGATCGTCGCCGGTCAGCCCGAGCAGATGACCTTCCACTTGGGTCGCGCAATGGACAACGGGCTGACGCAGGAAGAGGCGGGTGCCATGCTGTCGCATCTCGCCTTCTACGCAGGCTGGCCCAAGGTCTTCTCGGCGCTGCCGGTGGCCAAGCAGGTCTTCGAGGCGCGAGTGAACTAAGTCTTCGGGCGGCGGGGCTTCGGCTCCGCTGCCGTAATTCAGGAGAACAGCATGAAGATCGGCATTCTCGGATCGGGTCTGATGGGCGGCAAGCTCGGCACGCTCTGGGCGTCCTCTGGCCATGACGTCACCTTTGCCTATGCGCGCAGTGCGTCGAAGCTCGAGCGTCTTGCGCGGGAGAGCGGCGGGCAATCGGGAACCATTGCCGACGCCGTGGACGAGGCCGGCGCGCTGCTTCTGGCGGTGCATTGGTCGCGGGTCGGCGACGTGCTGGAGCAGGCGGGCGATCTGGCGGGAAAGGTGGTGCTGAACTGCTGTGTGCCGCTCGACGAAGCCAACCGGGACCTCGTCGTCGGCACCACCTCCTCCGGCGGCGAAGAACTGGCCCGGATGCGCCCGAAGGCGCGCTGGGTGTCGTGCTTCAATACAACGCCCTCCGAGAGTTTCGCGCCGGTCTTCGCCCGCAAGGGGCAGGACCCCGCGCCGCAGGTCTTCACCTACGGCGACGACACCGGTGCCAAGCAGATAGTTAGCCAGCTCATCCGCGACATCGGCTTCGAGCCGCTCGACACCGGCGGGTTGCGCAACGGCCGTTATGTCGAGCCCTTTGCCATGGCCACAGTGGAACTGGCTTACGTCCAACCGGGCGGGCCAGCGCTTACCTACAGATTCACCAAGCTGCGCGGCTGACCGCGCAGCGAGACAGAAGGAGAAAGACAATGAAAATCATCCGCGCAGGCAGCATTCCTTCCGGCCCCGGTCCCGAGGACTACTTCACCGGCACCGTGCGCATCGACCCGATGTTCCAGGCCGACGCGCCCGGCCGCACAAGCGGCGCGCATGTCACCTTCGAGCCCGGCGCGCGCACCGCGTGGCACACCCATCCGGCGGGCCAGACCATCATCATCACCTTCGGCAAGGGTCGCGTTCAGCGCGAAGGCGGGCCGGTCGAGGAGGTCACTGCCGGTGACATCGTCTTCTTCCCGGCCGAGGAGAAGCACTGGCACGGCGCCGCGTCGGAAAATGCCATGTCGCACATCGCCATCCAAGAAAGCATCAACGGCTCGCCGGTGACTTGGATGGAGAAGGTGGCCGACGAGGACTACAACGGCTGATCCGGCAAACCGCCGTTCTTGAGGGCCGGGCGCTTTCCAGCGCCCGGCTCTTTCAGCTACCGGCCTCACCGGCAGGGGTCTCGCGCCATTCATGAGCCAAGCTCATCTCTGCAAGGTGGAGACCGGGCATACACTGAAGCGAGCCGCGCCGCATATGAAGGGCCAGCCCGCTTCGCGATCGCGAGGCCGCCAGTCCGAAACCGAACGAGCCGATCCATGACCCGCCCCCACATCATCTGCCACATGATCACCTCCATCGACGGTCGGCTGCTTGCCGACCGCTGGCCTTGCGAAGAGGAAGAACTGCTCGAGGTCTATGACGCCGCCGCGGCCCGGCTCGATGCAGATGGATGGATCGTCGGACGCACGACCATGGAGGCGCATTACCTCGAGGCCGCCGACCCGGCGCCGCTCGAGGAGATCGGCCCGCGGGACGATCACATCGCGCCGGAGCACGATGCACTGTCGGGCATCGGCATCTGCATCGACCGTACGGGTCGGCTCCGCCCCGAAAGCGGCGACATCGACGGCGCGCATCTGGTGATGGTGCTCGGCGAGCAAGCCTCCCGCGCGCATGTAGAGATGCTGGTCGCGCGCGGCGTGTCGGTGGTTTTCCTAGGCTCGGGTGAGGGGGCGCTGGCCGATGCGCTGGCGCGGATCGCGCTTGCCTTCGGCACAAGGCGGCTGATCCTCGAAGGCGGTGGCGAGATCAATGGAGCTTTCCTGGCAGAGGGGCTGATCGACGAGACCAGCACGCTCGTCTACCCAGTGGTGGACGGGCAGGGCGGCATCCCCGCCATCTACGAGCACCGCGGCACGACCGTGGCTCGTGGCCTTGAGTTGATCGCCGTGGAAACCCTCGACAAGGGCTGTGTGTGGATGCGCCACCGAGTGCTCACCGGCGGCCCGGCTGCACTAGGGCGTGCGGAATGAGCCCCCGGGCCGCATCGGGGACCTTGGCACCGAGACTGCCTCTGGTCATCGTCGCGCTGGCGACGCTACTGGCACTTGTGGTTTTTACCGCGCCGCTGACCACGCTGGACGCCATGACCTCCGCGCTCGATCTCAGCGCGGCGGAGCAGGCCTGGGTGATGAGCGGCATGCCGCTTGGCGCCGCCTGCGGACTGCTCACCGCTGGTGCCTTCGGTGACACGCTGGGCCGCCGCCGCACCTTCGTGGCGGGTCTTTGGATCAATGTGGTCTCGTCGATCGGCGCGGCGCTGGCCGGCAGCGCGGAGATGCTGATCGTGATGCGTATCGTTCAGGGGCTCGGTAGTGCCGGGATCATGGCCTGCGGGCTGGGGCTTCTTGGGCAGATCTACCAAGGCGAGGCGCGCAAGCAAGCCGCCGCGATTTGGGCGGCTGCGCTCGGGGCTGGGGTGGCGACAGGGCCGATCCTCTCCTCCGCATTTCTCTCGGTCTCGGGCTGGAACGCGATCCATTGGATCATCGCCTTGATCTCCACGCCGCTGGCGCTGGCATCGGTGCAACTTCCGGAGAGCCCCCGCACGGGGCTGCGGGTGGACCTGCCGGGCGCGCTCGCCTTGATGGTTGGTATGGCGGCGCTCATGTCTGCGCTTGTCGAGGTCCGTGTTGGCTCCTCGCTGCTGGTGATCGGGCTGATCGCACTGGCCGGGGTCTTGCTCGTGCTTTTCGTCCGGCTGGAGCGCCGCAGCCCGAACCCGATCCTTGAGCTGCGCCTCTTCCGCAGCCCGGCCTTTGTCGGCGCGACCCTGGCTGCCTTCGCTTCCGGAGCCGGGGTCTTGGCACTGATGTCCATGGTGCCGACCGTCCTGGTGCGCGGGCTGGGCCTCAGCCCACTCGCCGCCGCTGTCACCATTCTCGCCTGGTCTGGTGTGACCGTCCTTGCCGCGCTCGGCGCGCGCTTCCTGCCGGCGGCGCTCTCCTCGCGGGCAAGGGTAATCTGGTCAATTCTCGGCTGTGCGGTCGGGCAGGCGCTCCTTTTCGTCGCCGGCGCGGACAGCACCTGGGCCGTGCTGCTGCCCGGCCTTTTCGTGGCGGGCGTCGCCAACGGCATCCTCAACGCCTCGCTGGGCCATGAAGCGGTGCAGACCGTGCCGCAGGAGCGTACGGCCATGGGCTCGGCTGCCAACAACACCGCCCGCTACCTCGGTTCGGCGCTCGGCATCTCGCTGATCTCGGTGCTGATTGCCGGGGCGCAGGGCGAGAGCTTCTTCGAGGGCTGGCATCGGGCGGTGGTCGCGACCTCGGTCATCAGCCTGCTGGGCGTGCTGGCGATGCTGCTTCTGTCGCGCCGCGATGGCGGCGGTCGGGCGCTGCCCGCCTGACATCCCGGCCATTCATGAGGCAGGCTCATCGGCGCTATCGGGTTTCGACCCATAGCTTCGAGGCTGGCCTCGTAGGACACTTGGTCTTGCAGAGATCCCTTTTCGGCATGGCGCATGCGCCCGCTCTTCCGGCGGTGCCTCGCCATCGTCGCGACAGACCCATCGAACCGACAGGTATGACAATGCAGCTGAACATCAACGGCGCGACGCATGACGTCGACGTGGAACCCGACACCCCGCTCCTGTGGGTGATCCGTGAGGAGCTTGGCCTGACCGGCACGAAATACGGTTGCGGCATCGCGCAATGCGGCGCCTGCACCGTGCTGATCGACGGTGTGGCGACGCGCTCCTGCGTGACCCCGGCGGACAGCGTCGCGGGTCTCGAAATCCGAACCATCGAGACGGTCGAGGACACCGAGATCGGTCGCCGCGTGGTCGAGGCCTGGGTCGAAAACGAGGTCGCGCAATGCGGCTATTGCCAGTCGGGGCAGG
>NZ_JAIUZY010000030.1 GCF_020171625.1 Salipiger bermudensis
TCGCGAGAAATGAGAAAGAAGAAGGCGAAGAAGGCCAGTCCGATCAGATAAGCGCGGATCAGATAGCGTCGGTCAATAGAGCCAAAAATACGTGTGACAATGTTCATGATTTTCCTTCCAAAGCAGTAGTGAAGCTAGGTCTCCGACCCCCACGGCCATCTCCACCGGAGACGGCGTGGCGTGGCATCCTCTGGCGGCGGCAGGAGGCGGCGCAAGTCCTCGATGCGTTCGGCCCTTTCCTGCGCCAGCTTCTCGGCAGCATCGGCCCGAGCTTCAGCTAACGCGAGAGCGGATTTCAGGCGATCCAGCTCGGCAGGGTCTGGGGTGTTCGTCGTGGTCAACTTGCCCGGTCCATCCTTCCCGACATTTGCCACTTCGGACGGGCGGGGTTGGTAAACGCGAGCTAGTTCTGCCGGGTCAATTTCCCACTGACCTTTACCATTACGAACACCTGACAACTTTCCGGAATTTATAGCTTTTGTCAGGGTTGGCCGGGAAACATCGAACGCTTTTACCGCCTCTCTTAGAGAGAGATTTGCCATCTTTACCGCCTCTTATTCATCGTGGTTAAAGTCGGGGTCGTTATCCCTGCTTGTACCGGGCAAATCTGGCTCCATACCATCAAAGAACGGCTGCGAGATGGGAGGTAGTCCTGCGCCCGAAGGTAATTGCCGCTCGTCCTGGTAGAGCGAGGGTAGGCGGCGCAAGGGCTCCTGCTGGCCAAGCTCGTTGCGGTCCGGCTGTTCTTCGTCGGTGACAATGACATTGGCTGAAAACAAGCTGTATCGGATGCCGTCGCGTTTCCCGCTCCAAGCAATTCTATCGTTGACCACATAGGCGTTAACGGTCCCGTTTTGCCCGATCTGGCGGATTTCAATCCAATTCTCAGCTTCCAACTTTTTAAGGGCGGTCCGCACGGAGCGATCCGACTTCCCAAGAATTTTGGCCAAGGCCTTCTGCGAGATCACAACCGCGTTGTGATCGCCAAGTCGCGCAGTCAGGACATGTGCTACTCGCGCGGCCAGTGGTGAATCTGCGATCAGCGCGGCCCATGCTTCATGCGCTGCTCGCTCGGTCTGAACCCAGTTGCCCTGTCGCTTCTTGGTGTCCGGAAGTTTTTCCATTTACCTGCTCCAAAATTTCCAATTTTATGTAACAGGTTTCCGCACCCCCGGAAACTTTTTTCGTGAAAATGACTTCCGAAAATTGGAAAATATCTACCCATTATGGGTAGATATTTTCCGCACCCCCGGAAGTAAGCTGCTTCCGCACCCCCGGAAGTAAGCTGCTTCCGCACCCCCCCCCATAAGCTTCTGATTTTAAATAATTATTATTTTGACCCTTCTAATGATCTATAGGAGGGCAAAAAATCCACGCCCGTTCGATCGGGAGCGCGCCCCCACAGCGCTGGTCGAGCGATCGGGCGGGGGTGGAGTTTTTGAACGACGCAGGCGACGGAGGAGCCTGCATCACAGCTATCGGCTAGCTCAAACCTTGTAGCAGCGTGGTCGATTACCGACAGCGCAACGCGCAGGGATGGGGTGGGTCAGGCAGGGAGGGGAAGGGATATCCCCAATTCTACCTCCCTGCGCCTGTGGCATCGGTTGAATTTGCTGAGAATGGGTCAGGGGCCGGAGGGACCGGACGAGTAAGAGGCACGTGGTGGCTCTGGTTTGCGGTCCGGGTTGTCCGGGTGCTGGCCCCATCGATCCATGAACTGAGTCCTCAAGGTCTGATACAAGCCTTCCGGGATGACCTTCTTGGCCGTGTCCCTCAGGGTTTCGAAAGCTCGTCGCCACACATCGCGTTCTCGCTCGACTTTGAGCAACGCCTTCTGGCCCTCATCGAGCAGAACCTTCTCCAGGCGGCGAGACGTTTCTTCTGTCACTCGCCGAGCCGCCTGCACGGCCTCATCCTCAGACCTTGCCAGAAGCGCGTCAGCGGCGCTTTGCGCCTCTCTGAGCGCTGTCTCGCGGATCTGGGCGGTCTCGTCCTCTACGGCCTTCCGACGCGCCTCTGCGGCGCTCTGAGCGTTCAAGGCGGCGGTTGCACTCTCCCACTGCTCATCTGCGATAGCCGTTGCACCGTCGATGAAGTCTCGCTCTTGGTTTACGGCCTCCTCAAGTCTCAGGAGTTCGGACTGGAGCACATCCAGCTCCTCCTGCTTGTTAGCGAGACGGCGTTCGTAGGTTTGAAGCCGTTTGACCTCCTTGGCCGCCAGTTCCTCCTTCTCCCGAAGCTTGGCAACGCGTCTGGCCAACGTCTCCGCCTCTTTCTCGAGCCCGCTTCGCTTCGAAAGAGCCGCGGCGATCTCAGGACCAAGATCGTGGTGAAGCTCTGCCACAGAGCGATGCACTGTGTCCGCGAACTCCGCGCCGGCCCTGAGACGATCATATTTACTGCGACCACGCTCGGCGCTGGCGACATGACGCTTCATGACCTCAGCCGTGATGGTCTGAAGTTCCGATGTTACCCCCCGCTTGGTCATCGCGCTGATGGCATTCCCGTTCAGATCGTAGGCGGGAAGCTGGAAATGCGCGTGAGGGGCTGTCTCGTCACGATGCGCGACCAAGCCGGTCACCGTGCTGTTGAGGCGGGCAGCAATGGCCTCAGCGACATCCCGAAAGGCCATGTCCTGCTGTTCGATGCTCAGAGCTTCGAAGTCAGCTTGGGCCTCGCGCCCGAACACGATGATCCCGGAAATCGCCACGCTCGCGTTGCTTTTCATCGCGCGCTTGGTGGCACGGAGCTCGCGGCGTTCCTGGCAAATCTTCCGGAGCGCGCCGGGGGTCATGGGCTGCACGATCACGCTGTTCAGGTGCATGCGCTCCTGGTTCACGTATCCTGGAATGGGGGCGTGCCGGAGATCATGCTTTCGTTGCCCCCCAGCCCTGCCACCTTCGTCGCTCTGGATGCGGGTAGCGACGGCCCGAGAGTTCCCCGCTGCAAGGTCTTCCATGACGTTTCCTCCGTGGCAGATCATTTTAATGATCTAACCTACTAGGTATAAGCACGCTTATGCCGTAGGCAAAGGGAAGGTAGCAAGCTCCCCTCCCTTTTGAAACCCTCCCCATTGCTCCGCAGGCTAAGGGGGCACATAACCCCTTTCGAAACCCCGCCAGAGCCGTCCCTCAGGACGGCGCAAACCCCATCCTTCCCCTGCCTTGTGGAGGGCGATGTCAGGATCGGTTTGCAAGAGGTGTCCGCTTGTTCTGAGGTGCGGGTATCAGAAGCCGAGGTATTCCGGGGGGACGGTTGCGGTCAGCCACACACCGTTGTCGGCGCGCCAAAAGGGCAACCCGTGCGCATGCATTGCGGCGGTGTTCACCCGCAACACCACGGGGCGACCATGCCGGGTGCCAACCTTCACGGCGGTTTCTTCATCTGGCGACAGGTGGACGTGTTGGCGACGGCCAGGATTGAGGCCGCTCGCGAAGATTGCATCGAGGTTGTCGCGTGCCGTGCCATGAAACAGCGTGGCCGGTGGCTCAATGGGCGTCAGGCCCAGATCAACGACAACGGAATGTCCCTGGGCGGCTCGAATACGGCGGCCGTCCTCAGAGAGCGTGAATCGTTTCTTGTCGTTGTCCGTGACGATCTGTCGGAGGGCATCTGGGGAAAGCCGGTGCCCTGCTCGCTTCATGCCGCGCAGGAGTTCGTCTACCTGGACCCATCCGCCGTGGCCAAGCGTCAGCCCGATCAGGTCGGGCTCATGGCGCAGGACGCGCGACAGAAACTTGCTCTCTTTAGACATAGGCTCTGTGAAGCTAACGAACTGTCTCGTTTGTATGAACGAAGGGCGACCCATGATGAAGTCGCCCTTCGTTTGCTTACCGGGGTGTGCACGTCATGCCGTTGCGTCGTGCGTTTGCAATGCAGTCCGACTTGTTCACGTAGCCTTCGCTGGAAGCGCCAACGATCCGACCGTTGGAAGCAGTGCGGCGCCACCGCCAGTGGTTCGAGGCGTCCCGATAGATTTCCCAGGTGTCGCCGTTTGCCGTGCAGGTCTCAGCCATTGTTTTCTCCATCTATGGCTTCACAAAAGTGTAGCTAATGCTACACTTGGAAGTAAGTAGTGCACGAGCTATACTCCTGTCAAGGGTTAGAGATACGAAGAACGCAATGTCTGAAAAATTTGGAGAGAAGCTTCGGAAGGTGAGAACCAGCCGAAACAAGACGCTGGAGGAGCTTGCTACCGCCATCGGTAGCTCGAAGGCCTATGTTTGGCAGCTGGAGAACAAGAAAAATGCAAAGCCGTCTGCGGAGCTACTTCTAAAAATATCCAACTATCTGGGAGCTTCTCCTGACTTCTTCTTGGATGATGGAGCTGAAAAACCTTCCTCTGATCAGATGGAAGATGCATTCTTCAGAAAGTTCAAAAACCTTTCAGAAGATGACAAGAAGTACATTGACCGGATTGTCTCAGGCCTCGACGGCGGCGAAAAAAACTGACCCGAAGAAAGAGGCTATTCGTCTCACGAACCTTTGGCAGAAGTATGGACCAAACACTTACCCTCTAGATCTCAGGAAGCTGGTCGACGGCGCTATTTTGACGAGCGACTTCTCCGACAAGTTGATCATAGATCAGAGGCGGTTCGATAGCTTTGAAGGCTCACTGGTGCGCACTAAGGGCGCGCGAAAATGGACGATGTTGCTCAATAGCCATGTCGCGAATGGGAGGAGACGTAGGTTTACGTTTGCTCATGAACTCGGTCACTTCATGTGCCACCGGGATTTGAGGGATACGTTCGAAGATAGCGAGGAGTCTCTCAATGATTTTCATGACGCCATTGAAACTGAGGCAAATATTTTTGCTTCATGGTTGCTGATGCCCGCGAATATTTTGCGAACCGAGTTCCAAGACATGCCGTGGTGCACAGATGTTTTGCAGGAGATTGGGACAAGATTTGAGTGTTCTCTTCAGGCAAGCGCCTTGCGCCACGTGAAGCTAAGCCATCGGCCTCTGGCATTTGTCGTCTCGCGAGACGGCATGATACTGTGGGCTACTAAAAGCCAGTCTGCACCATTTATCGGAAGATTTTGCTTTGGTGATGAACTACCAGAAGGTTCTCATGCCTTAGAGAGCTTCAAAGCTGGAGGCAGTAGCGCTGAAAGAGTGCCGGTTGGAACTGTCTGGAATGACTTCCAAAATGCTACTGAAAGTCAATATTTTGATCAATCAGGGCAAGGGTACCAGTACACCTGCATTGAATTTTGATGTCAGAATAGCCTGTCGTCATCGATGGTAGAACGAAAAGAGGGGCCCAAGCGACCCCTCTTTTGTAGTGAATTATTCAGCGGCGATCAGAGGCTGGACGTTGGAAACGTCCACATCTCGTTCAGCATGCCAGGCGTCATAGGCCCCCTGCATCCTGATCCAGACCAGAGGCGCGTTCCCGAACAGCTTGGCAAGGCGCACAGCCACCTCCGGGCTGACGGGCTTCCGCTCGGCTAGAAGGTCGTGCAAGTGCTGGCGCGACACGCCGAGCATTCGCGCGATTTCGGCTTTCGATTTTCCGGTCGCGGGGATCACATCCTCGCGGAGCAGTTCGCCCGGATGCGTCGGGCAGCGGTTCGGGTTGCGGCTCATCCTCGCCTCCTAGTGATATTGCTCGTAGTCCAGCACATAGGCGTCGCCGTCGCGGAACTCGAAGGTGATGCACCACGGGCCGTTCACGTGGACGGTGTAGCGCGTTGGTGTGTGCCCCCGCAGACTGTGGAAATCGAAGCCCGGCAGGTTCATGTCCTCGGGAGCTGTAGCCGCGTCGAGCGCATCCAGCCGCCGCAGAATGCGGCTGTGCATGCGTGCGTCGATCTTCGACTTGCCAGTCTCCCAAAGGGCTTTCAGCTGCTTGTGTGCGAAGGTCTTGATCATGGCTTTATGTAAGCTGATTGATGACGGTTGTAAACAGGTTGCTTACACGTGCCGTGGACGATTGGAGTGAAATTTGCAGTGTGAAGCCGCGCCTGCCACGTCAGAGGGGTGAACGTGGCAGGAAATAGGGGGCCTATGTTCAGGTCTGGTGGTAAGAGGTGCAGCGAGGGGTGACCTAGGCCACCCCTCATGAAAATAGGTATCTAGTTAAGACGAAATCGCGTTTTCAAATGACGCCCTGACTTCTTCCATCGAAGTCCCGCTGAGGTGTGACACTCCAAAAAGCCGCCTGTCAGGGTCAACATATCCTCGCGCTATATAGCGCGGCTCGTCATCCGATACAGCTGCAAGCTCTGCGGTGACAGCATGGTCTAAGACAGGAAAAGGTGCGGGGTCGTCACCTGCATTTTCCGGTACAAAATCTACGAAAATGAACACGCATCCTCCATGCCACTTGACGTTGGTGACATGGGGGAGTTGTGCGATGCGCGATGTGATATCTGTGTATTGCATTAAGTAATCCTTAAATTTGACATGAAAAAAGACGCCAGTGGCGCCTCTGCCCGTCCGGGCTTTTTGCACGAACTGGTCGTGCAGCTTTTAAATGGGGAGAGGTCTAGCTTGGATCAAGCCCTAGAATGATGAAACTGGCAGAAAATAGGTGGCTGTATTTTCACACCCGCCCTGCTGGCACCGCGACATAGAAAAAGCCGCGCCGGAGAACCGGGCGCGGCTTTGTGGTGTCACTGTAGCAGGAAATGCAAAACGTATACGTTACACTTTTGCAGAGCCTGACCTCAGCTGAGGAGATAGGGGGGCAGAAGCTCGCACAGGGTGACGAAGGCGCCGCCGATGGTCACGCCGTAGCCGAGGCCGTTGAGCAGCTGCTCATCGTTAGGCGCGGGGTTGCGACGGTTGTTCAGGACCTTGCCGGCGGCGAGGGAAGAGGCGCCGAGCAGCCCGATGGCGGCGAAGATGATGGTAGTTTCGATCATGGGAACTCCTTTTGTTAGATCGTCCCCACAATGTGACGTCGAGCGATGAAAGTCGGAAACGGTTGTCCACATAAATCGACATGCCCCGGCACAACTTCTGCGGTTTTCTGTGGATAGCGCTCGTCGGTGACATAAAACCCGTTCCCGGACTCGCAGCTACTCAGGGTTGATCCAAGTGTAGAGCTTAACGGCGTGGAGAGCCGTCGCCTCTGGGCTTTCCGCCCTCTGTCGCGGTGGCGCGCGCAATCACATCGCGGGCATGGGCGATGAACTCGACGTCCTCGGTTTCCAGGGCTGCGCGCAGGAACTCGTCCCGAGCTTCCGGGGTGGTCAGATAGGTGGCTGCGTCGAAAGGGACCGTTCCGCCCTGCGCCCGCACCTGGCGCTTGAGCGTGTCGCGGGCGGTGGCAAGGTCGGATGCGCTTCCAATCCTTCGATCATCGAACGCGCCGGGTCCGCAGAGATACACAGCGCCATGTTCCACTACGATTTCAGAACCGAGCTGGGTCGCGAGCTGGTGTAGCTCGGAGAGAACCACGCTGCTCATGTCTCGGCCTCGTCCGGGTAGGTGTAGGGCGGCAAGGTCCAGCCTTTCCGCATCAGCTCAGCACGGATCTTCCATCGTGCGTCTTGGAGGCCATCGGGGTCACGCATCCCGTAGCGTGCTACTAGCGCGACTTCGAGAAGCTGGGCGATGATGGAGTCGGATAGGTCACTATCTTTCATTGCGAGCCTCGCTTTCATGTCCTGCAAGCGGATTACGATTGCATGAGGTGCTTGCGGGAGGCGCAATCATGATCCGCAAGCGGCTCGTGCAAGCCCTCTCTCTGGCCTAAAATATTGGCGGCTTAGGCCCTCGTTTTAAACCAAAGATAGCCAATTCCGAGCGGGGCAACAAACAGCGCTAGAGCCCAAAGGAAGCCGTTCACGAGGTACTTCATTACGAACAGGTACCACGCTGGAGAGAAAACCACGGTGTTCCCCATTGCGAAGTCCCGCGTTTGGTCCCAGACCAGCTTCGCGAAAGGAAAGAGTAGGGTGTTGATCGCCATGATCGTGACCATGCCAGTGGGCAAATCCTCGCTCGGAGTATCGCGAGAAATGAGAAAGAAGAAGGCGAAGAAGGCCAGTCCGATCAGATAAGCGCGGATCAGATAGCGTCGGTCAATAGAGCCAAAAATACGTGTGACAATGTTCATGATTTTCCTTCC
>NZ_JAIUZY010000031.1 GCF_020171625.1 Salipiger bermudensis
TGATCAGGGTGGGATCGTTTAGAGAGATACGGTTGTGGTCTTTTCTAGGTTTGGCGGTGACCTACTCTCCCACGTCTTGAGACGCAGTACCATTGGCGCGACGGCACTTAACGACCGGGTTCGGAATGGAGCCGGGTGTTTTGCTCGTGCTATGACCACCAAACCAAAAAAAGACCACGCTGCACCGAAGGTGCGGCGGGTGGCAGGCAGCGTTTCGCGAAGCGAAGCGCGTTGCCACACCCCGTCATTCCGGGTGCGTGTTCATCAACCTGCCCTTTACGGGAGGTGTTGTCTGTCGAGTACACTGTATGTGTGTATGCTTTTGAGTTTTCGCAGTCAGGATTGTGTCCCTGTCTGTTACTGGATCAAATCAAGCCTATCGGACCATTAGTACCGGTCAACTGAACATGTTACCATGCTTACATCTCCGGCCTATCGACGTGGTGGTCTTCCACGGTCCTCAGGGATACCTTGTTTTGAGGGGGGCTTCCCGCTTAGATGCCTTCAGCGGTTATCCTGTCCGATCATAGCTACCCAGCACTGCCGTTGGCACGACAACTGGTCCACCAGTGGATCGTTCACCCCGGTCCTCTCGTACTAGGGGCAACTCCTCTCAAGTATCCTACACCCACGGCAGATAGGGACCGAACTGTCTCACGACGTTCTAAACCCAGCTCACGTACCTCTTTAAACGGCGAACAGCCGTACCCTTGGGACCTGCTCCAGCCCCAGGATGAGATGAGCCGACATCGAGGTGCCAAACACTGCCGTCGATATGGACTCTTGGGCAGTATCAGCCTGTTATCCCCGGCGTACCTTTTATCCGTTGAGCGATGGCCCTCCCACTTGGGACCACCGGATCACTATGGCCGTCTTTCGACTCTGCTCGACTTGTCAGTCTTGCAGTCAGGCTGGCTTCTGCCATTGCACTCAACGAGCGATTTCCGACCGCTCTGAGCCAACCTTCGCGCGCCTCCGTTACGATTTAGGAGGCGACCGCCCCAGTCAAACTACCCGCCACGCAGGGTCCCGGATCCGGATAACGGACCGCGGTTAGACATCAAGAGTGCGAAGGGTGGTATCTCATCTGTTGGCTCCACAGAGACTGGCGTCCCTGCTTCGAAGCCTACCACCTATCCTGCACATCACAATCCTGATGCCAGTGCGAAGCTGTAGTAAAGGTGCACGGGGTCTTTCCGTCTAACCGCGGGAAGCCTGCATCTTGACAGGCAATTCAATTTCGCTGAGTCGATGTTGGAGACAGCGGGGAAGTCGTTACGCCATTCGTGCAGGTCGGAACTTACCCGACAAGGAATTTCGCTACCTTAGGACCGTTATAGTTACGGCCGCCGTTTACCTGGGCTTCAATTCGGAGCTCTCACCCCTCCTTTTAACCTTCAGGCACCGGGCAGGCGTCAGACCCTATACGTCGTCTTGCGACTTCGCAGAGCCCTGTGTTTTTAGTAAACAGTCGCCACCCCCTGGTTTGTGCCCCCAGCCCCTAGTTGCCTAGGAACCGGGCCTCCTTCTCGCGAACTTACGGAGGTATTTTGCCGAGTTCCTTCAACATCGTTCTCTCAAGCGCCTTGGTATTCTCTACCAGTCCACCTGTGTCGGTTTAGGGTACGGTCCTAAAGTGGGGCTATTTCCAGGGACCGCTCAGCTGCCAGTTCAATCCGATAAGGACTGACAACCTCTGCGATCCGTCACCACCACATGGCCCAGGAATATTAACCTGGTTCCCATCGACTACGCCTTTCGGCCTCGCCTTAGGGGCCGGCTTACCCTGCTCAGATTAGCTTTAAGCAGGAACCCTTGGACTTTCGGCGAGAGTGTCTCTCACACTCTTTGTCGCTACTCATGTCATCATTCTCGCTAGTGATCTCTCCACCGGATGCCTTACAGCCCGGCTTCACAGAAAGAACTCTGTCCTCCGTTACATCCCGGAGGATACAGAAGAGGACGAGTTCTATGTCACACTACGCTCCGCTACCATGCACTATGTGCATCCTAAGCTTCGGCTCATGGCTTGAGCCCCGTTACATCTTCGCCGCAGGACAACTTGATTAGACCAGTGAGCTGTTACGCTATCTTTAAAGGATGGCTGCTTCTAAGCCAACCTCCTGGTTGTTTTGGTCGTCCCACCTGCTTTCCCACTTAGCCATGAATTGGGGGCCTTAGCTGTAGGTCAGGGTTGTTTCCCTCTCCACTACGGACGTTAGCATCCGCAGTGTGTCTGCCATCTAGTACTCCCGGGTATTCGGAGTTTGGTTAGGATCAGTAAGCCTGTGGGGCCCCATTACCCATCCAGTGCTCTACCCCCCGGGGTATTCGGATGACGCTCTACCTAAATAGATTTCGCGGAGAACCAGCTATCTCCGAGTTTGATTGGCCTTTCACCCCTAGGCACAACTCATCCCGACCTTTTTCAACAGGTGTGGGTTCGGACCTCCAGTAAGTGTTACCTTACCTTCATCCTGGTCATGCCTAGATCACTCGGTTTCGGGTCTGATCCATCTAACTCGACGCCCTATTAAGACTCGCTTTCGCTGCGCCTACACCTAACGGCTTAAGCTTGCTAGATAGACCAAGTCGATGACCCATTATACAAAAGGTACGCCGTCACTTCGCAAGGAAGCTCCGACTGATTGTAGGCGTTCGGTTTCAGGTACTGTTTCACTCCCCTCGTCGGGGTGCTTTTCACCTTTCCCTCACGGTACTGGTTCGCTATCGGTCAGTAAGGAGTACTTAGCCTTCGGAGGTGGTCCTCCGATCTTCAGACAGGATTTCACGTGTCCCGCCCTACTTGATACGTCCTATCGAGCTTCACATACGGGACTGTCACCCACTATGGTTGGCCATTCCAGACCATTCTGTTCACTCTCAAGGCTCGGCTGGTCCCCGTTCGCTCGCCGCTACTAGGGGAGTCTCTATTGATGTCCTTTCCTCCGGGTACTTAGATGTTTCAGTTCCCCGGGTTTGCTCTTAAAACCCTATGTATTCAGGTTAAAAGTACCTGTTTAAGAACATTATAAACTGCCGAAGCAATTATAATGAACTTTCAGGTGGGTTGCCCCATTCGGAAATTCCTGGGTCAAAGCTTATTCTCAGCTCGCCAAGACTTATCGCAGAGTATCACGTCCTTCATCGCCTCTTACTGCCAAGGCATCCACCAAACGCCCTTCTCGCGCTTGATTTGATCCAGTAAAAGACAGGTTCTTTATAGTGCGCTACCGCGTTGCTACTTGAGCGCCGCTGCAGAGCCAAACCCATCGCGTCACTACGCTGGTTCGTGCAGTGACTTTGATACCGGACCAAAAGCATACTTTCCCGCCCACTCTGTCGAGTGGACTTGTGCGATCTCGCGATCGCACGGGTTAGTGTACTTGACTTGGACAACACTTGCTCGTTTCAACAGGGATATGACGGACCGGCCGGCTAGACTGGTCAATCACCTCTTCCCGAAGGAAGACCTGCAGAGGTTTCGCCGTTACTTCGGCAAACCAAGCAAGGTTGATTTGTATCTCTCTATACGATGTTAAATCTCGTCCGATTGGACGGATAAACACTCAAAAGTGCTTATCGATCTAATCGAAACGCTGTCAGACGAGCGATGGTGGAGCCTAGGAGGATCGAACTCCTGACCTCCTGAATGCAAATCAGGCGCTCTCCCAGCTGAGCTAAGGCCCCACAATTTTGCACGCAAAATTGTGGGCGTGCGCGGCAGTGCATTCCGGAGGAATGTCACGGGAGCGTCACCCGGTGCAATTCTGGGTGCGAAGCTACCAATAGCGTTCACCGTGCCCCCGAGAGGGTGTGGTGGGTCGAGGAGGACTTGAACCTCCGACCTCACGCTTATCAGGCGTGCGCTCTAACCACCTGAGCTACCGACCCAGAACGAGCGGTAGCCCGTTGTCTTGTTCTGAAGAGATATGAGGACGACCCGGGTCCAATGATATTGCTCTGACGACTAATCAGAGCTTGCTAAGTGTTCCACGTGATTGGCAAGCCAATCAGCCAGGAACATCCTTAGAAAGGAGGTGATCCAGCCGCAGGTTCCCCTACGGCTACCTTGTTACGACTTCACCCCAGTCGCTGAGCTCACCGTGGTCCGCTGCCTCCTCGAAAGGTTGGCGCACGGCCTTCGGGTGAACCCAACTCCCATGGTGTGACGGGCGGTGTGTACAAGGCCCGGGAACGTATTCACCGCGTCATGCTGTTACGCGATTACTAGCGATTCCGACTTCATGCCGTCGAGTTGCAGACGACAATCCGAACTGAGACATCTTTTGGGGATTAACCCACTGTAGATGCCATTGTAGCACGTGTGTAGCCCAACCCGTAAGGGCCATGAGGACTTGACGTCATCCACACCTTCCTCCCGCTTATCACGGGCAGTTTCCCTAGAGTGCCCAGCCGAACTGCTGGCAACTAAGGATGTGGGTTGCGCTCGTTGCCGGACTTAACCGAACATCTCACGACACGAGCTGACGACAGCCATGCAGCACCTGTCACTCAGTCCCCGAAGGGAACCATCCATCTCTGGATGTAGCTGAGGATGTCAAGGGTTGGTAAGGTTCTGCGCGTTGCTTCGAATTAAACCACATGCTCCACCGCTTGTGCGGGCCCCCGTCAATTCCTTTGAGTTTTAATCTTGCGACCGTACTCCCCAGGCGGAATGCTTAATCCGTTAGGTGTGTCACCGAATAGCATGCTACCCGACGACTGGCATTCATCGTTTACGGTGTGGACTACCAGGGTATCTAATCCTGTTTGCTCCCCACACTTTCGCACCTCAGCGTCAGTATCGAGCCAGTGAGCCGCCTTCGCCACTGGTGTTCTTCCGAATATCTACGAATTTCACCTCTACACTCGGAGTTCCACTCACCTCTCTCGAACTCAAGACCAGGAGTTTTGGAGGCAGTTCCGAGGTTGAGCCCCGGGATTTCACCCCCAACTTTCTGATCCGCCTACGCGCGCTTTACGCCCAGTAATTCCGAACAACGCTAACCCCCTCCGTATTACCGCGGCTGCTGGCACGGAGTTAGCCGGGGTTTCTTTACTGGGTACCGTCATTATCTTCCCCAGCGAAAGAGCTTTACGACCCTAAGGCCTTCATCACTCACGCGGCATGGCTAGATCAGGGTTGCCCCCATTGTCTAAGATTCCCCACTGCTGCCTCCCGTAGGAGTCTGGGCCGTGTCTCAGTCCCAGTGTGGCTGATCATCCTCTCAAACCAGCTATAGATCGTAGGCTTGGTAGGCCATTACCCCACCAACTACCTAATCTAACGCGGGCCGATCCTTCTCCGATAAATCTTTCCCCCGAAGGGCGTATGCAGTATTACTCACCGTTTCCAGTGGCTATCCTGCAGAAAAGGGTACGTTCCCACGCGTTACTCACCCGTCCGCCGCTAGACCCGAAGGTCTCGCTCGACTTGCATGTGTTAGGCCTGCCGCCAGCGTTCGTTCTGAGCCAGGATCAAACTCTCAAGTTGAAAACCGATTGCTCGGTTATCCTTGACGTTCGAACCTCTGCACATCTCATCCGGTGGCTAAACCGGATGAAGTCATCTGTTTGTGTGCTTCGGGTTTCATCAGAAACCGAAAGCCGTACAAACAGTGAAGCTGACACTCTATCATCGACCGAAGTCTAAGAGCGCGATATACAGACGTTTGATCCATCGAATGAACCAAGGTCGCCCACATATCTCTTCAGATATTAGCGATGTCAAACAGCGTGAGAGACAAAAACCAGACCAGTGCGCCCTAACTTTCGGCGCGCCCGCCCGTCAACCTCTCGAATTTCTCGTCCGCCTCG
>NZ_JAIUZY010000032.1 GCF_020171625.1 Salipiger bermudensis
CGAGATGTTCTACAACCCGAAGCGCAAACACGCCCGGAACGGAATGCTGTCGCCGGTCGACTTCGAGCGGCAGCAAAAACTGAGATACGAAGGCGTCTAAGAAACGCGGGGCTATTCACACAGATACCCAGCCCTTGGCCCCGGAGAATACAGAACCAGAGCCCTCCAACAGTTTAAGAAGAGTGCGGCTTCGTTTGAATCCAGAACCGCTACCGGTGCCCGAAAAGATCAGAAGCCTTTACGCTGAATTTGAATCGTTGGAGCTCGTCGCGCGTGCATTGGATATAGATCGCCGAGCAGCGGTCAAAGCATTGGCCTACGCTGGAATAGATATCAAAGACGAAATCGCGAAACAGTGGGAGGCGGGTAGCTCTCTTCGCGAACTGCATGAGCAGCATGGTTCTGGATGCGATACGATTTCGAGGTGGATCAAGAGCACGGGGCGTGAAGTCCAACCGCGAAATGCCAACCGTCACTGCGATGAAGCGCTGATCGTTGAGACGTATTTAAAGACACGATCCGCAAACCGATGCGCTCTGGCGGCAGGTGTTTCGTGGGAAAAAGCGCGGAACATCCTGCGGAAGCGGGGAATGTGGGAGAAGTAACCACTTCGTTCCAACTATCGAAGGAACCTACCATCCACGAGGGCAGCATGGTCAAGCCGACAAATCCGGAGCAGCATGAGTTGCACGATCGGCCGATGTACGGCCCGAAGAACCCGGAAATCGCAAACATGGTGGAGCGGCTTGCTTACGATCATGGGATTGAACTGCCCCGGATTTGCCGGAGGCTTCAACACCTCGAACCGCCGCCCGATTTGCTGGAGGCTAAATCCGGTAAGTCCGCTTGAGTTGAAGCAGCGAGCGTGTTCGGATTAAACAACGTCCAACCAACCGAGACCATCCAAAGGCCCCTCCGCGAGATCCGCTGCCGTATCCCCTACGTCAACTACTAATAGCGCATTCCCATCCAGGCTCTTTATCGTGAGAAAATCACCATCCGCTTGAATTGAAAGCGCGTTGGCGGAAGCTCCAGCAGCGAGGTGGAGAACGATCCTGTCGCCCTCGCCAGTATTGAAGTCGGTAATCTCCTGAAACGAGGCATCTATACCCAAGTGGTGAAATTCGTCCGCGCCGCTTCCTCCCGTTAGGATGTCACTGCCACCGCCGCCTTCCAGAACATCGTTACCATTCCCGCCGAACAGGATGTCGTCTTCGCTCGTTCCCCATAAGGTGTCGTTGCCGTCCTGACCGTGAAGCTCGAGTCCGGAATCCCGATTGGAAAAGCGGGCCGATGTCATATCGAGAATGTCGTCGCCAGCGCCTGCTAGAATACGCTCGATTTTATTGATTCGGGATACGTTGGTGGAACCTAAAACAGCATTGAAGTCACTTAAAGCGTCATCGAGAAAATAGGCGTCGTTGCCGCTGCCCAGGCGGACGCAGTCGAACCCATCCCCCCCGTCGGTCACCGCACTGTATCGATTAAACCCTTCGACCGAAACGCTCCATGTCGCAAGACCTTCCTGCCCACTATGGACATGGAGGGCGCTATAGCCCTCCGAGAAGGTCTCTGTGGTCGACAGATTAAGCCAGTCATCGCCGTTCCCACCAAACAGGGCGCCTGCCCCATCTGTAGATAGAAGCGTATCAGCGCCTGCTTCCCCGTACAGGATGTCATTGCCGGGACCATCGGTTAGCACGTCATCACCATCGCCGCCGTGCATGGTGTCATTGCCCCAACCACCCTTCATCGTATCGTTATCCTCGCCGCCGACCAACGAATCGTCACCGGCGCGCCCCAACAAGACGTCTCGTCCTACGCCGCCGACAAGCTCATCAGTGCCACCTGTCCCGCTCTGCTCTGCGGGCTTATCCATCACGATGCGAACGACGTCGAACGGCATGAGATTCAACGACAGATTCGCGTCCCCGTCTGCGGTTTTGATGCGTTGGATGAGCGGATCAACGTCGATCTCGCTGGTGAAATAGTAATGATTTATGTCCGTGGGGCGGGCGACTAACGGAATGATCGTTTCGAAGGGCGGTAGATAGGTTAGTATCTTATCACCGGAGTAGTGCACATGGTTGGGGTTCTCCGTGTCAAAGAACGCAAGTGTCTCGAGCTGTGCCAATTCGTCTGAGGTTATGGTTCTTCGCCCGACGCGTCCCCCTCCATCCGAACTTGCAAAGTCGCTCAGGCCGTCAGAACTTCTCGGATCGACTGTCAGGCGGTCAATGGTCACAACGGAGCTACTGGTGACGAGACTTCCGAGGTTGAGATCAACACTCGACGGCCTTTCGGACCTCAGGGATACGAAGAGAACATCCCGGTAGCGGCTGCTGAAATGATTGATCTCGACGCTGCCATCTCCACCCAACCAGTCAGAAAGAACGCTCTGGAACTCGTCCACACGGCCGGTTTCGCTCTCTCGTGGCCGAAGGCTCTCCGCCAACATTGAGAAGGCCGCGCCGCTCATGGTGTACTCGAGGTCCTCGGCGTTGCGAGTGCCCATGATGTTATTGGGTGTACGGTGTTGAAGTGGCCAGACATGAGCGTCATCGACACCCATCCGCACCATAAACTCGAACATCTCCAGCAGGACCGAAGCGCTGGCAGCACCATGCTGGGTATCGTTGTGCGCTACCACGTTCCACTCGGTGATGAACAGCTCGACGTCTCGGCGTAAGTGCTCTTGGAAATTCTGGAACCGCTGGTCGATCCTGCGGACCTCTCGCCAGTCCGCAGCATCTGCAAATCGCAGTCCGTCTTCCCTCGTGACGTTATAGTAATAGTGAGCAACAGCCCCATCCACCGCGGCAAGAGCTCGCGGTGTTAACGAAGACAGAATAGCCTCGTTTGCGGCATCAAAGTTCCCGGCGTCGTCACCGCCCTTGTAGCTACTGGCAGCACCGTTGGTCTCCGCCATCTGCAGCAAGATCTTCGGGTCCGACACCGCTGTCCCGGCCGCCCCTGCTAGCCGATCAAGAGCGTTCTGCGTAGCATTGATCACGCTGTTCGCGGCGATACTGTATTCCGTCTCGTTCATGGCGGGAATGAAGTCGGTACCCTCGATGTATTCGGGGTGTACCGATCGATCCGCGTAATCGACCTTTTTGCCAATCGAATACTCGTTTCCTATTTCGAATGCGGCAATTAAATTCGGGTATTTGGTAAGCAGCCGGTGCACGAACGCCTCTATTTTGCGTTCGGAGATATCAACCTTTGTCGGAAGAACGAAGGTCACCTGATAGGTACGATCTTCGGTCGAGTTCTCCACGCACCAATCAAGGAACGCGGAAACTTCCGGCCGCAAGCGCCCGCCAGGCATTCTTGTGACATCCAGCGTGTTCTCGACATGCCCCCCAGGATACCTCAAGTTAGCTATCTTATGAACCTGAATTGCTTCCTGGAATCCCGCTGAAGGACTGTAGTCGACACGACTGCTGGAGAGGTTAATATTATGAAGTGCGTTCGCGCCAAATTGATCCGATTTCACGGTCTGTCCGCTAGCAGCTGATGATACGTACTTCAAACTGATCTTTGGCATTCCAAACTCCATATTTCCCGCGCTCGGAGCTTAGTAGAAGTCGGTGCACGCCTCCTAAATGCACGCGACATCACTTCAGAATTTATCTAATCAATCATTAAGGGGTTTTGATATGATTTCGAACAATTATACCCTGACAGGGTTTGGCGGAGCTTGCAATTCGCGGTGGTAGCAGTGCCACACCAGGAGTATCCTCACCTTTATATATTATTAACTGAAGTAGTGTACCAACATAAGGTTCGCGATGGAGGTTTTCATGTGGCCCAGAAGCTTTCCTTTCAAACTCGACGATGTTCATAGCATTTCTTATGTGTCGTTGCCGGAGCTTTACCATGATGTGAATGCGCACATTTTAAGATCTTCGCTTCCCGCCGATGAGTATGGCATCGGTAGCTGCAACTGCTACAGCTTTTTTGACCTTGTTGAGTACTTAACCGTGAAATATCTGAAAATTGACTTGGAGTGCGAGCGGCTTTGGGTAGAGCGCTTTCTTGATCAAGTGTGTTTTATAGAGGAGGTGGTGGGTGATGGACCTCTGGCTCGGGGCGGCAATGGGAGCATTCTTTTCTTCGAATTAAATCTTATTTGAATTTCATTCATAGAAAACTCTGAAAACGCGAGAGAGGCGGATGTCTATCGCGCGACCCATAGAATTTATACTGACCTACGCGGGATTTTTTTCTAATTTTTCTTCAGACGGTTTCGAAGTTTAGAGTCAAGAATCATAGCCAGTAGATGACCGTGGCGGCGAGAGCGATTGCCGAGAGGAAGACCTTCGGTGGCCTGCTGCCGGTTTCGTGGACACGAAGATAAGATCGTGACCAAGGAACTGGAGAGTGGAAATGAAGAGACGGAAGTTCAGCCGCGAGTTTAAGATTGAGGCGGTAAAGCTGGTGA
>NZ_JAIUZY010000033.1 GCF_020171625.1 Salipiger bermudensis
TTTGCGATGATTGTTCTGGCGTGTAGCATTGGCTCGGCGCATCCCAGCGCGCCAGGCGCGCCGGGTAGGACAATCAGCCCCGACCGCGATAGGGGGCGACCCCTTGGTCGGGGATCCATACGTCTCGAGGCATGGCACCCGTTTGCCAGAACACATCGATCGGCATTCCGCCGCGCGGATACCAGTATCCGCCGATCCGCAGCCAAGCGGGCTCGAGGAAGTCCACCAGCCGGCGCGCAATCGAGATGGTGCAATCTTCGTGGAAAGCGCCGTGATTGCGGAAGGACGTGAGATAGAGCTTCAGCGATTTCGACTCCACCAGCCAAGCGCCGGGAACGTAGTCGATGACCAGGTGCGCAAAGTCGGGCTGCCCCGTCATCGGGCAAAGCGAGGTGAACTCGGGCGCGGTGAAACGCACGTTGTAGAGAACATCGGCCTGCGGGTTGGCCACCCGCTCCAGCTCGGCCGTCTCGGGGCTTTCGGGAATGCGCGTTTCGCCGCCAAGCTGCTTGAGGTTGCTGTAGATCGTGTCGGTCATGAAATCTCTCCGGAAGATCAGACGCCGCGCTTGTTGCCCCAAATCAGGACATGGAGCTGCGGCAGGATGCGGGGCGCGAACCAGCGGTCCGCCATCGCGGTCTCGGTCAGCCAGCCGAGCCGGTCGGCGAGCGCCTGCGGATCGACCGGCACCGCCGGATCGACCTCGGGGTTGCCGGGCTGCAGGAAGAGCGGCAGCTCGGGGTGGCGGCTGTGCGCGTCCTTCGCCCACGCGTAGTCGCGCTGGTCGAAGATGACGATCTTCATCACGGTTTCGCGGGCGCCGCGTCCGGCCTCGACGCATTCCGCGAAGAGGCCCCAGTCGACCGTCTCGCCGCTGGACGGCGGCTTGGGCGACAGGACCAGCGTATCGAGATCCGAGAACCACGCCCGCGGCACCGACCCCTGGGTTTCGCAGGCAAACCGGTAACCCGCGGCGCGCCCCATCGCGATGAGCGGGCCGAAATCCTGGATCGCCGGGTTGCCGCCACTGATCGAGACGGTGATGGGCTGCCCGTCGGACAGGCGGCGCAACTCTGCCCAGATCGCGTCGGGCGTCATGGCCGCCCACTGCTGGCGATAGGCGCTCTCCACCGCGTGCAGGCTATCGCACCACGAACAGCGGTAATCGCACCCGCCGGCGCGCACGAACAGCGTCGGCTCGCCGATCAGCGCGCCTTCGCCCTGGATCGTCGGGCCGAAGATTTCGGCAATGCGAAGGGTCGTCATGGCCGGTACTCGGCCCAGGTCTTCGGGGTTTCGCTGACCAGCACGGCGCTGGTCTCCGGCCACCGGGCCTTGCACCAGTCATGGAAGTGCTTGGCCATGTTCTCGGCGGTCGACGGCATATCGAGCACATCGTTCAGGTGCCGGTGGTCGAACGTGTCGTCGATATAGCTCTTGAGCGGCTTGAGATCGTGGTAGTCACGCACGAATCCGTCCTCGTCGAGCGTCTCCGCAGCCAGCTCCACCACCACGATGTAGTTGTGCCCGTGCAGCCGGGCGCATTGGTGATCGGCGGGCAGATGCGCGAGCTGGTGCGAGGCCGAGAAGTGGAACTCCTTCCGGATGCGAAACATCAGCGGGCCTCCCGCTCGGCGACTGCGCCGGCCCAGAAATCGGGATCGGCATAGGTCGTCGGGTCGGCAATGCCCGCCAGATGGAAGGCTTCGCGCCGCTCGACGCAGGTGCCACAGCGCCCGCAATGCACCTCCCCGCCCTTGTAGCAGGACCATGTCTCGGCGAAGGGGGCATGGTATTTCGCGCCTTCGGCCACGATGTCGGCCTTGGTTCGGTTCACGAACGGCGTGTAGAGTTGCACGTCGGCATAACCGTCGAGCGCCATGCGCTGCATCGCATCAAAGGCCTGCGTGAAGGCCGGACGGCAGTCCGGGTAGATGAAGTGGTCGCCGCCATGGACCGCGGTGGCGACGGCATCGTCCCCGTTGGCGGCAGCGACACCGAAGCCGATGGCCAGCATGATCGCGTTACGGTTCGGCACGACGGTGATGCGCATTGTTTCTTCGGCGTAATGGCCGTCGGGCACGTCGATGTCATCGGTCAGCGCAGATCCCGTCAGGGCGGCGCCAACAGTACGCATGTCGATGAGGTGGTGCGGCACACCGAGGCGACGCGCCGCAGCAGCGGCATAGTCGAGTTCCTTGCGGTGGCGCTGGCCGTAGTCGAAGGACACAAGCCGGGTGAGCTGATGCTCTTCGGCGGTGATGTGGGCGAGCGACACGGAATCGAGTCCGCCCGAGCAGATGACGAGAGTTTTCATTCTGGACCCTTGTTTTGTTGACCGGGTAGGCTGCGACCGGTGGGGGGCGTTTAGTCGTGATGCCGCGATCACGCAAGAGCCCTTCCGGGCGGGCCGCGCTGGCCAGGTCTCCAGACGTTGCCCGCGCGCTCACACCCAGGCTCGACCTCCTTTGACATCCTTGCAGTGCATTCTGCTCTGTCTAAGTGGGGCTGAGATCAGTCGGCTGCGTGTCGCAGTCATTCATGCAATCCGCAGCGAAGGACCGCATCCGCCCTTTGTTCCGGAGCACGCCATAATGCTCTGCATGGTGCGAT
>NZ_JAIUZY010000034.1 GCF_020171625.1 Salipiger bermudensis
CGCGGGTCTCGAAATCCGAACCATCGAGACGGTCGAGGACACCGAGATCGGTCGCCGCGTGGTCGAGGCCTGGGTCGAAAACGAGGTCGCGCAATGCGGCTATTGCCAGTCGGGGCAGGCGGTCGAGCAGAGCGCTGGTCAGCCGCTCTGTTCCGAAGGTCTCGGTCCATTCGTCGAACGGCAGGTTGCTGGTGATGAGCATGGCGCCGCGCTCGTAGCGTTGCGAGATCATCTCGAAGAGTAGCTCGGCGCCGGTCTTTGACAGAGGCATGAAGCCCAGCTCATCGATGATGAGCAGTTCGACGGAGGCGAGCTGCTTCTGGAGCCGCAGGAGGCGGCGCTCGTCGCGGGCTTCCATCAGCTCATTGACCAGTACTGCGGCCGTAGTGAAGCTGACCGACATTCCTTTCTGACAAACGGCCAATCCCTGTCCCAGAGCAACATGGGTTTTGCCCGTGCCACTCGGGCCGAGCGCAATGACGTTTTCGCGCCGCTCGATCCATTCGCAACGGGCAAATTCCAGCACCTGCATCTTGTTGAGCTTCGGGATCGCCTTAAAGTCGAAGCTGTCCAGGCTCTTCTTGGCGGAAAACTTTGGGGTGTTCATGCTTCAGCCGTACGCAGGAGCCGTCCACTGCCCGGCAGTGCAGCACGCAGTGATGTCACGAGAGGGTTCAGCCAGAGGCGGCCGCGTTTCTTCTGCTTGTGCGGGACCTTGAGCCCTTCGCGCCGCCAAATGCGCGCCACCCGCTTGTGGTTCACCTGCCAGCTCGCCTGGCGCAGCAGCACGGCGACCCGGCGGTAGGCGTAGCGGCCATACTCCCGGGCCAGCTCGATGACGTCGGCGGTCAGCCGCGCCTCGTCTTCCCGGCCCCGTGGTGGCTTGCGTTGCGTGGAGCGGTGCTGGCCAAGCACCCGGCAAGCCCGGCGTTCGGAGATGCCGAGTGTCTGGCACACATGCTCGACGCACTCGCGGCGGCGCGAAGGGCTCAGAAGTTTCCCTGAGCAGCCTCGGTCAGGATCAGCTTCTCGAGCGTCAGGTCAGATCCCGCCCGGTGCAGCCTCAGGTTCTCCTTCTCGAGCTCCTTCAGCCGCGACAACTGAGCCCGGTTCATCCCGCCATACTGCTTCCGCCAGCGGTAGAACGTGTGCTGCGATATCCCGATCTGGCGCACCGCATCGGCCATCGACAGGCCCTGGCCGTGCAACACCTCGACCTGACGCAGCTTGGTGACAATGTCTTCCGGCTTCTCTCGCTTTCCAACCATTCCGTAGTCCTCCTGTTCGCCGAAATCCTATCGGATTTCCGGCTTCGTGGGTGGAACCCTTCAAAGGGGCTGGCTCACCCCGGGGGATGGCGGAAGAGGGGCGACCTTCGCAGAGGTCAAAAGCAGAGCAGGCCGGGCGGGATGAGCCGCAACCTGTGGTCTCGGGGCATGACCGGTCCGGCCACGCCGGATCTTCCCTCAGACGACACGACGACCTGCGTCATCAAGCAACGCCGCGCCGCATGGCAAGGGACGTTTCCCAGACGCAGGTCTCCCCCCGGGCCCGAGGCTGCGATGCCGGTTGACCCCCTCTTTATTTGTAATACAGATTGTGCAAGTTATATGTCAGAAGAGGTCGGGCAGAGAGGGCTATCTGACAAACGTGCCGTCAGATGGCTCTGCGCCCGGCCGGAGACACCACGCAAGAGGACCGATCATGCTCACCGTCGAAACCCGCCACGCCATCCACCCCGAGCACGCGAAGGGCATGGACACCGCCGCGCTGCGGTCGCACTTCCTTGGCGAGGGGCTGTTCGCCAAGGGCGAAATCCGTCTCGTCTACACCCATTACGACCGCTTCACGCTGGGCGGCGCGGTGCC
>NZ_JAIUZY010000035.1 GCF_020171625.1 Salipiger bermudensis
AAGGGCATGGACACCGCCGCGCTGCGGTCGCACTTCCTTGGCGAGGGGCTGTTCGCCAAGGGCGAAATCCGTCTCGTCTACACCCATTACGACCGCTTCACGCTGGGCGGCGCGGTGCCCGCCGGGGGCACGCTGACCCTCGACAAGGTCGAGGAGACCAAGACCGACAGCTTCCTCGACCGCCGCGAGATGGGCATCGTCAATATCGGTGAGACCGGCACCGTCGAGGCCGGCGGCGAGACCTACGAGATGGACCGCGGCGACGTGCTCTATCTCGGCATGGGCAGCGGCGCCGTCACCTTCGGCGGGCAGGGGCGGTTCTACATCACCTCGGCCCCGGCGCACCGGGAGCTGCCCTCGCGGCTGGTGACCGTCGCCGATTGCGTCGAGGTCAAGCTCGGCGCGTCCGAGACCTCGAACAAGCGCACCATCAAGCAGTTCATCCACCCGCAGGTGATGGAAAGCTGCCAGTTGATCCTCGGCTACACCTCGCTCGAGGACGGCTCGGTGTGGAACACCATCCCCAGCCACATCCACGACCGCCGCATGGAGGCCTATCTCTACTGGGGCATGGACGAGGATGCGCGGGTGCTGCACCTGATGGGCGAGCCGACCGAGACGCGCCACCTCTTCGTGGGCAACGAGCAGGCGGTGCTCTCGCCGACCTGGTCGATCCACTCGGGCGCCGGGATTGGCGAGTACACCTTCATATGGGCGATGGCGGGCGACAATGTCGATTATACCGACATGGAGTTCATCCAGCCGAAAGAGCTGCGCTGATGGTCGGGCCGTTCTCTCTCGAGGGCCGCAAGGCGCTGGTGACCGGCGCCAATACCGGCATCGGGCAGGCCATCGCGGTGTCGCTGGCGGGGCAGGGCGCGCATGTGCTCTGCGCCGGGCGCCGCGACTGCGACGAGACCGTGGCCGAGATCACCGCGGCGGGCGGCTCGGGCGAGAGCCTGCTGCTCGATTTTGCCGATCCGATGGCGGCGCGGGACGTGTTCGACGGGGCGGGGATCTCGATCCTCGTGAACAACGCCGGGATCATCCGGCGCGCCGACTCGGTCGACTATTCCGAGGCCGACTGGGACGACGTGATGGACGTGAACCTCAAGGCGCTGTTCTTCACCTGCCAGGCCTTCGGCAAAGCGCTTCTGGCGCAGGACATGCCGGGCTCGGCGATCAACATCGCCTCGCTGCTGTCGTTCCAGGGCGGCATCCGCGTGCCGGCCTACACGGCGGCCAAGCACGGCGTCGCGGGGGTGACCAAGATCCTCGCCAACGAATGGGCGCCGCACGAGATCACCGTCAACGCCATCGCGCCGGGCTATATCGCGACCAACAACACCCAGGCCCTGCGCGACGATCCCGACCGCTCTGCCGCGATCCTCGACCGCATCCCCGCCGGGCGTTGGGGCGATCCC
>NZ_JAIUZY010000036.1 GCF_020171625.1 Salipiger bermudensis
TGGCCTGCTGCTGGTTCCGTGGACACAGAGTTAGGTTTGCACAGCGCGGTCCTCGAACGCCATAGGGCTGAGATAGCCCAATTTTGAGTGGCGTCGTCTCGGATTGTAGAAACGCTCGATGTAGTCGAAGACATCCGCTCGTGCTGCATTGCGGGTGCGGTAGACCTTTCTGGCGGTGCGCTCGGTCTTCAGCGATGAGAAGAAGCTCTCCATCGCCGAGTTGTCCCAGACATTGCCCGCCCGGCTCATTGAACAGGTGATGCCGTTGTCGTGCAGAAGGCGTTGGAACTGCTCGCTGGTATATTGCGATCCCTGATCGGAATGATGCAACAGCGCGTCGGCTTTCCCACGGCGCCAGACGGCCATCATCAGCGCGTCCATGACCAGCGAAGTGTCTCGGTCCGCCTTCATCGACCAGCCGACGACGCGCCGGGAGAAGAGGTCGAGCACGACCGAGACGTAGAGCCAGCCCTCGGCGGTCCAGATGTAGGTGAAGTCAGCCAGCCACTTCTGGTTCGGCCGGTCGGCCTGGAAGTCCCGGTCAAGAATGTTGTCGGCGATGACCGAGCGTTCGCCATCGTCCTTCGGCTTTCCGCGCCGCTTCGGTCGAGCCCTCATGGCGTTCTGTCGCATGAGGCGCTCGATCCGATGCAGCCCGCAGGACAGCCCGTCCTCGAGCACGTCACGCCAGATCCGGCGAGCGCCATAGGTGCGGTCGCTGGCCTTGAAGCTCTTGTCGATCTCCATGACGAGCTTCGCGTCGTAGCTCGCACGGGCGCTGATCGGTCGCTTTAGCCAAGCATGGAAGCCAGACCGGGAGACGCCCAGCACGTCGCACATCCAGCTGACCGGCCAGATATGGCGATGCTTCGCAACGAATGCGAATGTCATGTCGCTTCCCGCGCGAAGTAGGCCGCGGCCTTTTTTAGGATGTCACGCTCCGCTTTGAGCTTGGCGACCTCTTTCTTCAGGGCCGCGATCTCGGCCTGGTCTGGGCGTTGATGACCGTTGCCGGGGAACGCAGTCGCAGGCGCCACCGTCGCCTCACGCATCCAACGCCGCAGCACACTCTCTGCCAGCTCAAGATCCCGGCAAGCTTGAGAAACCGACACGCCCCGCTCGCTCACCAGCTTTACCGCCTCAATCTTAAACTCGCGGCTGAACTTCCGTCTCTTCATTTCCACTCTCCAGTTCCTTGGTCACGATCTTATCTTCGTGTCCACGAAACCGGCAGCAGGCCA
>NZ_JAIUZY010000037.1 GCF_020171625.1 Salipiger bermudensis
GCGATGCTCGGCCACGAACGCGTATCTCACTTTGCATCCCTGGCGAAATACGCGGTCGCCTTTTTTAGGATATCCCGCTCCTCCGTCACTCTCAGAAGCTCACGCTTGAGCCGACGGATTTCCGCCTCTTTCTCAGCGTCACCGGATGACGCCTTCGCGAACTTCTTCTTCCAAGCGTAGAGCGAATACGCGCTGACCCCGAGACGCTCCGACACTTCCCTGACCGGGTAGCCCCGCTCGGTGATCTGCGCGACGGCGTCTCTCTTGAAATCGTCGCTGAACTTGGTGCTGCTCATCATGGCATCCTTGCCTCAAAATTAGCAAAGAAGGCGTCCACGATACACGGGGCTATTCACACTGTCGCCGTGTACTTGATCGCAAATGCGATAATCGCCGAAATGTCACCAGAATCGCAGAAAGTTACTTCGCTCGCGAAAACGGGGGCGGAGATTGTAGAGTTTGAAAGGGTAAACAAAATCGAACTGATTACCGTTGACAAGAAGACGACGATTATGGACGGGAGTTCGGCGAGAGTCATATTACGCCGCACTGATTCACATATTCTTCGACATTCGAGTGCCGAAGCCATCTCAAAGCCGAGTGAAATTGAGAGGATGGCAAGAGATGCCATCGAATCCGGGATTCCGGGCAAAGTATTAGAAATTGACAGCGCCCTACATTTTCGCCCTGCAGGCTATAGATATGTCACCCCAATTGAGTGGAGCAAATACTGGATCGAGCAGGAGCTACACCCAGGAGAGCGATATCGAATCAACGGAGAAATTCACTTAAAAGACGGAATGCCAGACTATGTCGCGATAAGATCGGTTTCTCAACCATAGGCCCGCCAGCTGCCTCACCCTCGACCAATTCGACGCAAACACACATTCAGAACAGATATACCGCGCTTTCAAATTAAGCTTACATATTGATGATCTTGAAAAATACTCTATTCGAGGGGCATTGTTGCAGAAAGGCAGCCTGAGACGTGAGGTCCCCTTTCCCCTTCAGGTTCATGCCACGCGAACGATCTCTGCGGTGCCGAGGGCATTGAAGCGATTCATGAGTGCGACACGG
>NZ_JAIUZY010000038.1 GCF_020171625.1 Salipiger bermudensis
GGCGTTGTTGCAGAACTCTCGCCATGAAGGATTCACATTACGAATCCATGCAGTTAGACGGGCGGCATGAGCAAGCCCGAGCCCGCCCGCTACCGCACCACCAACTGGTCTGACTACAACTCTGCGCTGCGCAAGCGCGGGGCGCTGCTGATCTGGCTGGACAAGGCGATGGCTTGGCACGCGCCGCATGAGGGCCGTCCGGGGCACCCGCCGGTCTTCTCGAACGCGGCGATCCAGTTCTGCCTGTCGATCAAGGTGCTGTTCAAGCTGCCTCTCAGGCAGACAGCCGGAATGGTCGCGAGCCTCCTGCGGCTCGCAGGGCTTGATTGGCCGGTTCCGGACTATTCGACGCTATGCCGCCGCCAGAAGACCCTGAAGGTGCAGATCCCGTATCGCCGTGCCGACGGGCCGCTGAACCTGCTGGTGGACAGCACCGGCATCAAGTTCCTCGGCGATGGCGAGTGGCAGGCCCGCAAGCATGGTGTTCAGGGACGGCGCCAATGGCGTAAGGTCCATCTGGCCATGGACACAGCCACATCCGACATCCGTGCTGTCGAGTTTACCCCCAGCCGAGAAGGCGACAGCCCTGTCCTGCCGGACCTTCTGGGCCAGATCCCCGAAGACGAAGACATCGGCACAGTGACCGCGGACGGCGCCTACGATACCCGCCGCTGCCACAGCGCCATCATCGCACGCGGAGGCACGGCGATCATCCCGATCCGGAAGAACGGCCGACCGTGGAAAGAGAATTGCCCGGCTGCCAAGGCACGCAACGAAACCCTGCGCGCCACGCGCCACTACGGCAGGGCATTCTGGAAGCGGTGGGCAGGATACCACGCCCGCAGTCGCGCCGAAGCCAAGATGCGCTGCCTCAAGTCCTTCGGCGAGCGCATCGCTGCAAGAGACCCAGACCGCCAGACCGCCGAAATCCACATCCGTGTCGCACTCATGAATCGCTTCAATGCCCTCGGCACCGCAGAGATCGTTCGCGTGGCATGAACCTGAAGGGGAAAGGGGACCTCACGTCTCAGGCTGCCTTTCTGCAACAATGCC
>NZ_JAIUZY010000039.1 GCF_020171625.1 Salipiger bermudensis
GATCCCACCCTGATCACCTAACCAAATCAGGGCTAAATCGCCGCGGGATGGAGCAGCCCGGTAGCTCGTCAGGCTCATAACCTGAAGGTCGTAGGTTCAAATCCTACTCCCGCAACCAGACTATAACACAAAGCCCTCGCTCCTCGCGGGGGCTTTGTCGTATCCGCATCTCCCAAGGCCAGAATGCCCGCCAGGTCACCGCTGAGCTCGATCTGGTGCCCATTGGGCGCGTCCGCTGACGGCATCATCCGGATCTCGGAGATCAGACTGCGCATCGCCTCGGCGGCCTGGACCCGAACTTCGGGGTCTGAGAGGGCACTGACCAGATCGCCGATCTTCTGGCGGTAGAGATCGCCAAGGCTCGGGTGCATCCGCAGGACGGCCGGCTCTGGCGCCTCCGCAATCTGGATTGCGAGGCTCCGCTTGCGATCCTCGAGCCCCGCCATCTTCTCCTTCATCGAGGAGTGATACATGGCCTGCTGCTGGTTCCGTGGACACAGAGTTAGGTTTGCACAGCGCGGTCCTCGAACGCCATAGGGCTGAGATAGCCCAATTTTGAGTGGCGTCGTCTCGGATTGTAGAAACGCTCG